>NZ_JBBOUC010000001.1:0-3035000 GCF_038005885.1 Bacillus sp. FSL H8-0534
ATCCTCTGTATTCATGCAGGGGATTTATTTGTAAGGAATATTACGCATGATTCTAATTTACTAGAAGGTATATTTTATTTTGTAAAATAGGGGGAGAAACAAGTGACGAAAATAGCAATTGTTACAGGAGCGACACGTTTAAATGGAATTGGAGCAGCGATTTGCAAGTCGCTTGCTCAAAATGGCATTGATATTTTTTTCACGTACTGGCCTCGGTATGATAAGGCAATGCCGTGGAGTATGAATGATCAGGAACCATTTTTATTGAAAAGAGAGATTGAAAATTTTGGTGTTCGCTGTGAAATGGCTGAGGTAAATTTAGCTCAGTCCTATGCACCTAACCGCTTATTATATATGGTATCAGAACGATTAGGAGAACCGTCTATTCTGATTAACAATGCTGCGTATTCTACGGATACAAATGTTGAAGGGTTAGATGTAGAACAGTTAGATAAACATTATACGGTCAATGTGCGCGCTACGATGCTATTAAGTACATTATTTATTAAAAATTACACGTTTGAAACGAGTGGAAGTATTGTCAATCTTACCTCTGGACAATCGCTTGGACCAATGCCGAATGAACTTGCTTATATAGCAACGAAAGGAGCGATTGAAGCTTTTACTACTTCAGTAGCACCAGTTGCAATGAAGAAGGGGATTACTGTAAATGCTGTTGATCCAGGACCAACCAATACAGGGTGGATGACAGAAGAAATGAAGGCATATTTAGTAACCAGATTTCCTGCTGGAAGAATAGGAGAGTCGGTGGATGTAGCACGTTTAATAACGTTTTTAGTAAGTGAAGAAGCAAAATGGATAACAGGACAGATCATTCATTCGAATGGTGGATTTTATTGATAATTTATAATTATATTATGTAAACAAAAATGTTGAGAAATAATACGAAGTGAGAAATATTTTATGAATTTATTTTCTGTGTAAAATAATTGTATTGTCAGAAAATGGGGACTTCTGATAGTGAAAAATGTAATTGTGAATATATGGGTTATTTTTCGTGGTTCTTTATAGGTCAATACATCCTCCGATTTTTATTGAAGAAAGTATCGTATAAAGCATGTTATATAGAGTAGAAAAAACGCGGATTTTAAAATTAGATTCATAGTTAAGTGTCGTATAAATATGAAGATTTCTGTCGGAAAGATGATGGTTAGAACAAAAAGGAATTTTTATGGATAAATAGAATCGTAAAGAGGAGGATAAAAATGTAAATATAGGAGGCTTTTTATGAAAATGAAAAAAATAACAATTGCATCACTAGCAATTGGTACAATGCTCTCCATTACAGCTTGTAATACCTCCACAGAAAAAGATCAAGTGAAAAAGGAACAAACGAACGCGCAGGAAGAAGCGAAAACAACGAATGCTGATGAAACATCTACAATGAAAAACGATGAGAAAGAAACAAACACATCTACTAACGAAAAAACAGAGAAAGATCAAAAGAATTCCAAAGAATCATCTGGAACTGAGAGTAGTGCGAAAACAACAAATGAGAAAACGAAAGAAAAAGAAACAAGTACAAAAACAACAGACCAAGCTACTAATGGAAAAACTGAAACGAAAGATACAAATAAAGGCGTGGCTGTGAAAACGAATGTGAAAGCAGTTGCGCAACTTATTGACAGTTTGGATAAACAATTAGCTGCAAACCCTAAGTTAGATACAGTGAACAAACTAGGGAAGCAAATAAATGAAAAATGGGATGTAATCGAAAAAGAGTTAGAAGCGACTCATCCAACTGATTATAAAACAATTGGACAAAGCATGTATCCTTTAATTGTTGCAGCTGAAAAAGAAAAAATAGATGTGAAACGAATAAAATCATTAACGACGAAAACAAAGCAAGATTTGAATCAACTATTAAACAAACTCTCATAATATAATTTGGTTATAAAATAGAATATTTTATAGAAAAGGAGAAACAATATAGGTTTCTTCTTTTATTTGTGTCTATTAAAGCTCGAATTTTCATACTATAAAACGTACATATGATGAAGAAGAAACAATAATTTTTGGATTAGCAGGTAGAAATTTTGCGAAAAAAATTCCGTTCCTACATATTTTAGCCGGTATAGTTTGAAAGTTCTTCAAGAAGATCAAGTGGTAGTAGAAAGTCAGCACTCAAGACCAATTCCGGAAGCTTTAAAAATGGAGGCACATGTATACGCAGATGCAGCGCAAATGAAGTTTAGGCAGAGATGGTTTCAATTTTTAACAAGTGAAGGACGAAATTGCTATTTCGATTGATAAAATAAGAATACCATAAAATTGTTATGTAAACTTTATTTGGAATTATAGCTAAAAGATTATTTAGAAAAAAGTGGCCAACCTTTTAGTAAGCCGTCCTCTTTTGAGATACCCGAATTGGAAAAAGTATATATAAAAATAAGTATGATTTAAATACATTTTTTAATTAATAGGACAGGATAGTTTAGAACAATTATTGAAGAGTGAACCATTGTTCTATTTATTCATATTATCCGTATGATATTAATAAATAGAACAAAATGGAGGAAGATTAATGAAAGTAATTGTGTACACAAATTACGGTCCCCCCGACGTTCTTCAACTGAAAGAGGTAGAGAAACCTGTTCCTAAGCAAAATGAAATACTGGTCAAAATAAAAGCAACAACCGTAACAGCAGGAGATATTCGATCACGGAGTTTTACGGTTCCTCCTTCTGTTTGGTTACCAGCTCGAATCACACTTGGTTTTAGCCAACCTAAAAGAAAAATATTAGGAATGGAGTTAGCTGGAGAAGTTGAGTCAGTAGGGAAAGATGTCAAGCGGTTTAAGGAAGGAGACCAGGTTTTTGCGGCTACCCAAGTGGGTTTTGGTTCTTATGCCGAGTATATTTGTTTGCCTGAAGATGGAGCAGTATCTATTAAACCTTCTAATATAACCTATGAGGAAGCCGCTGCCATTCCAATTGGGGCACGTACAGCCTTGTTTTTTCTTAGAAAAGCTAACGTTCAGAGCGGTCAAAGTGTTCTTGTCTATGGAGCTTCTGGAAGTGTAGGAAGTTATGCGGTACAGATTTCTAAGTATTTCGGAGCAAAAGTTACAGGGGTGTGCAGTAACACAAATGTAGAATTGGTAAAATCTCTGGGAGCCGACCAGGTGATTGATTACACTGCAAAAGATTTTTCTACTACAGACGAGACTTATGATGTTATCTTTGAAGCGGTAAACAAAAGCACATTTTCAGATTGTATCAAATTGTTAAAGAAGGACGGTACCTATATAAATGTCGTTGAACCGTTGCCAAGTGTTCGAATGCTATGGACTAAATTGACAAGTAGTAAGAAACTAATATTAGGTCAAAATGCACCTGAAACTTCCGAAGCATTAGACTTCCTTAAAGAACTTGTTGAGACGGGGAGGATAAAAGCGGTTATTGACAGGTACTATTCGTTTGAAGAGATTGTGGAAGCTCATAGATATGTCGAGCAGGGACACAAGAAGGGAAATGTTGTCATAAATGTGGAGCATAATAACAAATCCTAATAAATAAAGAATGCTCTGAGGTGAATAACAATTTTTTTGGCAGCTGCTAAACAGTATGGCATTTATACATGTGATTAAACCTTCTAATAACACAAAAAACATTGATATAACAATAAAAAAGAAGAGCGAATTCATGTGCGAATTGCTCTGTTTTTTTATCTACTGCGGATACTTCAAAAGAGAACGGCTTAACCTTTTAGGAGGCTACTTTTTTTAAAATAGTCCTTTAAAGTTCCATCTTCAATGCAAGATAGGGGGAGCTTTATTTCGGTACCTTCCTTCATATTACGTAAAACAATGGTTTCTGTAGAGATTTCAGTATCACCGATAATAAGCACGTAAGGGATATTCTCTTTATTTGCGTAATTAAGGGACCGTTTTAATTTACGTCCAGCAAGTTCCAGCTCAACTTTGAAGGTACTTTTAGAACGCAAAAGTTGTGTAATTCGTAAACATTCCACTTCGGTGTTAATAGGAATAATGAAAATATCAGCACAAGTAGATTCCGTTTCTTTTTGCGTAAGAGCTGTATAAATAACATCCAAGCCAAAGGAAATCCCTACTGTTGGATAGGATGTATTGTCGTTACGAAAGGCTCCAATTATATTATCATAACGTCCGCCACTACCAATACTTGAAGTAATGCTTCCATCTGTTAAAAAAATTTCATAAACTGTGCCTGTATACATTGTAAGTCCTCTTGCTAAGAATGGATTGAAAACAGTATTGTCTTGGATACCAAGTGCAAGAAGGTATTGTTGTAATTGCTGTAGTTCATTGATTCCTTCCGTAACAAGTGAATTTGAGAAAATTTGTTTAAACTCATTAAGTTCTAATGTCATACAAGATTCAACTGTATGACAAACAACCTCTATAGTGTCATTTACTATTCCACGGCTTTGTAAATCCTTCCGTACACCGTCAATTCCGATTTTTTCAAGTTTATCTAATGATAAAATAACATCGTTTGTTTGTTCATCTTGAATTTCAACTGATTTAAGAATACCTGTTAATAACTTCCGATTATTATATTGAATTGTAACATCTAAGTTTAAAGTTTTGAAAAGATCAAATGCCATGGCCATTAATTCAGCTTCAGCAATAACAGATTCTACGCCGACTATATCAACGTCGCATTGAATAAATTCACGAAACCTTCCTTGTTTTATTGGTCCATCACGAAAGACCTTTCCAATTTCATAGCGTTTAAAAGGCAGCCTGATATCCGGATTCATTGCTACTACTTTTGCAAATGGAATCGTTAAATCATACCGAAGAGCGATTTCACGATTTCCTTGATCACGTAGTGTGTACATTTCTTTTAAAATTTCAGCACCGCCTCCATATTTATAAGCCATAAGTTCATACATATTTAATGTAGGTGTTTCAAGCGGTTTACAACCATATCGTTCAAAAGTCTCTTCACAAGCACATTTAATTTTATTTCGTAACAACTGTTCCGCGGGTAAATAATCTTTTGTTCCTTTTACATTTCTTACATCCATTTGAATCACTCCTTTTTTAAATTAAAAAAAGCTATGCAGGTATAAAAATACCCACATAGCTTTATGAATGCTTCGTGGGTAACAGGAAAAGCCCTGTACCCACGAAGAAAAAATTCTTCGGATACACGGCATTATGTATGATGATGATGAAGTTGGAAAGAAGTATTAGAATTAAACATATTCAATCTCTCCTTAAGTTTTTTCAAAAGTATAACAAATGATTTTTGAAATATCAATGTTTTTTGAAAATAAAAACAAGATTAATGGATGAATTAATCCTACTGTATATAAACAGTTTGAGTCATAGAATATGCTTGTCATTACTTGTTAAAAAATAGCAAAGTAAGCTACAATACTTATGTATTTGAAATTATATTTCCAACGTCTTTATCTCAATTCATATATTAAATAGTACATATAAATTTGTTGCAGGAGGATTTTAGCACAATGGAATACAAAACGAATGTAATGCGATTATTAGATAAGAAAAAAATCAATTATAAACATTATAGCTATGTGGATACTGATGCGATTAGTGGAATAGATGTTGCTTTGGTATTAGGACAATCTCCTAATCAAGTATTTAAAACACTAGTCACCATGGGAAAATCAGGGCAGCACTATGTTTTTGTTGTACCTGTCAATAAAGAATTAGATTTGAAAAAAGCAGCTTCTAGCATTCGTGAAAAATCAATAAGCATGCTGAAATCTAAAGATTTACTCTCGCTCACCGGCTATATTCATGGTGGCTGTTCACCGATAGGGATGAAAAAATATTTCCCTACGGTCATTGATAATAGTGCTATGGAGTTGGATACAATGATCTTTAGTGCCGGGAAGATAGGGTATCAAGTTGAACTAGGACTAGATGAATTTAAAAAAGTAATTCGCTTTGAACTACACGATATTGTAGTTGAGTAGTATATTATTAATTCCGATGATTGAGTTGGAGATATAATAGATCCATGTACTGGAATGTAATAAAAAGAGCCATTTGGCTCTTTTTATTATTTTATCCCGCATTAACGGGCAGTAAGACCCCCACCTCAAGATTCAGAGAGAAACGAGGAAGATAGGTCGGGGATCAACTGTCCGTAAAAGCCCGATTGGTTCAACTAATAATCAGTGGGGGATGAAGAAAACCCCCACTGATTAAAGTTTCACTTTATTGAGAAGGCTTGCTCTTCTTAATGGAGTGAAGATAGTGGGGCTAGGTACTGAAATTTAATTCGTATTATTTTGGAATTTCGGTATCTTTTTAATGCCTTCGGTTCCTATGATACTGCCAATAAGTGCAATTAATACGCTTGAAGAAATAAATTTGACTACATAATAAATTCCTGTTCCAGTAACCAAATCTAAGATTAAAAACTTTTTTATGGTTGAGCCTTTTATTATATGAATAACAATTTGATCATTTTTTCTATTCAATATTGTCACACCCTTATCCTTTTACAGAATTTGTGAGCGGGAAAGCCCACGTGCTTTAGCTGTGGGAGTGGTCAAAAGGAAAGGTTGTCATATTCACTCATGACTACATAATAGTTATCTAATTTCAGTGTTGATGATTAAAAAGTAAAAAGAGGTTAACTAGCTTTTTAACAAAAGCTTCATTATAAAAACAAAAGAGCAGCTAGCAAAAGCTAACTGCTCAGCCCCCAGGGAAAGGGAGAAAAGATTGTAGGTACTACAAAATTGTATAAAAGCTATTCACCAGCCTTTATACAGTATGTACGGAATTTGAAATATTATGCAGATGGGAAAGAAGCTATAGTATACAAAATTTCGCAATATAAGACAGGTGAAAAATAAAACGACAAGAATATGTAACATATATTGAAAAAGAAGAGAGGGAGAAAGATGTGGAGAACGACAGATCTTTGTGATGCTTTTGAAGGAGACGTACAAGTATGTAAGCCTATTTTTCAATCATATGGGAAGAAAGAACGATTTCATGGAAAGATTGCTACGGTTAAAGTGAAAGATGATAATGTATTAGTAAAGGAAGCACTGCAAACTTTACCAGAGGGGACTGTGTTAGTAGTTGATGGAGGTTCTTCTACGAACTGTGCGTTACTTGGAGATAACTTGGCAAACATTGCAAAGGAACGAAATATAGCAGGGATTATTGTATATGGATGTGTTCGTGATTCTAAGGAACTGCGAAACATAAATATTGGTATTTTAGCATTAGGTACAATGCCGAAGAGAAGTAGAAAAGAAGGAAAAGGAGAAACAGAAATTCCTTTGCAATTTGGAGAAATTGAGTGGATTCCTAATCAGTATGTGTATGCTGATGAAGATGGTATTATAGTATGTAAACAACCGATTCATAGTAACCTGTAGTAGCTATATAATAGAAGCTTTATAATTTAATGTAACCGGCTATTATTCTTAGAAAATAAATCAGAGAAAACATAGACAAAATCTCGTGTCAATAGTAAAATAATACAGAAATTTATAATTTGATGAATGTATAGGTATGTCGTTTATACGATAACTTTAAAAGGAAATTGGTGGAAATAAAAATGGGTTCGCCGCTAAAAGTGAATGTTATCACAATGATACATTCATCAGCTACAGGATCTTTCCTATACAAATACAACCGCTACCTATGCGGATAGGAGGAGGTGTTGTGCATTTTGGTTTAGCACTCACGGTAGAGTGCTATTGCACGCCCTTGAAGGGCCTTTTTTTATGTATATGTAAGCAAAGGGAGGAATAACCAAGGATGGCAATGATAAAAAAATGGCTGCTTACGTTGATAATGGCAGTGGCATTAGTATTTGTTTCATTTACAAATACTGTACATATTACGTTTGCTGAAGGGAAAACAGCAACACTTGCGATCATTGGGGAATCGCAAAAAGGAGTTATTTTATGTCCGAAAGAAGTGTCAATTGAAGATGGGGAAACAGCCTATAGTTTGTTACAAAAAGTTATGGGGACTAAAGTAACAGCTGAGAATACGAAGTATGGTATGTATGTTAAAGGTATTGACGGTTTAATGGCTGGTGATATAAGTGCTACAAGCGGATGGGCATATGATGTAAATGATCAAGCTGCCATGGTAGGGGCAGATAGTTATAAATTAGAATCTGGAGATGTTGTTGCATTTCGTTTTGTTGTAAATTGGGACAATATGAGCATAGAAAAGTTGCAACAAGTACTCGATAAGAATGGAACTTGTAAAAAAGATTCAGGTACAGCAAAACCAGAGGGACAAAAACCAGAAGAACAAAAGCCGGATGGACAAAAGCCTGAGGAGAAAAAACCAGAAGAACAAAAGCCAGATGGACAAAAACCTGAGGAACAAAAACCAGAAGAACAAAAGCCGGATGGACAAAAACCTGAAGCTCAGAAGCCACAAGAACAAAAGCCTAATGAGTTGAAAGAGCCAATCAAAAATGAATTACTAATGAAGCAATTAGATCAAGCGATTGCTAAAACATCAAAAAAAATGATGGAAGATGGAATCGATAGTGATTGGGTAGCAATTGCACTTGCTCGTTCAGGAAATAATATTCCAGTAGAAACAAAGATTAGTTATTTACAATCTTTAACACAAAAAGTGGAAAAACGTGTGGAACGATTTAGCGCTACAGATATAGCAAGGACTGTTTTAGCGGTATCAGCGGTAAATGGAAATCCAACAAATGTTGCAGGAAAGAATTTAGTTCAAAAACTATATCAATCTGAAAAACTAAATTCTGTTACTGGTTATACATTTGCTTTACTTGCACTTGATACAAAAAAATATGAAGTACCGGCTGGAGCAAAGTGGAATCGTGCGGCTTTAGTAAAAGAGATTTTAAATGGACAGCATACAGACGGTGGTTGGACATACAATGTTGAAAGTAGTAAGAAAGAAGCTAGTAATATTGATGTAACGGGTATGGTTTTATCGGCATTAGCGCCATATCAGAAACAACCAGAGGTAAAGCAAGCTGTAAAAAAAGCAGTAAAATATTTATCAAATAAACAATTGAACACTGGCGGATTCGAAGCTGATGGCCAAGAAAATTCTAATAGTGTTGCACAAGCAATTATTGGACTTGCTATTACAGGGATTGATCCAACTAGTGAAGCATTTACTAAAAATAATGTAAACGCAGTTCAAAATTTAATATCATACCAACTTGCAAATGGTGAATTTAAATGGTTGCCAAGCGACGAAGAGGGTAGTAGTATGGCTACTGAACAAGCACTTTTAGCACTTGTTCAATATAAGGCATTTGTAAATGGTAAAGGTTCTATATATGATTGGACAAATTCATCAACTGAAGATGATATAAACTTAGTTGATGAGCCGAAGGAACCTGTAGTGGATGAGAGCAATGTGATTGAAAAGCAAGAAGTCATTCAAAAACAAGAGAAACAAACAAACGATGAGAACTCTCGTGTTGTTACGAAAGATAACACAGTAAATAATGAAAAAACTGCGAAAAATCGTCAGTTACCAAAAACAGGAGCATCTGCTTGGGATACTGCTATGCCAGTAGGAATGGGCGTATTATGTATCGCTTCAGCATATGTTTTATGGAGACGAAAAGCAGCTTAACAAAAATTAGGAGCAATGATTTGCTCCTAATTTTATTAGGAAAGGTGAGAAAAACATGAATATGATGAAATGGTTATTCTCAGTTGTCCTTTCATTTGGATTGCTTGTTGGATGTAGCCAAAATGAATCGAAATCTGAACAAAAAGCAATTTCAAAAACGGAACAAAAAGAGAAACTGAAACAAGAAGAGAAAAAGGAAGAAAGTAAACCGGAAGAACAGCAAGAATCAGTAGAGAAAAAGCAACAAGAAGAGCTACAAAAGGACAATCAGGAACAAAAATCGCAAGAACAACCTGAAATAAAGAACGAAGAGAAAAAAGAGCAAGAACCAGTTGCTCAGCAAAAACAACAAGGACAAACAAAAGCGCAGCAAGAACAACCTGAGCCAGCGAAAGCGCCAGAAGCAAAAGAAGAGGCTAAAGTAGTAAATCAGCCGAAAGAAACACCGAAGCAGGAACAGCAGAAAGATCCCAAGGCTAAAGTAGTACCAAAGCCAGAACCTCAACCTCAACCTCAACCCGAACCAAAGCCAGTACCAAAACCAGAGGAAAAGCAAGTTACCATTTCTGTACATGGAGATCAGGGGTATTTATTAGGTGCGAAAAAAGTAGATATGCAAGAAGGAACTACAGTTTTTGATGTACTAAAGAATACGGGATTGGAGATTGATTCAACTGGATCTGGAAATAGTAAATATATAAAAGGAATCAATGACTTATATGAATTTGACAAAGGACCGAAAAGTGGATGGAAATACCGTGTCAATGGTACTTTTCCAAACCGAAGTGCAGGTGCATATAAAGTAAAACCAGGAGATAAAATCGAATGGGTATATGTGTTAAATTAGGAAAGGGCTTTAGGTAAAGGTTATGAAAATCATTTTTTCTTCTTTACATCCTTTTGTGAATTTTTTCTATTATATTGGGGTGATGATACTATGTACGATGTGTCTTCACCCTCTTTTTTTAATGGGTGCGATTATTATGATTGTACTGTTAAACATCATGCAAGGAAATGGCGAGAAAATAAGAACAATGTTACCAAGCACATTTGTTTTCTTTGTAATGGTGATTGTGTTAAATCCTTTGCTAACGCATAGGGGAGCGACGACATTGTTTCGTTTAGGGGATAATCGAATTACATTAGAAGCGTGCATGTATGGGTTAATAATGGGATTATTATTACTTACTATTATGTTCACATTTACTTCCTACAATGACATGATTTCAAGTCATAAATTTTTGTATTTATTTTCACGGATTTCACCGAAAGTGGCGCTATTGACAATGATAACAGTGCGTTTTGTTCCTTTATTCATCCGGCGTTTAAGACAAATTACACTTGTTCAAAAAACAAAAGGTGTTCAATTAGATTCAGGCTCATTCATAGGGAGAATCAAAAATGGAATGAAACTCTTGCAGGTGTTGCTTGTTTGTTCTCTAGAAGATGCATTACAAACGGCAGATTCTATGCAAGCGCGTGGATTTGGAGTGACGAAGCGTAGTACGTACATTCGATATCGAATGGAAAGGAAAGATTGGTATATACTTGCCTGTTTAGTGATTTTATTACTAAGCTGTTTTGTGTTTAATTATTGTGGTGCTGGTAAACTATTAATCTATCCAAGGGTGGAATCACTTGTATTTCAGCAATATGATGGACTATTATTCGTGTTATTTATACTGTTTATTAGTTTACCAATCATAATGGAAGGGAGGGAATGGTTATGGTGGCGCATGCAGAAATAAAAAACTTAGCATTTACGTATGCTGATGAAAAAGTACAAGCATTAACAGGCGTTTCCTTAGCGGTTTCTCAAGGTGAATTTATTGTGCTCGCTGGTGGTTCAGGATGTGGTAAGACAACACTTTTGAAACATTTTAAGAAAGAGTTACTCCCAATTGGAAAGCGCACAGGTAGTATGTATTATAATGGAACTTCTTTACTGGAGATGCCAGACTTATTGTCAGCACAAGAAGTGGGAATGGTGTTTCAAAATCCAGAAAATCAACTTGTTATGGATACGGTAATTCAAGAATTGGCATTTTCTCTTGAAAATGTTGGTTTAGAGACAAGTATAATTCAAAAGAGAATCGCTGAATTAATTAGTTTTTTAGGTTTTCAAGATTTGTTACACCAGTCTGTTCACACGTTATCGGGAGGACAAAAACAACTTGTTAATTTAGCGGCAGTTCTTGTTTTGCAACCTAAATTGTTACTGCTTGATGAACCGACAGCACAGCTTGATCCAATTGCAGCAAAAGATTTTTTAGGGTTATTGAAACGAATTAACGAAGAACTCGGGATTACAATTATCATGAGTGAACATCGTTTAGACGAAGTAATGCCACTAGCAACTCGAGTTGTGTTTATGAATGCTGGGGAAATTATTTATGATGGAATTCCGCAACAGGTTATATCTAAAATGTGGACAGTAGAAGAATTCCGACCGTTTATTCCTCAAATTCCAAGATTGTTTTTAGAATGGAATGTAGAGCAAATACCCTTTACGGTAAAGGGAGCACAAACACAAATTCATTCCGAGTTACCTATCGAACATGAAGTGCCAGTTATATCGCAAACAGAAAAAAAAGAAGTGATTTTACAAGTAAAACATATATCCTTTCAATATGAAAAAAATAGCCCTTTTATTTTACGGGACTTAACCTTATCAATTGAACAAGGGAAGTGGACTGCGCTTGTTGGGAAAAATGGTACTGGAAAATCAACACTTTTAACCATCTTGGCAGGATTAAACAAAACTAGAAGAGGAAAAGTACGGTGGAACGGAACGGAGATTCATAAAATTGATTCAAAGGAACGATTTAAAAGAATAGGTTTTGTATCGCAACATCCATATTATCATTTTACATTTGAGACGGTGTGGGATGAAGTTTTTGAAAGAGCAAATGAATTATATGGTGATATAGGGAAAAAAATCGCAGGAGATATGTTGAAAAGATTTTGGCTTCATTCTATTCGAGATCGTCATCCACATGATTGTAGTGGGGGAGAACAACAGTTAATCGCACTATGTACGGCTTTATTATCGAAGCCAAATTTATTATTACTAGACGAACCGACAAAAGGGCTTGATCCAGAAAAAAAAGAAAAATTAGGTGTGCTGTTTCAAGAGTTACAAAAAGAAGGAACAACAATTGTGATGGCAACACATGACATTGAATTTGCAGCTAAATATGTTGATCATTGTATGATGTTATTTGATGGGAACGTAATTATGGATGATACACCAAAGAAATTCTTTAGTGATAATTTCTTTTATACAACATCTATTAATCGTTTTATTCGCAAGCAATTACCTTATGCATTAACGTGGGAGGATGTGTACAAATCGTGTCCAAGCGATATTTTGCTCTCATAATGCTTAGTTTCATTATTGTAATAAGTACGCTTCTCTTTACTTCTTTTGTAACAGATAAATATTATATTTGGTGTAGTTTATTTTTATTATCCATTATCATGTTACCTTTTTATATACGATTTGAGAGGAAAGCATTTGTTTCACGTGAAATAGTCATTGTAGCTGTTTTAGCAGCAATAGCAGCAGTTAGTCGTGTACCGTTTTCCATTATGCCGAGTGTACAACCAACATCTTTTGTTATTATTGTATCTGCAATTGTTTTTGGAAGTGAAACAGGCTTTATGATTGGGGCAACGGCAGCACTTGTATCTAATATATTTTTAGGACAGGGGCCTTGGACACCGTGGCAAATGTTTTCTTGGGGAATGATAGGCTTTATAGCTGGTTTACTTCGAAATACATTTATAATGAGAAAGTTATGGGGGAGAGTCATCTATGGGTTCATAGCCGGCTTTGTTTTTGGCTGGATTATGAACTTGTGGGGGATACTTGGCTTTTTAGAAGGATTAACATGGAAAGACTTTATTGCATACTACGCTGCAAGTTTTTACTTTGATCTAGCTCATGCACTCTCAAATGTAATTTTTCTTGTTTTGTTTAGCTCATCGTGGATTAGAATTATTACAAGGTTTAAAAAGAAATATGGAATTTTAGATGATGATAAAGAGCTATTATCTCAAGTAAACAAAGCATAAGTACATATCATAAAGCATAAGAATATAAAGTAGGGTCGCGACTTACATATTCGTTTGCCTCTTTCATGCTTCTTACCACTGGTGAGAAGCATTTTTTCATACATATTATATTGTGAAAAATGTCAAGAAATCGATTTAATATGCTTCGATTTTTATATGAGATTTTTTATATAATAGTAAATGAGAAAAAATTCAAAGAGGAGATGCCTTATTCATGAAGCTAGTTGTTCCAAAGCAGCACGGTGCATGGGGGATGCTGCTGATTCCATTTATACTTAGTGTAATACTTGGTAAAGCTACTTTCTATCATATTCCACTCTTTATCGCTTGGTTATTTATCTATTTAGCAACATATCCATTTTTAATGTACATGAAGCAACCGCGAAAGAAAGCATTTTTACATTCAGCAATTATTTATTTTATTATTGCATGTGTCTTCGGTATACTATCTTTACTATACGAGTGGAGAATTCTTTTCCTCGCAGCTGTTATGATTCCGCTCTTTTTTGTGAATATATATTTTGCTCGTCAAAAAAGGGAACGAGCTTTAGTAAATGATATTTGTGCAATACTTGTTTTCTGCACGGGCGGTTTGATTAGTTATTATTTTTCAATGAAAACAATTGATGAAACAGCATGTTGGATTGCAGCAACTTCTTTTTTATACTTTTTAGGTAGTACATTTTATGTGAAAACTATGATACGTGAAAAGAATAACCCGACATATCGTTATGTATCATGGGGATATCACATTTTCTTAACTGTTGCATTGTTTGTAGTAAACCCATGGCTTTCTCTAGTTTTTATACCTAGTCTAGTTCGAGCAATTATATTATATGGTAAGAAAATATCTATTTTAAAAGTAGGGGTTTTAGAAATCGTTAATTCTGTATATTTTTTAATTGTCACGGCAATACTGTTTTAGTATGCCATTTGAGTTACATCCCATCTAGTAAATAGATGGGATGTATTTATTCTTGTTCCAAAATATGAACCGCATGATCACATTTTTGTAAGGCGTGCTCCACAGCCTGTAAGGATTGTTCTATACGTTCTCGATTATCACTTTTTTCGACTGTTTGTAATGCGTTTTCTAAAGATTGTTTTGCTTCATGTAAAGAATGATAAGAATCTTGAACATATCCACGTGCGTTTTTGCTCATTATATATTACTCCTTTATCCCGCTATTTGTGGGCAGTAATACTCCTACCTCAAAATTCGGTGAAAGAAAAGAAGTTAGGTGGGAGTTAAACTGCCCGTAAAAGCTCGATTGGTCGGGCTAATAATCAGTGGGGGATGTAGAAAACCCCCACTGATTAAAGTTCCACTCTATTGCATACACTTCTAGTATGAACGTTAGAAAAGAAAATATAACTTGTTTTAAATGTTTTATCCCTGCTATTACAGATAGTAATGGTTCAATTGATTAAAGTTTCACTTTATATGATTTGACAATTGAAATGAAAATGGCTATAGTAGGCTATAAAGTGAATATTTTCTTATCCAGAGAGGTGGAGGGACTGGCCCGATGAAACCCAGCAACCGCGATGCAGGTGCTAATTCCAGCAGAACATATTTGTTCTGGGAGATAAGACGAAGATATATACGTAACTTCTTCTTATCGAAGAGGTTTTTTTGTTGCAAAAAAACCGATTCTAAAAACAACAGAATAAGAAGAAAGGGGTTGCAATTGTACTGTGACACTTGAAAAATACGTAAAGCTGCGTAATGCAGTATATGAATATATGATGGAGCAAGATAAACCAATATCACTATTAGATATTCAAGAACATATCGTTTCGCATCATGAAGGAAAATTCACGAAAAAAATGTTACACCAATTTTATTTATCAAGGTTATTAGACGAATTGAAACTGGATGGGAAAATTACTTTAGCTGATGAAGAATACCTCTATGCTGAAAAAGGGGTATATTATAAGGCGCGAAAAGGGAGCTAGGCTCTCTTTTTTCATGCTATAATTTATCTGAAAATTAAAAGGAGTATGTAGAGTAAAAGACTGCAGAAGCAGCCTGATACAAGGGAATGGTGTTGAGTGTGTAGTGTCAAAAGTTGAATATGCCCTGAAAGAGGCATTTCATTCGGCTAAAAACGAAAAGAGACACCTTCGCCGAGTAGGTGTCAGTTGTTGTGTCATGTAGGCTTGCTACTTGACATGTATTAGAATATCATGCAAACCAGGCGGAGTCAAAAGGGAATTTAAGGAAAGGTGTTGTTTGGAGATGAATGTACTAATCATATATGCACATCCCAATCCATCTAGTTTCAATGCAGCTATATTAGAACATGTACAAAAAGGACTGCAAAAAACAAATCATTTTGTTACATTGCTTGACCTATATAAAGAACAATTTAACCCAGTACTTATTTTTAATGAAGATAAGAGAAGACGTGATTTAGCATATGAAGAAGAGACAGAAAAATACAGAAGATTGATCAAAGAGACAGATTTTTTTATTTTTATTTATCTAATATGGTGGTGGGGAATGCCAGCTATTTTGAAAGGGTTTATTGATCGCGTTTTTGTTACAGGATTTTCTTATAAATATGAAGGGGCGTTACCAAAAGGATTACTCATAGGAAAAAAAGCATGGGTTATTAATACTTTAGATTCGCCGTTATGGTACGTGGCACTCTTATATCGCTCTGCTGATTGGGTGATTATGAAAAAGGGGATTTTACGATTTTGTGGTATACGCCAAATAAAACGTTCAGTCTTTCAATCTGTAAAAACAAGTAAAGCGATAAAACGGGAAAAGTGGCTGCTAGAAATGCAAGAAAAGGCTAAAAAATTATGAGTGAAATAGAAAACATAATGAGATGCTGTAATCGTACTGATGAATTGTTCCGTACATATATTGCTTGTTTGCTTCAATTGAAACACCATAGCGAGATGTTTCAAAAAGTGTATCAAGAACTAAGAGTTGATTATTTAGTAAGGGGAATTTGTGAACGGGAAGTCGATGGGGTTATTAAAGAAAGTAAGGAGTATAAGATGTATGACTTACCCAAAGCATTACGGTGGGATCTTTTACGAGCAAACCCTTCGAGTATAGAAAATGTATGTACAGAATTATTTGGGTACGGGAGTTTAAATTTCACTACTAGGGAATGGGGAAATGTGATTATATGTATTGAAAATGAACAATCACAATAATAGTTATTATGTAAAAAAGCTAGTATAAAACTAAGTCATATCGTTTTCAAATCAGCGAGGGGAAAGGGTTACTTTTTCGTTTTTATTGAGATTGTGTAGAAATAATAAAGTTATTTCATTTTTCTTCTAAGAACACTCCCCTTCTGGCAAACGATATATAGGAAATTTTTTTAGTTGTTTCGTAATTGTTTTATTTAGTATCATTTTGATTTAAATAAAAAGAAAGCATAAACTGATGATTACCCCTGCATATAGTAAATTAACAACACAAAACCCTATCATATCGCGCACCTAAACCAACAATGGCTAATACAGGTAATGCCCAGAAAGGCTGTATTAAGTTCGTCCAAGCATCGCCCCAAGCGATTGCCATCACAGTTTTCGCGGTAGGTACACCAAGTTCCGTGCCAGCTGGGATCATTTTAGGGGCTTGAACGACTCATTGTCCGCCTCTAGATGGAACAAAAACATTTACAATTCTCGAGCTTAAAAATGTGAATAATTGAATGTTTTGATGAATCATAAATAAAGAAAAGCTTTCACTCCTGTGAAAGCTTTTCTAAGTGTTTTGCAATTTGTATATACATATTGGAGTAAGTAGAATGGACATCACTGCTCGGACTAGCATTTGATGAAAAGTGTACAATCACCATATTTGCATTTGGATCGATATAGAGGCATTGTCCGTAACTTCCTAACACTTCAAAAGCGCCCTGTTCGTTATGAGGAATCCACCATTGATTATGATAAGAAATAGGTGCACCTGGCCCGATTGCTAATTCGCCTTCTTGTACGCTCTTTACACTTTCCGAAATAGAGGAAGGGAGAACTTGCACGTCATGATAGCGACCGTTATGTAAAATCAATTGCCCAAATCTGGCCATATCTCTTGCAGTGGCATTTAAACCGGCGCTTGCCTGTTCAACTCCTGTTTCATCCGTAATATAATACGCATTTTCTTCCATACCTATTTTGGACCAAATTCGTTCACTTACATTTTCGGCTAATGATTTGCCGGTCACTGTCCGTATAATCCAGCCGAGTGTTTCAGATGAGCCGTTATTATATGAAAATGCAGTTCCAGGTGATGCTGTTTCTTTTGCTTCTCGTAACA
The DNA here is from genome assembly GCF_038005885.1 of Bacillus sp. FSL H8-0534. NCBI lineage: Bacteria > Bacillati > Bacillota > Bacilli > Caryophanales > Bacillaceae > Bacillus > Bacillus sp. FSL H8-0534. The sequence continues at coordinate 17,967 of NZ_JBBOUC010000001.1, forward strand.
TATCATAAATTTTCATTGGGCCATCATAGTTTTTAGCACGAGGAAGAATATTACTAGCTAAATATAACTGTGCATCTTGATTTTCTAATCCCGGTTGTATATACCCATGTGTCGGGTATTCAGCAGAAACCTGCATGTCCATTAATTGTTGAATTGTTGCTTTCCCGAAAGGTGTATTTCGTAATTCTTTGACATATGTTTCAGCGGTCTTGTGTACATTGATGAGTCCTTCTTCGGTTAATGATTGTACAAGTGCACCAGTAAATACTTTTGCTAAAGAGGCCATTCCATGCGGCCCATTTTGTTTATATCCATTGAAATAATGCTCGTAAACAAGTTTTTCGTTATGTACAATGACAAATGCATCTGTTTTATTCTCATCTAATAGTTTTTTTAAAGGAATATTGCCTCCATTTTCCTTTTTAACAGAAAAATCATCTAAGTTTTGTAATGCAGTAGGGAATGGGGATACTTGCTCAGGATTATTTTTCACTTCGCTCGTTAACGTTAATTCTTTCATATGTGTGTATGACCAACGTAAGTAGGGGTCTTGTAACCAGTTTTCCTTTGTCACGTTCTCTTTAGAAGGAGAGACTTTGTTTTGTTTGAAAAATGCAAATCCAAGCCCAGTTACTATAAATAGTAGTGTAAGTATGAGCAATAAAAGGGGAGATTTTTTAAAGTTCATCTATGTACCTCCTTGTTATTTCTACAGTAAGTATACGCTCGTTTTCTTAGAAATACAAAATAAGGAAAGTAAACAGAGGAGTTTACTTTCCTTATTAACATTAAGCTGATAATTTTCTGTCTGTATGTTGCTTTTTGAACTTTTGTTTTCTGCCATGTAGACCATAATAAATAAGTAATGTGAATGCAACGATAATGGCAGCAATGAAATACATATTATGATAACTTGATTTTGCAGCTACTATACCTAATATGAAAGAACCGAAACCAATACCGCTATCAAAGAATGAGAAATAAGTGGCTGTTGCTGAGCCGCGTCGATGGTTTGGAGCCGCGGAAATAGCAATGGTTTGGAAACTTGGAATTAATGTTCCGTAGCCTAAACCAATTAATACACCTGCACCAAGGAACCAAAATGACGTTTGTGCTTGGCTTAAGATGAACATTCCAATTGTAAAAATAATAATCGAAGGATAAACAAGTATATTTTCACCGAAACGATCAAATATTTTCCCTGTGAATGGACGAGAAAGTACAACAACGAGTGCGTACACAATAAAGAAGTAGCTTGCAACTTCTCCTAAACCAATTTCTTTTGCATAAATAGGAATAAAAGATAAAATGCCACTATAAGAAAATGCTAAAACAAATCCTGTTAGAGCAATTGGAACTGAAGAAGGTTCAATTAAATCTTTCCATTTCATTCGTTCACGTTTTTGTTTACTTACTGGCTTTTCATGTGGAATATTAACAAGTAAACCTAATAGAAATGCTAGTAATGAAAATACAGAACAAACGATAAATAGAATAGTAAATGAAAAGTGCGAAATAATCGTTAAACCTAAAAAAGGACCGATTACCATCGGCAGACTCATAAATACACCAAAATAGGCAAGTGCTTCACCGCGGCGATGCGGTGGTGCGACATCTGTTACAATTGTACCTGTTGCTGTAGTCGCCATTCCAAACCCAATCCCGTGAAGGAAGCGCAGGGCAAGTAATAAAAATAAACTTTGTGCACCGAAATACATCACGGTAGCAGCTAAAAATAACGAAAGTGAAATAAATAATATTTTCTTTCTCCCTAAATCGTCAAGCCACTTTCCGGTAAATGGGCGGCATAGGACAGAAGAAATAAGGAATACTGTTGCGACTAAACCAATTTCTTCTGGTTTTCCTTTCAATCCGTCTATTACATAGACGGGCAGGGTGGTCATAAGCATGTAAAACGTTAAAAAGAGAAACAGACTACTAAAACAAGTTCCAAGGAAGTCCTTCGTCCAAAGTCTCTCACTTTGCATCGTCATCCCTCCAATTAATCATCTAAATTTTTAATAATAGCTTCTAGTACTTGAAATGCTCGCTGCAAGTCTTCTTCATTAATATCCTGCAACGTTTTTTCTTCAAAAGTATCAACTTCTTCTTGCCATACTGGAATCATTTCTAATGCTGTTTCTGATAAGGAAATGAGCTTTTCACGGCGATCTTTCCCCTCAGTTCGAATGATCCATCCCATCGTTTCCATACGTGTTAATGTACGAGTCATCGTTGGAGATTCAACGTTTAAGTATTGACATAGCTCAGTTTGTGTACAAGGCCCCGTTTGATTGATTCGGAAAATAACAGCCCATTGTGCACTAAATAAACCTGTTGGTGACACACGTTCATTAAATTTCTTAGTAAACTTTCGAGAAGTTTGACTGACAATGTGAAAAAAATGTTGTTTTTCGTCCATGTATTTAATCCTTTCAAATTAGTTACCTAGCTAACTATATACCTCTTTACCATAATTGTCTAGCAATAGATATGTTGTTTTATGTAAAAATTTTGTATCGTTTTCGTATTGAGAACATACATTCTATATGGTATTCTGAAAATAAGTTTACAATTTTCTTTCTATTATAGTTGGATGGGGGAATGTGTGATGATTAAGCCTGCAACAATGGAATTTGTTTCGTTATCAAATGGAGAAACAATCGCATACCAAGAAATTGGAAGGCGAAATAAAGAAATACTTATACTCATCCACGGGAATATGACATCTTCACAGCATTGGGATTTAGTCATTGAGAAATTACAAGATGAATATCATATTTATGCCATTGATTTAAGAGGCTTTGGGAAATCAACATACAATAAGCCAATAGATTCATTGCAAGATTTTGCAGATGATGTAAAGTTATTTATAGACGAGCTACAATTGAAGAAGTTTTCACTGATGGGCTGGTCAATGGGTGGTGGCGTCGCAATGGAGTTTACGGCTTGCCATACGGAGCTTGTAGAGAAACTAATTTTGGTAGAATCAGTCGGAATGAAAGGATATCCGATCTTTAAAAAGGATATTAATGGTCAGCCTATCGTATCCACGTTATTAAAAACAAAAGAAGAAATTGCACAAGATCCTGTTCAAATTACTCCTGTACTAGATGCCATTAAAAATATGAACAAGCTCTATTATCGAACGGTTTGGGACTTACTCATTTATACACATAACAAACCAGATCCAGAGCGCTATGAAAAATATTTAGATGATATGTTAACGCAGCGTAATTTTGTTGATGTAAACTATGCTTTAATTACATTTAATATTTCAGATGAACATAATGGAGTCGTTCCTGGAAATGGATATATCCACCGTCTGCAAGTTCCAACTCTTGTCGTACAAGGAGATCGTGATTACGTTATACCGCAAGTGGTAGGAGAAGAATTAGCAAAACATCTCCCGGATGCTGAGCTAGTCATATTAGAGGATTGTGGGCATTCGCCGTTTGTTGACTGTTTAGATGAATTTACGCAGCATGTTACAATTTGGTTAGAGAAATAGTACATTCCCAAAGACCCCAATGTTACATATACTATAATATTTGTATCTAAAGGGGAATTTGCAATGAATGTTTTTACAGAAAGAATACATGAACCTTCTCTTATATTTCACTCACCATATAGTAGTCATGCATATACAAAAGTATTTGTCCATCCTATGTATATACAAGTTTATGAGCAACCTTTTGCTCCACAATCGCAAGTACAGCTTATACCAAGTGTTGCTATGTATAATTTCTTTTATGGTCCTATCTTATATGGAAGTCCGTTTTTTAAACATTTTAATCATATTGTAAAAGCACAAATTTGGGATGGCTAAGAAGTTAGAAGAGTAATCTTTTAACTTCTTTTTTATGTTGATATTCACACAATCATTCTTGAAAAAAGTTTATCCCGCTATTTGCGGGCAGTAAGACCCCCACCTCAAAATTCAGCAAGAGCAAAGAAGTTAGGTGGGGGACGGGCTGTCCGTAAAAATCCGATTGATGAGGGCTAATAATCAGTGGGGATGAAAAAAACCCCCCACTGATTAAAGTTTCACTTTATAATGAAAATTGGTGAGCTTGAAAAGGGAGAGGGAACAGGATGTCAATACGATTTACATTTTGGATTATGGTGGGGATTGTTGCGATTTCTGGATTATCGCAAGGGATGCTTCTACCAGCTATCGCAATGATTTTTGAACAAGAAGGAATTCGTTCCAGTATTAATGGAATCCATGCAACTGCGTTATATATTGGAATATTATTTATTTCGCCATGGCTTGAAAAACCGATGCAACGGTTTGGAATGAAGCCAATTATCGTAATCGGTGGATTTCTCGTTATCATTTCATTATTCTTTTTTACACAAACATTTTCATTCTGGATATGGTTTTTACTTCGCTTTCTAGTAGGAATAGGGGATCATATGTTACATGTTGGAACGCAAACGTGGATTACAACGACATCTGATCCAAGTAAAATTGGAAGACAAGTATCTATATATGGAGTGTTTTTTGGTATCGGTTTTGCAGTAGGACCATACTTAGCGAGTACTGTTCAATATGGACTTGCAACTCCATTTATTGTATCGACGATTCTTTGCTTAATAGGGTGGTTGCTATTACTTCCAACTAAAAATGCTTTTCCAGCTCAAGATGAAACAGGGAAAGAAAATGAATCATCGCTTTCTCGTTATAAGCAAGTATTTGTACTTGCGTGGATTGCACTTATGGGACCTTTGGCATACGGTGCGTTAGAAGCAATGCTGAATAGTAATTTGCCAGTATATGCACTTCGAAAAGGTTGGTCTGTTTCTGATGTATCCTTCTTATTACCCGCATTTGCAATCGGGGGAATTATTACACAAATTCCACTTGGTATATTAAGTGATAAATATGGAAGAGATCGCATTTTAACGTGGACATTCAGCATCAGTACAGTAGTTTTCTTACTTGCTGCGGTGTTTGACGGGTATTATTGGATTGTATTTGGGTGCATGCTCTTAGCTGGAATGGTAATCGGTTCATGTTTCTCATTAGGACTTGGCTTTATGACGGATTTATTACCAAGACACTTACTGCCAGCAGGGAATATATTATCCGGAATTGCCTTTAGTATAGGAAGTATTATGGGACCTGTATTAGGAGGCGTATTTATAGAAAAAATACAGTATACAAGCTTTTTTATAGCAGTTATGATAATAATGGCAATTATTGCACTTCTATATATCACATATATGAAAAGTCAATTCGCATCAAGAAAAATAGAAAGTAGGTTAGGGCATGACAAAACAACCTAATAAGAAAAAATTTGAAGTACAAGAGAACGAAAGCATTACAGATTGTTTAGCACGTATGGAACGTGAAGGATATGCACCTTCGCGCCGCATGGAAGAGCCGATCTTTCATGAAGTGAAGAAAGATGGACAAACAGTTGTAGAACCGTGCGGAAGAAAAATTGTTTTTGAAGGAAAGTTGAAATAAGGAGAGGTTCTTTGTACTGAACCTCAAAAGTTAGACTTTAATCGGAGTGATTCCTCACTCCGATTTTTCTTTTCGTTTTAATCCAGTTTCGATACGATTTCAAGTATGACTCTTGGGGTTTTATGGAATCATAGTTTGATCCAGTAACGCTGAACAATTTCGCCAGTATTCTGGGAAATTACTTCATCTTCTAAGATACCTCCAACTTTTTGAATGGTTTTGGCAGAGGCGATATTTGCTTTGTCACAAGTTATCAACACTTTCTCCAATCCTAATTTTTTCGCTTCAAATAAGGAAAGCTGAAGTTGCCCAGTGGCGTAACCCTTTCGACGTTCGCCCGGGTGCACGCTATAACCGATATGTCCGCTCTCCATCAGTAATTCTGGTGTTAATCGATGGCGGATATTGATGAAACCGATTAATTTCCCCTTTTCAATGCTCAAAAACTGAGTAGATGGAACTCGATTTAGTGGTAAATTTTCTCCCTTTTCTTGGATTGTGACTTTTTCAAGCCATCCGTCAAAGGAATCAAATTGTTGTAAGGAACAACTACCATGCGGTTGTTCTCTTGCATCTAGGAATGCTTGCCGATAAGCCATGATTTGTTTGCTATGCTGGTGTGTTGGTTTCACTAACTGCATTGTCATCATCTTTCTCCTATATCATTTTTTTACATTACACTGTCTTACTTACTTGCTCTAACTCATTATAGTTTATAATATTTAGAATAAATCGAACAGAGTAAGCAGGGGAGTAGTTTAATTTTCTAGCACTAAACCTTTCAGACAGTTTCATCCATTGACTAACCAGTTCAAATGAAGGAATACCGTATTTTTTCAAAAGAGTAGAATAACCATAACTCGAATTAAGAGATTCTTCAACAAGACGCATTTTTAACCTGCTATTCGCTGGCAGTAAGTATTCTACTGATGGAAGTTTCTGGGTTGTATAGCTTTATAAAATTACTTGCTATTTACAAAGTGGGCATGATGAAGTGTTCTATCTTAATAGATAGTGAAATGACTATCATTTTTTGGTAAAATATTGATATAAAAAAAGATTCATTATATATTAATAAATCAGAATATAATCGCAAGAAATTCTATACGAAATATATTGAAAAATATATTATCTTATCAAGGTAAATAAGGGGGATCATGATGTCGGGAAGTTTGGTGGATTCGTTTTTAGAGTTTTTCGGGTATACAGAAAGTAAACGGAAGCGTGATCAATATGATAAATTGCATGATTACTTAAAAAGTAAGGAAAAAGAATTAGAAAAATTGATTGAAGAGATTGAATCAGCAAAGAAAAGGTATGATGCGAAAAATGGTGGATTATCATCTGATAAAATTCCAGCTCGTGAATTTGAAGTAAAACGTCCTCAAAAGGATCAAGAATACTCCAAGACAATCAGTTATTTTCGCGAAGCCCTAGGTAATGTAAGGTCTGCTAAAAGCAGGGCATATCAAAAATGGGAGGAATATAAGGCACAAGCAATTTCAGAAGAACAAACAGCTGCAGCAGCTATAGAAGCAGAAAAAAATAAGTTAAAAAACTCTTAGAGATAGTGGAGTAGAAAATTGTATAAAGTATTGAAGGAAAAGGGGAATGGGAATGCATCGTCAAGAAATTGAGATTCATGGAAATGAAATATCGAGTGCCATTTCTTATGCAGAGCAGATTGAAAAGGGAGTAAAAGAATCACTCCAGCAAGCAAATGAACTAAAATCACATGTAACCGGTTCTCGTTGGAATGGGAAAACACGAGATGCCTTTTTATGTTATTTAGAATTGCTCATCCAGTACAATTCTGAAGTCGCAGATGCACTTGAAGGACAGACAAAGGCGCTTAAGGAGCTTGATAAGAACATTCATTCCTTTACAAATAGGGATGAAGTAGAAAATATAAAAAGATTGAAATAGAGAGGAGGATAAAACAGATGGGAAGAGAAGTGTGGAGCTTTACACCTGCTGAACTGTACACATTAGCTGGTGCAGCTGGAGTCACGTACATATTTGGCTTACAAGAGCGTGAAATTCTTGCTTTAACCGATGAAGATTGCATAACGAAAGCAACAGCGGAATTGAAAGAGAAAGGGCTTATTACAGAGAATAATGGGCTGACACCAGCGGCTTTTCAGCTGATTGAATTACTGAGGGCATATCAAGAAAGCCAAGAGTATACGCGAATTAATAATCTATTAATTGGATTTTTGCCACAAGATAAAGACAGAGTAGCTGTCTTAACAGAACGAAAACAAAATGAAGAATATGAAATTCATTACATAGCGAAGCGAGATGTCTATTTTTCATTATTAGAACGGATTCCGTTTTTAATGCGAAAACCAAGAGAAATTGAAGATACCTTTTTTACAAAGAAGATGACAGAAAAAGAGCAGCGAACATTTGAAGAAATGGATTTATCTGAAAAGGATTTACTAGCTATCGAAACAGTGTCTCGCCCGCGGAGCCGAAGAGCAGAAGATAGAGGGAAATGGGAATGCTTCTTGTACTTTACAGAGGGGGAAGACTTTATTCAAATAGAAGTAGAACGTAAGCGTTATGAATGGGCTAGTCTGTATGCGGTGAACAAGAAATTATATGATGTTTTAAAAATGCCGTATAAGAAAATAAGTGATCCACGACAATTCTCGTTAGGAGGACGAAATTAATGCAAATACCAATGGAAGATGGCGGAGCAAGTAGCAGTTCAGAAATTGTATTGAATTATGATGAGATAGAAGACATTATAAGACGTCTTCAAAGCATATATAACATTTATTCAGGTGCTATAGCGACAAATGCGAAAAATCTAGAGAAGTGTCAATTCTATCTTGAAGGAGAAGCGATGCGAGTTATAGACGTGTATCCGAAAATATTAAATAAAATATTGGAACTAGCAGACCATTATAACCGAGCGGCATCCATTGTAGAGGTTGTTCGCCAAGAAATGAAAACACAAGATGAAGAATTACATAATAAATTACAACCTCAAGAATAACTACGGCTGATATGGGAATGGGGGATGGAAGAAAAATGGATGTTAGTTATAAGCCGAAAGATTGGGTAGATATGAAAGATGGCTTGAACCAAATCACAAAAGATACATTCGTAAAATTACATCAAGCGAATGGTCTTTTAAAAGATGTACAGGAAAGAATACATGACCTTGATTCAGATGGAAGTATTTATTTTCATCATAAAGATCAGACTGAAACAATTGCGGAATTACATGTTGCATATACGACTCTACAAAAATATTGTGATGACGCAGGGCAAGTCGTTTATGATCATATTGATAAACCATTTTTAGTAACAATGGATCAATTTGCACAAAAAATGAGAGATTTATCAATTAAAAACTTTGAAACTACAAACCGAATTGGCTCTACAACAACAACTACAGTACCAGGTTCATATAGTTACGGTAACACACCGCAAACGATCACAACAACAAAACCTAAAATAACGGTGGATGATATTTTCAAAGACTCACGTGCATTTGATAAAGTTCTTCATGCTGAATATGAAGAATGGAAAAGAAAAGATCCAAACATGAAGCTTGAATATGAAGAATACAGAAAACGTGTTCCTTCGACGCGAGGGTTTGAATACAGATCAATAGAGGATGAGCAAAAACAACTAGAGGCATGGCGTGACTTTGGATTAGGAGTTCTAACAGTCGGAGCAATGTTCATTTGTCCACCATTAGGGGTTGCAGCATCACTGGTATTTGGCGGGCTCCAAGTAAAAAGTGCCCATGACGGAGAAGACTGGGGAACACACCGGAAATTAAGTCAAGGAGAAAAAGTAGAAAGATATGTTTCAGGTGGCCTTGATGTTTTCACGGGTGGTGTCGGAGGAATTGTAAAAGGATTCAAAACCCTTGGATCATTTGGGAAATTGCAAGGGGAAGTAAAGAGTTTCAACCCAAATGTAGGGAAAAATATGGTACAATCATTGCAAGACGGAAAAAATATTACGCTTGACCGCATGAGACTAGCAGGCCTAAAAGCAGAAAAATACGGAAATGAAAAAATGTATCAGCTTGGCGGAAAAATGGCTGGGGGTGTAGATTATGTAACAGCTTCCTTCAAAGGCGTTGAAGCAGCTGGAGACGGTACATTGATAGGGAAGAAAGTTGGCCCAGGGAAAGTTACTGAGTGGGTTAATGCACGCCATGCAGAGAGCAGTAAGTTTATGGATGGTAAATTAGATTTCGCTAATTGGGATACAAAAAGAGTTAGTGGGAATGTATTTAAATTTGATAAAAATGGAAATAGAATAATGCGAGTAGCTGATTTTAAAGCCTATAGAGAGGGGTTAAGTAAACAGGGAATTGAAGTTGTAATTGATAAAAAAATAGTACCAAGAGGAAAAGCAGGTGGTTTCGATCCTGAGACAGGTAAAATTTATTTTAGAGGAAGACCGTCACAAATCGCTGCTTATCATGAAAATGTACATGCACAACAATGGTTAGAGTTGGGAAAAGAGAATTACTTGAAACAAACCGTTTTACAAAGAGAAGAGCATGTATACAATAAAATTATGGAGAATAGAGCAAACTTCACAAGGGCTGAGATAATTGCTACTGAACGTTATATTTATTCGCTTAGAAATGGACATTGGCCACCGTATGGATGGCCACCTGCTGATTCTGAAATATTTAAGGGGTGTTTAGATGAGTAATGAACCAAAACTAACTGTAACGAAAGCACTACATGTTGCACAAGAATATTTAAATGAACGTAATAAGAATTACCTTCCATGGACAATAAATAATGATACAAGTCAATCAATTCAATTTTATAATAAGTTTTTTGCAATTGATGGTTGCGTATGGCTTGCTGAACTAGATTTTCAGGATTTTGACAAATTTTTGGTTATTTCTGATAAAAAAAAAGCTATTGAGTTTTTAATAATAGGAGTTGATAAAAACAAAATACCAAGTATACATCCTAAATTAAATATAGACAGAGTGATTCAAATTTCTCAAGATTACAATGATGAGAATCATTTGGAAGGGGTACTCCCTACAAATATTAGAGAATCGATAGCTTTTTATGAACGTTATGATGGTTTTAATGGCTATGCATGGCAAGTTAAAATAAAGGTACCACCTTCACGTTTTGGTGGTGATGATAATGTGTCTCTTATTATTTCTGATGAAAAATCATGTGTTGAATATATATATGATCCATCAGGCTACCCTGTAACTCCGCATTTAGATGATGAATCAGATGAATATGATGAGTAATCAATTAATATTTCGCAGAAATAATGAATTATCAACCATGGAGTACCAGCTTAAAGACAAAGTCTTCATTGAGACTGAATTTGAGTCAATATCGTGGACATAAAAAAGTTGAATTTAAGCGATTTCTTTAACTCAATTTTTTATTGCCTGAGGAGTTTTATAATGGGTGTAAATATAGATTCGCTTACAGTTATAAAATCTCTCAATGTATTGCAATGATGCTAGAGTTGCTTGCTTAAACGTGACATATTGTGTGCAGTGTACTTCTTTTTTTAGAATGGCATGAAACGACTTGATACAAGTGTTATCCATACGGACACTTCCTCTTTGAAATCTATTGTAAAAAGTAAGAACTTCATGAAATTGAGTCCATAGGACCATACGGATATACATGAACTTAAAGCACTTGATTGTCTACTAAAGGCAACAAGTGCTTTTTGCGTTTAAGCATAAAATTTAAAGGGTTCATTATAATTTTATAAATGCACCAAGTGTTAAACTTTTTATAGTAATTTTTATGGTTTGTAACGGCTATATACAGTGTATGACGGCTGTAGAGAAAATTGTAAAAGAATCAAATTAATAATTAGCCTTGCGTTATGACCAAAAAGATGAGATGAGGAAACTACTTTTCATTCAAATATAGTACAATCATTGCAAGACGGAAAAAATATTAGGCTTGACCGCGTGAGACTAGAAAGCCTAAAAGCAGAAAAATACGGAAATGAAAAAATGTATCAGCTTGGCGGAAGAATGGCCGAGGGTGTGGATTATATAGGTAAAAGTATTGGGAAAGTTCCTGCAGAAAATGGAAATGTGCTTAAGACGAAAACAGTACAATCTTTTGAGAATTTAAATCTGAATGGCGAAGCTAAAAAGCCTCTTAGCAATTTAGAGGAAGCACATGAATGGGGAAGTAAGCATTTTGATAATTGGATAGAATCTTTAACTGAAAGTGAAAGAAGTGCTATTAGACAATATACTGGGGATGATTATAGAAAAATTAATAATTATCTTAGGGGAATTGCAGACTCTTTGAATGATGTAGAATCAAGTGTAATTGATAATATTAAAAGCGGTTTAAATAAAGCAAGTGTTCCTTACGATATACAAGTATATCGTGGAACTGATTTAAAACCATTTAAAAATCTATATAAAATAGATGATGAAGGCAAAATTGTGGTAGACTCTTTAGTAGGGAAAACAGTTAAAGATAATGGATTTGTCAGTACTGCAATGGTGAAAGAATCATCTTTTGATCATATGAATGTTTCGTGGGAAATTAATGTTCCTAAGGGAGCTAATGCAGCTTATGTAGGTAAGATTAGTTATATCCCTACCGAAGCAGAATTACTTTTTAATTCAGGACAAGAGATGGTTATAAAAAGTGCAAATGTTGATAGTGATGGAAAGATACATTTGATTTTAGATTTAATAAAGTAGGTGATAGAAATGGCTGGCAGAAGAATGATTGATAGATGGGAAGATGATAATAAGTCTTTTCTTAGCTTGAGCATTAAACAAAGAGTTTTCCCCACAATATATGGTGGAATTACTGGGGATCTTTTAGGCGTTCCAGTTGAATTTAAGCAAAGAGACACATTTTATATAGATGAGGTGAGTGGATATGGAACCTATAACCAACCACCTGGAACATGGTCAGATGATACCTCTTTGACTTTTTGTCTAATGGAAAATCTGATAAAAGAAGAAAACATAAGTATTTTAATGGATAAATTTATTAAATATAAAAAGGAGGGATATTGGACTCCGTTTGGAAAAATGTTTGATATTGGAAGAACTACAAATGATGCTATTATTCGTTTTGAAGAAGGATATTCACCAGAAAAATGTGGTGGAAAAGCTGAGTTTGATAATGGTAATGGTGCAATAATGAGAATAGCACCATTGGCTTTTATACTATATAATGAGTTTGACTTTATAAAAAAAGTAGAAATGATAAAAAAATATACTGAAATTACTCATGCTCATCCTCGTGCTATAGTAGGTTCCATTATTTATATTGAATGTTTGATAAGGCTTTACCATAATGATAATCCTCAAGAATCATTAGAAGTAGTTAAAAGGCTATTTGATAAAAATTTTGATAAAAGCCATAAATACCAAGATGAATTGAAACATTATTCAAGGCTTTTTGAAAATGATTTTTTTAGTATACCTATAAATGAAATCTTATCAGATGGATATGTAGTGCATACTTTAGAGGCTGCCATTTGGTGTTTGGGAAATTCAACATCATTTAAAGAAGCGGTTTTAAAGGCAGTGAACTTGGGTGGAGATACGGATACAGTAGCTGCTATAACAGGAACATTAGCAGGAATGTATTATAACATGGATGGAATTCCAGAAGTGTGGTTAGAAAAAATAGTAAGAAAGCAAGATATTGATGAATTGATAAAAAATTTCTATAAGTTTTGTGCGGATAAAGCAATTATAGAAGAATATGGTAGTCTCTAAAATAAAGAGAAGTAAGGCGAAAAGCATTAAATAAGGATTTATAATCCAAATATTTAATGCTTTTTGTTTATTACGAGTTAATTTTTTAATCCTAAGGAACTATTAAAGTTAGAAGTAAGACAAGGGTTAGTGAAAACTTAAAGGCAGGGTTTGAGGCATATAAGAAGGAGCATCTGAAAAGCATCATGTCCTGTATGGATCTGAGTCAATATATTGGGCACAAAAAAATTAAATCTAAGCAACTTACAGGGGTAATAGAGACAAATGCGAATGATAGAGGTGTATCCAAAGATAGTAGATAAAATATTGAAACTAGCAAAACATTATGAGCGAGCGGCAGTGATTGTAGGAAATGTTTGCGAAGAAATGAGAAAACAGGATGAAGAATTGCATAATAAATTACAACCTCAAGAGTAACTTTACCTGATATAGGAATAGGAGATGAGGAAAATGGATGTTCACTATAAGGTAAGGGCTTGGCAAGATATGAAAGACGGTATGAATAAACTCACAAAAGATGCATTTGTCAACTTACGTCAAGCTAATAATCTTGTAAAAGATATTCAGGAAAGAATACAAGAACTAGATTCAGATGGAAGTATTTATTTTCATCATAAAGATCAGCTTGAAGCAATTGGTAAACTGCATAATGCCTATACGGATTTGAAGGACTACGAGGTGAATCACTATGTACGCTTAAACCACCGCCAGACCCAGAGGTGAAACGTATTTTAGATGAGGTGGGTGTAAAAGGGATCTAATATAAGAATGGAGTTCCTGATTTTTCACCAGTATCAAAAGCTCAGATGGAAATTGACCGTATGTACGGTGGGACTGGTAGCAAACACGGAAATAAAGCTAGACGGTCTAATTTTGCTTAAGCAAAATTAGCTGAGCAGCTTAATAAATCTCCTGAATTAGCGAGCAAATTTGGAATGAAGCTAGGGAATATTACAGCAAGCGATATAGAAGATTTCCGACTCACAAACAATTTAACATGGTATGAATTAAATGATGTGAAAATGATTCAACTTGTACCTTCAAGCATAAACAGTACATTTGGACATCTTGGTGGGGTTGGAGAGATAAATGCAGGGAGGATTTGCTACAAAATAGAAATGTATTAAAGGAGAGTGCAAAATGATAATAAATGATGCAGTTTTTGGGGAACTCGAATATGACTATGTATGGTTTAAGGACACTAATGTTGAGTTTTGTGGAAAAGAAGTTGAAATTTCTTTATCGGTAAGCGGTGAAAAGGATGGTAAATTTTTAGAAAAACAATATATAGCATATAATTCATTCATTCAAAACTGGGAGCAACTACAGCATAACATTTTACAACCCTTGTTAGATTATTACAAACAAAAACGAAATGAACTTGGTTATGATGATACGTTTAATGAAAATTATCCTTTGATTGAAACGATTGATCAACTTCTTGATAGAATAAGTTTAGTTGGAATTTCTGTACTATATGCGAAAAGCCTTGAAGGTAGATATATTGGGTTATCCTTCGACTGTACGTGGGATACAGAAAATGGGTTAGGTATACTGCTAATAAATGAAGAAGTGGGTAAAGTAGGATATCAAGATGTTGCAATGTAAGTGAAGTATTTCTCCAAAAGAGAGAACTTGTTATGACGTATAAAAGATGCCATGATGTTACTATGAAATATTGATACTTATAAACACTTAAAGCACTTGATTGTCTACAATAGACGACGAGTGCTTTTTTGCGCTTTAGCATAGAAAAGATACAATAAAATTTAATGCTGTTTTATAGATTTTAATGACTATGTACAGCGTATGACGATAGTAGAGACAAAATTGTAAAAAGGATCAAAGTAATAACTATCCTTGGATTATTAGTGAAATTTGTGCCGGAGAAACTACTTTTCATTCAAATATAGTACAATCATTCCAAGATGGAAAAAATATTACGCTTGACCGCGTGAGACTAGAAAGCCTAAAAGTAGAAAAATCTGAAAAAGAAAAAATGTATCAACTTGGCCAAACAATAGCCGGGGGTGTAGATTATGTAACAGCTACACTCAAAGGCGTTGAAGCAGCTGGAGACGGTACATTGATAGGGAAGCAAGTTGGCCCAGGGAAGGTTACTGAGTGGGTTAATGCACGCCATGCAGAGAGTACTAAGTTTATGGATGGTAAGATTCAGGGGATTGAGGCTTCGCTTGCGGAGAGGATAAGAAAAACTGGAATAGGTGTTACTGGTGAAGGGATTCCTATAGAAGAAGTAAGTGAAAAGGTACTTAAAGAAATTCATGTTGATAAAAAGGCAGCATATGGTTATTCACCTAATGAAGGTACAACATATTCAAAGTATGATTTTACAGATATAGAGGCAACTAAAAATAATCATATTATTAGAAAAGAATACCTAGAACAATCACGGAAGATACAAGGAGAAATTGATTTAATGGTTGTAAATGGAGCCAGTAAACAAGAAATAGCCAATAAAGTGGTCGAAATGAGAAATCAAGATAAAATATTGTCAAGAGCAAAAATGAACCCAGAAGATTTAGCACCTATTGAAGCAAGGAATATGAAAATGTATGGAAATAAGGTAGGTCCGGATGCAACATGGTTATTTAAATCTAAGAAGGCTAAGTTGGAAGATTTGAAATTGAATCCTACTGATGATGAAGTATGGGATGCAGTTATAAATGGTTCTATGAAAAAAGATGATGTATTGAATACTTTGTTAGGATTAAAGCATTAAAGGAGGATATATAGTGTGATTATTTTAAGGAATTATTTTGATATAGATTCAAAAATAGTATTGCATGACAACGAGTACAAAATAGAGAATATTAATAGTATTATAAATGGAGTTGGAGGGATAACGGATAATAATATATTATATGGTTTATATGTTTATAATAAAAAATTATTTTTTGTAATAAATACAAAATCATATGAGCTTAATAAAAATAATATCAATTGTAGTAATAAATACATTACTAAAACTGATAGATTATTTATTATATTAAGTTCGAATCAAAAGGTATGTGAAATTCAATATGAACCAGTTGTTGACCCAGGAATGATGTATTATGATATTGACGAAGAGGAATTTGATGTTTTGTTATATATTAGTAGTTTGTTAAAGGATAATGAAACAATTAGTAAATTTGTTGAGGCAATGAGTAAAAGGGGTTAATTGCTAGTATAGATTTTGATAAAAAAATATAAAATAAGATGTATTATTAAGGTATGTGTGAATTTGAGTCAATAGCGTGGACACAAAAAAGTTAAATCTAAGCGATTTCTTTAACCCAATTTTTTATTGCTTGAGGAGTTTTATAACGGGTGTAAATATAGATTCGCTTACAGTTATAAAATCTCTCAATGTATTGCAATAATGCTAGAGTTGTTTGCTTAAACATGACATATTGTGTGCAGTGTAATTCTTTTTTTAGAATGGCATGAAACGACTTGATACAAGTGTTATCATACGGACACTTCCTCTTTGAAATCTATTGTGAGAAGTAAGAACTTCATGAAATTGCGTCCATATGACCATAAGAATATAAATGAACTTAAAGCACTTGATTGTCTACAATAGACGACGAGTGCTTTTTTGCGCTTTAGCATAGAAAAGATACATTATATTTTTATAAATGCATGAAGTGTTAAATTTTAATGCTGTTTTATAGATTTTAATGGCTATATACAGTGTAAGACGATAGTAGAGAAACATTGTAAAAAGTGTCAAAGCAACAAATAATCTTAGAGTACTAGCAAAATTGTGAGATGGAGAAATTAGTTTCAACCTAAATGTAGTGCTCTCATTACGAGATAGCAAAAATATTACGCTTGACCGTGTGAGACCAGAAAGCCTAAAAGTAGAAAAATCTGAAAAATAAAAACTGTATCAGCTTGGCAAAAAAATAGCCGGGGGTGTACATTATGTAACAGTTACACTCAAAGGCGTTGAATTTACTGAAGACGGTACATTGATAGGGAAGCAAGCTGGCCCAGGGAAGGTTACCGAGTGGGTTAATACGCGCCATGCAGAGAGTACTAAGTTTATGGATGGTAAGATTCAGGGGATTGAGGCTTCGCTTGCTAAGGGTACGGATAATCTTAAATTTAAAGAAGGCTACTATGTTGAACATTTGCAAGCGCAAAATGCGAACCGGTTATCTGGGGAGAAAGTTCCAGAAGAGGGGATAAGAAAAGCTGGAGTAGGTAAAACTGGTGAAGGAATACCCTTAGAAGAAGTAAAGCCAGATGTACTTAAGCAGATACACCCTGATGATAATGGAGCATATGGGTATTTACCAAATGAAGGTACTGCATACCATAAACCAGAATATGATTTTACTGATGTTGATTGGGTAAAAGGAATGAAAAATGTTAGGAAGGATTATCTTGAAGCATCTAAACAATTAGAAATTGATATTAAAAGAATGACTTCGGAAGGATTTTCTAAAGAAGACATAGCAAAACATGTTGTTGATGCACGTAATCAACAGAAAGTTACAGCTAGAGCAGACATGACAGCAGAAGAAAGAGCAGGATTAGAAGCGAGGAATATGGAAAAATATGATAATCCAATAGGTCCAGATTCACAATGGTTATTTAATAAAACTAAGAAGAAATTAATTAAAGAAGGCACATATATAAATGACGACGAAATTTGGAGTAGTATTATTAAAAAATCCATGAAAAAAGATGATGTAATAAATACACTATTAGGGTTAATTCATTAGGAGGAGTTAGTTATGATATTTTTAGATAATTATTCTAAAAAGAACACATATATTAATATAACACCAGAAGGATATTCACTAGTTGATGCAAATAGTATAAATGATATAGAAAATGGAGAAGGTGGATTTAGTGAAGATGGTGAGCTATTAGGGCTATATATTGACGATGGCAAATTATATTTCCAATATAATGATAAAAGGTATGAAACTAAGCCAGATGAAATAAATTGCACAAATGAAATATTAGATGATGGTAAGCGTAATTTCAGAATGAAAATAAAGGAAGTCCTTGTCTGTAATATTATATACAAACCATATATAAGCCCATTCGTTTTAACCTTCGGAGATGATGAAGATGAATTTGATTTTTTACTTTATTTAAGTAATTTAATGGCAGATGAAAATTCTATTATAAATTTTATTAAGGGCATAAATAATTTAAAGCAATATTATTCTAATATCTAAGAAAGAGAAATTCTATTTTACAAATAGTTTTTTACTGCAAAATTAAGTAGTACCTAGATGCATAAACTAACAGAATTAATAAATGGTATAAAAACTAGGAGAATACTATATATAGATGAATTCATAATTGTAATAATGCAGTGAAAAGATTAAATGAATCAGCTGAAATTTAAGTAGGCTGATTCATTGTTTTTTTAGTAGTTAACATATGCTATAAATATGGACAGTTTCATAAAAGAGTTTTTAAGAATATGAATAAAAAATGACTAGTTAAAGGTTATTAGATTATAACTCCAATTTCAGGATGCTAACAGATAAAAAATTGGCATAGAAATCATATAATAAATCCAAATATAGGGAGTATGCTCCCTTCATATGAGATTTAACGATTGATAAATATAAAACTCGAAATATCATCGGCATGAAAGAAACAATTGCTGTTCCTATGTCCAAACGACAGAGCGCGTCAAAGACAAAATCACTATGAATGATATCTTCATTTCCAACAATGTGTTTACGACCATTATGATAATTTTATGATTAGAACGGAAAACCTACAAGGTGGCTTTGCTGAACCTTGTGATAATTGTAGTAGAACGTTTTCTGGATTCTATAACATTGATTACTAGGAGGAATGAAAATGAAAATATCAAATAAGACAATAGAAGAATTAAAAAAAGCGGGATGGTACGAGGGGAGAAAAATAGACATATCAGAAAATGTAAAGTTTCTTGAAGAAAGAGGCTTTGAAGTTTTTGAAAGTGCAAAAAAATTTATGGAGGAGTTTGGAGAATTACGAATCAATGTTGAAAAGATTCGTTCAAATGGGTCTAAGACAATATCTGAACATACCACTTGTATTAAGGAAGTGATAGGTGTGTTAGATAGTTCGTGTTTTGGCTTAGATGATTTTATTGATGATAAAGTTATTCCTATAGGTTCACTATATGATTTCGGGCTAAATTTATACATATCGGAATCAGGAAGAATATTTGAATCAACAGGTTGGGTAGGAGACAATGCTTTGGAGGCATTTGATAATATTATTCTTGGAAAAGGAACAGTGATTTGGGATAAATTTGAAGGATAATAATAATTTTCTAATGAAAAATTATGTCCTAACCTACTGCATAATTGTAATTAAGCAGTGAGTAGGTGGAAGAGTAATAGAAAAAAATTAAAAAGTGATTTTAAGTTGATGGAACTGAAAACTAGTTTTAAAATACCTTGCCACTTAATCATCTTTGTAAACGTCAAGTAACTCCAAAATATACAACAAAGGTTGATTTTAGAGTTACTTTTTGTTTTCTTCACTTTTTTCGGTACTTTGCAACTAGATGGTAAATCCATTGACCACGGTAAGACTTTATCAATTTCCTCTTTATTGTTTAAATCGATATTTGGGAGCGTTTCAAACAAATATAGAAGATAATGATAGGGACTTAAATTGTTCTCTTTTGCGGTTTCAACCACACTATACATGATGGCACTTCCTCTAGCACCTCTCGGTGTATTTGAGAACATCCAATTTTTTCTTCCGATCACAAATGGTTTAATAGAGCGTTCACTTTTGTTATTATCGATTTCTAAACGACCGTCTAATAAAAAAGCTTCAAGATGATTCCATTGATTCAAACAATAAGTGATAGCTTTTCCTAGAGCGCTTTTTGGTAAAACACGATCTTTCTGTTCATGAAGCCATACCGAAAAAAGGTCCAGAATGGGCCTGCTTTGCTTAAGACGCTGCTCATATCGCTCGGTAGGGTTGACATGTTTGAGCTTCCTTTCGATCGAATAGAGTTGATTACAGAAGTGCAAACCTTCGCTCGCCTTCACTTTTTTCCCCTTCTGTGAATCAGGTAAAGCCTTTAAGGCTTCATCAAACTTCCGTCTGGCATGCGCCCAACATCCCACAAGAGTGACATCCGGTACTTGATGATAACCACTATATCCATCTACTTGTAAATACCCTTGAAAACCAGTTAAAAAACGCTTCGGATGTTCTCCTGCTCTTGTGGGCTGATAGTCATAGAGAACAATAGAGGTATCCTCTCGTCCTGTACGATATAACCATAGATAGGACTTGGTTGTTGCGGCCCGCTCGGGTTCGCGTAAGACTTGGAAGGTTATTTCGTCCGCATGAAGAATAGTTTGAATAAGTAGATGTTCATGCATCCTTTCATATAAAACCGCTAACCATCGATCAGCCCCATATAATAACCAATTTCCCATCGTTTGTCGTGATAAAAAGATCCCCATTCGCTCAAAATGCTTTTCCTGACGATAAAGAGGCAACCCTTCTACATATTTTTGTGTCATAGTATAGGACATAATCGATGGGGAAGCGATACTTTTAGGAAAGGCAGGAGCTGGCATCTTGGCCGTTACAATCGGTGTGGATACCTCGTCTAATTCACATTTACGACAAGCGTATACGTATCTCTTATGTTCTGTTACCTTTACTTCCGCAGGAACAATCGTCAGTTCCTTTCGGACTTCTACACTCATCTCATGCAAAGCACCACCACAGCACGAACAAACCTGTTCCTCATCAAGTAAACGATATTCAACCGTTTCAATCGGAAGGTTTTGGACAGACTCAGCCCTATGACCACGTTTCTTTTTGCGACGATAGGTAATCGTTTCAACAGCTGGTTCGGGTGTTTCAGAATCACTTTCTTTCTCAGCCTCATTAAACAGTTCTAAAGCGAGTTGATTATTAGGTATTTTTTCGCTAGACGTACCAAACCGTTTTTGTTGACTCAAACGAAATTATTCTTCATACCATCTCACTTTTGCCGTGAGTTCTTCTACTTGAGCTTGAAGTGATTCAATTGTAGGTTGATTTGAATGAGAAAGTGTTGTTTTCATAGATAAGCACATTCGACAAAATCATCCAAATTCCTTTTCATATATGATTTTTATAAAATGGTTCTCGCATGTACAGCTTGATGCCCTTGTTTTTGGTGAAAAGCAAATCCGTCAAGAAGCCATCTCAATTGTCGCTTTGATATGGTAAGAACGTTCCCTTTTCCAATCTGCGATAGTGTAACCAGAAACCATTATGTTCCCAAACAAGAATTTTTAATTTATCGCGTGAGCGATTGCAAAAAACAAATAAACAAGAAGAAAAGGGATCTAACTCAAATTCTTCTTTTACAATAGCCGCTAATCCATCAATCGATTTACGTAAATCTGTTGCTCCTTGTGCAAGATATACTTTTTCAATCGATACTTCTGATATCATTGTTGTTTCACCGTCTGCATCACTTGTAGGAGTACCTGTGGAGTAAAGGGCACATCCAGTTCAATGGTTGCTTCTTTCATATGAATTCGAATGATGGCACGTATTTTTTCTTCTATGACAGGGACATTCATAGAGAGCCAATCCACACGCTCATTCTTATTCTGATTTTCTGTTTGAGGTGATAATTTTTTCAACCAATAGTAAAGCCGATGAGCCGGTAGGTTCTGTTTTTTACACCAAGCAACTTTTGATAATCCACTGTTTTTATAGTCTTGAATATAAGCTTCTCATTCTTTTTCTAATAGGTGTTTTCCCATAAAAAAACCTCCACATGTAGTATGTAAGGAGATTTTCTCATGGGTTATTTACAAATGACAGGTGGGGAATATTTGACGCTTACTCTTCAGACGAGGTTGTACACATTTTAAATAATAATGAACATATACTCCTTAAAATTGGAAATGAAATCAGTTCATTAGAAATTAAAGGGAAAATGAATGAGATTAGCGCCATAACAGGTTACTCAAAGAATATATCTGAAGCTATTGCAGAGATTAGAATTAAAGAATTAATAGGTAATGATCCCTTAGTACATTCTCAGCTTAAGAATTCTATTGAACAATTTAAAGATACCATTCAGCCTATTTTAACAAAAAAGCAAAAAAGAGGTAATGGGGGTAATTACTCAATGATAGATGTTAAAGTAGGAGACCTAAACACGAAGATTAAATCTTTCAGTAAGTTTTCTAGTCTAGATGATATTGGGAAGGGCGGGAGTTTATCTCCTGCAGAAGTGAAACAATTTGTAGAAAATGAAAATATAGCTCTGTTAAAACCTGAAGATAAAAGAGTTTTCGAGACATCAAAAATAGACAATCAAGATGCACTCTTTGATACAAAAGCTAAATTGTTAGAAAATATCGCCGGAAAATTAGGTGATAACTATGATGTCAAAGGCAGCATTGATTTATATACACAATTATCACCATGTGCTAGTTGTAGAGGAGTAATTTCGCAATTTATGGATAGATATCCAAATATTAAAATTAACCTTAATTATGATAAACAATATCATAATTAAATCTGAAATGGGGGATCGAGAATATGTTTACGGAATACCTTCTTCATTATGAGAGAAGTAATATCGAAGATGAAGTTTTAATTCAAATGGCTAAGGAAATAAATGTTACAATTACAGAAGAGTTCATAGAAGATAAGCTTTTTTTTGGAGGAGAATTTTCTCCAAGTGATTATGGAACTGGTAAAGTATATATTTTGAAAAATGAAGAAACAGAAGAATTCATAGTAATTGATACATTTTTAGTTCCTGACGATCAATTTGAAATGATGTATATCGGAGTAAGATGTGAAACAAGGAAGAAAGAAAAGGTAAAAGATCTTTTACTAGGTTGTTTTGAAGAAGTATCTACAAAACCATTAGGACAGTATTTTAAGATAATAGATAATGATTTACTTTTACAAATATCTAAAATGGATAAGATAGACAGAAGTATTTATTATAGTGACAAGAAGTTTGGGATATACGAAATTGAAGTTGAGCTTATTCCTAATATATGATTACTCTAAATGAAGGCCTTCTAATACGTTCGTGTAGATTCTCTCAATAATTTTTTGGACAGTTTTGAATTTGAAAGGGGTTCCCTAGAAGGTTTAATAACCATGGGGTAGCCTCTTTTTTATCCCTAATTACCACGTATATCAGATTTAACTTGGCGTCATCATCAAATACCTGGAAAAATGCAGTTAGTAATATATGATACTCACAGTGTAAATCATTTAGGTGGAAATAGACTTTGGGGAGGTGGAGTTAGATGACAAAAATACAATGGGATTTTAAAAGAGATGAAGTAAGTGAGAAGGATAGTGTAGAAGTTAGTCGGAAAATTGGAGTGGCTTTTCCGAATGATTATATTGAATGTGTAAAAATAAATCATGGGGCATATCCGGAACCAGAAGTATTCCATGTAAATGGACAAGAACGTGTTTTCGGATCATTATTAAAATATAATTCAGAAAGTCACACGGGAATTTATAATATTTACAATGAATATAAAGATACATTACCAAAGGAACTAGTACCATTTGGAATTGATCCAGCTGGAAATTTAATCTGCTTTGATTATAAAAATTATGAAGACAATCCAATTGTTGTCTTTTGGGAACATGAAGATGCATGGGAAAAAGAAGCACCGATGGAAAGTGAAGGGATTACTGCGGAAGAAGCAGAGGAAGTAGCAAGAGAAAATGTATTTTATGTAGCAAGTACTTTCACTGAGTTTTTAAACAAATTACATGATTAATAGGTATTCAAAATAAAAGGGCTGTTCCATAAGTTGGTTTCACTTGCTTATGGGATAGCCTCTTTTGTTTTAGTGTAAAAATAGTTTCAATCAACAATTCATATAGGTAAAATAATAATTAGATTATTTCCAGCTGGTCAGATTAAAAATAGAAAAACATAGAAAAAACAAAATGTATCAGCTCGGCCAAAAAATAGCGGGAGATGTAGATTATATAACAGCTACACTCAAAGGCGTTGAAGCAGCTGAAGACGGTACATTGATAAGGAAGCAAGTTGGCCAGGGCGGCGAGCGCAAAATGCGAACCGGTTATCTGGGGAGAAACTCGATAATCTTTCGCTGAATATAGAGAAGAAAGCATCTGTGGGAAATGAACCTGTATTGGAAAAGAAATCGGCGGAGTTTTTTGATGAGTTGAATTTGAAGAGTGAGCAGAAAGTTCCTACGGAGGGATTGGATAAAACTTTAAATAACTATCGACGATTGAAGGATAAAGCAGATGCATCTAGAAGTTTATTGCCACCTAAATATCAAAAAGAGGATATGACAGGATTTAAACTTGGTAATACTGCTTATGCTGAGGTAAATATCAAAAATCATTTTGAAGGAGAATTAAAATCCTTTAGCAAATATGGAAACCTTAACAAAAATGGAGAGGTAACGTCAGTACCTGGCTGAGTTTCTTCGAAAAAATTAGAAGATAGAAGATACTATAAAGATGTGCTTAAGGTGAATTCAGACAATCAAATTGATTTAGAGAAAGGATATTTAAGGGATAAAGACACAGAGTATAAGATAATAGAAGGTATTAGTGATAAACTGAAGGATAATTATGATGCTGAAGGAGTAATACATTTATATACAGAAAGAGATGTATGTTTAAGTTGCGATAATGTATTAAAATCTTTTAGTACAGATTATAAAAATATTACCTTAAATATTTATGATGCTTTAGGGAATATATATAAGCTGAGAAATGGTAGCATCATTACAGATTAATTTTATTGAGGAGAGAGGATATATGGAACAAGGTTTTTTAGTGCAATATGAATATGAATTTCCTAACGAATATACTGATGAACTAGTGGAGCAAATAGGCGAGATAATGGGAATTCCCATTGATTTAACAAGAGAAAATAAGATGGAGCACATACAAGATTATGAATCTGAAACAGAGATTATTCGTTTAATAAAGAGTCTTAAAGAACCAAAAAGTTTTATTTTGATTAAATTTAATAAAAAAGATTGGTACTATGCAATTGTGATAAGATGTCGAGAAAGTATACATCAAAGAGTTAAAGAAGTTTTGCTTGATTTGAATGAACAAATTATAGAAGAGTACGGTGATACACCTTATGAAAAAATTGAAAATGTTATATCTAATAAAGATACATTACTAAATAAGTTTTTGGAAAGATACAACTTTTCTATTGATTAAAGAATGCGCTAGTCGAGCGTTTCACAAGGGTTTTGTTTAAATTGATCTAATAAATATTTTCTAACGATATAAAAGATTTACGGGGTAGAAGTAAGTTTATACAGTGCAATCAATAAATTAAATGTAAAAAATTGATAAACATATTTGATGAAATTTCAAAGGCTTGTTCCAACTTGAAAAGGAGAAGGAATGAGCTTTTTGTATGTCAAAAATCAAAAGAAGAAAGGGGAATGGCCAGACAAGTATAGGAAAATGAATTAAATGGAAAAGGTAGACATAGAGTATGGGAAGTTAAAGGAAAACATGATTAAATATTGCTAATATCTTCATTTCCAACAACTTGTTTATGAGCACTATAATAATTTTGTGCTTAGAACAGAAAACTTACCAGGTGGCTTTGCTAAACCTTGTAAGAATTGTAGTAGAACGTTTTTGGATTTCTATAATATTGATTAATAGGAGGAATGAAAATGAAAATGAAAATATCAAATAAGACAATAGAAGAATTAAAAAAAGCGGGATGGTATGAGGATAGAAAAATAGACATATTAGAAAATGTAAAGTTTCTTGAAGAAAGAGACTTTGAAGTTTTTGAAAGTGCAAAAAAATTTATGGAGGAGTTTGGAGAATTACAATTCAATGTTGAAAGGATTTGGCCAGATGGGGTTACTAAGGACATATCTGAACATACCACTTGTATTAAGGAAGTCATAGGTGTGTTAGATAGTTCGTGTTTTGGCTTAGATGATTTTATTGATGATAAAGTTATTCCTATAGGTTCATTATATGATTTCGGGTTAGATTTATACATATCAGAATCAGGAAGATTATTCAAATCAACAGGGTGGGTAGGAGACAATGCTTTGGAGGCATTTGATAATAATATTCTTGGAAAAGGAACAGTGATTTGGGATAAATTTGAAGGGTAATAATATTTTTCAATGCAAAATTCTGTCCTAACCTACTGCGTAACTGTAATTAAGCAGTGAGTAGGGGAAAAGGAGCAGAGTGGTAGATAAAATTAAAAAGTAGTTTTAAGTTGATGAAACTAAAAAAAAGTTTTAAAATATTCTGCTATTTAACCACCTTTTGCTCTAAATTAAAGATGTAATGAAAAGAAGAAATAGATTTATATTATAACTAAGAATAGAACCAATGTTTCTAATAGAAGAAGCGTTGGTTCTATTTTTATGCAAAGAAGCTGGGAGGATTAATAATAATGTATCTGAATGTAGAAAGAAAAACAGATATGACCATATACAAACGTAAAAATAGTTAGAGAAAATCTGGATTCAAGGCTGCAGCCAGCAGGAGCTTTTAAGTGTAGAGTATAATGCAGGTAAAGAAGGAAAAGGCTTTAGTTATAAAGTCTATCAAAGAGGGGATATTGATTGGAATATGGTTCGAACAAAGGGAGTGGGTCCATTATTTGAAACATCGACTAGGTATCATAACATTAGTAATGCCAAAAGGGCACCATTACATCCGTATAAAGGGAAGTTAAATCCATTTTATCCCATGGATGAGCCAATAAGAAGAGCACTCAAAAAGTAGATTCTATAAATTATTGGAAATCTAGAGGGAATGAAGTTTTAGGAGGGAATTACAATGAATGCTTTGCCTGATGAATTAGACCAAGCTCTTGAAGAAGATATTTATAAACGTGAAGATAAGAATAAAGTGAAGGAGACATTAACTAACCTAGGTGTAGAAGTATCTGATACATTCAGAGAATTTTATTATCGATATGCAGGACCTTTTTGGGAAGAACACGTTCCTTACGAGTTACTAGATGTTGTAGATGAAGAGAATAGTATTGAATCATACACAATTATTGCTCGAAATGAACATGGATTTCCTAAAAAGTATCTAGTTTTAAGTGAAATGTCAGCAAATGCTGTACTAGTACTTGATAGTGTAACTGATAAAGTTTACTCGGTTAATTTTGAAGGTGGAGATGAGCTACTTTTAAGCGGAGAGTTAAAGGAAACTTGGCCAGCATTTTATGTGTTTTTAAAAGAATATTTTAACTGTTAGATGGAGATTAAGTTAATGTTGGATAAAATGATTTTATTCATGATGCTAAGTAGGCGCAAGGGGTTATAGTAACTTTATAAGCTTATATATGTATGAAAACGATAAAGCTCTTTAAACATACAGGTGAAGAGAATTTATTTGAAGTTGATAAAAAATGAATCAGTTGTTTAAAAGTAGAGACTCATGATGGTTGTACCATCATGGGCTACTATATGCAATGATTTAATTGAAAGAGGAGTACAAGTTTAGACGAGACGACATTTTACTGGGTAACAAATACAATGACATGGAAGTTAAACTAACGAACTCGTACAAAGTCGTAAGTATTAATGTATTACTTGTTACAACATGTAATAGGTGTCATACTGTCGCTATAAAACTTACGAACTTAAAGCGCTTGATATGAACTGCACCCCAATTGTTAGTCGTGTCTAACAATTGGGGTGCAGTTCATTGTCTACAATAGACGACGAGTGCTTTTTCGCGCTTTAGCATAGAAAAGATACATTATAATTTTATAAGTGCACTAAGTGTTACATCTTTGTTGCTGTTTTTATAGATTATAATGGCCATGTACAGTGTACGATGATAGTAAGGAGAAAGTTGTAAAAAGGATCAAAGTAACAACTGGCCTTGGATTATTTGTGAAACTGTCAGCTGGATGCGGTACATTGATAGAGAAGCAAGGTGGTGGACACCAGGGAAGGTTACCGAGTAGGGTTAATGCACGCCATGCAGAGAGCGGTAAGAAAATCAATGATGAGATTCAGGGGATTGAGGATTCGCTTGTGGAGAGAATAAAAAATGGTGGTTTAGGTAAGGAGGATAGTGGTGTTGCAGGTAAAATAGATCCTCTAAGTAATCCTAAAATAGCAAAAGAAATTGAGGCTAACTCTGATGCTGTTTATGGATATTCACATAAACAAGGGTCGCCTATAGATAAATTCTGAATCGATTAATCTAGAGGAAGTTGCTTTTGCAAGAACTTGAAGTATCTTAAGAAATTGGAATAAAAAAGCAATCAGCTTACAAATGAGGTAGGTTACTAAACTTCAAAATGAAGGAATGTCGATTGAAGAAATTGCAAGAAAGAAGGTTGAAAAGCGAAATTTGGATAGAATACAATCATATCTTGATTCCAATAACCTTGAGGGACTAAATGTAATAAAAGTATGGTAGAGAGAAAGAACCTACACCAAAACAACTTTTTGACAAATATGGTTCATGAGAAGATGTAATATACGGCAGCACAAAATCAACTCCAGCAATAGATGTGTTAATGGGTTTGTATAAGTAGCAGGAGGTTATGATTATGATTGAGGAAAAACAAAATCAAAATACACGGTGGTATGTGGATAATAATTTAAGAATCCGCATACAAGAAATAGAGGATGGAAAGGCGAAACTGTGGATGGCAATTGATAAGTTAAACATTTGTTTTACATTGATTATGTATGATTTTATGGATTGGTGTGAGCGAGAGATAAGTATAAACTTGGAGATTGATAAGAGTTGGAATAATCATAGAGGTTTTATTATAGACAGAAAAGACCAAGTAATAATTATGTCGGAAATAAAAAGGTTCATTAATGAATTTAACGTAAAACCTAATGAAAATGCTGACCAGTTTTCAGATAATGAGTGGTATGCATAAATATGACCTTTTTCTGATGCTATAAAATACTTGGAAAGCAGAACTTTTAGCTAGATATTATTTTTCTAACAAAAGAATCCGGGAGTTAGTCCTCTGGATTCTCTTTCATAATCTTATTATCTTTAAGTTCGTTTGAATCTTTACGTACAATTTTATTCACAGTGCCAGGAAGGATTGAACCAGTATATAGTGGGAAACCTATAAAACGGGATTCGTTCATGGTGGAATATCATATTCAAGGAAAGGAACCGGTTATGCGTGAAATTTTAAATAAAGCAAGAGGATAATACTATGTCATAGAAGAAACTGCTCGAGAAAATATTTTTATATAGCGGGATCATTTACTGAATTTCTAAAAAATTATTTTATGATGAAGATGATGAGTAATATTAAATAAGTAAATGCGGTAATAAAGACATCTAAACAATTTAAGTTATTTAGGTGTTTTATTTTGTAAATTAGAGATAACATAATAGGATAAAAATGGAAAATGTATTAAGGAAGAGTTAGAATTTGATGAATAGGTTTATAGGTATTAATAATTTTCTTGATTAAAATAAAAAAATGAACTGTTCAGTTGGAGTATGTAGATTTTAGACCTTCTCAAACTAGTGACCTTAATAATAGATATTGTTCAAAAAATGTATCGGCTCGGCGGGAAAATGGCCGAGGGTGTGGATAATGCATTTGCCTTCTTCAAGGGCGTTGAACCAGTTGGAAGCGGTGCATTGGCAGGGAGCCCAGGAAATGTTACCAAGTGGGTTAATACGCGTCATACTGAGAGTAGTAAGAAAATCAATGATGAGATTCAGGGGATTGAGGCTTCGCTTGCTAAGGGGCAAGCGCAAAATGCAAACCGGTTATCTGGAGAGAAATCAGGCAATCTTTCGCTGAATATAGAAAAGAAAACATCTGTGGAAAATGCGCCAGTGTTTGAGAAGAAATCGGCGGAGTTTTTTGATGGGTTGAATTTGAAGAGTGGTTCGAAGGATTTAGAATTAAAAGAATCTACTAAGGGTAATCTTGATTTTAAAGAGTGGGAAGATATGCCTGTTGGTGGTCAAGCTCGTCTAACAGCTGATGGATTAAGAATTATGAGTATTCGAGATTTAAAGAAATTTAAGAAAGACATGAATGAAATCGGTATTAAAATTATTCTTGACAAAAAGGAGAAAATTCTCCCTAGAAATGTTGCGAGGGGCTTTGACCCCTATACTGAACAAATGGTTTTGAGAACTGACGCATCACTTTTAAGTGCCCTTCATGAATCCTACCATGC
Organism: Bacillus sp. FSL H8-0534; assembly: GCF_038005885.1. Taxonomy (NCBI): domain Bacteria; kingdom Bacillati; phylum Bacillota; class Bacilli; order Caryophanales; family Bacillaceae; genus Bacillus; species Bacillus sp. FSL H8-0534. The sequence continues at coordinate 48,361 of NZ_JBBOUC010000001.1, forward strand.
TAAACAATTTAGAGAACTTGGACAAGAAAATTATTTGAAACAATCAAGATCAGAAAGAGAAGAGTACGTTTATAATGAAATTATGAAGAATAAGGAAAAATTTATTGCTGAAGAGATATATGAAGCACAAAGATATATTTTCTTCATTAGAAACAAACAATGGCCATTACCTAATTGGAAAGGATATGAGAAATAGTGATGGAACAAAAGGAAACAAATATAACTGCAAGTCAAGCTATTCAAATTGCTAAGCGATATCAGAAAAAGCATAATATACATGGGATCATACATGAGGATATAGAAAGGTCCGTAAGATTTTATAGTGAATTTTATAGAATTAAAGGAAGTGCTTGGCTCGTTTTGGCAGATATCACACCCAAGACATATGAAGGTGATGATGAAATTATTTTTGTTGTTTCTGATGAAGAAGGTGTTGTAGATCATGTTCTAGACCATAACGGGATACCTCATCGTTATCATCTATCAAGTAATAGAGATTATACTGATGAGGAGTTTGAAGCCATTTTTAATGACGATGAGATTAAGTAAAAAGTACTTATTTATTTTTGGGCTACCAAGTAGTGAATAGATCTTTTTACTAAGAATATAAGGAAATAAATATGTAGAATGAAGAACTCATGATGGTTAGGCAATTATGGAATTATATAACGATATTTATTTATGAAAATAAGAACGATACGTAGACGAAAAGCAATTTTAAATATACGACTTATTTTCGCAGAGAACAAACCATAAACTTACGAAATTAAATAGGACCATTGGTTTGAGGATAAGAATTGTAACAAATTAATTCATATAGTTAGCAAAAAAGCACTTGATTGCGAAAGGCAACGAGTGCTTTTTGCATTTAAGTATAGAATTAAAAGATTCATTAAATTTTTATAGTTTGTAATGGTTATGTACAGTATACGGAGATAGTAGAGGAAAATTGTAAAAGGGGTCAAAGTAATAATAAACTTTGGATTATTAGCGAAAAGGTGAGATGGAGAAACTACTCTTCATTCAAATATAGTACAATCATTCCAAGACAGCAAAAATATTAGGCCTGACCGCGTGAGACTAGAAAGCCTAAAAGTAGAAAAATACGGAAATGAAAAAATGTATCAGCTTGGCGGAAAAATAGCCGGGGGTGTAGATTATGTAACAGCTACACTCAAAGGTGTTGAAGCAGCTGGAGACGGTACATTGATAGGGAAGCAAGTTGGCCCAGGGAAAATTACCGAGTGGGTTAATGCACGCCATGCAGAGAGTACTAAGTTTATGGATGGTAAGATTCAGGGGATTGAGGCTTCACTTGCTACGAGAATAGGGAATGCTGGTTCAGGAGTTAGTAAGGAAGTTAGTGGAGTTAAGGGTATGGGTGAAAATATTATTTTTAAGCCAGGATATGATACCCATTTAATAGAGGTAGAAGGTTTCAAGGCAAAACCAACAATTGGTGTTAAAGGAGGTCACAATTTGACAATTTCAAGAAATTTGTTTTGGATAATTTCGGCAACCAAATAACGGATATCAATCAAGCTATTGTAACCAAGACACCTCACCAAAATATCGATGGTATATACGAGATAAAATATAAACTACCAGCTTATGATGGATTGAGTACGGCAAATGGTGGAAAAGGGAATTTTACAGGTCAGTGGAAAGAGTATAAGAATCCTAAAACTGTTTATGACCCTAATGTAATTTCTGATGAACAAATATTAAAGTGGGGGAGGGAGGCGATGGCTGAAGGAATAAGCAATAACAGAATTTAAATAGATTCTCGGCCTAATGCTGTTTCCAATGAAGTTGTTGGATATGCAGATATAGGAGGAGAAAAGTTACAATTTATAGGGTATATTGATAAAACAACTGGAGAGGTTAAAAATTTCTTCCATGTGTTTCCTAAACAATAGTCTAAGGAGAATGTTGATAATGGATGATGAAATTTATTACGTAGAAAATTTTGAGGAAAAAGTTCAGAATATGGAAGCTTATTTTAATACCATTGGAGACGGATATTTCTTAGAAGCATTACATCATTTTAAACTTGCTAAAGGATTTGGAATTGGATTTACAAGTTGCTACTTTGCTACCGAATGTCAACTACATGATGAGGAGTATTTTGGAGATACTGGAGTCAACTTTACTACGATTCCGCCAGTAACAAGTGTGGAAGTCTATGCAATTGTAGACTATGAAACATTTTATAATTATTTAAAAGAGGTCAGTGAAAATTATGTATCTCGGAATAAACATAATGCAGAGGAAGTTGAAGCTTGCTTGAAAGAAATTAGACATAAATTTAATATTGGATAAACACTATGTACATGAAAATCAATTCGTGGGTTTACTTTTTAGAAGTAGGATTGTACGATACAATCAACAAATCAAACGCTAAAAAATTTGTCAAACACGCTTAATAAATTTAAAAGGCTTATTCCAACTTGAGTGATGAGTTGGAATGGGTCTTTTTTGCATGCAAAAAAGGCAAGGAGGAAAAGGAAAAAGTAGGTATAGCAAAAGTAAGGTCTAATATATAACTTTAAAGTCAGCTGGTTTGAGTGATACACAAGCTCAGAAGGCCGTTCAACGAGCAACAGAACAACAATTGTTTTATAAATTAGCTGGAGACGATTTTGTTCCAAGGATTCCTGGTAGAATTAATTTACCAAAACTTAAATAAAGGAGCATTTACATGGAATTAAATACTTCTGTAGTGGAAGCGGTATTGTCTAGTAATTGGTTAAAACATTGTGGAACAGAGAGTAATTTGCCTCAAGGAATTGAGTATACCTATTTATCAAATAAAAAGAAAATGGTTAAGAGTGTGAATGGGATAGAATGGGAAAATATTTGTCTTGAAGAAAGTAATAATTTAACGGGTTATTTAGCAAAGAATGAACCAGAAATATATAATAAAAATTGGAACACCTTAGTTAAAAAAATCAAAGCAGAGGTATTACCAAAAATTACTGACAATATTGAAAAACAAATAACGATATTGGGGTTACCAAAAGATATATTAAATGCTATTAAATTCGATATAGTAAGTATAATAATGGTACTATCTTATGAAGAATATTATAAGTCAGCATTTTATAACGAAATGCTAGAAATCTATTTAAGTGGACATATTCCTTGTGGATGGAATGGAAAGTATCCAGAAGGAAATATATTTATATATTAGGGGGACAAAAATGACTAATGATGTAGAATATTACAGTGAAGTGAAAAAAATGATTCAGCAGTTTTTAAATACTTCACAATTGGTTCCAGAAATATTAAACGAACAAGAAAAGCAAATAATAGCAACATTTTGTTTTGGTATGATAAATGGTTATTCTTTAAAAAATAAAAAGAACGCCATACAAATACAGGGAGCTACAATTGATATATTGATAGAAATGTTCTTTTATTCTCCAGCAGCTAGTGCGGAATTCTGTAATTTTTTAATTGAGTGTACAGATAAATCATTTCATCCAACTATGCATTCTATCATTCATAGAGGAATTCAAGGGTATTATCAATATGAAGAAGCTAAAAATAATGAGTTAAAAGATAATATTGAGAATGTGATTGAAGTAGTAAAGAATCATTAAAATTAAGGGCATTGACTGAGGAAATTTAATCTTAGTTAATGCCCTTTGTGCATAGCACCAATAAAAGGGATTGTAGGCTGGTCTGGATTAATATGGAAAGTGGAACTTATACTAAAATTAGTGATCATCGTATATACGCATTGGATCAAAAAATGTTAAGGGAATAGATGGATAGAAAACTTTTTATTATTGGTGAAAAAGATTATTAAGGAAAGAGATAGAGAGGCAAAGCGGATAAAGGTTTAAAGAAATCGGTATATAGCATTACAAGGTTACCGTTTCAATAAATTAAGGGCAATGCACTCTGCTAGATATCCTATTCAAAGTATTCGTGATTTTTACTAAAAATATTAGATATAATGGTAAATTTACAAATAAGTAAAGAAAGGATTTGTTAATTGCAAGGGATACCGATCAATTTAAATCTTGCACCAATGCTTTGAAAAAGGAAATAGAAGATGGGAAAATATCAAAAGATTTGTTTACAGTCAAACAATTGAGATTAATTGATCAAGAAGCAGCGAGAATCCCTGATTTAATATGGCATCATCATCAAGGGGCGGGTAAATTACAGTTAGTTGTGCAAGATGTGCACGAATCAGCACGTCATTTAGGTGGTAAAAAATTATGGGGAGGTAAACGATAATGAGGGATGATTTAAAATGGTTATATCCAGATAAAGAAGTTAGTGAAGAGGTTATTAAAAAATTCGCCGAGAATTTAAAAATTGTATATCCTAATGATTACATTCAGTGTGTGAAAAAATATGGGGGGGCTATTGTCGAGCCTTCATCTTTTGATGTGAAAAATAATGAAGAAGGTCGAGTATTCGGTTCACTATGTAGTTTTGATAAAAATGCTACATCCAACATTTATAAAACATATAGTAATTTGAAATCTAGTTTACCTAATCAAATAATTCCTTTTGCAGATGATCCTGCTGGAAATAAAATATGTTTTGATTATAAGAATCATGAAGATAACCCAATTGTTGTCTTTTGGGATCATGAAGAATCTGAGAATAGGGAGACACTTATCGAAGAAGGATTATCAGTTCAAGAAGCAGATGAGGTTATGAGAGAGAGTATTTATTATATTGCTGACAGTTTTACGAGCTTTTTAGATATGCTTTATAAAGAAGAATAAAATGTCATTAAGATATTCGAATAACAAAAATTTATTACCTGATTTTATGGATATATATTAAAAGCGGTGTTTGTTAGTGAATTAGTAACCCTTTGATTCCTATTGCGTGTAATAAAGTTAAAGTAATATTCCTCATAATCAATAAAGTATGCCATTCAAGAACATATTTTGGTGTAGACCCAATTTTATTTTAAATAAAATTATTCTATAAAAAAGGATTATTTATTATAGGAATAAGTTGAAAAATTTACTTTTTATAAATTTCGGATAATTTCCTGGGTATTGAGTAAAGGAAAAGAATTAAAAGAAGAGTTTATGGAGGAAAAATTGTGACTGATATTAAATATGATTTGATTGGTTATCCGCTATTTATTGGAGAAAACCAAAAATTTATGCTAAAACTAAAAGGAGATATACTAAATGGGTCAGATGAAAAATTATTTTCTACTTGTACGCATGAGTTAAGAGAAGCAATAGAAAACAATGAAATTTCAAAAGACCTTTTTACTTCAAAACAGCTAGCACAAATAGAGGCAGGAAATTCAAGAATTTAAGGGTTAACTTGGCACCTTCATCAAGTAGTCGGAAAAATACAACTCTTACCTTCTAGAAAACATAAGATAAGTTATCTTGGTGGCGAAAAGCTATGGAGGGATGAAAATTAATGGGTCAATTACAGTAGCAATTTGCTGATAAACCAATAAGTGAAGAGGTTGTTTTAGAGGTTTCTAATAAGCTTGGGGTATCTTTCCCTAAAGACTATATAGACTGTGTTAAAAAGAATAATGGTGGAAACGTTGAACCAAAATTATTTGATGTCAATAGAAAAGAAAGAGTATTTGGAACGCTTCTATCATTTGATATTGAGAATGATGAATTCATTCTTTCAGTTTATGCTGATTATAAAAAAACTTTACCAAATAGGGTCATCCCTATAGCTTTTGACCCAGCAGGAAATTTAATATGCTTTGATTATAAAAATCATGACAGTAATCCTAATGTAGTATTTTGGGAGCATGAAGGTGCTACTGAAAAGGAGGAATTAATAGATGATGAAGGTATGACAGAAGAAGCTGCCAGAGAAAATGTATTTTATGTAGCAAGTACTTTCACTGAGTTTTTAAACAAATTGCATGATTAATAGATAGTTAAAATAAAGGGGTTGCCCTATAAGTCGGTTTTGCTTGCTTATGAGGTGGCCCTTTTTGTTTTAGAAGAAAATGATTTGATTTTAAATAAAAGATTCATATAAGAAAGCTGATAGCTAGTTTATGTAAAACTGATCAGCTTAAAGATAGAAAATCTGCAAATGATAAGATGTATCAGCTTGGCCCAAAAATAGCCGAGGGTGTAGATTATGTAACAGCTTCCTTCAAAGGCGTTGAAGCAGCTGAAGACGGTGCATTGATAGGGAAGCAAGGTGGCCCAGGGAAGGTTACCGAGTGGGTTAATGCACGCCATGCAGCGAGTACTAAGTTTATGGATGGTAAGATTCAGGGGATTGAAGCTTCGCTTGCTAAGGGTACGGGTGATAGTGGAGGTAGATTCCCTACCAAATTGATTGATCCAGAAGCTGATAAACATATTATTGATAAGGTGGCTGAAGCAAGAGGAGGATTATCTAATAAATATAAAGAACGGGGTAATTTTGCATATGCAGAAGTAAATGTTACAGGTGTTGATAAGACAGATTTCTATGCACATAGTGGCATTCATAACTCAGCAAAAGGAATTCCAGGAACAGAGGAGTTTTCATTCAAACCCGAGAACCCGGTATACAAGGCAACTGAAGCACCTGACAATGCAGGGGATATTTACCTTAGAGATGCAGATACAGAGTATAAAATACTAAATGACGTAGCAAATAGATTAGGTGGTAATAAAGATGTGACGAGAACTATCAGATTGTTCACCGAAAAGGATACATGTGGTAGTTGCAATAAAATCATTCAGCAATTTCAAAAAGACTATCCTAATATTAAAGTTGAAGTACTTCATAATGGTGATACACCTATTCCGCTTGAAAATTCAAAATAATAAAATTCGGAGGTTTTATAAATGGCTTATAGCTGTGACGAGTATTCAGAATATATATATGAGACGTATAGTGAATATGTAGAAGATGAAAAAATGAGCAGAAAGGAGGCAGTTGCACGAACATTTAATGAGTATGATATGTTAATGAAAAAAAGCGTGACAGATAAATTAATTATCAGTGTAATATTTGCAGAAATTCTAGTTTCGCATTCTAAAATTTCCAATACATTCAAAAATTATATGATTGAAACGATATCAAATATTAACTTTATGTTAATAGAACAGGAGCATAAACTTACACAGGAACAGTACAATGATTTCCTCTTTCGTAAGGGGCAGGTACTTAAACAATTAGAAGCAAAGCCGTCAGACTATTATCCAAGAGTATGTTGGTACTATGAAGAATTAACAGACGAAGTTAATAAATTTTTTGATGAAATCAACTCTAATGATACAGATGAAAATGAAGTAGTTGCTAAAGTATTCAAGTGTTTTGAGCGTGACTGCAAAAATACAGCAAGTGAAAAAATTATAGTGTATACAACCTTAGCTGAAAATTTATTACGATATAATTTGATGCCACAAATAGAAGACATGAGTTTTATAAACGAATTGAAGAAGTTTACATTAGACAATATTCAAGGTGAACAGCTATCTGATGATGAGAAAGAAAAGTTGGCACAGCGTATACAAGTGGTTTTGGATTGCGGAGCATGAAAAATGCAAAACTAAGTTAAAAATTGTAAAAAATATTCAATGAGAGTGTAAATTAAACTGTGTAAGTTCCAAAAAAGAAGCATACGCAGTTTAATGGGAAACTTATATGAATTAAGTAAAAGGATAGCCAGCTTTCGAAAAAACATTGCGGGCTATCCTTTACTATAATCTCAAAATCATCAGGATTATCGGGGATTCTTTCAATAGAATTGGGAAGTATCTACATTTACTTTAGAACATCCAAGGTACGGATGGCCATTACGTCTTTTACAAAACTTTGGTGAAGATGTTATGCGAAATGGATATTGGTTAGGACAGTGGCTTGAGAAAAAAACGGCATAGTTTTTTTCGAACTTGAATTTGAAGAGTGGGCAGAACGTACCTATAGAGGAGGCGGGGAAAGCCCCGAAACGATACGAGGGACCCCCTGTGAAGGTAAAATTAAAGATTGATACAGCGACAGAAAAAAAGGCAGAGTTAATATGAGGAAAGTGTCGCTCAATTTTATAATCTCAAATGGAGTGAATGATATGAATGATGTAATGAAACAGGCAATAACTCGTATTTCTCAGGTTACATGGGGAACCTCTGAAGTGAAAAAGAAATCTAGTGAACTTTTAATCACTGAGTATTTGAGAAGGAGCTCGTTGTTTTTAGAAGTTTATCCATTTGAATGTGGACCATTTTTTAGCCCCGCAAAAGTGTTGGATATTAATCTGGATTTCGAGGATGTTATTACAAGTATTTTTACTGAGCCAGGTAAACCAAATTTATTATGTAAAACAATTTGTCTGCGTTACTTAGAATGGAAAGATCATTAACGGTGATTTTCAAGACGTTTATGAGCCATTAATAAAGTACTTTGAAAGGGGAGGCACTCTTAGAATTGATAAGGGTATCTATTTAGACTATGGATTTGGAGCATTTCCTATAGACAATTGGCGGGAACGATATGTAAAGTTACAAGCTGCTGATATTTCAGATGAAAATTTAGACAATATTGATATTGAGAATAATTGAACTGATTATAATTTACGTTTACAGCCTTTGTGATAAGATTGTGAAATATAACCAAAAAACCAAAAGCTCAACAATTTGCTAATTACTTGATAAATTTTCAAAGGCTTATTCTAACTTAAACGATAAGAAGGAATGAACTTTTTTACATGTAATCAAACTGCGATCTAGATACAACCTAAAATATGAACTAACATTGGATGATGATTTCTTTGTTAGTCTTTTTTTATGCTTAAAAGCAATAAAGGGAGGAATAAGTGTAATGATAATAATAGTAGGGCAATTCAACACACATATAATTGAAGATGGGAATAGTTCTTTTTCCGTATGAATGTTTTTTTCAGTGCTCTTGTATTGTTTCGGTTTTATTTTCTTTAGTAGTCATTGATGTGATGATAATTTAAAGATTGTAAAAGGGTCTATGCTACACTTGTTCTTGAATTTGGATAATTTTGTAGTATATGTACCGAAGGATTGATAAATTACTTCCTAAAAAATATTATTTGTTTGGTGGTAGTTTGAAAAAGGCGTAGGATTTGCTGGCAGAACGGGTGCAAAATGTGGAAAGATTGTTAGAGAAGAAACTTGAAAATCATTCGCTGAATATGGATATTTAAATGGGTACTTAATTTGTGGTGAAGCATCAAACGGAATGAAGTTTATGGGATATTTTAGGGACGGGGAAATTGCAAATTTCCACCCAGTAACAAGTTTTGATTAAGATATGTAGTTAGGAGAATGTTTATGAGCGAGAAAAAGATTATGGGTGATGAATGGAATAAGAATTTTATTAGAGGGATTTTTATTAATAAATCAAGAATAATAAAATGTATAAATGTAATTTTAACAAAAGAAGATGTTGTTTTTGATGATGTTTGTATGATAGCTACTTACAGTACCTATGATGACGGTGATTCTGAAAGATGTGAGATGGATGAAGTTGTATTAAGTATGGGATTTCCTGGTTATCCAGAAGAGATATCATGTTTAAAATATAAAGAGTTTTTTAAATTAATAGAGTATGGTTTAGAAGAGAAGATTTCTAGATTTAAGGAGTTAGAAAAAGAAGAAATCTTAAAAGAACTTGAAAAAGCAAGGAGTGGATTTGAGTCAATATTTTGGACACGAGAAAGTTAAATCTAAGCTACCTTTTTAGCTAGATCTTCTATTGCTTGAGGAGTTTTATAACCAATGCTACTATGAATTCGCTTGCGGTTATAAAACCCTTCAATATATTGAAATAGTGCCAGATTTGCCTGTTCAAATGTGACGTATTGTGTACGATATACTTCTCCTTTCTTTAAAATGGCATGAAACGACTTGATACAAGTGTTATCATACGGACACTTCCTCTTTGAAATCTATTGTAAAAAGTAAGAACTTCATGAAATTGCGTCCATAGGACCATACGGATATACATGAACTTAAAGCACTTGATTGTCTACTAAAGACAACAAGTGCTTTTTTGCGTTTAAGCATAGAGTTTAATTTAAAGGATTCATTACAATTTTATAAATGCACTAAGTGTTACATCTTTGGTGCTGTTTTTATGGATTATAATGGTTATGTACAGTGTACGACGATAGTAGAAACAAAGTTGTAAAAAGGATCAAAGTAACAACTAACCTTGGATTATTAGCGAAACTGCGAACTGGAGAAACTAGTTTTAATCCAAATATAGTACAATCATTGCGAGACAACAAAAATATTGCGCTTGACCGCGTGAGACTAGCAGGCCTGAAAGCAGAAAAATACGGAAATGAAAAAATGTATCAGCTTGGCGGAAAAATGACCCAAGGAATGGAGAATACACTTGCTTTCTTCAACAAGGGTCATGAAATAGTTGGAGACGGTGTAGTAGCAGGGAAACAAGGCGGTCCAGGAAAGGTTACCGAGTGGATTAATACGCGCCATGCAGAGAGTAGTAAGAAAATTAATGATGAGATTCGGGGGATTGAGGCTTCGCCTGCTAAGGGTACGGGAGATGCTAAATTTACCTATAAGAATAATCCTATGGATAATCCAAAGGCGGTAAAAGATATACTTGAAAATCCAGATGCAGTTTATGGTTTTTCACCTAATCCTGATTCAACTCGTATAGGTAAATATGCAAATAAAATAGATTGGAGCGATTTTGATCAAGTTGAAATTGCAAAACAGACAAGACAGGCATATCACGAGGCTAATGAGAAAATGTTGAATAATCTTTATAGTCAGGGATATTCTACAGAAGATATTGCAAGAAAGATGGTTAATGAACGCAATGCAAATAGGTTAAATAGCTATATTGAGAAAGGTGATATGGAGGGATATGAATTAGTAAGAAAGAGTAATTTACAAACTTATAATAATGCAGACGGTCCAACACCAGAGTCTTTTTTTGAAAAATATGGTTCATGGGAGGGAGTTGTTAATGCATCTGTAAGTAGTAATCCAGGTATGGATGCTTGTGTTGGATTATATGATATATATCATGGGGGAAAGTTGAAATGATTTGGAAAATAGAAGATAAAAAAGATTTTTTATGGTATACCAGTAATAAGTGTCAATTGAAGATAAAAGTAAATGAAGATAAAGTAAATATTTGGTTGAATTATAATGGGTATAACATTATCATGCCAATGGGAATGTGGGGATTTGATGATGAAGTTTCTGAAAGAGGACTTAAGTATTGTATAGGTGGAGATCATATGCAAGAGTGGTATTATATTGTAGACAAGAAAGACTTAAGACTTTTTGTAGATTTAATTTATTTTTTTATTGAAGAACATGATGCAGATAAGATGATTAACCCTAAATTAGGTATTAAAGGATGGAATTAAAATATACGCATAAATAGTTTTATAATATTGAATGCATTATATAATAAAGTAACAACATAAAAGTGTTGTTTGATAAAATAATAAAATAGTTAATTGTAACTAAAAGTAAATATATGTTATAACAATGAAAAGAGGTAGTGTTTCAAATAAGAAACATTATCTCTTTTTCTCATGCAAAGAAATTGTAGGAAGTAATAACAATTAGAGATAATACATAATAATGGGGAAAGATTAAAACCAAATTAATGGGTAATGGAGAGAGTTTTAATGGAAGACTGGACATACAACGAGTTGTTTGAAACAATTCAAGGGGTATATAAAGAATTTTTATCTCAAAATAGAGGGCATAGACACACAATAGCAAGAATAGTAGACGATTTCAATAACTTAGGTAAAATAGAGGATATTATCGTTGATGTTGCTATAGGAGAGATTTTAATTACTTATGATAAAGTTTTCATTGGTTACGTTGAAGGTATAACAAAGACTTTAAGTTTGTTTAATCCACAAGAAGCAGAAGGTGAATTAACATCAGAAGAAATAAATGATTTATCGAGACGAATAAATAAAGTAATAGAAGGATTAAAAAATGCAGAGGTTGATTATAATCCCTCAGCAGAACAGTGATATTTATAAGAGATTGAGTCCATTAGCTGATTATATAAAAATCGAAAGCTCATGACGGGTGAAACATCGTGCATAACAATAGGATGAGAAAAATAGGCTTAGGCGAGATGACATTATAATGGGCGATGAATGTAAAGGGTGAAAATATTTGGGGAATTTAAACCGAGCAATTAAGCGGATTTCAGCAATTGATTGGAGTCGTATTGGGGAAATAGAAAGAAAATCGAATGTCCAATTGTGCAAAGAGTATTTAAGAAGAATTGCGATATTTTTCCGGACATATCCAGGTAAATGTGTTTACCCCTTTATAAGTATTTCTAATTCAATCACATCACCGCAAGTAAATATAGAAGGAATTGAATTAATTAATGAAGTGAAGAATAGTTATCAAAATGCAATAGTTACAAGTTTCCTTGAACTAAATGCACTTATAGATGAGGGAAATCAAATCGCTATTGAGAACAAAGATCTATTTGAGCCAGTAATAAAACTTTATGAACGCGGTGGTTATTTCTATAAGAGAAGTGGCTTTGTAAATGTAGATGGAGTATCGTTTCAATTAAACAATTGGGAGGAATTTGAACCTTCTGACATAAGTGATAAAACTCTGAATAGTTTAGATGAATTTGAGTGAGTTGAGACATAAGTAAGATAATTCAAAAAGTTATGAAAGAAATAAGAGGCTCTCATTAGATAATCTTATCTGAAAAGTATTTGTACGATTATGAGGAATGAAAATTAGTTTGTTTTGGAAGTTAATGAAAAAAGTAGCAGAGATAAATACTAGAAATCTCTGCTGCTTTTTTATGGTGCAAGTTGTAGAAGCGTGTAATCGGCAAAAATTACAGCAAGGGGAAATATGACTGCAGAGGAGAGAGCTGGTTTAGAGGAAAGAAATATTAAAAATACGGTAATCCAATAGGAACAACAGCTGAGAGTATGTTTAATAAGATAAAAGATTCATACATTGATAAAGGAATTTATGAATGAGATGAACAAGTATGGAAAATTATAATTGAAAAATCAATGCAAAAAGATGCAATAAATACACTATTAGGATTAGTACATTAGGAGGTGTAACTTATGATAATACTGAATAATTACTCTAAGACTGGCACATATATTATATTAGAACCTAGTGGATATTCAATAGTTGAAAAAAATAAAGTACAGTTAGTTAGGCAAGGTGTGGGAGGATTTAGTGAAGATGGACAATTGATAGGTATTTCTGTTGATTCAAATAAATTCTTTTTTATATATAATGAGAAGAAATATGAGGCAATTCCTGATGAGATTATCTGTATAAATGAGAGAACTGATAATGGAAAACGTAATTTTCAAGTTAAAATAACAGATAAGGTTGTGTGTGATATTACATATAAACCATATATAAGCCCATTCGTTTTAACTTTTGGCGATGATGAGGATGAATTCGATTATTTCCTATATCTAAGTAATTTGATGTTAAGTAAAGATTCCATGTTAAGTTTTATTAAAGGAATGAATAGATTAAAAAACTCATAAGAAATTTTAACATCAGGAGTATAATTTTGCTGCAAAGTCATAAATTATCTGAATTCCTAACTTATAATCAAAATAGAAAATAACAATGTATGGCAGTGAAATAATAATGTCTTCTATTTGGAAAGGAGTATAATCATTATGATAACATTGCATAATTATCCAAAACTGGAATCATACATATTAATTGATAATAATACGTATTCAATAAAAGAAACTGGGGATAGGTATAAAACAGTACTAGGGATTGGTGGGATAAGTGAAGATGGACAGGTAGTTGGTATTTATGTTCAAGATGACAAACTATTTTTTTTCTACAATGGACAATCATTTGAAACATCTTTCCAATTTGTAAAAATAGTTATATTTCCAAATTGGAAAGATGTTTTAATATACAAATAGGGGGACAAAATATATGTAATATAGTTTATGAGCCTTTTATCGATCCAGGAATGATATATTATGATGCAGACCCTGAAGAATTTGATGTATTGTTATACTTAAGTGGATTAATGAAGAATGAGGATTCTATTAAGAAATTTATGAAGGGTATGGAAATAATTAAAGCACAGAATAAAAGCTAGTGTTTTAGAGAAAGAAAATTAAGCTTATAGCAATGTCTACCGATGAATGAATCGAGTTCGCAAATATTTTGTGCATATTTTCTAGATAAATGTCCCAAATAAATTGGGTCTCAGTATTATATTTTACGATCCAATTAGCAGGTAGCAGGGGCTTAAAACACAATCAGTAAAATACGAACTAAAAAAATCACATGATTAACAGGTATTTAAAATAAAAGGGCTGTTCCATAAGTTGGTTTCACTTGCTTATGGGATAGCCCTTTTGCTTTAGTATAAAAATGGTTTCAATCAAAAATTCATATAGGTAAAATAATAATTAGATTATTTCACATTGGTTGGATTAAAAACAGGAAAATCCGGAAATGACAAAATGTATCAGATTGGCTAAAAAATAGTCGAGGGTGTAGATTATGTAACATCTACACTCAAAAGTGTTGAAGTAGCTAAAGACGGTACAATGATAGTGAAGCAAGCTGGCCCAGGGAAGCTTACCGAGTGGGTTAATGTACGCCATGCAGAGAGTAGTAAGTTTATGGATGGTAAGATTCAGGGGCTTAAGGCTTCGCTTGCTACGAGATTAGGGAATGGTGGTTCAGAGGTTAGTAAGGAAGTTAGTGGAGTTAAGGGTACGGGTAATGTTGGTAAGGGAGCTAGTGAGGCTGGAAAACATGTAGATGATGTGAAAATCCTTGAAAATATAAAGAAATGGGATTATCCACCTAATGAAGGATTATATAAGAATCCAAAATACTATGACCAAAAAACAGGAGAAATTCATTGGCCGCCTAATGATGGATTTGTTTCGGGAACTCAAAAAGTGGAAACATTACATCCCGAAATGAGACTAGGTAGATATGGTAATTCAGCAGGTTTCTCTTTAGCTCCTGAAAGAGATTCGTTCCCAAGTAGGGTTTTGGCTCCGCATAGTGAATAAGCGCCTTATAATGTTTATGAGGTTATTGATGATTTTGAAGTAACTTCAGAGAAAATTGTTCCTTGGTTTAATCAGCCAAGTGGAGGAACGCAAATTATTAAATATAAATCTAATGGTCGACCTTACTCTATAGAGGAATTAATAGAGCTTAAAGTTATTAAACAAATAAAGCCATAAAGGAGTGTGAAATATGGACTTAAGTGGTATATATAATTTAATTGAAACAGAAATTAAAGTGATCAAAAGGGAAAAAGATATTATTTGTGTTGCACCATTAGGTGGGGAAGATCATCCTGAAACTATTGTTAAGTTAACTTTTAATGAAGCAAATAATCATTATGAGCTTTTTGAAGTTGTTAGAGGAAAAGAATACAAAGTAGATACATTTTCAGATAAATATAAATCAGCATTGGCTTTATATATTTTTTCGAAAAATAAATTAGAAGTAAGAAAATATGATACAAATGTTCAAAATGAAATCGAGATTGCAACATCAATAAATAATATTCAAAAGATATTCAAAACTTTTTCAGATGAACAGTATCATTCTTTTTTCGAACTTAAGCCAGATAGAATAATTTTAGAAAAAAGCACAAATGATAGATATAATGTTTTATTTTTAGGGAAAAGTGGCTCTAAGATTTATATAGATAGATTTAGGAAATTGAATAGTGCCGCGGTTGTTCTATACAATTTTTCTTTTAAACTAAGCCGATTTTATGATCTTATTAATATGATTGAAGTAAAAACGGATTCTGATTTTATAGAAACTCTAAAAGAATTATATCTTTTGGGTTGAAGAATGCAAATATATATCTTTGAAACTATTGAGTAAGCAACAATCTAAAGCAGGTTGTTGCTTACTCATAGGTAGAGTCAGTCCAGAGGATAATCGTGCACCAGGAAATAAAGATATTGCTTCTGATAATCGAATATAGTCTCATTATCCATTGCAAAATGAATAGGTAAAAGGATGGGCTAAAGAGGGAGGCTTTTTGATTATAAGGAAAAGAAAGCTTCTGTAATACTTCTCCCTTCAAGCTTTGGCCGATCACGTGCAATAATTTCTTCTATGCAGAGGAAACGGAGAAAAAATGAAGGCTTGAATACTGATATACGTTATGAATTTAATGAGATCTATAGGCAAATGATTAAAGCAGGATCAAAAAACGGCACGAAAGGCAATGATTGATGCATATAAATATCTTGATAGTTTAGGAGGATTTGTCAAATGATTAATCTATCCAAGGTTCCAGACTTGATAAAAAAAACGGCAGCAAGTGATATTGAAATCCAAGAAGTAGAAGATCGTATGAAAGTTAAATTCCCCAATGTATATAAGGGTTTATTAAGATGTACAAATGGTTTTTCAATCGGTGGTGGGTTAGTTATTTATGGTACGGAGCATATTGTAGAAAGAAATGAGGTTTGGGAAGTAGATGAATATGCAATTGGGTATATCTCGATTGGTGATGACGGTGGAGGTAATGTTTTTTTAATGTCTCAAGATGCAGAGGGGAAAGAGGTATTAGTTATTGATTCTGGGGATATGAATCCAAACCATGCTACTATAATTACCTCTGATTTTAACAAATGGGTGAATAGTGGTTGTTTAAATGAAATAGAACAGAAAACAATAATTAAGCCATCTGATATTTGTAATATAGTGTTAGCAAAAACTCCTAATGAAGGCTTGACAGATTTAATAAGAATAAAGAACGTATTAGGGATTGAGATTTCCACTGCAGATTTGCTAAAGGGTTCAAAAAATCCTCCTTATATATTAGTAGAGAGATTTCCATATGGTAAGGCAAAAAAACTAATTGAAAAACTAGGAACCAGTGGTACGGTACTGAGTATAGAACCTATTGGTAATAACAATTAATATTAGAGAGTAGGATAGAACAACTTTTTAATTGGTTTAAAGTCCTTCAAAGTTTTTAATTTAAACAACTTTATAGCAGAGTAGATTAGTTTTACAATAAAAATAATGTTAATGAAGAGGATGACTTTTGTACTATCAGAGAAGTAAATCTTGGCCCAAGAGATTTTCTGATAAATAAAAAGGGAGAGTTTGAAAATGATAATAAATGATGTGGTTTTTGGTGAGCTTGAATATACATATGGATGGGTTAAGTATATTACCATTGAATTTTGTGGGAAAGAAGCTGAAATAGCATTGATGGTTAAAGGTGAAGAAGACGGTAAGTTTGATGAAGAACAATATACTGCTTATAACTCATTAGTGCAAAATTGGGAACAATTACAGCAAGGTTTTTTACAAGCGATATTAGACTATTACAAACAAGAGCGTCAAGAACTAGGGTATGATATTGAATTTAATGAAAATTATCCACACATCGAAACAACTGATCAATTACTTGAGATGATAACTTTAGTTGGAATTGTAGTTCCATATGGAGATATTTATGAAGAGCGAGATATTGGGATAACTTTTGATTGTACATGGGACACAGAAAATGGACTAGGGATTCGTCTATTAAATGAAAAAGTAACTGAAGTGGGTTACCAAGACGTTGCCATTTAAATCTTAATCGAAATAGCTATTTCCGTATGCCTACTCCATCAAGTGTAGATAGTGGTTATGCAGAACTTGTCATGCATCTGCCAAAAGATTGGGAAGTATCAACATCTGCTTTGGATAGTGCGAAATACGGTTGGCCCTTGCGCCTTTTACGACAGCTTGGGGAAAATGTACGGCGAAATGGATATGGCTTAGGACAGTGGCTTGTATTTCCGAATCAATCAGAGGGATATTTAAAACAGACGTATGGAGTCCAATTAGGTGAAATGAAGTGGGATCCAAATGCGTCAATTCATCCATATGATAAAGAGACGGGATTTTCTGTTGTTATGATTGTACCGCCGCTGCCACAATGTTCAAGTACATTCAAAATGGAATTTCGTGAGGATGTTAAAAGAATAGAGGGTGACTGGCCAATCTACTTCCATACATTATTACCATTATATAAAGAGGAAATCCATTGTTATTGCAAAGATGGACTTGATACGTTATTACAAAAGTTAATGAAAAATGGTGTTGAAGCGGCATTTGATTTTAATCGAGGGAATACTTGTAAATAAGAGAGAACTCCCTCGTTTTTCTAGTATAAGGGAGGAAAAGTTAGTGACAAAAGATGAAATTGCAAATTTATTAGAAAGTATGTTAGATAAAGAACTAGGGGATTTAGATTCCCCTTCAGCTAATGATTGGGTAAAAATTGAGAAAAAGTTTGGATGTCAATTTCCTAAAGAATTTAAATACTTTATTGAACTAATGTCTGAATATGTCTTTCCAGGAGAGATTTTAAATGTTTCTAGTGGTAAAACGAACGGAAATGCTACTATTGAATTTACTTATGATTATGAAATGAAAGAAGGCTTTTGGAAAAACGAACTAATCCCTTTTTACAGTATAGGTAATGGAGACTACTTTTGTCTTCATTCAAAAGAGTGCCACCAAACGGGAGTTTACTATTATTTTCATGAAGAACATGGTGTAACCAAAGAAGCGGATAATTTTGAAGACTGGTTAAATCAATTACCAACCTATTTGAATTAATATCAAAAAATTGATTTGTATCCTAGAAGTGTATTCTTTTATTAAACTATGGATTTTAGGTAGACTAGAAATGGATAAACAAATGAAAATGGCTATAGTCTATTGTTAAGGATTAACAGATGAGATTTTAGCGGAAAAATAACAGAATCCCATAATACTTCTATAGTGAACATTCGAAGTCAGATTTTTAGTGGTTACTGGAGTTTTGAAAGTGGAGCAATCGCAAAAATATTAAATTTAGATGACTCAACCTTGAGAGATACTCCATATTATCCTTATGATATGGTGCATTATCGAGAAAAATAAATGTAAGAATCCACATTGAAAAACTTTTAAACTGTGGATTTTTTATGCTCAATTAAGCATCATACTAAGTCGGTTTATGAAGTTAGTAAAGGAGTTAAAAGGGCTAAGAGGTGAGATGAAGTAGAAATTCAAGTGGATTTTAACTAAAATACTAAATTTGATTCTGAAGAATTTGTAAGACAGTTTAAAGCTTAAGGAAATATTAAAGGTAAATGAATATTTGAAAAATCGTAAACGACTTCTTGATGAAGATAGCGCAATAGAAAGTAAGACATATTAGCAGACAGCTATACATAATCCAGATTAAGTAACTGGGAGATACGCAGCTAATAGTGGGGCATGTAGGATATTAGTATGAACGCTTTACTATGTTCTCCATCAGGGCATCGAATAGAAACTTTGGATGAAAAAATTCAATAAATATCACCGAACATGATGAGGAACAATTGAAAAGGGGGAATAGTTTTGTATAACTAACTTAAAAATAATGAAGGACTTTGAATTGGAAAAAAGAGTTCCTGAAAGTTTAGTCGAAAAGTATTCTAATGTACTTCCTGAAACGTTAATTAATATTTGGGAAAACTATGGATTTGGAAAGGTTTTAAATGGCTATCTTAGGTTGATTAATCCAGAAGAGTACTTTGAAATTGTTAAAGAAACGTATATTAGAAATCAAAATACAATACCGTTGTTTACGACAAGCATGGGGGATATCCTTTTATTTGAGAAGTATGGTGATAAATCATATATTATTCAATTAAATTATCGTAAAGGAAAATCAAAAGTTATTGCCTCTAAATTCAACCTGTTTTTAAGATTTCTTGAGGAAGAAGAATATTTAGAAGAATATATGGAATGGAATCCCTATTTAGTAGCTATTCAGAATTACGGAATTCCAGCTTATAATGAGTGTTTTGGCTATGTTCCTCTTCTTGGATTAGGGGGCGCAGAAAAAGTAGAGAATCTGCAAAAAGTTAAATTGATCGAGCATATTTATTTAATTACTCAATTTATGGGACCGATTGAATAACTGTTAGGTGTAATGCTATTTTCATAATGAAATGGAAAGTATAGATGTAGAAAATATATAAATAGGGCACTTGAGAGCCTATTTGTATGCCTATAATTAAAGAAGGAGGGTTATAAATATACAACAGATGAACTTGGTAGAATAGTAGAAGTTGAGGCGGGAAATTTAATACTTAAAAAAGGAAAACGGAACAAAGGAATGCAAGTTGCAGCAGGACGGCCGAATAGATTGAAGACTGATGATGGTTTTATTAGTGACTTATATAGGTGACTAATAAGATTGAGCAAATTTTTTTGATTTAAAAAATGTTTTAGACTATAGAAAAAAGTAATAGATTATAAAAAATAGTTGTAGATTGAAAAGGTGTTTTCTGTATATGAAAGCACCTTTTGTTAACATAAAGCCATTGTGTTAACAAACCTTTGAAAATCCCTATAGAAGAAATGAAGACTTCAAGGAAAGACACTTTGACGTTGAAGAAGGTGAATGGTACGATATATAGGAATAATATGGATATGGTGGAAGTAACGAAAACGGTTTTAATCAGTAAAATTTAAAGGGGATAAATTAGTCATGAAAGCAAAGAAACTAGTAGGTGTAGCAATTCCAGTTATGTTATTATTCGGTTGTGGGGTATCGGATAAAACTGAATCTCAGGAAACAAAGACAGAAGAGTCTAAATCCGCTAAAGAAGATGAAAAGAAGTCTTCTGTTAAGAAAGTGAAGGTATCAAAAGAAGACTACACAACTAGG
The DNA here is from genome assembly GCF_038005885.1 of Bacillus sp. FSL H8-0534. Lineage (NCBI taxonomy): Bacteria > Bacillati > Bacillota > Bacilli > Caryophanales > Bacillaceae > Bacillus > Bacillus sp. FSL H8-0534. The sequence continues at coordinate 69,043 of NZ_JBBOUC010000001.1, forward strand.
GTAGTTGGACTAGTTGAAGAGTTTGATACTATATTTAAGAAGCATAATGATACAATAGGAGAACTCTTTGACGGCAAGAAAAAGAAATCAGACGTATTAGATTCAATAAAAGAACTGGATGGGGTATTAGATAAGATTGAATCTATAGACCCACCTAAAGAGTATATAGAAGAACAGAAAAACCTTGAAAAAGCGACTGGTTACTTTAGAGAGTCCTCCAAAATAGTAGAAGAAGTGTTTACTAGAAAATCAACTAGAGAAAAAGGCGAAAAGACTGACAAAGAAATGGTTGAAGAGTCAGAGAAGATTCTGAAACAAGGTGACGAATACTGGTATAAAGCAATTAACTCACTTAAAGATAAGAATACAAAAGTCGGTGATGGTACAGTATCGGTTAAAGATATTAAAGACTTAGATAAGAAAGCCGGAATCGACTATGATGCGGTACAGAAGAACGTAATAGATGGTACTGAATTAATTGGTAACTGGGGTGTACAGACTTCTGACGGATTTAAACCATCATTTATCTTAAAAGGTGGAAGTCCTAAAACTTTCGAAGTTTACAATGCAGAAGAGTATCCAAAGAAAACGAACCATATAGAAGGTACATGGGAATATGATAAAGCTAGTTTAACATTAAAACTACATATCACAAAACAAATGTCAAACGGTGTAGAAGCAGAGGTTGTTCAAAAAGACATAGATTATAAAGTTCAAAACTATGATAGAAAGAACTTGCAATTATTCAACGATAAATCATTTAATACAACTAGGTATGTGAAACAAAGTTAATAAATGAAATAATAATTGCTGAAGAAGATATTAAATGAATATAAAATAGTTTGTTAACAGGAGAAAGATAAATATAAAAATTAGAAATCCACCTTTAGTGAAGTACACCCCAATTGTTAGACACAGTCTAACAATTGGAGGTGTTTTTCTTATGGCTAAATTTACAATTGAAGAGAAATTATATATTGTTTCTAAAACGAAAACAAACACCTCAACCAGTGGCTCACTATATATGATAGAAGACATGGGGGATGTTTGTTTTGCTATTTCATTTTTTATTATGTATCTCTTTTTTTAATTCGATTTGTTTTTCTATCTCCTTTTTAGCTCCATCGCTCATTTCATAGATATGAGACCAATATTCCCTTGCAATCGGATCATATTCTACCCTAACCGTGATATCTTTTTGGGAATCCGTGTTTAAATATCCATTAATGGTTAGCGCATGAATTGCATTCGATGGTCTATTTTCTTTCTTGTAGGAACTTGTATGCTTATTAAACGTTTTTTCAACAATTGTTAAATCCAAATTATACTCATTTTTCACATATTGAATCGCTTTCGATTCAGCATTGTTACAGATATTTACCTCTTCCTCAGGAGTAAGAGCTAGCTGCTTTTCTACTTCTACAGCACGTTGGTTATCTTTAGATAGACTCATAACACCTGTATTTTCTTTTGAATCATAATCTACCAGCCACTTTTTATCTTTGTAGTATGCTTCGACAGAAGATTCACATGAAAAGCCACTGCCTCTACCATTTTGTTTAGCACAGTTTAATAACTCAAAATGAATGTTTATTTTGGGATATACAGGACTTCCTGAACCTTCATTCGATTGCAGTACACTTTCCCTTGTCACATATGTAATCTGAATGGGACCATTATTTTTTTCAATCGCTTGTTTTATTTTTTCTTCAATACGTTGATCATGAACCTGCTTCGTGAATATGTAGTTCTCCTCATAAAAACCATAAATTTTTAAAGGAAGAAATAAAGCAAGCCCTAAAACAAAACAAGAAAGTGCATAATAAGCCAACATTCGCTCTGAAGTGTATATACGGAAACAGGAAAGTACAACGCGAATATATACTAAAGGCAAAGCAATATAAAAAATAGGCACGGAAAAGTAACATGTAAAGGCTGTTATTAGAGCGATCTCCCCGAGCAACTTGATATATTGCGGAATCCCCATACTGTATGCCGCTAGAATCAAAAACCAAATGTAACTTGTTGATACAAGAAAAGCAATTCTATAATATTTCTTACTTCTTGTTTTTTTCTCTTCCATTTTCCCACCATCTTTGCAAAATTGAACTTCTAATTTCCATCCTTACTTTAAACAAAGGTTTTGTTTAAATTCAGTTTCTCAAATATACAAAGTAAATACAAGAACAAACTCCATTCATTAAATTGGTTTCATACCTCATCTGAAAATGATATGATTGCATTGTCAATATTATCTAATTATTCAAATGTATTATAAGGGAATGAAAAAGAGGAGGAGAAATCATGGGTTTTTTCAATAGATTTTTTAAGAAAGTGGAACAAGTAAACAATAATGAGGCAACCCTCAATGAATTAAATGAAGAATTGTATGTTGAATCCCCATTAGAAGAAGCCAATAGCTATTGGGTCTCAATTGCACAAAATTTAATTATCAATACTGTAAAAGCTGCTGACAATAATGTGGAACGTGCTTTTATATTGCTTAATTTGAAAAATGGTGAGGCTTCATTTGATATTTTTTATCAAATGAACGGGCAATTGTATTTTTGGGATCAGTTAGAAAATCAGACGATTAAAAATAGAATTAAGAATGAGTTGTTACCACAAGCTTCGGAAGTTTCAGATGCAGTAAATCGACAATTTTATGAAGCGGACCATCCTACAATTTCGTTTGCAGAACTGCAATTTGAATGGGAAACAAAGGCCTGGTTTTCACACATCATCTGGGAAGACGACCCTGCCTCACAATTACCAAAAGCTCAAATATTAAACAAATGGTTCAGCATAATCAAAAAGGAAACCCAGGATACACCACTTGATAGTGATACAAAATTTTCTTGGTATCCATCAATCTCTTAAAAATCTAACAGTATTTAGCTAGATAAGGAATAGGCGTGATAGAAATGGCTGGCAGTAGGACGCTCACTGATTAATGTTTTACTTTCTACACGATAATTGTTAATTGACGAAAAATTAATAATAAAATGAATTACATTGGATAATTTGTTTTGATACATAGAATTCAAGGGGGATTATTATGAAGCCAACATTTTTTGCCCAAAATAGAGAACGATTAACGAGAACATTGCCAGATGAATCGATTACTATTTTATTTGCCGGACAGGCACCACATATGTCAGCTGATGCACACTATAAATTTGTGCCGAATCGAAATTTTTACTATTTAACGGGAATCGATGAGCCAAATGTTATTTTTATTTTAAAAAAGTTTGGAGATAGTGTAGAAGAAACTCTTTTCATTGAAAAACCAGATCCAGTGCTTGAAAAATGGGTTGGTAAAACCGTTTCGAAAGAAGAAGCAGAAAATATTTCTGGTATTAAGAAGGTTGTATATATAGAAAGTTTTGAAGTAACAATTGCGAATACACTTTTCGCAGAAAATGTGAAACATGTGTATTTAGATTTAGAACGTCGTAATTGGAAAGGTACTGAGACGAAGGCGCTAGCATTTGCGAAGCACGTAAGAGAACAGTATCCTCATCTTTCAATTGGGAATGTCTATCCGAACATTTGTGAATTACGAGTGTTCAAAACAGATGAAGAAATTAAAAAAATAAAAGAAGCAATTGAGGTTACTCGAGAGGGTATTTATAATGTGCTGAAACAAGCGAAAGCAGGCATAATGGAATATGAATTAGAAGCGCATTTTGATTTCACATTAAAATCGTCTGGTATTAAATATCATGCATTCGATACAATTTTGGCGAGTGGTAAAAATGCTACTGTGCTGCATTATGAAGATAATGATGCAAAAGTGCAACAAGGTGATTTAGTACTGCTCGATTTAGGTGCTCAAAAAGACTACTACAATGCTGATATTAGTTACACATTCCCAGCTAGTGGAACATTCTCTAATCGCCAAAAACAAATATATAATATTGTATTAAAGGCATTAAAAGAAACGACTGAACTTATAAAGCCAGGATTAAAATTCGCCGCATTAAATGAACATACAAAAAAAGTACTGGCAGAAGAGTGTAAAGAAATTGGTTTAATTCAAGAAGATGAGGAACTATCTAAATATTATTATCATGGTGTGAGCCATTTCCTCGGTTTAGATACTCATGATGTAGGAACATACAAAGATAGAGTATTAGAAGAAGGTATGGTCATTACGATAGAACCAGGTTTGTATATTGAAGAAGAATCAATTGGAATTCGTATTGAAGATGATATTCTTGTCACAAAGGACGGGTATGAAAATTTGTCAAAAGATATCATTAGAACGGTTGAAGAGATTGAAGAGTTTATGAGAGAAACTAATGAAAACGTTAAGGAAAGACAAGTTGTTACAAAATAGTAAATGTAAAAGACGCTCAATTTTTGGGCGTCTTTTTATTTTGTTCATTTGGCATCTCCATATTTTCTCGAAAATCGTCTTATATAATAATCTTGAAAAAGCAAAAGGAGGGATTTTCCATGAAGAGATTTGTATTAACAGCAGTTACAGTCTCCGTAATATCTTTAATTGCTGCATGTTCTGCGATCACAAATACAACAAATGATTATAAAAATATGAATGATAAAAAAACAGCACAGACTGAAACGGCTACAAAACCATTGAAAGTTGTAAAAGGATCAGAAGTTACTTTAATAGCGAAAGAAGAAAAACAAAAGCTAAGTAACGGTGTTATTGTTCCAGTCTGGACATTTAATGGTTCATCTCCTGGACCAGAGATTAGGGTGAAAAAAGGTGAAAAGGTTAAAGTGACATTAAAAAATGAATTATCTGCACCAGTATCTATTCATTGGCATGGGTATCCTGTCCCAAATAACATGGATGGAATTCCAGGTGTGACACAAGATGCGGTTGAATCTGGAAAAAGTTTCACCTATGAATTTAAAGTGAACGTACCAGGAACGTATTGGTATCATTCGCATCAAGATTCTGTAAATCAACTAGATAGAGGCTTGTATGGTGCTCTCGTTGTAGAAGATACAAATGAAAAGTATGATAAAGATTACACATTAATGTTAGATGAATGGGTAACAGATAAAAAAGAAATCGATAAGCAGTTAAAAGAAATGACAAAAGGGAAAACAGAAAAAGCAGACGGTAATAAATCTAGTATGGATAATAAAAATACGAAAAAGAATGATGATATGAAAGGAATGGATCATGGGAATATGAGGATGAAAGGTCATGATATGAGCATGTATGACTTATTCACAATCAATGGTAAAAGCGGGGATTTAGTGGAGCCATTAAAAGTGAACAAGGGAGACAAAGTTCGACTTCGACTAGTTAATGCTGGTTACCTATCACATGATATCCATGTTCATGGTCATGATATTAAAGTAATTGCGACAGATGGCCAACCAATTAATGATCCAAAAGTTATTAGGGACAAAGTAATTTCAATTGCACCAGGTGAACGTTATGATGTTGAATTTACTGCTAACAACCCTGGGAAATGGTATGTTGAGGACCATTCAGAAGATAAAGGTGCAAAAGGAATGAAAGCTGTTATTGAATATGATGGCAGCAAAGAGATGAAAGACAAGGCAAATGAAAAAGAAAAACTACCAAAATTAGATATGACGAAATATGGTGCTAAAAAATTAGGTGATTTCACGTTAGACCAGCAGTTTACTGTCACATATAATATGGACTTGAATACTCAAATGAATGGAAATGAAATGGTATATACAATTAACGGTAAAGTATTTCCGGATATCGACCCAATTCCAGTGAAAAAGGGTGACTTAGTAAAAGTAAAATTAGTAAATCGCTCTAAAACAGATGATCACCCGATGCATTTACACGGTCATTTCTTCCAAGTATTAAGTAAAGATGGAAAAAGGATAGAAGGTTCTCCAATTGTTAAAGATACTTTGAACTTGAAACCTGGAGAAGAATATGAAGTAGCCTTTGTAGCAGATAATCCGGGGGAATGGATGTTCCACTGTCATGATTTACACCATGCTTCAGCAGGGATGGTAACAGAAGTGAAATATACAGATTACAAATCTGATTATGTTCCAAACTCTAACATTCCAAATAAGCCAGAATAATATAAAATTCATGTAGTTCATAATAATATAAAGCAGTTATCTTATGGATAGCTGCTTTATTAATTTTGGTTGCTAGTGTTAATGCATATGTTGATCATGCCCGGATGAAGGTGGAGGAGTATGATCTGGGAATGTTACGAATACCTTTCTATAGGTATTATGTTAGAAATTGATAAGAATACATTTAATATTCTTGTAAATTTAGTAGAGAAGAAGGGAACTCTCAAAACAGTATTTGGTTATTTGAAAAACCATTTAAAAGTCTTGTTAATGTCATTATGTGCAAAGATGATACAAAAGCTAGTAAACTCATGGAGAAATACTTGATAGAAGAATGGTATGCTGGGCATAAAGACATGGGGTGGTATGATTGTCATAAACATCATGAAAAACTATATTTTGGCTATTGGATTTTTGAAAGTGGAGCAATTGTAAAAATTTTAGAATTGGATGATAGTATATTAAAAAATGTTCCTTATTATCCGTATGATATGGTGCATTTTAAAGCTAAATAGCTTGATTCTCCAATATAAAGCATGATGATATATTTTTCTATTTTTCGGTCGTTTAATTAGGTAAAATTAGTAAGTTTCCAAATGAAGCAGAATTAGCTTCCTTCAAAGGCTATACCAGTTGAGTTGGAAACGGTACATTGGCAGGAAAGCAAGGCGGTGGACCAGGAAAGGTTACCGAATGAGTCAATAAGTATCATGTAGACAGCAGTAAGAAAATCAATGATGAGATTAAGGTGGAGAGGCTTCGCTTGCGGAGAGGGTAAGAAAAACTGATAAAGGAATATCCTTAGAAGAGGTAAAGCCAGACGTACTTAAACAGATACAGGCTGACGAGGTTTAATTTGAGAAGGTTAAATGCTATGGAGTGATTTTAATAACTGTTATTGTAAACATATAAACGGGTTATAAAGCTAATGGTTCTAAAATTAAAAATAAAAAAGAACATCTTTTTTATCAAGATGTTCTTTTTTTTCATATATCTAAATTAATTCTTTTGTTATATTATTTCGCTTCATCTTCAGGAATTAAAAAGCTTATATCATACTCATCTAACTTCTCAAGTAATGTTTCTCCGTCGATTTTCAATAAATTCATATGAATATTAAATGGTATAAATCCAGCGCGCTTATTAACTCGATACAGTCGTTGTCCTTTTGAAGGTATAGAGGCAATATATCGATCTTCAACATCATCTTCCATCACAAATCCTAAATACTTTTGCCCTTGGATTGCATAAGGTAAAACGCCTAATACATCCTCCAAAGCAATTTTCACAGGATATTTTGGATTGTTAATAATTGTAATGTATTCTTGTTCTAAAATGATGGCTGGTTTTTTCGTAAGCATTTTTTGGATAACTTTCCAAAGAGCAATTAGTACAACGAATGCAAGAGCTCCAAATAAAAATCCAACTATGAAATTAGGCTCCTCAGACGAAAATGCATACATAACAATAAAGAGAAACATCACTTCAACTACCGAAGTCAAAAAAAATAATCCGACTACTTTTCTCTTTGACTCATAAATATCATATTTTCTCATACGATTCCCCCACTCATATAAATCCATCTTGATTTTCCAACATATTCGTCATCGCTATGCAGAACCAAAAGCAAAATGCCTATCCTATATAAATTGAAAAGTTTATGTGCCTTTTCAATTTATATATAATCTATTTCGCCCAACAGGACTGCAACATACAACACACATTCTCAAAGCGGCGATGTTTTAAATCTTCATTTGAAATCCAAAAATATAACATTCTACTTTCCGGTAAACCATTTTGCGTGTTTGTTCGTTGTGCAATTCTTCTAAATTTAATTGAGTGATAAAATGAAGGGGATGCTCTTTATATGTAGGATACATAAATAATACGGGTAAATTAAGAGCTCTCCCCATTTTCGAACAACCTATCGGTAATGCTTCCTCATGTCTTGGCACAACTTTTATACATTTACAAACATCGCCAATAGCTCTTCTTTCATATGTTAGTTGATATTTGCCAATCAATGCCTCCATACGTTTTTTCATAAAAACTTATAATTTAAAAAATTAGTACCTATACATCATACCATGAAAACGCTCATCACTTACTTTGTTTATCTTTATATCAAATTTTTAATGATCGTTTTAAAGAAACGTATGTTCGTATTCGGGTTGATATGATATACTAATAATGTAAATATATTCCGTGTTTTTATATCTGGAATTTCAGATATGCGAGAGAATAGGTTATATCATATGTATATGATATAACGATGAATTTATAAAAGAACTAGGGAGGCAGAGAGGATGGCAGTCAGTACATATCAGTTGTTTCAACACCTTAATATGACAGGAGCACAAGAAGAATTAGCATTGCGTTACTTGCAGACGAGAGATGAAGAAGTTTTAAAGCATATAGAACAAACGACCATTCGCGAAAATAAGCGTAGTGATTTTGCTTGGCAGTTCATGAATGACTTTAGGAAAACATATAAGAAAGATCCAGTGTTTTTTCGGTTATTCTATCATTTACTTGAGGATCAATTGTTGAATGTTCTTCTCGTGCGTTTTTCATATATGAGTTTTCCAGATATAAAGGTTTATTTCGAAAAAAGCGGTCTTTCATTCGATAGACTTGTAGTATTTGCTTGTAAGTATTTAACGAATCTTTCGCGTTCTGTAAATGAAGCGGATGTTTTTCTTAGACAATTAATAAGGGAGAATCCGAAGTATATAGAAGAACAGTTGCAAGTTATAACAGGTCAGCAAAAATTACTTTTGCTTCTAGTTATGTTAGATGCAGATTATGAGAGATTTCTTCCCTATCGTTCTTTACTGGAAGAAGAATTGGAAGAGCATGCGGAGTATATATTGAGGTTAAGTGGAGCGGAAGAGAAGATTGAAGCAGCTCAAAGGTACGTTCGAGGTGAAGCTGTTAGTAAAGTATTTGCTGGGTCATCTTTACCTGACTTTACTTGGCAGCAAATTTTTCGTATGTATCCGCATTCGGATGTTGCAAGAAGATATATGGAATTGTTAGTGAAATGCTCTGTAAAAAATTTTATGAATTATGCAATTTCACATGTCAGCCATACTCTTGAACAGTCTGGAAATTACAAAAAAACAAAAAGTTTTTATGCACAATTGTATGAAACAACTCGAGATTTGTGTGAACAATTCGGTATTTCAGAGGAAAGATTTTTTGCATATCGCCTTACGCAGCATCATTTAGGTGTTGTTGATTTTGATCGCGTATATGAATATCAATTGTTGCTTCGAATGGTGGAAGAACAACCGGAATTTGTGCAGCGTACACTGCAATATTTAAGTCAAAGTCATTACCTTTTCGTATCAATGCTTTTAGCGGAAAAAGGGTACGAGCTACATAGAAACAAAGTACGTGAAGAGTTTTTAACGGTTGTCCTTCAAACGAAATCATCTGACATACGTGGTACATATCGTGACTATCTATTAGGCACTTTATCATTTGAGGATATGAAGCAATGGTTCGAAAGCTCGAAGTTTAGAAATAATTACTGGAGAATGCCTGTTTTAGAAATTGCATTACTTTGGGATATAGAGGAAGCAGCAAAGAGGGAAGCCACTCTTACGCTTCAACTTGGGAAAGGGTATAACTATAGTTTATATGAACTTCTGCAGCGGTATGCTGCTATGGAGAACTCGCCAGAACAGGTGCTGGAAGATCTGCTTACCTACGGTTTATCGATGGAGAAGCTCGTTTCTTATTCCATTGAACAAGCTTCCGGGCATAGTGAGAAGCGAGATAAGGCGACGGAGGCACTCGTTCGTTTGTTTGTAAAAGAACGAGCGTATGTGAAAGGTGAATTTCCTGAGTATTCTGCAGATGAACGGATTTTTATTTTGGATGAGTTGGCAAAGGATAACGCAGTTCAGACGCGTGATCTTCTCATTCAAAGTCTTGGGGATTCCTCTAAAAAGGTACGTACCGCTGCAGTTGAACTTCTTACAAAAGATACGGAAGCTGCAGAAGATGTAGCAAAGGAATTAAATCATAAAAAGAAAGTTGTTCGCGAAAATGCAATGCAAACACTTTTATATTATAAAACTGACAAATATACAAAGCTTGTACAGGAAGCTTTACAAGAAAAGAAAAACGCTTCTTTGACGGAGAAGTTTGCCCCATTGCTTGGTGACGGGGAATTAGAAGGAGCATCAGGAAGTATAGAAGCTCTTTGCACGCGTATTTTAACGCCGCAAAAAAGGAATGCACTTGTGCAGTGGATCGGATTTGAACCGCAAATTCGTCTCCGCGATTCCGATACCATTGCAGATGCAATGATTCCTCTTGCATATTTTCAGCAGTACGTATCAGATTCTGTTATTGAGAAGAAGGAAGTAGCAGAAGCAATAAGCGCTGCTCTTAACGAACAAGATTTGAAGGAAAATATACAAGCGATCTATCAGCTTTGGGTTTCTCAAGGCGCGGAATCGAAGAAACGCGGTATTCTTTCGTTGTACGGTATTTACAGTGATGATGAAATGGCGATGCAACTCAAAAAGCAGATTGATGAGTGGGCGCTTGGTATGCGCGGAGCGATTGCTGCTGCAGCTGTTCAGGCGCTAGCGTTGTCCCAATCACATATTGGGCTAATGTCTATCCATGCGATGGCATTTAAGTATAAACATAAGCAAGTGCGTAATGCTGCGAAAGAAGCGCTGAGTCTCGCTGCTAAAACGCGTGGTATTACAGAAGAAGAGCTAGAAGATCAGCTTGTCCCAGACCTTGGGTTTAATAAGCGCGGTGAAAAGACAATTGATTACGGCAGCAGAACATTTACTGCCTATTTAACTCCAAACTTGAAAATTGAGCTAAAAACGGGAGAAGGAAAACGAATAAAGTCGCTTCCGAAACCAAATGCAAAAGATGATGCGGAAAAAGCTGAGGAGGCTAAGGCGGAGTTATCCTCTATAAAGAAGCAGCTCCGAACTATGATTACGATGCAAACGCAGCGTCTTGAAACAGCACTTTCTCTGAATCGCTATTGGTCACAAAATACATGGAAGTCTCTGTTTGTAGAAAATCCAATTCTGCAGCAGTTTGCTATCTCCCTTATTTGGGGTGAGTATAAGGAAGGAAAGTTGCTTGCGATGTTCCGCTATATGGAGGATGGCACGTTTAATACGATTGAAGAAGAAGAGCATGAACTTACGCCAGACACTGTTATCGGTCTAATTCATCCGTTAGAATTGTCCGAGGACGAAAGGGAATTATGGAAGGAACAGCTAGAAGATTATGAGGTTACTCAGCCATTTCCGCAAATTGACCGCGAAGTATTTCAGGTTGAGGAGAATGAGGAAGTCACTGTGGAAAGGTTTGCTGGTATCCAGATCAATGGCCGTTCGCTGTTTGGTAAGATGACGAAGTACGGCTGGAGTCGTGGATCGGTTCAAGATGCCGGTGTATATTATACATTCTATAAAGAAGATACTCGCGCCGGACTAGGGGCGGAGCTTGCGTTTGAAGGGGCACCGGTTGGATATGAAGGTGAGGAGGATGTGTGCGTTTTTGAAATTCAATTTTACAAAGCAGGCACGGTGAGCCGCGGTTCATATGACTACGACGAAATTGATCATGAGAGACGCGTTTTACCGAAGCAAGTATCGGAACGCTTTTTCAGTGAAATTTTATATGATATAAAACGGGCAACAGAATCGAATCTTGGCCGTGATGAAAACTGGCGCAGCAAGCGATAAGAAAGGAACTGACATATGCAGTCTATTAAACCATTAATGGAAGAATTATATGAAATAGAATTGAATGCGTTAGAAGCGAATGATTCGTTTCCGAAACCACCTAACTGGCGATTGTCACCGCGTGCCGTTCGGACGTTTATTATTGGACAAGAAGAACCGCTTCTTTTAGAAGGAAAAGAAGTGGAAATTAGTCGTAAGTTTTATGGTAATGATGCGCTTGTGGAACGAGCAATTGTCACATTAGCAGGAAACCGAGGACTTATGTTAATCGGAGAGCCAGGAACAGCAAAGACGATGCTAAGCGAGCTGCTTTCTGCCGCAATATGCAGAAATAGCCGTAACACTGTGCAAGGAACAGCTGCTACGATGGAAGATACGATTAAGTATTCGTGGAACTATGCACTTCTTCTTGCGAAAGGGCCTGTAAGGGGGGCGCTTGTGCCAGGACCTCTCTTTGTTGGGATGGAACAAGGGATATTAACTAGATTTGAAGAATTGACTCGCTGTCCGCAGGAAGTGCAAGATTCATTGATCAGCGTTCTGAGCGATAAAGTACTAAATATTCCGGAGTTTGGGGAGCAAGGAATTCTTACAGCTAAGCCTGGATTTAATATTATTGCGACGGCTAACACACGAGATCGCGGTGTGAATGAGATGAGTAGTGCATTGAAGCGTCGTTTTAATTTTGAAACGGTGCATCCGATTAAGGATGTAAAGCTTGAAGCAAAAATAATAGAGTCACAAGTAACGCGCTTATTAGGAGCATCAGGCATCACACCCAAAGTGGATGAGACGGTTGTTCAGCTGTTAGCGACTGTTTTTCATGAACTACGGGAAGGTGTAACTGCTGAAGGAAAACGAATCGATCAGCCATCTTCTGTTATGAGTACTGCAGAAGCAGTATCGGTATATTATCAAAGCGCAATGGATGCGTATTATTATGGAAGCGGACAAGTGAAGATGGATGCGCTTGTTCGGTATTTATCGGGCACAATTGCGAAAGAAAACAAGGATGATTTAGAAAAGCTGCGCAGTTACTTTACAAGCATCGTTAGGGCGCGAGGTCAAGTAGGAGGAGAGGTATGGAAGTCGTTTTTCGAAGCTCGCAATCAGCTGAAGTAAATGCATTGTTTCAAAGAGCTTACAATTTAGATCACAATGTCGTATATGTGCCGATTCGCCATCATAGTCCTGCGTGCTCTTTTCATGTACAAAAGATCGTTAAATTCTATAAACCGGATGCGATTCTTATAGAAGGACCGATAGATTGCAACCCTCTTATTCCGCATATTGTGAGTGCAGAAAGTGAGGCTCCAATTTGTATATATTGCAGTTATGATGATAAAACGGATGTGCTTGAAAGAGGAGAAAGTGGAAAGTACCGTGCGTACTATCCCTTTCTCGACTATTCACCGGAACTTGTCGCGCTGCGGGAAGGAGCTGCGCGCAATATTCCAGTTTCATTTATTGATCTTCCTTATAAAGAATATTTGTTTGCAACGAAAAATGAGGAAGAGAATGGGAAGTATGACGAGCAATATTTCCGGCACAGTCAATATGTCCGTATGCTTTCGGAAAAAACGGGGTGCCGAAGCTTTCATGAATTTTGGGAGAAATACTTTGAGTTGCAAGGCTTTCATATGACAAGCGAGGAGTTTGTCCGTCAGCTCTTCGATTATTGTTATTATACGCGCGCGGACTATACGCAGGAGATGTTGACAGAAGACGGATGCGAAGCCAGGGAGATACACATGGCAAAGGAAATTGAAAAAGCGCGTAAAGTGTATGACAAGGTGCTCGTTATTACCGGAGGCTTTCATGTGAAAGGGCTTCTTGAATTGGAAGGGAAAAAGAAAAAGAAAAAGCTGTCCAAAAGCCCATTATCTAAAGCGTATGCCAAAAACTATCTTATGCCGTATTCCTTTTTGGAAAGCGATCAGATGCGTGGCTATGAGAGCGGTATGCCTGCACCTGCTTTTTACCAACATATTTGGGAGAACAGGGATGAAGCGGTAGCTGAGCAATTTATGATACGAATTGCTAGACAGCTAAAGGCAGAAGGAATATCAATGGCAGATAAGATTGAAGCTGCGCGAATGATACGTGAACTTGCACTGCTTCGGGGAAAGATGCAACCTGGATTGTATGAACTGATGGATGCAGTGCGTAGTGCATTTGTGAAAGGTGAGATATTCTCGGCAGATAAACCTTTAACGCTGCTTCAGAAGAGTTTGCAAGGGACGAAGCGCGGAAAATTGTCAAAAGAAGCGGATGTGCCGCCGCTCGTGCATGATTTTCGTGCTTCTGTTCGTTCGTTTCGTCTTCCGGCACGTTCTACTGTACCACAGGAGACGATTCTTGACATATACAAGAAAGAAAGGCACTTGCGTTTAAGTCAGTTCTTTCATTGCCTCGCTTTTTTAGGAGTTCCGTTTTGCGAGAAGCTGCGCGGTCCGAACCTAGCTAGAAAGCAGAATATTAATCTTATACGAGAAACTTGGAAATATCGTTTCTCAGCGCAGGTGGAAAGTGCTCTTATTGATTTATCTGTGTATGGCGGAACGGTGAGAGAAGCCGCGCAGGAAATGCTAAGAGCAAAGCTGTATAAGGCGAAAGTGCGTGCGGGAGAGGTGGCTCTTTTATTGCTAGAAGCCTACTTAAGTGGTTTGTTTTCCGATTTCGCTATGTACAATCAGTTTATAGATGAAGCAATACAGGCGGATGGAGATTTTGCTTCTATGGCAGATTGTGCTTACTATTTATCACAAATAGAAAAAGAAAATCAGCAAGCGGATCATGCTAGACATAAAGCACTTTCGTTATTTTCTGTTTTAGATGGGGGCGAACCAGCAATTACTGCGGAAAAACTTATTGATTTGTATACAATGCAGCCTGCAGACCAGCAATTTATTGAAGCACTGGAGCTTTATTTGCAAAGGGAAAAACGAGAAAGCCAAGTAGAAGGGGCAGTATTTGGGCTGTTAACTTCTTTAGGGAAGCGGAAAATCGATGAGGTAATGCAAGTGGCAGAAGGATATTTTTATGGAAGTGGCGATATGCAAAAGCAAGCTCCGATATTTTTGAATGGTTTGTTTGCTGGCGCAAAAGATATCTTCTTATATAACGAATCGCTGCTTGACGGAATGTCTCATGTTCTAGAAGAACTTGATGAAGAGACATTTTTACAAGTATTGCCGCATTTGCGCCTCTTGTTCAGTCAATTCACGCCGCTTGAGGTGGATACGATTGCTAAACAGATTGCGCGGTTATATGGAGCCACAGAAGAAGTGATAAAAGAAGAAGCAATTTCCGAAGAAGTGCTGACGTATGCAATACAGTTAGATCGCAAGGCACGGGAAATTTTAATGAGACGGGGGCTAGAAGATGGAGAATAACATTTCTTTAAATCGCTGGCGTCTTGTTCTTGGGAAACATGCAGATGACCAAATCACATTTCAGGAAGAAGACCCTGCATACAGAGCAATGGATGAGGTACTGGAGTTTTTGTACGAGAGAGAACGCGGAGAAGAACGCGGCGGGTCGTTGGATCCCTCTCAGCTAACAGTGCCGACTTGGATTTCGAAAGTGCGGGAGTTATTTCCGAAAGAAACCATTGAGATTATGGAAAATCATGCGCTAGAAAAGTATGAATTAACGGCTCTATTGCAAGATAAGCAAACGCTTGAAAAAATGGAGCCGAATATGAATTTATTAAAATGCATTTTACAATTTAAAGATTATGTAAAACCGGATGTATTAGACACAGCTAAACGTATTGTAGCGAAAGTCGCTGAGGAGTTGCGGCGTAATTTAGAGCAAGAAGTGAAGCACGCATTAAGCGGTAGACCAGATCGAAATCGTTCTAGTCGCGTTCGCACGATGCGCAACTTTGATTTTAAGAAAACGATTCGAAAGAACTTAAAGCATTTTGACAAGGAAACAAACGCCATTCATATTGAAAAACCGTACTTTTATGCTGCCACGAAGCACGTTAGCCCATGGCGTGTGATCCTCGCAGTAGACGAGAGCGGAAGTATGATTGATTCTGTTATTCATAGCGCAGTTATGGCGGGTATTTTTGCAAGCTTACCGACGATTAAGACAGATCTGTTCATCTTTGATACAGCTGTTGTTGATTTAACGGATCGTATTGACGACCCGGTGGAAACGCTTATGAGCGTACAGCTTGGGGGAGGAACATATATTGCTCAGGCGCTGCGCTACGCAACGAATAAAATCGAGATGCCTCATAAAACAATTGTCGTGCTTGTAACAGACTTATATGAAGGTGGCAGTTACAATGAAATGTACCGAGAAGCGATGAAGATTGTAGAATCAGGAGCAAAGCTGATCGTGCTAACATCTCTGGATCCGACTGCACAGCCTTTTTATGATAAACAGGCAGCTAAAAAAATGGCGGCGCTCGGTGCTCATGTAGCGGCGTTAACACCAGGGAGGTTGGCACAATGGATCGCAACAATCATTTCTTAAATGTTCTTTCCTCTATTGATGAAACATACTTAATTGCCATGTCTAACAAAGGAACATATAAGAGAGCAATGAAGGATTTGGCCGTTGTATCAAATGTCAAAATGGACGTAGAAGAGGGTGCAGCGCAAATACATCTTGATGACGGAATTACTGTAACGTTTACGGGTGATATACGCAGTTACTCTTGTAGTTGTGAAGCCCGTTCGATTTGTAAACATGTCATTATGGCTCTATTAGAAGCAAAGAAGATGTACGAAGGTGAAGAGAACATAAAAGTTGATTTCTCTGCTCTTTTGAATGTGAACGTTCGCAATATTGTCTCCGAAAAAATGTGGGCTGAAATGATGTTTCGCGAAACATTTCAGCAAAAGTTTGTTTTAGAAGAAGAGGGGGCTTTAATTGCCACTTTCCGAGAAGAGAATATAACAGTTCGCTTTCTAACAGCTGAATCGGTAGCGGCTGCGATCTGTACGTGCAAAGCAGAGGGGATATGCCGGCATAAGGCGGAAGCGGTATATTGGTATCAAAAAGAGAAGGGAATCTCGCACGAAACGAAACAGATGCATCCTCTTATCATTGCGCCGGATAAGCTATCTATTTTCAAAGAAATGATCGAGCAAATTGTTCACTTTGGATTAACACGCCTTACCGAAAATACAATCTATGAAATAGAACAACTTTCTGTAAAAGCACGTTCTTTGAAACTCGCAAAGTTAGAGAATTTATTTCGTAAGCTCGGGGCGGATATTGGGCTATATCGGATGAAGCATGCATCTTTTCAAATGGCATCTTATCGGCAAACGGTGTCCGCGATTTATGAACACATTTTGTTGTTGGAACGCCACCATCTGCAAGAGAGTCCGTTTCGTTCGGAATATTACGAAGTTCCACCACTTATTTTGCATGCTTTTGGTGCATCTGGCTGGCAAACGAAGTCTGGTTATGTTGGTGTGACGTATTATTTCTATAATCGAGAACAGGAAAAGTGGATTACATACACACAGTCGCGCCCCATGTTTTATGAAGGGAGCAGCACAACTCCTGAAGAACTCCATGAAAGGCAAGTTCCATGGGGAATTGCAGGGAAAGGATACGAACTATCTCGTTCATCTGTCCGATTGAAGCAGGCAAAACTTAACGTCGATTTTCAATTGTCATCTAGCTCACAGACAGTAGGAGAAGTGGAAGGAAAAACAAATGTGGCAGAGTGGCAATCTCTCTTTTTAACCTCATGGGAAGAACTATTAAAAAAAGTAAAAGAGCAAAGGTTAGAGGCAAATAAACAAGGAATCTTTTGTATCGAAGTTGCTGAAATAGGAGAATGGAAGTTTCAGAAGCAAGAACAAAAATGGATCATACCTCTTATCGATAAGAATGGGAAAACATTGCAAATGCAAATGATGAAACGACCAGAAAATGAGCGAATGATTCGACTTGTAAAAATATATATGGACTCGTTGCATATAAAGAGAATGCTAGTTCATCCTTATCAGGAAGGAACAAAGCTCGTTGTTACACCTATCATTTTATATACAGAAGCAGGAGAGATTATAAATACTACACTGAGTGAAGGGGGAACGTTCTATGATCGAGTTAATGCGCCTAATTGATGAATTGGAAGAAGTTCTAGATGAGATGCTTGTCTCAGGAGCAGGGACTGTCCCTCTTTCCTTTTTTCAGGATATAAAACGAGAATGCGAAAAGTATGGTCTTTCTTATGCTGCCACGCAGGTGCTTATCATAGAGGAAGAGCGAAACAAGGCCCGCTTTCTTCATAAAGAAGAAACAAACAAACTGACAGAAGCATTTTGTAAGTTGCAGGAATATATTCAAGTTATAAAGGCTGAAATGCTGCATTTATAAATAGCTGGGTTAGTAGATGAATATTGAATTTAAATAAAAAGGTTTTCGCTAGAAGTATGCTGAAGAAGAAACGAAAACGCTCGCAGTGGGGAGAAATTGTACTGATTTTCCGAAAGTACTAATAATTGCCAAAATATTAATTTGCAAGTATAATAATAGTAAGAACGATGAGTGATAAAAAGAAAAGGGCAGTGTAGGAAAGAATTTCTTCGCCTTTCACGCGGTAGGTCGCAGGTTCGAATCCTTGCCTTCCCTGATGTTTTATTAACATTAGGGGAGTAGCTCAGTTTGGTAGAGCAACATATTGAGTCTTTCCGCCTATCTCCCTTTTTTATAATTCATATTTAATAGATTTGGGCAGTGTAGAGAAGGATTTCTTCGCTTTGGGTGCCGTGTGTCATGGGTTCGAATCCCATCCTTCCCATTTTGGAAGGTAGCTCAGTGGTAGAGCAACGTAATGAGCCTTTTCGCTTATCTCCCAAATCTTTAAACATTATATATAACAGGAACAGTGTAGATAGCCCATGCTTCGTTTGCTAATATTAAGTGCTATAGATTCGATCCTAATCGATGCGGAAAGGTCCGCACCGAATTCGTACTTTTCTTTGATTCATAACACTAAGGTAGGAGTTACTTCGTCATATAGGGATTGTGTTTGTGGGATTCGATTCCTGTTTTGAATATTTCTTAAGTGTTAGGAATGAGTGAAAAAAGGCAACGTATATACGTTGCCTTTTTTATTTGTATTTCAACCAGCAGTGTCAAAAAATCTCTGGGGGTAGATCATAATGTCAAAGTTTAATCATTCTTCTCAAGGAAGCCGTCAAACATATACAAAAGAGGGCGGAAAAGCTTATAAAATGTATGATAAAGATAAATTAGTTACGATGGTATTAACATCTTTCTTTAATGAGCCAAAATTTTATGGTAATAACAGCGAAGAATTAGTTACTACTGCAAAACAAATCATGGACAGAGACCCTAAATTTGTTGCAAGTTTAGCAGTCTATGCACGTGAAGTGTTCTACATGCGTTCTGTTACACATGTATTAGCAGTGGAACTTGCAAACCACCCTGAAGGTCGTAAATATGCTCGTCAAACAGTTTCTCGTATTGCGCAGCGTCCGGATGATGTAACAGAAATAATGGCATATCAATTAGGGGTATATGGTCGGAAAAATCCAATTCCAAACTCTTTGAAAAAGGGGTTAGCAGATGCCTTTTCTACATTTGATGAATATCAATTAGCAAAATACAATCGCACAGGAAAAGACGTTACATTGAAAGATGTATTCCGTTTAGTAAGCCCATCTGCCAAAAAAGGAACAGAACGTTACGAACTTTATAAACGTTTGTTAGAAAACACACTGCAAGTACCATATACATGGGAAACACAGCTTTCTCAAAAAGGAAACAAAAAAGAAGTGTGGGAAGAATTAATTGATAGCGGAAAAGTGGGTTATATGGCCTTACTTCGTAACCTTCGCAATATCGTAAATTCAGGTGCCTCAAATATTGATACAGTATATAACATTCTTCGCGATCCTGAGCGAGTAAAAAAATCAAAACAATTACCATTTCGCTTTTTTTCAGCATATCGTGTTGTGCAAGAAAAATTACCACAAGCAGGAAGCGAATTATTAGATATATTGAATGACGCAATTGAAGCATCTGTTACAAACATGCCGAGATTATCAGGAACAACATTTATGACAGCAGATATCTCAGGATCTATGACATGTTATCCTGTTTCAAAAGATGGGAGTGTTAAATGTGCAGATATTGCTACACTAATGATGGCAATGGCACACTCCTTCTGTGATAATTCTATTACATCTGTATTCGCAACTGATTTCAAAGCGATAAATGTTTCTACCCGTTCTGGTATTTTAGAGAACATGAACACATTTTTATCAGAAGTTAATAAACATGGATATGGAACAAACTTACATCTTTCTATCAAATATTTATTAGATCACAAAATCAAAGTTGACCGCATTCTTGTCTTCTCTGATGAGCAAGTGTACGGAGATAGGTATGGAGACAATTCTTCACAAATTCTTCTTGAAACATATCGTCGTGAAATGAATCCTGATGTTTGGGTTCACTCTTTCAATTTAAATAGTTACGGTAATCAACAATTCGTAGGAGAGAAAACAAATTTAATCGGTGGCTGGAGTGAAAAATGTTTGGACTTCATTCATTATGCGGAAGAAGGAACAGGTTCCCTTATTTCAGCTATCGAAAATTATCAATAATTTTTGTTACACTCTTTTTATTTAGAAGACGGAATAATTAGGATAACGGCAGGTCTAGTTAACCATGATGCAATAAAAAAGAAACTCATAATCTTTATTTTAAGAAACCAATGATTTTCTAATGAAAGCAGGGTTACCTGGAGCTGCTCGTCCATTTCTATGATTTGAGCCGTTAGCTAATCTTGGCGAGGATAGATTAACTACAAAAGCAACTGGATAGTAACAAACAATAAATTGCCTACTGATAAGATAAAACTAGTTTATGAAATTTTAATAAAGCATGCTGTTAATTCCAGTATTAAGGAGTTTGAAAATGAAAATAAATAATAGTGAGTATGGTGGTTTTGTCGTTTCAAAAAATATTCTGGCTGGAAAACCAGTTAGATATTCATTTAGACAAGAAAGTTCTATCCCGCAATTAAATGGCTGGAATTTGTATGCTATAGATGATACTGATGACTATGTGAATCATGCAGAAAATTTTATCATCTTAAACGCGGAATCTATTTTTAAAATCGTCCCTGTAATGTTTGAGATTTTTGAAGCTCCTTTTGGAACGGATCTATGCTGGCTATATGAAGAAGGAGTTCATATTGGATTTTATGATGTAGTCGCCGATAAAGAAGTGACCATTAATGAACTTATAAAACAAAACTAGTTTTTTCATGTAGCTCTATTTTATAAGTTCTTTAGTAGATGACAAACAAGCCCCTTATAAGCCCCTTCCAACCCCCTTATAAACCCCTACCAAGTAATAAATCATTAAATAAACAAAAGAAAAAACAACTACAAGAACTACTATGAAAAAATAAAAAAGTAACATTCTAGTACTAGTAAAAATTATAAAATAAATCCACCAAATTCCTGCCTGCAATCCTATATATAGAAGGAGTAACCAATTCTATATTTACCACTAAAAAGGCGGGAGGAAGAAACATGGGAGTATACCGGAGTGTACAGGTGAATTTTTGGCAAGATGAGTTTGTACTTGATTTAACGCCAGAGGAGCGCTATTTTTATATGTATTTGCTGACATGTTCGAAGACGACACAATGCGGGATTTACTCACTGCCACTACGTTTGGTAGAGATGGAAACGGGGTATAACCGTGAAACTGTTGAGAAGTTGTTGCAAAGGTTTGTTGCGTATGGAAAGATATTATATGACGCGAAAACGAAGGAGTTATATGTTCTAAATTGGTTACGTTATAACCCTGTTACAAATACGAACATAGAAAAGTGTGTGTTACGTGAGTTAAAGACTGTGAAAAATAAAGAGTTTGTACATATGTTTCTTCAAAGATGCCTCGAGGAAGAGTTGAATATTCCGTTATTGTTAGAACATTTCGGAATGCCAGTTGAAGTATCTGATGTGATTCCGCAAGAAGTTTTTCAAGGTTGTGCACAGGATGAGAAAGTAGAAGAAGTAGAAGAAAAAGCGAATCCAGGTAGCAGTGTATTCACATTTTATGAACAAAACTTCGGTAGTTTGTCATCATATGCAGCGAAGGAATTAAGTGAATGGGTTACGGATTTGTCGGAGGAGCTTGTACTAAAGGCACTTCAGATTGCCTATGAAAATAATAAGCGGACGCTTGCTTATGTGAAGGGGATTTTACGAGATTGGCATGGGAAAGGATATACGAAGCTCAGTGAAATAGAGGAAGCAGCAGCGAAGTTTCGAAAGAAGGAGCCGTCTATTCTTTATGAGACGGAGAAGTTTTTGGAGGAGTGTGAAGAGTGGAAGAAGAATGTTCCGTCTGAGGAAGAATTACAGAAGTTCTTGCAGGAACAAGGGTGGCAGCCGTGAGTATTCAACATATCGAGGCGGAACAAATGGTGTTAGGATCTTTGCTTCTTGATGGTGAACTAATTAAGGAGTGTCACCTGATTG
Organism: Bacillus sp. FSL H8-0534; assembly: GCF_038005885.1. Classification (NCBI taxonomy): domain Bacteria; kingdom Bacillati; phylum Bacillota; class Bacilli; order Caryophanales; family Bacillaceae; genus Bacillus; species Bacillus sp. FSL H8-0534. Next base: position 91,340 of record NZ_JBBOUC010000001.1, read on the forward strand.
AGCGGTACTTTTCTATGGGTGTGTATCAAACTATATTCAATTCGATACGAAAAATAAAGGAAGACGGGCTGCAGTTAGACAAGATAATTTTACTTAAGTAGATTAACTTGCATGCTAGTTTTGGATGGAGCTTGAAGAATTAGAAAAAGGAGATCTTAAAATGATAATAAACGATGCCGTTTTTGGTGAACTTGAATATAATTACGGATGGGTAAGGTACACTACTATAACGTTTTGTGGAAAGGAAGCTAAGATAGCGTTAATGGTAGATGGCGAAGAGGAAAGTGGATTTGATAAAGAACAATATGAATCATATGATTCATTGATGGAAAATTGGGAGCAAGTGCAACAAAGTATTTTGCAACCGATTTTAGACTATTATAAACAAAAAAGGTATGAGCTTGGTTATGATATTGAATTTAATGAACATTATCCTTTAATTGAAACAACTGATCAACTTCTTAATAGGATAAGTTTAGTTGGAATTGTTGTTCCGTATGCGGGTATTTTTGAAGGTCGAGGGATCGGACTCACCTTCGACTGTACATGGGATATGGAAAATGGTTTAGGTCTTCTTCTTATAAATGAAAAGGTAACCGAAGTGGGCTATCAGGATGTTGCGATTTGAATAGGGTGAAGTAATATAAAGATAGCTTAGAGTTTTCTTTTAAAATATGAAATTGATGAAGAAAAGAAGACGCTCAATTATATTATGTGTAAAGAGTTTTAATTTAAATTTAAATTTAAATTTAAATTTAAATGAAGCATGAGGTGAATGAATTGTTTACAAAAGATACATACATTAGCTCGGTAAAAGAAAATCTTGAAAAAAATTCAGAAAGGTTGATTCATAATATAAGGGAAATTCTTAATTTTAATTATTACAGTAAAATAGAGTTAGTAGATTTTATGATTTTTATCGGATCGTTTGACCTTTCTATCATGATGTTTTCTATGAATAGAGAAGCAAGTGAGGTTTTTTACGAAGGAAACGATAGCAGTGTTTTTGCAGGAAGTCATGAATTACTCGAACGTATATCATACTATAACCTTTCTTATGATAAATCAGACGAGTTCTGGGAGTTTTATGAAGAAAACGATGAGATCATATCGGAAGATGAGGAAAAAATCATTGTGGAATGGTTTATTGATTGCTGGAATAAAGCAAATGGAGGAAGTATAAAATTACCTGCCTATTGTGGTTTTCATGATGCTAATCAATCATTTGACTTGCAGAAAAATATATGGGTTTCTGATGAGGAAAAGTGGTGGGATTAATACGCAAAAGATAACGGCTTGTTTTTTAGAGTATCACAGAATAGAGAAAAATGATTTTTACTGAAAGAGGATATGTCTAACGAACTTATGCCGATGATACACAATCAAAAAGAGATGGTGAAAATAATTTACCAAGGAGTGGAACTACGGTGGAGATTGAAGTGATTCATGAAAAATTATCATTAGAAGAGTTAGAAGCTTTTGAGGAAAAACATCAGTTGCGATTACCGAAATATTATAGAGAGTTTTTATTAAAATATAATGGAGGCTATCCAAAGGCAAGTATGTATAAAATCTCTGATGATGCAGGAGAAAGTGTATTAAATATTTTCTATGGAATTGGGAGTATGTATGATAATTTGGATAAAATAATAGATTTTTTTGATGATCTTTTAGATATGGGATTTATACCAATTGCAGATGATCCTGGCGGTAACCAAATATGTTTGGGGATCAATGAGGAATACTGTGAAAAAATCTTTCATTGGGCTCATGATGAAGAGCACGACGGTATGAAAAATATGTATTTTTTAGCCAATAATATAAATGAATTTCTTGATTATTTATATGAGGAGTAAAGTTAAACAGTTATATAGCCTTCAGGGGAATAGAATAAAAATTCATGTGTATAAAGGGGAATTCAAAGAATGATTCATTATGGAGAGCTGTATTATGACCATTATAGTAAATACCTAGGTGAGCCAATCGACCGGGAAGTATTTAAAAATGGTGAGGACATGCCGAGTATACAAATTTTGAAATATGAAAATGTATTTGAAGAATGTCTTGTTTTTCATACACTTGGGTTTAGTAGATATGAAGAAATAGTAGGGGATAATGTTGAAGTTTCCATGGTAGTTGATGGGGCATTTCGTAGTGTAGGATATATTTTGGCAAATGCTTTATTTTATTGTATAGCGAATCGAATAGAAATAGGTCGTGGAACAGCAATTAGTGGCATTGAAAGTATTGATAAGTCTTTTGTTCGAAAATACAATAAAAGTGCAGTTTACTTTACTGAACCGTTCGCTTTCCCAGAGGAATACAGCTATGTACTGACTGGAAATGCAGAAAAGGATGGTAAAGTGTTGCTGGCATTTTTTATTTCGGAGTCGGAATATGAATATTTTCTAAAATACGGAACAGAGAAATTTGAGGAATTATTAGAAGAGAATCATGTGGATCCTTTTCATGTTAGCAGGGAGTCTATAAATTGAGGATTAGCTAGTCCCGATAAAGGTCTATTATGGTTTAAACGAAATAGTACATATCATAGAAAAGATAAATTAAAAAACCGAAACATCACCTCGCCAAAAGAATAAAAGGGGAGTATAAGATGAATGAAAAAGTAACAGTATGGATTGGGAATTTTGAGAGTAATGATGAGTTTGAAAACTATACGAATATTAAATATACAGAAGATGGGGATAGTATACCTTCTATATTCGAACAACATTTGATGGAATAATAGAATTTTAATTGGAGGAGGGATAGTTAAGTTGGTTACTGTGAATGTAGTGGTGCTTCATGATTCGAATTCTAATAAGTATCTGCCTTTGATTAGAAAGAAAACGTCTAAATCGATAAGTGAAATCAAACAAAATATGAAAACAGAAAAGCCTGTAATGGAATGTAATTATGATGATGCAGATCAATTGAGATCTTTAGTGAAATGTGCTGAGGAATTACTTTCAATGGGAGCAAGTATAAAAATTTATGAAGAGGAAGAATGGATTACACTTGAGATGGTAAAAAATTTAATTGGGACAATAGAAGGGATTGCAAAAGACAGGGAAGTAATTGATGATGTAATATTTGGGAATGATTTCGATGAATAGTAGTCCCAAAATAAATAAAAACTAGCAAATTTCATTTTGCTAGTTTTTATTTGTCTTTATTAAATGAACGAAATAAATATCCTCCGTTAGGTCAATTAGTTGACGTGAATGGTGAGAAAATGCATGTGTATACAAAGGGTGAAGGTGAAAATACTATTGTCTTATTAAGTGGTGCGGGTACGGCAGCACCCGCATTGGATTATGAACCTTTAATGAATGAAATATCAAAGAATAATAGAATAGTAGTGATAGAGACATTTGGATATGGCTGGAGTGCTATTACAAATAAGGAACGAACAGTTGAAAACATCGTAGAGGAAATAAGAGACGCACTTAAAAAAGCCCATATAGAAGGGCCATACATATTAATGCCTCATTCCGTTTCTGGCATTTACAGCATGTATTATGCTAATAAATACCCTGATGAAATTGAGGCAATCATAGGTATTGATTGTACTTTTCCGCAAGTGGTGGAGTATTTTAATGAACCTGCTCCAACCATGCCCCGGTATTTGAGCGTTTTATCCCCGACTGGAATTGCAAGGCTAGCAGTAAATATGAATCCAGAGAAGTACCTTCCCATTACGGATAAAGGAACTTATTCTGATGATAATTTAAAGATGATTAAGAGCATTTCTGCCTGGAATCTAGCTAATAAAAATATAGTTTCTGAAGTAAATGAAATGAAACATAATATCGATAAAACGATTAATATGTCATTTCCTTCAGAGATTCCTGTCATGATATTTACTGATAAAGATGCCAGAGTGACGGAAGATGGGAAAACAATTGTATCTTTTTATCAAACGCAAATAAGCCATTTACCTTCTAATAAGCTCGTTGTATTAGAAGGTCATCACTACCTACATTGGTCTCGTTATAAGGAAATGAGTGAAACCGTTAATGATTTTATAGATGCATTTTAATGAATAGAATGCTTAAGTATTTTAAATATGATCAAACTTTTTTATAAAAACTAAACTTAAATGTGCTGGATAATAAGCCACTTTGGTCAGACTTTTTTCATAATGGCTTCTTTTTATGCAGCATAAAATGTAGGTTTGCGAGGTATTTTTGATCAATCTTTTTATAAAAGCTACACCTATGTATTTAAGGATTTTAAAGGGTTTTATATATTTTAGTATTTTCATCACGATATTGAATTTCCGTGCAGCCATAAACATAATAATAATGGTCTAAAGGGATAAAATCCGAATCACAATCACTTAGACCGTATAAATATATGTTTCCATCATCATCAAGTAACCTAAAACGATAATAGTCAATTAAACAAGTACATTGAATCCTATATAAAAGAAACAGGAATAAAACGTGAGGATGAAAATAGATTTCAAGAAGAGACAATATAATAGGGGAACCGTCAGGAAAATGCGGATTTACAACGCTAAGCCGATTGTCCTGACGAATGTGAAGAGTTGTAAGGAACTACCACAGTAATGGTATTTCATTTTTAAATCAATGATTAAAGGAAGGGATAAAAGGATGAAAACAAAAGGAAAAAGGATTGCTTATTGGACGGTCACATTACTACTCGCAGCAGCTATTATGTTAAGTGGTATCGGGCAACTGATGCAATATGGGGGAAACGTCGAGTTAGTGACGAATCTTGGTTACCCATTATACATCTTGACCATTCTCGGAATTTGGAAAGTGCTTGGAGTCATCGCTCTCGTTGTGCCAGGTTTTCCTCGGCTTAAAGAATGGGCTCACGCTGGTATCTTCTTTTTAATGACTGGTGCGGCTTTATCTCATGCATTTGCTAACGATTATGGTGATTACGGGTTTCATATTATCCTTCCGCTTTCATATGCTGCACTCAATTTCGCTTCATGGGCGTTGAGACCACAAAGCCGCATCTTCTACACCAATAAACGAGGCATTGAGCCAAATTGTTAATCAAATCTCTCAAACAAGAAATTAAAGTTTTATATAAAAGAACTAGGAGGCTTTATTTTCAAAAGAATGCGAAATAATGTAGGTGGACTAATTACTAGTGTAAGAGAAGATAATAAGCTTATTTGCATCTGTGTTTTTCTTTTTGGTATTCCATTAAAGGGTGCGATTGTGGAACAACATAGGTAGAAATGATCAAACTTTATTTCAAAATTACACCGAGTTAAATCGTCAATTAAGTCCCTCAGGACTTAATAAAATTCCTATTGAAGTTTCTAATTGACTACAAAGTTGAGTCAGAGAAGTAGTAGCGATTTGCTGATTTAACCATACACACAAAGATAAAAAATGGTGCCCATGGCATTTACGTTTTCGTTTCATTTCGACCACTTCTATGGCTAATTGATTAAGTGTAGCAGGAGACATATATCGATATAACTCTTCGGAAAATAAAGACAACTCTTGTTTTTGATGTATATTCATAAAAAGCACGTCCCCCTTTCTCATTAACATAAGAGAATAGTAACGTGCGTTTAACTTCAAAATTAGTCTAAATCCTTAAGTTGATGGATGTGGAGATACCTCTAAAAGGGATTTATTATTAGATCAATAATTTTTTTGGGGTATCAAGTTCTGAATAAGAAGCTAGGCTTCTGTTATACCGTCTATATTGAAAACTAATTATTCTCTTCCTGAGATAAATTCGTATCGACTTCCTTAAAAATGATGTGATCAGGAACTGCTGCAGAAATAAATTTAGTATAGTTCGAGGAATCATTTTTAATTTCGTTATTATTTTCACAAGGTTTACAATCCATCGACATAACCTCCCTTTTTTCAAATATATATTATATTGCTGCCTTTACATTTTTGTAAGGATGATCTAGTTTATAGAAAGACATTTTGATATTGGTTGGAGAAAGGCTCTGAAATTTTTAATGACCAGTAAACAAGGATTATTTTTTCCTATTCACAACAACAGTCATATTTCTTTTAATCTGGGGTTGTTATGGTAAAAAAAACATCAGGATTATCCCGTTGAATAGCGCCTTGAATAATAACATTACGATTATCACCCCAAGAGTGAAGTAAGCAGTTCCCGGGACCAGCAATAATTTGATTGTAATCCCCCATATAACAATTGGCAGTATCAGGGCTTGGATTCGTAACCGGCACTGGAGAAAATGCAGTACTTACCATTTTCTCTTTACTTAATCCATTACAAAGAGAAAAGCTTTTCAAAAATATCGCAAATGTCCCATCACCTATACCGGCAAGAGTGCCTCCACGGTCATTAAAACGATTATACTGAATATGGGCTCCATTTTTATTAACTGCAACGGACGGGAAGAATGGAAAAGTTCTAGTATTTGAAGTAACATTCACTCTATTCCAAGTATTTCCTTTGTCTGTACTATAAGCTAAAAAGATATCAATAAAGGTCGTATCTCCAACCACTCTGCCAGCGTTCCATACGGCATATAAAGTGCCATCTGGTCCAATCGCTGCATGAGGGAATTCATTCATACGAATCCTTCTGGTGTTATCAACACCGATAGATGGGCGGCCACAAAGTGCTGTATCAGTTGCGGCTGCAGCAAATGGAGTTGAAACTGCCACGTTAATTGGGAAAGTATTCCCACCGTCAGTTGATTTAACCATACGAATGGTCCTGTTTGGCTGCCCCAAAGTATTAAATGCCGATATTTCTTCATAAAAGACATAGATACCTCCGAGATCATCAACGACCACAAAAGACCCTTGAATAAAATTAGTGCCACCAGTGACAATAATCTGATCTGTAATAATTGGAGTTAAGTTGACACCAGTAGTATATTTTGAAAAGCGAATATTAGGGCTCGGAGTAGCAGTGAAATCAGTCCACGTAATATATAGTGCTTCATTCCCTGGATTATCAGCATCGGGACCTACTGTAATCCAATCCTTATCTTGATTAATATTCGCAGAAGGGTTTTGCCCGCGTCCAACGACTTGAGGCGCATTCATTGTGATTGTTTCGTTCGGAGTAATGGTTCCTGTTGAAACACTGATAACACCTTGTATAACACTCCCAATAGTTTCTATTCCGATTTGACCATAATAGAAAACACCATTTCTATCAACAGCTATAACAGGATCACCGGAATTCAAACCCCCTGGATTTACCGGAAGAGAACCACCATCAGTCCAGGTATTACCTAAATCATTGGAAAAAGCAAAGCCTGAAAAACTAAAAGTCCCCAGTCCTCCTGTACCAGCATTACTATCATTAAATCCATAAAGTATAAAATCTTTAAAATGGGCAATGCTTGTCTCACTTTGGGTGATTCGAGGAAAATTAGTTACATCATTTGCCGGATTATTAACCTGTCTCTCTAGTAGTATAGAACAAGCGTCATCATGTTTCTTATCACTACAATCGGAATCTTTTTTTTCATGACAATCATCTTCCCTATTTTCGATTGTATCTGTACATTTACTTTTATATTTATAACTTTTGTACTTGTTTCCTTTATAGTACATAACTTCCCCACCTTTTTTAGTTATTCATTGGTTCTGAAATCATGCTTGAATTTATTGTGGTTTTGAGGTCGCATTCTTTTTGGACAAGAACCAATGTACTTCTATCATATGGTTATTACAAAAAAAGGAATGGGCTTCTATTCTTCTTCATTAGCACATTTTTAATAGAATCCAAGAGTTGTTAGATTGCTGATAATCCTCGATTATGTCAACGAAGAAAGGAGATTGGGTACCTTTTGGATGTCTAAAAGGTACCCAATCTCTTTTTGTTGCTGATAATGATAGGTTATGTAAACTTCACATGAATAAGATATATAATATAAAAATAACGATTAACTGAGGTGAGAGTATGGAAAATACATATGAAATTCCCAAATTAGGAACAAAGCGTCTTTTATTAAAAAAACTAGATTTTCATGATTTAGATGATTTATTTGAAATCTATTCGGATCTTCAAACAACTACATATGTACTTCGAGAGGTACACAAAAATAAAGATGAAACTCGTATTTTTTTAGAAAATACGATTGAAACAGCTAAGAAAGGTCCCTTCGAAGATCTGAAGGGACTTTTTTAAGTTTTTAGATATAGTGACTGCTGGTAAGTGGTGTTATGTTAACGAAGGACAGCTATAAAGTTGTTCTTTTCTTATGTTATAATATTCAAAAACCTTATATACAAATATTAAGAGGTGATTATTTTGTATTATTATAAATGGAGAAGTTTTTATTCGGTTAAACCAACACAAATATATGATGAGAACAACAATATAATAGGTACAATAAAAAAAACGTATAGCAATCAGTGTATAAGGATAATAGATTTAATATTATTCAAAGGGACGTATTTTTTGGAATATGAGATATATGATTCTAAAGAGAATTTACAATTAAAAGCGAAAAAGGATATAGATTTTCGAAAAAGAACACAATTTTTTCTTAACTATTATGCTGAAAGAGAAGAATATCAAATACATTTAATAGATAAAAAGACCTTTGATTTTGGTGAAATAACTAAATTTGAATTTGCAGGAGAAATGTATGAATTAAATCAAAGACCTTTTGAATGGGCAAAAATAACCAATTTAAATACTAATTTGATTATTGCAGAATGGAAAGAGCCTATTAAGCCTCCTTTTAATATTACTTTTAAATTATTAGAGGAATCTTATAAAGATAAAGTTTTATTATTGATAGGTATATTCCATTCATATTTACATGCTGCGGGGCATTAAATTTAAAAGCATTATTATATATCCGATTTGTTTTTTTTTTTTGAGTGAGTTGCTTTTCTTATGGATAAATTTACAATTGAAGAGAAATTAAAAGCTATAAAACGTTATTTAATGCGCTATGAATTATGTAGTTCAGAAATCAATATGATTATTTGGTGTCTCTGCTGCCCCTAGCTGGCTAAGACCAGCTAGGGTGTCCCGATATTGTATCATTCGATAAGAAGTTTTGAGTGGATACACTTAACAATTTTTAGGTTGACTAGGAGGTGGTACCGGGACTGGAATACACGGAGGATTACCTGGTGGAATATTTGGTGGTGGACAATCGCAATCATTATTGGAGGATGGGGGGGTATTAGATGGTGGACCATTGCAATCATTATTGGAAGGTGGTATCAAAAAACTATTATTTAGACTACGCTTAAGATTTCTATGATGTCTTTTTATTTTAATCACCCCTTTCTTTGGTTTTTACATAGTTTTCGTGTCATCATTCTGGGCAATTTCGAAAATACGGGCTATTACTTGCTTGCGCGCACTGTTCAGGTGTCAGTCTATAAGCATTTTCCGATGCCCCTCCATACATAAGGTTGTTTTCATCGTCTACATGTTCCGGTCCTAATAAAACATGTCCTAATTCATGCGCGAGAGTTTGTCCGAATCGGAATTGTCCTTCAGGAGCATTTGATATTACGATAACTGGACCATTAGGAGTGTTATAAGGTGCACATCCTACAAAACCACCTGCAAATGGACCTTGTACAAAATATACAGCAATATCCAGTGTATCAGTTTGTCCATAAGGTCCTGGTCCTGGCGGTCTAACATTCAACCAATATTGAAAATATTCATTGAGGTCCTCGTATCCGATGCATTGGAGTACATCTTGATCAACAAATGGGTCATTGATCTGTGACATAACCGCTTCTCCTTGGTCATTCCTAAAACGCCATCTTATATCGATGTTACATGGATTTGGTGTTCGATCTCCGTAGAAAGTATTAGGGACTCCATAAACATAATTAACCCAATCAATTTGATTGATAAAAAGGTCTTGGGTCATATCTGATCCTGGTGTAATATACACGTCTAAAATTAGACAGGGTACTACCATTCTTTCATCTCCTTTTATTGTAATACTATAAAATATTCAAAGATATAAAGTATGGCTTGTACAAAAAACTAGTGTTCCTACTAAAAGTTACAAATTATATGCAAAATGATAGACTTAAACGGAGCCATAGAAAAGGATTGGGGTTATAGTTCTTTCTACGGGATAGCGTAACTTTATGTTAGCACCTTGCAACGATGGACCATCAAATATCATTTGTTTTAAACGTACCTCTACAAACTTACCTAAATTTACAGTGGGATTTTTAAAGGGGACATTTTCCAGAATAGGTTCTGAAAAATCTACGCCTAATAATTTGTAGGCTTAAAAAAATTCACTTGTTGAATTAATAAAGAATTTAAAAATAAAAATAGAGTAATACGGTGCAGTTAGTTATTTTAGATATACATTATGGAAATGATTTAGGTGACTGGGGGATGGAATGAAATGAGTAAAGTAGAATGGCAATTTGCTGATGAAGCTGTAAGTGATGAATATGTAAAGAAAATTGGGGAAGAATTAGGCTTTAATTTTCCTCATGAGTATGTTGAGTGTGTATCGAAGAATAATGGAGCAAATGTGGAACCAGAACTTTTTGACGTCCAAGGAATAGAAAGAGTGTTTGGTACGTTATTATCTTTTGATGAAAATAGTGGTGAGTATATTGCAGATGTATATAATGACTTCAATGATACATTACCAAATGGATTAATCCCGTTTGCTTTTGATCCAGCTGGAAACTTAATTTGTTTTGATTATAAAAACCATGAAGAGAATCCAATAGTCGTTTTTTGGGAGCATGAAGATGCATGGGAAAAAGAAATGCTGATGGAAAGCGAAGGAATCACAGCAGAAGAGGCAGAGGAAGTGGCGAGGGAAAATGTATTTTATGTAGCTCAATCATTTACCGAATTTCTAAGTAAATTATATGCTGATGAAGATGATGAATAAATTGGAGAAAGAAAAGAGTAATATGTGTAATGAAAAATATAATATTGAAATGAGATGGGTGAAACGATAAGTATGGCTATAGAAATGAAGCCAGAAATAAAAAAGGTTTTAGAAAAAATAAATTTTATTGATAGATATCAAGCGATGTCTAATCGATTTCGAGAGAATTCTAACGATTTCGATGATAGATTAGGAAGTTACAACATTCAAAAAGTGATAGTAGTACTGAAACATTTTGGATATGAGGTAACATTTGATTATAAAGAGAGATTTTTTAAAGTAGGAGTCGTTGATCATTCACCGCAATATATGATCTGGTTTAATATTAGTCTAGAACATGGAATGACAGAATTCATTTGGGTTGCTTATTATAATGGCGAAGTTCGATTAGGGAGTCCTTGGAGTATTTACCCGAGGTTATTAATAAATCCCAGTATGAGAATAAAGATGCCTGTTTTCCGTAGTTACGAAGAATTAGAAGAAATATTAAAAGAAGCTTTTGTACTCTATGAAGATTTTAAACGGGAGTTAATATCATTATATGAAAAAGAATAGGTAATGATTTTTGAGAACAGTTTTCGAGCGTTTCGTTTATGAATGGTCTCAATGAGGTGTAATTAAGCATCAAGAAAGGTGGTTTAATAAGGAATGAACGGTGAGGAATATAATGAATTGGTACAAGAGGTAGTAGATTTCTCAAAAGATTTTCAGTTTGCTTCTTTAACCAAAAAACTTTCGAATAAAATAGCTATCGTTAACGATATGCAGCAAGCGGAATTGCTCGCTTATGAGGAAGCATATGGTGAAGATGAATACACGTGGACAGATATAAGGGAGTTAGAAAAGAGTAAAGTTCGGGGAGTGTATTATAGGTTATCAGAAATTGAAAGACCAAAGGAATTACATACTATGTTAGAGGTTATTGACAATCATGTAAGGCAGAGTGCAGTTAGAATGGATGGATTTTTCAATGATGTCGTAGCTGATCTCAATAATTGTGCTTTTAGCCGTGCTATCAATGGGAAGAAGAATGATTTCTTTGAAACTATGTTTGAAATCTATAAAGCAGGTGGCTTTCCTTGTGGCTGGAACGGAGAGTACCCTGGTAATGGAAGAATCATCGCTTATTTTGAAAAGAGATAGTTCATACAAGCGAGTTATAAAGAAAGAGGATTCAATACATGAATCTTGTAAAATAAAGTAATCCCAAACTCTCCTAAATACGTGAATGTATTTAGGAGAGTTTTTATTATGTAATGTGGGAGAATTTTAGTATGTGTTGACGCAGAGATGAAGTCTTAAAGTCATAATATGTCCACGCTTAACTATCTTCAATGAGTTACAACTGTACATGTTAACAACATGTACATAGGGTAAAAACAGAAAATTAATAATATATTGACCTCTTTATGGTTCGTGCTATAAAATTGAAAGCGATAACAAACGTTTTCTTTAGAATGTTTTTCATGATCTTTTGATATTTAGAGATATAAAAAGGAATAAGTAAGTATTTTTTTTGATATTTAATGCAAACGTTTTCGTTAATTTCTTACTCCTTTATACCTTTGATTTTTCTATTAAAAGATCATTGAAATACATAAGTGAAAACATTCAATACGGAGGTGTTATAAAAGCGATTTTTAGATTAACTTATGCAGGGTTACTCATAATGAATTATTCGTAATATTTTAAGAAAGGGTGAATGGAGTGTATATTACAAAAAAATTAATAAACAAGACGTTTTTATTACTTACTGTAATTGCTATGCTATTATCTGGTTTTTCTTTTCAGAGTGTACAAGCAGAATCAAATACGAAAACAACTGAAATTATCGTTCATTATAAGGAGAAGTCTGGAAATACAAAAGATTGGAATCTTTGGATGTGGGCTGAAAATACGAATGGTCAATCCTATGAATTTACTGGGGAAGATGAGTTTGGTAAGTATGCTAAGGTGAAAATAGATGGTGACTATAATCGTGTAGGATTTATAGTTCGTACGAAAGAATGGGAAAAAGACGGTGGTGATCGTTGGATTGAAAATATTAAGGATGGCCGTGCTGAAGTATGGGTTCTTTCGGGCGATGATAAAGTATACGATTCTAAGCCTTCTTTTGAACTTTCTATTCAGAAAGCAACCATTGATAGCTTCAATGAAATCACTGTAACTACCAATGCTCCATTCAATATTAAGGAGCAAAAAATTGAAATTGAGGGCGTTAACATTGAGAAAGTTAGTCCTTATGATACAAATGATGGAGATAGTACTAATAAGGTTAAAATCATTACAGAAAAGAATCTTGATTTTAAAAAAACATACAAAATCAAAATGGGAAATTCCATTGAAGCTAATACTGAAATTGGTAAAGTAATTCGTAGCGAGGAATTCGATCATTTATTTTATTATGATGGTAGTGATTTAGGTAATATATATACGCCACAGGAAACAAAGTTTCGTTTGTGGGCTCCCACTGCGAGCGAGGCAAAATTGGTTACTTATAAAAAATGGAATGATGAAAAAGGTACTGAAATAAGCATGGATCAAGGTGAAAAAGGAACTTGGACTGCAAAACTGACAGGTGATCAAAAAGGCCTTTTTTATACATATAAGGTGAAGATTGGGGACAAATGGACTGAGGCCGTTGATCCATATGTGCGTGCTGCTTCTGTTAACGGTGATAAAGGTGCAGTCGTTGATTTAAAAGAAACAAATCCAAAAAATTGGAAGGGGAACAAAAAGCCGAAATTTAAAAATCCGGAAGATGCTATTATTTATGAGTTACAAGTACGTGATCTTTCCATTCAACCTGAAAGTGGTATTAAACAAAAAGGAAAATATCTTGGTGTAACAGAAAAAGGAACGAGAGGACCCGAAGGCGTAAAAACAGGTCTTGATCATATTAAGGATCTTGGTGTTACTCATGTCCAGTTTTTACCGATATTTGATTATGCTTCAGTAAATGAAGAAAAATTAAACGAACCACAATATAACTGGGGATATGATCCGAAAAATTACAATGTACCAGAAGGCTCATATTCTACTAATCCTTATGAGCCCACTGTTCGAATTACTGAATTAAAGCAGATGATTCAAACACTTCATGATAATAATCTTCGTGTTGTGATGGACGTTGTATATAATCATATGTACAATGCGGCTGAATCCAATTTCCACAAGTTAGTTCCAGGTTATTATTATCGTTACAATGAGGATGGTTCACTCGCAAATGGAACAGGAGTAGGGAATGATACGGCTTCTGAACGAAAGATGATGAGGAAATTTATGATAGATTCCGTCGTGTATTGGGCAAAAGAGTATAATTTAGATGGATTCCGTTTTGATTTGATGGGTATTCATGATGTCGAAACAATGAATACGATACGTAAAGCCATTAATCAAATTGATCCTTCTATTATTCTTCATGGAGAAGGTTGGGATTTAAATACGCCTCTAGCGCCTGAGTTAAAAGCAAATCAAAAAAATGCGGAGAAAATGAAAGGGATCGCTCATTTTAATGACGATATTCGTGATGGATTGAAAGGAAGCGTATTCGGGGATAAGGATAATGGTTTTGTGAACGGAATGCAAAACATGGAAGAACGCATTAAAAAAGGAATTACGGCTGGTATGGACTATGATAAAAAAGTGTATACTTATCAGGATCCTGAGCAGGTCCTGACATATGTTGAAGCACATGACAACCATACATTATGGGATAAGCTTCAGTTGACTAATCCTGGCGACAGTGAGGAAGTACGTAAACAAATGCACAAGTTGTCTTCTTCCATCATATTAACATCGCAAGGGGTTTCATTCTTGCATGCAGGCCAAGAGTTCATGCGTACAAAATATGGTGATCATAATAGCTACAAATCTCCTGATTCTATTAACCAAATGGATTGGGTGCGCCGTGCAGCATTTGATAAAGAAGTAGAGTATATGAAAGGCTTAATAGAGTTGCGTAACAACCATTCAGCTTTTCGCATGACATCTGTTGAACAAATAAAAAAACATCTAACGTTCATTGATGCGCCAAAAAATGTTGTAGCTTATACATTAGATGGCAAAGCAAATGGTAATAAAAACGATTATTTTGTTGTGGCTCACAATGCGAATAGAGAAGCGGTGGAAATTACTCTTCCATCAAAAGGTCCTTGGAAAGTGCTAGTAGATGGTGAACGTGCAGGAAGTAAAGTGCTGTATGTTTTCCATGATAATAAGATTAAGGTTCCCGCATTAAGTTCATTTGTTTTAAAAACAGAGAAACCGATTAAATAAGAATAGATGATTTAAAACATCCACTAACCATATCTGGAGAGAAACAGGATTCTTATCATAGGCTATAAAGTAAAAGGTAGAAACACTCATACTCCTATTAATAAATTAATTCCAAATATGATAATATAAATTATGGAAAAAAGATGAAAAATTGTAGGGAATATACTAGACTGAAAAGTAGGAAGGTTTTTATTAGACGAACAAAAGTTTAAGGGGAGTTTAAAATGGCTATAAAAGTAATAAGGGCAACAGGTATGATGGGTGGGGCTACAAGAGTAGCTTTAAAAGTGGATAATGAAGTTGTAATGAAATTAGAAAATAATGAAGAGTACACGCTCCCTTCTGATGTAAAAGAAGCGAAGATAAAAGCAAATCAATTATTTTTTGGAAGTAAAGAAAAGCAAGTAAAAAATGGCGATATAGTCGAAATTAAGATTAATGGTCTAGCGATGCTATTGTGTATGGTATCGTTAATAGCAGTATTATTTGGTTCAAAGATTGATCCTAATGCTATTTGGTTTGGTGTAATCGGCTGTTTGGTAACGCTTGTCTATTCAATAAATAATTGGTTCACGTTAGAAGTTAAATAACAGGAAACAGCAGAGGTTTTAAAAACTCTGCTGTTTTTTTCATCATAATTGTTTAAATAGAGTTTCGTATTCTAGTAATTAGTGAGTATCAATAAAATCGGGAGGTACATCATGAGTTATAAAGAACAACTTGCTATTTTATATAAAATGCGCTTTATGGAAAATGAAGGCGATGATATTGAAGAATTTGAAGAAATATTAAATGAACTATCATTTCATGCAGGAAATGAAGTGATTCCAGAACTTTGTAAAATATTTGAAGACGAGGTAGCGGAACCTTCTGCAGACAGCGATGTAATTGAAACCATTTTTTATATTGCAAGCCGGAATGGATTAGAGGATGGACTTGTACAGTTAGCGAATGGAATAACAAATATGTTACCCCAGGCAGAATTTTGGGCAGATAGAATTCATCGAACACTTTTAAATTCAGAAGAGTTAATTTTGCCATATATTAAAGCTTTACAACAGGTTGATGAGCATACGAAACAAATAGTGAAAGATATTTTATGTAATGTAAAGAGTGAGATGCCGGAGTTATTTGCGGAAAAGGTTGATTTTATATTAAGTCATTCCGCAATCAATGAAGTGAATTGAAACTGTACAAAAGAAATTTGAGTGGCAATAAATGAGAGGAAGGTAGCTATAAAAATGTACTCAAATTCGCTAATAAGAATATAATCAATATCACTTTAGGAGTGATAGAAATGAAAAAAATGAGTCAACTCATTGCACAAATAGAGTCTTTATCTGATTGTCGTGTGCTTGAGCCTGCAGGATTACCGATAATTAATGAGAAGAAGCATATCCTACCTGAGGATGTAAAGGGATTTTACAGTCTTTGCGGAGGAGCGGTTTTGTTCGAGAATGAGGAGTATCCGATTTATATTGTCTCCTCACAAGAATTTATTTTAGCAAATCCAGTAATAATAAGTGAGCTGTGTGAAGATGATATTACTTCCAATTGGTATATTATATGTAATGATGGAAAAGAGGAATACTTAACAATTGACCTAAATCGAAATAGATTGGGGAAATGTTATGATAGCTTCTTTGATCGTCATGGAATTGCAGGGGAATCACAAATCATTGCAACATCGTTTATAGATCTACTTGAAAGATTTATACATAATAAGGGGAAGTATTGGTATTGGATGCAGAGTGATTTTGTATCACTTGGAGATGCTTATGATGGACTCATATAATCATTTATAAATTTTTAAATAAACAGTAGTAAAAAACTTGATTGTACAATGCCTTTCAAGTTTTTTGATTTGAAAATTGCTAGGATTGTAAAATGTAGTGGTAGATAATCAAAATGATGGGAGAAAGATACGAAAAGGAGAACTGACATGGTGATTTTAAATTAGACTTAGCTTTTCATACCTAAACAATTACTTTAAATTCAACATGATAATTAATGCCTAATGGAGGAATCTGAAATGGAAAACTGGGAATACAATGAATTGTTTGAAGCCATTAATGAAGCCTATAATGACTTTTTAACTTTAGATAGAGGACAGAAAGATGCAATTGCGAGAACTTGTTATGAGTATATAAATCTCGGAGAAATAGAAGACGTAATTGTTGATACAGCTGTAGGTGAAATAGTGTTAACTCATGACAAAGTTTTCATTGGGTATATAAAAGGTATAACAAAGAGATTAAGCAAGTTTAATCCACTAGACGCAATGGGGGAATTAACACAAGAAGAAATAAGAGATTTATCCAACAGAATACATAAAGTATTGGAAGGTCTTGAAAAAGTAGAGATTGATTATAATCCTTCAGCAGAATAGCTCGGTTTATTCTCTTTCGTGCTGAAGAGGAAGTATTTGAAGGTAAGGGAGTGGGAGAAAAGCTTTATCTTTGTTTTGCTCAAAATAAATGAGAAAGCGGGAATTTGAGTGGGGAGCTATTTTATTAAGATAGATGGGTTTGAATATCCAGAAGCATATAGAAAAGCAATTGAATTACATTTAGTGGATTTTGATTTATGGTATATGATGGAATCAGTACAAGCAACTAGACGCTTTCTTGATTTGAAAGAAAGGTATCCAAATAGAAAATTAGTTCCTTTTGCTAGAAGAGATGATAATGATGATATTGCCTGCTTTGAATTTGGAAAAGGACAAAAGGTTCAAGTGATTCATGACTTCGCTACGGAAGGGTTTGAACAGAGGAAGGAATTCGGTGATTTTTGGGAATGGCTGGAGTTCGCGATTAGGGAAATGATTGATTTCAATAGAATGGAAGAGGAGTAAATTATGGGGATGAAAAAAGGAAAGGGGTAATGAAATGATTGCACCTAAAGAATTTTGTGATAGATGGAATGAAAAAAGAGACGGGACATTAAACAAATTGGATAGAGAGATAATGCAGCATGCAAATTTATCTAGTGATAAGAGAAGGTTTTTAAGCGAAGCGGGTCTTCCAGCATCGGCTGCTCCATTTATAGAGTTTGATAACGCAACTGAATTAATGCAGAATGTAACTCGAAAATTTGGCATGCCAATAGATTTTGAGTTTTATTGGTTTATAGGTACGACTGGTTCTGGAGATCCTCTTTGTATTGATGAAAGAACAAATAAGGTAGTCTATTTACATCACGACAACAACTATGAAGAAATCTTCATTAATTCTTCCATTCATCAATTTGCAGAAAGCCTTCTATTGTTTTCTAAGTTAATAGATGAAGCGATTCAGATAAATGGTGAATTTGCATTTTTAGATAATGAAATTCCGGAATCAGTGCGTATCTGGTTTGAAAATGAAGTAAGGCGTATCGATTCAAAGGCTGTAGAAAAGAATACATTTTGGTCTGAGGAACTTGAAAACCTTACTGAATAAAAGAATGTATTTTATAGATGATGTACTTCATCTTTGGGACATCTATCGGGATTTCATAATTAATGTTTCTCTACATATTTTTCTCTGAATTTTGAGATGGAGCTCCATTATTTTGAAAAGAAAATCGAAGAAAGTAAGGCATATAAAAATGATTAATCAACTTAAAATCTTAAATCCTCAAGCACTTATAAGTATTTTTGGAATGATACCGGAGTTTGAACAATCAGAGTTATTAGATGTTCACCTTAAAAGAGATGGTCCGACTTTAGTTATTCGAATCATGACAAAGGAACCTGTTGAAAATAAACCGAAACGATGGAATAAATGGGATGTAATTTATATAGAAATTACATTCTTTTGTATTCAAGATTTAATAATCAAAGATATAGGAACAGACAATATAATTCATCAATTTGGAATAAATGCTATTGAAGAAGAAGGGGTATTAAAAATTAAGTGTAGAAATCAAATGCAAGTTGAATGCTTATTTAGATGGGCAAAAATAGAGAACATAACCCCTGGTTTAATAGGGCTACACTGACCTAGTTTTAGTAGCTAAATCTAAGAACGCCTATTTTTTATAAAATGTAACATTTGAGGAGGGCTGCTACTTGGCTACATATTCCGTCATTCTTGAATCGAGTATTAAAGGTCGCTTATTAATGAAAATAAAAAACTATACAAATTGCTCTTTATCTGAAATTCAATCCAATATAAAAAATAAATATCCGGTAATGGCTGTTAACCGTCGGAATTCAGAAAAAATGAAGGATTTAATTGAGGAATTGTCTTCAAATAAGCTGCAATTTAGGATTTTTAAGCAAACGGATGAGGGGAATAGAGAAATAACAGTTGCAGTGTTTACAAATGGCATGGAAACTTCCAGGCAGACTGCAAAACAAAGGGAGCGTTTGGATGCATTATTAATAGAAGAGGACGATGCTAGCAGTTGGTGGGGAGAATTCAAAATAAAACGACCCCTAATAAACGAGTAAGAATGAATAAAGGAGGGTTAATATCGAAAATCCAGGCGTAATATCGCTATGGCTAGGGAATTTCAAGAGTAAAGAAATGCTGCAAAAGTATGTGGAAATAAAATTTGATGAACAGGGAGATAGAATCCCATCACAATTTATGAGAGATTTTCAAATTGATTTTATAAATTATAATGAAGATCTATTGGAAATCACATTTATTGATATTTCAACTACATCTTTACAGTTGTTATTAGAAGGCGCATCTTATTATGAAAAGATTATATCTCAATTCATAGATTATTATGGGGAACATATGTTAGAGAGTTATAACACAGTGATTAGAGTGTATGATTTTGAATATAACGAAGCTAATGCTGTTGAAAATAAGCACCTTGTTTATGCTGGTGCAGTTATTTATGAAGAGTGGGAAGAATAATATTGGTGAAGACATTTATGGTCAAAGTATCTGCTGCTTATAATGTGGTGAAACGCTCAAAGCATAAAAAGTGTGTTTTAAATTTTTCGTTTAATCTTTAATGAAAAATATAGGGCTACTAGAAATATTCGGAGAGTATGAACGCATGAAAACTTCCTCTATTTAATTTTTTGAAAAGGATATATTTTCTTGTATATCATAATACATTATAGAAAAATGCTGAGAGGGGTGTATGTGATGGGTTTCCCGCCTCAACAACAAGGTAGACCTGGCATTGAATCATTAATGATACCCAGACCTATATTTGATAACCCCAATTACAAACCAGCCGGTAAGCTTATAAATAAGGTAGCACTTATAACTGGTGGAGATAGTGGAATTGGTAGAGCTGTCGCTGTAGCATTCGCGAAAGAGGGTGCAGACATAGCAATCTCATATTTAAATGAACACAGCGATGCAAAAGAAACGGCGTTCTATGTCAAAAAGTACGGCCGTAGTTGCATTACCATTCCAGGTGATATTGGGTATGAGCAGCATTGCCAACAAGCAGTAATGCAAACCATTCACCAATTTGGCCGTATTGACATTTTGGTGAATAATGCCGGTGTACTATACATAAGGAATAGTCTACTTGATGTAGATTCGAACCAACGAGCAAGTACCTTTCACACAAATGTTTTTTCTCAGTTTATTTTTACGAAAGCTGCTTTGCCATACATGAATTCAGGGAGCTCCATAATAAATACAACATCCCTTAGTGCTTATGATGGAGATCAAGATGCAATTGACTACGCGGCATCTAAAGGGGCTATTGTTTCATTTACACGTTCGCTGTCATCGTCACTGGCATCGCAAGGGATTCGAGTTAATGGTGTGGCCCCAGGACCAATTTGGACGCCATTAATTCCATCTTCCTTACCTCCAGAATGGCTTGCCACATTTGGAGACCATGTTCCTATGAAGCGAGCTGGTCAACCGTTTGAAGTGGCACCTGCTTATGTATTCTTGGCCTCCGATGATGCATCTTACATATCAGGGCAAATTCTGCACGTGAATGGTGGGGAAATTGTAAACGGCTAAATACTTACAAAACTAATATTAATTGTTATTATTCAAACTGGGTATTTCCCCCACACTTTATATTCATTCAACTCTCTTTTCTTCTTCATAAGGAGTAAATATCCTATTTGAAACATGATGGAAGACCAGAGTAGAATGGCAATCAATTGCCAATGTTAATGCTAGCAGCTGTTGTAGGGATTTTTCATCACTGTTTATGTACAAAGCGATAACACGTAAAAATGAAGTGTACAAATATCATTGCTAATCAGCTTTATAAGTTAATAGAAGAAATCATCTGGAGCACTGGTGTAACGCAAGGTCATTTTAACAATATTGTAAAACAGTCAAGGGAAGAAGAGTAGTATTTCAAGGAAGTAATAAAGAATATTTAGTGATGAAGAGGCACTTTAACAAGCTACAATAAAATTGTTAAGGTGCCTGTATCGTTTGTGAATAGATATTATAATTGAAGGGAAACAAAAATACCGGAGGAATCACGATGCCAACTTACAATAAACTCGTACGTGACCCAATCCAAGAAATGATTACAAATAATAGTAAAACACTTACTTACAACAAGAATACTAGATGAAAAGAATACATAGAAGAAGTATGCAAGAAAACAGGGGGAAGAGTTAACGAAGTATTTAGAGGCGAAAAATAAAGACTATAAAGTAGAAAAACTAGCAGATTTATATTGCTTTCTTATTGTTCTTTGTTTTTAGTTGGTTTGAGTCTAGTTTCAAGTATACAATTTAAACAGGGAGGAGGAAAAATTGAAAGAAATGGACAAGTAATTCAAGAATGGGGTCCAATTGATTATGGTTTCAAATCTTAATTGAGTAAAGTGGAAGTTCTTCAATTTTACAATGTAGATAACGATGAATATGTTGGGACAAATGAGAAAGATATACTATTAAACTTTATGAAAGTGCCTGTTTTCCAACAAACAGTAGATCGTGTCTTTTGGTGTAGTTTTTAACGTATGTTTTGGTTATGTTCCGTTAGGGAATGTATTTGTATTTCGGTATAAATAATCAGCAAAAAAATAGAATAGTAGTATCCGATAGGAGAATGAATAGATGAAAAAAATAAACCATAAATTATTTGGTGAACTTATCTATGATGGATATTGGACCGGAAAACAAAAAATAGCTATTTTGGGTCATGACAAAATAGTTCCTTTAACTATTGATGAGGAAGAACATGATGTATTTTCTGCAATTCAAGAAGAAGCTTATAGCAAATTCATCGCTGATACGAATAGACTTATACAAGAAGCTGAACAAGCTATATTCGAATATTATCAAGAAGAATGTTTAGAGTATAGAGCTATGTTAGGTGATGAGTCTGCTGATGAAATAGTACCAATTATAACAACTACTCAACAATTAGGAAAGTTGGTTGATCCTATAGGACTTACTATTTTACCAGATTTCGAAGATGGAGTTAGAAGGCTAGGATTAATATTCAATTGTACATGGGAAGAGGACGGTATTGGTGTAAGATTTGAGAATGAAGAAGTTATTGAAGTTGGTTATCAAGATATTGTTATTTAAATTGTAGAACGAGAAAACTTACATATGAATAAAGTTTTGCAAGATAAGGGCGTTCACAGTAAGAGAACAGGTTTCTATACGATGGAGAGTATAATAAGGAGAGGCAATATGGAATATAAAGGAATGTCTTCGTTGTGGCTTGGAACAAGTCAATCATATCAGCATCTTCAAGAATATGTTGATATGGAATATACAGAAGATGGAGATAGTATAGATTCAAAATTTGGAGTGAATTTCGGTTTTGGTTACTATGATGAAGATCAAATCGAAATTATGTTTTATGAGGAACATAAAATACATATAGAAGAGATTTTACAGGATTTCTCTTATAGTGAGATTATTATTCCGAAATTTAAAGATTTGATGAAACCAGAAAATGTAGCGGCGAGTATGAATTCTGTTATAGTGCTTTATGATTTTCAATACGATGCAGAGAAAGCGAAAGATACATATGAGGGGTTAGAATTTATATTTGTTGGTGCTGTACCTTATTATGAATAGCTTTAAGAGGTTGAGTGATGTGAAAAGCCAGATGGGAAGAGAGGAACTTATTGAACTTGTAAAAAAGATCTATAATCTTGATTTACCAGAAACAGAACATAGCGAATATGTGAAACAATTCAATAATAGCGGTGTTCCACATCCAGCACCTAGTGATTTAATATTTTGGAATGATATAGAATTAACACCTGAAGAAGTAGTAGAATTTGCATTAAGTTATAAGAAAGAAAAAGAATAACTTTAATAAGTAGATGAGAGAGTTTAGAAGGAGATTGTATTAGTATTTACATAGAGAAATGTTGTAAATAAGGAGAGGGTTAGATGGAAAGTTCAAAAGTTGTATTATGTATACCTGGTTTATGGAAGAATAGAAGTGAACTTATTGAGGCGATTGTAAGAAAAAGTGAGGGATATATGTTTGCTGGGAATTATATGAGTAAACTAGGGAATCCGAGTATTTTTTTTGAAGTTGATATATATGAACATGACGAGCGAGTAGCAGAAGCGTTTGAAATTGCTGGATACAATTCATTTACTGAGGAAGACCTTGATCTTATTAGAAAACATTCTTTAGCACTGTATTTAATTGGGGAAGGAGGTTCCATTGAAAAGATAAGGAAGTTAGTTGATGCTGCAAATGCACTTGTAAAAGCTGGAGGGCTGGGCGTGAAAGTTGAATCCTCAGGTACTGCAAATACAATTGAAAGTTGGAAGGATATGTATCATACAGATGATGAAGTCCAATTATTCAAAGCTTTTGTAACAGTAGTCGCAGAAGATGATTTTTACTATACGTGTGGTATGCATTGCTTTGGGCTGCCGGATGTAATTACTTTTAAAGATCAAGTAACCCCGCAATATGCTCAAGAATTAATGAACGTTTTTTGTCTGTATAATCTGATTGAAAAGCCTAGCTTAACGGACTATTCTACATTCAGCCTAGATGAAGATAACCCTCATTTTATATTGCAACATACGGAGTGTAAACATTTTTCAGAAGATGAATTGTTTTATAATCAGTATGGTATTTGGGCGTTAGTAAAAAAAGCGTAGTATAAAATTTGTTGTGATAGGAATAGATGGTGCAGGAAATCCGATTTGTTGTAAATAACTAACTGTAAAAATGATGAGAGTTGATATGGATACTGGTGAATAAGAATGGAGTACTTCTAATTTAGGGGCATATTTACCTAGGCATTTACTGAAGAGGTATAAATCCATTTTTGATGATAGATTTGTAGGGGGAAAATTAAGTAAAGTAAAGGGGAATATGCGTGTCTATTAAAAATGCAATGCAACAATACTTTAGGTTAAGAATAAAATTAGCGTACGAAGGTTTAGATTTTCTATTAAAAACACCAGTTCTTGAAGAAGTGAATCCTATTCTTTATGATGGGGAAATAGATGAGGAAGGTTATATTCTATGGAAACCAGTAGAAAAAAATATCGTACACGACTTTATTCATTTAGAACAAGAAATGGATATTCACTTTCATCAAACGGTTATTACGTACTTTAATTCCTATTGGTTTGCTGAATTAAATGGTTTTTATAAAAATTATTATATTGAATTAGAAGCGGTATTGCCGAATATTGAATTGCATTCATTTAAAGAACGGTTAAAGGGCTATAAGGGGAACCATCAAGAGAGATTAAAACATATCCCAATAGGTATTGAAGGTAATGGAATGTTAGTTGTGATTGACAATGAAAATGGGAAAGTGAAATTGGAAGATTTTGAGAGAAGTTCATTTGAAACAATTTCAGAAAATATACAAGAATTGATTTTGAATTTACGTTTGAAGAGGTGATAGTTAGTACAAGTTTAAAGGAACTCATTTCTCGATTAAGCTTCCAATGAATTAGTAGTGTTTTGTTGGCTTTATATCTGTTAATTGGTGTGTATTGTTATAGAAAGTAAAGGGGCGTATTTATATGACAATCCGGTTTTGTAAGGAAGCAGTTGCATACTTAAAACCAATAGTAAAAGAGGATCTTGAGGAAGAATGCTTTACTTTATCTGAAGAAAATAGTTTTGTCCATACATTTTTTAATGAAGATTTAATGATTACCTTTTTAGTTGAGGATCATCAAAACGATTATTTTCAATATGTTCAAAATAAGCATATATCAGAAGAAGGATTGGATGAGGAACAGTTAGTAGAAATCGGGATCAATAATCTTTATAAATTAGCAGATGAAAAAGAACTACGGGTTCACACGCTATCGGAAGGGTGTTTTGCTTTAATTCTTGACGGGAATTTCGAGGCTAGCTTAATTGTTCTAGACGATTTATGGGAGCACTCATTAAAAGAATTCGTATCAAATGGGTATGCAGTTGCGATACCAGCGAGAGATATTCTTGTTTTTTGTGATTGTAATGCTAGTAACGGGATTGAAAAAATGAGAGGAATAATAGAAAAGGTTTGGGAAGATGGAGATCATTTACTGATTGATAAAATTTTGGTGAGAAGTGAGGGGAAATGGAGTTATTCAGAGTGAAAATGAAGCACATAGGAAAAGGGGAAGAAATTAGTGGAAAATTTTATTAAGAAGATAGGGGATAAAACTTTCATTGCTCAGGCGGAAAAGATCTTCGCAGTGCAGGTAGAAGGGTTATTTCATTTTTTAACTGAAGTAGAAAATGATCGATTAATAGATGGGTTTTCTATACAAGTTGGTTGGTCGATTTATTTTCTTGATAAAAGGGAAGATGGATTTCATATTACTGTACATGATTATACGAAGAATCCATTTGAAGATATGACAGATGATTTGACGATTTCATTATGGATACTATTAACACAAGTGAGTTTTTTAAAACCATTAACAATTGAAGGGGAATTGCTGCGATTTTGTGATAAAATTGTCGCTGCCAAAGATGTATTAAAGTTAGATGATATTTACTTAGAAAGAACAACAGATTGTGAAAAAGGTGACTCCGGTTGGTATATAGGTCCTATTAATGATGAGGATGATACAGAAGAGTACGAAGCGTTTTATGCATATGAATTACTAAAATTGAAGCCTTCACTTATTCAAGTATTAACATTACCTTCTGCATTTCTTGTAATCTTTGAAAAAGATGTAGTGAAAGCAGTGGTAGATGAAAATAATGTGAACATTTTGGATAGGATTAACGATAAATAATCTGGTATAGAAAAAAGACCTAGCCATTTGTTAATGTTAGTATCTCAATAAAGTGTAAAAATCGAATCGTGTAGGATGAGCCTTATTACATATTGAAGCAATTACTTAGGGAGGAACATTTGTGGCTTATAAAGATAGTTTATTTCATGTTGTTAAGGATAAAATTATATTAACTATGTTTATTTTACTTACTGTTTTCCATATGATAAATTTTGCATTTTTCTTCTTTTTTGCAGTTACGGTAGCTTTGTTTTGGGACGATCCGAATGCTGATATGAGTACAGAATATGCGCCAATAGTTATGCCGTATTTATATCCAGTTCTCATCGGTGGGATATGTATATTTTTAGCTTTTGTCAGCTGTTATTTCTATCAGAAGTACGCACCAAATTCTAAGTGGAAAAAGGTAGCTGTGGAAGTGCTTTTTCTGATTGTTGCATTTGTCATTCCAAGATTTTTTGGTGCATTTAAAATTCCTTTATTGGACATGCTTTCAAGATAAAGAGTTTACTATTGAGTATTCAAGAAACAAAAAGTCTCAGTAAATCGAAATTTACTGGGGCTTTTTGTTTATCGTTATCTTTTGAGTGAGACAGTTCACGATAAGAATGTAAAAAATAAATAGTATTCTACATATCAAAGATGGATGGTACATGACAACTCTCTTCAATCTGAAAGGTTTCTCTCCTAATATGAGCGAATAGATTGAAAAAGGAGGGAGTTTGTATGGAAGTTGTTGTGAAACAGCGGAAGAAAAGAGGTAAGGGGAAAAAAAATTTCATTTGGTTTGGTAGTATTCTTCTTTTTTTACTTGTTACCGCGGCAGTTTTTGTAAATGCATTCGTGATGAAGTCAATGCCAAAGGTAGAAGGGACGGTTCATGTCAGTGGATTGCAAAAATCGGTTCAAGTAATACGAGATGAAAGAGGGGTACCTCATATTAAAGCTGAGAATGAGCATGATTTATATTTTTCACAAGGATATGTTCAGGCGCAAGATCGGTTGTTTCAAATGGACTTAAGTAGAAGACAAGCATCTGGAACATTAGGCGAAGTGGTTGGGAAGGCAGCGCTAGATAAAGATAAATTGTTCCGAACCCTTGGGCTAAGGCGAGCAGCAGAAGCATCAGTAAGCCAATATACTGGCGAAGCAAAAGATGCATTGGAGTCGTTTGCTGATGGAGTAAATGCATTTATAAAGGAAGCAAAAAAGGACGGGAAACTACCAGTAGAGTTTCATTTACTAGGATACGAGCCTGCTGAATGGACTCCGGTTGATTCTTTAACGATTGGCAAGTATATGGCTTTTGACTTAGGTGGTCATTGGCATGGACAAGCATTTCGATTTTGGGCACTTCAACATCTTTCGAAAGAGCAGGCCTATGAATTATTTCCAACTTATCCAACGGATGCTCCTAGACTATTAGCGCTGTTAAATAATCTGGATGTGAATGTGGCCAGTGGTTTTGCAAAAGCAATTATTCCACCAGAATCTAACGGGAGCAATAATTGGGTTGTAAGTGGAGAAAAAAGTGCATCAGGAATGCCTATATTAGCAGATGATCCCCATCTTTCTTTGGCGACACCATCGATATGGTATCAAACACATTTGGAGATGAAAGACATAAATGTGAGCGGAGTTATTTTTGCAGGGGTTCCAGGTGTTATGTTAGGGCATAACAAACAAATTGCTTGGGGTGTCACGAATACAGGTCCGGACGTACAAGATTTATATATAGAAAAAAGAAACCCGGATAATCCCAATGAGTTTTTGTATAACGATAAATGGGAAAAAGCTACGATTGTGAATGAACCTATAAAAGTGAAAGGTGAAAAAACAATTCCTTACGAAGTGACGATTACTAGACACGGTCCAGTCATTTCAGAATTTGCTTATAAAAATAAAGATGAGGCTGTTTTTGCGCTTAGATGGACGGCATTGGAACCTTCAGCGGAATTAAAGGCCGTATTAAATATGAACAAAGCAACAAATTGGACTGAATTTGAATCAGCGCTGGAAGATTTTCATACTCCTACTCAAAATTTCTTATTTGCATCAACAGATGGCACAATTGCTTATAAAGCAAACGGAAACATACCGATACGTAAAAAGGGAGATGGAATTTTACCTGTTCCTGGATGGACAGATGAATATGAATGGGAAGGCTACATTCCCTTTGATAAACTTCCAAAGGTGATAAACCCAGAACAAGGCTTTATATCAACAGCCAATAATAAAATAATAAATGATGATTATCCGTATCATATTAGTCATATTTGGGCGCAGCCGTATCGTCAAATGCGTATTCAAGAATTTTTACAGGAAAAGGATAAATTGACTACGAAGGATTTACAAACTTTGCAAATGGATCAAAAGAACCTTCAGGCAAGAGAGTTTGTTCCAGTGTTTGTGAAAGAACTGAATAAAGTAAACGTATCAGACGTGGAGAAACAAGGGTTAAAAGAGCTGACAAATTGGGATTTTTACGATAATAAAGAGAAAGCTGCCCCGTTAATCTTTCATTTATGGATGAAAGAAATATCCAATACTTTATTTTCAAAGGAAATACCAAAGGGTATAATGGGTTTATTTGAAGGTAAGCAACAAGTTGTGGAACAATTGATACGGAAGCAGATGAATGGGGAAAACAGTGTATGGTTTTCTAAACATGGAGGCTTCAAAGAAGTTTTACATACATCGTATTCAAAGGTAATGAAAAAGCTTGAAAAACAATATGGATCAGACGTAACGAAATGGAAGTGGGGAGAATACCATAAGCTTTCTTTTACGCATCCTATGTCCCAATCCTCTCAGTTACTTGGTTTTTTTTTCAATCGTGAAAAGGCTGTGCCAGTTGGGGGAAGTAATATTACAGTTCAAGCAGCAAGTTATGGAGATGATGGGATTGTGAATCACGGAGCATCTTGGCGATTTGTAATAGATACAAAGGATATGTCAAATGGTTATCATATTGTAGGACCAGGACAATCAGGACATTTTAAAAGTGACTGGTATCATGATCAAATAGAAGATTGGGTAAATGGAAACTATCATGCTACTACGCTTCGTACAGATCGAATTGACGGTAAAATATTAACTCTAAAACCACAATAAGATTTATCCCGGATTAACGGGAAAGAAGACCCCACCTAAAGCTTCAGAGAGGAATGAGGAAGATAGGTGAGGGATAACTGCCCGTAAAAGCCTGATTGGTTCATCTAACCAACAGTGGGGGATGAAGAAAAAACTCACTGATGAAAGTTGTACTTTATAGGACTCTTACGTTTGTAAGAGTCTTTTTCGTATCATAAATAGCTTTCTTATAAAACGACAGTGTACCATAATTAAATTATGGAATGTTATAATTTGGGAAGAGAGTTTCATAGTTATACATATATAGAGGTGAGTACATGAGCAATTGTTATTTTGAATTTGTAATACATAAAGAGTCTTGTTTTCATAGACTAAGAGAATTTTTTTACAATCTTAAAGAAGAGAAAGAAAAAGAGATGATAGATTGTAGTGATTCTATGTGGTTAGATTATTTTGAAGAAGATACATTAAAACAGTTTTGGTGGCCGACGGAAGAAGAATTACATCATTACCAGATTTTATGGAAACAAACCCCTGTAGAAAAACGCTTAACAGATCCTAAACTGAGAACTCCATGGGACTTTGAATCTATGATTGATGCATTTGCTTCTGGGGAATATGAACTAGTCTCATGTGAAAAGGCAACAAACAATATTGGAAGAATTGATTTTTATCCTTATGGATGGCCATACGGCGGGAGCGATGTGTTTAGAGCTTTAATTGAGTATAGTGGTTTCAAAATTATTGATGAGAGTGTATAGAATTTACCATAGTTAAAGGTATAGTGATAGATTTTCTTATTGTAACTATGCATTTAGTTTTGAAAAATCAAATAAACACGGAAATACGTATAAAATTGTAGATAGTTTTCATTTAGTTATATAAGGTTGAAAGAATCCAAGTTACATAACAATCAATGAAATATATGGAATAGAATAAATCATAAAAAGAAACTGCAGAAGGGATGAGAAAATATGTCTAATTACTTAAAGTCGGAATTTATCGAAAATGCAGGTGGCTGTATCGTATCGAAAAATATTTTAGATGGAAATGGAAAATTAAAATGGTTGGTTAGAGATGAATCTGTGACTAGCGTTGATAATGGCTGGAGGTTTTTTTCGGATATTGATGATGATGATTATGTAAACGTTCCGAATAACTTAGTAGTATGTGATTTTAATACAGTAGCCCAAATTGAACCTGCTATTCTAGCGGTTTATTCCTTTCCGGTTGGAAGTGATCTACAATTAGTTGTAGAGAATGGAAAATATTATTTTATTGATAATATAACAGAAGAAGTTATCGAGTTTTTGTACCATTAAAATAACATACTCTAAAGAGGAATAATAACTTGTAGCCAGATAGATTCTGTACAAAGAGAAAATGTATATTATGCTACACGAAGTTGTACTGAATTTATTAGTGAATTGTATGAAGTAGGGAATAGATAATGGTTTGGGAGAAGTGAAAATGAAAAGAGAAATGGAGCAGTATTTTCATAAATTATTTAAGGAATGGAAAAACTATAATCATTCATTACCAAAATCCGTATGGATAGAAGAAGCAGATTCTTTTATATATGTAGGGGAACCAGATGCAGAGGAATATATTTTTTGGAAGCCTATAGAAAAAGATTTATTTCATGACTTTTCTGATATAGAAAAGAAATTAGCAGTACAATTACATCATTCGATTAAAGAATATTATAATTCCTACTGGTTTTTAGATTTAGCAGGTAGTTATTTAGAGTATAACATAGAGCTAAATCCTGTTATACCAGGAATTGAACTTCGAGATTTTTATACCTTTTTACAAGATTATAAAAAAGCGCACCATAATGAGTTGAAAAATATTCCTATAGGTATGGAATGTAACGGGCTTTTGGTAGTTGTAGATAATGAAAATGGCCAAGTGAAGATAGAAGATTATGAAAAGGGGACTTTTGAAGTTATTAGTAATAGTTTAGCAGAACTCATTTCAATGCTCTAATGAAAGTATATAATATAGGGTTCAATTTGAAATATAAGTTAAGAGGTAAAGGATATGAGCAAATCAGTATTTGAAAAAATAGAATTAGTCAAAAATATTTTAGGTGATGATCCATTCTGTTTGATTATTGGTGAAATTGTGGAAGAAGAAAACCCAATAGATGAAAAATTAGAAGATCATATTTTAAAAGATTATTATTTTATTGCAGGAAAATACAAAATATTGAATGGTGGAGTAATTACTATATACGGCCATCAAAGACTTAAAAGTATTCAGTTTTATGTGGAAGATATGCTAGATGGTGCTGATAAATGGATTTGTATAGGAACGGTAGAAAATTATCCATTATTTATTAATAAAATTGATGGAGAAGTATCTTGTTTGTTTGGAAATTTAATTGATCAAAATTTTGTTATTGAATCATACGGTGATTTTAGCAGTTTTTTAGAAAATTATTTTTTAGGGAGCAAATATATTGATATCGGCCTGTCTTTTGTTGAAGCGGGTGGAATAAGGAATCCCATTGGAAGTAAAGAGGATGAGTGGTATAAACTGTTAGAATTGAATAGATTAGTTTAAATGTATTACTTTGAATTTGGTGGTGAAAACTTTTTTACTTTAGAGAAGTAGAAATGAAAGGGGACGGCTATATGGAACCAAAACTTGCATTTTTAAGAAAATATAAAAGAAATGTAAAGCTTCAATCAATAGATAAAATTGATAATAAGGTCATACCTAGTATTTGGTTTGAAATTTTTAAAGAACACGATAGCAACAAGAGAATAAAAATGGTTTTAGAGATTTGGAGAACATACGTAGGGAAAGAATTAAGAAACACAATCTCATATTTGGAAGAGCACCTTTTCAATGTGGAGTTAATAGAAAATAACGGCATGTATTCGATGTTATATATACTGGAGACGTCGGATGGTGAAATAGTGTATTATGAAGCAGGAAATCCTATGGATACATTTCATAATAAAGTGCTAGAAGTTTCATGGGATAGAATTCCCATTTCAGTTCGAAAGTTTTATGAAAAAGTTCATAATGGTTTTTATTATTATGCGAGCGGTGCTATGGGATTAGTGCCTTTTGAATGTGTTACTTATTTTGATGATGATGAGTGGGGAATTATTGAAGAATTAGAGGAGAACTTACAAATTGATTTGAAAACAACTTTTGGATTTTTTAAAAGTGGAGCGGGCGGTTATGTAGCTATTGATTATAACAATTGCAAATATGATAAAGCTACATTATGGTTTGCAAACAATCAGCCAAAATATAATGTTGATTTTTGGGATCTAGTAGATGAATGGATAGTAACCGGTTTTGAAACGTAGTATGTAGAGAGTTTAAGAATTACTTTTGTGTACTGAAAAAAACGATATATGAATGGAGTTTGTATGCATGGAAAAAGAAGGTGTGGTCTCATTATGGCTAGGAAACATGGAATCTTAAGATTTTTTAGAGGACTATTTCAGTATAAAATATACAGATGATGGTGATTCCATAGCATCACCATTTATAAAAGACTTTCATATTTGTATGTATGATATTGATGAGGACTTTATTGAAAAAGAATTTTATTTAAAGCGAAGTGATAATCTAGAAGCTTTACTAACCGGGTGTTCTTATGAAGAAGTTGTGATACCACAGATGAAAAGATATTTGCTGCGAATACACTAGAGATGAAATACAACACAATTATTATGATATATAACTATGAATACAGCGGCGAAATAATAAATAAAAATGAAAATCTTTATGAAATGAAATACATAGGAGCTGTTTCGTATAAATGATAATAAAAAGGGGATTAGAACATGGAAGCTAGAGAAGTACATTCATTTCATCTACATTCAGAAAAAGAATTTTCTGAAATTCAAGATAAATTGATACATAGAATTGAATTGAAAAATAACTTTCATCTAGAAGATGTAAGTTTAATAGCTGGAGTAGATTTAGCTTATTGGGAAAAAGATGATAAGCACTATGGAACTTGCTGTATTGTTGTTATTGAGTATCATACGAAGAAGGAAGTGGAGAAGGTCTATAGTTATGGGGAGGTAACGGTACCGTATATACCAGGTTTTTTAGCATTTCGTGAGTTGCCTTTAGTAATAGAAGCAGCCAAAAAGCTTACTTCTAATCCAGATATATTTATGTTCGATGGAAATGGCTATTTACACTATAAACATATGGGGATTGCGACACATGCTTCTTTTTTCTTACAAAAACCTACAATCGGTGTAGCGAAAAGTTATCTTAAGATTAAAGATGTTGATTTTATCATGCCAGAGAATAAGGCGTTTACTTTTAGTGATATTATGATCGATGACGAGGTATATGGAAGAGTTTTAAGAACGAAGGAGAATGTAAAACCTATTTTTGTTTCTTGTGGAAATAATATCGATTTAGATACGAGTATTCAAATTGTATCGAATTTAATCGGGAAAGAAAGTAGATTACCAATTCCAGTGAGATTGGCAGATTTAGAAACGCATAAGGTGAGAAGAGACAAGAGGGAAAATGATAGATGATAGGTCTATGTAAAAAGGGATAGGAGGATGATCCCTTTTTTTGTTGTATTCGACGAAATACGACAACGCATAAAAACTTTATTTGCTATGATGTTTTTTGGAATATTTCATTTTTATAATAATGAGTTGTATTAGCTATTCTTTATGGTGTTTTTGGAGAGATTCACTCTACAAAAACCATGACAACATTAGTTAGAATCAAAGTGTTTATTTAGAGGGGAATGGATAAGAAGATGGATGAAATGGAGAAATATCGCAAAAAAATTAAGGTGATTTCTTTTGATAGAGAACAAAATAGAATGGTGGAAGTTGAAGAAAGTAAAATGACTTTCGCCGATGTTGGCGGAATGGAAGAGATTAAGAAGAAAATTAATATGGATTTTATTATGCCAATTAAAAATCCTGAATACTTTCAAGCGTTTGGTAAGAAAACAGGTGGAAGCTTATTATTTTATGGACCGCCTGGTTGCGGGAAGACATTTTTAGCACGTGCGGTAGCTGGAGAAATTGATGCGAATTTTATTCATTTGGAACTGCAGGCTATACTTTCTATGTGGACGGGTGAGTCTGAGAAAAATTTACATGAGATTTTTGAGGAAGCACGGAGAACAAAGCCATGTATTTTGTTTATTGATGAATTAGATGCATTTGGAGGGAATAGACAAAAAATGGGTTCTCATCATCAGCGGACACTAGTAAATCAATTGCTAGTAGAAATGGATGGAAGTAATTCTTTTAATGAAGGAGTTTATATTATTGGTGCAACAAATACACCATGGTATATTGACCCTGCATTGCGCCGTCCAGGACGCTTTAATTCTCTTGTTTTTGTTGCACCGCCGACTTATGAGGAACGATTAACAATCCTGGATTTGAAAACAAAAGATAAGCCGAAAACAGAATTACAGCTTGACTTGGTCGCAAAGTATGCAGAGCATTTTTCGGGTGCCGATTTAACATATTTAGTTGAGGATGCGATTAATCAAGCGATTCAGCGTTCATTTGAAACAGGGCAATTACAACCTCTTTCAAATGAAGACTTGCTAGAAGCGATGAAAAAACGTCAGCCAACGACTTTAGATTGGTTTTCAACAGCAAAAAATTATGCGACATTTAGCGATGTGAATAAGGATTTTGATAAAGTGCTAGATTATATGAAAGAACACAGATTGAAATAGCAGGTAAGAAGCAGGGGATGAGGGAATGGAAGACAATTTTAGAAGGGTTTATTATTTGCTGAAACTTGGTGATGTTGAGCGTGCCAAAGAAGAAGCGGAACTTATGGTTAGGGAAGATCCAGAAGATGTTTATGGATATCTCAGCTTAAGCTATGTATATTTCTATGGGCTTCATGAAAGTGATATTGCAAGTGAATATATAGAAGAAGCGCTTAAATTAGATCACTTAAATGAATTTGTTCTTTTAGCAGGATTAGATATTTTTACTGCGCAAAGTAATTTTACAAGATTAAGAGAAATAGCGGAAATTGGTATAAGAAACTCCCCTGAAGAGGGACCATATTATTTCTATATGAGCGAAGCTGTCATGCATCTTGAAGGAATGAAGAATGTACTTGTTTACCTAGAAAAGGCGATGGAATTAGACCCTGAAAATGAAACGTATGTAGGTAGGTATGCTTATATCCTTTTGAAACATTTCCCAAAACGAAAAGAAGAGGGATTAAAGGCTGAAAAGCGTGCTTTAGAATTAAATCCAGAAAATATAACGAATCTTTTCTGTTTTGCAAGTATAGCGAAGGAGAAGAGGAATTTTAAAAAAGCAAGAATGCTAGCTGAAACTGCGATGAAACTAGATCCAAATGATGAAGATGTTAGAGGGATTTATAAAGATACAATTGTAACGAAAAATAAATTTTGTGCTTTTACTATGGGATTTTCACAAATTTTAGTACGAGCTTTTTCTAAATTTTGCTCGTTATTTGGATTTGTATATGATCTAAATCGGTATGTGTATACTTTTTTAATCGTATTAAGTTTTATTGGATGGCTTATTCTTCCTATATATGTGATAGGAGGGTATGCAGGTATTATCTATTTTGTTGTTCTTGTGATGTGTCTTGTTTCTTCTATCATTAAAGGGAAGATATATAAAGAAGCTGGACTAAGTATGCCTTCAGATTGGAGAACGAATCTGCGCCAGAATCAATCTATTAGAGATCGAGAAATCTCTAAAATGAAACGTGAAGTTGGGAAAGTAGAGCCTGTAAATGTATCGACACAAAAGCTGTCACCAGAAGAGATTGAGTCGCAATTAGCAAGTTTTTGGGGAAAAGAAGCCATGTTTGAAAAACAACAAGTCGCAGAGGTAGCGCCCACGGTTGCTCGATCACAATTATCGTCTGAAGAGCATAAACAAATTCAATCGTATTCAGATATTAAATCTCCACGGTATAATAAATGGGGAATCTGTCTAGTCATTATTTTCTCTTTTACTCTTATTTATCGCGCTGAAAAATTATACAACCTGTATCAGAGGGAAACCGGAAATACAACGCCACATATCAGCCAAGAAACAAAACAATCGATTGTTGAATATCAGGATAGAGCGCTCGAAGAACAAAAAGAAAAATTCAATAAGTATACGGTGGAATCTATTTTATATTCATTGAAAAGAAGTGATTTTAGTGAGAAATCCCTTCAGCAATTTGTTGAAGAAGGTTATGTTCCAGTTGTGATGGGAAAGGTTGGCCAACCTAGTGTCGAGAAATTAAAAAATGCACATTCAACTAAATTTTATAAAGAAGGAACAATTACATATGTATTATTGCAAGATGAGGAGGGCTCGTTTCTTTTAGAAATCCGAGCAACAAAAATAAGTCACATTTACGGTGAAAGTTGGGATAATAGTGAGCGAGAGATGCAGAGATATCATGAGTTAATTACGAAAATTGATACACAAGGTATTGCAGTAGGAACAAAATAAAATCATATAGGTTACATTGTTTGCTTTTATATAACAAGTAAGGGGGACAAATGTCCTCCTTTTAGTTTTTGCTGAATGTTGAGGAAGGGATATTACTGCCCGTTAATGTGTGATAAATTTAATTAAAAAATAAGAAAGTTTTTTGATTTGTTACATATATTTTAGTGAAAGGCCTTTCACCATTTTATCACCTAGGGGGCAATCATAATGAAGTTTTTGTCTTACCTTACAGTAATTCTGGTGATTCTTGGCGGTTTGAATTGGTTGTTTGTTGCGCTGGATTATAATGTAGTTGAGAAATGGTTTGGTTCTACACCAGCTCTTGTTGATACCATTTATTGGCTTTTTGGTCTTTCTGCTCTTTATCAAATTTATGATCGGTTCTTTACGGACAATTAGCTCTTATAAATTTATGAATGGAGTGTTAAGCGAGATAAAATGCTTAACACTTTTTTGTATGTTTATAAAAGTAAATGCATCTGCAAACGGTTCCATTGCGTCTTGCACCCTAATAAAGCAAAACAAATTGACCGTATATTTTATATAGGTTATAATTCAGAAAGTTTAAAAATTAATAAATATAGAAACAGGGAGGTCATACAGTTGATGGAGAGAGTTTACAATTTTTCGGCAGGACCATCTATACTCCCTTTGCCAGTTTTAGAAAAAGTGCAAAGGGAGCTTTTGAATTATAACCGGACAGGCATGTCTGTTATTGAAATGAGTCACCGGTCTTCAGAGTTTCAAAATATTATAGATGAAGCAAGTAGCTTGCTTCGTGAATTGATGCACATTCCTGAGAATTACGACGTGCTATTTTTACAGGGAGGGGCATCGTTACAGTTTTCAATGGTTCCATTAAATTTAATGAATGAACATAAAAGAGCTGGATATGTCCTTACAGGGTCATGGTCTAAGAAAGCCTTACAGGAGGCTAAGAAAACTGGAGAAGTAGAAGTTATTGCTTCATCGGAAGAAAATCATTTTTCAACGATTCCACATGTTGATGTTTCAATGATTCCGAAAGAACTAGATTATGTACATATAACAACGAATAATACGATTGAAGGAACGAAATATGTTCAATTGCCGAAATTAGAGAATATTCCACTTATTGCTGATATGTCTTCAAATATTTTATCTGAAGAATACGATATAGAGAAATTTGGTTTCATTTATGCAGGAGCACAAAAGAATTTAGGACCAGCAGGACTAACAATTGCAATTATTAGAAAAGACTTAATTGGTAAAGCGGATACTTCTTGTCCGATAATGTTAAACTATGAAACTTACAGTAAAAATAATTCCTTATATAATACACCACCATCCTTTAGTATTTATGTGACGAAGCTAGTATTAGAATGGTTAAAGGAGCAGGGCGGCGTATCCGCGATTGAAGAACAAAATAGAAAAAAAGCAGCTCTTCTATACGATTTCTTAGATGAATCAAAATTATTTACTTCACCGGTTGATCCTGCATATCGTTCGCTTATGAATATTCCATTTACAACACCATCCAATGATTTAAATGAGCAATTTTTACAAAAAGCTAAGACACTAGGGCTTGTTACATTAAAAGGCCATCGTTCAGTCGGTGGCATGCGAGCGAGTATTTATAATGCAATGCCGGTAGAAGGTGTTCAACAATTAGTAGATTACATGAAGGATTTTGAGCTAGAGAATAGATAGGGAGATGGGGAAATGTTTCGCGTTCAAACATTAAATCAGATTGCTGAAAAGGGCTTGCAAATTTTTGGTGGAGAGCGATATGAGGTTGGAGAAGGCTTAGAACATCCAGATGGTATACTACTTCGAAGTTTTTCCTTACATCAAGAAGAATTTTCAAAAGATTTAAAGGCAATTGCAAGAGCAGGAGCTGGTGTAAATAACATTCCTGTAGAACGTTGTACAGAAAGAGGTATCGTTGTTTTTAATACCCCAGGGGCAAATGCGAATGCAGTGAAAGAACTTATTCTTGCCAGTCTTATTATGTCATCACGTAATATTATAAGTGGGGTTGGTTGGACAGCGGGATTAGAAGGTGAAGAAGTTCCGCAGCTTGTAGAAGCAGGAAAAAAACAATTCGTTGGTTCAGAGATAGCGGGAAAACGACTTGGTGTTATTGGACTGGGTGCTATTGGTGCCCTTGTCGCAAATGACGCATTATCTCTTGGTATGGACGTCGTTGGATACGATCCATATATATCTGTTGAAACAGCATGGCGCTTATCAACACATGTACAACGTGCATTTAGTTTAGATGAAATCTTTGCAACATGTGATTATATTACATTGCATATTCCACTGACGGATCAAACGAGAGGGATAATTGGAGAACATGCTATACAAACGATGAAAAAAAGTGTCCGTCTCTTTAACTTCTCAAGAGGAGAACTTGTGGATGAAGTTACGTTAGCAAAAGCTTTAGAAGAAGGGATTATTAATCATTACGTAACTGATTTTCCAAATGAAAATGTAATAAAAATGAGAAATGTAACGGCAACACCCCATCTTGGAGCTTCAACGTATGAATCTGAAGA
This sequence comes from Bacillus sp. FSL H8-0534, assembly GCF_038005885.1. Taxonomy (NCBI): domain Bacteria; kingdom Bacillati; phylum Bacillota; class Bacilli; order Caryophanales; family Bacillaceae; genus Bacillus; species Bacillus sp. FSL H8-0534. The sequence continues at coordinate 130,697 of NZ_JBBOUC010000001.1, forward strand.
GAATTGTGCAGTTATGGCTGCTCGTCAATTACGAGACTATTTAGAAACAGGAAATATCCGTAATTCAGTAAATTATCCAAATGTAGAACTTCCTTATGTCGGAAAGAAACGAATTACGATTATGCATCAAAACGTTCCGAATATGGTGGGGCAAATTACAGGATGTTTAGCGGAACATCATATTAATATTGCTGATATGATAAACCGTAGTAAAGGCTCTTTTGCATATACAATGATTGATATCGATAATGGAATTGATGATATAATTAAAGAAAATGTAGTTGAAAACATAAAGAAAATCACAGGTGTAGTAGCTGTTCGAATGATTGTATAAAGGAGAGAGAGATTTGGCGACAATTCGACCATTCAGGGCAATTCGTCCAGTATCTGATAAAGCTGCACAAGTTGCAGCACTGCCGTATGATGTGTTAAATAGTGAAGAAGCAAGAGAAGTTGTAAAGGGAAACTCATATTCCTTTTTGCATATTGATAAAGCTGAAATAGACTTAGATCCGGCTGTTTCACCATATGATAACAGTGTATATGAAAAGGCAAGTGAAAATCTACAACGTTTAATGCAAGAAGAAGTATTGATTCAAGATGAAGAGCCATGTCTTTATATTTATCAATTAACAATGCAAGGGAGAACGCAGTCTGGACTTGTCGTTTGTACATCAATTGATGAGTATACTGATAATACAATTAAAAAGCATGAGCGGACCCGTCATGAAAAAGAACAAGATCGCATTCGTCATGTTGATATATGTAATGCGAATACAGGTCCAATTTTTTCAACATATCGTGCGAAAGAAGACGTAACAAAGTTAATTGCAACGTGGCAAAAAAATCACACGCCAATTTATCAATTTACTGCAGATGACGGTGTGGAGCATGTAATATGGAAAATCGCAGAAATTGATGCGATTTCTGCATTAGTAGAATCATTCGAAGAGATTCCTTCCTTATATATTGCAGATGGACATCATCGATCAGCATCTGCTGTGAAAGTTGGGTTAATGCGTAGGGAACAATATCCGAACTATACAGGAGAAGAAGAATTTAATTTCTTTTTATCTGTTTTATTCCCTCATGATGAACTATCAATTTGGGATTATAATCGTGTTGTGAAAGATTTAAATGGTTTATCACAGGACCAATTTTTACAGCAAATTTCACACTATTTTTATGTAGAAAGAGCTTATGTATCTCCATATAAACCAACTGAACCAAAATCATTTGGCATGTATTTGGATCAGGGGTGGTATAAACTAACTGTGAAAGAAGAAACATTTGATGCCTATGATGTTGTAAAACGTTTAGATGTTTCTATTTTACAAGATCACTTATTGAGTCAAGTATTACAAATTCACGACCCACGTGCAGATAGCCGCATTGATTTTGTTGGTGGTATTCGAGGTTTAGAGGAGCTAGAGCGCCTTGTAAATCGTGGTGATTATAAAGTAGCGTTTGCTTTATATCCTACATCAATGGAAGATTTATTAGCAATTGCTGATGCGGGGGAAGTTATGCCACCAAAGTCCACTTGGTTTGAACCGAAGCTTCGTAGTGGGCTTTTCATACATTCTTTAAATTAAACAAAAAGACATAAGATTAGGAGTAAAGATAGTAAGGATTAAATATCCCTACTATCTTTTTTAAACTATAAGTACAAATTAAAGATACATAGTAATAATTGACGACTTATGAAAATACGCTATACACTATTCTTTCTTCAATTAAGGGATAGGTTCTAAAGTACCGTAGTTGATTGAAATTCCTCTTCCAACCATAAAATAGTATGAACACATTCTATCCATTTTCATCTTCTATAGTGTAGTACCTGTGCTGTATGAATGGATAACAGGTAGTTATCTACAAAAACAACATGATTTTTGTATTGATCTAATGGTTCTAGATGTAATGAAATTTACGGCATTAAGATTGTTAGGAGGAAATGGGAGTGTCAAATGAAATAATGAGTTACATTGACAATCAGATGGTGAAAATTCCAGGGGGAGAAATAGAATTAAGAGACGATAGAATAAAAAGCAAATGGAAAGTTGAAATAAGACCGTTTCTTCTTGCAAGGTATCCTGTAACTATGGATCTATACTATGCTATTACAAATAAGTCATCCAATTCTTTTGACGGAGATCTAAAACCATTTGTTAATATTTCTTGGAATGATGCAATTTCTTTTTGTAATCTACTTTCACAGAAAGCTGGACTGAAAGAGTGTTATTCTATAAGTAATGATGGTGAAAACATTATTTGTAATTGGGAATCTGACGGTTATCGACTTCCTTCAGAAGCAGAGTGGCAATATGCATGTAAAGCAGGGACTACTGGTTATAGATATGGAGAGCTTGATAAGATTGCCTGGTACAATGAAAATTCAGGGGGCAAAATCCATGAAGTAGGAAGAAAGGAACCGAATGCATGGGGTCTATATGATATGTTAGGGAATGTTTGGGAGTGGTGCTTTGATTTATATGATGAACAAGTGTACGGATCCTACCGAATTTTCCGAGGAGGTAGCTGGGCTGAAGAGGCCAGGGGGTGTGGGGCTTCGTGTCGTCGTCGTAGCCATCCGACATTTTACATTGAGGACCTTGGATTCCGTCTTGCTCGGTCTTTTTAGCTCCTACAAACAAGCGGATTTTCGGGTTTTACAGCTTAACGAACGGAGAGCTAGGGTTAAATAAAAAAGCCTGTATCGAAAATTACTTAGTAATCGAAGGTGCAGGCTTTCATTTGTAATATTTGTTAATATTTGTATATATTTAATTTTAAATGCGGGCTTTTTCTTGCAAAAAACACAATTGTTTCTTAATGTAATAGTGTAGAAGGATAAACAAGGAAGGATTTAACGAATATGATACATATTTTATTAGCGGATGATGACGGGCATATTAGAGAATTATTACATTACCACTTACAAAAGGAAGGCTATAAAGTTTTTGAAGCTGAGGATGGAAAGGTAGCGCAATCCATATTAGAAAAAGAAAATATTCACCTGGCCGTTGTCGATATCATGATGCCATTTATTGACGGATATACTTTGTGCGAAGAAATTAGAAAGTATCATGATATACCTGTTATTTTATTAACTGCTAAAGATCAATTGGTGGATAAAGAAAAAGGATTTATTTCAGGAACAGATGATTATATTGTAAAGCCATTCGAACCGGCGGAAGTTATTTTCCGTATGAAAGCTTTACTTCGTCGTTATCAAATGCTGAGTGCGGACGTTATCACGCTTCACGGAACAACGATTGATAGAAAAAGCTTTGAGGTAAAATGTAATGACCAAACGATTTTACTTCCTTTAAAGGAATTTGAATTGTTATCACAACTTGCAGGGTATCCTGGAAGAACGTTTTCAAGAGAAGAGTTGATTGAACTTGTTTGGGGGATGGACTTTGAAGGAGATGAACGGACAGTCGATGTTCATATTAAACGTCTTCGAGATCGTTTTTCAAAACGAACAGATGATTTTCAAATTAAAACGGTACGTGGACTTGGTTATAAGTTGGAGCTGAAATAAGATGAAGTCACTTTATTCTAGATTTGCATTGATTACGATTGGGATTATGCTTCTTAGTAGCATCATTGGTTTTTTATTAACCAATGTTTATTATCAAGTGAAATTAAAACCGTATAATAGTGAAAAGATTTTACGTTACGCTGAGGAAGTAAAACATTTATATGAAAAACAGACTGAGGAAAATAAGGATGAGTATTTACATTCTATTGCGAAATTAGGTTATGAGATTTATGTAGTAGATGATCAAAAACAGGGGAAACGAATTGGAAATGCTTTTCGGACTATAAAGATTAGTGATGCTACCATTGACAAAGTCTTACAAGGGAAAACATACAATGGTGTTTCTACCTATCCAACTCGTCTATTTATAACAGGCTTTTTTGATAATGAATTAATTAATAGCGTAGGGGTTCCGCTGAAACATGGTGATAAGCAATATGCCTTATTTATTCGTCCTGATATTCAGCAACAATTCGGTGAAATGAGGATTTTCTTAGCGGTATTGCTTGGATTTATTGTTGTATTAAGTATCGTTTTTATTGCAATCGCAGCGCGGTATATCGTTCGTCCGATTCGCATATTTACAAAAGCGACGCAAAAAATTGCGAATGGTGAATATGATATTGAATTAGAAGAAGGGCGAAAAGATGAGATTGGAACATTATCTACGAGTTTTAAAAAAATGACAAAAAGTATAAAAGAGTTAGATCAAATGAGACAAGAGTTCGTTTCTAACGTGTCTCATGAATTTCAATCTCCACTTTCCTCGATTCAAGGTTTTTCTAAAACTCTACAGTCAGAAAAGATGACAGAAGATGAAAGAAAACGTTATTTACAAATTATTGAGGGTGAAAGTAAGCGGATGTCTAGTTTATGTAAGCAGTTACTTACGCTTGCTTCTTTAGATAAAGAGGAAAAGGTTCTTCAAATAAAAGAATTTGATGTGCACAAACAAATGAAAGATGTCATTTTTATGTTGGAATGGAAATGGCGTGAAAAAGACATAGCGGTTGAATTTGACGTACCTAGCATAAATGTAAGAGGCGATGAAAATTTACTTCATCAAGTTTGGACAAATATCTTTACAAATAGTATTAAGTTTACAGATAGTGGTGGAACGATTGGATTTGCCGTAGAAGAATTAGAAGCGAGTGTAGTGATTTCAATTTCAGATAGCGGGATTGGTATGGAGCAAGAAGAAGTAGAGCGGATTTTTGATCGGTTTTATAAGGTGGATACAGCGAGGGCTCGTAATGTGGAAGGAAGTGGCTTAGGCTTATCCATTGTGCAAAAAATTGTTGAACTGCACCATGGAGAAATTTCAGTGGAGAGTATAAGAGGGGAAGGTACGACATTTCGAATTGAATTACCGAAATGATGAGAAGGACTGATTTGAAGAGGAAATCTTTAAATCAGTCTTTTTTTATAAGATAAAATGATAAAAATGTTAAAAGAAAATATGTAAATCATTTGAGGTAGATTGTTGGAAGTAGCCATTTGGAAATGGGTACGTCATTTTCGGTTCTGGTGCAAATATATGAAGAAGAACGCGGATAATAGTAGATTCCTAGTGAAATCGTATTTTATGCTATAAGTCCAAACACTTTGTGGATGAACTCTTTTTGATTTTGGGCAGAATGATTCCGTAAATCAATCTGTCCCTTTTTTATACCGATTATGAAAAATGAAAGTGATAATGTAAAGTTGTTATTACAACATGTTTTCCATTTTCAACTTAGTTGTCATTAGAATGTTTTTCTACAAAATCAAGGATCCTGGCATTAACTTCGTTAGAGAACTCACCATTGATTGCGTGAGATGCATTTTTCCAGTTAACTATATCGATATCTTTAACATATTTTTTCCCAGTTTCAACTGCTTTTACTGAATTGTGCATTGTACTTTTTTCAGCCATTAATGCAAGCACTGGAACATTGATATTTTTTAAGTCTTCTTTACTAAATAGATCAGGCGCTGGCGTTTTAAGTTTATAGTTACGCATACCCGACTCGATTAATTTAGCGATAGGCTCATCGTCATTTGTTTCTGCTCCTCCAGATACATAGCTTAACATCTTTTCTCTTATAAACTTAGGTACAATAGGGACGGAAGCTGGAATAGATGCTAGAATCATCTTTATGGGCATTTGCGCAAATACAAAGACTGGGTCCAATAAACTAGCCGTAGCAATATGCTCTGGATTATATCTGGCCAAATTCATTGTTGTCCAACCACCAATGGAGACACCCACGATATGCACTTTTTCTAAACCTAATCCCTCAATTACTTCATTTAACCATTCTGCTTGTTGTTTTTGGTTTTCAATCACCTTCGTTTGCACACTCATTCCAGGTTCACCGAGTAAATCTATCGTGTAAACAGGCCTTTTCTCCCTTAGCCCTTCTAAATTGGGTACCCACATTGGAGTAGATGCACCACGTCCAGGGAGTAAGAGTATTGGTTCCTTATGTTTGTTTTCCTCTTTAGTAAAGTAATAAGCACGAATTGTGCCATATTTAGTTTTTATATCTCTCGTATCGTTAGGCTTTGGAAGAAGTGCCATTGATTCATCGTAGGCAATTTGAAAGTCTTCCTTTCCTTTTTCAGATGTAAAGTGACCAATCTTATTATCATCTTTCTTCATTTTAATTCCTCCTTTCTACAAATATATTGATGAACTTTATCAATATATTCATGGCAATAATCCATTAAAAATTTATCTTCTTTAAGCCAAAACTCTCTTTTAGAAAAAAGAAAAATCTCACGTAAAATTAAACTTATACAAGCTTAGCTTGTTGGGCGTGGGGTGATACCCCTATTACGTAATGATTATTACAATTATGATAGTTGATTAACCACACTTTCTAAAAATTGGTCTACTTTTTCTTTTGATGTATCCGGCGTATGATAACCAATCGTAAATGTAAGTCTTCCATTATAAGAGCTTGCCCCCATTGTAAAGAATGGTGCATACATAATAGGTGATGTCATATACCCGTCCTCAGCTTGAACTTCACCAAACTTAATAGGTTCATCTGCTATCACCCCGAAATTTGTAAGTAACGGCAATGCCATCCCCATCTGTAAAGCCTGTTCGTATTGCTGCTTATACATTTCTTTCACCGCAGATAGCTTTATACCTGCCAGTAGCTCCATTCCTGCTGCTGAAGAAAGACCTGGATTTTGAGATTTTATTTTATCCATTGATTGTTTGACTCGAGCTAGAGTCTGATTAAATGATTCATCATCTTCCATTTTAATCACTGGCATTTCCATACCGGATAAGTTGCAAATAGCACCAGTTGTATGATTAGGAAGATATCGGCGTAAATCAATTGTTAAACCGATCATTTTTTCTGCGGTGCGAGGTTCTGCATACACAGTGAAACGTGATAAAGCTCGGAAGTATGCAGTCATGATTGCATCATTCAAGGTAGCCTGTTGTACTTTTGTCCATTGGATTAGACGTAGAGTTTGCTCATGGCTCAACCGCCGTACCGACATTTTTGGGTATATATTTTTGTTCGGTTGAGATGGAAAAGACCATAACGATGCCTGTTGTTCTTGGTTAGGACGATAGGCACTTTTTACGTCTGGTATTCCAGCATATTTGAAAACAGGTGATTGATCACGAAAACTCTCATTCCCCTCACCAAATTCCTTTATAATTTGATCCTTAGATTTTCCCAGGTAAAGTTGAGTATAAATTGCTCCCAACAAATTAATATATTCCTTGACTCCTGCACCATCTGAACATAGATGGGATAATTTCACCACTAACATATTTGTTGTAGTGCCTCGTAATAATTTTGTTTGAACCATAGACCCCTGAATACGATCTCCAGATTCCTTAATAAAATCTATTGCCATCATTTCAAGTTCTTGATCATTTCCTTCTGCAAAAAGACAAATAGGTGAGTTAGTACCAGATGAATGTTCCTCCCAGTAAGGAATATCACTTTCTACAAAACGGCTGTTCAAAACCGGCTGCAATTGTAACGTTATCCTTACTGATTGTTCAAGTATGTTCTTTGATATACCTACAGGAAAATAAAGAACTGCATTAATTTGTTGATTTGCCGAATAAAGACCTAATATATAATTCATTCGATCTTGAGGTGTTACTGGATACTTTCTTTGTTCCATAATTTTCTCCCCTTTTTAAGACTATTTTTGGTTATAACCCCGTTCTCCATATGGTTGTAACTTTTCTTCAAGAGCTAATAATTCTTCTTTTCTATTTTTCTAGTATGTCAATCATGAAAGCATCTTTGCCGTACTGGTTCCATTCTTTTTGCAGCTCTTTGTTGGTGGTATACCCATTTCTTTATTGTTATTAACATTTCCTATCTCTTATGAATATAAATAAACATAAATTTATTTCGTTTACACATATATAAACATTTTATAATAACGTTTGGATATTGTCAAAAAAACCAAACGAGTGGTTCTGTTGCAAAGTTTGAAAAAAGCATAAACAGGTTGGTAAATGAGGAGCAATGTTTAAGAAGTAGCTAGTAATTGTTGAAGTTCATTGTACGTTGAAAAGGCGGAGTCTCTTTGAAGACTTCGCCTTTGTTTATATAGAGCATGAATGGTTTCAATACCTTTTATCGTACGTGAAGCATGACGAAGATTTTGAAATCCTGCGGATTTAGCAAAACGTCTCTTTACATGCCTATGATCCTGTTCAATAAGATTGTTTAAATGCTTGATTGTACAATGGATTGTAGTTTGATAAAATCCTTGTTTTCTTAATTTGTTAAATGCGCAAAGTAATGCCGGTGTTTTGTCTGTAGTGAGAACAGTTGGTTCTCCAAAATGTTTTACTAATCTTTTCATGAAGGCATAGGCAACTTTTTAAAAGTGTTCATTATCTAGGGGACAGCTAAACAGGAGGGCAAATAAAGTGAATTTGTAATGTAAGTAGAAGATTGCGTTTTTTACTCATGCTTCTTTATATATTGAAGAATAAAATTAATATATCAATAAATTGAAAGGAGCAAATAGGATGAATATATTATTATCCGCAAAAAATGTTACAAAAATTTACAATAAGAATCAATTGCCTGGACTGAATAAAGTATCTTTTGATATTGAATCAGGTGAATTTATTGGTATTATGGGTGCTTCAGGATCTGGAAAGACAACTTTATTAAATATACTATCAACTATTGATACACCGACAGATGGAGATGTTTTGATAAATGGTGTCAATATTAAAACACTTAATGTTAACAAAACTGCGGATTTTAGGAAGGATCATTTAGGCTTTATTTTTCAAGAGTATTTTTTACTTGATAGTTTAACGGTGCAGGAAAATGTTGCTGTGCCACTTACTCTGTTAAACAAATCTCCAAACGAAATCGAATCGACTATAGAAAGTTTAGCAAAGCGTTTTGGCATATTCGAACAATTATCAAAGTACCCTAGTCAACTTTCTGGAGGACAAAAGCAGAGGGTTGCGGCAGCAAGAGCCATTGCGAAACAGCCAAGTATATTATTTGCAGATGAACCAACCGGCGCGTTAGATTCAAACTCTGCAACAGAGCTGCTTCAAAAGTTAAGAGAGGCTAATGAGGATCTTCATACAACAATTTTGATGGTAACCCATGACGCTTATGCAGCAAGTTTTTCAAGTAGAATCTTAATATTCAAGGATGGGAATATTTTGAAAGAATTAAAAAGAAACGAAAAGGGTAGAAAAGAATTTTTTGAAGAGATATTAAAGGAAATCTCAAAAATTGATGAAAATCGATATAACTAAGAGTGTGAAAGGAAGGCATGACTGTGGGATTATTAACAATAGCAACAAAGAATCTGAAGAATAACTTTTCCTTCTATTCGTTCTATTTCGTTTCAGTGGCTTTTGTTTTGATGGTGTTTTTCGCCTTTATTTCTTTTTCCATGAACGATATTATCATGGAAAAGATTTCGTCTGATGGTAGAGTAGAAACAATGTCGAGAACGGTGGCAATCTTCGTTATGGCATTTGTACTATTCTATATGTCATACTCCAATACTTTCTTTATGAAAAAAAGAATGAAAGAACTGGGAATTTATTCGCTCTTGGGGTATCGAAAGTCAACCATGGTAAAATTATTAACCTTTGAAAATATTATAATTTCTTTTACTGCTCTAATTGTAGGTATCGTGCTGGGTGCTGTTGCTCATAAAGGAATTATTGAGGTGATAGTCAAAGTACTAAAATTAAACATTAATACTTCTGAAGTGCCATTAATTAATCTTGATTCGGTACTATTCACTTTTATTTTTATATTTGCTGTTTTGACTGTCTTATTCTTATCAAACTGGATAATCCTTCGAAAAAGTTCCTTACTTACTTTGGTATGTATGGAGAAAAAGGAAGAAAAGCAGATGAAAGTTAGTACAGCTTTATCCCTATTAGGACTATTCTTGATTTTGGTAGGCTATTTCTTAGCTATTGATATTATAAGAGGAACCGAATCATTGTGGAAAACGATAGGGTTTTCACCAATCGCACTTTTAACAATGTTAAGTGTGGTATTAGGGACAATCTTCTTTATTCACTCCTTTTTACCTTTTGCTATTCAAAAATTGAAGAAAAAGAAAAAATGGTTTTATAAGGAATCGAATATTATTATCATTCCAAACTTTATATTTAAAATCCGTTCGAAGGCAAAGACTTTAATTTTGTTAACTTTATTAGCTGCAGGAACTTTGGCTATATTTGGCGCCACTATACTAACGCTTTACTATCCAATTGCTGCTACAGAACGTATCGTACCGTCAGCTATTGAGTTCCCGTTGGAAGATAAAGAATCGGCTAATAAAGCAATTAAAGCTGTGCAAGATACTGTCGGAAAAGAAAACATGAAATACAAAGAAACGACTATTATTCAAGGAGCATCCTCTTCTGAAAATTTGCCTAAAGAATATAGTATGAAGAAAGAACATGGATTTGATCTAATCTCTGAGTCGGATTACAGGGATCTAATAAATTTTCAAGGGAAAAATGTAGAATTTGAGAATTTAGCTAAACATGAAAGTATTTTAGTGAAATATAGGCCTGAAAAAGAAAAGTTAGATAAAGAGAATACATATACTTTGAACTTAACATCTACAAAGAGTGTGGATGTGAAAGTGAAAGAGACTACATTACTTAACCCAATTGGATTTGCGAATAGTGTAGGAACCCTTATTATTTCTGACAAACTTTACAAAGAAATAAAAGCATTAGGGCTTCCAGAAAAGACTATGATGAGCATTAACGGAACAGATATGAGAGATAACAAAGAAGTTTATGAAAACTTAGCTCCACTATTTAAAGATAATATCTATTTTACAAGTAGTTATCAAAAAAATGATTACATTATCCAGCAGAATAGCTCAACATTCCTGCTCATTAGCTTTGTCACTATCATCTTTTTTATTGCAACAGGTAGCATACTCTATTTCCATAATCTTTCGAGTATAATGTCAAATGAAAATGAATTTACAATTTTACAAAGAATGGGATATAACAAGAAAAAGATAAAAAGGATAATAAGAAAAGAAATCTTTACGTTATTTAGCATCCCTTATATATTAGGGGCAGCGCATAGTATTTTTGCACTGGTGGCATACAAAACTGCTTTAATGGACGATTTATTAGGAAAAGGTAGTGCCTTTATATTACCTATTCTTTTTGCATTAATTATTTTTACTGTGGTTTATATCATTTATTATTTGTTAACAAAAAGAGCATGCTATAAAATTATATTTAACGATAAAAAGTAAAAATTTACAGATAAAGCTGATGATAATAAACAAACATCAGCTTTATCTGTATGTAATCTAGTAAAGGTAAGTGAGTCTATGAAAAAATACTATGAGCAAAAACAAATCTTTATTTTAATGAATCAACTTTGTATGATTATTTTTTTATGCTATGAATTTTTGCAAGGTAAGATTGCAGGAACAGCAAAGTTACTTCCACTAACGTTTATAACAATAATGGTCATATATGGGGCATATATTAGTTTTGTAAACATAAAAGAAAATAACACGCTATCAAAATTCTCCAAATTGCTATTTTTTGCTTCATGGCAATTTTTACTTACGCTTAACGGGAGTCAAATTTCTTATACACTAAGTATACTACTTAGTGTAGTAATTCTATATAAGACAGTACAATTTTTGCTTTTGTTCTTTTTCCAAGATTCTATTTATGCTTATAAAAAAGAGACAGACTGGATTTTAAAGATTACATGTGTATTAACATTGGTTGCGAAATTGACAAACGATAAAATATTTGCCGCTCTATTTTCATGTCAATGGATTTTTAGTTTTATTTGTATTATTTTTCTGTTTTTGAAAAATCGAGAACGAATTAAATTTATCTTCAAAAGCGAAAAAAAGCAGTTATTTAAATCTGTTGCTATTCTTATCGCTCTCTTTATTGTATATGCTATGTTGTTTGCAGGAAGCCCCGAATATTTAAGTAATTTAGGGTGGTATATCGTGATCCTGCTACCCTTATTTAGTATTCATGCGATTGCTTTTAAAAGCCATACATTTATGAAGCAATATTTTCTTTTAAAGGAAGGTAAAATGATATTCATGTTTTTATGTTTTATTGTTTTTATTAGTTCGCTTGGGCTGTTGTTTAAATTTAATATGATTACCTATTTTGTCATTATACATACGATTTTTTGGTTTGTTCTTCTTTATTTCACATTATTATTTCAAGACATAAAAGATACGATCTTAAATGTGGATGCAGAAGAACCTAAACCCTTGCCAGAAAGCTCTTACGTTCAAAATCTTTTACAGATAGCTAAAGAGGAGAGGTTGAAAAGTGAATTTTCTGATTATCTGCATGATGAAATATTACAAGATATATTAGCAGTTAAAAATATGATGAATAAATCTAATAAAGAAGAAATTCATGAAATGATAGTAAAAACGCTAGATGACTTAAACCAGTCTATACGTGTACAAATGCAAGAATACCACCCAACGTTATTAAAGACACTCACATTAAAAAAGAATTATAGTAATCTGCTTGAGATGATCCAGCAAAAATACGGAATGAAAAATATTGATATATCTTTTAATTGTAATGATAATTTATTCTTAGTTGAACCTTATAATCTTGTTATATATCGAATTTTAAAAGAATTAGTAACAAATGCGTTCAAACATTCTAAATGTTCTAAGTTAGTTTTGAGTTTGACACAAGAAAATAACAAAATAGAGCTTATAGTAAAAGATAATGGGATAGGTATGGGAAATGAGAAGCATATTCCTAATGAACATAGGGGGGTGAATTCGATTAAAGAACAACTGTTTTTGTTAAACGGTAACATGACAATTTCAGAATGTAATCCTTCTGGTTTATGTATTGATATTTTTATTCCTATGAAAGGAGATGATTCCTATCAATATTTTATTAATAGATGACCATGCTTTGTTTTCAAAAAGTTTGGAGATAGCTTTAGAAGATTATCCTGAGATAGATGAATTCTATTCATTACAAAATGTTGGAAATGTTATCACAATCATTAATGAGTTTAAGCCAGATATTATTTTAGTAGATATAAATTTAAGCAATATTAGTAGCGAAGATGGTTTAGAAATAGCAAAAACTATTTTAGATAGTAAATGTGACACGAAAATAGCTATATTAACAGGCTATGATTTGCCTGTTTATCGATATGAAGCTCAAAAAATTGGTGTAAGTGGCTTTATTAATAAAAATATTATGCCAGATAAGTTGTTGGAAATTTTAATTAAAATTAACGAAGGTATTTGTTATTTTCCAATGTCTATGGACTATGTTGAAGAATTAACCGATAGTGAGAAACAAATTTTACAGTTACTATGTGGTGGATATAAGCGTAAAGAAATTGCTACTATGTTATATGCTAGTGAACGCACAATTTCAAACCATATTCAACATATGTTTGATAAATTGGATGTTTCATCTTCATTAGAAGCTGTAACAAAAGGAATACAATTAGGATATATTCAACCTCATTATAGAAATCGTTAATGAAACTATGGGCTTGAATCCAATACATTTCATTCAATGGTAAATTTTTGATTGTAATCTTTTGTTCATATTCCGTTCATATTTCTTTTTTAAGATGAGCACATAGAAAGAAATAGGAAGGAGCGAGCGAAATGTTTCTAGCTCTGCGTGAATTAAAACAATCAAAATTAAGATATGGATTAATCGGGCTCATCATGATTTTATTATCATTTTTAGTTCTTGTGATTTCTGGATTAGCAAATGGTTTATCGTATGATAATGCATCATCAATTCAAAATATGGATGCAACAAAATTTGTATTAGCAGATGATGCAGAAAATAAATTACTCCGTTCACAAATAAAGAAAGAAGATGTGGATGATGTAGTAGGGCAAGTAGATGCAAAAGATGCTGTGCCATTTCATGTGAAGGTTTCTACGTATGAAAAGAAGGATAGTTCAAAAAAGGTTGATATTGCAATTTTTGCAAGTGAACGTGACACGTTCTTGGAACCAAAGATTGTGAAAGGGAATGCATTAGGAACAGCACAAGATGAAATGGTTGCTGACGAATCGATTAAAGAAAAAGGCATAGATATTGGCGATACAATTATCGATCCAGTTTCGAAAAAGGAATTCAAAATCGTTGGCTTTACGAAAGATCAAATGTTTAGTCACACACCTGTTGTTTATGTGAATCAAGATGTATGGGGACAAATTGCGCAGCCAAATCAAAAGGATTATAGCGCAATTGCACTTCGTACTGATAAAGAAGTGAAAAATGCACATGTGATTGAGAAAAAAGAAGTTCTTCAAAGTATTCCAGGGTATAAAGAAGAACAAGGAACATTAACAATGATTATTGCGTTCTTGCTTGTGATTGCTGCTTTATTAATCGGTGTGTTCTTCTATGTCATTACATTACAAAAAACGCAGCAATTAGGTGTATTAAAAGCAATTGGAACGAAAAATTCGTATTTAGCAAATACTTTAGTTGTGCAAGCATTATTCTTATCTGTTGTTGCAATGGGGATAAGTATTGTATTAGTAGAAGGATTGCAAAAGATTTTGCCAGAAAGCATGCCATTTTTATTAACAACGACAATGATTGGCCAATATGCAGGAATCTTTATTGTCATTAGTATTCTAGGAACACTTATTTCCTTATATCAAGTGTTAAAAGTTGATGCACTAGAAGCAATTGGAGGTGGCATGTAATGACTTCATTATTAAAATTAGAGGAAGTAAGTAAAGTGTACGGAGAAGGAAATACCGAAGTAACTGCTCTACATCCAATTTCACTTGATGTGAAGGCGGGAGAGTTTATCGGTATTGTTGGTCCCTCTGGATCAGGGAAAAGTACTTTGTTATCAATTGCTGGTGCGTTATTATCACCATCAAAAGGAAACATTTACATTCGTGAACAAAATATTACGCGTTTATCAGAAAAGGAAATGACAGATATTCGTTTAAGAAAAATCGGGTTCATTTTTCAGTTTGCAAATCTTGTTCCCTATTTAAATGTAAAGGAACAATTACTCTACATTGCAAAATTAAAGAAAGAAGACCGAAAAGAATCCGAAAAGCGTGTGGATCATTTGTTAGCTGCATTTGGATTATCTCAAAGAAAAAATCATTATCCAAATCAATTATCTGGCGGAGAAAAACAAAGGGTTGCAATTGCTCGTGCTTTCATGAATAATCCAGATTTAATATTAGCGGATGAACCAACAGCAAGCCTTGATTCAAAACGTGGGCGCGAAGTTGTCGAAATGATGAAACGAGAAGTAAAAGAAAGTCAAAAAGCAGCGATTATGATTACACATGACGAAAGAATGCTGGATGTATGTGATCGCATCTTAACATTACGTGACGGAAAGTTAGTATAGGTAGTATAAGAAAAAGCGCAGGGTGGATTCCTGTGCTTTTTTGTACATGATAATTCGTTTAGACTGGTTTTGGAATTAAATGTTATAATAGTCTTATTATTCTGTTATTTATAAGGGAGGAGGATAAAATATGGAGAAAAAAATCATACGTATGGAAGGGCTTATTGTCTTAATAGCGACCATTTATATATATGCATTAAATGAGTTTAGCTGGTTAATATTCTTCTTGTTGCTTTTAGTACCTGATGTTTCAATGCTAGCATATCTTATTAATAATCGTATTGGTGCGCAGATTTATAACCTGTTTCATACTTACATAGTATCAATATTACTGGTTTTGATCGGTTTATTTCTAAAATCAGATGTGACTCTTATGATCGGCTTAATTTGGACAGCTCATATTGGAATGGATCGTCTGTTCGGATGTGGTCTTAAATATCAAACGGATTTTAAGGATACGCATATTCAGAAGTTATAAAATACAGTAGGAATAAACGTTTATAATACATATGAATCTTTTTATGTACCAAGCTATATTCATTTTAAAATCTAAGAGGGATAGGTATATGAATAATGATATGAAACGATACTTAATATGCACGTTCATATTTACATGGATACTCTGGGCACTATTAATTAGCTTGATAAAATGGGACATTACCACATTCGGTACTCCATTAGCAATGATATTGTTTGTTTTCGGAGGTATCATGCCAGCAATTAGTGCAATTAGTTTAAAGAAAAAATATGGATCAAAAGAGGAGTTTAGAGTTTTTATCAAAAACATTGTTAACGCTAAACATCATTTTGCATGGTATATTCTGCTCATTGTTCTAGCTTTTATTAGCTGTTATCTGCCAACGCTATTTGGTGGGGAAACGATGCAAAAGCCATTATACGTTGCATTATTTAATTTTCCAATGATTATTGGTGGTGGAGTTGAGGAAATCGGATGGAGGGGATTCTTGCAACCTGCACTTCAAAAAAGGTTTTCTTCATTTTTAAGCACCATGATTGTGAGCATAATATGGGCTGTTTGGCACCTGCCGTTATGGTTCATTCCAGGCACTAACCAGTCTCAAATAAATTTTATATACTTTATAATCACGATAATTGCCGTATCCTTCATATATACTACAATTTATAATGCAACTAAAAGTATTTTTATGTGTCTAGTTTTCCATGCACTTATGAATTCTTTTTGGAGCGTATACGTGCCAAATGATAAGATTTTACCAGCCTGTTCAACTCTTATCTTTGGAATTTTCGTCTTTATAGTGTATAAATTAGTGATAAAAAGAAAAAGTACTTTATTAACAGGTTAACAAAGATAAAGCAAGGAAACCTATTTCGAGTTTCCCTTCATCAAACCTTAAGTCCCCTATTAAGGGATATAACTTACCGACATGTTATATCGTGGATTTTAAATGCTGCTCTCTGGGCACAATTTTATTTTGCGAACGCTGTCTGCAGCGTGATAAAGCGATCTATTCATGATGGGAAAATGACGCAAATGGAACTCGATGTAATAGCTGATGATAAAAAGAATATTCTTGTCGGTGCAACAGAGTACATGGAATATTCTATAGAAGGAACAAACGAATGTCATACATATAATGCGGGGAATCCTCCAAAATTTGAAGGGGATCAAACGGTATATGTGCGCCATAAAGGAGAAAGGAATTTACATCCAGGTTTAACACGGATTGTTCATTTTTCAGCTAATAAATAGTTTAGAAAAGTAGTATGAAAGTAATAATGTATATCTTCTATATAAAAAGGGCTTTTATGTTATGATAAAGCTCTTTTTTGTGCGTTTATAAAAAAGTAAGTGAAATGTTAGGGGAAATCATGTTTTTTAAATCATTAGAGTCGCTTTACTACAATGAATCAAGTATACTGAGAAATGTTTCCTGAAAATAATTCAGGCTAAAAATCCATTAGGATTGTTTGGTTACTGAAGACTTTTCTAATAAAAGTGTAAGAGTTATGATTAGTGAACAGATAATGCTTGATGGATATTTGAATTACTATTTTAATTTTAGATAAAGAGTAAATAAGGAGAGTTAGTATGAATTTAGCAAAATTCCCTAGAAAAAAATATACAGAATCATATACGCCAATTGAAAAATTAAATCACTTTTCTGAAGTCCTAGGAGGACCTTCTATTTATTTTAAACGAGATGATTTACTTGGTTTAACAGCTGGTGGAAATAAAACAAGAAAATTAGAATTCCTTGTGGCGGATGCACAGGCGAAAGGTGCAGATACGTTAATTACTGCTGGCGGTATTCAGTCCAATCATTGCCGATTAACATTAGCAGCTGCGGTAAAAGAGAAAATGAAATGCATTCTTGTATTAGAAGAAGGACTTGAACCAGAAGAAAAACCAGATTTTAATGGGAATTACTTCTTATATCATTTATTAGGTGCTGAAAATGTAATCGTTGTGCCAAACGGAACTGACCTTATGGATGAGATGCAAAAAGTGGCCAAAGAAGTAACTGAAAAAGGGCATACACCATACGTCATTCCAGTTGGAGGATCCAATCCTACCGGTGCAATGGGATATATTGCATGTGCAGAGGAAATTATGGCTCAATCGTTTGAGCAAGGGATAGATTTCAATACGGTTGTTTGTGTAAGTGGCAGCGGGGGCATGCATGCTGGTTTGATCACTGGATTTTATGGAAGACAAACAGGGATTCCGGTAATTGGAATGAATGTGAGCCGCGGGAA
Organism: Bacillus sp. FSL H8-0534; assembly: GCF_038005885.1. Classification (NCBI taxonomy): domain Bacteria; kingdom Bacillati; phylum Bacillota; class Bacilli; order Caryophanales; family Bacillaceae; genus Bacillus; species Bacillus sp. FSL H8-0534. The sequence goes on from NZ_JBBOUC010000001.1 coordinate 148,868, forward strand.
AGCTGAACAAGAAGAAAAGGTATGTAAGCTTGTGCAAGAAACTTCAGCGCATGTTGGTATTCTAAACAGTATTCCGCGTGAGGCCGTGACATGTTTTGATGAATACGTTGGACCAGGATACGCTTTACCAACACCTGAAATGGTAGAAGCTGTTCAGCTTTTAGCAAAAACAGAAGGGGTTTTACTGGATCCAGTATATACAGGGAAAGCAGTAGCTGGACTGATCGACCTAATTCGAAAAGGTACATTTAAGAAAGAAGATAACATTCTATTTGTACATTCAGGTGGTTCTCCGGCGTTATATGCGAATACATCACTATTTTCCTAATATGTAAGAAAATCAGCACCAAAATAAGTGGTGCTGATTTTTTATGTAAGCTTTACTTGTCTGTCTTAATTAGCTATAAAGAACAAATTGCTCATCTAACCAGTTTACTATTTTTTCAATCATTGGAATACTTATAGAATGATTGATATTTTGGTATAGCATAAATGTAATGTTAGCTGTTGTATCTTGATGGTGTGATTGTACTTTTTCACAAAATGTTTGTTGTCCAAGAGGCGAGACAACAGCATCACTTGCCCCGTGTAATAATAGTATAGGTCGATTATGAATGCGTTCGATAAATTGAATAGGATCCATTTTTCTAATCATATGAATTTCATTGGCGATATTTGAGCCTTGCTTTTGAAAAATCTCTTCAGAAGTTATCCAAGCTCCTGAACCATTTATATTAATAAGTGCATCAATTTTTGAATCTTTGATAAAAGCTCCTGAGGATATGAATCCACCCATTGAACTTCCGAGAACTACAATTTTATGACCTAAGCAGTATTCACTCTCATAGATACTAGTAAATAAATCATTTATATCATGTTTAACAGTATGCAAAATGGTTTTCCAGAAATATTGTTCCATTATCGGTTTAGAAAAATGATTTTCTAAAGCTGTCCGTGAATCGTGATAAATAATTTCTGGAATAATTACGGTATATCCAAAGTTAGTTAAGATGGTACCTAAAAAGATTTGATGATAAATGCTAGATCCCCATCCATGATAGAAAACGATTGTTATTTTTTTATCCTGTTTTGTGGGCTGTAATAAGAGACCATGTATGTTTCCTAGTTGAATGTCTGTTTGATTCAATGTATCGGTTCACCTCCATAAATAAATAAGTGAGGGAATGAATGCCCTTACTGATAAAAGCTTTACTTTATCACTCCGTCTCAAAAAACTCAATCCATTCTCCATCAGGTAATGTTTCAATTTCCTCTGTTAATAAAAAAGTTACTCCTAACTTCTTCAGTCTTTCAATTTCATCTTCTAGAGAGTCTACTTTAAAGCAAATATGATGCACTTTTCCTTCTGCTGGAAGAGAAGGATTATAGCCTTCAATTAATTCAAGAATTGTTTCTTGTGATTCTTCTACACTAAAAAAGCAAGCTTTAAGTTTGGGTCTGGATGTCCCATACGTTTGATAAGCTTTAGTCCAATTACTTCTTCATAAAAGGAAAGGGACGTTTCTAAGTTTGCAACCATGATTCCGACGTGTTCGATTCTTCTTACTGGCATATTGATATCTTCTTTCCGTAAATTTCATATGTATCATAATATTGAAAATTAAGAAAATAAGCAAGATAAAAACCTTACAAATTTTATCGTGTTATATGATATAGTGAGAAAGTATGTTTGGAGAGAAGGAAGGAGACATTAGTATGAATACAACTTCGCAAGCTCCTTCATTAACGGAAACGATGAAAGAGTGGCATCAGGCGTTAGTATATGAAATTAAACATTGGAAAACGATAGGCGGCAGTAAATTATCGATTATAAATGGCCGTTTTTTATATACAGATTATGAGAGTACGGTGTATGTATTTCAGCTTATTTCGGAAGTAAGCTTACCTGATGGTACACCCATTCGGATTGAATTTGATGGTGAGGAAGCAACAGGAGAAGTGCTATCTGTACATGGATTAGAAATCGAACTGAAATTAAATGATTATATACAAGGCGAAATAAGAGAAGCAATTTTATATAGTGAACCATGGCAGTTATTAGAGCAATTGCAAGAGCGATTGAAAGAAATACGAAAAGATAAACAAAAACGTCAACGCGTAAAGCGTCTTTTAGATGGAAAAAGTACGCCAAAGCATATAGAAAAGATGAAAAATCCGAAGAATGAACTGGCATATCGTTCTTTTTATAATCCGACGACATATGTTTGGGGCCCACCGGGAACAGGAAAATCTTATAATTTATCACGTATTATTTCAGCGCACTATCAAAAAGGAAAATCAGTACTTGTACTTGCTCATAGTAATGCAGCGGTTGATGTATTAATGAGTGAGGTTACAAAGCAAATAGAAAAAAAAGAAAAATGGACACCAGGGGAAATCGTCCGGTATGGATTTAGTCAACATGAACATATACGTAACCATGAAACGTTGCTTGCTTCTAGATTAGTGGAAACAACGAATGGCTCATGGGGAGAAGAAAAGCTTTATTTAGAAGAAATGCGTCAAGATCTTCGTCAAAAAATCTTATCTTATAAGGCAACTGCTTCTGATAAAAAGCGTATGCAAGAAATTGAAGGAGATCTTAGAAAACAAAGAGCGAAAATTAAAGAAGTAGAAAGAGAATATATTGAAAATGCAAAGGTAATAGGTGCGACACTATCTAAGTGTGCAATTGATTCTCTTATTTATGAACGAACATTTGACTTAGTTGTTGTAGATGAAGTGAGTATGACATATGTACCACAAATCGCATTAGCTGCTTCTCTTGGTAAGCGAATTGTCGTTTGTGGTGATTTTTTACAGTTGCCACCAATTGCGATGGCAAATCATGAGCTTGTTAGAAAGTGGTTAGGAGAAGATATGTTTTATCATGCAGGGATTGTCCAATCCGTAAACAAGTGCGAGACACATCCGAATCTATTTATGCTGCAAGAACAAAGACGTATGCATGCGGATATATCTAAATTTACAAACTCATTTATTTATAAGAATAGAGTGTTCGACCATCCTTCTGTTTCGGCAAGACAAGAATTAGCGAAATTACAGCCGTTTGCAAACGAAGCGACAGCTCTGTTTGATACAAGTTTAATGGGAGCTTACTCTTTAAAAGATGCCGCTTCTGGTTCTCGTTTTAACATTATGTCCGGTTTCGTTGCAATGCAGATGATTTTAATTGGATTATTAGATGGCGTTCAATCGATTGGAGTTGTAACGCCATATCGCGCGCAGTCTCGTTTCTTATCAACATGTATAAGAGAAATATTGCAAAAAACAAAGTATCGAAATACACCTATTCTAGCAGCGACGGTTCATAAATTTCAAGGATCTGAACGCGATATGATGATTTTTGATACAGTAGATAGTTATCCGCAGGAACGTCCTGGCGTGTTATTCTTTGATCATAAGAATCATCGTCTTGTAAATGTTGCGGTAACGAGAGCAAGAGGAAAGCTCATTCAGTTATCGGACTGTCAATATATGCGGAAAAATCTTTCTAGAAAACAAGCGTTATCTCACTTAACTTCTCACATAGAAAGACACGGAAATGTATATGATCGTACAACATCACGTCCATTGTTAGAACGAAAAATTACAAAACGCTTGAGATGGTTTATGCAAATGAATTTGGAAGAGACGAAAGCATTATTAAAAGACATTCTGTCAGCAAAACAAAAAATTATTATTTCGCTCCCAAGTACAAGACAAGTAGATAAAAGGGTATGGCAGGCGTTAATGCGTACAACAGCGCAGGTAACAATCTATAGCGATGGACCAATTCCATTAAAAAATGTGAGAGTACAAAGGCAAAATAAATCACTCCCATTTGTATGTATTGATGATGAGATCTTTTGGGTAGGTGCTCCGTTAACATCGCAAATGATGTTTGAAGGAAGTCCAGAATTCCCTTATATATGTGCAAGAATGCAGGCGCCTGAAACGATTGGCGTTTTAAAAGGATTTTTAGATATTCGTTAAAATCAGATCGGAATTCCTTGACATTTACTCGGAATAAAACTAGAATGAAAATAATTTAATATAATTTTATGAAAATAAAAACGATTTTCTTATCACGAGAGGTGGAGGGACTGGCCCTATGAAACCTCGGCAGCGGATTCAATATGAATACTGTGCCAATTCCAGCAAGTGAAAGACTTGAAAGATAAGAAAGAAGGCCATTTTTGAATCTGTATGTTCAAGCCTCTTTCTATCTTTTAGAAAGAGGCTTTTTTATGTGCAAATTTAAAGGAGGAATGGGAAATGGGAACAAAACAAGTAACGTCACACCGAAATAGTATTACGGAAAGTATAGAAAGAAATAGAGAAAAATACTTAAAAACAAGTCATGATATACATGCGAATCCTGAAATTGGTAATCAAGAATTCTTTGCATCTAGAGCGTTAAGTTTACTTTTAGGAAGTACAGGATTTCAGCTTCAGCACAATATCGCAGGACATGAAACAGGATTTATTGCACGGAAAAGTTCAGGGAAACAAGGGCCGACAATTGCCTTTTTAGCAGAGTATGACGCTTTGCCTGGATTAGGCCATGCGTGTGGTCATAATTTAATTGGTACAATTAGCGTTGCAGCAGCCATTGCATTATCGGAAACAATTGAAGAAATCGGCGGTGAAATCGTTGTATTCGGAACACCAGCAGAAGAAGGTGGGCCGAATGGAAGTGCAAAAGCAAGTTATGTGAAGGCAGGTTTGTTTAACAATATTGATGCAGCACTTATGATTCACCCTAGTGGAAAAACAGCAACAACAAGTCCGTCACTCGCAGTTGATCCACTTGATTTTCATTTTTATGGAAAGTCGGCACATGCGGCTGCTTCACCTGAAGAAGGAATTAATGCATTAGACGCGGTGATTCAGCTTTACAATGGGATTAACGCACTTCGTCAGCAGCTTCCATCAGATGTGAAAATTCATGGTGTCATTACTGAGGGTGGTAAGGCACCGAATATTATTCCGGATTACGCATCAGCCCGTTTCTTTATTCGAGCAGCAACACGTAAAAGATGTGTTGAAATAACTGAAAAGGTACGAAATATTGCAAAGGGAGCAGCTTTAGCTACAGGAACAACAGTAAAAATCAATCAATTTCAAAATGAAATTGATGAATTATTAGTGACGAAGACATTTAATGAGGTGGTTGCTGAGGAATTAGAAAACCTTGGTGAAGATGTAAATCGTAAAGAGAGACTTGGAATCGGTTCAACAGATGCAGGAAATGTGAGTCAAGTCGTACCAACGGTTCATCCTTATATTAAAATTGGGCCGGATAATTTAGTTGCACATACGAATGAATTTAGAGAAGCAGCTCGTTCGGAACTTGGCGATAAAGCATTAGTTACATCCGCAAAAGTATTAGCGTATGTAGCATATCGATTAATTACAGAAGAAGGAACGCTTGATCAAATTAAGGAGGAGTTTAGAGGGGCGCAGCGAAATCAGTAATGTGATTAGTATTGGAGAAGTAGTTTTCTAGAATTCTATTTAGATAAAAAAGGTTTGGAGAAATCTCTAAGCCTTTTTTAGTTATAAAAGTTGGAACTTATTATTTAGATAACTATCTCTATTGGTTCCATTGGCTTGAATTAGGGAAGAATTTAGCATTTGATAAACGAGTAGAACAAATGCTTATTTCAGCGTGTCAGAAATCAAATTGTACAACAGTTGAGATGTTGAGAAGTGCATAAAAAAGACCTCAACTAAGAGTCGATTGAGGTCGAAATATCAGTAAACTAAGTTATTTTTTAACCCTTATTAAATTGTATTTGAATAATAGCGTTATTCCTAAGTTCATTAGAAAATGTACAACAAATGGTACTAAAATATTGTTTGTTTCAAAATATATCCAACCAAAAGTCAAACTTGGAACGCTTATATTTATTAGCATTATAGGCTTTTTGAAGTATTGAGTATGAAAACCTAAGAAAAATAAAGTAGTTGTTATAATTGCAATCCATGGGTTCTCTATAAATATGAAAAGCAAATTTTGAATAATTCCTCTAAACAAAAGTTCTTCAAATAACGCTCCTAAAAACATAAAGGCAAAAACACTTAACAGTGAATACTTTTGATAACTCTTGTTTGTATCGTCAATGTATTTCGAGGGAATGTAAAGCGTTAACATTACACCAAACAAAAGTAGAGCAAACGAAGCAATAAATATATTCATTATCATTCGGATTGGTTTATCGAATGATAGGAAATTTTGAATTGTGAGTACATCATAAACCATAAGAATAAAAATGATAGCCACGCAAATGAATGTAAAAGAAGAGAATACTAAAACAGCGTCTTTTGGGTTGAAATCCTTTTTTGTTTTCTTGGTTTTGTCTTTTATATCTTTCATATCTTACCTTCTTTCCTGTGACTTTAGAATAATGAAAATACTTTACTATTTTATCAGAAGATATAATATCTACAAATAATTATTTAAAAAGCAACAATCTTTTAGAAAACAGCCTTTATTTATACCATATGATAATGGAACCTTTGTAAAGGAAAGAAAAGACGTCACCATTCAATTTTATATATTAAGGTAGAGTGTTTCTTTTTTTATTTAAGTAAAAAGCCGAAGTGCTAAAAGGAAGGAAGAAAAATTGTATCAAAATATTCTTGAAGGCTATCAAATTAGAACTGCACATAATGATGAAAGTCCTCTCATTGTTAAAATGCTAAAAGAAGTTGCACAGTGGTTAAAAGAGCGAGAAATTGACCAGTGGCAGTATCTTTTAGAAGGTGGAGATGACGAAGAGATCATTCAAGCGGTAATAAATAAAAACACTTACATCATTTTAAAGGAAAATGAAATGATAGGTATTTTTACAGTTTCTTCTGTACAAAGTGAGTCTTCTTTTTCGTATTATTGGATTTTAAGTGATAGAAAATAAATTTTAAATATTTTGATAGATAGTGCATTTTTAATTATAATACAGCTAGATACATAGAAAAGGGGAATTGTTCATGCAAATAACAAATGAACGAGCAATGTTACGATTAATAGATACAAATGATATAGAAAAATTATTTTCAATTGTGGAAGGAAATAAAGAAATCTGGACGTATTTAATAGCTAAAATGGATAGCTATCAAGATATGGAGCGATATGTTGAAACGGCAGTAAAACGATATGAAAAGGGAACGGATTTACCATTTGTTGTGATAGATCAAAAAACGAATGAAGTTGTCGGCAGTACACGTTTATACAATATATCAACAGAAAGCAAGACTGTTGAACTTGGTCAAACGTGGTATCATCCGAGTGTACAGAGAACGAGTATAAATACGGAATGTAAGTATATGTTATTGCAATATGCGTTTGAAGAATTACAAATGCTGCGCGTGCAAATAAAAACAGACTTGCGAAATGAAAAAGCACAACGAGCAATTGAACGGCTAGGTGCAGTAAAAGAAGGGATATTACGAAATGAGAGAAGGTTACCAAGCGGTTATATAAGGGATGCGGTAGTATATAGCATCATTGCAAGCGAGTGGCCAATCGTGAAAGATCGATTACTGCACAAAATGGACCTGTATAAATAGGAGGCAAACATGACAAATATTGAAACAAAAAGACTAAAGATGATTCCTTTTACATTAGAACTTGTTGAGGCAACGATAAAAGGCAGAGAAGAGCTGCAAGAAATCATACCATATAAAATATCTTTAGAATGGCCAATGCCTGATTATAAAGATATTTTACCATGGGTTGCTGAAGGTTTACGGAAAAATCCGGAACAAAGTAAGTGGAGTGGACTGATTGTTCATAAGGAAGATAATGTTATTATTGGTGATATGGGTTGTAAAGGTGCGCCCGATCCAACTGGTACAGTAGAGATCGGATATAGTATTGTACCAGAATATCAAGGGAAGGGTTATGCGACTGAAATGGCAAAAGCTTTCGTTGAATGGTTAGAACGGAATGAAGAAGTGCAAACGATTCAAGCAGATTGTTTAACGAGTAATGCCGCTTCAAGTAGAGTGTTAGAAAAAGCCGGTTTTACATGTGTGCTTGAAGAACAACATATGAAATATTGGATTGTAAAGTGAAGTGGAAGAGGTATACGTCCCTAAGAGGGAAAAAATATACCTCTTTTTCTTACAAAATGATTACTTCTTTTATATACTTTTGTTTCATCATTCCCTTCTGTGAAAAAATTCGTTACAATGGAGTTGTATGAGAAATTTTGTACATAAATTAAATTCATAAAATATGCACCACAAAAAATAGTAAATTAAAAATCCTCTATTTGAATGAAAACCCTTTATAGCACGAATCAATTGTTGAGAAAAGTGCCTTCTTTCAAATGAACTCAAATATAATGATTTAAAATAGATTATTTTTTAGAAGTATGGATAATGCACGGGGGCCAGTACAAATGAAACAAAATAAGAAAAGTAAAAAAAGAAGAGTCTTGCAAGTGTTCTTGCTCATGGTTAGTTCTATCATTCTATTTGTAAGTTATGCAGCTTACGATATTTGGAGTTATCGCTTTAAAACGGATGAGGTGGATACAGATGCTGCTATTGTACTAGGAGCAGCTTCTTGGAACGGAAAACCATCTCCTGTATTTCGTGAAAGAATCAATCATGCGATTTCTTTGTATAAGAATGGAAGTATTAAAAAAATTATTTTTACAGGTGGTACTAAATTTGAAGCAGAGCAGGAAGAAGCACGTACTGCGAAAGCGTATGCATTAAAGCATAACGTAAAGGATGAAGATATATTAATTGAAACACAGTCGCGTTTTACAGAAGATAATTTAAAGAATGCGAAACAGGTTGGAATTGATAATGGCTTACATACGTATACGATTGTAAGTGATCCTCTTCATATGAAGCGAGCGATGAGAATAGCGAAGCATATTGGGATAGATGCATATGCATCACCAACGCCAACATCAGCATATAAAACATTAGATACGGAAATTCCATTTTTCTTTAAAGAATTATGTTCTTATATTGGATATGTTGCATCGTTACCTTTGCGTATATTGAAAGGTGATTAAAAAATAAAGAAAAGGATAGACAAAGGTAGAGTGGTTCTACGGAGTCTATCCTTTTTTTATGCAAATATGCTTTGGATTTTCTATAACTTTACAAATTATAGAAAAAACTTTCAATAAAAACCTTGTATTTTCATCGGAATAGTGACACACTAGAATGCATAATCAAATATAATCTTATCGAGAGAAGTGGAGGGAACGGCCCAATGAAGCTTCAGCAACCTATCTGTAATAAAAAAGGTGCTAATTCCGAGTAGATAAGAAGGAAAAGAGATGACAACCTTCTTAATATGTAAGGTTGTTTTTTAGTAGGAGGAGAAGGGATGAAACGTTTATTTTTTGCACTTGTAAGTATTGTATGTAGTTTATTTATCATTACGGGTTGCACGCAGACATCAGGGGGCGATCAAAAAGAAATTCGTTTAGGTTTTACACCTGGTCCGTACAGTGATCAAGTGAAAAAAGCGGTACAACCGTACTTAGAGAAAAAGGGATACAAAATTAAAATTGTTGAGTTTAATTCACCAAACGAAACAAATCCAGCATTAACGAATAAGGATATTGATGCAAATATATTTCAAAGTACTGCTTTTATGAAGTCTTACGCAAAAGAAAATAATGCGGAAATTTCAAGTATTATTCAAGTTCCATCAGCACCTCAAGGTGTATACTCTGAGAAACATAAATCATTAGATGATTTGAAAGATGGAATGAAGATTGGGGTACCAAATGATCCAGTTAATTTAGAACGGGCATTACGTATTTTAGAAGGGATTGGCTGGGTGAAATTAAAAGGAAATGTAAATATTTTAACAATTTCCGAAAAAGATATAACGTTTAAAAAGAAAGATTTCAAATTAGTACCACTTGAATCACCACAAATCCCAAGGGCAATGAAAGATTTAGATTACGGCATTATTAACGGAAATCTTGTCATTTCATCTGGACATAAGTTAAAAGAGGCACTGGAATTAGAAAAAACACCTTCACAACATAGAATTATTGTTACGGTTCGTGATGAAGATAAAGAAAAACAATTTGCGAAAGATTTAATTGAAGCATACCATTCACCAGAGTTCAAAAAGATGATTCAGTCTGAAGAACAATTTGAAGGGTTTGTGCTTCCTGACTACTTAAAGTAAAGGAGATCTTGACATGACATTATCATTTATAGAAACAGAAGAACAAGCTCTCGTATTGGAGAAGATAACAGAATTCATTCCGCAATTTGCAGGAAGGGAACATCAACTGAGCGAACTAGGCTCTTTTCCTTTTGAAAATATTAAAGACTTACAAAGTATTGGTTATACAAAGTTAACTCTTCCGAAGGATTTTGGTGGGAAGGCAATTTCATTATATGATTTTGTTTTATTTCAAGAGAAGATTGCAGAGGGAGATGGAGCAACAGCTTTGTCTATTGGATGGCATGTTGGAATTGTGAAGGAACTTGCGGAAAATCGCTCATGGAAACCTGAGATGTTTTCTTGGTTTTGTGAAGAAGTAAAAAAAGGCGCCCTTTTTAACAGGGCGGCAACTGAACCGAAGACAGGGAGTCCTACTCGGGGAGGAAAACCAGAAACATTAGCTGTACAAAAAGGCGATAAGTGGATTATAAACGGAAGAAAAACGTTCACAACGATGGCGCCAGTACTTGATTATTTCATCATATCTGCAAGCATTGAAGGGCGAGATGAGATAGGAGAATTTGTGATTCCAAGACACGAAAAGGGTGTGTTGATTGAAGAGACATGGGATAGTGTTGCGATGCGTGGAACGGCTAGCCATGATCTTGTATTACAGAATGTTGAAATCCCGCATAAATTTTTTACAGATGTAAAAGGTTCACAGGCGAAACCGAAAGGAATTGGATGGTTACTTCATATACCAGCATGTTATTTAGGGATTGCGCAGGCTGCAAGAAATTATGCGATTGATTTTGCGAAAGCATATCAACCGAATAGTTTAAATCACCCAATTAGTTTGCTTCCAAACGTTAGAAGATTAGTAGGCGAATTAGAGCTGGAACTCTTGCAAGCTCGTACTTTTTTATACCAAGTTGCGAAAAAATATGATGAGGTGGAAAATAAACAATCTTTACAAGCGGAATTAGCAGCAGCGAAATATATTGCGACGAATGCGGCGATATCAATTGTTGATAAGGCAATGAGAATTGTAGGGGCAAAAAGCTTATCTGAAAAGAATCCACTGCACCGCTATTATTTAAATGTTCGCGCGGGTTTACACAATCCACCGATGGATGATGTAACACTCTCATTACTAGCAGATGATGCGTTTAAATCAATTGAAAAGGAGTGAGTGAAAATGATAACGTTACGCGATATCAATAAAACGTTTCAGACGAAAGAAGGTTTATTTCACGGTGTAAAATCAGTCTCTTTGCAAATTGAGGAACATGATATATATGGAATTGCTGGATTAAGTGGTGCTGGAAAGTCTACATTATTACGTACAATGAATTTATTGGAAAAACCAGATTCAGGTGCAGTTATTGTAAATGGAAAAGATTTAACAAAGTTATCCAAGAAAGATTTACGAACAGCAAGACAGTCAATTGGTATGATTTTTCAGCATTTTCATCTTCTTCATAATAAAAACGTATCGGATAATATTGCTTTACCATTAGAATTGAAATCAGTTTCAAAAGAAGAGAGAGAAAAACGTGTAAGAGAGTGTTTGGAGATTGTTGGCTTAAGTGATAAAGCGCATCATTTTCCTTCTCAACTAAGTGGTGGACAAAAACAGCGTGTTGCGATTGCTCGTGCATTAGCAAATGATCCCAAGGTATTGCTTTGTGATGAACCGACATCGGCACTCGATCCGAAAACGACACGATCTATTTTGCAATTTTTACAAAAGATAAATAAAGAGTTAGGAGTTACAATCGTAATTGTAACGCATGAAATGAATGTAATTAAACAAATTTGTAATAAAGTAGCGGTGATGGAAGAAGGAGAAGTTGTTGAATCTTTCCACTTACGTGACCAACATCTAAAACCAACAACAGAAATTGCAAAACTTCTATTAGGTGTAGAACAAGAGAGGGGCATTGCACATGTTCAATAATGTTATCCCACTGCTTCCAGAGATTTGGACATCACTTTTACAAACATTATTAATGGTTGGACTTTCAGTTGGAGCAGCAATTATTTTAGGTGTTCCTTTAGGTGTAATTTTATATTTTACAAGTAAAGGACAAATTTTGGAACAAAATATTGTCCATCGTATTTTAAACGGCATTGTAAATATTATTCGCTCATTTCCATTTATCATTTTACTAGTGGCTCTTGTGCCACTTACAAGAATTTTATTAGGAACTACAATTGGTCCAATCGCTGCAACGATTCCATTATCAGTAGCAGCCATTCCCTATTTTGCGAGACTCGTAGAGCAAGCATTACGCGAGGTTCCAAAAGGTGTAATTGAAGCTGCTGAGGCAATGGGAGCGACGCCACTGCAAATTGTGTGGAAAGTATTGCTCGTTGAAGCGCGTTCAGGCCTTGTATTAAGCTTAACAGTTTTAACAGTAAGTTTTATTTCCTACTCAGCCATGGCAGGTGTTGTTGGCGGAGGCGGTGTCGGCGATTTAGCAATTCGTTTTGGATATTATCGTTTTCAAACAGACGTTATGATTGTTACGGTACTTATGCTTGTTATTCTCGTTCAATCTGTTCAATTCATTGGGAATAGGATTGCTGCAAAAATTGATAAACGGTAAGTATGAAAAAAGGCTTCGGTATACACCGAGCCTTTTTATAGTGAAAGATGAATTGCTGAGGGTATTCTGCTAAGTTCAAACAATCAGTATAGTTCATAATGAATCAGAGGTAGATGTGTGGGAAATTAGCCCTATCGATATAGATATGAGAGAATGTAGGAGATCTAAATAGGGAATATATATTTTAAAGGGGGAATAACAGTGGCGGAAATTAAATTTGATATTAAAGAAATTTTTGGAACTTTATCACAGTCACCTAAAGGCTGGAATAAAGAGCTCAATTTAATCAGTTGGAACGGAAAAGAGCCAAAATATGATCTGCGTGATTGGGCACCAGAGCATGACAAAATGGGAAAAGGTGTTACATTGACGGTTGAAGAGTTAAAGGCATTAAAAGATATTTTAAATCGTATGGAGTTATAAAGTAAAACTTTAATCAGTGGGGGCTATCCCCACTGATTATCAGCCCTCACCAATCGGGATTTTACGGACAGCAACACTCCCACCTAACTTCTTTGCTTTTACTGAATTTTGAGGCGGGAGTGTTACTGTCCGTTAATGCGGGATAAAAACGAAATGATTTGTGCAGAGAAAACCACTTTTGAAACATTATTTCAAAAGTGGCTTTTTGTATGGACGTATATGTCGGAAAAGACTATATAATCTTTACCTCTTTATCTTCTTTCTTGTGATGTTCAGGTACATAGATATATTGGGATACGATAAGGAGAACGCTTATAAAAAATATAGGGAACATACTTGATATAAATAGACCATCAATCTTTAAATTAGTGATTAGACAAACGATAATAATGAGTGATGTAAATAGATGAGAAATGTGTTTTCTTAATCGTATTTTATATACCTCTCGCAATATTTCACAGCATACAAATAGGATGAGCATACTTAAAAAAATTACATTTGTATCATAAATGATGAAACAACAGATTAGGCCGAAAAAAGCTAGGTATTCAATGAGTAATGGAATATTACGTAGCATAAGATGTTACCGTACTAAGTAAGGAAGTGGATCAACGGCATTTGTTTTTTCAAAATTCCATTCCCCATTATGTAATTCGAAATGAAGATGTTGCCCAGTTGAATGTCCAGTATTCCCCATCTGCCCCAACACTTGTCCAGTTTGAACGCGATCTCCAGCTTGTACAGATCGGTTTTTCATATGTGCATAAACAGTTGTATATAATTTTCCTTTTATGTAATGAGTGACGAATACGACGTTTCCGTAGCTGCTAGAATAGTAGGATTTGATAACTTTTCCAGCAGCTGCAGCACGAATAGGCTTATCTCCAGTTGCTGTAAAATCGACACCATAATGCATTTGCCCCCATCTGACTTCGAAGTTTGAGCTAACTTGTCCTTGTGTTGGAAATTTAAAAACAGCAGGTATTGAAGGTGACGCAGACTGTTCTTGTTGTTTATTTTGTAATACATATTGCTTTGTAACATATCCATATCCAGAGCCAAAACGAATTTTATACCATGTACCTACTGTGCCTACTACTTGTATTTGTGTCCCATTTTGCAAGGAACCAATAACAGCAGTATTTGTTCCTGCACCATTTCTTACCCTTAGTTTAGGGGTTGCAACATAATAAGAATTATTTTGTATAGTGATTCCTTTAACGAATGGTTGTGAGTTATGTGATACAAATTCTTTTTTCACATATCCTATTTTTCCGTTGTAAGAGATGAGATACCAGTCATTAAGTGTTTCTTGAACGGAGATAAATGTCCCATTTGGTAATACGTCAAGGATGGATGATTGTATACTTGGTTCTGAACGAAGGTTTAAGGCGCTTGCATTTACGATATGTTGGTTACGCTGTTGATTTAATTTCGCCAAAGATAAATTAGATTTTTGTATGTAACCAATTTTGTTTTGAGCGTTTACTTTATACCAGTCACGTGTAGTTTCGAGAATGGTAACAGGTGTATTGTATGAAATACTGCCAAGGGAATCACCATTTGTTGTATTTTCTTGATATAGTTGGACTTTATCAAGTTTTACATGTCCGATTTTTACGTTGTTTTTTGGTTGTACAGCAGCTGTTTTCATATCCGCTTCAGTAATTGATGGGAGAAGAGAAGTAACCGCGACAGTTGCTGCTGTCAATGTTGTAACTTTCATATTCATCGTATAATGAGCCCCCTTGTGTAATTTGTGGTAAAATTTAGAATTATATTACAAGAATAACAGAAATATAAAGAATATGGAAATAAATGAAAGAGATTTTTGTTTTTCTCAACATAAGATTTATTCGTACGATAATATTTGATGGTTTAAATGAGGCGTGGAAATTATCCGATATTTTCTAGGAAGATTAACTGCTTTATAGAATTCACAGACTTCATGTGATAAACGTAACAATTTTGAGAAAATAATGAATCTGTTAAGGAGTTTCGAAATCTTTCTTTTCAATTCCTTTTTTTATGTTTTATATGAGAAACCTAGGTTTCTTATTTATGCTGCGGTATAATAATGTGGAAAAAGTACGAAAAGAGGTAGTTTCATGCTCGAAGTCATTGCAACTTGTTTAGAAGATGTGAAGCAAATTGAAAAAGCTGGTGGAAATCGAATTGAGTTAATTTCAGCATATACAGAAGGTGGGTTAACACCAAGTTATGCTTTTATAAAAAAAGCGGTGAAAGCAGCAAACATACCTATCCATGTTATGATTCGTCCCCATGCTAAGTCATTTATATATACAACAGAAGAAATTGAAATGATGAAAGAAGATATTTTAATTGCACAAGAACTTGGTGCAGCAGGTGTTGTTTTAGGTGTATTAAATGAGCAGAATCAAGTTGATGAAAAAAATTTAGCTAATTTATTATCTGTTGTAGATGGGATTAATATCACATTTCATCGTGCGATAGATGAAGTGGATGATCTTATTGGTGCAGTTAAAACATTACGTAATTTTGAAAAAATAACTCATATTTTAACTTCTGGTGGTCAAGGGACGATAGAGGGAAATATACCTGTACTTCATGAAATGCAAAGAGTCAGTAAAGGGGATATCCAGCTCATTGTTGGAAGTGGTGTGACAAAAGAAAATATAAAGCGACTATTGAACGAAACAGGAATTTCAGAAGCACATGTTGGTACTGCAGTCCGAGAAGGTAAATCTTGTTTTGCTGAAGTAGATCAAAAATCTGTACAAGATCTAGTGGTATTAACAAAATCATTATAATACTAGAGAAGAGGGAAAAAGATGGAGAAAAGCAAGAAAAAAGAAATCGTTTCATGGGTTAAAACAATAGGGATTACGCTAGGAATCGCTTTAATTGTACGTGGTATTTTATTTACTCCTTCACTCGTACAAGGTGAGTCTATGATGCCTACTTTAGAAAATAACGAGCGTGTACTTGTAAATAAAATTGGTTTTAACGTACAAGGATTAAATCGTTTTGATATTATTGTTTTTCATGGAAAAGAAGGATATGATTTAGTGAAGCGAGTAATTGGCTTACCAGGAGATACGATTGAATATAAAAACGACGTATTGTACGTGAATGGAAAAGCGGTTGATGAACCATATTTAGCAGATTATAAGGACGAGGTATCGAAAGGGAAATTAACTCCTGATTTTACATTAGAACAAAAAACTGGGAAAACAAAAGTTCCAGAAGGTCAAGTGTTTGTGTTAGGAGATAATCGTCAAGTTTCAAAAGATAGTCGCATGTTTGGTTTTGTTTCTGAAGATCAAATTGTCGGAAAAGGTGAAGCGGTATTTTGGCCGCTGCAACAAGTGAGAGCATTGCATTAAAGAGAGAGTTTACGTATACGCGTTAAAAAAGCATTGAATTTTACTTTCAATGCTTTTTTTATTTGAGAAAAATATTGTTTAAATAGAAAGAATATTTTATAATTTTAAATTATATGTTTGTTTCAAAAAACGGAATTATTGTTCCGAATTACGGAACTTAGGGGAGCTAAGATGAGTGTAAATAAAACGGCAGTAAAGACGATGGATATTTTAGAACTATTTTATGGACATGAAGAGCTAACGTTAACGGAAATGGTTCATCAGACGGGAATGCCTAAAACATCTGTATACCGTTTAATTGGTTCGCTTGAAGAAATGGGCTTTTTACAAAAGACAACAAGGGGAACATATAGGCTTGGATTAGTATTTTTAAGGTTCGGTCAACTCGTTTCGAAGCGATTGTCAGTACGAAATATTGCAAAGCCATATATGAAAAAACTTAGAGACTCTCTTGGTCAAGCTGTCAATTTAATTATTCAAGATGCGAATGAGGCAATTTATATTGAAAAAATGGATGGAGATCAACCAGTAAGAGTATACACAGAGATAGGACGGCGAGCTCCTTTATATGCCGGAGCATGTCCGCGTATTTTACTTTCGTATTTTTCGGAAGACGATCAAATGCAGTATATAGAGAAAGTGCAATTACAACAATTTGCAGATGGAACGATAGTGGATAAAGAAGAGTTGCAAAGCCTATTATGTAAGGCTAAAAGAGAAGGATATACGATCAGTTATTCGGAACTTGAGAATCATACAGCTGCAATTGCAGCCCCTATTTTTGCAAGTGATGGTAGTGTAATAGCTGGTATTAGTATTTCGGGATTAGAAATAGAGTATAATGAATCGACAATTCCAAACTTTATTACAAAAGTAAAAGAAACAGCGCATCAAATTTCGAAAGAACTTGGCTGGATAGGTGAAAAGGAAGGTATATGATGAAATTTTCAGCACTAGGGGATCAAGCAGTTGTTGTTACGTTTGGAGAAACAATTGATTTGGATATATATGAAAATGTGCAAAATTTACATCGACTATTAAAGAGAAATCCATTTCTTGGAATGGTTGAGTGTGTACCTTCTTTTACTTCTTTAACGGTTTACTATGATGTATATAAGTTATGGAGGAAAAATGAAAGAAAGGTAGTACCATATGAGTTTGTATGTGAATACATGAATCGATTGTTTAGTCATAATCAAAATAAAACACAAAAACAATATGATTGTATTTCAATTCCAGTTTGTTATGGCGGGAAATATGGACCTGATTTAGAAGAAGTTGCGGCGTATCATGGGTTATGTGCAAATGAGGTGATTCGTCTTCATAGTGAAGTGACTTATTTTGTTTATATGTTAGGATTTACACCAGGATTTCCGTATTTGGGTGGTATGCCCAAAGAGCTAGAAACACCTAGAAAACAAACACCACGTCTACAAATAACACCTGGTTCAGTTGGAATTGGTGGAAGTCAAACTGGAATATATCCATTAGAAACACCAGGCGGCTGGAATATTATTGGCCGAACACCGATTGCGTTGTTTCAGCCAAATGAAGAAAAGCCTACATATGTGCAGAGCGGAATGTATTTACGTTTTATCCCAATAACAGAGGAAGAGTACCTGGTTATGGAGGGAGCTAGGAAATGAATGTTGAGGTTTTACATGCTGGGATGTTTACAACTGTTCAAGATTTAGGAAGATATCACTATCAACAATATGGCGTGCCTGTTGGCGGTGCTATGGATCAGACAGCATTAAGAATGATAAATATGTTAGTTGGAAATGAAGAGAATGAAGCTGGATTAGAAATTACAATGATGGGACCAAAGCTTCTTATAAAGAAAACGACATTGCTAGCAATTGGTGGTGCGAATATGGAGCCTCTGTTAAACGGAGAACCCATTCCATTGTGGCGACCAGTTTTAGCGAAAGAAGGTAGCATGCTTTGCTTCGGGAAGACGCAGTTTGGGTGTAGGACATATGTGACATTTGCAGGTGGAATTGATGTTGCAAGTAGTATGGGAAGCAAAAGTACATATGTAAAAGCAGCTATAGGTGGACTAGAAGGACGAGCGCTTAAAAAGGGCGACCTTTTTCAAATTGGTACACCATCAAAATTTGCTACTTGTATGATAAAGAAATTGATGGATGAAGACAGAATAGAAACACGTTGGGGTATATGTAATCCTGTTCTACCCAAATATAGTCGCAGCCCAATCATTCGTGTTATTCCAGGTTTTGAATGGGATCAATTTAAGAGTGAGAGTTTAGAGTCGTTTTTTACAAAGGAATATAAAGTTTCCAATTATGCTGACCGTATGGGCTATCGATTTGAAGGTGAAAAATTAAAAAGAATAGAACAATCTGAGATTCTATCGAGTGCAGTTACATTTGGAACAATTCAAGTGCCATCTGATGGTCATCCAATCATCTTAATGGCAGATAGACAAACGACAGGTGGATATCCGTTAATTGGTAATGTCATATCAGTTGATTTACCTATTCTTGCGCAATTGAAACCAGGTGATTATGTCACGTTTGCAAAGACTTCTATAACAGAAGCGACGGAGCTTTACATCGAGAAAGAACAAAATATGAATCTATTAAAGAAGTTCATCGCTTTACAAGCGTAAAGCAGGAGGAGAGATAGCGTATGGTTACCGTTGACTTAAATTGTGATTTAGGAGAAGGCTTTGGTGCATATAAGATAGGAAACGATGATAAAATTCTTCCGTTTGTTTCATCAGTAAATATTGCATGCGGTTTTCATGCTGGTGATCCAACTGTCATGCGTCAAACTGTTGAAAAAGCGTTGTACCACAATGTGGAAATAGGAGCACATCCAGGGTTTCCGGACTTAATTGGATTTGGTAGAAGAATGATGTATATTTCGCCAGAAGAGGTCTATGATTATGTTTTATATCAAATAGGGGCATTAGATGGATTTATAAGAGCGGCAGGAGGAAGGATGCACCATATAAAACCGCACGGTGCACTTTATAATATGGCAGCCACTGATCAAGAGATTGCGGATGCAATTGCAAAAGCAATTTATCATATAAATCCAGATTTATTTCTGTATGGATTAGCGAAAAGTAAATTTATACAAGCAGCTGAAAAATATGAACTGAAACTCGTGCAGGAAGCATTTGCCGATCGTACGTATCAATTAGATGGAACATTAACAAGCCGAACAGAAGAAAATGCACTCATAAAAAATGAAGATATAGCAATTGAACAAGTGTTGCAGATGGTTAAGGAAAGAAATGTAAAAGCAGTTGGTGGAAAGATTATCAATATCGATGCACAAACAATTTGCATACACGGTGATGGTGAGCATGCAGTTCAATTTGCAGAAAGAATATACAGAACATTTAGATTAAATGATATTTCTATTTGTGCACCAAAGTAGAATAAGGAGGAGATACATAGATGTTGAAACTAATTGGAATATTGCTTGTAGCTGTTGGATTTTTATTTCGCCTTAATACGTTATTGGTTGTAATGGTTGCAGGAATTGTTACTGGTATGGTTGCGGGGATGAGTTTTTATGATGTCATAAGTATGTTTGGAAAGTTTTTTATAGAAAACCGATATATGTCTATGCCAATATTATTAACTTTGCCTGTAATTGGAATTTTAGAACGATATGGACTGAAGGAACGTGCAGAAGCATTGATATCAAAATCTAAGGGAGCAACGACTGGTAGAGTATTAATGTCATATTTTACAATTCGTGAGGCTTCGGCAGCGGTAGGACTAAATATTGGGGGACATGCTCAAACAGTAAGGCCTCTTGTTGCACCGATGGCAGAAGGTGCAGCTCATGGACGTTATGGAAAACTACCAGAAAAATTAAAAGAAAAGATTAAAGCGAATGCAGCGGCAGCTGAAAATACGGCATGGTTTTTTGGTGAAGATATTTTTATCGCAACAGGAGCGATTCTATTAATGAAAGGATTCTTTGATTCTGTAGGAATGCATGTTGGTGTGTGGGATATGGCGCTTTGGGGAATTCCTACGGCAATCTCAGCTTTTATTGTAAGTTGGATTCGTTTTAAACAATTCGATAAGTATATTGAAAAAACGATGAAAAAAGAAGAAAGCCAACAAAAGGAGGCGATATAGGATGAATATTATTACACTTGATACAATCTATTATTTATTAGGTATTATTGTTGCCTTTGTCGCGATTCGTGTCGCTTTTGATCGTCAACATCCAAATCGCTTTGGTTCTAGTTTATTTTGGGCATTATTTTCTATTACATTTTTATTTGGAAATATGATTCCATCATTTTATATCGGTTGTATTGTATTAGCAATGGTCATTTTAGCATCATTGAATAAAGTAACGAAGTCCAATGAAAAAGAAGCACCTACTGAAGAACGAGTGAAACATGCAGAAAAACTGAGAAATAAAATTTTTATGCCCGCTATTTTAATTCCTATTTTTACGATTATTGGTACTTTAACTTTAGGAAAGCTAAAGTTTGGAAATGTATTTCTTGTTGATCCTGAGAAAGTCACATTAATTGCATTAGCTCTTGGGGCATTGCTTGCTTTTGTAGCAGCAATGGGAATCACAAAAGCAAAAATAACAGCGCCTGTACAAGAGGGAAGCAGATTATTACAAGCTGTCGGCTGGGCAGTTATTTTACCACAAATGTTAGCTGCGCTTGGCGGTATTTTTGCAAAGTCTGGTGTGGGTCAAGTTGTCTCGGATTTAGTAGGACAAGTATTGCCAACAGAGTATCCATTCGTTGCTGTTATGGCATATTGTTTAGGTATGATGTTGTTTACAGTTGTAATGGGGAATGCCTTTGCCGCATTTGCTGTTATTACAGGAGGAATTGGTTTACCGCTTATCGTTCAAATGCATGGTGGTAATCCAGCGATCATGGCCGCACTTGGAATGTTTGCAGGGTACTGCGGTACATTGATAACACCAATGGCTGCAAATTTTAATATTGTACCAGCGATGCTATTAGAATTAAAAGATAAAAATGCGGTAATTAAAGCCCAAGCACCAATTGCTATTACCATTTTTGTTATTAATATGTTCATCATGTATGGGCTCGTATATCGATTTTAGTAAGGAGTGGGAATGATGAAGACAGTATTGTTAACAGGGTTCGAACCTTTTGGTGGAGAGGAGATTAATCCTGCCTGGGAAGTTGTAAAGCAGCTTGATGGACAAAGCTTTGGAGATTACAAGATTGTTAGTAAACAAGTTCCAACTGTGTTTCATAAATCATTACAAGCGTTAAAGTCTTATATGGAAGAAATAGAACCGGAGCTTGTTATATGTATCGGGCAAGCAGGAGGACGTCCAGATATTACAGTGGAACGAGTTGCAATAAATGTAGATGATGCAAGAATCACTGACAATGAAGGAAACCAACCGGTTGATGTATCTATTGTAGAAGGGGGGCCCGTTGCGTATTGGTCTACACTTCCTATAAAAGCTACTGTAAAAAAACTTCGGGAAGAAGGAATACCTGCTTCTGTTTCTCAAACTGCAGGTACATTTGTTTGTAATCATCTCTTTTATGGACTTATGGACATTTTAGCAAAAAGTGAAAACGGGGCTCGTGGTGGTTTTATACATATTCCGTTTTTGCCAGAGCAAGCAAGTAAGCATCCTGGACAACCGAGTATGTCGCTTTCAACTATTACAACTGGAATTGAATTATTGGTACGGATCGCATTAGAGGTAGAAATGGATATTATAGAATGTGGCGGGACCACACACTAAACAAAAGTACAACACCTGCTATGGACAAATGTTATAATAAAGGAAGGATTATACATAGAGGTGAGAGCAATGCAGCAATATGAAGAAGTTCGTTCTGTTATAGAAAAAGCAAATAAGATAACGGTATTAACAGGTGCTGGTGCAAGTACAGAAAGTGGCATTCCTGATTTTCGCTCAGCCAATGGTTTATATGCAGATGCTAAAGTTGAAATGTACTTATCTAGAGGATATTATAACCGTAATCCAAAAGAATTTTGGAAGCATTACAAAGAAATATTTCAAATTAATACTTTCCATCAATACAAACCAAACCGTGGGCATCAATTTTTAGCAAGTATAGAAGAGCAAGGAAAAGATATTGTGGTGTTAACACAAAACATTGATGGTCTGCACCAATTAGGAGGGAGTAAGCATGTGATAGATTTGCATGGTACACTCCAAACGGCCCATTGTCCAAAATGCAAAACGAAATATGATTTGCAATATATGATAGACCATGAGGTACCACGATGTGAAACATGTAATTTTATTTTAAATCCAGATGTCGTTTTATATGGTGATACATTACCACAATATCAAAATGCAATACAGCGTTTATATGAAACGGATGTATTACTTGTTATGGGAACCTCATTAAAAGTGCAGCCGGTTGCATCGTTCCCGCAAATTGCAAAAAGAGAAGTAGGGACAACGACTATTTTAGTAAATGAAGAGTTAACGAGTCAAGAGTATTATTTTGATTATATCTTTCAGCAAAAAATCGGGCAGTTTGTAGATCGATTTTAAATGATGTAGGAAAACCGAGATAAGAGGTATTTATCTCGGTTTTTTGGAGTTTAAATTTTCTTAATTTTCTTTAAAAATACTATAAATTATATTATCTATGTGCTTTAATATTATTAATAGAGGAGATTTTTATATCCGGATGAGAAAGTATGGTTTAATTTTTGTTATTTATAAGATAAAGATACTTTAGACCATAGAAAGAGGAGAGCATAATGAAAAAGAAAGAACAGAAAAAGAAAGAACAGAAAAAGAAACGGAAAAAGAAAACCCATATTCCTTTCCGATTAAATGTGTTGTTTTTCTTTGTATTTCTTATGTTTTCAACTGTTATTGTTCAATTAGGTAAGGTTCAAATTATTGATGGTGAGACTTATAAAAATGAGGTGGAAAAAAAGGGAGATTTAACGGTTAGTACTCCCGTTCCACGTGGGAAAATTTTTGATCGAGAAGGCCACTCGATTGTTGACAATAAACCATTACGGACAATTACATATACAAAAATGAAAGGTGTTAATTCAGAAGAGATTTTAAATACGGCAAGACAACTTGCGAAGATGATTGAAATGCCGCAGGAGGCTATAAATAAGTTAACCGAGGTAGATAAGAAAGATTTTTGGATGCAATTACATAAGAAACGTGCAGCAGAAAAGGTTACAAAGGAGGATGAAAATAAATTAAGAGTAAAAAAAATAGAGGGAAAAGAATTAGATAAAAAGGTGGAAGAAATTAGACGTGAGCGAATTACAGCGGAAGAGTTAAATGAACTTACCCCACAAGATATAGAAGTATTAGCTATTAAAAGTAAAATGAATGCAGGATATAATATGACTCCTAAAATAATAAAAAAAGATGTAAAACCAGAAGAATATGCAGTAATTAGTGAAAATTTAGCAAATCTTCCAGGTGTGGATACGACCGTAGATTGGGAACGTGAGTATCCATATGATAAAATACTTCGTTCAGTACTTGGAAACGTTTCAAGTGCTGATGAAGGACTACCGAAAGAGCAATTAGATTATTATTTAGTTCGTGATTATAACCGCAATGATCGGGTTGGAAAGAGTTATATTGAAAAGCAATACGAAGACGCCCTACATGGTATGAAAGCGCAATCGAAAAATATTACAGATAAAGAAGGGAAAATACTTCGTACTGAACAAATTACGAAAGGGAGAAGTGGCAATAATTTAATGCTAACAATTGATATGGAATTGCAAAAGAAAGTTGAGGAAAGCATTGAAAAAAACTTAATGGCGTTCAAAGCTGTAGAACCAATGTTGGATCGTGCCTTTGTGGTAATGATGAATCCTAAAAACGGACAACTTTTGTCAATTTCAGGAAAGAAACTAGTAAATAAAGATGGAAATATTCAAGTAGAGGATTATGCCCTTGGTACAATGACAAGTTCATATGAATTAGGTTCAACAGTCAAGGGAGCTACGCTACTAACAGGTTATCAAACGGGTGCGATCAAACCATTTACTCATTTTTACGATGCACCGATGACATTTAAAGGGACAACAAAAGCAAAGAAATCATGGAAAGATTTTGGTGATATTGATGATGTCAGAGCTTTACAAGTATCTTCTAACGTATATATGTTTAACACAGCTTTAAAGATTGCGGGGATTGATTACGTACCGAATAGTCCGTTAAATGTGAAACAAGAAGTTTTTAATAAAATGCGTTATCATTTTGGGCAATTTGGTTTAGGCATTCCAACGGGGATTGATTTACCCAATGAGACTGCGGGACAACGTGGAAGAAAAGATAATACACCAGGATTCTTACTTGATTATTCAATCGGTCAATATGATACGTATACACCGCTTCAGCTTGCGCAATATATTTCGACGATTGCGAATGGTGGTTATCGTATGAAACCACAAATTGTACAAGAAATTAGAGAGCAACCGAATAAAGCTGAGGATATAGGTAAGGTAGTTCAATCAATGGAACCGGTCATCTTAAATCGTGTAGACATGGACATATCCTATATTAATCAAGTGAAAGAAGGATTTAAGAAAGTGTTTCAAGAAGGCGATGGAACCGGTGTAGCACACTTTCAAAATCTACCGTATAAGCCTGCTGGAAAAACAGGAACAGCAGAAACAGTGTATGGTGGTGATAGTAATATAGGTAAGGATGAAAATGGAGATAGAAAAAAGTGTTATAATTTAACCTTAGCTGGTTACGCACCTTATGACTCTGATCCAGAAGTGGCATTTTCTGTTGTTGTACCATGGGTAAACGATGATAAATCAGGGATTAATTCTAAAATTGGAAGAGAAATTTTAGACGCATATTTTGATTTGAAAGTGAAAAGAGTGGGTGGAAATCCAGTGCCTATGGAACAGCCGAATAAACAGCAATAAAAGATTTTTACATTTACATAGAATAACAGGACAGTGAGGCATTTTAGGGGATGAAGGAAAGTCATGGAGCAGATTACTAGAAAAGAGTGGGACAAACTTATTTTGCTTGTATTCGTTATAATTGTTATGATTCAGTCTTTTACATTGTGTAAAGTAGAATTTGTGTATTATCCTTTTTCTAAAGCTAAGATCTTAGAATAACAATTCATCCGAAAAAGAGTCCTAAAAGGTAATGGAGCATACCTGTTAGGACTCTTTTATTATGATATTCTTACCGTTTTAATAAAAAAACGGTGTTGTTTCACATCAAAATACCCTTTTTGTAGGATAAGTTGATGTATTTTGTACAATTCATTTACATATGTTTCAGTTTCAAAATCAGGCACTTGCCAAGGAATTGCTTGTAAATAATAGACGAGAGCACTGATATCATAAAACCTTTGAACGGGAAACTCTTCTTTATATGTTAAAACTTTAAAACCATGTTGCTCGAGTTCACTTAGAGCAGTTTCTAAATTCCAATTTGTAAATTCAGAATTGAGTGGTGCTCCTAGTGCTTCATTGATTTCCGCACAATCTAAGCCACCTACTTGCTGCGTAAGAAAGATGCCATTTGGAGAAAGGATCCTTTTTACTTCGGAAACAGAGTAGGATTCGTGTTGATTTAAAATCAAATCGAATTGTCCATCATCAAATGGTAAAGTCTCATCATTGGTTACTTCTACAACCTTTACACCTAAAGGTTCTAAATTCTTTTTTGCTAATGGGATATTTGGAGAATACCCTTCAGTCGCATAAATAGAAGGAGGGAATGGTCTTAACATGGATAAGAATTCTCCACCACCTGTTCCCATATCAAGCATAGAATTCGTGTTTTGAATAAGGGAAAAGGCCATGCTACCGTAGGACCAAGAAAGTAATTGACTCTTCATACGATCAGTTTCTGTAATAAAGGAAAAATCCCATCCAGTAAAGCTTGCGTTTGCATTTTCTAATAAGGTGAAAAATAATTTATCATTCTTCATGTTAAATCCTCCTGTTTACTATATTCAAAATAGGGTGAATATAATAAACAGGAGGAGGACCTCTAATTACAATATACGGTTGTTACGTTTCATGTTCTAGTATTTTCATATGAAATCACTCCTGGCAAAAGTATGTTGTTTTACCTTCTAGATTTATGAGTATAATACCTTCTAAAAGTAAAAAATAAAATAGATATAGCTGTACAGTGGTAATAAATAAAGTCCCATAAACGGCCGTTTTCGGTACTTTTTAAGGAAACTAGATTGGATATATATGTTAGGATAGAGAAGAAATATACTTAAGCCAACACCAATAAAGGAATCCACGTTTTAGACTACCTAATTTGTGGATTCTTTTTATTTTAACCTAAATATAATTCGAAAAATATTGTATTTTTATGTGTTTCTTACCGAATTATTTTTTTACATTGATGTTGGAACAATAATGGTGTATGACGCATAGTATAAAACATATACCGTATAACATACACCAAGAAAAGAGGTGAATGAATGGATACTTTATTGAATTCATTAACGACAGAGCTTAGGAGAGGAACTTTGACGTTAGCTGTTTTAAGTCAATTACAAAAGCCCCAGTACGGATATTCACTTGTTCAATTGTTGGAACAGTCAGGTATTAACATTGATCAAAGTACTTTATATCCATTGCTACGCCGCTTAGAAAAACAAGAGTTAGTAACAAGTAGTTGGGATACATCTGAGAGTAGACCGCGTAAGTACTATGTTCTAAGCGAATATGGTTTGGAGATTTTTTTACAGTTAAAAAGGGAATGGATGGACAATTCTAAAAAACTCTTAGAAGTGTTAAAAGGGGAGAAAGATGATGAATCTAATTGAGATTTATATACAAGAAGTGACTCGAAGACTGCCTGAAAAAAATCGTGAAGATATTGCTCTCGAGTTAAGATCAACCATTGAGGATATGTTACTTGATGATTACAGTGAAAAAAATATAAAAGGGGTTCTTGAAACATTAGGGAATCCCGCTATATTAGCTAGTAAATACCGCGATCAACCAATGCATCTTATTGGTCCTCACTATTTTGAGACATATGTTACGTTATTAAAAATGATTTTACCGATTGCTGCTATTATTTCTCTAATCTCGATCATTCCCGAATATTTTATAGGGTATCATGGCGAAGAAGCAGTAATTAGTGTGGGTTTTGATATTATTGGTTTTTGTATAGGGAGAATCGTTGAAGTAGGTATGCACGTCTTTTTCTGGCTGACACTTGTTTTCGCGCTTATTGAACGAGTAAATCATTCGAAAGGAAGTCACCCATTCACAACAAAGTTTACCAAATGGACAGCTGATGATTTAAAAAACACACCTTATATTCCTAAGAAAAAAGTCATCACGAAATTCGAAGTATTTGGAAGTTTATTATGGACTGCTATTTGGGCAACAGTTTATTTTTACGCAAATCATCTTGTAGGTATATATCGAAGTAGTACACACGGACTTGATTTTGCGGCCCCAGCTCTTAATCAGGATGTATTGCTTCAGTATTGCCCAATCGTTCTTGTTGTAATCGGTTTAGAAATAGTATTATCTATTTATAAATTAATTAAGGGACAATGGACAAAAGGAATAGCAATATTTAATACAGCTTTCCAGCTTATTGGAACCATTGTATTCATTGTGATAGTAACGAATCCAAATGTAATGAACCAAGATTTTATTACGTATACAGCTGATTTATTCACTATTACTACTAAACAACTTGAATCGCGGATAGTTGGCGGTGCAATTTTCTTCTTTATGTTATCTGCGGCAATCAGTGTATTTGATGGTATCCGCAAGGCTAAAATTCATTAATCAGCATTCGTCTATTACAATAATGGGGTTTAGTTTAACAAGCCATCCCTTAAAAAAGTCGGATTCTTAGCGTACAGGTGAACTGTACCCCATAAAGAAAAGACACTCTAATGAGTGCCTGATCTTAACTAGCAACCGAATCCGCCACCTGAACAGCTGCATCCAATAATGATTAATAGAATGAACAGCACAATTAGTAAAGCGAATCCGCCACCAAAACCACCACAACTACCACCAAAGCTCATAATATTTCCTCCTTGAGTAAGAGGGGCCAACTGGGATGCACATGTGTTTTAACGGATACACATTACTTTATGTTTTTAAACAATATATGAGCAGGTCCTTTAAGAAATAAAGAAAGACACCCTTACGTGGTTCAGCCAAGATACGTGTATTATTCTTCAATTCTTTCTAGTAGCCAATCTTGGACTTCATCTTTCAAATCCATTCCCACGATGATCTTACCAAGGACTACACCTTTACCGATTAAATTTATATCTATGTCTATAGATGGTTTTAATGGATTCATTGTGTATGTAACTGTTTCGATATGGCGAACTGGGATACGAACAATCCCAATGATTCCAGATGTAAGTAAATATCCATCCTCTGTAATCTCAATTACGTTATTTTTCCATGTGAATTTGTTATCAGTTATTGCTTTTGGATTTTTCGCACCAAAAATACCCATGATTTCACTCCTAAATGGGGTAGCGTCTTAAAGAATCTAACGAGACCATTTTTTCTGAATTAAAATGGTATTCTCCAAGTAAATTAATATGTTCCCAACCTAGAGGTGACATATGGTGCAATAAGTCTCTGTTAAAAATATCGGAATTAATAAAATTTCATCAAGTAATATACTTTCCTGACGTTATCTGTCAGGGAAGTTATATTATAATAGGCTATATCAATAGTGATAGGAGTGTTATTGGATGCAAACAAAAAAGGTTTATCTTTATGTATTTAATACAATGTCAGACTGGGAATATGGGTATTTAATTGCTGAATTAAACTCAGGAAGATATTTCAAAAAAGATGTAGCACCTTTAAAAGTAGTTACAGTAGGAACGAATAAAGAAGGTATTACTACGATGGGAGGGCTGAGCATACAACCAGATATGTCCCTTGATGAATGTACTCTTGAGAGTAAAGACCTTTTAGTCTTACCTGGAGGGAATACTTGGAGAGAAGATATTCATCAACCTATCTTAAAAAAAATTGATGAAGCCTTAAAGATTGGCACTATTGTTGCTGCAATTTGTGGTGCAACTGAGGCCCTCGCGAATATGGGATACTTAGATTTTAGAAAGCACACAAGCAATGACTTAGAGTATATTAAAATGGTCTGTCCTAATTATAAAGGAGAAAAATTTTATGAGATGAGACCTGCGGTATCTGGTGAGAATTTGGTTACTGCATCAGGAGTAGCACCTCTGGAATTTACGATGGAAGTACTGAAAAAATTAGATGTATTTGCACCTGATACATTACATGCATGGTATAACTTAAATAAGACTCATAACCCTGAATACTTCTTCCAGTTAATGAATTCAATAAATAGATGAGCTAAAAAAATCAACTTAGCAGTTTTATATTAGTTCAAATAATTACCATGCTTTAGACGATGTCAAAGCATGGTTTTTGTGTATAACTTAAAAATGTTTATAGAAGTAAAAAAATTACAAGGCACTCCTGAAGTTGTTATAAATAGAACTGGTAACTCAATCTCTTTTTAATATTGAAATTTCCTTAACGTTGTAAATCCGCATTTTCCTGACGATACCCCATTTAAGAAAATCCTATATCAGAGCCATTTAGTGACCTTAAAGATGTACATCCAAATGCTTTTTCAACAAAAAGAGTTTCTATCCATCCTAGAGCAAGAGATTGATGAATTAGCCATGCAGTTTGAAGAGTATGAGATTCTCCGTTCTATACCGGGAGTAGGATGTAAGATTGCGGCTACGCTCATCTCCGAAATCGGGGGAATCAAGCAGTTTAGTCACCCTAAAAAGCTAGTGACCTATGCAGGAATTGACCCCAGGATCTATCAATCAGGTAAGTTTACAGCTACCATAAGCCGCATCACGAAAAGAGGCTCTTCCAAGCTACGACAAGCTTTATATACAGCCGTTCAGTGTGGATTAACGAATAATCGAAACACCAAACTCAGAGAGTTTTACGACAAAAAAAGAAGTGAGGGAAAACCTCACAAAGTAGCGATAATAGCCTACGCCAACAAGCTATTACATTGGATTTATGCCATTTTCAAGCATAAAGAGAGTTTCATAGCATGACAAATAATTAATAATTACATTAATTGAAAAAACTTCAAATTGTTGTTTTGAAGTCTCTTTGTCATGCCTTTTTTTATTGTACCATTACTTATGAATCAATATTAAGCCAAAAGTATTGACTTATATTAGCTGATATAATTGAATAAATGAATATTAACTACATGTTTAAATGACTACACTTTAACAACATTCACTTTCCAGCTATTTTGCAGTTTTCGAATAAAGATGATTTGACCAATGTGATATGCGTTATGAGTGGATACATTTCCAAGTATCTCCCACCACTTCGCATGTGCAGGGAAGCCATTTACTTCACTCTCAACTTTTTCTTCCGTTAATAAATCTTGCCATTGTAACAACACCTCTAAAAGTCGTTCTTTTAAGTTACTAAAACTTTTATTTTCGGGAATTATAAAACTTTTATTATTATCACCTATGGAAGGTACAGCATTAACATGAGATTTTTGGTACCTAGTTTGCCATGTTTCATTCCAATAAAGTAGGTGCTGCACAATTTCAGCAATACTATTACAATTTTCGTTAGGCTTCCAAAATGCTTCTTCCTCTGACAAATTTTCGACTGAGTCAGAAAATGGAAGGTACCAGCTAGGATCATTAGCATTAGCTAATAACTGATCGGATAAGACGTCTTTTGCATGAAACATGCTCTCCACACTCCTAATAATTTTTTTCTGATTTATTCAAGTTAAAAACCAAAGTAGTGCTAAAACTCAGGCCTCAAATGTAATAAATCGACTACCTAGTTCTACTAATTCTCTTATATTAAGTTAATCCCTTCATTATTTTTTCATAAGGGGATCCTACCACATCGCCATCAAGCTAAGGTTTTAATATACCCCCTAAATGAACATTTTCTTTTTTTACAGGTAGTTACTTTGAAAAGTCAGCTTATTTTTTCGTTTTGAGGGCGTTTATTTTTCTTAAGCTGATGAATATGGAGTACCCCCTAGGTTAAATGAAATTCCACTTAGAAACAAGTGATTTTAACAACGTTAGGAGTGTTTCATGCAGCACAATGTCATTTGTGTTGTATCGCAAGAAGAAAAATTACATTAGAAAAGAGCCGGAATTCACCCTGTTAAGAGTAAACCAAATCTTTAATATTTAAAGGACGAAAAAAAGAAACATAGAAGTGAAAAACCTCTGTGTTTCTTTTTGATTCATATATTTATTGGGAAATACTTTGAACTTTCAGGCACAGATACTTCTTCTACCCTATTATAGAAGCTATTTTGAACGTAAGGGATTTGTAAGGAATAGGTAAGGAAAAAGAGATTTTCATTGTGTATGATCAAAATATAAAGAAGCATGAAAGGCGGAACAGATATGACTTATATATGAAAAACAAACCAGTTAACAAGAGTGTTTCAAGGAAAAGAAGTAATTTCTGGGGTTAACATACATGTGAAAAAAGAGGGATTTACCGTTTGTTAGGACAGAATGGCGTTTGTAAAAATAATCATTATGAAGATGATTACGAATTCAATGTTGACCTTTTGTCATTGGTGGAGATGATAACTGTGTGGTTAGTACGAAACAGCAAGCAACCACCTATCCAATATGAATAGAGGAGAGGAATGCCTTATGAAAACACGTAGTCAAATTACATGTGCAAGTTTGGCCCTTTTAATAGCTGGAAGTTCCCTGTTATACACAAC
Organism: Bacillus sp. FSL H8-0534; assembly: GCF_038005885.1. Lineage (NCBI taxonomy): Bacteria > Bacillati > Bacillota > Bacilli > Caryophanales > Bacillaceae > Bacillus > Bacillus sp. FSL H8-0534. The sequence continues at coordinate 181,195 of NZ_JBBOUC010000001.1, forward strand.
GCCAACCTCAATTGTAAAAGCAGAGCCCACTCAAAATATATCTAGTTCGTTACAAACAAGCACTCAACGAGATCGTAATTCCGTCAAGCAAGCAATGCGGGATATATTGCAACTTGGAATCCCGGGGATACTTGCTAAAACTTCTGAGGGTGGAAAAACGTGGGGTTATGCCGCTGGGGTAGCGAATCTGAGCACCAAGAAACCAATGAAAACAGATTTTCGCTTTCGCATTGGCAGCGTGACGAAGACGTTCACCGCAACAGTTGTACTTCAATTAGCTGGAGAGAACCGCCTGAATCTAGACGACTCCATTGAAAAATGGTTGCCTGGTGTCATTCAAGGAAACGGATATGATGGTAACCAGATTACTATCCGGCAGATATTGAACCATACAAGTGGTATCGCTGAATACTTAAGGTCAAAAGACGCTGATATGATGAATACCAAAAAAACATATACGGCTGAAGAATTAGTAAAGATTGGGCTTTCTCTGCCTCCAGACTTTGCCCCAGGAAAGGGCTGGTCTTATTCAGACACAGGATATGTATTACTGGGTATCCTTATTGAAAAAGTAACCGGGAACAGCTATGCGGAAGAGATTGAAAATCGGATTATTGAACCGCTTGAATTGTCGAATACATTCCTACCGGGCAATTCAAGCGTTATTCCAGGCACCAACCATGCCCGTGGATATGTCCAACCAGACGGAGCAAGTGAGCTAAAAGACGTTACTTATTATAACCCAAGTATAGCTAGCTCGGCTGGAGATATGATCTCTACTGCTGACGACTTAAACAAATTCTTCTCTTACTTACTCAGTGGCAAATTACTGAAGGAACAGCAATTAAAACAAATGCTTACTACAGTTCCTACAGGAAGTGCTGAAATCAGCGGATATGGTCTTGGAATCTATGAAACTAAGCTTCCAAACGGTGTCTCGATATGGGGACACACAGGTAGCATTCCAGGGTTTGTTACTCTTGTTGGGGGTACACTTGGAGGCAAGCATACGTTGGCCGTCAATTTGAACAGTATGGGTAAAGCTAACTTTAAAAATATTTTACTTGCTGAATTTAGCAAGTAGGCAAAAAGGAAGAACGGATAAATTTTGTCATATTTTTTATAGTTAAACATATACCTTTCTGGTTCAAAAACCCCCAACTTACTCTAAAAAATAATTTTTTGGGTTTTTGGAATTACGGTGGCACCCCAATGTTATTCAAGGAAAAGAAGTAATTTCTGGGGTTAACATACATGTAAAAAAAGAGGGATTTACCGTTTGTTAGGACAGAATAGCGTTTGTAAAAATAATAATTATGAAGATGATTACAAATTCAATGTTGACCTTTTGTCACTGGTAGAGATGATAGCTGTGTGGTTAGTGTGAAACAGCAAGCAACCACCTATCCAATATGAATAGAGGAGAGGAATGCCTTATGAAAACACGTAGTCAAATTACATGTGCAAGTTTGGCCCTTTTAATAGCTGGAAGTTCCCTGTTATACACAACGCCAACCTCAATTGTAAAAGCGGAGTCCACTCAAAATGTATCTAGTTCGTTACAAACAAGCACTCAACGAGATCGTAATTCCGTCAAACAAGCAATGCGGGATACATTGCAACTTGGATTCCCGGGGATACTTGCTAAAACTTCCGAGGGTGGAAAAACGTGGAGTTATGCCGCTGGGATAGCGGATCTGAGAACCAAGAAACCAATGAAAACAGATTTTCGCTTTCGCATTGGCAGCGTGACGAAGACGTTCATTGCAACAGTTCTACTTCAATTAGCTGGAGAGAACCGCCTGAATCTAGACGACTCCATCGAAAAATGGTTGCCTGGTGTCATTCAAGGAAACGGATATGATGATAAACAGATTACTATCCGGCAGATATTGAACCATACAAGTGGTATCGCTGAATACTCAAGATCAAAAGACTTTGATCTTATGGATACAAAAAAATCGTATACGGCTGAGGAATTAGTAAAGATGGGGATTTCTCTGCCCCCAGACTTTGCCCCAGGAAAGGGCTGGTCTTATTCAAATACAGGATACGTATTACTGGGTATCCTTATTGAAAAAGTAACTGGAAACAGCTATGCGGAAGAGATTGAAAATCGGATTGTTGAACCACTTGAATTGTCGAATACATTCCTACCTGGCAATTCAAGCGTTATTCCAGGCACCAAGCATGCCCGTGGATATTTCCAACCAGACGGAGCAAGTGAGCTAAAAGACGTTACTTATTATAACCCAAGTATGGGTAGCTCGGCTGGAGAGATGATTTCTACTGCTGACGACTTAAACAAATTCTTCTCTTACTTACTCAGTGGCAAATTACTGAAGGAACAGCAACTAAAACAAATGCTTACTACAGTTCCTACAGAAATAGCTGAATTAGGAGAATGTGGTCTTGGAATCTTTGAAACTAAGCTTCCAAACGGTGTCTCGATATGGGGACACGGAGGTAGCATTCCAGGGTTTCTTACTTTTGCTGGAGGTACAATTGGAGGCAAGCATACGTTGGCCGTCAATTTAAACAGCATGGGTAAAGCTAACAGTCCTGACCCTTTTAAAAATATTTTACTTGCTGAATTTAGCAAGTAGGCAAAAAAGGAAAACAGGATGAATTTTTTCATAGTTTTTATAGTTGAAAATATACCTTTCTGGTTCAAAAACCCCCAACTTACTCTAAAAAATAATTTTTTGGGTTTTTGGAATTACGGTGGCACTTCAATGCTATTAAGCTAATAAAACAAAATCTTCCCTAAAATGAAAAAATACGTCATCCGTTCCTATTGGAGTGCCCCCTGAGAAAGAAACAATAAAAAACACCTCTCTAAATCGTAAGTATCAGTTATGATTTTAATGGAGGTGTTTTTCGTATTATGGATACAATTTCGCTTTAGCTTGATTGACATGGGGTACCGCCACACATCCATCAACTTAAGAATTTTATAACACACCCAAAACGAAAAAATGTACATTTTTTTGTTTTGGGACACTTGCTTTTCTTATCTTGATAGTGATGTGGTGAAACCCTTTAATTGTAATCATCATTTTGATAATCGTTATCTAAGCTGAGCGCTCTTCCATTTGGACGATATTCTATGTGAAAGGTATTATGTTATTACTTGTACTGAGGCTCTTCTTGTTCAATTTGCTGAAGACGAGGATTTAAAGATTCAATAATTTCTTGAGTTTGTTGTGCTGCACCTTTATATAATTGTTTTGCTTCCTGGTTATCAGTATCAAGAACAAATCCTTCTAGGCATGCTTGAGCACTCTTTAATCCAGCGATAGTTTGTTTAAGTTTAGTGCTTACTGTCATGTAGTATTTCCTCCTTGTAAATGTACTTCAAAATATAGAATGCCTATTTTGTTATCATAGTACGATTTCCAATTTTCGGTGTATAACGAATTACAGGAATTATTAATGGTTGCATAACCATTTAACGATGCAACCCTAGATTCTCTATGTTTTGGGTAACTTTGCAACAGAACCGTTTATATGCTCCCATCCCAAGTGGTGAAATATGTTCTAGTAATTCCTCATTGAAATCATACTTACTCTTTAATACTTCTATAGTCTTACTCAAATAAACGATATTCCATAAAGTCTTGATGGCGATGGGCGGGACCCCAATTAAAGTTTTTTAAACCTAATTGGACTTACCATTAAGAGAGCGAGGATTAATGTAATCCATGCATTGCTATATGAAAACAATCCCATACCAGCCAATGGTAATCCTGCAGCTGGAATAGGTAATCCCTTAAAATATCCAATGGTTGGTTTAACACTAAATTTTGCTAATCTTAAAGCACCCATCGTTGGGAAAAGGATAAATGCCAAAGAAGTTAAAATAGATGGTGTTGCTATCGAATGAAATAAAAGTGCAGGAGCAACTCCGAAACTAACAATATCAGCTAAGGAATCCAACTCTACACCAAACTCACTGTTCACTTTTAATTTTCTCGCAATCCTTCCATCAAGAAGATCTAAAACAGCTGAAAAGAAAATGAAAATGGAGGCTGCTTCCAAATAGTCACTCATATTCATGGTAATTGAAAAAACACCGCACAATAAATTTCCGATCGTAAATAAATTGGGTACAGCTTTTACTATCTGATTGAACAAGGTTGTCCCCCCTAAGTTGATCAAACTTCACATTTATGTAGCATTTTCTATATATTCTTCCGTTATTCTTAAAAATATATGACCACTGTACGCTAAGTAAATTTCGACAAGAGAAAGGCCGATTTCCTGTACGTTATGTTGGTTTATAAAAATGTTTGATCATGGGTAAGTCTATTACTGTTGATTTACCTAATATAAAAAGCCTGTTTTTGAAAAAAGATTGATCAAAACAGGCTCTAAAATAGAAAAGGGGAAAGAGGAGAGAGGTGAAAACTTGAAAAGTGTAATTTGATGTAAGGTTCTCAGTTTATGAATATAGAATGCAGTAATCCCCTTATTAAAAGTAATTTTGATTATATTGTAATTATGATGCATGAAATTATTTTAGTGTAAACAAAGAAAAGGTAGCTCCTGCTGCAAGGTACCTTTTCCAAGGGATATAACTCATTATCTAAACGATCGATGGTCATTTTATTGAGAAATAAATCAATTACTTAACAATAAAAGGAAAATGATTGTAACAAGCGAATGAGATTTAAGAAGAATTTACCGATATATGAACTTTCTTCTATTACATTAGTTTAAGGAGGACTATAAAAATGTCTGATCTCTATTCTCGTCTTTCCAAAAATGATGCCGCTGTTCTTCTAGTGGATCATCAAACTGGTCTTATTTCCAGCCTAGTGCGTGATTATGGTGTTGATGAATTTAAGAACAATGTTTTGGCTCTTGCTAATACCGCTAAGTTTTTTGATTTACCAGTTATTTTAACAACAAGCTTTGAAAGCGGACCGAACGGCCCACTAATGCATGAATTGGTTGAGCTCTTTCCTGGTGCGCCAAAAATAGCTCGGCCTGGACAAATTAATGCATGGGACAATGAAGAATTTGTTAAAGCCATCGAAGCAACAGGTAAAAAGCAACTAATTATCGCAGGGGTTGTTACTGATGTTTGTGTTGCGTTCCCAGCACTATCTGCTGTAAACGCAGGATATGAGGTATTCGTTGTAACTGATGCATCAGGGACTTTTAGTAAACAAGTTGCAGATGCTGCCCTTATGCGTATGGCTCATGGAGGAGTCCAATTAATGAACTGGTTTAGCGTTGCAGCAGAATTACATCGTGACTGGCGAAATGACGTTGAAGGTTTTGGAGCTTTACTTGCTAAACATCTGCCTAGTTATCAAAATATCATGGAAAGCTATATGAGAGCTCAAAGAGAGCTTAGCAAGTAAAATGACTTAATTAATAGTTGTACTGTTTCATTTTTTTCGTTTTGGGGAGCAACCAATTTCTTAACTTGATGGTGATGTATGGTGACCCCTATTAGGCTTGATAAAAATAAAGAATGCCCTTGCTTCAGTCAAGAAACAAGGGCATTCTTCATTTTTTAATTGATAATCCATATACAAGTGTTTCGCTAGGAGTCGTAATACTAAAACCTGTCATTTTATAATCAAGCTTTAATGTATTTCCTATATAGTCTTTTGTAAAATCATCCGTTTGAATAATAAGTTGCTCATCTTCATAAGCGATTTCATTTGGATTATACTCATCGAAAATTAAATCAACATCAACAAATATACTACAAGAATTTGTCATTGTACCTCTAATACGTATGATGTTTTTGTTATTTGCGTTTAATTTATGTAATACGGCTTTTGCCCCATCAGTTACGCGAATGTTCATGGAATCCCAACCTTTGTTTATAGTTCTTATTCTATTATTGCAAAAACATTAGAAATAGGGAAGTAAAGGGTTTCAATGAATGATAAACGTATAGGGATTACGATTTGAAAAGTAAGGATGGAACCGTAAATGTTTGTGTTAAGCATAACTCATCATCACTTATTTTCTCAACTTCTTGATACTTTATCACATTCTTTTGGTAGAACTTTTTCTAAAAGTTCACCGCTGTTTTATTGTTTTTTAATTGCATTACATAATAGGTTCCTTTGTGCTGTTTTAAAAGTTCTAAAATTGCTTGATCTGCTATCCTTTTTCCGCGGTACGCTTTTAATATGAAAAGATCGTTAATGCAGCAGTCTGTTTCAGGTGCTGTGAATGGTGGTTTCGCGAATAGAAGAAACCCGACATATTTTTCTTCATATGTAATGAAATAAGGAGAAAGCTCATCTCGGTTACAAATAAGTTCAAAAGCATCAAATTCAAAAAATCCATTTTCATTTGGATGAAGGGTAGGGGAGAATTCGGATAAATCATGTAAATATAGAGCATAAAAATTCTTTAATATTTTAAGTTGTTCAGTGGAGACAATTTCTAACGCGACGTTCATTTTAATCCCACCCTTTTTTTAATAATTCCTCTATGCAGTAAACCATTCGACATAAAGAAAACATATCCTTTGAATGTGAAGGATTCATTCCAATAAAAAAGGCCAGCAAACATGATTGATGTTTGCTGGCCTTTTATCACTTAAAGTTCACATTTATCAAGAGGAATTACTTTTGTTTTCTTTGTAAATTTATATCCTAACCACATCGCAAGGAAGAGAGGTAAGCCGATATAGGAAACAAGTACACCATTCCAATCGATAGACTCGCCTATAAATGCTCCGTAATTTTGTCCTAAAATGACAATGACACAAAGTGCAAATGCGAAGATTGGACCAAATGGGAACCATTTTGCTTTATACGGTAAATCATTTAAATCTTTTCCTTGTGCAATATATGCTTTTCGGAAACGATAATGACTAATAGCAATTCCGACCCATGCAATAAATCCAGACATTCCAGATGCATTTAATAACCAAATATATACAACACCGTCGCCGAATAAGGAAGCTAGGAAAGCGGCACAGCCAACTACTGAAGTTGCGATTAACGCGTTAACAGGTACGCCGCGGCTATTTAATTTACCTAAAAATTTCGGTGCTTTTCCTTGTCTTGCTAAATCCCAAAGCATACGAGCTGATGCGTACATACCTGAGTTACCAGCAGATAAAACTGCAGTTAAAATAACTGCGTTCATAACAGAAGCGGCAAATGCAACTCCTGCTTTTTCAAATACAAGTGTAAATGGACTTACTGTTACATCGCTAGCTGCAAGACTTTCAGTTGTATACGGAATTAATAAACCGATAACAAGTATTGCAAAGATGTAGAATAATAGAATACGCCAAAAGATTGAGCGAATTGCTTTTGGAATGCTACGCTCTGGATCGGCAGTTTCACCAGCAGCTACACCTAATAATTCAGTTCCTTGGAATGAAAAACCAGCAGCCATAAATACACCGATAATTGCCATAATACCACCGTTAAATGGTGCATCTGCAACAGTAAAGTTTTTAAATCCAACAGGTTCGCCACCCATAATACCAAAAATCATCATAAATCCAACGATTAAAAAGATAATAACAGTAGCTACTTTAATAAGTGCGAACCAATATTCCGCTTCACCAAACCCTTTAACAGATAAGTAATTTAAAAGAAACATAATGACTAAACAAAGGCCACTCCAAATAAGGGAAGGTGTATTTGGGAACCAAAACTTCATAATTAATGTTACGGCTGCAAGTTCAGCGGCAATGGTAATTGCCCAGTTATACCAATAATTCCAGCCGAGTGCAAATCCAAGTGATGGATCGACAAATTTTGTCGCGTATGTGCTAAAAGATCCAGTGACAGGCATGTAAGCTGCTAATTCAGCTAAACTTGTCATTAAGAAGTAAACCATAATTCCGATTGCCGCATATGCGATGAGAGCTCCGCCAGGCCCTGCTGTGTGAATGACACCACCACTTGCAAGAAATAGTCCGGTACCGATTGTACCGCCGAGAGAAATCATCGTAAGGTGACGAGATTTTAACCCGCGTCTTAATTCACCTTGTCCTTGTGTAGATTGTTTTGTAGAGGTAGCTTGATTCGTTGCGCTATTCATGTTCAACACTCCTTTTCTTGTAAGATTAGGAAGGAACGGGGAGAAAAATACAAAAAACCGCCAAAGGAATTTGGCGGAACGTTTCACAAATAACCACCCCATCATACCCTTCCGTTAAGATAGCACCCCACGTTTACACGGTACTTTGTAAACGTGACAGTTCTGTTCCTGTTTGGAGACAGCCCCAGCTCGTACTTCCAGAGAAGAAATACAAACTTCGGCAGCATTTCCTTTCAAACGGAGTCATTGACATTCTCTGTGTCTAATCCGTTCTACTAATAAAAGCCGCAACCTCTACCTCATCGGATTGATGAGGATTTATTTATTGCTGTGATTTTTAATATATGGCAATTGTAATTAGTTTCTGAAAATATTGCAAGGGATTTTTGTAGGAAAATATCAAAAAAAATCGGTTATTGTATAGGAAACGTTTCAAAATTCCACCCGAACCTACGTGATATGTAAAAAAATGAAGAAAAAATTGTTATACAAATGTTTCGCAAAAAGATATGGAAAATCCTCTAAAATTAAAAGAAAATTCAGAAAAATAAATTCGACATTGATTATAAGCAAAATAAAGAGTGCTAAAGAGATTAAAAAAGGTAAGCAAACTTATCATTTGCTTACCGTAGTATTTCACACCACTTTATAATTATTTCTGTTTTAAGGCAAAACTCGTTTTTGTCCAGTCGTATATCCAACGTTTTGTTTTGTAAGCTGGGAGTGATTTCTAACCGAAATGAAAAGTGCAATGATAACGACAAGACCCGCTGCAATATAGGAAAGGTTAATAATTGTTGGATCCACTTTAAATGATGTAAGCAGTGTCCGGATATTTGTAAAAATAATCAGTCCACCAACGAGTACCCCAAGTAAATGTGAAGGTACAATTCGTACTAACCATGCAGCGATTGGAGCGGCGATAATGCCGCCGAGCATAAGAGCAAATACCCAAAACCAGCTTACTTGTTCCCAGCCTAATGAAATGAAAAATCCAATAGTTGCAGCTAATGAGACAGGAAACTCACTCGTATCAACGGAACCAATGACTTTTCTTGCTTCATTTCCACGTGCGAGAAGTACGGGTGTAGTGATAGGTCCCCAGCCACCTCCACCAGTTGAATCAACAAATCCCGCAAACAATCCGAGTGGTATAAGTTGCTTACCAGACATACGTTTATTTGATTGGACAATTTGTTTTTGAATAATAAATCGTAATAAAATATAGACACCTAAAGTAAATAAAAAGATAGAAATGTACGGTTTAATTAAATCACCCGGTAAATTGCTTAAAAAACAAGCACCAACAAAAGCACCAATTGCACCTGGTAATGTTAGTCTGGAAACAGTGTATTTATCAACGTTTCCAAATCGAATATGAGATACGCCAGAAGCTGCAGTGGTAACAACTTCAGCTAAATGAACGGATGCGGAAGCGACAGCAGGTGCAATGCCAAACATTAATAATAATGAGGAAGACGTTACTCCGTAAGCCATTCCAAGTGCCCCATCAATCAGTTGAGCAAAAAAACCAATAATAGCAAAGACAATTAATTTTTGCATATAAAATCCCCCTGTAATAATAAACAAAAAGGCTCTTTTCTCGAGTGAGAAAAGAGCCTTTGGTTTTTCCAATCAGCTTAACGTTAATTTTTTATTATTATAATGCATATTAATCTCATAAAGCAACTGGGTTTTAAAAGTTTTTTAAATTGATTGAAATAACAGAACAGTTATATAATAAAAGGATGTAAATAAAGGGAGGGGAAAATTATGTTAGCATTTGATCATCTCGTTCATACCGTTAGGTGCACACCAAAGGAAGCAGAAAAGCGAATGGAGGAGCTTGGATTTCATACGGTACAGGGCGGAGAACATACAAACTGGGGGACATGGAATAGTTTATGTTATTTTGACTTATCTTATATTGAATTTTTAGCAGTGCAACATGAAGATACAGCGAAACAAGCGGATAATCCACTTGTTCAGGAAACTGTAGAGAAATTACGAGATAGAGAAGGAATGCTGCAAATTGCTCTTCGTACAGATCATATTGAAGAACTTGCGGTAAGGTTCATGGAAAAAGGGTTACAAGTTAAAGGGCCGTTTGAAGGAAAACGAATGAGAAATGACGGTCATCTTATCGAATGGAAAATGTTATTTGTGGAACAGGAAGATAGTGGACCGAAATTACCTTTCTTTATACAGTGGGAAGAATCTGATGAGAGTAGGAGATTCGATTTACAAGAAGTGGGCGTCATTGTCCCGCATAGCAACGAGGTAAAAGAAATTCAGACAATATATTATGCTGTGAAAAATGCACGTGCAACAGTAGAAAGATGGAAAGAGATACTCGAAGTACAAGTGACTTTACCTGAAATTCATCAAGAATGGAATGCGCTTTGTCAAAGTGTATTGCTTGAAAATGTAAATGTGCAGTTTTGTGAACCTATTGGTGAAGGGTTCGTGCAAGAATGTTTGTTAAAATATGGAGAACTTCCTTTTGCTGCTGAACTTCAAGGAGCAAATACACAGAAGAAAAAACAACAAATTTTAGGGAATGTATACATATATTAATTGGAGTGGTCTATGTGGAAGAGGTGCTAAGGGAGTTAGAACAACAATTGGATTGTCCTCGTATAGTAAAATGTACTTTGATTCCAAAAGGTTTTTCATTTGATAAAAAATATAAAATTGAATTAGAAAATGATGAACGCTATTTTATTAAAGTGTGTGATATGTCAACTAGTGAACGTAAGCGCGAAGAATATGAATATACGCGTCATTTTGAATCATTAGGTATACCAATACCAAAACCAGTTCATTTTATAAGGCTTGTTAGATTAAATCAATGTGTACAAGTATTTGAATGGGTTAACGGAGAAGATGGTGAAGATATACTTGGAAAGTTGACTGAGAAAGAGCAATATTTGGCTGGAAAAAGGGCAGGAGAAGTCTTAAAGACAATTCATACAGTGAAGAAAAAGAATGTAGAAGAATCTTGGGAAACAGCTCGATGGAATAAATACGAGAGATATTTGCAATTATTAGTGGAATACGAGGTGGATTTTATTGACTTGCAATCGGTGTTAACCTTTGTAGAAAATCATAAGAATTTATTGCGAAATCGTCCTACTGTGTTTCTGCATGATGATTTTCACCCAGCAAATATTATGATTCATCATAATGAATTTCGTTCAGTAATCGATTTTGCGAGGTTTGATTTTGGGGATCCCATTCATGATTTTTATAAAACGGCCTTGTTTACAATTGATATAAGTGAACCATTTGCTGTTGGACAAGTCCATGGGTATTGTGATGGGGAGCCGTCACTTCATTTTTGGAAACTATATTCACTGTATGCAGCGATGATTTTTCCAGCAGATATTGTTTGGGCACATAAAGTAACACCAAATTTATTAGATGGAATGAAGGGGAGGTTGAAGCGGATTGTAGACGATCAGAATGATTTTACTTCTTATATTCCAAATTGGTATAAATCTTTTAATAAAGATATAATAAATATAGAATAGTTGGGGGTGTTGATTTGGATAAAATAGCGGTTATTTCAGATATTCATGGTAATATTCCTGCTTTAGAAGCAGTTCTTAAAGACATCAAACTAAAAGGGATAGAACGTATTGTGTGCTTAGGTGATCTAGTAGGGAAAGGACCACATTCTAGTGAAGCAATTGAGATTATTCGGAAAGAATGTGAGCATGTTGTAATGGGAAATTGGGATGATTTTATTACAAAGCCTAGTGATTTCGAAACATTACAATGGCATCAAAAACAATTATCAGAACAGCAGCGGAATTATTTAAGGGAATTACCATTTTCAATTGAATTTATAATGAGTGGGAAACTAATTAGAATGTTCCATGCATCACCTAGAAGCCTATATGAAAGAGTTCAGCCCGGAGCTCCAATGGAACAACGTGTTAGTTTATTTGAAAATAGTAATCTTACAGAAAACATTGAAGGTGAAAGGAAACCGGATGTCGTTTGCTACGGAGATATTCATCAAGCTTATGTGCAAAATTTTCGTGGGAAAACTTTGTGTAATGCAGGAAGTGTGGGTAACCCACTTGAGATTACGCAAGCCTCTTATTTGATTTTTGAAGGCGTATATGGCCAAAAAGAGGCAGCAAGTTTCTCAATTCAACTTGTAAGAGTTCCTTATGATATAGAGCTTGCGATCCGATTGGCTAGAGAAGAAGAAATGCCTGAGATTGATGCGTACATACAAGAATTGACGACAGCTAAGTATCGGGGATTAAAGTAGAATTAGACAAAATATATTCGATAAATCAACATACAGTTCTGTATAAATACTTAAAAATATTAACTATAGGGGAGGGAATATTCTAAAATGATTATTTCGAATATTTAAAATAAAAAGTTAGATAAATGATTGGGAAAGTAATTATAACTTCTAAATAGAGAGAATTAGAAATAGCGAAATCATTAGATACAATGATTTTTCTCCAAATAGGCATGGTTAAAAATCCTTAGGTTGGCAGCTCATGTCTGTATTCAAAAGGTGTATAGTAACCTTAATAAATGATGAAATATGCTAAAAGTTAAAAACTAACGAGGGAATAGAGATGAAAATACAATTAAAGGCGGATTTAATGTTACTATTGGTTACATTTTTTTGGGGGGCATCCATCTTACTTACAAAAGTTGGCCTCAATTACATGCAAGAATATAATTTAATCTCATTACGTTTTATTATTGCTTTTCTTTTGTCAGGTATAGTGTTTTATAAGCATTTAATCAAAATTGATTTTAGAACTATTAAATATGCTTTTATATTAGCTGTTATCTTGTTTATAGTTTATATTTTTGCGACTTTTGGTACAAAGTATACATCGGTTTCTAATGCTGGTTTTTTAATGAGTCTTACAGTGATATTTATTCCAGTATTATCATCTATTTTTTTAAAACAAAGACCTGAAAAAAAAGTTATATTGGGAGTTGTTTTAACAATAGTAGGGATAGGGTTATTAACGTTAAATAGCCAATTAAAAATAGGTTATGGCGATATATTATGTATTTTATGTGCGCTATTTTATGCAGTCCATATCATTATTACTGGAACAATAACGAAGCAGGTTAATTCAATTAGCCTTGGAGTTTTACAACTTGGTTTTGTCGGTCTATTTAGTAGTATTTTCTCAATGTTTATGGAAAATCCTAAACTTCCTAGTACTGTTGAATCATGGTTTTCAATCTTAGTATTAAGCGTATTTTGTACAGCAATGGCTTTCATTGTTCAAATCATTGCACAGCAATATACGAGTCCTACACATACAGGTCTTATTTTTTCATTAGAACCTGTTTTTTCAGCGGGTTTTGCTTTCGTTTTCACAGGTGAAACTCTCACAGCTAAAGGTTATTTAGGTGCAACTCTTATATTATTAAGTGTAGTAATCGCTGAACTAGATTTTAAGAGTTTATTAAAAACAAATTATAAAAAAATATAGGATAGATGTTTTTTATAATACGTTCAAGTTGAGAATATTCATTTATATCATTTTAGCTCATATAAATCAGATTTACTTTTGATAAGTAGTTTTATGCTAATAGTTAGTGTTTGTAGCAAATATGGTATAATTTTTATAGTAATAAAAATCAACGATAAAATTTCTTAATGTTTTGTAAATATCTAACTGAGGTGGACTATTTTTGAAAAAAATGCGCTTATGAATTTCTAAAAATAAAAACTTTAAGTAAATCACATTTGATTATAGTAACAAAAAGGTGTTTTCACGTCTAGAAAGCACCTTTTCAGTCCACAGTTATTTGTTATAGTTTCATACTTGTTTCCGTAGTCTAAAGCATTTTTCATGGAGCGTTAATGCTCCATGAAAAATGTTTTTTTATTTTTGACAAAATTCAATGGCGGTATGTAAACGAGAAATTCCGTCCTCTATTTGATTGATATGTACTTTCCCATACGATAACCGAATATAGCCATCTTTTGCTCCAAAAATACTGCCAGGCATAAAGGCTACTTGCTGTTTTAAACTTTGCATTATAAGCTGTTTTTCGTTAATAGGCTCCTTTAATTTTCCCCATATGTAAATCCCGCCATTAGGATTTGAAAAAGAAATCTTATCTTGAAGATAATAATTTAGGGCATCGACAATGACATCTCTTTTTTGTGCTAACTGATTGCGTAATTGCGTTATATGCGTATCAAATGGAACAGTTTCAAAAAATTGCTGCATGAGCCATTGAGGAAATATACTCAGTCCTAATTCCATTTGATGCCGTGCATCTGATAACCGTTCTACTACTGACTGTGGAGCAACAAGCCAACCGATGCGAAGGCCAGGTGCAATCATTTTGGATAGTGAATGCACATAGATGACGGTTCCATTTTCATCAATGGATTTTAAAGTAGGGCAAGGCTGTTTATTTGCTAATGTTAATAAACTAGATGGATCATCCTCAACGATTGGAATACGTAGGTCTGCGCATAACGATAAAAGTTTTTTTCTTCGATTTGGATGAAGCATCGTACCTGTTGGGTTTTGGAAATTTGGATTTAAAAAAATCATTTTAATTCGGTGCTTTCGATATAGTTCATGCACATCTTCAGGATTCACTCCATGTTCATCAACAGGTAACGGGAAAATACGAATCCCCGCTGATTGGAAGAGGGGTAATGAATAGCAATGTGAGGGGCTTTCAAAAGCGACTGCATCACCTGGGTTTAATAAGCATTGAACGATAAGATGAAGCGCTTGTTGTGCCCCAGAAGTAATCATAATCGATTGCTCTGTTGCTTCAATTTTTAGATAATCTCTCATATATTTCGCTGCCGCTTGTCTTAATGGTAGATAGCCTAGTGGATGATCGTAGCTAAGTGATTGCGTTAAAGGTTGCTCACGTAAAATGTTTTGTAACTGTTCATGGGGAAACAGGTTACAACCAAGTTCTCCATTTGCGAAATCAATTATATTTTCATTTTGCTGGACTTGTTCCCGAATATGTCGAAGTAGTGGTAAATTTGGTAAAAAAGTACCACCTTCTACGAATCCTCTCCAGTTCGGTGTTAATGTTGGAGAAACGCCCCACATATGTGTACTTACACGTGTACCTCTTCCAGTTGTGCTGTCCACAATTCCCATAGCACGCAGTTCATTATAAGCAGTTGTAACAGTACTTCTGTTTACATTCAGTTGGATTGCTAATTTTCGTTCCGAAGGGAGAAAACTACCAGGAGGAAGCTCTCCGTACATAATACGTCTTTCAATAAAATCAACAACTTGTTGATAAATCGGAATCTTGCTGTCATTATCTAACTTCCATTCCATGTATAACGTCCCCTTATTCTTTATCTAGTTTCATTATAACAAATTGGCTGGGTAAAAAAACAGCCAATTGGACGGTGTGGTATCCAGCCAATTTTACTATGCTAAGGTAGTGGAAGGGGAGATTCGGATGAAACGATGGCAAATGGAATGGCTCCTAATATCAGTTGCTTTAGTATGGGGAGCGAATTATACAATTGGAAAATATGGAGTGGCGTATATGTCATCCATTCAATTTAATAGTTTACGATTTTTAGTTGCATCTCCGGTATTATTATTGATTACATTTTTTATGGAACGATCGCTACGAATTGAGAGAAAAGATTGGTTAAGATTATTAGTGGTTGGGATAGTTGGAACAACATTGTATCAAACATTATTTATGTTATCTGTAAAATATACATCAGCAACAAATGCGTCACTATTAATTGCGATGTCACCTATTTTTACAGGGATTTTAGCAGTGTTACACAAACAAGAACGTTTTTCGATGAAGATTCAAATCGGTTCTTTATTATCCTTTAGCGGCGCAGCACTTGTTTTATTAACAGGGCATACGAATCAATCTACATATGAGTATGCTTGGCTTGGAAATCTAATTGGATTAGTTGCTGCGATTGCTTGGGGTTGGTATCCAATTCTTGCACAGCCACTTATTACAAAATATTCGGCAATGCGAGTAACATCTTGGTCTACATTAATTGGCATTGTGCCACTTGTCGTATATTGTTTATTCAACGTAAATACACTAACATGGCCGACAGATACGTTAAGCTGGGGTTCATTAGGTTATTCAATCCTCTTTGCAACAGTCTTTGGACTTGCGATGTGGTATGTTGGTATTAGCAAAATTGGCTCTACAAAAGTAATGGTCTATATGTATCTTGTCCCGTTGTTTGCTGTCATTTTTGCCGCAGTAACAATTGGAGAAAGAATAAATACGATGCAATTGCTTGGCGGACTTGTTATATTTATTGGTTTGTACGTTGTGAAAAAAGGAGCGGTAAAAAAGCCCGCTTTCAATTTGAAAAAAGTAAGTTAATGTAAAAATAGCGTTTGTTTCACTGCCCATTGTTTTATAATTTATATAGAAATATACGTATGGAATTGTAACATAGGGCTTTTTTCAAAGCCCTATGTTTATTCTAATTAGCTTCAATTCTAAGTGCTTGAATATCACGACAGTCCAAAACAATTACAGAGCCAGGTTCTGTTGTGTTATCCACAAAGGTTGCGCAAAAATTATCTGGATTAAAGTTAGTAAAAATAAGATCCTCTAGTGTTGTTCCTGTAAGAAAAACATCTACTTCTGTACCTAACTGTAATCTTTCTAATTGTTCGCAGGCACATTTTGTATGCTTAGTCATATAAAAAACCTCCTTTTCTCGATTTACTATTAATATATTAATCAATCAAATAGAATGTTTGGATTAATAACCCAGTAATACTAATTATTTTGCTAGTTTATATTTTTAAATGTACGGGGCGTGGAAATGAAGGAAGCTGAAGACGCAAAAAAGGTTACAGCATTTTATTATACAAATCAAAAAGTAGAATCGGTAGAGGGACGTATGTGGTTTGTAGAGTTGCTTTTATCTGATGAAGTACGAGTAAAAAGAAGGTGATAATCTTTAACGATATGGAAATGTCTACTTATTACGGAGTGGGCGGTGGTATACGTATTATTTTGGATATGCGTGCTCTATTTCGCTGATAATTGTCTAGGGAAATCGGAATTGAAACGTAAAATAGAAAGGACAGATATTGCAGTTAAAGATGTATTATAGGGTTTTATGAGATGAAAAAGTTAGTTCCTCTGTAGATTTGGTTTTATTTTGTTAGTTTAATAAACTAATTATTATATTATAGAAAATTAATAATATATCATGGTAAAATATACTATATAAATATTGATTATTACATAGATTGGAGAATGGCAGAATGAAATTAAACTTACTAAAAGCGGGGGTACTGACTAGTTTTATGCTTTTATGTTGGTCTTATGAAGAGGTTCCCGCTTCTGCAGCATCTACGTGTGGGCCGTACGGTCAAATTAAGCCGAATCAAAATCCCTCTCGTCAGCACATGAATTGCTTACTAACGAACGCAGCATTAAAAGCAAATGTTCCTCCTGAAGTTGTAAAAGCTGTGGCTGCACAAGAAAGTGGCTGGAAACAATTTGATGGAAACGGCCGGCCAATCATAGCGCAAGACGGTGGGATTGGGATTATGCAAATTACAAATCAGTCCAAGTACGATCAACAAAAGTTAAAATACGATATTGAGTATAATATTCAAGCGGGTGTTGAAGTTCTTCGTGGTATGTATCAGCGAACGGATCTTCCTAAGATAAAGTCTGCTGGACCAGAAGGAATTGAAAACTGGTACTTCCCTGTTATGGCTTATAATGGAACAAAACCTGCAAATAGCCCTTTATATAAGGCTAATGGCCAGAAAAATTCAAACGCTTATCAAGAAAAAGTATTTGCTATTCTTGAACAATACAGTTTTTTAAATGATACGAAATTGGCACAGTTCCCTTTCCGTACAGCTGATTTCGAATATGACCCTAACACTAGCAAAAATATTGTATTTAAAAAGAAAGAGTACACACTAACAGGTTTACATCCCTCTACATACCATCTTAAAACAGGCGACCAAGTACTTGTAACAAGAGATGGAGTGAACTTAAGATCCAAACCCACTTCCGTATCAAGTGGGAAGCCGTTAAGTAAAAATACGAACTTGATTATTCAGGGGAACTTTGCATATGATGAATCTTTAAACAGTAATAATCAGTTTGTATGGTATCCAGTCAAAACGGCAGATCAAAAACTAGTAGGTTATATTTCTTCTGCGTACATTATGAAAAAAGGTGTACCTTTACCTCCAAAGGTGAATGCGGTCACAGATAAAGATAAGGTAGTGACAGGAACAGCTGAACCTAATTCTAGTATCTCTGTAAAATCTGGAACGACATTTATTGGTAAAGGAAAAGCGAATTCACAAGGAGTATTCTCAATTGTGATACCTTTACAAAAAGCAGGGACAAGAATAAGTGTAATAGTAAAGGATAGTGCAGGCAATAGCAGCCCATTTACAACAATAAGCGTACTAGATAAAACACCTCCAACTATCCCAAATGTAAATAAACTGACCAGTAAGGATACAGTGATAACAGGAACAACTGAGCCTAATACAGATGTGAATGTAAAAGTGGCTTCAACTCTTATTGGTAAAGGAAAGGCAAACTCAAAAGGACAGTTTTCAATTAAGATACCAGTACAAAAAATGGGAACGAGAGTAAGCGTAGTAGTAAGAGATAGTGCGGGGAATTATAGCCCATCCAAGGTAATAGAAGTAAGTAAGTAAGTAAGTAAGTAAGTAAGTAAGTAAGTAAGTAAGTAAGTAAGTAAGTAAGTAAGTAAGTAAGTAAGTAAGTAAGTAAGTAAGTAAGTAAGTAAGTAAGTAAGTAAGTGAAATATGTAAAGTATTTACAAGTAGGATCGAAATAGATCGGTCCTACTTGTATTGGCTCTGTTAAAGTAAAATGTTCATAAACGATATTTAAAACACCACCTGTTTGGGTGTAAGTAGTTCAGATAACATGGAGAAAAAGCCTAATCACAGTATAAATAGCGCATGATTTTGCAACACAATTTGCATATTAAATAATAGTATATTTAGCATATAAAAACGCTTGGGATTATCCAAACGTTTTTATATACTATATTTAAGCTTTATTCAACTAAAGCACCTTTGTTCGTATTTCCTGTTGTACAGATAAGAAGCAGATTTTATGAATTGGCTTATAAGTTGAAGATAGGATAGATTTTTAATAAGTGAATAGATGTCTATGTTAATATGAAAATATAAATACTCATAAATCAGATTTAAAAATGTAACTAGTTAAAAAAATCTCAATTTATTAGAGGTGAAAGATATGGTGGAAGAGAGAAGAAGTGTTACAGGATATGAAGAACAATACGATGTTACCCGATCTGGTAGAATTATAATAAAAAAAAATAACCAAGTTCGTCATAAAAAAGGAGATGAATATGGGTATAAGTATGTTCATCTACATAAGAAGGGTACTAGGGAACTCTGTAAAACATTTGATGTATGGCGAGAGGCGTTCCATGATGCGGACATAAGTGAATATAAAGGTATAAAATAGGATTCTAAAAAATAAAAAGAACCAAAATGGTTCTTTTTGTGTTTTTTGAAATAGAAATTATACTGCTTGTACATGAATATTTGAAAGGGGTGAATTTAGTTATGGAGCAGGTAATAGCAGAGTTTTTTTCTCCAAGTAAAAAATATAAAGTTCAAATAATAAAACGAAAAGATGACTTATATACAACGGAAGTCTATCGGTGGATGGAGGATTGTGGATATGAGTTTTGGAGTTTTATGTCTCAAGGGCTGTCTTTGATAGATTGTGAAGAACATGCGCGAAAGATAGCTATTGAACAGTTGAAAGAGTGTTCTAGAGAAAATCTTAATACAGACGTGTTAAAAGATTGAATTAATTAGAATTGAAGTCTTTATCATGTCTGAGTGTGAGGATTAAGATAGGAAAGTTAGAAGCTGCTAAAAAGGTTCGTAATATACACGTTGATTCCACTTAACCGTTTACTACGTTCCTTATAGGTAATCCCTTTCTTTTTTTCTCTTTTGGCTTGTTCTATCAACCTTTTCTCAATGGAATTCTCTAATTAAATAACAATAATAAACGCAGAGAAGGGATAGCTTAATCGCTATCCCTTCATCTTAATTTCACTATCTAATCCCATTGGTTGAAGAAAGTTGTTGTCTGTTTTTATTGAGTGTCTTCATCGCTTTTGTACTCCAAAATATCACCTGGTTGACAATCCAAAGTCTTACATATCGCTTCTAATGTTGAAAAACGAACCGCTTTTGCTTTCCCATTTTTCAGAATGGAAAGATTCGCCATCGTAATCCCAACCCTCTCCGAAAGCTCCGTTACGCTCATTTTTCGTTTTGCTAACATCACATCAATATTAATAATAATTGCCATATTCTCCACCTCAGACCGTTAAATCATTTTCTGATTTTATATTAATAGCTTCTTGTAAAAGTCTTTGGAGAACAGCAGCAAAAACGGCGATCACCATAGAGGCGAAAATAATGACCAATCCGATTGGTATGATACTTGGAGGGTCAACTCTTTCCGCTATGAGATAGTAGAGTGGCATACCTAGCAAGTACAAGGTACTGATCGTGATGGCACAGTATTTTATATTCTTTAAAGCCTTTACCGATAATTCCGAGAACGCTTGGTTCTTATCAATATAGCTTAAAAGTTTAAAAGCTTGATACAGAGCAAAGTAAAAAGGTATGGCTGCCGCGTACATATCGATTAAAACGAGAGATTTCATATAAGCAATATCTGGATACAATTCTCCAGCAAAATTCCCGAACTTAGGCACCAAAAATATGCACAATGCAAGAACTGGGATTCCTATAAAAATAACAGCTAGCTTTAAAAAGAGTGTCGTAACTTGTTTCATAAAATGCACCTCGCTTATTTAATGACAACATGATTTTATCATGTGATTTATCGTTTTACAATAAATTCATATTGTTTTTTATTATATTATTATTGTTATTGAAATATCCTTTTAATTTTGACAAAAATAAAAAGCATTTCTCATTACAAAGAAATGCTCTTACTTTAAAATGTTAAATTTACAACTTGTTCAACAAAACTTCCAAATAGTTTAATAAAGTAAATCAACAACGAAAGATAACAGAACCTTGAAATAAAAAATTTTCATGTGTTAAAAGAAATTAATAACTTATAAAACAAAAAAGTGAGATGAAATTTGTGTTTTGGGGTATTTGCTTTTCTTAGCTTGATGGTGATGTGGCGAGACCCCAATATGTAAAATAACTTAATAATCTATCAAAAGAATTGATCTCGGCATATGGTTTTATTTCGGTGTCATTCTTGATCATATAAGGATTGAACCATATGCCCTTTATATTCGCATTTTGACAGCCACCAATATCTTTTTCTATGTCATCTCCAACGAATAATGCTGCTTCCGGTTGCACATTAAGCTTATTTAATGCTAATTCAAATATACGTTTGTCAGGTTTACTAAATCCCACTTCTTCAGAAATAATTATTATATCAAAACAACTATTTAAATTGGTGTTAATTATTTTAGCCTTTTGTCTCTGAGTTGAGCCATTTGTTATAATTGCAACTTTAACATGCATCTTTATAGTATTTATGATATTTATAGTATTTTGGTTTATAGAAAAACAATGAGGAAAATTATTATTCCAAAAATCTTGAATGTAATTCCGTGGCAATCTATATTTTGGTGGGAATTCATCAAAAAATGATTCCAAAACTTTTACTTTGTCACTGTAGCCATAGCTTCTTTTATCATATTCTTTGAATTTCTGCAACATTTCGTTTTTTACTGAATGTTGTTTAACATCCCCATAGCACTTCTCTAAAATAATTGAAAACAAGTTATCTACTGCCTTATCCCTATCAAGTAAGGTATCATCTAAATCAAATAGCATTGCTTTATAACCCCTCAAACAACTTCACAGCCTTTCTCACATTATATAAATAATCCCTAGTGTTATGGTGACGAATCACTTTAAGGATGATTTTCCCATATATTTTTGATAGATCGAACTAGCCACCACTGTATCTAAAAAAGCTACCCCAACTGATTTAAATAGAGTAATTTCATCAGAGTTTGAACGTCCTTGTTTATGTCCTAAAATAATATCCCCGAGCTCACTATGTACATTTGAAAAATCCCATTCATTTTTTTCGCTTGCAATCAAGAAATCACCAGCTTCATGCTGTACACCTTCTAATGTATCTACAATAATTTTATCGCTGCGCTGTAATGTAGTGAAATCGAGTTCTTGCATATGAGGTTGGTAAGAACCGATTCCATTAATATGAGTACCAGGTTTAATGTATTTTCCATCAAACACAGGAGTAGTGGAGGTGGTACTACAAATGACAATATCAGCCATTGCAACAGCTTCGTCAGCTGATTCCATAATTTCAATGGATCCTTTCCAATTTGGATATAAGGAGAGTAACTGATTTTTAAATTCAAATGCTTTTTGCATTGTACGGTTTACAAGGAGAATACGAGTTAGAGAACGAACTTCCATAACAGCTTGTATTTGCCCGAGTGCTTGAGCGCCGCATCCGATGACAACGCAGATGCTAGCATCTTGACGAGCGAAATGATTTGTCGCAATACCACTCATTGCTCCTGTGCGAAGTGTTGTTAAATAGGAAGCTTCAATTGTCGCGACATGATCTCCAGTATTTGTTTCTGTTAAAACGATTAAGCTTTGTAGTGCTTTTTTCCCTTTTTGCGTATTTTGAGGGAAGATACTAACGATTTTCGTAGATGCAAATTCAATTGGAGCTACATAAGAGGGCATATAAAGGGAGTTTGCCTCTTCTTGAGAGTGTTGTATATTTAGCCTTACAGGTGTTGTAATCTCATTGTTCATATAGTACTGGAATGCCTTTTCGACGTCTTGCAAGCAATCTTTCATTTTATAAGTTTCTTGTACCATTTCTTCTGTAATATGAATCATTTCAATTATCCTCCTTTTAATAGAAAAGGGGGAGTTGAAAATCCCCCAATTGACTAGGCTTGTATATCTTGCTTTTGTACATTTTCTGCAATTTGCTTTGTTGAAACGGCAGTGATAGCGATTAAAGAAATGCAGCAAGTAAGTACAATATATAAAGCTACCGGAACCCAAGAATTGTTATACACATTCATTAAATAAGCAGCAATCATCGGTGCTGTCCCACCAGCTAATGCAGCTCCTAATTGATAACCTAGCGTAACGCCAGTATAGCGTACTTGAGTGGAGAAAATTTCAGAGAATAATGTACCTAATACGGCGGTTACAGGTGCCCATAAAATACCTAAACCGATAACAGTTGCGAGAATGATAGAGAAAGTTGTTCCTTGGTTTAGTATTAAGAAATAGGGAAAAGCATATAAGAGAATTGCAATCGTGCCCCATATGTACATTTTCTTTCTTCCAATTGAATCTGAAAGTTTTCCCATAATCGGAATCATAATAGTAGTAATGAGCATAGCGATTGTAACTGCGTTTAAGACAGTTGTATTGGGTAGTTTTAGCTGCGATGTCCCATAAGAAACAATGAATGTCGAGAAAATATAGAAGGGACCTGTTTCCGCTACCTTTGCTCCTGTAGCGATAAGTACAGATTTCCAATGATGACGTAAAGTGTCAGCAATAGGTAGTTTTGAAATATTTCCGCTTTCTTTTGCTTTTTTGAAATCTGGTGTTTCATCTAATCCGTTTCGAATCCATAACCCTATGAATACCAATACGGCACTTAAAATAAATGGAACTCGCCATCCCCACGTTACAAATTTATCACCAGAAATCATTGTCATGAAAGAGATCGCAGCAGTTCCGAGTAACATTCCAATTGTTACACCTGTTTGAGGGATGCTACCAAAAAGTCCTTTTTTTTCCTTCGGTGCATATTCTACGGCTAATAGTAAAGCACCACCCCATTCGCCGCCAATTCCTAATCCTTGAATAATTCTTAGTAATATTAAAAGAATAGGAGCTAGTATACCGATAGTTTCGTATGAAGGAAGCAAACCAATGCATACTGTCGCCCCTCCCATCAGAGATAGGGTTAACACAAGTGTCTTTTTTCTTCCGATTTTGTCACCGATATGACTAAAGATAATCCCTCCAAGTGGACGGATAAAAAATGGAATACCAAAAGAAAGATAAGAAAGCATGAGTGCGACAAGAGGATCTTCGTTTACAAAAAACAATTTGTTAAATACAAGTGCAGCAGCAGTTCCATATAAGAAGAAATCAAACCATTCGATAGAACTACCAATTAAACTAGCTATGAGTGCTTTTTTCTGGACAGAGTTTTGTTGATTCATCAGTTCACCTCTTTTGCTTTTAATATTCTAATTATTAAGAATATTTTATATAAAATGTTTTTATATGTCAAAGTTTTAGGACGTGGAGGAAGTATTGTTTTAAATAGCAAATATTATAAAGTGATGTTTTTCATTAGAATGGAAGGGGTTTAGAATAGTAGATATTTGTATTTACCTAATAATCAGAAGTATAGATAAAATGGGGAATAATAGGATGAGAGGAAGAGAGAAATGAAAGTAAGACACCTTCAAGACGAAGATTATGTAACGATTCATTCCGTGCTTAATGAGTGGTGGGGCGGGAGAAATATGGCTGATATGTTGCCGAAACTTTTTTTCGTTCATTTCCGAGAAACAAGTTTTATTATCGAGCAGGATGGGGAGATTACAGGGTTTTTATGTGGATTTTTCTCACAAACATATACCGATGAAGCATATGTTCATTTTATTGGAGTAAATCCAAAGCATCGAAGAAAGGGCATAGCTTCTACATTATACTCTTATTTTTTCGATGCAGCTCGCGCAAATAATCGTCATATTGTAAAAGCGGTAACTTCTCCGGTAAATAAAAAATCAATTCAATTCCATCAAGAAATTGGATTTGAAATTGAAATAGGTGATGGGGAAGTAGATGGAGTATCTGTACATACAAATTATGATGGGGATGGAGGGAGCAGGGTATTATTTGTGAAGAAGATGTAGAAAAGTATTATGAAAACTTTCATTTACATGGTGAGACATGGCGAATCACCAAAAACAGAAGAAAATAAAAGAACAAGAGGGTTAACTGAAAGAGGGAAATTAGATACTTATCGAATAACTGATATATTACAAGGGGAAGGTATTGAGGTTTTTGTTTCAAGCCCATACCACCGATCCATCCTAACTATTCAGGAGTTAGCTAAACGTTTAGGGCAAGAAGTTTTAGTATTTGAAGATCTAAAAGAGAGGGTTTTTTCTGCTGAAGACAAGCGAATATCTGATAAGGAATTATTACCTTTGTTAAAAAAATCATTTTCTGATCCAAACTTCGCTTTAAAGGGAGGAGAGTCTAATGCAGTTTGTCAGAACCAAGCTATAAAAGTTTTAAAAGAATTATTAAAGACTTATCGGGGCCAGAAAGTAGTATTAGGCACCCATGGAGCTGTTATGACTTTGATGATGGGATATTATGACAATCAGTACGGTTTGAACTTTTTACTACATACATCAAAACCGGATATATACAGAATGGAATTTCATGATCAGGAATTGGTGGAAGTTAATAGGTTGTGGAAATGTTAATAGAAGTGTTTATTTGCCCTACTATCTAAAATCGTGGTTTGGAAAAAGGATATTTGTATAATGGAATTCTCTTGAAACTATTACCACACCTATTCGCAAACATAGTTACATTTATAAATTTTAGAGGTCAAAAATGTTAGCAATTTCATTAATTTTCATGGCTTTGGGAATTGAAGAAAAGCAACAACATTTTTTATAGAGCATAATAAGTAAGCACCTTTTTTTCATCACCCCCATAACTTTTTAACCAGGAAAATCGTTATATAAAATGAATACTAATTTTATAAGTTATGAAAATGAATGGGGGAAAATTATGAAGGTCCTTATATTAGGAGGTACTCGTTTTTTAGGAAGAGCTTTAGTAGAAGAAGCATTGAAAAGAGGGCATGAAGTCACCTTATTTAATCGTGGCACGAATAAAGATGTATTTCCTGAAGTAGAGCAGCTAACCGGCGATAGAGGCAGTGATGTATCATGTTTAGCAAATCGAAAATGGGATGTTGTAATGGACACATGTGGATTTTCTCCTCATCAAATTAAAAAAATCGCTGCTGTACTTGGAGATAACATCGAACATTATACATTTATATCAAGTATCTCTACTTACAAAGATTGGATTCCACTTCATATTAAGGAAGGCTATCGTGTACAGCCTATGCCGCCTAGCGATAAGTTGAAAGCGGTTGAGGATGGGGAAATATCTCCTTACGAGTATTATGGAGCACTTAAAGTTTTATGCGAAGAAGAAGTAGAAAAATATTGGCCGGGGCGTGTTTTGCATATAAGAGCAGGGCTTCTTGTTGGACCATTTGACTATTCAGATCGACTCCCGTACTGGGTTCAGCGTGTAGCACAGGGTGGGAAAATAATGGTGCCAGGGCGTTCAGACCGTCCTGTTCAACTGATTGACGTGAAAGATGTGGCAACCTGGGCATTCGATATGGCAGAAAACAGAAAAGTAGGCAAGTTTAATGTAACAGGGCCGAATAATGAATTGACGATAGAAGAACTATTAAATACTTGTAAAGCAGTAACAAATAGCGATGCTGAATTTGTATGGGTAGAAGAACAATTTTTAATTGAGAATAAAGTACAGCCATGGACGGAGATGCCTTTATGGATTCCTGAAACTTTCCCATTAGAAGGGGAAACAGAGCCGTGGAAAGGTGGTTTTTTCATCAGTATAGAAAAAGCTGTTAACGCTGATCTTTCTTTCAGGCCTATTGAAGATACCATTTGTGATGTATATCAATGGGAGAAATCGAGACAGGATACAGAACGAAAGGCAGGTATATCAAGAGAAAGAGAGGCCGAATTGCTAGAGGTTTGGTTTCAGAAGGAGATATTATGATGAGAGTATATACTCATCAAGCAGAGAAAAAATTTTGCAAGGAAATAGATTCTGCTAAATTGGGAATCCAAAAGATCTGATATGATTGTGTAATAAAATTTAGATTTCAAAAAAATATTCTTGCCCCGTCTTAAATTTAGACGGGGTTATATGCGTTTGGGACTTTGAAATTTTGTGCGTACGCTCTTATTTTTAGAAAAAATAATATTTTCAAAATATATACTTGAATGAAGTATATATTTTTGTTAAATTTATCCTATGGATAGAACAAGTTTAATTAAAGGTCATTTAGAGATGTGTGTGTTATCTATTTTGTCAAAGGGTAAAAGTTATGGATATGAAATTATGAAGGAGTTAGAAAAACACAATTTAAAACTGAAAGGAGTAGGAAGCATTTATCCCATTTTGACTAAGCTCAAAGATCAAGAATGGGTTCACACTTACCGTGAAATGACAGAAAGTGGTAAGGTTAGAGTTTATTATGAAATGAATGAAAAAGGGGAAATGTATCTTCAGAAAAAAATCAACGAGTGGTTGGAGTTACAACAGGATATAAAATCCCTACTGCAAAGTGGTTTGAAAGGAGAACATTTCGAATGAACATGAGATTGAATATGGAAGAAACACAATTCTTAAATGAAGTTCTTGAAGAGTTAAAACAATACAAAGTAAGTTCAAAGAACAGAAAAGTTATTAAACAGCAACTTTTAGAACATATTCAAGAATGTCGTGAACATGGCCAAGATAGTCTAAATGATTTAGGAGATACAACAACATTTATCAAAGATTTTTTAGAAATGAATGAAATTGATCTTCATTCTGAAATAAAACAGATACGAAAATCAAAAAATAGAACAGGCATTTTATTTGTGATTGGATTCCTTACTTCAATTGTTACCTACCTCACTTCACAACTCTTACTATCTATGTTTTTAACAGAATCATTTAATCCACTACATACTAATAATTCGTTTGACTATAATATTTTGTATCAGATAGCAGATAATTCTTGGTGGAATTCTCTGTTAATGATTACCAGCGTTTCTATTTCCATACTAATTTCCACGCTGATAGTGTTTTATATAAGAAAAGTAAATATAAGCAGGTGAATGTTAATATGAAAATACTAAAATTCATGGTCATTTTTATATGCTTATTATGGAATGTGGTGATTTTATTTCTACCAGCCTCGAAAGTCTCCGCAGAAAAAGATATTAAGAATACTATAGACAACTATGTAGAAACTTTTTTAAAAGAACATCGAATTCCAGGAGCTTCGATTGCTATTGTTCATGAAAATGATTTATTTTATTCTAAAGCATGGGGTGTAACGGAAGAAACTGAGGAAAAAGTAACGACTGAAACTCCCTTTACTATAGGTTCGATAAGTAAATCATTAACAGGTTTAGCTATAATGAAATTAATGGAAGAAGGTAAAGTTGACCTTGAAGATCCAGTTCAAAAATACATCCCATGGTTTACACTTAAAGATAAAGAAGCAGCATCAAACATAACAATTAAACATCTGCTTACTCATTCAAGTGGAATTAGTACGTATTCTGGTTTATCAATATCAGATAAAGAATCTAAAGACTTTCATGCTATTAAAAACAATGTAGAAAACCTATCAAATGTTACACTTACCGTTTCACCTGGAGAAAAGCATCAATATAGTAATGCTAATTTCCTGATTCTTGGTGCTCTTATTGAAGAAGTTACCAATCAAACATATTCTGACTACATGAAGCAGGAAGTATTTTTACCATTAGGTATGAAAAGTGCCGCGGCTGATAATGATACTGCATATAAAAAAGGATATCTTGCTGGTTATCAGTCATGGTTTGGAATCCCTAGAAAAAGTTCGGTAACATATGATAATGGAGGAGCACCATATGGGTACATAACGGCAAGTGCAGAAGATATGCTTCAATACATTAAATTCCTTAGCCGACAAGAGAATGCCAATTTTTTAACTGAAAATACTATGAATCTTTATGTATCACCGCATGTTCAAACAGGTGAAAACCGCTACTATGGCTTAGGGGTAAGAATCACAAATCCAGTTTCTGATGAAAAAATGATATGGCATTCAGGCTCAACCCCTGATTCACATGCAGAAATGTTTTTTATACCGAAAACGGGTTGGGGCGGTGTGATTCTCACCAATAAAAATCATATTTTGGAAGAAGAGGCACTTTCCTATTTGAAGCAAGGTATTATAAATGTAATAAATGGAAATGAACCAGTTGATATACCTTCAAATACTCCTATTGTTCAATTGGTTACAATTGGGGTAATATGTTTACTTTTTGTAATGCTCGTTTATTTGTTGATAAAGATGAAATCAAAAAAAATTCGTAAAAGAAGCGTATGGTGCATTTCTGGTATTATTTTCTTAGTGCTATCTATCGCTACAATTCCGGTACTCATTTATAGTACGGATTCTCCATGGCATGCGATTTATGTGTTTTCTCCAGATTTAGCTTATTTATCAATTGGAGTAGTTATCCTGTTTGCGCTTAATGGATTGTTTTCTATTATCATCGCTTATAAGCAAAATTTGCAAGTGAAATATTTTAGTAGTTAAATCTAATAATCATATAAGGGTGGTACATAACAATGGATCTTACATTCAAATCAGAAAAAACGTGTTTTAACTATCGAGTCGGCGCGATATGTAAACATAATAATAAAATGTTAATGATTCAAAATGAAGGGGAAGATTTCTGGTATATACCAGGTGGACGAGTGCAGATGCTAGAAAGCAGTGAATCGGCAGTGAGAAGAGAACTTAGGGAAGAACTAGGAGTAGATGTTGATGTGAAGAGACTGCTTTGGATGGCTGAAAATTTTTTCACATATGATGAACATCAATTTCATGAAATCAGCTTTTATTATAAAGTAAATTTACTGGAGCTGCCTGCAAAGGGAGAGGATTCTTTCTTTCTTGAAGAAGACGGCAAAAGGTATGTATTTCAATGGGTACCTTTAGAGCATGTAAGTGAATATAATTTGAAACCAGATTTTCTAAAGGATAAAGTGAATGAGTTGCCTATTCATATGGAGCATATTGTTAGGAATGGATAAGAAGAGATAGGAAGATAAGAATTGGGACTTTACTTATAACTAATAAGATGATTATGGGGGGAATAACAAGAAAAGTATAAGCTTACAAAGTCTGTATGAAAAAACAATATTCCTAAATATGGAATTATAGTATAATAGAAGAGAAACACAAGGAAATGAGGGGAACAGCTATGATTACATTGCAACAAAAGCTGGAGCAATACACACATATATATGCACAGTTAAAAGGGGAACTAAAATGGAAAACTAGTGATTCTCGGACAGGGATGATGATTGCCGCTATGTATGCAGGCAGTGATAAGTCGTTTCATCTTGGGCGTTTTTTAGAAATCAGTAATTATATTAAGGATCAGGTAGGGATGTTTTCCTATTTAAAGTCCTATCATCGCTTTGTGGTTGCCGCAACATTAGATATTCACTTTACCCATTACAAAGAAGCGTTTCAGAAGTTTCTAGACTTATATGAACGATTAGTCGCTGGTGGTTTTAGCCGGAGTATATTTACTTATTTGGCAGCAGCTGCGCTTTTACCAGAAGAAACTGGGCAGCATGACGTACGCATTCAGCGGTCAATGCAAGTATATAAGCGCATGAAAGAGGATCACTTCTTTCTTACAAGTACAGATGATTACCCGCTCGCTGTTTTACTAGCAGGACAATCAGAGAAAGTAGAGACGCTTATGGATCGAGTGGAACGTCTCTATCAGAAGCTGGCGGCAGCTGGTATGTACAAAGGGAATAATCTTCAATTTTTAAGTCATATTCTTTCTCTAAAGAAGGATGTCAGTGAAGATATTTTAGTAGCACAGTGCACAAACATATGGAATCTGCTAAAGCGAGAAAAGGTAAAAGTAAAACAAATGCATTATCCGGCTATCGGGCTACTAGCGTTGCTTGAGGATGGAGAGAAAGAGGTTCATTCTATTCGAGCATTCATTGAAAAATTGCAGGGGGACAAATTATTCCGCTGGCATACGGATGCAAATATTCTTATTGCTATCCAATTGTTCGTAAGTCAGAAAGGTGCGGAAAGTCAGGCTGCCAACACAGGTTTACAAACAATGATAGAGGTTCTTATACAGGCACAGCAGGCTGCTATGATCGCAGCAATTACAGCTTCTACAGCAGCGGCATCAGCTAGCAGTGGATCATAACGTGCAATGCGCGGCATGAACTTTTTCAAAAAGGGTTACATAGACTGAGAAGTCGCTTGTCTGCTGACAAGCGACTTCTTAGTCTATGTTAAATTAATGAGGTAAGCGTCAAATATTCCCCACCTACTTTTTGTAAATAGCCCATGAGATAATCTCCTTACATACTATATGTTACATGTGGAGTTTTTTAATCCAAATTTGGCTTCTCCACCAATTTTATCCCGCTATTTTAGGACAGTAAGACTCCCACCTCAAAATTCGGCAAAACAAAGAAGTTAGGTGGGAGATCGACTGTCCGTAAAAGCCCGATTGGTGAGGGCTGATTAAAGTTTCACTTTATCGAAAGATGTTAAATCACTAAAAAATATTTGCATTTTTAGGAAGTTGTATATCGGTTTCATATAAGTGCAGTAAGTATAAGAAATGCCATTCAATAACTTTTTCTAGTATCCCTCTATCATTTAAATCTCCTGTTAATGATAAAATCTTTTATTCTTAAAAAAACATAAACTTCAATAATATGAAAGAAAATAAATGAACATATATTTAGAAAATTATAATATATTATATGGTGTTTTTTTCTATACTGTATACAAGAAACATTACAATTATCAATTTTATCCCGCATTAACGGATAGTAACACTCCCACCTCAAAATTCAACGAAAGCAAAGAAGTTAGGTGGGAGATGAACTGTCCGTAAAAGCCCGATTGGTGAGGGGTGATAATCAATGGGGGGTGGAGAAAACCCCCACTGATTAAAGTTTCTCTTGATTACAAGCATCAGTTTTCGGTCGTTAGCACATTACAAAATGGAGGTTGTTACAATGAGTGTAAACGTAGAACAAGTTAGATTGGCAAATGATGATGAAACTTATAGAAAGTTAAATATTCATCCTACAGAACCGCAGCCAAAAGAGGATGGCATGCGCACAGATGGAAGGGAGGGTTCTTTTGAGTGGTGGTATACTGATGCCGAATTTGAGGACGGAACAACTGTAGTGACTACCTTTTACACCAAAAACCACTTTGATGTTCTTGGACCAGCATGGCCTACAGTCCAAATTGATATTACATATCCTGATGGCACCAAAATCCTTATGTCTTCTCAAGAGGCTAAAGGCAGCAGGCTTAACGCTAAAAAAGATATTTGTGATGTCAATATCAACAAATCCTACCTCAAATACCAAGATGGACAATATATCCTTCATTTTGAAGAAGGATATATTAAATATCATGCTACAATGACGTCAAAATTACCGATGTGGCGTCCAAACACCGGTCATTGGTTCTACGGAGACCAAGATGAGCACTTCTTTGCATGGTTTATTGCTCAACCATCCGCGACAATCGAAGCTACTTTGACTATTGGTGATAAAATGATTCAATTAAATGGGACTGGTTACCATGATCATAACTGGGGCAATATCGGCATGGAGAAATTGATGAATCATTGGTATTGGGGAAGAGCTAAAGTTGATGGTTTTGACATCATTGCTTGCGATATTATTGCTGAGAAGAATTATAACTACAAAAGGTTGCCTGTGTTTATGTTAGCCAAAGATGGAAAAATAATATCGGACGATCAATCTCTTACTAAAATTCAGAGAGAAGATATTATAGAACATCCCGAAACGAAAAAGTTTATGGATAATCATTTAATATACCTTCAACCTATTTCAAGTTTTGAGTCTTATACAGTAGAATTTATTAGAAATAGGGATATTGTTTCAATAAGTTTATTAGACAATTTGGATTCTACTCAGGCTTTGATAGCCAAAAAGTCAGGGGCTAACCCTACCTATACTCGTATCTTAGGGGATGTTCACCTGACTCATGAATTGAATGGTGTGAAAAAAAATTATAAAGCTGAGGGTTTATGGGATCAAATGTTCTTCGGGAATAATAAATATGCTATCATCAACAATTAGCTAAGAGAGAATGAATAGCTTCACTTTTCACTCATAATTTGTGAAAGATCAGACTGTTTACAAAACCTTGTTTTTCGAGTTTATCTGGATAGAGCGCTCTTTTTATTTTCTGTTTGTGAAGTTTCGGAATACGAGTTGAAAGCATATTGGTGTCTACTATTATGTCAGTCATACTATGGGGGAGTTCCCGAAGATGAAGTATCAAATGATTGGGGCATTATCGAAGAATGAGATGAACCCATTAAAATTGATGTGAATTCAACCTTGTGGTTTAAAAATAAGCCACCTAAGTACAATTTAAATTTCTGGAATGTTGTCGATGAATGGATAGTAATTGGTTTTTAAGTATAATTTGATAATAAATTCTCTACTTAGTTATGATGCTTTAAACGCCCCGATAAAAGTGTCATATCACTCGTGAAATATTATAGAAAAAGCGAATCTAAGGAATTAAACTTTCTTTAGATTCGCTTTTTTATTTTATCCCGCATTAAAGGACAGTAACACTCCCACCTCAAAATTCAGCGAAAGCGAAGAAGTTAGGTGGGAGATGAACTGTCCGTAAAAGCCCGATTGGTTCAACTAATAATCAGTGGGGGATGGAGACCCCCCACTGATTAAAGTTTTACTTTATATGCTCAAGTTGATAAATTTGTTTTCTTTTAACAAATTAGTATAAAAGGAGGTTGATTATGGGAACAACAGAGCATGCTAGTATCTTCACTTAATAAGCACGAAGCACATGTAGTAAATAATCTTTTCGATTCAGTGGATTATAATCTACTCGTTTTCGCGACGGGAAATTTGATTCGATTTTACTATATCCGCAAGATCTAGCGATAAAAACACCTTCGCCTTCAGTGAAAGAATGTAGGCCGCGCTTAAAATTTTCCGTTTTGGCCATAGGCAGAGTTCCTGTTAAATAAAAGGAATTGTTATGCAGTACAGGGTCTTTAAAAGTAGCGTGTATTGCCGATAATTTATACATTGCTGTGCTAATTGAATTTGTTGGTACTGTTAATTCAAATTCATTTATTGGTTCGTATACATTTGTTCCAGCTTGCTTTAAAGCATCCATCAAGACAAGAGGTGTTAGTTTTCTAAAATCACCAGCTGTCGTTACGGGACTTGCATAACCGGTATGGGTTAATGTTACGGCAATGTCAGTGACTTCCCATCCATATAAGCCTTGTTTTAACGTTTGGAATACAGTGTCTTCAATGGCTTTATGAAATGCTAAAGGCAATGAGCCAAGCTCGACTTCTAAGTTATAAGTGATACCAGAACCTGGTGCACTAGGCTTCATGTGAAAACCAATTGTTGCATAGAAAGGGTTATTCTTTTCACCCATTATTTCTAGTGCATTTCCGATTCCAATTGGTTTTTCTATACATACAATTCTTGTGTCTGAGAAAGAAACATTTAAATTATATTTTTCCTGTAAAGTTGTTTCAATCACTTCTTTTTGAACTTCACCAAAAAGCCGAATATAGATTTCATTGTGAATATCATCTTTCACTACTTTTATAAGTGGATCTTCTTCTGAGAGTTCTACGAGTGCTTGATATAGGTTGTGATTTTCCCCTTTTGGCCGTGCTTCAATTGCAGCTTCCATTTGAGGTTCTGCAAAGTGAATATCTTTCATTTTATCTGACCATTCACCGATCACGTCACCGATTCTAATGTCGCTAAGCCCCCATACTTTACAAAACTCTCCCGTTCCAACAGTAGGGGATTGAATAGCACTTCCATTATGAAATATATGAAGCTTTTTGATTTTTTCTTTGTGTGAAAGGGTCTTTAAGTCACTTTGTTTTCGATTAATATCAACATATTTTCTTACGTGTAAACAGCCTGAGAATATTCGTACGTAAGCAATTTTTTCCCCGGTAAGTTCTCTTTCGATTTTAAAAATAATCCCAGATAAAGGTGTATTTATATCATTGTCACAATTATTTTTGGGAATCATTACTGAGATACCTTCGAGTAATTCAGTGATTCCTATTCCAGTCATTGCCGAACCGAAAAAGATTGGATATACAGTTGCATGCTGAATTTGATCCCATAATTCATTTCTTAAAGTGGCTGTAGTTAATACTTCGCCATTTACATAGGATTCAAGTAACGATTCATCATGTGTTGCTAGAAGTTCAATATATTCATCATATACATCAGCATGTACTTCATTTTGAATCATACATGCATCTTTTGTCCCTTCATTTTTCACTTTATATAATGGAAGTACTTGATTGGTAAGCATTTCCCGTATTTGTTGTATCACTTTAGTAGTTTGGGCACCACTCCGATCAATTTTATTGACGAATAGTATGGTCGGAATGCGCAGTTTCTGCAGAGTTCTCATTAAAATTTTGGTTTGTGCCTGAATGCCCTCAACTGCAGATATAACTAAAACGGCTCCATCTAGAACACGAAAAGATCGCTCCACTTCGGCAATAAAATCCGCATGGCCGGGTGTGTCAATTACATTTACCTTCAGATCATTTATAAAAAATGAAACGACAGATGCTTTAATTGTAATACCACGTTGCTTTTCTAACTCCATCGAATCTGTTTGTGTGCTTCCTTTATCTACTTGACCGATTTCCTGAATCACATTAGTTTCATAAAGAATACGCTCAGTCAAACTCGTCTTTCCAGCGTCTACATGCGCTACAATCCCTATATTTATTGTTTTCATGTATTAAAATCCTCATTTCGTTTTTCATGTTCATTTTCTCATTTCTTTTCGTAATAAATTGCCGCATTACAATCACTCTCCAGTCTTTCATGATATTTCTATTATAGGGAAATTTTCCTTATTTGTAATCTGGTGAAATACTTAATTTTGGAAAAATGGCAAGGTAAGATTACTAATGAGGTTGATATTAAAGTTTCACTTCTTATATACATGCGATTTATCATAATTACACATTTTTAAATGATTTGTGCACGAATACACGAATGAATGAAATGAACCATCACGTGTAATTGCAGAACAGGTGGGAATATTGTTAGAGAGAAATTTATAATTTAAGCGGAATGAATAAAACCTCTTTGTAAAAGGAAAGAGGTTTTATTTTTTTATGTAGGCAAAAAATAAATAAGTGAAAAACAAAATGGTTGCATTTAAAATTTTAATCGGGTATATTATTTGATGTATCAATTATTGATATGTCAAATAATTATGTGTTGCCTTTGCAAAGGAGGGGTAAATTGACAAATTCATGTTCAAAGGAAGCGATTATTTTATATAAATTACACTTTCTTAATAAAGAAGTGAGTTCAAAGTTTGAAGGTTGTACAGGTATGAGTCAATCTAGGCTTGAGCTTATACTTCAGTTATATGAAGTAGATGAAATTAGTCAAAAAGCACTTCAAAAAGAAGTGAATATTGATAATGCTGCGATTACAAGGCATTTAAAACAGCTTGAAGCAAATGGGATGATTACACGACGTAAAAATCCAGATGATAACAGGATTACTTTAGTCTCTCTTACGAAAGATGGACGAAATAAAATTCATGCCTTTCAAGAAGAGAAAGAGCGTTTTGCAGCTTCAGCGCTAAAAGGTTTAAGTGAAGAAGAGCGAGATAACCTTTTAAATATGTTAAATCGCATTGAAGCAAATATTCAGGAAATCTAAATATAAAATTGAAAAAGGGAGATTACATCTATGAATAACGTAACGAAAATCAATGATTTTACAGAAATTTTAACAGGACGTCGTTCAATTCGTAAATACGACCCAGCTGTGAAAATTAGTAAAGAAGAAATGACAGAAATTCTGACTGAAGCAACACTTGCACCATCTTCAGTAAATATGCAGCCTTGGCGTTTTCTTGTAATCGATAGTGAAGAAGGAAAAGCAACGCTTGCACCTCTTGCGAAATTCAATCAACTTCAAGTAGAAACATCTTCAGCAATGATCGCTGTATTTGGTGATTTACAAAACTTTGATAATGCAGAAGAGATTTATGGCACAGCGGTTGAACGTGGGCTTATGCCAGCTGAAGTGAAAAAAGCTCAAATGCAAAAGCTTTCTGCGTATTTCTCTTCAGTTTCACCAGAAGTAATGAAGGATACAGTATTAATTGATGGTGGCCTTGCATCAATGCAATTTATGCTGGCAGCTCGCGCTCATGGATATGACACATGTCCAATTGGTGGTTTTGAGAAGGACAAAATTGCAGAAGCTTTCGGATTAGATA
This sequence comes from Bacillus sp. FSL H8-0534, assembly GCF_038005885.1. Lineage (NCBI taxonomy): Bacteria > Bacillati > Bacillota > Bacilli > Caryophanales > Bacillaceae > Bacillus > Bacillus sp. FSL H8-0534. The sequence continues at coordinate 218,542 of NZ_JBBOUC010000001.1, forward strand.
AAGACCGTTATGTACCAGTTATGTTGATTTCAATTGGAAAAGCAGCTGATAGTGGATACAAATCAGTTCGTCTGCCGATTGATAAAATTGCTCAGTGGAAGTAATTTTATAAAGATACGTAGAATATGAGAGGGGAAGCACTATGATTATCATTCACGCAGTATTTCAAGTGGATCCAGCAAAACAACAAGCATTTTTAGAAGAAATTCAACCGTTGATTCATGGTTCAAGAGAAGAAAGTGGAAACGTATCATATGATTTATATAAAGATACTGAAAAAGAAAATGTATATACAATGGTAGAAGTTTGGCAAGATGCAGAAGCGGTTGCTAGCCACAATACGAGTGAACATTTTACTTCTTTTGTTAGTAAAGCAAATCAATTTTTGACAGCACCATTAGATGTTAAAGTTTACGATGGACAACAAGTGAATAATAAATAAGGATTTTAGCACGATAGGTAAAACCTCGATTACTCTAAAAGGGAGTTATCGAGGTTTTATTTTTTCTTCTTTTTTAACATCTTTTGATAGGTGTAAAGTTTATTTATCTCTTCTTTAAATTGCTGAAAGAGTGCAGTATTCTCTTGATCAGCATATCGTACGGCATTGTACGTTTCTATAATTGTATCGAATTGAATAGAGACATCTTCTTCTCTTTGAATCCGTTCCATCCATGCGTCAACTGTTTCACCACGAGTTCTGTTTAAAGGTGGTTTTAATTTCTTTTCTAGTTTGAAAATTTCTTTGCGAATGGCATTAGTAGGTGGACGTGTAATTCGTCTTTGTTTTTGTAAAATCCCCTCCTCTGTAATAGTTATGTTAGGGTTATAGAAGGAGATGTTTCCTAAATGAAATGATTTTCTTTTTTTGTAAAGCCTCCAAATTACAAATACGGCAAATAGACCGATCAAGGTAGCTGTAATGGATTGAGCAACAAAAGGGTTATAATTTTCACTTGGCGGTATGTCTGTACTGGAACCGCCTAGCTTTTCTATCGCGTCTGTAGCATCATTCGGATTTGTGATAGATAATAAAGCTTCAATGCCATATCCGAAACCAAGTGATACCCAGTATAAAAGATATGAGAGAACAATACGTATATAAGGGATCAACGGCAAGAATAAAAGGCTAGCTGTGCCTATTACTGCGATTGATATAAAACGAACTAATTTTTGATTTTTGTTATAGCTTGTAATCCAAAGCGACAGCAAAATAAACAGAGCGAATAGTCCGAGTTCCCATATAGAAGGCAGTTTCATCGCATGAAGAATAAAGGAGACAATGAACCATAAAAAGGCACCTAGCATTTTATGATATGGTGTAATATCTTCTCTTGCATGTACGATAAAAAAGAAAAACGGAAGTAAGATGGAACTGACAATAGAGAAAATAGAAAATGCGTAACAAAGTATAATTTGTACGAAAAAGAGAACAAGCAAGGCGGTTCGTTTATTAACCCTTATTTTATTGATGAAAATAATGCAAATAAAACTAATAGTCAGGAAGAGTACGATGTGAACAATTGCTCCTCGTTCTGTTAGCATACAAAGAAGGAGTAACAGGATAAAATCATTAATATAATGGAGCCAAGTTTTCAAGTTCTTCCACCGTCCCTTCATCAGTGATGAGATACGTTTGCTGCATCATATTTGGTAAATTAGCTTTTCTTATTCCGACAAAAAATAGTATTGAGGAACGCTCTTTTTTCCTATTCAAATAGTGCAGGAAACTTTCACGAGGGAGTAAAGTACTATCCTCTGAAATTCGGGCAAGTTCTTCTAATGCTTTCGCATATTGTACATGACCTTCATTTAATGCGAGATGTAAAGGGCCTTCTTCAGTGAATATGCTAACAAATAATTCAAAAGGAATATTTTTCTCTGTTGCAAATTGACATAAATACGTCGTGTAAGAAATAAGATCCTCGATATTTTCTTTCCAACCAAACCCACGATCTGCTCCTAAGCAAAGAGAAATTGTCCAGCTGTAATTTTTTATCGCTTCATATTGTTTCGCTTGTAAACTTTGCATTTTAGCAGATGCTTTCCAATGAATGGAGCGGAATGATTCTCTTTCATATTGTTTTATGCCAACAATAGAGGATTCATCATGAAAATAGGAAAAGTTTGTTTTATAAGTACCGATTGCCAATTGATGTATCTCCTGTAAACCTGCAACACGTTTTAACGTAGGGTAAACAATAATTTCAGTCTTCAATTTGTCTACAGTAGGTAGATGAACTTGAATGATATGAAATGGGTCACCTATAATGCATTCAAACTGCTCAATTTTAAAAACACCACGTTTTGTAGCGGTAAACGATAATTCCCATTTTTGTTCTGACTTTGCAGGTTGTGAAAATCGAAAGGAAAATAAAGTTTTAGATATTTGCTCAACGCCAGTAGTCGTATGTGGAACTAAGGTTGGGTTAATATGTAAAAAACAACTTCCATTTACTAAAGGAAGTTTTGCTTTATTTTGCAAATGAATCGATAAATTTCCTGTTTCATCGGGAAATAAACGTGATGTTTGTTTTTTATCGATAATTTGAAAGTGTCGATCTATATAAGCGGTATATCGATAAATAAAATAAGCAAACAAATAGTAAAACAAAAATGGAAAAACTAAAAATGAACTAGGTACATAGAAGGCTAGAAATAGAGCTACTGGAATTGTTAATTTAATAATATGATGCTGGAAAAATAATGGAACAGTTACGATGCGTGTATAATTCATGATTGCTCGATCTCCACAGGAACGTCTACGTCAGTTAAAATACTTTCAATTAACTTCTGTTTTGTTGTTCGCAGCGCACCCTCCATTGATAAAATGAGACGATGTTTCCATACGTAAGGAAGTAAGAATTGTATATCTTCAGGCGTACAGTATTCACGACCATGTAAAAAGGCCAATGCTTGTATCGCCCTGACTAAGGCAAGTGTTGCACGCGGGCTGACACCGTTGGCGATATAATCATGATTTCGTGTAGCATTGGCTAGTTGAATGATATAGTGCTCTAACGATTCAGATACGTATATTTCTTTTGCTTTTTGTTGTACTTGTAAAATTTCTTCTAAAGTTATAACGGGGCGAATGGCATCTAAAGGCTTGTTATTTCGAAAACGGCGCATCATTTTTAGTTCATCTTCTGGAGAAGGATAGCCAATTGAAATGGTCATTAAAAAACGATCTAGCTGTGCATCCGGAAGAGGAAAAGTCCCTTGTGATTCAATTGGATTTTGCGTTGCAATAACAAAGAAAGGTTTAGGAAGAGGCGTGGACTGTTTTTCGAGAGTTACTTGGCGCTCTTCCATTGCTTCTAATAAACTAGATTGTGTTCTAGGCATAGCCCGGTTTATTTCATCTGCTAGCAATATATTTGTCATGACTGGCCCAAATCTTAATTCAAATTCACTCGTTTTAGGATTGAAATATTCAATTCCTGTCACGTCACTCGGAAGTACATCGGGAGTGAATTGAACACGAGAAAATCCGCCGCCAATACTTTTTGCAATTGTCTTAGCGAGTAATGTTTTGCCAGTACCAGGCACATCCTCAAGTAACACATGACCATCAGCAAGTAATGAAACTAGGAGTAAATCAACCACGTTTTCTTTTCCGACGAAAACAGAGCTTATATTTTCTTTTAATTTATTTATCATAGGTATCATCCTTTCAAAAAGTAGGCAATTGTATTGTTATATTTTAACAAATTTTTCTGAAAATTAATATAATAATATTTTTGTATAGAATAAATATAAAATCTAAAAAAATAACTTCGTTTTTAGTTGTATTTATTTGGAATACGATATACAATATCGATATACGATGTATCGTGAGTCGATATATCATACATCGATGTATCGGAGGTAGTTATAATGAGTGTGAAAGCGCAGAAATATATTCCATTAACAGAGGCGACGTATTATATTTTGTTGTCATTAGTAAAGCCTATGCATGGTTATGGGATTATGCAGATGGTGGAAGAAATGACAAATGGGGAAGTAAAGCTCGGGCCTGGTACGTTATATGGGAACACGACAAAGTTATTGAAAGAAAAACTAATTGTAGAAGTAGCGTCTACAGATAGAAAGAAGTGTTACGTTTTAACTCCGTTAGGTAGAGACGTGTTAGAACTTGAATTTAAAAGGTTACAACGTTCTGTTCAAAATGGGGAAAATATTCTAGGGGAGTGAAGATAGTATGGAAATAAAGAAAACATTAAAATTTTTTGCGGCGTGGAACCTAGAAAAAGAAGAGGCGTATTTAAGAAAAATGCACCAAAAGGGCTGGGCATTCCAAAACTACAATTTTATGTACACATTTAAGAAAACGGAGCCGAAGGATGTTGTTTATAAAGCCGATTTCAAACTAGATAATCGAAACTCACAAATGAATCAAAAAGAATACATTGAAATATATGAGATGTCTGGCTGGAAGCATGTCACAAGCTTTACGAAATGGCACTATTTTTCTAAAGAAGTAACGGATGATAATGAATTACCTGATATTTATTCGGAAAAAGAAACAAAGATTGAAAAGCTTATGGATTTAATGAGATTTTTTGGAATTATCTTTGTCATTGAGATGCTAGGGATGTATTTGAATTACTTAGGACCTTCAGCAGCCAATAGTCCCATTTGGATAAAACTTGTGGTGGGGCTTTGCGGGTGTATAAATGTGTATGTATTTGTAAGGTTATTTTGGAAGATACGAAAATTTAAAAAAGAGGTTTTGTGAACGACTAGGTTCCAAAAAAGTACAGTTTCATTTCACTGAGTGTTACTTTGAACAGTTCCTGACGATTGTATATGACCATAGGATCCATTTATCCATCCATGCTACTACATATAATAATTGATTTGATTGTACTCGTTCGATTAGTTGTATTAAAAGGGGAAGTAATTTTACAGTGAGTTGAAAGAATAGATGAAGAATAAAATTAAAAACGTTACTTGGAAAACAAGTGGCGTTTTTATTGGTTTCAGAAAGAGTTGTAAGGAAATTTTATAGGAGTATATGTAATTTTGTTTTTTTTTTTTTTTTGTTTTTCAGAAAGATAAGATTATTCTGTTATAATCATTCGTAAATGGGATTAATTGTATATGGATATAGTTAGGGGGAAGAAATGTGCAAAGGGTATATAAACTGACATTGATATGTATCATTTTTATCTTTTGTAATGCTTGTGGTACACAAACAGAAACAACGAAAACAGAGAACAAGAATGTAAGCCAGAAAGAAAGTAAGAAAATAGATAATGAAAAACAGGTTGTTCATTCTATTCCTGTTACATTTGAAGAAATGACGAAATATCCGAATGGAAAATATAACGGGAAGTATAAAGTGGGGTTATTGGACATATCGAAAGAATCGGAACCGATTATGAAAGAGGTAGCTCATGATACGGAAGAGAATGTAAAATCTGCCGATTTGAAGAATAAATCTAATAGTGAGCAAGCGGACTTATATGTACATACGATGTATAGCTTGTTAAAACAGGAGATTATACCATTTGATAAAATGCCATTACAAATTTTAGGAATAGGCAGAGTTGAGGATGAAGAAAAGAAAAGCAATGGAACAAAGGGAGAGCAAAAAAATAAAGAGGACAGGGGAAACTATAATATTGAAATACTATTAGATGCTAGTGGGAGTATGGCTGGTAAAATCGATGGAAAAATGAAGATGGATATTGCAAAAGAGGCAATTCAGCAATTTGTTTCTGATTTACCAGAGGCTGTTAATGTTTCGTTACGAGTATATGGACATAAAGGATCAAATGATGAGAAGGATAAAACGGCTTCATGCGGAGCAATTGAAAATGTATATACTTTACAAAAGTATAATCAAACAACGTTCCGTCAATCATTAGATGGGTTTCAGCCGGTAGGGTGGACACCGCTCGCTGAAGCAATTAAAAGATCTACAGAAACGTTCCAATCTGCAAAAGCAAATGATAAAAATATAATGTATGTTGTAAGTGATGGAGTGGAAACATGTGGAGGAAATCCAGTTGAAGAGGCTCAGAAAGTTTCGAATTCAAACATAAAACCTATTATGAATATTATTGGATTTCAAGTAGATCATGAAGCAGAAAAACAATTAAAAGAGATCGCGGAAGTAAGTAAGGGGAAATACGTACTAGCAAATAATGCAAAAGAGTTACAAGATCAGTTTAAAGAAACAGGAAAAGATATTACGAGTCGTAGATTAAAGGCTGGTGGAGCTCAAGTAGATTTAAATATGGCTAGCGTCAGTGATAAAATGAAACTTGATGAATATGAACGGAAAACGAAAGAAAATATAAGAAGCGTTCAGATTGCTATGAAGCATACAGTTACAATTCTACATAAAGACGAAAAAATGAGTCAACAATTAGCTGATGAAATAGAGAAAAGGATAAACGATTTAACTGAGAAGCAGGATAAACAAGTGGAAATGGCATATAGTCACTTCCAAGAAAAAATAAAAAAGCATTATGAAGAGATGAGTAGGTCGATTAAAAGCGAGTAATTGATAGATAATCCAAAAGGTAATGAGGGATTTTATGTTACCTTTTGGATTAGGAAATATGAATCAAGTTTCCAAGTGTTAGAATGATTGGTTTTGCGCAGGTTTAATAAATTGTTCTGGGTTCTCAACAAGCCCGCATACTGCACATTGGACACGATAGGAAGGTCCTTGATATGCCATATGAAAAGCATTCATTGTTTCGTTCGTATATTCTTCTTCAATTTGACCAGTTTGTGGATTTAATTTTACTGGTTTTATTTGCTGCTCAAGAATATTAAAGCGAGTGCGATTTGTTTTACAACTTGGGCAAAGCATTGGTTCCATATGTATACACCTCCATTTTTAGCATCTCTTTATATGAAGAAATTTATTCAAAAGCAAAAGTTATTGATGTACAAGCAATTATATTTAACCATCCCTGTAAAAAAAAGTTTCTCAACATAAATCGTTGATTATTATATTTAAAATTCAGAAAAGATAAAATATAATAAAAGTATGAACTGGTTATGTCCAAACCAATCTCCTGTTTTATGCCAATATGTTTGAGACCGAGAAATCGGTCTTCTTTTTTTTGTTTATAATTATGAATACTGTCATATAAACAAGGTTTTCTACGTCCTTTGTCGAATTTTTAGAAGAGAATTTGAAAGGGGGATTACAATGAACTTAAAAATGAAATATGTCATTTTATATGTGGAGCGATATGAAGAATGTCTTCGGTTTTATAAAGATCTTTTATGCTTACCGATAAAAGGCGAACATGGTACATACATTGAGTTTGATACCGGAGCAACAATTTTAGCGATGAATAGTAGAGAGGATGTACGAGAGTTAACGGGATTATCAATTCCAAAGGGTGAATCAGAATCCTCTAATTTTGAAATTGGATTTGTTGTGGAGGATGTTAACGAAACGATTTCGGGATTAAGAGAAGAAGGTGTAAAAGTATTAGTGGAGCCAATAACGAAACCATGGGGGCAAACCATTGCTTATGTGTCTGATCCAGATGGTAATTACATAGAAATTTGTAACTCATTAGAGTAGAGGGAGAAGAGAGAATGGGATTTCCAATCTTAGAAACTGAGCGTTTAAAATTACGGGAATTAACATTATTAGACGCTGAAACAATGTTTTATTATTTTGAGAAGGCATCTGTTATCCGTTACTTTGGTATGGACTCTTTTCAAAATACGGAACAAGTGAAAAATACGATTCAAACTTTTAGAAAAAGGTATGAAGAGGGAAATGTTTTACGCTGGGGGATAGAGCTAAAAGGAACAAATCAATTAATTGGTACATTTGGATTTCATTTAATCAATCCAAATCATAAGAGAGCCGAAATTGGCTATGAATTAGATGATACGTATTGGGGAAAAGGGTATGCATCTGAGGCTTTACAGGCAATTCTTACATATGGATTTGAAACACTACAGCTAATAAGGATTGCAGCAGTTGTTTATACAGAAAATGAGGCTTCACATCGATTACTGAAAAGAGCTGGTTTTCAGGAAGAAGGATTACTTCGAAAATATATGATTCAAAATGGTGTAGCTCATGATACTGTAATCTATTCATTATTAGAAGAAGAGTGGAAAAGATAATGAATTCAAACGAATTAGTAAAAGTGATTGCTGAAAATACAAGTAATCGTTTTATTCTAGGTATAGATGGTCTGAGTCGTTCGGGAAAAACAACATTAGTCAAGCAGCTAGAAGACGAATTGAAACAAAAAGATATTCCATTTCATATTTTTCATATTGATGATCATATTGTGGAGCGTAGCAAGCGCTATAATACGAAACATGAAGAATGGTATGAGTATTATCAACTACAATGGGATGTTGAATGGTTGCAACAGCATTTGTTTCATAAATTAAGAATGGCAAATCAGCTAAACATTCCGTTCTATGATCATCAAACGGATTTCTGTGAAATGAGAGAGCTAATCATACCTAATCCTTGTGTGATTGTAATTGAAGGAATATTTCTTCAGCGTAAAGAGTGGCGAGAATACTTTGATTACATGGTGTATTTGGATTGCCCAAGGGAACAAAGGTTTCTTCGTGAAAATGAAGAAACACAAAAGAATCTCCTAAAGTTTGAACATAGATATTGGAAAGCCGAGGATTTTTATTTGAAAACGGAATTTCCGAAGCAAAATGCTAATTTAGTTATAAAATGAATGTTCCTACCCATTCATAGATAATTATAATTGTTAAAAAGCTAGCAAAATGCTAGCTTTTTGTATTTCTAATATTTGTATCATTTTTAATACGACGTGACATAATACCAATTTTTCTCGATTTTTGTGATTTCTTTATATTCGCTATTAAAATCATTTTTGTTTGGTTTTATATCATTTGGTGTGTAAATAAACCCTGAAAAGTTATCTAATATACCACGATAAGTAAAAAAGAAAACTAAGGTACCATTTTTATTATGCTGTATAAGTACATCTCCACCGCCTTTTGAAGTAGCTGCAAATCGTTCAGGTAAATGAATTTGGCTACTATCATGATTAATATTAGGAGTTAACTCTTTGCGATTTATAAGTTCTACAACTTCTTTACGGTTTTCTTTGTAGAATATAAAATCTAGTTTTAGATAGATTAGTGTAAATGGTGTACATAGCCAAATAACTATTATCGTTATTTGAATAATAAAAGGTTTCCAACTTTTATATTTGATAACATGTATAATCGTAAGGATTAACATTACGAAAAACCATCCGTGAATTGCTATTGATAAAAACGGCATAGCAAATGGTGTAAGAAATTCTACTAAATACCATTGAAAAAAATGATAGAAAATAAGAATGAGACCACTTGTTATTGTAATTTTTGTTAAGTTTTTATTCATATTCTGTATGTCCTTTCCATCCTGAAAAATATATCATTTTAGTGGGAATGTTCCGAATTATTGTATTTCTATTATATTATAAATTAAATATGTAGTGCAAAAAAGGATAGATAAGGCATAAATGTTTTTGCCTTATCTATCCTTTTCTTGGTTTTATATAATGAGCAATATGTTAATTTACGAGTCTTTTTTGAAAAGTTTAAAATTCTAAAAATATAAAAGGATAAATTCGATATTTATAGAATTTAAAATAATAACAAAATAAGGAGGGATACAATGGAAGTATTGAATTTGACAAGTAGAAAAAAGGAGACATATGACGTTCAAATCAAGTATTCATTACTGTTTGAGTGTGCGCTCGGGATTGCGGCGATCACTCATAAAAGGCTGATTGATACGTTAGAAAAATCTCAAAGTGAGTGGGAGGAGATAAGACAATCATTATCAGCGGAAATGATAGAGCATTTACGTTTCGTAGAGAAACATAACACGTGGAAAGCGTTGTTACAGCTATTATATCGAGAGGATTTTATGAATTTATCTGAGTTTATTCAGTATATTAACTCGCTATCAGAGGAGGAACTAAAGTATATATGCATTCCATTTGTCGGCTATACATATCAAGAAAAAAGAAGGAAGGCAGCAAATGGAGAGATGAAAGCAGTTCAGGACTTAAAAGAGTTAACAAGTAGCAATCCATTTTTTCCTGCTTATATTGATTTCATCTGTAAAGCGGATATAAAAATGCTTAAAGAGCATTTCATTGCAGTGATGACAGGCTGGTATGAAGCTATTATTGAACCGGAAGCAGAAAAGCTATCACTTATACTAAAACAAGACTATGAAACGAAATGTAAAATGAACGAAAAGATGAATGCCGAAGAATTTGTTGAATGGGCAACAGGCGGTGTTACCTATTCTCCAGAGCCAAGTGTACATCATGTTCTTCTTATTCCACAATACACGTATCGACCTTGGAATATCGAAGCAGATATAGAAGATACAAAAATATTTCATTATCCAATCGCAAATGAAAGTATACATCCAGAAGATCCATATCAGCCAAGTTATTTTTTAGTTCATAAACATAAGGCTTTAGGTGATGAAGCAAGATTGAGAATTGTAAAATTGTTATTTGAAAAAGATCGTACATTGCAGGAGATAACGGAACAATTAAATCTTGGGAAGTCAACAATTCATCATCATTTGAAAATTTTAAGATCTGCGAAGTTAGTTGATATTCAAGATGCAAAGTATATTTTGAAAAAGAAAGCATTAGAGGCTATATCGAAAGAGTTGGAATTCTATTTAAATCATTAATTATAAATTTGTACATCAAAGGTAAAAGATAAAATACTTTTACTTTTATAGAATATGCACAATAGGAGGAGAACTGAAAAGAAAAGTTGGTGCAAAATGGGGAGAAATATTTTAAAAAATCGATCGTTTTTCTTTATGTGGATTGGTAGCGCGATTTCTGAATTAGGCGGTGCATTTGGTACCCTATGTAATTCCATTCTTATTTATCAATTAACGGGCTCGAAAATGGCCTTAGGAAGCATGTGGCTACTTTACTTTATCCCATCGCTTCTTTTACAGCTTGTCATCGGTCCTTTCATTGATAAGTGGAGCCGGAAATGGATTATGATTGTATCTCAGTGGACACGTGGGCTAGCTTTTTTACTCCCTCTATGTATGATAATCATTGGAAATATAGAAACATGGCATATTTGTGTTGTACAAATAATCGTGGGGCTTATCACCCCATTCTATGTACCAGCCAATCAAGCGATTACACCAACAATTGTATCAAGGGAAGAGCTACAAACAGCGAACGCTTATATTGATGGTATGGTTCGTCTTATGATGTTTTTAGCCCCTGTATTAGGGGGAATTGTTATTGAGTTTATAGGCGTAAAGCTAACTTTATTTTTCGTTTGTTTATTTCTATTTATAAGTGGTACTTTACTGTTATTTATACAGGAACATAGAGTAGCTCAAACTGTTCGTAAAAGTTGGTTAAAGCAATCTATTGAAGGATTTACCTATTATTTCAAACAACCCATTATCGTTTGGTTAGGTATTTTTCTCACATTTGTTCAATTTGGAGTCGGTGTAACGATGGTTATCAACCTTCCATATATAATAGATGAGCTTTCGGCAAGTTATGCTGATTATGGATATTTTATGGCAGGTTTTCCCCTTGGATATGTAATTGGCTCTATACTTGTTGGGAAAGTTCAGTATCATAGTCGACGTCTTCTCATGCTTGGGGCGCTATTGGTAGGAGGAATCACATATATTTCACTAGGCCTAAATCATAGCATCATTTTAGCAGTTATGATTGAAGTTGTAGCGGGCGTATGCATGGCGTTTTTTAATGTCCATAACACGACAATATGCCAGCAAACTGTGCCAAATGATATGATGGGGAAGGTATTTTCGGTACGCTTATTTTTAATAAGGGGTGCGATGCCACTAGGTGTTTTAGTTGGAGGAGTATTGAGTGAGATATGGGGAGTAAGAACGTTATATATATTAATTGGCTCTATCATATGTGTAACTTCTTTAGCTGGAATAGTCCTTCCGTATTTTAAATTTCTCAATGAATCGATTCGAGAAAAATCAGCTTGAAACGTTTTAATTGAAAATGATTATCGAAATCAATTATAATAAAACAATAATATATTTATTTGCATACAAAGGGAGTGGGATATATGTTTATCGAAACGAAAACAATTACAGTTAAAGAAGGAACTTCAGACCTTGTTGTTCAGCGTTTTTCTGGAGAAGGTATTATTGAAAAATTTGAAGGGTTTATCGACTTAAGTGTTCTTGTTGAAAAGGTGAGAAGAGGGGACGAAGAAGTCGTAGTTATGATTCGCTGGGAATCTGAAGAAGCATGGAAAAACTGGGAGACAAGTGAAGAGCATTTAGCAGGGCATAGAGCAAGTCGCGGAAAACCAAAACCGGATCATATTTTGAAATCGGAGCATGCGGTATATTATGTGAAATCATCGAAATCTGCTTATCAGCAGTCTTAATCAAAAAAGGAAATAAATTTTGTGAAATATAAGACATGGAGTGTCATAAAGTTTTTTAATATCAATGTTTTGTTTATAATATATGAAAAAAGTACATCACACATAGTGGTGTACTTTTTTATTCACTTGGTATGTGTAAATGTGTAAACAAACACGAATAATATTAAACATGTAAACAACATGAGAGAAAATCCTTTGGAGACTCAATCTTAACTTGCCGTTGATAGGGTATTACCAGTATTTTTGAAAAGATAAGTTAAGCTAAATAGACATGAAATGATAATTTTATCCACATATCGTGTGAATGTACATATCTCCACATGATACAACCTGTTGGACGGCAATGGTAGATTCTATACAAGGAATTGGATATATGAGCACTTGAAAAAGAGAAGCAATTCGTATGTCAAATGTTAAAAGATTGCATACAAGTATCTTGGAATTTTGATGACAGAACTCTTTCGTATGATTTTCAATAGAAAATGGAACAAAAGAAACTTTTATCTTGTCTATATAAGGGAGTCAATTATAAAACATGAGGAAAGGTGTTTATGCTTATGCAAATAAGCTTGAGGTGTTGAGATGGAACATAAGGTTATTGAAAATTGCAATCATGATGAAATTGATAATGTTATAAGAGAACATTGGCAAGACGTATGGAATTATTCATTCATTATTACAAAAGATACACATTTATCAGATGATATAACGCAAGAGGTGTTTATAAAAGTATTTAAAAAGTGGGATTCATTTCGGAATGAGTCCTCTGTTAAGACATGGTTATTAAAAATTACAAGGAATACAGCTTTAAATTATTTAAAGTCCTCCTATTTTAAGAGGATTTCTTTAGTAAGTTTTTTTCGACATGATAAGGAATATCCGTCAGCAGAAAAACAATTTTTACAAAAAGAAACTATGAATGAAGTTTGGGACACCGTATTAAATTTGCCCCAAAAACATCGTGAAGTATTAATACTAGATGCAAAATATGAATTATCTTATGATGAAATTGCTGAAACATTAGGCGTGTCTATTGGAACTGTGAAATCTAGGCTACATCGCGCTCGTGCACGAGTTTCAAAAATATTATCGGAGGATGAATTATGAACAATGATAGAAAGCCGGATTGGTATAAAGAATTAAAAGGTGGGCCTATGAAACAGCCTCAAGACGAAGAGGAATTTATTTATAAAATAAAACAATCTATATACCAAAATAGGGAGGAAGGTTTCCCTAAAATTAGAAGGCCATTTCGTATAAAGACATTCACTGTTGCAGCTGTTCTAGTTTTTACGGCTGTGCTGTTTAACTTTCAACAATTCTGGTTTGGAAAAAATGAACCGCCTGTGCAAAGTAGCACTCAAATTGAAGTTAAGATGAAAGATGAATCTAATCAAGATCAATCACTAAAACAATTTATGGATGAATTAAATCAAAACACAAGCTTAAAAAATAAGAACGATTTATATAGAGTATTGGATGAAGAATTTGTTTTTAAGGGAGAAAAGTATAGTAAAAATGAATGGAAGTTTGATGATGATATTTTTCATGATTTACAAGTAGCTCTTGCAATGGGGGGAGAATTTGTGAATGATACGAAAACATTATATAAGATACCAAGTGGATTGGCAGAAAGTAACCAAACGAAGCAAGAACGTTATTTATATGCTACTGTTGTTGGTGAAGAAACAAAAATTTTAACTCAACCAAAACATGATTCACGCGTTTTATATCGGGTATCTAACGAAACTGTAAAAGCATGGATTCCGGAGAAAGTGAAGAATGATGGATATATAAAAATAACTACAATGAATGGTTATACTGGCTACGTAAAAGAAGACCATGTATCAATAGATATCCAGTATTCTTTCATTTTTGAAAAACAAAATGATGGTATGTGGAAAATAAAGAGTATAGATTCTATATGGTAAAAGAGAAAGGTTCACTTTATTGAACCTTTCTCTTTATTTTTTATTCTCTTTTTGGAGAGTATCCCACTCCTTTAAAATTTCCGCTGCAACAAGTGCTGCACTATTTCTTTCAGAATTACCACCAGGAATAATGACAGAAATAGCAATATGCGGATTTTTAGTAGGGGCATATGAAATAAATAGAGAATGATTTATAACTTTCTCTTGTTCATTCGGCGAACCTGTTATTCCCGTTTTACCAGCAACGTCAAAGGGTAAGTTTTTAATTTCTTGTATGTTTTGACTCATTCCACTTTGTAAAACATTCCAGAATCTTGAAGGATAACGATTTGAACTTTCTAAAATTGGTTTAAATTCTTTTGTTTTTTTATCACCGTTTTCCATAATTGCATTCACGATTTGAGGTTTGTATTTGTCCCCTTTATTTGCAAGAGCAGCCGCATATTGAGCGAGTTGGAGAGTAGTGTGTACTTCATTTGCGCCCCAAGAAGCATTCAATAAAGCAGAAATCCCACTTTCAAAATTACTAGATGCATGTAACTTATATTGTCCTTCTTCTTCAAAGGGCAAATCAATCCCAGTTTTGGAGCGAAGACCGAATTGTTTTAAATAACTCGTCCACACGGTTGCCACTTTTTCTAAATTTCCATTATTTTGATTGAATAGTGGAATTGCTACTTTTGCTGTCATAAATGTATTTGATGAGTTAATGATAGCTTGACTCGGTGTAATTTCACCAGTTGGAGTTCCAGCAGCATTGGTGATGTTATTTTGATTATTATACTGAAAGCGACCTTTATCTAAATATGTATCTTCAGGCTGAAAAAGCTTTTCGTTTAACCCAATTAATATAGTAAGCGGCTTTATAGTTGATGCCATATTTACATAGGAATCACCATACTTTAATTTTTGGATTGTTTTATTTTGAGCAAGTAATTGGATGTTTTCTTTTTCAGACGATGATAAAGGTGTATTGAATATATTTGGATCAAAAACTGGCGAGTTAGCCATAGTTAATATTTCTCCTGTTTTAACATCTATCACCACAGCATAACCAGCAGTAGCATCAGGGGTTTTCTGAATTTGGGATCTTAGTGCTTTTTCAGTTTTTTGCTGAAGTTTATAGTCTAGTGCTAGCTGAATATCTTTTCCTCTTTGAGGACTTTGTATGTTCCATAAGAACTTTTTATTTTTTATTTTAAAAGTGAGAGTTTTTCCTGGTTTCCCTTTTAAATCGTTTTCATATTGAAGTTCAATTCCGTTTTTACCAACAGGAACATAATTAGAATCCGAGTTATTTTTTTCATAGTCAACATACCCAATTACTTGTGAAGCAATTTCATGATGTGGATAAACACGTATCCACTCATTTTTTACTTTTATATTTTTGAAGCTGTTTTCGTTTATAAATGCGAATTCTTTATCATTTAAGTTTGCATGTAATCGTATTTCATTTTTATCATGATGTTTACAAGATTTTTGTAATTGTGAATTTATATCATCTACTGAAATCTTATGGTTAAACTTGGATGAAAACTGATTTAGAAAACTTGATATCTTCGCTACTTCTTGATCGGCTGGACAATCAATATTATAGACATAATACAAAGATTTTACTTTTTTATTTGTGGCTAGTATGACTCCATTTTGGTCAATAATTTTTCCCCTTTCAGCTGCAGAAGTTTTGATAGTAAACGAAATAAAACTCGTTTTGAATAAAAACATCAAAATAACTCCTAAAATGAATAAAACTGCTAAAATTATCCACCTCTTTGATTTTTTATGTAACATAAAATCCTCCCTTACCCAGATTCTATTCTATATTAAAATTTATTATTTTTTTTGTAAATGTGGGAACAACTTTATCATTTGGATTGTCTATTAAGTGTAGTAGCGCTTTTAGAGAAGTAAGCTGCTAGGAAAGGAGCAATGAAAATGAAAAAGAAACTGATATTAAAAGTAGGTCTATGCGCAAGTATATTAGGGATTAGCCAATTTGCCAGTTCAATATTTCCAGTACAAGCTGCCGAAAAAGTAGAGCAAATAAAAAATAAAGATCAAGAGAAAGATGTATCCATTTCACAATTGTATCCAAAGGTCTGGATGCATACAAGCATTGGAGTGGTAAATGGAACACGTATTCCTGCAAATGGTTTAATTCTTGAAACGTCTAAAGGACTAGTACTAATTGATACACCTTGGAATGATGATCTTACAGATCAACTGCTTCAAATACTAAAAAAGCAATTTCCTACAAAAGAGGTCACAGGAGCAATTGTGACTCATGCTCATGACGATCGTATAGGAGGAATTAAAACGCTGACTAAAAAAGGCGTCAAGGTACACAGTACGGCTTTAACTGCTGATTTAGCAGAGAAACAAGGTTTTGATAAGCCTCTTGGAGACTTGAAGAAACGCGATAATATGCGATTTGGTGATATAAACGTGGAAACATTTTATCCAGGAAAAGGACATACACAAGATAACATAACAGTATGGTTACCAAAGTATAAAATCCTATTTGGAGGATGTTTAATAAAATCACTAGATACGCAAGAGATTGTACAAACTCCAGGTTCATATGTATCTAATTGGTCAAAGGCAATTAAAAAAGTAGAAAAGAAATACAGCGATATAAATATTATTGTACCAGGACATGGAGATCCCGGAGATAGTCGTTTATTTACTCATACGTTGAACTTGTTAAAAAATAATGAAAATTAATAGGGTGTGACGGCCACGTAATATAGAGGAATAGCCTAATTTTTGTTTTAGATATATTAATAAAAAATAAGGGGAACTGCTTATGATTGAATGCAGTTTCTCTTATTATTTATCCCGCATTAACGGGTAGTAAGCCCCTCGCCTTAAGAGATAGAGAGAAACGAGGAAGAGAGGTGAGGGCTAACCATCAGTGAGGGATGAAGAAAACGCCCACTGATGGAAGTTTCACTTTATGTAAATAGAGGAACGATTCCATTTTCATCTATTCAATTTATTAATTGAATGAACCGCTACCTTTTAGTTTTCTTTGTATAAAGATCGAATAACACATATGCGTGAATTTGTATATGAAACTGTAATCTGAATGAAACTCATTAAAAAATGGAGGATATATGAAAAAGCAAACAGGAAAGAAGCAGAAGACATCGATATCTATCCGATTAAACATCCTATTTTTCTGCGTATTTATACTATTTTCGGCTATTATTTTTCAGCTAGGAAAAGTACAAATTGTTGATGGAGAGACCTATAAAAATCAAGTAGAAAAAAATGAAAATGCAACAACGAGTATACCAGTTCCCCGTGGGAAAATTTATGATCGAGAAGGGAAACAGGTTGTTGATAATAGAGCACTTCGTACGATTACGTATACAAGATTGAAGGGGGTAAGCTCTGAAGACATTTTAAAAACTGCAAAAGATATTGCAAATATACTTGAAATATCAGAAGAAGAAATAAATAAATTAACGGAAGTAGATAAAAAAGATTTTTGGATGCAATTAAATAAAAAGCGTGCTAAAGCAAAGATCACGAAGCAAGAAGAGGAAAAATTTAGAGAAAAGGGTATAGAAGGGAAAGAGTTAGACAAAAGAATCGAAGAGTTAAGACGAAAACGCATTACAGAAGAAGAATTAGGAGAGCTCACGCCACAAGACTTACAAGTGTTAGTTATTAAAAGTAAAATGAGTTCTGGTTATCAAATGACACCACAAGTTATAAAAAAAGACGTGACAGAGCAAGAGTATACGAGGATAAGTGAAAATTCAGCAAAATTCCCAGGGATAGATGCGACAGTTGATTGGGAACGAAACTATGTAAATGGTGATTTATTCCGTTCGGTATTAGGTAATATAACAAGTGCTGAAGAAGGGTTGCCAAAAGAACACTTAGATTCTTATTTGGTCCGCGGATATAATCGGAACGATCGCGTGGGGAAAAGCTATATTGAACAGCGATATGAAGATGTATTACATGGAACAAAAGAAGAAGTTAAAAATAATATTGATAAAGCAGGAAATGTTGTTCAAACGGAAACAGTCTCTAAAGGAAAAAGTGGTAACAATTTAACTTTAACAATTGATATGGAGTTACAAAAGAAAGTAGAAGAAAGTATAGAAAAAAATTTAAAAGCTTTTAAGAGTTCTGAACCATTAATGGATCGTGCTTTTGTTGTCATGATGGATCCAAAAACTGGACAACTTTTATCTATGGCTGGTAAGAGATTTGTAGAAAAAGATGGGAAAGTAGAAGTAGAAGATTTTGCATTAGGTAACATGGTAACTTCTTATGAGTTAGGATCAGCTGTAAAAGGTGCTACTTTATTAACTGGATACCAAACAGGAGCTATACAACCAGGGACTCAATTTTATGATGCACCTATGAAGTTTAAAGGTACGAGAGTTAAAAAATCATGGAATGTATCTGGATTTGGGAATATTAATGATTTAAGAGCTTTACAAGTATCATCTAATGTATACATGTTTCATACAGCGTTACAAATAGCTGGAGTGAATTATGTACCAAATAGTTCATTGGATATTAAACAAGCAGCATTTGATACAATGCGTTATTATTTTAAACAATTTGGTTTAGGGGTTCCAACAGGAATTAATTTACCGAATGAAATAACTGGACAAACAAGACAAAAAGATAGCCAACCTGGATTTTTATTAGATTTTTCTATTGGACAGTATGATACGTATACACCACTACAATTGGCACAATATATTTCAACCATTGCAAATGATGGATACCGAATGCAACCTCAAATTGTCCAAGAGATTCGAGAACAAACAACAAAAAAAGAAGAAATTGGAAAAGTTGTACAATCTATAGAACCTGTTGTGTTAAATCGAGTGGATGTGAAATCGGAATATATTGATCGAGTAAAAGAAGGGTTTAGATGGGTATTTCAAGAAGGCGATGGAACTGGTGTGAAATATTTCCAAAAGGCTCCATATAAACCAGCTGGGAAAACAGGAACAGCTCAGACAGTATATGGAGGAGATAGTAAAATTGGAAGGAATGAGAAGGGAGAACGTATTGAGTGTTACAATTTAACATTAGTTGGATATGCTCCATATGATAATCCAGAAATAGCATTTTCTGTAGTAGTCCCTTGGGTTCACAATGATAAAGGCGGTATTAATTCATTAATTGGAAAGGATATATTAGATATATACTTTGACTTGAAAAAGCAACGTATGAATGGTGAAACTACTAATATAGTGAATCCTAATCAGTAATAGTGAAATTTCGTTCTCTGTAGGGAAGGTAATGATTACTAGGATCCAAGTTATATTGTTTATCCAGTTATTCGCGGGCAGTAAGACTCTCACCTCAAATTTCGGCGAAAGCAAACAAGTTTAGGTGGGACTCAATTGCCCGTGAAATCCTGGATAGAGCGGGCTTATTAAGGTTGTACTTTATATTAAGAAGCTTTTTGAATAAAAGAATTAAGGTGAATTTGTGGAATAGCAGCTAGTATAGTTGCTATTTCACAGGTTTTTAATAATAACTTTGTTACCAAGATATAGAACATTATTAAATCTCAGGTTCATATTAATCAGTAGAAAACGAGCGGATGTACACTATTTATAGCAAGTTACTCATGTAAAAAGGATTATAAGAATTATTTAAGCTATTTTGATTTATTTAAAGGAGAAGTTTGAATTGAAAAAAATATGGATACTACTTTTCTTTTGTTTCACATTTATATTGGTAGGATGCAATAAAGGCGAAACTTCAGAACAAGCATTTGAAACATATATAAAATTATGGAATGACAAAAAATTTGCAGATATGTATGATCAACTGTCAAAACACGCAAAAGAATCCATTTCAAAAAAAGAATTTACAGAGAAAAATGAAAAAATTTACGAAGGTATTGGAGTTGAGAATTTAAAAATTAAAAGAGAGAAAGTAAGTAAAGATAAAAAGGAAAGTAAGGTCATTCTTTTTACCGTAAGTATGGATACAGCAGGAGGAGAAATTTCTTTTTCACATGAAGCAACACTTGTGAAAGAAAAAGATGGAGATAAGAAGTCTTGGAAAATAAATTGGACCCCAGACTTTATCTTTCCAGGGATGAAAAAAAATTATAAAGTCCGTCTGCAGACAGAGCAAGGAAAACGCGGTGAAATATATGATCGAAATGGAAAAGGGCTTGTAGTGAATGGAAAGGCAACTGAGGTTGGAATTATTCCAGAAAAATTAGGAGATACTGCAACACAAACGAAAGAAACAATAGCGCAATTACTTAATATGTCTATCGAAGAAGTCGATCAGAAGCTTACAGCGAAATGGATTAAACCAGATTCCTATGTACCAATTGGTATTTTACCAGAAGGACGAACACAAAGTGATTATATTTCGTTGGAAGGTGTTTCGTCTCGTCCGGTAAAAGTCCGTACATATCCATTAGGGGAAGCGGCAGCACACTTAACGGGATATATAGGAGAAGTAAATGCAGAAGAGTTAAAATTGCTTCAGAAAAAAGGATATCAAGCGGATGATTTAGTAGGTAAGACAGGATTAGAAAAAGTCTTAGAAAATAAATTGCGCGGTGAAAAGGGTGGACGCGTATTTATGGAAGATGAGAACGGAAAAGAGATTAAAAACTTAGCAAAAACAGAAGCAAGGGATGGAGAGAATGTTACATTAACAATTGATGCCTCAATTCAAGAAAAAATCTATAATGAAATGAAAAATGAGGCAGGATCTAGTGCAGCGATTAATCCAAAGACGGGTGAAACAATTGCCCTTGTAAGTAGTCCAGCTTATAATCCAAATATAATAGTTAGAGGGGCATCAAAAGCGCAACGTGAAGTATGGAATAATGATTTGAAAAATCCAATGATAAACCGTTTCACACAGGCAGTTGTACCAGGATCTGTATTTAAAACAATTACAGGGGCAATCGGTTTGGAAGCAAACGTTATAAATCCAACGGAAGAGTTTAAAATTGAAGGATTAAAGTGGACAAAAGATTCATCATGGGGAAATTATTATGTAACACGTGTGAAAGATGCTAGTCCAATTGATTTCGATAAGGCAATGAAGTACTCTGACAATATTTATTTTGCACAACAAGCTTTAAAAATAGGAAAAGATCAGTATGAAAGCATGCTTAAGAAGTTCGGATTTCATGAAAAATTGCCGATTGAATACGAATTTCCTATTTCAATCATTGCAAAAGATGGGATAAAAAACGATATTCAACTGGCAGATACAGGATACGGTCAAGGACAAGTATTAATGACACCTCTTCATTTAGCTTTAACATATGCACCGATTGTAAATGAAGGGAATATTCCATCTCCACATCTGATACAAAAAGAAGTGAAGAATTGGAAAGAGAATGTGATTTCTAAAGAAAGTCAAAGAATATTAAAAAGTGCGTTAATAAAAGTAATTAATGATTCCGATGGTGCCGGGAAAATTGCTAGGATTGATGATATGACTCTTGCTGGTAAAACAGGTACGGCAGAACTAAAAGAATCAAAAGAAGCAGATGGAAAAGAACTCGGATGGTTTGCAGCTTTCGATGCAAATGCGCCGGATATGATTGTTACAATGATGATTGAAGATGTGAAAGGAAGAGGGGGGAGTAATGTTCCAGGTGAAAAAATAAAACATATTTTTCAGAAGTGATACTTAGATTTAATCATAAAAAAAGAATCCTCTTATAAAGAGGATTCTTTTTTTAGAAAGTAAAAATATATTATTTAATCATCCGATTTAATTTTTTATCTCATTATACAACTCTAGCCCTTCTTTCACATTCAAGCCATTTTTAACAATACCGTGTATCGCTTGAATCATTGCAGCTGGATGTTCTGACTGCCAAATATTTCGTCCCATATCAACTCCAATCGCACCCTCTTGCAATGCTTGGTATGTAATTGTTAAAGCGTCTTCGATCGAATCTAATTTTGGGCCACCTGCAATGACGACTGGGGCAGGGCATGTGCTCGTAATTTTTTCAAATCCTTCGCAGTAATACGTTTTAATAATATCAGCACCCATCTCCACACATACACGCGATGCAAGTGCTAAAAAGCGTGCTTCTCGTTTTTGTAGTTCTTTTGCAACGGCCGTAATACCGAGAACAGGTAAACCGTAATCATGAGCCTCGGAAACTACGTTTGCTAGATTTGAAACAGTTTGTGTTTCATATTCTGAACCGACAAAAACAGATACACCAACTCCGACTACATTTTGCCGCAGTGCTTCTTTAATTGGTGTAACAATGGTCTCGTTTGCTAAATCTTTACCAACGACAGTTGGACCGCCTGAAACACGTAAAACCATTGGTGTTTTGCAGTCTTTAGGAATGCAGGAATTGAGTACACCCCTTGTTAAAAAGAGAGAATCTGTATAGGGAAGTAAGTTTTTTACTGTTTCTAATGGTTGTTCTAATCCATGAATTGGACCTAAAAAGTAACCGTGATCAATTGCTAACATAACTGCTTTTCCATCAGGCAGAATCGTATTTAATCGATTTTGAAATCCCCAAGTCATTGTGAATCACTCCTTCGTTAAATTTGGATTTTCTGTTTGTACAGTATCTTTTTCTTGTAAATGTGGTGACTTAATAAAAACAGCTTTAAAGATTTGATCTGAGTGGTTAATAAGATAGTGAGATTCATGAGGGCGAACTTGCAAGACGTCACCTTGTTTTACAGGAACTCTTTCATTATCAATATAGAAATCAATTTCACCTTCTAGGGCATAAAAAATTTCTTCGCATGTAGTATGATAATGATTTTGAAACTCTTGCCCAGGCTGAATGACTACAATGCCAAGGTCAATGTTAGGGCCCTTTATTAAATATTTTGGGCCGTTGTTACCAAAGCGATAGGAGAAATCCTCTTCATTTACTTTGAGCATATTGTTCACTCCTTTATGAATGTGTTACAGTGCACCTGGTGCAATCCACATATGTGATGTGAAGCCTTCATCCGCTAGCGGGAGTTGTTTTTCATAAACAGATTTCCACGTTTGATAGAAATTTTGATATAATTTATAATTTTCAGCATTCGGTTCATAGGTGCTTTCCCACTTTACAAATTCCTGAGAGATTGTTTCCATAGAGTCATATATTCCAGCACCAACTCCTGCCGCAATTGCTGTTCCTAAGGCGGCCGCTTCTTTTACAACTGGTACTTTAACAGAAATTCCGAGAACATCCGCAACAATTTGGGGCCAGAGCTTGCCTTTGGCAGCACCCCCAGCAAATATCACTTCAGAAGGGAACTTTCCTGTTAATGATTCTATTAATTTTAAATTTCCAAGTGTTATAAATGCAGCATTTTCTTCGAGTGCACGGAACAGTTCTTTCTTTCCGCATTTATTAGCATCTAAGCTTAAATTAATGAAAGAAGGTGCGGCATGGCGCCATGAAATGTAGTTCATTACATTTGAAAATATAGGAATAATGCCATATGATCCGACTGGCACATGTTTTGCTTGTTCCTCTAATAATTCATAAGCATCTACACCTAGTTTAGTAGCAAGTTCTTGTTCTTCTTGGCAAAAACCATCTCGAAACCATCTCATCACAAGCCCGGGGAAAAAAGCGATTGTTTCATATTGCCAAAGTGTAGGGATAGCGTGGCAATTGATGCGAATACGAGCATTTGAATCTGTTTTTGGACTTGTTATATTTACTTCTTGTTGCCAAAAGCTCCCTCCGCAAATAAATGTTTGTTCAGGATGTACGACTCCCGAACCGAGTGAAGCCATCTGGGCATCTCCGCCCCCAGCAACTACCGGTGTTCCTACATGTAAACCTGTTAGTTCTGCACTTTGTTTTGTGATATTACCAATAACTGTCCCCGCTTCATTTACATTTGGAGAAAATGATAAGTTTAGACGGCATTGCTCAGCAATCGAATTATCCCAAGTTCTATTTTCTAAATCAAAAATACCAGATGTACATCCATTGGAAGGGTCTATTTGTAATACCCCGCACAATTTATATAAAATCCAATCGTTTAACATTGTAAAGGAATAGATTTTATCATATATATCTGGTTGATGTTTTTGAATCCAAAGTAGCCTAGGCAGAGCGCCAAGTGCAAAAGTTTGCCCTGATTTCATATATAAATCTTCTTCAAGATGGGAGCGGATCTGTTTTAATTGACTTACTTCAGAAGAAGCACGGCCATCAACGTTCGCACATGCCCATATTTCTTGCCCACTTTTATCATATAAAACAAATCCTTCGCGCATACTTGTTGCACTAATCCCTTTAATAGAAGAAGGGGATATGTTGCTTTTTTGAAGTACATCTTTTGTGCATTCTTGAACGAGTTTCCAATTCTCTATCACATCAAAATTCACAGAACCAGGATAACGAGAGTCGGGTTTATGAACCCACTCTTTTTGACTCACAGCAAGCTGATTTCCTTGTAAATCGAAAAGGACGGCCCTGATACTACCAGTACCCGCGTCATAAGCTAATAGAGAAGACATTATGATTCACCTTCCTTTCTCAATAGGGAGAGTGCTGTGTCCTCATCGGTAATTAATGTATGAATGAATCTACCTTTTAAGGCTCCGTAAATTGCATCTATTTTTTCTTCACCGCCAGCTACACCGACTACGTGTTTCATCTTTTGAAGAGCTGAAAGAGGTGTACCAATTAGGCGGTCGTGATGGGGAAGTTCTAGTAATTCTCCATGTGTATTATAAAATTGTCCTAGAATATCTCCGGCACCATTTTGACTTCGTATATAGGTCATTTCACGAAGCGTTAATTTTTCTTCTTTTACAATGGTTGCATCATGAGATAAACCACCAATACCAACTATTGCTGTATTAGCAAGTGAAGCGACATGTAGCATATCTTTAACGGCTGGTTCGGAAAGGATACTTTGTGCCATTTCGGTTGTGGATGCTAAAAATGGCGTAGGAATGATATGAAGTTCGCCTTGCATGTGATTGAGATAGTTTTGTTTTCTAGGAAGGTAATGATTTACACCACCTGTAAGAGTAACGATTGAAAGTTGTATAGATGCTTCAAAATGGATGTTTTCTAACATTTTTGATATCGTTTCCCCCCAACCAATGCCGAGTAAATCTCCTTGTTGTAAATGTGTTTCTACATATTGCGCTGCAGCTTTCCCTAAAGAAGAAGGGGAATTTTCCATTAGCGTAGGGATAATAAAAGAGTCTTTTAAATGAAATCTTTTAATTAGTTCACGTTCAATGCTTAAGCAATGTAAACCCGTACCTTTTACATGAAATGTAACGACACCTTCAGATCGAGCTTTATCTAATAACCGTACGACCTTATTTCGTGAAATGTGAAGCAAAGAAGCGATTTCCTGCTGCGTTAAATGATCTTTATAGTAATACCAGGCTACTTTTGTTAACAAATTTTCTTCAAAGTTCAACTGTGACATTCTCTTCATCCCTTTCAACAATTGACCGATGCTTAAACATATGTGCTTATTTTTTTGTTTATACCGATAGAAGTAGTAATTGTGTTCAAGAAAAATTTGTTCTAGATATGAAAAAAGGGATATACAATGCTACAAAACAAGTAGAACAAAAAATCATTTTCTCAAAAATTGTTCTGTATAAAGGCAGGTGACAAGATGTGGAGAATGCCCCCTTATTAAAAGTGAGGCAAATGAGTAAATCATTCTCAGAACAAAGGGTACTAAAAGAAGTGAATTTAGAATTAGACTATGGCGATGTATATGCTTTAGTTGGCGGAAACGGTGCTGGGAAATCAACATTGATGAAAATATTAACAGGTTTATACTCTTATGATGCTGGGGAGATGTATGTAAAGGGAGTAGTGCAAAGTTTTTCTAATCCAGCGGAAGCACATTTAAATGGTATTTATTTAATTCCACAAGAACCGTTAATTTTTTCTCATATGACAATTGAAGAAAATATATGTATCGGAATAAAAGCAAAGAAGAAGGAACTTCGTACAAAGATAAAAGATTTGATAAAAAGTTTAGGGTGGAACATAGAACTGAGTGCAATTGGAAGTTCATTATCAATTGCACAGCAACAATTAGTAGAAATATTAAGAGGGTTAATAAGAGAAGCAGAGATTCTTATTTTAGATGAGCCAACATCGACATTAACAACTCATGAAATAAAGAGTCTTTTTGTGCTGATAAAAGACTTAAAAGAAAAGGGAATCGGAATGATTTATATTACACATCGTTTTCCGGAAATCTTTGAGATTGCGAATAAAGTAGCTATTTTGCGTGATGGAATGATAGTGAGTCAAGGGGATGTATCAGATTATACATACGACATGCTAATGGAGGGATTATTGCCAAAAGATTATAAACAAGAGAAGAAGAAAGTGGCACCTCAAGAAACGATGAAACTTTCTCAACAAGTATTAGAGGTAACAAATCTGTCGAGTTATGCATTTCAGAATATATCACTAAATGTACATGCTGGAGAGATTGTAGGGATTGCTGGTGTTGTTGGATCGGGTAGAACGGAATTAGCAGAAGTGTTATATGGGATAAGGCCCATACGGTCAGGGGATATTTTATTAGAAGGGGAGTCAATTGCAAGGTGTTCTACGAGCAAACGATTAGATAAAGGGATGGTATATGTTCCAGAGGATAGGGCAGGGAATGGTATTTTTTCAATTCGGTCTGTTAAAGAAAATATAACGGCAGCTTCTTTACACCGAATGAGCCCATTCTTTTTAAAGTGTAAAAAAGAAAGCGCTTTAGCGGAGTTGTATATGAATAAGTTTCGGATAGTTGTTTCCAATGTAGATGAAAAAATGACATCTTTATCAGGTGGAAACCAACAAAAAGTTGTATTAGCAAAATATCTTGCTTGTGAACCTAAATTAATTATTCTTGATGAACCAACGCGCGGGATTGATGCAAAAGCAAGATTAGAAGTATATGAGGCAATTCAAGGTTTAAAACAATCAGGGCTTGCGATTTTATTAATTTCCTCAGATGTAGAAGAAATTGTTCAATTAGCAAACCGGGTATATGTGATGAGGAATGGAAAACTTGTTTCACATTTAGAGAAAGGAGAAGTTTGTATAGATGAAGTTACACGCCTTGCATATGTGGGAAGGGAAGGTGTAACGGAATGAAACGTTTTTTAAATATAGTTAAAATGCATGAAACATCCATTATTATTTTATTACTTATTTACATAGCCCTCGTAGGAATTATTAATCCTAGTTTTGTTCAGTTTAGTTCGCTTTCTTTAATTATGAAATCAAGTCTTATTTTAGTCATACTAGCTATTGGTCAATCATTCGTATTATTTACTAAAAATATTGATGTTTCAGTCGGTTCTATTATGGGATTAAGTGCAGCAATTTGTGGGATGTTTTTGACAAATGGTAATAGCATCTTAATTTCAATCATTGTTGCAATCTTGCTTGGAGCTGTGATTGGAATGATAAATGGCGTTGGGGTTACGAAGTTTCGTGTACCGGCAATTATTATGACATTAGGAATGTTAGGAATTATTAGAGGAGCGATGTTGATCTATACAGGTGGCAAATGGATTGAAGATATTCCTAAGTCTTATAAACAGATGTCTTCTGTCATGATACTAGGGCTTCCAGTTACAGTATGGATCATTTTGGCTATTTTACTATTATTATATATCTTTTTAAAGAAAGCACCTTTTGGAAGATATTTTTATGCTGCCGGAGATAACGAAGACGGAGCACGCCTCATTGGAATACCGGTAGACAAGGTGAAAATATATGCATTTATTATTTCTGGGATGAGCGCAGGGGTTGCAGGGTGCATATTTGTTATGAATATCGGCTTTGTGCCAAATCAAACTGGTACAGGAATCGAGTTACAAGTAATTGCTGCCGCTGTTCTCGGCGGAATTCATCTAAAAGGTGGAACAGGTTCTATATTTGGAGCAGCACTGGGAGCGATTTTTTTAGAAGTTATAAGTAGTTCACTAGTCTTTTTAAAAATACCTGCTTTTTGGAATAGTGCTATATCAGGATTCTTACTGTTACTTATTATTATATTAGACAGCATCTTAAAAAAATGGAAGGGAATAAGACAGTTGGAAGAAAGAAGGATGAATCTATGAAGTATGCACGTGGATTTTTAAGATGGGAAGGAGTTCTTATTGTATTACTTATTATAGAGTTCATTCTCTTTGGTTTGTTAAACAGTGATTTTTTAAATATTAGTAATTTACTTTTCAGTATGAATGACTTCGTTTTTATTACGATTGCCGCAATTCCAATGACTTTTGTAATTATAACAGGTGGAATCGATGTATCTGTAGGATCGATTATGGGGCTTACTTCCATTCTTATTGGTGTACTCTGGATGAATGGAATTCCGGTTATTTTAGCTGTAATTATTTCCTTGTTTATCAGTTGTCTAGCGGGTTGTATCAACGGGGTGATTATTAAAACGACAGAGATAGAACCTCTTGTTGTTACACTTGGAACGATGTTTTTATATTCAGGAATTGCACTTGTTATCTCGGGTGGCTCAAATGCCAGTGGATATGAAGGGATAAGTGGTTTACCGGATTCTTACGTGCAACTTGCAAATGGAAGTTTTATGGGAATTCCTAATTTAGTATGGTTACTTTTCGTTTTGACTGTTTTGTTTACACTCTTACTTCATCGAACAAGGTACGGACGTTATGTCTTGTTGACAGGTGCGAATGAAAAGGCAGCTAAATATTCTGGTATTCGAACAAAAAAAATAGTAACTATTTCCTATATTCTTTCTGGGTTAGGAGGTGGATTAGGAGGGGCTTTTTTAACAGCATATTTTGGCTCAGCTCGAGCTGATATTGGAAGCGAGACAATTCTGCCGGTTATTACGGCAGTTGTATTAGGTGGGACACTCATCACTGGGGGAAAAGGAAGTATTCTTGGAACAGTACTAGCAAGTATATTTATTGGAATGATGCAGTACGGTTTACAAATGACAGGTTTAACGAACGAACAGTCAAATGTAGTTATTGGCATTATACTGATCCTCTCTGTTATTATTAGGCATTTCAAGTTACAGCAACTCACTATGTGGAAAAGAAGGAAATTGCATAAGGGGGAAATGTCATGAAAAGAAAACTAGGGATCTTTATCATTATATGTGTTTGTATTATCGGTTTAATTGCATGTTCTAGCAAAACAGCAGACAAGAAAAAAGCAGATGATGTGAAATTTGCATTCATTCCGAAATTGACAGGGGTTGGCTTCTTTACATCAGGTGGTGAAGGGGCAAAAGAAATGGGAGATAAATTAGGGGTGCAAGTGAAATATGATGGGCCATCAGAGGCGAGTGTATCAGGACAAGTGAAATATATAAATAATTTTATTAATCAAAACTATGATGCGTTAATGGTTTCATCTACATCGGTTGATGGTCTGACGCAATCCTTACAGAGAGCAAAGAAAAAGGGAATGACAGTTTTAACATGGGATTCTGATGTGAATCCGAAAGATCGTTCATTTTATATAAGCCAAGGAACACCGGAGCAATTGGCAAATTTATTAATTCAAATGACCTCATCACAAATTGGAGATAAAGGAAAAGTAGCATTCTTTTATTCAAGTCCGACTGTAACAGATCAAAATCAGTGGGTAACAAAAGCAAAAGAGATAATAAAAGAAAAATATCCAAATTGGGAAATTGTAACGACGCAGTACGGAGAGAATAATGCACAAAAATCATTATCGGTTGGAGAAAGCATTTTAAAAACGTATCCAGATATTAATGCGGTCATTTGTCCGGATGCAACGGCACTTCCAGCAATGGCACAAGCTGCTGAAAACTTAAAAATGGATAAAAAGGTAGTTGTGACGGGATTTTCAACTCCAAACGTAATGCGTGATTATGTAAAACGTGGAACTGTTCAGCAATTTGGATTATGGGATGTAAAACAACAAGGCGCACTTGCAACTTATGTTGCAAATGAAATTGTGGTAAAAGGAAAGAAATTAAAAGTTGGCGATAGCTTTGAAGTTCCGAATATAGGTAAAGTAAAGGTGGAACCGAATTCTATTCAAGGTTATGACTACGAAGCAGATGGAAATGGAATCATTGTATTACCAGAAAGAGTTGTATTTACGAAGGATAATATTGATAAGTATAATTTTTAATGTTGAAATGAAAAACGTCCGGTATTTTTATCGGACGTTTTTATTATGCCAATCTTTTAGAATCTCTTCGTCAATTTGTCCAACTGCTTCTTGTGTACCATCACCTTTTTCAATTCTAACCTCAGCCCATTCTGTATTACTAACGACATACCAAAACCTTTTCGTTCCTTCAACAGTAATGATTTTTGCATTTTTGTTCCCGACATAAACTTTAGTAATAGCGTTATCACGAATTGTTCCAGCATAAATGTAAGGGATTTGATGCATGGAAGTCCATCTTACGGGGCTATTCCATTCAGTTCCTGTAGTTCTTATCCAATTCCATTTGCCATTTTCTTTTTCAAAATAAGCAATAAATATTTGTTCACCTTGCTGGTTATGCTCTGTAAATATTGCTACGGCATCATTTTCTTGTGAAACATTCATTTCTGTATGAATGAGAGTGTAGGAATTATTCTTTTGTCCAAAATACATTTTTTGCATCTTTTCATGGAAGTACATATAAAAGGATTGCTCTTTTGAACAGCTAATAAGAAATGTGATTAATATGAGGAAAGTATAGGTTATATTTCTATTCAACTTGCTACCTCCTTTTATCTTGAAGGATAAGTCTTTTTAGCAGAATAAGTAGAAATGTCCTAATAATTGTATTTATGTTAAAATTATTCTGAATATTAAATTATGTGATTGGAGGAATCGATTTGCTTACACAAGAACAAATCTCCAACTTATTTAGAAATTTTTCTATAAAAGAAGGTAAAGGATCGAGCGATTTATACGAACATTTATCATTGGAAATTTCAGAAGATGAGGAAATCCTTACATTAGCGTCACACGCACAACTTGGTCAGCCAACTCCTAACTTATTACTTGGTGCCGTTCACTATTTATTACTGAAAGGGAATAATCATGTATTAAAACAATACTATGGTAGCCTTGTTTCTGTTCCAGAAAAAAATCTAGAACATGCTTTTCAACATTTTAAAGATTTTTGTCAGATTCATAGGGAAGAGATAATCAATATTTTAAAAACAAAGCTAGTGCAGACAAACGAAGTAAGACGATGTACATATTTATATCCGAGTTTTTGTTATATGTTTAATAAAGTGAATAAGCCTTTAGCGCTAATTGAAATTGGGACAAGTGCGGGCCTGCAGCTGTTCTGGGATCAATATAGATATTCTTATGGAACAGGCGAGGTGTTTGGAAATAAAGACTCTAAAGTTCATTTGAAATCAGAAATAAAAGGGGAGAATCAGCCATTTTTCTTACAACAAAGTCCACCTGTCGTAGAAAGAATCGGACTTGATTTACATATAAATGATTTAAATAATGAGGAAGATTATTTATGGTTACGCTCACTTATTTGGCCTGAGCATAAAGAACGACTTGAAATGTTTGATCACGCAGCAGCTTGTTTAAAAGAACAATCTGTGAAACTGATAGAAGGGGATGGAGTAGCTCTTCTTTCAGAAATTGCGGAACAAATCTCAGAGGATGCAGTAATTTGTATTTTCCACACACATGTGGCGAATCAAATACCAGAGAGTGTAAAACATAAATTAATAGATAAAGTGAAAGAAATTGGTGCGAAACGGGATGTTTTCCATCTTTATAACAATATGTGGGATAGAGATCTTCATCTTGATTATTTTATGAATGGGAAAGAATACAATGAAACTGTTGGAGAAACGGATGGCCATGCGCGTTGGTTTAGTTGGAGGTTGGGCGATAAATCGCTTTGTTAGATTGATATTTTAACGGTGTATAAAGAAGGGACAACTTACATGAGTTGTTCCTTCTTTATTGTAATACTAAAATGAACCTTTTGTGAGAAACGAGCGAATATAGTGTGAAAGATTGTTTAAAACGTGAGAGGGGAACGAGAATTGGATGAAATAGAACTAAAGGAATGGTTACAGAGAATGGCCTTTGGAGATCAACAAGCCTTTCAGGTTATTTATGAATTTACATGTAAAAATATTTGTAGAACAGTAGCTTTTTTAGTAGTAGATAAGCAGGATGTAGAGGATATTGTGAATGAAGTATATATTCAAATATGGAAATCTGTAGTTAACTATGATGTGAAAGGTGAATTAAGTTCAAAAAGTGGTAGTTTTTATTAATGTTCCAGTCGGTATTCTATCCTTACTCTTCGTCTTGCTTTTTATTAAAGAATCATATGATCATACAGCTAGTTCTAAAATAGATTGGGCAGGTATGGTTACTTCATCATGTGCATTGTTTTTACTTGTATACGCTCTGATACAAGTAAATAACTCGAGTTTAAGTCCGCTAAGTGTAAGTCTTCTCTTTGTTATTTCTTTTATAAGCTTTATATTGTTTATCTTTATTGAAAAGAAAAGTAAAAATCCGATGTTACCCCTATATTTATTCTCATATAAAGAGTTTTCGTTTTCAAATCTTTCATTATTTTTTGTAGGCATGGGTTTAATGAACTTTTTATTTATTTTTGCATTTTATTTAGTTCAAGTAGATGGAATGAGCGAGCTTCAATCAGGGATGATTATTAGTACACTTGCGATAGTATCAATGGTAGTTACCGCGATTATGACACCCATTGCTGCAAAACATGGAAGTAGTGTTATCGGTATTATAGGAATTATCGCATTTATAATCGCTTCGTATTTATTTGGTCATATGGAATCAGGCTTTTCAAATTGGGATTATATTTGGCGACTCGTGGTTGTAGGTTTTGGTGCAGGGTGTACGCTTGCTCCATTGACAACAACTGCCGTTTTAAGTGTTCCAACCGAAAAATCAGGTATTGCGTCAAGTATATCTAATATTTCTAGAACAGTAGGAAGTATAGTAGGTGTAGCGATATTAGTGGTGATTTTAAATCATCAATTATCTATCGAAAAAGAAGAAATAAAGCAACAAGTGAAAGCGATGATTCAAAAAGGCGATCAAACAGACTTTGAAAAACAAAAAATACTACACGTAATACAAACAAGTGATGAGAAGAAATATGTAAGCATGGAATCAGAGGAAGGAAATAAACTCTACGAACAAATTAAATGAAAATATAAATACGGGGTTATTCGTAGTTTTAATAAAACTTTTTTAATAGGAGCATTTATTTTCTTTTTGGCACTTATTTGTAGTGTGCTAGAAATATATATGAAGAGAAAGAGAGGGAATAAATTAAGAGCCACATGTTAAAAGGAAGATACAATACAATAACACTATTTACATAATATAATTATGGTTAAGATGTTTAAGGATGCTATTATTTATTTGGTAACCCTCATCTCAAGATAGTAAGAAAGAGATAAAAACAGTGTGTGAAAATGTTTGAAGTGAAAGTTTACCATAAAAAAACTTTAAAAAGAACGCTAGTTCGTATATGCTTAATACAATTGAAGTTGAAGTAGAAGAAGGGAAGAGAAGATGATGATTCATAAAGTTGGTCAAATTATGCTATATGTAAATAATCAAGATGAGGCTGTGCAATTTTGGACAGAAAAAGTAGGTTTCCACTTAGTTGCTGATGAAGATAACGGTCAAGGATTTAGATGGGTTGAAATCGCGCCAACAGAGAAAGCAGAAACGAGTATGGTTCTACATAATAAAGAATTAATTGCGAAGATGCAGCCTGAATTAAATCTTAGTACACCATCCATGTTGTTTTTCACTGAAGATATCGATAAATTATATAAAGAGTTTGTAGAGAAAGAAATTACAGTTGGAGAACTTGTAAATATGCCGTCTGGTAGAGCATTTAATTTTGCTGATCATGAGAAAAATTACTTTGCAATTATGGAAAAGAAGTAAGTATAAAATTGACTAACTTGATCTTTAAACGAAACAACACCATTTTATAGATGGTGTTGTTTTATAGTTTTTGAGCAATTATTTATTACAAAATGCAAATGATTATTTACATTTTGTTGGTAATGATTTACAATGAGAGTGTTTGAAAAGGAGGGAAGTGAAGTTAGGATGCTTGAAAACAGAGTTAGAGAATTACGGGCAAGATTTAGGTGGACTCAGCAAGACTTGGCTGATGCAATTGGAGTGACGAGGCAGACAATTGGGTTAATTGAAAAAGGTGATTATTCTCCCTCTGTCACCATGGCGTTAAAAATAGCTGCCGCGTTTCAACTTACAGTAGAAGATGTTTTTTATTTAAAGGGAAAGGAATGATTATAATGAAACAGGTTTTAAAATCTCCGCTTATAGGGGCCGGTATATTTGTTTTGATTATTGCATTTTTACTATTTTCTCTTATGAGTACACAGGTCGTTTTAGCTAGATTATGTTTTTGGATTCTAGTGACGGTTACTGTTTTCTGGTTCATTCTCACAAAGCTTTATAATCGAAAGAATTCGGATGATAAGATTAGATTATTTAGCTTTATACCATCCGAATTTCGTGAAATAGATGAAGGGCAGCAGTGGGTAACTTATAAGGCTTGCCGAAATGTATATATTTACTATAGCGTTGCACTTCCAGTAACGGCAGGGATCTTCTTCTTCTTTTCTCAACATAATTTTGTTCCATTACTGTGCATTGGTGTATTAGGTGCAGGCCAATACATGGTCTATTGGTTAACTACTATTCTTATTTTAAATCGTATTTAATCTAAAGAAAAAAGGGGATGAAACAATATGCTAGAGTGGGCTCAAAATGCAGGTGAAATGTGGCAATATGTCGTTTTATTTCTATTAGCTTTTGCTCCATGGATGGATGTATCAATCGTTGTACCACTTGGTATCGCATGGGGATTGCAACCATTTGCAGTAGGGGTGACTGCATTTGCAGGGAATCTTATCTTGGTTCTATTATTGGGATTCTTCTTTAAGCAGTATGCAAAATGGCAAGCGGCAAGAAAGTTAAAAAAAGGTATAACAACACCTTCTAAAAAAGAAACTAGATCAAGGCGAATATGGGAACGATATGGTATTCCTGGTTTGGCATTGCTTGCTCCCATTCTCGTAGGAACTGATATTGCAGCCGTATTAGCTTTAACATTTGGATCTAACAAGACACACGTCATAAGTTGGATGACAGTCAGTCTAGCGGTATGGACAATCATTTTTGTAGTTGCTTCGATGTATGGATTTAGCCTTTTACATATTATTTAGGATGATATAAAACTGTCTATGAATATAGTAATGAAGTAAAAGGGATGAAGAAAAAACGTCGTAGATTGAATATGGAAGTCAAAATAAGAAGAAGTGTCCAATTTAAGGTTATTAAAGTCTGAATTTTCCGATCGATTATTAGGATCTAATAGGAATGGATCTTGGTTCTTCTCCGATTACACTGATAGAAGTGATTAAGGGAGAATAATGAAATATGAAAAAAACTGTATATATTGCATTAGAAAAGATCTCGTTAAAATATAAAAATTCACTATATTGTAAGGAGAGAAAATAATTGAACCTAGGTAATCCGATAGCTATTGGGAATACAGCAAAGATATATCTTTATGATAATAAAATTGTGAAAGTGCTTAAAAAACACTTTCCAAATACAGAATCGTTATATGAAGCAAAGAAACAAGAATACGCTTATTCATGTGGGATTCAAGTCCCAAAGGTATTAGAAGTCACAAAAATAAAGGGTAGGCAAGCAATTATAATGGAATATGTAAAAGGGAAAACAGTAGGTGATCTCTTAATTCATAATATGGAACGAGCGGAGCATTACATAGGTATTTGTGTTAATGCACAACAAAAGGTGCATGCTGTTGTTGTTGATTCGGATTTACTTGAACCGATGTCAGAAAAGCTACGTCGTCAAATTGAATCAGTACAGAATCTAGATGAGAAACAAAAGGGTAAATTGTTAAGAAAATTGGATTCAATGGTATTTGAACCTAGGCTATGTCATGGGGATTTTCATCCATTTAATTTGATTTTGAGTAATGATAATGTGAAAATTATTGATTGGGTGGATGCTAACGCGGGAGATATTCGTGCCGATGTCTACCGAACATATTTGTTGTATGCCCAGGCTTCAGTAGAGTTGGCTGAAATGTATTTACGTATATATTGCAAAAATGCTGGTTTATCAAGGGATGAAGTTATAAAGTGGGCTCCTATTATTGCTGGGGCAAGATTGTCAGAAAAAGTATCTTCAGAAAACATAGAACATCTAAAGAGATTAGTACACCAGTATTGTCATTAAGGAACACGATAGAACTAGCATTTCTGTAATGATCAAACTTTTTTAATGCGACAGTATTAGATAATAAAACCGTTCAAAATTTTCGAACGGTTTTTGGTTGTTATATTATTTTTTAACTTATATATTGAAAAGTTATGCTAGATAGTTATTTCGATTTGATTTCCTTCTGGATCACTAATTACGCTCTCATAATAGCCATCTCCAGTGAAACGTGGTCCATTTAATACAGGATATCCAGCTTCTTTTAATGCTTTGGTTAGTTGATTCACATTTTCTTCACTACCAACAGAGAAAGCGATATGGGCATATCCAGTTAGGTTAGAACTAGGTTTATCTTCTATTCCTTTCTTTCGCATAATTTCAAGGCGTGCTCCAGATTCAAAAGTAATAAAATAAGATTCGAAGTGTTTAGCTTTATTGTGATATAAAGAATTTGCCTCTCCATTAAAGTATTGTGTATAGAAAGTGCGCATTGCCTCTAAATCATTTACCCAAATAGCTATATGTTCGATTTTCATTTATTTCACCTGTCCTATTCCTATATAAATTTATATAAGTTAATTAAGTATTGTGGGCTAATAATCAGTGAAGATGAAAAACAACGATTAGAGTTTCACTTTATGAAGTTTGAAATGATATGTCAAGAAATACGGATGACTGCTCAGACCCATCAAGCTAAAATTAAGTGATTTTCAAACGGCAGCACAAATTGCTACGCAAATGGGGATGGCTGCTAATACAGTTCACAGTGGAAAAGGTTTTAGTCACGCAAGTTTACAGCACCACTATTTTTATTTTTTCGAAATAAAATCTTGTCATTTTCCCTATGTCAATTTTATTTGTTGGTTTTTTTGAACATTAAATCAAAAAGAATCATATAAGTGTTTTTGCAAAATCAAAAGGAGCTATCTCATGTGAGAATAACTCCTTTTGAAAGTCATCAAATTATTTTTTGGATTTTGTTAGTTCTTTAGTCCCGCGTGTTCAATAATGCGCTTCATCGCTTGAATTTGCCCCAAATGATTTGCTTCATGCATTAATGTAAGGCCGGCTAATTCTCCAAAGGTTTCCAATCCCATAAATGATTTTTCCAGCGTTTCATTTAACTGTTCAGCAGGAATTTGTTGGAGACGAACTAATTGATCTTTCAACTCTATAATGAGTTTATCTACGGTAGGTACATCTCCCTTCCAATCAGCCGGCTTTGTACCGTTTCCAAATAATTCGATATAATTTGCAGGAAGATGCGTCGTTTTATGTGGAAAGCCGAGCATAAACTGTTCAGTAACCGTTAATACATGGCCGATATGCCATTGGATCGTATTGTTAAAACCGTCTGGCTGTACATTTGTTATTTCCTTCGAAAATGATTCTACGTTTTTAATAAAATAACTTCTTGTCATCGCAAATTGTTTAAATATTAGTTTATTCATACCTTACACCCCTTTCAAATCCCTCTCATTCATTAGCGTATTAAAAATCTGGATAAATTAGAAGTGACATGAGATAAAGATCGATTATATTCTATACGAATCATTCATATCGTGTAAAGCGGAATGACTTTATAAAAGTTATTATTTGTTCATTTGTATATAAGCGCGAATCATAAAATAACTAATATAATCAGGAAGCTGTTCTTTAATAGCTTTCAATCCACCTTCAGCTTGCGTACTTCAGCGATATGAGCAATTATTGTTTATAGATGCTTTCTTGCATTCTTTTGGAATTTTAATGATTTTTAACTTGGTTGATTTACTCATTATAGATTGGCTTATATTTTGTTGGATTACCCCGAGATTTGTTGTTATTCCTAGTACAGAAGGGATGAAGGGATATAAAGATTATAAGATACATCTAAGAGGAGCAATGATTGGTACGTCTTTTCTAATAATAGTTAGTTTATTCATTGCAGCAATTGCTATAAATATTTAGTATGAGGAATATATTATATTTTACTTTACTTTGAGGAGATAAGGATGGACATTTTTATTAGAAAACTAGAAATACATGATTTGAATGGAATTCCTGAAATTGATGATAGTTTTACGGTTGATTCTAAGCTATTCCTTTCATTAGCAGCGATGGATCAACGAATAGAATACACCGTGCAAGAAATACAAAGCTATGAGAAAAATTATTCAGAAGATATATATAAAGAGGATCAAGAGAATGATTTAGATTATAGTGAATATGTTAATAATCCAGATAAGATAATTTATTTGGCGTTTATGAATCACCAAATAATTGGAATGATTATAGTAAAGAGAAACTGGAATGGTTTTGCTTACGTGGAAGATATAAAAGTAGATAAGCAGTTTAGACAACTTGGAGTTGGTAGGAAATTAATTGAGCAGGCAAAGCATTGGGCGCAAGCTTGTGAAATGCCAGGAATCATGCTGGAGACACAGAACAATAATGTTAAAGCATGCAAATTTTATGAAAGTTGTGGCTTTGTTATAGGAGGCTTTGATTTTCTTGTATATAAAGGCATTCATGAGCAAAATGATGAAGTTGCAATATATTGGTATTTGAGATTTAAAGACAGTCCGATATAACCTATAGTGCTTCACGCGAACAAAGAGTGTCTTTAGAGATTTTTATGGCACTCTTTGTTCGTTATTATGCTAAAAAAATTCTAAAGATACAAGGAATAGGTTAGTTCACCGTATGTGAGAATTTCATCATCGGTAAACCCCTGATTAGAATAGAATTTTTGACCCGAATCATTTTCAGGATGCACAGTTAAGCGAATACGATGGCAAGATGGATGAACGATTTTTAAATGGTTAATTAACGCTTTTATTGCCGCGGCTCCAAATCCTTTTCTTTGATGTCCTTTGTCGATAAAAAAATGAAACAGCCAAAAGTCCTTTTGACAATCTAGTTCGTAATGTAGATTAAAGAAACCAACCATTTTCTCGTTATGATAAATTCCAAAAGGTTCAATCATTCTATCATCCGGCCTAATATACGCTTTAGCAAGTGCAATAGCAACAGGTGGTGTAACTTCAGAAACAAACTTTTGTTGTTCAATATTTACAGAAAGCGTGAGAGCCTCTCGCCAGTTGTCAGAAGTTATTTTTTTCAGAGTTACTTGAGACATAAGTTGAAACCTCCAGTTTAAATAGGGAATATGGGAAGAGCTATTGAACAAGCGTATTTTGCCCAGCAGCAATTTTCCATGTTTCTTTTTCTTTAACCATCACATAAACAGCAAGGCTCCCTTGCTCATCTTCTATTATTTTTCCTTCAGAGGTTGTTGGGTATTGTCTAATATGTGCGATAGCTACATCAGAGCGAATAAAGTTAATACTTTCAACTGTATAACAAGCGTATGAGTCCCGAAGAGGTCCTGGTAAAAGAACTTTGTGTGTCTCATTGATTTGCTTCCAACCTGAAAGCCGCTTGCCAAATACATTGACCCATGTGGCATTTAAAGTGAAGTAGCGATCTAATTCATCCGCATCATGTGTATTAAATGCAATTTCCATTTCGGTGATCGTTTGCCGGATTGCATGTATTTCTTCTTGTTGATGTTCTTTTGAATCATAACCTTTAGACATCTTGATTCCTCCTACGTTAGTTTGATATCTACAGATTACTAAAGTAAAGGTTCTATAACATCCAACAATAGTAGTATTTTTTTGTAGTGGAAATTATACGAAGGTATGATAGCAAGACGGTTTTATATACATATATTAAAATTTTTCTCTAAATCATACTCGCTAGCTAATAAGAGGAGTTAATTCAAGGAGTCTAGAATATTATAATGTTATGTATAGAGAGGTGAAATATGTTATTTCAAAAAGGGAGTTTATCGATTAGATATGTTATAGAAGATGATGTGAATACCATTTCAAAATGGTTAACAAATCCAGAAGTTTTACAGTATTACGAAGGCAGAGATAATCCGCAATCTCCAGAGCAAGTTCGTACTCATTTTATTCATGACCCAAAGAGTGCTGAGAAAAGATGTTTAGTAGAACATGCTGAAGAACCGATTGGTTATATACAAATTTACCTGATCGATTCAGAATGGAAAAAGTTATATGGATATAGAGAAAATCAAAATATATGTGGGATGGACCAATTTATTGGGGACACAGCATATTGGAATAAGGGAATCGGTACAGAGCTTGTGAAAGCAGCAATTACATATATCACCGATGAGTTAGGGGCAGAAGCAATTGCGATGGATCCAAGAGTGAGCAATGAACGTGCGATTTGTTGTTATGAAAAGTGTGGATTTCAAAAGATAAAAAGGTTAATAAAACATGAACTTCATGAAGGGAAGCTAGAAGATTGCTGGATGATGGAGTATAGACGATAAAGGTATGTAGTGATTTTAATTTTATTAAAGTTACATATTATTAATATATATAAATCTACATTAAAAAGGGGAGCGATGTGTGATGAAGAAAGCTTTGGTAGTAATAGATGTTCAAGAAGGTATATATACAGCTCTACCCTTTGGATTTAGTATTTAAAGGGGTGTTATTTATTTTTGATGGGTTTTATAAGGATTATAGCAATTTTTCAAGATTAAAAATTGCTTTCCATTTTGTAGATTAATTACAATTATACTACGCCCTCCGCTATGCTTCGGTTGTGACATAATAAGAGGGCGTTAATTATGAATAATAAAATTTAATTAGGTAGGTGTGAATGGTGGTATATAAAGTGGAAGGTTTTAACTTTTCTGAAAAATACGACTGTTGGGATGGGTCTATAAACGTAAATTGTTCCGTTTCGTTTTTTGAACAAAAAAAAATTGAGATAAAGGGGTATTTAGAGAGTAATCAACCTTTAACAAAAGAATCTTATAATACGCTATGTTATTTAAAGGAACACTTTGATATTGTTTATGAAAATATACTAAAGGGTCTATTTGAATTGCAATGTAAAGATTTAATGAGTTACGAGATATATAATGAAAATGATCATTCCTTTAGTCCCATTACTTTTAATAGTATGGAAGAAATCCATCCTTATATAGGAACTCCTACATTTGAGATTTTACCTGACTATACGAAGGATAACTATGCTTACTTTGCAATTTCATTTGATGAAGGTTGCTTGCTATCTATTGAACATGGTCTCATAGCTTTATTTTTTAAAAATGATATGATTCATATTCAGCCTTCTGATTCATATTGTATGCTTCAGATGCTTATGGATTACGAGGAAGATTGTACAAAGTGGCAAAAAGATTTTTGGTTAGTGTGTTATGAACTAGCTAAGAACAATCTATTAAACGATAGAGAATTGGTTAGAGCCAAGTGGTTGAAAAGTAAATAACCCTCTTAGTTTTTAAACAGAAATCTTAAAAACAAAACTGATGATAATTTTTAGCGTTATAAAACCTAGCAGCATAGCGTTATGTTGCTAGGTTTTATTTTCTGTTATTGTTGCTTTGAATAAAGTCACGAAACTTCACCTCTTTCAATTAAAGAATTCTACGAAAGCTTCAAACAAACTTTTTATAAAATGGAATGTTTTTTGGTTAAAGTTGTTGAAGTTCATGCAATTATTCCTGATATCCGAAATATTGAAGGATTATAAAAAAGATCAATCTTTTTTATAAAAGAATAATCCGATTAAATACTATAAGAGCATGTTTTGATTAATCTTTTTTTCAAAACACGCTCTTTTCTTTTGTTCTTCTATTACGGTTAATAGCATTAATTTGATCAAACTTTATTCGAAACCTACAGTTTTAGATTTGGGAGGAAAGAGAAGTGTCATCAGATTTGATTAAAGGGAAATTAGTACATATGTGAGGTCATTTATGAAATGCTGCATTTCGAGAGTTTTTTCTCAATATTCAATTGCAGTTGGCTCTACAGGTAGCTTAGGCTTTCAAGTAATTGTACATATGTCAGTGGATGTAAAAGGGTGGAAGGAAGAATAGTTAGTGTAAAAGAAGGATGTCATTACCAGTATAATGACATCCTTCTTTTTTATTTTTTCTTATCTTTATCTAAGATGTTTTGTTCTTCAGCAAACTCAGTTCCATACGCGAAGCGGCCATTCATATTAATTCGTTCATTATTGAGCCGTTCATGCGTATGAGAAAAACGATGCACAAACACTTCAGATAATGTAAAGACAATAGCGGATATAATACTACCCCATGCAATCTGCATATAATTGTCCAATAAAATATTACCGAAAATCCACACACTTAAATATGTTAACAAAAAGTCAGCCATAATAGCGGCGGAATTGCCAATATGATTCAAAAGGATTTTATCAACAAACATATAAGAAACGATTGTTACAAACAGGCTAAAGGAAATAACATCAACAATTGTTGCATCAAAAAATAAATCAAGTCCGATAGCAAAAGCAATGATACACGATATAAATTTGATAAGCACAATCGTAAAATTGCTCAAATTGCACACCTCCCGTTTTTTATATAGTTTTGGTATAAAACAAGAAGTTCATACATTTCTTATGTATGTACATAGTTGCAAATAAAATTTTTTCATGTTGAACATCTTGTCGAAATATTAAAAAAATAAACAAAAAATGTTATAGTAAAATGAGAGTGTATGACATTTTTAGGTAAGGGGGGATCCAAATGTGGATTACTTCAGAAGTAGA
This sequence comes from Bacillus sp. FSL H8-0534, assembly GCF_038005885.1. Lineage (NCBI taxonomy): Bacteria > Bacillati > Bacillota > Bacilli > Caryophanales > Bacillaceae > Bacillus > Bacillus sp. FSL H8-0534. The sequence continues at coordinate 261,775 of NZ_JBBOUC010000001.1, forward strand.
AATTCCAGATGAACTATTTGATAATCTTGAACAAGGAAGGCTTGTATTATTTGTCGGAGCAGGAGTTTCTATGAAAGGGAAATCAAACTTACCAAATTTCGATGATTTAGTTGATGAAATTGCGGAAGCTTTATATGTTGAAAAGCGTGAAAATACAGAACCGCATGATTATTATCTTGGAAAAGTTGCGAAGACGAAAGATGTACATCAAGTTGCACAAGATCTTGTTGATGTGAAAAATTCAAAACCGAATCCATTACACTATGCCATTCCACGGCTTTTTTCAGATGATATTGATGTTCGCATCGTTACTACAAATTTTGATCAGCATTTTACAAGTGTAATTCGGGAAATGAATCCAGATATTAATATATATTACGCACCTGCACTTCCAACAGGTAGAGCGTTTAAAGGTTTAGCATATATACACGGCAATGTAGAACAGGAAAAAGAAAATTTAATATTAACGGATGGCGATTTTGGAAGGGCTTACTTAACAGAGGGTTGGGCAAGAAGATTTTTAGTTGATTTATTTTCAAATTATACGGTGTTATTCATCGGATATAGTCATAATGATCCTGTCATGAAATATTTAGCAACAGGTTTACCACCGAGTACAAAACGTTATGCATTTGTTGCGCAAGGAGATAATACATATCATTGGGAGCATTTAGGAGTAAGGCCCATTGTTTATCCAAATAAGGCGAACAATCATCAGGCACTTGTTCAAGCGGTGAAGCGCTGGGCTGAATTAATGGGAGATAATTATATTACAAAAAGAATGCGGATTCGTGATATCGTGACAGTTCCACCATCAGTTGAACAAGAGCAATTATCATATATAAAACAATCAGTAAAAAAAATTGAAACACTCCGGTATTTTATAGAATTTGCTCGCGATTATGGATGGGTAGAATGGTTAGAGGCAGAAGGCAAAATCCAAAATTTATTTTTGCTTTCCACTATTCATAGTGAAGAGGATGAGTTGTTGGCCGAGTGGCTCGTCAAACAATTTCTTTTTAGCCACCAAAAAGAATTATTTCAGCTTATTTATAAAAATCACTCAAAAATTTCTCCTTTGTTATGGCGAACGATTTGTACGTATTTAAACGAAACAAAAGAGCCAATTGAACCGCTATTATTCGCAAAATGGACATTGCTCTTACTGGAAACAGCAGAAAAAAATAGTAGCTCTATAGAATTGGTTTCATATTTGTTACATAAATGTTCCTTTCCTGATCATAAAGAAATTTTCGTCTTATTGTTGGCGTTTATTTTGGATGGGAAAATTAAATTAAAGCGTGTCAGAAGATGGGAACACGATATGCAAGATTCAATTGAATTAGAGGAGACAAGCCGTTTACCAGTTCCCGTATTTGCATTTGTACAAAGAATCTGGGATGAAAGAATGAAACCGCATATCGCATATTTTGCTGACCCAATTATGGTTATGGGGTTAGAAAAAATCCAAATGTTATTTTTAAGGCAGACTGCACTGCAGAAAAAGGACGGTGTGACATATAATACAGTCGAATTTTCAGAGCATGATTTACAGCCGAAAGATTTTACATTTTTAATTCGTATTGTAAAAGAATGTCTCGCCTATTTATGTGAAAATAATAAGAGAAAGGCAAACTACTATATCGCCCAAATGATAGAAACAGATAGTATAGTACAAAAACGGATTGCAATAGCTGCGATGAGTAAAAATTTATTTGTAACTGACGATGAAAAAATCAAATGGCTACTAGAACAAAAATTACTTTTACATGTTACATATAGGCATGAAGTATTTAAATTTTTAAAGAAGCATTATCCATTTACCTCGGAACAAAGAAAGCAAGAAGTGTTACAAAAGGTTATGAAACACCTTGTTAATGAGAGGGCTTTTGATGTTTGTCTTATTATGGATTTACTTTATACATGTGATCCAAATAGTAATTGTACAGTACAAGCATATAAAAAAATGAAACAAAAACATCCTCATTTTTCCCCAGAACGTTACGGTGAAAAGCGAGTAGAGGATGCTGTACAAAGTATTACATGCAACGTAACGGCCGATGGATTATTGCAGTTGAAAGACCATGAAATGATGAAACAAGTTAGGCTTTTTTCTCATGATGGTATTTTTGAACAGCGTCATTTTTTAGAAATGTTATCAAAAGCATGTAAATTGGATACAGAGTGGAGTATTTCGCTTGCGTATCAATTAGTAGGGGAAAGTAATGTAAGTAATGAAGTATGGTTTGTCTGTATTCGGGCATGGAGAAATAATCGTAAGCTTACAAATCAACAAATACAAAAAATCATTCCACTCCTGCAACGATTTGTAAGAAATACATCTTTTCATTGGTTAATTAGCAGTTTTCTTTATGAAATCAGCAATCGATTAGAAGAATTCCAAGAGAATAGTATACGTGTGGTGAAACGTTTTGCCTTTTCTTTATTTCCTCAAGTAATGAAAGGTGATCCGAATTTTAAGATAGAAGAGCATGATTTTTATAATGAATCTATTCAACATCCTATTGGAAAGATGACGTCAGTATTATTAAAGTTACTAGCATATGACCACTTATATGATCGGAATATTCATGAATACTTGTTTTTATTTGAAGAACAAATGCGAACATTTTCACAGAGTACAAACTTCATGTTTGCACGATTAACAGCAGATATAACATTTTTATATCATATTGAGAAACAATGGTGTAGAAAAAATTTGCTACCTTATCTCGATTTAAAAAAACAAGAAAAATCAATAAAATATGCATGGGCAGGACTTTGCTATACACAAATAAATTTACCGTTATTTACAGAGATAAAGCGACATATTAAATATGCAGTCGAGCATTTATATTTGTTACATCCACATACAAAAGAAGTATTCTTAAAGTGGCTCAGCTTTGTTTTTATTAAATGTGTATTATATTGGGAACAGCGAGCAGATTGGTTATATCCGCTTTTTATACAGGAAACGGAAAATGACAAAATTAAGTTTATGGAACATTTATGTTATTATGTGAAAACATTAAGCGTGAGAGAACAACAAAAATTTTGGGAAGCTTGGTTAGCTGGATTTTTAATTGAACGTCCAAAAATGAGTTCCGTAACTGGTAGGGAATATGTCATGTTTTTACGTTTTGTATTATGTATGGATGAAGTTGCCGAAAAAGGATTACAAACAATTCTTACTCGTTTCTCTCCACCATCAGAACGTTACGATCAAGCGGAAATGAAACAACTATTTTTGTCTATTTTGGAAAAGAAAAATAATATGAAATATCATGTAGAAGCCTATGGTGAGTTGTTTTTTTCGTTATTACAAAACCTTCATGAGGCAAATTCTTTTGAAAATGAAATCATTGAGATTAAACAATTGTTAACAGAGTACCAAGTGGAGAAACATTTGCTAATATCTATTCAAAACGAAATGATTCGTATTGGACTTGTGATGACAAATTTACAAGATTAATAGTGGGTAAAGAGTGGGATTTTAAAAAAATAACTAAAAAGGTGTTGACAGTATTTGAAAAAGCATTCTATAATACGAATCATAACTTATTCAATTTCAAAAACATTTGAATAAACAAAGTGCAATGAAGAGATCACAGTAGTGAGGATCTTACTGTAACAGAGAGCTGATGGTTGGTGTGAATCAGTACAGGGATAATCATGAATTACAGTCTTGGAGCATCTTTTTCGTAGTAAAGATTTGTTTTCTTTATGAAGGAAAGGCGGTCAAATGATCGTTAACAGTGAAGAGAGGTAGACGAAATAAGTCTACAACTAGGGTGGTACCGCGATAAATATCGTCCCTACTGATTGGATCAGTAGGGACTTTTTGTATTTTTGTGGCCCAACTTGAAAATGGAATATAACATGCGGTGAAAGGAAAAGAAGTAGTAGTTGTTTCCCTGTAACAGAGAGCTGGTGGTTGGTGTGAACCAGTACAAAGACAAGTGCGAATTACAGTCCTGGAGCATCTTTTTCGTAGTAAAGATAATTGTCTTTATGAAGGGAAAGACGGTCGAATGATCGTTAACAGTGAAGAGAGGTAGACGAAATAAGTCTGCAACTAGGGTGGTACCGCGATAAATATCGTCCCTACTGAGTAGATCAGTAGGGATTTTTTGTACACATAAAAGGCGGAATCGATCTCATAATAAGTTTTTGTGGAGTTTCAATTCAGAAAATAGGGAATTTTTATTCTCTTCACATAGTTTTAAACATTAAAAGGAGGATTTTAAAATGGCAAATCATGAGTTAGAACAATTACGTAAACAGGTGGATAAAATCAATTTACAGTTACTAGAGCTTTTAAATGAACGAGGTAAAATTGTTCAGAAGATTGGGGAACAAAAACAAGTGCAAGGTACGAAACGTTTTGACCCAGTTCGTGAGCGTGAAGTACTGGATATGATCGCAGAACATAATGAAGGGCCATTCGAAACTTCAACAGTTCAACACATTTTCAAAACGATTTTCAAAGCGAGCTTAGAATTGCAAGAAGATGACAACCGTAAAGCATTACTTGTTTCACGTAAAAAGAAAAAAGAAAATACAATTGTTGATGTAAAAGGTGAATTATTAGGAAATGGAACACAAACATTCATCATGGGTCCTTGTGCGGTAGAAAGTTTAGAGCAAGTTCGCCAAGTGGGGCAAGCGATGAAAGCACAAGGATTAAAATTAATGCGCGGCGGTGCTTTCAAACCGAGAACGTCACCATACGACTTCCAAGGATTAGGGGTTGAAGGCTTACAAATTTTACGCCAAGTAGCTGATGAATTCGATTTAGCGATTATCAGTGAGATTTTAAATCCAAATGATGTAGAAATGGCTCTTGATTACGTTGATGTCATTCAAGTTGGGGCACGAAACATGCAAAACTTCGATTTATTAAGAGCTGTGGGTAAAGTAAATAAACCTGTATTATTAAAACGTGGTTTAGCAGCGACAATTGATGAATTCATTAATGCAGCTGAATACATCATCGCACAAGGAAATGATCAAATTATACTATGTGAGCGCGGTATCCGCACATACGAAAGAGCGACACGTAACACATTAGACATTTCAGCAGTACCGATTTTAAAGAAAGAAACACACTTACCTGTTGTTGTGGACGTAACGCATTCTACAGGACGTAGAGATTTATTATTACCTACTGCAAAAGCAGCACTAGCAATTGGAGCAGATGCAGTCATGGCAGAAGTACATCCAGACCCAGCAGTTGCATTATCTGATTCTGCACAGCAAATGGATATTCCAGAGTTCCATAAATTCATGGAAGAGTTAAAAGGATTTAAAAATAAATTATCTTAATTTCATATTGAATATGCGTAGAAAGGGAAACAGTAGTGCTTATCTCCCTGTTTATAGAGAGCTGATGGCCGGTGAGAATCAGTACAAAGATAAGCATGAATTACAGCCCTAGAGCATCTTTTTCGTAGTAAAGATCATATCTTTATGAAGGGAAAGACGGTCTCATAGATCGTTAACAATGATAAGAGGTAGACAAAAAAATAGTCTACAATTAGGGTGGTACCGCGATATGAATCGTCCCTACTGAGCGCTCAGTAGGGACTTTTTTGTACAAAAAAATAATAAAGGGGTAAGAGAAATGAGATATATTACAGCTGGAGAATCACATGGTCCGCAGTTAACTGTTATTTTAGAAGGTGTACCTGCAGGATTATCGTTACAAGCAGAACATATTAATAAGGAATTATTAAGAAGACAAAAAGGGCATGGTCGTGGGAGACGCATGCAAATTGAAACGGATACAGTAGAGATTGTAAGTGGTGTGCGCCACGGAATAACACTTGGTTCACCAATTACATTAATCGTAAAAAATGATGATTTCAAACATTGGACGAAAGTAATGGGGGCTGAACCTATTTCGGAGCAAGAAAGTAAAGAAATGAAACGTACAATTACAAAACCACGTCCAGGACATGCTGATTTAAATGGTGCAATTAAATATGGTCACCGTGATATACGAAATGTTTTGGAACGTTCTTCTGCAAGGGAGACAACTGTAAGAGTAGCTGCTGGTGCAGTTGCAAAACAAATTTTAAAAGAATTAGGTGTGCAAATTGCAGGACATGTTCTTGAGATTGGCGGGATACAAGCAAATCGTGTAGGCCGACTACTAATAGAAGAAATTCAAACAATTACAGAAAATTCACCTGTGCGTTGCCTAGATAAAGAGGTAGAGCAAAAGATGATGGATGCTATCGATACTGCAAAAAGCAGTGGGGATTCAATAGGTGGAATTGTAGAAGTAATTGCAGAAGGGATGCCAATTGGTGTTGGTAGCTACGTACATTATGATCGTAAATTAGATGCAAAACTCGCGGGAGCAATTATGAGTATTAATGCTTTTAAAGGCGCTGAAATTGGGATTGGATTTGAGGCGGCAAGGCAGCCAGGAAGCTTAGTACACGATGAAATCCTATGGGATGAAGAAAAAGGCTATACAAGAAAAACAAATCATGCAGGTGGATTAGAAGGTGGTATGACTACAGGAATGCCAATTGTAGTAAGAGGTGTAATGAAGCCGATTCCTACATTATATAAGCCACTTGCGAGTGTAGATATTGATACGAAAGAAACATTCCAAGCAAGTATTGAACGATCTGATAGTTGTGCAGTACCAGCTGCAAGTGTTGTTGCAGAAGCTGTGGTTGCATGGGAGCTTGCGGACGCATTAGTTGAACAATTCGGAAAAGACCGCATGGAATTAATCAAGCAAAATATTACGCAGCATAACAAATATGCAAAAGAATTTTAAAAAGGATGGATGCCAGATGAAGGTAAAAGAGCAATTATCATCATTACAGCCATATAAACCAGGTAAATCAGCGCAGCAAATGAAAGAGATATATGGGGATCATTCATTTGTAAAATTAGCATCAAATGAAAATCCATTCGGTTGTTCACCACGTGTTATAGAAGAGTTGCAAAAAGCATGGCATGAACATGCCTTATATCCAGATGGAGGAGCTGTAGAACTTCGCCAAACAATTGCAGAAAAACTACAAGTTCAAAAGGAACAAATTATATGTGGAAGCGGACTTGATGAAGTCATTCAAATTATAAGCCGTGCGGTACTTTGTAAGGGAGATAATGTAGTAACAGCAGGAGAAACTTTCCCGCAATATCGTCATCATGCAGTTATTGAAGGGTGCGAAGTGAAAGAAGTAGCTTTAAATAACGGTGTATATGACTTAGACGAAATTTCTTCAGCGGTTGATAACAATACAAAAATCGTTTGGATTTGTAATCCGAACAATCCGACAGGCACATATGTAAATGAGCGAAAATTGACTCAATTCATTGAGGGAATTAGTAAAAATACGTTAATTGTCATTGATGAAGCGTACTATGAATACGTAACAGCAAAAGATTTCCCAGAGACATTACCGCTTCTAGAAAAACATAAAAACATTCTTATACTAAGAACGTTTTCTAAAGCATACGGATTAGCATCATTCCGTGTTGGGTATTCGATTGGACATGAAGAGTTAATCGAGAAATTAAATGTTGTACGTTTGCCGTTTAACGTATCTTCATTGGCACAAAATGCAGCAACGATTGCCTTAAGCGATGAGTCATTTATTGAAAAGATGGTACGTGTTAATACAGAGGGGCTGCAACAATACGAAAGTTTTTGTAAGAGAAATGAAATTCCATTCTATCCGTCGCAAACAAACTTCATCTTCTTGCCGGTAGATGGTGCTGGAGAAATTTATGAAGCTTGCGCGCACGCAGGGTTTATTATTCGTCCGTTTCCAAATGGTGTCCGTATTACAATCGGAACAAGGGAACAAAATGAAGGAGTGATTTCAGTGTTAAAACAACACTTTGAAAATAAAAAACATAAGTCTCGAGATGAGGCCAATGTGTAAAAAGGTAGTATTAATTGGAACAGGATTAATAGGAGGCTCTCTCGCATTAGCAATTAAGAAAGAGCACGATGTAACGATAACAGGTTATGATTTATTTAAAGAGCAGGTAGAGCGTGCGAAAGAATTACATGTAGTAGATGAAGTAGCAATAGATTTACAGCGTGCATGTGAAGAGGCAAATTTAATTATTTTTGCCTCTCCAGTTGAAGAAACGAAGAAGTTATTACACAAACTAGCGTCATTTCGTTTACGGGATGATGTAATAGTGACCGATGTTGGAAGTACAAAAGGAACAATTATGAATGAAGCGGAAGCTTTATTTTCAAAGAAAGTTTCTTTTATTGGCGGACATCCGATGGCAGGGTCTCATAAAACTGGTGTTGAAAGTGCAAAGGCGCATTTATTTGAAAATGCATTTTACATTTTAACACCGATGAATCATGTGCCAAATGATCAAGTGGAAGAGCTAAAAGTATGGTTGAAAGGAACAGGATCACATTTTCTCGTCTTAAATACAGAAGAACACGATTATGTAACAGGAATCGTTAGTCATTTTCCGCATCTTATTGCGGCAGGTTTAGTAAAACAAGTCGAGAAACATGCAGGAGATAATCCACTCATTCATCAACTAGCTGCCGGTGGATTTAAAGATATTACACGTATCGCATCTAGCAGTCCGAAAATGTGGAGTGACATTGTAAAGCAAAATCGTGAGCATTTAATGGTATTATTAAAAGAGTGGATCTCTGAAATGGAAGAGTTATATAAGACGGTTTCTATAGGAGATGCAGGCGAAATACAAAACTACTTTGCAGATGCGAAAGAATATCGTGATTCTTTACCAGTGAGAAAAAGAGGAGCTATTCCCGCCTATCACGACTTCTACGTCGATGTTTTAGATAAAGTAGGGGCATTAGCTCATATTACGAGTATTCTTGCGCGCGAAGAAATTAGTATTACGAACTTGCAAATATTAGAAGCGCGTGAAGGATTGCTTGGGGTATTACGTATTAGCTTCCAAAGAGAAGAAGATCGTATGAAAGCAAAACTAGCACTTGGAAAAGAAGAATACCAAACATATGAAACAATTTAAATGAGAAGGTGAAAATGTGAAAGAAAGAACAATACAACCTGTTAATAACGGATTGAATGGAACCATTACAATTCCTGGTGATAAATCCATTTCACACCGCGCTGTTATGTTCGGCGCAATTGCAGAGGGAAGAACAACAATTAAAGGCTTTCTACCTGGTGCAGACTGTTTAAGTACTATTTCTTGTTTTAAAGAAATGGGAGTAGACATTATGCAAAACGGTGATGAAGTTATTGTAATCGGAAAAGGAATTGAAGGTTTACAAGAACCAAAAGCTGTATTAGATGTTGGTAATTCTGGAACTACGATACGATTAATATCAGGAATATTGGCAAACACGCCATTCTTTTCTTGCGTACAAGGTGATGCTTCTATCGCAAAAAGACCGATGAAACGCGTAACCAATCCATTAAAGCAAATGGGCGCAAACATTGATGGCCGAGAAGACGGGACGTACACACCGCTAACAATAAGAGGTGGAGCATTAAAAGCAATCCAATACACTTCCCCAGTTGCAAGCGCACAAGTAAAGTCAGCTATTTTACTTGCAGGTCTTCGTGCAGAAGGTGTAACAGCTGTTACAGAACCGCACATTTCACGCGATCATACGGAAAGAATGCTTGAGGCGTTTGGTGTTACAGTAACTCGTGAAGGGAAAACTGTAAAACTAGCAGGTGGCCAGAAATTAACTGGAATAGACGTTCAAGTTCCAGGTGACGTATCATCAGCGGCATTTTTCTTAGTAGCAGGAGCCATTCTTCCAAATAGTAAAATACAACTACAAAATGTAGGAATGAATCCGACTCGTACAGGTATTATAGATGTTTTAGAGAGAATGGGTGCTACGTTCACTATAGAACCAATTAACGAAGGAGCATCAGAACCAGCTGCAAACATTACTATTGAAACATCTTCACTAAAAGGAATCGAAATTGGCGGGGATATTATTCCAAGATTAATCGATGAAATTCCGATTATCGCATTAGCGGCAACGCAAGCTGAAGGAATTACGGTTATTAAAGATGCACGTGAGCTAAAAGTGAAAGAAACGAATCGTATTGACACAGTTGTTGCTGAACTAACGAAACTAGGAGCTCGTATTGAAGCAACAGATGACGGAATGATTATTTACGGTAAATCAACTTTAAAAGGCAATACAGTACATAGTTACGGTGATCACCGCATTGGAATGATGCTTGCAATCGCCGGCTGTATAGCTGAAGGAAAAACAACGATTCAAGATGCAGAAGCAGTAGGTGTATCGTATCCTACATTCTTTCAGGAATTGAGCAAACTACAAACCGAATTGGAAAAAGCATAAAGTGAAACTTTATATGGTATACAGGGGACATGATAAAAGTAATTAGTAAGTACAGCTTTTTGTTTTATGGTAAATCTTTATTTGGAAGATAGTGTGTTATATCAAGATATAATAATTATAGAAAGGTCGATGTATATTCCATCGACCTTTCTGATTTTTTAGATAGGATTTTATCCGCATGAGTACGAATGTAATAAAGGGAATAGGAGGAGAAAGTCATGAAAGTAATTGAATTAGCAGAGCGACAATATAGAGAAGCGATTGCTTTATCTGAATATGCCTTTCAATATAAGGTACCGGAAGATCAAATTGAAAAGCGTCTTACATTAATGAAAAAACACCATCAACTATTTGGAATTTTGGAAGGAGATCAACTCGCAGCAAAACTGCACCTTCTTCCATTCGAAATAAATATTGGTGATGAAATGTTTAAAATGGGTGGAATTGCAGGAGTAGCGACATACCCAGAGTATAGACGGAGTGGGCATGTAAAAGAATTACTGAAGTATGTGCTACAAAAAATGAAACAAGATGGATTTAGTGTATCAATGTTACATCCATTTGCAGTTTCATTCTATAGAAAGTATGGATGGGAACTATTTGCCAATCGTTTCATATGTTCCATGACGAAGAGTGATTTAGTGATGCAGAAGCATGTGAAAGGGAATGTGAGACGTTTTAATAAAGATTCACATCCAAAAGAAATAGAAGCAGTATATGAGCAATTTGCAAAGCGATTCGCTGGTATGCTAGTTCGAAGTACGGATTGGTGGACGCAAGCAGTTTACCATGATTTGACGGCAGCGGTCTATTACAATGAAAAAGATGAAGCTACTGGTTATATGCTGTACAAAATAAATGATTCAAAAATGACAGTGGAAGAATTTGTACCGCTAAATAATGAAGCTCGAAATGGACTTTGGAATTTTATTTGCCAACATGATTCTATGATAAAAGAGCTTAAGATGATACTAAGTGAAACAGAGCCATTACTTTATACTTTACAAGAGCCTCGAGTGAAGGCTGAAATTACTCCTTATTTTATGGCTCGGATTGTAGACGTGGAAAAGTTTTTAAATCAATATTCATTTGTTTGGGCTAATCAACAAAACGAAGTTATTTTGCATATTTCAGACTCATTTGCCTCATGGAATAATGTGACGGTTAAATTACAAAGTAAAGAAGTAGTAATTATTAATAAAGAAGAAACCGAAAAACAAAATAGTAGCGGAATCCATTTAAATATAAATGATTTATCAGCAATGTTATTCGGATATAAGCGTCCATTAGAGTTATACGAAATGGACCATATTTTAGGGAGTGAGGAAGAAGTAAAAACACTTGAACATTTGATTCCATTACATAAGCCGTTTATTTATGATTTCTTTTAAAATTTCAAATAAAAAGCACGATTTGAAAAGTGCTTTTTATTTTGTTGAAATAGAAAGATGATTAGATATACCTTTAGATGTCTAAGTATGTTATAGTAAGTGAAGTATGTATATAAAAGTATCGAAATTGGAGGAAACACATGATTACAGTTAGTAACGTAGGATTGCGCTTTGCGGACAGAAAATTATTTGATGATGTTAACATAAAATTCACACCAGGTAACTGCTACGGTTTAATCGGAGCAAACGGTGCTGGTAAATCAACATTTCTAAAGATTTTATCTGGAGAAATTGATCCATCAACAGGTGATGTAAACATCACGCCAGGTGAGCGTTTAGCAGTATTAAAACAGAACCACTTCGAATACGAAGAGTTTCCTGTATTAGAAACAGTAATTATGGGTCACACACGTCTTTACAAAGTAATGCAAGAAAAAAATGCAATTTACATGAAAGAAGATTTCAGTGATGAAGACGGTATGCGTGCTGCAGAACTGGAAGGTGAATTTGCTGAGCTAAACGGTTGGGAAGCTGAATCTGAAGCTGCAATTCTTTTAAAAGGCCTAGGCATTGGAGAAGACGTTCATGACAAAAAATTGTCAGAGTTAACAGGGGCAGAGAAAGTAAAAGTATTACTTGCTCAAGCATTATTCGGTCAACCTGACATTCTATTATTAGATGAGCCTACCAACCACTTAGACTTAAAAGCGATTCAATGGTTAGAGAACTTCTTAATGAACTTTGAAAATACAGTTATCGTTGTATCCCATGACCGTCACTTCTTAAATAAAGTATGTACGCACATGGCGGATCTTGATTTCGGTAAAATTCAATTGTATGTTGGTAACTATGACTTCTGGTATGAATCAAGCCAATTAGCATTAAAACTAACACAAGATGCAAATAAGAAAAAAGAAGAGAAAGTAAAAGAGTTACAAAACTTCATTGCACGCTTTAGTTCAAACGCATCTAAAGCGAAGCAAGCGACTTCTCGTAAAAAATTATTAGATAAAATTACATTAGATGATATTAAACCATCATCACGCCGTTATCCATTCGTTGGCTTCACACCAGAGCGTGAAGTAGGAAATGACTTATTAACTGTAGAAGGTCTTTCAAAAACGATTGATGGAGAAAAAGTGTTAGATAATGTGTACTTCACATTATCTAAAGGTGATAAAGTTGCATTTATCGGACGCAATGATATTGCGATGACAACATTATTTAAAATTCTTATGGGTGAAATGGAGCCAGATAGCGGTTCATTTAAGTGGGGCGTTACAACATCTCAAGCTTACTTCCCAAGAGATAACTCTAAGTACTTCGAGAACAGTGAATATAACTTAGTTGAATGGTTACGTCAGTTCTCTCCGCAAGATGAAACAGAAAGTTTCTTGCGTGGCTTCTTAGGTCGTATGCTATTCTCTGGTGAAGAAGTAAAGAAAAATGTTTCTGTATTGTCAGGTGGAGAAAAAGTTCGTTGTATGCTTTCTAAAATGATGTTAAGCGGAGCAAACGTATTAACACTTGATGATCCAACGAACCATTTAGACCTTGAGTCTATCACAGCATTAAACAACGGTTTAATCGCATTTAAAGGAACATTACTATTTACATCTCATGACCATCAGTTCGTACAAACAATTGCAAATCGTATTATCGAAGTGACGCCAAACGGTGTAATCGATAAAGAAGCAACATACGATGAGTTCTTAGAAAATGTAGAACTTCAAAAGCAAGTAGATGCAATGTATCAGGGGAAATAATCTGTAAAACAAAACCCTCGCACTTAGAATAGAGCGAGGGTTTTGTTTTTTTACTATAGGTACATCAATTAAAAAACCGACATAAAACCCCTTTTTTTTAGGTGGGGGAGAGCTTCTGGCCATGCATAGAAGCGGTCAGGGCCTTTTTCTGCCACATGCGAAGTAAAAACAGAAAGAGCAAACGAGTGTAAGTTACTTTTTATTCTGCATAGCAGGTATTTGTATATATAAATGTGTATAATTTTTTCAATATTCATGGAATTTTATTGAAAAGAAGTTACATATAATGAAAAATTACATGTCTTTCCAAACGGAACCGGTCTGTTCAGATTAAATATATTCTTTTCGTATCACAAAGCTAATGTTAAATGAACAGGAGAAATAATAGAATTAAATGTTGTTTATAGAAGTTAATAATAAAAAATATGTATGTGAATTATAATTTTTTACATATAAAGGACGCAGTAAGAAGAAATTTTCTCAGAATGAATAAATTAGCAGCAATAAATCCAATTGGTAATTTTGGAAATAAGAATGTTTGCGGAGTGAAGAATAAAAGTTTATAGTGGGGAGTGTCCTAATAACCGGACGGATTTTTAGAAAGTTAGATAGAAATAAAAAATGTTACAAATGCATTTTATTAAATATATATCTAGGTCAACATATTTAATAAGAAATAGTTGAATAAATACAACCTTAAACTTATAATTACTAATATTCTTCATAAGGTTAAAGAAAAGTGAGGGTTGTTTTGGGAAAGTAAATTCAAAACAGAGGTAGACTTATAAAAAATAAACCTTGGATGATTAAAAGAGGTGGAGAGATGAAACAATTATTATTAAAGAGCAAACGTGTGTTAAGTAATCATTTTGGGTTCTTTATTTTTGCAGTTGTTTTATTCTGGTTAAAAACATATGCAGCATATGTTACAGAATTCGACTTAGGAATATCGAACACAATCCAAAAATTCTTGCTATTTTTTAACCCGCTAAGCTCAGCTGTCCTATTTTTAGGACTTGCATTATTTGCAAAAGGGAAACGATCTTATATTTGGTTAATTATTATTAATTTGTTACTGTCAATTATCTTATACTCAAACGTAGTATATTATCGCTTTTTCAGCGATTTTATTACGTTCCCGACATTAACACAAACGAATAACTTTGGAGATTTAGGTGGTAGTATTTTAGCGTTATTACATCTATATGATCCATTATATTTCTTAGACACAATTATCTTGCTTGTGTTGGTAATAACAAAATTCGCTAATCCAAAACCAATTCGTGTTGCAAAATATAAATTGTCACTTGTATTTATTATGGGGATTTTGATTTTTAGCATCAACTTAGGTTTAGCAGAATCTGATCGTCCTGAATTACTAACAAGAACGTTTGACCGCAACTACATTGTGAAATACTTAGGTGCGTACAACTATACAATTTATGATGGCATCCAAAGTATGAAAGCATCGACAGAACGTGCTTTAGCGGATGGAGATAGCATGACAGGTGTAAGAAACTATATTACATCGAACTATGCAAGCCCTAACCCAGAGTATTTTGGTAAGGGGAAAGGTATGAACGTTATCTATATTCATTTAGAGTCGTTCCAAAACTTTTTAATTAATTACAAGTTGAACGGACAAGAAGTTACACCATTCTTAAATTCATTTACACAAGATGCAAATACACTGTATTTTGATAACTTCTTCCATCAAACAGGACAAGGTAAAACATCTGATGCGGAGTTTATGTTAGAGAACTCACTATTCGGTTTACCACAAGGGTCTGTATTTACAAACAAAGCTCATAATACGTATCAAGCAGCACCAGCTATTTTAGGACAGCAGGGCTATACATCTGCGGTGTTCCATGGTAACTATAAAACATTCTGGAATCGTGATGATATTTATAAATCATTTGGATTTAATAAATTCTTTGATGCATCATATTATGATATGAATGAAAAAGATGTTGTAAACTATGGTCTGAAAGATAAACCATTCTTTAATGAGTCTATTCCAATGTTACAAACATTAAAACAACCGTTCTATGCGAAGTTTATTACGTTATCAAATCACTTCCCTTATCCAATTAATAAGGATGAAGCGACAATTGAACCAGCAAAAACTGGTGATTCATCTGTAGATACGTATTTCCAAACAGCACGTTATTTAGATGAATCTGTAAAAAGCTTTATGGATTACTTGAAGCAATCTGGTTTATATGACAATTCGATCATTGTGATGTATGGAGACCATTATGGTATTTCAGATAATCATAATGCAGCGATGTCACAAATCATGGGTAAAGAAATTAATTCATTTGAAAATGCACAATTACAACGTGTACCTTTAATCATTCATGTTCCAGGAATGAAGGGCGGAGTTCAACACCAATATGGCGGAGAAATCGATGTTCTTCCAACGCTGTTACATTTACTAGGTACCGATACAAAGAATTATATCCAATTTGGTACAGATTTATTATCACCAGAGCATCAGCAAGTTGTTCCTTTCCGTAATGGTAACTATGTAAGTCCGACCGTTACTGCGCTTAATGGAAAGTATTATGACACAACCACTGGAAAACCAGTAGAAGCAACGGATGAAATCAAACAAAATGAAAAAATGGTTCAACAGAAACTTAAATTTTCTGATGAAGTTGTAAACGGAGATTTATTACGATTCTACACACCAGAAGGATTTACACCAGTAGATCGTTCGAAATATAACTATAATCATCGTGATATAAATAAGACGAAAGTAAAAACTACGCAAGAAGGTTAAACGTAATAAAATAAATCAACGTTAGCCTCCTTATAAGGATAAATATCCTTGTAAGGAGGCTTTTTTATTTTGGAGACATTTGATAATTTCACATACCGCATTGATAAAGTATAATAAATGTATGAAAAGAGTACAATTATTGCACACTACAGAAACGATAATTTGGAGTTAATTTTATGGGGGATACAAGATACTATATTAGTAGAAAGTGATTGGAACAATCTAATTTTGCAAAGTTAGTATCTATACTTGTAAAATTAATAACTTCTATTTTCTAAACAAATAAAAATAAAAAAAGACTTGATTTTCCTATAAAGAAAATCAAGTCTTTTTTTTATTACATACGTTTATCATGCCAGAAGTTTAATGGGAAATGTTCATCTTCTTGATAACTTTCCAGTTCATAACCTTTTTCTTTTAGACCTTTAATGATCCCAGGCACAGCTTTTACTGATTGTGGGTGAATATCATGCATTAACACGACCTCGATTGGATTTGTAGCACCAGCAAGAACATTTTGTACAATTTGCGCCGAGGCAGCATCTACTGGCATTTTATTATATCTCCAGTCTAAAGAGTCAATTGTCCAATCCCAAACCTTAAAACCACCTTCAGCAACTTTATTGCGGAGCGCTTCATTCAATCCTGGCATTGAGCCATATGGTGGACGTGTTAAGATAGGGGATTTTCCGATAATCGCAGCAATTAAACTTTGATCTTCTTTCATTTCATCCACATAATGTCCTTCAGTATATAGCTTTTTGTAGTTATGTGTCATACTGTGCATACCAACATAATGTCCTTCGGCTAATTCTTGTTTCACAAGATCTGGAAATGCTTTAACGTTTGCTCCAATTAGGAAAAATGTAGCTTTCGCATCTTCTTTTTTCAACATTTCTAATAGCTCAGCAGTGTACTTTCCAGGACCATCGTCAAATGTTAAGTAAGCAACTTTTCTAACTTGCCCGTTATATTGTTTTGGAGCTTCTTTCGGAGCTAGAGCAGTTTGAATTTCACTTACAAGTTGAACAGATTTTGTTTCATCTTCCGTACTTGCCCGAGCAATATGAGTTGGACCGTACATTGCTTCGTATAAAAATAATACCCCGACGCAAATTAACAATGCCCTTTTTACTAAGGTTGTCATTCGAATTCCATTGTGCATAGTTTTCCTTCTCTCTATAATAGTTCTACTCTACTATATTAGCAATTTTAGGTAGGTAAATGCAAAAAAAGATTTTTACAAGTACAAAAAAGTTTGTAAAAAAGTATGCAAGATTTTGTTGTTTTTACTGTGATAATTATTCTTGCTTAGCAGGTTTTTGAGAATGAAAAGAGAAATGGACAAAAAACAGTAATACGTTGGTTAAAAAATCTAAATTCTATAATTGTACATATGCGTTTTTAAAATGAAAAAGGTGTGATAAAAGTGAAAAAAATAGCTTGTTTACATGCCTATCATTCAAATGTTGAATATATAGAAAGAGCATTTGAAGTATTGGAGGTAGAATTAATTCATTTTGTGGATCCCATCTTGTCGAGGAGGATAGAAAATGATAAGGGGTTTGGAAGGGCTCAAGCTCATAACAAGTTGAAAAATCAGCTGAAATGGATAGCAGAAAGTAATATAGATGCAGTTTTAAGAGAAGTGAATGTCAGTTCCATAGTTAATCAGTTTTAATAATTTTGCTACTGCTTGTGAAGCAAAATTATCCCAAGAAGTGCTATAAAGAGGAATACGACCTTCCTCTTGTACGGCTTTCGCCCAAGCTGCTACAACATTATAGCCATATCCTTTCCCTTGGAAGGACACTAATGTTTCTACACTTGCTTCAGCGGCTATAGTTGTACTTCTCGCACTACAGCATATAGAAGCAATCATTTCGTTTTCAAGAATTACAAAACAAGGTTGTCGCCATTTTAACTGATGTAATAAATTTGGAAAGCTGTATTGAAGAAGTTCTTTATTTGTCTCCGTAATCTTTATTGCTCGGATAGGATTATCTAGATTATTTGGAAATACAAAAGCAGGCCCTATCCAGATTTTATGTATCGGCTGTTCTCCGCTTAGTATGTGCATAATTTTTGCTAAATCTATGTGATTAGGATGATTGGTAAATAATTCTTCAATCTCATTTATTAGAACGTTGGGTAGATCAAAGCGATATCGTCTAATCGTACCATCTTTTGTATGACCAAGAAAAAAACGAGGTGCAACTGTGCTTTCAGGTTCGTTAATACTTGTTATTTTTCCAAATTGATTATGAGAAAATAAAACTTCAGTCTGAATAGACATTAATTCAAAATTCGAAAGCAATGTATCATTCACCCCCTTATTCATTGCAAATGTGTAATATTATATAACATAAAAATCAAAATTCCTTCTTTAGTTAGGTAAGATATTTCATTGCATCTTTTTTTTTAGGTTTATTTAATTTCACATACCGTATTTAAAAATGAAAACTAGGAAAATAATAAATAATGTCGAATATATCGTAAGTGCGTATTTAAGGCAAGGAGAACTAACATAAAAACGAGGTGCCCAAATGATATTAGAAGAAGTCATGCATCAGCTTGAGGAATGTGGAACAGAACAAAATCGTAAAACATATAGGAACCATGGGGCAAAAGAGCCACTATTTGGTGTTAGTTTTGCAAACTTAAAACAATTAAAGAAGAAAATCAAAAAAGATCATGAATTAGCCATGTCATTATGGGAAACAAAAAATATGGATGCAATGACATTAGCTACAATGATTGTTGATCCAAAAAAATTCACGTCAGGGCAGTTGGATGAATGGGTACAAGAGGTTGATTATTATTGTTTGATGGATGTACTTATGTCAGCTGTAAGTTCGTCTCCAATTGCAATAGAGAAATTGAAAAAGTGGACAGCATCTCAAGATGAATGGATTGGTAGAGCGGGTTGGTCTTTACTCGCTCATGTTGCTATAAAGGATAAATCGTTAGAAGATGAATTTTTCCTACCATTTTTAAAAGAAATTAAGGCTCATATACATACTGAAAAAAATCGAAAAAAAGAAGCAATGAATAGTGCACTTATTGCGATTGGAATTCGAAATGATGAGCTTGAGCAAAAAGCAATCACAATTGCACGTGAAATTGGAAAGGTTGATGTTGAGCATGGTGCCACTTCATGTAAAACACCTGATGCAGAGGCATATATTAAAAAAGCACGGGATAGAGAAAGAAATAAAAAAAGAAAATGAAAGAAGGAGAACAGCATGAAAGCAATTGACGCTGCACAAAAAATTATTGAATCACAATTTCCACATTGTGACGTCGCTTTATTAGGAGGAAGTATTGCAAGGGGAGAAGCAACCAAAACATCTGACCTTGATATTGTAATATTTGATGAAAGTCTATCTAATTGTTATCGTGAATCTTTTTTTAGCAATGGTTGGCCAGTTGAAGTGTTTGTACATACTTTTGAAACATATAAAGAATATTTTAGGAGTGACTGCAAGCGTGGGAGACCTAGTTTACCACAATTAGTTTCGGAAGGGATTATTTTAAAAGGGGAGGAAGGAATTGTAACTAGCTTAAAACTGGAAGCACGGCAATTATTAGATAAAGGTCCTGAAAAGTGGACAGAAGAACTTATCAGACAGAAGCGTTACTTTATTACCGATGTGCTAGATGATTTTATTGGTGCGACAAAGAGGGAAGAAGAATTGTTTATTGCTAATCTTCTGGCAGACTTAGTTCATGAATATGTCCTTAGAGTAAATGAACAATGGGTTGGAAATTCTAAATGGTTTATTAGGGTGTTAAGAAAATATGATGAATTATTTGCAGAGCAATTTGTTGAAGCTTTTGATCATTTTTATAAAACTGGAGAGAAGAAGAAACTTATTGCTTTTGTAGAGAACACTTTAGAAAACTATGGAGGCAGGTTGTTTGAAGGTTTTTCTATAGGGAAATAAAAGGGAGATGGAAAAATGAATGTACCAATTGTTCAATTAAGAGAACTTTCACTAGAAGATATAGAAGATCGATATCAATGGTCATTAGATAAAGAAGTAACAAAACATTTAGTTATACCTAATCAATATCCACCGTTTACACGTGATGAAACAAAAAGATGGATTGAGATGTGTATGAGTCGAGAAAATGGGTATGAACAACGAGCTATTGTTACTAGAGATGGTGTGCATATCGGCTGGGTCGATTTAAAAAACTTTGATACAACGAATAAAAATGCTGAATTAGGAATTGCAATTGGTAACAAAGAATATTGGGGGCGAAGATATGGTATTGCGGCGCTATACAGCATGTTACAAATTGGATTTTATGAATTTGGTCTAGAGAAAGTGTGGCTACGTGTTGATGCGGATAACATAAATGCGATAAAAAGTTATGAAAAGGCTGGGTTTGTTTGTGAAGGAATCATGAGAAATGATAGATTACGAGAAGGTGCATTTATTAATCGGTATCGTTTTAGTATGTTGAAAGAAGAATATGAAATTATTAATAAAAAAGTTTTGAACATATAATATTATTATGTAAACAAAAGTGGATTAAGTTTAGAAATTTAATGATGAGAGGATGCATACAAATGATTCGAGTTTTATCAGACTCAGATGCAGTACAATATTGGAACTTACGCTTACAAGCACTACAAATGAATCCAGAATCATTCGTGACAACTTATGAAGAAGCGATGCAAAAAGAAAACCCTGTTGAGGAAGTTGTTCGAAATTTAAATTCAAAAACTAGTTACACATTCGGTGCTTTTAATAAAGAGAATCAACTAATGGGTGTAGTAACGTTACTAACGGAACAAAAAGCAGCATATAAGCATAAGGGGCATCTTGTTGCCATGTATGTAGATCATCAAAGTAGAGGGAAAGGCTTAGCAAAATGCTTAATTCGCGCGTTAATTGAAAAGGCAAGAGAACTAAAAATAGAGCAAATTAGTTTAGGGGTTGTTTCAGATAATGAAGCAGCAAAAAAATTGTATCAATCAATAGGTTTTACAACGTATGGGATAGAAAAAAGAGCACTAAAAATAAATGGCATATATCGCGATGACGAACATATGGTTTTATTTCTCTAAAAATATATCCAAAAGGAGTATCTGATGTTTAAAAACAAGAAGCGTATTGTTTTGTTTATTGCGTTAATTGTTTTTATTGCTAGTGTACTGTATCAAGCTATTTGTGTAAATAATTATACGGAAGTACCTGGTAAGATAATTGAAGTTAACAATCATGATATGCACATTTTTGCAACAGGAAAACGTGAGGATAAACCAGTGATAGTCATGACAGCAGGAAGTGGAACGACTACACCGTATGCAGATTTTTATCCACTGTATAATAAGTTAGAAAAAGAAAATAGAGTAGTTGTGTATGAGCGACCTGGCTACGGATACAGTGAAAAAACAGAGAGAAGTAGGGATATTGATACAGTTGTAAGCGAATTGCATGCATTATTAATAGAGTCTGATGAGAAACCTCCCTTTATATTAGTAGGACATTCAATGGGAGCATTAGAAAGTATTCGTTATGCACAATTATATCCAAATGAAATTGAGGGATTAGTTTTTATCGATGGAATTAGTCCGGAATACGCACAGAATTTTGAAATGAATATAGGTATGAAAGTTAGTTGGCACACAATGAATACAGCTAAAAATATCGGCATCTTGCGTACGTTATCATTGTTTGGAATCATGGATAACGTATTTATAGATATCCCTAATTTACCAAAAGAATTACAAGAACTTAAAATTTCAATGGCTCTTAAAAATACAAATAATCGAAATATGAAAGAAGAATTAGAGTGGATGAGTAGAAATGGTAAAAAGGTAATAGAACAAGGGGATCTAGGAACTCTGCCAGTATTGCAATTTTCCGCAACAAATAATGGATATGAAAATTGGGAGAAAACGCAGAATGAACTGTTAAAAATATCTTCAAGAACGGAACAGATTATATTTCCAAATACAAAGCATTATATTCATCATGAAAAGGCACATGAGATCAATGAAGGGATTAAGAGTTGGATAGGAGAATTGCAGTGAAAGATTTATATGTAGAAAGGGATATGAACCCTTACGTTGCAGTGTTATATGCTACTGTAAGTGATACATTCAAAAGATTAAGAGAATTAGTAAAGGATGTAGGGAAAGAAGAACTACATTACAAAGGTTCTTCTAATGATGAAAATAACATTGGGTGTATCGCTTGAAAGGTGCGCAAGTTCCACTATCATTACAAGAAAAATATGGTCCTATGCTTGATGAAAAAGGAGAATTACCTAATACAACAAAAGGTTCTTTGCGAGAAATCATGCGAGATTATGAAGATGTTCAAAATATGTTTTATGATGAATGTATGAAGTTAACAGAAGCAGACTTAACACGAGAAGTATATTATGAAGATGGTGAAACTGCTACGATTAGGTGGGGAATCTGGCATATAGCTGATCATAATCGGTATCATCAAGCTCATATAAGTCGATTGCGGAAATTGTACCGATATGATTCTAGATAAATGTACAAAGATATCACTTGTAGTATGAAATTTATTTTAAATTAATTGTGTTCTGTTATATAGTAGAAGAAAAAATGTATAAGGGGTTTTAGGATGAAAGCAATTGCAGCGGGGGTATTGGCATCGTTTTTCTTTGCCTTTACATTTATTTTAAACCGTGCGATGGATTTACAAGGCGGAAGCTGGATTTGGAGTGCATCGTTACGATATTACTTTATGGTTCCACTACTTTTAATTATTGTCATGTATAGAGGGAATTTAAAGCAACTCTTTCAATATATGAAAAGTAATCCGAAAGAGTGGTTGTTATGGAGTATTGTTGGCTTCGGTCTTTTTTACGCACCACTTAGTTTCGCAGGTGCATTTGGACCAGGATGGCTCGTTGCCTCAACATGGCAAATTACAATTATAGCAGGGATTTTATTAACACCATTATTTGCAACAAATTCGCTACATAAAAAAATTCCAATGAAAGAATTGATGATGTCTGCTGTCATATTATTAGGTGTGCTTCTTATGCAAGTGGAACATGCTTCTTCTTTAGGGATTCGTGAAACAGTTTTATGTGTGGTGCCCGTAATTGTAGCAGCATTTGCTTACCCGCTTGGAAATCGAAAAATGATGCAAGTATGTAAAGGAGAGTTAGATGTTTTTCAACGAGTTCTTGGAATGACACTCGCAAGTTTACCATTTTGGTTTTTGTTATCAGGCTATGAGGTTTCTACAAATGGATTACCATCAAGTGACCAAGTTTTTCAATGCTTCATCGTAGCAATTAGTTCTGGTTTAATTGCGACTGTATTATTTTTCTTTGCAACAGATCTTGTAAAGGATGATCCGCAGAAATTGGCAACAGTAGAAGCAACGCAGTCAGGTGAAGTTTTATTTGCATTACTCGGAGAATTAATCTGGCTATCTGCTCCATTTCCATCATCATTATCATGGATTGGAATGAGTTTAGTTGTTGTAGGAATGATTCTGCATAGTTATGTTGCAGTTGTTATGAAAAAGGAAGAAAAGATAACAGCATAAAAAATGAAAGATAGAAAAGGAATGGATTCGTAATTATAAGGGTCTGTTCTTTTTTGTTTCGTTTAAAAAATATGAATTGATGGAAACTAAAATTATATATTTTATCCACGTATGAAACTATTTTGATAAAATTATAATATAGTTGTTAGTAAAGGAAGTAGATTTTTAAGTTTTGGTCGATAAGAAGCAGTGACTTTACAAGCAATGGATTACTCTAAAGGGAGAGACATGAATGATGAATATGGAAAAAGATATGAACTTAACAAATAATAACAAGGATAATACCGTTACCTTATATATTACTAGACATGGAAAAACAATGTTAAACACTAGTGAACGTGTACAAGGCTGGGCAGATTCTCCATTAGTAGAGAAGGGCATTGAAATAGCGAAGGGTTTAGGAAATGGACTACAAGATATACCTTTTGTTGATGCGTATAGTAGTGATAGTGGCCGTGCAATTGAAACTGCTAACTTAGTACTAAAGTATAGTGGACAATCAAAGTTAAAATTTGAACAACGGAAAGATTTACGTGAATTGAATTTTGGGATTTTTGAAGGCGATAAGATTGAAAATATGTGGAAGGCTATGCAAGATACTGCTGGTGTTAAAGCAGTATCTGAATTAATGAAGTTCTCTATTAAAGAAATTACGAATTTCATTGCAGAAGCAGACACTACGAAACAAGCTGAAAATTGGGAAGTATTTTCAACTCGTATAAAAAAAGAAATCGATAAAATTAGTGAAGACACCGCTAAAAATGGAGGAGGTAACGTTTTAGTCGTATCTCATGGACTGATGATCACTACATTAGTAGAAATGCTTGATAGTAGTAAAACAAAAATGGGAGTAGAAAATGCAAGTGTAACTAAAATTCTCTATAAAGATGGGGCATATAAAGTCGAATCTGTTGGCGATATGAGTTATGCTGAAAAAGGAAGAGAAATTGTGGAATTATAAAAATGCACGCATACAGTCTTGATAATACTGTATGCGTGTTTTCATTATCTTTTGTATATACTAACTAAATGATAAAAATAATATGATATTTTAGTTTGTGTTACAAAGGAGCATATGAAAATGAATGAGAAGTATTATAAAGGTTTGATTATGAGACCTATTAAGGAAAGTGAAGTGGATCAGTTTTCAAACTTAATGAAATATGTGTTTCAAGTTTCTAAAAAGATGATTAATGATGAAGAAAAGATGGTACAAAAGAAAAGCCATCAATTAAAGCCAGGGACTGCATTAGGCTGGTTTGATCATGATAAATTAATTTCTCAAATTGTTGTTTTGCCATTCCAAATAAATATCCATGGTGTGATTTATGAAATGGGAGGAGTTACTGGAGTTGGTACATATCCAGAATATGCAGGGCATGGATTAATGAACTCATTAATGAAAGAAAGCTTAAAAACGATGAGAGAAAATGGACAATATATTTCTTATTTGTTCCCTTACTCGATTCCTTATTATCGCAAAAAAGGCTGGGAAATTATTTCTGATATCATCGAATACCAAATTAAAGATACACAGCTTCCTAAGTATCGTGGAAACATTAGTGGCCGAGTAAGGCGAGTTGGATTAAAAAGTAAAGAAAAAGAAAAAGTTTATGATGAGTTTGCTAGAAAAACAAATGGAGCGATGGTTCGAAATACACTTGCATGGGAAGAACGATTTCGTGAGGAAACAATTGATTTGCAATTAGCAATTTATTATACAGATGAAGATATTCCACATGGCTATTTATTTTATCGTGTCCTTGAAGAGAAGTTTTATATAGAAGAAATGATTTACTTAAATGAAGAGGCGAGAAGAGGGTTATGGAATTTCATTAGTGCACACTTTTCAATGGTGTATTATGTTAAAGGAAAGACATGCGTTCATGAACCGGTTGCTTTCTTACTTGAAGATAGTGAAATAAAACAGACAATCGCCCCTTACTATATGGGAAGAATTGTCGATGTAGTTGGTTTTCTGAAACAATATCCATTTAAACATGTAAAAAATGAAAAGCTAATTTTACATATAGATGATCCAATGTTGGAGTGGAATAAAGGGACTTTTTCTTTAAAGTGGGATTATGACAAACAATTACATATAACATATGAGAAAGAACCAAATAATATGGAGGGAATGTCCTTAACGATTCAAACATTAACAACTATGTTATTAAGTTATAAAAGCCCTGCATTTTTGTATGATATCGGAAGAATAAAAGGAAGTCATGAAATGATAGAGGTGCTTGAGAATTTAATTCCGGATTCACCGCCATGCTTTTTTGATTATTTTTAAACGATTGAAAGCCTTCTTCTAAAGTGAATACAAAAGGGGGCTTTTATCATATGTAGGTAATTCATACATGTTCAATTATTGCACCTTTAATGGGGCAAGAAAAATGTTACATGTTTACAGCAGTCGTTTCATCATTCCCTAGCTTTTTACGATACCACAGTTCACAAGGGTACAATAAGAGGTGGAAAAGCATATGAACAATGATAGCGGCAATTAAACCATTCGACCAGAATTGCCAGCCACAAAAAATACCTACCCACAAATTTCCTAATACAGCATAAGAATATAGCCATCTTGATTTTTTCATTCCTTTTACACCTAGAAAGTGTGTGACTGCAAATAGAATACTAGATAGGATAATTCCAAGAACTACAATAATCTGAGTGACAGCATGAAAAAAACTCATCAACGTGATGAAAAGTGACATAAGACCCCACCGGAAGATGATTTCTTCAACAACTCCGCCATATAGGACTCTGGCTCCTAATCCTACACTATGGCGCTGATGTTCAATTTGTAGAAACGTTTCTTTATCAATAACTTTTCTAAAGAATCCATAATATATAATAACGTGTCCGAGGGAGCAAATTACTCCAATTAGAACTGCTTCACCAATGTTGCTCGGTAAAATAATATTTCCATCTTGGATCTTTGATAAGAAAAATGCACCCATTCCGGAAAAAAGTAAAACGAGTAGAGTATGGATAAAAAGACTTAGGTAGATAGAGGGTGTTTCTGGAGTATTTTCTAACTTTTTGTTTATTTTTTGTTCCGCTAAGCTCATTGTAACAATTCCTGGTATAGCAATGCTGAATACAAAGATCCAGTTGAACATATGGCTTCATCTCCCTTGAAAATAGACTAAGAAAGACCTTTTATGTATGTTGACGCTATGCAAGGTTGTGATAGTCTTTCATAATTCTTCTTTTTATAGACCGACCAGTCGGTTTTATTGTATAATATTTACCATAATAATACAAGTGTATATGGAGCAGTGCTATAGTTCAGTTGTCTAGGATACATAAGTCAGTATGAACAGAATTTTTTAGGAGGTCTCTTTGGCGTTTGGATTAAAAATTAAGAAAAATATGATAATATATTGATGAGATTTAAAATTCAATTTGATAGTTTATAAGCATAGAGAGAACCTTATGGGGGAGTAATTATGAAAATAAACGACATTGTGGCAGAAACGCAATTACCAAATACAATTGAAACTATATCGAATGATTTACAGGCATTAGGACTTAAAAAAGGAATGACAGTGATCGTCCATTCTTCTTTGAGCTCAATTGGCTGGGTATCTGGTGGGGCCGTCGCCGTAGTTGAAGCTTTAATGAATGTAATTACTGAAGAAGGTACGATTATCATGCCAACTCAAACGTCGGATTTGTCTGATCCGAAAAACTGGGTAAGGCCACCCGTTCCAGAAAACTGGTGGCAAATTATTCGAGACAATGTTCCAGCGTTTCATCCGGATGTAACTCCAACACGCGCGATGGGGAAAGTTGTAGAATGTTTTCGTACATATCCAAATGTAAAACGTAGTAATCATCCGTTAAATAGTTTTGCTGCATGGGGAAAACATGCGGAGGTTATTATAGCGGAGCATTCACTTTCAATTAGTTTTGGAGAGTACTCACCACTAAAGAAAATATATGATTTAGATGGATATGTATTGTTGATAGGTGTAGGCTACGATTCTAATACATCGATTCACTTATCTGAAATACGTACAGGAGCACGTGAATTAATAAAAGTTGGAGCACCCATTATAGAAAATAACGTAAGGGCGTGGAAAGAGTTCGATGAAATGGACTATGATTCTGACTTGTTTGTTGAGATTGGAAAAGAGTTTGAACATATAAACGCTGTAACAATTGGTAAAGTGGGAAATGCAACGTGTAGATTAATGAAACAACGAGAAATTGTTGACTTTGGTGTACAATGGTTTCGTTCGAAAAATAAGTAAGGGATGGTTATGATGAAGGGGAAAAAGATTTTAATTACGAGTGGTGGCTGTTTAGAAAAATGGGATCAAGTACGTGGTCATACGAATTTAGCAAAAGGTACAATCGGAAAAATTCTTGCTGAAGAAGCGATGTCAAAAGGAGCACATGTCATATACTTACATGGTTATTTTGCTGAAAAACCGAATGCTACAAATAGCGAATTAGAATTACATCCATTTGAAGGTATTATTGATTTACAAGATAAAATGAAAAGTATCATTACACATGAGAAAATCGATGCTGTGATTATGGCGGCAGCTGGATCGGATTGGATTGTTGATAAAATTTGTGATCAAGAAGGAAATGGACTTGATAAGAATGGGAAGATTTCGAGTGATATAGCACCAATCGTTCATTTTCAAAAGGCACCTAAAATATTAAAACAAATTAAACAATGGGATCCGGAAACGATTTTAGTTGGATTTAAACTTGAAAGCGATGTCACAGAAGCTGGATTAATCCAACGAGCAAGTGAAAGAATGGAACAGGCAAAAGCAAATCTGATGATAGCAAATTCTCCGCATTCCCTGTATTCACATGCAGCCATTCATCATGTGATTGGAGAAGATGGCAATGTTTGGGTTTGTGAAGGGAAAGATGAAACAGCGAAAGAGATTGTAAACAGGTTAGAAGATTTGTGTAATCGTGTAAACGAAATAAGTATTGGTCATATGTAAATAGAAGGAGGAGCTTATGCTTTTTAAAAATATAAAAGTTATTGTATTAGATTTAGATGGTACATTATTAAATAACGAAAAGAAGGTATCAGAGAGAAATATAAAAGCGGTTATGGATTGCCATAGAAAAGGTATACATATCATTTTTGCGACAGCAAGAGCTCCTCGTTCTGTAAAGCAGTTTCTTTCCAAGGAATTACAGAATATTGGCATGATGGTGTATTACAATGGCGCTCTATTACGGGATCAAATAACAAAAATGAATTACCATTACCCAATTGATGCTATGTATACCGCAGAAATTATCAGTTTTGTTACGCAGAAGGAACCTGATTCTTTCATCGCTATTGAGGTGGAAGATACATGTTACATTAATCAAAATATAAAAACAAATTTTATAACAGCAACAAAGCCTATTGTGATTACAAATGAAGAAATGAAGCAACGCTCTGTATCTAAAATACTGTTACACTCTTTTTCTCACTATGAAAAATTAAAAGAACAATTTCGGCATAAAGTAAATGTAATCTGTACTGATCAAAATCAGCTCGTTCAAATTATGGATTGCAATGTTTCGAAAGAGAATGCTGTGTTAAATTGGTGCCAAAGGCATGAAATAAGTGCAGAGCAAGTCATGGTATTTGGTGATGATTGGAATGATATCGGTTTGTTCCAAGAATGTGGTTATCCAATTGCAATGGAAAATGCAATTTCAGAGTTAAAAGAATTAGCATATTATATTACGGATAGTAATGAAGATGATGGTGTAGCATCTATTCTGGATCAAATAAGGAGCGATGCAGGTGAAACAGTTATTTGAGCAAGCGATTCAATTTCGGAATGAAAAAAAATATGCACAAGCAAGGGACATACTCATTGGGTTAACTAACTTTACTCAAAATCCAGAAGTCCTCTATGAATGCGCTTGTATACATGATGTAATGGGACTTGAAACAGAAGCTGTTCCATTTTACGAAAAAGCAATTGTAAATGGACTTAAAGGAGAATCATTATGTGGGGCATATATTGGACTCGGTAGCACATATCGCTGTATTGGTCAATATAATAAAGCGATTGTTACGTTAGAAGCTGGAATCAAACAGTTTCCAGACAATGATACCATGAAAGTATTTCTTTCCATTGCCAAATATAACATTAAAGAATATGAAGAAGCAATGAAATTATTGCTTGAAACTGTTGTAAAACTAGAAGGTGTAAAAGAATATGAACGAGCTATTTTGTTCTATAAAGATCATCTTAATGAGATTTTTAAATAAAAAGGTGGGATTATATGAGTAAATCCATTTCACGTAAAAGAAGAAATATTTCGATTGGTTTTATAGCTTTAATTGTAATATCAAATTATCTAGCATATACACTTCCTATTGTACCCGCTGTACCGAAGGAAATGGTGTTAGGGTCCTTGTTAGATTTTCTTATTGTCATTCCAGTCATTACGTATTTCTTTATTATACGTAAACGCTATTCGTTAACTTATATATTTCCAGTTGTAATAGCAGGTTATATTGCCGCAAGATTTGTTATTCCAAGCGATTATTTACAGTCGTTTTCGTTTGTTTCTTATATTTTAGTGGCAGGAGAAATTGCGTTTATAGGTTTAGAGTTATTTATGCTGTATAAGATTGCTAGAGCTTTGCCTACGGTTATACGATGTTATAAACAATATAAGAACGAATATCCATCATTTTCCTTTGCAATTGATAAAGCCTTTGATACTGTGTTGAAAAGAAATACTGTAGTAGATGTTATTGTTTCGGAATGTAAATTATTTTACTACGCTTTATTCTCGTGGCGTACAAAGATGCCGGAAAGTCAGCATGTTTTTTCATATCATAAAAAGACCGGAGCAATCCCGTTTTATATTATGCTGATTCACGCAACATTAATTGAATCAATTGGATTTCATTATTTACTTCATCAGTGGAATGAGGTAGTTGCTTGGAGCTTACTTATTGTAAATATATATGGAATTCTTTATTTTTTAGCTGAGATACAAGCAATTCGTACGAATCCATATATGATGACGGAAACGGAAGTAATTATCCAAGTTGGATTTGGGAAGAAAATCATAATCCCATTTACTCAAATAAAGGAGATTACATTTTATAAAGGCGAGGTATTAACGAAGGAAGAAGGAAAAGAAGTATTCGAAGCAACGGTAATGGAATTTATAAAGGAACCGGCTACTTTTGAAATAAAATTAAAAGAGCCGTTAACAGCGCAGTTATTATATGGGTTTACCAAAAAGGTGAATCGTGTACATGTAAATGTGGATGATGAGCGGGAATTTTATGAAGCGATTGTTGGAAAACTAGTCCAAGATGGAGAATAAAAGAATAGGAATCAGTAAAACCGGCAAGCGAGAGACTTGCCGGTTTTCATCGTAAAAGATTAGAAAATATGATAAAATTAAGAGGTAACTTATGGTATGGTTGGTTGTTCAATTATCACTTCTCCGGATAGAAGGGAGGTGATAATAAATGAGTGAAATTGCGTTGTTACTGCAAGGCGGATTATTTCTCGTTGCATTGTTAACGTTTGTTGTCGTATTAATTGACAAGCTCAAAAAATAACAACCCACCTATGCCAATAGAATGTGGGTTGTCTCGTTTGTAAGAAACAAATAGGATAAATGAACAATCCAATCTGCTAAGTTACATAGACTGGTGTGTAGCCGCACACTAGTCTTTTTTATTTATATACAATTTATAATTATTTTATGTGATTGTATTGTTCTTTTCATACACATTATAACATAGTGTCTTTTCATCAAGAAAGGAGACCGTATGTTCTAGTTTGTAATTAGATATGAGTTTTTGGGCTTTTTTGTTTAAATAACTTATCCATGTATTGTTTTAAATTTTCAATATAGAATTCTTGTTTTTCTATATCATTCACTCCAACAATTGGAGATGGAAGTTGATATTTTTTTCTAGAAAGATGGACAACAACATCAAAAATATCAAATAGACGAATGAAGCAGAATAGACCATCTTTGTCACTTAATAAAATAAAGTAGTGATTATCGCTAGTTGTATTGAGGGTATTCCACAATGAACTTTTACTTAGATCACGAACAATGCTTCGTTCTTTTAATTCGATAAAGTCAACATTCGATATAATAGTAGAAATATCAATCGCATCTGGATCATTAAAATAACCGTCAATTGTATGTACTGCGAATGTATAAGCCATTTTTAAGATACTCATTTTATATTTACGGTTATCTAAAAGTAATTCACGTTGAATTGAGCTTGCTACTTTTGTTACGCGCTCTTCTTTCCAAATTTCATTATGCAATGAAATATCATGTTTTTTACATAGTTTCATAATTAATTCATTAGAATAGTATATTTCATCGTTTGTTTCAACTTCTTCAGTTTCTGCCGCAGCTAATTCTTGACCATATTCATTCGTATAAAGAGGAGAATCAATTTGTTGTTTCATTTGTTCGATTTTATAT
This sequence comes from Bacillus sp. FSL H8-0534, assembly GCF_038005885.1. Lineage (NCBI taxonomy): Bacteria > Bacillati > Bacillota > Bacilli > Caryophanales > Bacillaceae > Bacillus > Bacillus sp. FSL H8-0534. Next base: position 294,069 of record NZ_JBBOUC010000001.1, read on the forward strand.
TGAATCAGTTTATGCCGAATTAATGGTCGATCCACGTTTGTTATGAGATGTTCATAACAAGTATCACAAATTGAATTTGTAAAATAATGTCCACATAAAATCTCTGGGATAACATGTTGTTCACTAAGTTCTTTCGTTTCTTTTCTGCAAATAATACATTGCGTCATATTTATCACCTTTTACCCTGCAAATTTGTATGTAATCTCATTGTAGTGTATTTATTCGCATTTTGGAACATTGAAGGTGAAAATAGCATGTAAAATTCATGGATGTTTTGATACAATATAGGGAAGTGCTAGTTTAAAGGAGGACGTTTTTTTGAAATCGAAAGTGCACTTTTGGACATTAGAAGTGCTAATGGTTGTAGGAATTATATTTATTTGCACAAAAATATCATTTTTATTTCAACCGATTGGCATATTCATTTCCACTTTATTTTTCCCAATTTTAATTGCTATGTTTTTATATTTCATCTTTAATCCAGTGTTAGTGTTTTTAGAGGCGAAAAAAGTTCCTAGAAGTTTAGCGATATTGTTGTTATATGTTTTTATCATTACACTGGCAGCAGTTGCAATTGGTGTAGTCGTTCCAACGATTTCACAGCAGCTAATGGACCTAGTGAAAAACATGCCAACATATATTAAAGAGGGGAAAGTATACATACAAGAATTATCTCATCATAGGCTATTTGAATGGCTGGCTACACAAGATTATGTATCAATTGAAACGATTGAAAAAAACGCAATTGAGTATTTAAAAGAGATACCAAATACAATAACGTCGAGTGCAACGGCTTTATTCGGTATTATTACAAACGTTGCATTAGTCGTATTTACAGTACCATTTATCTTGTTTTACATGTTTAAAGATGGTCATGCATTTCCAGGAAAAGCTGTTAGTTTTTTACCAGAATCGTATCGTGAAGAAGGACTTCGTATTATAAAAGAAACAGGTGAAACGTTGTCTGCCTATATTCAGGGGCAAGCGCTCGTTTGTTTATTCGTCGGTGCATTTACATTTATCGGATATGTCATCATGGATTTGCCATATGCTTTTGTTTTAGGTATTATAGCGGCATTTACAAATATTATCCCGAATTTAGGACCTTTTATTGGGGCAGCACCAGCTGTAATTGTTGGATTATTTGTATCTCCAATGCAAGCATTGTGGGTAATTGTTATCGTAACAATTGTACAACAATTTGAGAGTAACATCATTTCACCGCGTATTATGAGTTCGAAATTAAATATCCATCCTTTAACAATTATTGTGTTAATTCTTGGTGTAGGTAATTTCGCGGGTATTATTGGGATGATTTTAGCAGTACCAGCTTACGCTGTGACAAAAACAGTTGTTTCAAACTTGGTGAGATTATTTAAGATGAAAAGAAATAATCGGAAATAAAAAGAATTCATATGAATCAAGAAGGATACATTGCTTGTTAAGCGATGTATCCTTCTTGATTTTATAGAGGAGAGGTATCACGAGTGGCATATTACTAAAAGAAGACTATGAGAAAGTGATAGCTTTTGTTCATTCCTGATCAAAATGGGAAGATCAAGAAGAAAAATAGTTTCTACATGATGACGCCAGTATTCATAATTTTTTGTTTCATCATGAAGTGTTGAATGGAATTATTGATCCTTCGCCGATGGTGGGGTCATTATTTTATGATTTTACATACGCATTTTGTTCCTCACCAAATAATCTAGACACAGAGACGTTATTTACGGCATTTTCGCAATTGAACGATTTGAAGGTTGAAAACTCAAGATTAATAGAAGAGGGAATTGCACAAGTATATACCCGCATTGGGGTGGGGGCTGTGCGAAAGTTCATCCGCATGATTTAAAAGATTACTTGAAGACGTGGGAATACTAGAGAAAATTACTACCTTGTTATAAATGAGGATGAAAGTTAACTTTAGGTATCACAATAAAAACACCTAGTTTTAAATGGAAATTAGGCGTTTTTATTGTGTGATTTTTTCGTGTTTATTTGAAAAAAATAGCCTTTTAAAATATCATACATTGGACTATGTGGAATCCCTCTCAATAATCCAAATCATTTCTTTACAACGCGCCATTAACATCTTAATCCTCTCCTCTCATAAGATTTAAATCGCATCATTATAGATGTGTATAATATTTGCTTCTACGATCTCGAATGTCATCCATAATCTTTTTATATTGCTGTTCTTGCACAATTTCAGCTTCAGATAACCGCATCTTTTGAATGCTAATCGTTAAAAAGAAAACATGAAATTTCATAAATGAATTCCTCCTTTCGTAAAGGAATTATAGGTGACTACAATAAGGGACTTGACGTTCTTTCACTTCATCCATAGCATTTTGAATGTGTTGATCGTGTAACATTTCGAACTCGGAAAATTTGTTTTTGTGAATTGTAATCGTTAAAAAGAAAACTTGGAATTTCATAAGGTGATTGCTCCTTTTTATATAAATTTTTAGTACATATCGTTGTAATAAGAAACTTGACGTTCTTTCACTTCATCCATCATTTTTTTGATTTGCTGTTCTTGTAAAATTTCAGTTTCAGAGACTTTACTTTTGTGAACAGTAATGGTTAAAAAGAATACTCGAAATTTCATCAGAAGATTGCTCCTTTTATAAATTAATTTTTAATACATTTGATTATAATAAGAACTCTTGCGATCTTTTACTTCGTCCGTAATCGCTTTTAATTGTTGTTTACGTAAAATCTCAGTTTCAGATAAAGATTTTTTCTGAAGAGCAAACGTAAAAAAGAAAATATGAATCGTCATAAATGAATTCCTCCTTTCGTAAAGGAATTACAGGTGACTACTGTAAGGACATTGACGCTCCTTTATGTCATTCATAGTCTTTTGAATGTGTTGATCGTGTAACATTTCAACTTCAGATAATTGCTTTCGTTGGATTGTAATACTGAAAAAAAGTACGTGAAAAGTCATTGAATATTTGCTCCTTCCGAAAAGAAATAGTGTTAGAGATTAAAAAATCGCACAAAAAAGCCACAGGAAGATATAATTCTCCTGTGACAGGCATGAAAAAGCCACAGGAAAGTATACGACCTCCTGTGGCGAATTTGCTAATTAAAGAAAATACCGAACGATTTTCAATTCTCCATTAGGGTGGTCGAATTCATATTTAATTGTAAAATAGATGCAACATGTAATTGTAATTTCATCATTTTATTCGACCTCCTTTTAGAATTTTTTTCTTACGTTAGTAAGTATATACAATTAATGGATAATTGTAAACATAAAAAATGAAAATTTTTAATTTTGATTAAAATGCGTATGTTTTGAAAGGAAGTTTTGATAAGGTATTGAGCATACAAGTTATCATCTAGGACAGGTAGTAGATCGAACAAAATTATTAAAGGGAAAGAAGTTTGATTTTTGTCAAAATGGTTTGAATGAAAAGAACTTGAGGTTCAGTATAGAAAATACAACGGTTTTATAAAGAAGTATCATTCTTTAAGGTATGATACTTCTTTTTTGCGAAAAAATTATGGAAAAATATTGAATGGAAATATATTCTTGTGATATGGTTAATTGCATAAGTAATGAACCTATGAACCTAAGGGGGAAGGTATGAAACAATCTCTTGAACAAAATAAGTTAATATACATACAAATTGCAGAAACCATTGAGTCGGATATTTTAAAGGGAATACTGCTTGAAGAAGAAAAGGTTCCGTCAACAAATCAATTTGCAAAATTGCTGCAAATCAATCCGGCGACAGCGGCGAAAGGAGTAAATTTGTTAGTCGATGAAGGTATTTTATATAAAAAGAGAGGGATTGGGATGTTTGTTGCAAAGGGAGCGAAGGAAGTGGTACTAAAGAAGCGACAAAGTGCTTTTAGGAATGAATTTTTGCCTAAAGTGTGGAAGGAAGCGGAGGTACTTGAAATCTCTAAAGAAGAGCTAATCAAAATGATTCAAATGGTTACAAAGGAGGGAAAAGAATGACAATTGTAGTGAAAACTGAAGAATTGACAAAACAATATAAGAAAAAGATGGCTATAAATGGATTAACCTTTTCATTGGAAGAGCATAAGATATATGGTTTGCTTGGTAGAAATGGAGCGGGGAAAACAACGCTACTTCACCTTCTTACTGGACAAATCGTTTCAAGTAAAGGTAGTGTATCAATATTTAATGAAAATGTGTATGAAAATAGTCACTTTTACAAAATATTTGTTTTGTAAAAGTGAAAGAAGAGATTTATTCGAATTATAAAGTGAAAGAAATTTTTAAGTTATGTAACATGTTTTATAAAAATTGGGATCAGAAGTTTGCGGAGGAACTTGCAGTAAAGTTTCAAATAGATGTAAACCAAAAGTACGATAAATTATCACATGGCATGCAGACTGTTGTCGGAATCATTAAAGGATTAGCAAGTAGGGCACCTATTACCATTTTTGATGAGCCGACTACCGGTTTGGATGCAGCGCACCGAGAATTATTTTACAGTATGTTGTTAGAAGACTATGGCAATCATCCCCGAACAATTATTTTATCAACGCATTTAGTAGAAGAGGTAGCGCATGTTGTAGAAGATGTGCTGATTTTGAAAGAAGGGGAAGTAGTTGTTCAATCAGCAGTTGAAGATTTATTACAGCAAGGCCATTACATATCAGGGCGAAAAGATAAAGTGGATGAATTTATGATAAATAAAAATGTTGTATACCGAGAATTGTTTGGAAATAAAAGGATTGGTGTTATATGGGGAGAGCTTTCTAAAGAAGACTATAAATATCTTGAAAGTGAAGAGTTAGAAATTGAGGGAGTGTCGCTTCAGAAATTATTTATTTATATAACGGATGGTGACGTAAAGTGAAGATGCTAATGAATCAGTTGAAATTACACATTAATTATCATTATAAAGCTATTTTAATATTTTGGATTGTAGCGTTAATCATAAAAGGTTCAACGAGTTTAATAGATATAAAAGATATACGAGTTGGCTTTTTACAAGATGTTTTCAACAATCCTTCTATTGCCATTATATTTTTTATTGTAGTGAGCACTTTCTTTATACAGCTAGATGTATTTCGCTTAGCTGTTTCGTTTGGGACAACAAGGTTACAGTTTTTCATTGGATCAGTTTGTTATATTGCTTTACAAGCAGCGTTTTTTTCACTGTTTCAAATGGTTTTCTTACAGGACTTATTTTATCGTGTGGAAAGTGCTAGTTTGATAGGAGGTTCAATTGAGCAGTTTTTTGTACAGTTTTTACTTTATGTTACTATAGCGAGTCTTTTTCAAGGAATTGTTATTTTTCAGCAGAGATTTAATTGGATTGGATGTGGAGTTGGTTCAATCTTTTTTATAGGCTTAACAAGCGTATGTTATGACAGTGGGCTAAAATTGACCCTTACAAAAACTGAAGTTTTGATGAATATACCTTCGTTCATAATCATTTCCAGTGGGCTAATCGTGTTTTACTTTGTGATTAGTGGTATATGTATTCGAAAAATTTCTTTAGAACAAACGGTTTAATAAATTGTATAGCAGTGTTAGATAAAATATTTTAGGAGAGAAGGAAAACATATGGGAGATACATCTTCGTTAATAACGATGTTTTTATGTATTGCATTATTGATTTTATGGCGGCGTTATCGCTCTATGCATAGACCGATAAAGGGAAATGGTAAACGAATTTTATTACCACTGCTTTTTTTATCACCAGGAATTTTAATGTTTTTTGGTCCTATTCATCCGGCTGCAGTATACATTGGCTTTGCGATGTTATTTGGAATTTTTTTCGCGATTCCACTTATTATACTTACAAATTATGAGAGAAGGGAAGATGGGAATGTCTATACGAAGAAAAGTGTAGCTTTTCTCATTACTTTTATTGGGATTGTAATTTTAAGGTACGTTTCTAGGCAATATATAATTGATTTGGATCAGCAAACGATAGGGTTATTGTTTTATGTTGTTGCGATTTCTTATATAGTTCCATGGAGAATTGCTTGTTATATGAAGTTTAGAAAAGTTTTTCGTGCAGTTTCATAGAGCTGAGTTTTTTGTTTCGTTGGAGGGAGGGTGGAGAGTGCGTACTATTTTACTTTTTCTAGGTGAGGCGCAAATAGATGAAATTGAAGCAATTAGAAAAAAGCATGATCCTTTATTTGGATTCATTCAACCACATATTATACTTGTGTTTCCTTTTGAAAGTGCACTTTCTAATGATGAACTAAGAGCGCATATAGCCCGGAAATTGCAAGGGATTCATCCAATAGAAATTGAGCTTATTGATCGAATAAGTCATGAAGGTGAGTACTTGTTCTTACATGTTGAAAAAGGGAAGGGAACAGGTAAGAGAGTTACATGATGAGTTATACAAAGGGCCTTTGACGGAATTTTTGCGAAGTGATATACCTTATATACCACACGTTACAGTTGGACGAAAAGAAAATGAACAACGGGCAATAAAAATCGCAGAGAAGATGCTGAAATTAAGCACGCGATTGCGATGTATAATTGAAAAAGTAAGTGTTGAACGTATTGGAGAAGATGGAGAATCAATAATAGAATTTGAAGTGGAACTTCCAAAATAAAAAGGAGATACAAATTTGTATCTCCTTTTTATTGATTTTTCATATATATGTGTTAAAATGGAAAAACGCTCATCGTTTATTTTTGCGAAAACTCAATAATTACCCAATTTAATTATAACAAATTAAATGCTTGTTTGTCAAACTTTTTATTGAATTTGTTATAGCATCAAACAATGAGCATCAGAACGATTAGTTGATAAGGAGTGGCAATATGGGGAAAACAGGTCAAGAGTGGAAACAGGAACAACATCGTGTGAAAGAAGTAGTTGGAAAGATTGAAAAACATATTGATACATTAGAGCAATATACAAGTGCAGCAACAAAAGATGTTGTCCAGATTCGAAAACATTTTTGGGACGATGTAACTGTGAATGTTGATAATACAGAAGAGGCTATCGAAACGGCAGCAAGTATCAAACAACAAGCAGAGTTATTATCTGAACGAGAGCAAAGTCACCGCCATGCTTACAATCAACTAAAAGGATTACAAAGATTACAGCAATCACCATACTTTGGAAGGGTAGATTTTTTAGAAGACGGTGAAAAAAGTGAGGATGCTATTTATCTTGGTATTCACTCATTCTACGATGAACAGACAGAACAATTTCTTGTGTATGACTGGCGAGCCCCTATATCAAGTTTGTATTATGACTATTCTGTAGGAAGAGCTAAATACGAAGCACCTAATGATACGATTTCGGGTGAAATGACATTAAAAAGGCAATATGTTATTCGGAATGGTCGAATTGTAAGTATGTTTGATACAGGAGTGACGATTGGCGATAAATTGCTACAAGAAGTATTAGGAAATAACGCCAATACACAAATGAAAAGCATTGTTTCAACAATTCAAAAGGAACAAAACCAAATTATCCGGAATGAAAAGAGTCGTTTACTTGTTGTTCAAGGAGCTGCAGGAAGCGGTAAAACATCGGCAGCTCTTCAGCGCGTTGCATATTTATTATATCGTTATCGAGAGACATTACACGCCGATCAAATCGTTCTCTTTTCTCCAAACTCGATGTTTAATAGCTATGTATCTACAGTATTGCCGGAACTTGGTGAAGACAATATGAAGCAAACGACATTCCAAGAATACTTAGAGCGTCATATTGATAAGAAATTTGAATTAGAAGATCCATTTACACAAATGGAATATGTACTGACAAGAATGGAAGAAAAGAGTTATAAAACACGATTAGAAGGGATTAGATATAAAGCAAGTTCTGATTTTATTGAAGTAGTAGATCAGTATGTATCTTATTTAAAACGAGAAGGTATGTTATTTAAAGATATAAAATTTAGAGGGGAAGTATTAATCTCTAAAGAACAAATAAAAGAACAATTTTATAAATTTGATCCTTCAATACGGATTCCGAATCGAATAAAGTTAATTTCTGAGTGGTTGTTAAAGGAGCTGAAGGAGCAAGAAAAAATAGAGAGAAAAAAACTTTGGGTGGAAGAAGAAGTACAGTTATTAGATAAAGAAACATACGCAAAAGTTCATCGGAAATTACAGAAAAGACAAGAATATTCCGATGGTACGTTTGATGATTTTGAACGTGAACAAAATATGTTAGCAGCTATTGTTGTGAAAAAATATTTTAAACCGCTCCGAAGACGTGTGAAAAAATTACAATTTATTCATACATCAGCACTCTATATACAGTTATTTAAAGATCCCGAGTTTGCTAAGCAACTTGTAGAAGAATATAAATTACCACAAAAATGGGATGAAATATGCGGAGAAACAATAGAAAAAATGCAAGGTTTTTATATGGCGTATGAAGATGCAACGCCTTATTTATACATGAAAGACCAACTAGAAGAATTACAAAAAAATACATCTGTGCAGCACATATTTATTGATGAAGCGCAGGATTATTCTGCATTTCAATATGCATTTTTAAAACGAATATTCCCTCATACAAAAATGACGATACTAGGCGATTTTAATCAGACCATTTATGAACATGCGTCAGAGAATGAATTTTCACAGTTAAGTACCTTGTATGGGGAAGAACTAAGTGAAAAAATTGTTCTTACGCGTAGTTATCGCTCTACAAAGCAAATTATTGAATTTACGAAGCAGTTAATTGACGGTGATGAAATTGAACCGTTTCAGCGTGAAGGAAAACAACCGATTATAACAGAAGTGAAAGAAGGAGAAGCTCATCATAAAAAGATTGTGGACCAAATCGAACAATTGAAGCAAAGTGGTCACAGAACAATCGCGGTTATTTGTAAAACAGCGGAAGAAAGCGAAGATGCGTACTATGCCCTACAAACATCATTACCAGTTCGCCTCATTAAGAAAGAAACGAGTTCGTTTGATGAAGGTATTTTGATTATCCCATCGTATTTATCGAAAGGGGTAGAGTTTGATGCGGTCATTATCTACGATGCATCAGAGGAAAAATACAGCCGAGAAAGTGAACGTAAGTTATTTTATACCGCTTGTACGCGTGCGATGCATGAGTTATATATTTATTCTGTAGGGGAGATGAATGAATTTTTACAGTCTGTTTCTCCAAAAACGTATTGTTACAAGAAAATATAGAAGCGGAATAAAAGAGGTTGTTACATGTTAATGTACCTAAGTTTTCCTTAAAGGGGCGGATTACATGGAATTAATAAATATTAATGGGGATACTTATAAAATGGAATGTATACCTTTTGAAGACAAGAGTGAACAGGATGAAGAGGGATATTATGAATATTATTATAAGGGAATATATATATCGTTTCATTCAGACAAAGATATAATAAAAGCTAAAATTTATGATGGAGAAAAAACAATCTCGTTTTTGAAAAACCCTATTCCTTATTTTGGTGAAGGGTTTGAAGCGATGAGAGGATATGTAGCGCAAGCGTTTGGTGTAAATCGTTTTCAATATCTTGGTGGAGAAAAAGGATATGTAGAGCTATAGTTCAAATAAAAAAGCTGGTCTAAAAACCAGCTTTTTTATTATGTGAAATTTTGACTCATGTTTTCTCTTTCACAGAGGCTCTTTTCTTTGTAATATATTTATTTGGCTATACTCAGTAAGGCACCAATAGCCCCGCTAAAACCGTGATCTTCTAAGAAGATAGGTTTTTTATTTTGATACAAAGTATAACTACCTATAATTTCTTGTAGATGTGTATTATTTGATAGTGTAGATCCAATATAAACGATATGATCCATATCTTTTGCTTCTGCAAATTGAAGGCTTAATGCAGTAACTACTTCACCAACAAGACCTTGAAGGGTAGCGAGTAAATCGGGGTTGTTATAATCAGCTTCACTCATAGCAGCTTTTCCGAAATTACTAGCTGTTAAATTACTATCAATAGGAGATAGAATCCCGCTATAAATATCTCCAACTGTTATATCGAGATTCTGCCTAGAACCTAGTTTTGTCTGCTGGATTACTTCTTCAAAACGATCTATATTCGCTAATAGTTTCGACAAGCCCATGATAGTGCCTCCACCAATACCAGTTCCTCCAGCACGAATATAATTTTTATTATGGACATAATGAATGGATGTTCCTGTACCGATATTTGTTAAAACAAAGTTGTTTATGGAATAATTTCCGTTGTTAATAAGATAGTGAACGCCTGCAAGTGTGGCATCGAATTCTGCAACATACTCTATAGTGTATGTTGCAGAAAATAATGTTTGTAACTGTTCAGCTTTACCACCAGTCAGAGACAATCTATTTATATACTTATTTTTATTTAACCACTCTTGAATTTTGATTTGTTCATGAGAGTAAAATTTTTTAAAATGCAATTCATTTTCTTCATTAAAATAAGCAATTTTTGTTAGTGTTCCTCCAGCATCAATACCGACGGTGCTCTTCATTTTTGTACTCCTTATCATTGTGTAATAATAATGAACATCTATCATTCACTCTTTATGAAGTAATGTAAACTAATAACTTTTCAACTATAACAATGGGTTTACCATTTACAGAAGCAATTCCTTTCCCGAGAACAAATCCTCGTTTATTCCGCAGAACTTCATATTGTAAATCTAGCTTGTCACCAGGTATAGCAGTGCCATTAAATGTTACACCGTCTAATGAGGAGAGGAATCCTAATCCGGTAGACTCACTTGTTCCTACAAATGCTCCAAGCTGTGCAAGGGCCTCTACAATTAGCATGTGTGGCATGCTGTTTTGATTCGGATTTATAAACCATTCGTTACTTGTGATTAATTTATATCCTTTTACGGATTTTTCATTTTCAATTTCTGTGATTCTATCAATCATTAAAAATGGGTAGCGATGAGGAAGTGTATCGTTAATATTTTTGATATTCATAAAGGTCTCCGATCTTTAATCCTTAAATGGGAAAATAATAGCCCCTGCTAAAAATAAGCAGGGGATTTGTAATTAATTATTGACTAATGCATCTGCCTTTTCGGGAGAGAAAATACCGCTATTTTCAATATTTTCAACAACTTGTTGTAACACTTCTTTATCTTGAACAAGTGCGATACGAACGAATCCTTCACCATGTGGTCCAAAAGCATGACCAGGGGTTACAACAACATGCGCACGATCCATTAGTGCATAGGTAAAGTCTAATGAGGTCCAGCCTTTTGGGATTTCAGCCCAAACAAACATACTACCAGCTGGTCTATCAACATGCCATCCGAAAGAAGCAAATCCATCAACTAAAGTATCTCTACGTTCTTGGTAGATAATCCGATTTTTGGCGCAGAAATCGGCCCCTTTACGTAAGGCAACTGATGCGGCCTTTTGAATTGGCAAGAACACTCCGTAGTCTGTGTTTGATTTAAATTGCGCTAGTGCACCTACAATTTCTTCATTTCCAATCATATAACCAATGCGGCTACCAGCTAAGCTATAGCTTTTGGATAGGGAATTAATTTCAACACCAACTTCTTTGGCGCCAGGAACAGATAAGAAACTGATTGGTTTCTTTCCATCGTAATAAAATTCTGCATAGGCGAAATCATGTACCACAATGATATTGTGCTGTTTTGCGAATGCAATGACCTCTTTGAAGAAATCTTCATGAGCCATTGCCGGAACTGGATTTCCAGGGAAGTTTAATATCATCATTTTTGCTTGTTTAGCAATTTCCTCAGGAACGTCTTGTAAATTAGGTAAAAAATCATTTTCCTTCTTTAAAGGCATGAAGTAAGGCTTTGCACCTGCCATTTGAATACCCGTCTCATATGCTGTATATCCAGGATCAGGTACTAAAATAAGATCACCTGGATTTGCAAAAATCATAGGCAAGTGAACGAGTCCATCTTGGGAACCCATTAATAATAAAACTTCATTGTTTGGATCTAATTTAACATTGTGATTGTTATCGTAATATTCAGTTACTGACTCATGGAATTCTTGAATACCTGTTAAAGTATAACCGTAACTTTCTTTTTCATTTGCTGTATGTACCATAGCTTCTCTTACAATATCAGCAGGAGGCATATCTGGATTGCCGATACTCAAATCAATCATTTTGTGACCTGCTGCAATTTTTACCTTTTTATAAGCTGCTAATTCACTGAATATAGAAGATTGAAATGCTTTCATTCTAGCTGCTAACGTATAAGTCATCAAAACCCCTCCTAAAAAACTGTGCTTTCATTTTCTAAATTTTATATTCTTTTATTATTCTGAAAACACATAATTATATTTTATCACTTTTGAGTCAGAATTCAAAACGCAGTTGTGTAAAAAGAAAAAGAAGGGAAGGCTAAAGAGTATGAATACTACCACATAATGAAGAGGTGTTAAAGGTGAAACAAATTCCAATTGGTGTATCAAATCGGCATGTCCATCTGACAAGCGAAGATTTAGAAAAACTTTTTGGGGAAGGATATGAGCTCCTGGTTGCAAAAGAACTTTCACAACCAGGAGAGTTTGCAGCGAAAGAAACAGTAACGATTAAGACTGAAAAGGCGGAAATCCCAAAAGTCCGTATCCTTGGTCCTATTCGAAAGTTTACACAGGTTGAAATTTCAAAAACAGATGCACGTAAATTAGGAGTGGATGCTCCGATTCGAGCATCAGGCAATATTGATGGAACACCAGGGATTACTCTTATTGGTCCAAAGGGTTCTTTAAAAATTGAAAAAGGTGTAATCATCGCTGAGCGCCATATCCATATGACACCTCAAGATGCTGAAAAATTTCAAGTGAAAGATGGACAATATGCAAGTGTGAAAGTAGAAGGAAACAGAGGATTGATTTTTAATCAAGTGTTAATTCGTGTAAAAGATACATACGCCTTAGATATGCATATTGATACAGATGAAGCAAATAGTGGGAATATAACAACAGGAGACTTAGGTCATCTCTTACAATAAGAGAAAAATCCATCTCAATTTGGAGATGGATTTTACATGTTCGATACTTGGGAAGTGTTTTTACTTGCCTGCTTGTGCTTTGATAACGACATGAAAATAATTAATAATGAAATAGCGCCAAAAATAAGAACCATATATCGTAACCCAATTGTGTCTAAGAAGAATCCAGTTCCAAGTAAGACAATTTGGAACATTACCCTTTCAAACATATTACGGAATGAGAAAAGACGTCCATGATAACTTTTTTCAACTTTTGTTTGGAAAATTGTTGACATGATAGGGAAGAAACAGCCAACGCTAAATCCAAATAGACCAAATGATACAAGTGCCATCCATTTCACATCACTAAAGAACAATGAGAGATGCGCAAAAGCAGTACAGAAGGCGAAGAAATAAAGTAATTTATCAGGTGGGAAATGATCAGATAAACGCTTAATTACGAAAGCTCCTAACATAAAAGCCACACCTTCAATGGTATAAATAAACCCTTTAATTGTCGGATCATGTTGCATTTCGCTAATGTTAATAACCATTAAATTGAAACCAGCGATGAATAAAAGGGGAATAATACTTAAAATAAGTGCCCGAAATGCAACTGGGATTCCTCTTAAAATCCGAAATACTTCCATAAAGCTATTATCTTTTGCTGCTTTTTTACTTGATGTATTTGATTTTTGATCTTCAAATCGTAGGAAAAAGGTCGAAAGGAATAATAAAGCGTATGCTGCCATTGAGAACGCGTACATGTACTGTAAACTCATAACGACAAGAAGAACACCACCTAGTGAGGTTCCAGCAATACGAGCGATTGTTCCGATATTCATATGGACACCATTCATCTGTAATAGTTCATGTTCACGAACAATAAGCGGAATAACAGACTGCAATGCAGGGAAATAAAAAGCCGCTGAAATTTGAAGGGCAATCATAAAGGCAATCATAAAGGCGATACTTTCATATTGAATAGCGAAGAACATAAAAATAACACTGATAACACGGCCGAAACCAGCATAAAGAAGGACTTTCTTTTTTTCGTATTGATCGATAACACGACCAGCCATCGGACCAACAAGAACACCGGCTAATAATCCAATAAATAAAATAACCGACTTCATAAAATCAGAAGGTACATACTTCTGCATAAATTCTAGATTGCCAAGAATCCCAAGCCACAAACCAAGCCCAGCGATAAACTCACCGATTAGAACAATCCAGACATTTTTATTACGCCACATAACAAAACCTCTCAGTCTTATAAAATAGGAAAAATCGTATATAAATCCTCCTCTTCATTCATACATTTGAATCATTATTTTTTAGAGTCAGAGTCTATATTACGTGTTTGATAATGAAAGTTCAATCTTTTTGATTTGGATAAAACTTTGCTTTTATAGAGCTAAAAAATCAAATTTACATATTAGAAAATAAATTGGAATAAATTTAAAATGTACGAGGGAGGGATACTTATGATTCAACAATTTTTCAAAAAATTGTTCGACCAGTTTTTAGAGAAGCAGGAAGAGGAAATAATAGCAAAGCTTTGTTTTTGGATTGTCTATTATTACATATCAGTCCCAAAATATATGGTGAACTCTAGTGGTATTTTAGTACATATGAATCAAACGCATGAAGGCTATACGTATGATACAATTGGAGATTTTTTACGCGAGTATAGTGGGAAAACAAGGGGAGCGTTCTATTTTGAAAGTAGAATATACTATATTAAATTTGAGGAAATGATTAGGGAGAAGTGTCGTGAAATGATTTATGCTTATTACTTTCCACGCTTTATTGATGGACATTCGTTATTATGTAAAGAGCTATTAAGAGAAATAGGTGTAGGTAAAACAGAAATTGAATGCGGAAGTTTCTATACGTTGATTTTTAATTATTGTACAGAAACAAAGGATTGGGTTGATGAATACGAAGAGAATGTGTTAAAAGAACTATTTGTATTGTCACTTCCCTTCATTGTACAAGCATATGGTATAAATGTATGTAAATATATAAAACAAGAAGAAAATCGGAAGGAAATAGAGTGCTTAGTTCATTGAATAAAGAGGATATTTATATATTCTTGCTGAAAAAGAATATGTAAATATATGTAGAAAGAAGATGATTGAAATGAGTAACGAAGAACTTGTGAAAACACAATTTGGTAGTAATGCTGAAAAGTATGTGAATAGTCAAATTCATGCAAAAGGACCAGATTTACAGTATGTCGTTCAACAAGTAAAAAATCGTAAAAATATTCGTCTTCTTGATATCGCTACAGGTGGCGGTCATGTTGCTAATTTATTAGCCCCGATATTTAAAGAGGTTGTTGCGCTCGATTTAACAGAAAAAATGTTAGAAAAAGCGAAAGCATTTATCCAGACAAACGGACATGAAAATGTATCATTTGTAGTAGGAAATGCAGAGGATTTACCATTTTCTAATCAATCGTTTGATACGATTATTTGTCGCATTGCAGCGCATCATTTTTCAAACCCTTCTCAATTTATTTTTGAAGTACATCGAAAGTTAGAAGAGAACGGATTATTTATATTAATTGATAATGTCTCCCCAGAAAACCTAGAATATGATACATTTTATAATTTTATTGAGAAAAAGCGAGATCCAAGTCACAGGAGAGCGCTTAGAAAAACAGAGTGGATTTCATTATTAGAAAAGCAAGGTTTACAAATGCAATCATGTTTCACATTTGAAAAACAATTTAATTTTGATTGGTGGTGTAACATGATGGATGTCCCATCGCCAACACGCTCCAAGTTAACGGATTGTATGATGAAAACGTCAAATGAAATGAAGGAGTTCTTCAACATACAATTTAACAATAATAAAGTAGAATCATTTTATACGGAGATGGCACTGTTTGTATGTCATAAAAGTTCAACGCTAAAAAGATAATTTTCTTGCAGTCTTTTCTCAGTACGCTATACTTAGTACAGAGAAATAGAGAATTGAGGAGTAATAACAATGATTCGTGTACGCGTTGAGGGAACGGAAAAAGAGATTGTTGAATTTTTGGAGAAAATGCCTGAAATTCCTGGGTTTGAAAAGACACATGTTAGAGAGCCGAAAAAAGGAAACAATCCTAAATATGATACAAGTAAGAATGTATTAGCATATTTGTCGTATAAAAAGATGGAAAATGCTGTTCACAAATAATAAAGTCCTTTAAAAACAATAAAATTGTTTAATGATAGAGAGCCGAAACGACACAAAATACAGTGTCGTTTTTTCTATTCATGTATAATAGAAATGTAAAAAGTTATTTAATTAATAGGGGAGAACTTTTTAATGAAAAAGTATTTTGAATATTTCGTTCCTTCCTATATAAGCTATACATCTATATGAAAAAATAATTTAATAAATTGATTTTTATTTAGAAATACATAAGTTGAATCAGCACACAGAAGATCTGTTTTGTGTGCCTATTTATTGTAAAGAAAGAATATGTTCCTGGAGTATCTAATTGTTATATTTGTTTTTTGACCAGTTATCGTGTGAAAACAACCGGTTATCGAAAATCCATTTACAGTAACTTAAATAGCTTTTATATTTAGAGCGAGTGAAAGGGAAGTGGTGAAGTGAAGTTTGAAGTGTCGATTGATCCATCTTATAAAGAGCCGAAAATTATCATTCTAACGGATAAAATGACAGATGAGATATCTGATATTATGAAGCGACTATCGGAGACTCATATGGATTCATTAGCTGTATTTTCAGAAAGAGGTGTTGAAATTGTTGAATGTAAAGATATCGTTAGAATCTATACAGAGAAACAGAAGGTATTTCTCCAAACCGCTGCTGGTATTTATACCGTTCGCTCAAGGTTATATGAACTGGAAGAGAAATTAAATAGTCAATTTTTTGTTCGTATTTCAAATTCAGAGATTGTTAACATTAAAATGATTACGAATATGGATATTAGTATGACAGGAACAATTGGCGTGTCATTAACAGGGAATATCAAAACGTATGCTTCTCGACGCTATGTTTCAAAAATTAAGAAACTGTTCGGAATATGAGGTGAAAATATCTTGAAAAATATAATTAGTCGAGTTGTTGGTGGTTTTGTTATCGGTGTGATTATTGGAGAAATCGTACAACTCCTTATTTCGCTCCCATTAGGTCAAGGAGAATATATGCCAGTTGTGGAACAGTTTCGCTCTTTATTTGTTAGTAAGATGTCAGCTGTCACGGTACAAATACTGTTAACAGGGCTGATTGGGGTCACATTCGCTACAAGTTCGCTTGTTTTTGACATAGTGAAGTGGAGTCTACTAAAACAGTACATCGTTCATTTTTGTATAACAGCACTAGTATGGGGGCCGATTGTAACGCTACTGTGGATGCCCAAAACATCTATAGGCACACTGATTTTTTTTATTGGTTTTTTAGGTACGTATGTCATCACATGGACTATTCAATACATGATTTCAAAGAATGATATAAAAAAAATTAATGCTGCGATTCAATCAAGGCAATTTGAAGGGAGAAGTGATGAATAATGGCCATAATTATAAAAAATCTAACGAAAAAATTTAAAGAGCGCACAGCTGTTGACAATCTTTCACTGACGATTAAGAAGGGAGAATTCTTCGCACTTTTAGGGCAAAATGCTGCTGGAAAAACAACAACGATTAAAATGCTTAGTTGCTTACTTACACCTACAAGTGGCGATGCACTGATGTTAGGAGATAGTATCATCAAAAACCCTACGGCAGTAAAACAAAAAATAAACATTTCTCCGCAAGAAACTGCGGTAGCTCCGAATCTTTCTGTAAAGGGAAATTTAGAATTCATCTCGAGTATCTATGGAAGCAATAAGCAAGAGGCTAAGCAAAAAGCGGTGGAAATGATGACAAAGTTTGGACTTTCGGAGCGAGCAAAAAATAAAGCAAAAACATTATCAGGTGGGTTGCAGCGCCGGCTAAGCATTGCGATGGCACTTATTTCGTCTCCCCAAATCATTTTTTTAGATGAGCCAACACTAGGACTTGATATTCGTGCTAGACATGATCTGTGGAAGACTCTACTTGAATTAAAGGGTAAAATCACGATTATTTTAACGACGCACTATCTAGAAGAAGTAGAAGCACTTGCTGATCGCGTCGGTATTATGCATGGTGGTAAATTGCATGCACTTGGAACGATTGATGAGTTAAAAGAAAATACGGGACAATCTTCTTTAGAAGATATTTTCCTTACACTAACTGAAGAGGGAGGCGGACTATGAGATATTTAGCATTTGCTTCACGTAATCGTAAGGAGATTTTACGAGATCCTCTGACGCTTCTTTTTGGGATTGTGCTTCCGGTTATTATTATGTGTCTTTTTTCAATCATGCAGAAAAATATGCCTTTGGACCTTTATCATATAGAAAACTTAACGCCAGGTGTAATCGTTTTCAGTTTTTCTTTTATTACGTTATTTTCAGGGATGCTGATTGGTAAGGATAAAAGCAGTTCATTTTTAATGCGGATGTTTGCTTCCCCTATGTCTGCCTCTGATTATATTACTGGGTACGCTCTTCCACTATTACCGGTTGCCATTCTTCAAATTGTTATTTGCTTTATTTCAGCATTCTTCTTAGGTCTATCATTTAATGCGAATGTATTAGGTGCCACTATTCTACTCATTATCATTGCAATGCTTTATATTGGATTTGGTCTACTACTTGGTACGTATTTTACGGATAAGCAAGTTGGTGGGATTTTTGCGATTTTTGTTAATCTTACAACATGGTTAAGTGGCACTTGGTTTAAGTTAGATATGATTGGTGGTACGTTTAAAACAGTCGGTTATGCATTGCCATTTGCTCATGCGGTTGATGCTACACGATTTGCTTTATCTGGTGAATATGGTGATCTTGTTGTACCTTTATTATGGGTAGTTGGTTATATAATCATTATCTTCGTAATCGCTGTTTTGGGCTTTAAGAGGAAAATGAAAAGGTAAATAAATTGTATTCATAGTGAAAAATACACGATAGTTGAATAAAATATAAACAATTTTATTATCTCCATATAACCGCCAGTAAATAGGCGGTTTTTTTATTTGATACTGTTTCACCGCCTTGTCTTTTTCGCATAATAATAATAGTAGAAAATGATGAGGAGGGTGAGAGGAGTTAATAAAAAATCTTTTTTGGAGATTTGGGTATCGATGATGCAGTTGCTTTAATTTATGCCGATAAAACATGCAATATTATTTCTTTTGTATCCAGATGTAATGGACCAAGTATGCGCTTATTATATAATGGGTGGCGCATTTTTATTTCCAGGTAATGTTACTCCTGTTTCAGAAGCTAACTTTTACCCCGCATTAACGGGCAGTAAGACCCCCACCTCAAAGTTCAGCGAAAGCAAAGAAGTTAGGTGGGGAACCAACTGCCCATAAAAGCCCGATTCGTTCAACTAATAATCAGAGGGGGATGAAGAAAATCCCCACTGATTAAAGGTTCACTTTATGGAGATCCAATTGCAACTAATATTGTCATGAAATATGCCAAGAATGTTAGTGTTTATCCGTTAAATGTAACGCAGCAGGCACTTATTACTCCTGAAATGGAAACATTATTAATGAAAAGGGAACAGGGCTAGCAAAACTAATTAAGCCAATGATTGATTTTTATTATGAGAACTTTTATAAAAAAGAATACCGTGGAATTGGTAGAAGTCCCATTCATGATTTATTACCGTTTATTTCATTAATGAATGATAATATCTTTGAATATAAAAAGTCTGCTGTATGGATAAGTACAACAAATGACGAAACTCGAGGACAAAGTGTAGCTGATTTTAGAAAGATTGCTGAACCCATAAGATTTGATAATCGGTCTGTACAAAGAATGGCCATTGATTTTAACTATCAAACGTTTTAAAAAAATTTATGAGAACAATGTTGAAACCAGATTGTTCTTAGGGAATAAGGCTATGAGATCATCGAGGAATAATATGGTTTGGAAAAATAATTTATTTTGAATGGATACAAAACTGTACTAATTCAATTGTATAAAAAGCTATACGTGGCATTTAAGGTATAACTTATCAAAAATAGTAGCATAACTAATGGTAAGCAATAATTTATAGGTATTATTTTTGTTTTGTAAAATTAAGGAGGTATAGTGATATGGCATTTATATGGTCTTTAATTGTTGGTGGTATTTTAGGATGGCTAGCAAGTTTAATCGTTGGTAAAGATGTACCTGGTGGTGTGATTGGAAATATTATTGCTGGGATAATCGGTTCTTGGCTTGGAACATTGTTATTGGGTACGTTTGGACCGGTTATCGGAGGGTATGCAATTATTCCAGCATTAATTGGTGCCATTGTTTTAATTTTTATTGTCAGCTTATTACTGCGTGCAATGCGAAAATGAAATTAGGTGGATCGCTGAAAATTGTCAGCGATCCATTTTTGTATTATTTGTCCTAATCTGTTATGCTACTGTTATACAATCAGGAGGTGTAAGCATTGAAATCATTTACAGTAAACTTTCATCAAGAAGACAATGCAAAAGCAACAACAGTACATAAGTTAAGTGAAGAGGACTTCAATAAAGTAACAGAAAACGGTACTCGTCATCTATTTGATCTAGATACAAATGTTGGTTTCTTTGTATTCTTTGATGCAGAAGATGCAGAAGGCAATGAACAATACTTAATGTTGCAATATGAAGGAGATCATGAAGAGCCAAGTGCTTGCTACGGATTTGATTTGAAATTATTCTATCAATTTTTAGCACTTTACTTAAATGACCTTGAATTCCAAGGTGAAACAGATGAAGAAGAGGAAGAATATGGTCCAATTCATCATTTAGCTCATTTACTTTACCACATCGTTGAAGATGGAAAAAGTATTGAAGTATAAATACATAGCTAAAGCTGCCTTTAATAGGGCGGCTTTTTTATTTTGGATAAATTTCACAAAAATGATTATACAAATTGTTAGCAGAAATCTAAAAAAATAACAATTTATTAGTAGAGAAGGAGGATATCTGCTCAAAGGAGCATCCATACCATGAAAAAGTTTCTTCGGACATTTGAAAAGTGAAGCTTTTTACTTGTAAAAGATAAAAATTATCCAACATAACCGAGTGAAAGAGTGCACTAGAAGTCAGCCTTTATTGCAATTGTGTGCAAATTCATTCATGAGTTCAATAACCATATCTTCTGATAAACGTGGGTATGCAGAAGGGCCAATGATAAGAGTTCCTTCCATGTATTCATGATCTACTATGTGAATTAAAACAAAATTTTCTAGATAACGATTGGTCTTGATGAGTGGAAAGTTATAGGGATCATTTTTTTGATAAAGGTCATTTAGTTGTTCTTTCTTAGAGGAATAAAAAGGACTACAACTATCGTTAGAAATAAATTCATATAAGATATCATTATTTGTAGATAAAAAATGAACAGGAATTGAAAATGTTTGATATATTAAATGACACAGATATTGTATGTCGATAGCTTTATTCATTATACCTCTTCTTTAAAGTGAATAAAATGGTTATCAAACCCAGTAAAATTTTCCTATTATCTATTCAGTATAACAAATAAATAGGATATGTTTTAAGGAAGAAATTATGAATAAAGAATATATACATGTAGAGTTTTCCACAGAGGACAGTGTTAATAATATGGCAGGGTAGTTGATATAAGAAAAAGAGCCGTTCTGTTATAAGAACAGCTCTTTTGATTTATTACGCTCTACTGAATATACAAAATAAGTTTGAATGATTCCACCAATTATTAATAAGCAGGCACAAATATAAAATAGAGTGCCGCCGCTTACATGACTTAATATAACTGCACCTATAGCAGGACCGCACGTTCGAGAAATATCCCAGTGTATGCCGTAGATAGAAAAATATAATCCCCGCTTGTGACTTGGTGCTATTCTGGAAACAAATCGTAGTAAGTGATTTAAAGCAATACTTTCACCAATTGTCAGGAAAAGCAATGTGAAGAAGAGTGACCATAATGTTGTAGAATAACCATAACCAATAGCAGCGAATGTATAACAAATATATGAAATTACAATTATTTTAGGCATTGAAAATCGTTCAGACCATTTGACAAGACCAACTTGCAGGATGATTTCCATTACAGCTTTACAAGTCGAGATAAATGCGAGAACAAATAAGAAATTTGGAAAGATATCTTCTGCGAATACACGATAATTTGTTTCAGTTTGGGCATAGAAAAAGCTAATCGGAAGAGTAGATATCATGAGTCCAAATATAGCATAATGCTTAAAAATAAACTGTGTACGTGTTGTTACTTGTGCTGATTTTTCATTAGTTTGAATGATTGGAGCTGTTTCTGGCAGTTGTGTCCAAACGAGAATGGCATACAGCAGGAGAGTTACAGCTTGAATGACAAATAAGTATTCAGGGTGACTATTGTAAAAAAAGGCACCGATGAATGGACCAATCACAGCACCGATAGCTCCTACTGTTTGAAGAACAGCGAATATTTCAGCTTGTTGTTTTTGTTCAGTTAAATCGGCAATTTGTGCACGCTGAGCAGGAATATATAAGGAGCGGCCAATACCGTTCATTACATATAACAAAGCAAAGAATAGGACTGATTCAGCAAAAACAAATCCGCCTATTGCAATTGCTTGCACGAATAATCCGAGTAACATAATTTTCTTTCTACCGTAGCGATCTGTTACACCTCCAGCAATGATTGTGAACACAATATCAGAAAGTGGCTGCAATCCAAACAGAAGCATTGTCATAATCACATTACCTTCTAGTGCTTTATTGACATGGACAATAAAAATAATTGCTAACATGGCCTCAGTTGTTCTAGTTAACAACTCACCTAATAATCGAATCCGGATTGGTTTATTATAGCGTTTTATAAGATGATTCATTCTTCATTTCCCCCTTTCTATATAGAAATCTTAAGATAGAAGCAAGAAATGAAAAAGGGTAGAATGAAAGAAGGAGATTTTTCATCTTTTAGGGGGAAAAGTATGGTTATTTTGGAGCAGTACATACAGCTGTGGGTCCAGTATGGAAAAGGGAGAACAGAGGAAGAAAAAATAGAAATATCATTACAAAATATATCGGAAACATTGTTTTGTACGGATCGTAATAGTAAATTTATTATAAAAAAATTAGAAGAGTTAGCGTGGATTTGTTGGTTTCCAGGACGCGGAAGAGGGAATCGATCAAAGTTATCGTTTCAAAAAAATCCTATTTCTTTAATTTTAGAACAGGGGAAAGAAATAACGAAACAAGGGGATGTAAAGGGTGGAAAAGCATTTGTTGAGCAATATAGCTCATATTTCCCCATATTAGAAAAACAATTCCAAGCTTGGATAGATTCGATATTTGGTTATCAAATTGAAATGACTTCTCGAGGAAGACAAGATGTACTGCGTTTACAAGTTGAAATGAACCTGAAAATTTCTTTAGATCCTGTATATGCTACAATGCGTTCGGAGTGTCATATGGTAAAACATCTATATGACACGCTTATTTATGTTAATGAGAGCACAAATACAATAGAGCCGAGACTCGCTTTTCATTGGGAATATAATGACAATCTAAAACTATGGACTTTTTATTTACGAAAGGGGGTTCGATTTCATAATGGAAAACGATTTACAGCTCATGATGTTGTATATACATTTGGTAGGTTTATGAATAAAGAGGATAATCCGTATTCATGGATGCTTCAACATGTTGAAAGTGTTCGTATTGTAAATGAATATATTGTAGAAATGCACTTGCATACGGAAAATCAATTGTTATTACATGCTTTAAGCTCAGAACAGTGTTCTATTGTAATGGAAGATGAGGAAGACAAATTAATTGGAACAGGACCGTTTAAACTGTGTGAAAATAATGAGTCTATTTTTGTATTAGAAGCTCATGATTTGTATTTTCGTGAACGACCCTTTCTCGATCGGATTGAATTATGGAATGTGCCACAAAGTATTGATACATATGATGTTTTCGTAAAGGCGCAACATAAAGAATTAGAAAAGTATCATAAGGAACTTTCTATACTGGAATCCAATGTAACATATATAACGTTAAACACTGAGAAACAAGGACCTATGCAAGATATTACATTTCGCAAAGCGTTGTATAAAATTATTCATAGCAGCAAAATAATAGGTGAGTTAGAGGGAGAGCGTGGCGAGGTAGCAGGGGAATTATTATTGACGAATTTTTTTATGCCAAGAATAAAAGAGGATATTCAAATCTTGGTTCAAAATAGTAAGTATAATAATGAAATATTAAATTTATACACATTTAAAGGACAAGATCATGTAGAAGATTCATATTGGATTCAAAAAGAATGTGCCAAATATGGAATTGTAATTGAAATAGCTTTTCTTGATACACAGGAATTATTACAGGTTCAAATGATAAAGCAAGCAGATATCATTCATGATAGTGCTACCATTAGCGAGCAAACAGAAAGCAGTTTTCTGTATATGTTTCTTTCAAAAAATAGTTTTATTTATCAGCATAGCTCTCTGGATTTTAATGAGCAATTACATTCATATTTTATTGAACCTAATTTTGAAAAGCGAATTACACTGTTACGCGATATAGAGGATACATTGTTACGTAATATTCATATTGTTCCTTTATATCGTAATAAACAACACATACGTACACATGAAAAAGTACAAAATATAATCATCAACGCTCAAGGTTGGATTGATTTTTATAATATATGGTTTAAACCTTAATATATAAGCATTTAATAAAGGTTCTTTTGAAAAATCAAAAGGGCCTTTTTGTATGGAAGTACATTTTGATTTTGAACATTGTTTCGCACATTTTTTATAAACACCCATTTACAGTGTAACAGTGTTATGTTACATTGTTATCAGGAAGGAGTGTTATACAGTTGAGTACGGATTTAATTTCAAAAAAGGATTTATTAGAACTGACTGGTATTTCATACGGACAGCTATATAGGTGGAAAAGAAAGAATTTAATACCAGAAGATTGGTTTGTAAGAAAATCAACTTTTACAGGGCAAGAAACATTTTTTCCGAAAGAAAAGATATTAGAACGTATTGATAAAATTCAAACAATGAAAGAGGATTTGTCTCTAGATGAATTAGCGAATATGTTTTCACCAAGTGTAACAGAGGTTTCTTTAACGAAAGAAGACATGATACGAAAGGGTATTGCCTCCGAACCGGTTGTGCAGTTTTTTATAGAACAAACGAATAAACCGGTAGAATTTCAATTTGTTGATATTCTCTATGTATACATTTTAGAAGAATTACTGCAATCTGGAGAAATTAGTTTAGAAGAAGGTAAGATGATACTGCAAGTGCTGCATGAGCACTATGAAATCATGAAACAAAAGAATAGTGAATTAGTTGTGGTTCGAAAACTAGGTATTGCTACATGTTTCTTAGTTTCAAATGTGGAAGATCTATTTTTTGAAAAAGGTACGAAGATAGTCGTACGTTTAACAATCATGCAATATACAGAAGCATTAAAATCAAAACTATTGTAGTGGAGGAGAAATAATGCATACAGAAAAATTAATTATAAATGGCTATGGTTCTTCAAATGGTGGAGAGTTCCATAAAGTACAGTTAAATGGAAAAGGAACTGTTAATGGAAATATTGACTGTGATGAATTTGAATGTAATGGGTCAGGTAGTGTAAATGGTGATTTAAAAAGCGAGAACACAAAAATTAGTGGATCCGGTAAAGTTGACGGTACAGTAAGCACTGAAAATATGCGAATTGATGGAAAAGCAACGATTACAAAAGATGTAAAGGCTAACAATTTAAAGATTGCTGGAAAAGGAACAATTGGTGGTACTTTGACAGGAGAAGAGCTTAAAATCCGTGGGCAAGCGACTATTGACGGTAATTGTGAAGTAGATATCTTTTCGTCAGAAGGGCAATTCACAATTGGTGGCTTACTAAGCGCAGATGAAATTGACATCGATATTCATGGTACATGTAGAGTAAAAGAAATAGGTGGTCAAACAATTAAAGTAAGACACAGACCAACAGCATTTAGTGGGCTTTTTAAAACGGTGTTTGGATCACATTTAGAAGCTGAATTGTTAGAAGGTGACAATATTGATATTGATTACGTGCAAATTAAAACTGTAAGAGGTAACAATGTTACAGTGGGGCCGAATTGTGAGATTGGACTTATAGAATATACGGGAGTTCTTCATGTCGATAAAAATGCAAAAGTAAAAGAAATTCAGCAAGTTTAATTTTTTTATAGAGAGAGGAATGTAAATGGAAAAGCGAAATAGTCTTACATTGAATGGTTCTGGTAGTTCATCAGGTGGAATCTATAATAAAGTGAAAATTCGAGGAGAAGGAACAATTTCAAATGATGTGAACTGCAATGAATTTAAAGCATATGGAACGAGCGGTGTTCGTGGTGATATGACGACAAATTCATATATTGTGTATGGAGATAGTGAAGTACAAGGTGGTTTGCATGCTGAGTATGTGAAAGTATATGGTAATACACAAGTGCAGAATGATTGTCACATTAACAAAATAAAAATTCGAGGAATGTTCGAAGTGAATGGAAAGTTATCCGGAAACTTTGTGGACATTAAAGGAGGGCTGACTGTAAAAGAAGATATTGAAGTTGAAGAATTTTTATTAACGGGTGGTCTTGAAAGTGAAGGGCTTTTAAATGCTGAAAATATTAACATTATCTTGCGTTATGAAGGAAGTAAAGTAAGAGAAATTGGTGGGAAAAAGATTACAGTACGAAAAAAAGCTAGATTTATTCCTTTTACAAGCCATACTGGTAATCTTCAAACATCAATTATTGAAGGTGATGACATTTATTTAGAGCATACAATAGCTGAAGTAGTGAGGGGAAACAATGTTACAATTGGCCCTGGCTGTGAAATAAGTGTTGTTGAATATCATACTAGCTTTAATCAAAAAGGCAAATCAGTTGTAAAAGAACATAAACAAATATAGTTGTAAGAGGGAGAGCAAGATATATGGTTGCAAAGAATAGTAAACTTAGCTTTGTAGTTGCTGGTTTATTGCTAGGGATTTTAATGGCATCAATGGATAATACCATTGTTGTTACAGCGATGGGAACAATTGTTGGCGATTTAGGCGGATTAGAAAACTTTGTTTGGGTTGTATCGGCGTATATGGTAGCAGAAATGGCAGGAATGCCGATTTTCGGAAAACTATCAGATATGTATGGTAGAAAAAGATTCTTTATTTTCGGCTTAATTGTCTTTATGATTGGTTCGGCACTTTGTGGTACCGCAGAAAATATTACGCAGTTAGGTATTTATCGTGCGATCCAAGGTATTGGTGGCGGGGCACTTGTTCCAATTGCCTTTACTATTGTTTTTGATATTTTTCCGCCCGAAAAGCGCGGGAAAATGGGGGGATTATTTGGTGCGGTCTTTGGATTATCTAGTATTTTCGGTCCTTTACTTGGCGCATATATTACAGACTACATTAGCTGGCACTGGGTGTTTTATATTAACTTACCGCTTGGTATTCTATCACTTATTTTTATTGTATTCTTTTATAAAGAATCGCGCGTTCATCAAAAACAAAAGATTGATTGGTTTGGTGCAATTACACTAGTCGGTGCAGTTGTTTGTTTAATGTTCGCATTAGAACTTGGTGGACAGAAGTATGATTGGGACTCTACTTTTATTTTAAGTTTATTTGCGGCATTTGCTATTTTAATTATTATGTTTATTTTTATTGAAAGAAAAGTGGTAGAACCTATCATATCGTTTGAAATGTTTAAACAGCGCTTATTCGGGATGAGTACAATTATCGCTTTATTTTACGGGGCTGCTTTTATGTCAGCAACTGTATATATTCCTTTGTTCATTCAAGGTGTATATGGCGGATCGGCAACGAATTCTGGCTTATTACTATTGCCAATGATGTTAGGATCAGTCGTTACAGCACAGTTAGGCGGATTTTTAACATCAAAGTTAAGTTACCGCAATATCATGATTATTTCTGCTGTAATTATGCTTGGTGGATTGTTCTTATTAAGTACATTAACACCAGAAACAAGTCGTGTATGGCTAACCCTTTATATGATTATTATCGGTTTTGGTGTAGGGTTTTCATTCTCAGTATTAAGTATGGCTGCAATCCATGGCTTTGGTATGAACCAGCGCGGATCAGCAACTTCAACGAGTAACTTTATCCGCTCATTAGGAATGACACTTGGGATTACAATATTTGGTATGATTCAAAGAACAGGTTTTCAAGATCAATTAGAAGAAGCATTTAAAGGAATGGATGGCGGAATAAATAGCAACGCTCTAGGGGATTCAAGAGCAATTCTTTCAGAAGGCGCAAGATCTCAAATTCCGCCACAAATATTAGATAAAATTATTGAAGCCCTTTCAAGTTCTATCGTTCATACTTTTATGTGGGCGTTAGTTCCAGCAGGTTTAGCATTCGTGTTTATTTTCTTTATGGGGAATGAACGAATGGTATACAAGAAAGAACAAGGTAAGATAAAGGCTGAAACATCAAAAGCATAGAAGAAAAAAGCTCCTTTCTCAAATAGAAAGGAGCTTTTTTGTATGTAACTTTACAAATTAACCTTCGATTACTTCATATTCTTCGTCTGCTAATAATAAAATCTGTGTTTTTTTACCTTTGTTTTGTACTTCAATTACATCGTATGTGCCTAGGTCTCTTAATTTATTTTGAGACACATTTACCATTACTTCAATAGAATCGATTAAAATATCTTCTTCGATATATGATTCAGGCAATGCCATATCCTCTGTATCTAATACACATGTGTATAGATTTTGTAAATCTGCAGTAGATGGGTTTTGTTCTTCAACATCAATGATGTTTTTTACTGCATCCATATTTTCTTCTTTTACTTGATACACTTTAATTTTAGCCATTTTTTAATCTCCTTTATAACGTAATCGTAGAGGCTACAGTTTATTATAACGTTTTTTAGTGGAAAGATGAAATTGTTTCCTTATTATCATTCTCAATTATAATATTCGCATCCAAAAGTTCGGGTAGGAGAAGTGCTATTCAGTGAAGGGAAAGGAAATCCTTGCTAATTCAAAATTGGTTCGAATTTATTACAAAAGTGTAAGGTTTTTGTAAGGAAAATAGATAAATAGATCATAAGGTTTCTGATAGTATACGAGGTGTCACATACTATTAAAACAAGAGGTTGAAAACATGAAGAAACTGTTAATAACTTTGATTGCTTTTCTCGTATTATTAGGTCTTTTAATGACTGCTTTTGTAAGCTTTGATTGGGATTTAGCTGAAATGAAGCAAAAATTGGGCAAAGATAAAATGTATGTTCATATTACGGAGAACGGAAAAGAATATCAGGTAGATAAAGATGATCCTACTTGGAAGCGTTACGAGTATAACGTAATTGCATATGATAAAGATGGAAATAAGACGAGTATTAAGTTCGATGCTAATAAAAATTTAAAGCTAAATGCTTTTTTACGTGTGTATGTATTTGATGAACCAAATAGTGAGGGATATAAAGGGATTTCAACATATGAAGAAGTCCAACAAAATGAAATTCCTAAAAAAGCACTAAAGCAGATGGATAAAAACTAATATATAAGGATTGTTCATAGATGAAAAGGCAGCATGTATAATTGTACATGCTGCCTTTTTGTTTGAAGAAGAAAATAATGGTATGAAATGAAGTTTGAATTTAAAAGTGCTTATAATTTAAACAACAAAACATTTTTATCATATTCCCGTAAACACCAATTGTATTTATTTAATACAGTAGGATGAACACCCTCTTGATCAGTATTAATTTCTTTAAAACCATATTTTTTATAAAAAGCTGCCAGTTCTTCAAAAGGAATGCAATAAATATTAGGTACATTGGATTGCTTTGCTTCGTCTACTAAGAAAGAAAGGAGATCGCCTGCTAATTTATAGCCCCTGAATTTAGGAAGTATATAAATACCGCCCATTTCTAACGTGCTTTGATCAATTTTAACTAAACGTCCAAGTCCAACATATTCTCCGTTGTATGTCACAATTGCCACTTTATCTTTTTTTAAATCACTTGGCACAAATCCAACTGATTTATACTGACTGTTAATCCATTCTAAATCCTCTGGTGAAGCAAATTTTATTTTCATAAAAATACACTCCTTGAAAAATTCTGATATTTCTATTGTATAGGAAACAAAATGATTTGTAATGAAATAATGGTACTTGGTTCAATTAGATATAACTCGTTTGAGAAATTGATTTGATCATGAAGTTAATTTCTCCACATTCCACGCATAGAATATAGAATAGTTTAATAATACTTTCTCTTTCTTCATAAGTGTTTTACGTATATAATTTAAAGGTAATTGTTCTTATTTTAGTATACTTATAATAGAATAGAGGTTTAAAAATGAGCGTTAAAATCATTACGGATAGTGCTGCTGATTTACCAAAAGAATTGCTGCAAGCTTATGATATAGATTTGATTCCACTCCGTGTATATGATGAGGCAGAAACAGAGTATTTAGATGGAGTAACATTAGATTCGGTTCAATTATTACAAAAGATGAGAGAAGGCGAGGTATTTAAGACATCGCTGCCATCATTAGAAACATTCCAAGAAAAGTTCGTTACATATGCAAAGCAAAGTACACCTTGTATATATGTAGCTTTCTCTTCTGAACTTTCTGGTACATATCAATCTTCAGTAGTGATTAAAGAAGAAGTACAAGAAACATATGCAGATTTCGATTTAGAAATTATTGATACAAAATGCGCTTCACTTGGTCAAGGTCTTGTTGTATTAGAAGCTGCGAAAATGGCTAAAGAAGGTGCATCAAAAGAAGAAATTTTGAAACGAATTGCTTTTCTAACAAAACATATGGAGCATATCTTTACAGTTGCTGATTTGCAGTATCTTGTTAGAGGTGGTCGTTTAAGTAAGGTAGCTGGATTTATTGGTGGTTTATTAAATATTAAGCCGATTCTAAATGTGGAAGAAGGAAAGCTTGTACCACTTGAAAAGATTAGAGGTAGAAAGAAAGTTTTAGGCCGAATTGTCGATATAATGGAAGAGCGAGGAAAAGACCTTAAAGGTCAAACAGTTGGCATTACACATGGTGATGATTTAGAAACTGCGAATGCATTAAAAGCGTTAATTACTGAAAAATTTGGCTGTGATGTGTTTATTGTAAATACAATTGGAGCAGCAATCGGTGCGCATACAGGACCAGGTGTTTTAACATTGTTCTTCTTAAATGAAGTAGAGTAAAGGATTGATCTTTTTGATCAATCTTTTTTTTTACAATCATAGTTTTGTGCGAAATAGATGAGGATAACATCGTAGGAGGAATTAATATATCAAATGCAATAAAGAATATATGTAATACAAACGATTTACAGTAGCAGACGTAACTTTTTTATTATTCACTAGCTTTTTTTCTAACAGGCAAGAAGGTAGAAAGGAAACTAGTGAGAACTAGTATAAAAGAAACTCTCTCAGTCGTATCAATCTCTAAACCGTTATTCCATTGATATATAAAGGATACTAGTATTAAAAGTATAACAAATCCTGCAACATATCTTACTGTTTTTCGCGCCTTTTTGTCATTTGTTCTCAAAATCATATTCGTCCCTCTTTCTTATTTAATAAATATTTTTTGATTTCAATCATCGATAAACTGTAGTCTTTTTAGCTAGCAACTAAATATGTATAATTGCATAAAAAAATTGAAATATATAGGTTATTATTAAACTACATTTTTAATGTGGAAGGGTATTTTTGTTTAAAAGTAAAATCGTTTACGTTATTGATGAAATTGAAATTTAGGAGAATCGTATGAAAAAGAAATTATGTACACTAGCTTTTGTAACAGCAATATCTTCTATTGCAATGACAATTCCAACAGAAACATATGCTTGTGGAATTGACGAAGTAATGAAACAGGAAAACCAAGAGCACAAACGTGTGAAAAGATGGTCTGCGGAGCATCCGCACCATCCTAATGAAAGCACACATTTATGGATTGCACGAAACGCAATTCAAATTATGGGTCGTAATCAAGATAAGACGGTTCAAGCAAATGAATTACAATTTTTAAATACTCCTGAATATAAGGAGTTATTTGAAAGAGGTCTTTATGATGCCGATTACCTTGATGAATTTAACGATGGCGGTACAGGTACGATAGGCATTGATGGGCTAATTAAGGGAGGATGGAAATCTCACTTCTACGATCCTGATACGAGAAAGAACTATAAAGGAGAAGAAGAACCAACAGCTCTCTCGCAAGGAGATAAATATTTTAAATTAGCAGGTGAATACTTTAAGAAGGATGACCGAAAACAAGCTTTTTATTATTTAGGTGTTGCGACGCACTACTTCACAGATGCTACTCAGCCAATGCATGCTGCTAATTTTACAGCCGTCGACATGAGTGCTTTAAAGTTTCATAGCGCTTTTGAAAATTATGTGACGACAATTCAGACACAGTATGAAGTATCTGATGGTGAGGGCGTATATAATTTAGTGAATTCTAATGATCCAAAACAGTGGATCCATGAAACAGCGAAACTCGCAAAAGTGGAAATCGGGAACATTACCAATGACGAGATTAAATCTCACTATAATAAAGGAAACAATACTCTTTGGCAAGAAGAAGTTATGCCAGCTGTTCAGAGAAGTTTAGAAAAAGCTCAAAGAAATACAGCGGGATTTATTCATTTATGGTTTAACACATTTGTTGGAAATACTGCTGCTGAAGATATTGAAAATACGATAGTAAAAGATTCTAAAGGAGAAGCAATACAAGATAATAAAAAATACTTCGTAGTACCAAGTGAGTTTCTAAATAGAGGTTTGACCTTTGAAGTATATGCTGCGAATGATTACGCACTATTATCTAATCATGTAGATGATAATAAAGTTCACGGTACACCTGTTCAGTTTGTATTTGATAAAGAGAATAATGGAATCCTCCATCGCGGAGAAAGTGTACTGCTGAAAATGACGCAATCCAACTATGATAATTACGTATTTCTTAATTACTCCAACATGACAAATTGGGTACATCTTGCGAAACAAAAAGCAAATACTGCACAGTTTAAAGTGTATCCAAATCCGAATAATTCAGCTGAATATTACCTATATACAGATGGATACCCAGTAAATTATCAAGAAAATGGTAAAGGGAAGAGCTGGATTGTGTTAGGAAAGAAAACGGATCAACCAAAAGCATGGAAATTTATACAGGCTGAATAGGATTTCCTAGAAGAGAGAAAGAAAAATTTATATATTTTAATAATACTTCATGTATTTAGAATGAGTTTTTTGTTCATTAACTAGCATCTAATTTTAAAGGGGATTTGTGTATATGCCATTTCAAAAAATAAAACTAAGTATGGTTGCTATTTCTTCATTCTTTATTTTAGGTTCCTCGTCCTTATCATTTACAGATACTACATATGCTGAAGTAGTGTCTGCGTCTCCGAAAGCAGAGATGATTTTAACACAAGAGGTTACTGTAAAAAATTATGATGATACATATTATAATAGCGCAAAGGGAAAAGCGGGTTCAGAATTAAAAAAGGAGCTTCATAATATTATTGATAATCATACAAAGATATCATACAGTGCGGTTTGGGAAGCACTAAGAGATACTGATGAAGATCCAAATAATAAAAACAATGTTCTTCTCTTATATACAGGACGTTCGCAAGGGAAATTTACAAATGGTTCAGGGGTCGATAATTGGAACCGAGAGCATGTTTGGGCAAAATCTCACGGTGATTTTGGGACAGCTGCAGGACCAGGAACGGACCTTCACCATTTAAGAGCTACGGATGTATCTGTCAATAGTTCACGTGGGAATTTGGATTTTGATAATGGCGGTGTGAGTCATTCAGAAGCAACAGAATGTAAATACGATAGTGATTCTTGGGAACCTCGTGATAGTGTAAAAGGAGATATTGCTAGAATGTTATTTTACATGGCTGTTCGTTATGAAGGAGACAATGGCGAAGTAGATTTAGAGCTTAATGAAAAAGTGAATAACAATAAAGATCCATATATGGGGAAACTATCTGTTTTACTAAAATGGAATGAACAAGACCCTGTCGATGATTTGGAACGAAAGCGTAATGAAGTTATTTTTACAAAATATCAACATAATCGTAATCCATTTATTGATCATCCTGAATGGGCAAATGAAATTTGGAAATAAATAAGTAAAATCATACCTGGGTAAATTTTAAAGTAGAAAGGAGTGATCATAAGAATCACTCCTTTTTTGGCGTTTACTCCCATCACAATCAACCTAAGAAAAGCAAATACCCCAAAACGAGAAAATTGGCATCTCCCGGTGAAAATGTACAATTTTTTGTTTTAGGGGTGTTATAAAATTCTATGCCCATCAACTTAAGAACAAAAACAAAATGAACTTCCGTTTATCAGAAATAAGATATTCTTAAAGTAGAGGTACACTCTTAAAAATGTGCATGCCAAATAAACCTAGATAGGCATC
Organism: Bacillus sp. FSL H8-0534; assembly: GCF_038005885.1. Taxonomy (NCBI): domain Bacteria; kingdom Bacillati; phylum Bacillota; class Bacilli; order Caryophanales; family Bacillaceae; genus Bacillus; species Bacillus sp. FSL H8-0534. Next base: position 328,494 of record NZ_JBBOUC010000001.1, read on the forward strand.
ATTATTGGCTTGATAGCGATGTGGTAATACCCAATAGCCTTGCAAACTTCTGATTACACAGAAGGGCACTGCATTCTTATATAAATTTTATATTAATTCATTATTAATAATATATTATCCGTATTAAAATGTGGTCTTTATAATGAAGATAGCACTTTTAAAAGGAGGAACTAGAATGGAGTTTAGTAAACTTGGCAATAGCGGATTAACAATAAGCAAGATTGCATACGGAAACTGGATAAATCATGGGGGTAAAGTAGATGAGGATACTGCAAAAGAGTGTGTTAAAGCAGCACTAGATGTCGGTATAACAACAGTCGATACTGCTGATGTTTATTCAGACACTAAAGCTGAAGAAGTACTCGGCCGGTCTTTACAAGGTATACGACGGGAGAGCATTGAACTATGTACAAAGGTGTGCCATCCGACTGGGAATGGGCAAAACGATAAAGGTTTATCACGAAAACATATTCTAGAAAATTGTAATGCATCGCTGCGTCGGTTACAGACCGACTATATTGATGTCTATTATGCACACAGATTTGACCCAACTACTCCTCTTGAAGAAACGATGTTAGCTTTCGCAGATCTTGTAAGACAAGGTAAAGTGCTTTATATCGGTGTAAGTGAATGGACAGCAGAACAAATCACCCGTGGTGCAACACTTTCACGGGAATTGAATATTCCGCTCATCGCTAGCCAACCCCAGTATTCAATGTTGTGGAGAGTTATCGAAACCGATGTGATACCAACCTGTCAACGTGAGGGACTTGGGCAAGTAGTATGGTCGCCTCTCGCACAAGGTGTTCTCACTGGAAAATATCACCCCAAAAAACCAGTACCAACTCAATCACGTGCTAATTCTCCTGCTGGCAAACCATTTTTTTATAATCTTGCACAACGTTGGATGAATGACAATGTGCTCACTGCTATCCAGAAGCTCAAACCCATCGCACAAGAGATTGATCTTACCCTCGCTCAACTCGCAGTAGCTTGGGTACTACAAAACCAGAATGTTTCCTCAGCAATTATCGGTGCCTCGAGACCGGAACAGGTAAGAGAGAATGTGTTCGCTTCTGATGTCAAACTGAAACCTGAAATAATGAATCAGATTGACAAAGTACTAGAAGGTTTCGTTGAGTACGATCCGAGTAAAACAGGTTAAGTTTTTGCACGTGACTTAATCAGAAATATATACAAAATCTTTGTAGTCTTACTTTAAAACTTAAGTTAAATTAGCATTCTTCCTTTGTAATATTTTACTACCCATCCCATCAGGGTGGGCTTTTATTCTTGGTGATCAAGTTGTAAAATCGAATACACCTCTCTAACAACTGTTAAGAAATGATCTACTACTGCAGATTTTTCATCCTGTCTCCATCCAACATATAGATTTACTTTTGGTGTAGTCTCTTGGATTTTTTTATAGATAACCCCAGGACGTTTATAACTTTCCACCGACGATGGAACGACAGAAACTCCCATTCCTGTTGCAACTAAATTAACAATAGTTTGCATTTGAACAGCTTCTTGAACAACATTTAAACTTACACCATGATCCCCAAAATAGTTAATAATTAAATCATAAAAATTCGGACCAAAATGACGAGGAAACAAAATAAATGGTTCATCAATTAACAATTGGAGTGGAATTTCGGGCAATGAGGTGAAAGGGTGATCTTGATGTAAAACCAATCTTAAAGATTCTTCAGAACAAACTTCAGAAGATAGTATCCCGTTGTTCTGTTTAGAACGAATAAATCCAATATGAATTTGTTTCTCATAGAGTGCTTTTAGTTGCTGCTCCGTTGTCATTTCACGCAATATAAGATGGATTTTAGGAAAGCGTTCTCGAAATTTATTAAGAACTTCTATAACGATTTCTGTGGAATCGACAAAACCGATTATTAAGTTCCCTATTTTTCCTTCAGCTGCAAGTTGTGTTTCTTTTATGGCTCTTTCTAATTGAAACAGTGTTTGTTGAGATCCTTCTAAAAATATCTTCCCAGCATCCGTAAGTTCAACCATTCTTTTTGTTCGATGAAAAAGTTGAACTCCCAATTCTTCTTCTAATTTACGAATTTCTTGGCTTAGAGGAGGTTGTGCCATCCTAAGACGTTCTGCTGCACGACTAAAATTCAATTCTTCTGCCACCATTATGAAATATCGCATTTTCCTAATATCCATTTTCATCCATCCCTTCTACTAAAATCTAATAAGAACTTCTCTTTTATTATCAAACTCATTTAGGTGCCTAGTATTTTCGTAGCCATGCTTTTTATGTTTTACAGCTCTTTGGTATTAGAGAGAGGAGATGTTTTAGAGTTTATCGACCAGTTCCATAGATAAGGGGAAAAATACCTCTCTTCAAATAACCTGTCAGTTAGTTAAGTAATTACACAAACCCACTTTAACATAATATCCCACTTTTGAATCGAAATTTTCTGAATAGGGGATGAAAGAAAAAAGGTAGATTAAAAGTCTTTCTCCTTCTGCAACTAACCTGCATCGTTAGTTTAAGTACATTTCTTCACAATCTTTATAGTGATATTAACATAAATATCCAATGAAAAATCATCTTATTTGTTCAAATTTCTTCGGGTTAAAAATGAGTGGAGTATTTCAAGTATGTATAGGTGTATTAACTTTTCTTATCTTACTCATAACAATTGTTTGTTCATTGCCTTATATTGAAATGGAAAACATAAATATAAACATTTCATTAAATGAAATACACCCTATTTTACATGCTACATTATTAATATTTTGGTCTTTTTTTGGATGGGAAGCAATTTCAAGTTTAGCGCCTGAATTCAAATCTCCGAGAAAAAGAAATATCATTTTTTCAACAGGTGCTGCGATTATTATTATTGGCCTTATTTATATAGGAATTGCTATTTCAGTAATTGGGACAGGAGCATATTCTATAAAGTCTGATAATAGTACTGCTCTTGTAATCGTTATAAAAAATACATTAGGTGACCAATTTGTATGGTTAGTTGGATTGGTAGCTTTTATAATTTGTTTAGGTACAACAAATGCATGTATAGCAAGTATGAGTCGGCTGGGTTATTCTCTAGGAAAAGAAGAATTTGCACCTGAATATCTGGGGTATTTGAATAACAAAAGCAATACACCAACGAATGCTTTAATGATAGTAGGTTTCATCGCAATAACAGTGCTTTTAATAAGCTTCTTTTTTCATATTCGCGTAGATCAATTAGTGCTAATCCCTAATTCATTAGGAATTGTTACATATATTGTAGGTACTGCAGCGGGAATAAAGCTAATCAAGAATAGACTAGGAAAGATTTTTTCTGTAACAGCATTCACATGTTGCGTAATGGTATATCCGTTTATTGGTGATGTAATTGCCATTCCGATTGTAGTTGTATTGATGTGTTTGGTGTATATATATCAAAAAGAAAAGGTAGTAAATACACGCTATATAAATAAGAAGAAATAGAATAGGAAAGGAGTGAAAGTAATACTATTTAAAATACCTGCACAAAAGTCGGAATATTTCAAGATGTTGAAATTTAAGTGATTCATATATAATTAGCTAATGAATGCATTATTGTAACTATCTGTAAAAACAGGAGGCTATAAAATGAATCAAATGATCAATCATCCAACGCGATGGGATTTGGAAAGGTTATATCCTGAAACAAAAGATCCTACGTTTTCTACAGAAATAGAGATAATCGAACAATTAATAGGAACATATAAAGAAAATAGCGACCCAGCAATCCTCTCAAGAATTATACAAAGAATTGAAAAGGCAGAGTATTACTTTTATTGTCTTTCTGCTGAACACGCAGATGAATTTACAGCTGCTTTACCTCATACAAAAATAAATAAGTTGAAAACAGAGGTTCGTTTATTACTACAAGAATCGAATCATGAAAAAAGTAACTTCTTCGAAAATCAAAATATCAACTTTATAGAAAATGAATTAAAAGCTTGGGAAGACATGTACATACAATTACGAAATAGATTAGAAGTACATCATAATAACGAGATATTATCATTTGGAAAAGCAAATTATCTTGCGATGAATGGTGAAACTCATCATGAAAGATTAGCGGTATTTTCTTCTCTTACAGAGGCATTGGAAAAGGAGAAAACAGTATTTGCTAGCGTACTTAATCAAATAGGTAGATTGCGTAACCTAAAAAGTAACCTGTTACAAGAAAAGGAGGTATTGTCACAATCGCTTCAAGCAAACGGTATTTCTAAAAATGCATTATTGGAAATGTGGAATGCTATTGAAGGGAATCTTGAAAAGTTATCGAGTGTTATAGCGTTTCATAAAAGAAGTAAGGAGACGTTTACTTGGCATGATTTGATGACATTGGAAGAAAATAATCAGGTTCAAATTCCGTTTTCAATAGCAGTAGAAAATATATATGAGGCCTTAAAGGATATCGATGAAGAACTAGCTCAATTTGCACAGCACGCTATTATGAATGGTTGGGTTGATGCTGAGCCAAGAGATAATAAGCCACCTAGTGGATTTTGCGCTCCTTTTTTAAGTGAAGGAGAATCTCGAATTTCATTACGGTATGATGAAACAATTGATAGTGTAAGAATATTAGCTCATGAATTAGGGCATGCATGGCATTTTTATGTAATGAGCAATGAGCAGTCTACTGCTTTTTTAGATGACTACCTTCCAATGTGTATGGCAGAATCAGCATCTATTTTCTTTGAGATGGTACTTGTAGATTACTTAGTTAAAATAGCAGAAAGTGAAGAACTGAGAAAATCATTGCTTAGCTGGAAAATCAGAAATAGCTTTAATTATGTAATGGCCATTCGAGCTTCATTTCAATTTGAGCAAACATTTTATGAAGAAAGTCAAAAGGGACATTTAAGTGCGGATGAATTAGAGAGATTATCTATACTTTCACAAAAAGCAGCTTATGGAAATTCTTTAACAGAATATCAACCTTTTGTTTGGATGAAATATGGTCAATTTTATACAGCGAGTGTTCCTTTTTACAATTATCCATATACATTTGGTTATCTACTAAGTTTAGGATTATTAGAAATTGCAAAACAAGATGGTAGTGAGTTTCATTCTAAATACAAAAAATTCTTGTGTGAGACTGGAAAACGCCCAGTCGAAGAGTTGGTGAAACAATACTTTCACATCGACCTTGCTGATAATGAGTTTTGGGAGAAAGCATTACTTCAAATAAATAAGGATATTGATGAGTATTTACAGTTTGTACAAGAGGAAGTTTAAGTCATTTATTATAAGAGAACACATAGGGGAAGTGTATGTAAGAAATGGAACAACAGTACATAAAAGGCATACCATTTTGTAGCTTAGAGTATAAGAGAGTAATAGATTTATTAAAAAATTGGTTATCTGAAAAGGAAAATAAACCAAAGTTTATTGTTACGGCAAATCCCGAAATTGTAATGTCTGCTAAAGAAACTTCAGCTGAATCTGTACGTTTTAAAAAGATTTTGTTATCAGCGGACTTAATAACAGCAGATGGAATAGGCGTGATACTCGGTTCAAAAATTTTAAAAGGAACATTGAAAGAGCGTGTTACCGGTGCAGATTTAACTCATGATTTAATAGAGTATTGTAATCAAGAGGGATACCGGGTATTTCTTTTTGGTGCTGCACCAGAAAATAATGAGAAAGCGTTAGAGAATTTAAACATACGTTTTCCACATGTTACTTTTGAAGGACAACATGGCTTTGTCAAAAATGAGCAAATAGAAGAAATCAAACTTCGAATTCAAAAATTTGAACCACACTTACTATTGGTAGGGTTAGGATCTCCTAAGCAAGAGGTATTCATCTATGAAAATCTTCAAGAATTAAACGTACCTTTATCTATTGGTATTGGAGGTATGATTGATATTTTATCCGGCACGGTAAAACGGGCTCCGAAACTAATGAGGGATACTGGTACAGAATGGTTATATAGGTTAGTAACACAGCCTAAAAGAATAAAACGACAGTTAATACTTCCGAAATTTTTAGTATCGGTTATGGCTGAGAGAGTCAGAAAAAGCGTGCAGTAACTGTTAAAAGAAAGTAAAGAAGAAGGATTTCATTTTCTTCTGAAATTAGTAAATGAATACAAAAGCAAAACGAACACATTTAGTAAGGTAGGGGAAGGCTTATATGGTGTTTTTCAAGGCGATGCTCTAATTGGGGTACAGCCGAGATACGTGTGAAAATAGGTCGTAGTCTTACTTTTATTTCCAACTATGACCTATTGAGCTTATAGAGGGATTGTTTCTTCTATTGGGTGAGAGATTTTTTGTAAATCAATTACATAATCCCCAAAGCGTTTGTGACTGCTAAACCAATTCTTCTTGACGGTTCCATCCTTCTACCTCGAAAAAAAAAGAGTCCTATTAATTTAGGACTCTCACACTAATTTCACAGAAACCATTTAAAGAATTCAATTGACTTTTTTATATTCATAAATTGATAATATTAAACCTACTACGAAAATAAAGGAAATACTACAAACACCAATAGGATAATTAATAAAAGTTCTTCCGATTCCGTCATGAGGACTGAATATTAGTGGTACTATCCAGGGATACAATACGTTTCCAGGTACATTAACTAAAATTAAATTCAAAAATAAAACTATACACATCAACAAGACTACTGAAAGAAAGTTTTTCCACTTAATTGCAAAAAAAGATGCTATAGGTATTAAACAAAAATGCATAATTGCCATTAATGAAACTATTTTAAGCTGTTGAATAAATAAACCATATGTAAAAGGAAGGTCAGTAATTAACGTACCTAGACAGAAAGGAAGAAAGAGCAGTATAACCATTGTAAAAACAATAAAGCTAAATACAATTAGCAATTTACCACAATAAAATTTTAATTTAGGAATAGGACTTGTAAATAAAATAATATTTGTTCCTTCTTGATATTCTCTAGAAAATATATATCCTCCAAAAATATAAAAAATAGCAGTACCTGTCATAATGTTAAAAAACATATAAATTGTCTTATAGTATTCGCCCCAACCTGTTTCAGTAATAGAATATTTAGGATTAAAGGCGTAAATAAAAAATACAAGTACTATAGGAATCAATTGCAACACGGTAGTAATATATATTAATTTAGAACCTTTGAATTTAATAAGTTCAGATTTTATTATAGATTGCATCGATTAATCCCTCCTGTTATTTGCATGAAATAATCCTCTAATGTTTGTTTTACGGTTACAATTTCATAAACATCGACTCCTGCATAATTTAATAATTTATTTAATTCTGCAGTATTTCCTTCAAAATGATTTATCAAAATATCTGTATTAGAAAATTGATAATCTAAATCTTTTATGTTTTCTTTTAAAATCTCAACACACTTATTAATATTGTTAACTTTAATCCTTACATATTTTTCGAATTTATCCTCTAATTTATCCATAGAACTTTCTTCTAAGAGTTTCCCCTTGTGTATAATTCCAATTTTATTTGCTAATTGTTGTACTTCACTAAGTATATGACTAGATACTAAAATTGTTTTTTGATGTTCTCTAGCTAATTCAGTGAGTAGTTCTCGTATTTCTTTAATTCCAGTTGGATCTAAGCCATTTGTTGGTTCATCTAATAATAATACATCTGGATTATGTAACAATGAACGAGCAATCCCTAATCGCTGTTTCATTCCTAAAGAGAAATTCTTTACTTTTTGATGCTGGACGTTTTGCAAATTAACTATATTTAAAACACGGTCGATGGCCTTAGAATCTTTAACTCCCATGTAATTACTACTAATTTTCAAATTATCATTTGCACTTAAATTCCCATAAAAACCTGGATATTCTATAATAGATCCGATATTCCCAAAAAAGGAACGATTATTAATATCTAGCTTATTTCCAAATATATATATGTCCCCACTTGTTGGTTTTAATAGACCCATAATCATCCTAATTGTTGTTGTTTTTCCAGCACCATTCTCACCTAATAAACCATAAACTTCACCTTTTTTTATTTGCAATGATATGGAATCGACTACGGTTTTTGAGTCATAAATTTTTATTAAGTTAGATGTTTCTAGTACATATTTCATAGTATTCCTCCCTGTTGCATTTGTAATTTACTACTAATAACTTACCAAATGAAAACAAAACATACCATAATTTTCAAAAATGTAAAAAATCGTCACTTTTGTAGTCATTTAATTAACATATCTCAGCTGTACCCCTATACCGTACCAAAAGCTGTACCTTTTGGAATGAAAAAGATGTATCTCAAAAATGGCTGTGCAACAATCTCTTGCTAAGGATAGCGCCACGTGCTCATCAACCTAAAATTATTTAAAAGCATACCAAATAAATCCTAACGGCTTTCCCTTTTTAATTAAGCTCCATGATCATGCGATATTGAATTGGAGAGTATATAGTGTAATTAGAAAAAAGAAAAAGGCAACACTGATAAAAACAGGTTGCCTTTTTCTATATATTCAATTAAATTATATCATTATTTTTTACAAATTTTCAGACTTTGTTTTTTTTATTTTATTGGTAAACTTATGCTTAGCATTAATTGGAGGGAGATATATGATAGATTATAGAATAATTTCAAGAGAAAACTATTCAAATAAGATTGGGGAACTTGTAACGATGCTTGAACATACAAGAGATGTTACATTGAGTGAAATCTCCAATTTAAGCCAAAGTGATTTAGATTTCTTATCAAACGGTAGTTCAAACACTATTGGTTCTCTTTTATCACATATTGCGGCGATAGAGTTTGTTCATCAAGTTATCTCATTTGAAAAAAGAGATTTAACTGAAAATGAATATCTAAAGTGGCGAATTTCTTTAGAACTTGGAGACAAAGCAAGAGAAGTAATAAAAAAACAATCTTTAGATTATTATTTGAATGAATTATCACAAGTTAGAGAAAATACACTAACATATCTGAAGTCGAAACAAGATAGCTGGTTGTTCGAGGAAGACAAGTGGGGTAATGGTGTGCCTTATAATAATTACTACTTGTGGTTTCATGTTATGGAAGACGAAATTAATCATCGTGGACAAATAAGAACAATTAAGCGATTGATGGGAAATAATAAATAAATAAATCTTATTCAGCTAAAGGATGCTTTACTTGAGAAAGTCACTAGAAGAGTTGAATGATAACTAAAGGAATTGACTATTTTAAACTGAAATTAGTTTAACCTTGAAGAATAGTAGTGTGAATATTCATTCTGTATAAGGTGAGGGCAGAATTCTTTTCATATTTATGATGAAATAAAAGTGAAATTATAAATTCTGAACGGGTAATAATATTATAAAAGTTTCGGAGGGGAAAACGGTAAAAGGGAATAAAAAGGAGATACACATAAACGACAAAGTGATTCGTTATACACATATAGAGAAAGGTTCCAAAACGATTTGCTTTATGTTTTCAGGTTCAGGTTACAATTACGATAAACCCTTGTTTTATTATTCGACGATGGTAATGCTCCAAAACAAAATCGATGTTGTACATATCCATTACTCCTATGATGAACAGATAATGAAAAATAATATAGAAGAAATAACTAAAATAATGATGGAGGATATTAATCCTGTAATTTTTGAAGTGTTAAAAAATGGGCAATACAACAATTCGATGTTTTTAGGAAAATCACTCGGAACAATCCTAATTGCGAATGACTTAATGAAGAGAGAGGAATACTTACAGTCAAAAATGATATTACTTACCCCTCTAATGACGTTTGATGCGATTTTAGACTCAATCTTGAATAGTCATCAGGAAGGGTTTTTAGTTATAGGGGACAAAGATCACCAATACAATTCAAATCAAATTGACCAATTAAGTAAAACGAATTTAAAGATTGATGTTGTCAAAAATGCAAACCATTCTTTAAATGTTGGGGAATTTGAAACAGCAAATTCAATTTTAGCTTTATCAAGGGTAATGGAAAAACTCCAAGAAACCGTTAGGACAAATTAGTGATAAACGGATATTATCAAAAGCTCACCAATTTGGGTGCTAATTTAATTGCTAAAATAAATACAAAATAGGTGTTAATTGCACCTATTTTTAAATGGTTATATTGTAAATAATTATATAGCAAAGCAAGAACATAAAAGAGTCGATTCCTTAGCGTATAGTGAAGTGCACCCCGATTGTTAGACGCAGTCTAACAATCGGGGTGCACTTCATAGGTAATCGGCTTTTTGTTAATCGTGAGGTAGATATTTTTAGCTGAAAAACTAATAATGGAAATATAATACAGATTATGACCCGTTTTTACACGTATCTCGGCTGAACCCCTAATTGGAATTGGTGGATTAAATCAATATCCATATACGAAAACTGAAACGATTGGACGGTTAAGAAGGTTTTATATTTCCAAAGCATATCGAAGGAAAGGGCTAGGAAACTTATTATTAAAGAGGATACTATCTGATGCAAGAGAACATTTTCAAATTGTCGTTCTATATACAGACACAGAACGAGCTAGTCCATTTTACACTTCAAATGGATTTCTGAAAAGTGAAGAATATAAAGGATCAACCCATTATGTAAAATTATAAAAAAGATTCCATAGACGATGTTTTATGGAATCTTTCTCTTTCTATTAGTGATTATGATGATGTAACTTTCAAATGCTTTAATAAATTTTCAGGATGACCTTGTACATAATAAAAGTGTGGATTATTTTCATCATCATAAATCATGATATATGGCTTTTCGTTAAGCGGAAGGAGTACAAGAACTTCATCTATCGTTGTATGTATCCATTGATTTGTGATGACTACAGGTTTAGATAAAGGGATTTTCACTATATGTCCAGTTTTAGGGACAACATTTAGATTTTTAAATGCTCCGGTAATTGATTTTGCATATTGTATCGCCTCTTTTTGAATTTCTGTGTCTAGAGATTGCTTTTGCACGACCATTTCCTTTTGACAATCAAATACTTCAATTTGTTTATTTGTTTCTGCGAAAACATTTGCTGATAATAAAAACGAAAACAGAAAAACGAATCCTATTTTTTTAAACATGGAACAACACCTCATATTTACTATACCCTCAAACCCTATAAATATTTTTTGTCACATTCGTGTAACAAAAAAGTTGTATCATAACAAAGTAAAATAGGAAATTCATTTTACTTTGTTATGAAAATGATTACAATTTATAAGGCGCATATAGATATTTAATGGAGGAAGGTACGAGTGAGAGTATTAATCGCAGATGATGAGCAGGATATGCTTAAAATTTTAAAAGCTTATTTTGAGAAAGAAGGGTTCCAAGTTCTTTTAGCAAAGGATGGAGAAGAAGCACTTGAAATATTTTATGAAGTGAAAATTGATTTAGCAATTTTAGACTGGATGATGCCAAAAAGGAATGGAATCACTGTATGCCAGGAAATAAAAAAGAACTCGAGTGTGAAAGTATTGATGCTTACTGCTAAAAGTGAAAATGAAGATGAACTTGTGGCCTTACAAAGCGGGGCGGATGAATATGTGAAAAAGCCATTTCATCCGGGGATTTTACTTACAAGAGCTAAAAAACTACTGAATCAAGATGAAGTCATACAAGTTCAAAATCTAAAAATAGATTTGATAAAGAATAAAGTATATAAAAGTGATAAAGAATTAGAAATTACAAAAACAGAGTTAGAATTAATTAAATGTTTTTTAAATCATAAAGGTACAATATTAACACGTGAAAAGTTACTAGATATTGTATGGGGATTTGATTATTTTGGAGATGAGCGAACAGTGGATACACATGTTAGACGATTGCGAAAAAAAATAGGGGAAGATATTATTAAAACGCACCGTGGTTTAGGTTACAGTTTGGAGGATGAACGTGAATAAGCTTGGTAAAAAACTTTTTGTTAGTATATCGTTAACAATCGTTCTTATATTTACTATTTCATTATTGTTAATGAACTATTTTTTACCGAAATATAATATATACAAAACACGAGAAAAGTTAAATATCATTACAGATCAAATCCAGTCTTCGTCTGTTGAACACTTAACAGCTACTATAAATCAAATTGAGAATGAGAATAACGTAACAATTGTGTATACTCCTATAAAAAATACAGAGGATGAAATTAATGAATCGTTACGCTCTGGGCTTATAAAAAAAAGAGTAACATTGAACAAGTTTTGGATTACAAAAGAAGACGTAATGAAAGTAAAAACTTCTGGACAAGCAAATAAATTATATGATCAAGAGAAGCTAAAAGCGAGCTTTTTTGCGAAATTTATTTCGAAAAATGAAATGTTAATCTTAGTAGGAGTATCTATTGCACACTCGAATGAACTAATCGAGACACTTAATACATTTAATATATATATTTTTGGTTTTTCAATATTTCTTGTCATTGTACTTGTTTGGATATTATCAAAAACGATTACAACACCGTTGAAAGAATTAAGCGATGTTGCAGAAGATATTTCCAATCTAGAATTTAAGAAAGCAAAAGTGAAAACAAACGATGAAATTGGCGATTTAGCCAATAGTATTAATGTTATGAGTGATAAATTATATGAAGCTCATCAAGATTTAACGAATAGAAATGAACATTTAAAACGGTTTATGGGGGACATTACTCATGAATTAAAGACCCCCATCGCTTTAGTCAAAGCATATTCTATGGGGATTAAAGACGGTCTCGATGATGGGACATATTTAGATACAATTATTAAACAAACTGATCAAATTTCAAATTTAATAGAAGAGTTATTACGTTTTTCAAAATTAGAAAGAGACTTGTTACAAAAAGAAGAAGTGCAGATAGAACCCCTTATTAAAAGTATAATTGATAAACATGAAATTGAGTTCCACGCAAAAGGTATACATTTACAAATAGATTGTCGTGCGAGAGATGCTAGTGTTTATGTAGATTTGGATAAAATGAAAATGGTATGTAATAATTTAATTTCAAATGCAATCAAATATACAACAAATCAAAATATCAAGATTGTATTGGAAGAGAGAAAAGATTATGTATATTTTAGTATCCAAAATGGAATTGCTCCTGAAGTAAGTACAGATATCGAAAAAATTTGGGAACCATTTTATGTATTAGAAGCTTCACGTAATAAAGAAATATCAGGAACTGGATTAGGATTAGCCATTGTAAAGAGTATTTTAGAACGACATGGTTTTGAGTATGGTGTCTCCATTATAAAAGAGGAAATACAATTTTATATGTATATGGAAAAGAGCTTACGAAAGTTAAACATACGATAATTTGAAGAGGATACCATGTCCAATATAAATTAATTTAGAAAACAACCTATATTAAACAAGTCATTATCCTGACCAATAAACAATACTATAAAGAGAAAAATATAATGGGGGTGGAGTCATGGGAGTTGTTAACGCTACAGATGCAGATATTGCACTTTTAGCAAGATTACTCAGAGCAGAAGCCGAAGGAGAAGGAACTCAGGGTATGTTACTCGTCGGAAATGTAGGAATTAACCGACTAAGAGCAAATTGTTCTGACTTTAAGAACCTTCGTACCATTAGACAAATGATTTTCCAAGAACATGCATTTGAAGCTGTTACGCATGGATATTTCTATCAAAGAGCAAGAGAAAGTGAAAAACGTTTAGCTCGTCGAGTTATCAATGGAGAGAGGTACTGGCCTGGAAAATTTAGTTTGTGGTATTTTAGGCCACCAGGCGATTGTCCTCAACAATGGTATAATCAGCCTTTTGTAGGACGCTATAAAAAACACTGTTTTTTTCAACCAACAGCCGAAACCTGTGAACAAGTTTATAACACATTTTAAACACTGATAAAAAAGTCTGTGATTACAGAAAAACCAATCCAAAAATGAACTGTACCTTATAAAGTGGACAGTTTAATAAAAAGACCTTTAGAAATTAAGCACTTAAAAGATGGTTCCGGTATTGTACCGGAACCATCTTTTTGAGTGCCCACGATTCGGGGTACAGTTCAGATAACCTTCGTAAGCTCTTTTTATTTTTTAAAATTGTATTCTGTCAAATAGATGTCACATGAACATTTTATAGTATAGGTATACAAGGATTGAGCATAAACGATATAGGAGATATGAATCTATGAAACAATTATTAAAATATATAGTAGTAATTTGCACGTTGACGCTTTTATGTTATGCAGCTTATATGAAGTATGAAAAACAAAAAGAAATTGAAAATAATAAATTAGTAATTACTGAAATCTCGAAGCAGTACGGTATACCAGACTGGATTCCACTTGCAATTGCTGATCATGAAACAAAATTTAATCGAAAAGCTGTTGGAGATAAAGGGACATCTTTTGGGCTATTTCAATTACATCGGGGCGGATTAGCACCTGCACAATTATCAGAAGAGAACTTAAAAGATGCAAAAACGAATGCAACAATAGCAATCTCATATATGGTGAGTTCCTATAAACGTGGAGTAAACAAAGGATTAACAGAATTAGCTCTTTTAAAATATGTTGCTAATACATCGGGATGGCCTGGAAATTTAGGAGAAGATTGGACAAATAATAATACGAAATATAATGTTGGGTTAGAGAAATCTTATAAGCTATACAAGAAAGGTTAAAATATTACAAATTTATCAAGTTTTCACCTCTTTATAAACTGAATTTTCTGTTATTTTGTTGTATAGTGAAAGAAGTGGTAGAAGAATATAAAGGGGGAAGGAATTTGAGGAAAAAACAGTTTGTAATTGCGCTTTCAGCAATGTTTTCTCTAACACTTACATCTGGCATATCTAGTATTACGGTACATGCAGAGCAGAAAGAAGAGAATTCAAAGAAATTTACTTTACCGCTAAATGGCAAAGTGCCAGAAACGTTAGCTCAATCGACAAAGATTGAGTTGGAAAATGGAATGACGAAGCCTATTTATTCAATTGATGAGGCGATTGTAGAAAATTTATTTGTAGAAACTGAGATTGATAGTGACCGAGATGGGAAAAAGGATCGTGTATCAATAAAGGTAATGCGACCGAAAACAGAACCGGGTGTGAAAGTTCCTGTTATTTATGAAATGAGTCCTTATCGTTCAGGGATAAAGGATGTACCAGTTTATAATGTAGATGAAGAATTACATCCTACCGGAGGCAAACCTTATGCAGGGCCAGCTAACCTCGGCTCATATGGAAACTACTATGTTCCTCGTGGATATGCTGTTATTTTAGGAGAAAGCATTGGTACTGGGAAATCAGATGGATGTCCAACAACTGGTGACGAACAAGAAATTATCGGTACAAAATCTGTTATTGATTGGGTAAATGGAAGAGCAAAAGCATTCACAGAATATGGTGAGGAAATACAGGCGGATTGGTCTACAGGAAATGTCGGGATGACAGGTGCTTCATATAATGGCACATTGCCGAACGCTGTTGCAACAACAGGAGTTGAAGGGTTAAAAACAATTATTCCTATTGCCGCGATTAGCAGTTGGTATGATTATTACCGTGCAAATGGGGCAGTTGTTGCACCAGGTGGTTATCAAGGTGAAGATACAGATAATATGGCCGAAGCAGTATTAACGAGAAAAAATCCTGAAGTTTGTCAAAAAATCATTAAAGAGCTTACTGATGGGCAGGACCGAAAAACAGGAGATTATAATGATTTTTGGGACAAGCGTAACTACGTGAAGGATGCAAAAAATATAAAGGCAAGTGTATTTGTTGTACATGGTTTAAACGATTGGAATGTAAAAACAAAACAGTTTTCACAATGGTGGGAAGCTTTAGGAGAAAATAATGTGCCACGTAAAATGTGGTTACATCAAGGAGGGCATGGGGGAACATCTAGTAATAACTGGCAGCAAACACAAAATAAATGGTTTGATTATTGGTTATACGGAATTGAAAATGGAATTATGAATGAACCGATGGTAGATGTACAGCGAGAAAATAAAACGTGGCAAAAATTAAAAAATTGGCCAGACCCTGCAGCAGCTCCGTCTAAAATACGTATGCTTTTAAGTAATAAAGCAGTAGATTTACCGCTTCGAATGGGTGCGGTACAACAAGTGTCTTCACTGTTAGATGATGCAAAAATTAAATCGAATCAATTACTAACAAATCCAGAATTAGAATCACCAAATCGGTTAGTATATGTAATGCCTAAGCTCGAAAAAGAAATGAGAATGAGTGGTACACCAAAAATTTCATTTAAGGGGAGTATTGATCGTCCAGTTTCAAATTTAACCGCATTACTTGTTGATTATGGTGGTGAGAAACCAGAAATTGTGACGAGAGGATGGATGGATCCACAAAACTTGAATGGAAAAGAAGAGTCAACACCAATTATACCAGGAAAAGATTACACATTTACATGGGACATGCAGCCGGATGATTATGTATTCCAAGCCGGCCATCAAATCGGAGTCGTATTAATTGCAAGTGACTATGACTATACGATTCGTCCAAAAGCAGGGACGAAACTTACAGTAAAATTAAGTGAATTAACACTGCCAATTGTAAAATAGAAGGAAGCCTCCGAATGTGGAGGCTTTTTTTGTGCTGAAAAAAGGGGATGGATTCTAACATCAAATTGCCGAAAGGATGTTAGAAAGGGAATGAAAGAAGCGAAGAGAGTATTTCTAACTAGAAGGATACCCTACATTCTTAGTATAAGTATTATGTTATTTTGAAATAACAATAGATTTATTATATAATATTTTCGTATTAATAATGGGGAATAGTAATTTTTAAAATAAGGAGAATGTAATATCCTATGAAAGATGTAGATTTTATACTAGAAAGTGACGAAACATTAAAGCCATCTGAACGATTAGTATTATTACTATTAGAAAAACATAGAATTCTATATACAAATGATCTGCTAGCACTATCTAATTTATCATATAAAACATTAACGGATTCATTAACTGAACTCGTAGTAAAATCATATGTATTAAAAGAGACGGGGAAGGGAAGAAGGCAAAATTGCTATAGGCTAATGTAAAAGTTATTGTATCTATAAAAGAATATAAAAATCATTTTTCAAATAAAATACAAAAAACATTTTCGTATTTTATTTGAAAAAACAATCATTAGTAGGTACCTACTAATGATTGTTTTTATATTAAAACTAATTAATCATTTTCGCATTTTCAAAAAGATATTCGAAATAAAAAATAAAATGTAATAAAGTCACTACAGTACGGAGTTTTTTATTTCTATATATATGTGGTGGTTTATTTTATAGAAAGATACAAAAATATATTTTTGATTAAACCCAAAACAGTTCATTCTAAAAATGAATTATTTTTTTATTTGGTAACAAAGTAATGAAAATGAGGTTTAACATTAATAATATTATTATGTAAACTATAACAGGTTGAAAAGGAATTCTTCATGTTTCATAGAATTATTTCATAGTTAAAAAATGAAATAATTCTATGAAAGAGGGGGATAAAGATGAATCCAATTGTAGCAATTACAAATGCTGTAATGGATGGAGAACAAATGTAAAGTTTGTTGATGAAGGACATAGTATTACTTCTGGAGGAATTTCGTCCGGAATTAATATGTCATTTCATGTAGTGAAAAATTTATTAGGGGTAGAAATTGCAGAAGCAATAGCAAAAAGAATGGAGTATGATATTGAGTTGTGCAATTAGTTGAATATGAAAGTCTTATTTATGTAGTGGGATAAAAAAGATCAGTAACAATGAATTGTTACTGATCTTTTTTTGTTTAAAGCTTTCGTATATATGTTAATTCTTCTTCTAATAGAAGTGGTTGTACAGAAGCAGCGGCATTTTCGGCTGCTTGATTAGCTGTTTTTGCTCCGGGAATAGCAACAGATACAGCAGGATGCGAGAGTACATAACGAAGGGCCAACTGCCCCAAAGTTTGTTTAGGGTTTGAAAGGGATCTCAATTGTTCAACCTTTCGTAAATCATCTTGAAACCATGTTTCTTTTGGCCAATCTTGTCGTAAATCACCATCAGGGAATGTTGTTTGATCAGTAAATTTTCCTGTTAATATTCCCATTTTTAATGGTCCACGAATGACAGCTCCTAAGTTTTTCTCTTGTAAGTAAGGTAAAATATCATTTTCAGGTTCTCGGTTAAGTATGCTGTAGTCAATTTGTATAACATCAATCTGCCCGTCTTTATTAAAATTTTTAATATATTGTAAATCATGCGTAGAAACACCAACTGCTCTTACTTTTCCATCTCTTTTTAAAATTTCAAATGCGCGAAGGAACGCTTCGGTTTCCTCTTTTTTATCCCACCAAATATGACAAAAATAAACATCAATGTAATCTGTTTGCAGGCGAAGTAAGCTAGTTTCAAATACTGCAATTACTTTTGCTGCTGTATCGTAGACAGGTTCCCCATCAGGATCATAGTGATGACCAATTAAACCTCCCTTTGTGGAAAGGATGATATCATTACGATGTTCTTTGATTGCTTGTGCCACTAATTTTTCACTATGACCTAAACCATATACATCAGCGGTATCAATAAAATTTACTCCGCATTCAATTGCTTTTTTCATTGCAGAGATAGAATGTTTGTCATTTACAGGACCCCATTCATCGCCACCAATTGCCCAAGCGCCAAATCCAATTTCAGAAACGGTTAAACTGGTTTTTCCTAATGCGCGGTATTTCATTTGTTTACCTCCTTAATAAAAGGAATCCCTAATAAATTATTCACTGAAAAAGCGAATGTGTTTGTGAGATCTTTTTGCTTAGCTTAAAAACATAAAACACTAATATATAGCACAAAAAATAAAATTTTCATCTGAAATATAGAGATGTCGTCGAAAGCTATCTCTAATTGGTTAATTTATGAGATTTTTTTATGGAGGAGCTTATTTTACGAGAAGAGAATTTAGGTTAGTAAGAAAGTATGCCTGTGGTAGTGAAATAAAATGGGTTAGGGGGATTTAAAAAATGAGGAAACTCAAGAAAGTAAATGTTCCTAATACACCACAATATCAAACACAGTCTAATGAATACCGAGTTATAAATAAGAGAAAAGTACGGCGATTTGTTTTAGTTTTTATTTTTATTCTTTCGGCCACTTTTTATATTCAATATATCCTTACTAAGCAACAAGAAATGATTGTAGAAAAGCGAGATGCGATTAAAAATCAGCAAAAGCAATTACTTTCTTTAGAAAAAGATTCGCGTTATTTAAAGAGTAAAGTTGAAAATTTGACAGATAATGAAGAAGAAATTTTAAAGTTTGCGAGGAAAGAGTATCAATTCTCTAAGCCGAATGAAACTATATTTGTACTACCTAAGTAGATATGCAGTAATGAAAAGGAAACATCTGTTAAAAAACAGTTAGCAAATTAGCTAACTGTTTTTTTATACTAAATATTTTTATTCGTTCTTTGTAGGCAGTAATACTTTCTTATCAAAAGAAATGAGCTTGGAGGAAAAAGAAAAACTCCAGTGGTTAAAGTCTCACTTTATAAAAAGATATGTCATAACTGAGAATCTGTATAGATGGTATAATTCTCAAAAAAGGAGAGGGTAATATGAAAAAAGCAGACTTTATATATGAATTAGAGAAACGGATTGAAAGTATAAACGGAGACGTAAGTATCATGATACAAGGGGAAATTATGTATCGGTACAATGAACAATTGGTGCATCCATCAGCTAGCCTTATTAAGTTACCTATTCTTTCATGTGCTATAGAAAACATGAAGGATGGAACCTTAAATCCATATGAATTAATTCCTATTTCATCCCTCGAAAAGACTGGAGGAAGTGGCATTGTTGCTGCATTACATACACCAAATGTAACGATACAAGATCTCATTACGTTGATGATTACAGTTTCTGATAACACTGCGACAAATTGGCTTATAAATAAGTTGAAAATAAATGATATTCAAAAACATATTGATTCACTGCAGCTAAATGGAACGAAACTACAACGATATATGATGCAAACACCTAAAGAAACGGGAAAGGATAATTTCACAACAGCTGAAGATATTATATCTCTTCTAAAGCATTATGATAACGATGAACAATTTTATTACCCACTTGAAAAACAACAATTAACTCATAAATTATGTGGGAATTTAGAGGGGATTGAAGGACTTTCCATAGCAAACAAAACAGGAGAACTGCAAACTGTTACACATGATGCTGCACGACTAAACATAAATAACAAAACGGTATATGTAGCTGTTTTAAGTTCAAATGTTGAATGTGTAAATCATACGAATTATATATTTTCAGAGATTGGACATTTAATTGTACAATATTTACTAAAATAAATATTGTTAAAATTCTGTCAATTATATATAATATACAGTAAGCGGATACATTTCTTAATTAACGATGAGTCTACAGCTTATTCGCCTGTTAAGAAAACCGTTATCCTTGTATAAGAAAGGAAGATTTATGTGTACGCTTCTAATACGATTTATATCGTAGGGGACGCAAAAGCACCTCAAAACAATCCAATTACAGAAAAATTTAAAAGCTATTTTGTTGCATTTGTTGTTGAAAAAGATACAGGGAAAATTGTAGATGCGGATTGTTCAGCAACCATTTCATTAACTGCTCAATTTGTAAAACATTTATTTCTACATAGAAATATGAATGATCCACAATTAGTAGAAGAAATTAAAAACCGTTATTTCGGATCATCTCAAAAAGCATTGCTTGTAGCATTAAAAGATGCACAAAAAAAATATAATCAAATTGCTGCTTTGTCTACACATTCATAGACAAAATCCAGCCATAAGATTCATTCTTATGGCTGGATTTTTTTATTGGACAGAAAGGATGAATAGAAATGAAAATCATGGATCTAACAGTAAAACGTCGCTATATTAAGCTTCATACACCGTTTAAAACAGCTTTGCGCACTGTAACAGAAATTGAAAGTATTGATGTTTTTATTCACACAGATGAAGGGATTGTAGGAAAAGGGGCTGGGACTGCGACTCCAGTTATTACTGGGGATTTTGCGAGTGGAATGGGAGAAGCTATTTTAGGGCCAATCCGCTCTGTGTTAATCGGGAAAGAATTGCAGCAATTTCAAACGTTGTTGTTACAAATCCAAATGAGCTGTGTAGGCAATACGAGTGCGAAGGCAGCAGTAGATATGGCTGTATATGATGTGTATTGTCAATTTCATAATATCCCATTATATGCGTTATTAGGTGGAAAGAAAGAGATTCAAACAGATATTACAGTAAGTGTTGATGAACCTTTATTAATGGCGAAAGAAGCAAAAAGTCATGTGGAAAAAGGCTTTAACACATTAAAAATTAAAGTTGGTAAATCAACAGAATTGGATTTAGAACGTATTGAAGCGATCAGAAATGTTGTGCCGAAGGATGTAACTTTGCGATTAGATGCAAATCAAGGATGGAGTCCAAAAGAAGCTGTATCGATTATTCGAGAAATGGAAAATAGAAATTTAAATATAGAATTTGTAGAACAGCCCGTTCATGCGAAAGATTGGGAAGGAATGAAATATGTAAAAGATCATGTGCAAACACCAATCATGGCTGATGAAAGTGCTTTCTCGGCGCAAGACGCTTTAAAGCTTGTTCAAGGGCAATACGCCGATTTATTAAATATTAAATTAATGAAATGTGGCGGGATACGGGAAGCATGGAAGATTGCCGATATTGCTGGCGCTGCCGGTGTAAAATGCATGGTTGGTAGCATGATGGAATCATCGCTTTCTGTGGCGGCAATTGCACATGTAGCAGCCGCTCATCCAAATATTCACTACTTTGATCTTGATGCTCCTTTATGGTTAATGGAAGAGCCAAGCGGAATCACATATAACGGACCAAGGGTAAACCTGCATCACGCAGTGAATATAGAATAAAGTTTCGGCAGAAGAGTTGTTTTTGATGTCACACTTTGCTTGAACAGGGAGGCATATTAATAAAAGGAGGATGTGTTTATGAGAAAATCCATTACTTTGCTTTTTAGTTGTTTGTTAGTATTTTCATCTATTTCAGTTGCAAATGCTGAAGAGGTAAAAAGTAATCAAGCGTATGTAGATGTGGCAGCAGCAACATTATGGACTGGGCCAAATTTGCTTCGTCCAATTGATGAACCAAGTGCGATGAATCCAGTTAATCTATGGAAATGGACGAAATCGATGACGCTCGATGAAAAGCTTTGGTTAACAAGTACAAATAAATTAGAAACACAAGCTTTATTGGGGCAAGAAGTAACAATCATTGATCGGCAAGGTGAGTGGGCAAAAGTAGTTGTTCATGGTCAGCCAACGCCAAGAAATGAAGCGGGATATCCAGGATGGGTCCCGGTAAAACAGCTAACCTATAATCAAGAATTTGCAGGGAAAAAGGAACAACCATTTGTTCTTATTACAAAACCGACAGCTATTTTATACATTAATCCATCTGATAAATATAAATCTTTAGAGGTTAGTTATAACACACGGTTACCACTAGTAAGTGAAGATAATATGTCGTTTCGTGTATTATTACCAAACGGACAAAAAGCATGGTTACGGAAAAATGATGGAATGGTTTATAAATCGCAAAATGAAATTCCTGTTCCAACAGGCGACGATTTAGTGAATACTGGGAAGTTATTTTTAGGATTGCCGTATATATGGGCTGGAACAAGTGGTTTTGGTTTTGATTGTTCTGGTTTTACACATACAATTTACAAATCTCATGGTATTACAATCCCGCGTGATTCTGGTCCACAATCAAAAGCAGGTATTGCTGTTGAAAGAGAAAACTTGCAAAAAGGTGATTTGCTGTTTTTTGCTTACAATCAAGGAAAAGGAAGTGTTCACCACGTAGGAATGTATATTGGAGATGGGAAAATGATACATTCTCCAAATGCAGCGAAAACAGTTGAAATTATACCAGTAGATACACCAGGTTACATTGAGGAATATGCAGGTGCACGTCGCTTTTTACCTTAATATGAAAGATTAGTAGAAATTTAAAAAGGGGGTTTTAAAGTGAAAAAGGTTATTCGCTTTTCATTGGTTAGTACGTTACTTCTTTCTTCGTTTTTAGCTGGTTGTGGAAAAGAAAAGTCCACGACAAAACCAAAAGAAGAGAAGAAAGTATTGCAGTTAACAGAAACAGGAGAAATTCCATCATTAAATTCCTTAAAAGTAACAGACGCTGTTTCATTTAACGTATTAAATAATGTAATGGAAGGATTATTTAGACTTTCAAAAAATGATGAGGTCATTCCTGGAATTGCTCAAAAGCATGAGATTAGTAAAGATGGGAAAACATATACATTTCATTTGCGTGATGCGAAATGGTCTAACGGTGATCCTGTAACAGCACATGATTTTGTATATGCTTGGAAGCAACTTGTTAATCCAGAAACGGGCTCTGAATATGCATATATTATGTATGATGTGAAAAATGCAGAAAAGATAAATAAGAAACAAATTGGATTGGATGAATTAGGAGTAAAAGCTCAAGATGATAAAACGTTTACTGTAGAGTTAGAACACCCTGTCCCTTATTTTACAAAATTACTTTGTTTACCATCCTTTTATCCAATTAATGAGAAGTATGCGAAAGAACAAGGAGATAAATATGGTTTAGAAGCAAATAAAACTCTATATAATGGACCATTTACATTATCAGAATGGAAGCATGAAGCAAGTTTTACAATGAAGAAAAACAATCAATATTGGGATAAAAAAGAAGTGAAATTAGATGAAGTAAATTACCAAATTGTTAAAGAAATTTCGACCGTAGTAAATCTATATCAAACAGATAAAATTGATCGTGCTGTTATTTCAACAGAATTTGTTGATAAATATAAAAATGATAAAGAATTGAAACAATATACAGATCCGGTTATGTATTTCTTCCGATTTAATGAAAATGTACCAATTCTAAAAAACAAAAATGCCCGCCTCGCACTTAGCATGGCTTTTGATAAAAAGGGACTTGCGACTTCATTTTTAAACGATGGATCAGTACCTGCAAACTACTATGTTCCAAATGGCTTTTTAAAAGGGCCAGATAAAAAAGATTTCAGGGAAACAACGACAGAGTTTAATAAAACGAATGTGAACAAGGCAAAGGAATTTTGGGAAAAGGCCAAGCAAGAAACAGGAACGAATGAAGTTACGTTAGAAATGTTAAACTATGATTTAGAAAACTTTAAAAAAGTAGGGGAATATATTAAAGAACAATTAGAGAAAAACTTACCAGGATTGACGATAAAAGTGAAACTACAACCGCATTCTCAAAAACTAGCGTTAGAGAAAAAGAAAGAATATGAAATGTCATTATCGCGTTGGTTACCGGATTATCCAGACCCGATGACTTACTTAGAAGTCTTTATTTCAGAAAGTGGTGTCAATAATACTGGTTATGCAAATCCAGAATATGATGCATTAATTAAAAAGACAAAAATGGAATTAGGAAATGACGAAAAGGCACGTTGGAAAGCGATGCAAGATGCAGAGAAAATGCTATTGGATGATGCGGTAATTGCACCGGTGTTCCAGCGCGGATTATCTTATTTACAAAAACCATATGTGAAAGATTTATATATACATCAATTCGGACCCGCGACTAGCTTGAAATGGGCAGATGTGAAAAAATAAAATGAAATATACAAAAAACAGACTGTGCCTAGAGAACAGTCTGTTTTTGTATATAACAATGTTTCATTCTTGAAATTAATAAAAGAGGGAAAAATCATGTTATAATTTACCAGGATTAAAATTAAGATTTTATTGAAGGGGGAAAAGGATATGTCTATTCATGTGAATGTAAAATCAATGAATACGAAAAGACTCTATATGAGAAAACCTCGTTTAGAAGATGTGGATGCTTTCTATCAAATTGTAAAAAACAATGAGGTAGGTAAGTGGCTTGCTATATCTAGAGGTATGTCACCAGAAGAAACTGAACAATATATTGGAAAGTTCATAGCGCATTGGAATGAACATAATTTTGGTGTATGGCTTATATTCAATCCTATCACGAGGGAAATGATGGGACACTGTGGTTTAAGGTATATTGATGGAACAGAAGATTTAGAAATCATGTATCTTCTCGATCCGAAGTTTTGGGGAAAAGGATATGCTACAGAGGCAGCCCATGCATCGATCCAATATGCTTTTCATGATTTGAAAGTCAAAAAATTAACTGCAAGAATTAGAATTGCCAATGAGAAGTCAAAGAATGTTTTAGAAAAGGCTGGATTTAAGTACACACATGATGTGGATTTTGATGGACATCAATTATCATATTATGAGTATAAGAATTTATTCCGATGAAAATTTGAATATTCATACAAATTATCCAGATAGTTTGTAAACATCGTATAGATTTATATACAAGTTTAACTTGTCGAAAGATAAAATCATTACTGAATTTAGAGTGTGAAAGAAATACAAAATCTTGTATAATTAAAATGTTTACTTGGAAACATTTCTTATAATGGATGCGTACATAAGTTGTGATAAGAGGGGGAAATACATGTAAATGATAGATGAATAGAATGGAGCATTTTTACGGAATAAAGGAGAAGAGAAAGAATGATGACGTGTTGTAAGCAAGGGTTAGAATTATTAGTAGACATGCAATATCGAGGTAATAAGAGAATGATTGTAAGTGGTTCTAGTGTAAGGTGGGTAAACAAATGAAGATGAAGCATGCTTTTGGCCCAATCATTTTAGCATGTATAATCTTTATCGTTATATTGCTTATTCCATCTAAATATCTAGTTTCACTTATTAGTAATGAAAAGGTAGAAGATGCGGCGACTTCATTACAAAAAGAAAAATTACAAGGTGTTTTTTTACAACAAAAAATGTTGGAGAATTTGAATTATTTGCCGATGTACGGTTCATCTGAATTTTCCCGAATGGATGCATATCATCCGTCTAACTATTTTAAAGTAAAACCCGAAGGATTTACACCGTTTCTAATAGGAACTGGCGGAACGCAGAGTCTTGCTCATATTTTAAATGTGACTTCCACAATGGATCAATTAGAAGGAAAAAAAGTAGTATTTATTCTTTCACCACAATGGTTTACCAAGCAGGGGGTAAATGAAGGGAACTTTAGTAGTAACTTTTCTAAACAGCAAACATATCATTTTATTTTTAATGATCAAATAAAACCTGAAATGAAAAAGAAAATTGCGAAGCGGTTGCTAGATTTTAATGTTGTCCGCAAAGATTCTATATTAAAAAGCTCACTAGAAGGTATTGTATATAATGATACAACCCATAAGATAAAAGCGGGAGTATTGAAGCCGATTGCTTATATAAACCGAAACATTGCGGATCATAAAGATTTAGTGACATCTATATTCAATATAAAGCCAAAAAAAGAACAAAGAAATATGGAATTACGTTCACTTTCTTGGGAAGAAACAAGAAGGCATGCTGAACAGGTTGGGAAAGTAGAGTCTACATCAAATACATTTGGAATTGAAAATCCATATTACTATAAAAACAAATTTCAAAAGAAATTACATGGATTAAAAGGATATAAGGCAAAAGAATCTTATGATGAATCGCCAGAATATGAAGATTTACAAATTATTTTAGATATTTTTAAGCAAAAGAAAGTTAAACCGCTTTTCATTTCTGTTCCTGTAAATGGACCTTGGTATGATTACGCAGGGTTCCCAAAAGAACGTCGTGATGTTTATTATCAGAAAGTTCGAGAACAAGTTGAGAAAGCTGGATTTCCAGTTGCAGATTTTACTAGTCATGAATATGACAAATACTTTCTAAAAGATACCATTCATTTAGGATGGAAAGGCTGGGTATATGTGGATGAAGCATTACAACAATTTCATGCAGGGAAATAAATTTTAAGATTAAACCAAAAACAGGAACGGCTTTTTAAGCTGCTCCTGTTTTTTAATACAAAGGATTCTGATGTGGACAATTAGGAAATGGATGTATATCTTGAATTTGCCTAAAGTCATAATGTTTCATTGCGAATTGCGCTTGATACAAGTATTCATACAAATAAATATGTCCACCATGCACACCGCATAAAACTCCAGATGTACCCTGACCATTTACGAGAGAAACACCAACGGGCTGACCAATTAAATATTGTACTTTTTGTTGCCAATGCATGTGTATATCTCTCCTTTTAAGATAATATACAAACTTAGAGAAGGAATGGTTGCTTATCCAGTTAATTTTACATAGGAGGATTTTAATACTTATTATCGATTTGGGAAAGAAAGTATGAAATTAAATGATTATTTCTTGGGTCTTGTTCAACATGATTTAAAGCATAAAGAAGAAATTCTGGATCTTTTAGAAGATAAGCATATCAAATTATAAAAGTAATAATAAAAGAAAAATGAAATAAAACATCATACATCTAATTGAATGTATGGCGTTTTATTTCAAATTCATTATCTCGAATGATTCATTTAAACAAGTTTTCTTCGTTTCTTTAGCCATATTTTTAAAGTGAAATACAAAACAATTAGTATTACTCCGCCAATTGCAAACGATGTTACATACGGCCCAGCAACTTCATCGATATTGCCCCAATTTTCTCCTAGCTTTTCACCTAAATAGATAAAGATGATTGACCACGGGATAATCGCAAGCGCTGTAAGGGTAATAAATCGGATAGGTGACATTTTTGTAATGCCGGCAGGGATTGAAATGGCATGACGAACGACTGGAATGAAGCGTGCTGTGAAAATAACACCGGTTCCATAACGATTAAACCATGCTTCTGCAGAATCGATTTGTTTTTTTTGAATGAAAATGTACTTGCCATAACGCTCTAGTACAGGTCTTCCTCCGTAACGCCCAATCCAATAAATAAAGATTTGTGCGATAACACCACCAATAGTACCAAATACAATGGCGCCTATAAATGAGATGTTTCCTGAAGATACTAAATAACCTGCATAAGCGAGAACGATTTCACTTGGAATAATCTCAATCATGAGTCCAAACATTATGCCCCAATAACCTAGTCCTTCTAAAAATAGTAATACAGAATGAATAAAACTACCTAACATGTTGCACCTTCTATATGAAATTTTTTTAGAGTAAGAGAAAAAATATTCCTTACATTTTTAGTATACGGGAAATTATAAAAGAATAGGTGTGGAATTTTATTTTAAAAGATTAACTTCATAAATAATTGTTCGCTCGTCTCAAAAAATGAAACGAGCGAATAGTCTTTACTTCCTTACTTTTAATTTTTCTAATTCTTTTTGTACTGCTTCTTTTAGTTCAATCTCCGTATCGTCTGTATAAGAAATAGGCTTTATTTGATTAAAGTAGTTACTAGCTGAGGCCTCAGCTTCTATTTTTTGAATATAACTTTCTACTCTTGCGAAGCCTTTCACTGCATTTTCTGTATGAAAAGATGCAAGAGTTTCATTGTTTTCTTTCATTGTACGTGCTACATGTAATCTGGAAACAAGTACGAGTTCTTTATATTGTAATTCTTGGTATTCTTTTTGTAGTTTATCAATTTGCTCATATAGGATTGAAGTTTGTTGTTTTACTACATTGTACTGTTCATGATACATTTCTAGTTTTTTCTCATGTGCAATTTTTTCTTGAAGTGCTAATTGTGCCATATCATCTTCATTGCGAGACACCGCAAGCTCAGCCTGACGAAATCTTTTTGCAATAACAACCTCTGTTCCTGTAATAAGAGATTCATATTTTTTTTCTAGAAATAGCTGCTGAGATAAAGCTTGTTGTGCTTTTACCACTTGTTGCTCCGTTTCTCGTATGTATTGTTTTAACATACTTACCGGGTTTTCTAGTTTATTTAAAGCTTCATGGACATCAGCGGTTACAATGTTTTTAATTCTTCTAAAAATACTCATTTTTATTTCTCCTCTTTACGAATTTGTTTTTCCCATTGATCAAGAATATCCGTTTTATTATTTGATATGACTATATAGCTGTCTACTGTATAGTCAGTTGTAGAGTGGAGTGAGCTTTGTTTTCTTTTTTTATAAAGCCAAATTGGAAATACCACGACAACGAAAAGAGGGATCAATGGTAATATACCAATGATAATAAGAAGGATACCAATCCATTTTCTTATTATTTGATCTTCTGCCTTTTTGAGGATAAACCATCCTAAAAGAATGGAGCTTAACTCAATTGTGAAAAGAATAAGGAAAATCCCATCAAATTTTTCTTTATGATGCTTTTCATAATGTTGAAAAGGCTTCTCGTTTTCGAAATTCTCTTGTTTGAGATGATGTCTTTCATCTTTAAGGTAAGAAGCTTGTCCCCTATATTCCTCAGCAAAGGCCTCACGTTTTGCATGATGCCATCTTTCCATCTGCAATCCGCGGGTTCCTAAAAATACTGCCAAAAGGGAGAAGGCAATAATACTTACCCATATAAGCCAACGGAATTTTGTACGCTTCTTTTTTTGTTTCTTCACATTCTCACCTCCTGCCATATAGTTGTGTTTCTTTCATAACTGGAAAAAATGAGATTTGCATAACGATCATAACGTACAAATTTGAAATTTTATTTTAGCTTCACCATCTCCTTTGTGTTTGTATTACTTATAGTAAAGCGTAGAAATTAGAGCCGTGTGAAAGTTTGATGGAGATAGAATGAAAAGTATATTAGAAATTTCTCATCTTGTAAGTGAGCTGTTTTTTTAGTAGATAAAAGAAGAAAAAACTTCAGTTCATAGCCCTAGTATTACAAAGTTTCTTTTAAAAGAGAGAAGAAGAGCGAACAGTGGGAGATTTTCTTTGCTTAATTAATGAAGTAATATTAGATGAAATACAGTATTTTACTACTTTAAAAATTGTTGAAATGGCAGAATTAGTACAATTATCTCTTCTTCCCTTTCAAAATTTAAAGTGGGAAGGAGAGATGAAAGAAGATTTTGTGATCTATAAAGAAAGGTGCGTATTTGGAATTTTAACTGAGAATAAGAATCTTAATATTTTTATGAAGAGAAACTATTATTTTGATGATATTTTAAAGACTTCAAAGTATATTCAAGATGTAGTTCATTTATTGCGGAGAGAGAGTGTATATTACTTGTAATACAAAAGTTCTAAAAAAGAGGAGCGCAAAGCGCTCCTCTTTTTTTATGGCTTTACATCTAAATTTTGTAAAAATAATGTTGCAGAAACATAGCGTTTCGCTAACATTTGTACATATGCCGTATGTACAGAAAGTGTTGCGATAATAATCGCATTACGAATGGCTTCTCGTTGCTCATTGTTGATTTGATCAAACTGACTTGCGATTTTATCTGCTTTTTCTTTTACAATATTTTCAATTGTACGAATGGTATCAGTCGCGTTTAATTGTAAACAACCACCTTGATTCAATTCCTCAAATAAAGAAGAATAAGCGACGTATAAATGAACAGGATTGATTAAATCATCACTTCGATCTGCTGGATCATTTACGATGAGTCTTAACAGCTTACGAATGGATTCAAAATCAAGTGCTGTTTTTAAATCTTCAACAATGAATAATAAAGCTGCTTGTTCGATAGAATATTTTTTTCCTTTTTGTGGTGAACCAATCATTTCTTTTATATCTCGTTTTACCCAGTTTTGCATAGCTGTTACAGAAAAACTGGTATTTTCAATTTGATTACCAAGCGCAACGATCTCATTTAAAGAAAAGCCAATATCTGTATCTTCAATTTTAATGAGCTTTTCAAAAATAGGTGAAAGAGCGGTTGTAATAAAAGCTGTAACACTTTGTCCACATTCAATATCTTTTTTATGTGACTTTGCCCAAGCTTCTTGTAAAATAACGAGAGGCTTTTTTGCATTCCATCCTCTAAGAGAAAGAAGGAGCATTGCCATTTCGTTTCGTGTGAGATGAAATGTTTCCATCTTTTCACCTCCAAAATTATAAAAGTTCTTATGAACTTATAATATGTTTTGTTGCTTGTAAAGTCAATTCTGTTTTTCATTATTTTTCCTGTCATTTTATAAATTGTTAATAAAGTTAAATAAATAACACTTGCTTATTATAGAAAAAGTTCATATAATAGGTTCATAAGAACTTTTTGTTTAACTTTAAAATAAATCTATCATTCTTATTTTAAAGAAAGATAGATTTCACATATATCTATAGTAAAAGGAGAATGGATATAATATGTTGAAAAAAATCGTTACAGTAATGACTGCATTAATGGTTGTTTTTGGGGCTAGTAGCTTTGTTTTCGTAGATCATGCGGCAGCGAAAAGTTACAAGTCAGGTCAAAAATCATTTACACCAAGTTCAGGACAAAAATCAAAAGTTGATTTAAACAAAAAAGATTCTAATGTGAATGCACAGAAAACAAACCCTGATACAAAAACAAAAGCATCAAACACAGCACCGAAGAGTAATAAAGGGAGCTTTATGAAAGGTTTATTACTAGGTGGTCTTGGTGGTCTACTAATGGGAAGTTTATTTGCAAACATGGGAGCACTTGGTTCTGTATTAGCGTTCATGGTAAATATGCTAGTAATGGCTGGTATCGTAATGTTAGCGATTCGAGCATTTAAATATTTCAAAAATCAACGTAAGAAACAGGCAGAAGAAGCAGTATGGAAACGATAAAAATTTCTGAACAAGAGCTGATAAACGCACTATGTGTGTATATCGCAGAAAAGCGACAAGTTGGCCCAGAAGCAGTTTTAGTTGAACTAATGTATGATGATGACTATGGTTTTTCTGCTGAAGTAGAAGTAAATGGTCGCAGGCAAATTTTAATTCAAGCAAACTTAATTGAAGCACTTCGCTTATGGCTTGATAGGGAATACAATGTCAATCCGTTTGCGGCAAGGTTACAGCTTGAGTTAGATGATGAAGAAGGTATTTTCGCATTGGCGAATTTAAATAACTCGGATGAGTAGTCAAAAGGAGCTGTTGAGATTAATTTCAACAGCTCCTTTTAGTATGCACATTTTTAATGAAATAATGAACCTAGTAGTTAAGTAAGGGTGAATACCTTTACTTCTTCATTTGTGTGCCCAGCTAAGCTGGGCACTATTCTCTAGGCAATGAATTATATAACTTCTTGAGGCGGATTTTGATCATCCTGATTTAAACAAAAATGACTCCAAAGTTCATTCATTTTACGTCTACCAGCGGTAACCATTGGGTTAAATTGAATTGCAGCTTGTTCGCGGACAGCCTGGACATTCTGGATAGCTTGCTGTAATTGTTGTCCGACTGAGTTTAATTCTGTACAAGCATGCTTAACAATTGAAAGACCGGCAACAGTTCCTTGCGCCATAGCAATTTTCCCACTTTCAATTCCAGTAATATTTCCAGCTACAAATAATCCGTGAAGAGGGGTTTCCATTGTCTCTGAATGGAATGGGACATGTCCACCCAGTTCAGGAATGTAATGGAATGGGCATCCTGCTACGGCAGCGAGCTCTGCAAGTGGATATAATCCTCCTGCGATACAAACAAAGTCTGCTTCATATATTTCTTCTGATCCTTTTATAATATTTCCTTTCGAATCAATGTTAGCAACACGAACACCCTCTACTTTATCCGTTCCGATAATTTCAATTGCAGCTTTGCGAAGGTGGAGTGGTGTACCATTTATTTTTATACCGTTATTCGGATAAAAGGTTAAACCAGCTTTTCGAATCCAGTCATGTTTCATAAAGCGACTTCCGATGCGTAGTAAAGCTGATGGGGCAAGGTGGGCAGCGTTTAATAGTGACTTTAAAACTTCCTCTGGTTCACCAGCTTTTTGGCTAAGGTCACCCTTTTCAGGGAGTACGATATGATCAACAGTAATACCAGCTAGTTGTAATTCATTTAAAATTGCAAATGATAAAATATTGGCTCCGATAATAATTCCTTTTTTCCCAACTTGGACTCTATGAACATTTGTCATAACTTGAGCAGCGCCAATTGACATGACTCCTGGAAGAGTCCAGCCAGGAAGTGGGATAGAGTATTCAGCAGCCCCGGTAGCAAGTAGTACAAAGTCTGCTTCAATTGTACCTATGCTTGTATGTACATACCAAATGTTTTCGTCTTTTTCTAAATTGTATACTGACACACCGCATCGAATATCTACTGAGAGTGCTTTTGCATCTTGATGAAGGCGTTCGGATTCTTTTATTCCGTTCCACCATTCTCCAGTTGGTTCTTGATGTAATTGTCCTAACAATCGTCCGCCAGGCTTCATAAATTCATCAATAACAAGTACGTTAAGTCCAGAACTAGCACAAGCAATTGCACCAGCTAATCCTGCTGGTCCCGCGCCAATTACAATTACATCCATCATCGCTTTTCCACCATCTTTCTAATAATATTTGGATGCTGTTTCCCACTTTCAACAATCATTTCGTTTTCTACAACAGTTAAGCACGCTCGGACGTTCATTTGATTATTAACTGTTACGCGGCATTCAGAACAATGTCCAATGTTACAGTAAATTCCTCTAGGTGTACCACTATCTTCGTGAACGCGTAACGTTCTAATTCCATTTGCAAGAAGGGCAGCAGCAATCGTTTCATTTTCATATGCTTCGTATTCTTTATCGTTAAATTGAAATGAAATACGTTTTCTATCGTCTAAGTTTCCTAAAATAGGATGATGTAAAATTCTATTCATTGCTTTTCACCTACCGCTCCAAAAGTTACTGCGCGTATTGGTGGTTGATATTTTAATGGAATCTCATGAGGTGATGTTCCAGGATTTGCAATTTCTATCATTCGATCTATTGTCGTTCTACATGTACGCCCCCCGCAAAAGCCCATCCCAGCACGTGTTCTTAGTTTTAGCTCCCGAGCCGAGCAATTATATGCAGTAATTGTCGATTGAAGTTGTCCGTATGTAACTTCTTCACAACGACAAATAATTAAATTCTCTTTATTAGACATGTATATTCCTCCTCTAGTTCGGTTTACAAAAATTATAATGCAAAAGGTATGCCAATATAGAGGAGGGGAGGTTTTATTGTAACCCGAGTCTTTTTAAGCGGTTGTATAAAGTAGCTCTTGTTACACCAAGTTGTTTCGCACATTCTAATTTATTACCATTTAAAATTCGTAAAGCTCTTTTGATCACTTTTTTCTCGTGTTGATCCATCTCTTCTTGTAAGGAAAAAATCGTGTTGTTGTTACTGACTAATGAATAATGAGATGCTATTTCCTCTGGAGTACTGTTTGTATGAAAGGGTAAATATTCTTGCTTTATAATGCCGTCCGTTGCAAATACGACGAGTCTTTCTATAACGTTGCGCAGCTCGCGAATATTCCCCCGCCAATCGTAATGAAGGAGTTCGTGCATAATTTCTGGGGGGAAATCATGAATTGGCCTTTTGTAATTTATTGAAAAGTCGTTTAAAAAAGAATAGGTTAATTCTATAATGTCTTCTCGTCTTTCACGTAATGGTGGAATGTGTAAGCTAACTACATTTAAGCGATAATATAAATCTTCACGAAATGTTCCTTTTTTCATCTCTTCTTGTAAATTGCGATTTGTAGCTGCAATAACACGAAAATCAATATTAATTTCTTTTTCTCCACCGACACGATAATATTTTCGTTCTTGCAGTACACGCAAAAGCTTAACTTGCATATCGAGTGGCATTTCGCCTATTTCATCGAGAAATAAAGTGCCACCTTGTGCAAGTTCTATTTTGCCTTTCTTTCCTTTACTATTCGCTCCAGAAAAAGCTCCGCGCTCATAGCCGAATAATTCACTTTCAAATAATGCTTCTGGAATTGCACCACAGTTAATCGAAATGAAAGGGGCATTTTCTTTCTCACTTGCTTCATGAATCGCTTTCGCAAATACTTCTTTTCCGACACCGCTTTCTCCTAGTATTAAAACGGTCGATTTAACAGAGCAAACTTTCCTAGCCAATTGGAT
Source organism: Bacillus sp. FSL H8-0534 (assembly GCF_038005885.1). Classification (NCBI taxonomy): domain Bacteria; kingdom Bacillati; phylum Bacillota; class Bacilli; order Caryophanales; family Bacillaceae; genus Bacillus; species Bacillus sp. FSL H8-0534. The sequence goes on from NZ_JBBOUC010000001.1 coordinate 363,298, forward strand.
CGTTCTCTGTATGACAGCACTCTTTCCTTTCATGGAATGAAAGGGATCGGATGTGTCTTTATATTTTGCTACTTCTTGTTCTAAGCGGTGCACTTCATGTGACATATTAAATAACTTTTCATTTAGTACAACCTGACTTGTAACATCCGTTTCAGAAACGACTGCACCGATAATTTTGTTGTCGCAATAAACAGGATTTGAATTAATTAATACAAATAGATCGGAGCGAGGTTGATGATACTGAGCTACTATACGTTTTCCTTTATGTAATGATTGTAAAATTTCTAGATCTTTATAATCAAAAAAATGAGTAATAGGTTGTCCGATAATGTCTCCATGTTTTACTGAAAATATTTTTTCGGCTCCATCTGTCCATGTACGAACACGTTCATTATCGTCGATAACAGTAACTGAAGAATCTGTCGTTTGAAGAACGGTATTGTAAAATGCCTGTAATTGATTGTAAGAATTATAGAGAAAAGGGACCATTTGGGTAACAGTTATACAGTGTGTTGGATCTTGTGTTTTATTGAGAATAACGACTGCAAAATGATTAGAAAATGCTTTGATTAAATTAGAGAAGGAGTCTTCTTCATATAAAGTTGCACAAAGTAATTCTTTCGTATGTGCAGTAAGGTAATAAAATTCGCCATTTTTTTGTTTGATGTGACTTATGTCGAATGTATGATTTGTTGAAAAATATTTTATAAGTTCTTTTATTGATGGGAATGAAAATGCCATATTATCCTCCTGTAGTGTGAAAAATTTTAGACACTGATAAAAAAATAATACACTTATTTCTGTTAAATTCAAAATATTTTTACATCTATTTTTCTCACATATGAAAATAAATATATTTTGAGTTGGCATACCAATTGCATAAATAGAGGATGAGAGATTTGAAAGAAAGGAGGGGGCTGCATGAGACACTGTGACGTTTTAATACTAGGCGGTGGAATTATTGGCTGTTCTATTGCTTATTACACTTCAAAATATGGAAGAGACGTAACAATCATTGACAAGGGGGAATTTGTCAGTGGCACGTCTTCACGGTGTGACGGCAACATTTTAGCCATTGATAAAGACCCAGGCTTTGATAGTCAGATGTCGCTAGTAAGTCAAAAATTAGTAACGGAATTAAGTGAAGAATTGGAACATTCGTTTGAATACCGAGCGCCAGGAAGTATTCTTGTCTGTGAGTCAGAGGAGGAAATGGAGGCAGCTCAAAAATGGGTGAATCGTCAAAAAGAAGCTGGCTTACCGTTTCGGATGCTTGATAGACAAGACATAAGAGAAGAATCACCGTTTTTCGCTGATGATTTATTAGGTGGTTTAGAATGTGCAACAGATTCGACTGTAAATCCGTATCTCCTTGCTTTTTCACTTCTTGCAGAAGCGAAAAAATTGGGGGCAAAATCTTTTAAGCATACAGAAGTAAAAGAAATGAGGAGAGCCATAGATGGTTCCTTTATTGTAGAAACGACAAATGGAACGTTTACTGCAAAGCAAATTGTGAACGCAGCGGGAGTATGGGCCCCTAAAATTGGAGAAATGTTGGACCTATCTATACCGATTGAGCCAAGAAAAGGGCATATTATCGTAGCTTCAAGGCAACAACATGTAGGCTCTCGCAAAGTAATGGAATTTGGTTATTTAATTTCTAAGTTTGGTGGGAAACGGAAAGTCGATGCTTTGACTGAAAAATACGGTGTAGCTCTCGTGTTTGAACCAACAGAAAGTCAAAATTTTTTAATTGGTAGTAGTAGAGAATTTGTAGGATTTCATACGAGGATAAACAACGAAGTAATTAAGTGTATTGCGAATCGAGCGATTCGTTTTTATCCGAAAATGGCAGATATGATGGTTATTCGTTCTTACGCTGGCCTGCGTCCATGGACAGAAGATCATTTGCCGATCATTTCACGAGTAGAACATATTCCAAACTATTATATCGCTGCAGGACATGAAGGGGATGGAATTAGTCTCGCAGCAGTTACAGGGAAAGTTATTGAAGAGCTCTTAAACGAAAGAGAAACATCAATTCCGATTGAACCGCTTCGTTTGAATCGTTTTACAGAAAGGGTGTTAAACGGATGAGGTCACAAAGAGTCTTTACGACGATTGATACGCATACAGGTGGAAATCCTACGAGGACGTTAATTAGCGGACTTCCAAAGTTAATAGGAGAGAACATGGCAGAAAAAATGCTTCATATGAAGAAAGAGTATGACTGGATCCGTAAATTGTTAATGAATGAACCGCGCGGTCATGATGTGATGTCTGGGGCGTTATTAACAGATCCGTGTCATCCAGAAGCGGATATAGGTGTCATCTACATAGAGACAGGTGGATATTTACCGATGTGTGGTCACGATACGATCGGTGTATGTACGGCTTTAGTTGAATCAGGTTTAATACCTGTATATGAGCCGATAACTTCTTTGAAATTGGATACACCAGCTGGTCTTGTTGAAGTGGATATTTCTGTTCAAGACGGTAAAGCAAAAGAAGTATCTTTTTGTAATATACCAGCTTTTTTACTAAAGAGTATTTCTGTCCATGTTGAAGGGATTGGAAATGTAGATGTTGATATCGCATATGGCGGAAACTTTTATGCCATTATCGATGGGGAAGCGCTTGGTCTAGAGTTAGTGCCAGAAAATGCTTCTACAATAATTGATAAAGCGATCCAAATAAGAAATACGATTAATGAAAAATTTGAAGTTATTCATCCGCAATATTCATTTATAAAAGGGGTAACACATATTGAATTTTACACAGATCCTACCCATGAAACGGCACATGTAAAAAATACCGTTGTTGTTCCACCGGGAGGAATTGATCGTTCTCCATGTGGTACGGGAACATCTGCGAAGCTAGCTGTATTATACGCTAATAAAAAAATTGCAATGCAAGAAGAATTTGTTCATGAAAGTATTGTTGGCTCGTTATTTAAAGGAAGTGTAATAGATACAACATATGTGGAGAACATTGAAGCTGTAGTAACAAAGATCACTGGTTCAGCTTGGCTAATGGGAATGCATAGATTTTTTTACAATGAAGAGGATCCACTGAAAGAAGGATTTTTGCTAATTCCGCCGATGGAACATGAAACGGAGGAAGTGAAATGAAGATTCAAAAAATGTATATGACAGTAGATGTACACGTAGCTGGTGAAGCGTTTCGTATAATTAAAGACGCACCGTGTAAATACTATCATAGTTTGGAACAACTAAATGAACAAATTTCTGGTGAATTAGCAGAGGAAATGCAGCTTTTATTAAATGAACCACGTGGGTTCATAGGTTTAAACGGATGTGTTGTCGTTCCTTCTATTCATAGTGAAGTTGATGCAGCTGTATTATTTTTTAATCATAAAGGAGCAATTCCTCTTCATTACGGTGGGATTGTCGCGGTAGTAACTATGTTACTTGAAAGTGGACACTTAAAACAAAGCGATTCAAATCAATACAAAATTGAAACGCTATGCGGTGTGTTTTTAGTCCGTGCACATGTAGAAAAGGATGAAGTCGTTTCTGTATCGCTAGAAAGTAAAGTGTGTTACTCAATCGAAGAGAATCTACCACTACATAGTCCTATTGGAAATATACACTACTCTCTCATACAAGCTGATCAAGTATATGCAGTGTTTCAGAAAGAGGAATGTTCTCCGGAAATTTGTATTGAAAACATTTTTGAATTAAAGAACTGGGGGAAAGCTATACTTGAGTCCATGCCAAAGCAGCCACTTATAAAAAGAGTCGTTTTAGTAGATTCTTCCCACATAAAAGAGAATCGTATAAAAACAATTACGTTTCAGGATGACGACTATATTGTGCGTTCGCCTGGATTCGCATCAACAAGTGTTTCGTATATAAGTAGCCTTTCTATAGGTGATGTACGTACGGAAGAACCTTTTATTAATGAGAGTATTTTTAATAGTTTTGTGAAGGTGCAAAAAGTGAATAAGAAAGAGAAAGGATATACATTTACTTTCACAAGCAGAGGGTTTATTACAGGTATGCAAACATTTGTATTAGACCCTACTGATCCATTTCCAGTAGGATTTTTATTAAAATAACGGTTAATACAGTATGTGGAAAAAGTAAATGAAATGTAAGGGAGAGAATATGATGAAAAGTATAAAAGGAGCATTTCCAGTATTAATTACTCCGATGGATGAATTTCAAGAGATTGATTGGAACGGAGTGAAACAGAACGTAAACTATTTTATTGAGCAGAAGGTTGCCGGCATCATTATTAATGGAAGTACGGGAGAATTTGTTAGTTTATCAAAAAAAGAACGATTTAAGATGGTGGAAACGGTATTAAAAGAAGTTGATGGACGCATTCCTGTAATTGTTGGAACTGCTGCAGAGACGACGAAAGAAACGATTGAATATACGAAGCATGCAGAAGCTCATGGCGCAGATTGTGCATTAATTATTAACTCTTATTATTGTAAACCGAAAGAAGAAGAAATCTACTTTCATTTTAAAGAAATCTCAAATGCTGTAAATATACCAATTATGTTATACAATAACCCGTTTACCTCTGGTGTTGACATGAGTATAGAGCTTATGCTTCGAATAGGAAAAGAATGTGAAAATGTTACACATATTAAAGAATCTAGCGGAGATATTCGTAAAGTGAGAGATTTAGTAAGACAAGGAGAGAGTGCTTTTCAAGTCTTTTGCGGATCCGAAGATTTAGTTATGGAATCATATTTAGTTGGTGCTACTGGATGGGTCTCTGTGGCGGGTAATATCGTTCCGGGACTTGTTACAAAAATGTATGAGCATTTTCAAAATGGAGAGTTCGAAAATGCATGGGAGATTAATGATACAATTTTGCCTCTTTGTGAATTCCTAGAAGGGTCAGGGAAATACGTACAAATTGTTAAACGTGCAATGGAGTTACACGGACAAACTGGAGGTCCATCTCGTTATCCAAGATTAGGATTGACACAGGAAGAAGATCAAAAACTTCAACAGATTTTATTACAAATAACGGCTAATTCAGCTGTTTAAACTAAGGAGGAGGGGAAAATATGTTAACGACAAACATGGAGCTAAAATCAAAAGTAAAAGCGTTTTTAAATGAAGAAATCAAATTGTTTATTAATGGTGAATTTGTTCCTTCTATTAGTGGAAAGACGTTTAAAACATATAATCCGGCTACAGAGGATGTTCTTGCGGTAGTGAGTGAGGCGCAAGTGGAAGATATTGATGTAGCGACGAAAGCTGCAAGAGAAGCTTTTGAAACGGGCCCTTGGTCTGAAATGACTACTGCAGAAAGAGCACATCTTATATATAAATTAGCTGATTTAATTGAAGAACATAAAGAAGAATTAGCGCAGCTAGAAGCTTTAGATAATGGGAAACCGTATCAAATTGCGCTTGAAGATGATATTCCAGCGACAGTAGAAAATTACCGGTATTATGCTGGTTGGACTACAAAAATTGTAGGACAAACAATTCCTATTTCAAAAGATTATTTAAATTATACACGTCATGAACCGATTGGGGTTGTTGGTCAAATTATTCCTTGGAATTATCCGTTAGTTATGTCCGCTTGGAAAATGGGTGCTGCTCTTGCGACAGGATGTACGATTGTATTAAAACCAGCAGAGCAAACACCGTTATCTTTACTATATGCTGCAAAGCTTTTTAAAGAGGCGGGATTTCCAAACGGTGTTGTAAATTTTGTTCCAGGTTTCGGACAAGAAGCAGGAGCAGCAATCGTAAACCATCATGATATTAATAAAGTAGCTTTCACAGGTTCGACAGTTACAGGGAAATATATTATGCGTCAATCTGCTGAAACAATTAAACATGTAACGTTAGAACTTGGAGGTAAGTCACCAAATATTATTTTAGAAGATGCCGATTTATCTGAAGCTATTAATGGTGCCTTCCAAGGCATTATGTATAATCATGGTCAAAACTGTAGCGCAGGATCTCGTGTGTTCGTTCATCGGAAACATTATGAAAGAGTAGTAGATGAACTTGTAGAAATGGCGAATAAAGTTAAGCTTGGTGCTGGGATGGAAAAGGATACAGAAATGGGCCCGCTCGTATCTAAAAAACAACAAGAGCGTGTGCTAAAGTATATTGAACAAGGAATGGCTGAAGGAGCAACAGTTGTAGCTGGGGGAGAACGGGCATTTGAAAAAGGTTATTTTGTGCAGCCCACAGTTTTTACAAATGTTACAGATGATATGACAATCGCAAAGGAAGAAATATTTGGACCAGTCGTTGTAGTTATGCCATTTGATTCGACTGAGGAAGTAATTGAAAGAGCGAATAGCTCTTCTTACGGATTAGCAGCAGGTGTATGGACACAAAATATTAAAACTGGACATCAAGTCGCAAATAAATTAAAGGCAGGGACCGTTTGGATTAATGATTATAATTTAGAAAATGCAGCGGCACCATTTGGCGGATATAAACAATCCGGAATTGGGCGCGAATTAGGATCGTATGCACTTGATAACTACACGGAAGTAAAGAGTGTTTGGGTTAATATAAAATAATGATCAAATAGGAAGAGTGAACGGACAACTTGAATGAACGGTGAGGTTGTCCGTTTTATTTTTTAAGCACGCAATAAATAACTCTTTTTCACACAATTATGAGGGGGATTGGGATGGAAAAGTTAGTAGAGTGGTTAGTAGGACAAGTATGGAGTATAGGATTAGTTATTTTTGCGTTAGGAGCAGGCGTGTATTTCACAATTGCTACTCGTTTTTTACAAATTCGGTATTTTAAAGAGATGATCAAACTATTATTTGAAGGAAAGAGCTCAGAGACCGGGATATCTTCATTTCAAGCATTTTGTTTAGCGTTATCGGGCCGGGTCGGAATTGGAAATATTGCTGGTGTAGCGACAGCTATTGCTTTTGGTGGTCCAGGAGCTGTGTTTTGGATGTGGGTGATGGCTCTATTAGGAGCAGCTAGTGCATTCGTTGAGTCAACGCTTGCTCAAGTGTATAAAAGTAAGGTAGGAAATGAATATCGAGGTGGTACACCATATTTTATTGAAAAAGGCTTAAAAATAAAATGGTTTGCCGTCATTGTAGCGGTTGTCGTGACGATTTCATATGGCGTTTTATTGCCAGGGATTCAATCAAGTAGCATTGCGGTTGGATTTGAAAATTCTTCTGGTATTAGTAAATATATGACTGGTGTATTTTTAGTTGTATTGCTGGCAGCGATTATTTTTGGCGGAGTAAAGAGAATTGCTGCTGTTTCTCAAACTCTAGTACCGTTTATGGCAATTGGTTATGTAATTGTTACATGTATCGTTTTAATTGCTAATATAACGGAAATCCCTAATATGTTCACACTTATTTTCTCAAGTGCATTTGGAATCGATGAAATGTTTGGCGGAATTGTTGGGGCAGCCATTGCATGGGGAGTGAAACGAGCTGTATTTTCAAATGTTGCTGGTGTTGGAGAAGCAACGTATAGCTCTGCAGCTGCTGAAGTATCACATCCTGCTAAACAAGGGTTAGTACAAGCATTTTCGGTTTACATCGATACAATTGTTGTATGTACAGCAACAGCTCTTATGGTTTTAATAACAGGGATGTACAATGTCATACCTGAAGGAAAGAGCGCCATTGTGAAAAATATGGGGAATGTTGAAGCAGGGCCAATTTATACACAACAAGCAGTTGAAACTGTTATGACAGGTTTTGGTCCATTATTTATTTCAATCGCAATCTTTTTCTTTGCATTCACAACTCTACTAGCATATTACTATATTGCCGAAACTACACTTACTTACTTGGATCATAAATTGAAATTTAAATGGTTAAAAACGATTTTGAAATTCGGATTTTTAATTATGGTTTACGTCGGTAGTGTGGAATCAGCTTCACTTTTATGGAATCTTGGAGATTTAGGGATAGGCAGTATGGCATGGCTGAATCTTTTAGCGATTTTATTGTTAAGTAAGACGGCATTAAAAGTATTAAAAGATTATGAAACGCAGAAAAAAGAAGGAAAAGATCCAATATTTGACCCTAAAAAAGTAGGGCTTGAAGGTGTTGTATTTTGGGAAGAAAAGTGTAAAGAAGGTGAAAATGAAATTTCTAGAAGAAAAGTACCAGTAGATGATAGTGTGAAATTGTAGCGTTATATATTTTTAAGGTTAAAAAACTGAAAATTCTATCTTTTATGATAATATATCAACAACATGGTTTTATAAATGATGTATTACTTCATTTATAAAGAAGGCATTGGAAATTTTTTAAAACCAATTCCAGAAATCACAGAAACATATCATGCATTTACACAAGCTTGTTTCCAGGAAGGTGTATTAACAAAACGCGAAAAACAGCTCATTGCGTTAGGGATTAGTTACTAAAAAATTAATCACGACAGAAACGATTCCAAATAATAAAAAGGAATTCTTATTTAAAACAACTTCTTTAGGAAAAGAACTGTTTTACTTACATCAGGTGTTGCATGATGAAATTAATAGAGGAGTTATTCGATTTTTAAATAGATATAATCCAAATGAATTAAAGTTGGTTTCTCGTTTCCTAGAAGATACTTTAGAAGCATCGTGGGTAAGGGGCGAACTTAATAAAATAGAAGATAAAAATTTTGAGTAAAAGGAATTGTGCAGAAATTAATTTTAAAGGCCATTGTTTTAAATGGCCTTTTTGTTTTGATTAAAAAATGAGTTTTAAAGTTTTAACATACTAGGTCCTTTGAAAAATACGTTATGACAGTGATTGAATAAAAGAATGTAGCACATTGTTAAAATGGTCAGCTTCTTCTAGAAATGGACAATGACAGCTGTTTTCGAAAATAACGAGTTGAGAGTTATTAATATGTGCGTGTAAATGTTCGCCCGCAGCAACTGGAATTAATTTTTCTTCTCTACCGAAACAAAGTAAAGTTGGTTTTGTAATTGCATTTAATTCTTTCCGATAATCAACAACAGATTGATCGAATAAAATCGCGCTCGCAATAGATGCTGGAACCTTTGTTACCTCCTCAAGCATCCAAGTTGAATCTTCTGTAGAAAGGGGATTTTTAAACATGAGAGGGATAAAACCCTTTAGAAACTCAACTTGATTTGTTTGAACTTCACTCATGAAATGAATAAGTGTTGGGAAATCAAAGGCACCAATAGGGAAATCGGGCCATTTAAAATCTGATGCTAATTCATCAACAATAACAGAACCTTTAATATTTTGTTCTCCAAATTGCTTTATATATTCCCATACAACAAATGCTCCCATTGACCAACCGACTAAGATAACATCTTTTAAAGATAAACTTTCTATAAAAGCATGCACATCATGGGCATAGTTTGTAATTGTATGTCCAGTTTCAATATGGGGAGAGCGCCCGTGACTTCGTAAGTCAATTGAAATCGCACGATATTTTTCACTGAAATAAGGGATTTGTTTATGAAAAAAACGGCTGCTCATCCAGACGCCGTGAATAAAAAGAATGGGCGTACCTTCTCCGCGCTCTTCGTAGTATAAGTTCACACCATTTTCAAGCTTGATAATAGGCATAACGGAAAACCTCCTTTTAATAAATGGACTTTTTATGATTTTATTCTGCTTTTCATGTTTTTTTCCTCTTATATAGGAGAAGTAAGATGTTTTTTTGTGTAAAATAGGGCAGAACCTTTATTTTATTTATAAAAAATGTGTTTAAAATATTGTCATATTTGCTTCTTTAAGATATCCTTTTCATGAAGAGGTGGAAATCATGGAAAAAGTACTAGTTTTCGGGCATAAAAACCCAGACACAGATGCAATTTGTTCTGCAATTGCTTATGCAGAGCTGAAAAAAGAATTAGGAATGAATGCTGAGCCTGTACGTTTAGGTGAAATCAGCGGTGAAACTCAATTTGCGTTAGATCATTTTAAAGTAGAAGGACCGCGTTTTGTTGAAACAGTAGCAAACGAAGTGGACAACGTGATTTTAGTTGACCATAACGAACGTCAACAAAGTGCTAACGATATCGAATCTGTTCGTGTGTTAGAAGTTATCGATCATCACCGTATTGCTAACTTTGAGACAAGCGATCCTTTATACTACCGTTGCGAGCCAGTTGGTTGTACAGCTACAATCTTAAACAAAATGTACAAAGAAAACGGCGTTGCAATTCGTAAAGAAGTTGCAGGTTTAATGTTATCTGCAATTATCTCAGATTCTTTACTATTTAAATCTCCAACTTGCACAGAACAAGACGTAGCTGCAGCTCGTGAATTAGCGGAAATCGCTGGTGTTGACGCGGAAAGCTACGGCTTAGAAATGTTAAAAGCTGGTGCAGATTTAAGCGGTAAAACAATGGAGCAATTAATCTCTCTTGACGCAAAAGAATTCCAAATGGGCGATGCAAAAGTTGAAATCGCACAAGTAAACGCTGTTGATACAAACGACGTTCTTGTACACCAAGCGGAATTAGAAAAAGTAATCTCTGCAGTAGTAGAAGAAAAAGGTTTAGACCTATTCTTATTCGTTGTGACTGATATCTTAACTAACGATTCTGTTGGTCTTGCTATCGGTAAAGCGACACAAGTTGTTGAAAAAGCATACAATGTAACATTAGAAAACAATACAGCAACTTTAAAAGGTGTTGTATCTCGTAAAAAACAAATCGTTCCTGTATTAACAGAAACGTTCCAAACTCTATAAGAGAAGTTTTGGATGAAAAGGAAAGGACAAACAGATATATAGTCTGCTTGTCCTTTTTTGTTTTTAGGAAGCATAAAATTTCGGATATTAAGGTCTGTTATTTTAATGTTTCATTTAGGGAAAATGGAACTTGGGTAGGAAGAAAAGAAAAACCTGATATTTTTATCTGTGAATTAAAAATGCTATGATTTCATTAGTAATTACTATGTCTTAAAAGTAATAATGAAAAAATAAAACAAATTATATATAGGATCGAAAGAGAAAAGAGGGAAAAAGGGAATAATGAAAAGGCTATGCATCATTCCATGTGGAAAAAAGAAAATCTGGGATCAGTATCCTGATAAGGGACCAACAGAAGCAAAGGATGTATACATTAGTCCATTCGGAAAAGCATGCCAAGCATATGCTTCGCAATTTTTTTCACACTGGGTTATTTTATCAGCTAAACATGGATTTTTACTGTCAACTGATATAGTAGAAAAAAACTATGATCTTGCTTTTAATTCGAAAAGTAATGAGATTATTAGTATGGAACAACTAAAAAGACAAATGATTGAAAAGAAATTATTAGACTTTAATGAAATTGTCCTGCTTGCAGGCAAGAAGCATAAAAAAGTAGTGACAAAGTTATATCCGGAAGAAATGATTTCCTATCCGTTAGAAGGCTGTAAAGGAATTGGATATATGCTGCAGAGGTTGAAGTGGGCGGTTGAAAATCATAACGAGATTCAGTAAAAGTTAAAAGAACTCGATTTATCCCGCATTAACGGGCAGTAAGCCCCCGCTGATTAAAGTTTCACTTTATATTGTACATAAGGGTGCTATGTATTGTTAGAAATATAGACTTATAAGGAAAAAAGCTAGATGAGGAGTTAATGGGCGATCCATTTTTTGTTGATGTAAAAGATGTTAATTTCCCAGTGCATACAGCTGAACATGGAATGGGTTAGTGGGAGAGGTAATTATGTTATGTAGATATTGTCAGTCTTTAGTACAACAACCAAAACAAAAGAATATAAGTGGAAAGCACCCAAATTGGGTGCTTCTATTTTTAAGAGAATTTCCATTTAGAACATACTAAACGTTATAGTTTATTACTTGCTTCATAAGGTTTCTTATCTCTTTAACTGGTGGTTTTTTATCGTATACATCAACATATGAAAAATAATAATTTGAATTTCTAACAAGACCTTTTCCAATTTTTGCACTTAGGAAAGGAAATACTTGTCCAGTGTAGTCTTCGAGAGATTTACAATAGTATTTTTCATCCAAATAAATACTATATTTACATGTTAGCTCTACTAGTGGGTTACCTTCAGAATCATATACATTTTTAGATTCAATAATGTCTATTAGTGCAAATCTATCATTAAGATAGACTTTTTTCTTCTTTTCAGGTTTATTAGAAAGAATAAAAGCGAGACCTAGTGCATTAATCAATACGTTTCCTCCTACAAATAAAAAAGATATTAATAAAATATATCGATATATGTTAAATGTAAAGTGGTAAGGCAAATGGTAAAAGATTACTGTAAATATTATTAAGGGATTTCTAGAAGATAAAAAATATTATAGAGTTGGATTTATGCAGAATTTTAAAGAAAATATTCTTGAGTAAATTATAGGGAATTTAGTTGAAGTAGATGTTATTAAAAGTGAATATAAAAGAAATGAATCCCTGCAAGGGAAGTTGCAGGGATTCATAAGGGTATTGTCGAGAATGTCGAACTCGACAAAGTAATCTTAGCATGAATTTCTTGGAAAGAAACCTGGTAAATGTGTCCAAATGAATGTCTAGTATGGGGGCTATAAGAAACCTTTCAGAAAAAGTCAAAGAGACCTACTTCCCGCAGCAGGTCCCTTTAACTAGATAATGTTGATGAGCAATAACCCATCTGGAGTACTTTTATCGTAACAAATGGAAAGGGTTTTGTGTATTGAGAAAAAATTTTAAGCAGACATTTACGGTAGCCATATATATGTCGAATTTTTACGCTTGTGTTCAATTCATAGAGTAATGAAGGAATAAAAAAGACCTGCAAGTAAGAAGCAGGTCGTAAGAAGGGGCTTTAATCCAACAGATTAATTAAACGTTATCAATTGTAATGAATGAAGTCCATAGGTTATATGTTGAGAAACTTTATATGAAAGATATTAACGTTTTGTATTCTTGAAAAAGAGATTGAAAAGAGCTGTGAAAATCTTCCTATACGAGAATAAAGGTCTATATTTATAAAGAGATTCATATTTCCAAGCATCACGATTAGAAACCTTGAGTTGTTTATTCGAAGAGCGAAAAACAATTAGATTATTGTTGCGTTTTATAAATAAACCTCCCTTAATTTGATGTGGATATATTATGGGAATGAATCTGTAATTTGTGTGAGAAATAGTTTAAATGAGAATCTTTTCTTTTCATTATCGTATTGAAATTTCCTTTTCATAAGTATTTGGTCTGTTTTTGAAGTACTGTAACCCATAGAAACCAACTAGTATTCCAATACTTATTAAAATCCAGATGGAAGAGAAAGAGAGAATGATAAGAAAACAGACAATCAAACTTAAAGAAAGAATTTTGTTAAAGAGACCTGGTAATAATTTATATGCTGCAAAGATTCCACAAATGGCATTACAGATAAAGAAAGCATTTGCAATGGCTACAATTTGTTCTACTGTAATGAAATCGTTATAAAGACAGATAAATACAATGGTATGTACGCCGATTAAGAAAAGTAAAGAATAGATTGATACATTCGATTTCGTACGATAGGAAAGTGTATATAATTTCTTTATATATTTTGCTTCGGAAGCGATAAGACGCGAGACCCCGCCAACAACTAATAAATATGTACTCATGCAAAGAACAGTAGTAATAAAAGCGATAAGAGGAACAGCAAACTCTCCAAATAAAGTAGCTAATATGGCTGTTATTCGTAAGTCTTCTTGATGTGAACTAGGAATTACAATCCATTGTGTGGCGCCTGCCACGACAAGACAAACAACCGTTACAGTAAGTGTGCTTATCGTAATTGCTTGTGGGATGGTTTTTTTTCGATTTTTGACATCCATACTGTAATTCCCAATAATCTCCCAACCTACTAAAGCCCAAAAGAGCAATAAAATACTATATCCAAAATCTCCAAAAGAAAAAGATGTTTGAACTAGCTGTTCCGATCGAAAATGAGGGATAGAACGAATTCCACCGCTCAATAAAAGAACGGTTGCAGCTGTTGAAAATACAAATGATATTTTTCCAATAGATGATATATCTAATAATAAAATCAATACACAAAGGCACATTAAAAGAAAACCAATTCCCTCTAATGGAACTTTAAAGTTTGAAAATAAAGCCGCTATATATTGACTGGCTGTCATAAGAACAGCTGTAGGTCCTAGACAACCTGCTATGATAAAGAAAATAGAAGTTAATTGCTTCATAGAAGGTCCAAAAGCTTGATCTACCGCATGTGCAACCCCAGATTCACTAGGAAAGAGAATACTTAACTTACCAAATAAGGAAGCGAATAGAAAACCAATTCCCATAATAAGTAGCCAAGCGATAATGGCATAATCTCCAGTTGTTTTGTAGATCAGTGGAGGAAGTAAAATAATCCCAGACCCTAAAATTGGACCAATAATTAAACCGCTGAGCAGTACTGGTCCTAATTTTTTCTTTCTCATATATGTATACATCTCCTTTTGAAAAATTGTGTTTCTTCTATTGTAATTCGAGTTTATCTATCAGTAAAATAGATATATATGAAGTTATTAATCGGAAATTGCGATGTTAGAATGGAGAGCTTGAGATGGAGATTCGGCATTTAAAAACATTTAAAACAATTGTTGAGTTAGGAGGATATACACGGGCAGCCGACTATTTAGGATATGCACAATCTACTGTAACAGGGCATATTCAAGCAATTGAACAAGAAATGGGACAGCCTTTATTCAATCGATTAGGGAAAAAAATGGTGTTAACAGATGTAGGAAAGCATCTACTGCCTTATGCAAATGAAATGATTGCTTTGTCTGAGAAAGCAAAACAAATCCCAAGTGTGGATAATGAGATTACTGGAAAAATTGTAATTGGTGCCCCAGAATCATTAACAATTTACCGCTTGCCCTCTATTCTTCATGAATATAAAAAGAAGTATCCAAAAGTAAAAATTACATTAAAAGCTTCAACGTGTCGGGAATTGAGAAATGATTTAAAGAGTGGAAATATAGATATTGCTTTCCTCTTAGACACTGAGCGTCATGAAGAGGATTTAAATATTGAGCAACTTGTCATGGAGCAAATGGCATTTGTTTTTCCAAAAGATTACACTGTGACACAAACAGATTCGCAAGATGTCCAATTTTCTCAAGAGGAAACGTTTTTGTATACGGAACGTGGTTGCAGTTATCGAGCATTTTTTGAGCATTATTTACAAAGACAAGGCATTCAGCATGAAAGTACATTTGAATTTTGGAGCATTGAGGCGATAAAGCAATGTGTCATGTGCGGATTAGGAATTTCTTTATTACCAATTATTACGGTTGGGCAAGAGCAGAAAGACAAGAAACTACAAGCTGTTATTTTAAATGAAGCAAAGTTTGCAACACAACTTGTAT
The DNA here is from genome assembly GCF_038005885.1 of Bacillus sp. FSL H8-0534. Taxonomy (NCBI): domain Bacteria; kingdom Bacillati; phylum Bacillota; class Bacilli; order Caryophanales; family Bacillaceae; genus Bacillus; species Bacillus sp. FSL H8-0534. The sequence continues at coordinate 378,585 of NZ_JBBOUC010000001.1, forward strand.
ATCATAAAAATAAATGGTTTTCTCCAGCTTTACATGAGTTTTTAATGATTATTCGTAAGCATGTGAAGGGATGGAGAGAAGTAGAGAGTACAGTAACTTTTAACTAATGATATAATATTAATAGATGAAAGACTAAGAAAAGCAGGTGAATCTTTTTTGTTTACAAAAGCACAAGAACTTTTAGCTTCCTATTTTGGCTACTCGTCATTCCGTAGAGGGCAGGATGAAACAATTAAAAATGTATTGGCTGGAAAAGATACAGTTTGTATTATGCCAACAGGCGGTGGCAAATCAATTTGTTATCAAATTCCAGCACTAGTATTTGAGGGGACGACATTAGTTATCTCACCTTTGATCTCACTTATGAAAGATCAAGTAGATACATTAGTACAAAACGGGATTTCAGCTACATATATTAATAGTTCTATTTCAATTACAGAAGCAAATCAACGAATCCAATTAGCGAAACAAGGTCATTATAAGTTGTTATATGTGGCGCCGGAGCGTCTTGATTCAATGGAATTTGTAGATCAATTAATTGATATGAAGATACCGATGATCGCAATTGACGAAGCCCATTGTATTTCGCAGTGGGGGCATGATTTTCGTCCAAGTTATTTACATATACATCGTATATTGGACTATCTTCCAGAAAAACCACTTGTACTTGCGTTAACTGCGACTGCAACACCACAAGTGCGTGAAGATATTTGTCGTACGCTAGAAATTGATCAAAAGAATACAATTATGACAACGTTTGAACGGGAAAATTTATCGTTCTCAGTAATCAAAGGACAGGACCGAAATGCATATTTAGCGGATTATATTCGTCAAAATAAAAAGGAATCTGGAATTATTTATGCAGCGACAAGAAAAGTTGTTGATCAGTTGTATGAAGATTTATATAAAGCAGGCGTTTCAGTTGCACGTTATCATGCTGGAATGAATGATCATGATCGAAATGAACAGCAAGAGCGATTTTTACGTGATGAAGTGAGTGTTATGGTAGCGACATCTGCATTTGGTATGGGGATAGATAAATCAAACATTCGTTATGTGATTCATTATCAACTCCCGAAAAATATGGAAAGTTATTATCAAGAAGCAGGACGTGCTGGTCGTGATGGATTAGATAGTGAATGTATTTTGTTATATTCTTCTCAGGATGTACAAGTGCAGCGTTTTTTAATTGATCAATCTACTGGGGAATCACGTTTCTCAAATGAACTTGAAAAACTGCAACATATGACAGATTACTGCCATACAGAACAATGTTTACAATCATTTATTTTAGAGTACTTTGGAGAAGAGCCAAAAGAAGATTGTGGACGCTGCGGGAATTGTACGGATGAACGTGAGAGCGTCGACGTTACGAGAGAATCACAAATGGTCTTATCGTGTATGATTCGAACAAACCAGCGATTTGGAAAGCAAATGATTGCACAAGTATTAACGGGATCAAAAAATAAAAAAGTAATTGAATTTAATTTTCATACATTACCAACTTACGGTCTTTTATCGAACCGTAGCGTAAAAGAAGTAAGTGAGTTTATTGAGTTTTTAATTTCAGAAGAATTAATTGCGGTGGAACACGGGACGTATCCAACCTTAAAAGTAACAGCCAAAGGGAAAGAAGTATTACTCGGAAATGAAAATGTGTTACGGAAAGAAAGAGTAGAAACAAGACAGATTGTAGGGGACCATCCACTGTTTGAGATATTACGTGAAGTGCGGAAAGAAATTGCACAAGGAGAAGGCGTACCACCGTTTGTTATTTTCTCTGATCAAACGTTAAAAGATATGTGTGCGAAAATGCCACAAAGTGAAACTGAGTTACTACAAGTAAAAGGGATTGGGGAGCATAAACTTGCGAAGTATGGTTCTCACTTCTTACAAGCAGTTATTCATTTTATGGAACAAAACCCAGATTACGCTGAAACGATGAAAACAGAAGTTGTTACGGAACGAAAAAAATCTGGAAAAGCATCAGCAAATTCTCACTTAGAAACGTATGAAATGTATAAACAGGGAACCGAGTTAATTACAATTGCCAAAGAACGAGACTTATCACGCCAAACTGTCGAAAACCACTTAATTCGTTGTTATGAAGAAGGTATGGAAGTAGATTGGCCAAGTTTCGTTCCAGCAGAATACGAATCTCTTATTGAATCAGCAGTACAACATGCCGAAGGCGGATTAAAATCTATTAAAGAACAACTTCCAGATGAAGTGAGTTACTTTATGATTCGTGCTTATTTACAAATAAGAAAATAGAGAAGTATTAAGGGGACAGGGAAATGCACTATGTTTTTGTTTATGGCACTTTAAGAAAACAACAAGCAAATGCCCATTATTTACATGGGGCAACATGTATAGCTGAAGAAGCATGGACTCATGGGAAACTATTTGATACAAATGAAGGTTATCCTGCAATGATTCTTTCGAGTGATAATAAGGTATATGGAGAAGTATATGAAGTAAGTGATGAGATTTTAAAAAAGTTAGATGAACTTGAAGAATATACAGGTAATCCAGAAAAAGATTTATATGATCGGATTACACAGACCATCTATTTTGGGGATAGAAGTATAGGGGCATATGTCTATATTGCACAAAATGACGGGATGTTACAGAGACTAATAATTACTGGTGATTGGGCGAGTTATCGAAATTGAATCGATAAGGGAAGTAAGGAATTATCCCGTATACATGCATCGTTGCAATTCTTTAGAAACCAATTCTAGTTCATCAGAAATCGATAAATTTATATCAAAAACGCCATTCTTTCTGTATATTTCTACAAAAAGAATAGCGTTTTTTCATTATGTGGATAGAAGTTTATCCCGCATTAACGGGCAGTAAGACCCCCACCTCAAAATTCAGCGAAAGCATTGTCCAGCTCTAGCGGCTAGAATCTCCGGTCGTTTCGCCCTCTCGGACGAGGCAAAAAGCGCCTCTCTGTCGGGGGCTCCAACGTCCTGCGATTCTGAGCGAGCCGCTTACGCTTTTCTAAAGAAGTTAGGTGGGGGATCAACTGCCCGTAAAAGCCCGATTCGTTCAACTAATAATCAGTGGGGGATGAAGACAACCCCCACTGATTAAAGTTTCACTTTATATTATCTTGATAGTGATGGGGCGAGACTCCATTATGTTAAATCGATAATATAATGATACAATTGACAAAATACGCGATATTGTTATAATAGTACACTGTTATATAGGTAACAAAATATTGTTTTTTTTAGCGAGAAGGGTGTGTGATTATGAAACAACATAATGAAAAAATGAGTGGAAAAGATCAAAAAATTAAAGTTGAACGTGTACAAACTGGCATTAGAATGGAAAAAAGAATGGTAAAAGTTTTGAAAGCGATGGCAGAGTATCATGATATTTCACTAGGCGTTCTTCTTGAAAGAATAGTTCTTCATGCTTTTGAAAACAAACCTGTATTTAGCCAAGAGAGTCTTGAAAAGGTTAAAGCTATAAAAGAAGTTTATGATATGGATTATGGTTTAGAAATCAGCCGTAGGTGGAATGATTCGGAAAATTAGAGTGATTATTTTTAAGTGCATTATCATCTAGATTTCTTGAAAACAATCCGTGAAATAAAGAAGCTAAATAAAATTATCAGGAGCGATATGAAATGAAATTTAGTACATTAACAATATTCGACAATTACCCCGATCAATTATCCCGAACTTCTAGACAATTCTATAATGAGGTATTGGAGCAAGCCATTCGGGCTGAAGAAATGAATTTTGACGGAGTATGGTTTACAGAACATCATTTCTCAGATTTTGGTATTAATCCCTCTCCAGCAGTTCTGCTCGCTGCGGTATCTCAAAGGAGCTGCGGTATCTCAAAGGACGAATAGAATTCGCCTTGGTGTGGGTGTTTCAGTACTTCCATTACACAACCCTATACGAGTTGCTGAAGATTATGCGATGGTTGATCTTTTATCAAATGGAAGATTAGATTTGGGGTTAGGTAGTGGATATGCACAGAAGGAATTTGATGGTTATAATATTTCATTGGAGGACAAAACTGAGCGTTTTAACGAATCTCTAGAAGTGTTACGTAAGGCGTGGTCAGGTAAGCCTTTTTCCCATCAAGGAAAGTTTTTTCAATACAATGATCTTAAACTTAATGTCCAGCCAATACAAGCTCCGTTTCCACCTCACTGGATTGCAACCTCTAGTGAAAAAGGTGTTAGTCATGTTGCTAGTATGGGAAGCAATTTCATGGGCCTTGGGTTTAGTAAATCACGGGATGAATTAGCAAAGCTGATTGATACATACAAAAATATGTATCTGAAATCAGGATACGGTAATCCAGAAGAGTTGGAAATCCCTGTTGCATTTCATGTTCATGTTGGTGAAACATATGTAGATGCTGAATCCAATGCAAAAGATCCTTATCAACTATTTATGAATACTCCGCGTGGGACGAATATCTCATATGAAGACCTTAAACATAAATTCAATCCAGTAATAGGAAGTCCTGATGAAGTTATTAAACAAATTCAGTCCTACAGGGAAATAGGTGTTACGAATTTTATGGCAGTAATGAATTTTGGTGGATTAGAACATCATAAAGTGCTTTCATCCTTAGACTTATTTGGCAAGTATGTAGTTCCAGTATGTAAGTGAAAAATTGATAGGACCAATTACACTTCAAAAAAGATGGTTTTATTTACTCCGACTGGGAATTAATAGCTTAATAAGTGAATTTAGCATATAAATTTCATATTTGATGGCGATGGGATTTTATTTATGCCTTTATCTATTTTATCAATGAACATTTTTGTACGAATGTTTATCGTATAAAAGAAAAAAATTAAATAATGAATAGTGAAAAAAGGCGGGATTTTTTCTTGTATTCTTATATTTTAGAAAATTCCAGCTCGAACTATTGACTTTATAAATGTATTTTTTATACAATTGTATCTCGACTGAAAAATTCGAACGGACAGGAGGGAATCAGCATTATGAGTACTATATTTGAAGAAGAATTACAGCGGATGAAAAAAACTTTATCTACAATGGATGAACAACTAGACAAATTGGAAAAAATTCCAGTTTACTATGGCGAGGATTTTAAAGAACAAATACTTGAAAGTATGAGGGAGTCAAATCGGCAAAACCTACGTATTGGTGTGCAAGAACCATACTTTGGGCGATTAGATTTTCAGGAGGATGGACAGCCAGAACCAAACCCGATTTATATTGGTAAAGTAGGTGTTTCTGATGAAGAAACGATGAAACCAATTGTTATTGACTGGCGCGCACCTGTTGCTAGTATGTTTTATTCATTTACTGGTGGTGAAGAACCGGCTTTTTATCATTCACCAGATGGCTTAGTAGAGGGCGATGTGTATTTAAAAAGGAACATTGCTATTCGCAAAAGAGAACTGGAACGTGTTGTTGATACATATGTAAAAGGAAGTGAAGATGTATCTCTTGCAGATGATTTTCTTCTATATCGATTAGGTGAAAACAAGGATAATAAATTAAAAGATATCGTTTCGACGATACAATCTGAACAAAATGACATTATTCGTGCAGAGAAAAACATGCCATTATTAATTCAAGGGGTTGCAGGAAGCGGAAAAACAACAATCGCTTTACATCGCCTTGCTTTTTTAATTTATGAATATCGCGAGCAGCTAGAGGCAGAGAGAATGATTGTATTTGCTCCAAACAGTTTGTTTTTAGATTATATTTCTAGTGTACTTCCTGAACTTGGTGTAGGAAATATTAGGCAAACAACATTTCAAGATTGGGCGCTAAATACATTAGATGATGCGGTGAAATTGAAAGATACTGACGAAAAGTTGAAAGAAGCTTTTTCGATAAATCGCGATGATAAAAAGGTTATGCTCGGTAAATTAAAAGGAACGATGAAATTTAAGTCATTTATTGAAGAAAATATTGTTCAATTTGAAAAGAATTTATTACCAACAAAAGATTTTGAGGCATGGGATAAAGCATCTATTACAGTAGAAGAAATTAGAAAATGGATGCAAGTGGAATATAAGCACTATCCATTAAGGAAGCGTAGAGAAAGATTAGTCGGCCGAATAAAGCGCTGGATTGAGATTGAACTTAAAAAGTTTGAAGGAACAAATGAGAAAAAAGCATTAAAAAAAGAAGCTACAAAGAGATTAAATGCCTATATGAAATTTTGGCCTAAAATGAGCCCGGTATCATTTTATAGTTCGATGATGAAGCAAAAAGAAATATTGGAAGTTTTACCTGAAGAACTTGTTCAGGAAACAGAAAAAAATTGTCGTAAAAAAGAAGTGTATGTAGAAGATTTAGCACCTCTTATTCATATTCACCATCGATTAGCAGGTATCGAAATCGGGCAAAAATTCCACCATGTTGTTATAGATGAAGCACAAGATTTTTCACCATTCCAAATTTATATATTAAAAGAAATTACAATGGGTAACTCGTTTACGATTTTAGGTGATTTATCGCAAGCAATATATGATTATCAAGGGATTGAAGACTGGAATGACTTTAAAGAAGTATTTCAAGAAACCGGTTATTATGAACTGACGAGGAGTTATCGTTCTACAAAAGAAATTATTGAATTTGCAAATGAAGTCATTAAAAATGCTGAAATTCCAGTAGGGCTCGCAACCCCTGTTTTCCGTAGTGGTGAGAAAGTAAAGGTTATTTCTACGGACAATCAATTTGCCGCAATTGTAAAGACTCTACAACATATGCAGAGTGAAAATGTGAAGACGATTGCTGTTATAGGAAGAACAGATGATGAATGTCGTGATATATATGAAAAGTTAACAGCTACAGGAATCACTGCTAACGTCATCGAAGCAAACCAAAGTAAATATGAGGGTGGTATTTCAGTTGTACCTGTGTATTTAGCAAAAGGGCTAGAATTTGATGCGGTACTTCTTATCGATGTTGATGAAGTACATTATAAAGGTACAAAGCATGATGCGAAACTATTATACGTTGGCTGCACGAGATCTCTCCATGATTTACGGATTTTCTATTCTGGGGAAGCATCACCTTTAATTCAAGGAATACAAGAAGAGTTTTATGAAAGTAAATAATAGATGTTTCAAGAGGATTTTCAAGTAATGGGGTAGCACCCCATCGTCATCAACCTAACGAAATTAAATACCCCCAAAACGAAAATTTTCTTTCTCTACAGTTAGTTCTTTTGAGAATGCAGCGTATTTTTTAGTTTTAGAGAATAATGAATTTCTTAACTTAACGGCTATGAGTGCTATCTCCTATAGTGAATATTTTTTTAAGCGGTTCAGGAACAAACATAGGCTGTGGAGAAGAATTTCTCCACAGCCTAAACTTCTTAATAGGAGCAGTTTTTAGTATGTCTTGAGTAAAAACTTTGATCTCTTTATGTATAAACTCTGATGAAATACGATTCCTGATTTGTTTCCTCCACAATCCATTCTGCCATCATATAAAGTAAAAAAGAGATAAGAACACTGTATGAAGTATAATTTCTCTCCTCGAATATATATTCTTGGCCCACGTAACCGGCTACTAAAAGAATTACCTTCTTCAACCGTTTTCCTTTAAAATATCCCATTCATTATAAACATTAATTTTTTCTAGAATAATTGAATTTAAATAACGGATTATCGACATTAAATTATGTAATTTTGCATAATGTTACATAAATTCGGCATTTTCTCTTTTTTTTGACAAGAATAGACAGTATACTTTTTACAAGTTTAATATTTCAGAAAATTATACGAGGTGAAAAACATGAAAAATAAAAAAACATTAGCTACAGTTGCATTAACAACAGGATTAGCTTTAACAACTGTAACACCATATGGACTAGGTCATGCGGAGGAAACAGATCAACTACAAGTTCAAATGCAAGAGGATTCGTTTCGTACAGGTGAACTTACACGACCATCACAAAAGGCACCAGAAAATGTAGTAAAAGATGCTCTTAAGGAGAAGACAGAGCAAGCTTTGTCTCCAAAACAAGTTAATGGAGAAACGGGAGTAGATTATAAGGTTCTTCAAAAGCGTGGTTCTTATGATGGAACTACACTTGTGCGTATGCAACAAACATATGAAGGAAAAGAAGTATATGGGCATCAATTGACTGCACACGTAGATAAAAAGGGTGTTATTAAAAGTGTTTCAGGAGATAGCGCGCAAAATTTAAAACAAGAAGATTTAAAGAAGCCTATTAATCTATCACAAGAAGAAGCGAAACAATATATTTATACGAAGTACGGTAATGATATCAAGTTTATTTCTGAGCCAGAAGTAAAGGAAGTTATTTTTGTTGATGAAAATAATGGACAAGCCAGCAATGCATACCAAGTTACATTTGCTGCTGCAACACCAAACTATGTATCTGGAACCTATTTAGTGAATGCTCATAATGGTGATATGTTAAAAAATATGGTACAAGAATCAGATTTAAAAGCAAGTGAAAAGCTTGTTGGAGCCTTAAAGGAAAGTAGAAAAAGCAATCTTACATCATTAACTGGAACAGGAAAAGATGATTTAGGTATATCTCGTACATTTGGTATTTCTAAACAAAGTAATGGGAAATATGCACTTGCTGATTACACTAGAGGGCAAGGAATTGAAACGTATGATGTGAATTACAGAGATATTACTAAAGAGGAAAGCTATTACCCTGGTACACTAGCAACTAGCACTTCAACAACATTTAATGATCCAAAAGCGGTAAGTGCTCATTTCTTAGCAACAAAGGTATATGATTTTTATAAAGATAAATACAAGCGTAATAGTTTTGATAATAAGGGACAAAAAGTAGTTTCAGTTGTACATGCCTGGGATTCTGAAGATACAAATGATCCGAAGAATTGGCAGAACGCATTAAGTGCTAATAATGGTAGCATGCTTGTATATGGAGATCCTATTGTAAAGGCATTTGACGTAGCAGGACATGAATTTACACATGCGGTTACATCTAGCGAATCTAATCTTGAATATTCCGGAGAATCTGGTGCGATTAACGAGGCGTTATCTGATATTATGGGAACAGCTATTGAGAAATATATAAACAAGGGGAAATTTAACTGGACAATGGGAGAACAAACTGGATCAGTTTTCCGTGATATGGCAAATCCATCTTCAGTTCCTTCTTCAACTGGAGTACCGTATCCAGATGATTATAGTGAATTTAACGATTTTAATGGATGGGATAATGGAGGTGTTCATTTCAACTCAAGTATTATTAATAAAGTTGCGTATTTAATTGCAAAAGGTGGCACTCATAACGGTGTAACTGTAAAAGGTATTGGCGAGGATAAAATGTTTGATATTTTCCATTATGCAAACACTGATGAATTAAACATGACTTCTGGTTTCTCCGAATTGAGATCGGCATGCCTTCGAGTTGCAGCAAATAAATATGGGGCGAACTCAACTGAGGTTCAAGCAGTTCAAAAAGCTTTTGATGCAGCAAAAATTAAGTAAGAAATATAGTTCTTATCCGTATTGATGGACTCAACACATAATGGTTGTATAAGCAAGAGGATAAGCCAGGTTCTGCTATTGTTTCGACAACATTATGGAAAGTTAGATAGTACCTTAGGTACTATCTAGCTTTTTACAGAATAAAATGTCGGAAAATTTGTTTTTTTGTTATAATATTAATATAATAGGATGAAGAATATTATGGATACACATATAATAGCAAAAGAAGAAATAATAACATTATTAAGCAGTTGGTATAATGCAATTATTTCTCAACATATAATAAAAGCTAAACACTTAAAAGAAGAGATTGATAGAAATATTCATAGTATTGAAGAAGACTCTAATATCTCTATCTATTATTCCCTACTTAACTTTAGATATAATTTACTGGTTTGTGATATAGATGGTTCTAAAGACTGTCTAGAAAAGATTGCTCCATTTCCAGAACAAACCGAAACATTTTTGAAATATTATTATCATTTCTTCAAAGCTATTTATGCAATTTCAGTTGGAAATCATAATGAAGCTAAAGAACAATATGAGAAGGCTGAAAAACTCTTAGCAACTATTCCAGATGAATTAGAAAAGGCTGAATTTGATTACATGTTTGCAGTATTCCATTATCAATCCTTAAACCCGTTGTTGGCTGCTAAATATGCTAATAAGGCAAAAGAGGTATTTTCGAAGCATACAGGATATGAAATGAAAGTTGCTTCCTGTCAAAACACCATAGGACTTGCTTGTACTAAACTTAGGCTGTATGAAATTGCTGAGGAAAATTTCATTTCAGCTCTTAGAATATTTGAAAAATATGGCGAAGAACAACTAATAGCTAAAGTGAAACATAATTTAGGATTATTATATGCTGATCAAAACCTTTCAGAGTTAGCGATTAAGTATTTAAAGGATTCCTTAAAAAATAACCCTAAAACTATGTTTTTATTAGCTAGGGAATACTATAAGTTAGGAGAAAATTTTCTTGCTGCAGATCTAATTGAACAAGGATATAACCTTACAAAACTTAAAGAATATAAGTGCCATTTTGCTATCTTAAGAGAACTGAATAAGGGAGCAGAGATTGAGGAACTAGAGAAAGTTATTATGACAGGAATATATTACTTCAAGAAAGAAAATCTATGGGGTCATGTAAAAGAATATGCTTCAATTCTTGGAAATAAATTCTATGACCTAAGCAATGATGAAAAAGCCAGTAGATTCTTTCACATTGCCCTAGATGCTGACAAAAAAGATTTGGAGAAGGGAGCCTAAAAATAATGAAAAAAGTACTTTTAACTGTAATGATTTTTACAGGGATTTTATCTTTTGGTGTTGCTAATCAATCTATTGAAGAGCCATCAGCTAAAGCTAATCTACTTTGTTTAGATCATGGAGAAACTATCTAATTGAAAAAAGAGAGTGCCTTTTTGGGAAAAGGGACTCTCTTTTTTCAATTATTTTATTATTTATGATTCACATACGTATCAAACTATAAGTGGATATATCCAGCTGTGTAATACGTTGCGCCTCCATTAAACGTTTTCCGGTCACCGGTGTTACTTCAACACGCCGTTTATTCCGCTATTTGTGGGCAGTAATACTCCCGCCTCAAAATTCTGCGAAAGCATTGTCCAGCTCTAGCGGCTAGAATCTCCGGTCGTTTCGCCCTCTCGGACGAGGCAAAAAGCGCCTCTCTGTCGGAGGCTCCAACGTCCTGCGATTCTGAGCGAGCCGCTTCCGCTTTTCTAAAGAAGCTAGGTGGGAGATAAACTGCCCGTAAAAGCCCGATTGGTTCAACTAATAATCAGTGGGGGATGGAGAAAACCCCCACTGATTAAAGTTTCACTTTATCAGCAGCGTCTTGTGATACAGTGGCATCTATAAACAACTCTTTCGTCTTATCATGTACAATTAATGGGAAAACAGCTTTTGCACCAACTGCAGAAGCGTGAACCCAGTCTTCTGGATTTACACTTTTCCAGTTCAAATAGCCATTTCCATCTTTTACTTTATAATTGTCTTTTACAGTAGCGACGAAGTTTTCATATTTTGAGTGTAAGGCAACTGGAAGCGAAACATTAGTAAAGTTTGCTGCATGCATAGGCTGATTAACATCTCCTAAATAATGAAGTGATAATCCTAAATAGAAAAATGCATTTTTCAAATCGTTATGGGAAGTTAATTAGATCCATCTTATAAAATAATAAAGATGATAAAGTAATAGGAATACTGTTTTAATAATCTATTTCTTAATATTGCTGTCTATAGCAAAAATGTTCATTTTAATTACAACCTAAATAATAATAGATTGGTAAATATTATATCACTGTGCCCCGTTTTTACACGTATCTCGGCTGAACCCCTAGAAGAAAATTTCCCCTGTAATGTTTATGGAAAATTAAATTACTATTCATAAGATAATAATAGTATGAGTTATTTATGGTTGATATGACTATATTTATATGTAATTGTGCATTTCCAAATAAAGTAAAATTATATATGAAGTACCATTAAATTATATTGAAAACATTTTTTAGCAAGAGATTAATATAGATCAATGAAAATCACTATATTTTAGGTTTAATTATCATAGTATAATTATTTCACTTAGTGAAGTGATTAATAATATTTAACTTTTTTTAATATAATTTTTTTATATTATAAATACAAAATATCTGAATTATTAAATATAAATGATGGAATTTTATTGTTTACTTATTAAAAACATAGTGTTTAAATGAGGGGGAAGTAAGGTCCTTACATTCTATGAGAAGTAAATAATAACCAGAGTTTAACACTCTATCCGAAAGAATTCTCCTTCCTCAAGCGTGTGCAAGGAGAGAGCCTAGCGCTAGGTCGTTCAAGATATATGAATAAGATTGTAAAAAGACAATAGTAAAGAGGTGTACTGAATGAAAAATAAAATAATTAAAGGATTTTTAATAACATCCATTGTTACTGGGGCAGCTATTCCTATCAATACTCTCGCAACGCCAATCGTTAAGGCAGAAACGCAACAAGAGAACACGGATATTTCCTCATCATTACGAAAATTAGGTGCGCAATCTAAATTAATCCAAACATATATAGATCAAGCTTTAATGAGTCCTAATGTACAGCTAGAGGAAGTTCCATCTTTAAATACGAACCAATCCCTAATCAAGAAAGATATGACAGAATGGTCATCGGAACTTTATCCAAAATTAATTCTATTAAATTCAAAAAGTAAAGGATTTGTAACTCAATTTAATAGCTATTACCCAACATTAAAACAGTTTGTAGATAATAAAGAAGATAAAGAAGGGTTCTTGGATAGACTTGAAGTTCTTCAAGATAAAGCTATGACAAACCAAGAAAACGTACAACGTCAGATTAATGAATTAACAGATCTTAAATTACAGCTTGATAATAAGCTTAAAGATCTCGATACTGATGTGACAAAAGCACAGGGTGTACTAAGTTCAGAGGGAACAGGGAAAATAGACCAGCTAAAAAATGAATTACAAAATACCCAAAAATCAATTCAAAATGATTTACAACAAATAGCATTGTTACCGGGAGCTTTAAATGAACAAGGACTTACTATATTCAAAGAAGTCTATAATCTTTCAAAAGATATCATTGAACCGGCTGCCCAAACAGCGGTGGCAGCGTATAACAAAGGAAAAGAAATTAACAACTCTATTTTAGAAGCAGAGAAAAAAGCAGAGCAAGAAGCGAAAGAAAAAGGTAAATCTGCTTTAGAGATTGAAGCTGCCAAAAAAGAAGCTCGTGAAGCAATTGAGAAAAGCAAACAAGCTGAAATAGCTGCAGCTGCAGTTACAAAGACAAAAGAGTATGACCTTACGAAAGTTATTGACCCTGAAAAAATTAAAAAAACATATAGTGCCTTCGCTGAAGTAAATAAACTAACAGCAGAGCAACGAGCGCATTTAGATGATTTAGAGACACAAAACCAAAAATTTTATGATTTAACAAAGAACCTAACAGTAGCAGATTTACAAAAATCTATGCTTCTTATTATGCAAAATGATTTACATACATTTGCAAATCAAGTAGATGTAGAACTTGACCTACTAAAACGCTATAAAGAAGATTTGGGTCTAATCAAAAATAGTATTACAAACTTATCTACTAATGTTGATACAACTGACCAGCAGTCTCAAAAGGATACATTAAGACAATTAAAAAATGTAACAAGTTACCTTGAAGAACAAGTTTATAAGTTTTAATATTTAGAATTTAATAAAAATAATATAGAGATTATAAGAATCTATCAAAAAACTGAGAAGGAGAATAGTTATGAAAAAACTTCCATTTAAAGTGTTAGCTGTAGCCACTCTAGCAACATTTATAACTGCTACGAACGGTAACACTATTCATGTACTTGCACAAGAACAGACCGCTCAAGAACAAAAAGTAGGGAATTATGAGTTAGGGCCTGAAGGGCTGAAGAAAGCATTAGCTCAAACAGGATCTAATCTTCTTGTAATGGATTTGTACGCAAAAACAATGATTAAACAACCAAATATAAATTTATCCAATATTGATTTAGGTTCAGAAGGAGCAGAATTAATTAAAAATATTCACCTTAATCAGGAATTGTCACGAATCAATGCGAATTATTGGTTAGATACAGCGAAGCCGAAGATTCAAAAAACAGCACGTAATATTGTAAATTACGATGAACAATTTAAAAATTATTACGATGTATTGGAAGCTGCTGTACAAAAGAAAGATAAAGCAGAGTTAAAAGAGGGCCTAAATGATCTAATCACTACAATTAATACAAATTCAAAAGAAGTTACAGAAGTAATTAAGATGTTACAAGACTTTAAAGCAAAACTGTATGACAATTCTATAGGGTTTAAAAATAATGTTGGTGGCCCAGATGGGAAAGGTGGATTAACGGCACTATTAGCCGGAAATAATGCCCTAATTCCACAAATTCAAGCTGAAATTGAGAAGCTACGTTCTACTCAGACAGAGCATTTTAACAATGTATTAGCATGGTCAATCGGTGGTGGATTGGGAGCAGCCATTTTAGTTATTGGAGCTATTGCAGGAGCGGTAGTAATTGTTGTGACTGGCGGTACAGCAACACCGGCCGTTATTGGCGGACTTTCGGCTCTCGGTGCAGCTGGTATCGGTTTAGGAACAGCAGCTGGTGTCACGGCGTCTAATCATATGAACTCTTATAACGAAATTTCTAAAAAAATCGGAGAATTAAGTACGAAAGCCGATCTTGCTAGCCAAGCAGTTATTTCGCTTACTAACGCGAAAGCAACTTTGACAGATCTGTATCAAACAGTGGATCAAGCAATACTGTCTCTAACAAGCATCCAACAACAATGGAATAAAATGGGGGCCAATTATACAGATTTACATGATAATATCGACTCTATGCAAGAACATAAATTCTCTTTAATACTTGATGATTTAAAAGCTGCTAAACAAAGCTGGAGTGATATTCATAAAGATGCAGAATTCATTTCGAAAGACATCGCTTTTAAACAAGAATAGAACTTACAATCAAAACCTATATTGGAGGAATATGAAATGATGAAAAAAATCCCTTACAAACTAATCGCTGCATCGGCATTTTTAACCTTGACAACAACTTCTGTAGTCTCACCAGTAGCAGCTTATGCAAGTGGAATTGAACAAACGAACAATGGAGAGACGTCTCTTTCAGCAAATGAAGCGAAAATGAAAGAAGCCTTGCAAAAGGCTGGGTTATTTGCAAAATCTATGAATGCCTATTCTTATATGTTAATTAAAAATCCAGATGTGAACTTTGAAGGAATTAATATTAATGGATATGTAGATTTACCTGGCAGAATTGTACAAGATCAAAAGAATGCAAGAGCACATGCTGTTATATGGGATACGCAAGTAAAAAAACAACTTTTAGATACATTGACAGGCATTATTGAATACGATACAACATTTGACAATTATTATGAAACAATTGTAGATGCGATTAATACAGGAGATGGAGAGACTTTAAAAGAAGGGATTACAGATTTACGAGGTGAGATTCAACAAAACCAAAAGTCTGCACAAAAATTAATAGACGATTTAACTAACTTAAGAAACGAGATTGGAAAAGATGTTAGAGCATTTGGAAGCAATAAAGAGCTGTTGAGTTCGATTTTAAAAAACCAAGGTGCTGATGTGGAGGCCGATGAAAAGCGTCTACAACAAATTTTAGACTCAGTAAACTATTATAAAAAATTAGAGTCTGATGGATTTAATGTAATGAAGGGCGCTATTTTGGGCCTACCGATCATTGGCGGTATCATAGTGGGTATAGCAAGAGATAATTTATCTAAGTTAGAGCCTACATTAGCAGAATTACGTCAGACTGTAGACTATAAAATAACATTAAATCGTGTAGTTGGAGTTGCCTATATTAATATTAGTGAGATGCATAAGGCACTTGATGATGCTATTAATGCTCTTACTTATATGTCCACGCAATGGCATGATTTAGATTCTCAATATTCGGGAGTACTGGGACATATTAATAATGCATCTCAAAAAGCTGATCAAAATAAATTTAAATTCTTAAAACCTAACTTGAATGCTGCTAAAGACAGTTGGAAAACATTAAGAACAGATGCTGTCACATTAAAAGAAGGGATAAAAGAATTAAAAGTGGAATCTGTTACTCCGCAAAAATAAGGAAATATTGGTTCCGTTGCAAAGTTACTCAAAACATAGAGAATCTATGATTACATTGTTAAATGGTTATAAAATAATTAGTAAATCCCTATATAACGAAAAGGCGAAGTCTGATTCAAGACTTCGCCTTTCACTATAAATTTTCTTTAATACTTGATGATTTAAAGGCTGCTAAACAAAGTTGAAATGATATTCATAACGATGCAGAACTAGCTTCAAAAGATATCGCTTTTAAAGGAGAAATGAACTTACAATCAAAACCTATATAGGAGGAATATGAAATGATGAAAAAACTCCCTTATAAAATACTCGCTGTATCAACGTTTTTAACTATGACAACCACTTATGCAGTCACACCAGTAGCAACTTTTGCAAGTGAAATTGAACAAACTAACACTGGAGATATGTCTCTTTCAGCAAATGAAGAGAAGATGAAAACAGCTTTGCAAGATGCTGGGGTATTTGCAAAATCTATGAATGACTATTCTTGTTTGTTAATTAATAATCCAGATGTGAATTTTGAAGGGATTATTATTAATGGGTATGCAGATTTACCTATTAAAATTGTACAAGATCAAAAGAATGCAAGAGAACATGCTGTTAAATGGGATACGCAAATAAAAGGACAGCTTTTAGATACATTGACAGGCATTATTGAATACGATACAAAATTTGATAATCATTATGGAACATTAGTAGAGGCAATTCATACAGGGAACGGAGATATTCTTAAAAAAGGGATTACAGATTTACGAGGTGAAATTCAACAAAATGAAGAGTATGCACAAAAATTAATACAAGAATTAACTAAGTTAAAAGACGATATTGGACAAGATGTTAGAGCATTTGGAAGCGATAAAGATCTCTTGCAGTCGATTTTAAAAAACCAAGGAGCTGCGGTTGAGGACGATCAAAAGCGTCTAAATGAAGTTTTAGGACAAGTAAACTATCAGAAAGACATAGAATCTAAAGGATTGACAATGGTAAAGATTCCGTTTTTTCCCGTAATGATTTCTGGTGGTATAATGATAGGTGATGCAAGAAGTAAGTTAGGCTGGTTAGAGCCAGAATTAGCAAAATTACGTCAGACTGTAGATTATAAACTAACATTAAATCGTGTAGTTGGAGTTGCGTTTAATAATATTGATCAGATGCATAGTGCGATTGATAATGCTCTGAAATCTCTTACTTTTATGTACGACCAATGGAGTGATTTAGATCGTCAATATGGATCAGTTCTACAATTTATTGATAAGGCATCTGAAAAAGCTGATCAAAATAAATTTAAATTCTTACTACCCAACTTGAATGCAGCTAAAGACAGTTGGAAAACAGTAAGAACAGATGCGTTCACATTAAAAGAAGGGATAAAAGAATTAAAAATGCAACCCGTCACTCCACAAAAATAAGGAGATATCGGTTCTTTTTTAAAGCTTTTGAATAAACATGGCAAACTTAAGTTAGACGTTAAAGTTCTGCCATGATAAAAAAGAGAGCGGTTTGCTCTCTTGAGGGCTCTGGTGCAGAAAATTAAAAATGATTGAAAAAAGTCTTCAAAAATTATAAAGAATAGGTCATAAAGACTATTTAGGTGCAAGTATAATAAATGTAAAAATAATGTATGGACAAATTCCATTTAATCTTTAGAAAAATCTACTTGTTGGTGAGAAATTTATCTTTTGGTTCATGCATTTTCTTTATGTGGAACATCATCAGCATTTGGAGAACTCCTTCGGTTTATCCTACCGAAAAATATACTATTCCTTTTAAATTGGTATGTATAGTGACCTCAATTAAAGGAATAGTATATTTTTTCCGTCTTGGGGGTAATTCTTTTTCTTAGCTTGATGGTGATGTGGCTGTATCCCATATAACTTATGTTATTGAACTCTTTTATTATGTATCAATAAATACTAAGCATACTATTTAAACAACCTTTTAATAAAAAATTTCTTTTCTAAAAACAAACTACTTGTAGTACAAGCCAACATAAATCTAAGTTATTGCCGTTCTTGTTCCGTTACTACACAGATCCTCTTTGCTACTATTAAGGTACCACCAATTGCCCAGTAAATATGTATCAATCAAAATAAAGCAGGCCAAACAAAAGCTGTGTAACCTATACCCTTTAACCATTTCGAACGTTGCTTTTGAGATTTATTTAGTAAAATAAATCGAGGTTCATCTTCCTCTATTTGATGATTTTCGTTCCACGGAATCGCTCATGTCTAATGAGTTTAAGTAGGGCCTTAGGCCACTGGCGTTAGCCCCAAGACGATTAAAAGGAGCGCAACGGACAATAAAATCCAGCTAGGATGAGGGCGGCGCATTACCCAAAAAGAGATGATAGCACCATATAGAAAAGAGCTACCTGCAAGTAGGCCAGTCACGAGCCTTGCATCCTGCTTGAACCAGATTGCGGCGGCAATCAAGGTGAGCCCGCTGATTAACCAATTGAGCGTGGTAAAATGCAAAAGCAATCGTACGAGTTTTTGTATCGGTGCAGATATCTGCCCATTCGTCACAAAAACTGCCTCAATCGGCTTGATTATCAGCCGTTTCATCAGTATGCCGTGAACTATCGCGGTACCACCGCCGATGACCCCGGCTGCCGTCAATGTAATACTATGCCAGTCCATATCCATACACCTCCAGAGAATTTTACTAATGGGGAGATATCACTACATGCGCATCAAGCTATGAAAATATAAGTACTCCAAAACAAAAAAATGTATATTTTTTTGTTTTGATGGGCGTTATAAACTTCTTAAGTTGATGGATATATGGCGGTACACCTATATTTCTATTCGCCTTTTTCTAACATTAGAACCACGAATCTTGGTGAAGACATTGGTTTTCGCCCTGTCCTGGGATCCATCCTCGCTTTTTCTAATTCTTCCGCAACTATTTTTCTTACCTCACCTGCTGCAAACATAACTTGTTAAACTATAGGGCAGGATTATTTAATAAGAATATCTTTAAAGACCTAACAAAGGGGTATTAATTTCCTATATAATTATAACAAACAAAAAATAGATTATTTTAGGATGGCTGATATCTTGAAAACGAAAGCTAAATATCAAACTTGGATACGAATTTACAAACTACTTATTTTTTTTGTTATTTCACTCATTTTTCTCTTGGTAACATTATTACCTGTTAATTTATATCTGCGAGTCCTGTCAGGGGTTTTAGCGTTGCCTTTTATGTATATAGCATTCATACTTTCTTATTCAGTTTACCAATTCGCAGCATTTGGAGGGAATTATCAGTCAAAAATACATGATTTAATTGTTGCCAAGGTGAATTGGGATGGAAAAGGAAAAATACTAGATATAGGAACAGGCAGTGGTTCACTGATTATTAAACTGGCAAAGACTTTTCCTAAGTCCTTTTTAACTGGAATTGATTATTGGGGAGGGAATTGGGAATATTCGAAAGCTCAATGTCAACAGAATGCTGAAATAGAAGGGGTCTCTGATAGGGTTGATTTTCTGAAAGCAAGTGCTGCAGAACTCCCTTTTAATGATGATGAATTTGATATAATTGTAAGTTGTCTAACCTTTCATGAAGTAAAAGATAGAGAAAATAAAACTGAAGTAATTAAAGAAGCATTAAGAGTGTTAAAACCTGGTGGTGAATTTGTCTTCTTAGATTTGTTTATGGATGAAAAAATATTTGGGGATGAAAAAGAGCTCTTAAATGTCTTAAAGAAACATGGTGTATCTGAATTGAATAGCTACAAGCTTGCTAAAGAAATGAAATTGCCAAAGTTCTTATTGAACAAAAAAGTATTAGGAAATGCAGTGATTTTGAGTGGAAGGAAATAAGCGTGCACTAATTTGCTTACGAAAATAGCGCTGACTTCTCTATTATAAGGGCAACTACTTTATTCACTTAGTGAGCGATCATATACCTATTCAAGAATAGGGCGCTATTGTGGAGCAACATAGATAGGAAATGATCAAACTTTTTTATAAAAGAGTAAACCAACTGAAAATATTAAGAGCGTGTTTTAATTAATCTTTTTTCAAAACACGCTCTTTTCTATGATTATTTATCAAGATTATTAGTATCAATTTGATCAAACTTTATTTTAAAGCAACACCAGCATTTTGTTTGGAATTATTTTTCTCTTAAACTCGTCTCATATTCTTTTACTTCATCCAGCGTTCTAAATACTACTACATTAAAAATTTCTTTTTCATTACCACAAATAACAACAAACCCATCAGTTGTTTGTAATACTCTTCCTACATTTCCATTCGGAAGAGGAATGCTAGTCGGATGTTTAATATTCATCTTATTTTTCTTAGCAATATATTCATCAATCGGCATCCCAATGGGGAATTCATTTTGCAATTCTTTGGTGGTATACAGGGAAGCTGAACTTTCATTCTTTGCTGAGGCTTTTTGATAATTTGGTGTACAAGCTGTTAAAGACATGAATAATGCACCGGAAACAAAAAGCAAAGAAAGCTTTTCAAACATAAAATAATTCACTCCATTCAGTATTCAATTAGTCACCAAATTAGAATAGCAAAAGGGTTCTATTAAATTTGTTGCAATGTGTCTGTCGAAAAAAGAAAAGAATGCACTTATTTAGTGATTTTCCTCGAAATACTAAAAGGTTACTGCGAAAATTTGTAAATATAAGGATAAAATATACATTAGGGGAGAAAAAAGTTTGTACAAGTTATATATGAAGGGCATAAACAAAAGAAAAGACCTCTTCCGAGTATCTTTTTGTGATAATTAGTTTATGAATTGTGAAAGTGGACCTTGTAGGATTCGAACCTACGACCGGACGGTTATGAGCCGTCTGCTCTAACCAGCTGAGCTAAAGGTCCATGGTAAGCGATTAGTTTTCCAGGCTAATCGCAATAATGAAGTATACCGATATAATTATATAATATTTTGAATGAAAAGAAAAGACACTCAATGAGTGCCTTCCTTCAGTTCTTTAGTTCACCAATTGTTTTTCTATAGGGTTTCAACATGATTAATGAAAAATATAGAGCAGATCTATAACAAAATAATAGCATTATGTTACCTGGTGTTTTCATGCAATTTTACATATGAGAGAATTCGTCCAACGAGGTTCTATAAAATCAGTATTTTAATGAACAGAAACTAAAGATGATTCAATTATATAACGATTAGGCGCGTCACCAATATAATCAAAAGGATAACAGGTTGTTAATGTTAGGAAGCGGTACCATTGTTAGTGGAGAAGCTGCCCATGCAGAAGGGAGCTTTACCACTGCCAGTGGAATTGCTTCCCATGCGGAAGGAATAAATACCGCCAGTGGAGAAGTTGCCCATGCAGAAGGTGCTGGTTCAATAGCTATAGGAACGGCTTCTCATGCGGAAGGTAACTTAACCATCTCTAGTGGAGACTTTTCCCGTGCAAAATGGAGAAGAACAGATACAGCCATGCATATGATGAAAAAAGGACAATTTGTTTTACCGGACAAGTCCGTCCAAAACCAGAGAGAATTTATTCATAAATTGTTTGGCTCAGCTTCATAAGAGGGAAATGTAGAGGAATTTGCTACTCTATGTTTCTCACTAACATTTTTGTGCCAGAACCAAACTGTTTATAAAGTTAGAGGAGGATGAAATTACAGAATATAAATAAAATTATGTAAACAAAATAAATTATGGTAGAATATGGTTGTGTTATCCAGATCAATGTTTAGCACATTGAGAAAATAATCAACAAATCTGGCTTTAAAGGGGGAATTAATTTGGAAAGAAGAAGTCATAGAATTATTCATCATTTTCGAAGTTTATTAGTTATAAGCCTATGTTTCTTTCTAGTATTTTTGGGTGGTAATAACTCGAAGGCTGAAACAGTTTCTTCTATAGCATTAAATGCTATAGATGTAGAAGCTTTCACAAATAAAGTAATTCCAGAGAAAATGAAAGCAGAAAATGCACCTGGTGTAGCTATTGTCGTTGTCAAAGATGATCAAATTCTATTTCAAAAAGGATACGGTTTTTCCAACAAAGAACAGAATATTCCCATCGATCCTAAAAAAACCGTTTTTCGATTAGCGTCAGTATCAAAGGTTTTTACTGCTAGTGCTGTAATGCAGTTAGTTGAACAAGGAAAAATTGATTTAAATAAAGATATAGTAAATTATATGGGGGGATTAAAGTACCAAAATAATATGGGTGAACCAGTTACAATGAAACATTTACTCACCCATACAACAGGTTTTGATGATGTGGATCCTAGATTGGGGGATATTCATGATCAAATAAATGACTATACAAAACTTAAAGATTATGTAGAAGAAAATATGCCCACAGTAGTGAGAAAGCCAGGAGATACGTATACATATGATAATTTTGCTTCTATGCTGCAAGGATATATTGTTCAAAATTTGACAGACACACCTTTTTATAAATATATGGCGAAAAATATTTTTTACCCTTTAGAGATGCAAAATAGTAGTTTTGTTATGACTAATTTTATTAAAGATAAGCTTGCAACAGGATACGATAAAAAAGGCGATGTCATCCCATTTTATCAAACAAGACCGACGGACATGCCACAAGGGAGTATGTTTTCTACAGGAAGTGACGTAGCCAATTTTATGATTGCTCAATTGAATGGTGGTAAATTCAAAAATAAACAAATACTAAAAACAGAAACTGTGCAAGATATGCAACAAACAAAATTTGCGTTGCATCCAAAGTATCCCAATATGACATATGGATTTGAATTCTTTTCACCGCAAAGCCATAATGGTCAATATGTTTTTGGGAAAGGTGGAAATATACCAGGGTTTTCTTCTTTAATGTGGTTAATTCCTGAACATAAATTAGGTGTTTTTGTTGTCACGAATAAAGATAGTTCATTACTTCCTTATAAATTATTTGATGAATTTATGAATCACTATTTTCCAGATAAAACGAAACCAGAGTATTTAAAACCTAGCGAGGAAGAGTTAAAGAAATTTGAAGGTGTGTACCGTGATTTACGGGTGAAAAACCTTATTACGCATGTAAAAATAAGCGAAGGAAAGTTATTTGTAGCTGATAAAAGGTATGGTAAACAGGAATTAAAACAAATAGATCCTTTACTATTCGAAGATGAAAAGGGTAATTACATGGCGTTTAAACTTCACAAAGATGGTACTGTAAAAGAAATGATACATTGGAACTCTGGTAGTTCAGCGGTGAAAGTAAGTGAACCTAAGAGATTTCAAGATGTAGAGGTGAATCATCCATATGCTAAATTCATAGATCCTTTACATCAATATGATATATTAAAAGCAAATAAGGAGGGGAATTTTGTTCCTGAAGCCCCTCTTACACGTGGAGAGTTTTCATATTGGTTGTCTCAAATTGCGTACTTTGCACCACCTTCAAAAAAAGACCCTGTATTTTCTGATGTAAAGGGTCATCAGTATGCATCTCATATTCAAAAGTTATATGAACTGGGTATATTATACGAAAAAGAGGGAGAACAATTTTATCCAGATCGTGCTATCACTAGACAAGAAGCAGCATGGATTGCTTGGCATTATTTAGAAATGCTAGAGGCTCCACCTGCAGAAGCTACTTTAAAAGGAGAAACTGATGATTGGGCGATAGAGTCTGTGAAAAACATTGTAGGTCATCACTTAGTCGGACCAGAGGTTATATATAATGAAGATGGATCAGCAGATTATTTATCAAAACAAATAATGAAACGGCAAGAGGCAGCGGCCTTGTTATTATATGTTATGTTAGGTAGTTAATTTGCACAAAAATAGAATAAATATCTGAACAGAAAAAGAGGGATAGCATAAAGATGCTATCCTTCTTTATTGAAGTATATTTTTTACTTCTTGGCACAGATACGCCTTAAATCCCTTAATGAGTATTATTATGCATGGTCAAATTTAAATTAAATATTCGGAATAAATAATTATATTTTTCTGTAATTTTTAAATATTTACAATTTATAGAAAAATATAATGTCTTCTAAAGTGTACGTTCAGATTAAAAAAGGAGTTTTTTTTATGTTAAAAAAACTAGTAGTTGGGGTTTTAGCAACTGGTATTCTATTGACTAGAGCTGGAGGTGCACTTGCTGCAGAAGAGTTTCCGTATCAAGTAAAAACAAAAGGGTTTAATGGACAACCAGTATCTATTGGTTTTGATAACAAAACGGATTTAGAAGATTACCTAAAGAAACATCCTGTTCCGCATTGCCATAAAGCTAAGTTTTTATGATACCCCCAAAACGAAAAAAACGAATTGGGGCTACAAAAGTGAAATATATTATGTGTTAAAACAATTAAAATAAATATTTCTTATTATTCGAATAAAAATAATATGTTGATAAATTTTTACATTTATTACAAAAAAATGATAAAAGGCGTAAGATTAGTTTACAAGCCATTTTATAAAGGAGTGATTCATTTGAAACGAGTTATGGGAGTACTTTCTACAGGTTTATTAGCAGGCGCGATGCTATTTGGTGTTTCAAGCCCGCAGGCGTATGCAGATTCTCCAGCAAAGCCTTACCAAGTAATAACTGATGGATTTGATGGGGAGCAAACAACGATTGGATTTGAAAACAAGACAGATTTTGAAAATTACTTAGAAAGCCATCCAGTTCCTAAAAGCAACAAAGTGCAACCTTTAGCATCAATTTATTCTACTTTTTATTATGATAATGATTTGAAGGGCTCACGTTTTACTGTAAATGCAAGTAGAAACCCAGTTGTTGTTGTAAACTTTGGTGGTTCTAATAATGATAATGTTTCTTCTATACTTACACATCCTTATGGAGATTATACGACTATTTATGAACATGTTAATGCAGAAGGGCGAGCACTTGCAATTGTAAACAATGGAAAGTATATTAATTTGACTGATGTTAGTATGGGAGATGGAGCTAGAACTTGGAATGATGAAGTTTCATCAGCGATTGTAAAATCTAATTAAGCTTAGTAGAAAAACTGATTTTCATCGAGATTTTCTACAATCTGAGCATTTCACTGATAGTGAAATGCTTTTTTGTCATGTTTAATTTCACTTAAATATGCTTTAACTTAGTTTAGGGTACCGCCCATCGCTATCAAGTTAACAAAATTCCATTAAAGTAAAAAAATACGCTATTCTTTCTATAGAATTATAGGAAATGATAACGTATTTTTTGCTTTATAGATGGTGAAAAACCTTAGCTTTATAGCGATGTGGTGCTACCCTGCATCTATCAACTTAAGAAAATAGATAAAACCATTAAGAAAAATCTTTCCATGTAAAATCAACACTCAAAATACCAATGGGCTGTTCGTTACTCATATAGTTTTTTGCGGAAACTACTTCCGGTTTGCGAAAACAAACAAGATTGTTGTAATACCCAAATGCTCGGCAAATTATTGGACGTACCGGATGAATACCGCAACGATCGTTTATTTCGTCATAGAAAATACATGTTCCAAAATATCGTTGCTGACTTTTTAAATCTAGGCGTTTTTTTGTAGGCATCGATTTTATTTTCTTCTTTATTTTTTTAAATTCTTCTTCTGTAATTGGAACGGGACCGCAACACATTCCTTTGCAGCCATTACAAGGTAACCCTTCCATATAATCATCTCCTAAAATAAGTAATTGTTATAATTAATCCAAAAATAAGGTTTTTCTAGTTCAGCAACCAAAAAGAGAGGATTTCATTTTATATTCAGAGAGTTTGGCTTGAATTCTCCTTTCTTATCGTTTTAGAACAACACAAAAAGGTCTTTAGACGCACTTGAAGAAGAATGCTCTTCAAGTGGTTCAAAGACCTTGACCTGCTATTCAAATAAAATACCCGATGTCATTTTTTCTAAAAAAGAAAAGTATCTCTATTATTATTTTAACAGATTTATCACAATATTACAACGATAGACGAATTAAAAGAGATTTCTTAAACACCATTTTTAATTTTTTTAATCTCTGTTAAATATTCAAAGTTTCTTTTCTACACTAGCAAAGGGATAGAAAAGATTTTGAAGCTACGTAAAGCTAGAAGAAAATGTATATATTTCCACTTTATTGATAATTCTTACTATCAATTAAATTTAGAAAGAGCGAATTTAGCTGTAAAATTCATTTTCTTCATAAATGAAGAATTCACTCCTGCTTGAAATTGTACAGAAATATTACCGTCTTTTTGCGCTTTGAATACGCGTCCATAAGGTGAATTAGCATTGTATGTACCAATTACTTGATTGTCTGCGTCAAAGACTGTGTAAGAAATCGGGAATCCTGAATTATTTACAAATACTGTAAGTTCTTCTCCTTTTTTAAGATTAAAAGATTCTTTTTGAGACACTTCATATGAACTCAGAGAATAATATTTAGTAACCTCTTGAATTTCTAAATCCATAGTTGCTGCACTAGCTTTCGGAACTTCTAACCCTGGTAAATTCATACCCGAAAGTACTGCTACTCCTAATGCTCCTGCTAAAATGGCTTTTTTCATAATTCTAACTCCTCCTTTAATATTCTTTCATAAAATAGTTACAATAAGTAAATGTAAAATCTACTTACTGTAACTATTATAGTTACGGTAATAATTGTTTTCAATAGAAAGTGGTATGCAATTTTGCATACAGAGAGGTATCACTACATGTCCATAAAGCTAACAGAACAGATTATCCAAAAAACGATAATGTCGGTGTGAAGTCCTACATGGGCTTTTCCGAATCGTGAAATTTGTAAAACATGTGCTTAAATTGATGTTAAATAATACCACACTGAAAATATTCATAAATAAAGGACGTATACGACGATGAAACAACCAGTGAATTTTAAATGGGAGCATTATGAGCCGGATATTCTTATAGAGCTACTAGACAAGCGAATAAAAACTCCATCCTATGAAGTCCTAAAGTTGTTGAGAGATAGGGCTTCATAGGATGAAGTTACTTTGCGAGAGGATTAAGTGTGCAAAAAATTTTGTTAAACGAATCCTAAAGGGAGTAAGAGGCATTCGTTTAAAAGAATTTACCTCGCAAAAAATATTAACATAGGCCTGCCGGTGAAGATGTGATAAAAATTACAGAGTTAATAAAAACTTCATTTTGTACAAAACAAAACCCTAGTTTCCTAGGGTAATGGATATAACAACCCGATTTAATCTAGCTTCTATATTATAAGGTGTAATCACAATGGTTATTAATGGTAAATGCAACCGGAAAGAGCAGCTAGCAAAAGCTAACTGCTCAAGGATCTCCAGGGGGACGGAGAAATTATTATGGTATCTATAATATTGACGGAATATTGAAATGTTTGCTTCGTGTGGTATGCCGATAGGTAAATATCCAGGTATGAGAGAACCAGTAGTTACGGGGTTACAGTTTATGGTGGTTGTTAGAGCCATACTAGAGACGTGTAAAAATATTGAAGAAGCCGTCTATGCTGTGAAAAACATGCCTGTGGGAACGAATATGAATTTACTTTTAGCGGATGCAAATGGTGAGGCAACTTTAGTTGGAACATATGACGGGGTTAAATATATTATTTAGAAGGTTAAATCCTAATGTTAAGAAGGTATTGTCTATGCAAAAGGAATTAGTATTTTTAGGGTGTAAATATGAGGGGAAAACATTTTAATAGCCCAAAAGCTACGTGGTTCCCTTCTATATTCGAAAGGAGTATCCATATTGAACAAACTATCTTTAAAACCCATTGACAAAAGTAATTGGGAAGAGGCTATAAAATTATCAGTAAAAGAAGAACAACGCACATTTATCGCCTCCAATCTTTATTCTATTGCAGAGGTTCAATTTTTAGATAATTTCTATGCAAATGGTATATATCTTGATAATAAGCTAATAGGATTTGCGATGTTTGGAATAGACTCTGATGATAATAATTATTGGATTTATAGACTAATGATTGATAAAGAGTACCAGGGACAAGGTATAGGTATACAGGCTATATTTCTCATTATTGAAAAGATAAGAAGTATTAATAATAAAAATATTCCTCTAATCATGATTGGATATAATCCTAAAAATCTTTCAGCAAAAATTGCTTATAGGAAAGCTGGATTTGTTGAAACTGAAGTATCATCTTGGGGTGAACAATTGGCGAAGTTCACCTTATAGGGGCACTATACATGCCCATCAACTTAAGAAATTGGTTGTTCCCCAAAACGAAAAAACGAGCTAAATTCTCATAAATACTTAACTATAGAGAAGTGAATTTTTTGTTTAGGGGGTGCTTCAAAATATTAGCTTGATGGTAAATAAATTTTGACTAAATTGATAATTG
This sequence comes from Bacillus sp. FSL H8-0534, assembly GCF_038005885.1. Lineage (NCBI taxonomy): Bacteria > Bacillati > Bacillota > Bacilli > Caryophanales > Bacillaceae > Bacillus > Bacillus sp. FSL H8-0534. The sequence goes on from NZ_JBBOUC010000001.1 coordinate 407,008, forward strand.
TAATTCTAGGCGCTGCCTGAGTTTAACTTAAAGAAACTAGCCATGCTCGTTTCATATGATGATAATACATTTATAGTGGTCTTTGATGAAGAGGTGCAAATAGCTGCTCAAGGTAGAAAGGCTTTGGAGCTTTACTTGCTAAACATCTTCTTAGTTATCAAAATATCATTGAAAGCTATATGAGAGTCCAAAGAGAGTTTAGCAAGTAAAATAACTTAATTAATATTATCAAGAGCTGAATTCTCAACACACCTTATAACCAAGTCTTCAACATATTAGACATATATAATATGTTGAAGACTTTCTCATTTTATAATAAAATACCGTCGGAATATTCGGGTTATTTTTAGGTTTTTTTATCTTTTTTACGAATAATAAATTAAGGCAGGATATAGTATTAAATGGTATTAACAAAATATGCAAACGGGGGTATTTATGAAAAAACTAAAATTTTTATGTTCGGGGATTATAGCTAGTATAACTTTAACAACATGTTTAAGTATTAATTCTGTATATGCAACCTCTGATGAAAAAAATTCTCTTACTCAATCTAAAAGCTCTCCTAACATTCCATACTCTATTCAAGATCCAAACAATACAGAAGATCCTTCGGGTTATTGGACAAAAGAAAAAATGCAGAATGCAATCCCAGCAGATGAAATCAAGACTAATGAAAAAACTACTCCAAAAAAACAGGAAGCTCCCTCAACAGAAAAACCTAGTAATATTTCTGATCCAGTTCCGCCTGATACTAGTGGTGGAATTAAAGCACTAAATGTTGTTGTTCCATCTACAGCAGGCAAAGTATTTTTTTCATATAGCGGAAGGGACTATGTTTGTTCTGCTTCTGCTACTAATAATGATTATAAAAACCTTGTCATAACAGCGGGTCATTGTGTACATGGAGGTAAGGGGAAAGGATGGCACTCAAATATTGCATTTGCTCCAGCATATAATAATGGTTCCACACCGTATGGGATTTGGAATTGGAAAGATGCTCGTACATTTAATTCTTGGATAAACGATAGTGATTTTAGCCATGATCAAGCGTTTTTTACTGTTTATCCTAGAAGTGGAAACAATTTAATAAATACTGTCGGAGGAAATGGACTTTCAACTGGATATGGTACTAATCAACCGAGTGTTCGTATTTGGGGTTGGCCCGCTGAAAATCCATACAATGGACAATTACCTTATTATTGTGGCGGATCAACAAGTAGTGCGGGATTGTTTAGTAGTGATGCCAAGATGAGTTGCGGTATGAATGGGGGAGCGAGTGGCGGACCTTGGTTAAGAGCGATAATCAATGAAAACCTTGGTTATGTTTTTGCAGTGACATCCCGACGTTCAACTTCAGGAACACCAACTTTGTATGCTACTCCTAATTCTAAGGATGTAAAAACAATGTTTGATCAAATGAAATAAGTGAATCTGATATGATTCTTTATTCTCAGTATAAAGTACACAATTCGAAAGAGAACACGTATTACATTACGGCAAGTAATGAGTATGTAAACGTGCATTGATATACGAAAAAGAAACCGGCTCGGTAATCGGAATCGGTTTCTTTTACTATATACCGAGGAGTGCAAACAAAACGTGGATTACGTACTAAAAACAAAATTCTACAGAGATACACTGATTTTCTGTACGATGAGGAATCCATTTTTCTAAATATTTTCTTTAAATAAAGCCTACGGCCGAAGAAGATTTTAAGTATTATATTTTCTATTTAACTCGTTTGTGCTTCTTTTAAATAAACCTAAAGATACTGAAGAAATAACTTTATAGTCTTTCTCAAGCCACATGTTTAGATTGTTCTGAAAATCTTCATTAAATAATATGTTTGACAAGTTTCTAATAATAAGATAGGAAGCATAAGAATGAGGGAATGTTGGGTCATTTTTTGCCTGGAATAGAAATTTGCCCAAGATAGTATGATCTTTACTATAAATAAGTTCTATTAATTTTGCGCGATATTCTAAATCGTTAGGTTTTAAATTAGGAAAATGAACATAGTCAAATAAATGTTGCGTTTCATGTTTTAAAAAGGATATTTGAAACTCTTCTCCCTGTATATTCTTATAACGTTTTGAATTGCAGTATAGTTCAGCATCTTTTGCCCATCCCCCGGCTGTTTTTTTCTCACAAGTAGCAAAACTTATCCAACTTTCCAGTAAAAAGTCGGACATCATATGCACTGTAACAGTTTGAAATGTGGATGGTAATTCAACATCAAAATGTAGGGTTTCCATACTTTTCCAAATATAAGGCCCTCTATAAGGGGGGCTAACCCCGCCCAAGAAATAAAACCCTTTTTCCATAAAAGCATCCATTAATATTTTTTCGATTGCCTCAATATTTAGAGTATTACTAACCTGCAACAAATTAGCCAACTCTTCCTTAAGAATGAGCTCGGCATTACCATTTGATTTTGGACTTATTAATACGCTTCGAAAATAATTATGATAAATTAAAATGACTCTATTAACCCATTCGTCCTCCGTAGGAATTTTCTCTTTATAGTCAGTCGTGAAAAATCTATTAATAAAATCTTTTTCTATTTTAATAATTTCGTTAGTTTTGGGACTAATAGAGCTAAGATACTTCATGGCCGATTTTATATCTCCTTGTAGACATAATGAATAAAATCTCTCCATTTATACACCTCTTTTTATTAGACTAACCTATACTTTAAGTACATTTTGTCATACTCCGCCCTTTATATTAACATAAATATCCATTTGTTATAAAAATCGAAAATGGCAATATCTAATGAAAAACGTACTACATTAGGGCTAGGATGCGTATGTGGATGTACGTTAGTAGGACGAAAAAGAAACCGGCTCTGTAATCGGAGAAGAATTACACTTACATAGTAACGGTATAGATTTCAGCCGTATATTCGAAAAACATATTCCGACAGAAACTTCTATCGCTAAGAGTCAAATACTATTACGTGATTATTCGATAGATGAAATTCCGATAATTTTGCTAGGGCATACAGAAGAAGTCTGCTATCGATTAAGGATGCAAAAGAAACTTGCTAGAACCATCCATCTTTCAATTGGTAGTAGTAAGGGTTACGATGGGGGATTTCGAAAGACACATACGTTTAATCGACCGACCAATTTAACGGTGGATATCTATCATGTTTGTACATATTATTTACACACTCTATACACGGGCGAGCCAATTCGAACAGTTAGTATTTCATTAACGAATTTAGTAGCCGAAGGAGAAGAGCAGATTTCGTTGTTTGATAATGTAATACAACGAGAAAAAGAAATGAGATTAACTCGGGTTATGGACGAAATCAGAACACGATTCAGTAAGAATAGCATATTATGGGGCGTTTCCTATACGAAAAATGCAACCGCAAGATATAGAAATACATTATTAGGGGGACATAAGTCATGAATAACGCAAACAACGCAAAGATGCCGAAGGGAAGAGGAATGGTGAAATGGCAGCCATTCGCATCTATGCCGGAACAATTCGCCGGTATCAGATCTATCATTAAGGAGAATGCGAAAGTGCCACGCCCTATCGTGACGCAAGACAAAAAGGAACGAATTGAAAGCCGTCTACTAACTTCGTTACTAACCGAAGAGGAGATACTAATTACATACTACGAGGATGGTTACATACTTTCGGGTTATATGACTGTTGTCGATATCGATCCTTTAAAAAAGAGCGTTATATGTACGGACGCTTTTCATTATAAGAATACGTTTAAATTTATCGACATTATTAACGCTGAGTAGGCGGTATGTAACTATATTAAACGAAACTTCACATGTCCTTTACACTACGTTAATATCTAACTGTTGAAATTTTACATGAGGTAACAAACTAACGTAAAAGGGGCCTTGCTAATGGGACAGGTACAGTCGAACTTATACGAAATATAAATGGTCAGGCGGTCAGGAGTTAATGTGGTATAACGTAGAGGTAAAGCGAGGGAAGCATGTGTGCGAATTTGAAATCTACAGGACAAGCGACACCATTTCGGTGTTTTACGTAGATCAATCCGGCAGAATTTATTTTTAGTTAAAATTATTCTATTTAAATCTAATATTCCCTGTTAAGTCATTAATTTTTTTACAACAAAATACAAAACTGCAAGAGCCATTGCGGTAATAGCAAAATATAAGATATGAGTAAGTGGTGAAAAAAGGAACCTATGTAGGTTCCTTTTTGTTATTTGTCACAAGCTAATCCGTCACCATCTCTATCTAACTTAGAGGAATAAGCAGGGTGATCTCTTGTGATATTTGAGAATCCAGCTGCTTTGGCCTCTTTACAGCTTTTAAAATTGTAGTTTCCTTGAGGGAGATTATTGTTTGGTTGTTGCTGTACACTTTGTTTTTGTTGAGCTTGCTGCTTTTGTAATTCTTCTTGTTTCTTTTGCTCTTCTTGCTGCTTTTGTAATTCTTCTTGTTTCTTTTGCTCTTCTTGTTGCTTCTGTAATTCTTCTTGTTTCTTTTGCTCTTCTTGTTGTTTTTGTAATTCTTCTTGTTTACGCTGCTCGTTAAGCTTCTGTTGTTCGTTATCTCTTTTATTAGCATCTGTATCTACAACTTTTGTTGTTGAGGCTGCTTTATTTTCATTTTTATTATCTACCATTCCGCTAATTCCAGCTGTGAGAATAAATAAATATATAATACATGCTATAACTATTTTCCATTTTGTATTAGAACGGAAACCAAGAATTTTCCTGTACCATTTACGACGTACCTTATGTATTTCAATAGATGTATTATTTTCGATAAAGCGCTCGATGTCTTTTCCTTGTTCCGTTGGGATAAAACGAAATGGTGTTCCTAATCCATTAAACTCGAATACGGATTTAATAGCAAAGTGATCTACTAGAACAGTGGAATAATCAATAAAGTAGTATTTAGCAATGCTGACAACATCATTTACAACTTTATTGTACTTGAATAATTGAATATGGTCAGTTGCTACAGCAGCATAACCAGTTTGCATACTTTCTAAGTTGGTAGAAACGATAATGGGTGTAATTCCATACTCTTTTTGATACTTTTTAGCAATTGCTTGTTTAGCAAGAGTAGATTCATTAGGCTTTTTCTTTTTCTTACTCATTATTTAGATCTCCTCTCAAATTTTACATAATAACCATTGTATATATTATCAAAATGTAAGATTAATGTATATTCCGAGTACAAGTATAACAGATTTACAAGGAATATATTATGAAAAGAATGTTTAATATATTCTGTTTGTAAGAAAATAAAAAGAGACGCCTATTCATCGTTTTCATCTACTAATGCTATTGACACTCCCACCTTTAAAGGGAGGCTGTCGCACTGTAGTGGGCTTTCACGTTCGGAACATCTGTAATGTTCAACTAATCAACCATTTTTCCAAATGTTTTCGTGGAGTATTTGCCCTTTGGTTTTGGTGCAAGAAATCTCTAAAACTTTGACATACTGATACTATCAATCTTAAAACAGCACCCTCTATATTGAGCGGTGTTGAAGCCATGCATATGATAAAAAAGGGACAGATTGATTTACGGAATCAGTCTGCCCAAAATCAGAAAGAGTTCATACACCAAGTGTTTGGACTTATAGCATAAAATACGATTTCACTAGGAATCTACTATTATTCGCGTTCTTCTTCATATATTTGCACCAGAACCGAATTATTGAATGAAAATAGAGTTGTTCCGTAATCGGACCAGATTATGTAATTAGAATATGATTAATAGAGAAGCAGGATGTTTTATAATAGTGTAGAATGTTCTTCAGAGTAAGCTCTGTAAGGTGATTAACGAAATGGTAATACATATGTTTACATTTACAATTAAATTTTTCAATAAGTTTAATATTTTACTACAGAATGCTTATCTTGAATCTTCGAGAAAGGAATGCCTATATATGTCTAAAATGGTTAATATGCTTTCTATATTATGGCTCCTCAAAACGAGAAGCCAAATGACTGCTAAGGAGTTAGCAGAGGAATTAGAAATCAGTATCCGTACGGTGTACCGCTATATTGATGCTCTGTGTGCAAGTGGAGTACCAATTATTTCAGATGCAGGACATAATGGTGGGTACAGGTTACTGAATGAGTTTAAGAAGGCACCTTTGATTTTTAATCTGGATGAGCAGAAAGCGCTTATTCATGCTGCAAAATTTGCAATAGATGCAGGGTATCCCTTTAGTGAAGCGTTAGATGAAGCAATTTCTAAATTGAAAATGTATACAAACGAGGAACAATTGAATCATATTAATCGTCATTTAAGAGGGTTTGAAGTTATCCATCCTACTGTCGAACCGCCTTTGAAATCTATTCTTCAAGAGTTAGAAATTTCTGTTGCCGAAAGTTATAGGTTATTTATTATTTATCATAAAGGTGGGGAAATCGAACCACAATCACGCCATATTGATCCTTATGGTCTTGTTTATTGGAAAGGTAAGTGGTACACAGTGGCTTATTGCCATCTGCGTAAAGAAATTCGAAGTTTTCGAATCAATCGTATTCAATCATTATCCAGAACAGGTGAAAAATTTGACCGACCCTTGGGATTTTCAGCACGTTCTTTCTTTCTAAAAGACCTTTTACCTGATTCAAACCAACTTGAAAAACTCATTTCTGTCCGTATCAAAGGCAAGACACATGCGCTTGATGATTTATGTCAGCATAGGTTATTTAGTCATGCTTTACAAGAAGTAAGTTATCAACTTTAGAGCCGAAATTAGCACAATTACGTAAGACTATAGATTATAAACTAACATTAAATCGTGTAGTTGGAGTTGCGTTTAATAATATTAGTGAGATGCATAGTGCGATTGATAAAGCTATTAATGATCTTACTTATATGTCCGCGCAATGGCACGATTTAGATTCTAAATATTCGGGAGTAATGGGATATATTGATAATGCAGCTCAAAAAGCTGATCAAAATAAATTTAAATTCTTAAAACCTAACTTGGATGCGGCTAAAGACAGTTGGAAAACATTAAGAACAGATGTGGTCACATTAAAAGAAGGGATAAAAGAATTAAAAGTGCAACCCGTCACTCCGCAAAAATAAGGCATGTGCTTATTTTCTTACTACTAGTAATGGAATTTATGTAAATTACCAAAGAAACATCTTTATTTAATGAGAATGTATAGCTACTCCATTTGTAATATTATTGCAATAATTGTAATGGTAATTCTGGAAAATCGAAATCAAATTCCAATTCTAAGGGTATTTCTAATTGTTTGATTGGATTTTCAGAAAGAGTAAGGTAAATACTTTTAAAATAATATAAAAGGAAAATTAGGTGCATTTATGCGTGTTAAATTAGCATAAATAGGCATATGTAGAGAGTTCAAACTTATTTGAATTTAAAGTATTGTTAACCCCGATGAAACACGAAACATTCTAATTGTTAGTACAATTAGAATATAAGATTTAATTGGAAAGAAGGGGTTATTATGAAAGAAACAATTAGTAGTTATGAAGATTTATTGGATATGTTAGATTCGTTATTGCGTGAACCAACTCAATTTTGGGATGATTTTTATTCTAATCGTGAAAAAGGAGTTCCCTTTTTTACTAATAAGCCAGATGAGAACTTAGTTAATTATTTCGAGAAAAAATTACTTAATCCAGGAAAAGTTCTTGAACTCGGATGCGGTCCAGGCAGGAATGCAATTTACTTTGCTGAAAAAGGATGCTTAGTTGATGCAGTAGATCTATCGCAGGAATCAATTCAATGGGCAACCGAACGGGCAAAAGAAAAAAATGTAAATATAAATTTTATTTATAACAATATCTTTGACTTACAAATTGAAGAGGGTACATACGATATTGTGTATGATTCAGGATGCTTTCATCATATTGCTCCACACAGAAGAATGAGTTATATAAATTTGGTGAAAAAGGCTTTAAAACCAGGTGGTTATTTTGCAATCACTTGTTTTGTTCAAGGTGGAGAATTAGGTGGAGCAGACATAACAGATTGGGAAGTATACAAACTGCAAAGTCTTAAAGGTGGATTAGGTTTTACAGATAAAAAACTTAGAGCCATCTTTAAAGGCTTTTCTGAAGTAGAAATACGTAGAATGAAAGAGATAAAACAATCGAATAAAGTATTTGGTGTCTCTGGACTTTGGACAGCCTTATTCACGAAAAATTCCACTGAATAGTAAAAAATGTTTTCTAAAGAATTTATATCCGTTATTTAAAAATTCGCATTTTACAATGTCCACAAAAGAGTGTTATGGGGTATAATTAATATAATCTTTCAGATGAGGTGAAGAAGATGACCTTCCGTATGGTTCGAAGTAACTAGTTTTCGGGCTGGAAAAAATGCGTACCAGCCATCAAGGGAGAAGTCTGTCCCTTTTCGGAAATGAAAACTATACGTCGCAGTAGTTAGCGTTATCATCAAACAAGGGTACGGGATTGCTTGATTAACAAGTCTCAGAACCTTAGTTTTTACACTCTTTTGGAAGGTGGATATACAATATGAATGAATTAGATTACAAAAGCCGATTTCCATAGTTTAGGAGAACGGCTTTTTTCGTGGGGTACCTTGTGCTATCTAATTAAGAGATTCGGAATCCAAAAAGCAAAATAATTTCGTTTTGTGGGCATTTTAAAATCTGAGGTTGATGGGCATTGGCGTTACCCCGTAACGAGCGGGAAAATCCTCTTAATGTTTCTATAAAGTAGGGAAGAAGGAGATTGACTATGATTACAAAGGTAATGGAAAAAAGTGAATGGGAAGTAGCAAAAGCAAAAGGAAACATAATGGAACCTTCACTGATGCAAGAAGGGTTTATTCATTGTTCTTTTTTAGAACAATCTCTTCAAGTGGCAGAAAAGCATTTTAGTACTGAAATGGAGTTAGTATTACTTGTAATTAATCCGTCGTTAGTTGAGGCGGAGATAAAATATGAATTGGCTTCTAATGGTCAAAACTATCCACATATATACGGAACCGTAAATGCTAATGCTGTTGTGAAAGTAGTAGAACTTCAGAAAGAAAATGGCGGCTATGTTTTACCAGTAGAGTTGGAACAAAAATAGTAGAATGCATTTGTTAACCTCATAAAAGGATTTTTGATTCGTATTATCGAAATACTGAAAGGGATAAAAACGAAATCGAGAAGAGGCGTACAAATGGAGGAAGTAATCAAGAAAATAAAGGAGATAAAATCAGGTCAAGTAGGTATAGTTGCTTATTCGGCAGAAAGACAAAATATTGTCGCTTTATATAATGATGATATATTGGTTCCACTAGCGTCTGCCGCAAAGGTTGCAATTGGATTTGCTGTAGCTAAAATGGTTGAAGAGAATCAAGTTCGCTGGAGTGATGAAATCGAAAATATCGAATTTAATCCGAAAGAAGATAGTAAAGAAATATACCCACATTTACAAAGAAGAACCGTATTAACACTCAAAGATGCTGTAGAAGTAATGATTGCATGTCATGACAATTGTATTGCACAATCTGTTGTCAACTTTTGCGGTGGATGGGAAGAAGTAAATAGGAGAATTCAATGTTCTTTTTCAAAGATTTATATTACGAAAGACCCAAGGAATATGAAAAATGTTGGGAAATTAAAACAAGTTCTTAAACTTTTAATTCGTATATTCCAAGGATATGAATTGAATCCGGTGCTATGGGAACCAATTATAAATGGAATGGTGAGACAACAAGGACAATATGAAGGAATACCAGGGTACCACTTAGCCCATATGACAGGTGGGTTACCTACAGCTGTTATAAATATCGGTATACTAGGAACGTTTTATGAAAAACCATTGCTTTATGTGATTGGCGGAATGGAGTTACCAAATCGTTATGAAAATCAAGAAGCTGATATGAAAATAAAAGAAACATTGCAATGTTTGTATAAAAAGTATACAGAATGCTATATATAGTGATGAGAAAGGAGAATAGACTTGAAAATTATACAACAAAATAACTCAAAAGATAGCGAATATATTAAAAATAAAGTAATCCAATACAATATGTCTGTACTATCAGATGAAGTAAAAAGCCCATTAGAACATGTAAGTTTTCTATTAAAAGACGATGTTGGCAAAATATTTGGGGGCATAACAGGCACAATATATTTCTATCACCTTCATATTGATTTTTTATGGGTGGATGAGTCAGTACGTCATGAAGGATATGGTAGTCAACTATTAAATGAAATCGAAGAAATTGCCAAAGAGAAAAACTGTAGACTTATATTACTTGATTCATTTAGTTTTCAAGCACCTGAATTTTACAAGAAACATGGTTACAGAGAGTTTGGCGTAGTGGAAGATCATCCTAAAGGGTATAGTCAGCATTTTTTAGAGAAACGTTTATAAGTATAATATAATAATGTTATGTAAATTAATTTTCGGGATATATAATCATGCATTCTAACCAGTTAAGCAATTAAGAGCAGATAAGAGGAGAAAAAGAAATGGAATCAACACGTACATACTGTCTTTCAAAAAAGCAACTGAAACTAACTCTTCTTTGCGGACAAGAGTGATGGAAAGTACATAATATAGTCAATATGATGAAGACCAATAGAAGACAGACCATGAAAGAGAACGAATTGTATGTTTATCACATTGTTACTAGGAAAAAAATGATTCTTGGGCAGATAATTAACTTTGACAAGAACAAAAACAATACCTTATATCGCTTCTTTTTTGAGAGAGAACAATTGAATTCTAAAGGCGAAGACTGTATTCAGATTTTACAAGATCATTATACAAGTGAAGGCTTGAACATGAATAAAGAAAATGCCGAAGTAGCTATAAAGTATGTAGACCAAACAATCAGAGCTATTAGAGAAGTAATAGTAGAAATGGTTAGACTACAAGAATATCCTGAATATCCTTCAAGATTGTCTTGCTTATACGCTGCGAAAAGCTATGAAGATGCTTTGAAATGGAAAGAATTATTTGATTCTTATAATCGGAAAGTTTTGCAGATTGTTAAACTTCGAGTTATTGGGAATTCTTTTGAGGGGGATGGAAACCTTTTACCAAAGGAAGATGGTGTTCCTTTCTCTCGAAAAATTGAACAAGCTAAAGAATATTGGAAGGGTAATGTAAAAAACGAGCTTCCAGAGCTTTTGATTAACGGAAAAATTGAAGTGGTAGAAATTATTGATGATTTCTCAGCTTAAATTCTAGGAAAGTTGTATAGTCTAATAATAAGAGAATGAAGGGAAGAGAAACATTATGTCAAAGCTACTACATGAATTATCTAAACTGGATAGTGAAGTCCTACGTCCTGAAGTATTAGACCATTTAAAAGTTACTTCAGGTAAAATGGTTGCTTGTGATCCTCTTATTTTTAATAAAAATCACTTCGAACAAACAATTCAGCCCGGCACATATCCAATTGTTGCTTGGTTGAACGAGGAAGATGGTGTAATTGCTGGTGCTGAATTGAAAGTATCAGAAGCAAAAGTGACAGAATGGAAGATGGCAATAAAGCCAGGACAGAATGTAAGTGAACTAAAGGAAGGATATATTTTTGGGTATCCAGTTGATACGGGACTAGGGTGTTTTGCAGATGTGGAAGCAATTGAAAAGTTAGAAGAAATAGAAAATAGATTACAACAAGAGCTAGGAGAAGAATTCATTAGTTTGTATGATGATTTGATAGACGACGTACTAACAGAACATGATGATGAGTGGGGAAATTGTGTAGTATGTGAGGAAACAGGAAGTAATATTATTATGTTCCGATCAGGTTATGGTGATGGTTTTTATCCTTCTTATTGGGGATTTGATGAGAATGGGAAAATTGTTTCGCTTGTTACTGATTTTCAAGTGTTATATGAGGAATAAATGAATGATGATATAAGAACCAATGATGTGACTAGTGAAGGGGAGAGTGCATGGAAATCAGAAAGGCACATTTAGATGATGTACATGATTTAACTTCATTAATGGGACACCTTGGCTATCCAACAACTATAGGAAAAATGAAAGTAAGACTTCAAAATATTTTTTCTCACCCAGATTACTATACGTTGGTAGCAGAAGAAAATGAGCGTGTTATTGGAATGATTGGCTTATGTACAGGCATACTTTACACTGAAGATGGAATATACACTCGCATTATTGCATTAGTAGTAGATGAAGAGTTTCGAAATCAAGGAATAGGAAAAAGTTTAATAGAAGCAGCAGAGAAATGGGCGATGGAACAAGGGATAGATTCGATTTGCTTAAATAGTGGGAATCGTGAGGAAAGACACCATGCGCACCAATTTTATAAATGTATGGGATATGTTGAAAAAAGTACAGGGTTTGTAAAACGTTTTGTGTAATAAGAAAGGACTTCATAATGAGTTATAAACGAAATAGGTTGCTGTATGCAATCTTGACAATAATAGTAGTTATTTTAGGATTGGCATCAAGGAAATTTGCTTATGCTTTACCTAATCTATTAAATGCATATTTAGGGGATGCACTTTGGGCTCTCATGATTTTTATTGGATTTGGATTCCTTTTTCATAAAATGAAGATTAAAAAGATCGCGTTTTTAAGTTTACTATTTTGTTATGGTATTGAAATCAGTCAATTATATCATGCGGATTGGATAGATAATATTCGTGCAACGACTTTAGGGGGACTTGTATTAGGGTATGGTTTTTTGTGGAGTGATTTATTAGCTTATACAATTGGAGTTGGAACGGGTATGCTGTGTGAATTAATGTTTCGAAAAGTATAAAAGGCTTCGGATTTCATAAAGGGGTATATATACAATGGAACACATATTAGATATTACAAATTTTTGGTTTCAAGACGAGCAAGTAACAACAGAAGCAATCCAACCGAAAGTAACAAAGATTATAAGGAATAAGCAAAATTATATATTAAAAGAAAAAGGTTCGATAAAGCAGTTGTTGGCTGAAACAAATGTATTAAATCAACTTGCACAAAAAGGAATTAGAATACAAAGGCTTTTGAAGACGAGAGGCAACGAAAGCTATATTTTACAAGATGATAAATATATTGTATGTATGAGTATGTAGAGGGAAATGTTGTAGAAGTAAAACGCGTTGGAAATCTTAAAGTGTTAAGTAATACTATTGGAAGTGAAGTTGCTAAGTTACATCAGGCACTTTGTTCCACAAATCATGTAGACGAATTTGTGGAACGTAATTTGTACAATGTAATTTATGATTGGGCCACACCTGTTTTGAAAAGCAGTGAGCAAGTTCATCCTGAGCTCATTCAAACTATGAACCAGCTGCAAAAAGATTTTAAAGACTCCATTACGCTGTTACCAAGGCAACTCATTCATCGAGATATGCATTTATCTAACTTAATCTTTAAGGAAAATGAGTTTCAAGGATTTATAGATTTTGAACTTGTAGAAATAAATGTGAGAGTGTTTGATTTGTGCTACTGTTTCACTAGTATTTTAAGCGAAGTATTTTGTGATGAACAATTAAGAAGGGACTGGTTATATATTGTTCGAAATATTTTTGAGGGATACCATAAACAGAATCCTTTATCAGAAGCAGAAATTCAGGCGATTTGGTATGTAATGCTAGGTATTCAAGTCATCTTCATTACTTATTTTGTTCAATCAGCAGAATTATTAAAGTTAAATGAAGAAATGTTCTTTTGGATTTTAACAAATAAAGAGGCGATTGAAGAAACAATAAAGGGAGTAGAGATAGTTTAAGAGACGACAATGTATAGATGAAAGAATTGATAGAGTATATTATAAATGAATCGTTTTAAAATCCCCTTTATATAGTGCAGAAAGGGGATTTTACTTTATTATTTACTAACTTCTTTAATCGATAAATCCTTTGTCATAAGAATATGCGGAATACCGTCTTCCATAAATACGTCTGAAGAAGTATGATAGCCTAGTTTGTTATAAAACCCTTCTGCATGTGTTTGCCCATGTAATTTAACTTTGGATATTTCTTTTTCTCTAGCAATCTCTTCTAATGTTTGAATAATTACTTTGCCTAAACCATGTTTTCGATAAGGTTGTAATATGCAGATTCTTTCTAGTTTACCAATGTTATCGACGAATCTTATGCGTCCAGTCCCTACAGGTATTTCATTAAAATAAACTAAAATATGATGACATACATCATTTAATTTATCGAATGTATCAAATTCATCTTCCAGAGGAACACCTTGTTCTTTGACAAACACTTCTTTTCGAATTTGAAAGGCAGTTTCTAAGTCAGTTATTTCTTTTATTTGTTTTGATTTCAACTTATTCAGTCCTTTCTTATATGATGGGAATATAAAGATACTGTTTTATATCGAGAAGCCCATTTTTGGGTTTTTTTCCTGTCTTTGGACCTGACTCAATATCGATAATAATACACCACTTGAAACTCTTTTTCGAATTGTATGCACTTGCTTCATCTAATTTTGAATGACGTTGTAAGCCTAGTTTTAATTTTATTGCTATGAAAATTACATGTTTGGACATATTAGCGAATGAATTAATTTTATCATATATGAATTTGGAGAATGAGCAGAGGGCGGTAAGAAACCGCATTAGGACAAAAGACCAATGGAATTCATATAGACGGTCAACGGTGTATTAGTGTCGTGGTCTTTATAAAACAAGCATAGAGGACATAATGTCTCATATGTTGCATATATTGCAATGAAAACAGTACAAGAACATTTTGTTCCTTGGTTAGCTTCACCAACTGATATGTTAGCAGAAGATTGGGAGGTTGTTGAATAATGGATAATACGGTAACTCAACAGGATATTGATAATATTTTAGAGAAAACTCAATGGACAGTAGAAGAATTTCATGGCAAATGTACAGTCGTAGTTGCGAAATTGCCAAATGGATTTATTTTAACTGAATCCAGCGCATGTGTTGACCCTGCTGATTATGATATGGATATTGGTATGGAATGCTGTAAAGAACGAATTGTAAATAAGATTTGGGAATTAGAAGAATATAGATTGCAATGTGAATTAGCTAAATTAGTTAAGTAAGTCGCTATTAGTGAAGTGATCTCAAAAAGTTAGACAGGTTACTTCATTAGTCAAAACTAAAGGGCATGGGCTTCGTATTGTACCGGGCTCATGCCCTTTAGTTTTGTCATAATACTTTTATTCCTTTTTCAGTTGCAATAATCGCTTTATTTACCATATTAATAAATAAACCAGTTTCAATTACACCAGTTACTATTTTTACCTGCTGATGAGTTTCGATTGGGTTCGTTATTTGGTTTGGAAAAACACAATCTAAGATCATATTGCCATTGTCTGTTATAAATGGTGGATTATTTTGGGTACGTAAAATCGTCTGGCAACCAAAGGATTGAATTCGTTTTGCAGTTTGCTCCCAAGCGAACGGTACGATTTCAATAGGAAGAGGAAAGGTACCTAAATCTTTTACAAGTTTTGATTCATCAGCGATTATAATGAGTTTTTGGGAAGAAGTGGCGACTATTTTTTCACGTAGAAGAGCGCCGCCGCCCCCCTTAATTAAATGTAGATTGGGGTTAATCTCGTCTGCACCATCAATCGTGAGATCAAGGTAATCAACGTTACTTAAAGGAATTAAAGGGATAGAAAGCTGCACTGCTAATTTCTCAGTTTCTATTGATGTTGGTACAGCTTGAATCGTTAAACCTTCGCTGATTAGCTGTCCTAATTTTTGTATTGTCCAATATACAGTAGAACCAGTACCAAGGCCGATTTTCATCCCGTCTTTTACAAAATCAGCAGCATATTCACCAGCTAATCGTTTTAAATCCGTCATTCTGTTGCCTTTTCATTCTACAGGCCGTGGCCCAGCATCTAATCCGGAATTTTCAACTGTTAATATGGGACGAACGGTGAGATCAGTATGTACATGCATTTGACATGATAATCGCAAATGATCTTCAATACCTTTTTCAGTAATAGCGTTCTTCTCAACATGTGTAGGTTCACAAAAATCCCCAGCTATGATTTCTACACGGCAAGTGGTACAACGCGCTTTCCCGCCGCAGCGGTGAAGAATATGGATACCATTATCTTCAAGTGCTAGTGCTAACTTTGTTCCTTCTTTTACATCAAATGTTCCACTACCAATAACGGTTAATTTTGGCATATTGTTGCCTCCTCATGTAAAATTCTACATAACATATTTATGACCCCACATTTACAAACATAAACATTAAATTTTTTTATGTGCCCCGTAACTTTTTGATTTGTTCAATCGTTAATTAAGTAAGCGCTGAAAAGGAGTGGTTATTTTGTGCACAAAAGTAACTCGAATTTTAAGAAATCATATCGATATGAATCATTCAAATATAAACTTTATCATTGAAAATTATGCGGAGTTAAAAAGGTACTGTACCTTTTTAACAAAAAGCAAATGGGATGGGGAAGACCTGGCCCAAGAAACGGTTTGTAAAGTACTTCAAAAATATATAGGTGTAGAACATAAAGATGTTTGTATTACGCTTCTATATAAAATTGCTCGAAATCAATGGCTCGATCAAATGAAAGCAAAATCAGCTAAGAAGAAATTAGAGCAGGAGATTACATTTGAAGAACCACATGAAAAAATTGCTGATTTGCATGAGATGGCGGAGAAAGTCTTGTCTTTATTAAATGTACAGCAATCCGTTATCTTCTTGTTAAAAGATGTTTTTCAATACAGCTTATCAGATATTGCGGAAATATGTTCAATCTCAGAAGGCGCAGTGAAGGCTTCGTTGTTTCGTAGTAGAAATAGATTGAAAACGGTAAGTGAAGAAGAGGAGATTGAATTAGCCGGGCAGGATGATGACGTTGAAGTAGTTGTAACAGCTATTCGGGAACAAAAACCAGAATTGTTAACAAGACTTCTTCCAACAATCGACTTTACACATCTATCATCTAAGCAGCCTGTGTTATTATTCAATACAAAAACACCTTCTTCTTACGGTTATATGCTATGCGCAGCTTAAAAAGTAGATGGAGGGATTATGATGAATACAATTCCGTATGTTGTAGAGCAAACAAAGCTAGGAGAACGCTCCTATGATATATATTCAAGGTTGTTAAAAGACCGTATTGTCATGATTGGATCAGAAATTAATGATCAAGTAGCAAGCAGTGTAGTGGCACAGTTATTATTTTTAGAAGCAGAAGATGCGGAGAAGGATATTTTTCTTTATATCAATAGTCCAGGAGGCTCAACTACAGCGGGATTTGCGATATTGGATACAATGAATTTGATTAAACCTGATGTTCAAACGCTTTGTATGGGATTCGCAGCTTCATTTGGAGCGCTATTATTACTCGCTGGAGCGAAAGGGAAAAGGTTTGCGCTTCCAAATAGTGAAATTATGATTCATCAGCCGCTTGGCGGAGTGAAAGGGCAAGCGACAGAGATCGAAATAACTGCAAAACGAATATTAAAGTTAAAACACGATATTAACAAAATCATATCAGATCGAACAGGTCAGCCAATTGAAAAGGTAGCTCTTGATACAGAAAGAGACTACTTTATGACTGCGGAAGAAGCTAAAATATATGGTATTGTCGATGCTGTTATTGAAAAAAAATAACTTAAAATAGGCCAGAGAACATTAGGCTCCCTGGCCTATTTTTGCGTAATAAATTAATCTTTTATCCACTCATTTACTAACGCCTGATTCTTTTTAATCCATTTTCGAGCCGCCTCTTCGGGATCCTTTGTTTTATTTAACATAACCATCAATGTACCAAGTTGCTCATCACTCATTTTCCATCTATCGAAATATTTCACAATCTCTGGATAATCTTTTTCAAAACCTTTTCGTACAGAGTAATAAATGTCGTCTTTTTCACCATATACTTTCTTAGGGTCTTTTAAATATTTTAAATCAAATTCTGAAAAGCTCCAGTGTGGATTCCAAAGCGTTACAGCGATGGGTTTCTTTTGTGTATATGCTTTTTTTAGCTCACTCATCATCGCAGCTTCTGAAGATTGGACAAGTTTTAGCTTTATATCATATTCTTTCATTGCTTTATCTGTTAAATTCATAAGGCTACTACCAGGCTCAATTCCGATAATCTTATTATCCAATTCATCCTTATGGGAATTTAAATCCTCGATACTGTTAATGTCTTTCATATAAGAAGGAACGACTAATCCAAGTCCAGTTCCCTCATACCATTTCGATTTTAAGACAATATCATTTTTATATCGGTCATTTAAGGGCTTATCGGTTACAGGAAGCCATACTTCTAAGTTTGCATCAACATCGCCGCGAGCGACGCCAGTCCAAATGGCTGCTTTTTCTAAATACATGAGTTCAACTTTATATCCTTTTTCTTCTAATAAAACTTTCCACATATTTGCAGCCGCAATATTTTCCTTCCAACTTGTTACACCAAGTTTAATTTTTCCTTTTGTATTTGCATTTGTGGCATTACAAGAGGTAATAATCATACTGATAAATAACAAAATGCTTATAAGCCATATTTTCTGTTTCATCGAGTCCTCCCGTTTCGTAAATAGAGATTTTTCATTCCGTTTTGTATCACGTTGTTTGTAGGAATAAATCTATAAGTGAACCTTCTTATTATGAACGGAAACAAGAATTTTAAAAAAAGCCTCTTTATGTAATATTTCTGTTTAAAATCGTTACACTATGTGAATAGATAGGCAGAAAAGGAGTCGTTGTATGGAAAATACAAAAGTACGTGTTGAAAACGTAACAAAAGTATTTGGAAAAAACCCTCAAAGAGCAGTCACCTTATTAAAGGAGGGAAAAAGTAAATCAGAAATATTAAAAGAAACGGGAATGAACGTTGGGGTGAAAAAAGCAACATTTGAAGTGTATACAGGAGAAATTTTTGTCATTATGGGGCTATCTGGGAGCGGGAAATCAACTCTTGTTCGAATGCTCAATCAGCTTATAAAGCCAACAGCAGGCCACATATACATAGATGGGGAAGATATCGCAACAATGGGGAAAGAGGCACTTAGGAAAGTACGAAGAACAAAGATGAGTATGGTCTTCCAAAAATTTGCGTTATTTCCTCATCGTACCGTGATACAAAATGTTGCCTATGGATTAGAAATACAAGGAGTACCAGTAGAAGAAAGAGAAGCGAAAGCTTTGGAGTCACTTAAATTAGTTGGATTGAATCATCATAAAGATAGCTTCCCAGGACAATTAAGCGGTGGTATGCAGCAGCGCGTTGGAATTGCAAGAGCTCTTACGAATGATCCAGATGTTTTACTTATGGATGAGTCATTTAGCGCATTAGACCCACTTATCCGTAAAGAAATGCAAGATGAACTGTTAGAGCTACAAGATAAGATGGAAAAAACGATTATTTTTATTACACATGATTTAGATGAAGCACTTCGAATTGGGGATCGTATCGCATTAATGAAAGACGGAGAAATTGTGCAAATTGGAACGCCAGAAGAAATTATGATAAGCCCAGCTAATGAATTCGTAGAGAAATTCGTTGCGGATGTGAATTTAGGAAAAGTGATTACGGCTGAATCTATTTTAAAAAGACCAGAAACATTATTGATTGACCGCGGCCCTCGAGTGGCCCTGCAAATTATGAGAAATGCAGGGGTATCTACCGTATATGTTGTAAATAAAAAACACGAGTTTTTAGGGATATTAACAGCGGATGATGCGAGTAAAGCTGTTCAAAAGCAGTGGCCAATTGCTGACTTGTTACTAAAAGATATTCCGCACGTATATTTAGATACATTATTAGAGGAAACGTATGCGAAAATGGCGGAAATGAAGCTTCCATTACCAGTCATTGATGAAAAGAAAAGGTTAAGAGGCATCATAAAACGAGAAAGTGTCATTCAAGCCCTTGCAGGAAATATTGAGGAAGAGGTGAATGACGATGAATAGTATTCCGCGTATTCCTTTAGGTGAATGGGTCGATGCATTTGTTACGAGTTTATATGCGCATTTTGAAGGATTGTTTAGAGGATTTTCATACATCATTGGTGGTTTCGTTGATTTACTTACAAATTTCTTAACATTAATTCCAGCATTTTTAATGATTATAATCGTATGTTTTCTCGTTTGGTATACAACAAGGAAAATATCTTTAGTGGTATTTGCGTTAATCGGCTTATTATTTATTCTAAACATTAACTACTGGGGACAAACGATGCAAACATTAGCGCTTGTTCTTACATCAGTCATTATTTCCATCATTGTTGGAATCCCAATCGGCATTTTAGCATCTCAAAATGAGCGATTTTCAAAAATATTGAGGCCAACATTAGATTTTATGCAAACA
This sequence comes from Bacillus sp. FSL H8-0534, assembly GCF_038005885.1. Classification (NCBI taxonomy): domain Bacteria; kingdom Bacillati; phylum Bacillota; class Bacilli; order Caryophanales; family Bacillaceae; genus Bacillus; species Bacillus sp. FSL H8-0534. The sequence goes on from NZ_JBBOUC010000001.1 coordinate 427,250, forward strand.
ATGCCAGCATTTGTATACTTAATTCCAGCGATTACATTCTTTGGAGTAGGTGTTGTTCCTGGTATTATCGCATCTGTTATTTTTGCGATGCCACCAACGATTCGTTTTACTGATTTAGGGATTAGGCAAGTACCAGAAGATTTAATTGAAGCTGCAAATGCATTTGGTTCAACTACATCGCAAAAGTTATTTAAAGTTCAGTTACCTCTTGCAACGGGAACTATAATGGCTGGTGTAAACCAAAGTATCATGCTCTCTTTATCGATGGTTGTTACAGCTTCGCTTGTAGGTGCACCAGGACTTGGGGTAGATGTATATCGTTCTGTAACACAGGTTAACATTGGAATGGGGTTTGAGGCTGGACTAGCTATTGTAGTCATTGCGATTGTATTAGATCGGATTACGCAAGGATTTCATAAGAAAAGAAGAGTGTAAATAGAAATGAAACACGCATTGTAAGTGAGGCTACTTATTATGATGCGTGTTTTTTATTTGAATGAAATAAGGTTACATACGCACAATTACTGAACTTCCAGCTGGTGCACACACTTGATTTTGTTGTTGTTCCATCGCTTTTATTAATTGATTATTTTCTTCAATCAATGAGATCAATTTTGCTAATTGATGTTCCAGGTTCGCTATACGTTGCATCATGTAATGAAAATCATTAGGGATTGGTGGTGTAGTTCATACGGCGTTGTTTGAATAAGAGGTTGGTGGGTAATTCATGTGAGAATTCCAATGTGGATGCATATGATTTGTTCCTCCTTCAAGAAAAGATTTCTTTTTCTATAATAAATGCCCATCTCTGTTTAAAGGTGACTCGATGAAAAAGAATTACAAAGGTTTATACTGTTAAATTGAAATAATAGGAATATATAATAAATTTATTTCTGAATAGTCTGAACGGAAGGGTGTTTTATGGTATTATAATGGTAAATCCAAGGGATAGAGGGATGCATATGTCGACACAAAGTCACTTTGAAGCACACTGTTTTATATGTCAGAAACATAAAGGGGAGATTAAGGTGCTAGGCGGGGCAATCTATGAAGATGAACTCGTATATGTGGGGCATGTTCATTGGGAAGAAGAGGAAACGTATCTCGGATATGTAATGATTGATATAAAAAGACATGCACCAGGATTAGCTGAATTAACAGAAGAAGAAGCGAAAGCTTTTGGTTTAATTACGAGTAGAGTAAGCCGTGCATTAAAAGAATGCGAGGGTGCAGAACATATTTATGCTTTCGTTTCCGGTAATGGAGTCAATCATATGCACATGCATATAATTCCTCGTTATCCAAATACACCGAAGGAATTTTGGTCACCAACTAAGATCGCCAATTGGAAAGGTGCACCTTATGGACAAGCAGAACAAATCCAAAAACTATGCGAAAGAATACGAACGTATATGGTGAATGAGTATGCATACAACAAATAATACACAATATTCATGGGTTGGTAGTGATGAAATGTGTTTAGGCGAAATTTCAGTTAAGCAGTATGGTGATATAGTGCTTGGCAGATATGGTGGAAATACGAGTGCAGGCGCAAAGAAGAATGAAGATGGCGCTTTCGTTTGGTCAAATGGAGATTGGGAATTTGCGATGATATTAGATGGACACAATAGTGCAGAAAGTGTCGCCTTAGTAGTACATACAATCCAAAATGACTATGAAAATATAAAAGTTTTATTAGAAGAACCAATTGAAATAGCATTCCGTTCTGTTGAAAATCATATCCTTACACTTTTTCAATCTAATTCGTTTCAACAGGCGTGTCAGCAAGTAAAGGGTGAAACAGCATGCTTAATTTGTGTGCGAAAAGAAAATTATATTTGGTGGTTTTCTATAGGAGATTGCCTCGTTTATGTATTTCATGAAGAGTTACATAAGCTAGGACAGTATATGCTGAACCAACGTCATTTTTATGAATGGATTGGGAATGTGAATACATTTTCTTTACCTGTTCCATGTTATTCATCGGGTATTCGAGAGCTACGTACAGGAAGAAATAGAATCGTAATGGTAACAGATGGCTTACTAGAATACGGAGAACGTCGTTATGAAAATCCAATTCATTTATATAAAGATATATATGAAAACAAAGTGAAACTAACAGAATGTATTCAAAATGTACTAGAGCATGTTCATCACCAACTTGGTCGAGATAGTGCAACGATAATTAGTTGGGATTATGATAATCGTGTATATGCTACTTATCCAAGCGATCAGCCGGAGAAAATACGATCTTCAAATTAGTAAAATAGGGGGTAGGAAATGAAAAGACCCTTATTGCGCGCGGAAGCTATTATCATAGATGAGGAGCATTCTAAAATTCTTGTTCAATGTAATGAAGAAGAGACATTTTATCGTTTTCCAGGTGGATCGATTGAGTATGGAGAATCGGCATATGAAGCGATTATACGGGAGTTACTTGAGGAATATGATTTACAAGTTCGAGTAGTAGAATTAGCGATTGTAAAAGAACACATATTTGAAGTTGATGGAGAATCACACCATCAATGTACGTTGTTTCATTGGTGTAAACCTGTAAAGTCTATAAGTGAAGTGTTAGTTCATAAAGAACATAAGAATATTATTCTTATATGGAAAAGTATACAGGAGTTAAAAGATAAACTGACTTATCCTGAGGGGATTGTTTCTTTGATAGAACAAAAGAGCGATAATATTGCCCATTTACTTACTCAAAAAGTATATTCCTAATTAATATGTATAACATTGGATTTTTAAGGATGGGGGGATGAACAATTTTCACAATAGTGATTGTGTTGATTCTATGGATTTTCGTGCTATATCTTTTAGAAAAGCTTGTGAGAAAGAAATTAAATATACCAAAACAAAGTGGCTGGCTTTATGAGCCTGTAAATGAGCTTCATAAATGGGGAGAGCGGATTATAATCATAATCTATTTAGTGGCTGGCTTTGTTTGTATTTATACTTCAGAGTATATAAAGGGTGTATATATATTATTTGTATTTTTAGGTACGCAACAGCTTTTTCGGGCGTATATGGAATGGAAATATGATAAAAAATCAAAAAAATATGTAATTTCTCTATTGGGAGTATTTTGTTTAATCATTACATTTAATGTAATGATATATTTATTCCAACCTGTTGGTTAAAAGAGCTAGATAATAAGAGTCGTTATCCCAATTTCAATGTGTATAACGACTCTTATTTATCAGTAGTCTTTTTACATTACATCTTCTTAAAACTCCTCAAAACAAGAAACTCCCATACTCTCCACGGAAGAATTTTTTTAGCAACGATCATCAATTTTACACCTTTCCCAATTGGGTATCGTAATGTTGCGTTTTTTGCTTCAGCAATCGCTACAATCTTTCTTGCAACATCTACTGGATTGCCAAATGTATCACTGCCATTATTAATATGATTTTGTATTTTATCCATATACGCTTTATAAGGAGAGGTTGATTCTGAATAATTTTCGGCAAGTTCTTTCCCAACTTCCCATATGTTTGTGTTATAGGAACCGGGTTCGATTAATGAAACGTCTATTCCATATGGTTTTACCTCTAGGCGAAGGGATTCACTCCAACCTTCTAATGCGTATTTTGAAGAAACATAGGGGGATAAACCTGGGAATCCAACTTGGCCACTAATACTACTTACATTAATAATTTTCCCACTTTTTTGTTTTCGCATATAAGGTAATACAATTTGAGTTATGGATATTGCTCCAAATACATTCGTCTCAAATTGTCTACGATATTCTTTTACCGGAATTTCCTCTATAAATCCACCACTCGCATAGCCTGCGTTATTGACGAGAATGTTTACTTGGTTTAATTCTTTTAAAAACAATTGGAATGCATGTATAGATTTTTGATCTGTTACATCTAATTGATGAATTTTGATATTTTGTTGTAAGTGTAATGCAGCAGCTTGAGATAATAATTCCGTTTGTTTATTAAGATTACGCATTGTAGCGATGACGAAATAGTCCTTTTTCGCAAGCTCGAGGGCAGTTAAAAGTCCAAATCCACTGGATGCACCTGTAATAATCACGATTTTACTCATTTTCCGCTCACTTTCTTTTTTCTTACATCATAGCGAGTTATACTTCAAAAATCTATCATTCTGGTCAAATTGACCTCCAGACATAGAGTTTATTCTCTCGTTATATACTACACAATTCCATTAGGAAAAGCTGAAGTAAAGCGCGAAGGTTCAGATGTCACAATTGTAGCAATCGGGGAACAAGTTCATACTGCTCTAGAGGCTGCGGAGCAATTAACAAAGAAAAGATTTGAAGTAGAAGTAATTGATCCGCCCTGCATCTATATAGCACCAGAGATCGCAAGCGTTGGTTTAACAGAAAAGGCAGTGCGTGATCAATATGGAGATATTTTCGTTGGAGAACTCCCTTTTACTGCAAATTTCGAGAAGGAGAATGTGTAAAAAACTAGCCTGTATCATAGATTATGATACAGGCTTTATATTTCAGTAATTAACTCTCTTTATATATATTTAACTTATGTAGGTAACTTTTATTTAATATAAATCGATTAAAGGATTTTTAAAAGAGAAAGGTGGTTACAGATAGCTACTTATTCTTAACTAACCTATGATAAACTGAAATTATCAAGATTTACCATATAGGACAATATCTTATGGAACAAATCGTGGGAGGTTATTTGGTTAAAATTGCAGTAAATTACTAAGATCTTTACCTGTCTTATTCTTCTAAATCAACTTAATATCAAAGGAGTGTATTATGATTATTAACAAACAAGAATTTTATGTAAATGGGATTAATTATACTGTTAGATCTGCAATGGATAAAGATGCAAATGATTTGTCTAAATTAAGATTACAAATTGATGGAGAAACTGAAAATCTGGACAGAGAAGAAGGGGAGGGATTCATAGATACAACGAGATTTGAAGAAATTATCAAAACGGACACTGAAAGTCCAAGAAACTTATTTTTAGTCGCGGTAGTGAACGATCGGATTGTTGGGTTTTCAAGATGTGAGGGAGTGTATTTAAAGAGATTCTCTCATAAAGTAGAATTTGGAGTATGCGTATTAAAAGAGTTTTGGGGATATAGGATTGGGAAAAATCTTTTAAAAGAGTCCATATCTTGGGCTAATGCCAATGATATAAAAAAAATGACGTTAAATGTTTTAGAAACAAACGATAAAGCAATTAAATTGTATGAAAAACTTGGTTTTGAAATTGAAGGTATATTAAAAAATGACAAAAGACTTGCGGATGGTAAATACTATAACACTATTATTATGGGGAGATTTAATGGATAATAATTAACCTTTCGTGAAAAAATACAGCGGAATGGGATAATTGAGGCACTTCAAAAAACAAAGGGAAATGTATCACTGGCGGCAAAACTGTTAGATGTCCCGCGTAGTACTTTTTATAAACGGATGCAGCGATTTCAGATATAAAAGAAGCAGGCTTCTATCAATCTGCTTCTTTTATATGTAAGTGCACGTTCTGTCGGAATATGCGCTTACCGGGGAAATAGTAGAGTCAAATAATTTCTAAAAACTAATATGATCTTATCTCCGGCTATACAAATTAAAGATAATTTTGCTTAAGGAATTGGGAAATCATATGATATTCATTCAACACTCTTTTTTTACCAGTATCAGTTAAATGCCAAGTATCTTTCGTAAGATTTCTATTATCTTGTAATGGAAGAACATCAATAGTCATGTCATTTGTAGCAAACGCAGTTGCTATAAGCAAGAATCTTTTCATAAAAAAAGTTTTTCCCGCTAATAAAATATTTTTGTTTTCTGTTGTTTTTGATAGAAGAAGCATTGCGTTTTTTATAACATCGTTAGCTGTATTCGCTTCTCCTATTATTGGAATAACTAGTTCTTGAGGAATTCCTGATTTAACTAGGATTTCTTTATGAAAGGTAAACTCATTTGCATTTAAAAATGGATTATGTACACTGGGAATCATAATTGTTTTAAAGCCTTCCTCATGAAATAATGTGATGATTTGTTCATTTAATTCTGTGTAATGACCGGGATGATAGAGAACAACATCTGGATTTCGAAATTCATATTGTCTTTCTATAAAGGTCATTTCACTTAGGAGAGTAGTAAATTGATCGTTCATAACATATATACCTCTTTCAAAAGAATGGATTATTTTTGTGTTATTCGGTATATATGAAGCTTTTTCCTTTTTCTTTATAACAGGAATGTTGCTAGTTTCAATTAAGTAGAAATAATAGAGAATCTGTCAAAATCTGCGCTTACCAGGGAAATAGTAGAATGCTTAGAACAACATTTCCTAAGGAAGATGTAAGTATTTCATATAAGGGGAGTTGTAAGTGAAGTACATAGAAGCCGGAATCGGAAATAAATGGTTGGTTCGAACAGAAATAGAACGAGAAGATGGAACAGAGTTTGAGCAAAAAGGAGTTGTGAAACCTATTTATTTTGAATCATGCTATTTACGAGTTTGGTTTAGAAAAACTTGTTTGATTTTTGATTCAAAAGAAGGGTTTAAAAAGATGAGAAAAAATCGAAATGAGTATAAGTTTATTTTGGGGATTGTGAGTAAAGTACAATAATATAAGCATACAGAAAATCTGTAAGGAGAATGGCATATGGCGATTTCTACATACTACAAACAAATCCGTGAAAAAGTAGGGTCTGATCTTATTTTCATGCCGAGCGTAGCGGCAATTATTAAAAATGAGCAAGGGGAAATCTTATTTCAATATCCGGGTGGGGAATTTTGGAGTTTACCTGCAGGAGCAATTGAACCTGGTGAAACTCCAGAAGAAGCAGTTGTTCGTGAGGTGTGGGAAGAAACCGGTTTACGAGTACAAGTGAAAGAAATAAAAGGGATTTTTGGAGGGAAAGACTTCCGTCATACATATTCAAATGGAGATCAAGTGGAATATATCGTTGTTGTGTTTGAATGTGAGGGAGTTGGAGGAGAGTTGAGAGCGATAGATGAGGAATCGTTAAAACTTCAATACTTTTCATCACAGGAAAGACCAAAGCTAGCATTGCCATATCCAGAAGAAATATTCCTATAAACGATTAAATAGCACACTTTCTTCATAGAGACGAGAGTGTGCTATTCATTTTTATATAAGCCCGCTGTATACAGCTCTGTTAATGTACAAACAACCTCCTCTAGATTTACATCGATCTCATTTCGGACAATCTCCCACTGAAACGTTTCATTCATATAAAACCAACTGCGTGCCACAATTGCTTTATTTAATTCTTTTCTAGCTAATCTATTATTTTGAGAATAGGTAATATCTTGTATAATTCGGCTAATAAAACGTTCTCGAATGTCATTCCACTTTTGTCGAACTTCTTTTGACACACCGATAGCCTCTTCAACGACTTGTAATATATTTCTTTCTTCTTCAGCTAATTGTAAAAAAGCTCGCACTTGATTTTCAATCATACTGTGAGCTTCTTTTTTTGTTTTAGGAAAAAAGGAACGTTCAGCGATTTTGTAAAAACGATTCATAACATTTTCCATAAGGACTATGAGGAGCTCATCTTTATTTTTAAAATAAACATATGCCGTACCATAACCAGTTTCAGCATGTTTAATAATTTGAGAGATTGTTGTTTTGTGAAATCCGTTTTCTAAAAAAACATTGCGGGCAGATTTTAATAATTTATTTCTCGTTTCTATAGATCGCTGTTGTCTTGTTGAAAGAAGATCTTTTCCCAAACTGGACACTCCTTTATACTGAAATATCTGAAAATATAACTTTATTCTAGTAGAAGCGAATGCAAAAAGTCAACTGACATAATATCATTGACGTCATGTCAGTTATAGTGTTATATTTCAACTAGTTAGAATAAAAAGAAAATTAAGAGAAGGTGAAAGAATGTATCGAGAGCCATTTGAACCATCTTACGAATATGCAATGGAATGTGATAAATACGATGAACTTGCTGATTTTCAAAAAGAATTTTATAAGAAAGCAGATACAATATATTTAGATGGTAATTCATTAGGATTACTTTCAAAAAGAGCAGAAAAATCTTTACTTACTATGCTAGATTCATGGAAAGAGTATGGTATTGACGGGTGGACAGAAGGAGAATATCCTTGGTTTTTTCTCTCTGAACAATTAGGCGAATTAACTGCTCCTCTTGTTGGTGCTTTACCTGAAGAGGTAATTGTAACCGGTTCCACGACGACGAATATTCATCAAGTGATTGCGACATTTTATGAACCGAAAGGAATTCGTACAAAGATTCTTGCGGATGAATTAACGTTCCCATCAGATATTTATGCTTTGCAAAGTCAAATCCGTTTAAAAGGACTAGATCCAGATGAACATCTTGTACGAGTGAAGAGCAGGGATGGTAGAACGCTGCAAGAGGAAGATATTATTGATGCGATGACTGATGATATTGCGTTAATTTTATTGCCTGCAGTGCTATATCGAAGTGGACAAATTCTTGATATGAAGCGATTAACAGCTGAAGCGCACAAGCGTGGTATCTATATTGGTTTTGATTTATGCCATTCCATCGGTTCAATTCCGCATGACTTTAAAGGGTGGGGTGTTGATTTCGCAGTATGGTGTAATTATAAATATTTAAATGCAGGACCTGGTGGGGTTGCTGGATTATATGTAAACAAAAAACATTTCAATCGTCTTCCAGGGCTTTCTGGTTGGTTTAGTTCAAGAAAAGATAAGCAATTTGATATGGAACATACATTAACAGCAGCTGAGCATGCCGGGGCATATCAAATTGGCACACCTCATGTGTTAAGTACAGCGCCACTTATTGGTTCACTTGAGATTTTCAAAGAAGCTGGCATTGAAAGATTGCGAGGAAAATCATTACACATTACTCGTTATATGTTAAATTTAATCAACCATGAACTGAAGGGGATGGGATTTACAATTGGAAATCCATTAGAGGATGATAAACGCGGAGGGCATATATATTTAGAGCATCCAGAAGCTGCACGTATATGTAAAGCTTTAAAAGCAAATGGAGTTATTCCTGATTTTCGTGCACCAAATGGGGTTCGCCTTGCGCCAGTTGCTTTATATAACACGTACGCAGAAGTGTGGAAATCTGTGCAAATCTTGAAGAAAATCATGAAAGATGAAGAATATAAAAAGTTTGAAAATAAGCGAGAGGTTGTGGCATAAGCAATGAAGGAATCTGATTGGATTGATATTTCACAACCATTAAATAATGATATTGCGACATGGCCAGGAGATACGCCATTTTCATACGAAGTATCATGGGCAAAAGAACAAAGTGGATCTGTTAATGTTGGAAAATTAACGATGAGTATTCATACGGGTACGCATATTGATGCGCCCTTTCATTTTGATAATAACGGAAAAAGGGTACTAGATTTAGATGTTAATGTCTATGTTGGTAAAGCTCGAATTATAGATGTATCAGGTATCGAAAGTATTGGCGCAAAAGAATTAGAAAAATTCCCTTTAGATGGGGTAGAGAGGTTATTACTTCGGACTTCTTCGCATGGGAATGCACAGGAATTCCCGCAAGTAATTCCGTATTTACGTGCTGATATTGCACCATTTCTTTCGGAAAAAGGCATTCGATTAATTGGAGTGGATGTACCTTCTGTAGATCCGCTAGATGATAAAGAATTAGCGGCGCATCACCAATTATTTAAATATGGTATTCATATTTTAGAAAATGTTGTATTAGACCATGTACAAGACGGAGATTATGAACTGATTGCCCTGCCACTTGCATTGACAGATGCGGATGGGAGTCCAGTTCGAGCTGTAATAAGACCACTATAAGAGCAAGTAGATGATGCATAGAAGGGGTGTTCATTTTTATGAAAGAAAATGAAAAAGTAATTATGGAAAAGGGAATTCATACGGATTTTAAAGAAAATATGACATACGGAGAGTACTTACAATTAGATAGTTTGCTAGGAAGTCAAAAAAGGTTATCTGATCATCATGATGAAATGTTGTTTATTGTCATTCATCAAGCGAGTGAACTTTGGATGAAGTTGATTTTACATGAGCTTAGTGCAGCGATTGAATCTATTCAAAATGATAGGCTGGCTCCAGCTTTTAAAATGCTTGCGCGCGTTTCAAAAATTCAATCGCAAATTATTCAATCTTGGGATATTCTTGCAACGCTCACACCATCTGAATATATTGAATTTCGTGATTCACTCGGCCAAGCATCAGGATTCCAGTCTTATCAATACCGTATGATTGAGTATGCGCTTGGTTATAAAACACCTCATGCATTAAAAATTTATGAAAAAGATCCAGAGTTACATGCTCGTTTGCATAAAGCGCTTCATTCACCAAGTCTTTACGATGTTGCAATTCAGGCACTTGTAAAAGAAGGGTTCCAAATCAATCCAAATGTTTTAAATCGTGATATTACACAGCCTTATGAAGAAGATGCGACAGTTGAAGCTGCATGGTTAGAGGTGTATGCTGATGTGAAGAAATATTGGGATTTATATCAACTGGCAGAAAAGTTAATCGATATTGAAGATTGGCTCCAGCAGTGGCGCTTCCGTCATATGAAAACAGTAGAGCGAATTATTGGACATAAAATGGGAACAGGTGGATCATCTGGTGTTTCTTATTTAAAACGTGTTCTTGATCAACGCTTTTTCCCAGAACTTTGGAATGTGCGGACGAAGTTATAAAGTAAAGATTATATAATTGTTAGTACATCACTTATTGAAGCGTGGTGTACTTTTTTCTTTGTAATTATGTGTAAAAAAGATATCTAATAACACGGTAATTCACATTATAAATCGCATACCTAATAACAAACAAAAACGCCCAGACATATATCATTCTGAGCGTTGATTTATTATTTCGCTTATTCAGTTAAAGCACCCGTTGGTTTAGTAAACTATTTTCATTTCAGGCAATATCGTTTTTAACTCCATTAAGTCATTTATGACCAAATCAGCCTGAGCAAGTTCATCTTCTTGTGCAAAATCAAAATTACATCCAATTGCAATTAAACCATTATCCTTAGCTGCATTTATATCAGATAGACGGTCTCCAACTACCGCTGCCTTTTTTATGTCATATTTTTTTATAATTGTTTTAACTAAATCTCCTTTGTCGAGTGTTCGTATTTGTTGAATACTAAATGTTTCAGTAACCCAATTATCCAAATTATAATAACTCACAATTGCTTGTAAATATTCCGTTAAACCATTACTCGCTATGTAAATTGAACAATTATTTTCTTTTAAATAACGGAAAACTTCCTTTACATTAGGATATAAAGCACCTTTCCCACTTCTTATGTTTTCAACTAATCTTTCCAGAAAATAAGCATCCGTTTGTTCTCTTACTTCATTGGAATGATTAGGTAACAAAGCTTCCCAAACTTTTGGTAAAGGTACACCCATAATTTCACGGTATTTATTAATGGGGGTTACTGTATCCCATAAATTTAGTGACCGTAAATGGTTAAAAGTATCATTAAGTGATAATTCTAGAATTTTTTCTGTTTGAAATAGAGTTCCATCCATATCAAAAATCAGTGATTGTAACATTACTTTCTCTCCCTTTTTACCATTGCTGAATAACTTCTAAAGTTTAACATAAAGACAGAATAACTTAACCAATCCCTATTCAGCTAATCTGACTCATCAGTTTAAGTACAAATTCTCACAATCTTTATATACATTTTAACATAAATTTACAATGACCTTTCTCTTTTTTTCAAAAGAGTTTAGAAATAACATAGCATTTAACAATAAAATTAACACCATAATTCAAACAATGACTATTGCCACGCTGTTATTTGGTATGCTATTTTGTACTTATTTTCCTTGGAAATATTGTTACATCAATGAAAAAAGCATACCAATTCGTATGTTAATTGATATGCTAATTCGTATGTTATTAAGTGTTTTTCCACGAAAACGAAACTACTTAGTATGAGTGACCATGTCTTATATCTATAGTATATGTTTGCCACACGTGAAATTGGATATTTTTTTAGAAAGTACATAGAAATAGAAATATTTATTTGATTTGAGTAGAATAGTAAAAACAGACAAGAACAGTATACATTTGGAGGAATACATATTGGATTTTTACAAGTTGGAAAATCAATTTATGAAAAAGAAAGTGAATGCATTTCTCGTATATCAACAAGGTGAGTTAACAACAAAATATTATAAAACAAAAGAATGCGCACACAATTTATATAAAATTAATTCTATCACGAAAAGTATCGTATCAATTTTAATCGGTATAGCAATAGATAAAGGCTACATAAATGATATACATACGCCTATAGCAAAATGGTTTCCCAATGTACCGAAAGAAAAGAAGGAATTAACCATTTATCACTTGTTAACAATGACAACTGGTGAAGAGTGGAAGGAGTTTGGAAATGGAGTTGTATTTCCAAATGATTTCGTGGAATCAGATAATTGGATAAATTATATTTTGCAGAAGCCGTTAATGGAAGAGATAGGGGCAAAAATGAATTATAATTCAGGCTCTTCACATCTGTTAAGTTATATACTACAAGTTGCTACTGGAAAAACAACGGAGCAGTTTGCAAAGAAATATTTATTTAATCCTTTACAAATTACCGAATATGAGTGGCAACAAGATCCTCAAGGTATTTATGTTGGTGGATTTGGTATGAAAATGAAAGCAGATGATTTGTTAAAAATAGGATTATTATGTCTGCAAAATGGTTTCTGGAATGGAGAAAGGATTGTATCCTCAAGTTGGATTGAACAATCAAGTAAGGTTCGTTTTATGACATATGAACATGTTGGAGCATACGGTTATCACTGGTGGGTATTAGACAATGAAAGATTTCACATACCGTATTGTATGTATTTTGCTATGGGATATGGAGGGCAATACATTATCATCATTCCGAGATTAGAACTTGTAGCCATTATAAGTAGTCAAATGCCTAAGCGTGGGTTAGTACCATTAAAATTATTTATAAATCATTTACAAGAGAACGTTAATCATACATAAATAGAAGGAGAGTATAGTTAAGCAAGAAGTGAAAGTTAAATAGTAATAAAAAAGAGGGAATCGAGATGATTTCCTCTTTTTTAATCCCGCTATTCGCTGACAATAAGATTCTAATGTCAAGAATCAAAGAAACAACAGAAGATAAGTGGGGAAATAAAAGCCTGTAAAAGCTTGGTTAGTTGAACATTATCTACTGCTCTTTTGAAATGTAATCTTCAAAAACTTCTCCGTTCTTGTATCAAACTCTACATCAACAAAAACACCATATTCCTTTCCATCTTCACGCAGCCATAATTTGAATTTTTCTGTTGTTATATTCACTGTCTTCGGTTTTCTTCCAATATGAAGGTAATCAATAATTTGCGCTTTTGGATAGTTTTCTTTCGTTTTTTCTACCGCAAGTTTACCCCATTTTGCATATGGTGGTTGTGCGTGAACAACTGATGAATGAGTATATGTATTGCAATATGCTGTAACAAATACAATTCCTAATACAAAACATGCAAAAATACGCTTCATAATAAACTCCTTTTAGCCGTTTTTCTTATTGTGTACATGCAGTCTAAATCATATAAGTTTGGATTTTTTTGTCTTCTTTACATAAAAGCGTTTTATTTACAAAACATAACCATGAAATCATCACTGCAAATAAGGAGGGAAATATGTGCGTCATACAGTTATTTTTAAAATACTGATTTTGTTTGTATTAATCGGTATATCTGTAATTGTAAGTAGCGGGCAGACAAGAAATGCCCAAGCCTTTTCTAATCAGGTGATTCAAAGAGGTGCCTCTGGAGAAGATGTCATTGAACTACAGTCTCGATTGAAATATAACGGATTTTATACGGGAAAAGTAGATGGTGTATTTGGTTGGGGTACATATTGGGCACTAAGGAATTTTCAACAAAAGTTCGGTTTACCTGTAGATGGCTTAGCGGGGGCTAAGACGAAGCAGATGCTTGTAAAAGCGACAAAGTATGAGAAATCAACTGCTAATAAAGGGAACACGGGTGGACAAAGTAATAAGCCAGCCCAAAATAAAGGTACAAATGTGCCAAATGGTTATTCACAAAATGATATTCAATTAATGGCGAACGCAGTTTATGGTGAATCCCGTGGTGAACCATATTTAGGGCAAGTTGCAGTTGCGGCAGTTATTTTGAATCGTGTGACAAGTGCATCATTCCCGAATACAGTATCTGGAGTGATTTTTGAACCACGTGCATTTACAGCAGTTGCTGATGGACAAATTTATTTAACGCCAAATGAAACGGCGAAAAAAGCTGTATTAGATGCTATTAATGGTTGGGATCCTACTGGAAATGCACTGTATTATTTCAATCCAGATACTGCAACGAGTAAATGGATTTGGAGTCGACCACAAATTAAAAAAATCGGCAAACATATTTTCTGTAAATAGAGCGGAGGTGAAGAAATGTTAAGAGGTATCGTAATTGTATTGTTAACAATCGGCGTAGTTGGAACAGGGTATTGGGGTTATAAAGAACACCAAGAAAAAAATGCGGTGTTAATTCGAGCAGAAAACAGCTATCAGCGTGCGTTTCATGATTTAGCGTATGAGGTTGATTTATTACACGATAAAATCGGAACAACACTGGCAATGAATTCACGTACATCTTTATCACCGGCATTAGCGGATGTGTGGCGTTTAACATCGGAAGCTCGTTCTGATGTAGGACAACTACCTTTAACATTAATGCCGTTTAATAAAACCGAGGAATTTTTAGCGAATATTGGTGATTTTAGTTATCGCACTGCCATTCGTGATTTAGAGAAAGAACCTTTAAACGATCAAGAATATAAAGCGCTTCAAACTCTATATTCAAATGCTGGCAACATTCAAGATGAGCTTCGAAAAGTACAGCATCTCGTTTTGAAAAATAATTTACGTTGGATGGATGTAGAACTTGCGCTTGCGTCAAATAAAGATCCAGCGGATAACACGATTATTGACGGGCTTAAGACGGTTGAGAAAAATGTAACATCTTATTCTTCAAATAATTTCGGTCCAACTTTCACAAGCATGCAAAAGGCGAAAAAAGGCGGCTTTGAAGCAAAAGGTAAAGCGATTTCAAAAGAGGAAGCGGCAAAAATAGCAAAATCATTTTTAAATTTAAAAGGCAATGAAAAAGTAGAAGTTGAGAAAAGCGGAAAAGGTGCTAAAGAATCATTTTATAGTGTGAAAATTCAAGATCCTGAAACAAAGAATGAATTTTATATGGATATTACCGAAAAAGGTGGATATCCAATATGGGTAATGAATAACCGTGAAATTAAGGAACAAAAAATTAGCTTAAATGACGCAGGAAGTAAAGGATTAACTTTCTTAAAGGACCATAAGTTTACCAATATGGAGCTCTTTGATAGTTCACAGTACGATAATATTGGTGTGTTTACGTACGTTGTGAATGAGAATAATGTGCGTATTTATCCAGAAGCAATTCAAATAAAAATTGCTTTAGATGATGGATCAATTGTTGGTTTTTCAGCAAAAGAATATTTAGCATCACATCAAAAACGCACCATTCCAACTGCAAAATTAACGGCTGCTGATGCAAGAAAGAAAATCAATCCAGATGTAAAAGTAATGGAAGAACGCAAGGCGGTTGTTGTAAATGATGTGCATAAAGAAGTATTGTGCTATGAATTTGTCGGGACATTAGGAAAAGATACGTACCAAATTTTTATTAATGCAAATGACGGAACTGAAGAAAAAGTGAAAAAGATGCAGGCTGTCGAAAAGATTTATGATTAAACATCAATGATAAAGTGGTGAAAATGATGAAAATCCTTATATATATGCTTATGATTTGTTTTGCTATCACAGGGTGTAGTGTAGGAAAAAAAGAGAATGCTCATGAAAAACCAGAACAAAAAAATGTATCTATGCGAAATGTTAGCTATACAAAAGATAAAACAAAACCGAATGAACAAGTGGCAGATCATTTAGCTTCTTTAGCTTCTAGTATACCAGGTGTAAAAGATGCGACCGCAGTCGTTATTGGAAAATATGCTGTTGTTGGCATTGATGTAAAGGCAAAACTGGATCGAACTCGTGTAGAATCAATCAAGTATTCTGTCGCTGAAAGCTTAAAACATGATCCAAATGGTGCAAATGCAGTTGTTGTAGCGGATGTTGATACGTATGAACGATTAAAGCGAATGGGGAATCAAATTAAGCACGGAAAAGCTGGCGAAGGAATTCTTGATGAACTTGCTGCAATTGTTGGACGTGTTATGCCACAAGTACCAAATGATATGATTGAAAATAAAGAAACGAATCCGATTAAAGAAAACGACAAACAGTTACCAAAAGATGAAGAGAATGAATTAAGAAAAGAACAAGAAGATCAATCAAATAATCATCTTAAAAGATAACAAAAACATCTCGTGCTATATGGCGCGAGATGTTTTTGTTAATTATTAATATTCAGTTTATCAAAAAGGGAATATATGGTTTAATAATAATTAGGAAGTTACGACAGATCCACCGTGTATAAAACTATATAAAACTATCTGAAAATGATGAATAAAAAACATAACAAAGAAGGAGGTTTATCCTGGTTTCTCTGCGATATATTACATTTAGATATGCTTGGGTATCGTTTTTAAACCAGAGATAGTTGTAATGATGAAAAATAAATGCGCACTCATAGTTTGTGGTCTTAGTCTGTGTGTGATTTTTGGTATGACAGCGTGTGATAAAAAGAAAGAAATAAAGAAACAAACAACAACTTCTTCAACTGTCACAGAAAAAAAGAAGAGAGAAACAATTGATATGAATATTTTCTCACAAATAAATGAAGGAATGACATATAACGAAGTAAAAGAATTAATAGGATTTGAAGGGGATTTACTTATAAATCAAGGTAATGAAAATTCATCAAACTATAAACAAACTTTTGCCTGGAAAGGAAATCCACCACAATCCTTTGCTGAGATTACCTTTTTAGATGGAAAAGTACGTTCTAAGTCACAGCAAGGTTTAAGTTAGTAATTAGAAGAAAAGGGGAAATAAAAATGAATTTGCAAACAGAAGATATTCAGCTTATTCCATATGATGAAAAATATAAAGAAATTATAGACGCATTTATTTTACCTAGTGAACAAATTCAATTTACAGCAAAACCAAGTGACTTGCTTGAAAAAGCTAAAAAAGACACAACTCGAAATGTTATTGTTATTTTAGCGAATCATACACCAGTAGGAATTTTTGCATTACAATCAGGAACGAGGGTAGCAGAATACACAGATAATCCCAATGCTTTACTTTTAGTTGCCTTTTCTATCAATTACGAGAAACAAGGAAAAGGGTATGCCAAAAAAGGATTAGCCTTATTACATGACTTTGTAGCATCCTATTTTCCGAATAAAAATGAAATTGTACTAGCTGTAAATGAAAAAAATATTCCTGCTCAAAAGCTGTATTTAAAAGTAGGATTTGAAGATAGAGGTCAAAGAAGAATGGGCCCAATTGGAAGGCAGCTTGTTTTATATTTACCATCTTGATAATTCACCAAGTATACGTGCGACCGAATGTAGATGGTCTCCAAAAGGAAAAGAGACGCTGCGTAGTGTGGTAATATCAATGATAGCTATTTTGCGTAATAACTGTTATGAAATTGATTATAAACATTACCGGCTTATTGATGAACTGGACCAACATTAGAACAAGTTTGTAAAAAATATGAAGAAGAAAGAGAAGGCATTCCTATGTAAAGGAATGCCTTCTCCTATTATGTATACCTTTATTGATAACGTTTCGAAACAACGAATTCTACAAGTGGAATAACAATGAATGAAGAACAAAGCGCTATAAATAAAGGGAGATTTTGAATATTATCAAGCGAATATAAGGTAGAAAATCCTTCTGACCAAATCAATAAAATAAACATAATAACGACTAATACAAAATATCCAATTTTGAAACTTTTATATGTAATTTGTTGTCCCATTTCATCTTGACTTTCTTCTGACACGCTGTTTGGATCTCCCCATGTCATATGATTTATTAAATAACTAATTATTAAAGAAGCTCCAAAAATAGTCCCTCCGAGAATGGCTCCTTCGGTCGTATATTTGTATGCGCCATGTATGAGTATTCCAAGTAATGATAGTATAATAACTACGAAAATAAAGTTATTCTGATTCATCGTATTCACCTCTTTATAAGTGTAAAAAACTATTTACACTTAATAGTATAAAAATGACAGGGAGTAATGTCAAATATATTTTACATAAATAGATAAATTTATGAAAATTAATTATTTATTTCTCAGTTTAGAAATAAACATTAAAAAACAGAAAGGAAAAAGATTTCTATTTGGTTTGAATGTTAAAGTTATTATTTGCATATATTTGGAAGGGATGTCAGATTAAATTGGGGGGTAAATATGTCCATACTTTTAAAAGCGGGTGCAGACGCTGGAAATAACGGTTTAAAGTTAATGGTGAAAGGCCAAAATCCGATTTATATTCCAAGTATATATTCACTGTATATTGGGGAACCGACAGGCTTATTAGACGAAGAGGATGTACCGATATCTGAAGTGGAAAATCATATAGATGTGACGATTAATTCATCTTCACTCATGTTGAATAATGTACGTTACATTGTTGGGCAAAAGGTTATCAATGATCAGTTGAAAGGGACAGAAGTAGAGAAGAAGTCTAATAAATCTACAGATGAATTAATGGTTCTAACGATTTTATCAGGTTTAGCAATTAGCGCTATGCGTCATAGTCCGAAATTAGATCATATTAATATTCGTTACGATTTATCAGTTGCTCTTCCAATGCAAACTATTACGCAAGAAATCGCAGCAGAAAACGCTAAACGTTATATGGGAAATCATAAAATTATTTTTCATTATCCAAATGGAAGAGATGTAACGATAAATATATCCATTGAGTACTGTAAATGCTTACCAGAAGGGGCGTCTGGTACCTGGGGGATTGTGTACGATGAGGAAGGTAATATTTTAAAACATAAAGTTGCAAGTGAAAAAGATGCTATTACAGAGATTGATTTTGTGGATAAAACATTATTATCTTTTGATATTGGTGCGGGTACAACTGAGGAAGTTGTTTCATTTGGAGTGAATTTTAGACCGCAATTAAGTAAAGGATTGTCCTATGGAGTTAAAGAAACTTTATTGCAGATTATTACAAGATGGAATCGGAAGCATCCGACAAAAACAATAGATAGTATTACAGAGTTTAATCAAATTTATTTAAATGAGAAACACCCAAGGCATGCAATGCTAGTAGAAGAGTCACAACAGGCATTTCTAGGATTAGCTGCACGAGTTGCAACGGATATTATTAATAAAATTGATGATATGAAAGATGATCCGTATGTATTTATCTATGGCGGGGGCGCTGTCATCATTAAAAACAGTTTGCAACTTATTTTAAAACAAAAAGGTCGTTTGAAAAATGTAATATTTGTAGATAACCCTCTATTTACAAATGCACGTGGATTATTAGTTTACACATGTTCACCACGGTATAGAGAACATAAACAAAAAGAATTGGGATTTACGAATTTAACAATTAGTTAGTTGGTGTGAGTATGGGGCGCAAGCGGTATAAGCGTGGTGATCGGGTAAAAATCCATTTAAATAAATCTGTATCTTCTGAAATGATCGCATGGATTAATAAGCAATCTGATGTAACAAAATTTTTTTTATACGGTGCCCAGCAATTGTTTAAACAAGTAGGCGATATTGATGTATCTAAAACTTTACCTAGCAGCTATGTTTTTTCCATGTATATTGAACCTACTTCTATGTTTAAATTTGAAGTAAATCCTCTTAGAAAAGTGTCAATGGAAAAGAAAGGACCTGCCGAATGTGTAGAAAATAAATCTTGGGAATTTATTGATCAAATAGATTGTCCCTTCTTTTAAAACATATAAAAGTATATCTAAAGCCTACCACTGTAAATATGATTAAGTGGTAGGCTTTTTTTGCCCATTAATCATGCGAAATTCAAACCGAAAGTACGGAATATTTTGAAGGTAAATGGATGTTTATTAAAATAAAAAAATAAGGAGGGAGAATTTTGAAAGCGATTCTTCATAACAAAGGTCATGATACTTTTTTTCCTTGTCTAATGTACTCTATTCGATTCATTTTTTTACCTGCGATTTCTTATGATTAAACTGATAAGTTGGACACCCTTTAACCTGTGTTTTTATTCGGAATACGCCACCAGCATATGGATAAACTTCTAATTGATCTTGGTTCATTCTTGTCCTAGCAGTAGTAATATATAATTCTGTTAAGTCAGGTCCTCCAAATGTACAGGAAGTTACATTGAGTGCAGGAACAGGAACTGTTAGAATTTTTTCGCCAGTCATTGGATTCCATCTTGTGATTTTAGCACCGCCCCAATGTGCAATCCACAAACAGCCTTCCTCATCAATTGTCATTCCATCAGGTAATCCTTCACTATTAGGAATAATAATGATATCTATTGGGTTACTAATTGTTCCAGTGTGTATATCATAATCAAAACGAGTGACTTTTTTAGTAGGTGTGTCAATGAAATAAAGATACCGCTGGTCGGGTGACCAGGCTAAACCATTGGATGTATTTACATGTTCTAATTGCTTTTTTACACTAAAATCAGTATCCAAGAAATATAAAGAACCAGCTGCGCTGACTCCATATAAATCGGTAGTGCCAGCCCAAAAGCGACCAGCGGGATCGCACTTTCCATCGTTAAAGCGATTTTCTGGCAGGTGAGACTCCGGGTTATGAATAAGTTTTAATTCCTCTGTTTCAAGATTAAGAGAATGGAAACCACGCTCCATTGCTAATATAACTCCGCCAGATGCATCTTGAACGACACATCCAATTTGTTGGTCTAATGAAATTTTACGATTTATATTTGTAATAGGGTTATAAATGCATACCTTTTTCCCTAAAATATCAACCCAGTATAATATTTGTTTTTCTTCATCCCAACAAGGGCCTTCTCCTAAGTTTGCTTTAGCATCGATAACTAATTCTAATTTTCCTAACAATGTATTTTTCTCCTTTCTATAAAGATAACCTATATATATTCGATGAAAATGGTAGCAAACCCTTTAATTTGGAGAAATTTGACAACGATAACATTATAAATTATTATATGGAAAATAACTTATAACAAAAGTGGCAATGAAGAGAAGAGTAGTTAAGAATGATTGCATACAGAGAACTCCGGTAGCTGAGAAGGAGGGGTAAAAATCTTAATGAAAAAAGACTTGGAGCTGCGCATAGAACTAACTTGTTTAGGGATAATGCGACGGGTTCTCCCGTTATAGAGATAGGGTATAAGCAAATGATTGCCGTACCTGAAGAGATTAATATGGTGACATATTAATAAACTGAGGTGGTACCACGAAGTGAACAACTCTCGTCCTCAAGATGAATAATCTTGGGGGTGGGAGTTTTTTTGTTTTGAAAAGGAAGTGGAAGAGTAAATAAAAAATTAATAAGAGGTGAATTATATGCACTGGGCATATCAAATCGCGCATGAACTTATTCAAAAACATCCAAATAAAGAGACGTTTGTATGTGCATCCGGAATTAGTCCTTCGGGGTCTGTTCATATTGGTAATTTTCGAGAAATAATAACGACCTATTTTGTTGTAAGAGCACTTCAAGATTTAGGAAAAAAGACACGATTTATATTTTCATGGGATGACTACGACCGATTTAGAAAGGTTCCGAAAAACGTTGATTCATCATTTGAGAAATATATTGGTATGCCATATTGTGATATTCCAGATCCATATGGTTGCCATAAATCGTATGCAGAGCATTTTGAAAAAGAATTTGAAAAATCATTAGAAACTTTTGGTATTGATGTGGAGTTTATTTATCAACATGAAGAATATAGAACTGGGAGATATAATCAACATATACTTCAAGCATTAAAAAGAAGAAAAGAAATCTACGACGTATTAATGAAATTCAAAACGAGTGAACCATCTGAAGATGAGCGGGAGATTTTTTATCCAATTACGCTATATTGTGAGCAATGCGGGAAAGATTCAACAAAAATAACAAATTTTGATGAAACATCGGAAACAATCCGATATGAGTGTGAATGTGGGAGTCATAATGTATTATCAGTAACGCAAACGAGTCACATGAAATTAAATTGGAAAATTGATTGGCCGATGAGATGGATGATAGAAGATGTGATTTTTGAACCGGGTGGGAGAGATCATTCAGCCGAAACAGGTAGTTATAATGTTTCAAAGGAGATAGCTAGTAAAATTTTCAATTATGAGGCACCGAATTATGTTGCCTATGATTTCATTGGAATAAAAGGTAATAATCAAAAAATGTCAAGTTCTGCTGGGAATATCATTACTCCAAGTGAATTATTAAATGTGTATTTGCCAGAAGTCATTCTATTTATGTTTTCAAAATATAAACCAAATGCAGCATTTCATATTGGTATGGATGAGGATGTGATTCGGAATTATACTGAGTATGAAAGATATAAAGAAGGTTGTCAAAATAATAAGTTAAATAATGAAGAGTTCCGTGATGTAATTAGGCTTTCCGGCGTTAGTGATGAAAATGCCAGCTTACCAAAATTTAATCAAGTAGCAGGCGTCTTGCCATTAGTGAACTTTGATACTCATATTTTACAAGAGATATTAGCGAAAGTGGATGCAGATTATAGCTTGATTGACATTATGAAAATAAGTAATCGTGTGGAATACTGGATTCGAAATTTACAACCGCAAAAAATGATTGAAGTAAATAAAGAAAAGAATTGGGAGTTTTACGAAACATTGGAAGAGGTACAGAAAAGGTGGGTTTTAGAAGTTTGTGAAATAGTTCCTACAAATGCGGATAGTCCAAAGATAATGGAACAGATATATGAAATTTGTCATAATGAAAGTAAAAAGATAATGAAAGAGAATCAAAAATTACTTTTTAGAATCATTTATAGACTTGTTATCAATCAGCCAAGTGGTCCACGGATACCGTTACTTATATCTGTAATAGGTGCCGAGAAAATAGTGTCCTTATTGGATTTTTGTAACTAAGTAGAGTAGAATACTAACTCAAACACAAATTATATTATCAAGCTGTGTTTGAGGTGATTAATAGTATAACTAAGAATTCAAGGACTTGTATATGCGCGTCCTTGAATTCTTAAGGTTGTAACTAATAGAATGTGGTGAATTTTATAAAGTTATTATCGCGTATACATTTTCGGGCATTCATCCCCGATTGGTTCATAAAAACAATGGCTTTTAAATTGCCCTGCAAATGGTTGATTATACCATTCCGGTGGACAAGCACCAGTCGGCCGGAAATACCAAAGGGACCATCTTGCTGGCCAGCGCCATTCACCTTGTAACACACGTCTTGCAATTTCTTTTTCTGAGTCACGAGCACGTTGATAAAAATATCCGTATTGTACAGCTTCAAATCCACCTGGAGTTTGATATACCGCATCACTTACGGTACGTAATTGTTTAAAGTCTAAGCAGTCACAAAAAACGCGGTTTACTACAACGCAGCCGACAAGCTGTTCGCCTTGTCTACCTTCACCTTCAGCCTCAGCACGGATTAAGCGTGCTAATAAATCGACATCGCTTTCATTATAAGGAATAAGAGCCATATTAGTTCCTCCCTTGTAGAGGTGGTTATAGTAAAGGTTATGTAGGAAAATGAGTGTGGTGCTTTTACAAATGTGTTTTAAGAATAGTTGGCTTATAAAAGTGTTTGATTATTTTCTGTCTGTGTTGAATAAGAAAAGCATTGTTTCTTTCGCTGTGTTAACTTTAGTAAAGAATGTTGTCTTAACAAGGAGGGGATATGCAAGTGTAAAGTTTTTATTATTAGTCTGATTATAAATCACCATAGCATACTCCAAGTTCTAAGGTTTTATTTTATTAATTTCCCTATACAAACTACCCCGTTGGATCGATTCCCATTCATTGTTGTATATTCCACTTTCTCATATGCCAGCTGTTTAAAACCCTTCATCCAGCACTTTACTTGTTCTTCATTATGATGGCGTAAAATGGCTCCGTCAGGTAATTCAAATACACCGTATATATCATATTTTTGATAAAATTGGTCGTATCGCTTTAAATTACGATTGTCCTGATTTAATAGAAAGTCATTAATATAAATTATTCCATTAGGTTTTAAGACTCTCTTAATTTCATCTAAAATCGCTCTTTGTTCTTCGTCACTATGAATACAAGTTAGTACTGCGAATAAAAGTACAGAGTCAAAATAATTATCAGGAAATGCTAGGTTTCTATTTTCAATGACACTAAAATGAATCCCCATATCGTCTAATTTTGCCCTTTTAATCATTTCTTCTGAGAAGTCAACGCCATAAAGATTGGTAAACTGTGTTTTTCTTAACTCACGCAATGTTCTTCCATATCCACATCCATAGTCTAAGATACTCGCTTCTTGTTTTACATGTGTTTGAAACAAATCAAATCGAAAGGGAGTTGTAAATTGTTTTTCATGTGCAACCTCGTTCCAATATTGTTTTTGCTGTTTCATTAGTTAACTCATTCCTTTCTTATAATTTTCATTTGATTATAGTACTTGCTTTAAGAAAAGGATAGACTTCCAAAATACTGCATTTTTTGATATAAGAAATTTGAATATAAAAAAATAATATTTAAATTAACTTATAACAAACTTGTATTTTAAAAGGGAGGAAAGATGTAGAAGAAGCATCCCTTTTACTATACCGCATCTTACATCATATCCATCCTTTTTCATCAGCGATACGAATGGCTTGAAATCTTGATTCAGCTTCAAGTTTTTGAATGGAAGATGATAAATAATTTCTAACAGTTCCGTTTGTTAAATACAATGTTTTACCGATTTCTCTCGTTGTCATTCCGTTTTTAGCCATACGGAGTATTTCCATTTCACGGGCAGTTAGTGGGTTATCTTCCTTTAAAAACAGCGTAGCAGCTAGGTCTGTACTTACTACACGTTCACCATTCATTACTTTATGAATCGCGTCAATAAGAAATTCAATTGGTTCGTCCTTTAGTAAATATGCTTCTACTTTTGCGTCCATCGCTTTTTGTAAGTATCCTGGACGAGCAAAAGTTGTAACAATCATTATTTTGCAGGGATGTCCCATAGTTCTTAATTTTTCTGCAATTTCCAGTCCAGTGATGTCAGGAATCTCGATATCAAGAAGACACACATCGGGTTGTTGTTTTGTAATAATGTTCCAAGCATCTAGCCCATTTGAAACTTCTGCAACCACTTCAATGTCCTCTTCTAGTTTTAATAGAGAAACGAGGGCTCCGCGAAGCATTTTTTGATCCTCAGCAATTACAATACGAATCATTTTACTGCCGCCTTTCTTGTATCGTTTTACAAGGTTAATTTGTTTCTATTAAGTTTGTTGAAATAGGTATCTTTAAAATAATCGTTGTGCCGTTGTTTCTTAATGTATGTATACCCACTGTGCCATGTATCATCTTCATTCGTTCCCGAATTGATTGAACTCCGAATCCAAGTGGCTCATGTTGAAAGCCAATTCCATCATCGTTTATTTTTATTTGAAACCATTTTGTATCCATTTCTTGAACGATTGTACAATGGTTTGCTTGGCTATGCCTTAGAATATTTGTAATGGCTTCTCTTATAGAGAGAGCAACCATTGTTTCCGCAACATTTGATAGCAAAGGTGCGTTTCTGTTTGCATTAGTCGTAAATTGGATACCGGCTGTATGTAATAGCTCACGTAGATGATTTAATTCACTTTCAATCGATATATATTTCATATCAGTAACTAGTTCACGTACTTGTTTTAATGCGAAACGTGATGTGTCTAAAATATCATTTAATTCTTGTTTTGCTTGTGGTGGATCCTTTTCTATCAATCGTATTGTCAGTTCACTTTTCAGTTTAATCATTGTTAATGTTTGCCCGAGTGTATCATGAAGGTCTCTTGCAATGCGGTGTCTTTCTTCTTCTTGAATATATCTTTCAATTTGAGAGTTTGCGGCGCTTAGCTCCTTTTGTAAAGATTTTGCTTTTTCCCGGATATGGATGACAAATGGTTGTACAAGTTGAAGAATAAAGGCAAGAAGCAAAGAAGTTTTTAATATGTAAAAAGGGTGACCAAAGGTATACCAACTAACAAGAAAAAACATCATTGCGATGCCTACTGTACCGATGCCGATATACAATTTAGATTGGGCTCTTCCTAATAAATTCCCGATGACAAAACCATAAAAAAGTAGCCATGATTCGATGAATATTGCAAGTAGTGCAAATAATAAGCAGCTACATAAACTGGAAAGGAGAAGGCGCCAATCTTTATACCACAATTCGAAGTAAAAAGATAACAAAATAAGCAATAAAAGAACAATTTTTAAGAATAAGTTAATGCTCGTTTCTGCTCGAATTACATTGTAAATTAAAAGAACAATAAAAATAATATCTAAGTATAAGTACTTTTCGATTTGATCGTGTGGATAAATTTTTTTAAACATTCTACTTTCCTCCTACAAAGAGGGAATAAGGCTTTGTAATAAATCCTATTTCAGGGTAAAGCCCACAAAATCTTAAAAGTAACGATTCTCAGTGGAAATGGTGAAGTCCCACTAAGAATCGCTTTTACTTAATTAAACCAGCTGTGTATCTTCTGGCAGCCTCCATTGGTCCGTACTTAAATCTATTCAGCCAAAATGTTGCGAAGTAAATTTCAAAGAAACAGATACAGATCCAAATAAAGACAATCGATAATGAGTTCAATTTCCCACCAAGGCTGAAGCCCCAACCATAAAAGAGAATGGAAGAAAGAATATTTTGAAGAACATAACAACTAAGAGACATCTTTCCTACATTTTCAAGGCGTTGCCATAACCAAAAATGTTCAACTCTTTCTATCATTTTAGCAATCAATGCAATATACAAAATAGAAAGGAAAGGTGCAAATAAATAACGAGCTGGTAAATCGAAAACACCACCTGGAATAAAGATTAATAGATTGAGAGGGATGCCAATCATAATACCGATTTTAAACATTTTTGTGCGAATTCTTTTTCCATTTTCATCAGGGGAGAAAGCGCCAGCGCGCATAAGACGTATCCCGAATAAGAATAAGAAAATATTCATTGGGATAACAAAAATTACTTCCAGTCGATTTGCGATAAAGTTTGTTAGTCGATAATGGATTTGTTCAAACCAAGTTCCATCACTATAAAGAGCTATAATTTCATTAGCGTTACCTAGTGAAATGTTCCCTCCTATGAATTTTAAATACATAAATATAGAAAGAATGACAAGCATAGCAGCTCCGTGAAAGATACCAATCATTTTCATAGCGCGATTAATCCATTTGTCACCACGTTTAATAATAAAAGCAACAATAATTGCGGTTATTCCATAGCTCATTAAAATATCATATTCCATAACCAAAGTGAAATGAATGAAACCTTCTAATAAAAGTATAAAAGAAGTCCATAGGTAAACGCCAGGCCATGTATTGCCTTTGCGTAAAGATTGTTGATATTTCAATTCAAGTCCTACACCAAACATAATTGTTAATAAACCGAGAAGTTTACCGTTTACTAAAAATAAAACGAACAGCCGAATAAAATCATTAAGTGATGTCCACCAAATTGCATGATCGAACGTAAAGATATAAGAAATATCCCCTAGATATGCAAAAATCCAAATATTCGTACCAAGTGTTCCTAACACAGCAAAGCCCCTTAATATATCAAGCAAACGAATTCTTTTGTTGTTAGTTCTCATTATTTTCCTCTTTTCTAATGATTTTGTCATTATTGTATCTTTAAAAAGGAATGTTTTGTATGCACAGGTGTCAGTTAGAGCAAATGACACCTGTCATATAGGCGAAAAAATGAAGTGTTTAAATCGTCATGCAATGAATTCTTAAAAATAAGTAAGAAAAAATATGGTAGTATATGCTTACGTAGAGATTATAAGAAAGGAATGAAAACATGGTTAAAATTATGATTGTGGAAGATGATCCTAAAATCGCGGAATTATTATCTTCTTATATCGAGAAATACGGGTATCAAGCAATTGTTATTGTTGATTTTCAACGTGTATTAGATATTTTTTCACAAGAAAAACCAGAATTAGTGCTACTAGATATTAATTTACCAAGTTTCGATGGATATTATTGGTGCAGGCAAATTCGCGCTATTTCTACGTGTCCTATTTTATTTATTTCAGCTCGTGAAGGAACAATGGATCAAGTGATGGCACTAGAAAATGGTGGGGATGATTATATTCCAAAGCCGTTTCATTATGAAGTTGTAATGGCAAAAGTTCGTAGTCAACTAAGGCGCGCATATGGAGACTATGCACCAAAAATAGAAGAACGAATGATTGAACAGCAAGGGCTTACTTTGTTTCCGGAGCGTTTAGTATTACAATTACGTAATCAAGAAATTGATGTAACAAGAAATGAAGCGATTTTGTTAGAAATGTTAATGAAAAATTATCCGCGCGTTGTAAGTAGAGAAGTGTTATTGAACAAACTTTGGGATAGCGAATTATATGTTGATGATAATACACTAAGTGTGAATACAACGCGTGTTCGGAAAAAATTACAAGCATTAGGTATTCAAGGGGCAATTGAAACCATTCGTAGTGTCGGTTATCGATTACATATAACATGGGAAATCGGTGGAGAAAAATGATAAAACTATTTATACGTGAGCATATTCCGCTTCTATGTTTTACAACTTTCCAGCTCATCGCCATTTTTCTTGTTTATTGGTTTGATGGCTATCGTCATATGACAACTGCGCTTTATGCAATGTTTTTAGGATTATGTTTTTTGCTTGCGTATTTACTATATCGCTATTTTACGCATAAGTCTTTTTATGAAAGGTTAGCAAATCCGATGCAATCATTAGATGAATCTGTACAAAAATCAGATTTTGCAGTCCTGTCTATTGCGTTACATGAGTTATTAGAAGTACAATACCGTCACTATCAGAATCAGTTACAAGTGCAGGAACGTAAAAATGAGGAGCATTTAACTTTTATGAATCAATGGATTCATCAAATGAAAACACCTTTATCTGTTATTGAATTGATTACACAAGATGAAGTTGATTCTAGATTTGAGAGTATCGGTGAAGAAGCAGATAAATTAAAAAAGGGATTAGAAATGGCTCTATATGTGGCACGTCTAGAAACGTTCACACAAGATTTCTACGTAGAAAGAGTGCAATTATACAAGTTGGTAAATGAAGTAATACATGAACATAAGCGCTTTTTCATCCGGAATTTTGTATATCCAGCAGTTAATATTGAAAAAGACATCATGGTAGAAAGTGATGTGAAATGGCTTCAATTTTTAGTTGGTCAAATTCTATCTAACGCAATTAAGTATTCAGCGGGCAGTAGAGAAAAAATTATAATGAAAGCATATAACGTAGACAAGACTGTCATCTTAGAAGTAAGGGATTTTGGAGTAGGTATACCAAAACAAGATATACCACGAGTATTCCAACCGTTCTTTACTGGAGAAAATGGCAGGGATTTTAAAGAGTCTACAGGAATGGGACTATATCTTGTGCATGAAATTGCAAAACATTTAGGTCATAAAGTAGAAGTGCATTCTGAAGTTGGAAAAGGGACAACTGTACGAATTATTTTCTATATCTCATAAAAAGCTGATGAAATAGACTTTTTCATCAGCTTTTTTTAGAAATCTTACAAAGTTGTAAGGTAAATGAAAGACGAATCAATATGAGATGTAAGATAACTCCTTTACACTTCAAACTAAGCAGAATAAATGAAAGGAGAATGTGGTATGGAAATATTGCAGGCGAAAGGGATTAGTAAAGTATATAAGGGGAAAGTTCCTTATAAAGCTCTTACTGATATTGATTTATCTATTCAAGAGGGTGAGTTCGTTGGTATTATGGGACCATCTGGCAGTGGAAAAACAACATTGTTAAATATGGTATCGACGATTGATTCACCAACATCAGGTGAAATTTTAATAAATGGAACGAATCCTTTTCAGTTATCATCTGAAAAATTAGCATTATTTCGTCGTCAACAATTAGGATTTGTTTTTCAGTCATTTAATCTTCTCAGTACGCTTACCGTAAAAGAAAATATTGTGTTGCCAATGACGTTAGATGGAGTGGCTGTAAAGGAAATGAATAAGCGGGTGGAAGAAGTTGCAGAAAAGTTAGGCATTCTGGATATTTTGCATAAAAGAACATATGAAATTTCAGGTGGTCAAGCACAGCGAACCGCAATTGCTCGTGCAATCATTCATAAGCCACAATTGTTACTAGCGGATGAACCTACGGGAAACTTAGATTCTAAGTCTTCGAATGATGTGATGGGTATGTTAGAAGAACTGAACAAGAAAGAACGTGCAACGATGATGCTTGTTACTCATGACCCATATGCAGCGAGCTATTGTAGTCGCGTTATCTTTATTAAAGACGGTGAATTGTATAATGAAATTTACTGCGGTGAAAGTAGACAAGCTTTTTACCAAAAGATTATGGATGTTCTCTCTTTGTTAGGAGGGAAAAGGCATGACTTTTCGTCAATTCGCGTTTAATAATGTTTTTCGTAATAAACGGACATACGCCGCTCATTTTTTAAGTAGTACATTTTCTATCATGATTTTCTTTACGTATGCACTTTTGTTATTTCATCCTAATTTAACGGGTGAGTTGAAATCGACAAGTGAAACGATAAGTGAACTCGGTACAATTGGGTTTAGAATTTCACAGGGCTTGATTTTTGTTTTTTCATTTTTCTTTATCTTATATTCAGTAAGCTCATTTTTAAAAACACGCAAAAAAGAATTTGGTATTTTAATGATGCAAGGAATGTCGATGAGGCAGTTAAAGAAGTTAGTGCTCATTGAAAATATGTTAATTGGATTTGGTTCAATCTTTATAGGTATTATGATCGGCCTTATATTTTCAAAATTAGTACTGCTCATTAGTGCGAGTATTTTAATGATTAACAATGGACTACCTTTCTATATTCCAACTCAAGCAGTACTATTAACTATTATTACATTTATTTTCTTGTTTTTAATCGTATCACTGTTTACTTTTAAAATGATAAGAGTAACAGAGCTTGTGGAACTCATTCAAGCAGAAGAAAAACCAAAACCTGAACCGAAATCTTCTATTATTTTATCGCTTCTATCATTTGTTAGTATCAGTTCGGGATATGGAATTGTACTTTATATTAACTTTAGAAGAATTATCTCTTTTCCATTATTAGGATTAGGTGTGTTATTGGTTATAATCGGTACTTATTTTCTGTATACGCAATGCAGTGTTTTTCTGTTGCAAGCTGCCAAAAGGCGAGAATCTTTATTTTTAAAGAAAACAAATATATTGACGTTTTCAGAGCTGATATATCGAATGAAAGATAATGCAACGATGTTTTTTATTGTATCTATTATTTCGGCAGTCGCGTTCACCGCAATCGGAACTACTGCTGCACTTGGAAATAAAGAACTATCAAGAATGACCAATCCGTATACGTTTACGTATATGAGTTTTGAAGAAAATAAGATGGAAAATGAGCATCTTTCTGTAATTAAGAAATCTCTTAATGAGGCAAATATTCCTTATCGAATGGGCTCTGCCTCTACTAAATATACAGAAAGTA
Source organism: Bacillus sp. FSL H8-0534 (assembly GCF_038005885.1). Classification (NCBI taxonomy): domain Bacteria; kingdom Bacillati; phylum Bacillota; class Bacilli; order Caryophanales; family Bacillaceae; genus Bacillus; species Bacillus sp. FSL H8-0534. The sequence goes on from NZ_JBBOUC010000001.1 coordinate 458,947, forward strand.
ATGTCTCTGTTATGAAATTAAGTGAATATAATGATCTTGCGAAAGCTCTTGGTTATCAAAGGGAAGCGCTTGATAGAGAAGATGAGATTTTGTTAGTACCAGGATGGATAGCACAAAAACAAGAGTTTAAAGATGGTGAATTTAAAAAAGAAATTGAAGTGATTCATGGGGATTGGATGAAAACATTTCATGTAAAAAAAGCTGTAAAGAATTTAGTTTTACCACATGAAGTAGAAAATATTTTAATTGCAGTACAAGATGATGTTTATGATAAAATTCCTTTCATTAACCGTGAAGATGTACCACATTCTAAAGAACGTATTTACGGATTTGTTGTAGATGATTGGATGAAAACGAAAGAAATTTCACATCAATTAAATAACATACTAGATAGAGATAGAGATGGTGAAGAGCGTAATTATTATTTCGCTGCTTTAACGTTGCAGTGGTTACAAGCGAAACAAACAAACGGATTGTTACTTATGGCAAGTGTTTTAGTGGGAATTGTCTTCTTTACATTTGCAGCGAGCTTTATTTATTTCCGTTTATATACAGATTTAGATCGGGATCAGCAACAATATAAAATGATTTCAAAAATGGGATTAAGCAAGCGAGAACTAAAAGGTGTTGTAACAAGACAGTTGTTAATCATGTTCTTTTTACCAATTATTGTTGCGGTAATCCATACTGCAGTCGCATACACTGCACTGCAACAATTAGTGGATTTTTCTATTTTAAATAGTTCAATTATCATCTTAATTTCATTTGTATGTATACAAATCTTATATTTTTTTATGACTCGTTGGCGTTACCTCCAAAAACTTTATAGAACTATGGATCAGTAAAAGCACTATGAATAGGGCTTGATTATATTATAGAGAAATAAAGTCTCACCTTAGAGCGTATACTTGATAACTAATTCGTATAACGAAAGGAGTCGTAATGAAAAAAACGGTATCGATTTTTATGTTAATTGTCCTAGCCATAATAAGCCTAAGTGCTTGTTCTAAATCTAAGGAGAATACACAACCTGCAAACGGAATAATAATGATTGGAGACGAACAATATACATTACCAATTTTTACACGTTACAAAGAAAATATAAAAGAAAAAGAGGTGTTTGAAGTAAAAACAGGCAGCATGGGTGAAAATAAAGTACTGATTATAGATGAATCTACAGCTCAAGCTATGATTAAAGATAAAATTTTTCGGACTAATGATGTAAATAACAGCTTATATTATATTTCAATAAAAAAATTACCAACCATTCCTAAAGGCCATTCGTTAGTATTTACACATGAAGATCAAGAAGATATAGAAAGTATAGACTTAAATGACAAAACAATACCAGTTCAATATGAAAGTAATGCTTGGATTGGAAACTCTCGTGACTACGAATCTCAATGGTATCTTATCGTTGCAAGAAATGACGTATATAAAGAAATACAAGCGAATAAAACAAAATTACAACTTATTCACTTGAAAAAATCATTAGGCTACGAAAAGCCTAAAATGTCAACAGACAATACATTAGTGAATGAATATTTAAAGATGAAAAGACAAGTCAAAGATTTTCATAAATTAATATCGGTCAAATTTGTTACTTTTGAGGATGAGGGTTAAAAAGAAAAGGAAATTGTCAACAAAACTTTATCAACTATGTAATATTCCATAATTAATAGACAATTCAGATAAGATAGTTTACAGTATCTTTAAGTTAATAATTGTGATAGAGAATTGGAGATCCACACTATATAGCCATTGCTAATTGCGTTGGTATATCTTTGTGGATCTTTTTTTCTATTACATAGAGAAAGGAGCGAAATGAAAACGCTTTATTGGGGAGGTATAGAATAAGAAAAGGGGATGTAAAATGAAAAGATTACTTTTGGGATTTTTAATTTTATGTTTTATCGCTTCGAGTGTAATTATTCCAGTACCAACACATGCGGAAGAAGGAAAGAAAAATAACAATCCTATTATTTTGGTACATGGCTTTACAGGGTGGGGAAGAGATGAATTATTGGGCGTAAAGTATTGGGGGGGTGTACATGATATTCAAGAGAATTTAAAGAGAGATGGATACAGTGTACATACCGCTGCTGTTGGACCGTTATCAAGTAACTGGGATCGTGCTTGTGAGTTATATGCTGAAATTAATGGGGGAACAGTAGATTATGGAGCGGCTCATGCTGAGAAACATGGACATGATCGATATGGGAGAACATATACAGGGTTTATCCGAAATTGGAGTGAGACAAATAAGGTTCATTTAGTAGGACATAGTATGGGTGGTCAAACGATACGTACACTTGTTCAAATATTAAAAGAAGGAAATCAAGAAGAGAGGGATTATGCAAAACAGCATGTAGATGTGAAGGTGTCTCCGTTGTTCCAGGGCGGAAAATCATATGTTCATAGTGTAACGACATTGGCAACACCTCACAACGGGACAACCCTTGCAGATGGAAGTTTACTTCTACCAGCTGTAAAGCAATTACTCGTCGCAACTGCTGGAATCGGAGAAAATAACAATCTATCACTATACGACTTTAAATTGGATCAATGGGGAATTAAAAAGAAAGCTGGGGAGTCATTTTATCAATATTCAAACCGTGTCTTAAATAGTTCCATTTTGAAGGATACGAAAGATATAAGTCAATGGGATTTAAGTACAGATGGAGCGAAGGAATTAAATGACTGGGTAAAAGCGCAACCAGATGTATATTATTTCTCTTACAGCGGACATGCAACACAAGCCGCACCTATAACGGGAATCCATTTTCCGCACATTACAATGAATAAGACACTAATGGGAAATGCAATTTTCTTAGGGGCATATGCAAGATACGAACAGAATCGTCCATTCATCGATTCATCTTGGTGGCAAAATGATGGTGTAGTGAATACAAGTTCAATGGTGGGACCATCAACTGATACGATTATAAATAATAATGACACACCAGAGCTTGGAAAATGGAACCATATTGAGACAAAACAAAACTGGGATCACCTTGATATGGTTGGACTAAGTGTTTCGGACTCATTAGGGTTTTCTGATATTAATGCTTTTTACCGAACAATTGCTGAAAAGTTATCCAATTTACCAAAATAAAGTAAAACTGTAATCATTGGGGGTCTTACTGTCCACGAATAGCGTGGGGGACTGAATTCCTATTTATATCGAAATATAAATAGGAATTCAGATTATTCTGAGGGAGTTTTTACTTCGTGAATTGTATTTTACTTTCGAAGTATAATGGAGTTAACATTAAAATAGCATGATAGTCCGAGGTGATGATATGAGAGTTAACGTGGTGATATCTGGATATGGAACTGTTGGAAAAGAGTTTGTAAGATTGGTATTTGAGAAAGCTTCATATATAAAAGAGATGTACGGCATCGAACTTGTTTTTACTGGAATTATTGGGAGTACAGTCAATCTTTATAATGACAAAGGTTTACATATTAAAGAATTATTAACTTATGGTACTGGTTCTCATGTATTAGAGAAGTATACCAAACACTATCCACTTGATAAAAGTGAAAAGTTTCCTTTTGGTACTGTATTAATTGAATCGACACCAACTAATCTTCAAACTGGTGAACCAGGAAGAACATACATTGAAACAGCGATTGAAAACCATATGGATGTAGTAGCTATTTCGAAAGGAGCACTTGTTAACGCATGGAAAGAAATAAAAGAAAAAGCAAAACTCGCAAACGTACGTATCTATTATAGCGGCGCAACTGCTGCTGCACTCCCTACATTAGATATTGGACAATTCAGTTTAGCAGGATGTCAAATTGAAAGTATAGAAGGTATTTTAAATGGAACAACAAATTATATTCTTACAAAAATGTATGAAGAAGATGTAACATTCCAGGAAGCATTGCATCAAGCACAGCACAAAGGGATAGCTGAAACAAACCCCTCATTAGATATAAGTGGAATGGATAGTGCTTGTAAACTTTTATTATTGGCAAATAGTTTGCTGCAAGCAGAATGTTCATTGAATTGTATATCTATAAAAGGTATAGAGGATGTTACAAAACAAGATATAGAGAAAGCAAAAGAACAAGGTAAATCTCTAAAACTAATTGCAACAGCATATAAAGATCATTCAGGAAATCTTAAACTTGAAGTATGCCCGCGTGAAATAGAGAAAGGGCATCCATTGGCTCATGTAAATGGAACAGAAAAAGGAATCACTTTTCATACTGATACGATGGGGAAAGTTACTTCAACCGGAGGAGCTTCAAGCCCAAGAGGAGCAGCGGCAGCGGCTTTGAAAGATTTAATTAATTTGTATCGAAAAGATGTATGATGAAAAAATATAGTCTTCAATTAAAATGAAAAAGATAATAATCAACTTGACAAATAAATATTTTTATGTTATAATTAAAATTTTAACATTTGACATCAAACCCTTAGGGTGATACATTTTAGTAAGAGAAATAACTTCACTAATTTATGTATCGAGGGGGACGTGTAGTATGAAAATAGAAAACGGTCTAGCGGTTTTGAAATTGAAAATTCAAGGATTTGAATTAAATCCAACATTACTTTGGGATGAAAAAGAAGCTCTATTAGTCGATACTGGTATGCCAGGTCAATTAGAAGGGATTCGCGATGCAATGATTGGTATTGGTGTGCCTTTTGAACAATTACAAGCAGTTATTTTAACTCATCAAGATATAGACCATATTGGAAGTCTTCCTGAAATACAGCAGAAGGCAGATCATTCTATTGAAGTGTACGCCCATGGATTAGACAAACCTTATATTGAAGGACAGTTACCCCTTATTAAAGGAGATCCAAATAAAATGAGTGAAGAAAAATGGGCGGCACTTCCAGATGTTGTGCAAGCTTTATATAAAAATCCTCCAACAGCAAAAGTAAATCAAACCTTAGAAGATGGACAAAGACTTCCATTTCTCGGAGGCATTGAAGTGATTCATACACCAGGACATACTCCGGGGCATATTAGTTTATATAGTGAAAAGTATAAGACATTAATTGCAGGTGACGCGATGGTATGTGTTGAAGGAAAACTAAAAGGGCCAGTTCCACATACGACACCAGATATGGAAACAGCTACAGAATCACTTAGAAGATTTTTAGAGTTTGATATTGAGAGGATAATTTGTTATCACGGTGGTGTTTGTGATTTGAATGCGAAGGAGCAGATTGAAACATTAGTAAGAAAAGAAAAGTAATGTTGTTATGCAAACTCGTATTTTATCCAGTATAAATTGCCCATAAAAGCCCGACTGGTAAGGGATGATGAAGAATACCCCATTTTATAAAGTTTTACTTTATGAAGTTCGAACGTTCAAATTATATTTGATAGTTATATGGATTATGTTATGATAAGTATCAAAGTTAAATAGTTTATTTCTATCCACTAGGGGGGCCTTTTATAGGCTGAGATCAAAGGATATTTTTGAAACTCTTAGGACCTGATCTGGGTAATACCAGCGTAGGGAAGTGGAAGTGACAGAAGATGATATTTTTAAAATATTGATGATGTCCAGTCCGCTTTCTTTACGTGTGTGTAAAGAAAGCTTTTTTATTTTTGTGCACCTATTTGAAGTAAATCTCTGTAGTCTAGTCGTTAACGAGCGATTGGTTAAGAAATCTGTTTCATTTTTATTATTAAAATGTTTATTGGAGGGTCTTTCATGTCATTTTCACAGTTAGTACGTAAAGAAGTTAATCCAATTTGGGAAGCAAGTTTTAATCATCCATTTGTAACAAAACTAGGAGACGGCATATTAGATTTAGCTAGTTTCCGCTATTACGTTTTGCAAGATTCATATTATTTAAGTCATTTTGCAAGAATCCAATCGTTAGGAGCAGCAAAAGCTATTGAATTAGAAACGACAGCCCGTATGGCGCACCATGCACAAAATACATATCAAGCGGAATTATCACTGCATGAGAATTTCGCTAAAAAACTAGGAATTACGAAAGAAGAAAAAGAATCGTTCATTCCTGCACCGACGGCTTATGCGTATACATCACATATGTATCGCGCTGCATATGATGGGCATATCGGGGATGTTATCGCAGTAATTTTGCCTTGCTATTGGCTTTATTATGAAATTGGTGAGCGACTCAAGGAATGTCAACCTGAAGAACCAATTTACCAAGAATGGATTTCCGCATATGGCTCTGATTGGTTCCGTACTTTAGTAGAAGAGCAAATTGCTAGATTAGATGCCATTGCTGAAACAGTAACAGAAGCTGATCGTAAGCGAATGAAACAGCATTTTGTAATTAGCAGTCAATATGAGTATTCATTTTGGGAGATGGCTTACACATTAGAAAAGTGGCCAGTGGAAGAACAAGTAGAAGATGTAAGTTTATAATGAAAAGATATGTCTCTCATCAAGCATGCGAGAGTATAGAAAATGACTAACTTAGTTTAGTCATTTTTTTTTACAAAATAATAATATCTATATTCTATGTTTTAGGAAAATTAATTTTAGTGATTAATTGATTACATATTATAAAAAAATTACACAATAAAAAAGAGGGAGAAGATGGTTTTTATTGAATTTTGTTTATAATTCCTTTTTAACTTGTTAGAGGGTAATCGTAAAGAAGATTATTAATCTTTTTGACACTTTTTATTCCACTTACAATAATTGGGGTGTTCTATTAAAAAAATTTAATTTTGGAAAGGGATCAATAAATATGAAAACAAGAAAACGAATAGGAAATAATTTTTTACTCGTTAGTGCAATTTGTGTGATAAGTATTCCTTCTGTTTCATATGCGGAGGAAGTAATTTCACCTAAAAATTTCGCGAGTCCTTCAAGTTTGTATGAGGGGAGGAATATGGATGTATTGAAAACAAGTTTTTATGCCAATACATATAATAATCCGTTCAACCACCAATTTATTTCGACATTAAAGGAAACAAACACAAATATAAAAGAAATAGACAATGTTGATGATGAAAATCCTGTTATATCTACTACTCTTACATTTATTCGTGATATGCATGCTGAAAATTATAAATCTGCATTTGATTTAACTTCTCGATCTTTACAGAAGATAATATCTGAAAAATGGCTGGAGAGTTATTGGAAGGGACTCCCAGTACAATTACAAGCAGGTTCTTTTATTGGAATTGGAGAGATAAAACAAAAAGAGACAAATTCCGTTCATACAAATGTAGAGATTGGATTAGTTTTTGAACAATTTACTGTGCCTTTACTAATTAAATTAGATCCATCTGGAAAAATAGATGATTTTCAATTTAGCATGTCGTTTAGTCCTGTCGCAGAACGTCCATCATATAGTAAGCCTGAATCATTTGTTGAAAAAGCAGTAGTAGTCGGAAGTGGCGCGTTTCCATTACCAGGAACATTGTCTGTTCCAAAGGGAAATGGTCCTTTCCCAGTGGTTATCCTTGTTCAAGGATCTGGAGCAAGCGATCAAGATGAAACTGCATTTGCTTTAAAACCATTTCGCGATTTAGCTGAAGGTCTTGCTTCAAAAGGAATTGCTGTCCTTCGCTATAATAAACGAACCTATGAACATGGATTGAAGACGCAATTTAGTCCTTTTTATACAGTTGATAAAGAGACAACGGACGATGCACTTCTTGCCACTCGTTTTCTTCAAAATGAACCTATGATAGACAAGAATCAAATTTATATTCTTGGTCATAGTCAAGGTGGAATGATGGTTCCGCAAATGATCGAAAAAGACCAAAATCAAAATATTGCTGGGGCGATTGTAATGGGAGGACCAGCTCGTACAATCCAAGATGTTGTTTTAGATCAATTTGATTATCTTTTTTCTATTGGAAGAATGAAACCTGAAGAATATAAATTTTACAAAGAGCAATTTAAATTATTAAATGATCCTAACTTCTCTAGTCAGAATCCTCCAAAAGATTTTTATTTAGGATCACCTGTATTTTGGGATTCTATTCGTAAAATTAAGGCAGCGGAAATGTCCAAAGAACAAAAGACACCTCTTCTTATTATTCAGGGAGAAAGAGACTATCAAGTTCAATCAAAAATCGAAATTCCTCTTTGGAAAGAACAATTAAAAGAGCGAGATAACGTAGATTATCGACTATATCCAAAGTTAAATCACTTCTTTACAGAAGGTGATGGGGAATTAAGTAAACCGGATGAATATAATAGTCCTGCCAATATCCCTGAGTATGTTATAAATGACATTGCTACTTGGGTGCAAGGAAGAGCCAAATGAAAATAGTACAGTATATTTGTGAGAGCGCATTCCGTTTACAAAAAACATGGGGAATTAGCCTGTGTTTTTTGTGCTTATATGAAGAATTTTAAAGGGGTGTTTAAAGATGACAAATGCAAATGAACAGAAAAGTATAGAAGAAATTTTAAAAATCGCTGAAAAAAATGGTTTACCATTGAATAAAGAAAGCGCTGAATTAAATGAATCAGGAATGGACTTTCAAGTTGTATTTGCTACTGATGAGAAGGGCGCTTCATGGGTTCTTCGGAAACCGAGAAGACCTGATGTCATTGAAAGAGGGGCATTAGAAGGGAAAATACTTGAGCTTGTTCAAAAATATGTACCTGTTGCAGTACCAAATTGGAAAATCAACACATCAGAATTAATTGCTTATCCATTAGTAAAGGGGAATCCTGCTGCTGTTATTGATTTAGAAATACAAAATTATGTGTGGCACATTCAAAATAATCCCCCTTCTATGACGTTTATTCGATCGTTAGCCGAATCACTTGTTGCGTTGCATTCAATTAATCATGTTGAGGCTACTAAACATGGACTTGAAGTTCTTCAACCTGCTGAAGCAAAGCGATTGTTAGTAGATAGAATGCATCAAATAAAATCACAACTTGGTGTTTCAGCCGAACTATGGGAGCGTTGGCAAAAATGGCTTGCGGATGAATCGTATTGGCCAAAGTACTCTGCATTTGTTCATGGTGATCTACATCCACCGCATATTTTAGTTGATGAAAATACCAAAGTAACAGGCCTGCTAGATTGGACAGAGGCGAAAGTGACAGATCCCGCTACTGACTTTACTCTGTATCTCACAATCTTTGGAGAGGACAATTTGAAAGTATTATTAAACGAATATGAAAAAGCAGGAGGAAAAGTTTGGCCGAGAATGCTTGAACATATTATCGAACTTGGCGCTGCTTATCCGGTCATGATTGGATTGTTTGCACTACAGACAAAGGAAGAGGCACATATGGAGATGGCGCGTGGGGCTTTGGGAGTGAATGAGAAATAATAAATTCTATTGTGTAAAGTGGCTGCGTTGTGAGGGGGGGATATAATTATATAAAAAGGTATATCCAAGTTGTTGAGCTCTTGTCCATCACACGTTTGAAGATGCGAAAGTCCGTTAAATATACAATAGGATAATTTGATAATCCCGCTAATTTACAAATAGCGGGATTTGTCATTTCTTTATACAAATCTAGATCTCTATTGTCAATTATAGTTTTGTTTTTTTGTTTACTTTTTGGTACAAGTAGGATTAAGATGTTTTTTAGGAATGTTATTATTTGCATGCATATACACTATAATTTGGTGGAAGTGAGGAATACGCTAAAAAACAAAAAATTTGCTTTGTTATATAGAAGAAAGATAGAAAACTGAAAGGGATGAGAGTTTTGAAGAAACTTGATGTGCTTTTAATGGTACTCAGCTTCCTGTTCCCCATTGCAGGTATTATGAAAAAAATTCCTCTTGAATTGTCATTTTATTTAGGAGGACTATTGTTTTTCACGAGTTTTGGAAGCTATTATGCAAAACGAATGTATTCACGAATATGTAGTTGGCTCGCTTACACTATATTTATCACGTTCTTGCTCGCAATTTGGAATCAATACGTAACAACTAGTTCTTTACTAGCAAACGCAAAAATCGCTGCATGTATTGCGGTAATTCCATTATTATTCCGGTTCCGCACCTATGCAATTACCTTAGGGTTACTGGCATTATGGGGTGGCTTATTATGGGATATTAAACAAGCCAAATCATTAGTCGTTCTTGGACGTATTATGAACTTATTGACTTCAGAACGACTGTATTTACTTTTGCTAGTAGTTGGATTTTTACTTGGTGGATTGTTTGCCAACATGCTAAAGCGTGGTAGTATCAATGAAAAACAAGAAAAAACAAATCTATTCAAACAAAAAAAGAAACGAATTAAACCGAATTTTAAAATTCGTATTCCGAGTTTACCAAGGTTGAAAGTGAAGATGCCAAAGTTTAGTAGAAAATCTTCTAACTCAAAAGAAACACGTACGTATGAACCAAATCGTGAAGAAAAGACAGCAACGTATCATACAACGCAAACAGAGCAGCAACATCATGAAGTTGAAACAATGCAAGGACAAACAAGGATGGAACGACGAAGAAATCGTTATAATGCATAGAGGATGTTTTTATACAAATATTTGAACCCGCAACGCCCCTGTATACAATTCGATGGGGTATTGCGGGTTTTCACTTTAATATATTAAACATCTTAATTATTGGGAATTTTCACGTAGAAGAGAATATATGATTAATGATAAGAAGAGAATACTATGAGAAAATTAAGTAATATGGCCATTGCAAGTATTATAGTTTCTGTAGGTTTAGGAATGACAATTTACTATATACAAAAAGCTGAAAATAAACCTGTAGAAGGGAAGCTACAAGCAATATATGAAATTGCACTGAATTTAGAAGGGATTAAAGAGGAGATATTAGATGAGCAAAGAGAAAAACAAATAGAAATCAGTAATGAAATAAAGAAAAAGATTTAAGATATAAAAACAGAACATATAATTTCATCTAATGATCTAAAATAGCATCTTCATTTAGGAAATTCAACCCAGTGAAAGGAATTAAAGAAATATGCAACTTATCCAATGTACACGCCTGCTAATTACAAGTAAAACTTAATGACTTTATATTCAATTGTTTTTATACGGTATCAGAATATCAAGATTGAAGATTAAATAACATTACAAATGGCGGTATTGTGAACAATTTAGAAATAGATTGCTAATTGTTGTTTAGTTGAATATTCTTAATCTTAAAAGAAACACATTGATGGAGGTGTTAATATTGCTCATTATCATCACTATATCAGCATGTCTCTTAGTATGTATTAGTTTATTACATGTTTACTGGGCATTTGGCGGGAAATGGGGAATAAAGGCAGCGATTCCAACTGAGTCAGGAGAAAAAGCTTTTACTCCTGGAACTGGTATGACATTATTAGTTGCGCTATTACTATGTATAGCAGCGTTACTTTTATTATTACAGGCAAATGTTATTTCCTCTTTTATTCCACATGTCATCGTTCAAATCGGTTCTTGGATTTGTATGTTTGTATTTGGATTAAGAGTGGTTGGAGAATTCAATTACTTTGACATATTTAAAAGAAAAAAAGATACATATTTTGCGAAAATGGATACAATGTTGTTTATTCCATTGTGTGCTTTTTTATCTTTTTCATTTCTCCTAGCAATTATTAGATGAAAAGAATAGCATGCGTCTCATTATATGTTACACTATAAATTACATTATTTTAGAAACGAATAGAGGGAAGTACATGATAGATAATTTAAGTAAAGTAATCGATAATATGCCAGAAGATGAAGCAAAATCATTACTCCGCTTCATCTTAATTCAACTTGATTTAATGGAAACAGAGCCAAGCGAAGATAGAATGGACATTTTAACAGAAATCCCAAAACAACTCATTGAATCACAAAAACCTAAGCTACATATTAAAGAGAGTAAACATGTACATATTGCATTTGGTGACTCGCCAGCTGGGTGTATTAAACATATGCTGAAACAAGCTAATTTAACAGAAGACTATGTTATTCTTTTCTCCGATGCGTTCTCTATCGGCCCAATTCATCAATTGAAGTTAGAAGCTGGACAAGTAGCTCGCCAGCAATGGCTATCTAGAAGTTTAAACTCTTATGATCTTTATTTTGAAGAAGAATATTTATCAACATTCAGACAATCAATGAAAGAATTACAGTCTATTCCTCAAGATATACCAATTACAATTTGGAAAGCTGATAATGCACATGAACATGTGGGCCTTTGTTTTGTCCTTGCACATTTACAAGATCGAGATAATATTCGTGTAATTAACACATCTGAAGCATATAGAGAACTGTTCCTAGAAGGCTATGATATACGCGGGACAGGAGGGTTATCTTCAGAGAAACTAGCAGTTATTTATGAAAAGTACGAAAAAGATTCATCACTGGCTAATGAAGCACGAAAAACTTTTGAACAAGAATGGGAATTACTCTCTCAAACTACGGATTTATTACGACTTTGGAATGAAAACCAAGTTCAATCCGTACAAGAAGATTATTTCGATTCTTTCATTATTGAATGTGCAGAAAGATTAGAAACAACAAGATCTTTCTGTAAGGCACCAAGGTTAGTAGGAGAAGTTCTTGGGCATATTGAGCAAGTAATTGGAGATGTTTTTCTTGAATATCGCTTGCGTACATTAATCCAGCAAGGTGTATTTGAAATGGAAGGTACATTAAAAGCAATGCGCTATTATAGCGTTAAGTTGAAGAAGAGGAACCGTTAGGAAAGTACGGTTTTACAGTGTCCATTTTAAAAAGCCCAATTTCTCAGCATTAAAGCTGAAAAATTGGGCTTTTTTGTTCGGAAAAGGAAATGAGAACACCTCTATTGTTTTACAGTTATTTCAAAATAGAATCTCTCAACTTCTATTTTGGGCTATATAAATAAGCTTCCCATAGGAGCAATACAACATATGATTGGATAAAGTAATTAATCATAAGAGGTGAGTTTTTTAATGTATAATCAACCAACGTATTTTCCATATGTAGATTATAATCAAACAGCATATTATAACCCACAAACTTCTGGTTATGAAACATCTGATGAACTAAGAGATGTGGAGCTTGAAGAATATAGACCTGATGATGCGGAAGATGCTCCGACGTCACCACCGCCATCACAAGTACCATCTTTACCATCAACATTCGCCACTCCTGCACAAAGTAGTAATATGAAATCATGGATGTGTAATTGTTTAGGCAGATGGGGATATTTACGATTGCATCGACCAGGACCATTCGGAAGAGATTTATGGTTTTTCCCAACTGAAGTGAGAAGAAATGGAGTATCGGGATATACTTGGCAAGCCGGACGTCGCCGGAAAGTAAGTTACCGATACCAGCAAATTAGTAATTTCATGTGCTTTGCTTAGTGATAAAACAAAATGTAGGAAAGAAACACTAATAGGCGATAAGAAGAAAATATCTTCTTATCGTTTGTTTTTTGAAATGAATTATTTTTCAATATATAAAGTAAGATCGCAACGAAAAATTTACAATTTTCCCACTATTCATGAGTTATAATTCATATGTTGAAGTGCTTTTTACAAATAGATGAGAGTGAGGGAATGCAATGTTTTTTAAAAATAAAGTTGGCCTCAAAATAGAAGATGGTATTCAGTTAGCCTCTGCAGGTTTTAAAGAAGATGCTTATGAAATTTATAAAGAATCACGCGCATCACAACCAATTTTGTTCGTATATAAGAGTGAACTGTGGACAGAATGGCTTATTACAAGATATGAAGATGCATTACCACTTTTAAAAGATTCTCGCTTGAAGAAAAATCCAGAAAATGTATTTTCTCGAGAAAGATTAAAACCATTTCTTTCTCTTGAAAATAGTGATCACTTAACGAAACATATGTTAAATTCAGATCCACCTGATCATAGTCGTTTACGAGCACTAGTTCAAAAGGCTTTTACTCCTAAAATGATTTCACAATTAGATGAACGTATTCAGAATATCGCGGATACTTTATTAGACCGTGTAGAATATAAGCATTCCCTAAATCTTGTTAATGACTACGCCTTTCCATTACCAATCAATGTAATTAGTGAAATGCTTGGCGTTCCAAAAGATGATCAAGAAAGATTTAGAATATGGTCTCATGCGGTAATTACTTCCCCTGAAACACCAGAGGAAATAAAGGAAAATGAAGAAAAACTATCCGAGTTTATTACATATCTTCAATATTTAGTGGATGTAAAAAGGAAAGAGCCGAAAGAAGACTTAGTTAGTGGATTAATTCAGGTGGAAAGCGAAGGAAGTAAATTAAGTGCACCAGAACTTTATTCAATGATTATGTTGCTTATTGTCGCAGGACATGAAACGACTGTGAATCTTATAACCAATACAGTATTAGCATTGTTAGAAAATCCAGATCAACTGCAGTTATTAAAAGAAAAGCCCCAACTTATTGATTCAGCGATTGAAGAAGGATTACGTTATTATTCTCCCGTTGAAATTACGACGGCACGTTGGGCAACTGAACCTTTTATGATTCATGATCAAGAGATTCAAAAAGGGGATATGGTAATCATTTCACTAGCGTCGGCAAATCGTGATGAGAATGTCTTTGTGAATCCGGACGTTTTTGATATTACGAGGGAAAATAACCGCCACATTGCATTTGGACATGGAAGTCATTTTTGTTTAGGAGCCCCGCTTGCTCGTTTAGAAGCAAAAATTGCAATTGCCACATTGTTAAAACGTATACCTAAAATTCAAATAAAAGGGGAACGCGAAAAAATTAAATGGCAAGGCAATTATTTAATGCGTTCTTTAGAGGAATTGCCGTTAACTTTCTAGAATAGGTATTTGAGACGTGCATACATTGTATTTCGTTCACATAGAGTATGTATGTGTCATTTAAAATCGAAACGGAAGGGTGAAGACATCCCAATGATCAACTAATTCTATTTTTTAAGAAATCTTCGTTATAAAACGAAATATTCTTCTGAATAGGATTAGTATGTACATTTTTATATGTAAAAGGGATGTATTTTCGCACTGCGAATAAACTGACTTTTATAATATGATGATGGTGCTGCCTCCTATTCAGAATGTAGAATAGGGGGCTTTATTATGTCTATGAATATAAAAGCTAAACAAAAAAGTAATATATCTGTAGTACTAAAAAATCGATTTGTGCAAGCAATTATTGCTTCAGCATTATTTCTCCAGATAGGAATTTGGATCCGAAACTTTGCGGTACTGCTGTATGTAATGGAAATGACCAATGGTGATGCGTTTGCCATTTCAATGATTTCAGTTGCTGAATTTGCGCCGATTTTTATCTTTTCATTTATAGGAGGAACGTTTGCAGATAGGTGGAAGCCAAAAAGGACGATGATTTGGTGTGAAGCCTTAAGTTCGTTATCAGTATTTGCAGTATTGTTTACACTTATGTTTGGTACTTGGAAGGTAGTATTTTTCGTTACACTTATCTCTGCAATTCTTTCGCAATTTTCACAGCCTTCAGGTATGAAATTATTTAAACAACATCTATCTACAGAAGAAGTACAGTTGGCTATGTCATTATATCAAACCATTTTTGCGATTTTCATGGTATTAGGTCCTATACTTGGCACGTTTATATTTCAAGCCTTCGGAATTTACACTTCTATTATTGTGACAGGTATTGCTTTTTTATTTGCGGCTTTAGTCTTGCTATTTCTTCCAAGAGATATTGAAGAACAAGAAGAAAAGAAAAAAGTTAGCTTATTGCAAGAGATGGTGGATGGAATTAAATATGTAAAGGCAAAGAAGACACTAACATTACTCGGAATTTGTTTTATGGCAGCAGGATTAGGGATTGGTCTGATTCAGCCACTAGGTATTTTTATCGTAACTGAACAATTAGGTTTATCAAAAGAAAGTTTACAATGGCTACTCACTGTAAATGGAGCCGGAATGATTATTGGAGGAGCGTTAGCGATGGTATTTGCCAAAAATGTTGCTCCGCAAAAGATGTTAATTTTAGGCATGTTTGCACAGGCCGTTGGCATTGGTATCATCGGATTTTCTACAAATTTATGGATTACACTCATTGCTCAGTTTTTCAGCGGTCTAGCACTTCCTTGTATCCAAATTGGAATAAATACGCTTATTATTCAAAACTCGGATACAGACTTTATCGGACGAGTAAATGGGATTTTAAGTCCTTTATTTACGGGTTCGATGGTATTAACGATGAGTATTGCCGGTTCATTAAAAGAAGTATTTTCACTTAGCACAATGTATGAAGGAACAGCATTACTATTTATTATTGGTTCATTATTTATTTTGCCAATATATAATTTGAAACCAGTAGTAGGAACTTCAAATGAAGGTGGTGCTGTCCAGCATGAATCCTAATTCAAATGTGCAATATCCGATTGAAGGAAATAAGAGTGTTCATTTCATTAAAAATACAATAACAAAACCAAATATTATTGTTGGAGATTATTCTTATTATGATTCAAAAAATGAAGAAACATTCGAAGATCAAGTGCTATACCATTATGAATTTTTTGGAGACCGATTGGTTATGGGAAAATTCTGCTGCGTAGCACCTGGAGTTACATGTATTATGAATGGCGCAAACCATAAAATGGATGGATTTTCAGCGTATCCATTTAATATTTTCGGTCATGGCTGGGAGAAATTCACACCTACACTTTCTGATTTACCGTTTAAAGGAGATACGGTTATCGGAAATGATGTATGGATTGGTATGGATGCGACGATTATGCCCGGAGTGAAGATAGGGGACGGAGCAATTATTGCTGCTAAAGCGGTTATAACAAAAGACGTTCCACCATATACAATTGTTGGTGGTAATCCTGCTACTGAGATAAAAAAGAGATTTTCAAATGATGTAATAAATGAATTGTTAGAAATAAAGTGGTGGGACTTGGACATTAAGATTATTTCTAAAAATATTGATGTAATTGTAAGTGGGAATATGGAAGCGTTGAAAAAATTAGCAGACGCTTCAGTGTGAAAAATATGAAAAAAGGAGGGCTCCATTACGAAAGATGAGTCCTCCTTTTTTCATTCGCTTTATCAATTTTATAAACAAAACCACCGTCACATCATAAGTCGTAACAAAATGTTTCTGGCTTAGCTAGAAGAGTTCGGGAGCGTTCAACCCATTTAAAAATATCTGAATTCGTTGAATTTGTTGCACTTTGTAAGATGTTTTGAAGAGATTCTATATTATATGTATTTCCGCGAGTTCGAATAGCATCTCCAACTAATAGATATAAAATAAGTTAATTATATAATAGAGAAAAAGTTTGAGGAAAATGTTTTTCTTGTCCAATTTTTCATGATAATTAGCAAGCGTAGTATCAATACAAAGAAAAAAATAGAAGTATCGTACCTCTCAAATTTGTTAATGATAAAAGGATAAGGAGGTGTGATACTTATGGCACAAGATGTTTTATGTGAAGTAAACAACTGCAAATATTGGGGTAACGGAAACAAATGTAATGCAGATGCAATTTATGTAGTAAGTCATAAAGGTAACCAAGCATCTACAACAGAAGAAACGGATTGCAAAACATTTATTCCTGAAGCTTAAACGATAAAGGGTAACCGCACCAGGTTGCCCTTTTATTAATTATATTATTGATAATAAATTTCATTTTCATTCACTATATTTGCTTTTTTGTCATTTTTTATATTTTTTTCATGAGAGAGGTAATCCAAGCTAGCTCATGTTCAATACGTGATTTACCATACTGTATGACCTCAGAAATAAATAGTGATGTCTCAGCTAAAGATCGAATGGAGGCTAATTGTTTGTATAGCACATTTTGACGAGTCGTTAAAACTTCTTTTCGAGCTTCGTAATCTAGTTTCTCAAACAGTGCAACACGCACAAGAAATTCAGTATCATTAGCAGCTAGTTTCTCTGGAAACTCTCGCATCATTTCATAAAAGATTTCTTCACCTGTAGGAGTTAATGCGTAAATGTTACGATTTGGTTTACCTATTTGTTGATGAATCTTTTTTGTAATTGCTCCCATATCTTCAAAGCGCCGAAGGGCAGGATAGAGCATGTTATGATTCAATTCAAAATTTTCTCCAAGACGATTTTGAATGTTTTTCTTTATTTCATAACCATACTTGGGTCCAGAAGTTAATTCTGCGAGTAGTAAAATATCAACATACATATGTATCCTCCTAATTTTTTCTCAAGTTTATATCCGTAAATATCCCCTGTATATATGTTAAAATAACATATGCTAGTCTATACATCTTTGAACTGCCTACCTATTACTTTATTTTAAAAGAAAAGGGAGGAAAGAACTATGAATTCGCCTGAAAATGTAATTTTGGTTCATGAAATTTCAAAGCTCAAAACAAAAGAAGAGCTGTGGAACCCTTATGAGTGGTATAAGTATATGAGGGGAAATCATCCGGTCTATTATGATGCGGAGCAGGATGTATGGAATGTTTTTTTATATAATGATGTGAACCGTGTTTTATCTGATTATCGCCTATTTTCAAGCAGAAGAGATCGTCGTCAATTTTCCGTTCCGCCTTTAGACACAAGAGTAAATTTAAACTCTTCTGATCCTCCAGAGCATCGAAATGTTCGCTCAATTGTTTCAAAGGCATTTACCCCAAGAAGTCTTCAGCAGTGGAAGCCACAGATACAAGCAATTGCAAATGAACTTGTGAAAGATATGAATAATTATGATGAAATTGATATTGTAGAGCAGTTTGCTGCAATTCTACCTGTAACCGTTATTTCTGATTTATTAGGTGTTCCAACAACAGATAGAAAAAAAATTAAGATGTGGTCAGATATTTTGTTTATGCCATATAGTAAAGAGAAGTTTAGCGATTTAGATAAGCAGAAAGAAGTTGCTTTACATGAATTTAAATCTTATCTTCTCCCGATTGTTCAAGAGAAACGATACCATTTGAAAGAAGATATTATTTCAGACCTGATCAGAGCAGAGTATGAGGGAGAAAGATTGACTGATGAGGAAATTGTGACTTTTTCATTAGGACTTTTAGCCGCAGGGAATGAAACCACTACAAACCTTATTATTAATAGCTTTTATTGCTTTTTAGTAGATGCACCTAAGGTATACAAAGAATTAAGCGAAAGTCCAGTGCTGATTCCTAAAGCGATAGAAGAGGTACTACGTTATCGTTTCCCTGTTACATTAGCCCGTACTATAACGGAAGATACAACAATATTTGGACCAAAAATGAAAAAAGGACAAATGATTGTTACGTGGATAAGCGCTGCCAATTTAGATGAAAATAAATTTTCACAAGCAGATTACTTTGATTTACATCGACCTGGAAATGAAAAACATTTAACATTTGGCAAAGGGCCTCACTTTTGTTTAGGCGCACCACTTGCTCGTTTAGAAGCTGAAGTTGCATTAACTACGTTTATTAGGAATTTTAAAAAGCTAGAACTTTCACCATCCTTTCATTTAGAGAACTGTATATTAGAGAATGAACAAACGTTAAAGCGGTTTCCTATCCTTTTAAAGAAATGAAGCATATTAAAAAAATGAAAACCCCTATTCTAAGTAGGAGTTTTCATTTTTTTAATAAGTTTTTTTAACAAACTAAAAAATATTTCTTGACCTGAAACGCTTTTCATAAATTATAACTAAGTTGTGTTTGACAAAGTGAATATGGAAACGATACCTAATTTGTGTATTTATCCAGCTATTTGTGAATAGGAAGCCATCCACCTTTAATCTTAGTGGAAGGAAATGGAGGAATCAACTGCCTGTAAAATCTCGATTAGTGAAGACGAATAATTAGTGGGTTCCACTGATTTAAGTTTCACTTTATACAAGCATGTTTATTTATAGAAAGTGGTGACGGAACAATGAAACTAATTACAATCGATTTAGATGGAACTCTTCTTTCAAGAAATAAAATAATTAGTAAAGAAAATGCAGAAGCTATCCAAAAATGCCAGGAGCAGGGGCATGTAGTAGCGATTTGTACAGGACGTTCTCTCGTAGATATTGAACGTTTACTACTGGAAGCTGATTTACAATGTCCTATTATTGCAGAAAACGGTGCTCTTATTTATGTGGATCAAAAAATGATGAAGAGATACCCTATTCAAAATACACATGCCTTTGAAATTGTTGAATATCTTGAACAAAATCGGATTTATTATCAACTGTATACAGATCGAGGTATATACGTTCCGGCATATGGTGAAGAAAGTGTGAATCATGAAATAGAATGGATAAAAAGGTCAAATAAAGATATTGATCAGCAAGAGCTTGAAGTCATCGCAGCATTGTATCTTGAACATACAGCATTTCATATCACAGAAAGTTGTAAATCGATATTAGAAGAAGAGATTTATGTGCATAAGCTTTTACCATTCTCCTATAATGAAGAGAAATTACAAAAATTAAAAATGCATTTTCAACATAATACAGAGCTAGCAATTACTGCTTCGTATTGGCATAATTTAGAGATTAATCATTGTGACGCTCAAAAGGGGAATGGTTTATATACTTTAGCAGAACATCTTAATATTCCTGTGGAAAATACTGTTGCAATAGGTGATGGGCTAAATGACATTTCTATGATGGAAAAGGCACATATATCTATCGCAATGGGAAATGCAGTGGACGAAATTAAACGGATTTGTCACTATGAAACATTATCGAATGAAGAACATGGAGTTGCACATGCTCTTTATCAATATGTCATGGTAAAAAAATAAAAAAGAATCCATCAAGGATTCTTTTTTATTTTTTATTAGGGGTAAGGTATTCTATGAGATTCATAGAATACCTTATTGCATTTTATTATATAGAATATATCGGAAGAATTGTATATGATTTCCAAGTAATTTGTGAATAATTTGTGAATATTTAGATCATTACATATTTATATTAATAAGATTATATATCATTTCAAATAATTTTTAATTGAAAAATAAAATTTATTTGAATAATTATGCTCTTGCTATATACCTATGAGAACATTATTCGTATAATGGAGAAGCGTGAGTAAAAATTGGTATTAAATTTACATATAGAGGTGGAAAGAGAATGAATGCGCGGCTATTGGAACTCATTGATGTGAACACAATAGAAACCATGGCAGAACAATTTTATAAATTAACAAACATTTCACATCAACTTCTTGATCAAAATATGGAATGTGTTTTTTCATTTGGTATGAATCAAGAAGAAAATATACAACTTACAAAAATTGAAATCCCTATCTTTTTACATGAGCAACACCTTGGATCATTTATTGTTTGTGCAATTAAAAATGACATCCGTACTTGTTATAAATACTTCGAAATGCTTTCAAATCTCATTGTAGATGGTGCAATGAATAAACTTCAAAACCAAACAAAAAATATACATTTACTTTCTCAAAAAGAAGAACAGCTACATACAATCTTACAAAATATGCCCATTATGGTCGATGCTCTTGATAAAAATGGGAATTTTATATTATGGAATCGTGAATGCGAGCTCGTAACAGGCTATGCTGCAGAAGAAATCGTTGGAAATCCCAAAGCACTTGAACTGTTATATCCTGATGAAAGTTATCGCAGACAACTTCAAAAGAAATTTTCGATTCGCGGAAAAAGTTTTCGAGATTGGGAAATGAATTTAACATGCAAAAATGGGGAAATAAAAACAATCATGTGGTCAAATATTTCGGAGCAGTTCCCAGTACCTGGTTATAGTTATTGGGCAGTTGGAGTTGACATTACTCATCGAAAAGGAATTGAAGAGCAATTAAAACAGCAAACTTCTGAGTTAGAGCTTATTTTTAAAGCATTACCTGATTTGTGTTTCTTAACTGAGGCTGATGGAACAATTATAGACTATAAAGCAGGTTCACCAGCTAAGTTTTACGTACCTGCAGAATCCTTTATGGGGAAGAAATTTTATGAAGTCTTGCCATCACCTGTAGCACAACAATTTCAAGAAGCAATTCATCAAGTACAACAAAAGGAATCGACAGTTATTGTTGAGTATCCGTTAACACTTAAAGGAAGTGTTAGTTTCTTTGAAGCTAGATGTTTACCACTCTTACAAGATAAGATTATGATAATCGTTCGAGATATTACCGAGCGGAAAAAGACTGAGGAGTTATTGAATAAATCAGATACACTTGCAGCAATTGGGCAGTTAGCTGCAGGGGTAGCCCATGAAGTCCGAAATCCATTGACAGTGATTAAAGGATTTATTCAATTATTTCAGATTAATCAAGAAGATCAAGATAAATATTTTGATCTTATGCTATCAGAAATCGAAAGAATTGAAGCTATACTTCATGAGTTTTTATCGATTGCAAAAACTGATGTCATTTCAACTGAAAAGAAAAACCTCTGCTCGATATTAAAAAATGTCGTTTCATTAATCAACACGAAGGCAATCATGACAAATATTCAAATTGATCTGCATATAGAATCAAAAGAATTAATGATTGATTGCTGCGAAAATCAATTAAAACAAGTTTTTATTAATATTTTACAAAACTCAATTGAAGCAATGCCAAATGGAGGAGAAATCTCTATTTATGTAAAAAAATCAGAGCGTGAAGAAGTTACGATTAATATGGTTGATGAGGGCGTAGGAATTCCTGAAGAAAGAATTAAAAGACTTGGTGAACCTTTTTATAGTACGAAAGAGAAAGGAACTGGGATTGGACTAATGCTCAGTTATAAAATTATTGAAAGTCATCAAGGAAGAATTAGTATTATGAGTGAGGTAGGAATAGGAACATCAGTTACAATCTATTTACCAATGTTTCAAAGTGAGCAAGTTACTTCTTGTGCAGCAATGTTACCTATAACAGGGGCTTTATGAGGATATTACTTTCTGGTTCATATAATAATAGAGTTAAAAAGCTATCTTATGATTTGTAAGATAGCTTTTGTTATATATTAATTTATTTTGAGAGTTAAAGAGTTCTTATAAATTATACAGTTGTTTATCTATTATCCAGCGAATTGTACAGCAGTTTTTGCATGTAAAAAAGCAGTATCAAATACAGGAATAGAAATGTCTTTCTGTGAAATAAGTAACGGTATTTCTGTACAACCTAATAAAATTCCTTCTGCACCATTTTCAATAAGTTTTTGAATGATTTGTAAGAAACGTACTTTAGATTGCTGTGAAATAATCCCTTTACTCAATTCTTGAAGAATGACATGATGAATGAAATTTCGTTCATCTTTTTTCGGAATAATTGTTTCAACACCATAATTAGCTAGTCTTGTTTTATAAAAGTCCTGTTCCATTGTTTGTTTTGTTCCAAGTAAACCAATCCGTTTCACATCATGTTCAACAATTTCTTCAGCACTGACATCACCAATATGAAGAAGGGGGATAGAGATTGCTTGTTCTACTTCTTCCGCAAATTGATGTACTGTATTTGAGCACATAAGTATACAATCTGCACCGGAACACTCTATTTTTTTTGCTACTTGAACGAGTTGATTTTGCACTTCCTCATATTGTTGATTTTGTAATAAATTTGTCACTTCGCCAAAATCCATGCTATATAGAACAAGCTTTGCATTATGATTATACTGAGATAGAGTTAGTGTATTAATATGTTTATAATAAAGAGACGTTGATTCCCAACTTAATCCACCAATTAATCCGATTACTTTCATGTCAAATTCCTCCCGTTAACATGTTTTGTTATGCTAATTATTCCATAATTCCGATAAGAATACAATGATTTATTAGATTGTTTTAAGAAAAATAAAAATAGTGAGAAAAATATTGAAATTAACTTGCGTTAATGCAATAATACAAATTACAAACGAATACTTATCCAGAGAGGTGGAGGGAACGGCCCTATGAAACCTCAGCAACCCCTATTTATTCATACAAATAGGAAGGTGCTAATTCCGCAAAAGACATATTGTCTTTTGAAAGATAAGAGGATCATATCTCAATAAAAAATGACCTCTTATAAAAGAGGTCATTTTTTATTGAGAAATTGAGAAGAAAGGAAGTGAAGACGCATAATTTAATTTTCTTATACATATAGGACTAATATAAACTAACTAGAATGAAAGGGGAATTCATATGAACAAATTATCTACAAAATTAGTCGTAGCAATTGGAATCGGTTCTGCAATATATGGTGTATTAGGTCTATGGGGATTTTCAATTGCACCAAACACATTTATAAAGCCTGCTTTGGCTATATTAACAATTTTTGGTGCGATTTTCGGGCCGATTGCAGGACTTTTGATTGGTCTTATCGGTCATACAGTGACAGATACCATCGCTGGATGGGGAATATGGTGGGGATGGGTACTTAGCTCAGGTATTATTGGATTTACGATGGGACTTGTACAAAAACGAGCAAGTTTCAGTGTGAAAAATGGAACATTTCGTAATCGAGATATTTCATATTTTGCTATAACAGGTTTAATCGGGATTGTCGTTGCAATCATATTTGCCGGTGCTTTTGATATTATCGTTATGGGTGAACCTTTGGATAAAATTGTTATTCAAGTATTCGGTGCAACGATTGCAGATATCCTTGTGTTCTTAATTCTTGGTTTACCAATCACACTGGGATTAGCGAAAGCAAATAAAAAACATACACATTTGAAGATTGAAAAGTAGGGAGATTACAATGAAGCCGATTATTTCCTTTGAACAATTTACATTTCAATATAAACAAGTGACAGAACCTACTTTAAAGGATGTTACATTCCGTATTTATCCAGGTGAAAAAGTATTGATTGCCGGTCGAAGTGGATCAGGAAAATCAACATTGGCCCATTGTATAAATGGGCTTATCCCTTTTTCATATGAGGGATCAAGTACTGGGAACATTTCAATATGTGGTAAGGATCCGCGAAAAGGTAGTATTTTTGAGCAAAGCAAGCATGTAGGAACTATTTTACAAGATCAAGATTCTCAGTTTATTGGTTTAACCGTAGGAGAAGATGTTGCTTTCTCATTAGAAAACGATTGTGTAGAACAGGAGAAAATGAAGGCTGTTGTTATGGACTCACTACAGAAAGTACAGATGCATACGTTTCATCTACGAAGCCCGCATGAATTATCTGGTGGTCAAAAACAAACTGTTTCTCTTGCTGGACTGTTAACAACAGAAGCTGACATATTACTATTTGATGAGCCATTAGCAAACTTAGACCCCATGAGTAGTTTGAAAACAGTAGAACTTATACGAAAGGTGCATCAACAATTTAATAAAACAGTTGTTATTATTGAGCATAGAATAGAAGAAATATTAAAATTAGACCTTGATAAAATCATATTAATAGAAGAAGGAAAAATTGTAGCGGTTGATTCACCAAAAAGAATTTTACAAACAAACATGCTACAAAAAATAGGGTTAAGAGAACCTGTATATATTGAAGCATTAAAAAATATAAGAATGAATATTTTAGATGAAGAATTATATCCAATTGAAAGTTTAGATCATGGAAATGTGAATAAAGCGATTAAGCAATGGATGTTAAATTCTACCATGTTTAAAGAACAACAAAAAAAAGAAATCTTATGTGAAATAGAAAATATATCATTTTCATATTCGCAAAAAGATTTTACATTAAGGGATATAACACTCTCTATACAAAAGGGAGAAATTGTAGCATTATTAGGCCATAATGGTGCAGGTAAGTCTACATTTGCACATACATTAACGGGAATGAACAAAGCGAAGGAAGGGGGAATTGTACTTGATAATGAAAATATAAGTTCATGGTCTATTCGAAAGCGTGGAGAAGTGATCTCCTATGTCATGCAAAATCCTAATCATATGATTACACAATCTACTGTTTGGGATGAAGTTGCTTTTTCATTAAAATTAAAGAAGACTTCTAGCGCAGAAATAAATAAACGCGTAGAAGATGCATTGCGAATTTGTGGATTATATCCATTCCGAAATTGGCCTATTCAAGCGTTAAGTTACGGACAAAAAAAGAGGCTTACCATTGCATCGGTTTTAACAAGGAATCCGAAGCTTATCATATTAGACGAGCCAACAGCAGGACAAGATTATTTTCATTATAAACAATTTATGTCTTGTATAAGCCTACTAGCGGCACAAGGAATATCATTCATCTTTATTACACATGATATGAATCTAGCTTTAGAATATGCAGACCGTGCAGTTGTCCTTCATAAAGGGAAAATACTTGCTAATGATACTGTTCCAAACGTATTAACAAATAGCGAAGTATTACAACAAGCTAATTTACAGGAGAGTTCGCTAACAACTTTAGCGAATTTGAGTAAAGTTCCTTTTCCAGACGTTTTTGTACAAATGTATATGGAGGCAAAAAGGAGAGGGGATTATGAATAAAGCAGATTTATTTTATATAGATAATCATACATATTTTCATCGTATGGACGGCGCAATTAAATTGTTGTTATTTATAATTTGGATGACTCTTACGTTTATATTTTTTGATTTTCGTATTTTATTATGCTTGTTTTTCATTGGTTGTTTAGGATTAGTGATCGCTAAAATCCCTATAAAAAAAATTGTAATTATATTTAGTGTTATTTTCACATTTAGTATGCTAAATTCAATGATGATTTTATTGATTACACCAACTCATGGATCTGAGTTAACTGGTACAAGTACAGCATTCTTGCATATTGGATATGCTACGATTACATTTGAAACACTATTTTATGCTCTTACGCTCTCATTAAAGTATTTTACGTTATTACCATTTACACTTATTTTCATATACACGACACATCCAAGTGAGTTCGCTAGCAGCCTGCATAAAATTGGCTTACCATATAAGATTGCCTATGCAATAAACATTGCGCTTCGTTACATACCGAATATACAAGCGGAATACAAATTGATTAAGCACGCTCAAGAAGCAAGAGGTGTACCATTTGAAAGAGGAGAGACGAATTTTTGGGAACGTATTAAAAATCGGGTACTCATCTTTTGGCCACTTGTTATTCATTCTTTAGAGCGAATTGATACGGTTTCAAATGCAATGGACTTACGAGGATTCGGAAAAAAAGAGAAGCGAACATGGTATTTTACAACAAAAGCAAAACAAGAGGATTATCTAGGGCTCGTTATCGGCATTATAATTTTAGTACTGGCCATTTACCTAAAGTTCAATATTTTCAAAGGGTTTTGGTATCCATTGTAAGTTTTCTGGATGTTATTGGGATAAAATTTAGGCGCTCAGAGCAATGCCTTTTTAAATTTATCCAAGACATGCTCAAAAATGACATAGAAACATACTGTATAATACGAACCTGTTAATAAACGATCAATTTCATTATCCATTAGTTTTATACTAAAAGGAGGAGAGAATATGAGTTTCGGTGGTTCTTGTGGTTTTGGTGGAAGTTTTGCTTTATTAGTTGTGTTATTTATTTTATTAATTATTGTTGGATGCAGCTGCTGGGGCTGAGGCTGAGGCTGAGGGTATTAAAAACATATAACTTTTTAATCATTCGTCACAGAATCATGTAATCAGAAAAAACATTAAAGATACTTTTTTAGTATCAATACGAGATTCAACATAAAAAAAGGAGCTGCTATGCTCCTTTTTTTATGTTGAAATTTCACCGAAATAATAAGGTAATTTCCGGAAAATTCGTTCAATTTACATAATTTTTTAATATTGTAAATACTTGTGACTAAAAGGCGAGTTTTTATTATTCACGATAGTTATTGGCTTTGATTACCCAGTCTCTTTTGACTGTTAGGCGTAATTTCATCGGCAAATTCTATATTTGCCAAATTTACTTTGGATGGAATAAATGTTTTTGTTGTATTTTGAACGCCTTGGAACAAACGTTGAATAGGTTTCATCATATTTGAATTACGTGTTGCTACTACACTAAAAACTGTTCCTAATCCTAGTAAAGAAAACCAAATCCAGCTTCTATTGTTATTCCGTCTATTTCTAAATAATTTAAACATTTGCTGAGTTCTTCTTCCAGAATTGAATAGTGACATCAAGAAGTTAAGAGTATTCATTTTTTACCCCCTGTAAAGATAATTAGGAAAAAGAAACACTAAGTTCAATTTCACATGATTTATGTTGCAATATTTTATCGGAATTTATGCTAACATTTCTTGATTCTTTTTTCCTAAAAACCCTAAGTTTACTCATTACAAAGGGAAACATGCACAGATAAATAAGGATTTGAAATTCATTTACATAATGTTTATTTAATCAATGAGATGCAGTATATTGAAAAATGGGATTAAAAAGAATTATTTTAATTTTATGTGTGATTCATAAGGAAAATCCATCGTAATTTATTCTAAATAGTTGCCAGAATAGAAATAAAGAAGTGCCACATAATAACAGAAATGAGTGAAAAGACACATCGTCAAGTGTACTGTAAGAGGTTATTTTATAGCTAACATTCAAAAAAAAGACCATCTGTTTTTCTGTTTAAATAAATGAAAAGATTAAAAGAAAAACTTGAGGAGCGACTAAATTCATTTTTTTTAAACGAAAATCAGCTTCAACGTTATCAGGAACGTATAACAGAATAATATCGACAGCTTATAGCTAACAAATTATAAAGAAATTAATAACAAAAGGAAAATACTCATGTACTAAAATCAATTTTTAGTATGCATCATTTTTTAGAGTTACTGTTTTTTTGAAAAAGAGTAATAATTTTAGATTGTTGAGGTGATTACATACATGCCAATGTTGGATGTAGATGGTAGTAGTCTGTACTATATCGTTAAGGGAAAAGGGGTTCCTATTGTTTTTATTCATCCTCCTGTACTTACATGTGTGAATTTTGAGTATCAAATAGAGGGATTATCCCAAAATTTTAAGGTGATTGCTTTTGATATTAGAGGACACGGAAGGAGTCAGTATTCAAAACAACCGATAACCTATCCACTGATTGCTGAAGACATTAGATGTTTGTTGGATCATTTAGAGATTAAGAAAGCATTTGTATGTGGATATTCGACTGGAAGCTCTGTCGCATTAGAATTTTTATTGGCCTTTGCTGAAAGAGCGTTAGGAGGTATTCTAATCGGGGGAATGTCAGAAGTGAGGGATGGATATCTAAAGAATAAGATTTCACTTGGCGTGAAACTTGCGAAAGCGGGGGCAGTTTCATTTTTAGCATGGTCTATTTCATGGAGCAACTCAAATACACATAAATTGTTCAGAAAGATGTTTAAAGAGGCACGAAAAGGGAATGCCAAAAATATCTGGCAGTATTATTGTTATAGTTTGCATTATGATTGTACTAATCAGCTTAGAAATATTCAGCTTCCGGTTTTGTTGGTGTATGGTAAGAAAGATAAAATATTTTATAGTCATGCCAAATTACTACATGAAAAATTGCCATGTAATGAATTAAAATTCATTGATAACGTAAAGCATCAAATTCCTACAAAAGCAGCGAGATGCCTAAATGAAATGATTCAGCAGTTTGCTTTTATTCATACTGAGATGAGACTTTTTCTTTACCCATAAAAAAGTATATTTATTTCGAAGTTATATGCGTTTATTGTGCTAAATATTTAATGGGAAAGGAGCTATCAGGCTCCGTTTGATAATTGATATGTGAAAGAGTAGTGAGCGCTCAAGTTATCCCTCCTAAATATTTCGAATTATTTTTCCGTACCGGTGATTGATGCGGATGGAGTCTTGCGAATGTAAAACCTAATGAGTAAATATACGAGAAGTGGTACAACTATGTTAGGTAATAAAAAATAGAGTAAAGAAGGAATACCTTCAAGTTAGCTATAGCCAGGACCTTTTATAGGAGGGTTCATATATAAAAAATTTAAGCCAAGGTTTATGAAAAGCATATCTTATTTTGTATTAACTAGTAGTAATATTCCCGCTTTAAAAATCATCGAAAACAATGAAGTTAGGCGGGAGATGAAATGTTAGTAAATACCTGATTAGTGAAGGCTAATAATCAGTGGGGGATGGAGAAAAAACATTGATTAAAATTTCAATTTATGTAGTGAAAAGTAAAAAGGAGCATAGGAAGCTCCTTTTAAATCAAAATGTTAGTGTTTTTTAGCAATCTCATTATTTTGTGGAAATGTGATCGTTAAAGTGGTTCCTTTATTAACAATACTATTTATATCTAAAGTACCATTCATCGTTTCAATGATTTTTACTGCAACCATCGTACCTAAACCTGTTCCTCTTGTTTTTGTACTAAAATAAGGTTCACCAAATCGATTGATTTGCTCTTGTGTCATCCCAATTCCACTGTCTTTAATGACAATAGTAATTTTGTTTTCACAAGCAGATGATTTGATACTTAGTTTTCCGCCATTTAGCATCGCTTCAATACTGTTCTTTATTAGGTTTAAAAAGCATTGCTGAAAATGTTGTGTATTCCCAGTGATGGAACCTGTTACTAAATTCTCAGAAACATTTATAGAATTCATATTACATAATGGCATCATCATACTTATTATTCTTTTTAATTCTTGATCTATTACAATGTTATCAACTTTTTGTGATGCTGGCTTAGCAAATGTTAAGTAGTCATCAATGATAACCTGAGCGCGGTTTAGCTCTCCAAGAATATGTTCAATATATTGTTCTCGCGATTCTTGTGGTAAATCTGGAGTTTTAAGGAGTTGAGTAAAACCTTTTACTACGGTAAGAGGATTTCTTACTTCATGTGAAATACTCGCAGCAAGTTGACTCACAATCTCCATCTTCTCCATCTTTACTAATTTAGACCTCATAATAACGGCATCTCTTAAAACCTCATTTATATATACAACAAATAACATGACAATTGGAGGGAGTAGAATAAAAT
The DNA here is from genome assembly GCF_038005885.1 of Bacillus sp. FSL H8-0534. NCBI lineage: Bacteria > Bacillati > Bacillota > Bacilli > Caryophanales > Bacillaceae > Bacillus > Bacillus sp. FSL H8-0534. The sequence goes on from NZ_JBBOUC010000001.1 coordinate 489,592, forward strand.
AAGTGATATATGAATTTGTAATTGGGAAATCTGACAGAACAACAGCGATAAAGGTTGTAAGTAAAGCAAGGAAAAAAGGTAAAGTCATTGACATGATAAGCTTCTTTCTTCTGTTTAATTGATTAAATTTAGAAGAAGAATAGGCAGTGAAAATAAGCATGGTAATATAAACAATAACTGTTAAAAAGTTAACACCATAAAAAACAAACCGAATCAATAACATGATAGATAATAAAGCGATCCCAACTGGTAAACCACCATAAAGTGTACCTATTAAAAAAGGGATCTGTCTTAAGTCGTGAACGCAGTTTTCGTCTATGTATATAGGGAATTTCATACATAAAATCAATGGTATACTAGTGCATATAATGATAAGAATCTTTTTATAGTTTTTAAAAAATATTTCATTATTATATATAAAATAAAAAACAAAGATGCTGCTTAAAATGTAAAGCAGATTATTTAATACGTTTTGGTTAATGTATACAAAATTCATCTAGCATGCCTCATTATTGTAGTTTTCAGTACTATAAGTATTATACCGGAAAAATACAACTTCTTCATGTTTTAATTATTGGAATGAGGACTGTGATTACTTTTGAATTGTTATTTGTTTCGAGCAAATTCCCATGCTAAGTGAAATTCTTCAACTGATGCATAACGTTGATTTCTATTTTTTTCTATCGTACGAGCTGCTACGTCATACAATTCTTTCCCTGCTTCCCATTTAGTGAAAGAACGATCGAGTTCCCCTCCTAAGAACGCAAAAGCGATTGCTCCCATATTAAATACATTTGTTTTCTCATCAATCACTGCATCAAGTTCGAATTCCTCAGGTGACATAAATCGTGATGATCCCCAAAGTCTTCCCATTGTATTGATATAAGGTTTCTTCTGATATAAATCGATATCACAAATCTTTGTTGTCTTTGTTTCAAAGTCATACAAAATGCTTCCATCATAAAAATCTATTGCTACATAATTTTTTCTTTCAACATGAACATGGAAAGAAAAAATATGATCTAGTGAAATAAGACGTTCTTCAATTGATAATTGTTTATAGCGATAGAACGGAGAACTAGGATTACTATATTTCGCTAGTGGTGGAAATGACCAATGGGAATGAAGGCATTCTCCGGTAAACCAATTAAAGATTGCCACATAACCGTTTTCTACTTCATAATGATCAATTAATTCGATTAGATGATCGTGTTTTAATTCTTCATAAAGAAAAATAGCTTCTTTTAATCTAGTAACAGCGGCATCTGGATTTCCCGAATACTCCATTGTTTTTGCACCAGCATATTTAACAAATCTTTTCTGACCATCTATTTCAATACCAAAGCATATATTGCCAGAATCTTGTTGATCAAATACAGTAAACACTCTACCAAGCTTCACAAGCCATTCAAAATCTTGATATTCTTTTAATTTAAAAGTTACATCATCAAAGCTAAGTGTGACTGGAATTTCGTTCATTTTACACCTCTTATTTTATATAATGAGATTAAATATTAATAAATTCGAGGAGAGTAATAAAAATCCTGTTTTGATTAGTTAAAAAGAATTACTTTTAAAGCTATGTAATTATTATGAAAGGAGTAAAAGATGGATAAAGAAATAATCATTGAACCGTATAATTTAAATTGGCATACGGAATTTGTGAAGGAGAAAGAGAAATTTATCACATTGCTAAAAAAGGACATCTTAGCGATTGAACATATCGGAAGTACGTCAGTAGAAGGGTTAGATGCTAAACCTCTTATTGATATGATGATAGGTGTTAAAGATTTAAAATTAGTTGATCATTGGATAGAACCATTGCAAACAATAGGATATGAATATGTATTTCATAAACCTTTTCCGCAGAGGCGTTTTTTTAGAAAAGGGAAATGGAGAGCAGGTACACATCATTTACACGTCTATACGCACGGTGGTCAAGATTGGAAAAACAATTTATTATTTCTTGATTTTATGAGTAATCATGAATGGGCACGTGTGGAATACAAACAATTAAAATACGAGCTTGCTATGAAGTATCCATTTGATCGAGTGGCGTATACTAATGCAAAAGAACCTTTTATTCAAAGGATCATTACACTGGCGAAAGAAAATCTATACATATAAAAATTACGGTGGGAAATTTGTTTTTTAGTTCACATAAAGTATTTCTCATCTTATTCTAATCTTTCTTTCATTCTTTTTTCTTTTTTGATTGCTACAATTTGGAATGTAGTGATGTTTTGAAATTGAAAGAGGGATGCAAAATGAAGAAAACGTTCGGAAGTCAAATTTTTAATTTGTTTATAAAGATCGCAGGAGCTTGTGTGATTGCATTTAGTGTTACAATGTTTATCGTAAACTTTATGCTAGGAGATCAAATAGGATTAAAAAGCGTAAATAAAAATCTTGGTTCTCTTGGTGAATATGGTGCGATTGCAGCTGCATCACTTTGGTTTTTACGTCATATTTGGCTGTTTTTACACAAAAATAAAATACCCGGATTCAAGTATATGAAAGAATTATATATGTTAGCAAAGAAATATCATATGTTTATCGGTTATGCTATATTAGCTGTTGCAACAACACATGGAGTTTATTTTTTTATAAGGGGAAATCACCATATGATACAGATTTACAGCGGCATATTTGCTTTTGGTAGCTTAGTATTGCTAGGAGTTGTTGGAATTCTTTTGAATAAGGTTAAAGACAGAAAAAAATCGGTATTATATCGAAACATACATCAAATGATTGCGATTCTATTTGGATTAGGATTGATCATTCATTTAATAATATAGGAGGAATTAGGGTTGCATCATATATTAATAATTGAAGATGAAGAAAGTTTAGCTGAATTTTTAGAGTTAGAATTAAAATATGAAGGATATGCAGTAGAGGTACAATACGATGGGCGAAAAGGATTGGAAGCAGCCATAGAGAAGAACTATGATATTATACTTCTTGATTTGATGTTACCAGGACTCAATGGGATTGAAGTATGTCGTAGACTGCGTGCGACGAAGAATACTCCCATCATTATGTTAACAGCGCGTGATAGTATTATGGATCGTGTTACAGGATTAGATAGCGGCGCTGATGATTACTTACCGAAGCCATTTGCAATTGAAGAACTCCTTGCACGAATACGTGTTATATTTAGACGCGAACAAAAAGAAGAAAGTAAGCCAACACTTTTGCTTGCTTTTAAAGATTTACAGTTACATGTAGAATCAAGAACGCTAAGAAAAAATGATGAAATCATTGAATTAACGAACAAAGAATTTGAGTTATTACTCATGTTTATGAAGAATATTAACCGCGTACTAACACGAGATATACTTTTAGAGCAAGTGTGGGGTTACGATGCGATTGTAGAAACAAATATTGTTGATGTATATGTTCGCTATTTACGAAACAAATTACATGGTGTAGATAAGGAGGAGTATATCCAGACTGTTAGAGGGGCTGGATATGTGATGAGATGATCAAAAATTTTGCACAGCGCATTCGAAACCTTCCGATAAAATGGAAACTAACTCTTTGGTCAACTACGTTATTATTTATCTTGTTCGCTTTATATAATGTTTTACAGTTTATTGTGATTAATCAATGGACAGTAGACTATGAAAAGAAACAAATGAACAGGCAAGTGAAAGAAATAGCAGCATATTTTACTGATAAAAAAGAAACACTTTCTAACCAAACGATTGAAAACGGTAAAGACTTCCTTAATAATATGAATGATAAACATCAGATTATTCGAATTTTAGATAAAGATGGACAACCAATTGTCTCGATTTCTCGTGATTTTAATCCGAGGTGGGCGCCTCCTAAATCGGTTACCCAACCTGAAGCTTATATAAAGAGGCATTTAGAAGATAGAATATTAATTGAACGTATGCCGATTCAAACAGCAACATTTATGGGAACAATTGAGGTTGGGAAAAATTTAGAAACTTTCGATCATTTGTTGAAAATCATTTTCGTTGTAATGGTTGCAGCTGGTATCGGTGGACTTATACTTAGTTTTTTAGGTGGAACAATTATTGCTAAACAACTTTTATTAAGTGTTCAGAATATAACTGATACGATGAATCGAATTAAAACAAACGGGTTAAAAGAAAGAGTTCCTGTACGGGAAAATAATGATGAACTTGCAAAGTTAGGCATTCTATTTAATGAATTAATGGATGATGTAGAAAAGTCTTTTTTACAACAAAAACAGTTTGTTGAAGATGCATCACATGAACTTCGAACACCCCTTACAATTATTCAAGGCCATTTATCCATGTTAAACCGTTGGGGAAAGGATGATCCTGTTATTCTACAAAAGTCACTTCAATCTAGTTTAAAAGAAGTGGATAGATTGAATAAATTAGTCTCAGAATTATTAGAGTTATCCAGAGCAGAATCAGAGCAAATGCCCTCATTAGCAGTCGAGCCTGTACATGTAAATACTGTATTAAAACAAGTAATCCAAAACTTTGAAGTTCTTCAAACTGAATTCGAATTCGATATACAATTATATGCCGAAGAGGCTTACGTGGCTATACCAACACCTTATTTAGAGCAAATAATGATTATCATACTAGATAACGCGATTAAATATACCAAAGCAAATGATAAATACATTTGTATTCAAACAAACATGCAAAAAGAAAATATTACTATACGTATTGTAGATCATGGCGTCGGAATACCCGAATCGGATTTACCATATGTACTTAATCGTTTTTATAGGGTAGATAAAGCAAGGAGTCGTAAACAGGGTGGAAATGGCCTGGGGCTTTCCATCGCAAGACGGCTTGTAGAAAAATATAATGGAAACATTATATTAGAAAGTAGGGAGAAAGAAGGTACATCAGTTACAATTTCGTTTCCTTATGTTTTACATGAAAATGAGAAATAGATGAGAAAAGTTTCAAAGTATTTTCATATTACTGTTGTATACTGTGTAAACCGATAGAACTTGTACTTTCTTAAAGTACGAATGTAATGAAAATAAGGAGAGGGTAGATATGAACTACACAGTATTTCAATGGATTAATAATTTAGCGGGAACCTCAATCATTTCAGATAAGATCATGATTATGATTACGAATAGCGCGCCTTACATGGCGATTCTTTTTATGCTTATTTTATGGTTTAGTAATACTAAAAAAGAAATGGCGATTCAAAAACAATATACTGTTGTATATACTGTTCTTACAGTCGGAGTTTCATTGCTGTTAAATGTTTTCATTCATGCAGTATATTATCATGCGCGACCTTTTGTAACTTATCATGTTCATCAATTAGTGCCACATGCAGTAGATTCATCATTTGTAAGTGATCATTCTGTACTTGTATTTTCAATAGCATTTACGATGCTATTGAGAGGGGAAAGATTAAAATATATTGCATTAATTTGGGCCGTACTAGTTGGAGTTTCACGTATTTACGTTGGTGTCCATTATCCAGCAGATATAATTGGTGGAGCATTCCTGTCATTTATAACTTGCGGCATAGTAATGCAAAGTACGCGAAAATTAGAACCATTAACACAAATGGTATTTGTAATTTATGCATCCATTGCAAAACGAATTCCATTGTTATCGAAATATAACCATACACATTAATCATACAAGTTACTAGAAAAAGAACCTATTCGTAAATGATGGGTTCTTTTTCATGCATACAAACATTAATTTCACGCACTGTATTTAATTGGAAAACAAAAAATATTAGGGCTCGTTAGAAGATATATAGCATGTGTAACTTTTCGTGAAAATTTTTTCGAACGAAATGTACGATGCCTATTGAGCACGAAACAGTCATATGTTCTGTGAAAATTCCATTGCGAAATAAGAGATTCCAGCGAATATGTTAGTTAATAGGAACCTCTCACTTCAAAATGGGATCATTCAATGACCTGTATACTTCATCCATCCACTCTCTGATCGTTTTGCTTTAAATTTACCGTAAGATAAAAGTTTCATCGCTGAACGAGTAGCTGTGTGAAAAACTAAGATCTTCATCCATTCATCTTCCATTTCACTAGGATAAGGGGTGGACTCGTAAGCATAATAAGCAGCCATGATACAAGGAACTACTTGGTCTGGTTCAAATTCATATGCAGTTGCATCATCGATAATTAAATCAATGATGCGCTTGTTTCTTTCTTTAACGTCTTTCTGGATTAACTTTTTTACCGCTTCTGGTACTAACTTTAATATTTCATTTTTCATAACAGTCACCTCATTCTTTAGCATGTCCAAATCGCTTGGAGAAATATTGAAAACATTGTGTTAAATCGGATTGCGTAAGTTGAACGGGACTATACTCATGAAATTATCAGTATGAAATAGTTCCTTTTGTACAAAATAGGTACGAACGTTTATAAGAGGAGGGATCATTCATGACGAATCGGAATGATAATCGAAAACAAAAAAGCAAATATCCAAATAACCTAAAAAATGATACTGAATTCTCAAAAGATGTAAATATTAGAAGTGAAGTAACGAAAAAAGATTTAAAAAAGTAGTGTTTTGATTTGGAATATAATTGAGAGTAATTATAAAAATCGGCGCAGTATTTAATTAGTTTTAAGCATAGAAAAAAAGAAAAGATGTGTAAACTAATTAAAGCTTACACATCTTTTCTTTTTTGATGCATTTACTCACAATGGTTTCTTCATTCAAATTTTACATAGTTGCTATTTCAAATTTCAATTACCGTATTTTTTCCAATAAAACTAAAATAATCCATAACAATATAATAATTAGCCATCACCAACGAATTAGAAATAACTTGTATATTACAAGTAATCCCAATTCAAAAAGAAGATGCATGAAAAAATTGTAGAATGGAACTATATTTCATAAAGGATTTATAAAATAGTATTAATCAGAAAAAAGAATGGGGCATTTTATCATGAACCTAACACCAGAACAAAGGATTCAATTACATGGTTTTAATAACCTCACAAAATCATTAAGTTTTAACATGTATGATATTTGCTATACAAGAACAAAAGAAGAACGAGAAGCTTATATAGAATACATAGATGAACAATATAATGCAGACAGATTAACTAAGATTTTGAAAAATGTCTCGGACATTATAGGTGCGCATGTACTGAATATTGCTAAACAAGACTATGTACCACAAGGGGCGAGCGTAACTATATTAGTATCAGAAGGTCCCGTGGTAGAAGTGCCGACAGAATCATTCACTGAATCACCTGGACCTCTTCCTGATTCAGTTGTTATGCAGTTAGATAAAAGTCATATAACGGTTCATACGTATCCTGAATATCATCCAGATGAAGGTATTAGCACTTTTAGAGCGGATATTGATGTAGCTACATGCGGTGAAATCTCACCTCTTAAGGCTTTAAATTACCTTATCCACTCATTTGATACAGATATTATGACAATTGATTACCGCGTTCGGGGATTTACAAGAGATATAACAGGTAACAAGTTATTTATTGACCATGAAATAAGTTCTATCCAAAATTACATTCCAAATAACGTGAAAAGTCTCTATGACATGATTGATGTCAATGTTTATCAAGAGCATATCTTTCATACAAAATGTAAACTAAAAGAATTTGACTTAAACAACTATCTATTTGGATATACACAAGAAAAATTATCCGTAAAAGAACAAGAGGAAATTACAAAAAAATTAAAAACGGAAATGGATGAAATATTTTACGGAAAAAACATGAGTCATGGATCAATGGGAGAAAGTTTTGAATGATACCTCTTTTTAGGGAAATACAAATAACTCCTATGTCACCTTAGCAATAAAGTAAACAAGCTGGACATCCTTAGTGTGTGAAAATCCAGCTTGTTTACCTTTTTATTTTGCTTAATGTGTGAAATTTGTATTTTGTTGTTGGTATCCCTAATTCTAGAGGGATACATACTCAAGCAAGCAATTTCACGCACTGTATTTGTATAATAAATAAAGCAAATAAACAAGTTAGCATAAACATCTAGTTTGTATGAATACCACTGGTTTATCCCGCTATTTGTGGGCAGTAATACTCCCACCTCAAAATTCTGCGAAAGCATTGTCTAGCTCTAGCGGCTAGAATCTCCGGTCGTTTCGCCCTCTCGGACGAGGCAAAAAGCGCCTCTCTGTCGGGGGCTCCAACGTCCTGCGATTCTGAGCGAGCCGCTTACGCTTTTCTAAAGAAGTTAGGTGGGAGATAAACTGCCCGTAAAAGCCCGATTGGTTCAACTAATAATCAGTGGGGAATGAAGAAAGCCCCCACTGATTAAAGTTTCACTTTATGGGAAAGAGACAGGGTTGCTGTTATAGATCGCAAAGTAGAAACACAAAGATTTGTCATCCCTGTGTTTCTTGAAGTTTCCTTTGATTACTCGATAAAGAGAACCCTAGGATATACCGGTTACTTATACAATTTTTGTAAATATTTCTTGAAACAGTTTTATCTCTCAACGAAAGAATGCTACAGCCTTCTCCTTAGGAACGTTTCCATAATATCATTCTTGAATTTTTCATAATCAAACTGAAAAGCCACATTATGCGTTTTATAACCTGGATTAGTCACAAAACGAAAGTCTGCAATACTTTGACCGAATCCTTCCCCTTGATCGGGAATTACTTTGATGGGTACTCTTGAAAGACCAACAGCCTCTTGATTCAGCAAATACCACACTGTTACAAAATCATGCATAGGGCTTCCTCCTATACCGGGATTCGACTTGGAGTAGAAATTATAATAGTAGTCTAACATAGGCTTAATGATGAGTCCTGCAATATCCTGTGTATCCTGATGAAATGCATCGATTTGTTGGACCATTTCGGGTGTAACAACCGCATGTTGAGTTACATTTAACGGAATAATTGTCAAGTTCTTCGCATGCTGCAGAATTAAGTTTGCTGCATAAGGATCCGCATAAAAGTTAGCTTCAGCCACCGCAGTCACGTTTCCTGGATAAAAAAAAGCTCCGCCCATGCAAATGTATTCTCTCACATTCCGCATTGTTTCTAAATTTAAAACAAAGGTCGTAGCTAACGAAGAAAGTCTTCCCAAATTGATAATTGTAAGATCATCTAAATTTGAATTTATAATTTGGTAAATATCATTTAAGGGATAAACTGGATAAGAAATTTCAGGTGGAATGATAGGTCCTAATCCGACTTTTCCATGTACCTCAGGAAAATACTGAACCAATATACCCGTTAACGGTACAGAAGCACCAAGGAATACAAGTATCTCTTTTTTTCCCGCAATGTACTTCAAATAGTTAATATTTCTTATGGCATTCTCTCTTGATACATTTCCATAATCGGCTACAATCCCTAAAATTTGAATATCTTTACGAAAAAAGGTGTACAGGATGGCAAATGCATCGTCAATTCCCAAATCTGTAAACAGGAGAACCTTTTTTAGCATGTGTATTCCTCCAAAAGTTATAGAGTTCTATTTTCACTAAGGATGTAGTGAGTAGGCTTGTACATATATATTTTATGTATTCCTATAGAGTGAATTCTATTCATATGTAGTTGAAATAGAACATCATTAGGAAACTTACGGTGTTAAGGTGAGTGTATTATGCCCAACTTTTGCAGATGCACCAATAATTGTAAAATACTTTAATAAAAGTAGATGAATTCTTGGAGTGGTTGACGCTTTTATTAAAAATTGTAGAAACATTCTAGCTTAACATTAATTTTGTTGTTGAAATTCTGAATATTAAAATGTAATATAAAAAAAGCGTGTTTAACAATGTACTTATTTTAGATAAGAAAATGTATTTACAATAAAGGTGTGTGTAAGTGATAAGGAGGAAGGGGTTAACAACTATACAGATGAATTTTAAAGTTCATCAACATATAAACTTACTGGATTCTAAAATAGTGAGCAAAGCATACAGTTTCACAGTAAAAGTTACATGGAGGTTTCAGAAATGGGAAATGAAGGTAGATTTCAAGAAAAGCAACAAGCCCGTCGACAACGCAGTGTTGTTAATATTGGATTAAGTTTAGTATTATTGACAGTCAGCATGGTATCTTATCAGTTATTTTTTACTGATCATACAAAAGGAAAAGAACATCCAGAAGAAAAGAAAGTAGCCCAATTAGCATCTAAAGAGGCGAAAAACAATAAATTAGAGGAACGAAAAACAAAACAATCAGAAGCAGACTCATCAAAGGAACAAGCAAACAAAGAAAGTGAAAAACAAAAATTAATAGAACAGCAAAATCAAGAGAAAGAAAGCTCAAAAGTACAGGAAAAAGAAAAAGAAAAACAGAACAATGAAAATCTAGTAAAAAAACAAGAAGAACAAAAGGATAATAAAATTGAAGAACAGAAGGCTAATGTAGAAACAATAAATAAAAATCAATCAGATAGAGATGCAAATCAAACAGAACAAAATAAGCAATGGAATCCAGTTGGTACAGAGCAAGGGGCAAAACCTGCCATGCAATTTAAAGAGGGAACGACAGATTGGAATGAGATGAAAAAAGCAATTTCCTACGCTGTTGAGGTTCCTGAATCACAACTCATTTATGATTTTATTGGAAATAACGGAACGAATAAGGCCTATGGTAATGTGCGAGATAAGCAAAGCAATAAAAAATATAAAGTGTATATTGATTGGATTGAAAATAAAGGCTGGAAACCAGTATCTGTTCAAGCTGTGAAATAATTATACCGACAGATATTCCGCCGAAATTCAGCAAATAAAGCAAAGACTCTCCCAAACGGAGAGTCTTTTATATGAGTTATTATTTTTGATATCTTTGCTGTTTATTTATGTGGTTTCTTTTCGTTTATCAAATGCAAACAGGTTAAGTTCTTCAGAATCATTGGCCAGCTGCATCGATCGTTCAAACCGCAACCCTACTTTTTCAAGAAGTTTGGCTGAAGCGTGATTATCTGGAGTAGTAATCCCCACAATACGATTTAGCCCCAATTTATCTTTTCCATATGCCATCACCGCAGAAGCTGCTTCATAGGCGTATCCTTTAGCCCAATACTTTGGGAGAAAGGCAAATCCAATATCTACATCTTCCAAGGAATCTCTTTTTACTAGACCACAAATTCCAATCGGAACATGATCCTCCTTCCGTTCTACTAAAAAAAGACAGAAACCAAATTGCTCATACATGCGAATCGGTCCATTCAAAATATAGATCCTTGCATCTTCTAACGTTCTCACACCGCGATCTCCTATAAATTGTAACCAAGAGGGGTCATTCAAAAGCTCGAGGATAAACGCTGCATCGTCGGTTGTTTGTAGGCGAAGAGTAAGACGCTCTGTTTCGAGAATATTCAAAAGAAATACACCTTCCTTTCAGTATTATATTCTATCTAGATATCATAATCGTATATTAACTTAAAACTCAAGGGTATTTTTTCGTGAGGTACACATTATATGTTAACCGTTGTAACAAACATTTTTTTATGTACGCCACTTGGTACAATAATTAGTAGAAGATATTATATTTGGAGAAAATATCACGAATTAACAAGTAAGTTATAAAATCAAAGCTTCACTTGATTAGTAAATGATGAAATGGTGATACTAATAATTATGAAACGTTTATGATAAGGGATGGTATTATGATTTTTATTTATACAGATTTTGGCGGAACACATACAACTTCACTTGCAGCAGCATATCATTTAAACAAACTCCCCACTGATCGAAGACTGACAAAAGAAGAAATTTTAAATGTGGACTATTTTAATAAGCTTAAAACGTCTGATATGGGAAAAATAATTTTTCATGGAAGGGACGAAGGAGGAAATCCGGTTTATACAGTAGGACACGGGACATCAAAAGTAGTTGTTCCATCCATGAAAAATTTAGCGGAAATTCTTCAACATCAGTATCAAAACAATGAAAAAATCATTTTTTCAAATACTTCACCAACAGTTCCACTTCCTATGACGTTTGGAGGATTGTTTTCAAGAAGATTACATATTGATTTTATTGGTGTTCCCTTACTCGTATGGGGAGCAAAACTGTGTTGTGATAATATACAACGACTTGTTGATTATACAAAAGAAGCGGGTAGAATGACTAATGATTATGTTGTTATTTTAGAGAATGAAACTTTCAAATAAAAAATGCAGGATTTATTGGAATCCTGCATTTTTTCTATATCAATTCAACTTTTTTTCGAATGACAATCTTATCAATTTCGTCTTCTTCATCCCCAATATATAAGCCACGTTCTTTTAAATATGTTTCAAAATATAAATCTGCTTCTGCACGTTCATCATAAGGTTTTACAGATAAAACAAATCCTAATTTATTTTGTTCCTCTAAATGAGAAGTAGAGATATAAGCGGGGGTATTATGACGTAAGAATAGCTCCTTAACAGGAATTATCATATCCTTCATTAGCTTTGATAACATGCTCATTTCAAAATCAAAGTTAAATCGATCAATACTAGATATGTCAGCAAATACCACCCCAATAAAGCCTGTATTAAATACTTCTTGAAATTCGGCGTCTTGCTTATCATAAAAATTCTTTTCAATTAAGTAATTTTTAAAATAAGCAACACCATCAGCTTGTTCAAAAGGTTTTGTTGAAAGAACAAAACCTATCTTCTTTTGTTTATGTAAATACACACAAGACATATGTGCAGAAATATTATGCTCTTTAAATAAAGAACTTGTTGCGCCTGCAAGGCCATCTAATACATGATGGACAATTTGAAGCTTTTTACGGGCAAAATAATAGGATTTTTTTTGTAGTTCCAATGTATCAATAAACACAGAACCGATAAAGCCTGTATTTGAGATAGTAGGTGTATGCTTTTTTCTTCCTCTGCGTTTGTTTTGAGCCATTGTAAAAATCATCCCTTCAAGTACGATTGAAATAAAAGAACGTTTGTTCGTATATTTATATTTTACTATTTAATCGTTATAAAGTAAAGGGATTTTTACCGGAAAAACATAAAAAAGACACCTTTTAAAAAGTGCCCTGAATGCGATAGGGAAGAGGATTCAACCCATTTTATTTACGATTTATATTATGAAACAGAGACAAGTTCTTCTGCATCTTCTACATCTAAATGACAATCCATTGTACGTACATCTTGATCTTCATGACTTCCGAAATAAATAGTAATTTTCATATGTATCGCTCCTTTATTCTAGGAATACCTAAAATAATTACTAGTAATGTTACTGCCTATTATATACCACTTTTTCCATTTCGACAATCTTATCCAGTTTATAATTTTATTTTGTAAATATTAAGAATATTTGTTATGATACACTTAATTAAATGTAAGGAGGAATTAACATGTTAAAAACTTTAAAAACATTCTCAAGTAAAGGAAGAGGAGTGCATAGTATTTAAGCTAACTTAACACTCCTGCTTCCGCGAAGAATATAAATATCGGAAAGTAGGAGAACGTTTGGATAAGTATACGCTGGCAAATCATAATATTTCTATTTTATTTTGGGTACATTTTTTTGGAACAATTAGCTTTTTACAAGCAGTTATGACGTTGTTTTATGTGGAAAGAGGATTAACTCCTTCAAATATTTTTATTGTATTGATGTGCTGGAGTGGAGCGGTTTTAATTGGAGAAGTACCAGCAGGCATTTTTGCAGATCGTTTCAGTTTAAAACTCTCTTTTATAACAGGCGCTTGCATAAAAATTATAAGTATCTCTATTTTGTTCTTTGCTGATAACATATGGCTATTTTGTTTATATAGCTTATTGAATGGTTTATCAGTCACATTTTTTTCGGGTGCTGATGAAGCCTTAATATACGAATCTTTAAAAGAAACGAATGAACAACATCTTATGGATAAAGCGATGGGAAAAATTCAATCCGCTAGCTTTATTTCAATGTTGATTGCTGTTATTTTCGGATCTTATTTTGCGAAAGATTTGAAGGAAGAGCAATTCTTTATTTTAATTACACTCGGACTTCTTTTTCATTTCGTAGAATTAATTTTACTTTTATTTATAAAAAATCCGGCGGTGGAATTTGAATATAATGAGTCAGCTTATTCACAAGTAATCGAAGGAATACAAGTTATCCGAAGAGCACCTCAATTACTTATTATGTTCTTAAATATATCGCTTGTATTTATTCCAGCGAGTGCAGTTTTTGACAACTATGATCAATTACTTTTGAAAAATGCAGGCGTGCCCGTATTTGCAATTGGCATATTATATGCAGTCGCTGCAATAGGCGGATATTTTGCATCCATTTCTATAGGGTGGTTAACCCGAAAATTCTCTCGTATATTTTTATTAAATCTTTCAGGTGCATTAGCTGTCTGTGGATTACTATTAGCAGCGTGCTTTGGAAATACGTTGTGGAGCGTTTTAGGAGCATTTATTATATTACGATTTGTAAGAGCAATAAGATATCCGATTTATTCACAGCTGAGTAATGATATAATTCCATCACATGTACGTGCAACAACAATTTCATTGTTATCAGTACTAGATTCTGTACTGGATTTAATTATTTTTGGTACGTTATCTATACTTGCTGTATACGGGTTACCTGTTATGTTTATGGGTTGTACTATAATTGCACTGATAGGTACTTGCTTACCGATTAAAGGTATAAGAGAAGTGCCTAAAAATATTGAATCGTAAATCTGTTTTAAGGCGACCATTCTTTAAGGTATATCCAAGCCTTAGAGGATGGTTATTTTTTATCAAGACATTAGCTATCCAGTTGTTTATTTTGTAGACTGAATGATTTTGTTACAAAGCTTTAATAACATATTTATACGTGCTTAAATTTTATCGTGTAACATATATAAATAGAGTATAAGATTAGGAGTTAAAATATCACTATGAAAAAAGCACTTATTACTACAACTGTTTGCATCTTGATAGGAATAAGCATTGCTATTCTACAGCAAACAAAAGAAATAAATTATATAAAAGCTAAGAATCGATCAGATCATGTCATAACAATTGCCCATAGAGGGGCATCTGCATATGCTCCAGAACATACAATATCAGCCTATAAATTAGGTCAACAATTCAAAGGTGATTATATAGAAATAGATCTTCAAATGACAAAGGATGGACACTTAATTGCTATGCATGATAATACATTAAATCGAACAACAAACGGATCAGGACTTGTTAAAGATCATACATTAGAAGAAATAAAAAGACTTGATGCTGGTAGCTTCTTTAATAAAAAACATCCCAAGCTATCAAAAGAAGAATTTAAGGACGTAAAAGTACCAACGCTTGAAGAGATTATTGAAACGTTTGGCCATGATGCTCGTTATTATATTGAAACAAAATCACCAGAGGACTATCTAGGAATGGAAGAAAAGCTTTTAGAAATACTGAATCGATACCAACTAAGTGATCCCGCTATTGTAAAGGAGAAAATAATCATCCAATCATTTAGCACTGAAAGTTTAAAAAAGATTCATAGTCTAAATTCTAGCATTCCGCTGGTGCAATTATTAACACACAAAAAAGCAGTCAGACTAACCAATGAAGACTTAAAGGCGTATAAAACTTATTGTGTAGGCTTGGGCATGAACTATACATATATGAATGCTACCGACGTTCCAAAAATACAAAAACAAGGCTTAGAAGTTCACCCATTTACAGTAGATAAAGAGGAAGATATGAAAAAAATGATTGAATGGGGTGTAGATGGGATGTTTACGAATTATCCGGATCGTTTACAGCATGTAATTTTATCATTATCCATTAGTAATGAAATAGATTAACCTAAGTTACAAAAATATAATATAATTAGCAATGGGGTTAAGCCTCTTATTCATTTCTTATAAGGAGAGTGCTTATTATGATTATTAAGTTCATTCGTTTCCGTTAATTTCAGGTACATTTCTATTCGTTCATTTTTCTAAAGGGAATTTTGGGCTGTCTTGATGTACCTTTTTTCAAATGACCAAATTCGAATGAAATGAGGAATGAATTATGAAAGAAAAGATAAATAAAATTAATGGAATTGATATATGCACAGAGAGTTTTGGAAATCCTAATCACCCAGCGACTTTACTGATTATGGGAGCAATGTGTTCGATGGTTTACTGGGATGAAGAGTTCTGTAAACGATTAGCAGATACAGGGCGATACGTTATTCGATATGATCATCGAGATGTTGGGCGTTCCGTTACCTACAAGCCAGGAAGTTCTCATTATACTGTGATAGACATGGCGGATGATGCTGTTGGAGTACTCGATGCATACGATATTAATCATGCACATATTGTAGGAATGTCTTTGGGAGGTATGATTGCTCAAATTATCGCAGTAAGGCATCCTCAAAGAGTCCTAACAATGACATTGATTGCATCAAGTATTTATGGGTCTGATGAAAACAATCGGAATTTACCTCCAATGGATGAAAAAATTCTTGCTTATCATGCGAATGGAAGCAAATTGGATTGGACAGATAACGAATCTGTTGTGAATTATTTGGTTAGAGGATCAGCATTACTCTGTGGACCAAAGCATAAATTTGATGAGCAAAGAGTTACGAAGCAGGTAACAAAAGAAATAAAACGAGCAAACAATCTACTCAGCATGTTTAATCATGCACTGCTTAAAGGTGATGATTACTATGAGGGGAAATTAAAAAAAATAAATATATCTACTTTAGTTATTCACGGCACCGAAGATACGGCACTTCCGTATGAGCATGGCTTAGCTCTAGCAAATGAAATTCCTAATGCGTCGTTACTACCACTAGAGGGAACGGGGCATGAAATTCATTTTGATGATTGGGATAATATAATTAACGCTATTTCGAAACATACTTCAAGAGTGTAGGGAATTACACAGTCAAAATAGACGATTTAAGAAGTTTTCTGCTCCTTAGATCGTCTATTTTTTATTGACACTTCGTTTCAACTATTCACGAATAATAAATTGTATTTTATCTAAATGGCTTTTTTTCTTTGGACTAAAATGATTGAGTAGTAATAAAAAAATCGCTGAATCCAGTTATCGAAGCAGAATATTTACTGCATGATTAATAGCGTTTCTATTTTTTCAAAGAGGAATAGAGCTTTTTACTTGTTTGTATGCTTTTTATATTTTTTTATAACCATTATTGTAAGTGGGGTACCAATCAATGTTGGTAAAAACCAAAACGATAGTGTAGGAAGTAAATTTAATATCGGTATAGAATTCCCTATGTTCACTAGGAGAGCCGTTACAGCACCTATATATGAACCTAGCATACCTCTAATATGATGATGAATCCAATTTTTCCAGCGTCTTTTTCTTGCAAGATAGCCATAAATAGCAAATGAATAAGAAAAAAGTGCGACATAAAACAAATAAGCAATCTCATTCCAATGTAAAATAGACAATATAATTGCAGTGATGAATATTACAACGTAAGATGCATGATAAACTTCACCCCATTCTGTATGAGTTCCTTTTCTCTTTTTTGCAGACATTGCGACAGCTCCTGAAATTAAACATATGATCCCAAATAGAATATGAATTATTAAAAGTATAGGAAAGATATCCAATATACTTCCTCCTTTGCCATTTTAATATTTTTGGTTTGTTAAAGAAGAGATGAAATACATCTTTGATTCAATTTAATATATTGAAATTAAGGTGTTTGTAGAACATCTTCTAGCAATAATAATTTTCATCATATTTTGTTTGCTGATATAAAATGTATATTGTAAATTAAGAAACTACTTCATATTTGAAAAGATATTATAGTTCTAAAAAAGGTGTAAAATAGAAACTGCTTTTGCAGAAATTCTAGGGCTTGATGAGGATTCGTATGAGCAATTTATTATATTTGGAAAAAAATTAAATTATGATAAGGAGGTATATAATAATGGCTGAAAAAACGAGAATAATAGAAATCATGTCTTATAATCCTGAATGGAAAATGGAGTTCAAGAAAATCAAAATAATGATTGAAAGTTATATCGGCGATTTAATTTTAAGAATTGAGCATGTAGGTAGTACCTCTGTTGAAGGGTTAGCAGCAAAACCAATTATTGATATTGATGTAGTTATAGAAAGTTACGATCTATTACCTGACATTATAGAACGATTAGAAAAAAAAGGTTATCACCATCAAGGAGATCTAGGTGTTGAAGGACGTGAAGCTTTTCAAAGAAATAATGAAGATAATTTTATGAAATACCACCTCTATGTCTGCCCGAAGGATGGGAAAGGCTATTTAGAACATGTCGCTTTACGGGATTATTTATCAGCAAATGAGGGTGCACGGAAAGAATATGAAGAACTGAAATATCGATTAGCTGAGAACTATCGATATAATATTGATGGTTATTGTGAAGCTAAAACTGATTTTGTAAAAGGGATTTTGAATAAGACGCTTTATATAAACTAAAAAGAAAAAGTGGGAATTACTACTTGTAATAGAAGAACAAATAGAATCTAATTAAATTGGAAATTTCAAAAATATTTTCATCTTTCTTATCTACCAATATGGTTAAACAATTATAAGTTAACTCAAAGATTTGATTTGGACAGTTTATGAAAAGGTAGAGAAGAATGTATCAGGAAGTTGTCAACACCTAACATATGAATGTATGAGTACCCGCTTGAAAGTCCTCTTCCTTAAATGAAGAGGACTTTTCTATGGTTCTATTAATTCCCTAACAATTTGACTTATCTGATAGATTCCTTGCGTAAGATCTTGGACAGGTACATAGCCATACGATAAACGAATATGTTGATCAGATTCCTCTTCATAAATACGCCCTGGGTTAAGAAGAATCCCTTTAGATAATGCTTTTGGAAATAGTTTTTTCATTGAAATTTTAGGTTGTATCTTTAACCATATAAACAATCCTCCGCTAGGGGCATTCCATGTTGCGATGTCTTTACAATACAGGTCCAGCGCTTGTATCATGATTTTTCTTCGTTCTTTCAGCTGCAATCTCACGGACGCTACATGTTTTTGATATAAACCACTAGACAACCATTCAGCGGCAACTCTTTGTGATAATGAACTAGATCCATAATCTGTTTGCATTTTTATGTCTGATAATCTTTCAATCACAGGTTCTGGACCAATTACCCATCCAATTCTTAATCCAGGACTAAGTGTTTTCGATAAGCTACCGACATACAATACGTGCCCATTTTGATCCATTGCCTTTAATGATAGTGGAGGTAGTTCATCAATCCATAATTCATGATAAATATCATCTTCAATAATAGGAAGTTGTTCTTTTTCACAAACATTCATAAGTTCTTTCCGTCGACTTTCCAACATTAAGACACCTGTTGGATTGTGAAAACAAGGGATAGAATATAAAATGTTTTTCGTTTTATTATATTTACTTCGTCTAGACAAATCGCTTGGTACGATACCACACTCATCCATCGATATTCCAGAAAGATGTATATCTGTTGATTGAAATACATGAAGCGAATATAAATATGAAGGTTTTTCAAGTAGAACTGTGGATTCCCTATGCAAAAGACCAACTGATATTAACTGTAGTGCTTGCAATGCTCCGGAAACGATTAGTATAGAAGACGGAGATGTATGAATACCGAATGATTTCACATAATCACTTATTGTCTGGCGTAAAGGGAAAAGTCCTTTTGGTTCTTCATATCCGAAAGTATCTAGTTCCTTAGACACATTATGTATAACTAATTTCATTGTTTCTAACGGAAAAATATCAGAAGAAAGTTCACCTTTACTAAGTTGAATAAAGTCTTTGTTTGATTCGATTTCATTAATTTCTTGAACAATTAATTTACTTGGTTTATGTACTCCTGTTTTTACATACTCGTTCCAATTAGGTGGAGGATTCGTTGCTAATAATGACCATGTATTATTCATTACAATTGTTCCCATACCCATTTGTCCTCTAAGTAAACCGTCTGCTGTTAGTTCTTCTAACGCTATAATTACTGTACTTCGATTCTTTTAGAGAGGAAATGATAGCGAATCGTTGAATATATAGGAAGTGTATTCGAACTATTAAAATCCGATAAAGAAACAATTATGAAAGAAAGATATTTTTTAAATAGGATAATTTGTTATTCAAAAAGGAGTCCATATGATGAATATCCAATTAAAAATAATAACAAGAGATAACTGGGAAGAAGCACTGAAATTACAAGTATCGAAGAAACAAACTACATTTGTACCACCAGTAGCAGTATCACTTGCGAAAGTATATATTAAGCCGGATGGTGAAAATGTCGAATACATTCCATTAGCCATATATGATGACGATAGTATGATTGGATTCATTATGCATGCATTCGAATCCAATACATCGGACATGTATTGGATTAACGGATTTATGATTGATGAGCATCATCAAGGAAAAGGATATGGTAAAACTGCTTTAGCTGAAATGATTAAATGGATTACAAATGAATTTACGGAATGTAAGGAGATTCGATTAACTGTACATAAAGAGAATATTATTGCAAAGAGGTTATATGAAGGTTATGGATTTAAAAAACTTGATTATGTTTATGACGAAGAGCAAGTATATCGTTTATATGTCTAACTTTTATTTAGAAAAGGTTGTGATCTAGCGCATGGAATTTAATGAAGTAAAAATCGAAATATTTATCCCAGAGGAATATATTGAAACTCTACGAGATAAATTAAATAACATTCACGCTTGTAAGGTCGGAAATTACGATAATTGTCTATCTTACAGCACAGTTAAAGGGTACTGGAGACCTTTAGATAATGCAACACCTTTTTGCAACACCTTTTGATGGAGAAATCGGTCAAATATGTGAAGGGCAAGAATGTAAAGTCGAAATAAGGTGTAAACAAGACATTGTAAAAGACACACTTACCATAATTAATCGAATTCACCCTTACGAAACACCCATGATTTATATCATGCCACTACTAAATGCATATTTTGGACAAGTTTAATATTCTCAGAGGATATCACTTTCAAAAAACATGAAGTTAGTATTGTAATTTCATTTGTTAAAGATTACTTAAAGGTGTATTCAAAATCTATTCACGATAGTTCTAGAAAAACAAAAAATAATAATAAAGACTTAATGAGAATACATGCTATGTTACTACAAAAGGAGGGAAATCTTAATTGAAAACAAAATTTCATCATATTGTAAGAGGGATAATTATAAAAGATAAAAAGCTTTTAATAGCAAACTACAAAGGGCATCACTCTTTTCTACCAGGTGGTCATGTTGAGTTAGGAGAATCTGCAGAATGTGCATTAATTCGCGAACTTAGAGAAGAACTGGACATCAATTGTGAAGTTAAGCGCTTTTTAGGAGTGATTGAAAACCAGTGGCAAGATAGTGAAATACTTCATTATGAAATTAATCATGTTTTCGAAGTTGATAGTAACGACTTACATAGTGATATAGAACCAATTTCTAAAGAGTCTCACCTAGATTTTAGTTGGATTATTCCTAATAATGAAAATCTAATTGCATATAAAATAATGCCTGAACCTTCAGTCCGAGGATTAATAGAAAAGGTGCAAAAAGAGGAATTATCAAGTTGTTGGCTTAGCAATTTATAAAATAACATGCAAGAGTACTACGTTGTAAAAAAACATGATATAAGTACCCTTTCTCGAAAAACTAATATACTCTTAGTTCATCTTTTTAAAAATTTCATATCTGTGTTTTTTTATGACTAAAAGATATCACGCAAAAAACTACCACGCTTAAGCTATAGAACTAGAAAATGATGACATAAAGCTAAATGTTATTGTTTAAATTCATATTTTATAATTTCCATTTATAAAAATGAGCCCATAGTAAAAACAACCTAAAAATAGGCATATGAACAAGGTGCATCATCTAGTGATAGGTCATATTTTGTTGGTGTACGTATTGAACTTAGTTTATAGCGCTATTTCTATTTAGATTTAACGAACAGAAATATAGGAAAGCATCGATGGGGTTTTAATTTATAAACGGAGGTCATGAAAATGAATGAGTTTCAACAAGAACTACAAGCGTTAAGCCTTAATGATTATCAGTCTGGAAATGTTATGTATTGGGACCAGCAAAACCAATATCCATATTACTATATTGAAGATGATGCTCGTCGCTGTGGCGGTTGTGGCCGTTGCGGTGGATTTCGTTGCGGTGGATTTCGTTGTGGTGGATTCCGTTGTTTTGGTTGCTTCGGTTGCTTTAGTTGTTTTGGTTGTGGTGGTTGCGGTGGTTGCTCTAATTGTTTTGACGGTTTTAATGGTGCTACCTGGTGGGTCATTTAAATTCGTGACATAAATAAAGATATTTTTGAAAGAAAAGTGTATATACAAGTATGAACTGTAGAGACACTTTTCTTTCATTTTGTGAATTTAACAAATAAAAGGGCATCTTCTATTTTCGTCGAAATTAATATTTGATATAGCATTTCATATAGAGGTGAATGGTACATTGGATACATATCAAAAAATAGTTTCATGGGTAGAAGAAATAAAGGCACGGAATAAGAGATTCGTCTAATTGTACACAAAAAGAACACTCGGGCAAAAAGGTTATATGAAAGCTATCGTTTTGTAAATCTTGGTCATGTTTATGATGGAGAAGAAGTATACCGTTTACTTGTTTAACTTTAATTAAGAAAATGGATAAAGAGGAGAAACCTAATTGAAAACAAAATTTCATCATATTGTAAGAGGAATCATTATAAAAGATAACAAACTTTTAATAGCAAATTATAAAGGGCATCATTCTTTTCTACCAGGTGGTCATGTGGAATTAGGAGAACCTGCAGAATGCGCATTAATTCGTGAACTTAAAGAAGAAATAGATATAGATTGTGAAGTTAAGCGCTTTTTAGGAGTGATTGAAAACCAGTGGCAAGATAGCGAGACGCTTCATTATGAAATTAATCATGTTTTCGAAGTCGATAGTAACGACCTACATAGTGATATACCACCGATTTCTAAAGAGTCTCACCTGGCTTTTCATTGGATCATCCCCAATAATAAAAATCTAATTACATATAAAACAATGCCTGAACCTTCTGTTCAAAGATTAATAGAAAAGGTACAAAAAGAGGATTTATCAAATTGTTGGATTAGTAATTTATAAAGTATTGCTGAAGGGTATTGGGTACTTAAGTGTTAATAATACTGCATAGTACCCAACTAACTCTTAATAACTATTAAAGAAAGTCATCATCCCCATCAAATGAAATAATTGATTCACTTTTATTGTACAAAAGAAGTAAACCTCAGATTGTGCTCCTACAAAGAATATAAGATTCTCTCCTATATTTACAAATGAGAAATTTATATAATTTCATATTTGTAAAAATTCTTTTATCATCTCGTTTATAAAAACGAATCCAACATACAAGCTATCTAAAAATAGGCAACCGAACAAGGTACGTCACCCAATAAAACCTCATATTTTGTTGTTGTACGTATTGAAATTGGTTTCTAATTTCTATATTTATTGCTGTTTATTATGCCGATTAAACAAGTGATACATATAGAAAAGCACCGATGAATTATGCTAGACAGAAACTTTAATTTATAAACGGAGGTCATAAACATGAATGAATTTCAACAAGAACTGCAATCATTGAATCTAAATGATTATCACCCTGGAAATGTTGTGTACTGGGATAATCAAAATCAATATCCATATTATTATGCACAAGAAGATGCTCGTCGCTGCGGCGGCTGTGGACGTTGCGGCGGTTGCGGCGGACGTTGTGGTGGTTGCGGCGGACGTTGTTTCGGCTGTTTCGGCTGTGCAGGGTGCGGCGGCTGCGGCGGGGGATGCTTTAGCTGCTGGAGCTGGTGGTTCATTTAACTTTGTAACATAAATGAAGTTATTGTATGAAAGAAAGGTGTATATACATGTTCAGAGTGTAGAGACACTTTTCTTTCATTTTGTGAATTAAACAAATAAAAGGACATCTTCTATTTTCATCGAAATTAATATTTGATATAGCATTTCATACAGAGGTGGGTGAGACATTGCATACATACCAAAAATTAGTTTCATGGGTAGAAGATATAAAAGAACGGAATCATAGCTCTGCAGCAGCACTTTTTATTATGAAAGATAATGAAGTGGTACTTGAACATTATAGTGGAAATCATTCTAATACTGAAAACAGTGCTACTATAACAGCGTCTTCACAATTTAATGTTGCTTCCGCTAGAAAGAGTTACTTAGGTTTAGCGGTTGCTTATGCACTATATGAAGGGAAGATAAAGCATCTTGATGATTATGCAGCAAATTATTTTAAAGATTATGATGAGAATTTGCTTGGTAAGACAACCTTAAGACATTTAGTAACGCATTCACATGGTTTAAATGAAAAAGAAGACGGAACAATTTATCGAGAATTTGAACCTGGACAAGGGTGGGCATATCGAGATATTAACGTACGTATGATGACCCATCTTATTTATCAACTATATGATAAAAGTTTTCCTGCGTTATTAAAAGAACGTATCTTTATACCTGCAGGTTTTAAAGAAACAGGATGGAGAAAAAAGTATCATGAGAATTTGGTAAAGGTAATAGTAAATCCTCATGAAGAAGCAATATGCAGTACTGGAATATTAGATGATGGAACGGAAAAAAACCTTTTTGTTTCTGCTAGAGAATTCGCCTATTGGGGAAATTTACATTTAAATGAAGGATACATAAATGGAAAACAAATCGTACCGAAAGAGGTTATTAAAATTGCAACAAGTCTTCAAAGCCCAGAATACGAAAACACGGACTTACCACAAAACGGATGCTTCTGGTTTGTTCAAAACACACCCGCTATACAAAGCGAGCTTGGGGAAAGGGTACCTAAAGGCTCGTATCAAATATTAGGCATTACAGGACCCACCATTTTAGTCATTCCCAAGTATAATGTTGTCGTTGCCAAAATGTATAATAAAAGATATAACTATGGAGGAGACAACTATCTGTATTATTTACGAGAATTTAGCAATTTAGTCGCTGATACATTCGCGAAATCATCTTTTACATACCTGTAATAATATTTGAATTGGGGTATAACTACTTTTATAAAGAAAAGGAGTGAACCCTTATGAAAAAACAAACGAATAAAAGTAAAAAACAAAACATCAACGACACAAGTGTTGAGCAGAACGCTACATATAGCGATCCAAAAGATGCTGCAAATATGCAAACTGTTCCACAACCAAAAGATTATGAGGAAATCGAATATTAATTTTTGTTTTTTATAAGACTTTTTTATGAAAGAAAAATACATCTTAAGCCCCATAAAAATAAAGACATCATTTGGTACTATAATGTATATAAGCATTTGAAAATGTCTTATCTTAACACAGCTTTTTTACAATAAACCCGTATATAATCTAATCGACAAAAAGGCACTTCTTAACGAAGTGTCTTTTTGTTTATTTTGTACAATGACTCCAATTTAATTTCCAGTTTTAAATTAGTATCTTGTATTTCATCACGGATATACTAAATTGTGATAAAACATGTCATGATAAGAAAGGGACAGTTCGCATGAAACAAACATCTGTAAATCCATGGCTGATTGTCCTAGGCACAATCATTGTGCAAATTGGTCTTGGAACGATTTATACATGGAGTTTGTTTAATCAACCGTTAGTAAGTAAATTCGGTTGGGAACTTCATACTGTAGCGATAACTTTCTCAATTACCAGCTTTTCTTTATCATTTTCAACTTTATTTGCAGGTAAATTACAACGAAAGATGGGGCTTCGTAAACTTATCGCAACCGCAGGAATTGTTCTTGGAGTTGGATTAATACTTAGCTCACAAGTTTCCTCATTACCACTTCTTTATTTACTAGCTGGTGTCGTGGTAGGTTATGCAGATGGTACAGCCTATATCACATCATTATCAAATTTAATTAAATGGTTTCCAAATCGTAAAGGTCTCATTTCTGGTATATCAGTCTCAGCATACGGAATGGGGAGCTTAATTTTTAAATACGTAAATGGAAAGTTAATTGATACAGTTGGTGTATCGGAAGCTTTTTTATATTGGGGCATAATCGTTTTGATTGTAATACTTGCGGGATCTTTCTTCTTACGTGAAGCTGCTACGAATGAAACAGTATCTGAAACTTTAAGTAATGATTATTCAACGAAAGAAATGTTACGCACAAAACAAGTTTATTTATTGTTTTTTATGTTATTTACATCATGTATGAGTGGCCTCTATTTAATCGGTATGGTAAAAGATATCGGAGTTCAACTCGTAGGACTTAGTGTAGCAACCGCAGCTAATGCCGTTGCAATGATTGCGGTTTTTAATACTGTTGGCCGAATTGTTCTTGGGACATTATCAGATAAAATAGGTCGATTAAAAATTGTTTCAGCAACTTTTATTGTAATCGGCTTATCTGTTTTTACACTGAGTTTTATGAATTTAAACTACGCTATTTATTTTACTTGTGTTGCAAGTGTCGCATTTTGTTTTGGAGGAAATATTACCATATTTCCAGCAATTGTGGGTGATTTCTTCGGTTTGAAAAATCATAGTACA
The DNA here is from genome assembly GCF_038005885.1 of Bacillus sp. FSL H8-0534. Classification (NCBI taxonomy): domain Bacteria; kingdom Bacillati; phylum Bacillota; class Bacilli; order Caryophanales; family Bacillaceae; genus Bacillus; species Bacillus sp. FSL H8-0534. The sequence continues at coordinate 516,056 of NZ_JBBOUC010000001.1, forward strand.
AATTATGGAATTGTATATCAAGGTTTTGGTTTTGGTGCACTCGCAGGTTCATTTATCGGAGCGCTATTAGGTGGATTTCAACCAACTTTTATTACAATCGGTATACTATGTATTATATCCTTTATTATCTCCATTTTAATTCGACCACCAAGCAAGGAGAAAAAGAAAGAAACACAAAAGTTATATCGAAAAATAGCTTAACATTTTGCATATGTTCTGTATAGAAAAGAGCCCTAAATGAACATTAGGGCTCTTTTGAGAAGGAATTAAATTTTTTATTTCCAGTTATTTTATAAATAATGTAGTTCACACCAAAGTACGTTACACCAAATAATAACAAAAACAATGGAAATAAAATAAGAGCTAGTAAACAACCTCCAATATCCCCATTAAAATTCACATCTGCATTTGAAAAATTCCAGTCCTTAACTTTGCTGATAATATGCCCTAGAATATAGGACAACACAAAACAGATTACAAAAGCGAAAACAAGATGAACTGTAAATTCCCGATTCGATACTTTATCAAATATGTAATAACAAAATCCCCAAAACGCGCCAAAAAGCACTAAAACAAACAATACTTTAAAAAACTTCTTAATATTGATCCAGCATTGAAATACAATTTGTTTAAATGTTTTTCGATTACGTTTTTTCTTTCTAAGTCTTTTCTTTTTATGCGGTTTCATTTCATCCATTCACAATCTTTGTTTTTTCTTACTATTATATCTTTAAATAAAAACAAAAGATATCCTTAATATTCCATATAATAATATTTTAAATTTACTAGCAAGGAGATACATCGCTTTATAGAGAACTGTATACTAGAGATCTACTAAGGAGGTTCCTATGAAAAAAGTAACTGTAACGTACGTACTACTTTACGATGAGTTTCAAGAAAAAGTATTAATGGTTAAAAATACAGGTTCAAATGCTTCTTATTTTACTTTACCGGGTGGTGCAGTCGAGTTTGATGAAACGTTAGAAGAAGCAGCAATTCGCGAAGTAAAAGAAGAGACAGGATTAGATATAGAGGTAGATGGGATTTTTTCAATAAGTGAAGCATTTTTTGAAGAAAGAGGTCACCATGCTATCTTCATTAACTTTATTGGGAAAATTACAGGTGGAGAAATACATATATCACGACCAGAAGAGATCGAGGAAGTTACGTGGATGGAACTACAAATTGCAGAAACATATTTACGACTTCCCGAACATTTAAAAAATCTATTGCAAAGAAAAGAAACTGTACCATATATTTTTAATGGGACAATTATTCACAAATAATAAAGCTAATATTTTAAGTTGAAACAAATATGAGAAGAAAGATACTTAATAACCAAGAATATCCCATTGAAAATAAATTAGAGTAATTGATTCAAAACATGAATGGAAAAAGGTTTATTAAAATACAAATCGTTACCTTTTTAATTATTATGCACAGAAATAATAGGGGCTTAGGAGAAATAACTATGCAAATATATAACGAAATACTTTCAAGCGAAAAACTTGAGGAACTTATACTGAATGAAAGCGGAGAAATACTAGAAAATTTGAATAACAAAGAAATGTTTATTAGTAGTTTTATTGATTATTATACAAAAGAATACGAGAATTCGGAATGTAATTACGTTGAACTATTTGATATTGACAGTCCAGACTATATTAAATTTGAATTAATAGATAACAAAGTGTTTGTTACTGCTTCTTTGTTTGCAGGATTATCTATATGGTTGGATAAAAAAGCGTTAGGAAAAGTAACAGCTACTATAGAGGGTGTTTATTCGTTCATATTGATTGATACAGACGGCAACATTATTACCTTAGATGAAAAGTTACATTTACATGAGAGTTCTTTTGCTATTATAAACTTTAAAGTAGAGAAATTAAAAAGTATCGATCAATATTTTGATGACTATACGATTATATAAGTAATGGTTGCCTTATATTAAAATTAGAAACTATGTTTTATTAAAAGAAATGATGAGATACTCATGTTAAACAAAGAATACGCCCCTGCTAAAGGATTATGGAACGGAGTAGGCGGAAAAATAGAGAGCGGAGAAACGCCATTAGAAAGCGCAATTTGTGAAATAAAAGAAGAAACAGATATCGATATCAAAAGAAATCAAATCCAGTTCAAAGGTATCATAACATGGGAAATGGATCATACATATTCAGGTGGCATGTATGCGTATGTAGTAGATGTACCTAATGACTTTTACTACGAAACTCCTAAAAAGACAGCCGAAGGGATTTTAGACTGGAGAGGCGTGTCATGGATACTTAGTAAGTATAATTATGGGGTAGGGGCGATGATACCTCACTTTCTACCTAAAATGCTCAATGAACATCATATATTAGAACATAGATGTGTCATTATAAATCATACATTAGTAGAATATGAATGCAAAGAATTTAACAGGTTAGACAACCTACCTCTAAATAACCTAGTGAAAAAATAGGATAACATCAGTTTTTTAATTTAGTAAAAGGCCCGTACGAAAGAAGAACTCCATGTTTTGAAAAAACGCTTAAACTGCTTCATTTTAGTTGAGTGTAGAACGTATTTTGAGATGTTTGTAAAAAGTACACTATTAGTTATTGTATAAAGATAGCGCAATTTAACAAGGAAGGGATTACATATGTACAAAATTGTATTTTTTGATGTTGATGGCACCCTATTAAGCGAAGTGGATAGAAGTATACCGTTAAGCACAAAAGAAGCACTTGAGAAATTAATCGAGAGAGGATTAAAAGTTGTAGTTACAACAGGAAGACCGTACAATTTGTGCGAAGAGTTTAAGACTATGGGCATTGATACGTTTATTTCTGCTAATGGTGCGCTTATAACATGTAACGAGAAGGTTATACATAAATCAGTACTATCAACAGAAACAGTTCAAGATGTTTCTGCTTTTGCTGAGTTGAACGGACACGGTGTTTCTTATTTTACCAAGCTATTTACGATGAACGGCATGGTTTCCGATGATGAGCGGGTCATGGGGGCATTAAAAGAAACTTTGAACCTTACACAATATCCCGAAAAAATGAAATCTCTATCAGACGAAATTTACTGTATATGTTTGTATGCGGACGACAGTGAAGCGCAAAAATTTCTAGATAGATTTTCAAAACTTAGATTCGAGCGTTTTCATGGCTACGTAATGAATGTACTTGAAGAAACGGAAGTATCCAAATCAGCTGCGATTAAAAAAGTATTGGAGCATCTCAACTTTTGCAAATCCGAAGCCATTGCTTTCGGTGACGGCGGAAATGATATCGACATGTTGGAGTATGTGGGTTTGGGAATTGCCATGGGAAATGGAGAAGATACGTTAAAACAAAAAGCAGACTTCGTTACCAAAAGAGCAAGCGAAGGAGGAATATCTTACGCGTTAAAGAAATTTGGTGTCATTTAAACTAGAGTAACATTACAAATTTGTAATGTTTATGTCACCTTCTCCAATAGCACTTAAAAACATCCCACTCATATACTTAAGATAGATTTACAAAAAAGGAGTGTGGGAAAATGCACGAAGTAATTGGGGAAGTCGTAGTTGGTCTATGTGAATTCGTTTTTGAGATTTTCGCTTACGGGAAGACAGATGAAGAGAAAAAAGAATAATTCCATTTGATTTGTATGATACATAAGATTCTTAGACACCTATATAAGGTGTCTTTTCTTGTTCATTTTAAGCAGAATACATTTAAACTAATAATTTCATAAAATAAGTTTTAGATAAAATAAAAAGTGTATAATTTACATACTTGGCATAACATCCATCATATTTGGAAATGGAATTGGATAAGGATCTGCTTTTAACATTTTAGCGTTCTGTTTTCGTATATGATAATTATGTCCCCACACAATCATTTTTTTGTTTTTATACTGCAGTTCACTTAACCACGCTAAATTTTGTCCCATTTGTTTGTCATGTGAGTAATATGAAAAATCCGAAAAAACTGGCTGAGAGGGGATGCTTAATTCTTCTTTTACTTGATTTGGAATATACGTTTTAAGGGTATCAATTCGAACCTTGATTAACTTTTCTAGCAAATTCACATCATATGATGCTTTAGGCGCTACTTGTTTTAAATCATTCGAATGCTGTTGGATAAATTCTTTTACTTTTTCATATTTACGTAAAATAGAGGACTGCATTGTTTGAAATTCTTCATAAGTAGAAACGGAACTGTATTTCACAATTTCTTCTTATGCTTCTTCTACAAGTTGTTTTCCTATTTCCGGATTTAATTTTCCAATCCATTCATTTGTAGGAGTTGCAAATGTTGCAGTAGAAGCATTCCACGGTATTTGTATGTCAAACCCTGTTAAAATAAGGGGCGTTCCTTTTTCCTTTTGTTCTTTTATGTATTGAAATAATTCTTCTACATCTTTTGTGAACCAATTGCCAAAAATAGATTTTTTCATGGTTTGCTCAGCAGTTAAATCATCTAAGTTTTGATATACGGAATTCGCTGCCGCAAATCCTGATTCAAACGCAAGTACATCATAACCCATTTCTTCATATAAATACTTAATCATTTAAACCTTTGATTGATTCATTTCTGTTGAACCATGAGTAGACTCACCTAGTAAGACAATAACCCCTCCTAAATTTTTATAAACCTTATCACATAAATCTAATCAGCTATGATTCATTTAAACAAAATAGGAACAATTAGATTTATATATTTATACTAAAGGATGGAATTTATACAAATCAAGAAGAAAAGGAGGATATTTCTGTTTAATTTAAAAATTCTATAAATTAAACAGTGTTAAAATAATCCTCAGAAGAGAACTCGAGGAAATATGCTACATAATTGCCACAAAAATAGAGCAGATAGCAGCAGAAAAAATGGAGGATACGAAGATCTACAATGAATAAAAATGTTACTCCGATTTTAATAGATAAAACAGACGGAACATCAGTTCTTTTATATAATGATATGGAAGATGCACACTTCATTTATATCTATTGAAAGGAGAGAATCGAAATGACTGACAGGAGCAAAAAGAAATCTAAATGCGCACTGGAAAAGGACGAAATGATTAAACTGTATTTAAAAGGGGAGAGCACGTCAAATATTGCAAAACTAGCTAATGTTTCACCTAGATATGTTCGGATAGTCCTAACGGATAACAACGTTGAAAAAAGAGCAAGAGGCAGCTGGAAACGAAAATATAACTTAAATGAAGATTACTTTAAGCGTTGGTCTAATACTATGGCATATATTTTAGGGTTTTTCATTGCAGATGGTGTCATTACAAAAGATAACCAAACTGTAAGTATTTCTCAAAAAGAATCAGCGATTTTAGAAGATATAAAAATAAAACTCAATTCAAACCAACCATTATATAAAAACAAGAACACTGGTGTTTATATGTTAAATTTAAATAGCAAAATCATGAAAAATGATCTAATAAACTTACATGGAATCATGCCTTGTAAATCATACGACGTACAATTTCCATTTGTTCCAAAAGAGTATCTGCATCATTTTATTAGGGGATATTTTGATGGAGATGGCTATGTGAACTATCCAACTTATACTGTAAGTTTCGTAGGTGGATCACATAGTTTTATGAATTCTTTAAACGAAGTTTTACATGAGCAAAACTTTAAGCCGAACCTTGTGAATAAAAAATCGCATTACCGTGTGATACTTAGTGGTCGAAGAACTATTAAACTTTTTTCTAATTGGATCTATAAAGATAAAGAAATATTTTTACAAAGAAAATATGATGTGTTCCAAAAAGAACAATTGGACTTAGAACAACTACAAGATAGAAAGTTAAAAAGAACAAGAACGGCAGTAACTCAACGAAAAAAAGAATTTCTTATTCAATATCAACAACATCAATGCATTGATAAATCCTGCGAAAATATTAGCATTAAAAAATCAACATTCAAAAACTGGTTACAAAGTGATTCCAAATTTAAAAATAGCTTCGAACAAATTAATTAAAAATAAAATCCCTTGTACAGATTAGTGTGAATGCTATATTTCAACGCTAATCTTTTTTCTGTCAAGCAACAGAAGTAAAAGGGAGATTTAAACTAAAAACAAGTTACTTCTATTTTCACAGTTAACATAATATATATTATAGGTAGTTATACAAAAGAAGTGTTTCCCTGTCTCTAAACACAAGTATACTATACAAAGTGAGATGAAACGGATATTTTTTATGAAATCGGCTTTACATATTACTTATTTAAATTTTTATAAATTTTATAGTAAATGTACGATTAAATTTCTCTACAGCATTTTTAGAATAAAAATTTTGCTGAGTTTACAACATACAAAAACATTGATGAACATAAATTTATTACGTAATTCGTTAAAATTTTTTTGTTATTACATTGTTTCCGCGTGCGCATTTAAGTTTTTCATCATCTATTATACATTTCCTTATAATTACATCTTATTTTCTTAATATGGTTAAATTTAGGGTTTATCTATAACAGGTTGTTTATTGCGTTGTATTTTTTATCTTAGTTAACATAACCCGATACTATTCCTATAAAAATTCTCCCTATTTTTTAGGAAGAATTTTTATATTGGTTTATATTTCTTTTTGTAAATTATATTGACTTTTTATTCATGTAACTACGTACATAAGTTTTAAAATTGTGATTTCACACTAAGATTCTTGCTATAACCGGTAATTCACACAGATATAGCGAAATACTTCAACCCCTCTTCCCTATTTTCCGCTATATTAAAGGTGTTTTTAGACTTAACAGCAATCCCAATTATAAAGTACATTTGAAAAGTTTAGGTTTAGTAGATCTTCTTTTCGTATAAAAAAGTTAGCAATGCCGCAATCTCCCCACATAATTCCTAGAGAATCATCTGTATCGATTTGTAGCAATAAGATGTTATGTTCTTGATAGGTTTCTTCCCATTCTCTTGGATCCGTTTGTGTAAAGAATGGATATCCTCCAATTTTATGCCCTCGGCTTTCAAAGTGTTTATTGTACAATCTATGAAATTCCATTTCTACGCTATCGTCATCGATTTCTTCTAAATGAATTGCATCTCTAAAAAACTCTTCAAATCGATAATCTCCTAGTGTTACAGGTTGATAACCTGCTTCAAATCTTAACTTTGCTGCTCTAGGCACAATAAAATTCTCTGAATCAATAGCATTTAAGTAGCTAAAATCCGTTACAATTTGAGTTTCATCTTGCGTTAATTCTGCATGATAAATAATACGAAAATCTTTTTGTTTTGTTGGATGGTCAAAATCAGCCCCAACAAGATCAGCATCTCTGCTTACAAAAAACTATAGTAATCCTTTCTATGGCACAGATTCAATATGAGGAATCTCTCTAAAATTCATCTGCACAAGTAACATCATAGGCTGTCCATTCGAATCCTTTGGATGCTCATGATGAATAGGTACATACGGATACCCACCAAATTCACTTTCAAATATGGTATGTATTTGTCACCCTCTACTCCTCCTTTGCATAATATATGAAATAAGCCTATTTTAATTATATAACAAGAAATAGGCTTATTGAAAAATACTAAAAATCCGTTTTCACTCTCATTTTTTGTGCAGATGCTGGGCACAAAAGGTTATGTTCCAAAACTCTTTTATTAATAGTCCGAACTAGCTTTGCTGCTTCTTTAGAATCTATAATCTCTTTCAGCTTTTCCTTTAAATAATCAATTTCTTTCGAAAGCTCAATCCACCTAGGTAAAACATGATTATCTTTCAATGTTTTATAAAGTTGTTTTTCAGGGTTATACGAAAGGCTTTTATCAATATTAAGTGGTTTCCCCTTGCCAGGTAGGTCATCAAAAGCTCCTGATTTTTCTGCCCGCTTAACGATAGAACTAATATGATCTTCATACGTGAAATCCCAAACCTTCTCATCCTTTACTAAAATCTCTTGTTTTTTTAACTCTTTATCTAAATCCTTTTGATTCATATTTTACCTCCTCATTTCTTTTTAAGATAACGATCTTGAATTATTTAATGCTAATAAACCTTCAGTAAGTTGCTCTCGCCACCAAATCTCGTCGTGACCGCCTTGAAACTCGCTATAGGTAATTTGGTATTCTTTTTCTCTAAGCGTCTTATACAGGCTCCTATTGGCTTTTAAAAGCGATTCATTCTCAAGAGTTCCAGCTGCCATATACATACGTAATCTCAGCGTATTACTAATTGATAAAAATTGTTTCTCCATCCAGGGAAGCTTTTCTTCATACCCGTCCTTTTTCCAATGTACAGAACCTGACAATGACAGCACATTTCCGAAAATATGAGGATTCTGAAGTGCTGTATAAAACGCCGCTAGGCCACCTAAACTTAAACCAGCAATTGTTGCATGCGCCGGATCCTTATATACATGATATTTTGTTTGAATCCAAGGAAGTAGCTCTTCTATTAAAAATGCATTCATCTTGTCGTTATAAGTAAGCTCATTTAATCGATCTACGTGTTCAATTCCAACAACAATACACGAAGGTATTTCTTGTTTATGAATGAGATGATTGAGTGTTGCTGGTGCTGAAAGATTTTGCATAAATGAGTTTCCATCAAATGTGAGGATAAGATTTTGAAGGCTTGATGTAAGAGAATAATCATGAGGTGTGTAAATATATATCTTTCGTGTATTGCCTAAAACAGAACTGTAAAAAGAATATGTTTCAACTTTTCCCTGAGGATTATAATTTTTAGGGAATCTTTTATCGTACTGCATTTCCATTCCTATTTCTAAAACAGCTGCTCTATCTGTTCCTTCTCCAAATATATGACTGTTAAATGGATCTAACTGATACTGTTCACTACGCGCTATCCAATTTTGTTCAAAATAATCATTAACTGAAAAGTGATAGGTAGAAATAAACTTTTTGTTCGTTCTGAATGTTTTGTACCATAAATTCGTGTCTGAAAGCCGTTTTAGTCGATTAGAATGAAGATCCCAACCAGGATAACTACCAAATACATAAATATTTTCTGTGTCTTTATCGCCTAGCCATATGTAAGTAATAAGATGATACTGATTATTCATTGGACAAGTTTCTATAAGTGGCGTCTCATTTGCTTTGAGTTCATCTAAAAATGTATGAAAAGCTCGTGTATCTCCATTGCTTAATTGATCTGTAAGCTCTGTTATTTTGGGGCTTAGTATTGACTTCATTCCTTTTCCCTCCTCCACTGCAGTATATTAGTACTTCTTTTTTTGTAAATAAATCCCTATATAAACAGGGTACTAATGTTGTATATTTTATGAACAAAAACACACAAACAATATAGTCTGTGTGTTTACATTCTTATTTTACATGCTGTTTCCTAGTATCCACTGTTCACCCCTATAGTTATTATTTCTCTATCCATTCTAATAACTGCTCATACTGATTCTTTGCATCCTGATACCCTAGATTATATAAATTAACAAGCTTGTCCTTATTTCTTTCAATCCCACTAACAGGAAGCTGCATGCTTGGTTGAATTACAAAAAAGTTTTCTTTTTGTTCATCTGAAGACATGTATGAAATGCTCTCATTATAAAACCGATAATGATCTACTAAAAGCTTAGAGACTTTCGGATATCGTCTATATAAATATTTTGCCATTGGTGAAAACTTATTACGCTTTTTCTCATATCCTTTTGGCTTTGTCATAATAACAATGTTTTTTTGAAATCCATCTATTTGTGCCTTTCGAACAGGGATAGGATCAATGATCCCCCCATCTAAAAGTTTTTTACCATTATAGTCCACAGCTGGAGCAATAAATGGAACAGAACTTGATGCGCGAATAATTTTCAATATATCATTCCCATGCTCTTGCTTATTATAATAAACAGCTTGTCCTGTCTCGCAATCTGTTGTGCCTATTACAAATTGCTCATTTGCATGTAAAAAAGTTTGAAAGTCAAATGGTACAATTTTATTAGGCACTTCATCAAAAAGAAAGTCCATACCAAACAATTCTCTTTTTCGTATTAAGTTTCGATAAGATATATAACGATGATCAGATACTAACTCTGTATTTACTTTTTTATTCCTTCCTTTTTGACGCGATAAATAAGTTGCACCCATGCATGCTCCTGCCGATACTCCAACTACATATGGGAAAAACAAATCATTTTCCATAAAGTACTCAAGTACCCCTGCTGTATATAACCCTTTCATGCCTCCACCTTCTAATACTAAACCGATATTTTTCATTTATAATCCCTCTATATTTGTTTCTTGATTTTCTAAACACTTATATTTTAGCACAAGATATTATGATGAAGTATCAATAAATTCATTGCATTTGCTTAAAAAAGCTCTTGCTGCATTGTAAGAATCTCTTAGTCTATAACATGATACAATAAAAGAAACTCATTCCACAGATCATAAAGGAGGAATTTTATATGGGTTTATTTAGTGGTATTTTCGGAAATGCATCTGATACGAGTACAGAAAATGTTGAGCGTGACTTACAGAAGATTATGCTTGATGATGAACAAGTTGAGTATGCGTATAAATTGATTCGAGATTTAATTGTATTTACAGATCGACGAATGATTTTAGTAGATAAACAAGGAGTAACTGGTAAGAAAACAGAATATCATTCTATTCCATATAAAAGCATTACACAATTTAGCATTGAAACAGCAGGTCATTTTGATTTAGATGCAGAACTTAAAATTTGGGTATCTAGTATGCATGAACCGATTACAAAGGAATTTAAAAGTGATGACAGTATTTTAAGCATTCAAAAAGCATTAGTAAAATATACAACAAAATAACACCTTTGAATTTTTATACAAAAACAAAAGTTATAACCCCGTGTTTTTTGGAACAACATGCATTGTTTTGTTTTAAAAATACAAAAAACTTCGCAACATTGTATTATATAGGACCAAAATAAAGGGATAGATAATACAGATATACTCTGTTGTATCTATCCTTTTAAAATCTATTTTTATAATATTTTCTTATAATAAACAAGTGTTGTATTATCATTCAACTTCTTTCTTAACCCCGTCTGAATGTAGCCCACTTTTTCATACAGATAACAATTACGTTCTTCTTCTAAAATGGTAGCTAATTCCCAACTAGTTGCTTGTGGGAACATCTTCTCTATTAAAACGAGTGCTTTCTGGGCTACCCCTTTCCCTTGATAAATAGGCAAAATGAACATAGGGCTTATCCAGAATTCCGTTGTCTTTTCTTTCCGAAATATACAAATAGCCCCCGCAAGAGTATTATCAACAAATATTTTATAAAATCCACCATAAGGATTGTTTATTCTTGTAATTACTTTATCAATTGTTTCATTAGCAGGATTCGTTTTATAGTCCTTATATTTTTCTAATAACGGTTTAAATGCTTGTACTTGAATATTGAAAATATGTTCCGCATCAAAACTTATTGCTCTTTCTAGTGTTATTCCCATAACATTTACCACCCTAATCGCTCCCGTAAAGAAGTGATATGTGCAGTATGATGCCGACCGTGCCATGCATATAATCCAATTGCTACCTCCAGTTTTGTTTCACCTGATTCAGGATGATTAAAAGTTTTTTCAAGATCTGCCTGCTCTAAAGAGCTTAATACATTTACCCATCTTTTATGTAATGAATCTAATAATACAAGGGAAACATCAACAGGTAATTTTGAATCAGGGAGCTCTGCCCATTTCTCTTCCATATATGGTTTAATTGTCGGGTTATTTTCTGTAAGAGCTAACTTAAAACGAATATAACTATTCATATGACTATCGACAACATGATGAACAACTTGCCGTACTGTCCATCCACCCTTTCGATAAGGTGTATCTAGCTGTTCTTTATCTAAACCGTTAATTGCTTTTGTTAGTTTTGCAGGAAGATTTTCAATTTCTTGAATCCACTTTTCTACTATTTCCTCCGTAATATTTCCTTCATAAGTGAATTTCCCAATTGGATAACGTAAGTCCTGCATTGTATTGTTCCCCTTTTGTTTTAAAATTTCTTTTATAATACTTTAGTATGTTTCCAAACGTAATGAATGAAATTAATCTTTTGACCATTTAACTCTATACCTTTTTTATCAATTGCGGTACGTGAAAAGCCGTTTTTTTCTAATACTAGTTGTGAAGCAATATTATTATTTGTTGTCTTTGCATGAATTTCGATAATTTGATGGTTTGCTGCTTGAATTAAGAGTAATTGGATGGCCTTAGTTGCAATTCCATTTCCGATAAAATCTTCTCCTACACGATAACCAAGATATCCCAATTGTCTATCTTTCTCTATGTCTACTAAGTTTATTCGACCTACAATTGTTTTTTCCATATTCCGTATAAGATAAAAGTAGGAAGTGCCTTCTTTTTGTTCCTTTAACAATTCATCATGTTTAGATTGAAACGTCTCATAAACATAGTAATCATCACCACGACTCGGTACCATCTTTTCAAAAAAAGTTCTATTATAACTCTCAAAAGCAAACAATTCTTCCGCATCTTGTTTCTTTAATTTTTCTATGTATATTTCCATTCATGACTCATTCCTTTTTAATCAATTATCTACTTATAAATTCTCCATTTAATAGTTAAAATCCTACTGCTTGTAATGAGATTAACCTCCTTTATTTTTTCGAGTTGTAAGAATAGCAAGCCATACCTTAGGATGAAGAAGATGTAGGGGACTACGCATAAGGTTCATGACCCTAACTAAACGAATGTAAACGTCTGTATTACTCGCGGAAAGTTGGTATATTTTTTTCGTATACCATTGTTGAAATGGTTGTATAAAAGGCTTTTCTCCTTTTATCTTAGGGTGACGGAAAGCTTCTGTAGTAACCATTTCCCACGGCGTTGCAATAATTTTTGAAATTCGCTTATAAAAGTCACGCGTAAAATCTTTCTCTAGCACTTTCCCCTTCTTTAAACACATTTGTAATTCTTCAGCTTCCATAGCAGCGACAGAAATTCCTTGTCCAAAAACTGGATCAAAGCGACAGTGAGCATCTCCAATTACTAAAAATCCTTCTGGCATATTTTTCACTAAATCGAATCGACGACGAACTTGGTATGGAATCTTATGTATTTTTATATCTGTAATTGGCTCTGCTTGTTCAAGAAAATGAATGACATCTGGTGCAGGTAACTTATGAGCAAATGCAAGAAATTCTTCATCTGTTTTTGGTACATTCTCATTGGCGTATCCGCTAAAAGTCACGAAATATCGATTATCTTCAATAGTTTGAATAAAGGCACCATAAGGATTTTCAGGAAAGCTAGGAGAAATAAGTAAATTGCACCAATCAGGACATTCATTCTTTTTTAGCTGGAATACCCTAGTCGCGTAAAATAATTGAATCCATACTTTTTCTTCTTTTACCTCAATGCCATGTGTTTCTAACCATTCTATATTTTTTGAACCAAATCCACTTGCATCCACAACTAGTTCTGCGTGTAAATTTTCTTTATTTCCTGTCTTCATGCACCGCACTTTTACTCCAGAAACCTTGTTATGCTGCTGATCGATTATCAATTGTTCAACCATTGTTTCATATTTTGTTGTAATATTAGTTACTTCACTCATTCTTTTTTGTATGTGCCACTCAAGCATAGGACGACTTTGTTGAACCGCATTCAACTCTCCGATAAATGGTTGTTTCCATAAACCAAAATGATGCCATTTCAAATCCCCAGTAAAATTATTTTCGATACCACCATCTTCTTTTAATTGATTCATAATTGCCGGGAATAATTTCTCAATTGCTACTTCACCACCTTTTAATAACACATGAGGATGATGGCTTTGAGGTACTCTTTTTCTAGGCCTTTTTTCATTCCATTCTTCGCCTGCTTCTAAAATTATTACTTCTTGAAAATAATCAGATAAAGCTTTTGCTGCTAGTTTCCCAGTTATACTTCCACCAATAACGATTGCTTTTCCTAACATTTTTTTACCTCCCGCAAGATATTTCCGCTACTTTCATGATGCTAAAATAAATTTTTCATTTTCCTCTTTATACTTCTGACATATTAATAGAATCATAAAATAAAAAATCCTGCTATAAAATTGCGCAACAGGATTTTTTTATCAACATTTATTCGTCTTTCCCCTTAATTACAAGTACTATTTAAGCAAAGAATCAACATGTAATTCCGCTAAAAATAGCATTTCTAATAACGTTCACCAGCAAGACTCAGCATAAAATAAGATTATTGCATGACTGTATTTTTTCAAGGTCGTTCTCCTTAAAATACGCCAGTGAACTGTAAAGTTAAAATGATAATGCCTAGAGCCCAAACATAATATGCAAATACTTTAAGAGAATGCTGCTTTAAATATTGAATCATCCAAGATACTGCAATATATCCAAAAAATGCAGCAGATAAGGTGCCAACGATTAACGATGTACTTGAAATGCTTTCAGCTTTCCCTTGAAATACGTCTACAGACTGTAAAATGATTGCTCCAACAATAGCGGGAGTAGATAACAAAAACGAAAAATATGCAGCTGTTTCACGATCTAATTTTCTCCAAAGTGCTGCGACAATCGTCATACCAGAACGAGAGATTGCTGGGAAAATAGCAAACGCTTGAAACGAACCAATAATAAAAGCATCTTGATATGTAATGGCATCCATTTTCTTACGTCCACTTTTTTGTTTCTCTGCCATATATAAAAACAAACCTGTCACTAAAAACTCCCATCCGATTGTTACACCCGTTTTTGAAATCTCTTCAAAGAAATCTTTAAATAATAAGCCAATTATAACTGCTGGGATTGTTCCAACAATGAGTAAAAATGTAAGCTTTGAAAGTGGATTTTTAATTAAATAGATAAACTCTTTTTTATAATAAATAAACACCGCTAACAGGGTACCAATATGCAGCATCGTGTCTAAAAAAAGCCCAGCTTCATCTAAATGAAACAAATGTCTTCCTAAATACAAGTGTCCAGTACTGCTTATAGGTAAAAATTCCGTTAATCCCTGAATAATTCCTAATATAAAAGCTTCTAACCAGTTCATGATTGTCTCCTTTCTTGTTTGCTTGTACCAGTATATGTTTGTTTTTACCTGTTATGAAAGAAAAGAAAGGTAAAGGAATTCAAGATTTAAGGACTTTTCCAAACAACAAAAAAAGAGGGTATATACCCTCTTAACATAAACTTTATTTAATTTGTTCTTTATGTTCATGATTAACAAGAACATACCATTTACCTGTATCAAACTTTTCTTTATTAATCACATAAACTTTATTTCCTCTCTTTACATCACCAGGTTTTAATTCCTTACTAATAGTAGAGGTCTCGCCTTTTTCAACCTCATAACTACTAGTTGCCCACACATCACTTTGGTAAGCATTATCATTTTCATCCACTAAATCAACTGATGGCAAAACTGCTAATTTCATCGGTTCGTTTGTGATATTTTTCCCTTCAACCTCTATAACAATAAAGACATGTCCATTTTCAGGCTCTTGGATCCCTATACTTTCTTTACCAACCTTATCTCTTTCTACAACTCTTTTCACAGTTACATCAAATTTTGGCGTATTAAAAGTTTTGTTTAATGAATACTCTTTTTCTTTTATTTTTGTCTTTTCTTTTGTTTGTTCCGTGTTTTTCGAATCTGTATTCCCTTTCGTTGTATCGTTTGTTTTTGTTTTCACATTCTTTTCTTCTTGCTTAGAAGTGGTTTCTTTAGATTCAGAAGAAGTTTTGTCAGATGTACTTCCACACCCAGATAAGTTAAATACTAAAGCGCCACCCAAAATACATGTAGTAAATTTTTTCAACATCCTTTTTTATCCCCCAATAAACACAATATATAAATTTCCTATTTATCATAGCAAAAAACAATTTTTTGCATTGTTATATTTTGTCGAATAGTCTAAGGGGATCAAATGTTTTTTATTAAATAAAAAAACATGACCTTAATATAATACTAAGATCATGTTTTAAATTACTCTTATTTTATTTATAAAATACTTTATCAACATTATACTTCGCTTGAAGTTCATTAATGATGTATGTTTCGTAAATTTCTCTTTCCATTGGATCTTCTACAATACATACATCAATACGATATACTTCATCGCGATGTGCTTGAATTGGTGAAACATTGTCTTCAAAATGCTTTTTAATACGCTGTCTTATTTTACGTGCTTTCCCAACAAAAAGAAGTTCATCATTAATGTTATAAAACATAAAAATGCCGCCTTTATCTCTTGGAAACAGGTGGAAATCAATGAATCCATGAATTGGAGTGATTCTTGGCTCATCGCCTTTTATTACTTGTTTTCTTTCTGTTATAGAAACATCAACTGCAGGTAAATCAATTTTAATCAAGTTACTTCACGTCCTCTTTTATAGTAAAGGTAAATAATAGCATAAGTATGAAAGAAAAGCTATGCGTGTTGATTATAAATGTAATTTAATTAAATTTATACAATCGATTTGCTAAAACAACTTTCATTATCTACTAAATATTATAGGTATATCATTTATGCATTTTCTCCAAATCATATGATCATACGCCTCGCCCCAATAATCCTTTAACAAAAAGTTAGGCTCTCCAAATTTTTTCTTCCATATTTTTTGTGCGTTAGTATATCCGCTATCCAAACAGAATTCTTTTATTCCTTTATCCAATAAGGTAAGAAAAATCGCATTTAAAAGCAAATTACCTATGCCGCGTCTTTGGTAATTCGGGAGTACAAATACAGTCCCTATCTCATATAAGTCTTTTAATGCACCATCTGTGCAATTATTAATCAGTTTACTAGATGGCCCAAATTCAATTGTGCCGATAATTTTATTACAATGTTTGTCTACAGCGATCAAAAAATATCGATTTTTCCCATCGCTATCAAAGTCACATTTCAAGTACTGTTTTTTAGTTTCAATTTCATTTTCTATATCGCCAGTCAACTCCGATAAACCTTCTCTAGCAAACGTATCTACAATGACTGTATGAAACAATTGATGTAACTCTTCATAATCACCAATGATTGGTCTTCTTATTTCAACGTTATACATTTAAGGCAACTCCTTAATCCTCTAAAATTGTATGTGTAATTGATTTATAATTTTCATGCTATCTATTTCAAATTTACAATCAATATAGCTTTTCTCCAAAATGCTCAAAATTCCCTCTGCAAATATAAAAAGAAACAAAAAAAGATTAGGTAGCTATTCCTAATCTTTTTTTGTTTCTAGATCTAATCACTATTCAAGTGCACCAGCTACATCATAATGACTTAAATCCAATTCTATCGGTTGGTCAAGAGCAAGTTTTGCAAGTTCTGAACCTAAGTATGGACCTGCTGTTAATCCAGAAGCACCTAGGCCGTTCGCAACTAGTATACCTTTAAAATTAGGTAACGGACCAATGACTGGAAGAAAACCTGGTGTAAATGGTCTAAAACCAACTCTTGTTTCCAGCATCGTACTATTTTCTAACCCTGGTGCCACAGACAATGCTTTATCAAATACTTCATGCAAACCACCAGCTGTAACACGATAATCAAGACCAGTATCATTTTCATGTGTTGCACCTACAACTACACGGCCATCTTCAAAAGTTAAAATATATTGATCGTTTGGCGGCATAACAACTGGCCAATTTTCAGTATTCGTATTCGGCATATGTAAATGAACAATTTGTGCTTTTTGGAAGGTCACAAGAAAGTTAACACCAAGAGGTTTTAACAACTCATTTGCCCATGCTCCTGCGGTAACAATTACTTGATCTGCCGTTACTGTTTCACCATTTACATGAACACCTTTAACATAATTGTTTTCATGAATTAAAACAGCATCTCCCTTTATAAAGGTAGCACCATGTTTTTTCGCAGCATTTACAAGAGATTGACGAAGTGCTCGTCCATTTACCCGAGCAGCACCGCTTATATGCACAGCTCCATATTCTTCCGATAACGGCGGGAATAATTTTTTTGTTTCCTCTGGTGATAGACGAGTGATTTCGCCAATTTCAGGAGCATCCTCACGTCGTTTATATGCTCGCTCCTCCATTTGATCTAACTTTTTATCATCTGTATGTAAGCTAATAGCACCTACTCGATTATAACCTGTATCTATTTCACCATCTTCTTCTAATTGCTGGATTAAAGAAGCGTAATATCTCGCTCCACCTTTCGCGATTTTATACCAAGCTTTGTTACGCCGTTGTGAAAGCCATGGACATACAATTCCTGCTGCTGCATCCGTTGCTTGTCCTAAATCCTGGCGATCAACCAAAGTAACACGAGCTCCCTCTTTAGCGAGATGATAAGCAGTAGACGCCCCTAAAATTCCAGCTCCAACTACAATATACGATTTCATTTCAAACACCTTTTCTTATTCATTCTTTTATATTCTATTTACTGCACGAGAGCTCTACACATTTTATGTGCTGTAAAAAGCCACTCTCATAAATTCTGAATCATATTCAGTATACTTGAAGGAGATGTTTTTTCAACTTTTCTCTTCTATTAATTGTGTCATCATTATGTATTTTGATATCGAAAACGGAAGTTCATAAAAAAACATATTCTTGATGAGATCAAGAATATGTTTTACATCTTAAAATTAGACTTACGGTACCTATAACTACACTTTAAAAAAATTCCACTCTTTTTGAATATCCTAGTTTTACTATTAAATCTTCTTTATTTCTTCTTTCTGCGGAATAAATCAATTGATTTATAACCTTGTGAAAGGATTTCAACCATTTGCTGCGCACGCTTTTCACGTGTCTGTTGCTGTTTTGCTAAGAATATGTGGCGTGCCCAATCTTTTTGATAGCCTGGTGTTAAACTTTGATAAAACTGAAGTTCATTTGGGTGTTTAGCTAATAATACTTCTACATCTTTAATATTCTCTACATAATCAGAAACACATTGACTGGCAGCAGATGTCTTTTTAACTTTCTTTTTTTCGCATTTCAAACCAACGACAGTAAAGACATCATCCATACTTACCATCCGTGCGAACTTAATATCACTATTGCCTACATATCCATCTTCTCCAACGTTCATTGCTGGGAATATTTCATCTCTGTGAATAAAAGTTTCATAACGAGTGTTACCTTTTTTGGGATAAGCAAAAAATAAATAACCTTTTTCGAGTAATATTTGCTTATTAATAATAAGTTGCGTGTACTTCACCATCTCATCAATTGTTTCTACAAAAATGAAAATAGCATCATGATCTTTAGATAACTTAATTGCGTGTTCAGTAAAAAGGGCATAATCGCTTGGTTGATTAATCACTGCCATATTACTATATTTACTAAGGTTCAATTTATCGATAACGGACATAGTAGACTCCTTTTTTATTCATTGTTACTTTTATCGTACCTATATTACCATAAAAGAGAATGACCTTGCTGTGCAAACCAAACCATTTATTTACCATGACGCTTTTACATTAAGGATCATACTATTTCTATTTTGAATGCAAAGGTAAGGTTTACATTTCAATGTTAAATATATCATGTAAGAGCTTCTTATAGTGATTCTCTGTAATTACACTTTTCCTTTTTTGGCCATTCATTACTTGAGTCAAACTATCTTTCGTCAAAGAGACATATCCAGAATGCGTAAGTTTTACTGCAATCGGCCCTTTATTAAAACTAGAATTCTCATCTTCTATGACTTTTCTTTGAACTTCATTTAAAGTTGTTTCATCAATAGGATCCGTACGAAAAGCATGACATACTTTCCATTCTATCTTTTCATGTGGGTCATGCCACGAATGAGTGTCTCGTCTTTCTAAAATATAAGTTCCTTTATCTGTATCTTTTCTCCTAACACGATATTCGCCATTTTTTGAAGTAACAGTCTCACCAGTAAACGGTACAAGTGTGAGAGGTACAAGTGAAGCAATTCCTACATCAGCTAAATACGATACTGAATCATAATTTAAAATGATTGTAATATGGCTTTCTTCAAGAGCCCATACATTTAAATCACTTTTATAAACTGTGCCTAATGCTAACTTCACATCGAATCCACAATCTTTTAATAAGTAATATAGAATAGAATTCATTTCATAGCAAAGCCCACCTCGTGAACTCATTAGTATTTTCTTTTGTAAATTCTCTTTAGAAATTTCTTTCGTATTACCTGTTACGATATCTAAATTCTCAAACGGAATTTCATACGCAATTGCGCTAATTATTTTGTTCAAGTCCTCAAATCTCACAGTCTGTTGTTTCTTTAGGTTTAACCTTGCAAAAAACTGATCTTGTAACTCTGTCATATAAAGCACCCCTTCAATATTTAGAGTGAATGTATTATATGCTAATTTTAAAAGCTATGAAGAGCATCAACAATGTTCATTTACAATAACTGTACCGGTACAAAATTCCTGATTTTTAATAAAAAGAAGTAGATACCGATGTTTGAAACACCAGCATCTACTTCTTTTCATTTTATTTTAATGTGTTTTGAACAACAAGGTCCGGAAATATTGATTCCATAACCATAAAGGTGTATGAATATCACTTGGAGTAAACACACTTCCTATTAACACTTAATCCCACGCTACAGCCACAACTTGACTGCTATCAATTGTAGATAATTCTCTACTTATACATAGATAACAATTACAAACTTATGTAATCAACTCTTCATATAACAATGTAAAGAATTACCCTTTTCATTCATTTTTCATGCGTATCTATGTACATTTTTTTATTTATTAGTTATATTATGGTTATTGAATGATTACGAAAATAAATCTATCGCTTATAAAAACGTTTGTATTTTTTATATCCATAACAACACTACAAAATGTATGAAAATCCATTTGTCAAATGAATTCTACACGGAAGGAGGCTTGTAGTTCGTTCATCAGGATATAAAAAAACAGTTTTCTTTTTAGATAACTGCTAAAAAATACAGGAGGCGACACGATGTTTCGTACGATTTCAAACTTTATGAGAGTAGCTGAGATAAGAAGGAAAATCTTTTTTACACTTGCGATGTTAATTGTTTTTCGAATTGGCACGTTTATACCAGTTCCTCATACTAACGCAGAGGTATTAAAAGTACAAGATCAAGCCAATGTTTTAGGTATGCTTAATGTATTTGGCGGAGGAGCCTTACAACACTTCTCAATCTTTGCTGTAGGTATCACACCATATATTACAGCCTCCATTATTGTACAGTTGTTACAGATGGATGTTGTACCTAAATTTACAGAGTGGGCAAAGCAAGGGGAAATGGGCCGTAAAAAATCAGCTCAGTTTACCCGATACTTTACAATCATTCTCGCATTTATTCAAGCCATTGGAATGTCTATTGGCTTTAACAATATAGCAGGCGGGCAACTAATTTCTAATCCAGGATGGACTACGTATTTATTTATCGCTACAGTGCTAACTGCCGGTACTGCATTTTTACTTTGGTTAGGTGAACAAATTACTGCAAACGGCGTAGGTAACGGAATTTCAATGCTTATCTTTGCAGGACTTGTTGCAGCGATTCCAAATGTCGTAAATCAAATTTATTTACAACAATTCCAAAATGCTGGAGATCAACTCTTTATGCATATTGTAAAAGTAGTATTGATTGGACTCATTATTTTAGCGATCGTTGTTGGTGTTATTTACATCCAACAGGCAATTCGTAAAATACCTATTCAATATGCAAAAGCTGTTTCAGGGAATAATCAATATCAAGGGGCAAAAAATACACATTTACCGCTTAAAGTAAACAGTGCGGGTGTAATTCCTGTTATTTTTGCTTCTGCATTTCTAATGACACCACGGACCATTGCGCAGTTATTCCCTAACTCTGATATGTCTAAATGGTTAAGTACAAATCTGGACTTTACACATCCAGTTGGAATGATCCTTTACGTTGGACTCATTATTGCTTTCACATACTTCTATGCATTTGTTCAAGTAAATCCTGAACAAATGGCCGAAAACTTGAAAAAGCAAAATGGCTACGTTCCAGGTATTCGACCAGGGAAATCGACAGAGCAATATGTAACAAAAATTTTGTATCGCTTAACGTTTATTGGTGCAATTTTCTTAGGTGCTATTTCAATTTTACCAATTGTATTTACGAAAGTGGCTACTTTACCACCTTCTGCTCAAATTGGTGGTACAAGTTTACTCATCATTGTAGGGGTAGCGTTAGAAACAATGAAGACACTAGAAAGCCAGCTTGTGAAGCGTCACTATAAAGGGTTTATAAAGAAAGTAAACTAATATTTTTACATACAAATTAGGCATAATGAAACCCTCTCGTTTTCTATATGAGAGGGTTTTTATTTATGTAACTTTGAAAAACAACAGTATACATATAAAAAAACATTTAATTACATATCAATTCCATTGTCATAAACACACTATTTTATTCTTCTATTTCACAACTGAAATACAATCATGTTACATTTCTTTTTTCAATAATCTCCCCTGTTTAAAGTACACTCCAAGTGTAGAGCGATTTGCTAAAAATACACCCATCAAGATGAGACACGCTCCGATTCCCATTACTGGATTAATTGGTTCTCCTAAAAATACGTATCCTGTAATAACAGCAATTAATGGAGATACATACAGCCAAGTTGATGGGAATACTGGATTGGTCTTTGACAAGAGCCAATAATATAAACCATGCCCACCAATTGACCCTACAAAGATAAGATATAGAATGGGCCATTGTACACTCCAAGATGTTAATATATCGAGATTTGGCTGTTCTATAAAAATAGAACTAATCAGAAGAAAAAGTCCACCGTAAAACATTTGGATTCCGTTAATGAGAAACGGCGATACTTTTGGCAGATCTGAAAGTATTTCTTTTGAATGGATGGAACCTATGCCATAAAATAATTCGCCGACTAATATGACAAGGCAAGCGATACTCCATATAAAAGTGAGTTGTTGGTGCATCCCTGGTAAGGAGATACAAACAACTCCAATAAGCGCTATGATTAGAGCGAGAAATTGCTCCCGTTGTAGTTTTGTTTTATTTCTCTTCGATTGTAATAACAAAATCATCATTGGCCCTGTTGCAGAAAGAACAGCTGCTAAACCCGAAGAAATATACTGTTCAGCCCAATATAATGTTGCAAATGTCATAAAGGTTAAACAAAAACCAACATATATAATTCGTTTTGAAAGTAGGTATGGTATAATACCTTTCCGTTTTAAGGTAAATATGATGATTAGAATAACACCTGCTAAAAAGAAACGGATTCCCGCCGAGAATAATGGTGGTGCCCCCGCTTCAATCCCAATTTTTATCGTTAAAAATGTTGTGCCGAAAATCATACAAATTAAAATATAATTAAAAATGACCATTATGTTTCCTCCTTTTGTTTTTTAAGATGAGTATAGAGGAAACAGTGTATAACAGTATATCAACGTATATAACAGTTGGATAAATCTATAGTTGCTCCTACATATGTTTTTAGATTTAATTAAATTAAAAAGAAACTCAGGTGAGATCATGAAAATTGTACTACGCAAAGAGTCTAATATACCATTCTATCAACAAATTTATATGCAAGTTGTTGAGCGGATTCAAAGTGGAATGTTATTACATGGTGATTCCTTACCTTCTTTACGTACTATAGCAGATGATTTGAAAATAAGTATATTAACCGTTCGTAAAGCCTATAAACAGCTGGAAACAAAAGGTTATGTACAAATTAAACAAGGAAAAGGTGTGTATATACATAAACATGAACATCGGAAGCATCAGCCTACGCCGTATGATTGGCAACATACGAAATCAATCAATGTCATGCGATCTCAATATGTAATGAATCAACATAGGAAATATTATGATTTTTCACAGGCCATTCTTTATCCTCGTCTTTTACCTAATCCATTTCTTTCGGATGAAATGCAAAAAATAATAGACAAAGATCAAATGATATTAGCAACTTATGGACCAGTTCAAGGAGATGAAGAGCTTCGAATAGAAATTGCAAGATACTTAAAAGATTATCAAAGACTAGCTGTAGATCCTTCTAATTTATTAATTACAAGTGGCGCCCAGCAAGGAATTGATTTAATCGCTCAAACATTGTTACAACCAGGTGATACAGTTATAATAGAGAGCCCGTGCTACGGTGCAGCAATTGATGTATTTATAAACAAAGGGGTTAAAATCATACCAATTGAGCTTGATGAACAAGGAATTCGCTCTGATTTAATCGATGAAGTTTGTCAAAAACAGAGACCCGTTTTAGTATATGTGAATCCTACTTTTCAAAACCCTACAGGTACTATAATGAGTAGCCAAAGGAGAAATGAACTTGTAGAACTAGCAGAACTGTATCATTTTTTTATAATTGAAGATGATTCTTTTGGGGAAATATATTTTGATGAAGTTATAATTCCACCTCCACTTAAAACCTTTGATACAAATGGTCACGTTATATATTTAAAAGGATTCAGTAAAACATTAGCGCCAGGCCTTCGTATTGCAGCATTAGCTGTAGAAGGACCTATTTTTGAATGGTTATATGCTGTGAAAGCTTCGATGGATATAGGAAGTCCGTTACTAACACAAAAGGCACTTCTTCCATTTTTACGAGCAGAAAGAATGAAAAATCTTTTAGAAAAATTACGCACCGCATTACAACTAAGACGCGATACAACACTAGAAATATTAACTTCTCTAACAGGGGAAATTCATTTTCAAAAACCTCTAGGTGGTTTTAATTTATGGATTACACTTCCAGATTCAATCAATGCTTTTATGTTACTTAAAAAAGCGAATGAAGCGAACGTTTCTTTTCTACCAGGAACGGCTTGTTTTTTGAATCATGAATCAAAATATAACTATTTACGAATTAGTTATTCTATGTTAAATGAAAAAGACATGTTGATTGGATTAAAAAGATTTCATAACGTATTGCTAAACTCCCTAAAACAACAAAAAATAGTTAATATATCTCCATATTAACTACTTTTTCAGGTTGTATTGGTGCAATATCTTTTCTAACATTTCGCAAGTAACTGGTTGTGCTCCAGCTGTTAGTTGATAACCAACGCGACCGTTCGGTTCCGCCGTTGCTTGTTGTAATGTTTTAATATCATGAATTCCTTGTTCTCTTAAATACATCAGCAGTTGCTGTTCTGTCATTTTCGTACGTCTCAAATTATTTTTCAAAATTTCTCCATTTTCAACAATAACAATGCTATTACCATTTAAAAATTGTTCCATCCCTCTTGATTTCATTTCTACATAATGAATAATAAATAAAACACCTGAAAATATACAAGCAGCAAGGATAGACGGTCCTACTTTTCTACTTAGCACTGGTTCTACAATAATACGCCCAATAGAGACAACGATAATAATTTCAGCTCTTGTCATCTGATTAATTGATTTACTTCCGGTTAATTTTAAAGCGAGGATACCCGTAACAATTAAAATTATGCTTTCAAAAAAAATATTCATCAACAATCCATTCCTTTAATGCTAATTTATGAATAACATTACCATTAATTAAATTCTTTATTGTTCACACAGTTCCTAAAAACTAAAAACAAGTATATACTAGCACTCCCTAGCATGTACTTGTTTTTAGTTATTCTAGTCAATCCTTACTAGATTTTTTAAAATTCCAAAAGAGATTTTCAATTTGTGCCTTCTCTTGCTCTACTCCATAAAACAAAAGAAGCGGATGTTCTCTTTTTATTTGGTACAATTCCCAAGAATGACATAGGGAATTTTTCTTTTTTTTCATTTAAATAATTTTGTGAACGATGAATATATATTTATAATCCAAGTAATAAGAGACTGAAATGTATATGTATTCTTATCAATAATCACACTTGTTAGACTACCTATAACAGCACTCCCGATTATGTCAAATGGATAATGATGTCCTACCCAAATACGTGAAAAACCTGTCAAAACTGCTAATAACCACATAATAGAGCCAATTAAACGTTCACGAAGTAAAACGGAAGTCGCTACAGCAAAAGCTAAGGCAGTATGTTTACTTGGAAATGAGGAATTACTCTTTGATGGGATAAGCAAACGAATTCGATGGAAAATAAAAGGACGAGGTTTAAAATAAAAAAGTTGGATGATACGGTTTATAAATAAAGTAACTCCTGCTGAAATTCCTGCATACAAAATAATTTTTTTGTAGAAATTGTTTCTAAACCACATAAATATTAATATGAAAAGGTATAGATAACGCGTCTTCTGTGAAAGAAAAACCATTATCGCATCCATAGTAGTTCCTCGTCCAGCAAGACGATTTATAACCTTAAACAGCATATAATTCATTATAAATGTTCTCCTTTATTTCTGAAATGATATATAAAGTCCATTAACTAATAAAAAATGGAAAACAGTTTATGACTGAATTGCCTAGGTGGCAATTGTTCACCAATGAATTTAAAATGGTCCCCACAAACTATAAACCATCCCTCCAACAATGAACACTAAACCTAGAAATAACACTATAAAAGCGAGAATTGATTTTTTATTATCTTCCATGAACTTTACCTCCTTAAAAATTATTGGTTCTATATAAATTTCCCCACAACAAAAACCTTTAGTCATAATTATGGCTAAAGGTTTTTGTCATCATACTTATAAGGAATAAAAATATGGAATTATAACCTGTAAGAACAGACTATATACAGTTAAGAAAGATTAAAACCTTTTTATTTGCCCTCGAATTTCTCCGTTTGGGTGGTTTTCCGTATGAGCGTTTACATACGAATTGCCGATTTCCATCTTTCTTGCTAGTTCTAACAAGGACATACCTTGTAAAGGACCAGTAAGGTCACTTTCTACAATTATTCCCGTTACCACTCCTCTATTGACACTAATACCACGCGTTACTGGTCCAAAAAGAAATGCGACAACCTGACCATTTTCGCCTCGCGTCCCTAGATGAATGTGAACAGCAGTCAATATTTCTATATCATTAAGCACCAATTTAAATCGAAGTCCTGTAAAATCAGTATTAAATCTAAATAGTACTAAACCGCAAGCATCTGTTTTTACAAGAGGCACTTTTTCTCGCCCTGTTAATCTAGTTAAAAAACATTTAGACAAAGTATAGTTCACTTCCCTATTCATTAAATAATGTATTTTATTCATTTGATAGAAAACAGCTTGCACGTTTTTACTATAAATAGATTTATCGCTTTTAGATGTACAACGATAACTACATTTTCTTGGGTTAATGGAATCTTATCAATGTTTTTTCTTAATGCATTTATCAAAATAGCACGAAATATTAATAAAAAAGAGTCCATCTCAATTCCACAAATCTATGCATTTTTTGTTCAATGATGTCTTTGGTTCATACGATACATTTCTCTTCCGCTCAAATTCGCTTTATGCTAAGCTGCACTTTTACAAAAATAAATCATATAGTGACTTTAACAATCCCTAATCTAATAAAGTAGGTGAAGACTATGCCCTCTGTTGTCGGAAATCTTGTTGTTCAAAATAGTAACGGTTCTTTTAACTTAGGTGATTTCTATAATGTTTCTCCGAAAGAGAATACAAAAGCCTATAATGGTTCAGGATCATCTAATGTTGCTTTTGTAACTAATACCTTTAACGGTGTGAGTGCAACGAATACATTTGATTCTGATGTTGCAGATCAAAATCAAGTTGGAACAGCTTAATTTTATTAAGAGTAATAAAATCAGTTTTATAAATTGTACACAGCACCAATTGGAATTGTTGAAAAATATATCCCATTCTGAGTCATATACGTAGGATAATAATATTGTACAGACGGATAGTCAAAATGCATACCTTGCATCTGCATTGTTTGTACCTGCGCTTGTAATGCCTGCTGAACAGATTGAAGTGTACCTTGTGCTGAAGTATATGTTACAGCAGGAACTCGAATTTCATTGTTAAAATATGGAACATTCATATTCATTCAACTCCCTCTTATATAATCATCCACACACTGTTTTATATATTATGGATATGAGTTTTAAAAAGTTCTAAAGCGTAACAATATTTAACAACCTTTTGTCCACCGTTGGAAGGAATGAAGATGCAGCAAAAATTTTTATACAAACGAAAATGAAGACTAAGAACCGATATATACATGGTTCTTAGTCTTCATTTCATTTTATACAATACTCATTGTCCTTTTAAAACATTCTCTTCAAAATATTTTCCCCAATCAGGTTGTCTTCCATCAATATCTTTAAATCCATATTCTCTCGCTAACCCCCAAGAACTAAGGGCTTTTCCTGTTTTATTATGAACGTTCGAATCACTTGCTAAAGCAGCGATTGCTCTACCAATAAAGAAAGGTGTTTCAGATGCGATAAAGTGTGGATCTTTCTTTGCACCTTCTTGCCAATTTTCTTCTGTTACACCAAATAAATCTAACATTGCTTCCGAACGGAGAAATCCAGGGCTTACCGCAACAGCAGTAATATGATGTTCCTCTAAATCTTTCGCCATTGCTTCTGCCAAATGGATGGTTGAGATTTTTGCTAAGCTATAATATAGGTTACCACGGTACTGATAATCGACACCATCTGTAATTTCAATTACAAGTCCCTTCTTATTGTTCACCATTAGGGGGGTACTATAGTAACTTGTCATCATGTGTGAATGGACAGCACGTTGTTGCATAAGTAATCCATTATGTAAGTCATGTTCCCAAAATGGTTTTCCCCATTCAGTAAGCGGATCTCCGCCCCAAACATCATTTACTAAAATATCAAGTTTGCCGTTTTGTTCATCTTGAATTTTTGTAAATAATGCTTTAATATCCTCTTCCACTGTGTGATCTACACGTACGGAAATCCCCTTTCCTCCTTGTTTTGTAACAAGCTCTGCTGTTTCTTCAATCGTTTCTGTTCTTCCCATTGATGATAAATTACCCTTTGTACTTCTTCCTGTTACATACACAGTTGCTCCTGCTTCACCAAGCATCATTGCAATACCTCTTCCAGCACCACGCGTTGCACCAGCTACAACTGCGACTTTTCCTTGTAATGGTTTCATATACAATTCTCCTTAATGTTTATTTTCCAGTCTAATTAATTTAGGTACATGCTCTCTATCATACTTTTTTGTATATATTTCCTCATCCGGAGTAACAAATTGTAGCGTAATCTTACCACAAACACCAGTGTAAAATTCGAACTCACCTTGTGAATTTGAAATAGCAAGTTCTTTATTTACGATTGAGTCTGCATAAACTTTAACATTCGATATAGAAAGGTTGTTGCCATCTACAATAACTGACTTTATATGAATAGCAACCCCTTTACAATTTTCACTTCCTTTATTATACATAACCATTACTATCACTCCGGTTCCTACGATAATACATATCAACAAGGCTATTATGTTTTTCTTCATAATAAACCTCCTATATGAAGTGTTAGTCTTTCTTAAAATGGAAATCTACACGATTTACTTGTTTCATTTCCTCGATTACTCTATGAATTCCTATCCTAATTTTATCTTCTTTCATATTTGATACATTCAGTTTTAAAAGTTTTTCTTTACGGAAAGAAGACAAATAATTTTTATCAACAGTCTCTATAAATATTTGATTTTGCCCTAAGTTTTTAATAAGCGTTTCCGTGACAATACTTTTATGTAATGATAAGCACGTATGTATTCCTATTTTGCTTTCTGTTTTACAAAACAGATGTTGATTTTCTTTATAAGCTTCTTCTAATGCTCCAGATAACGCCTTAGATCTAGCGTAATATGACAATTGGATTTTTTGTTTGTGTCGTTCAAACATCCCGCTTTTTATGTAAATTTCTAAAGCAGCTTGGGAAATCATTGAACTATCAATATCTAATAGCTTTTTATATTTATGAAACGCTTCTGCAATAGAAGCAGGAATAACTGCCACACCTACACGTAATCCAGGGAAAATAATCTTCGAATAACTTTTTAGATAGATTACATGTGAAGAATTATCGTAACTATATAGTGGATCTACCTTTGGGTTTTGTTCTAAATCTGCTAAATAATCATCTTCTACTATAAATACATTGTATTTCTTTGCGAGAGAAATAATCTTTTCTTTTTCCTTCTTAGAATATGAAGTGCCGAGTGGATGATGAAATCTTGGGATGGTATAAAAGAATTTTATCTTTCCCGTTCGAAATATCTTTTCTAACTCAAATAAATGAATACCTTTAGCAGTGCGTTTTATTCCGATTACAGGAGTACGATTTGTTTCTAGATATTCAATAAATAAGTGATAACTCGGTTGCTCAATAAGTATCGTTTCATTTTGATTTGGAAAGGGTATTGAAGTTAATATAACTAGAGCTTGCTGCACTCCTGAGGTGATAAAGATATTTTCTTCTTTTGCGAAAACTTGATAGTTCGCTAGTTGTTTTTGCACAATTGAAATTAAAGATGGCAGCCCTTTAGGTGTACCATATATAAACAAATCATTCTTATACGTATCAATTGCCTTATTAATACAATGTTGAAAATCTAAGTAAGGAAATACATCAGGATCTGGAGCTGAAGATGCAAAATCAAAATTCTCTGTTTCATCTTCTTCATAATCCCCCATTTTTTTCACCACATAATATCCACTTTGAGGTACGGAATAAATAATATGGCGCTTCTCTAATTCATGAAGTGCACGTATAATGGTTGCTTTGTTGCACTCATATTGTGATACGAGTGAACGTATAGACGGTAATTTCCTACCTTCTTTTATCTCTCCTTTTTGAATCATGCTTTCTAAATCATTTA
This sequence comes from Bacillus sp. FSL H8-0534, assembly GCF_038005885.1. Classification (NCBI taxonomy): domain Bacteria; kingdom Bacillati; phylum Bacillota; class Bacilli; order Caryophanales; family Bacillaceae; genus Bacillus; species Bacillus sp. FSL H8-0534. Next base: position 546,738 of record NZ_JBBOUC010000001.1, read on the forward strand.
ATACATTTAAATATTTATACATGATTACACCTCAACGTCCATTTTGTACCGGTACAGTTTGTATTTGTTCACATTGTAGCACCGATTCAGAAAGATTACCATGTACATATACTGGCCAGTAGTAAATCAATTATATGAGGTGAAATTATGAAAAACACAACTAAAGCATATACAGCCGCATTAGTATATGCCTTTATTATCGGATTTTCATTTATGTTTGTGAAATTAGCATTAACGGTTACAACTCCTCTCGATACACTTGCACACCGTTTTACAGTTGCTTTTTTAATAGCAACTATTCCTATCATTTTTGGTTTTGTAAAATTAAATATTTCATTTAAAAACATACTTTCACTTTTACCACTAGCAATCTTTTACCCAGCATTATTCTTTGCGTTCCAGGCTGTCGGCTTAGTATATACAAGCTCGTCTGAAGCTGGGATTATCCAAGCTGTCATTCCGATATTCACAATGATTTTCGCTTCTTACTTTTTAAAAGAATTTACAAATGCATGGCAAAAAATATCTGTACTCATTTCTGTAATTGGTGTTATTTATATATTTGTTATGAATGGCACAGGAACTCATGAGACTGGTTTTATAGGAGTTGCTTTTATTCTGCTATCAGCGTTATCATCTGCTTGCTACAATGTTTTAGCACAAAAAATGACAAAGAAATTTAAGTTAATAGACTTAACATATATGATGACAATGATTGGGTTTCTTAGTTTCAATTTAATCGCTATCATTGAACATATGAATGAAGGTACTATTAAATATTTCATTTAAAAACATACTTTCACTTTTACCACTAGCAATCTTTTACCCAGCATTATTCTTTGCGTTCCAGGCTGTCGGCTTAGTATATACAAGCTCGTCTGAAGCTGGGATTATCCAAGCTGTCATTCCGATATTCACAATGATTTTCGCTTCTTACTTTTTAAAAGAATTTACAAATGCATGGCAAAAAATATCTGTACTCATTTCTGTAATTGGTGTTATTTATATATTTGTTATGAATGGCACAGGAACTCATGAGACTGGTTTTATAGGAGTTGCTTTTATTCTGCTATCAGCGTTATCATCTGCTTGCTACAATGTTTTAGCACAAAAAATGACAAAGAAATTTAAGTTAATAGACTTAACATATATGATGACAATGATTGGGTTTCTTAGTTTCAATTTAATCGCTATCATTGAACATATGAATGAAGGTACTGTAAATATATACTTTAAACCATTTACAAACGGAACATTTCTTATATCTATTTTATATTTAGGATTATTGTCTTCTTTGCTAACAGCATTTTTATTAAATTATTCATTGTCTTATATGGAAGCAGCTAAAATGAGTGTCTTTAGTAATCTATCTACACTTATTACAATTATTGCAGGAGTATTATTCTTACACGAACAAATTGCATACTATCATATCGTTGGGACCATAATGATTGTTCTTGGTATAGTAGGTACAAACTTCCTAGGTAAAAAAGGAATTCATATAAAAGAAAAGAATACCTCTATTAGTAAATAAAAAGTGAGGGATTTTTCATGCAGCAGGTAATGCCTATTAATATTAGTAATATAGCTGAACTAACAAAAGAATTGGATACATTATTAAACGTATCAATATCTTCTAATCAAGAACTTGAGAATTGGTTAATACAACAATCACAGACTTTAAATTCTATCAATGAGCAACTCATGCAACATTATATTGCTTTTCAACGAAATACAAATGATATAAAGGTAAAAGAAGCTTTTGACTTTGATCAAAAAAATGTACAGCCTACATTAAAACGTTATAAAAGTCTACTAGATCAAAAATATTATGAATCACCCTATCGCTTCCAGTTAGATCCCTCTCAGTTTGGATTCTTAGATACAAAAATCCAAAACATTCGAAGCCTCTTTAACGAAGAAAATATTAGTTTAGAGGTTACTGAAGATGAGTTAATAACAAGATATTTTGAAATCACTGGTAATCTCTCTTCTATGTGGGGCGGTGAAGAGGTAAACCTTTCTGAATTAAGAATATATCTACAAGATTCTGATCGAAGCATTCGTCAAAAAGCGATGACTGCTATCTCTGAAAAGTTTTTATCCGTAGAGAATGAAATTCAAGAAATCTTAAATCAGTTAATTGTGCTTCGAACAAAAAAAGCTAGGAACGTTGGTTTAATGAATTATCGTGACTACATGTTTAAAAAATACGAGCGTTTTGATTATACGGCCGAACAATGCAATAAATTCGCTGAATCTATTCGTAAATACGTTGTGCCGCTTCAAGAAAAAATGCATAAAGAATTACAGGAAAAGCTTGGGGTAGATACGTTACGTCCGTGGGATATACATGCTGTACCTGCAGATCATAAACCTTTACACCCTGTAAAAAATGAAAATGAATTAATAGAAAAAAGCAAAACACTTTTCGCAGAGATTGATTCAAGTTTTTCAGCTCTTCTAGAAAAAATGCATAACCATCTAGATTTGGAAAGCAGAAAAGGGAAAGCACCTGGTGGATTCTGTGAATATTTACCCGCATCTAAGTTATCATTTATTTTTATGAATTTAACAAAAACACAAGATGATGTTGTTGTTTTCTTACATGAGATGGGTCACTGTATTCATCATGATTTAATGAAAGATATTTCGATACATCAATATCAACATTTACCAATGGAGACTGCTGAATTAGCAAGTATGACAATGGAACTATTTACAATGAACAACTGGGATGTTTTTTATAATAATCAAGAAGATTTTAAACAAGCTAAGCGAGAACAATTAACACAAATTATAGAGTATTTACCAATTACACTGATTATTGATCAATTTCAACACTGGTTGTATGAGAATCCAACTCATACTGTCGAAGAAAGAAATGCTAAGTTTTTAGAACTTTCTTCTCTATATAATTCAAGCATCGTAAATACAGATGGCTATAAAAATTGGATCGTCGCACAATGGTTATCTGTTCTACATATTTTTGAAGTACCCTTCTATTATATTGAATACGCAATTGCACAAATTGGCGCTTTACAAATGTATAAACAATATAAAGAAAACCCTCAGCAAGCATTGCAAAACTATAAAAAAGCTTTATCTTTAGGTAGTTCTAAGTCTGTAAAAACAGTATATGAAGCAGCTGGAATTCGATTTGACTTTTCTGGTGAAACAATTAAGGATTTGATGTGTTTTGTTGAAGAGGAATTAGCGTTATTAGAAAAAATATGAGTAATTAAGCCTACGTTTTACTTAATTTAACCTGTACTAAAAGACTCTATTTTGAAATTATATTTTTCAAAATAGAGTCTTAGTTTATCATTATTAGTTTACATAATAATATTATATTTCTTTCAAGATGATGACTTACAAGCAAAACACCAACTGATTGGTATTTATATGATGATTTAAAGGAATCAATAACTATTCGATCCTTTCAGATATTTGCTGAACAAATTGTCTTGGTCGTCGATGAGGCTAATAATGAAGTGATTGGCCTTGATATTTTTGGATAAGCTTTTACTTCTAACTGAACTATTAAATGATTGTTAAAACGAAAAAAGCACAATGATGTGCTTTTTCGTTTTAACCCTTCACTTTTAATCAGATAACACCGCTTATTAAAATCTTCTTCTAGGGATCGAATCTCAATAAACAAATCCTCATAAACTCCTACTCATTAAGAAAGGGTAGAAAATTCCTTCTATGTAATTACATCAAGCTTTCTGAGAATATTGTAAAATACCATTTGCATCAAAATAATAATAATAACCATCTAATAAAATCCAACCTCTAGTCATATGATATCCTGCATAAAAATGATACCACTTGCCATCATATTTTAACCATCCAACATGTTGTGATCCATCTTGTTTCATATAAGCCCAACCTACACCATCATGTACCCAACCTGTTTGCATTTGACCGTTGGAATTAAAATAATAAAGCTTTCCATCAATGTGATTCCAGCCAGTACTCATATATTTATCTTTAGGTAAATAATACCAATACCCACCATTTTGAAACCAACCAGTTTGCTGTGAGCCGTCCGCTTTAAAATATGCCCAACTTACACCGTCATGTACCCAACCTGTCTGCATTTGACCACTGGAATTAAAATAATAGTTTTTGCCATCCACCTTATACCATCCTGTTGCCATTGCCCCGGAACCATTCAATAAAAAATACCATTTCCCTCCGTCTTGTAGCCAACCATGATATAACGATCCGTTTTTAAAATAATACCAGTATCCATTATAAGAGAACCATCCATTTCTTGGAGCTTTGACCGTATTACGTTCTTGGTTAGAGTATTGAATACCATGTTTATTTCCTTTAATATCACTATTCCTTATTTCTGGTGAAAGTTCTGTTTTTATATGAATTGATTTTTGCTGTTGTACAGCAGGTGTTTTTTGAAATCTTTGATTCTGTTTTTCTTGCTTAGAATTTTCCTGTGCATGTGAAATAGTAGGAAATAAAATAGCCGACGATAAAATAACTGAAACTATTCTTTTTTTCATATGTATCCCCCTATGATAATGTTAAGAGTAATTTGGTAAAAATATACTCTATTAAAATATATTACCACAATGATTGTAGTTCGAATATAAAATAAATATAAAAACATTGGAACTTGGATATAACAAGTTGCGTATAAAATGGTTTCAGAAAAACATATTGCCTCGCAAAAAAGTTTTTCATAATAATAAGAACTAAATAATAAAAAAATCAGGACGACTCCAAAGTTTCATTTCTCCACTCTGTTCATTATAGCTTTGAAAAACCTCTTATTTTAAACATTAGTCTCTCCTATATATTACTATTATTTCGAAGAACAAATTTAATTTAAACAATGACATAACGTGAGTATCAATTCTCCATTACCTAGGGGGTTAATTGTATCTATAATTCTATTTTTAAGGTATTATAATTACATAATAAAATCTTGATATAATCAGATTTAATAACACCTACATTAACACTATCCTTCTATCCTTGATAAAGTGAAACTTTAATCAGCGCGGCTTTATCCACTACCTAACTTTTTTCTTTCTTTAAATTTTATCCCATTAAAGCGAGATGAAAATAAATAGGTGTATCATTTTAATTGAAATTTTGTATGTAGTCCTCTTTAAGGATTCCATATATTTCTAAATCAATCACTCCTTTACCAGACCATAAAGAAGCTTGTCTTAACACCCCTTCTTTTATAAAACCGTTCTTTAAGAGGACTTTCTTTGAAACCTCGTTTACAGGCATGACCTCCGCTTGAATTCTGTTTACATTAACTTCTTCAAATAAAAATTTTACTACCATACGAACAGATTCAGTTGCAATGCCCTTACCCCAATAATCCTCTGCCAAAAAGTATCCAATAGATACCATGTTCACTTTTTGATTAAAATCCATAGATTCAATAATTCCAACCAATTTATCACTTTGATTCTTCTGAAAGATACCCCATTTAATTCTGCTTTTTTTATGATAATCCCTATCAAAATGACCAATCATCTTTCTTACCGTTTGTAAGTTATGTTTAGGAATGATACCGCAATATTCAAATACCTTGTCATTGTCGTAGATCGAATATAATTCCTGTAAGTGTACCTCTTCGATTTTTCTTAATACTAGATTAACAGATTCCAATACTGGGAAATCTCCAAAAACCATTTCAATATTCATTTTATTCTCTCCTTAGGTTATTCCTTAATTGGTCTTATAAGTTCTTTTCAATATATTTAGGTTTTGTATTCTTTCAAAGTGATACATTCCTCAACCCTCTGTATATTCACATTTTATAATTCAAACAAAAGTTTTTTTTGATAATTTGTGCTAATTTTACATTTATATTGCAATCTACACTGTGTTCCTCTTTATGAAATTTAAGTGTATTTAAAAAGCAACAAAGCAAGTTTTCTCCTGTTTTGTTGCTTTTTGTATTAGGCATCAGTTAATCAATCTAAGAGAAATGTAATTTAATCATTTTTTGTCGAGAACATTGCAAATCAAACTTATGTGCTGTTTTTTATTATTGTTAACAATTATGTACTCTTTTCTGTATTTATTTCATTCATCATATATAATCAATAGTTTTTATTTCACGATAAAAGCTTTTTTAATCTGTAATTATCACATAATAATACGATTAATTTAAATCATTATTTTCGATTTTATTAATTACTAACTTATATCTTTTATACCATTTTTCCCATTCATCTTTTGGAAAATCCATGTCATGACCATCTAATACAGCAGAAAAAATTTCTAAACATATATGCCATCCAGATAAATCTTTTGGTGTGTGTTCATTTATTTCATGAATAAATTCCTTTAATATTAATAGACAACCATCTGGATTTTTATGTACTTCAAATCGAACACGATCTTCTCCCCAAGTAAATTCTAATACAGAATTTACTTGACAGTCTAAAATATTGATATCAATAAAATTCCCTGAGCCATCCATCATATCAAATTTTATAATACCTCCTTTTCGTAGATTCTCTACATAAAGGTTTGGCATCCATCTTGCTAGTTTATCATTCTCTGTTAATACAGCCCAAACTTGTTCTACTGCATGATTTAATGAACGGTTAAATTGAGCTACATATTCATTATCTATTTTCTCTATTAGAGCTAACATAGTCATACCTCCATTTAAACTCGAAAAACAAACATATGCCCGTTTTTTTAAAATTTCACACAAAACACATGAAAAAGCAAATAAAAACTTATGATGTCTATAAAAATATAAATCCTTCAGTTTCTTTGAAAGTATGCAGCTAAAAGATTTTTCTATTTTCCTCTAAACGTTACAATGTATAATACATTTCATACTGAGCCAACGAACTCTTCTCGAATCCGCATTTTTTTACAAATCCTTCAAGTAAACCATTATTAGGGAATCCAATAGAAAGACTGGGAAGCTGTAATTCTTTGCTTACAGTTTGTAATAGACTTGTAGCCACTCTAATTCTTCTATATTTTTTATCAACAAATAATAAACTTATCTTACCATTGTCACTAACACATATACATCCTTTTAAATCATCATTAATATAAGCTCCATAATACGTATTATTTTCAGTTTTCTCCATATAATCGATATCATTTTGCCAATTTATATGGAAGTTTAACCATTTTTGTATCCCGTTTTGAAATTCGCCAAACTTAATTTTCCTTATTTCTATATTTTGTACACTCTTACTTGTCAAAATAGAAGTGTCCCTCAAATTATAGTAAGACAGATCATATACTTTTTCATACCCTAACTTCGTATAAAATTGAATCGCTCTATCATTACCGACAATGACTTCAAGAAAAAGTTGCTGACATCCATTTTTTATCGCTTCTTCTTTATGAAATTCAAATAATTTATGACTAACGCCAACCCCACGATAGTCCGGATGAAGCGCTAATGTGCCACATCGCATTGTTTTTATACTTTCATATTCTTTAATTCCACCAAGTATAACTCCAATTGATTTATTTTCATCCAACGCTATATAAGAATACTCAAGTTTATTACCTTCTGGACCGAAAAATCTTTTTATAAAGTCTTCTTTTGAAACTTCCATCTTTATAATGTAATCAGAAAAACCATCTCGAAAAGCTTCGTATACTAAATCTATATCTGCTTCGCTACATTTTTTATAATGAAACATAGTAAAATTTTCATCTACCTTTCCCACTAATTTGAAATAAATGGACATTTTCTGCTATACATTTCATCATTAATTTGCTTTATAACAAACGGCGCAATATCTCCATTTTGAATTTTAATCCCTGGTAAATCTCTGATACTCTCTTTGATTTTACCACTCCCTTGTCCGTCTACAACAAAAGGTAACCGCACAATAGTCCAATCCACATTGCTATTTTGTATCACTTGTAATTCCTTATACTTATCTTTCATCATATTCGAAAGAAACACACGAAATAACATTGCTCCTAGTTTATTTAATATACTCTTTTGATCTCTTTGTACATCCAATGATCCTCCAGAAACAAGAATATATCGCTTGATTCTGTATTCTTCCATTACTTTTAAAATATGATTTGTCACCGTACTAAATATATATGATTCTTTTTTAGGTTTCCCCACTGCATTAATAACAGCCTTGCAGCCTTGTAGTAATCGACGTATTGCAGAAATATCGCGAGCATCTCCTTTTACAACTTCCAAATGTTTATGCGATATTTTAAATATTTGTGGATTTCGTGTGAGAATACGTACAAAGTATCCTTCTTGTAGTGCTTGAGTTATAAGGTATTTACCAGCCTTTCCGTTTGCACCAATAATTGCTACTTTATTTATTATTTTCATGACTAAAGTTAGGCTCCTTTTAAAGGATATAGATTTATACATCGTATTATTGATGAGATGTAGTTAATTCGTAAACGCGTAAAAACGCAATTAAATATTCACATGCTCTCTCACAGGCTAACATTTTAAACACCTTTTGTTCCTCTACAGTTTTATCATTTGCCTGATCTGAAGCTGCTTTCAAACAAAGAAAAGGCTTTTTATTCACATGACATACGTATGCAAAAGCAGCTATTTCTTGATCAACAGCTATTGCACCATATACAGTATGTAGTAAATATCTCATTTCCGTACTGCGAATACGCTGATCTCCGGATATGAAAGTTCCAAAATGTACTGGATCATAAGCACGCACTTTTTTTATTTGTCTTACAAGGTATTTCGTTGTTTCAATAGGAGCTGCTCTACCAGTATATAAATCGAAACTATCCGTTCCTGTTCCCGCAGCGGTTACATCATGCTGTAGTGTGTTAAGTGCAACAACAATATGACCATTCTTTACTTTCTCAGATAAACTTCCGCAAATGCCTGTCATAAATAACCGTTCAGGCTTAAATTCACTTATTAGTAACTGTACGCAACTAGCACAGTTCACTTTTCCAACACCAGTAATTACAGAGATTATTTCTAATTCATTTATAGAATGAAAATGAAATTCCCAAGCAGCTCGTTTTTCTACACGATGGCTTGGATAATACTGATACAAGTATGTAAGCTCTGGTTCCCATGCGGATACAATTGCAATACGTTTCATTACACTTTTCACTTCCCCCTATTTTCATTTGAATAATTCACCAATGTTTTTTCGCTCATAACATGGAATCCACTTTTTATGTAAATACCTTATTAATTCTTTATTCTTCGTAAGTACTTCACATCCTCTTCTAGATCCTTTCTAATCTACTATTCCTTTTAAATAATTCAAATTCCACTTATTTTATATTTCAAATCCCAATCTAATAAAAACTTTTTTATATCACTTTTCCAAGCTCCACTGGATTCAAATGTATATAGTTTTTTATGTAACACGCTACTTTCTCCTCAATAAAACTTTGTTTCAACATATCCTAAGGAAACAAATTATCCTGTTGTTTTTATTCGTGATGTATTTTTTTAATTCTTTTCAATACGTTACATGAAATTTTATGTATGATCTTAACTCCCAAATGCCTAAATGTTTGTTATTATATTAATGATGAGGGAATGCAAAGAAAGGAATTAAGTATATGATGGAAAGAAACATTTTAATTATTGATGATGATAAAGAAATTGTAGAATTACTAGCCGTTTATTTACGAAATGAAGGCTACAGCATTTATAAAGCATATGATGGTGATGAAGCGTTACACATGCTCTCACTTTATCAGATTGACCTTATGATATTAGATATTATGATGCCAAAACGAAATGGACTAGAAGTTTGCCAGCAAGTTAGAGAAGAAAATACGGTACCTATTCTTATGCTAAGTGCAAAAGCCGAAGATATGGATAAAATCCTAGGTCTTATGACAGGTGCAGATGATTATATGATTAAGCCCTTTAATCCATTAGAATTAATAGCTAGAGTTAAAGCGCTATTACGTAGATCTTCATTCCAACAAGTTACATCACTTAATGATGATGGTATTATTCGCATCCGCTCTGTTGAAATACATAAACATAATCATACTGTGAAAGTGAATGGAGAGTATATTAAACTTACATCTATTGAATTTGATATCTTATATTTACTTGCCAGCAATACTGGTAGAGTATTTAGTTCAGAGGAAATATTTGAACGAGTTTGGAATGAGGATGGTTATGGTTCCAATAAAACTGTAATGGTTCATATTAGTAACCTAAGAGAAAAACTTGAAACAGGAACGAATGGTGAAAAACTCATCCATACTGTTTGGGGAGTAGGTTATAAAATTGAGAAATGAGACATTTGACATATTAAAAGTCATTCCGAAATGGAAAATTGTTTTTTGGCTTTTAATATCTATTTTGCTTACACCAATTACCGAGGTTGTCATATCCCGTCTTGTTACGAGTGTAATTGACAGTTCCCTTACATTAACGGCATTAAGTGGAGAATTTGTCAGAATCGTCGGCTACGAAAAGTATATGGGATTAAAGGAGTCTCTTTGGACAATGATGGGATCCTATCTGTTTTTATTCTCAATTTTTTCATTCTATGTTTATATTTTCTATCGTCACGAAAAAAAACTATATTATGAAGTATGCATAAAGCAAATGATTGACGAAATTCGTTATATTGCGGATGGTAATTTTAATCATAAAGTATCTATTTTACAACATAATTATTTAGAAGACTTAGCAACTGGTGTCAATCACATTGTAGAGCAGTTAAAAGTTTCAATTGAAGAAGAACGTCAAACTGAACAAGCCAAAAGTGAACTCATCACAAATGTATCACATGACTTACGGACACCGCTAACATCCATAGTTGGCTATGTTAATCTCATACATCATGATAATTACAGAGATGAAGTAGAATTACGTCATTATATTCAAGTTATTTATGACAAAGTAAATCGATTAAACATGCTAATGAATGACTTATTTGAGTATACGCGTGTTCAAAATAACGAGTTACAACTAAATACTGTACTTATTGATATAATTGAACTACTTGGTCAACTATCTGTTCAATTTCGTATGCAATTCCAGGAAGCCAATATTGAGTGTAGACTTTCATTTCCACCAGAAAAACTTATGGTCCTTGCTGATGGAGATAAATTAGTACGTGTATTTGAGAACTTAATTATGAATGCTATAACGTATGGTAATGATGGGAAATTTATTGATATAACAGCTTATCAAGACGGAAACATGATTGTAATCGATATTACAAATTACGGACAGCCTATCCCAAGTACAGATTTAGCACATATTTTTGAACGCTTCTATCGTGTTGAAAAATCCCGTTCTGCATACACGGGAGGATCAGGCCTTGGATTAGCGATTGCAAAAAGTATTGTGGAGATTCACGATGGAACGATTGAGGTATATAGCGATACTGAACAAACAACATTTACTGTGAAGCTTCTTTCATATAAGCAATAAAAAGCATTTATCTCAACAACTAAAAATCCACTAAAAAAATCACCTATTAGAACAAGAAAAGTACTATATTCTAAATATAATAGTGATTTTGTTGTGTTGATTGATAAACCCCATGGAAAAATTCCATGGGGTTTTATTTCCGATCTATCAACTTATCACTATCAATATAAAGAATAAAAACCTAGAATGTACGCATTTCACATGGATTGTAGCTATGGCACGCCAGATGGGTTATGAGCCTCCAAATACAGATGTTTTAGGGACTAAAGAATAGTGAGAAATAAACAAACTGATTTGGAATCAGTTTGTTTATTTAAGTAGATTGTATTAAATAACAGTTTGTACCTGCGAAAGTTGATTTTTTTCAATAATTCCAAATGATTCTTCACTTTCCCCCACTGTACTTAAGAAAATTCTCCACCTCTAACTGTTACTTCCACTTCGTAATTTACTTCTACGTTAAATAAATTGAAAAAATTTACTCTTTAAGAATTCCTAATTTATCCATTACTAATTCATTCCTGTCCTCTACTACTAAATCTTCTTTATGTTTAAATGTGAGTGAAAATACATGTTTATTTCCTCATGATGACCATAATTATCCAAAATTTATATATTCCTTATAATTCTTTAGAAATTCTTTACCTTTTCTTTCCTCCTAGTTAAAGATTAATTTTTACACTAGTAATATCGATATACAAGGAGGATAGCTTATGCAACATTTTAAGAATTTGGTGCTTCTTATATTGTCTTTTCTTATTACTGCAATTCTTGTTTTTTATTTTTATTTCTATGTAAACGGACCTTCAATTAAAGCGAAATCAGCTATTTTAATAGATGCAACATCAGAAGAGATTGTATATAAAAAAAATGAAGATACCCCTTTCTCCTCAGCAAGTTTATCAAAAATGATGACAGAGTATATTGTGTTAGAACAAATACAAAAAGGAAAAATCAAGTGGGATGATCGTGTGAAAATAAGTAATTCTTCCATTCAAATGGAAGGAAATAATATCGATATAACTTTTGAAGATCAAATAACGATTCGAGATTTGTTTCATGCAATGGTTCTTGCATCTGATAATAGTGCGGCCGTATTTTTAGCAGAACATATTTCAAAAAGCGAACAAGACTTTACGAATTTAATGAATGAAAAAGCGACACAATTAGGATTATCTAATAAAACGTATTTTGCAAATGCAACCGGCGTAATAAATAAACAAAAAGAATCTAAAATAACAGCCTTAGATGCCTCGAAACTAGCCCAGCATTTAATAACGGATTATCCTATGATATTAGAAATCACCCAATTAACTTCTTATCAATTCACCTTCAAAGATATACATGTTTTCAATACAAATAAAATGTTGTATTCACTTGATAGTAAAATAAAATTCAAAGGAGTCGATGGTTTACAAACTAGCTTTTCAAATCCTGCTGGATATAGTTTTGCTAGTACAGCAAAACAAGGAAACAAGAGGTTTATTTCGATTGTAATGGAGGCAAATGGAGAAAATAGTGCTTTTATCGAAACAAAAAAACTATTTACTTATGGTTCCGAGCCTACTCACCTTCCATCTCTTCAATCTGTTAAGGATTATTTGATATCGTGGATATCTCTGCTTCAGTTTAAAAATCTATTTTTACAAACAATAATAATTTTTGTTATTATTGCCATTTCACTATTCGTACATATACGAAAAAAAGATTCAGAGGATTTTTAACTAAAAAGCCTCTTTCACATAAAAAAACCGGCTTGTATTTTCTAAAAAAGTCGGTTTTCCTTATTTCCCTTTTTTCTTTTCATAGTATAATTCATCTGCATACTTCTTATTTGTTCCCTTTAAATATGCCAAAATAATTTGAGGTCTCTTTACTAAAGTCCAATCACCATGCTCATCAAATTTTCTACAAGATGTTGTCATATAAGCTTTTTTAATGGTAGTAAAGCTTTTTCCATGGATCTTACCGTATTTTTTTAAACGCATTGCAAATTCCGCATCTTCAGCCATTAATAAATCCTCATTAAAACCACCAATAGCTTCAAAATCCTTTCTATAACACCAAAACATTCCGACAGAAACGAATCCATATTTGAAAATGAGAGGAATAATTAACAATAATCCTGAAACAATAATTCCTAATGAAATACGTTCAAATTTCCCTTTTACTCCCCCTCCTATATATTTTCCAGTTTCTAAATGCTTATCTATTTCTCTTAACATATTCTCACTCATCCAGCTATCAGCATCAATTGTAACAATGATTTCTCCTCGAGCTATTTTCGCCCCAGCATTTCTAATTTTAGATAGGTTCTTATTCTCATCTTGTAAAGTTATACAATGATAAGATTGTGCAATTTCTTCTGTGCAATCACTACAACGATTTAATACAACAATTACCTCGACTTGATTTTTATAAAATTTGGATGCAACCACAATGGAATCAAGACATCTACCAATATATTTTTCTTCATTGTGTGCAGGTATGATAATGGAAAACTTAACATCTTGTTCACCATCTGTTCCGACAAAACAACCATTTCTATCCATATCATATCTCTCCTATGTAAACTTTATTTATCAATTCATTTTCTTACTATATTTACAACCGACTTATTACGCCGTTGTTTATTCAAGTTGTACTATGAACAAAGCCTTACTATTTTTGAAATGATTGAAGTCTATAAAACAAAAAGTTTTTTCTTAATGTATGTACTTTTTCAAAAAAACACCAAGGTATAGGACTCACATCTAATATCTTGGTGTTTTCGCTTTATATCTTCATTTCATTTACATGAATTTTATTTAGTCAATTTTTATCACAACTTTTCCGATTAAAATGTCTCGATTTAAGCGTGACAATCCTACTCTCGATACTTTCATCTCTGTATTATCTTTCAGAATAATCAATTTCTCCTCATGCTGTTTTAACATCCTCAAAATTTCTGATTTACTATCTTTTTCAAAATCATTCGTCCACTTAAACATTTTCATTAACATTTTAAATGTGGGCTTATAGTTAGCCTTTTCCAGGTTAAGTAACTGCAAAATAAATCTTTTTATTATTCTGACTATCCTCTTCACTACACTTACATCTAAGAATATGATTAAATCTGCTTTTTGAAAGCTTTGCGATACCCATTTATGATGGGCACCTTCAATAATCCAAGCATTTGAATTTACAATATTGTAAAGTTGTTCATCTCTTTCCTTAGGTGTATTTCTTATATCTCCATTTTTAGTCCTTCTCCAAACAACATTATCTAGCTCATAATAAGGAATATTTAATTGATAAGATAATGCTCTTGCTAAGGTTGTTTTTCCACTTCCAACAGAACCAATGATATGAATTTTATTAGGTATAATACTTTTCAAAACAACCACCACTTTATAGATTTTTACAAAATAGAATTCCCAGCTTCTTTCATTAAACCTCTTCTAATTAAATTTGCTGACACAGGCTGAAGATTCAATTGTCTTGCCCAAATAGATAATTGACCAATATGATGGATCTCATGAGCAATCACATGACGTAGAACCTCGCCATATTTGAACGTCTCATCAGTCCATGAGGCTGTTAATATTTTATTCTCTAAATTACTTGACCATGTTTGTGTAAAGTCTTCCATTTTAGTTCGAAAGGAATCAGAAAGCTGCTTCACTTTTTCTAGCGTTCTATAATCTTCAAACTTCAGTTCGAAATCTGCTTTCCCTTGAAGCGCACGTATCCTGCTATACTCTACATCTACAATATGAAATAAAGTTTCTAAAATACTCCCTACTCCTCCAACACGTTTACAGAGTAAATCTTCTTCCGAAATCTGTTTACACCATTCAAACCATTGATCTCTTACTTGCCAATTGTATCGAAATAAAGTTTCCACTAAATATCGCTCCTTTTAATATGTATCCAGTTAATACCATTATATTACTTATACAGAAAATTCTTTTATTTTATAGTACTATTTTGTATAAAGAGCGCTATCCAAGAACATATCAATAGAGTATTCGTTTGAAAGATAAATAGCTATTTATACCTGAGCACTTAAAAGAAACTAAATTAGATTTTTATAATTTTTCCAATTAGTTTAATATCTTCTCCATCAGTTACATCATATCATTTTAAGATAAATTTTAGTTACATTCTATTAAACCATTCATATTCCAAAATACTCATTTCCCACAAATTCCAATATTCATCTCCTATTTTCCTCGCATCTCTTAATAACCCTTCTTTTACAAATCCCACTTTTTCATAGCATGTAATAGCAGCTGAATTAAAATCGAACACTCCGAGAGAGACTCTATGTAATTTTAATTGTACAAATGCAACATTGAGCACTGCTTCCATCATCTTTTTCCCAATAGATTTTCCCCTCATACTTGTATCACCAACCAAAACTTTCCCAATTCTTGCAGATTTATTTATTCGGTCAATTTTTCCAAGTGAAATATGCCCAATAACCTTTTTCGTTTCTTGATCTATCACTTTATAAACAAATACATTTGCATTTTCATAATTTGCATTCGCTATATACTTCTCTAATTGTTTGTTCTGTAATGGGTATGAAAATGCCGGACCGCCCCATTGTAATAAAAACTCTTCCGAATCAATCCAATCTATAAGTTGCTTAAAATTGTTTCTTTCAAAATACTCAAGTTTGATCATTTCCCCTGACTCCTTTTAAGATTTCAAGCTCGATAATTCTTCCCTAACTCTTCTCCTATTGAAAAATAATGTCTAAAATTATAAAATAACGGACTCCATTTTTGCGGATCAATATGGTTTTCCCCTTTTATTATCTCTTCATGCGCATGTACATGAACAACCTCGGTTTCAACAATTGCAAAGAAAGGATCATATTCTGGAATCCTAATTTGTTTTACGTTTGCTTCGATTTGTAGTGGGCATTCTTTAATACGTTGTGGCTTTACTGACTGTGAATCCAATGGTGTAAAACCAGCCATTGTAAATTTATCTTTTTGATATGTATACCCCATTTCTTGTTTATAAACTGGGACATGTTTTACTCCAGTATAGGGTGCGATTTTTTCTACTTGTTTCCACTGCAATGCAGAAGGGAAATTAATAACACATTCTCTACTCCTTTCAAGATTTCCAACCGATTTCCCTCCCAAACCAATGCCTAAAATCATATATTTTCCTAATGCCCATGAAGAAGACATTGGACTGATATTTGTTGTCCCATCTTCATTTAATGTTGATAATAAATAAATTGGCATTCCATAATATAAAATCTTTGGCTGTATCTCTTTGCCTAATAGTTTACTTATTTCCGAATTCATATTATCACTCCTAATTTTGATTCTTTATCTGTATTGTAAAACATAAAAACTTCCATTATCATCGAAATATGGATGTAAAAAAGGAGTGAAGAGGATGAATGAAAATATAGCGAAAATCGCTTCCTTAATTAGTGATACATCACGAGCAACTATCTTGGTTCACCTTATGGATGGGCGCGCCCATCCCGCTACTGAATTAGCACATGTTGCAAAAATCAAACCACAAACAGCCAGTTTTCATCTCAATAAATTATATGAGGCACAAATTGTTGAAGTAGAAAAGCATGGCAGACATCGTTATTACAAATTGGCAAATCATGAGCTAGCAGAATCACTAGAAAAGCTATTATACATTGCCCCTTGCGAACCAATTCGATCTTTTAAACAAGCAAAAGAAAATAAAGAAATTCAATATGCAAGAACATGCTATGATCATTTAGCAGAAAAATTAGGAGTTGAGATTACAAATGCTTTATTAAATAAACAAATATTAATAAAAAAGGATACTGAATTTACAGTAACAAAAGTCGGTGAAGCATTTTTTTCAGATTTCGGTGTGAACTTAGAACGATTACACAATAAAAGACGTGCATTCTCCAGATGTTGTTTAGATTGGACCGAGAGACAACACCATATTGCAGGTGCACTGGGAAATGCAATTCTGGTACGAATGTTAGAACAAAATTGGATTACTAAGTTCGAACAATCAAGAGCGATACACATAACTTCATTAGGACAGCAAAAAATTTATGAAACTTTTTCTATAAAACTTTAGTTTTATAGATGAACAATTCCCATATTTATAGACTTATACATGAATTATTCGGCAAAGGAACTACAAAATTAATCTTTATTTCAATTTGGCATAGATAATGTATGTGCTTTTCATTCATATTAAAGGAGATTCTCAATACAAAAAATCTATCCATCATAAAACAAGACATGAGCCCCTTTTATACGGGGCTCATGTCTTGTTTTATATTTGACTAGATTGTAATCCCTGAATATAAGAGACAACTTCCGGATTTACAAGTGAAGATAAATCTCCCAATTCTCTCCCTAAGTAAGCTGCTTTAATTACTCGTCTCATTACTTTAGAATTGCGTGTTTTCGGTAAGTCTTCTACAACATGAATATCCTTTGGACATAACGCTTTTCCAATGTGAGAGTTTACTAAATTTAATAACTCTATCTTTAATTCATGTGTAAATATAGTTCCTTCACGTAAAACAATGAAGCAGTGACAAACTTCGCCTTTTACTTCATCTGGTACACCAATTGCTGCTGCTTCTATTACATCATGATGCTTTACAAGAATTGATTCGTATTCCGCTGGTCCAATACGCTTCCCGGCAATATTTAATGTATCATCAGAACGTCCTGTAATGATATATTGCTCTCCGTCATAGATTACCCAATCACCGTGCACCCACTTATTTTCAAAACGTGACCAATACGTATTAACGTAGCGCTCGTCATCTCCCCAGAAGCTTTTTGTCATTCCGACCCATGGTTTTTCTAAACATAATTCTCCAACTTCATCACGAATTGGATTACCTTGTTCATCTAATACAACAGCTGCCATTCCAGGTAAAGATGCATTGAAACTAATCGGTGCAATTGGTTTAACTAAAACGTTTCCAAAGATCCCACCAGAAATTTCTGTTCCACCTGAATAATTACAAATTGGCACCTTCCCTTTACCAACTGTTTCAAAAAGCCACATCCAAGGGTCAGGATTCCAAGGTTCACCTGTTGATGCAAAAACTTCTAAACTTGCTAGGGAATGTTTCTTTACATACTCATCACCTTTTGCCATCAATGCTCGAATTAATGTTGGTGAAATCCCAAGATGCGTAATTTGATATCGATCAATCGTTTCCCATAATCGATCTGCTTCCGGATAATCTGGAACACCTTCATACATTACCATTGTTGCACCATTAATAAGTGAACCAAATAATAAGAACGGTCCCATCATCCAGCCCATATCAGTAACCCATAATACACGATCACCTTGCTTAATATTCATACCAAACCCTGCATCAAATGCAGATTTCAGAGGAAATCCGGCGTGCGTGTGTACTGTTCCTTTTGGCTTACCAGTCGTCCCAGATGTATAAATGAGCATAAGCGGGTCATCACTTTTCATTTCTTCAGCATGTGTAAGTGGTTTTTCTTTTTCTAAAACGCTCCATGAAAGATCATAATTATGAGGTGTAAAATCATTTCCAGCATGACGAACAATGACAACTTTCTCAACAGACGGGCATTGTTCACACGCTTTATCCACCTCATCTTTTAAAGAAACGATTTTACCACGGCGCGAGAATCCATCCGCTGTAATAATCATTTTGGATCCTGCTGCCTGTACGCGCGTCATGACTGCATCAGAAGCAAATCCTGAAAAAATCGGAGAAATAATCGCACCTATTTTCATTACTGCCAGCATGGCAACAACTGTTTCAGGAATCATTGGCATATAAATCGTTACGCGATCACCTTTCTCAATTCCGGAATTCTTTAGTCCATTTGCAACTCGGCTCACCCAGCTATCGAGCTCTTCATATGTAAATGATTTTGTTGTTCCGTTTTCCCCTTCGTACATGAGAGCAGGTTGTTGTTTTGTTTCTTCATCTGCAAGCCAACGAGATAAAGCAGATTCTACTACATTACACGTTCCCTCAGTGTACCACTGAGCGAATGGTGTACCGTTTTCTAAATCTAATACTTCTGTATACGGCTTCATCCATTGATAACCAACTGCACGTTCCGCTTCTCCCCAAAACCATCCAGTTTCTTCAATTGACTTGTTATAAAATGCTTCATAATCTTCATAGCCAAGCGATTTCATCCACCCATATAGACGTGTTTTATCTTTATATTCTTCTGTTGGAAACCAAACGGCTTGTTTCAATGTTTTCCCCTCCTCATTTTTCGAACAAGAAAGCCCTTAATAGGGCTTTTATACTGGATACACTGGATGTTTTCGATCTGTAAACACTTGATATTTACTCATGTACATTTCGAAACGCTTCTTTAGTTCTTCACGTAAATCATTCGGATGAACAATACCATCAATCACCATTTCTGATGCTAGGCGATAAATATCGATATCTTTTTTATACTCTTCACGTTTTTCTGCAATGAAGCTTGCACGCTCTTCTTCTGGTAATGCTGCGATTTTATTCGCATATACGGCATTAACAGCAGCTTCTGGTCCCATTACAGCAATGGAAGCCGTTGGTAACGCTAAACAACAATCTGGTTCGAAAGCTGGGCCTGCCATTGCATATAGACCAGCACCATATGCTTTACGAACAACGATTGAAATTTTCGGTACTGTGGCTTCACTCATAGCAGAAATCATTTTCGCACCGTGACGAATAATACCAGCTCTCTCAACTTTCGTTCCAATCATAAATCCAGGTACATCCGCAAGGAATAATAATGGAATATGATATGCGTCACATAAATTAATAAACTTCGCTGCTTTATCAGCAGAATCGTGGAATAATACACCGCCTTTCATACGCGGTTGATTTGCAACAATACCAATAGGCTTCCCATCAATTCGGCCTAATCCTGTAATAAGTTCTTGTGCAAATAATTTTTTCACTTCAAAGAAAGAACCTTCATCGATAATACGATTAATAAGATCTTTCATATTAAAAGGAGCATTTTGATTTTCTGGGATGATTTGTTCTAACGTTTTTTCGAACTGTTTTGGTTCTTGAGGCTTAGTCATAGGAGCATTTTCTTGATAGTTACTTGGAAAATATGAAATATATTGTCTTGCTTGAGCAATCGCATCTTCTTCTGTCTTACATAATACATCTCCGCATCCTGATACCGAGCAATGCATACGAGCGCCGCCCATTTCCTCTAGTGTTACTTTTTCACCAATAACCATTTCAGCCATACGCGGAGAACCTAAATACATAGAAGCATTTCCTTCAACCATCATGACAACGTCACAGAAAGCAGGAATATAAGCACCTCCAGCTGCAGAAGGACCAAACAATAAACAAATTTGTGGTACCTTACCTGATAGCTTCACCTGGTTATAAAAAATGCGTCCCGCACCGCGGCGCCCTGGGAACATTTCAACTTGGTCAGTAATACGAGCACCTGCAGAATCAACAAGATAAAAAAGTGGTACACGTAACTTTTCAGCTGTTTCTTGAATGCGTAAGATTTTTTCAACAGTTCGAGAACCCCAAGACCCTGCTTTAACTGTTGAATCATTTGCCATGACACATACAGTACGACCATGTATTTTACCAGTAGCAGTTACAACACCATCTGCCGGTAAGCCTGTTTGCTCACAATTAGCAAATAATGCATCTTCTACATATTCACCATTATCAAATAGAAGAGCTAAGCGATCTCGAACAAAGATTTTTCCTTTTGCTTTATTTTGTTCATGATATTTTGGTGCCCCACCTTGTTTAATTGTTTCAACACGTTCTTGAAATGCATTCGATTGTTGTTTTTGTTCTAGCACATTTACTCCCCCTTATACACTGGTTTACGTTTCTCCTGAAATGCTTGTAGTCCTTCTAATCGATCTTTCGTATGGATTACACCTTCATACGCCTGCTTTTCCATTTGTAATCCGGTATGCAAATCTACTTGTACCCCATTTGAGATTGCTTCTTTTGCTAATCGAATAGCAATTGGTCCATTACTCGCAATGCTTCTTGCAATTTCAATTGCTTTTTCTTCTAGTAAGTTAGCTGGTACCACAAACTCTACCATTCCATATTCCTTCGCCTCATGCGCTGAAATACGTCTTGCTGTATAAATTAATTCTTTTGCCCTGCCAACACCAATTAGTCTTGGGAGACGCTGCGTCCCACCAGCTCCTGGGATGATAGCTAGAGATGTTTCAGTGAGTCCAAGGCTTGCTGTTTCTGCCGCAATTCTAAAATCACACGCTAAACTTAACTCGGTACCACCACCAAGTGCAATTCCATTTATTGCAGCAATAACAGGTTGTGATAATTGCTCAACCATATCCATTGTAGAACGAATCATCCCAACTGCATGACGTACTTGCTCCTCATTCATATTGGCACGTTCTTTTAAATCAGCTCCGGCACAAAATGCTTTTTCACCATAGCCTGTTAAAATGACAACGCGAACATCGGCTTCTTCATTAATATGATTTAATGTAGATTGCAACTCTTCTAATAGTGCAAGAGATAATGAGTTTGCTTGCCGTTCGCGATTTAATGTTATTTTTACGATATGCGGTGTTACATAATCTACTGAAATGTTTTGTAATTGTAGCATTTTATCACCTACTTATTGTTTTATGTTGCAATGCTTTATACACATGACTTGGCAATTGAATATTTAGCTTGCTTTGAATAAATTGACTAGCCTTTAATAAATTTTCTTCATTTATATTTGTTTGTACGCCCATTTTGTGGAGCATATGTACTAAATCATCAGTCGCGACATTACCTGATGCCCCTGGTGCATACGGACAACCACCAAGCCCACCACAGGAACTATCAAATGTCGTAACACCGTATTCCAATGACTGAACGACGTTTGCAAGCGCCATCCCGTAGGTATTATGAAAATGCATCGCAAATTGAGAAGAATCATATTTTTTAAGTAAATGTTCCAATACTCGCTCTACTTGCAATGGATTTGCTACACCAATCGTGTCTCCCAACGAGACTTCATAAATACCATATGAGAAGAGTTGATTACATAACTCGTCTACAGCATCAATGCTCACATCTCCTTCATAAGGACAACCAAATACAGTAGAAACGTAACCTCTTACTCTTTTACCTGCAAACTCTGCTTGCTTTGTAATATCTTGGATGACAGATAATGCTTCTTTAATAGACTTATTAATATTGCTTTTATTATGTGATTCACTCGCTGATAAAAAAACATTCACCTCATCTACATTTTGCAAAAGAGCTCGTTCCAAACCATTTTGATTTGGAACAAGCGCAGCATATGTAATATCTGAATTCCGCTTTAACTCTGTAAATACATCACTCGCATCAGCTAAAGCAGGAACCCATTTCGGGTGAACAAAAGAGGAAACTTCAATATATGATAATCCAGCTTCTGAAAGTAATTGAATCCATTTCACTTTATCTTTTGTGCCAACAATTTTCTTTTCATTTTGCAAACCATCACGTGGTCCCACTTCTTTAATGACAGCAAAAGTAGGTAGCTTCAATACATTTCACCCCTTCTTCTCCCTATTCAATCTCTACCAATACATCTCCTTCATTAACAAAATCGCCCTCTTGCACATTTATTTTCATAACTGTCCCAGCTTCTTCTGAAACGATTGGAATTTCCATTTTCATAGATTCCAAAATGACGACATCCTGTTCTTCTTCTACTGTATCTCCTATTCCCACAACAATTTTCCAAACATTACCTGCCATCGATGCATATACTTTTGTCATCATTTTTTCCCCCTTTAATATTCATAAACCTTATTTTTTTACAAGTTGTTTTGTTACAAAACCTGTTGTATAAATACCACTTTGGAACACTTCATCTTCTAGCACTTGCAATAGCATGGATGTATTTGTCTTAATGCCTTCTACTTTCAAGTTTTGAAGTGCATCCTGTAATTTTTCAATTGCTTCTTCACGCGTTTCACCATGAGCAATCACTTTTGCAATCATCGGATCGTAAAACGGTGTGATTGTAACATTATTTTCTA
This sequence comes from Bacillus sp. FSL H8-0534, assembly GCF_038005885.1. Classification (NCBI taxonomy): domain Bacteria; kingdom Bacillati; phylum Bacillota; class Bacilli; order Caryophanales; family Bacillaceae; genus Bacillus; species Bacillus sp. FSL H8-0534. The sequence goes on from NZ_JBBOUC010000001.1 coordinate 570,163, forward strand.
AAAAGTGATCAATACGCACTGTTTCTGGTAACGTTAGGTCCGTAATCTTCCCAGGTGATGGGAAAAATGTTTTTGGATCTTCTGCATAAATACGTGCTTCAATGGCATGACCACTACGATTTATATCCTCCTGCGTAAAGGAAAGCTTTTCACCAGACGCAATGAGTAATTGTTGTTCAACAAGATCTAGACCAGTAATTTCTTCAGTAACAGGATGCTCCACTTGTAACCTTGTATTCATCTCTAAGAAATAGAAGTTTTTCTTATCATCCACAAGAAATTCAACCGTACCTGCATTTGTATAGCCAAGAGCTTTTGCTGCTTGTACAGCAACTTTCCCCATCGCTTTACGTGTTTCTTCATCTAAAAATGGAGACGGTGCTTCTTCAATTACTTTTTGATTCCGGCGTTGTACAGAGCATTCACGTTCCCATAAATAAACTGTATTGCCATGTGTATCAGCTAAAAGTTGAATTTCAATATGATGCGCATCTGCAATGTATCGCTCTAAGTACATCTCACCATTACCAAAAAAGTTTTGTGCACGCGTTTTATTGCTCTCGAATGCTTTGGTGAGCGTTTGCTCAGTTTCCATCAACTGCATTCCAATGCCCCCGCCGCCCGCGGATGCCTTCAGCATTAATGGATAACCAATTTGTTTTGCAATTCCAATCGCTTCTTCAGCAGTCTCAATATTCGTTGTGATTCCTGGTACAACTGGAACATTTGCTTCTTGCATTGCCAGACGTGACTCGATTTTACTTCCCATCTTAGCAATGATTTCTTCAGAAGGACCAATAAATACAATTCCTTCTTCTTTACAGCGAACCGCGAAGGAAGGATTTTCTGATAACAATCCATATCCTGGATGAATCGCTTCAGTATTTGTTTTCTTAGCAATTTCTATAATCTTTTCGAGATTTAAATAGCTCTCTTGGACACGTGGGCCACCAACCAAATAAGCCTCATTTGCTAGTTTTACATGAAGTGCATTTTCATCTGCCTCTGAATAAATAGCAACTGTAGGAATTCCAAGTTTTTGACATGTTTTTATAATTCGAACTGCAATTTCGCCACGATTAGCGATTAATATTTTTTGAAACATAGTGAATCCTCCTTTTATCTACACCCTAAATGTCTTGCGATTACGAGACGTTGAATTTCAGAAGTTCCTTCACCAATTTCTAAAAGCTTCGCATCACGAATATGACGCTCTACTTCATATTCACGCATATAACCATATCCACCATGAATTTGCACTGCTTGATTCGCAATACGACTTGCTGCTTCAGATGCAAATAACTTTGCCATAGCCGCTTCTTTACCGAAAGGTTTATCATGATCCTTTAACCAAGCCGCTTTATGTACTAAATTACGCGCCAATTCCACTTCAGTAGCCATATCAGCCAGTTTAAATTGAATCGCTTGGAAATTAGAAATCGTTTTTCCGAATTGCTGACGCTCTTTTGCATATTGAAGTGCACGCTCAAAAGCAGACTGTGCAATTCCTACAGCTAATGCTGCAATTGAAATACGCCCTCCATCAAGTGTATATAAGAATTGTTTAAATCCTTTATTTACATCACCAAGAATATTCTCTTTCGGTACACGAACACCATCAAGTACGATTTCACAAGTATTAGAGGCACGAACACCCATCTTATCGTATGGACTTGAAATCGTTAATCCCTTACTTGTTGTCGGCACAATAAATGCAGAAATACGTTTTTTTCCATTTTCTTCGACACCATTGATAGCGGTTACAATGATTGTATTTGCATACTCTGCATTCGTAATCCAACACTTCTCACCGCTAATCACATATTCATCACCATCTAAAAATGCTTTTGTTTGTGTGCCACCTGCATCGGATCCAGCATTCGGTTCAGTTAAACCAAAAGCACCTAATGTTTTTCCAGATGCCATTGGAACTAAATACTTCTGCTTTTGTTCTTCTGTACCAAAGTAATAAATTGGAGAAGCACCTAATGAAATTGTTGCAGCATAACTTAAACCTGTACCGCCACAAGCACGGCCAATTTCTTCAACAGCTAACGCATACGATAGAGTATCGCCGCCAGAACCTCCATACTCTTCCGTGAATGGAATTCCTAATAATCCCAGTTCGCCCATTTTTTGAAACGTTTCGTATGGAAATTCAGCTGTTTTATCATAATACACAGCTTTTGGTGCAACTTCCTTTTCAGCAAAGTCTCGTACCATTTCTTTAATCATTTGTTTTTCGCGAGTTAGAGTAAATTCCATTCCGCTACACACCCCTTATCGAATATTGAGTTTCGACAGCGTGCGAGTCTGTACTACAAACATTGCTTTTAAAAGACAAGAATAGTAGTTAGATAATTGTTATAATTCTGTCATAACTTAATTTTAAAACAGAATCTGTACTCATGCACAAAAAAATTCCTACATTGTTCTACAACAACATAGGAATAACAGTGTCGAATTATGTGGCTTTTTCTTTAATAATCTCTTCCTTTTCCGGAATCTGAAATTTCTACTAATGCTTCAGGGTACGGTTCAAAATATGTTTGTCGTAATAAATAGTGGTCTTCAAAACGTAAGACCCACGACTTTAAAACTACAAGTAAATTGCTAAGAGGTATTTTCTTATCTGCATATTTTTGAAGTAGCGTTAAAAAATACTCTTTTTCTTGCTTGTTTAGCTTATCTTTAAAGTATCCAAAAATATGCTGACATACGTTTATATTCGATGTATAGCGAGGTGTTCGCTTCAATAATTCATACAAGGTTTTTTCGTAATTTTCAAAGATATTTTCAATATTATCCTTTGCATGATTTGCAATAATACGGCCTAATTTTTTTTGTTTCACCTGATTATATGCCATAAATAAATATTTATGATCTGACTGAAATGATACTAATTCTTTCAGAGTTTTACTCTGTTTTATTGTTTTGAAATGGGCCATTGTAAACAACCTCGTAAAGAAATGTTCACGAATAATAAAATTCGACAATCTACCTTCTTCTTCTACTGCAATATGCGAAAATTTTTTTAGTACAGCTCCACCAAAAAATCCAACACCCTTCTCTTTTACTGGTGATTTTTCATATCCTGTATAAATTTTCACATCTCTAGTTCCGCAACTTGGGGAACGATTTTTTAAAATAAAACCATCAACATCCAGTAAAGTACTTAAAAATTGATCAGAAAACCGTTGCATCCTCTCTGTAACATCTTTTCTTGTCGAAGGCTGTACAAGCTTATGAATGCCACTATCTTCGATAATCCGAATTGTCTCACGTGGAATTCCTAATCCAATTTCCACTTCAGGGCATACCGGAATAAATGTAACAAACGGCTGTAGATTTCGAATAGTCACATCATGAATCAAATCTCCATTATAACGGCAAGCACCAAATTCTAGACATTTACTTACAACAACTGTTGGTTTAGCAAATTGTCGCATTTTATTACCTCCGCGGCGTTAATCCATATAATATAAATTGTACTACAATGAGTATTCTAAGCAAGGTTAGTTTGTATTGTCTCTTTTTATTATAACTATATATCAGTGACATATCAGTGATAATTTATATCTATTTCATATAAGTGTTAGCAAGTTCGTTTGCAAACTTGTTAGCACTTTTTTATATTTCTTCTATTATAAGCCTCTCCCCTCTTTACCTCTACGTTATATCAGATTAATTCTTGTTTCCCTGTTCAGAACTACGAGAAACACATATGACATGAACTGTATTTTCGAGGGGATTTTAACCATTTATTGTTATAATTAAATCCGCAATGTTTTTTCAGGATGGAGTTCTACCTTACAAGATGAATTGAAATATATTGTATCTGATTTTGAAAAAGCTGGATTTTCCAAAGAAACAATTAAAGAAACTTTAGAACAACAATATAAAATGCTTGATAAATTGAAAGTAAAAATGGAACAAAAATAAAATATAAAGTAACTGATGACTAAAAAGGGAGAGAATAAATGGATACTATAAATAATGGGCTATGGAAAGAAATCAGTAATATGTTTACTGATTCGAGCAAAAAAATAAAGTTGAATATCAATGAAACAACAAACGGGAAAAACACTTTGGAAGTATTGCAAATACCATCAAAATCCGCACTAGGTTCAATAGTATATAATACATCAGAAATAATAGTCGATGATTGGATTAGAATACTTGGTTCTGACAGTGAAAAGAATAGAGGGATACTTTCATATAATCTAGTTAACAAAGATGAAGTTGCTACAAAGATTGATAAAATGCTAATAGTTGCAGATGATATTGTCGGGGGCGTTTTCGCATTAAATGCGGGTAAGTTTTCTATTGGTGTAGGCCATATTTGGTATTTTGCTCCTGATACATTAGAGTGGGAGTCATTAGATATGAAATATTCAGAATTTATAACTTGGATTGCACAAGGGAATATGAATGAATTTTATAGTACCCTGAGATGGAATACATGGAAAGAGGACTCTGAAATTATGAAATTCGATGAGGCCATATTGATATATCCATTTTTATGGTCTAATGAATTACAGTTAGAAAAAGCAGATAAAAAGATTGTACCTGCTAAGGAACTATTAAATATCAATCAAGAATATAGCAAACAGTTTAACTTGAGTTAAGTTTAACTACATTTATAATTAGAATGATATCGCCCCTGTTGCTTTAAAATAAAGTTTGATCAAATTGATACTAATAACCTTGATAAACGTTCATAGAAAAGAGCGTGTTTTGAAAAAAAGATTGCTCAAAACACGCTCTTAATATTTTCAGTTGGTTCATTCTTTTATAAAAAAGTTTGATAATTTCCTATCTATGTTGCTCCACAATCGCGCCCGATTGTGGAAGAGATTAAAAAATTTGAATGGTCCATAGACAAAGCAAAGTTGCCTGACTGATCTAACTCAAAAACCAAAAGCACACCCGTAAAATGATGGGATTCTTTGGGATTCCTGCGCAAAAAACTCAATTTAAATATAAAGAGCTGCGTAATGATGGGAGAAGTTTCCATCTCCCAAAGATCCATCACCCCCTCCTAATCGATTTCAGTGGAAGGGAGTATAAAGCACGCCCGAGGAAAAGACCTCCAACGGCAAAAATAATCGACAGCCAGAGTCCGACCTGACTTATTGCTAAATACGAAGGAATCGTAATATTTAATGTAACTTTCAGAGCAACAAACACGATAAGTGTTACAACCACATAGAGGTTCCTCTTGCCCGTTCCGATTTTCCCTTGTTCTTTTTGAGCGATTGCCCATCCTTGGGCCATCCCTGCCAAAATGCCTAATACGACTCCCACTAATAACAACATCCATTCAGTCGTTCCAATGCTGTTCGTCGCAATGGACCACACGATCCCGACAATAAGTAGCATTGTTCCGATAAAAAATGTTTTATCTAACATTTTCACTACTCTTCAAACCCTTCTGATTTTTTTACTGAATACTATCAACTTGTGTTATAGAATCAACTCTATCCATTTCAAACCTCCGACTTGCGCAGCATCTTATAAGTTATGGTAGCGCAGATGGTAGATACCGAAACGAGCCACATTAGAAGTCATTGGTTGAGAGAGTTAGGATGACAAGAACACATTTCGTATCACAACGTCTTATTTAAACTGTATAAGCCTTCTTCAAAAGTTCAATAACTTCTTCTATTGTAAGACCAAAGGATTTGTAGTATGAAATGTCGCTAACCATTTGCTTTATGACCATTTCGTTGCGTATTCGCAGTATCTCATCGGATGAGATTTCTGCTACAAAGCACCCTTTACCCGTTATTGTATTTATCAAACCACATCGTTCGAGTTCTTCCCAAGCTTTCTTTACGGTGATGATACTAACACGAAGTTCCTTGGCTGCTTGTCGAATTGGTGGTAAACAATAGCCGCCTTCTAATTCGCCTTTCAAAATTTGGGCGCTGATTTGTTCGAAAAGCTGCTGATAAATTGGCTTTTCAGATGTGTTCGAAATTGCTATATTCATTGTATCTCCACTTGTAGGAATCGCTTATACGCAATTCGATAAGCAATCATGGTGAACAAAGTAAATATCACGATTCCTGCGATCAGGATGGATATTTGAAGCGCCATATTGTCAGCACCGCTACCATTGAAAATGTCAGACACAAAAGAATTCTGGATTCCGAGCCATTGTGCAACTCCGGCAAAAACCATTGCGGCTGTAACGGATGCGAAGGTTGCTTCACCATATTTATACGCTGTCTTGTAATACATGGAAATAAAGATGATGTTGAAGATCGCGAGCATGACAAAACATAGTCCCCAGAAACCCATGTGCGGTGCGAAGAAATAGTAGGTTTGATTCGGATATAAGCGAATATTTAACATTCCAAAGATAATTGCACTAACAATATGCAATAATTCCAGAATGACAATAACAAACACCCTCGCCTTCACCATGTCTTTTCTGGTTACAGGCATCATAGTAGTAAATATCAAATCGTTCTGAGTTCTATATCCTGCAAACATAATCGGTATCGTTATCCAGCAAAAATACAGAATGACAATAAAATATAACCAACCGGGAACAAGCATTAATGCACCTATCAAAACAGGTAATACAAAAAACATGGGATTTAGGCCTAATTTTAAATCCTTCATCACTAAGTTATACATACATATCCTCCTTTTTTGAGAAGTAAATCATGATTTCTTCGAGACTCGGCGTGGTTGCTTTAATATCGGAGGAGGGATCGAAGTCTTTGGAGTGAATCAATCCCGTAAAGCCAAATGAATTTATTTTGTAGGAAATCAAATTTTCTTTCACCTGATTTAGCTGGTTTCCGTTACCATTTAGTAGGCGATATGAGGCAATAAATTCATCTTTCTCAGAACTGTTGATAATTTGACCGTTTTCGATAAAGGTAATAAAATCCGCGCATTTCTCCAAGTCGGATGTAATATGAGTAGAGAAAATAATGCTGATCTCGCCATCTATCACGAGCTCTTGAAAAATATCCAACAGATCATCTCTTGCGGCTGGATCGAGTCCGCTTGTCGGTTCGTCTAGGATGAGAAGCTTCGCCCCATGGGATAGGGCAAGGGCCAAACTGTACTTTACCTTCATCCCCGTCGACAATTCAACGATTTTTTTGTTTTCATCCAATTTAAATCTTCGTAAATAGTTGTAATAGGTTTCATCATCCCAATTCGTGTAGAATTTCTTAATCACATTGGTCAACATCTTCATTTTGCTTCGAGTATAAAAGTCAATGCCGCTAAATGTGTATCCGATTTCCTGTTTCAATTCAACCTCGTGTTCGGCAATGTTCTTGCCTAAAATGCGTACCTCGCCGCTATCAAGATTAATCATGTTCAAGATCGATTTAATGGTGGTTGTTTTTCCTGCGCCATTGGCACCGATAAAGCCCATAATATAACCCTTTTCCAGTTGAAACGATACATCCTTTAACTCGAAATTTTGATATTTCTTATTTAAATTTCTAATGTCTAATGCCAGCATACAGAACCTCCTTATTAATTGTGTATACCGTATATGCACAATATATGCCAGAGTACTTATTAAGATAACTATCAAATTTTCCAATATGCACCCATTTTTCATGCATCACAATATAAATTGTGTTGTTTTGCTGTTTCGCATAGTTCTACATGTACAAATCGCTTATTTGCTGCAGAACCTGCACCATACGCAATATAACGTGTATCCGCAATTTGAATTGTTTCGTCCCAATCAACTGCATAATGTACAAATGCATTACGCCAAGTACAAGACTCGTATTTTTGGATATTAATAGCTGGTGCTTCAGGTGTGGCTGTGGAATGTGCCACTACTCCTTCATATGCACCGTAACGATAAGGGATTTTAGATAAACCATCAATAATTAAAAGTCTATCAGCAAATGCACCCGTAACAAACGAAAATAAAATAAGTAACGTTGCAAGAACAGAAGTACATAGTTTCATTGTTTTCTTCATTACACATCACCTTCCCCCAGGATTTTTTGTTTGATATCTGATACATCTTTTGATAGTGAACCAAAGGCTTTTGCTTGTTCTTCGATGACTTGTTGGTTTTTCTCAATGACCTTTTGATATTGTGCTGCACGCTGTTCATTCTTTTTTTGCGTAGTAAAAAGCATCCACACGAATAACGCTACAAATGCTCCTTGTTGAATCATTGAATTAAAAATTTGTTCCTCCATCGTTCTCATCTCCTTTGGAAAAATAAAAAGAGAGACACTTGTCCCTCTTTCGCAAAAATATATTTCTCTGATATCAAATTGTCCCTTTGATTATTAGGCTTAAAATCCCCATTACAACTGCACCAATAATAATTCGCAAAATCCAAGTTGTATTCATACTAATTTTCTCTAATTGCTTATTAATTGTCGCTATATCTTTTTCATTTATGGTGGTACGTGTTTCTAAATTTCGAATATCCTTCATTATCTCTGTTTGCTCTAACTTTAAGTAGTCTATTTTTCGTTCTAAATCTTCCATATTTTCACTTCTTTATTCCTAATAAATATGAAACATCTAAATATCTTATTCTAACAGTGGACAAAATGTTCTTTATCACATAAAAAAGAGCTCTTACTTATAATCAGGTCCAAAAATTTTAATACCCTCTCGTGCGAGTGCACGCATTTCTTCATCCAAACGATCCAATTCATTACGTTCTACTTCTCAATCCATTTCTGTATCGGATTTCACTTGATAGTATTCTTTACGTAGCTTAGCCATTTCCTTATCTACTTTATTGAACGCCTTCATTTCAGAAGCATTTGGCGCTTCTTCATCATTCTTTTACTATCAGCTTGAATCGCTTGTTGTTCGTCCGTGACGTTATAGTAATCTTCCGTTACTTTTCCGCCACCTTGACCATTTACAAGGAATGCTTTAAATTTAGCTGTTAAGCAACAAATTATTCTTCGGAATCCTGTTGAAAATGCAGAAATACCTAAAAAGGAAAAAAACCACCCGAATTTGGACAGAGGAAGAAGTAAAAAAATTTTCATTGCATTCTCAAGAATCACCTTATCATATTGGATTTGTTCTTACAATAACCACAGGATTTCGTTTAGGAGAGGTTCTAGGTTTACGATGGCAAGATGTTGATTTTGATAATCATACAGTAACTAGTAATCAGACATTAGGTAATGATAATAAATTGAAGTCAAGTGCTAAAACAAACTCATCAAAACGGACTATTCCTATTCCTAATGAAACAGTCGAAGAGTTAAGAAAACATAAAATCAAAATTAACAAGGATAAATTACGACTTGGTTCCGCTTATCGAGATTTAGATTTAATTAATTGCAATGATTTTGGAGAAATAGTAAAAAGGAATACATTTAGAGAAAATTTAGTTAAAGTAATCACAAGAGCTGATGTGAAAAAATTAAATTCCATGATTTAAGACATACTCACGCAACGCTATTATTAAAACAAGGGGTCAACCCTAAAATTATAAGCGAAAGATTAGGTCATACGGATATATCTATGACATTAAGAGTTTACTCTCATGTGTTATCCAACATGCAAGAAGAATCCGTTAAAACTTTCGGAAAAAATATCTTTGGATAGTCAATGTTTGCAAATACGAAAATCAAAACCCACAAACGTTGTTATAGCAACGTTTGTGGTGTTAGTCCATACAATATAAATTGAATCGTATTTTCAATTTCCACTTCATCGTCCCATTTTTCTTCAGGTAATAATAAAAATCGGGTTAAAATTAACCCCATTATAGCTGATAAAGTAAAGCGGATAACTGAAGGGATTGGCATTTCAATAATTTGTCCTTGTTCTTGAAAATGTACAATTAATTTTTCAAAGCGAGAAAAAAGTTCCTTCTCTACTAATTGTTGTATTTCATTTTTTAATTCTGGTTGAAACGGTACTTCTTGTATTAAAATTTTTAACATTGGAAAATGTTTTTTAGCAAATTCAAATCGATTTCGAATTGCTTTTCTTAAAAATTCTTCATACGTTTCATACGTATTCTCCAGTATTTCTTTTGCAAAAGCCTGTACAAAAAATGGAGCAGCAAACTTTGTTAATGTTGGCATGACAACCGCTAATAGTAAATCTTTTTTTGTTTTATAGTAGCGGAAGATTGTTCCCTCCGCTACACCAGCACGCTTTGCAATTTCACTCGTTGAAGTTGACGCATATCCTTTTTCTCCAAACATATCAACCGCTGCTTCTAATATACGCATTTGACGTTCATTACGTTTATCTGTGTCTGTAGCAGCAATTAATTCTTCCAGCCAATCTTTCTTCATTCGTAAAGCCCCTTTTTTATAAACATTATATTTTGCGATGTTTCTTCAAAGCAAATATATTCCCTACTGTAAATACTATCGCAAAAAGAAGTAACACACAAAGGTCTCCCGCAATTTCAGTAAATCCTTGATTACGAATCATCACTTGTTTCATTGCATCAGCACCATATGTTAGCGGAAATACCTTACCTAGCATTTGTAGCCACTTATTCATTGATTCCATTGGAAATAAACCTGAAAAGAAAATTTGCGGTACGATGACCAGTGGGATAAACTGAATCATTTGAAATTCGTTATTGGCGTATGCCGATAAAAAAGTACCTAGTGTTAACGCTGTTAGTGAAAGCATACATGTAATTAGTAATGTAAGCCACGGTGACCCTGCTACGTATAAATCAAGAATATAGACAGAGAAACTTACAATGATAACAGACTGTAAAAACGCAAAAATGCCAAATCCAATTATATAACCAACAACAATTTCCCAGCGGCGCACTGGAGTAGATAATAATCTTTCCAACGTCCCACTTAAACGTTCTCGTACAAAGGAAACTCCTGATAAAATAAAAACAAAGAAGAATGTAAAAAAGCCAATTAATACCGGTCCAAGTCCATCAAACATCGTGAAATCTGCGGAACCATGTAAAAAATCAATTTCTGGTTTCATACCGGGCATATCATTTTTTTCTGTGGCCTTTTGTAATGTCTGTAGCACTGCACGGTTTTTTGAAGAATCACTACCTTCTAGCAATACATTCGCTTTTCCATGTTCTAAAGTGATAATGGCATCTATTTGTTGATTTTTTAATTTAGAATACGCTTCATCTTTACTATACTCATAGATGGTAGCATCTTGTTTTTTCATTGATTCTACTATAGGTGCTGGAACATCTATTAATGCAATATGAGGAGTGTAATCCTTTTGTGTAAACACAAGCGATAATAACCAAAGGAGTAACATTGGCGCTCCAAACATCATCGCAAGTGACCGTTTATCCCGAAGAAACTGACGAATAATCCGAATAATTACACCACCGACTCTCATGATTCAACCGCTCCTTCCAATAGAAAGACATCTTCAATCCGTCCTGATGAAGTTCGATCTTTTAAATCATTTGGAGTTCCTGTTGCAATTAACTTCCCATCTCTAATTAATCCAAGACGTTCACAAAATTCAGCTTCGTCCATAATATGTGTTGTCACAATAATCGTTGTTCCTTGCCCTTTGAGCTCATAAAATTTTTCCCAAATAGATTTACGAAGAACTGGATCAATTCCAACCGTTGGCTCATCTAAAATTAAAAGCTTTGGTTTATGTAAAAGTGCCATCGCTAGAGATAACCGCTTTTTCATCCCCCCTGAAAAGTGTTGTACTTGTTTTTTAGCATGCTCTGATAATTCAACTAATGTAAAAACTTCTTCAATTCTCTCCTCCTTATGTTTACCTTTCAATCCATACATTGTTGCGATAAAATCTGCATTTTCATAAGCTGATAATTCTTCATACAGCGCATCGGCTTGTGCCATATAACCTATTTGCTTCATGCCGTTTAAGTTTGGCATTTGTACCCCTAATGCTATTACATTCCCTACTGTTGATTCACTAATGCCAGCAATCATTTTAATAAGCGTCGTTTTACCAGACCCGGATGGACCTACTAAACCAAAAATCTCTGTCTCTGCTACAGATAGTGAAATATTGTGCAGTACTTCTTTTTTTCCAAAACACTTTGATACATCTTGTAAAATGACTGAAGGTTGTTGCAATAAGATCTCCTCCTTTTCAAAATGAGTGAGTACTCACTTTTATTTTACTCTTAGATTATTATATGTCAAATTATATTTATGAGTATTATCTTTTCAATCTTTCTAACAACTAGTACATTGTCTATAGAACAATGAAACAGAGTCGACAATAGAATTCATTTCTCACTGTCGACTCTGTTTCATTTTAAATCATTATTTATAGGCTACGTTTCTAAATTTAAATACTTTCTAATTCTAGCAAGATCTAAAGAATACTCAATTACTAACTGCTGGATAGGCAAAATAACTTTTTCGGGATACAAATGTGCATATTTTAATGTTTCTGTATATTTTTCTAACCTTTTTTCTAAATACTTCACAATTTGCTCAGGATGATTCACCAATAAACATTGACTATAATAATGAATTTGTTCTTCAATTGCAGTATATTCCTCAATTTCAAATTCTTTATGCATGTGTACACTCCTTTATAATTAGTTTTTTATATGCACAAGCCATAAGCATTCTAATCTGAATGAAAACTGAGTATTTTGATTATTTACACTATAACAAAGAAAGAACGTCAAAATTTGTTAGTTTATGTAGCGTAGAACAAATTTAACAAAATTGTAATGGATACTTGTACTTTTTAGAAAACACCAATCTTTCATCATACATATTTTCTGTTACTTACATTTGTTATCTTATTTTCTATTAAAAGAGTTATAGTGAATGGACCACCGCAACGTCACTCAAAGCTAATAAAAAAAAGTCGTACAAATTAATCCAGTTGTACGACTACAATTTCTGGTCTATTAAAAATCCTTTGAGGAATGATGCTATTCCCTAACCCTCTGCTTACTATCATGGAAGTACCTTGTTCCTTATATGAACCTGCTGTGTATTTGGGTAATATGCCTTGATTAGGTGCAACTAAGCCTCCAATAAAAGGTAGTCTTACTTGTCCTCCATGTGCATGCCCTGTTAAAACTAAATCAATTTGTTGCTCAGCGTATACTTGTAAAAGTTCAGGTCTATGTGAAAGTAGCACTTTATATTCATCCTGATCTACCTCATTTTTCGCTTTAACGATTTCATTTTTCACTGTAGACATCTCTTCATTTTCATCGTTATTTTTCGCGGTAAATGCCGGATCATCTATGCCGAGAAGGCAAATTTCCTGCCCCTCTTTTTGAATACGTTCATGTTCATTTCTCAAAACTGTCACATTATATCTTTTCAACTCTTTTTCTAAACTATCATACCTCCCTGACCATAATTCATGATTTCCTGTAACAAAATAAACGGGATAGTGTTTTACAAGCTCTTTCACTACCTTTAAGCTCGCCTCTGCATCATACCTCTTACTATCAATTAGATCTCCTGTAATAACGATAATATCAGGGTTCAAGCTTTTTACTTTTTCAATTAAAACTTCTTGGTTTTCTCCAAATTTTTTACTATGTAAATCCGATAACTGTACAATTTTAAATCCCTTGAAATTAGAAGGTATCTTACTAGATGTTATTGATATTTTACTTACACTTATTAAATTATTTTGTAAGTATGAGAATGCACTGACTCCTATTGCTATTGCACTTATAATAAATAACCTTTTATATCTTTTTTTCATATCTTCTCCCTTATAAAAATTCTATTAAATATATTTTTAGCAATTCTTTTTAATCATATCATTAACATTTTATCAAACTATCTATTTCTACAAATAAATAGTATTTTATTTTTATAATGTTTTATTTTTTCTTTTAATACAGTATGTGAAATTATCTTTTTTTCGCAGTGTTCCTTGCTCCTTAACTAACATTACAGATATCAACTTCATTGTATCTATATAAGAATTTCTTTGTTTTATCTATATCAATGCAGCAAAAAAACTGCCTAAGGGGGACCTTAGGCAGTTTGATTCATTTATATTTATGCTAGTGATTTCGTTTCTCTCATTACTTTAATGAAGTATCCCCAGTTATTTATAACTGATGAAATACTAATATGTTCATCTGGCGTATGAACATTGAAAATATCTGGTCCGAATGAGATGGCATCCAATTCAGGCATTTTTTGAACAAATACACTACATTCAATACCAGCGTGCACTGCAAAGATTTCAGCATCTTTGTTATATTTTTCTTTATGCACTTTTTCAAACAAATCACGAATTGGTGAATTGGGATTGTACGGCCATTCTGGATACTCTGATTCCTTCTCAAATTGCGCCCCAACTAATTCTGCAATATACTTAATTTCATTCGTAATGTGCTGTTTTAAACTGCTTACAGAGCTTCTTACTTCATTTCTTAATTTAATTTCATTATGTAACGTTTCAATAACACCTAAGTTTGTTGAGCTTTCTACAAGTCCTTTAATATCCATGCTCATGCTTTGAATGCCATTTGGAATCAAGAATAAAGAAGAAATAAGTTGTTTCTGTGTTTCTGTTGCAAATACTTTTTCTACTTTTTCTTCTAATTTTGTAAGAGAAACATGTACATCAGGATCTACAGCACGTAGCTCGTCTTGGAAAATACGTGTCCATTCTGCTACTTTCTCTTCTACCTTTTGTACATCATTTACAGATAATAAAATTGTTGCTACGCTTTCACGCGGAATCGCATTTGTTTTTAATCCACCGTGAATTCCACTCATGTTAAATGAAATTTCATTTGATAAATCATGAAGAACGCGTCCTAAAACTTTATTGGCATTTCCTCTTTGTTTATCAATCTCCATACCAGAGTGGCCACCTTTTAAGCCTCCAACATATAAACGGTATGCTTCTAGTTCAGCAGGTACTTCTTCCCAAGCAACAGGAATCGTTTCAACTGCCTTCGCTCCACCTGCACTGCTCACTAGTAATTTATGATCTTCTTCAGAGTCGATATTAATAAATATTTTCCCATCAAAGTGCTTCGCATCAACAGCAAAAGCACCACCCATTGTTGTCTCTTCTTCTGTTGTAATCACAACCTCAAGAGCTGGATGTGGAATATCCGTTGAATCTAATAGTGCTAATGCATACGCAACCGCAATACCATTATCAGCACCTAAAGTCGTTTGATTTGCATACAGCATGTCCCCAACGATTCGTAGCTCAATCGGATCTTTTTCAAAATCATGAACAGTTGCTTGGTTCTTCTCGCAAACCATGTCCATATGGCCTTGAATAATAATTGCAGGAACATTTTCATAACCGTCAGTTGCTGTCTTTTTAATGACTACATTTAATGCTTCATCTTGTACAACATCTAAATTACGATCTTTTGCAAATTCAACTAAATAATCACTAATTTCTTTTTCATTTCCAGATCCTCTTGGAATCTTTGAAATTTCTGCAAAATGATAAAATACAGGGTGCTTTGTTAATTGTTCTAAATTAGAATACATTTTGAAGCTCCTCTCTTAAATAAAACTGATTGGATAAATCTTTGAATTTCAAATTATTCTTGTCTTTACCATTATACCATGCTTCATCATTTTACTTTTTATTAAAGGTATAGATCTATCACTTCTATTTATCAAAAACTATCCCATATCCATTTCACAGAATATCAGTATAATTTTATACTACATTTAAAAAATTAAGGAAAATGCATATGTATTTTACAGAAAACCTTCCTTGTCCTGAACACATTTTCAATTTACCCCGCATTAACGGGCAGTAAAATCCCCACCTCAAGATTCAAAGAAAAACGAGTAAGATAGGCGGAGGATCAACTGCCCGTAAAAGCCCGATTGATGCAACTAATAATCAGTGGGGATGACTATTTAAAGCTTTCAAAAGAGCAATTGCATCATACTCTCATTCAAAGTACTTTTGTCATAAGTGCTTATGATAACGATCAATTAATTGGAACCAGACGTATTATTTCAGATGGGATAATTAACGCTTATCTATGTGGATTAGTCGTTCATCCCTCCTTTCAAAATCGCGGAAATGGAAAGGAGATCGTTCAAAAATTAATTGTAGAATGCCAAAAACAGAACCTACACTTGCAATTAATTTGTACAGCTGAATACATTCTATTCTATGAAAAGCTAGATTTCGAAGAATTTGCGATAGGAATGAAGAAAAAATAAAAAAGAAAATGCACCTATGCATTTTCTTTCAAGTTTTTTCCCTGTATATATTTTGATGCATCACCATTCACGATCTTTTCTAGTCGATTAATATTTTCCGTTAATGCACCTTTCACAAGAGAGAAATCTGTATTTGAATCTTCTTTTTCTTTCTTAAAAAAAGCAAGTTTTTGCTGTTTCATTTCTTGCATTTTCTCCTCCCCCTTTTGTAAAAAAAGATACAATCTTTGTCTATCTTTATTATATATTAAATATAAAAATGGTGCACTTTTATCCTTTTCTTTTTAATTCTTCTTCTAAATTTTCTACTTGCTGCATTGTATCTCCTTTTATTAAAGAGAAATCTGTTGTATCTTCAGCTTCTTCTTTGAAAAATTCACTACCATATTCTTTTTCCACTACAATCACCTCTACGTGCTAGTGTAGGAATGATTGTCCGATTTTATTCAACTTTGTTCCATCTTCTCGAAATTTGTTCTACATTATGTATAAAGGAAAAGGACAGAATTTAGATTCTGTCCTTACTTACTAAAATAACTATGATGAATTGTTAAGTTATATACATTTTCAAAATCCCGGTCTTGAAGGTTATTCTTTTGACCATCAATAACAATACAAACATCTCTTACTATTTTGGCTGGTATGATACCAACATTTTCAACTTGCACTGCTTTCTGTTCATTTAATTGTTCTATATGTTCCACAGGAACTGTAATACTAAATTGAGAACGGATACCACGAAAATTCGTATTTAATTCACCTTCTGTCACAAATACGACAATCTTCGCCCCAATTTTTTCTGCATACGTATCAAGAAATACATTTAAACTTTGTGCATATTCTGTTTCAGTTTGCCACTCCATCGTACCAAATGCTGCTGGGTTTACATTTTGAATAATTGTTGTGTAGATCTCACCTCGTGCTTTCGAAGCAATTAATGATCGTTTAATAGATTGAACGGTCTTTCCGATATCACTAAATTTTGCACCCCATATTTCAGAAATGTTTGGAGTTAAAATAAATGCAATATCAACAAAAATCACCATTGCAACGAACATTAAAATATTTTTCCAGAGGGTTAAATCAATTCCTTTCATCATGAAATACATTGTGACTGATGTAATAAACACACCATACCATGTTTTTCGAATAAGTTGCTTTTTTTCTTCGTACAATTCTTCATTTTTCCAATAAAAGAAAATAAGAAATAAAAAGACTAATACGAGAAGAAACAAACCAACTCGAATGTTAGAGACCGTCAATCACATCACCCTCCATTCAAAAACTTCTCACGATATCATTACATGCTGATTTCCCTCTCATTATGACAAAAGACATGGACAACCTTCTAAAGTTAGCTGCATTGCATATACATGAGAAGGAAGCCACGTCTTTTATAATGAATCTACATTTTATATGTAGACAAGCATACATTTCAAATTTTCACAAATATTTTTTATCAGGATATATGTTTCGGAATCACACCTTCCGGAACTTCACCATTCATACTTAAATAGTAATGACGAATTGGGCGTAAATTTTCATCTAGTTCATATACGAGTGGTATACTCGTCGGAATATTTAATGATACAACACCATCATCCGATAGATTATCTAAATATTTTACAAGCGAACGAATTGTATTCCCGTGTGATGAGATGATTACCTTTTGACCAGATTGTAACATCGGTGCAATTTCATTATGCCAAAAGTCCAATACTCTTTGTTCTGTATCCTCTAAGCACTCAGTAAGTGGAAATTCACCTTTTTTCAACAACTTATATCTTGGATCATCAGCTTCATACCTTGGATCATCTTCAGTAAGTGCTGGCGGTCTTACATCAGTACTTCTTCTCCATATATGAACTTGCTCATCACCATATTTCTTTGCTGTCTCATCCTTATTTAATCCTTGCAATGCTCCATAATGTCTTTCATTTAACTTCCATGATTTATGTACAGGAACCCATGCAAGGTCCATTTCATGTAGAATAATCCACAACGTTCGAATTGCCCGTTTTAAAACAGATGTATACGCAACATCAAACGTATATCCATTGTTTTTTAAAATTGCACCTGCTTCTCTTGCTTCATTTAATCCATTTTTTGATAAGTCTACATCTGTCCATCCTGTAAATCTGTTTTCAAGATTCCATAAACTTTGTCCGTGACGAATGAGTACAAGCTTTATCATAATAATCCCCTTCCGGAAATGTAAATTTAAATTTTGCAATGCGTACACGTAATAAAGTATCTGGTAATGTTATTTTTTTATCCATAGTTGCCAAAATACATGGATAAAATCGGTTCTTTTTCAAACTCAAAAAACAGATGAATAATTTATTTACTCATTTTAATCAATTGGTTCTTCACGCTTAGATAACCATGCATCAAAACCTAAACGGCTATTTGCTAGTTCAGTCATAACTTGATGCCAATTCTCTTCACATGTTTCACCAAATTTTGAAAAAATACTGCTCATTTGTTCTCTTTGTACATCGCTTAGTTTTCTCTCTAGCTCTGCTCCTTCTGTCGTTAGGACAAGCTGTTTCACACGACGATCGTGTTCTGCTTCCTTGCTTTCAATAAGCCCCTTTTCAAGAAGCTGACGGAGTGGCCCGTGAAGAGCTTGTTTACTTATTTCTAACAGAGATAACAATTCATTTATACTAAGCCCAGGAAAACGAGCAATAAAAAATAAGATTCGATGATGAACTCGCTGTATACCATACTCTTTTATAATTTCATCTGGTTTTTCTGTAAATGTTTTATATGCAAAATAAAACAGTGCAAGTGCTTGATTCATTTGTTCTTCTTTATGTTGTGTCATCTACTTTCCCCCTATATGTAAATTATACCACAATTTATCTCTGAAATATTAAATCAACCCATTTGACTTAATAAGAGGGAATTTCACTTAAAATCACTAGCAGAACTTACAAAGCAAAATTCTAAATGAATAAAAAACGTATTACTCATTAGATTGAGAATACGTTTTTATTTACTAACATAGACCTAGTTTGCAGAAAAGTTTAGCTGCCAAGAAACACCATACTTATCATTAAGCCAACCGAATTTCTTGCTAAATGGATAAACTGCAAGCGGCATTAAAACTTCTCCTTCTTGCGCTAGCTTATTAAAGACTTCATCAATTTCCGCCTCTGTATCACAATTTACATACAGTGACATAGAAGGAGTAAATGTAAATTCATGCTTCACACTACTATCTATACACATGAACTTTTGCCCATTTAATGTGAATGTAGCATGCATTACAGTTCCCTCTTTACCAGGCTCATTTGCACCGTAACGAGAAATATTTATAATTTCTGATTGATCAAATAAAGAAGTATATAAAGTCATAGCCTCCTCTGCATTGCCGTCAAACATTAAAAAAGTAGTAATTTTTTGTCTTGTATTCTTCAATTAGAAACATCTCCTTTTATGTAGATACACTTGAAATCGCTAGTCCTCCAACGAACAGAACGTACATTCCTATAACTGTATTTTCCTCAAAAAATATTGGATTGTCAACTTATAATAGCCTCTAAGTTTTAAGAGAATAACAATATAAAAAGGAGTTTCAAATGAATAATACTGGTAGTAATCACAGAACAATAACATGTGTACCAAATAAATTATAAGTGTCAAACATGAATTTCATTGGAGAAATTTGATTAGAAATATATTAAAATATAGTAGTTGTTTCAATACTTCCATTGGAATAACCAAATCATATCACGCCGTTTCCCCCTCATTTCTCAATATTCCCTTCGTTACAATTGCTATTACTATCATTATGAGGCTTATAAATAATATAGGTAAGTAAACTTTTATACTAAAAATTTCAAACATAAATCCATATATGACCTGACCTATAGGTGCCATACATTGCGCTACCGCTGTAATAATTGCCATGACTTTTCCTAAGTTCTCGTTAGGTGTTTTCTTTTGTACGACTGTAATAACGAAAATGGAGATAATGGTCATTGCCATTGTAATAAGAATTGCACACAAGATAAAGAGGATAAATGACGGATAGTATCCAAATCTAAGAACAAGTGGCATAATGGAGACCGCCATCGGTACAATTAATAGAGCAATCATAAGTATCCACTGATATATTGTTTTCATTTGCATCTTTTTCGCAAAGAAACCGATGGATAAAGCCCCTAAAATTGTAGCAAAATCTATGAGTCCCATCCCGATGCCATACAACGTTTCGCTACTTCGCATCGTTACTCGTAAAATGATGGGACTACCGACAATAAAGAGTGGTGTAAGGATCAAGTTGAGCAAAGCGGCTAATATCATGGATTTCAATATATAAGGCTGTTTGACAACATAGGTAAATCCAACTTTCAGGTCTTTTGCGATTGTTGGCACAATATGCTCATCCTGTTTCCTTTTAACAAACGGAATCTTAATAAAAGTCTCTAATATTGCTGACAAGAAAAAAGTGATACCACTCAGCACGACAAGCATTTTTAACCCTACAAGGCCGTATAGCACTCCGCCCAAAACAGGTGCCGCTACACCCGACAAAGCTTGAACACCATTCACGATACCATTTGCCTGTTCTAGCTTTTTTTCCGTAACGAGCAGCGGAATACTCGCCATAACAACAGGGAAATACATTGCACTAATAATCGCTAGCAAAACCATAACAACACCGATAAGTACCACGGAAGTCTTGCCGACTGATAATAACAAAAGAAAGCAGAAAATAATAACACTACTTAATATGTCATAGATTACCATCAAATTACGCCGGTTAAATCTATCAGCGATAGCCCCGCCAAGAGGTGACAACAACAAAGGGACACTCGATATAGCATACAAAGTAGCATAAATGTCCGCACGCCCCGTTATATCCAGTACATAGAGTGATAAAGCAAAACGTAAAAGGGTGGAACCTAAGATAGATACAATTTGTCCAATCACCATGAGGTTAAAATCTTTAGGGAAAGATTTTATATTGATGGTATTTTGCATCGTATACACACCTTTCATCAAGGGTCTAGACCGACTGCCGGTCTAAAAATTTTATAAAAAAATTATTTTAGGACTGCCTCATCAAAATATCCAAAATGTAATTAAACGTTCCTTTTTTAGCTCCCAAAGTCGTTTCCATTATATTGATAAACGCCTTTGCTCTTTGCATTGCTTCATGCGGCTGCCATTGAAACAATCCTTCATCGAATATGACTTGTGCAGACGCGATCAAGAACTCCATTGTTTCCTGGGGGTAAGCCGTCTCAAAAATTTTTTCTTTGATTCCCTGTTCAATTACCTCTGTTAAAACAGGTGTTAAATGTAAAATAGCTTGCACTAAACTTTTTTGATGCATTTCTGCATTATTTGGCTGGTGAAATTGTTCAATCATTTTTTCTTTATTCCCACCTGCTTTCGGCACTTGCACCATTAAAATTTGAAACAATTTATCCAACACAGTGATATTAGGACTTGAGGCAATCTTTTTTGCGGCCACTACATCTGCATTTACAATCCGAGTAATAATAGCGTCCATTACTTCCTCTTTTGATTTGAAATAATGATAAAATGTTCCTTTCGCAATACCAATTTCTCGTAAAATATCATTTACAGTTGTTTTCATATACCCTTTAGAAACGAACAGTTTTTCTGCTGTATCCAGAATTTCATTTCTACGTTCTTCATATTCTTTTACTGTTCTCACAAAGAAACTCCTTTCATCTAGACCGACTGTCGGTCTAGTATAAATATATGCGTAGCCTGTGAAAAAGTGTCATACAAATTAAAATGAATCAAGTTGTTTTTACCACATGTTTCCTAATGATGTATACAACATCCTAATTAAATTATCCTTCTACTTTAATGAACAAAAAAGAATTCTTTACATCTATTTACCTGCTGTACATAAAAACAAAAAAAGTCGTTCCCTTCTTTAAAAGGAAACGACTTTTCACTATAAACACTTACTCTATATTATCTACCGCGTCTCTGCTGACCTTGCTTTTTGCTATTTTTCTTTTCACTTGGTTTATGAAATGATCGTTGTTTTGTATTCTTTGATCCCCCAGGGTTATCTTTTTGACCGTATTGACCTGTTTTCTTTGGTTTTTTGATTTGCTGTTTTTTCTTTTTTTCACTCGCATCATCGTTTTGTTTAACAGGTAGTTCCAACTCTTGTCTTTGCAACGTTGCGCCAATGCCTTTTTCAATCTCTTTTAAATACATTTCATCTTTCGGTGCAACGAATGTAATTGCAAGGCCTGATCCACCAGCGCGTCCAGTTCGGCCAATTCGGTGTATATAACTCTCTACATCTTCTGGAATGTCATAGTTAAATACATGTGTTACGCCTTCTACATCTAATCCACGAGCTGCTACATCTGTTGCGATTAAATATTGAATTTTCGCATCACGAAAACTCTTCATTACTCGTTCCCGTTTTCCTTGAGATAAATCACCATGAAGCTCATCGCAGTTATAGCCGTACCCTTTTAAATCATCATATAACTTACTCGCTCTACGCTTTGTACGACAAAAAATAACTGCTAAAAACGGCTGATCCCGGTCCATCACATGGCGCAGTGCATCTTGCTTTGTCCGATCTGTCGTTTCAATAATACCTTGCTTAATATTATTCACCGTTACTTCCGCACTTTGAATTTGAATCATCTCAGGTTCTTTCATATAGCGCTTCGCAAGCTTTTTAATATCTTTTGGCATCGTCGCTGAAAATAACATCGTTTGTTTACTCTCAGGTGTTTCTTCTAAAATGTCTTCTATATCATATAAAAAGCCGAAATGAAGCATTTGATCTGCTTCATCTAATACAAGCATAGAAACATTGGATAATACAATCGTTTCGCGGCGTAAATGGTCTAATAAACGTCCTGGTGTTGCCACAACAATGTGCGTATTTCCTTTTAACTTTCTCATTTGCTGCGCAACATCTTGACCACCATATATCGCAAGAACATTGATATTTTCTTGATGAACAAGCATTTTTTCAATTTCAGTTGTGATTTGTAGTGCTAATTCTCTAGTTGGTGCAACAATTAAAGCTTGTACATCACTTGACTCAGGATCAATTTTTTCTAGAATTGGTAAGACGAACGCCAATGTCTTCCCTGTTCCTGTTTTTGCTTGCCCAATTATATCTTTTCCAGCCATAACAACCGGGATTGCTTTCTCTTGAATTGGCGTTGCTTCAGCAATCCCATTTTCACGTAATGTATGATTAAATGTCTCACTAATTCCTAATTCTAAAAAGTTTTTCAAACAGATCACTTCTTTTCCTCATTTTTCACATTAAGCTCTCATTGTACCACTTGTTTCGCTAAATATGAAAAATAAGATAATTCTTATCTCCTTTTTTTATGCTCACTATGAATGATTTGGATTAGTTCTTTCTGTTTCTCTTTTGATTTTGTTAGCAATTTCATATTTGTAGGTAACAAAATCAGCCTCTTGATTTTCCGATTATTCCAAATAATCCCTGTATACCTTGTATCTTCATGTACATCTCGAAACCATTCTTGTTCACTTAGCTGCGCAATATGATATTTTAATTTCGCGTCAGTCCTCGGATAGAACAGAATAATATCGGCTATTACATCAAACAAAAGCCACATGTTTTCTCCCCCCAATATTCTTCTTTTTTACTCATATGAGTATGAACAACAAGAAAGAAATGATAAAAAGGGTTATTTTGTCGATTGTTTGTCTATCCTTTTAAAAAATCTATATTTTTAAGCGCATTTACATAATGTTAAATATACTTTTACAAAATTAATGAAAAAACGAAATAAGGAGTGATTATATGGAGAAACAGAAATTATGGAAAAAATTAAATGAAGGTGCAACGAAATTAGGAAAATCCGGTGTGTATGAGAGCATTATTTTATATTACACTTTAAAAAAGAACGGACTGCCTACTAAAGCCAAAATAATTATATTAGCTGCGCTTTCCTATTATGTATGGTCAATCGATTTCATCCCAGATTTAGCAGCTATTATTGGAATCGGCCTGTTAGATGATGTTATCGCAATTGCTTGGGCACATAGATATATCATGGTACATACAAATGCAGAAATTCGAGAAAAAGGAAAAGTAAAGATGGAATCCTTATTTGGAGCAACACATACATAATGCATCAAACAAGAAAGACGGTCTTCATAACCGTCTTTTCTGTACTATACATGTACTTGTTCTATCTGCATTTGTAAGCAATCCAACATTCTTTTCATTTCACGTTCTTTATAGTGATTTAAGCAAGCAATTTGAATCCAGTTATTTTGTTGTAAATAGTTTGATTCATAATGGATAATAAACCCTTGCAATGCTAATGAATCTCCTATTTCCTTAGAAGAAAGTTCTTTATCTAATGCAATTGTAAGAATGATAGATGAAGCATACTTTTTTTGAGATACAAGTTGTAATTCCATATTGGTAACAGCTGCTTCAATAAAGGTATACATCTTATATATTTTCTTAAATTTGTTTTCATCTTCAAGATTCTTTAATGCTTCTTGTAAGGCGCATATTAAATTCCAAGACTGAGAGTACGGTACACTTCTGTTCTCTGTGTACATTCCTATATCCATGTACACAGAGAAAGTTGCAGTCGGATTTACAGTATGATTATAAAATACAAAAGAGAGCCCAGTGTATGCTCCAATTGCTTTTCCGCTAATTCCTCTATTTCATTGTATAAAAATGGTCTCCCCATTTCTCTTTCATATGTATCAAACGATAAGTTTGCTCGAATCGCCTGCTTGATTAAACGATTTCCAAACTCACCATTTGTTAAAACGAATCCACGTCCCTTTAATAACTTTAGCTGTAAAGCGATTGAATCATTAGCAATAATCGTTCTTTCACATTCTCCATCGCAGCTTTAAATTGAATGGAACGATGCGAAATTGGATTAGAAGCAAATGCTTGCTGGACATTTTCTGCGATTTCTACGGGTCCAGGTCAAAATGTATATTCTTTCGTCACAAGACTTGTAATACTAGATTGTTCAAACATTTTTCGGGTGATATCCATCGGCTAAAATGAGCGCTAAATCATACCCATTTAGAAGCAAATAGCGATGCAAAAATCGAATCAATCCGAGTAAAGCTCTTCCGTTTCGATATTCTTGCTCCACAGCTAATAAACGAATTTCATATACACGATCACCACGTTCTGGTAACCACTCCTCTAAATGAGGTATTTAAATACGTATTTTCTTCATGGAACAAATCTATACGTTTGCGCTCTTCTGTTTGTTCATGCTGCGGAATTTCTTCTACGAATGTTTTATAATTTAGTTTATGAATACTTTCAAACTCCCATGCTTGATCAGCAATTTTATACATTAGCCCCATGTTTTAATCCCCTTTATTTTCTATGTGCGTACAAAATCAATATAATAATGCAAACACTTAATACAATCGCTACCATAGAATAAGAGTATGCAATCATACAAAGTGGTAAACAAGCGATTGTAATTAAACCAGCCTTTGTAAAACTCTTAAAAATTAAATAAAACAAAATAAATATAAGTACCAGAGTGAGCGCTATCAAATAATTGAACACAATCAGTCCGCCAATAAATGTCGAAATTCCCTTTCCGCCTTTATATTTAAAGAAAATTGGATATATATGACCTACAACAACTGCTAGTAGCGAGATTAATAGAAATATAGACTCCCCAAATAAGATTCTTGCTACATAAACAACAATTGCTCCTTTAAGGACATCTCCTAGAAATGTAGCAATAAAATATACTTTTCCGTATAAACGCCCCATATTCCTCGCACCAGGATTTCCACTACCAACATCTCGAATATCTATCCCGTATTTCCATTTTATAATCATATATGCTGTTAATATGTTCCCAACCATATAAGCACCTATTACATACAGAAACTGGTTGATATGAATCATATAATCATTCACTTTCTATTTACTATTCTCAATACACTCTTCAAGCATAAGTGGCATAGAAGTAAGCCATACAATAAAATATGAAACTTGCTACCGTTGTAATTCCTATCAAATTCCATGCAATAACACGTACGGATTTAATATATTGTAAAATATATCCTATTGACCAGGCTATAAACAAACTTACAAGTATTATAACTTGCGGTTTATGCACCGGAACCTTATCAATTCCTATAATGGCTATAATATTCATACATACGATAAGCAAGAAGATCGGAAATGAAATTCTAAATAAAAAAATCCATATTTTAATCCCAAAATCCATATAACACCTCCTTTTTAAAGAAGACTGCTATATGGAAAAACTGTATTTAAAATAAAGTAGATTTTTTTACAGCTAAAAAATAAGCTCCTTTTGCTGATGAAATTTCACTCTGAATAAAATTTATTTCATTAATATAGTTTTCGCAATACCTCTTAAATTCAGCATATATTTCTGGTACAGAGCACAAAATTCCGCCTTTTACTGCAATTGAAATTGGTACTTCAAATGACATTTTCTTATACACGTCAACTGTAATTCTGGCTAATTCTTCACTAGCTTTTGATATAATTTTGAACGCATCATCATTACCTTTCCTTGCTTCCTCTATTACAAGGGGGGTAATCGCAGCAACCTGATCTTTCTGTGAGGAATATACAAGTTGTTTTATATCAAATGGTGTATGAATAGGAACTTGCTTTTGTATTACTCTGCTAAGATTGCAAAATTGCTCACCTTTATCATACTCGATTGTCATCCTTCTTAACGCCTGCAAAGCAATCCAATACCCACTCCCTTCATCTCCTAAAATATGGCCCCATCCTCCACTATACTCATATTCTGCTCCTTTTTTCCCTAAGCAGATAGCACCTGTTCCCGCTATTGTTAAAATACCATCGTTTCCTCCTAATAAGGCCGCATGTGCAATTACTGCATCATCATAAATTTCAATATTTGTTTGATATCTCGCTATTAAACGTTCCTTTAACACATTAATATCTATACTTTTCACACCCGCCAGCCCTAAACAAATACAAACGCAGTCCTCTTTAGACAAGCTTTGTTGACAATATTCAATTGCCTCCATAATATGCGATAAAGCTTTCTCATAATCTAGTAAAACATTTCCGAAACAGCTCATACTTCTTGCTATTTCTTTACCATTTTGGTCAAATGCAATCGCTTCTGTCTTCGTCCCACCACCGTCTACACCTATCATATACTTCATCTTTCCACCCACTTTTTCTTACCTCACAATTGGAGGGAATGTTACATTACCTAAAACGACAGGATGTCTTCTGTAGCACTTGGTACATTACTTGGATTACGATGATATGTTTCATTTGCTAGCACAGCAAAAGCAATTGCTTCTTTTGCGGATGATGAATACCCAATTTCCTCTTGTATAAGTACTTTACAGGGCGCCTCCTTCAAACTCTCTTTTATCATTTCTACAAGTGTTTTATTATAACTTCCACCTCCGTCAAGAATAACTTCATCAATATGATAATAAGGAGAAATAACTTTTTGATAATGATGAACAATCGAGTTTGCTGTAAACATCGTTACAGTAGCTACAATATCTTCCTTACGGTGCTCCTTAAATCGCTTTAGCAATTCATCTGTAAACTCTTCTCCAAACTGTTCTCTTCCTGTTGACTTAGGTGGAACAGTTTTAAAAAACGAATGACTCATACAAGAATAAAGCATTTCATTTATGACACTTCCTTGTCTTGCTATCTCACCATTTTTATCAAACGAGTACTGGAATAATCGCTGACATACTTCATCTATCACCATATTTCCTGGCCCCGTATCAAAGGCAATCACTTCTTGTTTAGATACTCGGCTTGGAATTACAGTTACATTCCCTATCCCACCAATATTTTGAAGTAATCGATTTTTATTTTGGTCTCTATATAAAATAAGTTCTGAATATGGAACAAGAGGGGCTCCTTGACCACCAGCCGCCATATCCATTGTTCGAAAATTTGAAATGACTGTTGTTCCTGTTTCATAGGCTATAACTGCGGGTTCTCCGATTTGTAGTGTCGATGGAACAATCGTCTTCTCTTGAACAGGCTGATGATAAATCGTTTGACCATGCGAGTCAATTAAATCTAATTGTTCTATTGGAAAATCAGATTGTTTACAGACTTTTTTCACTGCATTCGCAAAACATAGCCCGAGCTTAAAATTCAAACTACATATAAGTTGTACGTTAGAAGCTTCTATAGATAAGGCTTGCTGAATTTCATTTGTTATTTCTTTTGAAAACGGTACTGTAATAAAGCTGATTAGTTTCACCTTTAATCATGAAAGAAGTGATAGACTAGTTGCCTATCACTCTAATACATATCTGTATGATTTCTTCATATTTCGCATCATTACACGTTCACAGAACCTCACTCGCCATCACCACTCTTTTCGACTTCAATCATATTTTTATCGTACATTTTAAAAAATGGCAGATAGATAAGGAATGAGATTGCTATATTAATGAAGACTAACACAACAGCTCTCCAATCTCCACCCGTCGCTAAATATGCACCAATTGGAGCTGGTAATGTCCATGGCGGCATAATATAAGTTGGTGTAACCAGTCCCATTGCTGTTGCAGTATAAGCAATTGTCGCTGTTACTAATGGTGTAATAATAAAAGGAATAATTAAAATCGGGTTTAACACGATTGGAAGCCCAAATATAACTGGCTCATTAATATTAAAAATACCAGGTACAATACACGTTCTTGACAGCGCTTTGGAATACTTTGATCTACCGAAGACAATCATGGCTAATACAAGCCCTAATGTAGCTCCGGAACCACCAATCCATATAAACCATTGGTATAATGGTTCTGGTGCAATAAATGGTATACTGCTTGCTCCATCTGCAACTGCAGCAGAGTTTTTACCAAGATAAACTTCCCATAAAGGACGGGCAACTGTCCCAACAACAGAAACACCATGTATGCCAAATGACCAGAAGAATGTAATTAGAAACACAGGTAGAATAACTCCAAAATAACTATCACCAGCTTTTACTAATGGTGCAGCTAGCTTATCAACTAAATGATGTAAATCAATGCTAAAAACAACAGTAATAATACTCATAATAATAATAACGAAAGCAGCAGGTATAAGTGCTTCAAAAGAACGAGATACAGACGGTGGTACTTGCTCTGGCATTTTAATCATCACATTTTTCGTCTTACAGAATCTCAAAATCTCAACCGATAAAATGGAAACAATCATTGTAACAAATAACCCATGCCCTCCAAGGTTTGTCATTGGGAGCATAAATCCTTTCTTATCAATGAGTTCAGGTGTCAATGTAAGAAGTAATGAGCAGACTGCAAGCTGCGCTCCTGATAAGGCATCTAATTTGTAACTTTTCGCTAAATTATATCCAATACCAAAGGCGATATAGAGCGACATAATAAACATCGTTAACCGATACGGTATTAAAATACTCGTTTGATGTTTGGCTGCCCATAGTGAAATAAAACTATCCTTTGGAAGAGGCGGAAACGCCACAATTAGAAAGAAACTTCCTACAATAATAAACGGTAATGCTGAAATTACACCATCACGAATTGCTTGTAAATGCCTTTGCTCAGAAAGCCTCGCCATTGGACCAGATAAGTTATTCTCAAGAAATGAGACAAACTTATTCATCAAACTTCCCTCCTAACGGATTAATTCATTCACAGCCTTTAATAGCGTCGGTCCACCAAGTGGTGTATAAGCTTGTGGCGGAATTATACCACAAGGAACAGACTGCTCATCTGCTATTTTTTTCACTGCATCAAATCTATGCCTTACTTGCGGAGCAACCATTACAACGTCCCAGCCGTTCTTAACCTCTTCTTCCACTTCACTCGTTCCAATTGCGTGTACATCCATATTAATTCCCTTCTTCTCCGCTTCTTTTTTTAAAGCGTTTACAACAATTGAACTGGACATTCCTCCAGAGCATACAAACAGAACTTTCATTTCATAATCCTCCTATATGCTTTAAGTAATTTTTATCCTTTTTCAAGGACTGTCAAACCACCAACGAAAGGAAGTTTCACGTTATTAAAAATCATATGAAGAATGTAGACAAATTAGTTCTGACGAAATGAAATTTCAGAAAAAAATTTTTTTATGTTAAATAAAAGTTTCAGCCCCTACTTTCTCAATTGTGAATCTTATATTCACGTGATATAGTAGTCTCGAAAATAGAATATGTAAGGAGGCGTACGATTATTTTCAGAAAATTATTGATGAGTTGTTGTAGCGTCATCTTGATTATTCCCTTCTTGTTCATAAGCTCTAGGTTCACACAAGCTGAAGTACCTACTACGTATCAAAAACATGAATTACGCGCCGCATGGATTGCATCTGTTCTCAACATTGATTGGCCCTCTAAGCCAGGATTACCTATCGAAAAGCTGAAACAAGAATTTATCAAACTACTAGATGATGTAAAAAATCTAGGTATGAATACAGTTGTTGTTCAAATTAAACCAACCGCAGACGCTTTTTACCCTTCCCAATATGGCCCTTGGTCCGAATATCTCACAGGCATACAAGGAAAAGACCCCGGTTATGATCCACTCGCATTTATGATTGAAGAAGCACATAAAAGAAATCTTGAATTCCACGCTTGGATTAATCCCTACAGAATAACGATGAATCATACCGATATAAACCGATTAGCAGAAAACCACCCAGCAAAGCAACATCCCGATTGGGTCATACCCTACGGCGGGAAACTATACTATAATCCTGGTATTCCAGAAGTGAAAGCTTTTATAACGGAAGGTGCATTGGAAATTGTACAAAATTATGACATTGACGCACTTCACATGGACGATTATTTTTATCCCTACAAAGTAGCGGGTGAGGAAATTCCAGATCAAAACACATATGAAACATATAATAATGGGCGATTTTCTAACATTGAAGACTGGCGTCGTGATAATGTGAACCAACTTGTAAACGGATTAAATACTGCTATTAAACAAGAAAAATCTTATGTCAAATTTGGAATTAGTCCATTTGGAGTATGGAGGAATATTGCTGATGATCCAACCGGTTCTAATACAACTGCTGGACAAAGAAATTATGATGACCTATATGCTGACACACGAGAATGGATACAAAAAGGGTATATTGACTATATTACACCACAAATCTATTGGAATATCGGTTTTGCACCTGCAGCATATGACGTTTTACTAGATTGGTGGATAAAAGAAACAGAAAACAAACAAATTCACCTATATATTGGACAAGCTGCATATAAAATTAATAATAACTCAGTCCCCGCTTGGTCAGACCCTGAAGAATATCCAAGGCAAATTGCATTAAATCATCAATATTCACAAATAAAAGGTAGCATGCACTTTAGCCTTAAAGATATAAATAACAATCCATTAGGAATAAAAGATCGACTACAAAAAGATATTTATACACATCCTGCATTAATTCCACCAATGCCTTGGCTAGATCACGATCCACCTAAGCAACCTACTTTAAAAGGTGCTATTGCAAGAAATGATGGTATTGCCTTAGGAATCATCGATGATAGAAACAATGATTCTACGTATTATGCAATCTATCGAGTAAATGAAAAGAATGACGTTGACATTCAAAAAGCTGAAAACTTACTTACTACTGTACGAAAAACAAAACCTGGGGAAATTTATGTAGATAAAACAGCTGTGTCTGGTAAGACGTATACGTATGTGGTGACTGCTTTGGATCGGTTGCATAACGAGAGTATCCCTTCTAGCAAAACTACTATACAAGCGAAGTAATCATAAAATCCCTCACTCTATATATGAGGGATTTTACCTTACGCATATTCAAAAAACAAACTACCCAGGCTTAGGAAGGGTATGCATTTACTATATTTGATCTGTTCATCCATTTTTTCATGTTATATGGTTCTAATAGGGTTAAAGGTAGTATCCGGCGATATTGCTGTCATTTACCTTTAGACGTTTTTTCATTAACATATAAGTGGCTGTACAAACAAAAGCAAAAATAAAGCAGGAGGGGCTTTGCATCTGCCCTCTGCTTCTTATCCCCGAATCTGTCCATTCCCACGAATCACATATTTCGTGGAAGTCAATGCAGGCAATCCCATCGGCCCCCGCGCGTGCAGCTTTTGCGTGCTGATGCCGATTTCGGCGCCGAAGCCAAATTCAAAGCCGTCCGTAAAGCGAGTCGAAGCATTATGGTACAGCGCCGCGGCATCGACGGAAATGAAAAATTTACTGACATTTCCTTCGTTTTCTGTAATAATCGCTTCGGAATGCTTGGAGCCATAAGCATTGATGTGGCGAATCGCTTCTTCAACCGAGGAAACGATTTTGACTGCCAGCGTAAGAGACAAAAACTCTGTTTGCCAGTCTTCTTCTGAAGCAGGGACAAGAGATGAATCAATTGTCAAAGCTTTCTTATCCCCGCGTAGCTCCACTCCTTTTTCCTTCAAGAAGGAAAACAGCTCAGTACCGTAACGCTCCACCCAATTCTCATGAAGTACAATTGTTTCAATAGCGTTGCATACGGACGGGCGCTGTGTTTTAGCGTTTACAATAATGTCGAATGCCATCTGTTTATCTGCTGTTTCATCAATGAAAATGTGACAATTTCCCGCACCTGTTTCTAATACAGGGACAGACGCTTCTCTCACTACCATATCAATCAGCTGCTTGCCGCCTCTTGGAATAAGAACATCTAAGTACTCGTTCAATGTAAACAGCTGCTTTGCGCTTTCACGTGACGTATCTTCAATGAGCTGTACGCTGTCTGGAGGCAGGCTAGTTTGTTCGAGTGCCCGGTGAATGACAGCGACAATGGCTTTGTTGGAATAAATGGCGGAAGAACTACCGCGCAGAATCACCGCGTTTCCTGTTTTCAAGCAAATCGTGGCCGCATCCACCGTCACATTTGGCCTCGCCTCGTAAATCATCCCCACAACGCCGAGTGGCACGCGCACCTCCTGAATGGACAATCCGTTCGGCCGTTCCCATGCCGCCACGCACCCTCCGACAGGGTCACGCAAATCAATCAGCTGCCGGATGCCCTCTGCCATGTCAATGATGCGCTGTTCGTTCAACAGGAGGCGGTCAAGGAGTGATGCAGACATTCCTTTCGCTTTTCCTTGTTCGATATCCCGTTTGTTTTCCGTCAAAATGTAGGATGTCTCCGCCATCAATTTCTCAGCGATAGCCGCCAGCGCCTTATTTTTTTGATCCGTCGATTTGGCCACAAGCTCTCTCATAACCGCTTTCGCTTTTTGTCCCTTTGCTAATACTTCGTTCATTTTCACTTCCCCCTTTTAAAGATAAAATTTGAGACGTGTCTAACTCCGCCAGCTAGGCACTGCAACCCAAAACTCTCCTACACAGATATTAGTTGAATCGACCGGGCTCTTAACGTTCTGTTGCTCATCCTGTCTAAACATTCAAGTTACTGACGCTTTGAGCAGAGAAAAGGCAAAAAACGCCAGTTAAGACGAAAAGCCTTGGTTTTTGCACCTAAACAAGCCGGCTTCTGTTTTTCTTAAGATGAAACCCAATTATCCCTATGAATGACCTCGTAGCTATGCCTTTCTTCTCGCGCTTGAATGTCACGGCTCCGCATGCCTTTCAGCGCCCGCAATTCCTCTGCGCTATATCTGCACTGCCCTTTGCCGATTACGCGTCCTTTTTGCGTGATGACCTCCACCACTTCGCCGGCCTGAAAGATCCCGAACACGCCGGTAACACCAGCGGGCAGAAGACTTTTTCCATGATGGACGATAGCAGCGGCTGCGCCAGCATCCACCTCGATTTGTCCTCTCACGAGCGAATGCAATGCAATCCATTGCTTGTTCATCTTGATCACTTTTTGCGGCGTATTACCGATGTACGTTCCGTCACCTTTGCCTTTCAAAACATCTAAAAACTTCTCCTGTCCGCTTCCTGTTCCGATGAATACGCTCACACCGAGAGACAGCGCCGTCTTCGCCGCATCGATTTTCGATCTCATGCCGCCGGTACCGAGCTTTGAGCCAGCATCTCCGGCAAGAGCGTCAATTTCTTCCGTAACGTCAGGAAGAAAGTAATACTTTTTCGCGTCCGGATTTTTCTGAGGATTCCGGTCGTACAAACCGTTCACATCCGTAAAAATCATGAGCATATCTGCCGACACGAGCCCGCTTACTAAAGCCGACAGCATGTCATTATCTCCGAACGTTAGCTCCTCTACAGAAATAGAATCGTTTTCATTGATAATAGGCAAGGCAGAGCGGTCCAGCAGCTCTGATAAAGTTGCATAGGCATTGCTGTATTGTTCTTTTCTAGAAAAATCGCTTCTTGTTAGTAGAAGCTGCGCGGTAACAATCCCATATTTGAGGAATTCCTCTGTATACGCCTGCATTAAGAGACTTTGCCCGACAGCGGCGGCAGCCTGTTTTCCTTTGATTGTCACAGGCCGTCCGGGATACCCAAGAGCAGAGAAGCCTGCGGCAACGGCCCCGGATGTAATCAGCAAAATTTCATGTCCTTCCTGTTTCAGCCGTGCCAAGGCGGCAACGTGATCTGAAAGCTGTTCGCTAGAGATGCCGCCTTGATTCGCTGCCAAAGAACTGCTTCCAATTTTTATGACAATTCGTTGTTTTTTCACTTTTGTACCTCCTCGTCTAAAATGAAAATTTTTTTATAAGGTGTGCCGCTTCTTTTTTCGAATGGAAACAAAATACTCTTCTACCGCGTGCAATTTGCAGGGAAAAATCCCCTGCAAATGATGCCCATTTCGCAACAAAAATTCAAATAAAAAGACCGCTCCGCCCTTAAAAAGGACGAAACGGTCATCGTTCCGCGGTACCACCTTCATTGATATGATCCATATCCGCTTGTCGCCTGTAACGCAGGCATACGCTTAAACTTTCGTTTAAAACTCGGGGATAGGTTCGATAGTTTCTTTGCGAGGAATCTTTCAGCCTGCGGATTCCACTCTCTTGCGCAAGAAAACATATGTACTAGTTCCCTTCAACGATTTTAATTTTAATTTTAATTTTAATTTTAATTTTTTATATTATGCAATACAGTGGATTTTTATGTCAAGAGATGTTTTAAAAAACAAAGAAGGCTGCATATTTAATTTTTATTGATAAATGGAAATTATCGGGGTTTATAAAAATACAACACCATTCTTGGAAAATTGCACGCTAAGGACTAGAAAAATTTACTATGACAACGTTCTTAAAGGATAACCACATGTTCAGAAAGAAAACGCCAAAAATTAATTGATCACTGAATCTTGTACGCACTTTATTAACTTGATTATATCTAGAAAACGTTGATATAGTTTTCTGAACAAATATCTCTTAACGTACAACAAAAGAGGTATTTTGTATTAACACGTATAATTTTCCCGAAAGAATATAGTGCTTCATAAGTACTCTGTATATCAAATTGTTTTTTTTCAAATATTTTACGTAGCAATCCTTTCAATTTCCCCTTTTCATTATACTACTGATAATGATATGTTATATTCTCCAAAAGTATTTAAGATGTTATAGAGTGAAATATAATAAAAATTTCAAACTATAGAAAATATGCTTGTTTAGTACACAATAAAAGTGATTTCTATGCATATTTGGTATTGCAAAAAACAATGTACTCTCTTAAAATATTTTTTTATAGTAATCTCGATATTATTTATAATGCCTATTTCTCTTTTACAGGATATCACAAAGTTTTTTAGAATAATAAATTTCAATCTAATGAAATTTATACTAAAAGGAGCGAGAGCGAATTATTATGAACAAACAAATAGGATTCATAGGATGCGGAAATATGGGTATCGCTATGATAGGTGGAATGATTAACAAAAATATAGTTTCCTCAGATAAAATAATTTGTTCAGATTTAAATGTCATTAATTTAAAAAATGCTAGTGAAAAATACGATATAATCACAACTACTGACAACAATAAAGTAGCTAACAATGCTGATATTTTAATTTTATCAATCAAACCAGACCTATACTCATCAGTAATTAACCAAATAAAAGAGCAGATAAAAAGCGATGTAGTAGTAGTAACTATTGCTGCAGGGAAAAACATTAAGAGTACTGAGGACGCCTTTGGCAGAAAGTTAAAAGTTGTTAGAGTAATGCCTAATACACCTGCTCTTGTTGGAGAAGGAATGTCTGCATTATGTGCTAATAAAATGGTTACGGAAAAAGACCTAGAAGATATACTAACTATATTTAATAGTTTTGGCCAAACAGAGATAGTACATGAAAGATTAATGGACGTTGTAACATCTGTAAGTGGTTCTTCTCCAGCATATGTATATATGTTTATAGAAGCTATGGCAGATGCTGCTGTACTAGATGGTATGCCAAGAACTCAAGCATATAAATTCGCAGCCCAAGCTGTATTAGGTTCTGCAAAAATGGTACTTGAAACAGGAATACACCCAGGTGCACTTAAAGACATGGTTTGTTCTCCAGGTGGACGACAATAGAAGCTGTAGCAACGTTAGAAGAGAAAGGATTAAGAACAGCTATTATTTCGGCTATGAAGCATTGCACTCAAAAATCTATTGAAATATCCAAGTTAACTAATAAATAAGAAATAACTTATAGAATGTACCATAGCAACAAAAAATTCTATACTAAGAAAACAATTATTTATTTCCTCCTATATTTACAGATAATAAGGAGCAACTTCTAGGAATACTGTTCAGTTAATACCATTAATTAATAAAAATCCTGATTACAAATATAATTTTTCTTTTTCTCTTCTTCAAACACTCTCTAAAACATTAACACCTCTTGAAGTGCTTGAAATTGAAAGCCTATATAAAGAAAAATTAGGCACGCGTAAGTTTGGATACAATTCAAACTTAATAGTTAAACTACAAAAACCTCTTGAGTACGTGACTCAAGAGGCTTTCTTTTACTTATTCTTAAATTTTTCCTTCGCCGCTCTCATTTTCACATTCAAATCATGATTAATGGAGTCACGAATATCACGCTCTACTGCTTCCATTTCTTTTTGGAAGTTTTGTAAGTAAACCTGCAATTCTTCTTCTTTTTCAGGACGCTGTGATGGCGGTAGCTGAGCCACTAGTGACAGCATATCCGTTAAATCTTTCATTAAGAAAGTTTCAAGTTTGTGTTGTTGTTCAAACATGCGATGTTCTTGGTAATACGGAAGTGCGTTTAATACGGCAATTGTAATTTCATCGACTGTTCTTTGTAGTGACGGATTGATTGCGCGTTTATACGCTTGAATTGTATTTAATGCATCTGGATAACGGTCATAAAAATACAATTTATAAAACGATAAATCTGTTGGCTTAGATGATTGTTGTGATTCTTGTCGTAAAAAATCTTTTACTTTCATCGCTGCTACATCGATATCTTCATTCGTCACTTTTTTCGTTGTTTTTGCCATAGCGTGTACCTTTTTCTGTTTATCTTTCGGTAACATAGAGAAAACTTGTTCTCTTGTACGTTGATCCGCCGCACAGAAAAGAGTATTCAATGTTTGTTTTTCTTTTTTCCCCTCTGTACGAATCCAGCGATAAAAAAGCGGATTCTGCGTAAATTCTTGTAAGAACGGTGTTGATTTATTTGATAATTTTTCAATTGATTCATTCGCTCGTTTATACGGTTTCGCCCATGATAAATAAAATTTCCGGCCGAAATACACAAGCAAGACAACAATTGTAAATCCTACTAAAAGCAATACTCCAATTAGTATTAAAACTAATTTAAAGAAGCCCATTTTTTCACCTCCTCTAACGATTCTTTATTTCTTTGGACGCTGAATGAGCTTCTGCTTCATTTCATCATTAAATGTGTCGAGTTCAATAACAAACTTTTTACTAGATTCAATAATACGCTCTGATGATTTCTCAGATGCTTCAATAGCTGCAAACACATTTTGGAATGATTCGCGTAGCTTATCCATGCTGATTGCTGGGTTTTCAAGTAACTGTGTTGTTTCTTCTGTATTCTGTTTTAATGCTTGTGAGTTACTTAACACCATTGATTCAATTGCTTCGTTTGTCGCATTCACTGCATCAATCGTCTTACGTTGATTTGTTAATGCCAGCTGAATCGCTGCTGAAACAGTAACTACGTTTTGCGTCATTGTAATCGCATTACGAATTGCTTCTGTCAACTTTTCATTATTCTTCTTAATAATGTCTACAGATGCAATAGACTGCAGTAATACACTTTTCGCTTGCTGCATGTTACGCGTACGTACAAGAATTTTTTCTAACGCATCATTGATTAATGGAATATCCTTTTGACGATCTGGATTTTGCTTTTCTACTTCAAGCATGCCAGCGAGCTTTCGTCCTAAATATACTTGTTTATCAAGCGCATGAATTTTATCATGTGATTGCTCTTTTAACATTTCTAAACCAACTGTATCCTCTTGTAAGTTGTCACGCCCAATAAGCAACGCTCGTATGATTTCTTCAATTTGTTTATCTATAGATTGATATTTATGCACATACGTTTCAAGTGGGTTTTTCTTGAAAACCTTAAACATAAACTTCTTCATTCCCGATGCTTTCATTGAATTGGGATCGAGTTCTGATACCACTTTACGTAATTCTAATAACGTATTTGGAATTTCTTCATTCTTTCCATTCATCATTGCAGTAACAGGACGTTTTAGTGCTGATAATGTTTGCCCTGCTGCTTGCTGCTCTTTATCTCCTAAATCTCCCAGCTGGGATAATACTTTTGAAAGGTCAGTATTTTGTTCACTATTTAACTTTTGTACATATAAATCAGCTTCTTTATTCAGTTCAACAAGCTCTTCATCTTTAATAACTGTATCAACAACTACTTGCATATTATCTTTCACTACTGATACATGTTCTTTTTTCTCTAATTCAGTCACAAAATCGCTCCTTTATTTATATGTGCGAATTTATTTGCACTATATTTCATCTAATATATCGTATTCAACATGTATGATACTTGTTTAAAATCGATTTTTAATAAACTCCTGCTTATGCAGTCATTCCCTGTTTCTTATCCTAAGTATACCTGTTTCGTACATTATTTTCCTCAGACTTAAGACCTAGAAGGCTACGTGCGGAAGACGGATTCTTCACATGTTATACAGTTTATTACTTAGCAATTCGGCCCTCAATTTCATTTTGTCTACCTTTCCGTTCGGCTTCTTCGGTAAACGTGATAGTACAGTCCAATTTCTTGGCTGCTTATATGCTATTAGTTTTTGACGGCACTCTTTCTGAATATCTACTAATTCTCGAGAAACTTCCTTAACGATAACAGCCCGTATAATTTCCCCGCGATTCTCATCTTTTTCCGAAAACACTACTGCTTCTATAACCCCGGTGATTCCAAGTAATACATCCTCTATTTCACCAGCATACACAAAACTCCCAGCAGCTTTTATAACATCTCGGTCTCTACCTACTAAAACAATTTTTCCATCTTCTCTTTGGAAACCAATATCATGTGATGTTACCCAATCTTCTATGAAAGTTGCTTTTGTTTGCTTTTCATTTTCAATATATCCTTCAAAAGCCTGACCAGATCGAACAAATAATTTCCCAAAGTTTTCTTTATTAGTTACTATTCGTTCTTTTTTCTCATTAAAAAAGGCAATCTCTACATCTGGGAATGGTATCCCGACTGTTTCAGGTGCAGTTCTTGCATCTTCCGGTGTTAACAGTGAGGCATAGCCCATTTCTGATGATCCGTAATATTCATACAAAAATGATTTAGGAAAACATTCTTCAAATTTTTGTCTTTGTATAGGCGATAATTTTGTCCCAACTGAAATCATACACCTCGGAATCATTTCCTGCACACTTCGTTTTTGCTTTGCATGGCGAATTAAAGGTTCAATTAAAGCTGGTGTGATAGAAGCACACGATCCTTTCGCTTTTAAAAAGGCTTCTGGTGTGAACTTAGATAATAAAACAATCTCAGATCCTATAGCTAATGCCTGAAGTGCCGGATATAGCTGGGCTGAATAAGATAAATGTAGCGGAACTACTACACGATCGCTTTCAATTAGTGAAAATGCCTTACTCCACCCTTCAAAACTACTAGTCCATGATTGATGACTTTTAACAAACCCTTTCGGTGTACCCGTTGAACCTGAAGTATAACCAAAGAAGTATAACTCATCCTTACTACTCACATGTCTAAGAGGAAATGGGATGGTATTAGGCTCCATTGTTTGACATAAAGTCTCTTTGGATGTGATAATCCAATTAGGCTCCGTACTACTTATAATTGTTTGCCATTCAATTTCGGTAACGTCTGGATGAACCGGCATTATAATTCCACCAATTTTTGAAACCGCAAGTGCATCTTGAATCCATTCCATACAATTTTCTAACTTGATAATAAAAATATGCCCTGGTATCGCTCCGTCTTGCATAAGAGCTGATGCGCGATTTGAAACACATTGCGCCAACTCTTTATAAGTCCAACTATTATGTTGTTCCGAAAGCACAACGCGATCAGGATATTTTTGTGCCTGCTCATAGAAATAAGAATGTATTCGCATTTTTTATTAAATCTCCTTGTTTGTTATGGCTATATTTTTTATTTTTTTCGTGCTACAAACGCTCCTTTTTGAAAGGCTAGTAATACAGTTTCAAACGTATCGTCTTCTTCAATCATCTGAATAAATTCTGCTAACTCTTCTGCATGCGAAGTCGCATTGTCAATGACAAGAAATCCTTGTGGTTCTAATATGCGTTTTATATTTTCCCACCACCACATATATTGCGTACGCTCTGAATCTAGAAAAATAAAATCAAATGAACGATTTACTTGTACATCTAGAAACGCTCCTGCTTCTTGATTATGAATATCAATCCGATATCTAAGATTTGCCTTTTCAAAATTCATA
Source organism: Bacillus sp. FSL H8-0534 (assembly GCF_038005885.1). Lineage (NCBI taxonomy): Bacteria > Bacillati > Bacillota > Bacilli > Caryophanales > Bacillaceae > Bacillus > Bacillus sp. FSL H8-0534. The sequence continues at coordinate 611,168 of NZ_JBBOUC010000001.1, forward strand.
AGTGCCTCTGCAACCCTTTCTGAAGAAAGCTCAACAGTTGTAACATTTCCTTTTGTTTCTTCAGCCGCATTTGCCAGCCATAATGTTGAATATCCATTTGAAGTACCAATTTCTAAAATTTTTTGTGCACTACACCCTTTTATTAAAATAGATAAAAATTGTCCCATCTCACGAGAAACATTTCTTAACTTTTCTTCTCGCTTTTCTTTTTTGCTATCATGCTCTTCCCCGTACTTTTCAAGTTCTAACAACAATAATTCTAATGAATTCATACTATTCATCGCCTTTCTAACAAATTTAATGATTAAAAATTGATGAGAAAGTTGATTATGTTTGTCTACTTTTCATTATATGCGAAACGAAAATCTTTTTCCTGTTATAAAACAAAGAATTGAAATTTTTTGTAGCATATTGTTTCATTTTTTGGTAAAGTTAATTTCTACGTGTAATTATTCCATTCACATTATTTTACAATCAAAATGCAATCATAAAATCATTTTTAATCGGTATTTCACATTAAAGAAGCGCCCTTTTCGGACGCATTTTCTTTTGTTTATAACTGTATGTAAGAAAGGATGCTTTGAACATGAACGTGATTAATTTAGAAGCTGCTAGAAAACGTAAGCAGTACAAAAAGCAAATGATAACTATACCGATTATTAAACGTATTTACGAAGAGGACGGAGAAATTAAGTGCGAGGTATTAGGCGAAAAGGATGTTCCTCTTGAAATGTTAGAGAAGTAAATTACATGATCTTAAATCGAAGACGCATCTCTCTTGAGATGCGTCTTTTTCATTCTATACATTCTGATTTAAATGAATAAGCTTTTCTGGATTCATCATCATATAAATAGATGCGATTTTCTCTTCTTGAAACTCAAACGAAAGCACATACGTAGCGCGATTATTTATATTTACAATAATACCTGGTGTACCATTTACCATTCTAAATGCAATGGAATGTCCTTCTGGTAACTTTTTGGTAATCCCTAAAAATAAGCGAACAATCCTTTCAGGTGTGTAAACTGGTTTAAGAGCCGTTGTAACCTTTCCACCACCATCGGATTTAAATATTGCATCTGTTTTTAAGATGCCTAACATTTCCTGTACGTCTCCTCGCTGCAAAGATGCAACGAATTGTTCTACATATGCAGCCATTTGCTTTGTACTTAATTTTGAGGCTTTCGGTTTATCTCTTATACTTTTTCTGGCCCGATGAAAGATTTGTCGACAATTCACACTACTCTTTTCGACAATTGATGCGATTTCATCATAATCGTATCCAAAAACTTCTCGTAATATAAACACCGCCCGTTCAACTTCAGATAACTGTTGTAAAAGCAAAAGATACGCTGTAGAAATAGACTCCTTCATTATATATGTCATTGAGGGATCATCATTTTCTTCAACAAGTGGTTCAGGCAACCACATGCCAACATAAACATTTCGTTTATGAGCTGTTGAACGTAATTTATCGATTGCACGATTCATAACCATCTTACACAAATACGCTTTTACATTATCAACAGACTCTAGCTCTTCTATTTGACTTAATGCAAGAAATGTATCATGAACAATATCTTCAGCATCCATAACACTCCCGAGCATACGATAGGCTAAAGAAAACAATAAAGGTTTATATGCTTGATACAATTGTTCCATTTCCACACTAACATGACCCTCTTTCAATTTGTGACTTTACTTTGTTCTAAAATTTGTAGTGCTGCTCGTTTACCGCTAGCAACCGCAGCGTCAGCTAATAATTCATCATGCCCAGCCCAATCTCCTGCAACATATATCCCTGGCATTTCAGGAACCCTAGGCCCTGGATTTTCAGTACGGCCAATATGAGGAAAATCATAGACAACTGTTATTTTAGGTAAATATTGCTTTTCAACTAACTCCTGTTGCCATTTCGGATGTAATAAATCCATTGTATGTTCTAACAAAAATTTATCATCATTAAAATTACTAGTCTGTACTGCATGATTATGATATTTTATCAATCCCACTACTACCGTTCCATCGTCACTCAGCTTAGCGGCTCTCGATTGATTCGTAAAAAACAAAGGTTGATCTAATCCTAAGGCAAATTGATATGATGGATTGGGTAATTTTCTTAGGCCAAGATCTAAGGAAGCTACTGTAACTGGCACTGATTGTTCTCCCCATATACGCAGCATAGTGTCTCTTGCACCTTTTACAATTTTACAAGCCTCTTTTGGTGGTATAGTAATAACAACCGTAGGGACTTCAAAGAATTCGTTACCAGAACAACGAATTCTTTGAATATGACCACAGTGCTCAATTTCAACTACATTTTTGCTCGCTATAAAATGAACTCCAGCATTTGTAGCATCTTCTCTTAACTTTGTTATGATTGTCTCCCATCCGCCATCTACATAAAAGACTCCTTCTTTCATTGATCGTTGTATTTGTTTTAGTACAGAAGATGCTAACTGTATTGTCGGAGCATATGTGTAAGTTGATGTTCGGCATAATGCATAAAACATATTTCTTACCATGGGATCTTTAATTTCTTTTTCTGTCCATACACTCAGACTCATTTTAGGAATTGTATTTAAATCTAATTTCCCTAGCTTTAACATCAGATGAGAAAATTGTATTTTAGCCGCCCATGAAAGTAATGGTGTAGATAAGATTGATCGAAAATCTGTCGGTATTGTATACACATCATTTTTCCATATACCATGCGCGCTAGTTGAAGGTATGTCTCCTGGAATGTTAATTCCAAGTTCCTCAAAAGTTGATAGTGCTTCTCCCCCGTGATATAAAGCGTGCGCCCCAAGATTCATAAGGACTCCGTTTTTATTCGTTGTTATTGCTCTTCCACCAAAGCGACTTGATTTCTCTAATACAACAACTTTTTCACCTTCCCTAGCTAAATAAATCGAAGCTGTTAATCCAGCAAGTCCCCCGCCTATAATTGCCACATTAAAGTTCTCCATATATATTCCCTCCTTATTGTTCTACACACAAGACGGATGAAGAAAGAGGAATGTGACATCTTTTAAGATTTATTTTTCCTTCAAAAACAAAAAGATCCTTTATCACATACTAAAGGATCTTTTTGTTTACATAATATAATTACCAACTACTTGTATGAGAGGTAGTCTTTAGTGGCACTGGATTCCAACTTTGTTGTATTGTTTGCCATGATTTAACCGTTCCATCTTTACTTTTAATAAATGCTTTAAATTCTATATTTCTTTCAGCTGGCAACACAACATTTCCTCTCCAATCATTACTATGAGAATCATAATATAATTGAATTGGATACTGTTTTGTGTCCCAACTTCCTAATTCCGCACGATTCCCAGTAATATAAACAGTATCTCCTATTGTTGTAGGAACATTTTTTACTACAATCGTTTGCATAACAGGGGTTACACCTAATAAATCTTTAAATTTCCCCATTAATGAATTGTTATACATTACATCTTGATAACGAAGTAACGTAAATCCAGCAAAATTATAATTGAAAGCCATTTCTGCAACTCTTTTATACTCTTCTTCATTTCCGATACTTAAAGCATTTTCACCGTTTAATACAATTCCCTTTTCATTGGCTAATGTTGCAATATTTTGTACCAATGTTTTTGGCATTGAATATTCCGGATAACTACCTTTATCTGTCATTTCTAAACAAGTAAATGTTACATCTAGCTTTGCACTTTTGAAAGCATCAAGTAAATGGCTATAATCATTATACCCTGCAGGCTTTTCAGCTCCATGAGGTATTGTTGGGTTATTATATTGCCAATGTACGCCTGCAATTTTTGCACCAATTGGTACTTGGAAAGTTGTGTCAAATGCATTATGTGCTAATTCACCAATTAATTTTGTATGATTTTCCAAGATGCCCTGATACCATTCTAAATAGTCTTTTCCATACATAGAAAGATATCCATTCATTAAGAATTGTTCCCCATCGCTTGGTGGTAAAATGGCTAACTCTGAAATCAGTTTCGTGCCCCATGCTTTATTCACTTCATTTAGAGAACCATATTTATTTAATACCCATAAACGAAATTTAGATTTTGCAAACTCTGTATACGCTTGAAACTTTCCACGTGAGGGATATCCTGTCCCATCGGAAGTTGTATATGAAGGATATCTTAGTTCACCAGCTGGTCCTCCAGATAAATATATTTTTGCGATTACATCTTTATATGGTTTCATAGCTGCTGCGAATGCTGTATATAGTTCACCATATTCCTTTCGAATTACATCTGAAGCAAGTGGATTTAATGTTTCTTTATTGACAGTTCCTGTTTCAGACTTAAAATAAAGGCTATCATCGGATTTTTGATTCCAAACCCATGAAGGAATTGGTACATTGCAATCATCCCCAACATTTCCACCGCACTGATGTGTGGAAATAATAGGAATCATTTTCATACCTGCATTTTTTACCGATTGAGCAAAGCGCTGTGCGTATGAAAAATCAAATTGCTGATCTCCGTTCTTTTCCATATCCCCCCACCAAAAATCAACTGTAATAGCATAAAAACCATTTTGTTTTGCCCATCGTAAATCATTTTCAAATGTCTCCCAATTTGTTACTTCCGGTATCTTTTTTAATGGCGCCATTAAATATGCTTTGTAATCTGGATTCATTCCTTTTCCATTTACAGCTGCCGAACTCGCTTGCGGAATTAATAATGATACAAATAACATCACTACAGACAAAATGACAATACAACAATATTGAAACTGATTTTTCATTGCTTCTCTCCTCTTTAATTTACAGATTTCATGTATTCGCTTTCATTATAAACGAAAAGACGCAATCGTTTGCATGTAATAATGCATAATATTAAAATAAACAAGCTAGATTAATTAGCTTGTTTATTTTAAACTCCAATTTCATACTATCTACTTTCACATACAAATATCATTTCTTATTTTACTAAACTTGTTATACTACTTTTATGATATTTTATTAAAATATCATAAAACCCTTTTACCAAGAATGATTAAATCCCTTTCAACCCCATCTAATTCTGCAACGTTAGGCAGATGCGCCCATTTTTCAAAATCAAAACAAGAAAATAATTGCAGACTAGCTTTATTATGAGCAAATATAAACGCTAGTAATGTTTTAATCTTGAGCTTCGGACAAGTATCTAACACTCTATGTAGTATATGTTTACCTATCTCCCTACCTCTATACATTTGATGAATGTATATACTTATTTCAGCTGTTCCATTATAAGCAGGTCGACCGTAAAAGGATTGGAAACTAACCCATCCGCATATCTCTCCTTGAGATTCTATTATCCATAAAGGTCTAAAAGAAGGTGAATGTTCATTAAACCATTGTTCTCTACTCTTAACAGTAACAGGTTCTGTATCAGCGGTTACCATTCTACTTGAAATAGTTGAATTGTATATATCCACTATACTAGATAAATCACTAATTTCGGCATCTCTAATCTTAATATCTTCTTTCATAAACAACTCACACTCCTCAGTTAATATTCTATTTTTTCATATATTAACTGAATTCATACATATAATTCAAACATGAATTGTATAAATCTAATATTTTTATCCTTTTATAACTTTTAAAAACATTATTAATTTACTACCTTATTTTATATTAATAATATTTTATCCAGAATATTAGGTATGTACGGGTCATATTTATTTTCCAAAGAATTAATCAAAATTCCTCTGTAATTTACAAAATAACTAGGTATAAATACCTAGTTATTTTGTGTTTAAATGAAATACCAACTTCATCTTTTCTCTAATTTTTTTGTAAATCTATCATATTGCATCCGAAAAAGTTCAATGACAACCGGAAGATCCTCTTCGCTTTTTATATGATAACTAATCCATCCTGATTCAGGTAATACATGATGGGGCTGCGCTAACCCTTGGTTAACCAATTCATCCCGTTTTAATTTTGGAAATGGAAGATCAGCTAATGTATCTCCATGAAGATGACCTAACTCTTTCTTTTTATAATTTAATTCAATACCACCAAATCGATGTGGTTTTTCAGAAACCCCTTCCCAGCTCAGCACTTCTTTTCTAATCATTTCACTATATGACATGGCCATTCACTCCTTTATCATTCTGAATGTAAGAATACGATACCTTTTTTCTTTAAACGTTACATCACTCAAAGGTATCAATGTATTTACGAAAATAGTTTGATATTTGCAAGGTAAATGAAACTCATGCTTTTTCAAAAAAACCATCATTTATTCGCTCTAATTCTATTTTATATTTGATTCAAACATACATTCATTGTATACGAATAGGTACAATCAATACTGCACACTAAAATAACTAGACTCATATCCTAATTCGTATACTTAATCCTATTTCAAAACAGAAAGGCAGGAAGAATAAATGACTTCTTATATAGATTACACCTCTCCCTCTGTCCGTTTCACTCATGATCTAAGTACGAGTAATTTTTTTAAAAAAGATGAGCAAAATTATATAAATGTACTGGGAATTAAACAATTAAATACATTAGACAATACATCGTTATTAGATATTTTTTTAAGCACTGGTAACGTCGTTGAACCTCATGTACATCAAAATGCAGCTGAACTTGTTTACTGTATTTCTGGAGCAGCTATTGTTTCATTACTTAACCCGTTTACGAATCAAATTCTTAATCTCCCTATTAAACCAGGGCAAGTTGCCAACGTACCCCAAGGTTGGTGGCATTATGAAATTGCCTCTGTAGACAATACACATTTATTAGCAATTTTTAACGCTCCTACACCAGAAGTTATATTTGGTTCAGATATTTTAAGGCTGACACCCTCAAATGTAATGGCTCATACCTATTGTCTTGATGAACAAGAGTGGAAGAAAGCAATATCTCCTATTCAATCAACTACTGTAATTGGACCTCCGGCAAACTGCACTCAAAATCGAAATACTATGTACAATACACTACCTCAAAACCCAACCTATCCCGAGCAGCCACCTTCATACTACCAACAACAGTTTCCATTTCATGCATATTGGGGGTATTAATAGAAGGAGTTATCATTAAATTTTATAAATATATGAAAATTCCAAAGCTATTCTTTATCCAGTAAATTAGAGTTTAAGTATCTTTCACTTAAGACCCTATAGAAATTACATTGAATTTTACTTGAGTTAATAAGCTGAAAAATGAGTTCTAAAAAGATGTTTACTTACTCTGTAAACATCTTTTTAGAACTGTAAAAATCTTGTATGTACGAATCATATTTTCATCTTGTTTCATTACCTTAAACTACCGTAACGATTACTAGAGTTTTCACATATACTATTTATATATCAAACTGGAGGTGATGGTATCATGAATAAAGAGTACGATTCTAACAAAGATTCTTCTAACAATAAAGATATCCGCACTTCATCTTCACAATCTTCCAATTACCAATCATCACAAAACCTATATCGCCAAGGATATGTAAAGAAAAAAGGATGTAATTGCGGTAAAAACAAATAGAATTTTTCACTTTATTCAGAATTATATTTACTGTGTAATATATACACATCAAAAAAGAGCATCTATAACAGATGCTCTTTCTCTTATAAAATAAGTAAATGATTATTCATTTTGAAAGAACATTTATATAGAAAACTCTTGTTCAAAACAAGGTGACTCTATTAAATGATATTATTATTTGATTATCCAGATTATTTCACACGGATTACAACAAGCATTCACCATTGGTATAGTTAGTATCGGGATATAGAGATGTTGTTTGAAGCATCTTTACTTTCACCATTCATTTGCATAGTAAACGTAATATTAGAGTTCATGATTTCCCCCCCTCTACCTTGGTTCGTTGAGTTCGTTTGTTTTGTTAGCACTTAAATTGAATTGCAACTACATTCCTTTTATTTAATAACTATTATCAGTAAAGAGTTCAGAAAATCCATAGACAATTACCAACACTTACTCTGCCATTTTTTCACTTTCCCACTGTAAGAGTAGATATGTCCGCTATTGTTTAAATAAACTTCTATATCCTCAGCAAACATCTTTTACATCCTCTTCTTCAATAACTCCCTTTTTATTTTCAGCCAATTTCTTCAAGTAATCAACGAATTTATTAATTATTTCCACTGCCATCATCCTTTCAATTCAAATGTCCATTTTGTTCAATAAAATAGAGTACCCGCCATTAGGTACTCTTTTGCGAAAGGAGTATGGAGCTCCAAGTATCATCTCAATTATGATAACTCGTCCCACACTTCATAATATGCTTGTCTCATTAAGTTGTTTACTAGTCCATTGTGTAATTTCTATATAACAAAGAAAATAAGGTATAATCATTTTCTATCTCCAGCATAGCTTCATACATTGGTTTATCATATCCAACGCCTTTTGCATAAACTAAAGATTTAATAAATGCCTTAATGACCCTCTTACTCTCAGGAGATAACTTACTATTGCTTATAAATTCAACTTGTGATCTAACTATCTTTCAATTCTTTATCCAAAAAAGCAATACACGCCTTTTCAACAGATGAATAAAAACCAACTGGCTTGAATCCGTATTTTGGTTCTTCGCCTTCTTTTGTTTTTTTGTACTTCTGATGTTTGCAATCACAAAAAAATGCGGTTTCTCAAATACAAGAAACCGCATTACATCAACATTTAAATTTAAATTTAAATTTTAAACTGACTCGTATACAGTCCATAATAGAACCCTTGACTTTCAATTAAAGATTCATGATTGCCCCTCTCAATAATTTCTCCATCTTGAATAACCAAAATTTGATCCGCTTTTTCAATTGTTTTTAATCGATGGGCAATTACAAAGCTTGTGCGTCCCTTCATCAAATTGTTTAATCCAGATTGAATTTGGAGTTCTGTTCTTGTATCAATGTTTGATGTTGCTTCATCAAGAATTAAAATATCTGCATCTGCTAAAATTGCTCTCGCAATTGCAAGCAGTTGCTTTTGCCCCTGACTTAAATTCGATCCTTCTGAAGCAATCTCTGTTTCATATTGATTTGGTAAATGTTTAATAAAGAAATGTGCAGAGGCTGCTTTTGCTGCAGCAATAACTTCTTCATTACTTGCATCTAGCCGTCCATAACGGATATTATCCATAATTGTACCAGCAAAAAGATATGTATCTTGCAAGACGACTCCTATTTTACTTCGTAAGGAGCTAATATCGTAATCTTTTATATCTTTTCCATCAATCTTAATTTGGCCCTTATGAATATCATAAAAGCGTGTTAATAAATTAATGACTGTTGTTTTTCCTGATCCAGTGGGGCCAACAAGTGCAATCGTTTCTCCTGGATGCGCATGTAAGTTTACATCTTTTAAAATTTCTTTTTCTTTCGTATATCCAAATGATACATGTTCGAAAGAAACATTTCCTTTTAGATTCTGAACAACAATTGCATCTTTTTTGTTTTGAATTTCTGGAACTTCATCCATAATTTCAAAAACTCGCTCTCCCCCAGCAACTGCAGCTTGAATTGTATTCATAAGCATTGCAAACTGACTAAGTGGTCTTGAGAATTGACGAGAATAGTTAATAAAAGCTGCGATGACACCAACTGTTGTCATACCATTTAAAACCATAATAGCACCTGCTAAGATAACAAGTCCCATCCCTAAGTTGTTAATAAAGTTCATACTTGGGAAGATAAACGCTGAAAATGTATCAGCTTTTGTAGCAGAAATTCTAAGTTGTTCATTAATCGCATGAAATTTATTTACTGTTTCTTTTTCTTTTCCGTACAACGTAATAACATCTGCACCTGTAATCGCTTCTTCAATAAAACCGTTCAATTCTCCTAAATCTTTTTGGCGCTTCGCAAAGTTTTTACCACTATATGCAACCAATTTTTTTGTTACAAAAAACATGATGGGTACTGTAATGAGTGTCACAATTGCTAAAATCCAATCTAGTGAAAACATTGCAATCGTCACACCAACAAATGTTAAAGCAGACGAAATGATTTGCACGACACTTTGTGTTAACGCTTGGTTTAAACTATCGATATCATTTGTAACGCGACTCATTAAATCTCCTTGTGAACGAACATCAAAGAAACGAAGAGAAAGCGTTTGGATTTTTTCAAAAATATCTTGCCTTATTTTTTGTATCGTTTTTAATGCAACATTAACCATTAAGTATGTTTGCAGCCACGTTAATAATACCGTAACGCCATAAATCCCAATGAGCAGCATACACATTCTTGCTGTCCCATTTAAATCTCTTGGTATGATATATTCATCAATAATAACTCCCATATAATATGGACCTAGTAAACCAAGTAATGTTGTGACAAATACAAGAACAGTAACGAACATAAGAGCTGCTTTTTGATAACCCATATAGTTCCAAATCCTCATTACAGTTCCTTTTGTATCTTTTGGTTTTCCTGATTTGGAATTGCTACGTCCACCTTTATTTCCGAACTGTCCTTGAAAATTACGCATGCTCTTTCCCCCTTTCTTGATGCAAACTACCACCTTGGGAAAGATATATATCTTGATACACTTCACATGTTTCTATTAAATATTCGTGCGTCCCACTTCCAACTAACTCACCATGATCTAAAACTAGAATTTGATCAGCATCTATAACAGATGATATTTTTGAGGCAATTAAAAATGTTGTCGTTTCTGTGTGTTCTTCTTTCAATGCTGTTTGTATAATTCCTTCTGCTTTTGCATCAACTGCAGATGTAGAATCATCTAACACAAGGATAGATGGCTTTCGAACAAGTGCCCTTGCGATAGAAAGACGCTGTTTTTGACCACCAGAAAGGTTCGTTGCGCCTTGCGTTAAGTTATACTGATATGTATTTTCAAGCTTATTAATAAACTCCGTCGCACAAGCTGCCCCTGATGCAGATTCTATTTCACCTTGCGTTGCTTCTTCTTTACCATATCGCATATTTTCTTCAATACTCCCTGAAAACAGCAATGCCTTTTGTGGAACAAATCCGATTGAAGAGCGAAGCACCTGTAAATCGTACTCTTTGACATTGACACCATCAACAAAAATCGCACCTTGATCAACATCATATAAACGTGGAAGTAATTTAACTAAAGTAGATTTCCCACTTCCTGTAGGACCAATAATCCCTATTTTTTCACCTTTTCTTGCGGTAAATGAAATATCTTTTAAAACATATTCATTATTTTTACTGTAACTGTAACTTACATGCTTAAATTCAACATTTCCCTTTACTTCCTCCGGCTGATACACATTTTTTTCATTTTCAATATCAACATTAGTTTCTAGTACTTGTTGCACACGATCAGCGGATGGGAAAGCACGCGCAATTTGAATAAATACCATACTGATGGACATAAGTGACATTAATATCATATTCAAATAGTTAATAAATGCCAAAATCGCTCCAACTTGTAGTGTACCATTAAAAATTTTTACGCCACCTATCCATAAGGTAGCTACAATACCACCATTTACAACGAGCATGATGATCGGCATCATTAATGAAATGATTTGTACTGCACGAATATTAATGCCCGTTAAGTTTTTATTTACTTTTTCAAACTGAGAAATTTCATGATTCTGTCTTACATAAGCCTTTACAACGCGAACACCAGATAGATTTTCTTGTAGTTTTGTATTCACTTTATCTAGCGCTTCTTGTACCCTTCTAAAGGATCCACTTGCATTCCCAGCGATAAAGACAATTGCAACTAAAAGAATAGGGACAACAACAAGTAGAATAGAAAATAGATCTTTTGCTGTAACAAAAACAATAATGATACTGCCTATAAATAATAATGGGCCACGAACAAGAACGCGTAATGTCATCGTCATGGCTGCTTGAATGGATGTAATATCATTTGTAACAATCGTTAGTAATTTTCCAGTCCCAAATGATTCTCGATTTTCACTAGAAAACGTCTCGATTTTTGTAAAAACATCTTTTCTTATATCCGTTGCGAAGTTAACAGCCGCTTTCGTAGAATACATCATACATCCAAGCCCACCAATTAATCCAAGTGCTGCTGCTCCTATCATAAAAATTCCCATTTTAATTACATAATGAAAATCTTGATTAGCAATTCCAACATCAATAATATGTTGCATAATTGTCGGTTGAATTAAATCCATCGCAACCTCAAGTACCATAAACAGTGGTCCAATAACGGCGAAGAACATGTATGGTTTTAAATACTGTAACAATTTGCGAAATGATTTCATACATTGTCTCCTTTTCTTATGAAATTATCATTTTATAACTCAAATCCCCCTCCATTCTATTCATCTGGGCATTTTCATCACTACTACAATTATGTTCCACAGATTAATATTTAACATTATTAAATGATAAGTATTAATTATACATTCGTCAATCAAAGTGCCTTAATTTGATGGAAAATAAGACTTTTATCACAAAACTTTATGGACGCTTATTTAACTCTATTTCAAGACAATAACAAAAAGCCGCATTCTTTCATAATAGAATGCGGCTAATTTTAATTATGTATGCTCAATTGTAAAATCCAAAAATTCTGTTTCAAATCCATTATCTTTTGATGGACTACAAGTATAATTTCTTAAACATTCCATAATTCACTTATCTATCATTTCCTGTAATCCAATCAAAAAGTATCTGTTAATAGTTACTTCTAGATTAAGATTCTATTTAAAATTCAGTCAAAACTGGAAATTTATATCCTTTAAAATCGATCTTTTCACCACCGCGAACCATCAAATGTTTTTTAGATTGAAACTCTTTGTGCGCTACCTCTTCAAGCCCTAACTCATCAGGGTAAAAGTAAAATTCAATCTCTGTAAATGGCTCAGATATTTCAGCACATATATCATCTAAAATCGGAAAGATTTGTGCGAAAATACCAAATAGTTTCAGCACTTGATTTTTTACTTCAAATACAATAAGCGCGTCGAGTTTCTTTGAATAATATAGTTTTTCATTCCATTTCGCATCGTACATATTAAAATAAAAAGAAGACTGATAGTTTAATGTTGAAAATTCCATTGAAAGCTGTTGAGCGTTTTCTATTATTCCCTTTATAAGTTCCATATCTTTTTCATCATAAAAGTTTAATTTTCGAAGTGAAGACGAGCGAGGTAGAGTATTATCATATGATAATGTCATCAGATATTCTTGTACGACTCGAAAACCAAATGGTTCGTATAATTCCGGTTTCTCTGTAAATAATATTGCACATTCATACTTTGTATCTATTTCTTGTAATACTTTACAAAACAGCTGCTTCATCAAGCCTTTTCTCCGATATTCTGGATGTGTCATGACAGATTGAATACCAGCTGCATAAATCCGTTCTCCATTTACAAACATTGGTAGCGAAAACATAGACACATTTGCTATTACTTGACCTTCTTGTAAATATGAAAAAGGTTTGTATGTAGTGTCCCAAAATCCATTGGCCTCAAAATTTTGTAACGTTTGAACAGGAATACGAAACACTTCTTCAAATAATTGAAATAACGGTTCCTTTTTCGATTCCTCCACAAAAAAGTTTTCAGAAAGAATAAGATTCCCCATATTGTTCCTCCATAAGTTCATTCTTATCAATGTAATTGTTTTCTATTGTGTTTAAATCAAGTAAGTCTTCTTACAACTCAACGCATCATCACAAAATATACCAAAATAAGTTAAGATTTTCAAGATAACTCCGAATACTAATCCACCTGTTTTTTCCCTTTATGATTCAGACAAGTTCTTTTCAGTAAAACTCTAAGGAATTATTTTTTTAGTATTACAGCACTTTTATAATTTTTATATTTAACAGCTAACCGATATATGTCAGATAAAGTGAAACTTTAATCAGTGCGGGTTTTCTTCATCCCCCACTGATTATTAGCCCTCACCAATCGGGCTTTTACGGGCAGTTTATCTCCGACTCAATTCCTGTACTTTCGCTGAATTGTGAGGTGGGAGGTCTTACTGCCCGCGAATAGCGGGATAAAAATTATTTTATCTTACTCTTACATGTATTGTTCAATAATCACCATACTAAGTGGGAACTAATTTCATTTAAAGTGAGGGCTATTTAACCATGAAAAATTATACTACTCCTAAATGTATTATCGTTATTTTTGGTGCGACAGGTGATTTAGCAAAGCGCAAATTATTCCCGTCTCTTTTCAGGCTCTTTCGACAAAGGAAAATCTCTGAAAACTTTGCCGTTGTTGGTGTGGCAAGAAGACCATTATCTACTGAAGAATTTCGTGAAAATGTTAAACAATCTATTCACAATTTACAAGAAGAAAACATGACTCATGATACATTCGCTTCCCATTTTTATTATCATCCTTTTGATGTAACGAATTTATCTTCTTATCAGGAGCTAAAAAGTTTATTAATCACTCTAGATGGAAGGTATTTTACCGAAGGGAATCGTATGTTTTATTTAGCAATGGCCCCTGATTTTTTCGGCACAATTGCCACGAATTTAAAATCAGAAGGATTAACTTCAACAGAAGGTTGGATTCGTTTAGTGATTGAAAAGCCATTTGGACATGATTATGAATCAGCACAAGCATTAAATGATCAAATTCGCCATGCCTTCACAGAAGATGAAATTTATCGTATTGACCACTATTTAGGTAAAGAAATGGTTCAAAACATTAAAGTCATTCGATTTGCGAATGCAATTTTTGAACCCCTTTGGAATAATCAATATATAGCTAACATCCAAATTACTTCAAGTGAAACTTTAGGAGTAGAAGAGCGAGGCCGCTATTACGAAGATTCAGGTGCACTACGTGATATGGTCCAAAATCATATGTTACAAATGGTGGCACTCCTTGCAATGGAACCACCAATAAAGCTAACCGCAAATGAAATCCGAAGTGAAAAAGTCAAAGTACTACGTGCTTTACAGCCACTTTCAGAAGAAACAGTAGAACATAATTTTGTACGAGGACAGTATGGACCAGGTATGATAGACGAGGAAAAAGTAATTAGCTACCGTGAAGAGAACGCAGTAGATTCAGATTCGAACACAGAAACATTCGTTTCTGGTAAATTAATGATTGAAGATTTCAGGTGGTCAGGAGTTCCTTTCTATATTCGAACTGGGAAACGTATGCAAGAAAAATCAACTGAAATTGTCATACAATTTAAAGACTTACCAATGAATCTATATTTTAATAAGGAAAAAAAAGTTCATCCTAATTTATTGGTCATTCATATTCAACCGGAAGAAGGAATTACCCTCCATTTAAATGCGCAAAAAACCGATAGCGGTACTACTTCGACACCCATCCAATTAAGTTATTGTAATAACTGTATGGACAAAATGAATACACCTGAAGCATATCAGGTTCTTCTATACGATTGTATGCGTGGTGATTCAACTAACTTTACACATTGGGACGAAGTATGTCTTTCTTGGAAATTCGTTGATACAATCTCGAGTGTTTGGCGTAATAAACCGGCGAAACATTTTCCTAACTATGAGTCTGGGTCAATGGGCCCTAAAGAATCTGATGCTTTATTAGAAAGAGATCGCTTCCATTGGTGGCCAACGATAACCTCTCATTTGAAAGGAGAAAGTTACAATGAAAATATATGATATTACAGCACCTATATTTGAAGGGATGACTGTTTACAAAAATAAGCCTGAAAAACAACCACAATTTTCAAGAACAACAAATGCGCATGTCACGGAGTCACGTATTACATTAGACGTCCATACAGGTACACATATTGATGCACCATTACATATGATTAACGAAGGAGCAACCTTTGAAAGTATTCCATTAGAAAAATTAGTGGGACCTGTTAAAGTTTTTGATTTAACAACTGTTGAAGATGGAATTACAATAACTGATTTACAACACCTCGATATTCAAGAGAATGACTTTATCTTATTTAAAACTCGTAATTCTTTTGAAGACGAGTTTAATTATGAATTTATTTTTTTAAAAGAAGACGGTGCCCATTATCTAGCGGAGCGAAACATTAGAGGAGTTGGTATTGATGCTCTCGGGGTGGAACGTAGCCAACCAGGACACCCAACTCATAAGGCATTATTCGATGCAAATATTATCCTCATTGAAGGATTACGTTTAAAAAACGTGCCGGCAGATCCGTATTTTATGGTAGCTGCACCATTAAAACTAGTTGGAACTGATGCCTCTCCAGCACGTGTTCTTCTTTTTAAAGATATATAAATAATAAACAACCCCGTTCTTTTAAGAACGAGGTTGTTTTTATGTAGAAAACGTTTTTCAATTACATTAAGATAATGACTCATTTTTTGTCACTTTTTTCTACCGCATGTCCGCCAAATTCGTTACGGAGTGCTGCAACAACTTTACCTGTAAATGTATCATTTTCTAATGAACGATACCTCATTAATAAGGACAGGGCAATAACAGGTGTCGCTGTTTGTAAATCAAGAGCCGTTTCAACTGTCCATTTTCCTTCTCCTGAAGAATGCATGATTCCTCTAATGTCATCTAACTTTGCATCCTTTGAAAATGCGCGTTCCGTTAAATCCATGAGCCATGAACGAATAACTGAACCATTATTCCATACTCTTGCTACTTTTTCATAGTCATAATCAAACTCGCTTTTCTCTAACACTTCAAATCCCTCACCAATAGCAGCCATCATACCATATTCAATCCCATTATGAACCATCTTTAAAAAATGACCACTTCCTGCTTTTCCTGCATATAAATATCCATTTTCTACAGCTGTATCTCGAAATACAGTCTCAACAGTTTCCCACGCTTCCGGATCTCCTCCAATCATATAACAAGCACCATTACGAGCACCTTCTGTTCCACCAGACGTTCCTGCATCCATAAAATGCACACCAGCTTTTTTAAACTCATCATAACGACGAATGGATTCCTTATAATAGGAATTACCCGCTTCAATCACAATATCTCCTTGACTTAAAAGCGGTGTAATTTCATTAATAACAGTATCAACAACAGCATGTGGCACCATAATCCATAGAATTCTTGGTTTTTCGAGAGATTGAATAAGTTCAGATAGACTAGATGTACCTATAGCTCCATATTCTTTTATTTCTTTTATAGCATCTGTATTTACATCATACGCCACTACTTCATGATTCTTATCAATTAAATTTTGACCTAAATTTAATCCCATTTTCCCTAGACCGATTAACCCTATTTTCATTTTTAACTCCTCCTAAAAATACCTAAGTGAGATTCGCTAATCCTTTGTTTATCTTTCTTCATTTGAACAATCAATATTTATCCAAATTTTTTCACTACGGATATATTTTGCACGAATCAGCTCTGGTAGATGCATAGGAGTCACTTAATATTTATACTTTAACATTACAGTTCCTACCCCGTTATTCACTAATCCCTTCTAATCTCTCCTTCGTACTTCCTTCTTCTCCTTTCAAACGTTTTTCAAATGTTTTTCTCCAACTTGCTGAAAGGGCCTCTACTCCTAAAATCCTTCGTACTCCCTCAAAGTTACGTTTTTCTTTATGCATTATATGGTTTGCAAAAGCGATTGAAATCCCTTTACGATCAGACTCAAGTTGCGTAAGAGAATCTGTTGGTGATACCCACCCCTCTTTTAGAACACGAAAATAAAATCCCGTATACCCTGTGTTTTGGAAGTAGAGTGGTAATTGCGGTATATCATACTTTTTTGCTAATTTAAAACAAGGTTGCCTTGGTTGACTTACTTGTACCACCGCTTCGCCAATTTGAAATATATCACCTATACAAACATCTTCCTCAAGCATGTCTTGTACTGTCATATTCTCTCCAAAAGCACCGTATACAAGCTTTCGATTCAATTCCTTTTCCCAATACGGATAATGGTTATAGGAATAAACACAAACTGCTTTATCTATTCCTCCATGATGGACTAAATCAGCTTGCCCATCTCCGTTAAATTTTAGTGATGATAAAAAAACAGGCTCACTTACCCGTGATTTATTAATACCCGTTTGAATTAATTTCCCACCATATGACACTTCTTTGGGCATACCTACATTAAGAGACCTCAAGTCATACGACCTTGGCATCATTCCCCACTCCTTTTACTATTTTGACAAAGCGCTTCAAAAGCTTGATTTATTATCTCAAACCCCTTATCAATTTCTTCATTCGAAATTACAAGTGGTGGTAAAAATCGAAGAACATTATCATGTATACCCGCCCCAATGCTTATAAGCCCATTTTTCCAAAACTCCTTAATTAACTGCGCTGTTAATTCTTTTGCGGGTTCTTTCGTTACATGATCGGTCACTAGCTCCATTGCACCAATTCCACCCACAAAATCAATAAAGTTATTTCCATCTACATCTGTTATCATTGCTTCTTTTGCCGATTGTACGTACAAAGGTATTAAATTATATACCCCCCTATTGGTACAGCTTGTTGATATCTCTTATGAAGTTCTTGAGAATAATTACCTGGTAATGTATTAGATTTTAATGCTTGTATCATGTCATCACCTCATCTATTTTTTACAATGATTACTTTGCTGTTCTACTAATGTGAGTATAATTTCAAGATGATCATTGTTCAATTCAATTATTTATATGATAATGATAGGTAAAACCTATCATTAGAGGTGATTCCCATCGAGTTAAGACAATTAGAATACTTTGTAGCTGTTTCAAACGAATTACATTTTACAAAAGCAGCTGAAAAATTAAACATTTCACAACCTTCACTGAGTCAACAGATTCGTGCACTTGAACATGAAATTGGTATGCCTCTTTTTGATCGAATTGGCAAAAAAATCTCTTTAACAGAAGCGGGAAGAATTTTGCTTTCACATAGTAAAAAAATCTTTCACGAAGTAGAACAAGCGCATGCTGCAATTCAAGATTTAAACGGGCTTCAGCAAGGAAAGTTAACCATTGGTGCTCTATTGACGACCGTAAACTACTTATTACCACCAGCCATTTTGAATTTTAATGAGTTATATCCCAATATTGAACTTTCCGTATTAGGTCTTCGTACTGGGGAAATTCGTGAAAAATTGTTACAAAACGAATTAGATATTGGCATTACATTTCTTCCTGTTCAAGACAAAGAAATCATATCTATTCCGCTTTATCAAAATGAACTTACTTTAGTAGTGCCAACTAATCACGAATTAACACAACACACTACTGTAACGATGGGAGTGTTACAGAAATATCCTATTATCCTTCTTCCCAAAAATTTCTTTTTAACACAGCTTATTCGTTCGCATTGTCAAAACTTTAACTTTACACCAAAACCAATTTTAGAAATAAGTACAATGGAATCATTAATTCACATGGTGTCAAAAGGAATGGGAATTACAGTGTTGCCTAAACCATATATAGACTTTCTACAGAGTAACTCTATTCAAGCTATTAAAATCAAAAATCCTACTGCAACAATAGAAATTGGAATTATTTATAGAAAGGATAAATATATGTGTGCCGCTACACGAATGTTTATTGAGCAGTTACAAAAGATTGTAGCTTCTTTTCAAAAAATAGAAATTTAAATATAAACTAGGTGAAACAACAAAGGTAAAGTAAACAAAGAAAAAGAGTTGATTGTCTCTGCTGAAGGATACCAACTCTTTTTGGAGTTTCATTCATTTCTCACCTATAACGTATACCTTCTTTTTCCTTCCCATTTTATATGCCAATTTGATTTTTCGTAGTTGTAGCCTTCTCTTGAACAAGAAAATATATGCTCGGAAGGATGAGTAAACTAGCAATTGCACAAATTATTCCTAAGACAAAGAACGGTAAACCTTTACTCAAAGCAAACGATGCAACACTTGAAGCAATCGTCATTCCGATATACATTGCAGAACTATTTAATGCCATAACTGTCCCTCGTATAGCTGGATTTAATTCTGAAATCAAGGCAGTGAGTGAAGCCTGACCAAACCCAATACATATACTCCAGATCATATGTGCGGTAATCGCATATTTTACATTTCCAATATATACAGAAAATAAAATCACACTTATAGAAGCAAATATACTTGCGATTGAAACCACAACTTTCTTACCTATTTTATCCGCCAATTTCCCACCAGCTATATTACCAATTACACTTCCTAAACCAGCAAAGAAAATAACAATTCCAATCTGTCCAATTGTAAACCCAAAATTTATTCCATAATACACACCTATGTATGAGAACATACCATGTAGTCCTACAGTCCATAAAAACGTTGCTAATAACGCAAAGAAAACAGAGAAATTTGTAAATACGATTTTACAAGATCCAATCATTGCTTTGGGTGCAGAAATTGATAACTGGTTTTTCGAAATCTCTTTTTGTAACAATCGACTTGTAATTAACGTAACAAGCAAAGCCAGTAATCCAATAATATAAAATGTCCATTGCCAGTTTCCTACCTCAGATAAAAACGCACCGATAGGGACACCTAATACCGTCGATCCAACCATTGCTCCCATAATCATCCCCATCGCTTTTCCTCGTGACTGGTACGGTACTTTATCTCCTACTAATGCAAATACACTTGGCATGATCATAGCTCCGGATAAACCAGTCAGTCCACGAAACAATAAGAGTATTTCAAAATGATTCGTAAGCCCGGTACAAAATGTAGCGGCTGAAAAAATGATAAGACCTGTGACAATCATTTGCTTTCTCCCCACCTTATCAGACAATGGTCCAAAAAATGGAGCTGTTATCCCATAGCATAGTGCGTATGCTGTAATTAAAAGCCCTCCCTTTTCAGCAGGCATTCCTATTGTCTGTGAAATCGCAGGCAATAATGGTGAAACAATTAAAGAATCTAAACCGATAAAAAACGCGATAACTGCTAAAATACGTAACATTGATTTTACTTGCAACTTGTATTCCCCTCTTTTTACTTCATATATGAAATAATTATTTAAATTCCTCCTCACACCTCCGATTTTATATACGTTATTTTATTTCATATATGTATTATTTATATAAAGAAAAATGTAACAGAATGTTACACTTTTCTTATATATCACAATTAAACTATACAATGCTTCCATTTTAATAATAATTCTTGTAGCTTCTGTTCTTCTTCATCAGTAAAACAGCCACAATTTTCTTCTAAAAAACCTGCATATTTTACATCGACTTTTTCCCTAGCTATTTCTCCCTTTTCAGTTAAATACACAAGTGTTTCACGTTGATCATTTGGATTTTTCTCTGTCGCAACGTAACCATCTCGTTTCATCCTTTGGATCATCGTTGTCATATTACTTGGAACACACCCCATATTTTCAATTAGCTTAGACATAGAAACCTTTCCAGACTTCGTAAGTACTTGTATCACACCAAATTGAACATAACTTATATCGTGCTCTTCTATCGCTTTATCCAAATTTCTTTGCAGTTGATGATAGACATCTCGAATATTTCCATATAATTCTCTTTTTTTCATATCCATTCGAAAAAGCCTTCCTTTTTTATTTCATATATGAATCTTATTCCCATTTATTTCATATGTCAAATAAAGCGAATATGCAGCGGAACTTTTATATTTCGCTACGTATTTATCCTTATCTATCAAATTTTCAAAACTATTTTTTAACTTGTTCACCACCTGCTATTAACATGCTTCCTGAGAATGTCTCCTTTTGCATGAAGACTTTATTAATCAACTCTTTCTGCTCATTTTGTGACATTACACCCTTACCTTCGCCAAGATTACCGCTTTGTAATTTCCAAATCGTATTATGATCCGCATCAACTTTCTCGTATTTCCCTTGTTTCCATCTTTCTAAAATATCTATATATGTATTTTTATGATTCATATCACTACTCTTAACAATCCCCAATAAACTTTCAATTCGTTCTTGCGTTATAAAAATATAACCCCACTTTTGATCCGCTTTTACTTTTTGATGTGCCATTTCATGTAATGCGATTTGTAATTTTTCATCAGTCCACTTAAAGCCTTTATTAAAGTCACTATTTGGCAACGAATAATTACCATTATCTAGCGGTTTTGCATTCTCTGCTTTTACTTTACTATCAGCTAACACTTCCACTGCCGGAGCCGCAGTTGGTGTTTTTTTAGCGGTTGGTTTACTATGATTGAGATAATATAAAATTCCGTAAGTAAGTGCCACACCGATTACTACCATTCCAGCAATTATCCCTAGTATTTTTAATAGTGTTTTCATTGTACATATTTCCTCCCCCCAACATTCTATCACTCATTTTTTCCTACCTATTGCGTTTTTCAAAAATAACTTGTTATAAATTATTCTTTAAAAATGCTTTTTCTTAAAAATTCTCCATCCATTCTCTCCCCAAAAATAACATTTGATCAAAATCTTTCATAGGTTTCCTTTTATTGTATTTCTATTCAGTTTCATATTGCAAGATTATTCTGTAAAAGGATTATGATTTTCTAAAATTCATATAAGAATTTTTCCACACTCCATCTCTGCTCGGCAAAATACGGTTAGCTTTATCCAGACTATACCCTTTGAAATCAGTTGAATTAAGAAAGCATTTTATTTTAAGTCATTTAAATTTGTGCTAGATTAGTACGTAAAGAAGATGACTGAAATGAGTTTATTACATAAAGGTATAACATTCCTTCATTTTGACGGAAACGTATGAATTACAAAATAAACTTCATTCTTATCCACATGAAGATATTGATTTTAGGCATCTAGAACACTCAAATTTATATTGTAAAAAATATCCTGTATCATATCAAAGAACAGTTGCATAATAAAAAAATCAAATATACTAATCTTAGGAACCTTCTATCAAACATTTAAACGTTATAGTCATACTCATTACTTTTCACATTATGCACGATGTTGTTCTAATCACAATATAACTATCCCCCATAAATTACCCAATATTATGTTGTTTCAATTTTCTTCCCCACAATTGTCTCCATAATACAATGCAGGCAACAGCAAGCATAATTGTTGTGATTACACTTCCTTCAATCCCAAAAGTTCCTCCATGTAACGATTTCGGACCGCTTGTTGTTGATTTAAACAGAGGTGTAGAGTATATTGTTGTACCACTTACCGCAAAACCATATATATTATATTGAGCCCAGTTCCATATAGAATGCCAAGCACATATACCCCAAAGACTATTTTCCTTTAATACATAAAACGCTGCGAATACACCAACTAATATGATATTTGATATAGAAAGAACTGTAATGCCTGGATTCAGTAGATGGAGAAATCCAAATAGTAATGAGGTAACAGCAACTCCAATCCATACCCGACTTCTAACTGAAATAACTGGAAATAACCAACCACGTACAACAATTTCTTCTGTGGCACCTTGTACTAAAAATGCTATTAAAGAACCTACCATTCCCAATATGACTGTACTTGAAATCTGTTGTATATGTAAGGTAACAGAACCACTTAAAACTAAAATTAAAACGGGTATTGTTATAAATGTAAGCCCAATGAATGCTCCGCGTAAGTATTTTTTTAAAGCTTTATCTTTCCAAAAACCAATTGATGAAAATGGACGTTTTTCCACAAAACGAACCCATAAAAATACAAATAAAATTGCTCCGCCAAATGTTAATAACATCCTTAAGTTATCATAAATCCCTTTCATCAATGTCGTTTCTGCTTTTGGTAAAAACAACATAAATAGCATGAATAACTCACCAAGTGTTAAAAATACAATCGATAATATTACTGCTAAAATTGGGTGTACTTTTTTTCGACCTTCCTTTGCTGCTTCAATTGTTTTAAATCGACTATTATTCAAAACTACTCCTCCCTTCCCTTCTATAACTTACAAATACTTCCTATTTTACACTAAATTTATTATTTTTTATACTTTTATATCCCCATTTAAAATTCATATCCATAAATTTAAAAATACAACAAGGAATGCCACTCGTAATCATTTGGAGTATTTTCACATATTTTCGAACCAGGAATAATACATAAAAGTGAATATTTTTAATCTTGTTAATAAAAAACTTAGATACATGAAATACAATCAAATCCCTATACCAATAGCATTATTGAAGCACTCGCTCTTAAAAATATCCTGTTTCCTTCCAACACTTGCTATTTCTCACCATTTGTTGTAAGATAGGTCTTAAGGTCAAATTTATAAAAGCTTAACTTTACATATTATCAAGCATCTATTAAGAATAATAAGTATTCCTAATGGTTTTTTGATAATATGTGAATTTTTATTTTCGTTGAAATAAGACGGATCATATTGTAATTTATTTTTCTTATTTTTAGGAGGCATTTACCATGACATTAACAGGTAAAGTAAAATGGTTTAACAGCGAAAAAGGTTTCGGTTTCATCGAAGTTGAAGACGGTAGCGATGTATTCGTTCACTTCTCAGCTATCACTGGCGAAGGTTTCAAATCTCTTGACGAAGGTCAAGAAGTTAGCTTCGAAGTTGAAGAAGGCAACCGCGGACCTCAAGCTAAAAACGTTGTAAAGCTATAATTTAAACAATAAAAAGGTTGTTACCATCGCACGGTTAACAACCTTTTTAATATATAATTAAAATTTTTACATAAAAGGAGTGGTCACATGTATCGCAATCGAAAGAACGATGTAGCAGAAGTACCACCAGAACAAACCCCTGTTTGGGAATGTGAATCAGAGGATTGTTTAGGATGGATGAGAAAGAACTTTTCATTTGAAGAAGAGCCAAAATGCCCTTTATGTAAAAGTAGCATGAAAAGCGGAGAACGTTTATTACCTAAATTAGGTTAATTTCTTCATTCCCCTCTTATCTTTTGATAAGAGGGGTTCGTTATTTTTCATTACTATCTAATTATAAAAGAAAAACCATGCGTACTATATCTCATGGTTCTTTTCTATATCTGTTCGTATAATAGAATATATATATACATCTCGTTGTTGATCTCCTTGATGAATATACCCTCTTAATAGTCCTTCTTTCTGAAATCCTATTTTGGACAACATCTTACAAGATGCTACATTTTCAGGATATGTAATTGCACCGATTCTGAATATCCCTAGCTCCTGAAAACTATAGGTAATGATTTTTTGCACAGCTTCCGTTGCATAGCCTTTTCTCCAGTAAGAAGGATGTAAATCATAACCAATCTCAGAACGTTTACTCCAAAGTTGTAAATTATTTAATCCAATCGTACCAATTAAAATACCTGTTTCCTTCAATACAATTCCCCATCGAATTGCACGTTTTTCAAAAAAATTTTTTGAAAAAGATTCAATCATACGCGAAGCCTGACCAAATTCTGTAAAGGAATTCATTCCATAATAGCGCGTTACTTCTTCAAGCGAAAAAATTTCATATATTTTTTGACAATAAGATTGATCAATTTCAACTAAACGTAACCGTTCTGTTTCTAAAACAGGAAATGCCATTGAAATCCTCCTAATGTTTTTCTTTTTACTGATTTATTATATCAGAAAAATCTTCTCCAATCGGAAGTTTCATCATAAATAAAAGCCTGTTTTCTAAATAGATGAAACAGGCTTCCCCCATGGTTTTCTTAATTTATTCGGTTTATACACAATATTTAATTCGTTTTAAATCTAACCGAATTAATACTCTAAATTATTATCTTTCAAGTATTTCTAACACTTACCGGAAAAGAAATTCAAAACCAAAATCTGATGTTTACTGATTTAATAGTAACTGCAATCATTATGATTACCATAATCGGATTCCTACTATTATTCGGAACACGGAAAATGGAATTAACAAATAAAAATAAGGATTAATGTTTCTTTAAAAATGAACTATATATATTTGTTTCTCGAAAGCTTCCCCATATCCAATATCAATTGGATATTTATGTTAAAATATTAGTGAACTATACATCACGTTATTATTCAACGCAGAGATAAGAGTTGTATTAACGGAGGTGACCGAAAATCATGTATATTTTTATAGGCATTGCCCTCTTGTTCATTTCACTTGTTTTTTTATTCGCACAGCGATTCGCACCAAACTCGGCGATGATGACAAGTTTCAAAGGAAACAGCTTGAAAAAATTTATAATTGGGCTTGTAATCGCCTCGGTATTATCACTTTCATATGGATTTTATCACGCAGCCACTTATCAACCTTCCTTGCTAGACATTAAACTAAACAATACACAATATATCGTTTCAGGTGATATTGGTGAATTTGGTTATTTCTCAGAACAAATAATCAAAAAAGAAAAAGAAACCGAACTTTATTTCGCTTCTTGGAAAACACTGAGTTTAGAAAAACCTCAAATTATCATAAACTACCCTTCTGGTAAAACAGAAACTTGGAAACCGAATATTTCCCTAATAAAAAATACATCCACAAAAGAAATAAAAGAAAAATATAACATAAAAGAGGTTTATCAACTCTCCCCTTATTCATTTAAAGAAGCTGGTAACGTCACATTAACAATTACAGAAAATAAAACGAAACGTGCAGAAACCCTAATCAAAATTAAAGAATAAACGATAGATACAATTTTTAGTAAAAAACAGACGAAATCCCACTCTTATACTAGAGAGGGATTTCGTCAAAAATATAAAGGTTACGTTATTCAAAGTGATTATTCAATACTTCAATAATCTTCTCTGCCGTTTTCTTTCCATTTCCTATACAAGCCCCAATGCCTACACCATAGTATGAAGCCCCCGCTAGATACATATTTGGAAAAACATCTAATAATTTCTCATTTAAAGATTGAACTGCATGGTTATGTTCTAAATGATAATTTGGCATTAAATCTTTCCAGTCCGTAACTTCAACAATTTGCGGTTCTCCCTGAATTCTAAGGCTTTTCTCAATATCAGATAAGGCAACTTGAATCAATTCTTCCTTACTTTTATGTTTCATTTTTTCATAAGCAGGATTCGAACTTTTATAAAACAATCTCACCAATAAATTTTGTTTATCTGATGTATGCTTCCATTTCCTGCTTGTCCACGTGCATGCATCACAAAGTAAATCACTATTTTCTGAAACAATGAAACCAGTTCCATCTACCGGTAATTGTTCATCAGCTATTTCAAACCCTAAATAAATGCTAATTAACGAAGAATTTTTTAGTTTATTGAAATCATCATCTAATTCATTAGAACTTAATAATGTTTGTGCAACATCATGTGGAGTAGCTATAACAACGTAATCCGCTTTTATTGTCTCTTGATTTGAAAAAGAAACTTCATATCCATCATCAACTCTATTTACCTTCGTCGTTGTTACTCCTTTTCGTATATCTGTCTCAGCTAATTCCTCTTCTAAACGATTAATAATCGTAGAAAGTCCATTTTTAAATGATAAAAACTTCTTATTCCCAGCAGCCTGAAATTGTTTTTTATTTACTTCAAAACCTTTTATAATACTGCCGTATGTATTTTTGTAATCAAGTAAATATGGTAGTGTAGAAGCCATTGTAAGCTCATTCAATTTACCAGAATACACTCCTGAAAGAACGGGGGAAATCTGTTTTTCAACCAACTCTTTTCCTAAAAAACTTTCTAAAAATACAGCGAGTGATGTATCTTTCGTAAAATCTTTATTCTTTGTAATAAAGTCTTTCAGCGCAATGATTTTCCCTTTCGTTGAAACTAACGTACTACTAAATAACGACTCTACACTCATCGGTATACCAAATACTGTGTCAGCAGGAATCGGATGTAACGTATCATTTGAGTAAATATAAGAAATACCTGTTTCGTTATATACCATTTCATCTTCTAATTGCAGTTCTTTTACAAATGGCATAACATTTTCATTTCGTGCAACGATTGAATCGGCTCCTGTTTCCAGGATGAAATCTTTTTCTTTCACACTGTGAATTTTCCCGCCCAAATATTCATTCTGTTCTACAAGGATTAATTCCAAATCTATATCGTAATCCTTTTTTAATCTTTCTAAATGATACATAGTAGAAAGTCCTGTAATACCGCCACCTATGACAACAACTGTTTTCATACCTGCTACGCTCCTAACCGATACTATAAATAAATTCCTTTATTATTATACCCAAAAATGAGCTTTCTCGACTAGCAACTTTCAAAGTTCTTGAAAAGGTATACAATGTATGTGAATACATTTCAGATTGATCATTATACACTAAATGATTAAGCCAAAGGAAACATAGCAATATGAATCTCCGAATTTAGTTATTTAAAAGATATAGCAGCTGAAGACTCATCCTCCGAACTCCCTCCAGCAATACATAATGCAGGCACTTAAAGATTAGAAACATCACTAGTTTCACAAAAAGGATAACGATTCGTTTCATTCCATAATTGAATGAAAGTTCTCCCAGCACTATTCTCATGAATTTCATTCATATACGAAACTACTTCTTCATTTTCAAACATTTTTTATGATGCACAGCTTCTTGTTATAAGGTTTCTTCTCAATTCTATGGTTGAACTGAAAAAAACATCAACAAAAGTTAATAATTTCATTTTACTTGGTGGTCTTTTCATAAACAAAAATATCGCTAATCTATTTACTTTCTTTCATTAAATTATTTAAATAAAACATACTTCATATTACAGTAGTGTTTATAACATGATGAGATTCTAAAATGAGGTTCGTAACGCTTAATGATGTTAGAAGATATATTTAAATAAGGAAATAATTATACTTTTTAATATTTACAGCTAATAAACTAACCAACTATCACTTAATCATTATTTCTGTATAAAGTGACCGCTCTTTATTTTAATAACATAAAATAATTTATTAACTTGTCTAATTCCTGGCTCATTTCAAGTACTTTTTGGTGTTGAAATCCATAATTTGAAACAAGTGCAAAAAGTTCTTCTTTTTTCACTTCAATGATATGTTCTAATTTTCTCAGCTCCATGTTTTATTTACTCGCTCCAATTTGAAAATATATGTACTCTAGTATAGACTACTTACATAATAAGTAAAAGTGTTATGTTTATGTAAATCTTACATCTTTAAGAAAAAGCTACTCCCCATTACAAGAAAAAGAATGCTTTACAAAAAAAGCATTCTTTTTCTTGTAATTTTTAATTATGTACAATTAAACCATTGGGCCGAAGACGACTCATCATAATTTCATCAATGAACTTACCATGAGCTTTTAGATTCCCCCTTTTTATACCTTCTTCCCTAAATCCAAATTTTTCATATAGTACTTTTGCACCAGGGTTTATTTCCAAAACACCAAGTTCTACTCTCTCTAGCATTAACCAATTATCTGTAAGATCCAGCATTTTCGTCATCAAACCTTTCCCAATGCCTTTATTATGATATTCACTATCTACACCGATAAATAAATCTCCCGAATGTGACCTTCGTCCTTGCCCTTGCGTTAAACCAATAAACCCAACGACTTTTCCATCATACTCAGCAACAAATTCAAATTGATTCGGCGCTAGATTTCGAATCCTATTTTCCATCGCATCCACTCGCATACTAGGCAAGAAAACCATATATGGTAAAACATCATTTTGTATGCATATACGATGAATTGCTCTAGCATCTTGTATTTCTACTGCACGAATCGTAACCTCCATCACTTTACCTCCTTTTCAACTAATACATTAAAGGTTCTTTATTTCTATACAAGAATCCTACTTGCATTTATCTTTAAATCTCCTAATTCATCTGTTTGCATAACAATATTCTTAAAACTTTTGTATAGAAAATATAAAATTTCCTTTTTTTATTTCCTGAATTGTCATATAATAACGGAATGATTTTTATTTTTCTAAAAACTATAGTTTGGAGGTTTTCATATGACTACACTCGGTATTATCCGGCATGGCAGCACACATTGGAATAAAGAAGGTAGAGCACAAGGAAATTCAAATATTCCACTTGATCAAGCTGGATTATCTGAAGCTTATAAACTTGCAGAACGTTTAGCTACAGAGAAGTGGGATGTAATCTACTCTAGCGATTTATTAAGAGCGAAACAAACTGCTGAGGCAATAGAAAAAAACATTGAAAATATACAAATCCATTTAGAGCCTAGACTTCGCGAAGTAAGCGGTGGACAAATTGAAGGAACAACCGAAGACGAACGAATTTCGAAGTGGGGAGATAATTGGAGAGAGCTTGATTTAGGAATCGAAAGTGCTGATAGCGTTAAAGCAAGAGCTATACCTTTTATTGAAGAAATTACATATAAATATCCTAACAAAAACATCTTAATCGTTAGTCATGGCTCATTCATTAAGCAGCTTCTCAAAGAATTAGTACCTCATTTGAGCATGATAGAATCTCCTAAAAATACATCAATAACTAAAATTATAAAAATAGAGAACGGATGGGATCCAGAATTATATAATTGCACGGTACATTTAGATTAAATGTTTAAAATTCTAACAAAAAAGAAGCTCTTAGTAGCAAGTCTTCTTTTTTGTTTTATAGTTTCCTACAAATATGAGATATTCGCTATTATATAGTGCTTAAATCTTTTCCCATAATAACATAAGGAACATCATCTTTCTGTATTAGTACGATATTCACCACAAATCCCCTCCTAATAAAAAAATCATAGCAGTTACTGTGTTTATAAAAAAATTAAAGAATATTGAAATAAAATATTCTATCTATAATTTCTTTCTTATTATTAATACAAAAACGTTCACGTGTAGCTTTAAAGTAAAGTTTGATTAAATTAACGGTTTTAACCTTGATATAAAAGCAAATATGAAGAGCATGTTTTGAAATACTATGTAATATTTATCGAATTTACCCAATTCTAAGATAACCACCCTTAGTTTAACAGTAGCTTTTTTCAGCAAACGGATGCATTAGTGAATAGAATATATGGAGCAAATACTCTCTATAATTGATATACATAGTATTTAAATATTTTCTTTCTATTGGAGGGATTTCCTAATGGTTGATAATATTCAACAACTTATTCAAGAGCATAGACAATTTTCCCATAATGATTATACAAAAAGTCTTCAATTCCGCCTTAAACAGTTAGAAAAATTAAAAATTTCTATTCAACAATATGAAAATCAAGTGCTGAGCGCATTATATCAAGATTTACACAAAAGCGAGTTTGAAGCTTATGCTGCAGAAATTGGTTTCACATTAAACAGTATCAACTTTATAATGAAATACCTAAAACAGTGGATGAAACCACAAAAAGTAAAAACACCTATTCACTTTTTACCTTCCAAAAGCTACATAATAAAAGAGCCATATGGTACAGTGCTAATTATTGGACCTTTTAATTATCCATTCCAATCATTAATTGAACCTCTTATTGGGGCAATTGCGGCAGGAAACTGTGTAGTTCTCAAACCTTCAGAAAATGCACCAAATGTTTCAACTGTAATTAACAAAATAATAAGTGAAACGTTTGATAAGCAATATATTCGTGTAATTGAAGGAGACAGAGAAACAACTTCTTTATTAATTCATGCACCATTTGACTATATCTTTTTTACTGGTAGCGTTCAAGTTGGAAAAATTGTCATGGAAGCCGCGGCAAAAAATCTTGTACCAGTAACATTAGAACTTGGTGGAAAAGGACCAGCTATTGTCGATGAAACAGCTAACCTCGATATAGCAGCCAAACGTATTATCTGGGGAAAATTCATAAACGCTGGGCAATCCTGTATTGCACCCGATTATGTTATTGCACACAAATCTGTTAAGGTAAAACTAATTTCGAAGATGAAAGAAATAATCACCCGCTTTTATGGATCGGATGTATCAAAAAGCAATGATTATGGTCGAATTGTCAATGAGAGACAATTTGATAGACTTATTTCTATATTAGAAAAAGACCAAAATCATATAATATTTGGTGGAAATTCATCTAGAAGTCATTTATATATTGAACCAACACTTCTTGAAGTAAAATCATGGGATGATGCAGCTATGAAAGAAGAAATTTTCGGACCAATTTTACCAATTATGGAGTACAACGATTTAGATGGGGTCATTCACATGGTTAACAACCATCCTAAACCGTTAGCCTTGTATGTGTTTACTGAAAATAAAAATGTTGAAAAACAGGTATTAGGACGAATTTCTTTTGGAGGAGGATGCGTCAATGATACAATGTCACATATGGCTAATCTCCACTTACCCTTTGGTGGAGTAGGAAATGCAGGGTTCGGTTCCTATCATGGCAAACATAGTTTTGATACTTTTACACATCGTAAAAGCATTTTAAAGAAAAGCTCAAGGATAGATTTAGGGTTTGTATTTCCACCGTATAGGAACAAAATTAAAATTTTGCGAAAGATTTTTAAGTAATAAGAAAGAAACTGTTTGCTGAACATAGGGTATGGCAATCAAAAGTAAAATAGGGGGTTAACTATTACCATTATTATTTATAAAATCTGCCCCCGCATTCTCAATACTAAAAAGGCATCCACTGGGAATCAGCAGATGCCTTTTTGCGTTTTAGTTTATTCAATTAACATTAACGTTAACATTAAACCCAAAAATACAATATTTCATAACCCTTTATATCACGAGTTACGATTAAATTTACATACTTTATATTCTCCATTATTGGATGAAAACTTTAAAATATTTCTGTCTTCTGGAATCCCCTCAAAATAAGCACCGATACAGCCAGTTGTACACCTGTGTCCAGATAACAAAATATTTAACTCTCTTTTTCTATATTTCACTTCAAGATCATGCATAAAGTTAAAAATTCTTTGCACATAGCTGTTACTATCCTCAACTCCATTATAAGCTCTAGAATCAGGAGCACCTCCAGCCATTTTTACTTCGTCTTTTCTTAATCCGTCTGCCTCTCCTAAATCAAAAACATCAAGTCTTTTATCGGTTATTGCTTTTATACCCGTTACGATTTCTGCTTTTTCAACTGCTCTTTCTTGCGGAGAAGAAAATACATAATCAAATTTTATATGTTTAAGCTTATCTCTTAAACATTCTGCTTGTTCTATACCATACTCATTTAATGGTAATCCTAATCTCCCTTGCAGTCTTCCTTCTTTGTTCAAATCTGTTTGCCCATGTCTAATTACATAAATCATGGCTATCCCCTCCCTGTTATTTTTATCCCCTTTAATTCAATAATTGCTTTTGATTACTATTCTAAATTCCTATGATACAGAATCAAATATATCTATCACTTTTTATTGATTTAATATTTATAATTTTAACATTTTCATTCACTAAATTAAGAGTTCTATTCTCATTTTCAATATGTAAAAAAGATATAACAAGTAATAATATCCTTATTGAATTCACACACCTAAAAAATCGATTCCCTGAACTTGAAAGGAATCGATTTTTCCTTTGACTTATTCAACTAAAACATCTATTTGTTTAATAAGAATGAGACCAGCACTTTCTTATTTCTTCCACTACAACCTCTGGTTTATCCCAATGTAGCATATGAGTAGTATTAGGAATTAATTTTACTGTTCCTCCTGTTTTCTGTTTAAATATGTTTGCTGTCTTACTTCTATATGCATCCCAGCTATTGGGTAATGTAGCCCTTAATAATAGGATGTTGGACGGCAAATTTTCATAAATATCTATTGTTTCATGTTTATGCATAGCTTTAATGATATGACCGACTGTTACACCTCTTGCATGCCAATACACTTTATTGTCATTTTCTAAACCCAGGCCTTTTACGGCCAGTTCTAACAAGGCAGACCATCTTGTATATGCTGCTTTTTCACTTTTGAAGAAAGATTTCCAATCATTAAATACATATTCTTCAAAATCTTTTTCATAGTAAGCTATTTCTTCTTCTACAGTTTCTTCTTTAAGTCTTTTTGTTTGATATCCTCCATCTATGAGAATACTACCTTTTACTCTTTCGGGGTATTCCATCAAATAAAACAAAGACACCAAACTTCCCCAAGAATGTGATAAGAAATAAAATTGTTCAATTTCAAGATGATTCAATAGGTCGTTTAACCATGTTGCCAAACGAGGCATTTCATATTCTTCAGCACTTTCAAACGGAGAAGTTTTACCGTGTCCAGGCACATCAATTGAAATCAATCTATACTCCGCTTTGAGCTGCTCAGCAATTTCTATAAAACTAAGACTCGTGCTTCCTAATCCATGTAAACAAAAAATTACGGGATTATTTTTACTCTCCCATTCTGTAATATGTACATCTATGTTCCCATTATTGATAAAATAGCGTTTCAAAATATTCCCCCAAAAAATTTCAATACAACTACTACTCATTTCGAATACATTTTTCATCTATGCGTCTTGACTATCATATACTTTTTTAGTAACAGGTTATTATTTTATCCCATATTAACAGGCAGTAGGACTCTCACCTCAAGATTGATAAAGAAACGAGGAAGAATTGGAGAATTGTACATTTTAATATAAAGATGTAGTATCTTTGATTTCTATGTCAAGTTTTCCATTTGCATCAACAAATTTTATCGTTATTACAGCATTTCCAGAATAACCTCTTTCAAAATATCCAATAACATATTCTGTATATAAATTCCCTTTGGTATCTTTACATTGAAGCTTCATTGCACTCTCACCAAAATTCTCAGTTGGATTTACGTTAGATTTATACTCTAGGTATCTTAATATCCGATTGAATATGCCCTTGACAACATTCTAATGGATTTTCATCTGAATCAAATACTCATAGTTTACGTATAGGACTCGTAAGTGCAATTATGACTTCAATGAACTTTGTAGCTGATGCTAGTATAAATATTGCAACTGGGTTAAAGTCAGAAATCACTCCACCCGCTAATGCTCCTAACGGCATAGCCAGACGGGTAAGCACTCTTGAGAATCCTAAAACTCTTCCTTGCATATCGGTAGGTACAGTTTCCTGTCGGACCGATGCTACAATGGTATTCCAAGCTATATTACAAATCATAGCAATACCAAATGCAATACCTGGTGCAAGCCAATATTTACTCCATATGGCATAGGTCAATCCAATCGCACCTATACCTAAAAGAACAGGAATAAGAATTCCACGTCTGAAACGTTGTTCGAGCGGAACAACAATGATACTTCCTAAAAGGCCACCTACTCCGATCAACGTATAATTAAGACCACTTTGTTCAGCAGATAAGTGTAATGTTGAAAGCAAGTAATACATAAGTGCTCCCAGTATGGCACTAGCGCCAAAGTTACCTACCATTGCTTGAAAAGATAAAGCAAGGTTAAGACGATCATTTAATAGCCATTTAAATCCCTCTTTCATATCGTTCCCTAGGTTCCCCAATAGATTTCCCGCTTTATCCATGGGTTTTCTTTTTTCGATTTTTGGTAATAGCAAGACTACAATTAAAGTAGCTACAAAAGAGAGGACATTTATCCAGAGAGCGTTAAGTCCTCCTATTACAGCAATTATAATGCCCGCTAATGCGGGTCCTGTTAAACTAGCAATTTGATTAACCATTTGGTATGCCGAATTGGCTCTTGTTAACGACTGACCTGCGATATGTGGAATTACTGTAACAGTAGCTACATCAAACAACATGGATAGTATTGCTAAAATAAAAGAAACAACGTATAGATGCCAGATTTGGAGAAGACCTAGCATATGAAGAATGGGAATGAATGCTACCAAAGCAATACATCCTAGATCAGCGGTCCACATTAATTTTCGTCGGTCACAACGATCTACCACTACTCCTACTATTGGACCAAATAAAACAATGGGTAGCACACCAATAGCAAAAAGAGAACTCATTATTACTGCTGAACCAGTCAACTCATAGGCAATCCAAGGAAGGGCAAACGTATAAAGGGAATCACCAACCCTGGAAATCAGTAAGCCAAAAACAAAAATCACGTATATACTAGGCAACTGTGTAATTGTTGAAAGCACATTTCCACTTGTTTCTTTGGATTGCAGCGGTGAATTAAGATTTGTCTCCTTTTTAATTGTCAAAACTATATCCCCCTTTAACAGGTGAATTTTGGTATGTATTTATGGGTAGTAAGCATCCTACTGATTATTAGCCTGACCAATCGGGCTTTTACAGGCAGTTGATCCCCCACCCAACTTCTTTGCTTTTGTTGAATTTTGAGGTAGGGGTCTGCCCACAAATAGCGGGATAAATGTTCTTCAAAAAGCTGATTAAGTGCTTGATAATTATAAAATTCTACAAAATATCCAAAAATCCTTACATTACTTAATACTTGCTCCTATCATTATAAGAATTACTTTTTTAAATAATGAACGTTTTATGTTTTATATAAGAGAAGTGTATACATCATGGATTGAATGAAAAGACAACATTAATGTGATTGAAGAACTGTCTTCAACTTCTTATAGAAAAAAGCAATCAACATATTATGTAAGTTTAATATATTTGCCCTTTTTAGTTTATTTTAATTCTGATCTCGATACATAATCCCTCGTCTGTAATATTAAAAGTAGATTCTTTTTAAACTTCTTCAAATCAAAAGTATTTTTGCTTTTTAACAAGCAAATAATAATTTATTTTTCACCTTATTCCCCCTTTTTTTCATATAAACCATGTATTCGAATAAATATCTCACAAGTTTGAAAGTCTATCATTTTGAAATTTTTTATACAAATTCTACTTACAGATATCAATCATTACATTTCATTAGAAAACTCTACAAGTTCAAGTTGATTCAATAGCTATCAATATATTCTGATTGGATTGTATATGAACAGACTCGCTTTTCTCTAAAACAAATACAATCTCCCGTTGTTTCAGACTAACGATTTTTTCACCATATTATTCGGATACTTCGAATCTCAATAATCTAGAATTACTTCCAAATAATTTGGACTAATCTCCCCTTTCACACAGTAAGCTGAAAATGAAGGCCATAAAAATGGAGTGTGATTCTATGGAACGATTATGGATTCCGATGATCGTTACGTTTTTTTCGTTTGGTGGATTACTATTAGGTGGCGCTGTCGGACTTGCCACACGTCAACTGATAGAAGAGAAAATGCATCGTTTATATGCGCTATGCGGCGGTATCTTACTCGGTCTATTATCACTAGAAATCATTCCAGAAACTTTTTCAAGCTATGAAATCATGGGTCCTATGCTCGGAATTGCCATTGGTTTATTAATTATGAGTTTACTAGATAATTATTGCCATCACCCTATCATACATAAAAAAGACCAGCAAGCATGGCAAACTTTTTTATTTCTCTCCTTCGCTATTTTTATTCACAATATGCCGAGCGGCTTTGCATTAGGCGCTGCTTTTACAAACCATAATGAAACTGCCATTCCCTTCTTATTTGCGATTGTTATACACCATATTCCAGAAGGATTAGCTTTAATCATTCCATTTTTATTTACACAGCATAAATATCTCTCATTTCTATTAACAATTCTGTTATTATCAATTATCCTCGGCACTGGCACAATCTTTGGGATGATGATGAACGGGAAAGCGATTCATTTACAAGGGATGATAATGGGAAGTGCAATCGGTTCTTTAGGATATGTCACAATACATGAAATGCTTTGGAAAGCGAAGAAACACCTCGCTTTACTTCCCTTCTTATCCTGGTCTATGAGCGGTTTTTTACTCATAACAGCCTTTACATTCTTCGCAGGACACCATTAGAACTGCACTTTTATTTATTATTTGTATATTTTACCTTTTTTTTCGAAACATAGTAGTATCACAGTATGTAAGGAGGATCTTTCATGTTTCGAAAAACAGCAGGTGAAGCGCTTGTTGATTTGCTTATCGAATGGGGCGTTGATCACATTTACGGTATGCCCGGTGATTCGATCAATTCTATTATTGAGCCACTTCGAAAAAAACAAGACCAAATTAAATTCATTCAAGTTCGCCATGAAGAAGCCGGTGCATTAGCGGCTGCATCTTATGCAAAATTAACAGGAAAATTAGGCGTTTGTATGGCTATCGCTGGGCCTGGTGCGATCCACTTACTAAATGGATTATATGATGCAAAACTAGATCAAGCACCCGTTCTCGCAATTACAGGTCAAGTTGAATCAGATTTACTCGGAACAGGATTTTTCCAAGAGGTAAACTTAGAAAGAATGTTTGATGATGTCGCTGTTTATAATCAACGAATTATGTCAGCAGAACAACTCCCTGCGGTTGTAAACCAAGCGATTCGTATGGCATATACAAAGAAAGGTGTATCTGTTCTTACCATACCAGATGATGTTCCGAAGTTTGAAGTAGAAGCTGGCGCACGTATAACAAGTTCTTCTTTTACATTACCCGAACTCTTTCCGCAAGAAGAGGATCTAAAGTTAGCAAAGCTAGCATTAAATAACGCAAAAAAACCTGTTATTTTAGCTGGAAAAGGAGCAAAACATGCGAAGGAATCTTTACTTGCATTCGCAGAACATATTGGCGCACCAATTGTTTTAACACTTCCAGCTAAAGGAATTATTCCTGATGAACATCCCCTTTGTATAGGCGGATTAGGGTTAATTGGAACAAAACCATCTTACGAAGCAATGAAGCATGCAGATACATTAATCATGATTGGTACTTCTTACCCTTTCACTGGTTTTTTACCCGAAAAAGCAAAAACGCTTCATATTGATACGGATCCTGCACAAATTGGGAAGCGTTATGCGACAGATATCGGATTAGCTGGTGATGCAGATAAAACATTGAAATGGTTTTTAGAAAATGTGGAGAAGCATGAGGATCATTCATTCCTAGAATATCATCAAGAACTGATGAAGAAATGGGAAGAAAAATTGCATAATCAAGAAGAGGACTCTTCTACTCCAATTAAACCACAAAGAGTTATGCATGCCTTGCAACATGTCGCTCATGATGATGCCATTTTATCAGTAGATGTTGGGAATGTAACAGTATGGGCTGCTCGTCATTTTCGGATGACGAATCAACAATTTATCATCTCTAGTTGGCTCGCTACACTCGGATGTGGTCTACCTGGAGCAATTGCTGGTCAAATCGCTTATCCAGATAAACAAGTCTTTGCAATTTGTGGTGATGGTGGATTTGGAATGACAATGAATGATTTTGTCACTGCAGTAAAATATAAATTACCAATTGTGATTGTTGTACTCAACAACCATAAGATTGCAATGATTAAATTCGAACAAGAAGTAATGGGAAATATTGAGTTTGGTACAGATTTAACAAACCCTAATTTTGCAAAATATGCTGAAGCATGCGGTGGAGTTGGCTACCGTGTAGAACACTTAGATGAACTTCTCCCTGCTTTTGAAAATGCAGTAAAACAAGATAAGCCATGTATTATTGATGTAGTAGTAGATGTAAATGAAGCACCAATGCCTGCAAAAATTACATTTGGGCAAGCTGCCGGATATACGAAACATATGCTAAAAGAGTTATTTGAAGAAGGAAAAATTGATTTACCACCTTTGTAAAATCGAAAAAAGATAGATGAAAACAGATTGTTCTCATCTATCTTTTTTATTTAGATACTTCTTGATGGAAGGAAAAATCTTCTCTTTCACTTTTCGCCTGTTTCTCAACTTTCTCTTCTTTCTCTCCTACTTTCCTTCTCCTCAGATTTCCTATTCCAATCGCCCTTTGTAGACTATTACTTATAAGATCCCCTTCCAAAATTGTCAGGATATGAAAAAAATCAGTACCAGAACGATCCAAGTATGTGTGGTCAAATGACGGAAATTTTGTCCAATCGGTCCTGTCCACTCCTTCGTCACACTATCTGTATCACCGCTATATGATATAGTTCCTCCAAAAAACCAATGGAGTAAACCAATATGTAAAAGTAGCAATAACATGCTAACAAATTGCTGCGCAACCAGTAAGAAAAAAGATGGCAAAAGATGTGGCCAAACATGTCGACATAATTGATGCCATTTACTTCCTCCAAGAACCATTGCTGCCATCATAAACTCTTCTCTTTTTACAGGACCTCTTGTGCCGTATACAGCATGACAGTCGGTACAGCCAAGCATGTGAGAATACTAATTTGAAACAGAACTCGCATTGTAAACGGAGCAGGGACTGTTCCACTTTGAAAGACTAAAACTTCCTTTAACATAAAATAAGAAATCATGATCATCGGAACAATACTAAATGGATCAAAAGATGAAGAAATAACCGGAAAAGAACGTTTACTATATATACCAAGAAGGAAACCTATTTTGAGTTTCCCCTCATCAAACCTTACATCCCATATTAAGGGATATAACTTACCAACATGTTATATCGTGAATTTCAAATACTGTTCTCTGGACATAGTTTTATTTAGCGAAAGCTGTCTGTGCTGTTGAATAAGGATTAGATAATGATCAAACTTTTTTTCAAAATGGATTCTTTTTATTATCGTACAATACGGGTTTGTGAGGTGTTTTTAATCAAACTTTTTTTCAAACCTACAATAGTTCCCACAATATGTTGTTTCTGCATAACTTCGCTCCAAGAAAAATTCTTACCTTTCACAATACAGAAAATTCGAAAATCGTTTGAGTAAACCTGTATATCGAATTAATAGTATCTTTTTTATAAAGAGTTTAATAATATATTATGGTTTATATAAAATCCTTGGAAGTTTCGTTATATCCTCTCCATTTATATGCCACTTATCGTCACCTTTATTATACATATCAACCCTTACCGATTCTTCCGTAGAAGATATATCTGCTTCAAGTAATATTGAAGATGAATAATCATGTAGTTGCTTTATTAATTTTGGGTTAGATATTGATGGGTTTTCACTTAATATTCTTTTTTGCTCATCTTCAACTTTTGTTCTCAAACTTGATATCAATATTGGCTTTGATTTTATTTCCACTCCTGCAGTTTTACCTTCTCCGTCTATATATACAACATTCGTTTCAAATTTCACTTTTTGCCGTATTGCTTCTTTAAAATTTTTGAAATAGTTATCTACTGATTCTTCTGTAATACTAGATACGCCTTCATAATTATATAGGATTGCTTTTCTAACCTTTTCCGCCATCGCTTCATTAAATTGTTTTCCATCTTCACCTGTTAATTTACTCATTTTGTCTATGTCTTTATCATAGAAGCCCGCATTCATGTAAGCTGTTAGAGCTTCAGCTGGTCTATTTGCATTATCACTCTTTTTAGATACACTTCCTTGCTTTACTTTCGATGAATCTACATATGTATTACAAGCACTTAGCCCACCTATCGTAAGTGATACTATCAAACTCATACCTACTAACTTTTTGGAATATAGCATATTCTATCCCTATCCTTTTCTGTATAAATTATGAATTACAGTAATATCATACCATTATATTTC
Source organism: Bacillus sp. FSL H8-0534 (assembly GCF_038005885.1). NCBI lineage: Bacteria > Bacillati > Bacillota > Bacilli > Caryophanales > Bacillaceae > Bacillus > Bacillus sp. FSL H8-0534. Next base: position 652,305 of record NZ_JBBOUC010000001.1, read on the forward strand.
GGTGCTCTATAGCATATTTTATTTATATACAATTATTAAAATGTAAAAACCACTAAACATCACACCCTATTTTATTTCAAGGTGCGCCGTTATCTATAGCACTGGGATAAAGTTTAATTAAAATGACCCTACTAAATCCCTATGCAATACACAAAAAGAAACCATCTTGATTAATCTATTTTCAAAATGATTTCTTTTTGATTCTCACTAAATAAGGATTTGCAAAACATTTTTGATCAAACTTTATTTAAACCAACACTAACTTCTCCAAATAACTAACTGTAGAGAAAGAAAATTTTCATTTTGGGGGTACTTCAAAATCTTAGCTTGATAGTGATGGGGTCCCGCCAATCAAATGATATAAAACCCACGCTAAGACATTTTTTTAATTAACTGTACTATGATTATACGAGGATAGTTAGTTCAATATAAGAGCTAATATCCTCTTTTTAATACATATTAGAATTATAAACTATATTTAAAAATTCTAGTTTAATATGTTTACTATATGATCTTATGTTTTAAGGTGGAGGATGTTATGAAAGTACAGGAAGTGTTACTTGATGGTAGTAAGAAAAGGTATTACTTTTTGATGAAGGAGGAATGCCTTTAGTTCCGGTGATGAAGTATTTGAAGTATTTAGATGCAGCAGAAAAAAGCAGCAATACACTAAAAACATACTGTTATGCCCTAAAGCAGTTTTTTGATTATTTTTGGGAAGTAACAAAAGATTATAAAGGTTTGTTGAACAAGTTATACATGGATGACTGAAGAGAAACAACAGCGTTTATTAGAATGGTGGGAAGCGACTGAGCAAGGGACAGTAGTGGTGAAGCGCTTAGTTTCGTATATTACGGAACTCAGGTTGCACCCTGAATCAAGCCGTGCTGACGGGATGATTTTGTTTTATCGGGCCGCATCGGAGATTTCCTATGGTTATGCAGGGATGAGGGGCTGTATTCGTCATGCTTTCACGCCTGAATATTCCGAGTTTCTCCGCAATAACATTGTCAGGTGCCATAGCTTTACGCGGAAATTTTCTGTTGATACAAAGATTCTTCTGGAACGAGTCGCTAAAGAAATCACTGGGGCAAACGCGATGCATTTTTCGGTAAGAAAAACTTTCAAACGAGTCTTATGCAATCTATTACCATACTTACTACTCAATAGGAAAAAATGCCTGTCACTCCCTGAGAAATGTCGAAGCTGCAAAATTCATTCGACATTTCCAGGATGATGACAATGGATTATTTTTTATAATTCTATTTTCTGGTCACCACGTTTTTCTAGATTTTTAGCAGTTTTACTTTGGGCAACATCCTTTTGGTCTTTAAAGGTGCCCATGAGAAAATCATAGGCTGGGTTCGTAACACCATACCAGTAATTTTCATTTTTGAAGTGATGCCATAAATGAACCTTTTTCATCCAGCGCCCCCATGGTGATATTGGTTGAAGGGGGCGATGCGCGATATAATGCTTCCACTCATAAAATAATAAAAAGAGCATAATACCTGCAATAAATGCGTTTGTCATGAAAAAGCTGGATGAAAGAAAATAAAAAATTGCTCCTGCAATTGCAATGTTGGGTACACTATACCATAAGGGTAAAAATAATAAATGTAATTCATTCGGATTTGTATGGTGGTCATAATGTAGGCGCTTAAGCATTTTTAATAAAAATGCATTCTTTGGTGGCTTTAGATGAAAAATAAACCTGTGAGTAGCGTACTCAGCTACGGAATACATAATCATTCCCAAAATAAAAGCACCCCAAATTCCGATAGAGATTAAATGTAGAATCATAAATCCAAAGCTAATGAGGAAAAAACAGCTCATGATCAATATATCAGGGTAGGAAAAATATTCTTTAAAATATTTTAGTTTCATTTATTACGCCTCCAGCTTTCTTTATTTTTTTCTATCTTTCCAGAGAGCCAAGCTTTTCTCCATTGTTGTCTTACACAATCTTTCCGCTTCAATTGCATCTCCCTTTAATGCAGCTTTTAATAAGTCGTGGTAATAGTTGAAGGACAACCCACGATGATCTTTTACAGAAAAATATCTTTTCCCCATATCTACATAAATGGAATCGAAGCTATTTAAAATGAGTAGAAAGATCGGATTGGCCGCAAGCCCAGCACACCTTTTTTGCAAATCCCAATCAAATGCTGCATAGCTTTCTGCACTATCTTCAAGCTGCTCAAGATTGGCAAGGAGAGCAACCACTTTAGGTTGATTAAACGTAACAGCATCACGAATATAAGTCGGAGTCAACGAACTTCTAAATTCTAATAAGTACATAATAAATTCATCTGTAATGGTATGATGATTCTCAACAATATTAATAAGTGTCGTTAGATTCCCATTGCTCCAATAATCATTAATACGCGCTGGCATTCCTTTTCTCCCTGTTATCCATCCACTCCTTCCTAAACGTTGAAGCGCCTCCCGAATAGTTGGGCGACCAACACCAAATTCTTTCGCAAGCTCTCTTTCCGGCGGTAAAGTACTTCCTACAGAATAAACACCAGCCAATATGGATCTAATTAATTCATTCTCAATTTTATCTGAGGAGCGTTCCTTTTCTTTCAAACCATCGTCCCCTTTATTTTATGGTAATACATGTTAAAGACATTGGTAATACCAAAAATTATATAATGAATTTGAATTTTCTGTCAATAAAAAAGGAGCGAATTTTTATAAATAGAATTATCGAACAAGCCCGTAAACTACTTAGTAGGATGGAAAATGATTGCTTAAATGCGTTGTTAGGATATTTATAAAAGAGAAAAAAACTCATTTAGATATACAACGGAGAACCGTATCATAAAGTAAATGAGGTTTTTATTCAACCTTATGAAAATTATTAGTTTTAGCAACTACATAATTTATAAGAATGAATGTTAGAATATCTGTTCAAAATAGATGATCAACCTTTTATATTTTAAAGTATGTGAAGAATTGTACTTAAAGTAACGGGTGCTATAGTGAAAGAAGAATTAATTGAATTTAAAGATTGAGACCATGTTTTATTTATTCCATTAAAGGGCGCGATTGTGGAACAAGAATTACAAGGGTGATACATATTATACATGACTAATATGTATAATATGTATCACCCTTTATTTTTTATGACTTTTTACGTTTTAGGTATTGATAATTTCAAAACGGTTGAACTTTATTTCAAATCAACAAATACACGATATTTTCAATAAAATTTAAAGATCTAGGACTATCCTTAAAATTAATTTTAAATTCGAAATGCAGATACGCATAATCAAGCTGCTTCTATGACTGAAAATTCCCTCTCTAACTTTTTTAACTTTTCATGTTAAACCCATGCCTTTTTTTATAAATTTAACTACCATTAAAATTTGTAAGATAGGTAAAATTAAAGCTAGATATATAATTAATTCCAACTTATCTATTAGCATGAATATAACATTAGGAATTATTAAAATGAGGCTGACAAGTGTCATTATCCAAGATTCTCGTTTTATAGCGACAATAAAAGTTATTAAAGAAATTAATAGTAACACCCAGAAAATAAAACCTACATACCAAAACATAAATATTTCATATTGATATCCCATTCTATTCTCCTGTCTATTTATTTTGAAAGCAAAAGGAGTCTTAGACTGCGTAAAGCATAATATAGAAAGAGTAAATTCGTAGAGTAAGTGGGTATAATTCTGTCATAAAAAATGACAGAATTATACCCACTTAAATAAAAAAACACGTTATTTTAAGCGTATTTAATCTGGGTATTATACGCTTTTGAAGCATTAAGAAACTTCTTCTTTCATTTTATATAATCTATCTCTTTTCTCATCATTTTTTATAAAAGTAAGCTTTCCTTCAATAACAAAACCTTCAAGAATTAAGCATACTTGTCCGTAAGCTTTAGGCTTATCGGTTGTGAATCTTTCATTAGGTATTTTTCCTGATAGTATTAATTTTTCACATAGCTGCATTGCACTTATTTCTTCAGAATTGAGTAATTCCAAGATATCTTTCTGCAGTGAAGATAAAGGTACTTCTATCTCGGTCGCCTCCACTACATTCTCATCAAATAAATCTTCAAATGAAATTTGATTCATCTCATCTATTCCTTTCTAACAATGACTTTGCAAAGTATAAATTGTTCGCTTATTCTATTAATACTTGCAAAGCTTAATTTCCATACTATTAAGCTTCTAGTAGCATGTTTTGATTATACCAAATATACGTTCTGGTATCTATTGAAGAGTTCATTATAAAAGGATGGACAGCGCTGGCAGAAGTTTTCCATTACCATATTTCTTTATTATTGTAGAAAGACAAGGATATGGATACTTTTTTAGAAAGAGATTTCTTACGTTATATATAATTTGAACTCATTAAAATAACATAAAAAATAGGATACATGAACAATTTCTAGATCAGAAATGTTTATGTATCCTATTTCAATTACTCTATTTCACACCTGCTACACATTGTGAGATGTAGTATAGTATAGATACTATACAGGTACTGTAGCACTCATATCATTAAAGAGTTTGTAAATTGGTAACTCCTTATAACGCTCCTGATCCGCCGTTTCAAATTGTTCGAATAATAATTTCGCTTCACGTGCACTTCCCAACAATACGTTGGCACAAAACTGCATTTCTAGATTTTCTGTATTTCTTTGTTTAAATTTAAATAGTTTCCTCATTTCTGCTTCTGTAATAACCCTTTCTCTTCGTAATTTGATTTGAAGTTGATTAATGAAAACAATAGCATCTGTTAAGTGCTCCCCTGAATATTTGCTATACAAATGTTCTGCTAAATGGAGCCATTCCGCATCTTCTGTAAGATCGAATACAGTCATGCACATCAAACAAAAATGATTTGTACAGTTTGCTAGTTCTGGGGTTTCATATGGATTAATGCGGTTAAACGACTCTTTAATTACTTTTTTCTTTACATTCACCCCATATGCCATTCCTGACGAATTTAATAATACATAGGGAGTATAGCATAATTGAACATCTTCATTGATAATATGAGTTCGCCCGTTTAACAACTCTTCTGAAAAAGCATTTATTAATTTTGGCGTTGATGATGGATTGTAGAATAAAATTATTTTGTTTGAGCCAATATTAAATACTACAAACTTAGCTTCATGCAGTTCATCTATTTTATAATTACTCATATCATCCTCAAGTATCATCTTATTAAACGCCTCGATTTGATCAACAAATCTACCAATATCTGTATCTTCATCTCCAAATACAGTTTCTTCATTTATCTCTAATTGTTGAAAGACTTCCTTCAAAGTTAGGAACGTAGTATGCAGTTTCACAATGGCTCCATAAATTTCTTCACGTTTACTCATAGCCCCAATATCAAACGTTAACTTTAACTCTTCGAATGAGATGATTTTTCCAGAAAAAATATGTAAAAGCAACGGTAATACTTTAAGCTGACTAGCCAAAGAGTGCAGCTTTATAATTTTGAAATTGAACTTTGTACTTCCTTTTTCATATGAAAATTCCAAAGAATTTTCAATTAACAGGACGACTTTCTTTTCCTCTTCCGCTATATTTACTTGTAATTCATATAAACATCCATCTATCGTCACCGTTTCCTGTATTTCAAGTAAAACCGCCTCTATTCGACCTTGATTAAGTGGAACGGATAATTCACCATGAACACCATACATAGTAAAATCATGCTCGAATATATTTCTTGTAGATGTTTTTGTAGGGTTATAAGTTAAGCTCGTTAATTCAAATGTATGATAATCCTCACGACTAAAGGGACTTTTTTCAATAAGAATGATTGGTTGTTTCTTTGATTCAGCCAAGAACTTGGTACATACACTAGTTAAATCCGTTTCACTAAGAGCTCTCAGTTCAATGCGTCTTTGTTTTTGTTCTTTTTCTTCCCCATATTTTTTAAGAACTTCGTTGATTTCAGTAGGTAGTAGTTGTTTGTAGAAAATCTCTGAGTCTCCATTTCTTTTTATTTCGACCACAAAAAACACTACACCCTGACTATTATAGTAATTTCGGTAATGATCCAAACCAATTGAAAACGTTCGAATTCCCCTCGTAAATTCTTTTACTTCCGTTCCTTTTACTTGCACTGGCACTTTGCCAAGCAATGAACCTACAGATTCTGAATCATCTTTAAAAACCTCAATATCACAATCAAATGATATTCCTTTATCTCCTACTGGAATATTCGATCTGAGAAAGGCATCTGGTTTATTCGCAAACGCAGTAATTGCTTCGACAGCTATCCTTTCTAATTTTGCACTAGACAACTTTGCCATTTCCATACCTCTGTTATTTGTTTATTTATATAATTATATCAAGTGTAATCTCCATAATCTAATTCAGCATACATAAAATTCCGAATAATTGCCCACAAAAAGTATAACTGATAAGGACATGCAAGATATTATTTATAAGTTGATGGACCAGTTTATTATAACTAATAATTTAGTCACTCAAGACGCTCTCGAATTTTATGATTTAGTATCATTTGAATTATTTCAAGACACCATCGTTGTATTTACACCTAAATTAGACCCTATTCATCTGCCACAAGGCGCTACTGTAATTGACTTTGCTTTTGCACTAAATCATGAGACGGCTAAGCATATGTCAGGTGCTAAAATTAATGGGGTAACAAAATCAATAACAACAAATGTTTCACATCTAGATATTGTAGAACTTTTGGTTACTGATAATAAAAGTAATGTGAGGAATGATTGGTTAAATTTCGCTAATAGCTCTAAAGCTCAACTTGAAATTTATAAAGAGTTAAAAAGATAAACTTCTGATAGCGGAATATATGTTAGCAAAAGGTGTTTTCACATATGGAAAACACCTTTATTATTCTACAACTATTTTTTAACAGTCTACCATTTTTTCCTATAGTCTAAAATAAATTTTTAAGGATATATATTAGTGAATAACTCACCCGTTTGTCTAGATAGCTGATTATTTTATTTAATCTATAATCGCTTGTTTAGTTAATTATTCTTATTTTCTTAGGTCCTCGATGCTACGCATCTGCGGATACGCCTCCCGCTATGGGCTTCTTCCTCTTCCAAAACCAATCAACCCTTTATACATAATTTTTCTGTTTTATACTCTTTCGCGTATAGTATGTAGTCTTTTATTTTCAACTAATTTATTATTAAAAGATTATAGAAACATCGTAACTTTATTTTAAATCCAGGTCTTTAAGTATGTTTAGAGAAAATACAAAAACACGATCGATGGTTCGCTGTAAAATGTTGATTGATACACATGTTAAAACGTTGATATAATAAGGTTTATCACCTGTATGTAGATAGGGGCTTTATCTGAACTATACGGAGGACTTAACTACTTTAAGTTGATGGTGAGAGGACAACTCCAGGGTAAGGTTGATGCAAGTAAACAGCCTTAATTTTCATTTATAACAACACATTACTCCTAAAAGGAGGGTTTTCATGTTACAGGCAGAGATTAATGCAAAGTTCTCTAGTACCAGTGAGGATTTACTTACCTCCTCGGTAATCGGCTCTTTACAGTTTCTATCCTCCCCTGCTTTTCTTGTAGCTGTTTTACAAAAAGCTATGAACACAGAGGGACAGCATCCTCAGCTTAATGAGGAGTTTCAGGATGCTCGATTCTATTTCTGGCCGCGGCTTCCGCTAAGTGAACCAGATGTCATTGTGTTATTAAAGACAGCTGCCGAAACCCTGTATGTCGTCTGTATAGAAGCTAAGTATTTCTCTAAGAAATCCAGCGAAGAAGATAAGACTGTAGCCATTGAGGAAAGAACTGTACAACAACGTGACCAATTGGCTAGAGAATATGAAGACATACATACACAAGAGTTTTACAGGACGTTTTCTATTAACCCTTCTGAAATAGCTGGAACCATCTTACTCTACCTAACTAATGATACAGCCCTGCCAGTTGAAGAGTTAAACCAAAGTTCCTCCAGCATTCAAATATCTAATGCTGGCCAAAAACATCATTTATACTGGTTGCCGTGGAAAGAATTTTATAGCGCAATCCATCAGAATTCTTCCACTATGATCAACAAAGATAGAAGGATACTGGACATTTTAAGACAATATCTAGAAAAGAAGGAGCTTGTTTGTTTTACACAGCCTACTCCTCTTCAATCGGTAACATTTAGCACCTGGGCATATGTTACCCACTCTAACAACGCCCTTGATTGGAGTTCCTTACAAACACATGAACCACTAGACTGGAAATATGGAGGAGATGCACATGAATGCAAATGAGATTTTAAAGATGTCTATTCAGAATGTAAGAGAGATGTATTCTAATAGTATATTAATACTACGGGATGTTGACACACAACTATCAGAGCTTAATTTGATGCCTTTGTTTGGAAACACTCTTGGCTCCGAAACCAGCAAAAGTATAACCCAAACGACGGAACAGTTTAACACGTTCTTTCCCCAGTTCATGTGCAGAGTGTATGTTAGGGTTGCAGAGCAACACCTTAAAGTTGTGTTTGTAAACGTACAGTTTTACCATACTAATTATCCGACTTTAGGACCTACTGTAAACGTAGGTGTATTCACTCTACCCGAACCTTACACATCTATAGAGTTAAAGAAAAAGCTTTACTATTGGTGGTTAAAGTACGCAATTTTTGAGACTAACACATCTGAACAAATAGATGTGACTGGAAACCACATAGAAACACAGCCATGGATAGAGAATGGAGATACTACAGTATGTCACTTCTGGTCCTATGAATTGGTGCACTTTCAACATCATGGTGACATTCAAAGCAAGGTTGTACAGAGTATCCTGCAATACTTTTCAACACCTAGGGACAATTAGGTTGGTTCGTATAATCATTTTGTCGGCCATGCCCCATCGCCACCAAGGTAAGATAAAATCATATTTCAAAAACGAAAAAAGTTTACCTTTAAAATTAAGTTTAATCAAAAACGTTCGTTCTTTTACAAATCAAATTACTTTGTCCCTGGTTACAGCAACGCTGGTACTGGGCCAAATAGTAAGTGTATCTATATATAATTCTACAAGAAACCCCTTCACCTTTAAACTGAAGGGGTTTCACTGGTATAATAAAGGTTATGTAAACTAGATTTCTGGGAAATATGCCGTCATATCAACGTTTGTTCCACTTTCGAGAAAGTTACCCTTCCGTACCCTTTATACATTGCTGATTTTACACTATTTTCAGCACCCAAACACCGTTATTTCCTACATAAACCTCACCTTGTTAACTATCTCTATTTTCGTTTGTTTTGTTATGCCTTAAATCGAATTGCAACTAGATTCTTCATATTTAATGAGTATTAATTCAGAAAACCCATAAACAAAAAAAGAGTGCTGTGAAGAAGCGCACTCATTCAAAGGACTTTACCAATCACGACGATTATCACGATCACAGTCATGATGATGGTTACGTCTGCGACGACATTCATCACAATCGCAATCACGGTCACGTCTACAACGACAGTCATCAAAATCTCTATGTCTGCGTCTGCAAAACATTAAATCATCCCAAAATCTATTACAATCACGGAAATGTCTGAAATTACCATTGCATCCCATAAATATGATTACCTTCTCTTAATAATAGAATTCATCATATTCTATTATTAAAAGTTAAAAACGGCTTGTTTACTAGTCTATATTCTGCATTTTAGAGTAATAATATTCGTATTTAATCTTCAAATTGTAAATCTAGTTCACCCTTAACAACAAATAAGACGCTGTACCGATCACGGCAGCGCCTAAGATAGTTATTGTTATATACATCTCATTACCTCTTTTAAATCCCCCCACATTCTAGCAGGATTTATATCACCAAAAGTCGAAGTATGTATTTTTGAAGGAGGTGAAATACATGTCTAAAGTAAAAACTCTAGAAATCCAATTTACTAATTGCAAAACTTGGTTTCCATCTCCTATCTTCTTCGGTGACATGAATTCACTTGATACTAGTATGCTAGCAGGTAATACAGTAAATTGTCCTTCATGCGGAAAATTTGTAGGTTGTAACAAAGAAAACATGCGCGTCAGATCAGAAGATGGTTGATTTAGCGGAAATGAAACAAAATAAACAAAAGTGGTGTAACTCATCTACAGTTGCACCTCTTTTATATACTTCTAAATGTATTGTGTTTAATAAGCATTCTGTTATCGGGTTTATTATTTATTTCCATTTCTCCGCTAACGTCCATATTCAACATAACAGAATCTTTACCTGCCAATACTTTAATCAACCAATGTTTCAGTTTCCACAATATTATCCATCCATTCAAATGTCCATTTGTCCAAAATAAAAAGAGCACCCGTTTCCGCGAGCGCCCTTTAAAGGATTATGAGAATCCCCATTAACGAAAGTTAATGTTACTAAAGTTAATGAGGTACAAGCAGTATATGCTTGTACTATTCGAATAGTGCATAAAAAGAGAGCATCCACATCAGTAGATGCCCAAATGTGTAGGAGTTTTCAATGAGTATTGAATAGGACCTGAGAGAGGTTGTCCCACACTATAATATATGCTTGTCCATCTCAAAAGGTGCAAATAAAAGAGCTCTATCCCTATTTATAGAGCTCTTTATGCGAGTAATGGTGTATTTATGTTGACCTAATATTGTATGCCAAGAACTTCCTTATGTGCAAACGAAAGAGAGCACTACCCCAGTAAGTGCTCTCTCGTGAAATATATGGAGTAACATGTTGAGGTCCGTTCTTTATCATTTTATGATTATCAATTCGTGTTATACCTAAATCATTCTTCAATTACGTTTATTGTGTAATTTCTATATAACAAAGAAAAAAGCAACCGTTTATGGATGCTTTTAAATCTTTTCTATAACATAAACCATTGTCTTTCTTGATGGTGCATGATAAGAGTAACCTTCATTTCTATGAACGTATATTTCATATTTACCCATCACTTGAAATCTTTCTGTTTCAGATTCACCGAATTTTGATACAGAATCGCATAAAATAGTTAATTCTTTTCTATTATTGCATAACAAATTAGAAATTTGTTTTTCGGTATATATTCCTCCAATCGCTAATTCTTTCAACATTTCTACATATTGCATAATTTCTCCACCTTTCCCATTCTATTTATTCAACAAAAACCATAATTATCCTTTTATTCAAATAAATAAGAACCTATCACCGAAGTGACAGCTTTCCAAAGGGATGGGAGAAACATTCACGAAAGGAGAATTTCGAAAATGAATCAATTCAAGGTCAAGATTACTCTCAATCTTCTCCAAGTCACCGCATCAATACTATATCTTGTCAGTGACTTGGAGAAGAACGAAAGTCTTCTCGTTTATAGTCCGTAAACTTCGAGAGGTATGGGTCCTCTCTTATAAAGGTCCTTTAACCTATATCAAGACGTATCATTTCTTCCGACGCCTTGCGTGAACCAACACATTTAGGCGGAGGGGATAACCACTGTATTGGCTCAAACAAAGAGCGGAAGCTCTCTGCTTATCAAAAATTCGTGAGTAATCGATAAAAGTGTAATGCCGTTCAAATCGACGAAGATTTTGTTCTTGTACTACAGTTTTTGAAATGTGCGATTCATTCAATCATGCGAACCACCCCATTCCATTTTCAAATGTAGAAAACATGAAACGGCATGACGCAAGACGGTGGTCGTGTGTACCTCTCACTACTAATAGTATATCAGTGATTAATCAAGAGCAGTGTTGCACGTTTGTAGCATGATTGTAGCACTTCTTCATGTTACTACTTACTCGTCTAATGTGTTGGTAGCTATATCCTGTCTCACTAGCAATCTCTTTCAATGTTAACCCTAATACATCACGCATATATACAATTTGTTGCTCTAACCCCTTCTTCTTATTCATAACAAAACGCAATTCTCCCATCACCGACTGTTTATCCGCAATACGCTGTTGTAAGTACTGTGACTTCTCCATAATGCGATCATGACGACCTTCAATCTCATCTAATGCTAAAGGCACTTGTCCCCCAGTAACACGTTCCGCACTATAATCCGTCACTCCATTAAACTTAGGAGCATTCATTTCCATGTTTTTCAACAGATATTTATGCTCAATCTTCAAATCTTTCAATTGAATCTTCATCATTTCGATTTCTTCGCCTAAGTCTTGGTAAATGCCTGTCATGTTAAATCCCCCTATTTCAATTTTAGTTTTTACAATCACATAAGGTATGTGAAATTTTAATACTTATCTTCTGAATAAGGGAACGATAACTACAATACAGCCCCCACCACACTGTTAGTCATGGTTCCGTTATCCATTTAAACCGCTAATTCATCAACATATCGTAAGTAATCAACTGGCGCTCTTTCCGTCTGATCCACTAAGTATCCATAAATATCGAAATCTGCTCTTGGTATAGACTTCTTCCCATTTGGCTGATGCGACATCTTTACATAAGATTGAATTACTGAAGATGATACAAGGAATACTGTCTGATCCTTACTGAATTCTATAAGGAAGAAACACACCGCTCCCATCTTCTCCGCTTTCTCCAAATAATCTAATTGGTGCTGTGCGATGTTACTTAAATCAAATCTTGTAAGACTTTGTGTTGATTTCGCTTCAAATGCAACAGCTTGTCCTTTATAAACACCGTCATAATCCACTGTACTTTTAGATTCATAGAATCCGTTTAACACCCGTCCACCTTTACTTTTTAACACCTTCACAGGAGTCGGACGCTTGTTTATAAGCGCTACTCCCTCACGTTGGTACATTTCATTCAATAGATTGATAAGCATCTCAAATGCCATTCCTCGGTTTCCTAAGCCCATTGTTATTCCTCACTTTCTTCTAAAAGGATTATTTTGTTAAAAACTTTATTCAAATTCATATCTAGTATCTTTTTCTTATATTTTCCATTAAAATTAAATGAAAATTACTTTGCCAACGAAGGAGAAAACATGAAACATAACATCAATCTATGGTCCTTTATTTGTTCATTAATTTGCATCGGTTTATTCCGCTTGTATTTTGAAGTTTCGCCTGAAATGTTTAAATCTTTTATGAATTTAATACATGTCCACCCTTTATTTTTTTTACTAGTTTTTACAATAGGAACCTTTTTTGCTGGCATTATAGGATTCTCTAAGATGAATAATTGGATAACAATGCTTAGAAGCATAGTAACAGTTCTACTAACATTTTTATTATCTGTGTTTTTAACGCTTACTTTGGTTGTTGGATATGCATTAAGTTAAAAAGCATTCCTTAAGTATCTCCCCCTGAATAAATCTCAAAATCCCGTCCATACTGTAAGTAGGCTGATAAACAGCTATAATCCAAATCTGTAGTTCCCTAATCTCTTTCTCCCTTTCCCCTAAGGGCTGAGCAGTTAGCTTTTGCTAGCTGCTTTGTTATACAATTGGTTACATTTACCTGATGCTTCTAACGTAATATTACGTTAGAATAAAAAAGAACAAATAAAGTGAGCTGTTATACCTTCTCCCTAGCACTGTATGTACAGAGCTAGGGTTTTTGTTTTAAAACAAAATGAAATTTTTATACTAATCTTCCTCAAGTTCCGTAACAGTTAAGTAATTCCTAGGATTCTTTCTTTCTGACAATCTTCTTTGATATGCTGGTGTCTTATAGAAGTGAATCGTCTTAGGAAGCACGCCCATATGTTGAGCGCATTCCTTTATGGTACCGATACATATGAGCGATTCACCTTTATAAACGGCATATTCCTTTCGGTTCACTTTTCAACTCCCCTTTTTCACATTTCCGTAACATTTGTATATTAATATATTATAAAATATATGATGTTATTTCTAATGTCGATTCATCTGATTAATTAATCATGATGTATAATATTTATCCAAAACCCTAACTCCCCCGTTAGGGTTTTGGCATTTAAATAACTATTTTGTTCAAATTTTAGATAGATGTTAATATTCTTAATAAAGGGGGTCTACTGATGAAAAATTTATGGATAAAGATTCCTTTAATTATTTTCATAGCAATTTTCCTTTTAATAATTTTATATTTTGTTGGTATGTCACTTTTTGGGAATCAGCCATAAATTAAGTACAGCAGTTAGCTTTTGCTAGCTGTTCTTTTTCTGTAAAATAACGCTTTGGTTTAATTCCCCCATCCTAATCTCTCGCTTTTTTGTATCATTTTGTTATATTTTTACATTTTTTTTGCAAGTGAAATAACCTCATGCCCTTCACATAGTCTTCCTTCGAATCTCTTAGCAACATAATTTCCTTTGGTCCCACTTCATGACCTAGCGAATCCACTTTCCTCGCATGAACCTCGCTATACATCGTCACACGCGTTACAGCGATATGCTGCCCAGTTTGTTTATGTGTCCAGAAACCTCTTAATCTGGCTTTCTCTTTAACTGTCATGGCTGTTCCCCCTTAGCTGATCTGTTTCTTCTTATATTTACGTGCTGGTTTCGTTGCCGCTTCGTAAGGGGGCATCCCATGCCCATCAACTTAAGAACGGAAACAAAATGAACTTTCGTTCAAATAAACTACAACACTCTTAAAACACTTTTTATTCATTAAAAATGAGCATGCTAAATAAACCTAGATAGGTATCATTTTTAAAGATTATGCAGCTTTCTTTTGTTTTCTAAGTTCACTATACTCATAGACAACACCCATAATATTAAAGACTGTTTTCTTCTCATATCGATGAGATTTCCGCCCATTTTTCTGTAGTAGGTGGAATAGACGGATTAGAATCTTTGTTATTTCTTGGGTGTCTTTCTGTATAGCTTGATACAAGAGATATAGATAATCTTGGTTCATTCCTATCGCTTTATATTCGCTTAATTCTCTTTTCTTCTTTTGCAAAAGAAGTTGGCGCATTTTAAACATAGTAGAGGAGCACATTTTAGTTTTAAAAAATGTATTAGACTCCAACTATATGCTATAACAACTTTTCATCTCCTAAAGATTGTTACTCTACACAAAAATAGTTGTAGACTATAAATTGTTACACTGGCTTCCACCTATAAAAAATAAAATAAAGTATTAGACTAAATAGCTAATATGTGATTTTCAAACGAGAAATAAGACCGTTCTAAGAACAGAAATTATATGAATAATTGATTTTAAATTCACAATAAATACACACCTATTTTGTGAAATATAACCATAATTAGAAAAGGGGGTCTTACTGGCTAAATACAAATCATATATTGTTATAGGTTGTGTTAGCATAGGGATCTTTGTTACAGGTATCATTGGATGGAATGGAACAACTGAGGCTGTACAAGAGAATAAAAATGTATCATCTTTTGAAGTTAGAGAACATGAACAAGGTATACATTGGATTTATGATTTGTATGGTATCGAAAACCAGATAGGTTTTATTAAGAAACCTATAGTTGTAAATAAAGGTGAAACATATGATTGATTTCTATGGGGAACTGAGAAACAAATAGCTAATGAACCACTTAAAATTACCGCTATTCATCCAAATACAAAACAAGAAATTCAAATTGCAGACATAAAGCATATGGGCCACTATGATCAATCTATCCACTCTTTCTATGAAAAAACTAACTTATCCATACTACCACTAAGTCATTCTGTTAAAAAAAACAATATAAAGCTTATTTCACATCAAGCAATAAGTATGAAATTTCCTGAGAGCGGTAAATGGAATTTGTATGTTGTAATTGGGGATAAGAAACTTCCTCCTATTTCTATTGAAGTAACAAACCAAGAAGAAAAATTACCCCCTTTGAAATAGATATTTAATCGTATATACACCACCTTCAACTT
The DNA here is from genome assembly GCF_038005885.1 of Bacillus sp. FSL H8-0534. Taxonomy (NCBI): domain Bacteria; kingdom Bacillati; phylum Bacillota; class Bacilli; order Caryophanales; family Bacillaceae; genus Bacillus; species Bacillus sp. FSL H8-0534. The sequence continues at coordinate 668,092 of NZ_JBBOUC010000001.1, forward strand.
CAAAATGAAGGTGGTGTATATTGAACTCTATTTCAGTCTACAACTATTTTTTAATGTAGTGTAGTGCTTTAAGAAAAAACGACAAATCCTTTCCCCCCTACTTTCTAGGCCAAGAGTAGGGGGTTATGGCGTTTTAATAGACTTTAGAAGATAACTACAATTCATTGCTAACAAGAACATCATCCATTGTAGACTTGAAATACAGTTTGATTATTTTTAATCTATATTATGCCACAATCTTACCCTTTAGTTGAATAAATGAACAATCACCTAATGTAGCAATCATTTCTATTAGTATAAAATTAAATGCAAATTAAGCTACAAGTTATTATATTTCGTTATGACTGATTTAGCCCTTTCAATAAGCTTATTTTTTATAGAATAAGGTTCTATTATTTCCGCCTCATGTCCAATACTCCAAAGTAGGTCAACATAAAACCACTCTTCTGAAGGGGTAATATTTTTGTTATTTTTGCGGTTCCATCTGAATTGTATTCCATATTATCTCTTAACCATGACATGCTCTCAGCTTTTCTTTTTCCCTCTTTGTTTAAATTCACTTCGAGCTTTATGGGATTAGATTCATACTCAGAATACAACCATTCTTTAACGTTCAAATGGATATTTCTGGAATGATAGTTAGAATTGATAATCGTTTTTTTTATTCGATCTACTCTGAAAAGCCTTATGTCTCTTCTCATTCTACAGTAAGAGGGACAGTACCAGTATCCGTTATATACGTATAGGCCCATAGGTTCTATTTCCCTGTATATTTCATCTTCTGTTTCATATAAGATACTTACAGTTTTCTCTTCTACAGATGCATCATAAAGGTTTCTTAGCGTCCTTTCATCTACATTAATATTTGGTTGCCACATCAAGACTTTGTCTCTAGTATTCTCAATTACATCGGAAGTTTCCTGAGGAATCATATTGAATAGTTTATTTAAAATTACTTCATACGAAGAAGAAAAAGGTGTGGAGCCAACATACTCATCAAAATTAAAAATTGTTATTTACTGATAACCTGTATGACATCCGCATCCTGTCAGCCTAATAAACTCCCGTAAGTTTACTTAATCTACATTTCTTTTTGTAAATTTTAATACAGATTCTCTTGAACGTTCGATTTCATTTTTATTTTCATTATAGAACTTTGACACATACACATCTGTAGTAATTACGTCACTTACATAAATTTCATTTTCCATATCTAGTTCCTCCGAATCATTTATTTCTCTTACTTTATGTTTATATATGCAAAATGAAAAACGTAAATCAAACGAAGAAATTTTTAAAATTCATTTTTCCTAGGATTGGTTCCAGAAAAGTTATCTTTCTATTTTAAATAAGAAACATAACAAATTTGGAACATTAGATAAGTATATACGTAAGCATCAAACTGTCCCCACTTGCTGTAACTAGAAGACAATTATGTTGGATACTTGATATGGGTACCTTTTAACCAAAAACAAGGATATCAAGAAGTTCTTGCCCAAACAATCATATAACAGTGAAATTTTTGTCTAATAGTGAAGGTTTTTGGTTAGATATTACGAATATATATAATCATGAATACGACTATGAAAACTAACAATAGAAAGTTATTTACCACCCACTAAAGTATGAATAGTCATTATGGTCGAAAGGAATGGAATAGCTATGTTCGATAAAGGTAAGAATCAAACTAACGATATAATTTTTTCATATGATGTTAAGAAAGACGATAAGGTGCTTATTTATTGGTATGATAAGCTTATAAAAGTACTTTCAGGTGAAAATGCAAAGAAATTTTTATATAAAATCGAAGGTGCAGATGATGCAGAATCCCAGCTCATTATGGCTAAGCTTACCAGAAACCTTAAGCGTGGAAAGGACGAAAACACAAATACTATTGTAATAAGAGGAACTCATTATACTAGAAATAGGAATTAAGACTAATCGTAAATAGATTTTAAATAAAATTACAAAAGATGTTCAATCTCCTCATTAATTGAATATTAAAATGTGGGACGATTTGACGCTTACTTAAAATATCGCATTTGTGTTTCTCCTTACTCTTTTTTTCTAGAGTGTAGTCTCATTTAGAAAACTTTGCAACAGAACCCCTAAAAGAATATAGATCGAGAGCAAAAAACCACCTGTTTTAACAGGCGGTGTCTCTTCACATAATAGTGTTCAACTCTTCTTACAACTTTCCATCCCCCTCAAAATCCACTTAATATCCGCAATATAACTATATTGAATCAATTCAAAGGAAAGGGTTCCACTCATAACCTTGTTTAGACCGGATATCCGCCTGTTGGCGGTGGCCAAGCACTAAATAATCTGCGAATCAGCACAATTTCTCCTAAATGGTAGGAATTGTGAGATGCAATATTGCGTAGCACACCGCCCGGGGTTTCACCAGGCCATTTCTCCAATAGTTTGTCCAATTGAACAGTTTGGGCAATCGTGCATGCCTGTTCAATCCCTTGAAGAAAATAATGAATAATTTGTTTCCACTCTTCCTCACTGCCAGGACATTCTTCTTCAGGCCAGCTCTCTTTCACATGGGCAGGCAATGCAGGCTTCTCCCCCTGAGCGGATAATAAGAGAAAATCTTGCCAGTATGTCATATGTTTCACTAATTGATAAATAGAATAAGGCAGTTCCTCTCTGCGTTTTCCCGCAAGCGCCAAGTCTATATCCGACAAAGCATTCTTGATAGGAAGATGTCCTCGTTCTCCTCTTAACGATTTTACTAATGCCTCGCTAAACGCTTTATTTGATTGCTCCATAATAACCGACTCCCATCCTGTTTTATTTTCTAATTTGCTGATTTTATGGTTCCGTCTCTTTTATATGCACTAAATATATTATAGAAGATTTACGACCATTAAGAGAAAACAAAATAAGAAAAAAATAACAAGAATCACTGACTTCTTAACGTACAGGAAATCGGTGATTTTTATTTAAATAGTACCTTAACGTACAATTTTCTTTTTTTGTTCGTATCAAGCCTGTAGCCTTTTTCTTTTATCTATCATAAAAGAAAAAAGCTATATTTTAAATTATTCTACTGTTTGAAATGGCTTTGTCTGAATTGCTTTCATCATTTTCATACGAGTAAATCGCTCATCTAAATTATTTTCAAGTATCCCATTCATGATGTGTTTCCGCAATCATTGGCTTATTCACAGCAGACATACCTTCCCATTCAAAATCTACAGAAGCATTTATCGTGTTATTTACATTTTCTGTAACTAGAAATTTTCCGGATAATGTCCGCTTTGTTTTACTTGGTTAGAAATGGTTGCTAACCATTCATTAAACCCTTTTAATGTATTAACTTTAGAAGTCGTACTTAAATTTAACTCAATTTGATCTGTTAATAGTTCTTTGAATTTGTCACTGTTCACAGATGCTGTTTTCATTAAATATAACCAGTAATGCATAAATGATTTTGCTCTATTTTCTGCATAGGCAGATTTAAATTGTGGATTTTCTACAGTACCTGTTGGTTCTAAATGCACTTTTGTAAAAAGAGGTAATTCGTTATCTAGAAGTTTCGGAATTGTCGAATAATGAATCAGCTTTATCTACTATTATCTGGACGTATATTTTGATAAAGAATATTAGCTTCTAATGAAAGTACCTCATCGTTCAACTGATTGATGTGTTTTCAACATGATGCGCATTTTTCCATCCTTCAAACATTTTTAATCTGTCTACTAAACCAATTTTACCTTTCGAAGTTCCAGCTTGATAAAATTTCAATTTCATCCTCTAAAATGTCTAACTGATTTTCTAGACGAGCTTTGTTAAGCGAAACTTCATATACTTGATACCAACGATAATATTGTGTTAAAACTAAATGATTATTTTTAATATATCTATCGTAAATGCAAAAGATTTACTAGAATTACCGCCACATTTTAACGAAAATATACGCTAAGGAACTATCGGCTTTTTGTTATGTTTGGATTTTAAAAGACTAGTTTCTTGTCCGCGTCACATACGGATAAATCGGATCTCTTAATTCGAAGTCATACGTTTCTCCATTCACAATTCCTACCACCTTCTCACTGTCATATAAATCCAGTAAGAAACCGGCCATTTGTTCAGCTGTATGGAACTTTGGAACAATACCATCATATTCAAAATTATCAACATCATAGGAGCGTTTTGCAAATTCGGTCTCTGTTGCAGCAGGAGCCAAGACTTTTGCTTGCATGGCTGCCCCTTTTCCTTTCAATTCTTGTGCAAGCCCTTCTGTAAAGGCACTTACATAGAACTTTGTCGCGCAGTAGGTCACAGCATCGGCAACAATCAGATATCCTCCTCCTGAAGAAATATTGATGATTTGCGTTTCTTTAACATCTGCATAGTCACGCACATAAAGAGAGGACAACAAGGTTAAGGCTTCAATATTCAAATGAAGCATCGTCTCAATCTTATTTAAATTTTGTTCCCCAACGGAAGCAAAGTTTCCAAATCCAGCATTGTTGATCCAGGTCTCGATCTGATAGTCCTGAAGACTTTCGTAGAATGCATAAACATTTGTGGTAACAGATAAATCAACAGTTCGAATGACAACATCCAGGTCTGCGTTAACGTCAGCCACTTTTGATTTTAGCTTTTCCAATTCCTCCGTTCTGCGAGCTGCTATGATTAAGTTTTTTCCGCGAGCCGCAAAAGCAAGAGCCGTTTCATACCCAATTCCTGAACTGGCACCCGTAATAACTGTATATTTCATATAAATCCCTCCTGAATTTTATCCAATTGATTTTATTGTGAACGAACTATGAGTTGATTATAATGATTAGAGTTAACTCTAAGTCAAGAAAAAAATTAATCTGGAGGTTTCTTATGCACACCATTGGTGAAGTGGCTAAAATTTTAGGGATAAGTACACATACATTGCGGTATTACGAAAAGGAAAAAATTATAACTCCGGTTCGTGATGCCAGCGGAGACAGGCGATATAACGATTCACATATTAAATGGCTACAATTTGTTATCAAGTTAAAAGAAACACAAATGCCTATCGCGAAAATAAAGAAGTATGCTTCATTAGTTTTAGAAGGAGAACATACTACACTAGAGCGATTAAGCCTTTTAAAAGAACATAAAGACGCTATTAAGAAACAAATCAGAACATTAAAAGCTGCAGATGAGATGCTTGAATATAAAATTGCCGCTTATAAAGATTTCATCAGTAAACGAGATTAGATGCAGGCTCTATAAGGGTAATCACCACATCTCCATGGGGTAGAAGGAGCATCCATCGATTTTGGAGTAATCATCTGTCCAATAAATATAAAAATTGAGGGTTCTGTTGCAAAGTTTGAAAAAAGCATAAACAGGTTGGTAAATGAGGAACAATGTTTAGGAAGTAGCCAGTAATTGTTGAAGTTCATTGTACGTTGAAAAGACGGAGTCTCTTTGAAAACTTCGCATTTGTGTTTCTCCTTACTCTTTTTTTCTAGAGTGTGGTCTCATTTAGAAAACTTTGCAACAGAACCTGTTTCGGATATTGGGAATATTCCATTAGAAGCACATTGAAATAACTAAGCCTATGTGGAGCCTTAGTTTAAGGAGAAATAAGAGGTAAGTACATATTTAACATAACTAATATGTACTTACCTTTATTTTTTGAGGATTTTTAACTTTTAGGTCTTGATAATGAAAGTAAGCGTGTTTTTTCATTCTGCCAGTAAATTATCTCATTCATTATTACTTTGAAACTTGTTCTTTTGGCAAAACCATTCCTTTATATAGTTGCACCGTTATCCAGTAATATACAACATAAATAATAAGAAAAATTCCAATTGGCATCCACACTTTTACAAACGGATCAACTAAGAAGAGGCGGAACAAGTTAAGTCCTACTAAAATATGTGAAATACCAATGATAGCCGGGAAGATAAAGAGATATGAAATTTCTTTATAGATACTACGCGACAACATACTACGGCGTACTCCAATTTTTCGAAGCATTTCATAGCGACGTACATCACGAGAAGCTCCTGTTAAAATTTTAAACATAAGAGAGCTCGCCATCATAGCTAAGAATGCAACTCCAAGGAAGAACCCCATAAACATCGTACCGCTCATGAAACTATTCATAAATTGGTAAGTTGTCATTTTTGTATATAATTCTACTTTTCCGCCTTTTGCTTTTTCTACTAACTCTTTTTGTCGTTGATCAATATCTATTAACAACGGTTTATATTTTTGTAAGTCATCCACTTGCACTAGCGTGACACTATGTTCTGTTCCTTGAATGTTTTTATAATGGTCCTTATCTGCAATTCGAACAGGTTTCCCGTTGAATTGATTGTGTGTAACTTGAACTTCTCTTATGATTGCATCATTCCAATCACTTGGCATATGTGGAAGTTTACTTGCTGCCTCAGGTGCTTCCATAGATGTATAAAGAGGTTCCATTAATGGTTCTTTTACACGTTTACGTACAGGCTCTTTGACATTCTTTGTATCTTGATGATCAGAAATGAGTGGTGGCTTTGTAGTTAAATTTTCTCGTAAATAATAGACTGCTTCCCCGTCCACTTTATATTTATAAGTTCGTTGCTCTTCAATTTTCATTTGTTTTAATGCCGCTATATCTTTTTCATTCGGATCATGAATTGTCGCATCATAGACTCGAGAAAAATCCGTCATAATACCAACATTTTTTTGAAAAGCCATTCCAGCTGTCATCGCCCCTGCACCAAGTGCAATTAGCATCGCGACAGTCCCAAGTACCCGAGATAAACTATTTATTCGAAAACGAAGCTGAGCATATGTAAAACTATTTAAACCTGTTTCATTTCGTTTTTTGTTGCTTTTTAACTTTGTTACAAACAATGGTAACAATGAACTAAAAATAAAATATGTCCCTATCGTTGTAGCACCCGTTGCTAGTATAAATCCTATTTCACGTAACTTGTCTATATGCAGTATAGAATAGTATCCTGTTCCTAACAGTAACACTCCCATTACAGTAAAAATGATAACACGACGTTTACTCTTTTCTATTGTATCTTGTGTTTCATCTTCACGAAGTAGCTCAAGTTCAGTTTGACGCAATAACCGTATACTATTGATAAATCCAGTAATAATAAATAAGACCAAGAAGAATCCACATGTAACAAGAACTGCAGGTATATAAAATGGTGCATAGCCTTTCGCCGAAATTTCTAAACCATTCATTAAAAAATTCCCCGCTGCACTTGCTAGTAATATTCCTACAATAATCCCAATAATAATGCTGATAATTCCCATACCGAATGTTTCGATAAATAATAACTGAGCAACTTTTTTCTTCTTTGCACCGAGCATCATATACATACCAAGCTCTTTCCTGCGCAATGTAAGTAAAAAGGAATTCGCATATACGATATAAAAGACCGTAATGAAGGAAAGTAAGACAGCACCAACCCAAAATACAAGGCGAATACTATTAATCATACTATTATCTTTTGTAAATTGACTGTTAATCGCCATCGTTTGAAACATATAGAAAATACTGATACTAATGACAAGACCAACAAGCAAAACAAGATAGTCCTTTAACATTTTTTTCATACTATGACGTGATAATTTCAATAACATGATCTCGCCCCCTATTTGGATTCAGCCGCTGAGCCCATATGAGCAAGCACACCTAAAATATCTTGATAGAAATCCTCTCGTGTTCCTTGGCGTTTCAATTCTTTATAGAGTAGCCCATCTTGAATAAATAGAATCCGCTCACAATAACTTGCACTAAATGCATCATGCGTTACCATTAATATACTTACTCCATGATTTTCATGTAAGTCTTGCATCGCTTCTAATAAACTCTTCGCATTTTTGCTATCAAGTGCTCCTGTTGGTTCATCCGCTAATACAATGGCCGGATTATGTACTAAAGCTCGTGCTGCAGCTGTTCTTTGTTTTTGTCCACCAGAGACAGCTGATGGATATTTTGTTAAAATTTCAACAATATCTAATTTCTGTGCAACCTCATTTACTTTCCCGCTTATCTCACTTGAAGGCACTCCTTGTAGTGAAAGTGGCAAAGCAATATTCTCATAGATCGAGAGATTTTCAAGCAAATTAAAATCTTGAAAAATAAACCCCAGTTTTTGAGAACGGAAATCTGATAAAGCGTTCCCCTTCATTGAAGTAATATCTGTGCCTGCTATCGTCACACTTCCTCCTGTCGCATGATCAAGTGTACTAATTACATTTAGTAGTGTCGTTTTTCCAGATCCAGAAGGTCCCATAATCCCAACGAATTCCCCTTCTTGTATCGTAAGCGATACCCCTCTTAATGCTTTTGACTGGCTTTCATTTCTTTTGCCATATGTTTTCTCCACACTTTCTACTGTCACTACATTTGTTGCCATTCCTATCACTCCATCCCTTTTGTATATCATTACTTTGTCATACATTTCTTAGATTTCTCCTACATAAATTCTTAAGATTTTTTTAATTTTTCATTTTTTTATAACAAAATTGATAAAAAATCTTATATCCTTTACTTTCTTTTTTAATATTCTCACTTTTACTCACAATCTTCCTGCGATTTATCTTACATTCACCTTACATTTTTGTAAGGGGCAAAAATAACAACCTGAAATCCCCCACCTACACTTTGCTTAGAAGCGGGCGCTTCTAAATATATTAAGACAAACATAATTTAAAATAAGTAAAAATGGAGAGGAGAGCCGTCGACATATATTAAATCAGACCATGGTTATATCCTTTACAAGGAATCTAGTGGAATGAATATAGTTTTAGAGATTAAAAAGAAGAATGATGGATGGAAAGTAGAAAATAAACAGGTTAAAAATGATTTTTAACGACGAACAACTTCAAATAATTTCTTTATGATAGTAAAAAACACACTACTTACTTAAAGTAGTGTGTTTCAACCCGATTGATTTATGATTTATTACTTAGATCCTTTATTATAAACTTCCTTCCGTATACTTTCCATAAATGCAGATAGCGAAACCACTTCAGATTTTTCTTCACCATATTTACGCACATTTACAGATCCATTTTCCATTTCTTTATCCCCAATAACAAGAATGTATGGTATCTTTTGGAGCTGTGCCTCTCGTATTTTATACCCTAGCTTTTCACTACGAGCATCTCGTTCGGCTCGAAGGCCAACGCTCTTTAACTTTTCTTCAATTTCCTTTGTATATTGTTCATGTACTTGATTGGAAACAGGAATCACCTTTATTTGAACCGGAGCCAACCATGTTGGGAATGCCCCTCCGAAATGTTCAATTAGTATTCCTAGGAAACGATCAAAAGAGCCTAATACAGCACGGTGAATAACAACCGGTCTTCTTTTCTCATTTCTTTCATCAATATAATTCAAGTCAAATTTCTCTGGCATTTGGAAATCAAGCTGAACTGTTCCACATTGATGGCTTCTTTGTAAAGCATCTTTAATATGAAAATCAATTTTAGGTCCGTAAAATGCGCCATCTCCTTCGTTCACTCTATAGTTATAATTTAATGATTTCAGCACATTCTCGAGAGACGATTCAGCTTGGTTCCATAACTCATCATCACCCATTGAATCTTCAGGTCTTGTTGAAAGCTCCACTTCATATTCAAAACCGAATGTTCTATAGACATAGTCAATTTGTTTTAACACTGACTTTATTTCACTTTCTATTTGCTCAGGTGTCACAAATAAATGTGCATCATCCTGACAAAATGTACGAACTCTTAATAATCCATTTAATGCACCGCTGAATTCGTGGCGATGTACTTGACCAAATTCACACATTCGAATTGGTAAATCGCGATATGAATGTAGCTTATTTTTAAAGATAAGCATGTGTCCAGGGCAATTCATCGGTTTTAATGCAAAGCTTTTGTTGTCTACCTCTGAAAAATACATATTATCTTTATAATGATCCCAGTGCCCTGATTCTTCCCATAGCCCCTGATTCATCATAATGGGAGTACGCACTTCTTGGTAATCATAGTTTTGTTGTATTTCTCTTAAAAAAGACTCTAATTCATTTCGAACGATTTGTCCTTTCGGTAAATAAAAAGGCATTCCTGGTGCTTCTTCCGAGAACATAAATAATTCAAGTTCATTTCCTAACTTACGATGGTTTCTCTTTGCTGCTTCTTCTACAAAATGCAAATAGCTTTCTAATTCTTTTTGAGAAGAAAACGCAACGCCATATATACGCTGAAGCACTTGATTATTACTATCCCCGCGCCAATATGCACCGGAAACGTGAGTTAATTGAAATGCTTTCAGGTAGCCAGTTGACGGTAAATGTGGACCACGACATAAATCAACAAATTCTCCTTGTTTATAAATCGTTACAATCTCATTTTCAGGGATTGCTTCTAAAAGCTCCAACTTTAGGTGATCATTTACATCTTTGAAAAGCTTTTCTGCTTCTTTTCGAGTGATTTCAACTCGCTCTATTTTCAAATTTTCATTCACAATATTCTTCATTTCTTTTTCAAGTTTAGGTAAGTCTTCAACACCTATACTACTTGGAAGATCCATATCATAATAAAAACCATTTTCTATAACAGGTCCTACGCCAAGTTTTACATCACCGTATATTCTCTTTACAGCCTGCGCTAATATATGTGCAGAAGTATGTCTTGCAACTTCTATTCCTTCCTCTGAATCCATAGTTATAATTTGAATTTTGGCATCCTGTTCGATATTTCGACGTAAGTCAAATAATTGATCATTCACCTTTCCGGCTACTGCTTTCTTTTTTAAACTTGAACTAATTGAGGCTGCAATCTCTTCTAGAGTAATTCCTTTTACATAGTCTTTGGCACTACCATCTGGAAAAATAATGTTAATCATCTGTTCTCTCATTTTAATCGCTCCATTTCATAAATAAAAAAGCACACTCATCCCTAATAATAGGGACGAGCGTGCTTTTACCCGTGGTTCCACCCAGATTCCCATCATACTAAACATACAATGGCTTCTTTTGCGGTAACGTCGCTTACACGGCACTAGATACTTTTATTTTCCCCAGTGCAGCTCTAAGGTGGTAAGTTATTTCACTGCGTTAGGAAGTTCTCAGCACTCCTTCCCTCTCTGTATAACCGTTAAAAATAACTCGTGTCCTTTTCTTCGCTTATTATGAATTTAAAAATAAAAAAGCATACTCATCCCTAATAATAGGGACGAATATGCTTATATTCGTGGTTCCACCCAGATTCCCATCATATTAAACATACAATGGCTTCTTTTGCGGTAACGTCGCTTACACGGCACTAGATACTTTTATTTCCCCAGTGCAGCTCTAAGGTGGTAAGTTATTTCACTGCGTTAGGAAGTTCTCAGCGTTCCTTCCTTCTCTGTACAACCGTTAAAAATAACTCGTGTCCTTTTCTTTGCTTTTAATAACACATCCATTAATTGTTATTTACTATACCCTATTCATTTTATTTTTGCAAGTGTCAAAAAATATTTTTTGTTCAATAAAAAAAGGGAAACCAAAAACAATTTTCATGTTTTTTGATTTCCCCTATCTTTTTTACCAATCTTGTGGTTCGTAGTTTAAGTCTGCAAATAATCTTTTTTTCTCTTTCTTCGTTAAATCTCTCCACTGCCCAACTGGTAAATTATTCAACTGGATATTCATAATTCGCGTACGTTTTAATGTGTATACTTGATAACCTAAAGCTTCACACATACGACGAATTTGGCGATTTAATCCTTGTGTTAAAATAATTTGGAATTCATATTTTGATAACTGTGTTATTTCACAAGGAAGTGTTTTTGTTCCTAAAATTTTAACACCCGCTGCCATTTCTTTTAAAAATTCAGGCGTAATCGGTTTATCTACTGAAACAATATATTCTTTTTCATGTTTATTTTCAGCACGTAAAATTTCATTAATAATATCGCCATCATTCGTTAACAAAATTAAACCGTCTGAATCTTTATCAAGACGTCCAACGTGATTAATTCGTAAAGGATGATTCACTAAATCGATAATGTTACCTTTAACTGCCTTTTCACTTGTACATGTAATACCTACTGGTTTATTTAAAGCGATATACACATGGTCTCGAGCAATTCGAAGCTGCTCTCCATTTACTCGCACGTCATCACCTGGTTGTACTTGGTCACCTATTTTTGCAACCTTTCCGTTAATAATTACTCTTCTTTCATTAATTAACTTATCTGCTCCGCGTCTAGATGCTTTTCCAGATTCACTAATAAATTTATTTATACGCAAGTTAGGCACATCCTTTTTTCTAAAAATTTCAAGCTCACACTGCTTCTACCGTACAATAACAAAAGGGTAAGCCTCCTAATATAACTTAAATATATTAACACGAAAGGGTATCTGACGTCTTCTATAATTTTCATGTTTAAAAGAAAAGAGTTCGTCTTATTGAACTACATACCAATAATACATTCGCTGCATGCCTTCTACTTTTAAACTAATAATTCATACAACTATAACTACTAAAATCATTCATCCTAGATATACACCATTTATTCACTTTTTTTATAATTAATATACAGACCATTCTTTTATACACGCAACTTGCTTTCCATTTATATTTTCAACATACTTTTTTACATTAGCTAACTTATATAGCTCTGGGAAAATTTCTTTCGCATAACGTTGATGTGCCATTTCATCTTGCCAATAAGATAGAACTACATAACGATTTGAGTTTGTAATCGATCTTCCTACAACGCCACCTAACATTCCTTCTACATGTTCCATCCCTTTATTCCAAATCGTTTCTTGTACATGTAAAAAATGTTGCTCATTTCCACTCTTCACATCACAAATTGCGATTCTTACAAATGAACCTTTAGCAATTGCATCCATAAAAGGAATACTTGTTATGTCATATAACGTTTGAAATTTCTCTATTTCACATGAAACATATGTATCCTCTTGATTACTATTTAAAAAAATTGTATCGTGTACTCCATTCATGAATGCTTGATACGTACTCATACTTTCCCAAACAGAAAATACACAAGCTTCATCTTCATCCCAGCCTCCGAATTGTCCATAAAATCCCTCTAGATTTTGTAAACCTCTCCATTTCTCTTGTGCCTCTGAAAACAAACCCTTTTTCTCTTTTTCTACCTGACAAAATATCGTTTTTAATAACATATAGATCCCCCCTAATTATATATTCCGTATTCCTTTTGCAATGATTGCTATTTCTTCACCTACTATTTAAAAAATCAAACACTTTTATTTACATAATAAAATTACAATCTATTCAATTGTTTTTTAAAAATACTGATTCGCTTCTTTTATCATCCAATCTCCCAGTAACTCTAAAAAAGACAAAATCTCTGTTATGTCGTCTATAGGATTAACTGCATATTGCAGCGCTTTCCTCATATTTTGTTCTTGCTCTGGAAAATGCTTACTAAACAACTCATACGCTGGATGAAGGTCTCTCGAATAAAGTCCTTCTTTATCAATTGTTAATGCTAATCCTGCTCTAACTATGATTTTCATAATCCAGCGGCAACAATCTAATATATCTTCCCTACCTTTATTATGAATTAATTCTTTACATGCTTGTTCAATTTGTGGCTGTAAATGTATAAGATGTTCACGTGCTAATTCTCGACTTACTTTACATTTAGGTAGCTGTGATCTTATATCTTCACCGAGTATACATACTCCATGTGTTTGAATCATAAAACTTATAAACGACAAACGACTGGAATGTAACACTTCTTCAACATCATAAAAACTTAATTCCACCCCAGATATACAATCAAATTTTTGGAGCACTTGTTGTTCTATACTTTCGATCCATTCCAAGTCTAGTGCCTTCGGATCTTTTCGAACTAATATAATTGTATCTATATCTGCAATCCCCTCTATTCCAATCCCTCTTGGAACAGACCCCCTAATGTAAATGCTATGGAGGTCATCCTGCAGCATATGAAAACATATATCCTGTACTTCTTGTATAACTTTGAGAAAGACTGGTTGAATATTATTCATATGTGAATCATTAATAATGTATCCTTTGTCATCTACAGGACAAAACCGACCTATTTTCTTAATAATTGACAATCAATCAGCCCATTTCTATATAAAGTGTTATATACAAATTAATTATAAATCAAAAAATTAAGAATAAAAACAAAAATACATCTTATCGTAGTATGATTATAATGCATTTACTAAATAACCCAATAAAAGGAGTATGTTGACAATGAAACTCGCATTCTCAGTAACTGATTCAACTCATATTCAAAAGATTGAAGCAGAAGGTTTGAAACTACTAAACGAATTACAAAGCTTCATACCTTTATTGCGTGAAAGGGTTACATTTCTCTTACGATTACATGCAAAAGAGTTCGGATTGTTATCTTAAATAATAATAGGACACAAACAAAGTAATCATCCTGTTTATGTCCTATTCCCCTGATATCTTAATCTACTCTTCAAACAAGTAATACATATTTTCCCCTGGATAATGTAATACAATTACCTTCCTATCTCCTTTTTGAAATACTACAGTATGCCCATCTTCTCCAAGGTTTTCCCATCCTTTTGCTTTTGATATAGGCATTAGACTTATATATTGATAATGTGCTTGATTTTCATCTTCAATATGAATAGCTGACATAGAAACTGGAAAATCTTTAATCTTTGATTCTTTCGTCATAAATATTAGCGCTAATAGCCCTCCTAAAACTCCTACCATAATAATATTGGAGTATATTTTCCGTCTCTTTTTCTCCATCAAAATCTCATCCTTATATGTTAATAAAAGTAAAATCCTTTAATGTTTTATCGATTTTTACCATACAATGCCATTTATTATTGGACATTTATTTCACAAATCTTTTTTTCGACAAAATATAACAATTTTCAAACGTATAACTTGTTATTATAGATTGAAACATCTCATGTTTTGCATATTAGGAGGAATTACTAAATGAAAAAATTGTTTCATAAAAAATGGTGGCTTTGTCTTTTTAGCACGCTGATAATTGCCAGCATTGGAGTCATTGTTTTTTTGAACTACACGAAAGAGAAAAAAATTCAAACTACTAAAGAGCCTATCGATAAAAAAATCTATCAACAAGAATTAAAATCCCAAATTGATTTACTTACTACAAACTACGATACTATCGTGGAACAGGAATGGTTACCAACATGGACTGAACTAAATTCAAAATCAGGTAACATAAATACAACTGAATTACTGGATAAAATGAATAATATAGCGAACCAATTCAACGAGATTTCTAAAAAAACGGAAACATTTAAGGCTGAAGAAAAAATGAAAGACCCTGCACTGAAGCAGAAAATAAATCATTTTAAAACCGCGTTTATAGCCGCTTCAAATTGTATGGAAAATGCCGCATTATCTATTACGCAAGGCTTAAACAATGAGAAACCCTTAAAAGATAGTTTAGAAAATGCTACGCAATCTTTAGGTCTTGCTGATCAAAATATTGTCATGGCTTTATCTACGTTAGCTGAACTAGAAGGCATATTAGGGATAACCAAAAAATAAATTGACGACATCATTCCCTTCCATTTTAAAAGATAAAAATTTTGTTCAAAATTATTTTCCAATAAAAAATGATTGCAATTCATTTATAAGGAACCTATAATGTTGTTTATTGATTATGTATAAACCATTTCATATCAATATAATTAAGTTTTTAATCACATAATTCGGATGAACCATTCAGGAGAAGATCAATTGATCTACCGACGGGGCAAAAAGTTGATGACTCAACTTTGAAACTCTCAGGTCTTGGTTACAAGTAGAACTGCATGGGGACGAATCTCTGGAGAGACTCCCTCTCGCCTATCATATAGTGCAGAGGAAACAGAGCACCGAAGGAGCAAATCCGCTTATATTAGCGGATAATCTCTCAGGTAAAAGGACAGAGACAAGCGAAAGAAAACGCCGATTTGTATCGGTTTATTTTTCTATTCCTTGTTTCTCCAGAGACCATTTCATTTATGTGAAGTGGTTTTTTATTTTTTCTAAAAGGAGAATAAAGATGGAGACAGTAAGTAAAGTATTAGAACAAATCAATCACTACGTATGGGGATTACCGACCTTATTCCTTCTAATCGGAACTGGAATCATTCTCACAGTGCGCCTAAAAGGTTTACAGTTTAGTAGACTATTATACGCTCACAAACTAGCATTTCGAAAATCAGAAGACACATCTTCTTTGGGAGATATTAGTCATTTCCAAGCACTCATGACAGCAATGGCCGCAACTATTGGGATGGGAAATATAGCCGGTGTCGCAACAGCTGTTACAATCGGTGGGCCAGGGGCAATATTTTGGATGTGGATCACTGCCTTGTTCGGTATGGCCACGAAATATGCAGAAGCAATCCTCGCGGTAAAATATCGTGTAAGTAATGAAAACGGCGAATATTCCGGTGGTCCAATGTATTACTTAGAACGTGGTTTAGGGAAAAAATGGCTTGCTATTTTATTTGCCATTTTCGGAACAACCGCTTCTTTTGGAATCGGAAATATGGTGCAATCGAATTCCGTTGCAGAAGCTATGAGAATAAACTTTTCGTTTCCCCCTGCTTTAACTGGTATATTAATGGCTTTCTTAATTGCGATTGTTATTTTAGGTGGCGTAAAAAAAATCGGGAAAGTCACTGGATTTTTCGTTCCACTTAAAGCTTTCTTTTATGTAATTTCTGGTCTCATTATTATTTTTTATCACTTTGATCAAGTCCCCGAAGCATTTTCACTTATTTTTTCTGGTGCATTTCAAGGTACTGCAGCGGCTGGTGGTTTTATCGGTGCAACCGTTGCTTCTGCTATTCAAATTGGGATGGCACGCGGAGTATTTGCCAATGAAGCAGGCTTAGGAAGCGCTCCAATTGCTGCTGCTGCTGCAAAAACAGATTCACCTGCCAAACAAGCGCTTGTGTCAATGACAGGAACTTTCCTCGATACCTTTATTGTTTGTACAATTACTGGTTTAGTATTAATTACAACAGGTGCTTGGAAATCTGGAAAAACTGGTGTTGAAGCAACAACGCTCGCTTTCCAATCTGTATTTGGCGATACTGGTAGTATGATACTTGGTATTGCAATCATATTATTTGCCTACTCCACTATTTTAGGATGGTCTTATTATGGTGAAAAATGTGTAGCTTATTTATTCGGACAAGGTGCTGTGAAATACTATAAAGCCATCTTCATTGTAATGATTGCAATTGGTGCCAACTTAAAACTCGGAATCGTTTGGACATTTGCTGATATCGCAAACGGACTTATGGCTATTCCAAACTTAATCGGTCTAATTGGATTAAGTGGTGTTGTGGTAGCAGAAACAAATCGTTTCTTACAAGCTGAAAAACTCAAAACATCAAATAAAAAAATAGCAAGTTAATCAACATTTAATGCGAAGGGTATCCCATATAGAAATAGGATACCCTTTATTTGTATTATTTCTTTATTTCGTAACATTACTTTGCAAAATTGATAATTCCATTACTTTTTTTAAATACTTTAAGTTTGATGTGAAAACCTCAGGAGCATACCAATTTTTATAAGCATTCGGACATTCGATCTCATCAATACTTGTATTCTCTCTAACTAATAACGTTAATTTCTCCATGTACTCTATCACTTTTCTCAAGTCTGTTTTTACACCTACAGGGCCATGTCCTGGTACTACCTTTTCAATTTCAAATTCCTCAATCATTTCTAACATACCCTTCCATTCTTGAAGATTAGATTCTTCAAAAAAAGTAGGATGTGATTTCACAAATAACAAATCACCCATAAAACAAACCTTCTCTTTAGGTAAGTAAAGAATCGTATCACAAACGGAATGCCCTCCGCCTAACGTAATTAATTTTGCAGTTCTCTCAGAACCATGTATAGTAAATTCATTTTGGAAAGAATATTGGGGTAATACAAGTTGCAATGTAGGTAATGAAATCGCTAACTGATTTAAGAGTGAAATCTGTTTTTGTAAGCCTTCATCATTGGTTTGAATGAATTGATCTTGTAGGGATTGTATATATGTATGTAAACCTTCTATGTCTTGTTTCTGCTTATCAATTCTGGAAGGATGAATTTCTGCCATTTGCTCGTATGTTTTATGACTAGATATGATATTACAATTTTTAAAAACTTGATTTCCACGAATATGGTCTCCATGCCAATGACTGTTAATAACCCATGATATAGATTGACCTGTTATTTTTTCTGCTAGCTCTTTTAAATCTGCAGCTGCTTGTTGTGTGTTAAACGTATCAAAAATAATCGTTTGATCTCCTATATCAACAAAACCGGCATTGGCTAAGGAGCCTCCTTCTTCTTTTGCAATTGCCGCGTAAATACCATCATTTAATTTCTCAATCGTAAAATGTTCGCTACTACATTCTTTATACATTTCTTTCCTCTCCTTCTATTCTCAGTGTATTTGAATACTAAGCTATTATTTTCTCCATTAAGATTTTTGTTCTGCATGTAAATAAAATACAAAGTCCGTCATAGTAGATGGATAACCTAGCTGCCGCAACATAGCTGTTATATTTCCTCTATGATATGTTCCATGATTTACAACATGCTGCACTAATTCAGATACAGAGGTTTTTAATCTTCCAGCGTATGGATTATCAAGTAGAATTACCTGATTCATATCCTTTTGTTTATCCAAAAACACTTTATACTGCTGCGTTACTTTGTGGAACAGACTTTTCAATTCATCCATTGTTTTGTTTTCGGCTTGCTCTTGTAACTCCTTTCCTACCTGTAACGCTTCAGCCATACTTTTACCATTTAAAATATGTAACCATACACAATCCACTACATAAATATGAATCAGTACCTTTTCTATAGAAGGAAATACACTTTGAACTTCTTGATAATACACCTCTTTAGGGAGCTCCCTTAGATGCTCAAGTATTCTTTTATTTGCCCATGTATGATAATCAAATTGTTTTATCATATATTGTTTCATATTCTATTCTCCTTTCCTTATTTTCACGTAACTACATTCTTACCTCACAAAATATAAATCTAATTTCTGAGATTCTACCTCCTTATCCGCCTTAACAATACCAATCTCCTCTATTCTATTCGTTAGCACAGATTTATATTTTACATACGTTTTAAACTCGCCTTCAAAAGGGAACGGTGTAATACGAATCGTTTCTTTATCTAACCACTCTGCCTTTAATCGTTCATTTGTGTTCTTATTAAAAGTTTCAGTTCCTTCAAATCCCTCTTTAAATAAATCAATTTCTTTTTCTTTTTTTACACCAGGTTCATTCATACAAGCATATAACGATAGCTCATCACAAAACTTTAAAAGTTTATAGTGTATATCGAACATATCATACTGCTCTGTTGTTAACGTTTTCAAAAATTTCTTTTGACGATCCAATTCCTGTTTATAAAACTTTATCATTTCATCGTCTTCTTGATTAAGAGGAAATGATATGAAATGTTTACTACAAAGTATAGCACCATAAGGATTTGTATGTTCAATCTCATTCAACCCTAAGGTATAAAAAACAAATCTCAATGAACTTGGACAATCCATAAACGTATAAGGTGAATTTTTAGCATCATTCCAAATTGGCGTTGTATCTAAGCCAATCCATCCCCTATCATGTTCATAAATCGCATCAATACACTCTTTTAAATATGTTTTATCTTCAAATACATCTTTTCTAAATTTTTTTGCAAATTCTCCTGCCAAAAAACCATGATCATGCTGCCGAATTACTATTAATTCTTCTAGCTTTGTGCGAATAATCATTATAGAATCCTCCTTACTTCTATTTTATATATCGATTGTACTATAATCTATATATATCCTCTTTTTTCAAGAAACAATTCAAATAAATTCCTTCATACTTTGCAGGGATTCCTCCTCTTTCACCGAAATTAAGATAACAATGCAATCCTATCAATATTTTACATTAACAAAAATTTCTCTATCATATCACTCATTCCAAAAATAGACTTAGACAAAAAATTAATATGAGGTGAAAAAAATGAACAAAACTGAATTAATTAAAAGTGTAGCCCAAACTGCCGATATCTCCCAAAAGGAAGCTTCAGCAGCTGTCCAATCTGTATTTGATACAATTGCGAATGCTTTACAAACTGGTGACAAAGTGCAACTTATTGGTTTTGGCACATTCGAAGTACGGGAAAGAGCTGCACGTACTGGCCGAAACCCACAAACAGGTGAAGAAATTCAAATTGCAGCTGGTAAAGTTCCTGCCTTTAAGGCAGGAAAAGAATTAAAAGAAGCTGTAAAATAATACCCAACTATAATCTGTGTTATTAAAAATAGGATACCACTTATATAAAATGTATCCTTTGTAAAGGGAATTTTTTAAAAAAGGCTATGCTACATCAAGAAAATGATTTCTGTATTGTGATCTTATCCTTGTCAAGTAGACAGTAAAAGATTAGGTGTCTTTTCATTAAGCAGCCTTAGTTCCAAATTCAGTAGGACTAAGGTTGTTTAATTTTTTGGGGAATCGTTTGTTATTGTAATACCTCATACATCTTCCTCACTTCGCTCTGAACCCTGAGCTGGGGATGCGGGATAAATTGGAATTGTTGGATTAGTTTTTCCGCCAAGCAAAAGAGGAAGGAAACCTATTACGTTTCCTTCCTCTAATAAAATTATATTTTAGTATATTTCAACTAAACTTGGATTCTAAAAAAATCAATATTAATTAAACAATACAATAATGGTGAAATTTTCAATTAACAATTATCAAACTTTTTTAGTTTCTGCTTTTAAATAAGGTATAACAGTTTCTTTATCTTCATAACTCTTCAAAATTAATCCCTCGTCTGAATGTTCTAATACGGTTTCTAAAGGAATAGGAATCTTTCCATTTATTGTTGTAATAATGTAGTTTGGTGTCGCAAATCCAGTAGTATGTCCTACTAATCCACGCATAATTTCTACACCTTTTTCAAGAGACGTCATAAAATGAGAAACACCTGTTACGTTATCACAATGGTATAAATAATAAGGTCTAACTCGGATTTTTAGTAAAGCCTGTACTAATTGCTTCATAGTATCCAAATCATCATTAATCCCCTTTAGAAGAACACTTTGATTTTGTACAGGCACACCATGTTTTAAAAGTAAATTTACAGCATGTGCTGACTCTTTTGTTACTTCTTTCGGGTGATTAAAATGTGTATTTAGCCAAATCGGATGATATTTCTCTAACATTTCACAGAATTCTTTCGTTATTCTTTGAGGTAATAATACTGGATAACGAGACCCAAATCTTATAATTTCTACATGCGGTATACTGCGTAATCTTTTTAAAATACTTTCAAGCCTTCTATCTGAATAAGTTAAAGGATCGCCTCCCGTTAACAATACATCTCGAATTTCGGGATGGTTTTCTATATATTCAAAATCAATTTCATATCCTTCGGCCTCACTTCTTTCAAAATATGTTCCATCTAAGTCAGTAGTATGATATTTCCTTGTACAATGACGGCAATATACTGGACATTGATCTGTAATTAACATAATAATCCTATCTGGATATTTGTGAACAATTCTGTTTGTTACACGGTACTTAGTATCTCCAACAGGATCCACATCGGAATATTCATTTATCATAAATTCTCCGCTCGATGGAATTGCTTGTTTTCGGATTGGACACGATGGATCATCTTTATCCATTAATGATGCATAATAGGGAGTTACTGCCCATCTATAAATTCCTTCACATCTTTTGATTGCCTGTTCTTCCTCAGGTGTCACATTAATATATTGTTTAAGTTCCTCAATTTTTTGTATTCTATTACGAAATTGTAAACGCCAATCATTCCAATCCCAATCTGTTTTCATGTATTAAATACCTCCTCAAAATTATTCAGTTCATATAAAAATTTTTTCAATTTTCATTTCCTAAACTTATCTACAGTTACTCTTTAAAATCACCCCCCAAACAAAATACAATTCCCACACATTTCATCATTTAAGTATTTCTCTAATAATTTTTAGGGTTTTTTCAATATCATTAGATGTAACGCCTAAATGTGTAACCGCTCTAATTCTTCCATGTCCGAGTTCAGCTATATTTAGTTTGTAACTGCGAGCTTTTTCAACAAATTCTTGCCAAGTAAAACGCGGATCGACAACTCGAAAAAAAACTATATTAGTTTCCACCGCTTCTAATTCACATTCTATTCCGTCAATTCGAGATAGACCTTGGGCTAGTTGACGTGCATTAAAGTGATCCTCAGACAATCTATCTACCATTTTAGTTAATGCGATAATACCAGGTTTAGCTATAATACCAGCTTGTCTCATTCCTCCACCTAGCATCTTACGAAGACGATATACTTTATTAATGAAATTATTATCACCGACCACAATTGATCCTATAGGAGCTGCTAAACCTTTTGATAAGCAAAATTGTAATGAATCTGTATATTGCGCAATTTCTGCCGGCGAAATATCTAATGCGACTGCAGCATTAAATATTCTTGCTCCGTCCATATGAACCGGTAAGTTATTACTCTTTGCAAATTCTTTTAGTTCATTTAGATATTCTAAAGGCAAAACACGCCCCCCCATACGATTATGAGGATTTTCGACACATATTAGCGATGGTAAAGCAAACTGAGGATCTTCCTTATCTATTGGAATCGCGTTTTCTAAATCAGCTATTTCTAATCGACCATCCGGTTGAGTTTTAATTTTTTCGTACATAATTCCACCACAAACAGATGCACCAGCTGCTTCATATATGTATATGTCTGATTCATCTCCAACTAAAACTTTTGAACCTCTTGGACAATGTGCCATTATTGATGTCAGATTAGCCATTGTTCCACTTGGAACAAATATAGCTGATTCTTTTCCGAATATTTTTGCAGCAATTGATTCCAATTCTTTAACAGTTGGATCTTCTCCGTATACATCATCTCCAAGATCATTTATGGAGACACCTTGTAGCATCTCAAGTGTCGGTAAAGTAAATGTATCACTACGTAATTCAATCATTTGTTGTCCCCCCTATTTAAACATTTATATCTCGCGGATAATTTTGTATAGTGTTTACTGAATAACTTTCTGAGTCCCATGAATAATAAATAGAGAGCTCTCCCCTCAATTGATACAAGTAATTCTTAGCCAAGTGTAATTTCTCTTCATAATCTGGTAGAAAAGGAGACAACATTATTCCTAGACAAGTTCCACTGTGAGCTATAATTACCCCCATACCATCAATTTGTTTATTTATGTAAATCAACTTATCAAGTGTCTTTTTAGGCTGTAATCTTTGATTCATCTCAGCACTTTTTGTAGCAATTCTTCCAATTGTTATGTAATCAAGACTTTTAATAGCATGAGATAACTCATCTAACAAGAATCCATACTCTATTTTCTCTGCTTGATTAAAATGTTTCTCCCTTTTATTAAATTTAATAGTGTCAACTATCCCTCCTTCATCTATACCCACAACAGTAATCCCTGGTACACAACCTAAAAATTCTTTCTTTTCTACTTTTTTATGAAAATATGAGGTTATCCCAGGATACATAACCCCATCAGAGGGTTCTATTTGACGCAAAATCTCTTCAATTTCTCTTATATCTAATTTAATACCGTAGTAATCACTAACAGCTCTTGCGCAGGAAACTAAATCAGCTGTTGAACTAGCTAATCCCTTTCCAACAGGAATTTCACTATAAATATTTACAAATCCACCAGTAGAAATACCTAGATATTTTAATAACTTTACTACAAAAGCTTGTGCTTTCTTTTTTTCATGGGGGAAAACTTTTATTTCTCCCCCATTTACATTTGGCACGTATGTTGCATAAGAATATTTAGTAATGGGGAAAGTTACTAAAAAATCTAATCCCTCTTCCCCATAAGCACCTTGTAAGAGTTCTCCAAATGTACCAAAAGAACAACCTTTACCAACTATTTTTTCTTGAGATATCTGCTTCACCAAATAACCTCATTTCGACTAAATTCTATTAAACATTTACTTCCTCACCCAAATCACTTTTAGGTATTTCTTCCAGTTCATGAATTGAAGTAAACGCAACAAAAACAGAAGAAAAAATAATACCTACACTACCTATAATTAAGGTTGGTAATACCCCAATAATTCCCGCTATAAATCCACCAGCTAAAGCTGCTACTGGAACAATTCCCATAACACACAATCTAATTGAAGAATTCATACGCCCTAATAGATTATCAGGCGTAATGGAAGTTCTTAAACTTCTCTGATTAATGTTATAGACTACTATCATAATGGCATCAATGAGCTGCATTACCATAAGTAAAATTACTGCGGGTATTGTTGGTAAAAATGTTGCTACAGGAATAAGTAATGAAGAAAGTCCTGCTAAAAATAATGCAACTACCATACAGCGTCCAAGTCCTAATTTCCTAGTCATTGGCCCTACAAGAAGTGCCCCTAATAAAGCTCCAGCTCCAGCCATTCCAAATATCATTCCTATAAATACAGGAGCAAGTTTTAATCCTCTTGATACAAATAAGAGATATATTGGCTCTATCAATATCGTAAAGAAATTAAAAATCATTGTTGTAATTACAAGATTTCTAATAATTTTATTTTTAATAACATAACTGATTCCTTCTTTAATCATCTCCATCATGTTGCTTTCTTCATTTTCAACCTTTTGAACTTCTTCTTTTTTCTTAATTCTAAATAAGAATAGAGAAGAAAATAGTAAGGCCAAAGACTGTATTAAGATAGCAAATGGCGCAGTAAATATTTGTATTAATACTCCACCAAGACCTTGACCTACAATGGAAGCAGTTGAATAACTAAATTCTAATTTACTATTCCCTTCAATTAAGTCTTCTTTTTTTACAATAACCGGCAAATAAGACATCTGTCCAATATCAGAAAAAACAGTGTTAATTCCTACAAGAAAAGCTACCACATACAAGATCTCTAAATTTAATACTCCAAAATACATTGAAATAGGTATAGCTAACAATAAAATAGCTCTAACTATATCAGTTGTAATAAGTATTGGTCTAATTGGTCTACGGTCTATCCAGACTCCAGCAACCAAGCTTATTAATAAAACCGGTAAATATTCTATTGCTTGCAAAATCCCCATTTGCAAAGGAGATGCCCCAAGGGTAATAGCTGCTACTAATGGAAGCGCAATTAATGCGATCTGTGTTCCAAACATTGAAATTGTTTGCCCAACCCATAAATTTCTGTAATCCCTATGCTTCCATAATCCTTTATATAATCGTTTCATAAGAATACCCCTTAAATTTTATTAATACATGAATAATTTTATTGTTTGAGCTATAACCTCTGAATGAGGAGAGTGTAATAATTGATAATGATTTGACCGGATATCTTGAATTTCAAAATTACCATTCACCAATCTTTTCCACTCATTAATATTTAGCCTTGTATCACTTTTGGAATCTTCTGCCCTAAAATACATTATGTTGCCATCATAAACTTTCGGTTGATAACTAGAGAGTGCCTGTAAATTTATTTTATACGCATTGAAGTATGTTACAAATTGAGAAAATTCTAGCCCCTGCAAAAAGCCTTTTTCTTCCAGCTTAATGAATAAATGTTCTAGATAATCTTCTCTTATAATAAATTGTTTTATCTGTTCCTCTATCTCTTTTGATTCAACGTCCCCTAAAGAATTTAATAAATCATCTAGAAATGACAGAAGGTAAAATTTTTCGTCTTCAAACTGTTCTTTCGGGATTTTTAAGAGGTAACTATCCAATAATGTTAAAGTTTTTATTTTATCACCATTACTTTTCAACTTTCGTGCTATTTCAAACCCAACTACTCCACCAAAAGACCACCCAACAATACAATATGGCCCCTGCTGTTGTACCTTTTTTATTTCCTTAATATAAAAATCTGTTATTTTATCTAGTGTATTTAAATTATTTAATCCACCGCTAATACTCGGTGACTGAATTCCATAGATTGTAAAGTTATCACCTAAAGATTCAATCAATGATTTATAGCAAAATATGTTTCCTCCCACTGGATGAATTAAAAAAAGTGGAAGTGTAGATGTAGATTTACCTGATTGAATCTTAACGATTGAAGATTCTGTGTCACATTCATATTCTTTCCTTAAAACTGAAGCCATTTTTTCCACTGTATCGTTTTTCATAAGTAGCGGGAGAGTTACTTGTTTAAATAACTTCTTCTTAATTAAAGTCATTAATCTAACAGCTAATAGGGAATGTCCACCTAATTCTACAAAAGTATTTCTCACTCCAATTGGTTTCACATGAAGTATTTCTTCCCAGATACGAACTAGTTTCCATTCTAATAAGTCTCGTGCTGGAACATATTCCCCTTGTATGTTTAACATAAAATCAGGGGCCGGTAATTGTTTTCGATCAGCCTTTCCACTTGATGTTAGAGGCATGTTATCTAATATCGTCCAACTGGTCGGAACCATATAATACGGTAAAATCTGTCGAATATACTCCTGCAATTCTTTTATTTCTATATTATCGTTTTGATTTGTCACTAGATACGCCGCTAAATGTCCCATACCCGTTACCATCTCTGTATATAAAACTACACAATCTCGAATAATAGGATGACTACTTATAACAGATTCTATTTCACCCAGTTCAACACGAAATCCACGAATTTTTATTTGGTAATCTGTTCTCCCTTTATACTCGATATTCCCATTCAGTGAATATGCGGCTAAATCTCCAGTACGATATAACCTCTCTTTAGAATTCGTACTAAATGGAGAAGCAATGAATCTTTCCTCCGTAATAGCTGGTTGTTGATGATATCCTTCTGCTAAACCTACACCACCTATAAATAATTCTCCTGTTACACCAATTGGTACAGGTTGTAACTCATTATTCAAAATATATAATTGAATATTAGAAATTGGTTTTCCAATAGAGACTATTTTATTTTTATCATCTCGTATGCATTTCCAACAGCTTACATCAATAGCAGCCTCGGTTGGACCATATAAATTAAATAGATCGCTTTCTGATTTGGCAAAAAAACGCTGTTGCAAATCAAAAGGTAAAGCTTCGCCACTACATAAAACTCTTTTCAAACTAGTACAATTCCCTATATCTTCTTCTATAAACTCTTGTAACATTGATGGAACGAAATGAACTGTACTTATATTTTCCTCTTGAATAATGTTTACTAGATAATTTGGATCCTTGTGCCCATTCGGTTTAGCA
This sequence comes from Bacillus sp. FSL H8-0534, assembly GCF_038005885.1. Classification (NCBI taxonomy): domain Bacteria; kingdom Bacillati; phylum Bacillota; class Bacilli; order Caryophanales; family Bacillaceae; genus Bacillus; species Bacillus sp. FSL H8-0534. Next base: position 695,306 of record NZ_JBBOUC010000001.1, read on the forward strand.
ATAACCAAACACGCTCCCGTTATTAAAGGCCAGAAAAATTCCCATATCGATACATCAAATGTATAAGGTGTCTTTTGTAACACTCTATCGTTATTACTCAATTTAAAATAATCTTGTTTCCATAATAACCTGTTACAAATGGCACGATGGGATACAATAACTCCTTTAGGTTTCCCAGTTGACCCAGAAGTATACAGCATATATGCCATGTCTTTTTCTGATACTTCAACATTAGGATTCTTTATAAAACGATATGCAGCCATCTCACCTTTTTCCTCAATACACTTTATTCTTTGAGTAGAGGAAGAAATTTTCTCTTTTAGCCTCTGATTAGTAATTAACATAGATATTCCTGAATCTTTTATTAAATCCGCTATTCTATTAACCGGATTTTCAGGATCCATCGGTACATAAGCTGCACCAACTTTAAGAATTCCAATTAAACTAATTACCATTTCAATAGACCTGTCTAAACAAATTCCAATAAAGTCACCTGGTTTTACGCCAGATTCAATTAATTCATTTGCAAAATTATTTATCCTGTTGTTCATCTCTCGATACGTCAAAGTTTCTTTTTCAAACTTAAGTGCTATTTGTTCTGGGCTTTTTTCTACTTGGAATTCAATTAACCTGTGAAGTATATGATCTTCCTCATATAATACTTGAGTATCATTCCATTCTTTCATCAATTTCATTTCTTTTTCAGATAAGAAATGCTTACTTTCATGATTTCCCTTTGGATTATCTACCATTGAATTTAGTACTTTTAAATAATAATCACCTATTAATTCAATTTGCTCCTTACTAAACTCTGCCATATCCCATCTTAAATCCATTCTAATATCCGACGTAGATAAATCTTGTCCAAATTCTACACCAAATGGGAAGCTAGTATTTGCTATTCCATCTTCTTGTAATATCTCAATATCTTTCAAATCAGAAACAGACTTGTACACATGAAAATTGGTAAAGTTAAAAAATGTTTCAAACAGCATATCTCCACCACAATCTTGTTGAATTTGAGAAACTGGATAGCGACGGAAATCTAAAGTTTCTTGCTCTTCTTTAAATGTTGTTTTTATTAAATCTATCCAAGTACCTCCTGAAACATTAATTCTTATTGGCAAAGTATTTAAAAATAGCCCTAATACTTTCTCACCATCTTTTTCTTCACTTCTACCATTGGATACTACCCCTGTAACAATATCTTGATTCCCACTTAGTATAGAAATTACTTTAAAATGAGCAGCAAGTAATATACTTTTAACATGTACTTTTATATTCATAGCTAAAGATTTGATAGCATTAGATAATTCTTTTGGAATATTAAACTCTACTAATTCCATCTTGGATTCCATCTCGACGTTATTCCAACGAGGCATCTTCGAAAATGTCATATTAGTTAGCTTATTTATCCAGAATTCTTTCTGTTTCTGATCATGTAATGCCTTTCTCTCTAATTCCAAATAATGTTTGAATAATACTTTGGGTTTACTGTTTTTATCTGTTCGTTCTTTTTTAATTTTAGATTGATATAAACTAAATAATTCAGTTTGCATAGAAGCAACACTCCAGCCATCTAAGATAGCATGATGCTCTATAATCGACATCTGTATAACATCGTCAGAAAGTTTATAAATCCTGACTCTCAAAAGAGGTGCTTTCATCCAGTCAAAAGAAGTAATTGTCTCGTATTCAAATTCTTTATTTAATTCTACATCCTGATCTTTTTTGTTCAAATGAGTCAAATCAACAAACTTTATAGGCAGTTCAACTTTATGATGAACTATTTGCATAGGTTCACTAAAATTTATAAAGTCAAATGATGTTCGTAAAATTGGATGTCGTGATAACAATTCTTCAAATGCAAAAGTCCATGCTTCTTCCTCATAAGGCGCTCTGATCCTAAAAGTTGAAATGTTGTGATATATAGGTGTTATGCTTGACAGTTCGCTATGGTACAACATTCCTTCTTGAAGTTTTGTTAATGGGTAAATATCTTCTACATTGTTACTTATTTTTTGCATATCTTTTTTAGAGATTACTGGTAAAGACTCAATTAATTGTGTCGAAAAATTACTTTTCTTTCTAATATTTGGTGCTAATTTACGAATAGTTTGATGCATAAATATATCTGCCATGTCAACAGTGTAACCTTTTTCTTTTATTAATGATAAGATCTGAATACTTTTAATTGAATCTCCACCTAACTCAAAGTAATTATCATCAATTCCTATAAGTTTTTGTTCTAAGACATTTGACCATATTTCTGTTATTATCTCTTCTACTTCATTTCTCGGCCCTATATAATCTTCTTTATTAACCGTAACTTCACTAATACTGTTTAACAATTGTCTTCTATCGATCTTACCGTTACTCGTGAGTGGAATTTGCTCCAAAATCATAAATTGCGAAGGTACCATATAATCTGGAAGCGTTTCTCTCAAGAAGTCTCTTAATTCTTTACTTTTGATATCGTTTGAAGAAGTAACATATGCTAATAGTTTTTTATTTACGTCACTATCTTCATTTACCACCACAACAGCCTCTCTTACTTTTGGATGTGAAACCAGCTTTGATTCAATTTCCCCTAACTCAATACGAAACCCCCGTATTTTCACTTGATTATCTATACGTCCACAATACTCAATTTCACCGTTTAATAATATTTTCCCCAAATCACCTGTTCGATATAATTTTTCTGGCTCTTGACTAAAAGGATTATCTATAAATCTAGTAGCAGTTAATTCTGGTTTATTTAGATACCCTCTTGCCAATCCTGCTCCTCCTACAAAAAGTTCACCCTGTACACCAACCGGTACGGGTTGCATATATGCATCTAAAACTAAAACATATAAATCTGGAATTGTGATACCTATCATGCTTTTGATATTTTTCTCTATATCTTCATATGTTATTGGCCTATAAGTAACATGAACAGTAGTTTCTGTAATTCCATACATATTTACCAACTGTGGCACTTTATCTCCATACTTTTGAATCCAAGGACGTAACAATCTATATTCCAGTGCTTCACCTCCAAAGACAACTTTTCTTAAACTTAGCTGAGTAGGCGATAATAACCTCTTTTCATCTATCTTAATTAACTGATAAAAAGCTGAAGGCGTTTGATTCAAGATGGTAACTTTTTCTTTAATAAGTAAATCGTAAAACTTCTCAGTATCTCTACTAACCCAATAAGGTACAATAACTAATTTACCACCATAGAGTAATGCTCCCCATATTTCCCAAACTGAAAAATCAAAAGCATATGAGTGAAATAAAGTCCACGTATCATTTTCATTAAACTGAAACCACTTGCTTGTTGATGCAAATAATCTAGTAATATTTTCATGTGGTATTAGCGTACCTTTTGGATCACCCGTAGAACCCGATGTGTAAATGACATAAGCCAAATTTCCTGGATGTACGTCACTATTCAAGTTTTCTTTACTTTCTTTACTTATTTTTAACCAATCCTTATCTAACAAAATCTTATCTATATTTTGTGTGCAATACTCATTGCTCAAATCATCTTGAGTTAATAGAAGGTTTATTCCTGAATCCTGGATAAAATAGTCTAATCTCGCCTTAGGAATTGTTGGATCTATTGGTACATAAGCTCCACCAGCCTTTAATATCCCTAATATCCCAATGATAAGGTCAATTGATCGATCTATACATAACCCTACCATTATTTCCGGACCTACTCCCTTTTTTCGAAGATAATGAGCTAGTTGATTAGCTTGTTGATTTAACTCTTCATAAGTTATAGTCTGATCTTCAAAGATAATGGCTATAGCATCAGGAGTTTTCTCGGCTTGCTTTGCAAATATTTCATGACTACATAAAGATGTATCTTGTTTTTCTATAGATCTATATAGTAACTCTCTTCTCTCACTTTCTATTATGAATTGTAATTCATTTATAGGTTGATCTGGATTTTGGACAATATTGGCTAGTAATGTCTGAAAATGAGCAGACATTCTATCAATAATTTCTTGATTAAATAAATCTGTTTGATATTCCAATACCCCTACCAAACCATCAACTGTATTTTCCATATCTAATGTCAATTCAAATTTCGCTGTTCCTGTATCTATCTTAATAGGTTGAATTTCTAATTCAGTTAAATTCCACTGTATGTCGGGTGTATTTTGCAATACAAACATTGCTTGAAATATCGGAGAATGATTCAAACTTCGAGTAGGATTTAACTCCTCTACAATTTTCTCAAAAGGAATATCCTGATTATCATATGCCTCGATAGTTACATTGCGTACTCTTTTTAATAATTCTCTAAAAGTAGGATTGTTAGAAAGATCTGTTCTAATAGCAATTGTATTTGCAAACAAACCAAGCGTTTCTTCAAATTCAATTCTGTTTCTATTTGCAATCGTAGTTCCAATTATTATATCTTCCTGTTGTGAATATTTACTTAAAAGTATATTAAACGCTGTAAGTACACCAATAAATAACGTACTATTCTCTGTCTGGCATAATTGACTGATACCTTTTGATACATCAAGAGGTATTGTAAATTGAGTGAAACTCCCTCTATTACTTACAATTTTTGACCTAGATTTTTCTGTAGGCAATTGCAATACCGGCAAATCATTACCAAGTTTTTCTTTCCAATACGCTAATTGTTTTTGCCAATGACTTTTTTCAAATTGTTCTTCCTGCCATCCAGAATAATCGGCATACTGAAATTCTGGCTCCGATAAAGGGAGTTCTTCATCTACTGCAAATGATTGATACAACCTGAATGTTTCATTAAACAAAATGCTTACAGACCATCCATCGGAGATAATATGATGCATATTAATTAATAAAAAATGAGTTTCTTTTTCATCTGTTAATAATGTAGCTTCAAAAAGTGGTCCTTTGTTTAAATCAAACTGTTTTCTTGCTTCTACTTCCATATAAGCATTAGCTTCTAACTCACTTCGGACTAATTTTATTTCTAATTTAAATTGAGAATAAGGTCTAATTATTTGCATGACTTCATTTTGAATCATACTAAAATGTGTTCTCAACGCTTCATGTAAGTTCACCAAAGTATTTAAGGCTCTTTCTAATGCATCTTTATTCAAATTCCCCTTCAAAGATACAAACATCGGCATGTTATATACAGAAGAATCAGATAAAAGTTCATTTAAAAAATATAATCTTTTTTGAGCAAAAGATGCTGGAAATGTATAGTACTCCTCAGTGGTTACTACTTCATTCGATTTATCTGTCTCTTTTTGAAACACCTTATTTTTCTCCTTCCACATTATAATTAGTGAACATTGGATCTTTGATTATAACTTCTCTATTGTAATCGATGTAAATCCCTTCTTCTCTTCACAATTTTTCCCTCATTTTTTTCTAGTCCCATGTTTTTAATGACTTTTTCTAATTGAGATATTGTTGGATACTCAAAAATATTTTTCAATGGTACATCTATTCCAAATAATGTTCTAATTCGCGATATAACTTGAGTCGCTAAAAGAGAATGACCTCCTAAATGAAAGAAGTTATCATTCATACTAATCGATCTAAGATTAAGAACATCCATCCAAATATTTGCCAACTTCACTTCAATTTCATTCCTAGGTGAAATTTGTACATCTATTTTAATTGTTTCTTCTTTTGGCTTTGGTAATGATTTTCGATCTATTTTTCCATTAGGGCTTTTTGGCATCTCTTTTACTAATACAAAATAAGACGGAATCATATAGTTCGGGACTCTCTTCTCCATATACTCCTTTAATTTATAGGAATTTATTTCCTCCGTTATCTCTCTTGTTTGAATATAGGCAACTAATTGTTTTTGCCCCTCAATTACATCATCCCTTAAAATCACTATTGCCTTTTGTATATATGAATGCTGTTCTAGTGTTTTTTCAATTTCCCCAAGTTCAATACGGAATCCCCTTAATTTAATTTGATTGTCATATCGATCTAAGAAGACTAATTGTCCATTTGATAATAACTTTACTTTATCTCCAGTTTTATACAAACGTTTCCCTTCTTTAAATGGATGTTTAACAAAATGTTTTTCATTCTTTTCATGAAGGTTTAAATAACCAGGCGATAATCCAACTCCACCAATATACAGCTCACCCGGCACTCCAATAGGTACTGGTTGCATGTTTGAATTCAGGACATAGACTTCCGTATTTGCAATAGGCCGTCCAATTGGCAATTCAGTTACAACTTCATGGTTCCATTGATTTTCGGGCTTGTACACAGTTGAAGCACACGTTGTTTCTGCAGGACCATAGATAATTAAACAAGGTATTTCCCCAGAAATTTCATACCATTCCTTATACGTTGCTAATGAAACTTTTTCTCCTCCGACTAAAATCATGCGTAAAGATGAAGGCAATAGCACTTTTTCATTAGATATTTCTCTAACCCAAAAATCCCAATAAGCCGTTGGAATACAGATACTAGAAATTTTATTTCCTTCAATCCAATCCGAAAATTCATTAGCAGATAATACATTATTCGGACTTAAAACTAAGGTACTTCCTTTTACAAGCGTCATAAAAATATCCATAACTGAAAGATCAAAACTAATACTTGTATATTGCCCTACTCTATCATCTTTTGTAAATTCACAAAAATCAGTCATGTAATGAATGAAGTTTACTATAGATTGATGTTTAATTGGAACTCCTTTTGGTTTCCCCGTAGAACCAGAAGTATAAATAATAAAAGCCAAATGTTCAGAGTGATCTTGTTCTTCTAATTTTTTTTGAACTGACTCAGTTAAATCAACTTGATCTGGTACATTTTCAAAAGTAATTACCTCTTGCTTATGTTGTAAGAAAATATTCTCATATTTTAATGAAGTTAAGATTACCGATGCTTGAGAATCCTTAATCATATAAGATAACCTATCTTGCGGATAACTAGGATCTAGTGGGACATAAGCACCGCCTGCTTTTAAAATCCCTAAAATTGAAACAATAAAGTCGATAGAACGATCCATACAAAGTATTACTGGAGTATTAGGTCCAACATGTTTTCCTTTTAAAAATCGGGCCATTTGCTCCGCTTTTTCATTTAGTTCCCAATAAGTGATAGATTTATTTTGATACATTATTGCTGTATGATTTGGTAACCTTTTTACGACTTCTTCAATTAACTTATGCACACACATCTTTTCAGGAAATGGATATTCAGTTCGATTCCAATCCACTATTACTTTTTGCATTTCCTCAGTACTTAGCATTTGAGTTTCAAGAACCTTCTGATTAACGTTCCACACGATTTCTTCTAATAAAATTAAATAATGATTAATAAACCTTTGAATTGTATCTCGCTTAAATAGATCTGAGCAATAATCAACCACACCTATTATTTGCTCTCCTTTTTCTTCTAATGACATACTTATATCAAAAAGTGATGTATTTCCCTCTATATTAATAGATTGGATACTTAACTCTGTAATTTTATCAACGGTCGTAATTGGCTTATTTTGAAAAGCAAACATTACTTGAAATATGGGCGATTTACTTAAATCTCTCTTAGGTTGTATTTCATTAACTAGCTTCTCAAATGGTATATCCTGTCCTTCATAAGCTTCTAAAGTTACTTGTTTTATATTATTTAATAGCTCTTTCCAGCTCATTGACGAATTTAATTTTGTACGTAGCGGTAATGTATTCACAAAGAAACCAATTAAGTTTTCAATATCTTTGTGATTTCGATTAGCTATAGGAGTCCCAACTATAAGATCCTCTTGTTCTGTATACCGAAACAATAATCCTTTAAAACCAGTTATTAGAGTCATAAAAAGTGAGACACCATGTTCTTGACTAAACGTTTTTAATTTCGCAGCTAAATTTTCCTCGATTGCAAAAGAGAGCTGATCTCCTTTAAAGGATCTTGTTTGAGATCTCATATAATCGCTTGGCATATTTAATATAGGAAGTTCACCACTTAATTTCTCCTTCCAATATGCTAATTGTTTCTGTAAATTACCCCTTTTTTGTTTTCTTTGCCAGTATGCAAAATCTTTATATTGAATAGGTAATTTAGGTACATGAGAAATCGTATTTTTACCATAAGATTTATAATAACTAAATAACTCTTCCCCAAATAGTTTCATAGACCAACCATCTGTCACAATATGATGCATACTAACAACTAAAATATATCTGTTTAAATCTAATTGATATACTTTTGCTCTAATTAAAGGACCTTCTGCTAGATTAAAAGGCTGATTTACTTCTTCTGCAGCTAACTGTCTAGCATATTCAAAAACCCTATCGTTAGATATATACCGTAAATCAACATATGAAACTGGTATATATGATTCTAAAGCAATCACTTGAACGGGGGTTCCATCAACTTCTTGAAAAGTTGTTCTTAATATTTCATGTCGATTAACAACAAAATTCAAGCTCGCTTCTAGTAAGGAAATATCTACTTCCCCTGTAATTTCAATTGAATAGTCTAAATTATATACAGAATTTCCAGGCTCCATTTGATCAAAAAACCAAATACGCTCTTGTGAGAAAGATAAAGGGCATTCCTTTTCCTTCTCTATTGATAGGATTTCATTATTTAATATAAAACGTTCTTTTAAAAGTTCTTTATCTAGTTGCTTACAGTAATATTTCAAAACCGGATATTCAAATATTCCACGAAGAGGTATTTCAATATTAAATTTTTTTCGGATACGTGATATAACTTGGGTCGCTATAAGAGAATGACCCCCTAGGTGGAAAAAGTTATCTTCTCTACCAATATGTTCGTAACCAAGTACCTCACTCCAGATTAGAGCCATTTGTTTTTCAGTTTCTGTTTCAAGTATATTTGCTTCAGAATAATTAAGCTTTTTCAAATTAGGATCTGGTAAGATAAGACGATTGATTTTCCCACTAGGAGTTAAAGGTATCGCATCCAATTGTACATAAAATCTAGGAATCATATAATCTGGTAACTTATCAACTAAAAATGATTCTATTTCTTCATTTTTAATTTGTTTCATTCCATCTGTAACATAATAAGCAATAAGATAAGGATAGCCTGATGCATTATTTTTCGATTCAACTACTACTTCTTTTATGCCTAGAAATTGATTTATTATCGATTCAATCTCACTAGGTTCAATTCTGTATCCCCTAATTTTTAATTGGCTATCAATTCTACCCAAAAATTGAATATTACCATCAGATTTATAACGTACTAAATCACCAGTTTTATACATCTTTTCATCTGATTCTAAACAAAAAGGATTTTCAATAAATTTCTCTTTCGTTAATTCTGGTCGATTTAAATATTCCCTGGCTAAGCAATCCCCAGATATATATAATTCCCCCACAACACCTAGGGGAACCAATTTCAAGTTTTTATCCAGCACATATAGCTTAGTATTACTTATTGGTCTACCAATTGGTGGCAGATTATCCTCTTTATCAACATCCAGTATAGTATATGATGTAACAACATGAGTTTCCGATGGACCATAATGATTATGTAATACACAATCTTTAATACCTTTTATCCAACTACGAATCTTAGGAGTAAGTTTTAACTGTTCACCTGTAACAATAATTTCTCTCAAGTTAAATTCTAACGGGTCAACATTATTAGAGACTTCACATAATTGTTGAAATCCAACATAAGGGAAACTCGCTCTTTCTATTTTTTGTTTTAAGATTAGTTGCAACAACAAATATGGATCCCTTATACATGATTCATTAGGAATAACTAATGTTCCGCCTGAATTAAATGTTGAAAAAATCTCTAAACAGGACATATCAAAATTCAGGCTAGAAAATTGTAGTGAATTAACTTTACCGGGATAAATCCATTTCTTATCCTGCCACTCAATTAGATTAACTATAGCTTGATGGGTCATTCCAATGCCTTTTGGTTTACCAGTAGATCCTGATGTATAAATTAGATAAATTAGATTTTGAGGATTAACATCGTTTTTTACATTTTGATCTGTTAAAGTCAATTGATCCCAGATTTTATCCAAATAAATTTTATTTACAGCATGAAAATTTGAATATCCATCCAGTTCGCTATGCATCAATATATGGAATAGATTAGATTCTTTACTAATATATTCTAAACGTTCAACCGGATAATTTGGATCTAAAGGTACATACATTCCTCCCGCTTTTAAAATTCCAATAACTGCAATTACCATATCTATAGACCTTCTCATATAAATGCCCACACCCATATCAGGGCTTACACCTTGTTGTTTTAAATACATAGCAAGAGCATTTGCACGTCGATTCAATTCTCTATATGTGATTTTTTGATCCTCATAAATAATTGCCACATCGTCAGGATACTGGTTCACCTTTTCTTCAAATAACTGGTGTAGACATTTCTCATCTGAGTATGTGGATGTTGTTTCATTCCATTCATCTAGTAAAAGATTCCTTTCTTCTTCTAAAAGAAAAGAAATATCTTTGATGCTTAAGTCTGGGTTCCTCACAATTACTTCGGTTAGCTTCTGATAGTGTCCTATCATTCTATCTATCGTTTCCTTATGAAATAAATCTGTATTATATTCGAGTATCCCGTATAACCCCTCATCCTTTTCTACAAATTCCATCTGAAGGTCAAATTTTGCCGTTTTATTATCAAAATCTATAAAATTAGTTTGTAATCCCTTAAAAGCTATTTGATCTGGTGCCTCATAAAAATTAAACATAACTTGAAATAACGGGTTTTTATTCAGATCTCGCTCGGGTGCTAACTCTTCAACAATTTTTTCAAATGGTAAATCTTGATGGGAATACGCATCTAAACAAACCTTTTGTATGCGTTCTAGCAATTCACGGAAGGTTAATTCCCAAGATACATCTGTTCTTAAAATAAGGGTATTAGCAAAAAATCCAATAATACCTTCTAATTCCTTATGGCTACGATTGGCAATAGGAGTTCCTACCAGAATGTCATTCTGATTAGAGTACCGAGATAATAGCAATTTAAAAATTGCTAAAAGGGTCATAAAAATAGAAGCTCCTTCTTTATTACTCAAGCTTTTTATCTCTTGATACACATCCGAATTTATATAGAACGGAACAATTGCTCCATTAAAGCTCTGTTCTTTTTTTAATTTGTCATAAGGTAATGTAATCGGATGAATATCACCGTTTAACTTGTCTTCCCAATATCTTAGTTGACGATCATATTCTCCACCTTCCAATAATTCTTTCTGCCAAAAAGTATAATCCGCATATTGAATCGATAATTTAGATAAGTTATTTAAACTTTTGTCTATATTACTTTCATAAAGAGACGAAAGTTCTTTAAAGAAAACCCCTGCAGACCATCCGTCAAAACAAATATGATGAACATTAAAAATAAAATAATGATTTTCATTATCTAAAGAAATAATTTGAGCACGAACATTAGGTCCCTTTTGAATATCAAAAGGAGTTTTTATGTCCTTTTCAATTATTTCCAAAGCCACTTTCTCACGTTGTTCTAATGACAAATGATTAAGATTTATGTCTGGAATATCAATTTGATACTCTTCTTGAATAACCTGAACTGGAGTTCCATCAATTTCTTGAAATGTAGTTCTCAAACTTTCATGCCTTTTGATTAGCATCAAAGTACTTTTCTTTAAATTTTCAATATGAAGATTACCTTTGAAATGAATAACATAAGGAACATTATAAAAATGATTGTTAGGATATAATTGGCTTAAAAACCATAGACGTTTTTGAGCATATGACAATGGAATCGTTCCTTCTCTCGGATATGGTCTTATCTTTTCGCTAGAATCATTACTGGTTCCTTGAAGCAACTTTCGAAGTAAATTTTTTTTTACTTCGGATAATTTATTTTCACTTGATTTCACTACTATCTCCTCCTCATTAGACTCAAATGTTTTTATTTAGCAACTCATGCGCTTCTTCATCAGTCATATTTTCAATTTCCTTAATTATTTTAATTTCTAATTCTTCTGATAATTGTCTAATTGTTGGTTTAGTAAATATTTCTCGTAATGGGATTTCAATTTTATATTGTCTACGAATACGTGATACTACTTGTGTAGCTAATAAGGAGTGACCTCCCAAATTAAAAAAGTTATCATCTACACCTACATCATCTAATTTTAAAAGCTCTTTCCAGATATCCGCTATTACTTTTTCTACCATTGTCTCCGGTGGAGCAAATATTACATCATGAACATACATTTGTCGTTCTACAGCAGGTAGCTTTTTACGATCAAGTTTTCCATTTGCATTCAGAGGAAATGCATCAAGAAATAATAAGAATGAAGGAACCATGTATTCAGGCAATTCATTCTTCAGATAATTCCTTATTTCTTCTGTCTCTAAATTTTGAGGTGACAATTGTTTGCTTGGAATAACATAAGCTATAAGCCTTTGTAACTCCTCAGTTTCTTTTTGTAAGACAACTACTGTGTCTTTGACTAAGAAATGTTTAAGTAGTGTTGCTTCAATTTCTCCTAATTCTACACGCATCCCACGAATTTTAACTTGATTATCATCTCTTCCAATAAACTTAATTGAACCATCTTGAAGAAAATATCCACGATCTCCAGTCTTGTACATTTTTTCATCTTCTACAAATGGATTTTGTATAAATACTTTCTTTGTTTTCTCTTCGTCCTTTAAATATTCTCTCGCTAATCCAACTCCTGCTAGATATAAATCGCCCGTTACACCAATAGGAACCGGCTGAAGGTATTCATCAAGTATATATACCTCGTTATTATCAAATGGTTTTCCCACACAGACAGCTCCATGATCTTGACTATCCTTAAAATTACACGTGTAAATAGTTGAATCAATTGAAACCTCTGTTGCCCCCCATGTATTATGTAAATTTCCCGGCATCTTTTGATAGAATTTTTCTACTGTTTTTGGGGATAATGCTTCTCCACTCGATATACAATTTCTCAAAGAACTAAGATACTTTCGATCCTCAAGATGTAGTTCATCAAGTACCATATTTAACATACTTGGAACAAATTGAAGATGAACAGTATTATAAAGAATAGCTGCATTAATTATTTCCTTTGGATCTCTATGCATTCCTGGATTCATCAATGCAATTCTTCCTCCAGTAGTTAAAGGCCAAAAAAATTCAACTGCCGAATCATCAAAAGTTAAAGTAGTTTTTTGGAGCACTGTTTCCCCAAACTTCAAATTAAACTTATTCTGCATCCAATTAATACGATTTACCCAACCTTTGTGAATATTAGCAACACCTTTTGGCTGACCTGTTGATCCGGAAGTGTAATAAACAGAGACCAAGTGTTCCGGAGTAACAGCTACTTGAGGTTTCTCATTGGATACCTCATTCATATCATTCCATTCAGAATCAAGAAAAATAATTTCAGCTTCTTCTATTGAGAGATTTTTTTGTAAAGATTTTTGTGATAAACAAATATCACATCCAGCATTACTTATAATTTGCCTTAACCGGGCATTTGGTGCCTCCGGATCAAGCGGTAAATATGCACCTCCAGCCTTTAAAATACCGACTAATCCAATTACCAATTCAATTGACCTTTCAATACAAATTCCGACCACCTTATCTGGTCCAACTCCTTTTTTCATAAGAAGTTGTGCTAACTGATTAGCTTTCATATCTAGTTCTTTATATGTTAATTCTTTTGTACCAAAAACTACGGCGCTTAAATTAGGAGTTTTCTGAACTTGTTCTTCAAAAAGTTCATGCAGACATTTATTTTTCGGAAATGAAACTTTTGTTTGATTCCACATTTTTAACTGTTGGTGTTCTTCTTCTGCTAGCATTTCCAATCTAGAGATTTCTTTTGTCGGATTAGATAGAATATCTTTTAGTAACACTTTAAAATTATCTATAAAACGCTGAATTGTTACTGAATTAAATAAATCTGTATTATATTCAAATACTCCATCGTATTCTCCATTACTTTTTTCAGTTAAAAAGAGTGTTAGTTCATACCTTGAAGTTTTATTATTTATTGGAATTGGTGATACAGACATCCCTTGTAAATTTAAATTTTCTTCTAATTTATTTTGGAAAGAGAACATAACTTGAACTAAAGGAGCATGTTTCAAATCTCTCTTAGGTTGAAGTTCCCTCACTAATATTTCAAAGGGTACGTCTTGATTACTATAAATCTCTAAACAACGTTCTTTCATTTTGTGTAAGAAACTTACAAATGTTTCATCTTTTTTATAGTGACTTCTTACAATCATTGAATTTACAAAGAAACCTATAATATTACTTAAATTAGGATAATGACGATTTGCAATTGGAGACCCTACTAGGATATCTTCTTGACCAGAATATCGATGTAACATAAGATTGAACACTGCCATCATAAACATGTAGTCAGAGACTTCATATTTTTTTGTTAATTCTTTTACTTTTTTTACTAAATCAGACTCTAAAGTAAAATATAATTTATCTCCATTATATGTTTGCTCTACTTTTCTAGGATAATTTATTGGCAGCTGTAATACAGGTAGTTCGCCCGACAGTTCACTTTTCCAGAAAGAAAGTTGTTTTTCTAAAACACCATTTTCTAGCCACACTCGTTGCCAGTTAGAAAAATCAGAATATCCAACAGGCAACTCTTCAAGGTCACAAACTTTATTCTTAGAGTAAGCATCGTATAAAACTGCTAGCTCTTCAAGGAAAACTACAGTTGACCAGCCATCTGTAATAATATGATGCATATTCAGATAAAAAATCCATTCATTATCCTTTATTTTAAAAATCTTTACTCTTAATAATGGAGGAATTTTAAGACTAAATGGTTTCTGAGCATCTTCTAATATAACTTTTTGAGCTGTACTCTCTTTTTCTATTTCATTACTCAAATCTATAAAATCTATATTAAGGCGGATTGAATCCTCAATATTCTGAACGGGCTGCTCATTACATACTACAAAATATGTTCTTAAAGATTCTTGTCTTGCAATAATTTTATTTAAAGCTAACTCTAGTGCTTTAACGTTTAATTCCCCATGTAAACGAAAAGCTATTGGTTCATTATAAGCTGCCTGATTTAAATCCATTTCTTGTAGTAACCACATTCTTTCTTGAGCATAAGACATTGGTAGCTGTTTATTACCACTTTGAGGTGTTATACTTTCTTTGTTTTTTATACTATACGAATTATGTTGAAAATAATTAGCTAAATTAGATACACACTTTAATTCAAATAATAATTTTAAAGGAACATCCTGATTTATCGAGACACGAATCATACTCATTACTTGTGTTGCAGATATAGAATCTCCTCCAAGATCAAAGAAATTATCTCTAGTCCCTATTTTTTCTACATTCAACACTTGAGAAAAAATACTGGTTAATTCCTTCTCTAAATCTGTTTGAGGAGCGACATAATCCGTTTCTAATATAGGCCGAATAGTATCTGGAATAGGTAATGCCTGTTTATCAATTTTGTCATTTTGATTTAAAGGAAATCTGTCTAATATATAGATATAATGCGGACACATATACTCGGGTAAATAATTTTTTAAATGTCCTTTTATTTCATTAGTAGTAACTGATTTACCTTCATGTAAAACTACATAAGCAACTAGTCTCTTTACACCCGGTATATCTTCACGTAAAAGGACTATCGATTCTTTTACATTTGATTCTCTTCTCATTACGCTTTCAATTTCTTCTAACTCGATTCGAATACCTCTTATTTTAATTTGATTATCTACTCGACCAGCAAATTTAATCGATCCATCTTCTCTGTAATATCCTTTATCTCCTGTTTTATACATTTTTTCTCCTAGAAAAAACGGATCATCTATAAACATTTGTTCCGTACGTTCATGATCATTTAGATACCCTTTCGACACTCCAACTCCACTCACATAAAGGTCACCTACTTCTCCTTTACATACAGGTTGATATTTTTCATCTAAGATATATACACGTACATTATCAAATGGTTTTCCTATACTAATAGTACCCTCTTCATTTCTATCTTCTTCTGAACAAGCATGTATCGTAGCATCAATTGAAACCTCTGTAGCGCCCCAGGTATTGTATAGTATGCCAGGCATCTTTTCCATATAACGTCTTACAATACTAGGAGTAAGAGGATCAGCACCAGCAAAGACCCCTTTTAAATTCGATAATTTTAATCTATCATTCTCCTCGACTACATCCACTATTCTGCTTAACATACTTGATACAATGTACATATATTTTACTTTATATTGAATTAATGCATTTACAATTTCTCTAGGATCACGATGTAATCCAGGTTCCATTAATGCAACTGTCCCCCCAAAAGCAAGCGGCCAAAAGATTTCTATAGACGAATCGTCGAATGCTATTGTTGCTTTTTGTAAAACGGTTTCTCCTAATTGTAGGGGGTAGGCTCTTTGCATAGAATTAATTTTATTAACATAGCCTCTATGTATATTTCCTACACATTTTGGTTTTCCTGTTGTACCGGAAGTGTAATAAACTGATACAAGTTGCTCTGGTGTCATAACTATACTAACTTTTTCAATAGACATTGTGTTTAGAATATCCATAATTTCATCCATAAAAATATAGTCAGTTTCAAGGGTAAGAGGGAGACTAGGTTTCAATTCTGATTCAGAAAAACATAATGGAGCCTGTACTTCACTTAAAATTTGTTTGATTCTAGCTTTTGGCGCATCTGGGTCAATAGGTAAATATGCACCTCCTGCTTTCAATATTCCCATAAGTACTACAACTAAATTAATAGAACGATTCATACATAAGCCTATTGGTGTATCTTTACTAATGTTGTATCTTTGTAAGTATTGTGCAATTTGATTTGATCGCTCTTCTAATTCTCTATATGTAATGCTTTCTTGTTGTTTTACAACAGCTATTTGGTCAGGTGTTTTTTGAGCCTGATTTTCAAATAATTGATGCATACATACTAAAGGATAATCTGCTTTTGTTTTTTGCCATTCCATTATGTTTTTATAATCTATATAATCTTTCAAGAATTCTCCCCCGTTCCTTCTTTAAAATTCTGAATAAATCTACCTAACATAAGTTCTATATGCGTTCTTTCAAAGGATTAATTTGAATCCCTCTAATAGCTTTTACCATTCTTTTTTTAGTTTCATCATGTGTTAAACCAGTTACCATAACAAACCCTAATCTATCAGAAAATGATTTTGGTCTATGAATTTGCATACCTACTTCTACATCTAATGTCACGTTCTCAACACCATCACTGGCGCTAACTTCTTCAATCCCTATTATCTCTTTTATAATTTCATCCTTTTCACTTAAGATAAATTGAATACCTGCATATCTTTTGATGTCTAAATCGAAATGAGAAGGACCAGTTGTAAAGCATCTTACTTGTTCCTCAATCATATCAATATCAGTTACAAGACGTATTAACTCCGGAATCATACCACCTGCAAGCCTTGCATTAATCTCAATAATTTTACAACCGTCTTTTGTCCATTTAACCTCAGTATGTGTTGCTCCATTTTTCACCCCAACAACTGACAATGCATTTTTTACGGTTTCAAAAATCACCTTTTTTATTTTGTTCGATATTAAAGCTGGAAAAATATGTCCCTCTTCAACAAAATAAGGTCGACCTGTTACAAATTTTTCAGTAATACCAATCACTGTATGTTTCCCTTTCCAGGAAATCATTTCAACACTAAATTCAGGAGCATCTATAAATTCTTCAACAAGAACCATTGAAGCTGTTTTTTGCCCCCTGCCATTTTTAGTTTTTTGTAAAATTAATTTTACTTGTTCAACTGCCTCAGCAAAAGAATTACATAATAGTACATTATTAGAACCGCTTTCATCTACGGGTTTAATAATACAAGGTAAACCAATTTCCGTAATAGCTTCCTGAAGCTGTGCTTGTCCATCAATAATTTTAAAATGGGGTTGACCAATACTGTTTTGGTTTAAGCATTTTCGAGTGAGAGATTTATCTCTACATATCTGCATGCTTTCTATAGAATTCCCTGGTAAATTATATATAGTAGCAAGTTTTGCAACCGTTTCAAGATAATATTCACTTGTTGTTAAAATACCAGCCAATTCCTGATGTCGAATTTCAAAATTTATAGAATTTTGTATATCACATATCTTATTTGTATCGCAAACAATGATTTTACATCCTGTATCTTCAAGTCCCAAATAGCGATCCGGTTTATTAGTCATTAATATTGGGATGAAGTTCATAGAGTAAGCCTTCTTTATGGCCATCATTCCAGTTCCAGTTGTATTCGACTCAATGAATAATAACTTTTTTTTTGTCATTACTCTTCACTTCCTTTAAATTTGAATAAGACCAAGAGGATACTGTTGTTCCATATGAAACAAATTTCGGATCAAGCGGGAGACCAATATTTTGTATTCCGTTTTTTTCACGATAATCTTCGTTAAAAATCGTATGTACATAACGATCCCCTCTATCTGGAAAAACTGCTAAGATGTTTACTCGATTATCCGTTTGTTTACTTATCCATCGTGCAACTGCATACACAGATCCAGAACTATTACCTGCAAAAATTTGTTCACTATTAGCTAACTGTAAAGTCGCTGAAAAAGCCTCTTTATCACTAAGCCAATGAACCTCGTCTATTATACTGAAATCCACATTTGGTGCTACTAAGCTATTTCCTAACCCTCCTTGTAATCTACGAGGATAATCTGGTTGACCAAAAATCACACTTCCAACAGCATCCACAGCTACAACTTTTAAGTTCTTATTTTTTACTTTTAGTCCTCTGGCTATACCAGATATTGAACCTCCACTTCCTACCGAACATACCAATATATCTATTTTCCCTATATCATGTACTACTTCTTGCACCAATTCATCATAAGCCAATGGATTATCAGGATTCTCATACTGTCTAGGCCAGAATGCATTAGGGTATCGTTCTAATAAAGAATTAAGTTTTGTTAATCTGGCTCCTTGCCAACCTTTATTGTCCATTTTTTCCACAATATGTAATTTACAGCCGAGTGAAATTAACTTTGCTTTTGTAATAATATCAATACGTGGATCGGTTACAATATGCACCTCGTGATTTAATGCCTTACCAACTAAAGCAACCCCACAGGCCATTGTTCCAGATGAACTTTCTATAATAGGGGCATTGGGTTTTAATATTCCTGTTTCTTTGGCTTTCAAAATAATTCGTTTTGCAACTCTATCCTTCATACCAAACGGATTTAACATTTCTAATTTTCCAAAAACATTACCTTCATCCATTTTATTATTTACTTTTAATTTTACTAATGGTGTATTTCCGATAGCGCTTATCATTTGATTAACACCTCATTGTGTATATTATCAGTACTCTAAAATTTATAATATGCCAAAAATACTCTTTTGAACGACGATAGCGAAAAATCAACTGTCGACTAACATAGTTTATACAATATCTGTACAAACTCTTAAAAGGATGTAAATGTAATTAATCAAATTCATTTGTTTTATCTAACATACAAGATAAAAGATATATATTTAGACACAATAGTGATAATTTATTAAACAATTGCCGGCAATTAAGTTGAAAAACCCTAACCATTAAAACTGAAGTTATAATTAGAATATTGGTTTTATCCCATTGATTAAATTTATTTATCATATTTGTGATACTGATTTTTTAATATACTCTTCTCTTTTATCCCATTGTTTCTCAATATCTTTATAACGTTTTTCTTGTTCATCCATAAGTATTTTTATATCGTTTGGGTTGGTCGAACCAATGGTTTTTTTATTTTCAATGTTATGTGTAACATCAAAAGCACTCTTTAATTGCTCGCTTGTGAGTTTAATTTGAAGTCCGTGTTCTAAGCCGATTCCCTTAAGTACACCTATATCTATATGTTCTGGTCTAAAACCAGTTTCCATCATTTTCAATATATATTGCCCAGCAATAACTTGAGCACGACGGTATGGTATTCCACTAGATAAAGTAAGCTTATTAGCTAAACTAAAACCACCAAAGAATTCCTCAGTACAAACATCTAACATTCTTTTTTCATTAAATGATAGATTATCTACAGTAGTTTTAAGCAAACGAATTGTCGATTTAAAAGTCTCAAACATTGTAATAACATGAGTACCCGCCTCTTTAGAAGTTTCTACCAAATTAGAGTAAGCTGTATTGCGTTGTCCTAACACAAAGTCAGAATAAAATGCGTGAAGATGCGCTGTTTTCCCCCTTATTCTCTCAAAGATAGGAAAATTTTTCTTTTGGGGCATTGCAGATGATATTCCTGACAATTGATCTGGTAAATCAATAAATTTATATTCACTACTCCCCCATTGTATTAAATCTGTAACAAATCGACTTAAAAAAACACCGAAATTGGATAGTTCTGATGAGATTTGTAAAGTCCAATCACGTGAGGCTACTGCAATTAAAGCATGGTTACGAGGTTCTGAAAAACCTAAAAGCATAGCCATTCTATTCCTATCCCATTCAAACTCTCCACCAGCCATAGCACCGGCACCAAGTGGACATTTATTCATTTCATCATAAACACCTAATAACTTTTCCATAACTAACAATATTTGTTCATTTACTGCAGTTAGATAGAAACCTAGTGTAATAATTTGTGCAGCTTGATAGTGTGTGTATCCAGGCATAGGTAAATATACTGTTTTTTTTGCTAGTTTATAAACAGAGTTTGAAAGGTCCCTCATTTCCTTTATTACTTGTAATAATTGTTCTCTCCCAAACATAATCTGTGCACAGGATTGAAAATCATTTCTACTACGATCAATATGCCATGCTGGTACCTCTCCTTCTAGATTTTGTTCTACAAATCTCTCTATTGCAAAAGCAATATCTGACATATTAGCCGTAGGATCTGGGTTAATACTTTCTTTTGTTACTTTATCTAAAATTTTCATTATCATTTCTTTATTCTCATTAGTAATTAATTCAAGACGTTTATATTCCGTAAGCAATACTTTTTCTATAGCGACATAATACAAAAGATAATACTCTAATTCATAAATAAATTGTGGCTCTAATACTTCTTGATGTAGTACCTCACTAGGACCTATTTTTATTCTTCCTGTTAAATTCACTACCTTCACCTCAGATTCCCTAAATTATCTTATTTAGCATTTATCCTATTCAGTTTTATTATCACGTCTAGCTCTTTTTTATTTAAAAAGTAATTTATTTAAAAATATATTATGTTGAAACAAGCTATGGATGCTTTTAAAAATCAATAAAACACATTAGTAAAATATATTTCACTTCTATTCAAATTAACATAACTAAGCCTTTCTTAAGGCTATTTAAATAACAATGTCAAAATCAAAAAATATGTACTTATCTAAAACTATTTGTCTTTTTTCATTTTTTTCAAAAAATGGATTTTTCATCTATATATACTCTTTGTAAATCATTCTAGTAAATCAAGCAATACTATTTTCGTTTTATCAATAATATTCAAACTTTTCAGTTTTAACTTTCGATACTCATAAATCAAACTCTTCTCTGCATTATCAATATCGACTATTACCAAAACATACATTGTGTTATAGGGAGAATTATTAATTCTGAAATTAGTAATTAAAAGTTCATTTGCACTTTATAGAATTTAATGGTATCAAATTAAACTAATCACGCGTTAGAAACAATAGAAAGGCTATCTCTTGTCAAGATAGCTTTTCTATTGTTTCTGATTTTTTTGTTTAACTACATAAAAAGAATAAGGACACTGATTTGTTAATTTATAAAAATGTCCCAACAAACAAACCCTATTGAGACATTTTATTGGACCTAATATAAAGGTACTTTATAGCACCCACGTATGACTTGTTTCAAAACAAAATATTAGAATAAAAAAATTGGTTATATACGATTCAGTTCTTTTTCATCAGTGCGTTTTCAACCTTTTAAAGAAAAAACATTATTAAAATTAAATATTTAAAGCCAGATCATCCATCTATTTTTATTTTCTCAATACCTAAATAACAATATAAAAAAATAGACAAGGATTATGGTTTTGATACTGGTATTGGTACTACAAAAAATTTTAAAAATGCTTTTGGACGCTTCGGGACATTGCTAAAAAAAGTAAGAAAAAAGAAATAAAATTGTTAGTTGCATGACATACAATAATTGTACTATAGTGAAATTTAAAATTCGTGGTAGCAAATGAGGTCATATGTAGTACAAAAAGGATAGATAAGGTATATATTTTCTACTTATCTATCCTTCTCTTTTAATAAAATGAATTAAGCTAGTTCATTATGACTCACTTCATTACCTCATATATACTCTCGGCATGATATGCTTCACAAATATAAAATACACATTTACAATCACTTATAATTTGATATTTTCTCGTTGGATATATACTAGATTGTAATAAGCAGCCATCAAACAATTCAATAATATTTCCAGAAGGCTGATATCCTTGATATAGCATATTCTTTCTTACTTCCATCTGCTTTACTAGTTTTTCAATAGGGACGTTTCCATCTTCTAATTCTTTCACAATTTCATTTGGTAAAAGTGAGGTATCAGCAAAAATTAAATTCTCAGATAACACCTTTTCTTTATAACTAACGGAAGAAACTCGGTACAGGAATGCTCCCTTTTTATCAAAAAAGGGTTTTACTTCTTTTGGAATATATTCCCTATCTATTATTTCTTGTTCAACAACATTGAACTGAACTGTATCTTTCACAATATTTTCTAACGATGTAATTGATGATGTTTCTTCAGAAAACAATAAACCTTTAACCACTTTAACTGCTGTAGCATCAGCCAATTCTCTTCTTCTATTTTCCATTACTAACATGACTAACACCTCTTCTATATTTATATAATCTAGCAGCCACTCAAGCGAACATATTCCTAAACTTACTTCATACGAAAAATATCAGTAGGTAACTGTTCTATTATCGATTATTGATACACACCTTCGTCAATTGAAGAATTACTATCCATTAACGAAGGAGAAGTCTAGTACTCTGTAAAAGTGTTCCTGCATCAAACTGCCTCATTTCTATTACATCTTTGTTTAATAAAGCTATTGAAGCAACATAGCCTGAGCCAGGTTGCAAATTCATCAAAGTTGTAGTCTCAACAAGCTGTGACTTATCCTGAAAAACAAGGAGTTCCGGTAAATGATCTGGAGTTGATACAGTAAGATTAGAAGGTGACATCATTAACCCTTCTCCAGTAGCCTTAAGTATCGCTTCCTTCCGCGTCCAATATGTTAAAAACCCTTCAATTCGCCTTTCAATTGGCAGTTGCATTAACTGAGCAATTTCTATATCTGTTAATACTCCTACTGCCATCTTAAGTACATCAATATTAGAATTTATTTGTTCTACATCTATACCAATAGGTGTAGATGTTGTAAACGCAACAGCAACTCGTTCTCCTGAATGTGACACAGATAGCTGCGGCATGCCTACAGGTAATTGCGGACGTCCATGCGCTAGCTTACAAACTGAACAGGTTCGATCGATTGGTACTTGAAGCGGAGACATTGCGAGTTGTTTTCCTAGTACCAATCGACTAATTGCACATCCAATCATAAATCTTGCTCGGTCCTCAGAATGACGGAACAAATTTGCTTTTTCACGCTCCGTTTCATTTAATAAACTATAGTGCCAAGATTGCAAGTCTGAAATTCGCGCCCACCATACTTGACAGTGATGACTTCTTAACTCTGGTACTGAATCTACAATCTCCCAATCTTTCATAAAAATTCTCCCCTCGTATATTATTTTTTAGTTACTCTTTCAAGCGACGATTTAACACAATGTTCTCTTGGACGTCCGAGGATATTCCTAGACAATGAAAGTAAGGATCATTTGGGACAATTCTCCCTCTCCCTGTAGGCTTTAACTACATTAAAAGACTGTTTCCCAGTGTTCGCTTTATTCTTCCTACTCACAGGCTGTTCTCCTTGATTCAAACCTAGCTGTTAGTAGCGCTAGGGCGGCTTTTGAAGCAAGGGTAAATTCTTATACACGAGGATGTTGGTCAGCGTTCACACTAGGGATATCCCCAGACGTCCAAGAAAGAGATTTTCCAATGATTCTAAAAGAAAGGAGGAACTCTCTCATGAAACTATTTGTTGGTTTAGATGTGAGCTCTCAAGATGCAAAAGTTTGTTTTTTAAATGGTGAAGGTGATCGATTAGAATCGTTCACCATTACAAATGACTTACCTGGAGCCATAATATTAAAAGAAAAAATTCTGAACACAGCTTCCAAATTAACCTGTGAAGTGATTAAGATTGGCTTAGAATCTACGTCGATTTATAGCTACCATCCAGCTATGTTTCTTCACAATGATAAGGAGCTAAGAACCTACGGTTCTCAAGTGTTTATGATTAATCCAAAACAAATTGCAAACTTTAAGAAAAGTTATCCAGAGATGGATAAAACAGATGCCATTGATGCATTTGTCATTGCAGACTATGTTCGTTTTGGACGTCATACGATGTCGATTGTGAAGGAAGAGCAATACATTGCCTTACAACAGTTAACTCGTTCTCGTTATCAACTCGTACATGCCTTAACAAAAGAAAAACAACATTTTCTTCAACACTTAGGATTAAAGTGTAGTCAATTTACACAAGACGTTGGGTCCTCTGTCTTCGGAAATGCCATGATGGAATTATTCTTAGAACGATTCAGCTTAGAAGAACTCGCTCAAATGCCCTTACAAGATCTCGCTCTTTTTCTTCAGGAAAAAGGAAAAAATCGTTTTGGTAATCCAGAAGAAATAGCAAAATCCATTCAAAAAGCTGTCAGAGGATCCTATCGTTTAAGTAAAGTGGTAGAAGATTCTATTGACCTTCTACTAAGCACCTCCATCCAGATTATGCGCACGTATCAAGCTCAAATTAAAGAGATTGAGAAAGGTATAGAAAGTTTGATGTCATCGCTACCTCAAACGCTTGAAAGCATTCCAGGTATAGGTCCTGTATTCGCAGCCGGTATTGTGGCTGAAATTGGTCAAATTGAACGCTTTACCGATGAAACACGAATCGCCAAATACGCAGGTCTATTCTGGAAGAAATATCAGTCTGGTCGCTTTACTGCAGAAAACACGTCATTAACACGATCAGGGAATCAGTATCTACGTTATTACTTAGTTGAAGCCGCCAACTCTGTAAGGCGTCATGTCCCTGAATATCGTGACTATTATGCGAAAAAATCTGCCGAAGTACCTAAGCATAAGCACAAACGAGCCCTCGCATTAACCGCAAGAAAATTTGTTCGTTTGGTGGATGCGCTACTACGCAACAACCAAATTTACACGCCCGGAAGGAGCGTTGATAGATGATGTCTACTGACATTCTTCCTTCTTCTATATTCCATTAATTTACAAATCATTAATGGTCTAGTTTCGTATTGCCTTTTTTAAGCTGAAATAACAAATTAAGTGTTTAAATTACTAGAATCATTACTTGACATCACACCACAGGTCTTTTTATATCCAATATTCATACTAAGAAAAGTATGGAACCTATTCCATCCTTCAGCAAATATCCCTACTAACATTTCCCCTTCTCACTTTTCATCATTGCTATTGTAATAGAGAAACCTACCCAGATTTATTATTACACCTGGGCAGATTCTTCCTCCTTTATTCACCTGCAACTGCTTTTGAATGAGCTTCATTTGATTGGACTGACGTTTTTTTCTTTGATGTATCTATTACTTCCGCATCACGAATACGTAATGCAAATAATAATGCTATGAATAGGAATACAGCTGCACCAAGCAGGGCCATTTGATACGCTACAATACTAGCACTCTCATTTCCTGCTCCACTTACATCATGATTTCCAAAAACCGCTAAAAGACTTGCAAGAATTGCAACACCGATGGCGGAACCTAATCGATTTTGCACATTAAAAATAGTTGTCGCCCTCCCCATTGAAGACGGATGAATATTATTAAAAGCTGAAAATTGTACAGCTCCTACAGAATGACCTAGGAAAAATCCTATGCCAAACAATAGAATACGGACCAGCCAAGGGTTTGTTTCCTGATTCACGAAGCTTAAAACAACAAATATAATCGCTGCACATAGCAAACCGGTAGAAATCAACTTACGTGGCCCAAGTCTTTTGTAAGACAAAGGCACAATTTGCGAAGCAATCATTAACCCGATTGCTTCTGGAAATGTTGTAAGACCTGTTTCTAGTGCCGACGCATGTAATACATTTTGATACATAAGTGGGAATATAAATAACATGCCCAGTAATCCAGCAGCCGAAAATAACGAAATGAGACTCATATTCCGAAATAAACGATCTTGCAGCAAACATAAGTCTAGCATCGGCTGCTTCACACGAAGTTCAACAAATACAAAGAGAATAATAAGCAAAAGTCCACCTAATCCTGTCCCTATTATTTCTGAGGAACCCCATCCTTTTGATGGCCCTTGACTCATTGCATATATCAACATTGCAAATCCTGGTGCGGAAAGCATAAAACCAGGTAAATCTAACCGCCCAGCAGTTTTTTCAATATGCTCTACTAAAAATAACGCACCAATTAGTAAAGCTACTATTCCAAACGGTAAATTAATATAAAATGCCCAGCGCCAAGACATATGATCCACAAAAAACCCGCTAACAATTGGTCCTATTGCAGGCGCAACAGCAATAGGCAAGACGATGAACCTAGAAATCTTCGGTCTTTCTTGTGGTGAAAATGTTCGAAATAACATTGCCATTCCTACTGGCGTCAATAATCCTCCGCCAGCACCTTGTATGATACGGAATATATTTAAGGCAGTAATATTATCAGCAATTCCGCATAGCGCGGAAGCAGCTGTAAATACAGAAAGAGCAATTAGGAATACTCGCTTTGTACCAAACCGATCTCCAAGCCACCCAGAAATAGGTAAAAACACAGCCAAACTTACTAAATATCCAACATTGACTGTCCCCATTGCTGAAGGTGGAACTTGTAGTTCATGACTAATCGTTTGCAGAGCTACATTTACAATCGTTGCATCCATAGCAGCCATAAACATAGCCGTTACATATACAACACTAACAACAATTTTCGGATTCAGCTTCAAATTCATTACTACTCCCCTACTGAAACGCACTCAAGTGAGTGAAGACTCTTTGGCTGCATATCACTCCAGTGTAATTCGATATACGCAAGACAAGCTTGTCTACTATCTTGTTCATGAACAACATCCCACCCGGCTGGTACATCGAGAAAGGCTGGCCAGACAGAATGCTGGCCTTCCTTATTTACTAACACTTTATACATAAAGTTATCGTTTTCAAATGGATTCGTCATACTTTATTTACCCCTTTCATCGCTTGCTGTCTACTAGCTAATACTTGTCCGATTTCTGTAAGTGGTCCTGGCTGACATAAATCTTTATGTCGGCAATCAATATCATATTGTTCAATTTCCCCATCTATATAACTAAGCCATGTATCTGGAGAAATCGGATCAAACCATTCTGGTATGATTGTTGATCTAAAGAATACAAGGTTTCCATGAAATTGTTTTGGAACATACTTTCCTAAAAGACCAACAGAATTTACGTATGTTTCTTTCAAGTTCAAAATTGTTTCCTCTTCCAGACTCGCTAATGCACTGCCATCCCTGCGAAGTATATCAATAGCGTTTGCCATATCAAGTGGTTTTCCATCCATGTTATCTGGGTCGTATCCTCCTAATGCAAGTAGGGCAATAAGCGCTTCTTCCTCACTAGGCGCTTCTGTATTTGGTAAAAAGTGACCGGGATAAGAATCCAACATAACAAGCAGTTCAACTTCTTCTCCTTGATTTTGCAAATGAGTTGCCATTGCATGAACAACGTTTCCTCCGAGAGACCAACCTAACAACCTGTACGGCCCATGTGGCTGTATCTCACGAATGTGCTCAAGATAGTCAGCAGCCATTTCGTCTAATGATTTTGGAAGTTCTTCACTTTTTGCAATGCCGCGTGCCTGTACACCATAAATTGGATGATCGCTTCCTAAAGACTTCATTAATCCTGCATAACACCAGCTAAGTCCACCTGCTGGATGTACACAGAACATAGGTAACTCTTCACCGCTTGTTCTTAATGGCAAGATTACATCTAGCGCACTTTGGCTCGTCCCCATCTCAAGTATTTCAGCAAGCCCTGCAACTGTCGGTACCGCAAATAAGCTACCAATACTTAACTCTACTCCTAGCGCTTCCCTGATCCGGCTCATTAACTGCACAGCAAGTAAGGAATGACCGCCAAGATCAAAGAAACCATCATCAATGCCAATTCGAGGTAAATTCAAAACCTCTGTAAATAAATCACATAAAATTTCCTCTTTTGGTGTTCTTGGTCCTCGGCTTATCGTAGATACCATGAATTCAGGTGCTGGTAATGCTTTACGATCTAACTTACCATTTGGAGTTAAAGGTAATTCACTTATCATAACGAAAGCATATGGTACCATATAATCAGGTAGACTAAGTCCTACATATTGGCGCATTTCAGCTGTATCAATGTTTACATGTTCTGACGAAACAATATAGGAAACTAATCGCTTATCACCAGGCTGATCTTCACGTACAATGACAGCTACTTGTTCAACATGAGAGTGCTGCATAATAACGGCTTCAATTTCGCCAAGTTCAATTCGGAAACCTCGAATCTTAATTTGATGGTCTGCACGACCGATATAGTCTAATGTGCCATCTTGACACCAACGCGCCAAATCTCCTGTACGATACATTCGAGTACCAGGTTTCCCGTATGGATCTGCTATAAATCGTTCCGCAGTTAACCCTGCACGACCTAAATACCCACGAGCAAGCCCTGCTCCTGCAACATACATTTCTCCTACCACTCCTGGTGGTACAGGTTGTAAGTAATTATCTAATACGTATACTTTAAGATCTGGTATACTACATCCTATTAAGCTGTTTGCTCGTAAAGATACAATATTTTGATCCAGCTCGATATAGCTTACATGTACAGTTGTTTCTGTAATACCATACATATTAATAAGCTTAGGCGAATTTTCTGGATGACGACTATACCAATCTTCTAGACGACTTAATTCCAGTGCTTCTCCGCCAAAAACGACATATCGTAAAGAAAGCTTTTGCCCTAATTCAACATTTTCGCGATCTGCTTGCATAAGTTGATAAAATGCTGATGGTGTCTGATTTAAAACTGTTACCTTTTCCTGGACAAGCAGATTTAAAAATTCTCTAGGTGAACGACTCACAGTGTGTGGTACGACAACAAGACGTCCCCCATACAATAGCGGCCCCCAAATTTCCCAAACTGAAAAATCAAAAGCATAAGAATGGAACATTGTCCAAACATCTTCCGAATCAAATTGGAACCAATGGTCAGTTGCCCCAAGTAGCCTTATAACATTCTGATGAGGAATCATTACACCTTTTGGTCTTCCTGTTGAACCTGATGTATAAATTACATAAGCGATGTGTAAAGGTGATAGTGGCTGTATTCGTTCCACATTTTCTATATTCTCTTCACCATATTTGTTTAATGTCTCCATTATTTTGAAATCGTCTACTACAATCGTTACGGTCTCTGCACTCTCTATTGTCACTTGTGTGTTCGTAATCATACAGACAGGCCTAGCATCACTTAGCATGAATGAAATTCGATCCGATGGATAATCAGGATCTAGAGGTAAATATCCTGCCCCCGCTTTCAAAACTGCTAACAAACTCACAACCATATCAACAGATCTTGGTATCGCTAAAGCAACCATTTGCTCTGGACCTACTCCTTTTTCAATTAACAGACGTGCAAGTTTATTCGATCTCTTATTTAACTCTTCATAAGTTAGCGTAGTGTCCTCAAATACGACAGCGGTTGCATCTGGCGTTAAGCGAACTTGTTTCTCAAATAATTCCGGTAAGGTCATTTCAGGCGCAATTTGAAAGCCGCCATTCCATTTTTCAAGTACTGTTTGACGCTCTTCTTCGTCCAAAATTTCCAAACGCCCAATAGGTTGTTCTGGATCTTCTACTGCGTCTTCTAATAAATGAATGAAACGACTCACAAGTTTCTGAGCTGTCTCACGCTTAAATAAATCTGTACTAAATTCAAGTAAACCATGTAATCCATTTGGCTGACCTTCAGACGTACTACGTTCACTTATTTCTATCGTCATATCAAACTTCGAAGAACCAACACTCTTAATCTCAAGATGCGTTTCTAGATTCGGTATATCAAGTGTAGCCTCTGGTGTATTTTGAAAAGCTAACATAATTTGGAATAGTGGATGACTATTTCTCAAACGCACAGGGTTCAACACTTCAACAAGTCTTTCAAATGGAACATCTTGATGTTCATATGCTGAAAGGTTAACTTTACGCACCCTGCTTAACAGTTCACTAAAGCTAGGATCTCCAGACGTATCTGTACGTAAAACGAGTGTATTTACGAACAATCCGACAATATCTCCAAGCGCATCATCACTACGCCCAGCAATTGGACTACCTATTGGAATATCCGTTCCAGCCCCTAATCGTGTAAGTAATGCAGCAAGTCCGGATTGTAGGATCATAAACAAACTAACACCATTTTTACGAGCAAGCTCTAATAATCGTTCATGTAACTCTGGATTCACATGAAAATCTATCGTTTCTCCGCAATAGCTCGTTTCCACAGGACGTTGATAATCTGTAGGTAACTCAAGTTGGGCTGGTAACCCCTTCAATTCTTCTTTCCAAAACTCAATTTGTTGTGAAATGAGACTACCTTGTGCACTCTCATTTCCTAATAGTTCTTGTTGCCAAAGGGCATAATCGGCATACTGTACTGGCAGTGACTTCCACTGAACTGATTCACCTTTACAATGTGCTTGATACGCAGTTGCTATGTCTCTTGACAATGGGTTTAATGACCATCCATCCCCTACAATATGATGCAATAATACAAGTAACACATGTTCATCCGGATTTATTTCAAAAAGCTCCATACGGATAGCTGGCTCTTCTGCAAGATTAAAGCTATATCTTACAGCTTCAGCAAGTACTTTAGGTAATTCTGAATCAGTAGTCTGCGTAACAATTAAAGTAGGATTTGCCTCATTTGTCTCCAAAATTTGCTGATGTGACGTACCAAGCGTGTTAGGAAAAATAGTTCGAAGTGTCTCATGTCGATCGACGATATCATAAAATGCAGCTTGTAAAGCTTCTCGATTTAATTCACCAGACATTCGAATGACTACTGGAATATTGTAAGTTGGGCTTGGACCTTCTAAACAATTCAAGAACCATAAACGACGCTGTGCAAAAGAAAGAGGAACTTCTCTTGGACGCTCTACTTTCTGAATAGCTGGCCTTGCACTCTGCGTGCTATCTAATTGTTTAACTAGTTCAGCGACTGTAGGTGATTCAAATAGTTTTCCAATGCCTAATTCCACACCTAATGTTTCACGAATACGTCCCATTAACCGGGAAGCTAACAGAGAATGTCCGCCTATTTCAAAGAAGTTATCATCGATTCCAATCCGCGCTATACTAAGCACTTCCGCAAATAAATCACATAAAATTTCTTCTTGTGGATTTCTAGCTACGCGTTCACTAACAAGTAAATTGAAGTCAGGTGCTGGTAACACTTTCCGATTAATCTTTCCGTTCGGTGTCAATGGCAATTCAGACATCATCATAATTGCTGACGGTATCATATAACCTGGTAGGCTCCCTCCTGCATATGTTCGAATTTCTGCAAGGTCAAGATTTCCATCAGCATCAGGTACAATGTAAGCAACCAAACGTTTATCGCCAGGTCGATCTTCTCGAACGATTACAACGACTTGCTCAACATGAGGGTGCTGAGATAATACAGTTTCCACTTCAGATAACTCGATACGGAATCCATGAATCTTAATTTGATGATCTGCACGACTCACATAATCTAACGAACCATCCTTACGCCATTTAACAAGATCGCCCGTACGGTACATTCGTGTACCAGGTTTCCCGTATGGATTAGCAACAAATCGTTCAGCTGTTAATTCTGGCCTTCCTAAATATCCATTGGCAAGCCCCGTACCAGCAATATATAATTCTCCCACCACTCCTGGTGGTACAGGTTGTAAACCTGCATCTAGTACATATACTTCAGTATTCCAAATTGGTCTTCCAATAGAAGGTGTACCACTCTCTTCTTCATTCATATCCATGAAAGTTGACCAAATTGTTGTTTCAGTTGGTCCATAAAGATTTGTAACATGACAATTTAATTCTTTTAACCGAGACGCTAGATTCGATGGAAGCGCCTCACCACCAACAAGAACTTTAAGTCCTATTAATCTTTCTGGATAATCTGTTACAAGCGCATGCCAAAGTGTTGGTGTAGCTTGCATAATTGTGATGTTTTCCTTTTGAATGATTTCTGTTAATGCTGAAGAATCTTGAACTGCTTCTTTTTGGGCAATTTGAACGCTTGCTCCACTAATAAGTGGTAAATAAATTTCTAAAGCTGAAATATCAAACGCAAAGGTTGTAACAGCCAACAAACGATCATTTACATGTAATGAGAATTGATCTTGCATCGCCAATAAAAAGTTGCTTAAGCTTTGCATCGGCACAACGACACCTTTTGGCTTACCTGTTGACCCCGAAGTATAAATTGTATACGCAGGATTTAAGGGTGCTGCTCCATCAAATGAATCTAGGTTATTTTTCTGGTATCCTCTTAACTCTTCTTTTGTATCCTGATTATCAAGCACAACTCTTGTTATATGATCCCCATTCGGTAAATCACCTAAAACAGAAGAATGTGTTAGGATACAAGCAGGCTTAGCATCGCTTAATATATACGTAATTCGATCCTCTGGATATTCTGGGTCGATTGGTAAATATGCTGCTCCCGTCTTAAGAACTGCTAACATTCCGATAACCATCTCTACAGATCTTGGAAATGCTAACGCTACAAATTCCTTAGATTGAACTCCTCGTTCTAACAAGAAATGAGCAAGTTGATTTACTTGTTCATTTAATTCTTTATAAGTAAGTTCTATTCCATCACATATGACAGCAATAGAATCAGGAGATTTACTTACTTGTTTTTCAATGAGAGCAGGTACACTTACGAATGAACTTTCTTTCATAGTTTGATTCCACTCTACTAAATGCTTGCGTTCCTCATGAAGTAAGAGTTCCAGTTTTCCAATCGGTGAATCTACCTGAAGATCCGATATATCTTCCAGAAGATTCACAAATCTTTTTTTATGATTTATTAACTCTTCTAATCTATATACTTCAGGGTTTGCATCAAAATGAATCCTTAAGCCATTTCCGTCAAACTCGTTTGACACATTTATTGAAAGATCATCAACCGGTCCTGCCGAAAGATTATGTTTAACCCCATGATTTCCTGCAAAACTCAAGGCATAGTCAAATGGCATCACATTAATCATTGGACCAAATAACCTTTGATTTTCTCCCAATAATTTAAGATCTCGGCGTAATTCTTCATGACGATACTTATGATGAAAACGAATATCAAGAACCTCATTAGAAACCTGCCCGACAACCTCAGCAAGACTCATATTAGAGCTTATAGACAAGCGGAGCGGGACTACATTCATGACCATACCAGGGATATTGATCGATGCTGATCCTAAACGTCCCATCATCGGTAAACCTAGAACTATATCCTGTGTACTTGTTAATTTATGTATATAAATCGCAGTTGCAGCTATGATAAGATCCGGCCAATTCGCATTACAATCATGTGCAACCTTCCGCAAAGATTCTGTACTTAAACGAGACAAATGTGCTGGTTGGCGAAGAAATGTCTTCGATGTTCTAGGAGCACGTTCCGCTAAACTTACTACTTCTGGTTGATCTTGGAACCGTTCTAACCAAAAGCTATGATCTTTCTCAAATTGCTCCGATGCACGATACGCAGTATCCTCCTCTAAAATGGTATATAAAGAACCAAATGATCTCTCATCATACGATTGATTATTCATGAATGCCGTATATACTCTTGCTACTCTTTGCGCAAGTAAAGAAAATCCGTATCCATCCATCACAATGTGATGGATGCGCTGATACCAGAAGAAACGATTGGAAGCGACTTTAAAAAGCGCCTCCGTATACAGCTTGTCCTTTTTCAGATTCACTGGCGTAGATAAATCCACTTGCATCCACGCTTCAGCGGCTTTTTGGGGATTTTCTTCAGTACTAACATCAATAATATGCATATGAAATTCAGGTGAATCATCGATAACTTGCCATGGCCCTTTCGCATCTTCTTCAAAGTGAACATGTAAAGATTCAGCTTCCATTACAACTTTACGCACAGCTAATTCAAATGTTTTCACATCAACTGAACCATGTATTTCTATGTATTCACCCGTATTATAAATTGGATTTTTTGGATCAAGTTGCTGCGCAAACCACATACCCGTTTGCGCACCTGACAATGAATGACGAACCTTTTGACAATGAGACATTCGTATTTACCCCTTTATCTATCTGTATTTGATAGCACCTTTTCCTCTTGAGAGGACACCAAATTAAACCAGTCATAAATTGTTGGACGCTCAGCCAAATCTGCGAATGTAACTTCTACACCTATTTGGCGCCATTTCTCTACTAAACTCATAATTCTAACTGAGTCAAGCCCTCTATTTAATAAATCTTCGTTATCTCCAATATCTGCTGGTAATTCACGAAGCAATTCAGCAACTTGTTCACGTACCGATTGTAATGTGAATCCTGTATTTTCTTCTGCTGCAGACGTTTCTTTTAAACTTTGTAAATCTTTTAATAATAAATTCGTTATTATAGTTACTGCACATCGATCAGATGCGTACTGCAAAGCTTGTTTATGATGTTCTTGTGAAAAATCAGCAACCGCATCAGCGACGAAGAATGGTTGTATCCCATCCATAAATGCTTCGCATGCCGTTAAAAGACATCCAATATGTGCATAAACCCCACAAATAATAAGCTGATCACGCCCTTGTTCACGTAAAATCTCTAGAAGATTTGTTTTCTTAAAAGCACTATATCTCCATTTTGTAAGGAAAATATCATCCTCATCAGGAGTGAGCTCATCTACAATTTTCTTCTTGTGAGGCCCATCAGGAATACCCGCCCCCCAAAAATCTTGCAATAATCCTCTTTGCTCTAGCGTTTGTCCACCTGGTTGTGCAGTATAAACGACAGGAACACCAATTTCCTTACATGTTTTTCTGATAGATTGAATATTTGAAATCAGTTCTACTCTTGGTGATTCCTCTGCATGATATGCATCAAGAAAATACTCTTGCATGTCATGAATAAGAAGAACAGCACGTTTCGGATCTGGCTTCCACGTTACTTTATTATTTGGTAAATCTGACTCTAATGGCATTGGGTATACTGAGATAGCTGGAATAGCCATCTAATCACTTCCTTTCGAATTGTTAAGAATATTTATTTGTCATTTATTACTTCGTGATAGATTTAAGTTTTTCAGCAATTGCCTTCCGTAATTCTTTCTTACTCACTTTTCCGACACCAGTCTGTGGAAACGAGTCTATAAATTCAATTCGATCTGGAATTTTATATGCCGCAATTCCTCGATCTCTTAAAAACATTTTCAAATGCCCTACAGTCGGTGTTTCCCCGCGAGCTATAACGAAAGCACAAGTACGTTCACCTAAATAATCGTCTGGCATAGATACTATTGCAACATCGTGTACCGCTGCATGCGCTAACAGATGATTTTCAACTTCTTCAGCCGCAACTTTCTCTCCACCACGATTAATCTGATCCTTATCGCGTCCTTCAACCACTAAATAACCTTGCTCATTTATTTTGACAAGATCGCCTGTGCGGTAAAAACCATCCGAAGTAAAGGATTTAGCGTTATGCTCTTCAGCTTTATAGTATCCACGAATTGTATATGGTCCACGAGTTAATAAACTCCCCACTTGACCTGGCTCTACGTCATTATCATATTCATCAACTACACGAACTTCATCAAACTCTGACATTGGTCTTCCTTGCGTATGAATAATGATATCTTCTGCATCATCAAGTCTCGTATAATTCACTAACCCTTCGGCCATACCAAAAACTTGTTGCAATGTACAACCGAATGCCGGGCGTATACGCTTGGCCACTTCCGCGCTAAACTTTGCGCCGCCTACCTGTAAAACTTGCAGGCTAGATAAATCATTATTGCGTGAAGCTATTGCGTCAAGCCATACCATTGCAAGGGGTGGCACAAGTGCTGTAATCGTGACACGTTCCTTCTCAATAAGAGAGAACGCTTCATCTGGACTTCCCCCAGAAGCTAGAACAATCCGCCCACCTGCATATAACGTCCCAAGAGTTCCCGGCGAACTAAGCGGATAGTTATGTGCAACTGGAAGCACAGCAAGATACACACTATCTTGATCCAATTTACAAATTTGAGCACTCACTCTTAAACTATAAATATAGTCATCATGTGTTCTGGGAATTAATTTAGATAATCCTGTTGTTCCGCCTGATAGTTGCAAGAAAGCTACATCGCTAGATTTTACTTCTGGCAGATTGACCGGATTCATATAAAGATCACGAATTCCTACAAATTCCTCCGCCTCTCCTACAACAATTACATGTTGCAACGTTGGAACTTTTTCTTTTATTTCTCTTGCAAGTTTTCGATAGTCGAATCCAAGCTGTTTATCAGAAATAATATAAGCAGTTGCTTTAGCAAATTCACAAAAATAGCTTATTTCACTACTTCGGTGTGACGGCAAAGCAAAAACTGGAACTGCACCAATGCGAAAAAGCGCAAAGCAGACTTCGAAAAATTCCGTAATATTTGGTAAATGAAGAACCACTCGATCCGTTTGTTTAATTCCTAAATTTAGAAATCCTGCAGCTAATTGATCTACTCTTTTATCCAGTTCACTATAGCTTAAGTGTTTTTCGCCACTTGTCACTGCAATCTGGTCACCATGTTTCATCGCACGTTCTCGCAGCATCTCTCCAAAGGTCTCTCCGCGCCAGCACCCCTCTTCTTTATATCGATCTGCAAATTCCTTTGGCCACTCCTGGCATCCTGTTAACATCATTTATCCCCCTAACTTCTATTTCAAAGATTCATCATTTAATCCCATAGCCCGAAGCATTGTACGAAACTTAGCTGATGTTTCAGCTAGCTCATCTTCAGGTTTTGACTCCGCAACAATACCAGCTCCTGCGAATAAACGAAGGGAATTCTCTTCAACTTCCGCACAACGAATCGTAACAATCCATTCACCGTCACCATTCAGATCACTCCAACCAAGCATTCCCGTGAAAAATTCTCGATCAAACGGTTCAATTTCGTTAATAGCCTCTCGAGCTTTTTCTGTCGGAGTTCCACAAACTGCTGGTGTAGGATGAAGCGCAAGTGCTAATTCTAATGCAGACACTGATACGTCTAGTAATTCTCCTTTTACTTCAGTAGATAAATGCCACATTGCTTCACTATTTATTAATGATGGTTTTTCCGGAACATGCAATGTACGACAGTACGGACGAAGCGCCGCAGCTACTGCTTCAACAACAACAGCATGTTCATGTAAATCTTTAGCTGAAGAAAGCAACTCATCTGCTCGTCTCTTATCTTCTTCAGGGTCTTTACTTCGAGGTCTAGAGCCTGCAAGCGGATTAGAAATGATTTGCATTCCACTCCGTGAGACAAGTAACTCTGGACTCGCTCCTATGAGTGTATGACTACGCTTTGGTGAAGCATCACAATTCTCTATTTCTTCACTCTTCGGTAAATCTACCGCAAACGTATACCCCTGTTTATTGTGCTGCGCTAAATCACAAAGTAGTTTTTGAATGTCAACCTTTTCTGGAGATTTCAAATCCAACGATCTAGATAGAACGATTTTCTTTAGGTCACCGCTCTTTATTTTAGCTACTCCTTGCTCTACACCACGCATATATTCTGAAGATGACGGAATAGGATTCATTTCATATGTAAGTGCAGGTGATTGCTGGATTCGATCTGTAAAATCAAATTGCAGACGATCTGCTAGCCTGCTCTCCCGAGGTACAACGAGCTGTACCGATTTTGTACGATCAAAAGGCAGCGCTCCTACAACAATTGGATTAGGATGGCCAGCTTGTTTCGCATTGCTTAATACAGCACGAACTAGCTCAGGAAAATTTTCTGCCTGACTATGTTTCACCGTTGCAAATGTTCCTTCGGCAAGTATTGTACGATACGGTGAAGCAAAAAAGAATGAAGATCCAGCTCTATAGTCATCTAGTAATTTTGTCGCTAACTCCTTTAAAGCAGTTGTATGATTCATTATTTTAAAGCCCCCTATATGTAATTTAGATTCCTAAAGTAGCGCCGCCATCAATGCATAGATTATGCATCGTAATATGGCTTGCTTTATCTGACGCTAAAAATAGAACTGCTTCAGCAATCTCTGAAGGCGTTGCTATTTTTTTTAATGGAATTCCTAATCTATATGTATCTTGTGAGCCTGCAATAATTTTTTCAGCCCCATTTTCATCTATCCAAAGTAACCTCTGCATCTCTGTCTCAGTTGAACCAGGAGAAACTAAATTACAGCGAATATTATATTCTGCAAGCTCAAGACCAAGACATTTTGTAAACATCGTTGCAGCAGCTTTGGATGCTACATATGCAGCCATTTCCATTCTAGGTACACTCGCAGCATTTGACCCTACAGTCACAATTGCACCAGACTGCCGTGACATCATACGTCTACTCACAGATCGTGATACATAAAACACACCTGTAGCATTTACTGAAAAAGTCTTGTCCCAATCTTCATCACTTAAATAGTGAATGGCACCCATCTTTAAAATACCGGCAACATTAACTAAAATATCAATTTGCCCCATTGTATCCTCAATCTGATTTACTGTATTTTCCACTGCGGAACTATCACTCACATCTAAAGCGAATACTTTCAAAGAGCTGCCTCTTGTTGCATGATAATCTGAAAGCTTATTGAGTTCTAAAATATTCTTATCAACCGCTGCAACCTTTGCTCCTCTTTCCGCAAGCATGTTCGCTACAGTCTCTCCAATTCCTTGTGCTGCACCAGTAACTAATGCAATCTTCCCATCAAATTCCCCAAAATCCATATTCTCAATTCCTTTCCTTACAACGAATCGATCTAGTTTATCTTGTATATTCTCAATTGCAGATTAATAAAGTTAACCTAATTAATCTGTGCAAAGAAAATATTTAAACAAACATCACCAACTAATAATGATATTGATAATCATTATCATTATATTTACGAAAATCATACACATATTAAACTTATCAGTCAAGTACAATTTAATCTTAATTTCAGTCTCAATAAACTAGGTAATACTCACTTAGTATTAATTGATAATGATTTTCATTTTCTTTTGTACACCGAAATGATAATGTTTCTCAACAGTCTTGTCAATCTTTTTTTATTTTTCAGATAAAATATTTTATTATGTCCCCATACTTATCTGCATAAAAATCTCTGCTTTTATTGTAAATATAAACTTTTTTCATCCTATTTTCTGTGAAAATAATAGATTTAAAAAATTAAATTGAAACTTTCAAATTTCCTAATTAATAATCATGCATTTTATCATTAATTACATAAAAATCTTTATTTTATAATAAAAACCATCATATTGAACATTTAATTTCTCAATAAATTTCTGAAAAAATTTTATTAAGAAATTTATTTAAAAATAACTATTTACATCTTTTTCTCTAAACAACACTTCCTTCAAACATAAATCATACCGATATAACTATATGAAAAAAGGACATATGCCCACTATTAAGCATATGTCCTCTCATAATTAAAATTTACTATTAACCTTTTTATTAGTTTTATTATTTCACCACAAACCGAGTCTCACTACAACCATTCTTCTGCTTCGTTACCTCTAAAACTGCTGGCATTGCGTTTTTCAACTCTTGAACGTGTGAAATAACGCCAATAAATCGTCCTGATTTTTGTAAATCAATCAATGCATCGATCGCTTTTGTTAATGACTCTTCATCTAGCGAGCCAAATCCTTCATCGATAAACATGGTTTCGATAGAAATACCGCCTTCATATGCCTGGATCACATCTGCCATACCAAGTGCTAGACAAAGCGATGCATTAAATTTTTCCCCGCCAGACAATGTTTTTACGTCACGTGTTTGACCTGTATATGCGTCATATACATCTAATCCTAGTCCACTTTGACGATTTCGTTTTTCAACTCTTTCACTTCGTTTTAAATAGAACTGGCCGTTTGATAGTTTACGAAGTCTTTCGTTAGCAATTTGAACAATTTGTTCTAAATACTCAATTAAAATGTAACGTTCAAACGAAATACGACTTTCGTTATCCCCTTTCATGACTTCATATAAATCAACAAGTTCTTGGAAAGCTTTTTCTTCTTCATGAATTTGTTCATCAATTCGTCTAATGTTTTCATGCAAATCGGTAATGTATGCAACTGCACTTTGGGCACGCTGGCGCTTTTCTTTTGTAATATCAAGCTGAATTCCTAACTCTTTCATTTGTTCTTCTAGAGCTGTAATGTCCGTCCATTCTTTCCCGCTTAATTCATTTACTAGTTCCTCAATTTGTTTAGCCAATACTTCTAAGGATGAATAGTACTCTTGAATTTGCTCATGCAAATGCTTCATTTCTACATCTGTTAATTTTGCTTCTTTATAAGCTTGTTGGTCGATAAATCCACCTTCTTCAAGCTCTGTCGTAAAGCGAAGTAAAGTCTCTTCTTGCTTTTCCTTTGCATGACTTACTTGCTTTAGAGCACCATCATACTCAGCTTGTATGCGTATATTTTCATTTTGCCAATATTGATAAGCTTCTTGTACTTTCTTCCACTCCTCTTCCATAAAGCGAAGTGTGCTAACAGCTTGATCAAATTGTTTTTTCCAGGCTTCTAACGTTTGTAAGTCCTCATGGGTTTTTTGCTGATCATGTTCATAGGACGTACGAAGTTGCATGCACTCCATTTCAGTACGGTGCTGCATCACTTCAGCTTCGCGTTTTTGCTTCTGTAATTCTTCTACTTTTTCTTCTAATCCTTTTACACTTAACGCTAGCTGTTTACGTTTTTCTTCACTTTCCTTTAATGTGTTTACCTCAGCTGCTAGTTGTTTTCCGTTTTGCACTAGCGTACGGTATGTTTCAACTAACTCTTCTGAACGGTATCCTCGTTTTACGACTTCATCTATTACTTGCTCATATTGTAATCTGTAGAAATTCCATTTCTCTTCTACTTGAACATGTAATTTTTCAGCAACTGTTTTCTTTTCGCGCAGTTCATTTAGCTGTTTTTCATCAATGGAATCTCCACGTTCTGTAGCTTTCTTTGGATGATCTATGCTACCACATACAGGACAAGATTCACCTTCATGAAGATGAAGAGCTAACATTCCTGCTTGTTCATTTAACCAACGATGCTCCATCTCTTCATATGCTTTAACTGCAACTTCCATCTTTTGATTTGCAACTTCTTTTTCTTGTTCATATTTTTGCTTTTCTTGCCAAACGTCATATGCTTGCTTTAGTACTTTTGCATCTTCCCGCATATTTGTTAGCTCTTCTACTTTTGCTACATATTGCTCAAGTGCAACCTCTAGCTGTTGTAATTCTCCGGCAATTTGTTGTTTTTGAGAAATCTGTCCTTCTAGCTGTTTCTCAAACTTCTGAATACCTTCCTTCAATTTCCCACTTTGAAGTTCTGCCTGTTGCAATTTTGATTTTTTCTCTGCTAATGAAGCAATAATTGGCTGTAACTCTTCTAATCTTTGTACAGTTTTCTTACCTTC
Organism: Bacillus sp. FSL H8-0534; assembly: GCF_038005885.1. Classification (NCBI taxonomy): domain Bacteria; kingdom Bacillati; phylum Bacillota; class Bacilli; order Caryophanales; family Bacillaceae; genus Bacillus; species Bacillus sp. FSL H8-0534. The sequence continues at coordinate 737,068 of NZ_JBBOUC010000001.1, forward strand.
TTCACGAACAGACTCTTTACCCTTTAATTCTTCATATTTCTCATAAGCAAGTTCAAACGCCTTAACCGTCTTTTCTTTTTTTACAGATATTTGTTTCAATAATTGTTCAGCATTTTGTTCACTCTGTACCGCTTCTTCATACCATTGTTCAAATGGTAATAATCGTTTCGCTTGTTCAGCAAGTTTAAAGCGTTGTTCTTCTGTTTCTATTTGTTCTCGATTTGCTTGTAAAACTGCTTGTTTCTCTTGTTTTTGCTGTAAATCTTTGAACTTTTCATTAATAGACTTAGCTGTATGAAAACGATCTTCGGCTTTTTTTAATTGCTGCGTTTGCAATGTTTGCTGCGCTTGTAATTGTTCAACTTCCGCCTCATAGCAATTTTTTTCTTGTTCAAGCGCTTCGACTACTTGGTGCGTATTTACATGTTCCTGTTGAACTAATGTCTCTAATAATGAATCATCTCGAACCGGTAATTTAAAAACATTACGGAAGTACAGTTCTCTTTCTTTTTGCTTTTCTTGTAAGACGTCTTTCCACTGTTTACGTTTTTGATCTAACAATTCACGCATTAATTTATAACGATCTGTTTTAAAAATACGACGTAAAATTTCTTCTTTATTTTCTGTTTCAGACGTTAATAGTTTTCGGAATTCTCCTTGCGGAAGCATAACAATTTGACTAAATTGATGTTTGCTAAGTCCGATTAAATCTTCAACCTTTTTGTTCACATCTGTCACATGAAAACGATCCACACATGGAACCTTCTCATCACCTATTACTTCATATAGCTCAACAGCATGCCCTGTAACTGTTTTATTCCCTTGTTTTTTATGACCGAGCTGTCTTTTTATTTCGTATTGCTTTCCTTTCAACTGGAAGGTTAATTCTACACTTGTGTATATATTATCATCAGCAAATTGGCTACGTAGCATACTCGTATCACTACGTTCTTCTCCGCTCGCTTCCCCATATAATACATAACAAATCGCATCAAATATCGTTGTTTTCCCAGCTCCCGTATTTCCTGAAATAGCAAAAATACGGTGATCGCCAAGATCGCTGAAATCGATAACTTCTCGCTGTTTATACGGACCAAATGCGGTCATAATAAGCTGAAGTGGTCTCATCCTCGTTCACCTTCCCGTTCCTGCACTGTTTGTAATACGTCTAAGAAAAGACGTTCTTTCTCTTCTGATAAATCTGAGCCCTTCATTTCTCTATAAAAAGCTTTCAAAAGGGATAGATCATCTGTTTTATGTCTAGAAACAGTAACTTCATTGGTTTCTGTAAATTCTCGTCTTTGCATAGAACGTTCAACATGCATAGCATTTGGATATACAGAACGAATTTTTTCCATTGGCTGCAGTACAGGATTTTCATCTAATAACTTTACGAAGACATAATCTTCACTTGTTGGATACTTTAATAAATCATCTATTTTCGCTTCTACTGTTCGCATTTGGCGACGAGGTGTAAATAAACGCTTTTCTATTTCCACTTGACCTGTTTCGTCTAATTCCACAATATAATACCCTTTTTTATGCCGCTCTTCAGAAATAGAATACGCAAGTGGTGAACCAGAATAACGAATCGTTTCATTACGTACAAAGTGCGCTTGGTGCAAATGCCCAAGTGCTGTGTAATGAAACTTATCAAAATAATGACTATTTACGTATTCAGCACCGCCGATGGAAAGCGGACGCTCTGCATCACTCGTATTTTCTTCTGCTTCACCTGAAGAAGTGACAAATGCATGGCCTACAAATACGTGTCTTGCTTCTTGATTCATCGTTTCTGAAAGTTCATTCATGAAAATACGCATCGCATCATCATGCGACCGAATATCTTCATTTTTCATCACATGTCTTACAATACTTGGATCTACATATGGGATTAAATGGAAATGAACTTCCCCATACTTATCATGTAAAACAACTGGTTCATACGGAAATTGAAATTGGCCAACAATATGTAACCCTTGTTTTTTCATTAAACTGCTGCCAAAATGAATACGGTCTGGACTATCATGATTCCCTGCTACTGCAATTACTGGCGTTTGTAAATCAATCACTATCTTTTTTAATACATCATTTAGTAAATCTACTGCTTCTGTTGGAGGAATCGCTCGGTCATACAAATCACCTGCAATAATTACGGCATCTGGTTTTTCTTCTTCCACAGCTTGAACGAACTGATCTAATACAATTCGTTGATCTTCGGTCATATACACACCGTGAACAAGTTTTCCTAAATGCCAATCCGCTGTATGAAAAAACTTCATCTTTTCCTTCCTTTCTCTCTTTTAATTTACTGATTGTAATGAAACCAGTTGGTAGTTAAGTGTTGTCTTCCCATCTTCCCACTCTAACTTTTGAACGATTGCACTACCGATTCTTTCTTGATCAGATTTATATAAAGGTAACATTTCATCCACAGCAAATAAATGATAACCGTCTAATATTAATTGAAATATATTTTCTTCTATATGTAATCTCATTTCTTTTTCATTTGAAATAATCTTTGTATGCATCTCAAATTTCATATAAATACAACCCCTTTTCCAGTTCTCTATACTTTAATAGTATAGCGGCTATTCACGATTGACAAGTGAATACATGATGAAGAATTCACTTTCACTTTCACATTCATTTTATTTTTTTATGCTATAAGTATTTTTTAAATTATAATACGGTATGTGAAATTAACAATGTTTCATGTGGATTTGAAATTAAGTCACGATGTTTAAAATAGAATCGCTGATGTCGCGTGACCGTTTGGAAAAGAAGAATGAGCTGAATGTTCTACAAGTTGAATGATTTTATATGATACAAAAAACAGTCCCAATAAAAATATGATTCAATAAGTTTATTAATATCCTAAAGTCAAAGCAATAATAGCTTAAAAAACAAGTATACAGAAAGCAATTTTAGAAAAGCAGGTAAACAGTAATATGAATTCACATCTTCAAATTCCGGTATAAATTGTTTAATTTCATAAAAATAAAGATGCCTTTTCAGGCATCTTTATTTTTGCAAATACTCTTTCATTATATAGTACAATACAGTTATTAAAACAATTGCTATAAAAAATGAGAATGATGCCACGATATATCCATCTTTATTTAACACATAACATAGTGAGATAGATAATATAAAAACCGGAAATACGAGACGTACTTTATCTTTAATTTCTTCTGTCGTATCTGTACGATGAAAATACTGTGTAATTCCTACCATGAGAGAAGACAAAATAATAACCGATAATAGCAAAGGCCCTGGCATTCCGATCTCCCCTTTCTCTACTCCTATTATATACAAACTCTCACTTCGTTAAAAGCAAGACAATTCAGTAAATAAAACAAAGTGAAGTTGCTATCCATATTGAATTCATTCCAATTACTCATTTTCTTTCAAATTAAATATGGTATATAGTATTCCCTTCATTTTCAAGTTACAAACAATACCCCTACATTTTAAATGACTGATGTTGTAATATTCATTTTCATATGTTGAAATCCTGCAAATATAACTCGTCAAAATATGCACCATTCTAAAAAGTATCTAGTCCGACGTCTAAATGTCCATTTGTTTAGACAGTTAGACACTTTATTACTGGCATTTCTTCTTAATTAAGGACATTAAAACTGGCACGCTACTTGCAATATCAAATAAATTATAAAGGACATTTTAGCTTGTATCGAGAAATAAGAATGAGAAGATATATAAGAGGAGGATTCAAAATGACTGAAAATGTTTTATTTTCCATTCACGAAAATGGCGTCGCGTCAATCACTTTAAATCGCCCAAAAGCACTTAACTCTTTATCTTATGATATGTTACATCCGATTGGTCAGAAACTAAAAGAATGGGAAAAAGATGATCGTATTGCCGTAGTAATCTTGAAAGGTGCTGGCACGAAAGGATTTTGCGCTGGCGGTGATATAAAAACATTATACGAAGCACGTTCAAATGAAGTTGCATTACAGCATGCTGAACATTTTTTTGAAGAAGAATACGAAATAGATACTTATATATATCATTATCCAAAACCAATTATTGCTTGTTTAGATGGAATTGTAATGGGTGGTGGCGTCGGTCTTACGAATGGGGCAAAATATAGAATTGTAACAGATCGTACAAAATGGGCCATGCCTGAGATGAACATTGGTTTTTTCCCAGACGTTGGAGCTGCTTATTTCTTAAACAAGGCTCCTGGGCAGACTGGTCGGTATGTTGCGTTAACAGCATCTGTTTTAAAAGCTGCTGATGTATTATATATAAAAGCTGCTGATCATTATATGCCATCGGAAACTTTACCTACTTTCCTAGATGCAATCGAAAAGGTAAATTGGCATGATCAAAATATACATATCACTTTAAAAGAACTCATTAATAAATATGAAACAGCTCCTAGTGTAGAAAGTGAACTTGTTTCCTTATTAGAAGAAATTGATCAACATTTTTCATTCCATACAGTTGAAGATATCATCCATTCATTAGATAATGCTGACGGATCCTTCGCTTCAAAAACGAAAGAAACATTACTATCAAAATCTCCGTTCTCATTAAAAGTAACATTAAAACAACTTATTGACGGAAAGGAAAAATCGATAGAAGAATGCTTTGCAACAGATCTCGTGCTCGCTAAAAATTTCATGAGGCACGAAGATTTCTTTGAAGGAGTACGTTCAGTCGTTGTCGACAAAGATCAAAATCCAAAGTATAAATATAAACAATTAAGTGATGTTTCAGATGAAGATGTCAATCGCTTCTTCAATCTGCTTAATGCCTAATCAAAAAGCTAGATGAAAGCAACCTATTTGCTGCTTCATCTAGCTTTTTTCTTTCTAGACATATGTATTATGTATCTTCATTATCAGAACGATGGAGGCGTTACAGCGAATAAAATAACGGCATCTTGATCAAATAGATTCTCCCATTTATGTTTCATGTAAGAAGGGATTTTCACACTATCCCCGGGGTATAAAGTGTATATATCTTGCTGTAAATACAAGATAATCTGTCCTTCTAAAACATGAGCAATTTCCTCTCCTTTATGCTCTAAAAGTTTTTCGGAGGAAACAGAATTAGGTGGCAAAGTCATTAAAGATACTGCCAAAGCACCCGTTAAATCTGGTGATAATAATTCATAGGATAAATTTCCTACGATCATTTTTTTACGTGCATTCGCTCTTATAACTAGATCATCCGTGTTCGTATCTTCAATGAGAAAACTAAAAGTTGGAACTTCTAAAGCCTTGGCTAGCAATTTCAATGTTTGAATCGAAGGATTAGCTAATCCTCGTTCAATTTGACTTAACATAGAAGGTGTTATTTCTGCCATTTTAGCTAACTCTCGCATACTCAGCTCCTTATATTCCCGAAGCTCTTTCACCTTTTTTCCGATATTTATATTTTCCATACCTCATGCTCCTTCAAACAATATGATAGATATATTTTAACATACTTAAATTTTATTTATCATATCACTTAAATTGTGTTAAACTATTTTTAATTAAATTTTCTGAAAAACAAGCACAGAAAGGTGGAGTGATTGTGGAGAACTATCTTCTTTTTATTATCATGTCTATTTGTCTTATTATTTTACCCGGGCCTGATACTGCAATGGCTACAAAAAACACTCTTACTTCAGGAAAAATAGGAGGTGTAAAAACGGTTTTCGGCACATGTATCGCCCTTTTAATTCATACTTTAGCTGCTGTAATTGGGCTTTCCGCTATCATTGTTAAATCTGCTCTCTTATTTTCTATTTTTAAATATGTTGGTGCCATTTATCTAGTCTATTTAGGAATAAAAGCACTTTTATCTTTAAAAAGCAAAAACAGCATAGATACAAATGAGTTACCTATGAAACGTGCAGATGAAAACAGCTCTTGTTTTCGCCAAGGGTTTCTTACTAATCTTTTAAATCCTAAAGTCGCTGTATTCTTTTTGACCTTTTTACCACAATTTTTAAATCCTAACCATAATACATTCATTCAATTTCTAACCATGGGTCTTACCTATCTCGTTTTAACCGTGATATGGTTTGCCTTTTATATCTTCTTAATTGATAAAATCAGTGTTTTCATGAAAAAACCAGCTACTCAAATATACATCCAAGGACTTACTGGTATTGTATTAATTGGATTTGGTATCAAATTAGCTTTTGAAAAGAATAGTTAATGATGAAAAGTACCCCCCTCTCTAATGGAGTGAACCCTGAGAATGAGACGATAAAAAACACCTCTCTAAATCGTAAGTATCAGTTATGATTTTAATGGAGGTGTTTTTCGTATGGGGAAAAAGACGCATTATCCCGCCGAAATAAAGTGGAAAGTAGTTGAAATGAAACACCAAGGATTCAAAAATAAAGAAATTATGGATGCCTTAGGAATTAAACATGTGGCTCAAATTAAAACTTGGATGAAATGGTATCGTGAAGGCGAAACCTATCGGTTTGAACAATCTATTGGAAGACAATCTGTACATGGAAAAGGCTTAAAAAAGTTAACAGAACTTGAACAAAAAGAATTAGAAATACGTTATTTAAAGGCAAAGATTATATTGCTGGAAAAGTGCCAAGAAATTTTAAGGAGGTGGGAGGAAAAGAAGAAATAATGAAAATGATAAAGGAATGGCAATCAATTTTTACAATTGCAGAACTGTGTTCCATATTTGATATTTCACGTGCTACTTATTATCGTTGGAAAAAGCAGGAGAAAACAGTAACTAATCATGAAGAAAAAACCGTAATAGAAATATGTCAACATCATAAATATCGGTATGGATATCGTCGGGTTACAGCTTGTCTACGTAATCAATTTAACATCGTAATCAATCATAAAAAAGTATTACGTATCATGAGAAAATACAACGTATTATCTCGGGTTAGAAAAAAGAAAAAGACATTTGTACTCGGTCATGAACCAGTGGTAGCTAAAAATAGAATACAACGAAGATTTAAAGCTACCAAGCCTAATGAAAAATGGTTCACGGATATCACGTATTTGATGTTCGGCAATAAGACTCTTTATTTTTCATCTATTATAGATGGGTTTAACAATGAAATTATAAGTTATAAAATAGGTGAGACACAGGATGTTTCTCTTGTATTAGATACTCTAAAAGAAGCTTTAAGAAAGCGAAATGTGATTGATACGATTTTACATTCGGATCAAGGAAAAGTGTATACATCAAAACAATTTCAAACATATGCCAAAGAAAAAGGCATTATCACAAGCATGTCTCGTACAGGAAACTGCCATGATAATGCCCTCATAGAATCCTTTCATTCTCACTTGAAATCCGAAGGATTCTATGCGCAAAATATAAAACAATCGAATAATGCTAGTATAATACAAACTGTGGATGAATACATCCACTACTATAATAATGAACGGATTCAGAGAAAATTAGATAACATGTCACCTATAGCTTATAGGAAACATGTTGTCTAGGTGTTTTTTCTTTGTCTCACCAAATGGGGTCAGACCACTAATGAGGGGGGTACTTTTTGTACATGTAACAAGTTACATGTATATGCTATTCATCTATTAAAACCAGCGCTCTGTCACAACTTTTTTACGTGTATAGAATTGAACACCGTCTGTTCCATTTGTTCCAAGATCACCATAGAAGGATGCTTTATTTCCAGCAAATGCGAAGAATGCCATCGGTGCTGGAACGTTAACGTTTACGCCAATCATTCCTGCATCGATATTATCACGGAATGTTTGCGCATGTTTACCGCTTGATGTATAAATAACTGCACCATTTGCAAATTTGGATTGATTTGTAAGTTTAATGCCTTCTTCTAAATCTTTTACTCTCACAATACTTAAAACTGGAGCAAAAATTTCATCTTGCCAGATTTTCATATCTTGATTCACACCATCAAAGATTGTTGCTCCAACAAAATATCCTTCACGGGCTTCTCCATTAATTTTACGACCATCTACTAATAAAGTAGCCCCATCTGCTACACCACTATTAATATAGCCTAGTACACGCTCTTTATGAGATTCACGAATTAATGGACCTACATAATTATCTTCATGGAAACCATCGCCAACTTTTAATTTACGTGTTTCCGCTACTAGTACATCAATAAACTCATCAGCAATTTCATCCACAACAGCTACAACAGAACATGCCATGCAGCGCTCTCCACTGCTCGCAAATGCAGAACCAATAACACCTTGTACTGTTTTTTCAAGATTGCAATCTGGCATAACAATCGCATGATTTTTCGCTCCTGCGAGTGCTTGTACTCGTTTTCCATATTTTGTTCCTGTTTCGTATACATAACGTGCAACTGGCTCAGATCCAACGAATGAAACCGCTTGAATGTCCTTATTTTCTAGAATGCTATTTACAACGTCTTTTCCGCCTTGCACTAAATTTAAAACTCCTTTTGGGAAACCTGCTTCATAGAATAACTCTACCAGTCTCTCAGCTAAAAGTGGTGTTCTTTCAGATGTTTTTAATACGAATGTGTTACCGCAAGCAATTGCTAATGGGAACATCCATAATGGAATCATCATTGGGAAGTTAAACGGTGTAATACCAGCAACAACTCCAATTGGGTAACGCCAAATCGAACCATCAATTCCACCTGCAATGTTCGGGAGTGCTTGGCCCATCATTAAATTTGGTGTTGATGTTGCCAATTCTACAGCCTCAATACCACGCTGTACTTCACCACTCGCATCTTTTAATGTTTTTCCATTTTCTAATGTGATAATTTTCGCAAGCTCATCTTTATTTTCTTGCAAAAGTTGTAAATATTTGTATAGCTGTCTTGAACGATTTGGAACCGGCACTTTAGACCATGTTTCATAAGCTGTTTTTGCAGCTTCAACAGCACGCTCCACATCTTCTTTTGGAGAAAGCGGAACATAAGCGATTATTTTCCCAGTTGCAGGATTTGGAACAGCTTCAACTTCCGTACCAGTAGATTCTACCCATTCACCATTAATATGATTTTTCACTCGTTTAATTTCTGTTGTAATCATTGTATTCGCTCCTTTTTTATTGTTATAAGTTCGAATTGTTTCTCACAATTTATAATTCGACGCTATAACCATTCATTATTCATGACTAGAGATTACTTGTTCACTTATCTTCTTATATAAAGCAGCCATGTCTTTTTCCCCATACCCCGCTTTACCCGCTTCATCATACAAGTTCAACAGCATTTCACTTACTGGTAAGTGAAGTTCACTTTCTTTTGCTAAATCAACCGCAAATCCTAAATCTTTCTTTAATAGATTTACAGTAAAACCTGGCTCATAGTTTTCTGGTGCAATAAAGCTTTTATAGTTGCGCTCATAAATTCTACTTTGTCCGTAACTCACATTTAGAATATCAAACATTTTCTCTAAATCCATATTGTTTTTCTTCGCTAAAGTCAAAGCTTCACTTACACCCGCTGTGTAGAAACCTATCAATAAGTTATTAATAAGCTTTACAGTCGTGCCACTATCAATTTGTTCACTTACATGAAACACATTTGCCCCTAATACTTCCATCACTGGTAAACCTTTTTCATATACTTCTTTTGATCCACCGACCATAAAAGTTAATGTGCGATTTTCTGCTCCAATCACCCCACCACTAACCGGTGCTGCTAAGAAATCTACTTTTTTATCATTAGCAGCTTCTGCTAATCTTTTATTCAATTGCGGTGCTACTGTACTGGTATCAATTAGAACAACATTCGGATGACTATTCTCAATTAATCCCTCTTCTCCAAAATAAACCGCTTCCACAGCTCGCGGAGATGGTAAACTTGTAAAAATCAAATCACATGTTTCTGCCAATTTTGCAATTGATAAGCCGATGATTCCTCCATCTTTCTCAAAAGAAGCCTCAGCATCTTTATTTAAATCGACGCCATATACAGTGTAATTTGATTTAACTAAATTTTTAGACATTGGAAGGCCCATATTACCTAAACCAATAAAACCAATCTTTTTCATATTGTTCTCCTCCTATTTAAACAATATATTTTCCGCGATTTATAATGGCTTTTGCAATTTCTCTCTTTTTCATAAATATGTTCGTATATAGAGGTATTGACAGTTGACGAATTTCATCTAGAATAGCGTTTCTATTTTGCTCTTCTTGTACTGCTGCAGAAAGAAGAACCATTGCCGCTGATTCTACTTTACGATATCCTTCCTCACAAAGAACATCTGTTACGAACTGTTTTGTACGTTCTTTTTCTTCACCATTTTTACTCACTGCTTTCTTCGTACGTAAAAATGCTGATTCCATTACATACACATCTTTCAACATGTCTGCTAATACGCGTGAATATTCTTGTTCTTGCTCGATTTTTAATTCAGGAGTTTGAGATAGCGTTTTCAAAGATTGCTTCAATAACTGTTTCGATAATAAAATATAACGATGGTTTCGTTCTATATTTTCAAATGTGCCTTCGTCTACTTGATCTCCTATTTGCTTCGTTTGTTTCATTAACATTTTCGCAACTGTTAAGCGGTTAATTTCATTCGTTCCTTCAAATATACGGCTAATTCTAGCATCACGATATAATCGTTCTACTTCATATTCTTGCATATAACCGTAGCCACCATGAATTTGTACAGCTTCATCCACAATATTTCCTAGTGTTTCCGAAGCATTCACTTTATTAATGGCACACTCCATTGCAAATTGAGACATTTTCCGCATGATGCTTCCATCCCCATTTGTCTCATGAATTGCCTCGTCAATTACGCCTGCTGTTCGATAAGCTGCACTCTCTGCACCGTATGTAGCGATAATCATATTTGCAATTTTCTCTTGAATCATCGTGAAATCAACTAATTCTGTTTGAAACTGTTTTCGTTCTTTTCCGTATTGAACAGATAAACCAATTGCTTGTTTTGCTGTTCCAATATTTCCAAAAGCGAGTTTCAATCTAGCGAAATTGAGGATATTAAGGGCTACGTAATGACCCTTTCCAACTTCCCCTAATACATTTTCAACTGGAATTACAACATCCTCTAAAATGAGTGTCGCAGTCGAAGATCCTTTAATGCCCATTTTCTTTTCTTCTAAGCCAATTGAAACACCTTCACATGTTCTTTCGACAATAAATGCTGTCATTCCTTTATTTGTCTTTGCAAAAACAACATATACATCAGCCATATGAGCATTTGTAATCCACTGCTTTTCCCCATTTAATTTCCAAGTTGTTCCTTCTTCATTTAATACAGCGCTTGTTTTTGCACTTAATGCATCTGATCCAGCATTAGGTTCTGTTAATGCATACGCTCCAATCCATTCGCCTGATGCAATTTTAGGTAAGTATTTTTCCTTCTGCTCGTTTGTGCCATAGTATATATATGGCAATGTTCCTACACCAACATGAATATTAAAGGAAACACTAAATGCTCCTGCATATCCCATCTTTTCTGCTACAAGGCCAGAAACTGCCTTTCCTAATTCGAACCCACCATATTCTTCTGGTACCTCTATACTTAACAACCCAAGTTCTCCGGCCTTTTCAAACAACCCGCGAGAAACTTGATAATTGTGCTGCTCGATATTTTCAATTTGAGGAACAATTTCCTGTTTAACAAACTGTTCTGTTGTTTTTGCGATTAAATCTTCATCACCTGAAAAATCTTCCGGTGTAAAAAAAGTTGTATTAAGATTCTTATTCAGCGAAAAAAATTCGTCCCATTGCAACTTTGTTTTCTCCATCTGTATCCCCCTATCATTTCGGTCTTCATTTTCTTTATATGCAAAATCTATGCCAAACTAAAAACTTGATAGAACCTGGGCTAAATAAATAGAAAACGTAAAACTGTCTAGACAGTTTTACACTGTTTATAACAATTTGTCTAGATTTTGAATCGTGATAATTTGTTATAAAGAGTCGCCCTAGAAATCCCTAACAATGCTGCTGCCTTTGACTTATTCCCTTTTGCTTCTTTTAAAACGCGTTCAATTAATCCTCGCTCTTCCTCTTCACGTACCACTTTCATCGCTTCTTGCTTTGCTGGTAAAGACTGAATCATAGGTACTAATTTCTTCTGTTCCATATCCCGATAATAGAATTCTTCTGGTAAATCCTTAGCTCGTATATGTACATCATCCGATAGTGCAAATAGTCTTTCTAACACATTGATTAATTCCCGAACATTTCCTGGCCAATTGTAATGGAACATAAGGCGTAATACTTCTTTATCAAGTGTCTTTTCTTTAGCACCATACATTTGACATAACTTTTGTAAATGTTCTTCGACAATGAGTGGGATGTCTTGCTTTCGAAAACGAAGTGGTGGAATATGAATCGGAATAACATGAAGACGATGATATAAATCTTCTCTAAATGTACCTTCTCTAACCATTTGTTTTAAATCTTTATTTGTCGCTGCAATTAGCCTAAAATCAACTGGAATTGGATGTGTACCACCAATTCTTTCTATCTCCCTTTCTTGTAAAACACGTAAAATTTTCACCTGTGTTAATAGAGACATATCACCGATTTCGTCTAAAAATAACGTGCCATGATTCGCAAGTTCAAACTTCCCTGCTTTCCCGTTCTTTTTCGCACCTGTAAAAGCACCTTCTGCATAACCAAACAGTTCGGATTCTAGTAAATTATCAGGAATAGCAGCACAGTTCACACTGATAAATGGACCGTTTTTTGTTATACCTGTATCATGTATAGCTCTTGCAAATTGCTCTTTACCAACACCACTTTCTCCAGTAATTAACACAGACGCTTTCGACCCAGCTGCTTTTCGAGCCATTTTTTTCGTTTCAGAAATCGTCTGACTTTCTCCAAGAATATCTTCGAATCGAATTTGCTTCTTCTTCGGTTTAGAAAATAACGGTTTGACAGCACTATCTTTTTGATCAAACCTCTCTAGTATTTTATAAATATCTGAAATCCCTTCATGAATAAGCATGCCTACAGCACCTATCACTCTTCCTTGCTTCCAAATCGGCATCCGATGCACAACTAAATTTTGGCCTTGCAAACGATGCACTTGATTTCTTTCTGGTACCCCTGTTTTTAATACAACTGGAAGCCTCGTATTCTCAATTACATTTTCGGCCAGTTGTCCAATTGCTTCTTCTTTCGATACTCCGACAAAGCGGCTATACGTATCATTAAACATTTGAATGACGCCGTTTTCATCCACAATCGCAATGCCTTCATACGCAGTGTCGAAAGACAAACGAAACCATTCAATTAATTGTTGTGATTCTTGTAATTGCTGTTTTAGAAACTTTTGAAAAGCGAAAAGTTCAGGCTTGTCTATGATTCCTACAAGTACTCCGTCTTGTTCAGTTGTCACATAAAATGGTATATCCTGTAATTCGTTCATAGTTATTTTCATACTACCCTTATTAATAGAATTAGTGACAATCATATGAACTAACATACTTTTATCACTTTTTTGTTGTATCCACTGAATACAATCTGTTAGTTTTACAATGCCAATCATTTGCTTTCCATCTAGCACAGGAAGTTCATCCTTTGATATTTTAATAAGAAGTTTAACTGTTTCAGTAATCGTATCGTTACTTCTCACAAACTGGAAATCTTGCTGCATCCATTTTTCTACAGAGAAATCTTTTGTAGAACTCATATCTTCTCACCTCTTGTATACAACAATTCAAATCATATAAAAAGGCGATGAATTCTCACATCAAGCAGTTGTTCTTGCCCAAGATGTCCCATCATCGCCTTTCTTCTCTGTTCTATTGATCTTCAGATAAAACTGTTTTTGCAATTCCGTTATCTAATTCCTCAAAATCATGATACGAAATTGTTTCATACAATTCACTTCTCGTTTGCATGTTAGATAACCCTTCTTTTTGTGAGCCTGTTTCTTTAATTAGCATAAACACACGCTCATATGCTTTTGCTGCAACGCGAAGTGATGTAACCGGATAAATCACCATTTGGAAGCCCATATTTGCAAATTCTTCTGCACTATAATATGGAGTTTTCCCAAATTCAGTCATGTTCGCAAGCAACGGAACATTTACTTTACTGTTGAACAAACGGAATTCTTCTTCGGATTGAAGTGCTTCCGGGAAAACAGCATCTGCACCTGCTTTTACATAAGCAATCGCTCTTTCAATTGCTGCATCTAATCCTTCTACACCGCGAGCATCTGTACGTGCTACAACAACAAGTGTTGGTGCTACTTCTTTAATCGCTTTAATCTTCTGTACTAATTCCTCAGTGGAAACAAGTTTTTTTCCATTTAAGTGTCCACATTTTTTCGGTAATTGTTGATCTTCAATTTGGACAGCGGCTACATTTGCTTCCACCATCTCTACAGCCGTTCTTGCTACATTTAACACTCCACCAAATCCTGTATCAATATCGACAAGAAGAGGTAAGTCCGTTGCTCTAACAAGATCTCTTGCTCTGTCAGCTACTTCAGTAGACGTTACAATACCTAAATCTGGCAAACCCTTACTTGCTGTATAAGCAGCTCCCGATAAATAAAGAGCTGAAAACCCAGTGTTTTTTGCAACAAGAGCAGCCATTGCATCATGAGCACCAGGGATTTGTAAAATTTCAGGTGCCTCTACTAAAGCTCGGAATCGATTAGCAAGCTCTTCTTGTGTTGACGGTTTATTCACAACCCAAGCCATTCTTATTCCCCCTATACTTAAATTAAGAAAAGATCTACAAATTCATTTACATTCATATTTTCTAACTTTTCTTCATTCAAACAAGCTTCATGAATTTTTTCTTGCTGTTTATTAGAATAATGAACAGCCATATTTGCAGAAAACTTTTGAACAACCTTTGGAATCGCTTCGTCTCTACGGAAACGGTGACCTAATGGGTATTCACACTCTACGTTTTCTGTTACTGTGCCATCTTTAAAATGAACTTGAACAGCGTTGGCGATTGAGCGCTTGTTCGGATCAAGGTAATCCAAACTATACTGTTTATTTTCTACAACAACCATCTTATTTCGTAATTCATCTACACGAGGGTCAAATGCAACTTCATCCTCATAGTCATCTGCAACGATATCGCCTTTTAATAGACCAATTGCAGTAATGTATTGTAAGCAATGATCGCGGTCAGCTGGGTTATTTAATGGACCTTCTTTATCAATAATACGAACCGCCGATTCATGTGTTGTAATTGTAATACGGTCAATTTCCTCTAATCGCTCTTTCACTTCTGGATGTAATTTCACTGCGCATTCTGCAGCTGTTTGAGCATGGAATTCTGCTGGATATGATACTTTAAACAATACATTTTCCATTACATAAGAATCTAAAGGCCTTGCTAATTTTAGTTCCTGCTTATTAAATAATACATCTTGGAATCCCCATCCTGGTGCAGATAATGCTGTTGGATAACCCATTTCACCTTTTAATGCAGTAAGTGCAAGGTAAACACCACGGCTTGTTGCATCCCCAGCTGCCCATGATTTACGTGAACCTGTATTTGGGGCATGACGATATGTACGAAGACTAGAGTTATCAATCCATGCATGAGACAATGCGTTAAAGATTTCTTCACGCGTGCCACCAAGCATTTTTGTAACAACTGCTGTTGTCGCTACTTTTACATATAATACATGGTCAAGACCAACGCGGTTTAAACTATTTTCTAATGCAAGTACACCTTGGATTTCATGAGCTTTAATCATCATTTCAAGTACATCGCGTACTTTTAATGGTTCTTTTCCTTCTGAAATACGAACGCGGCTCACATAATCTGCAACAGCTAAAATTCCACCTAAATTATCAGACGGGTGTCCCCATTCTGCAGCAAGCCATGTATCGTTATAATCCAGCCAACGAATCATACATCCAATATTAAAAGCACCGCGTACTGGATCAAGTACAAATGATGTTCCTGGTACACGTGTACCATTTGGCACAACTGTTCCTCGTACAACTGGTCCAAGGAGTTTCGTACATTCAGGATATTGCAGCGCTAAAATTCCGCATCCAAGCGTATCAAGTAACACATAGCGTGCTGTGCTAAATGCTTCTGAGCTCGTCACCTCTTTATTTAATACATAATCCGTAATCTCTTCTAAAATTGCATCTTTTTGTTTAATTTCATTTGTTTTAATCATGCTATCCTTCCCTTTCTGTCGAAAATTCGTTATTATTGAGGATGGGTGTCGGTCAAACACCCACCTGGCGGGCGGCCTTAACAACTCCCCAGTTGTTTTTATTTGCTAAGCACATGTCGCTCGCCGATATAATTTACACGTGGGCGGAACAAGCGATTGTTTGTATGCTGTTCAATAACATGCGCACATAAGCCTACTGTTCTAGAACTGAAAAAGATTGGCGTGTACAGTTGAATTGGAATACCTAACATCCAATATACTGGAGCTGCATAATAATCTAGATTCGGATAGATTCCTTTTTCCTTCTCCATAATTTTCTCTCCAGCTTCACACATTTCATATAATGTATAATCACCTTTTACATCACATAACTGTTTTAAAGCTTCTTTCATCATGAGTGCTCTTGGATCTATCTTCTTCATGTAGACGCGATGTCCAAATCCCATGATTTTTTCTTTGTTATATATTTTTTTTTGCAGTAACTCTTCAAATTTCTCAACATTTCCAGCTTCTAACAGCATGTACATAACTGCTTCATTTGCACCGCCATGTAGGCTTCCTTTTAAGGATGCGACTGCTCCTGTTAAAGCACCATATAAGTCTGATTGCGTAGATGCGATAACGCGAGCTGTGAATGTAGAGTTTGGCATTTCATGTTCACTATATAAAACTAAAGAGCGGTCGAAGATTTTCTCTTCAAGCTCAGTCGGTTTTTTACCAGTTAACATATAGAAGAAATTCGCACTATACGATAACTCCTGAAGCGGCCCGATTGGCTCTTCATTGTTTAAAATATGATAACTGTTCGCAACAATATTTGGCACTTTGCTTAACAATTTATAACCACGACTTTTGTTCACTTCTAGCGAACGGTTTTCAATATCGTTATCATAACCAGCTAATGCTGATACACCTGTACGTAACCCATCCATCGGGTGTGTTTCTTTTGGCAATGCTTTTAAAACATTGAATACACCTTCTGGTACTTCATATTCTTCCTTCAATTTCTTTTCAAGTTTTTCCTTTTCATCCTCATTTGGTAGATGTTCTTCTAATAAAAGGTGCACAATGTCTAAATAACCTTTTGTCTTTGATAGTTCAATTAAGTCATATCCTTGAATAACAATTTCACCTTTTACCGTATCGAGAAACGAAATTTTCGTCTCCGCTGCGACTACACCATCTAATCCCGGGGAAAATTTTTCTTCAGCTTTCATTATCATTTCCTCCAATCCTAATAGATCTTCGTGCACATAACTGTAAGCCTTTACAACATTGTGAACTACATTTCTATTTCAATGTATCAGAGTTTTTAGAAGATTTCAATTTATTTTATAATGATAAGTTTCCTATACTTTTCCTGCTGTAATAAAATTGTTTTTTAAGAATAAAGTCTAAATTTTTTATCAAAAAGCCCGTTGTCCCTTCTTTTTCTTTTAAACCGAAATATATTGATTTTCAATAAAATTCCATATAAAGCTTATACAACAAACAATTTACTCCGTATATTTTATTATCTTTTTTCAGCACACAAAAAAGCGAGTTGTACATATACACAACTCGCTCACACTTATTTTATATATCGATATTAATTAAATACAATTTTTATATAAAATATTTTCATTTTTAATAAAATTATTATTTTACATAGTTAAATTCAATTTCGTCCATTTTCTTATGATAGCTTACTACTAAATCACAGTCCCGAAAATACCAAATATCGTCGGAATCGACAAAAAAAATTGAATGCCATCCTGTTCAACAGATGCGGCTATATCTTCTGACACCTCAAAAGCCACTCCTAAAGAATAACTAGGCTGAATGGTGCTATTATCTCCATATAAAAACTCATAAAAGATATTATTTATTACAATCATATTGTATCTTTTTATACAGGAACTTCCTTCCGTAAATAGATGTGTTTTTATAAAAAAAGTCCACCATCTATAGTTGGAGTTAGTCTTTCGACTATTGAACTATTAAATAAGTTTATATTTTTTTTGAATATAATTATTGAAAGCGGCTCTTCATTTTAACTTCATGCCCCCAATACGATTTTTTAATAAAGTTTTCTGTAGAGCTTATATACCTTTTTAGTAAGAATGTCCAAGCTATTCTCTAGAGTCTTCATATTATAAGGTATCAAACAATAGGTGGTGAGAATTATAACGCATATTATTGATTTTCAAGCTATTCAGCCACGTAGTAAAACAAATGCAAGACAACCAATTCCAATTGACCATTCTCCAAAAAGAAATTCAGTTGCTCAGTTACGAGTAAATATTCCACGTAGAGACTCCCGTGACAACACAGTAGAATTAATCGCAACAGTTGGAGTTGAAGGAGTTACAAACATCGCTCAAATCGTATTTCGTATTTTCCGCGATAATACTGAGATTTTCAACACTCAAGTTGGGATCGAATCCACTGATTCAGAACAATTTTATGCTGTAACCTTCCAAGCAATTGACAAAGATCTAAGATCTGGAACTCATATTTACACGCTTACTGTTGAAAATATGACTGCTGGTGCCGAAGCTGCAATAGTAGGTCCGGTTTCTTTTAGCGCGTTAGCTATTGGCAACGACCACGATTGCTGTTAATGAAACTACTACAATATCTAAATGTCTTTCCAACAAGAAAGAACTCATTTCTGTTCTTTCTTGTTCTTTTTTATATACATTCTATACTCTGTAAAAATTCGCGTGCACATTTGCAGCTCGTGCAAGAATATACTGCTATATAATACGATTTAGGGGTGATTCTTTTATGTATTTATTTCCAACAAGAATTGCCGTTGTAGCCCCAGTTGCCTCTCCTTCTGTCCATTCTGTTCCCGTTCATACAGCAACTTCTGATGTTGGCATTGAACTCCCAGCAACTTGGCAGCAATATCAATTATCAGGTGGAGTAACACCTTCATTTTGGCATCACGGCACACCTCCTAGTGGCACTACCTATTATGGTCATCCTCCCCATTCTCCGTATCCACCTCTCCAGATTTTCTATCATTTCCCATCAATTTATTTTCAAAATTTTTATGGGACCTTCAACATTTGAACATATATATATTCTTCCATTTCATATACAGTATTTTTATACATGATAGCATACAAAAAAAACACCTAAGTTACCGATCACTCTCCGGTATCCTAGGTGTTTTCCATACAACTTTATATGATTGAAACTTTAAAAAACATTATATTTATTGACCACCATTTGGAGTTGCCTCTCCTTGACCATTTCCATTGCTCGGTTGTGTTGCATTTTCATGGCCGTTTCCACCGCTTGGTGGAGTTGTATTCCCCTGGCCATTTCCGCTGCCTGGCGGGGTTGTATTCCCTTGGCCATTTCCACTGCCTGGTGGAGTTGTATTTCCTTGGCCGTTTCCACTGCCTGGTGGAGTTGTATTTCCTTGGCCGTTTCCATTGCTCGGCGGAGTTGTATTCCCTTGACCATTTCCATTGCTCGGCGGGGTTGTATTCCCTTGATCATTTCCACCTTGATTATTTGTTGCATTGTCTTCATTTTGCTTATTTTGATCATTATTTTGCTTATTTTCTTCATTTTGTTTTTGCTCTTGTTGTTTTTTATCTCCATCTGTTTGTTGCTGCTGTTCTTGCTGTTTATTTTGACCATCATTTTTCTGCTGTTCACTTGAGTTTGAATTTGACGTGCTCGGATTTGGAGAAGAATCTCGTTTTGCACCTTTCACACGTAATTCATCACCCTCTTGAACAACACTACTTGGCGCCTTAAAGCGTGACGTATTTGTTCCAAATTTACTCATCATTTCTTTAAAAATCTGTTGTGCAATTTTCGTATTTTTGCTGCTTATATAATCTTCAGGACTATCTTTCATATATCCAGTCCAAACTGCCATTGTATACTGCGGTGTGTAACCCGCAAACCAACTATCACGCGATGCACTAGATGGTATACCATATTTCGATATTTGTTCAGATGAATAGTTTGTTGTTCCTGTTTTACCTGCCACATCTAAAGAACTTACATTAGCTGCTGTACCAGTACCAGAACTCACAACAGAACGTAGCATATCTGTGATCATATATGCTGTATAATCTTCCATAACACGTTTCGATTTTGGTTCAAAACTTTGTGATTTCCCATCAGGATAAACCACTTTTTTAACAAAGTGTGGTTTTGTATATTTACCATCATTACCAAATGTAGCATATGCTCCTGCAATTTCAGTTGGCGATACTTCATTTGTACCAATTGCTGTTGACTCAACTGCATCTTTTTTAAATGGAATACCTAAGCTTTCTGCAAAGCTTTGTGCTTTACTTAATCCTACCTCTTTTGCTGTTTTAATTGCTGGTATGTTACGAGACCATTTAAGAGACTCACGCATTGTTATCATACCTTTATACGTTTTATCAGCATTTTGAACCTGTTGTCCTGTCGAATATTTATATGCTGAATCATCGAGTTGATGATAAGTTGGCCATTTTAAATATTCAATTGCTGGACCATAGTCAAAAATTGGCTTCATTGTTGAACCTGCTGAACGATCTAGTTCAATTGCCATATTATGCCCTTTGAATGTCGCTTTATTTTCACCACGTCCACTACCTATAGCGCGAATTTCTCCAGTTTTTGTATCCATAAATGTAAAAGCACCTTGGAATTTATCATTTGGATAACTAATAATATTTTTGTTTAAAAGATCATCAGCATATTTCTGCGCTTCTTGGTCTAAAGTTGTGTAAATAGATAACCCATCAGATCCAACGTTTGCATCTGGTAACTCTTTCTCTACTTCCTTCACAACAGCGTCTATAAATGCTGGATATGGCATTTCTGTAACTTCTTTAGGAGGAAGTAGTCCGTCGGTTACAGGGACCTTCGATGCTTCTTCCATTTGTTTTTTCGAAATATATCCATGTCGATTCATTAAATGTAAGACAACATTTCTACGCTCTGTTGCCCGCTCTACATTTTGCGGTTTTGTTGGATCATAAATACTAGGGCCTTTTGGTAGTCCTGCAAGCATCGCAGCCTGTGGTAAAGTTAAGTCCTTTAATTCTTTTCCATAATAGTTTTCAGCTGCTGTTGCAATACCATATGAGCGGTTCCCTAAATTAATCTTATTTAAATACATTTCTAATATTTCATGTTTTGAATATTGCTGTTCTAACTTATAAGCTAAAAATATTTCTTGTGCCTTACGCTTAGGGGTTTTATCCATAGACAAGAAATAGTTTTTAATAACCTGTTGGGTAATTGTACTTCCGCCTTGTGAGCCATAATTCCCAGTAAGGCTGACTAAAACAGCACGTGCAGTCCCTTTGAAGTCAACACCACTATGATCATAAAAACGTGCATCCTCTGTAGCTAAAAATGCATTTTCTATTAATTTAGGTACTTGATCATACGTAATATTTGTTCGTTTCTCTTTCCCATATTCATATATCAGCTTTTTATCTTTATCATAAATTTTTGCTGATAATGGATTGACAAGCTTTTCCTTTTCAAGTTTCGGAGCATCTTTTATCATAATGAAAAAAGTAGTTACTCCTCCTACGAGCGCCACGATTCCAAGTATTAAACATCCAATTAAAAATTTACGAAAAAACGATGTTTTACCTTTCGTTTTTTCTACATTAGCACTTGGTTGCTTTTTCTTTTGTACTTGTCTTCGCTCTTCTCGAGAGCGATAATTTTCTGACATCTTGCTTTCTCCTGCCTTTCAATTCTCCCGTTGATTTACACGAAAATGAAACCAACATCTTGATTTCACCTCAACAAATAAGCCTATATACTTTGGACAACTTTTTCCCCTCTATCTTTCTAATAATACTTACATGTAACACATATAATATAAGAGGTTGGCTTTCATTTTGCTTTTGGCATAAGTTAATTCGAAAATTTTAAACAGCAAAGTATAAAAAAACATATAACCTCGTATAAATAATATACTTTTTTTTCATTTGGTCAAACTTTTTTATTTGAAAAACTATTACTAGTAAATCAATAGTGAAATAAAAATATCACACCAATATGAATTTCGTGTGAACTCACAATAAACTAAGCGATCACAAAAAACAGTACTATATAAATACAAATTGAAAAACCGACATAAAACCTTTCTTTTTTAGGTAAAAGAGAGCATCCGGCCATGCATAGAAGCGATCAGACCCTCTTCCTCCCCCATAGAAAATGAGTGCAGGCCACCCTTTGTTCTTCATAGCAGCGACTTATATGTCGGAAAATCAAAATGGATATATAATATGCAATGTATAGCATCTAAGTATTATAATTCTATAAATTAGCAGGATTTCCCTTTCTTAACAGCTAAACATATTGAAGAAGGGAGATGAACTAACATGACTTTATATCCAGTAATTTCTAAAAACTTAGTCGCTGTAGGTTATAATCCATCATCTATGATTTTACGAATTGAATTCAGAAATGGCACATATGATTTTTACGATGTACCAGAAAGTATATACACAGGATTACGAAACGCGCAATCCAAAAGCTATTATTATGACACCTATATTAGAAATTCCTATCGTCACACCAAAATTTAATCAGTAAGGTTCCTCATTCTCCTAACTTCTTTTCTTGCACTGACTTTCGAAGTAGTGATATTACTTGTAAATAGCATGATAAATAGGAAGCAATTTATATCATTGTATAAATGATTATCTTATGTAAAACAAAAATGGTATTACATTGTTTATCGAATGTAATACCATTTTTAAAATTTAAATATAGCTTCCAATACTACTTGATCACTACTTGCTCCTCTTTAATCCAGCTGCTTTGTCCAATATCAATAGCACCCTCTTTTCTTGCCCAAACACGATAAGAACTTGAACCATCAATCAAACCTTTAAAATTTATACATTCAGGTTCTGCATAATAATTAATTCCATATCCAACAGGGTAGTTTGAATATGCATGGAACCACTCTACATCAAAGTGCTCTAATTTCACCCACTGTTTCTCGTTTCCTAATTTAATCATATCCTTATCTCCACCACCCCAATATCCTTCAAAAATTAGATACGGAATTTTATTTGTGATATGTCCAGTAAATATAGGCTCTTCAGGATTCTTATATAGATTAATTCCGTAACCTTCAGGGTATTTCGAAATAGCAATTCCAATACCTACTGGTTGTCCTAAATTGTCCTGCACCTGACTTGTACCATCTATAAACCATGAAAGTGACTTATCGCTAACTAAATAATTCAAATCAACTTTTCCTATCCCGTCAATATTTCCTGTTTCAGTATATTGCCATATATCACATGGATATGCTGGTTTATTACCACCATATCGCGGAATCCAAAGGAAATCCGCTCTCACCCCACTTAAACCATACTTATTATACATGTGATGACCTACGTACAATCCAACTTTCCAACCCGCAGCTTTACAAGTATCAATAAACGCTTGGGATGCTTCAGCTAACTGATCAGGACCACAACTTTTTAACGTATCATCTTCAACATCAAGAACAAGAAATTTAGCGTTAGCACTTACTCTTGCCATAAAATCTTTTGCTTCTACAATTGCATCTTTAACAGAAACATAACAACCATAAGCATATGCTGCATGTGAAATACCACGTTGTTCCAGATTCGTTACATAGCTTGTATACCGCTCATCAACTGTTCTCGAACCATACTGCACACGGCATATTGCAAGATCAATCTGAGGTGCTACCACATCCCAATCGATATTACCATTCCACTTAGAAATATCAATAATATGTTTGCCCATTATTCATCTCCTCCTTTTGTAATATCACATTTAAATACTTAGAGAAATACTTCAATCTCCCCTCCAACTTGTCCATATACTTGATCGATTCCGACAATATGAATATAGTAAGAATCGATTAAAATAGGTGTGTGTTTTGCCAGTTCGATTTAATACTTTATCGAACGCTAAAGTGAAACTTTAATCAGTGGGGAGCTTACTACCCGCGAATAGAGGGATAAATTAAATATTCAATCAGGATATAAAATGTTATATAACGCCCTATCATGACTCAGTTATATGCCTTCTATAAAAACAATTTTCATCGTACACTTTTTAAGAAACAATCCTAAAAATCACTTACCACTATACTTATAGTAGTAAGTATCTATACTAAACATTGGTAATATTCAATACAAACATTATCAATTAACTATATGAGTCAACTATGTTACATTAATACCACGGTTACTATTACCGTTAAATCCTTGCTCCCTTCAAGGATTTAACATACTCTCCTAATCCAATATGTATAAAAGAAAAAAAGAATCTGTAACAGATTCTTTTTTCTCATGCTACAACTTAAAAGAGTTTAACAAGAACATATAAAGCATGACTCCCCAGCAAAAAGACCTTTAGATATAAAATTCTGCAAATAACCTATTCTCATTTGTTATACTTAATATAAGGAACGATTGTTACAATTTATATGCTAGCAGAAAACAAAGCAGATGATACAAATTCCTTTTTTCCAAACAAAGATACAATTATAACAAATGATGGTGAACAAAAAGAAGCTCATCCGTTATTAAGTCAGCAAATTGGTGGTGAATTTACTGGCAAAGAAAAATAAGAAGGCAGTGTAGTCTTCCTTCTCGATGGTGATCCCGAAAAAATTAATCATTTAAAATTAGTATTTAAAGCACCACAAAATAAAGACTCTGTAACAATTGGTGAAGAAAAAACAATTGAATTTGATATGTAACACAAAAGCCGACTTTTTTAAATAAAAGTCGGCTTCCTTCAAAAAATAAGACTTTGTAATATGAGCTTTTAGACATACCACTTAATCTTTATTTCTATTATTGATTTTGTCATATGCTCTAATTTGTTTTTCAAGACGCCTATCTGCTTTTTTATCATTCACCACAAGAATCGCATGGATAACTCCTGGTACCCAAACAATCAATGTCAAAAAGAAGTTTATAATTGCTTGAAACGGTTTTTCGCAAAGTAGAACCGCAAGTGGTGGAAAAAGAATTGCTAATAAATATATCATTCTTATCAGCTCTCCTTATCATTTACTTGTTAATTTATCCCGCATCGACGGACAGTAACACTCCCACTTCAAAATTCAGCTAAAGCAAAGAGGTTATGTATGAACTATCCGTAAAGCCCCATTGATGCGGGCTAATAATCAAATGATAAAAAGCATCCTATTGGACCATCGCCATCAAGTTAAGAAAAGCAAATACCCCAAAACGAAGAAAATGAGTTGAATTCTCATAAATAACTGTAAAATAATAAAATTTTCGTTTTGGGGACACTTCAAAATATTAGCTTGATGGGTATGTATAGTGATCCCTATTATGTATTATGAAACATTACAATTTACTATCACGGGTACGTCGAGAGAAAAAGAAGTATAGCAATGGTGCTGAATTTGTGGTAGTACCACATCTCTTAGAACGACAATTTAAAGTATCAGCTCCCAATGAAAATGGTTTACTGATGTGACATACTTGACATTTGGAGAACGCATCTTGTATCTTTCCACCATCATGGATGCCTTTTAATCGTGAAATTATTAGTTGGGTGATAAGCTTTCAGATTTTAGTTAAAAAGAACTTCATTATTTTTGCAATAGAGTCTTATTGTAACCAGTCTTAGGAAGGGTGATTTGAAATCTCGTTTTCCCTTCGTCTGTATGTAAATAAATTTGGCCTCCGTGTTTCTCCACAATATGTTTTGAAATGGTTAAACCAAGACCTGTTCCCCCGTCGCTTTTTCTTGATTGATCTCCCCTAAAAAATGCTTCAAATACTTTTTCTTTTACCGCATAAGGAATGCCGATGCCATCATCGATGATATTGATATGTATCTTTTGAGTATCTTCAATTAGTGAAATAAGAATGTTTGTTCCTTCTGGGTTGTATTTTAGGGCGTTGGACAGTACGTTAGAAACGGCACGATATAACAATGTATAGTTAAACAAAACGTATATTTTCTGAAAAGGGATTTCAAATTGAAAGTTAAATTGTTTTTCTTCAAACAGGCTATAATATTCTGCAGCTATTTCACGAATAAATTCACAAATATCCAATGTGTCAGTTGGAAATGGATAGTCAGGGCTTTCAAGTTTAGACAACTCAAAGACATCCTCAATTAATTCTGTAACGAGTCGTGCTTTTGTATGTATGGTATGTAAAGCTTGCTGTTTCCTCGCTTCCTCCTTAATAAGACCCAATTGTAGTGCTTCAACATAGCTCTGAATAGTTGTAATAGGAGTTTTTAAATCGTGAGAGATATGGACAAGCATGCGCTGCTTGCTTTTTTCTAATTGTTTTTTCTCAATTTCTGTTTTTTCTAGTTTTTCAGCCATTAGGTTAAAGTCATTCTGTATTTGCATTAATTCATAGTTGGATTTAAAACGAAGCCTTTTGTAGTAATAGCCATTTGTGATGTTTCTAATTCCATCAGCAATTGAACGTAAAGGATTTGTTATTTTCATAGCCATCCAGCGGCTATATATATATACATTAAGCCCGAATAAAAGGAGAAAAAGGACAAAGGTTTGAAGTAGCAATTTTGTAAAAGCTGTAATATGGTCTTTCGCTGCACTTGTTATCAAGAACTCTTTCTTTACATATGTTTTTGGAATCTTAACGAGACAATAAGCTGTTTTCCCGTCTTTCGTTTTAAATGGTGCTAGAGAAGAGTAGTACGGATTCTCCTCTTGGTCGTAAAAAAGGGTGTTTAATTCTTTTTCCGTATAGGCGGACGATTTATCTTGTTTTTTTCCTTTAACATAAATAACTTGCAGATTTTCATCGAGAATTTCTACCCAACCATCAAATGACTCAATTGCCTCAGAGGGGATGTCTGCATAGTTCTGTCGTACGATTTCAGTCGCTTTTAAATTAGACAACATAGTATTATCGAACTTCTGTATCATTTGAAAATTTAAAATGACCAGCAAGATAACGACAGTAATTCCAACGGTCAACGAGAAGAAAACATAAGTTTTAATTAAGGTGTTAAATATCTTATTTTTATCGCTCATTCAATTCTTCCTTTTTAGCAAATCGATAACCTAAGCCTCGTATAGTTTTTAAATAAACTGGATTTCTCGGATGATCTTCAATTTTTTCTCTCAATCTACTGATTTGAACCATAATAGTATTGTCATCCGAATAATAATGATCGGACCACACGTTCTCAAAGATTTGTTTTTTCGTAAAAATACGACCTGGCTCCCCCATAAATAACTTCAATAATTTATACTCAAGGGCGCTAAGTTTAATTTCGTGTCCCCGCTTGTCAAGAATACAAGAGTGGTGATCCAACACTAGGTCATCAATACATGTTTGAGAACCCTCTTGATTAAGTGAGTCAGTATTAAAATCATATGTTCTTCGAAGTTGAGCTTGGATTCGCGCTAATACCTCCAACAAGCTGAATGGTTTCGATATAAAATCATCTGCTCCTAGCCCTAGTCCCATAATTTTATCCATTTCTTGATTTTTGGCAGAAAGAATAATAATAGGCATTTTATATTCTTTCCGAACTATTTTAATCAATTCGTACCCATTAATATTCGGCATCATAATGTCAATAATAGCTAGATCAATTTTAAATTTCTGTATAAAATTTAAAGCTGATTTACCATCACGCGCTTCCAGTATCGAAAAGCCTTCCATTTCCAAAAAAAGTCTTAGTATCTCTATGATTTCAGGCTCATCATCAACGATTAAAATAGTTCTCACCATCTTCTCCCCCGTTTCTACTAGTTAAAATCTTGCTTAAAACTAACATTTCCCTTTTGTAAGATTATTGTAAGATAAATGACAGTTAAGGGAAAGATTAACATTGTAAGGTGGAGTTATCTTAAACGAAAGGCAACTGAAAAAACTTATAAAGAAATTCAAACTAAAAAAGCTAACTACCGAATAAATCTAGAAAACTTGAACATCATGATACTTGTATGTTAAGTGGCTTCCAGTTATGCAT
The DNA here is from genome assembly GCF_038005885.1 of Bacillus sp. FSL H8-0534. Classification (NCBI taxonomy): domain Bacteria; kingdom Bacillati; phylum Bacillota; class Bacilli; order Caryophanales; family Bacillaceae; genus Bacillus; species Bacillus sp. FSL H8-0534. The sequence continues at coordinate 765,126 of NZ_JBBOUC010000001.1, forward strand.
TTGATTAAAAAAGTAGGTGAACCAGCACGTGTAAAATCTGCTCAGTGCAAAAAGAATTTACCCCTAAGATGTTTAGATTCGTATCATAATCAAATCCTCGAATGTGAAAAATGAATGTTTCTATGTTTCTAGTGTACTAGAGTGGATGTTTTAAATAGTTAAAGGAGTGATAGATATGTCATTATCAGTAACCTATGAACAGTATGAGAAAGCAGAGCGTCTGCTTTCTTGGAACACTGTAAAAGATGTATGTAACGGTAAGGTTTTTCCTAATTGGTTAGATAAAGGAAGCCGTTTTTGGTATCAAAGAGATATACAAAAAGAAAGTGAATGCGGCAAACAATTTGTATTAGTTAATCCACGATTAAACACTAAAGAATCCGCTTTTGATCATGCTAGGCTTGCAGAGTCTCTCTCAAATGTAATTAACCGTCAGGTCGACCCAGATAACCTTCCCTTCAATTCCTTTACTTATATCAATGAAGAGAAGGCAATTCAATTTGAAGTAGATGAATCCACGTGGATTTACGATTTAGCTAAATACCAGTGCAAACAAATCAGGACTAAAAAAGTACCTGCGCATGAACTTCGATCCCCTGACGGGCGCTGGTCTGCGTTTATCAAAGGATATAATTTATTTGTACGTTTTTTAGAAACAGGGAAAATCATCCAACTAACTCATGATGGTACGCGATACTATGATTATGGTATTCAACCGGAATCAGAAATTTCCGCTGTCGTTAAACGATTATATAATCCTAAAATTCCACCAGCAGCACTCTGGTCACCGGATTCCAAACAAATCTTGACGCACCGGCTTGATCAACGCAAGGTACGAAAAATGTCTCTTCTACAGTCAGTTCCTCCTGAAGAAGCAAAGCCGCCTGTCATCCGTTCGTATCGTTATCCACTAGTCGGAGATAAACACCTTCCATTAGCCCAATTTGTAATTTGCGATATTGAACAGCAATTGATGATTCAATTGGATACAGAACCTATGATTACGGGATTAGTATCACCGCTCAGTCCTAGTTGTCAAACAGCTTTTTGGACAAACGACAGCGACTTTGTTTATTTCACAAAAATGTCTCGTGACTATCGATCTATGCAATTTGTTGTCGCTAATGCAAAAACTGGTGAAATTCAAACTTTGTTAGAGGAGAAAAGTGAGACTTTCCTATTTACAGATCTCTACAACATCAAAAGTGGAAAAGGTATAAATGTCCAATGGTTATGCCATGATAACACTTTTATTTGGCATTCCGAGCGTGACGGATGGTCACACCTTTATCTTTATGATAGTCGTACAGGAAGACTTAAAAACAGAATTACCTCTGGATCCTGGACAGTCCGTCGATTAATTGGTGTTGATGAACAAAAAAGTTGGGTGTATTTTACTGCTAGCGGCCGAGAGCCGGGACGGGATCCTTATTTTCAGCATCTTTATCGAGTTCGGCTAGATGGATCAGACTTAGTGCTCCTTACACCTGAGGATGCTGAGCATGACGTGTTTATTTCTCCTGATTATTGTTTTTTTGTAGATACTTTTTCACGTGTAGATATACCACCTAAATCTGTATTGCGTTCAACCGATGGAAAATTAGTTTGTGAACTGGAACAAGCTGATATTGAACTTCTCTTATCAAATGGATATCAAATACCAGAACGTTTTACTGTCAAGGCTGCCGATGGGATGACTGATTTGTACGGAGTACTGATTCCTCCTGCAAGCACAAACACAGAGTGTAAGTATCCCATCTTGGATTATATCTACGGTGGTCCTCAACTACTCCACACGCCAAAAGAATTCATTTGGGGAGGGGAGTATTCAGTAGAACAACCGATTGATCTAGTCGGCGGTGCCCAATCTTTTGCACAGCTTGGCTTCGCCGTTATTCTAATGGATGGAAGAGGCACACCTTACAGGTCAAAGGGCTTTCATGATTTTTCTGATGGGAAGCTGGAATGGTCTGCAGGAATTGAAGATCATGTAGTAGCTATTAAGCAACTTGCGGAACAGTATCCTTTTTTAGATTCAGAAAAAGTAGGTATTTACGGCGAATCTGGAGGTGGATATGCAGCCGCTCGAGCTATACTGACTTATCCGGATGTGTATAAGGTAGCAGTATCTGGGTGCGGGAACCATGATCAACGCTTATACTTAGCAGCTTGGGGAGAACGATTTCAAGGACTTTTCAATTCAGAACTATACCGTGAACAAGATAATACTAGATTGGTTAAGAACCTAAATGGAAAGTTACTTTTGGTAACAGGAGACCTGGATGATAATGTCCATCCTGCTTTAACCATGCGAATGGTAAATGCTTTGATTAAAGAAAACAAAGACTTTGACCTACTGATTCTCCCTAATCGGCAGCATGGGATTTCTGTAGATGTTTACTTTATACGTCGACGATGGGACTATTTTATACGAAATTTACTGGGAGTAGAACCACCAAAAGAGTATGCGATTAAAGATCCTATGTTTCCAGGATGATGAAGATACTCAGTCCTGGCTTAAAAGATGGAAATGCTAAGCTAAAAGATAAAGTAGCTCCATGGGCTGAACAAGCGGTCAAAACGGTAGTTGCTTTAGAGTTATATGGTCCCGAAGTGACGAAATATCGAGATGGCGCGGTAAGATATTATGCGAAAAGAAATATGCCCCACCAGGAAGCAGCGGCTATGATTACCAGAGCTTTTCACAAAAACTTTGGCAACTAAACCATATATAACTGAATAACTAATCCAGCATAAAATTGAAGTTTGGATACCCCTAGGCTACTGCTATTATTGGCCCAGCAAAATAAAAAAGGTCAACCAGAAAATCCGGTTGACCTTATAATTTAATCACACCCGTTAGCTCAGTACGTTTACTTGCCTCATTATTTTTTTCATATGTGTAACTGTTGCATATCCCCTTCTAATTTTTACTTTCACCTTTAAGGATAAAAGACTTTTATAATTCCATGTATTATAATAACAATTTGTGAATTTCTTCAATATTTAGACCAGTGAATTTTGCAATGTCTTCTAACGGCATATCATTCTTATGCATACCACGAATTAATTGTATTTTTCTTTGTTCACTCCCTTTTTCTAAGCCCTTTTCTAGCCCCTCTTCTAAACCTTCTTCACAAGCATGCGCTATTTTAGCTTGTTCATCTAGAAGTACTTTCTCACGAACTTCATACGCTGTTCGGAATGTAGAGTCATGGCTTATATTCTCCCATTTATTCATTGCCTTCTTTAAAATCGGATCTTGATTCATCGTAATCTCCTCCAATGTTTGAGTTAAATGTTCGTCTTCATGTGCTGGCAGTAATAACATCCAACGAACAAACGCATTTTCCCACGGATTCACTTTTTTTACGTTATTTTTTACAAGTTTTGGTATCTCTGAAAAATGTATTTCAATGTCATCACTTAAGATTTGTTGCGTTTTTGTATTCCATAATTGTCCGATAGTTTGAAATGCTTCATCGTGAGAAAACAAAATAAAATCTAATAAATCAATCATTTCTAAGTTTCCTTCTCTCCTATATCTAACCTCTTCACATCAGAACGTAACACCACCGTACCTACTTCAAAATTTGTTAAGGACTGTTAGATTTCTCCTATTTCTGAAATTTATTTTATTAATTTAATATGGTACGTGAAATTATCTATGATAATTGTATTTTTTTGATGGGAGAATGAGATTTTACTATTTTGCTAATGAAGAAATCTGAAAAAATAAAAAAGACACCTATAATGTGCCTTTTTCTGACTTGATAACCACTTTAATTTTAATAATATAAGTGCTGGACTCCCATCCAATTACCATTTTACCATATCTATCTATATTGTGTGTTGAGAAAATGAATTCAGCACATTACTTTGTTAAGGGAAATTACGTTTTACTCTCTTTTTTCTTTATGCACTTTTTCAGGTTCTGGTGCAGATATATGAAGAAGAACATGGATGGTAGTAGGTTCTCGTATTTTATGCTATAAGTCCAAACACTTGAGGAATAAACTCTTTCTGATTTTGAACAGACTTGTCCTGTAAAATAATTTTCTCTTTTTTATCATATGCATCGCTTCTATTCCAGAAAGAATAGCCTTGGTAGTACGAAAAGATTTCAATCCAACCATATTAGACATAAAGCTTTGAAAATTAAAAGAGTGTGTCGTTAATACCAATACTGGTATAATCCAAATCAATAGTATGGAACCTACACCAAAATAGATAGATCTTTTCTTCCATTTAATATGCTTAAACCATAAGGAAGCCCCAAAAACTAAAAGCGAAATTAATATAACGATAGAGAGTAAAACAAAAATATAATCGAAAATTGAAGGTACACTTGCATGAACTGTACCATCAATATAATCCCCGGTTCCCTTAAATAAAGATACGAACCAATCTATAAGCCAGGAAATATCAAATGGTAGATCTTCGCTTTTCGTTTTAGAAGAAGCAGTGGAATACAACACCTCCAAATCATTCATCCCCTTTCTGAAAAATACAATATCGATAGTATAAGGATATATATTTTTCTTCTATAAACTAAGAAAACAGGAAAAATATATTTGAATAAGTAATTAATTTTTTAAAATCTGTCTCTAAAACAAAAAAGAGCTGTAAATTTACCATTACAGCTCCTATTTCTAAAAATTCATAAGGTTGTCTATTTCATTTTATTTCAGCTAATTCTTTTGCTAAATATCGATAAGCAATGTCAAAATACTCTTGTTTCCCCCAACTTTCTGCATTCCCAATCACTACGAATACCTCTTTTGCTCTACTTGCTGCAACATTGAGTAAATTTGGCGTACTAGAAGCCCATTTTAGTGGACCTTGTTTTTGATTATCTACTCCTAATACAAAAATAACCATCGGTGCCTCTTTCCCTTGAAAAGTGTGCACAGTCCCAATTTCAATATTTTCATACTCTTTCCCAGGTAGTTTTTGTTGTTTTAGTTGCTTTAATTTTTGAACAACACTTACAAAAGGTGAAATAATATAGCAAGATTTATCTGGGTTATCTTGCGAGAATTTTTTTGCAATCTCAATTGCTTTTTCACCTTGTTCGGGAATAAAGTGATTTCCTGACCCATATGTTTTCCCACCTATATCTAACCATTGGCTAACATATTGAGGCTTACTTTCTTTACTTTTAGTATCCGTTAATCCGTAGAACATTTTACCTTGATACGTTGTTTCATTACATATTGAAAACATTGGATTTTCACATCTTCTATGAACACGCAGAGGTGACCCTAACCATGTTTTATTCTGATTCGAGTCAATCATCTCGCCTCCATATCTATTATTAAGATCAGCAAACTCTTGAACACTGACTTCATTTCTAGTTAAACGATAATAGAAATTATATTGCTCATTTATTCCAGCACTGTCATTTGCAATTAGTTTAAGTTGGTCATCACTTAATGTAACAACAGGAGGAATTTGCAAGGGATCTCCTACAACAACAACATTCCTAGAGCGCCAAATCGCACCTATTGCAGATTGGGGAGTAGCTTGGCCTGCTTCATCGATAAACAACCAACCTATATCCTCCGTCTTTAAATCTTTTAAAAACCTTGCAATGGAAGCAAATGTTGATGAGATAATTGGAGTGAGTAAAAATACAGTATCAAACATAGCTTGAATGAAATTGTCTCTTTGGGCTTCGTTAATTTGAGAATCAAGATTTCCTTTTTCTTTACCGCCTAAAAAATAGGTTTTTGCTAAAGATAAGTTCTTTTCAATCCTGCCTTGATTTGCAATTAAAAAAGCATTATATTCACTCATTAACTTTGCAAAAAGTTTACTCCGCTCGCAATTCATCCGCTCATTTTTGTTTTCACCGTCGATATTCACAAATTGTTCCTCTGATGTTTGCCATTTCTTTTCATTAACATTATGAAAGACATCATTCTCTTTTACCGTAGCTATCTTTTTCAGCACATTTTGTTCTAATTGTTTAAATGAATATACGTTTTCATGCTCTAAATCACCAACACGCTGTAAATCCTCTGTAATTGTAGTGAAGTATTCCTTTATATTTGCAGTTTTTCCCATTGCCGCAGAAATTTTCCCCCAGCATTTTTTCTCTTTGTCGAATCCCAAGAATTGATAACCGTTTTTCAGTAAATCTTTATCTTTTGGTAAATCCACGCTTATATTTTCAACTGCAGAATTATTATTAGATGTTACTAAAATACGATACTCCTTAAGTTTAGGGTGAAAGGAATAATAATAATCTTCTTGTCCCTCCGCAAATTGCACTTTTGAGAATACATCTGTGGCCTCTTTTAGAAACTTTACTTTTTCAAATAAAATATTCGCAAATACGTCTTTTAACAACGTCGTTTTACCTGTTCCCGGTGGCCCATTAACAGAAAAAATAAAGCCATTATCTTCTTTTGATTTTGCAATAATAAGATTTAAAGCAACCTGCTGCATGAGTCCTAATGGAAATTCCGAGGGCCATCTCGTAATTGGTATTTTTCGTAATATGCTCTTCATTTCACTTATACTTTCATTCTTAAATAAATCCACCCTCTCACCTGAGTTTTTTAATGCTTCCCAGTTACTTAAAGATAAATAGGTTTCTAAAGCTTTACCAACAGAGCTATCTTTAATTTCATATTTTACTTTTTCTAAATCATTTATATAAAAACTGTTTACGCCTACATGTTCTTTATATGTTAGACGGACATATTTTTCATATTCTTTTTCACTGCAAAACCGAAATACACCATCTTTATCGAAATGTCTCTTTGAAATATATGATTGCAATATACTTTGAATATTCCGTGTCAGCTCTTCCCAATTTTTAAATCTGATATGTATATAATTGATATCTTTTTCTAAAGAATCTTGTTCTTTCAACCCACTAAATTCAAGCGTTTTGTCTTTTTTTCCATAATTATCACTTTCAATTACAGATGATATCGTATTGATTAAATCTGATTCTAGCTCCTTTAGACTCTTCCCTGTACGTAGAAAGTACTTCACAATCGGACTAACCACCACACTAGATTCGAGCGAGGTATCAGGGATTAGCTTAAGCATCTGATTTAGTTGAATATGGATCAAAAAACTATTCGGGTCCTTTTGGAAATCAGTAAAACTCGCTTTTTGCTTAGATTCATTCGAGAAATACCTTAATACTTCATTTTTTGCTACTGGTAAATAAAATAATGACGCATTATTATCTGCAAGATATTTTCCTTTTGCGCTATTTCCTTTTTTTGAAGGAATATTTGCATATCCTGATGTGGAGTTCCATTAGGATTGATAAAATCTGGTATATGAATATTAGGTTCTTTGTGAAAAAAACTTTTAAATGAATGCATAGTTATAGACTCTTTATCGCAATTCATGAAATTGAAATGCTCTAATTCAATAAAATAGTTAAGTGTTTTTGTTGCCGTCTCTTTATAATTCGTTTTTTCTTTATCTGTATCTTTCCTTTTGTTTTGAAAAAAGAATGGAAATATTTTCTTTAACCCTTTCATTATTAGCCTCCTAGTAGCAGAATTTACCTAAATTATACAAAATTATACTTAGATTATTTAACACAATTCTTTTTCTTTCAATTATTTGTATGGATATTCATAATTGATTTTTTATATAAAATATATCTTTTCCCGGTTCTAGGATAATGTAAGTAATTTGTCAAAATGAAAAAAGACCCGTTTGTGAGGTTTGGTTTTGATAATAAAAAGGTGCTTTCATGATTAGAAAACACCTTTTCAGTCTACTACTTTATTTTAATAGCCAATACTTTTTACAAATACACTCTTTAATTTTTTTCGAAAATGAATACCTAACGTAATGGCTACAATGATTATCGCTCCGAAGATAATTTTCCCAATGTGCTGTCCAAGCACTTCAAATATATCATGTAAGTTTCCTCCTAGCCAATAGCCACCGATTAAAAAGAAAGATACCCAGAATAGAGCACCAGAGTAGATCGTTATGGCAAAACGACGGAGGGGTAAATTAATAATCCCTGCAAAGTAACCAGTAAAATGACGTACACCTGGGACGAAAAATCCAATAAAGATAAGGAAATATCCATATTTATCAAACCACATTCTCGTTAAATCAATTTTTCTTTGTGTTAAAAATACATATTTTCCATATTTCTGTACAAAAGGCATACCAAGTTTATTGCCTAAAAAGTACTGAATTGTCATCCCAGCGCTTGTACCAATAAATGATAAAATAATTAAAAGCGGTAATTCTAAATCTCCTTTATGTGCCAAATAACCCGCATACACTAACGTCGGCTCCCCCGGAAACGGAAATGCAATATATTCTAACAATGTTCCAACAAGTACTACATAGTAGCCATATTGCTGAAATAATTCATAAACCCATTCCATGTTGTTTTCTCCTTTTTTTCTACAGCATTAATTACGTACAATAACTAGTGATTACACTGGCGTTCGTAGGAATCTCGGCATTTCAATGCTGAGTAGTTTCAAGCCTTTACTGAGAGCGATAATTAAGAAAATAGAAGTTCAACCTAACCATAAAGGTATAAAGCGGAAAACCGTATCACAAATGAGGGATACGGTTTTTACTATTATTTAAAAATCATAACAGTATAAAATACATTAAGTTTTGCCTTCATTGAAGCCAAATGCTTCACCAATCAATTTTTTAATAGACTCATAATCTTCTTTAACTAGACTTCTGTATATTACTTTATCCATCTTTGTAAACTCCCTTTTATATAAGTAAATTTTCATTTCGTATGTAAATATCTTATTATAATAATAATGTCTCCTCTAAGAGGAGAGTCAACGGTAATATTAGAAAAAATATAAAGGAAGTGATTAGGGTGAAAAACTTATTTTCTATTGGAGAAGTTGCTAAAATAAAGGACATTACCATAAAAGCGTTAAGATATTATCATAAAATGGGATAACATTAATGCAAAAAAACGATATTCTTTTTGTAGGAATTTACAGAAAGAATATCGTTAGACCCAAACTACTCTTAGATTACTAACAACAAAAGACAAGCCTATATGCTAAGTGGTTTTTGACTACAGTATTCAAAAACGCATAGGCTCACGCCTAAGAACATTCATCTCTCACCTAAAATTGTTGTTTCACACCTTCACATTTTTGAAGAAGGAGTCTTCTGTCGAAACATGATAAATTGTTTTGAATTACATCATAATCTGTCATTGAACTGTCCATGTAGATCTCTATGTCTCTATCAAATGATTTTTGTATTAGAACCTAATTTTTTTACCTTTGATATTTTTTCCAGTCTTAAAACCGATTTAGAAAATTCTAAAAATACATTAAGGATCTTTGAGAAACTAACTTTCTTATAATTATGCTTGCTATTTCCTCGATGTTTTCATGTAGAAAGAAATGCTTACCTTCAAAAGAGTGGAATGTACACATTTTATTTGTGTATTGCTCCCATTTTTTTACCTCTTCATATGAAGTTAATTCATCATTTTTTCCATTTAAGATCAGAAAATCAATGTCACATACTTGTATATTATTATTATGTATATATGTCTCTACGATTTTAAAATCCGCTCTTAGAATGGGGAGAAAAATTTCCATTAATTCTTCTGATTGAAACACCTCGGATGGTGTACCACCCATAGCAATAACTTCATTTTTAAATTGTTCATTAGATAGATTGTGTCGGATATCTTTTATTTTGCTATTTGGATGATTTCTACCAGACAAAACAAGAAACTCAGGTAATACGTCATTGGAAATTTGTATTTTCCTGGCTAATTCATAGGCGATCAAACTTCCCATGCTATGTCCATATAGAATATATGGTGAATTATTTAGCTGCTTAATAATAATTTTATAGACATCATTTACAGCCTCTTCAATACTATGATAAAGGCTTTCTTCAATTCTATATCCCCTACCGGCTAACTCTATAGGGATTACTTCAATAAATGGATTAAAGTATTTTTTCCATTTTGAGTAATTAAACGCAGATCCCCCAGCATGTGGCAAACAAAAAAGTTTAATCTTCGTCATTACTGTCTCCTTCGATTAAAATTTGTTTATATTCTGGCAAATTATATAAATATCTTTAATTATTATCTCCTTTGGTAACTCATCTAGTGTTGCACAAGCAGACATCTTATAATTAGGCTCAATATTATATTGTCTAAAGTGAAAATTTCGAGGTATGTTCTTGTATGAAATTGAATTTTGAGCTTCTTTTTTTATGGAGAATGAATTTAACGGGATATAAAGCCCCTTCCCAATAGTTTTTATATAACTTTCTTTTAACGTCCAAAGATCAAAAAAATAACTAATTTGTTCATCAGAATTTATATTAGATAAATCATGAAATTCTTCCTCTGAGAAGAATTCTTGTGCTAATTTAAGAGCGTCTATTTCTGAAATTTTTTCTATATCAATACCAACATTTGAATTAGCAGTAATACAAACCACCCATTCTCCTGAGTGCGAAATATTAAAATGAAAATCAGAAAAATTTTTAACAAAAGGTTTTCTGTGCTTATTATATACAAATTTAATTTCGTCATTATTAATTTTATATTTTTCACAGATTAAAGAACGGACTAACAAATCTCCTATCAATATCCTATTAATATCGTCCAATTTTATTAAACGCTTTATTCGTTCTCTTTTCTCATTTGAAATCAAATTACTAAACTGATTAAACAAATCATTATCAATATTCTTTGGTATTTTTACAGCGTGAATTCGTATTATAAATCACTTCCTTTTTAGAGATGTAAAATCTTATGTATTACGTAACACCCTTGAAATACATATAAATCAAAAAAATTGTATATTTACATATTAATGTAAATATACAATTTTCACCTGGAAATATAATTAAGATACTCGGTTCTGGTGCAGAAACTTCAGGGTAATTGCATCATAATCTGTCATTGAACTGTCCATGTATGTTTCTATGTCTCTATTGCACCAGAACCCTATACAGTGCTGCTATTGATATATTCGTAATGTCTCAAATTTGATGTACAGTCATTAAGCGGCTTTTTTTGCATTCACATCACTATTCACAAATAATACCTTTGATAGTGAAAATTTATGTTCATAAAGTTGTATCTTTCTAGACACTCTACTTTGTGGTTAACGAAAGGTACGCTCCCTCTATCCCTTCTAATTCATTTACGAGACATTTGGCTATCTTTTCCACTGCTGGGGAGAAGACAATCTCTTCGTGCGACCCAGGCACCGAATACTTATTCACTTTCCCCTGTAATAACGGCCTCCAATCCGTGAATAAATCTCTACCTTCTTCAGCACTGAAGTAGATGACCTCCCCAAAATATGGCGTTAAAACATGTTCTGCCATTAAATTTAGACCCTTCCTGTGGGCATTGATAATCTGCTTTAGACTCGTAAGATCCGCATCAGGCAGGAGCACTCCTTCCACGATCAACTGATCAACAAGCATGTCCTGTTGATGAACGAGTTCTTCTCCCTGCTCTACTAGATCTAAATGGATGAAATGCTTCAATATATAAGAAAGCATATCATCCTCTGTCTTGTGATCCTGTTCTGAAGGTACCTTGGTATCCATGAGTACCAACATCTCAACTTCTTCTCCCTGGTTCCGTAGTATAGTTGCGATTTCATAGGCGATGGCACCGCCCAGAGACCATCCTCCCAGACGATACGGCCCCTCTGGCTGAACTCGCTTCATTTCCTCGATGTAGAGTTGAACTACTTCCGACAAAGTCAACCCGTCCATTCCTTCTTTCTCTACGAGAGGATTCTGTAGACCATAAAATGAGCAGTGATCCTTGAGTAACCTTGCTAGCTGAATGTAACAGAATACATTACCCATAAACGGATGAACACAGAAGAAAGGCCTTTTCTCTGACTCTTGTAATGGAACCAGAACCGATAACGATTTTTCCATACCATGATTGTCACGGATGAGACAAGCGATTTCTTCCACTGTCGGGTTCTCAATCAGTGCGGACACCTTAATCTCTTTTCCAAATTTCTCTCTGACCTTTGAAATCAATTTGATTACCAGGAGAGAGTGACCCCCTCTATCGAAGAAATCATCGTTTACATGGACATCTTCTATCTGTAGCACATCCTGCCAGATTCTAATCAGCTGATACTCGATTTCATCCCGTGGGATAATTGGTGTAGAAAAGGTACTTTCTTTTTGAATCGTTAAGCTGTTCAGTGCCTTTCGATCAACCTTCCCATTTGTTGTAAGCGGAATCGCGTCTACCTCAATAAAGTGTGCAGGAACCATATAATTCGGTAAATGTGTTTTCAGATGCTCCCGCCATTCATTTACACTTCCTTCACCAACTACATAAGCTACCAATCGTTTGTCTCCTGGATGATCCTCTCTTACCAGTACAACAGCTTCTTTTACGGACAAATGCGCCTGCAAAGTTGCTTCAACTTCTCCCAGTTCAATCCGGAAACCACGAATCTTTACTTGGTCATCCATACGACCATGGAACCGGAGATCACCGTCAGGCAGATAACTTGCTTTGTCCCCAGTGTAATAGAGACGTTCCCCTGACTTAAACGGATGCGGAATAAATTTTTCCTCTGTGAGTTCCAGACGATTAGCATAGCCACGAGCAAGACTCTTTCCTCCGATATAGAGATCTCCAATCACACCCACTGGCACCGGCTGAAGGTGAGAATCTAACACATATACTTCTGTATTCGCAATCGGCCGACCAATCGACGGAGTACCTGTTGTCATTCCTACAGGCACATAACAATCAGTGGTAACGACGGTATTTTCCGATGGACCATACTGATTAATCACCGCAAAAGGGATTTGTTCAGATGGATACTGTGTTAACTGATCTCCTCCCGTAATGATAAAACGGAGATCCGTCTTCTCTGGCCAAGATAATTTCAAGAGTCTTTCCAGAATAGGTGTAGGCGCAAAGCTAGCCGTAATCCGTAAATCAATGAGCCAATCTCGTAGAGCCTCCGGATTGATTCGCAACTCTTCTGTCGACAGGTATAGTGCTGCACCAGCAGTGAGATAAGGCCAAATCTCCTGGACGGCTGAGTCAAAGGCAATCCCCGCAATTTGAGTCGCACGATCCTGTTCTGTAATTTGGTATACCGCTTGATGCCAAGAGACCATATTCATCAATGACCGATATTCGACCATGACACCCTTTGGCTTTCCTGTGGAACCAGAGGTGTAGACGATATAAGCTAAGTGCTCGGGTTTCACTTGCCGCTTCGGTGCAATCACGCTTTCATCTGTTATTTCTTCTAATCTCACCGTTTCGACCTGCTCAGAAAGGCTTTCTTGCGCTGCTGTCGTCACTACGATTTGGATCCCTGCATCTTCAATCATGTATTGTAACCGTGATTTCGGATACAACGGATCTAGAACGACATAGGCCCCGCCAGCTTTTAATATGCCAAGTAAACTTGACATGAGCTCAGCCGATCTCGGGAGGTAGACACCCACAACTGATTCAGGACCAACCCCTTTTCTCTGCAAAACATGTGCCAACTGATTTGCCCGCGTATCCAGTTCACCGTAGGTCCACTCTCTCATTTGATCGACCACTGCAATCGCATCGGGACGTCGTGCTACTTTGTCCTCAAATCTGTCGCAAATAAGACCCTCTTGGGACATTTCCATTGCGGTGTCATTCCATTCTTCCAGTAGTTGCTTCTGTTCTGTCTTCGTAACATACACCAGCTCCGACAGGGTTTGATCAACATTCTCGATCATTTGCTTTAACACCTGGCGTAAATGACCCAGCATCCGTTCAATAGTTAATCCATTAAACTTGCTACGATCATACATCAGCTTTAACGATAACTGACTTCCTGGAACAACAGTCAATCCTAATGGATAGTGGGTTTGCTCTACTCCTTCCAAATCACCAATTTCTAGATTTCCTGAAGACTCCTCTTTCACCGGGTAGTTTTCAAACACATACAAGCTATGGAACAGCGGTGTCCCTCTTGGAACTTCACTCCATCCTTGAATCTCTGTCAAAGAAGCGTATTCATATTGTCTTCTTTCTATCTCTTCCTCTTGTATCTTCTGTAACCAATCCCTTACTTTCAGATCATCTGTCAATTGGATTCGCGTCGGTGATGTGGTAATAAAAGGACCTACGATGTGCTCGACATCAACAATCTCCGTAGGGCGTCCCGAGCTTGTTACACCAAAGACAATGTCGTTCTCGCCACTGTATCGGCTCATAAGATATGCCCACGCACCTTGGATCACCGTACTCAAAGTGAGCTTATTACGCTTCGCCCAGCTTTGTAACGCTTGGGTCTGCTCTTTTGACAAACAAACACCCTTCTCTGTATAGCCTTTTTCTTGCTCTTTACTCTCTAAGCCAAGCAGGGTTGGTGCTGTAAAACCTCTAAGTTTCTCTCTCCAAAATTGTTCCGCCTGCTCCTGCTCCTGCTCTTTCAGCCATTTAATATATTTCTTGTATGGCGATGACTTTGGTAAATTCACAGCCTCTCCGTTCATCCTCTTCTGATACACTGTAAGCAATTCGTTAAAGACCAGTGGCAAGCTCCATCCATCCAACAAAATATGGTGATGCGTCCAAACAACCCGATATTCTTCCTCCGCTTCTTGAATGACAGTCACCCGCATCAATGGCGCCTCATCAAAAAGAAAAGCTTGTTTTCGATTCGATGCCAAAAAGGCTTTTCGTTTCTCCTCTTTTTCTTCTACAGACAGCGCACGCCAATCCACTTCATTCAGCTTAAATGGGATATGATCATACACCACTTGTAAGGGCTCTTCAATTTCATCCCACACAAATGCTGAACGAAAAATTTCATGCCGCTGAATCACCGATTTCCACGCCTGCTCGAAAGTAAGGATATCCAATTTCCCTCTAACCAGGAAACTCAATTGCACCACATAAGGCGCTACATGTTCATTCTCTTGATCATGCAGTGTATGAAAGAGCATGCCTTCCTGTAAAGGCGATAGCGGATACAGGTCGGTAATGGGATGATTCTTTCCACGAGTCATCTTAGATAGTACTTTGGTCAAATCTGCTTGGGTGAGATTTGCCATCGCAAAATCCGAAATGGTCAGCGCAGATTCTCCATCCGAAGAGTAAATCAATCTACTCAGTTGATGGAGCATATTCTCTGCAACACTTTGAATGGTTGACTTCGCAAACTGTCCAACATTGTACACCCAAGTGAACTGAAGTTTTCCATCGGTTACAATTCCGATTACATCGATTAAATGTGATCGCTTGGAACCAGGAGCATGGTCTAAGCGCGTAAACCCGGTCTCCGGAACAACCATCGCATCGTCAGAGAACATTTGGTCAAATTGTCCAAGATAGTTAAAACTAATGGATGGTGTAGGCTGAGACTCCAATCGCTCACGCATCGCTGGATTCAAGTACCGCAAAATCCCATAGTCAACGCCCTTATTAGGAATTTGGCGCACTTGTTCTTTGACTGCTTTTAATGATGCAATTGGCGTTTTGGCACCTGTAGTATTTAAGTGAACAGGATAAATACTTGTAAACCATCCTACAGTTCTCGATAGGTCAATGTCTTCAATAATCTCTTCTCGACCATGACCCTCCAGATCCACGGTCAGCGTCGAATGACCTGTCCATGCTGCCGTAGCCTGTACCAATGCTGCCAATAGTACTTCATTGATTTGGACACGATGGGTGCTTGAAATCTCTTGCAATAACGCACGGGTCTCTTTCTCATCCAGCACCACGGTAATCTCCTCAGTTGCTGCGTTTGCTGGATCTTCGAGGGTGACATCCACTGGTAGCATAGCCACTTCTTGTTCGAACTGCTGCTCCCAATAATCACGCACTTCTTGCGCAATCCCAGCTTCAGCGTAATGATGCAATTTCTCCGACCACGCTTTAAAGGATGTACTCTTCGTAGATAATTGGATCTTCTGATCCTGGCTCGCTTGATTATACGCCGTTTGTAGATCCTCCAGTAAAATCCGCCAAGAAACACCATCCACTGCTAAGTGATGAATCACCCAGAATAATCGGCCGGCTCTTTTCTCACCTTCATCAAAATACACCATCCTCATTAGCGGTCCTGCGTGTAAGTGTAAGCTTGCTTGTGCAGTGTCAATCTCCGTTTGAATTACTTGATGCCATTCTGCTTGCGGCACTTCGTCTAATGAAATCACGGTCAGCGTCGATTGTTCTTCGATCCCTTCGTTCCGCTGTTTCCAAGCTCCATCCGGTAAACGTTCATATCTTAAACGCAAGGCATCATGATGGATTAGAAGGGTACGCATAGCTTTCTCCAGTAATACTATATCCAGTCGCTCTTTTGTTCTAAAAAACATGGATTGATTCCAATGGTGTGGGTTAGGATGATCTTGTGCAAAAAACCATTGCTGGATTGGTGTAAGGATCAGTTCTCCAGTTACAACTCCCTGCTCTGCTTGTACACCCTGTTCTTCTTTGACTACTTGCGCCAACTCGGCAATCGTTTGGTGTTCAAACATTTGCTTTGGTGTCAAATGCAAACCTGCTTGCTTCGCACGAGAGACAATCTGAATGCTGAGAATCGAGTCTCCACCAATTTCAAAGAAGTTATCATGGATTCCCACCTTTTTAATCCCTAATACTTGCTTCCAAATGGTAGCCAGTGTTTCTTCTTTACCATTCCGGGGTGCAACACATTCACTTTCAATTTCCCTCTCCTCCGGTACAGGCAAGGCCTCACGATCAACTTTACCGTTAGCAGTTAGTGGAATAGCTTCCATCATCACAAATCCTGAAGGAACCATATGGCTTGGTAGTTTCGCCTTGAGATAATCTCTCCACTCACCTACATTCCCATCACCCACGACATATGCCACCAATCGTTTATCACCCGGCTGATCCTCTCGAACAATTACAACAGCCTCTTTTACGGATGCATGTGCGTTTAAAGCAGATTCAATTTCCCCGAGCTCAATTCGGAAACCACGGATTTTCACCTGGTGATCAATCCGTCCAAGATAATCTAGATTTCCATCTGGCAAGTATCTCGCTAAGTCTCCTGTCCGATATAATCGCGCTCCCGGGTCACTACTGAATGGATGAGGAATGAAACGTTCTGCAGTCAATTCAGGTCTTTTTAAATACCCACGTGCGAGTCCCGCTCCACCAATATATAGTTCACCAGATACGCCAATAGGCACAGGCTGTTGACAATTGTCTAGCACATACACTTCTAAATCTGGAATCCGCTTTCCGATATTACTTCTTGAAGAATGCTTTACATCATCCTGAGTAATTGGATAATACGTAACATGAACGGTGGTTTCTGTGATTCCATACATATTAATTAGCTGCGTGTTCTGCTCTCCATACCTTTGAAACCACGGTAGCAAGCTAGTAGGATCAAGTGCTTCCCCACCAAATATGACATAGCGCAGATGCAGGTTTTTATTCTCATCTTCTTGTTCACACACTTGTATCAATTGTCGAAATGCGGATGGTGTCTGATTAAGAACCGTAACCTTTTCCTTTACTAACAGTTGATAGAAATCCTTAGGCGATCGACTAATCCAGTAAGGAACAACAACCAATCTTCCTCCATAGAGCAATGCTCCCCAAATTTCCCAAACTGAGAAGTCAAACGCATAAGAATGGAAAAGCGTCCAAGTATCTTTTTCATCAAACTGATACCAACATTCCGTTGATTTAAATAAACGAATCACATTGTGATGCTCTACCATCACTCCCTTCGGATTCCCCGTTGATCCCGAAGTATAGATTACATACGCCAAATTTTCTCCTGTCACTTCACATATTGGTGAAAGAATGCTTTCTCGTGAGATCATCGCTTGATCCCGATCCAAACAAACTGCTTCGATTTCTTCAGGTATCCAACCAACTAATGCTTCGCTCGTGACCAATACTTGAATCCCTGTGTCCTCCAGAATATATCGTAGACGACTTTCTGGATACGATGGATCCAATGGAACATAGGCTGCCCCAGCTTTCAAGATCCCCATGAGACCAACAATCATCTCAACTGAACGCTGGAAGCAGAGACCGACCAATGACTCGGTCCCAATCCCACATTTCTGGAGATAATGGGCCAATTGGTTTGCTTTCTCATTCAGCTCTCGATACGTCAACTGCTGATTTTCATCCACCACCGCCACCGTGTCAGGTGTACGATCCACTTGATCTTCAAACAGTTTATGGATCACACTCTCACGTGGATACGCTACAGCATTATCATTCCACTCTTCCAGTAATTGCTTCTCTAATTCCGATAGCATCGTCAACTTCGTCAGTGATTTATCGGGATGTTCCACGATTTCATTCAACCAATTTTCAAAATGCTCAGCCATACGTCTGATCGTTACAACGTCAAATAAATCATTCTTATAGTTAAAACAAAGGAATAAACCCTCTTCCACCTCTGCGGCGCTTAAACTCAAATCAAACTTGGCGATCGAAGTATGACTTTCCATCGCTTCTAAACTTCTTCCATGAAGCTCTGGAAGCTCTTGTTGCGTGTTTTGCAAGGTAAACATGGTTTGGAAGATCGGAGAATGACTTGTACTTCGCTCGGGTTGTATGACATCTACAATCTTTTCAAACGGAACATCTTGGTATTCATACGCCTTCAATGCTTTTGTCCGCACCTGAGACAACAACTCTTGGAATGTCGGTGCGCCACTCAGATCAGCCCGATAAACCAACGTGTTGACGAAGAAACCAATCAACCCTTCAATCTCACGATAATTCCGGTTTGCAATCGGGCTTCCGACAAGAATATCCGATTGTCCTGTATAACGAGCGAGGAAGCTTTGATACGATGCCAGTAAGGTCATGAAGAGCGTCGACTCTTCTTGACGACTAAGTTCGTTCAGTTTGTCGCGTAACGAGCGTGACAACAACACAGTGTGTGTCGATCCACGATGGGTTTGCACCGCAGAACGAGGACGATCCATCGGCAACATTAAGACTGGTAACTCGCCAGACAGCTCTTCCTTCCAATATGCAAGCTGCTGATCAAGTACTTCTTCTTTCATCCATTCCCTTTGCCATTGGGCAAAGTCGGCATATTGAACCGGTAATGGTGCGAGTTCTGCTGGTTTTCCACCAACCGCTTCTTCATAGAATGCCATCCATTCTTGGAGCAAGATTTCCATCGACCAGCCATCCGAGATAATATGATGCATGGTACAAAGAAGAATCCATTCTTCTTCTGCGATTTGCACGATTTGCCCACGGATCAACGGACCTTGTCCTAAGTCAAATGGCGCTTCGGCTTCGTTTTGGATCCATTTTTCCATTACGCTTTCTCTCTCTTCGGAGGAAAGCGTAGTTAGATCTATTTGGGGAAGGAACCGGAAAGCATATGGTTGAATCTGCTGCACAGGATGACCATCCATTTCATGGAACACCGTTCGCAAAGATTCATGACGCTCTATCAGCTGATTCCATCCCGTCTCCAATGCTTTGGGTACCCAATTCCCTGTAAGACGGCATACCATCGGTATATTATAAAGTGTACTATTAGGCGTGAATTGGTCAATGAACCACAGGCGCTGTTGGGCATAAGAGAGCGAAATGGCTTCTCCCCGTTCCATCGGCATAAGCGGTGGAATTTCTCGTATTTTGTCTCCTTTACGCAATTGATCCAGTCGCTTCGCCAACGCCTCTACTGTTGAATACTCAAACAGTTCACGTACTAACAGTTCGATTTGTAATGCCTCTTTTAACCGAGATACAACTTGGGTAGCGAGCAACGAGTGGCCACCTCGATCGAAGAAGGAATCCTGGACACCAATATTTTCTATGCCTAGCACTTGACTCCATACCGATGCAATGAGTTCTTCCATCGGAGTTCGTGGGTATACAGTATTTTCAGTAGATGGTTCATCAGGTACAGGCAATGCTTTTAAATCGAGTTTTCCATTCGGTGTGAGTGGTAAAAATGCCATCTCGACAAAGTGTGCCGGAACCATGTAATTCGGTAAATGTGTTTTCAGATGCTCCCGCCATTCATTTACACTTCCTTCACCAACTACATAAGCTACCAATCGTTTGTCTCCTGGATGATCCTCTCTTACCAGTACAACAACTTCTTTTACAGACAAATGCGCCTGCAAAGTTGCTTCAACTTCTCCCAGTTCAATCCGGAAACCACGAATTTTTACTTGGTCATCCATACGACCATGGAACCGGAGATCACCGTCAGGCAGATAACTTGCTTTGTCCCCAGTGTAATAGAGACGTTCCCCTGACTTAAACGGATGCGAAATAAATTTTTCCTCTGTGAGTTCCAGACGATTAGCATAGCCACGAGCAAGACTCTTTCCTCCGATATAGAGATCTCCAATCACACCCACTGGCACCGGCTGAAGGTGAGAATCTAACACATATACTTCTGTATTCGCAATCGGTCGACCAATCGACGGAGTACCTGTTGTCATTCCTACAGGCACATAACAATCAGTGGTAACGACGGTATTTTCCGATGGACCATACTGATTAATCACCGTAAAAGGGATTTGTTCAGATGGATACTGTGTTAACTGATCTCCTCCCGTAATGATAAAACGGAGATCCGTCTTCTCTGGCCAAGATAATTTCAAGAGTCTTTCCAGAATAGGTGTAGGCGCAAAGCTAGCCGTAATCCGTGAATCAATGAGCCAATCTCGTAGAGCCTCCGGATTGATTCGCAACTCTTCTGTCGACAGGTATAGTGCTGCACCAGCAGTGAGATAAGGCCAAATCTCCTGGACGGCTGAGTCAAAGGCAATCCCCGCAATTTGAGTCGCACGATCCTGTTCTGTAATTTGGTATACCGCTTGATGCCAAGAGACCATATTCATCAATGACCGATATTCGACCATGACACCCTTTGGCTTTCCTGTGGAACCAGAGGTGTAGACGATATAAGCTAAGTGCTCGGGTTTCACTTGCCGCTTCGGTGCGATCACGCTTTCATCTGTTATTTCTTCTAATCTCACCGTTTCGACCTGCTCAGAAAGGCTTTCTTGCGCTGCTGTCGTCACTACGATTTGGATCCCTGCATCTTCAATCATGTATTGTAACCGTGATTTCGGATACAACGGATCTAGAACGACATAGGCCCCGCCAGCTTTTAATATGCCAAGTAAACTTGACATGAGCTCAGCCGATCTCGGGAGGTAGACACCCACAACTGATTCAGGACCAACCCCTTTTCTCTGCAAAACATGTGCCAACTGATTTGCCCGTGTATCCAGTTCACCATAGGTCCACTCTCTCATTTGATCGACCACTGCAATCGCATCGGGACGTCGTGCTACTTTGTCCTCAAATCTGTCGCAAATAAGACCCTCTTGGGACATTTCCATTGCAGTGTCATTCCATGTCTCTAATAACAAATCACGCTCAAATTCGGAGAGCATACTCAAACTATTCAACGGTTTTTGTGGATGATGAGAAACTTCATGTAGCCAGTTCTCAAAATGTCCTGCCATTCGTTCGATGGTTGTAACATCAAATAAATCCTTATTGTATTCAAAAGAGAAAATTAATCCTTCTTCCGCCTCGGCTGCCATTACACTTAAATCAAATTTTGCGATCGAATTATGGTTTTCTATCATTTCGATTCTTCTACCAGACAACACCGGAAGCTCTTGTTTCATATTTTGTAAGATGAACATCGTCTGGAAGATCGGAGAATGACTTGTACTCCGCTCAGGTTGCACAACTTCCACAATTTTTTCAAATGGAATATCTTGATATTCATACGCCTTCAATGCTTTTGTCCGCACCTGAGACAACAACTCTTGGAATGTCGGTGCGCCACTCAGATCAGCCCGATAAACCAACGTGTTGACGAAGAAACCGATTAATTCTTCAATCTCTCTGTAATTACGATTCGCAATTGGACTTCCGACGAGAATATCTTCTTGTCCTGTATAACGAGAAAGGAAGCTTTGATACGCAGCCAACAGAGTCATAAAGAGCGTCGCCCCTTCTTGACGACTGAGTTCGTTCAGTTTGTCGCGTAACGAACGTGACAGCAACACAGTGTGTGTCGATCCACGATGGGTTTGCACCGCAGGACGCGGGTGATCCATCGGCAGTTGTAGCACAGGAAGCTCACCAGACAATTCTTCCTGCCAATAGTGGAGTTGCTGTTCAAGCACTTCTTCCTTCAACCATCCCTTTTGCCATTGAGCAAAGTCCGCATATTGGATCGGTAATGGTTCAAGTTCTGCTACCCTCTCATCCGTTGCTTCCTCATAGAAAGCTATCCATTCTTCAAGTAGGACTCCCATCGACCATCCGTCCGAAACGATATGATGCAGGGTGCAGAGGAGGATCCATTCCTCTTCTCCCACTCGCAAGACGATTGTCCGAATCAGTGGGCCCTCTCCTAAGTCAAATGGCACTTCTGTTTCTTGCTGAATTAAACGATTAACTTCTGCGTCTCGCTCTTCCGGAGAAAGCATAGTTAAATCCATTTGAGGAAGGGACCGGAAAGCATACGGTTGAATCTGCTGCACAGGATGACCATCCATTTCATGGAACACAGTCCGTAAAGATTCATGACGCTCTATCAGCTGATTCCATCCCGTCTCCAATGCTTCAGGTACCCAATTTCCTGTAAGACGGCATACCATCGGCATATTATAAAGTGCACTATTAGGCGTGAATTGGTCAATAAACCACAGGCGCTGTTGGGCATAAGAGAGCGGAATGGCTTCTCCCCGTTCCATCGGCATAAGCGGTGGAATCTCTCGTTTTTTGTCCCCTTTACGCAACTGATCCAGTCGCTTCGCCAGTGCCTCCACCGTTGTAAACTCAAAAAGTTCACGCACCGGTAGTTCGATTTGGAAGACTTCTTGTAAACGTGAGACAACTTGGGTAGCGAGTAGCGAGTGGCCACCAAGCTCGAAGAAGGAATCCTGAACACCAATATTTTCTATGCCTAACACTTGACTCCATACCGATGCGACGAGCTCTTCCACTGGTGTTCGCGGTGAGACAATATTTACGCTCATGGGCTGTCCGTCCAATGCCAGTAAGGCTTTGCGATCGATTTTGCCATTCGGAGTGAGTGGCATCACTTCCATCTCGACAAAGTATGCCGGAATCATGTAATTCGGTAATTGCGTCTTGAGGTGCTCACGCCATTCTCCAGTGTCTCCTTCACCCACCACATAAGCTACTAACTGCTTGTCTCCAGGATGATCTTCCTTCACTAACACAACAGCCTCTTTCACAGATGAATGATCGTGTAGGAACGCTTCAATCTCTCCCAGCTCAATCCGGAATCCTCTGATTTTCACTTGGTTATCTATTCTTCCGATATACTCCACATTGCGATCATTCAGATACCTCACCAGGTCCCCCGTCCGATAGAGCCGTTCCCCTTCCTTAAATGGATGCGGAATAAAACGTTCAGCAGTTAACTCTGGACGATTGAAGTAACCACGTGCCAAGCCTACACCACCAAGGTAAAGTTCCCCAGCCACACCTATCGGTACCACCTGTTGGCTTTGATCTAGCACATACAATTCGGTATTATCAATCGGACGACCAATCGGAATAAGCAACGGTTCTTTTTCTAAATCACAATCATAGTAAGTGACATCTACAGTCGCTTCTGTAGGACCATACAAGTTGCTTAACTTCGTTTGCTGAGAATCATAAAACACACCCTTAAACCGGCGAACTTGTTCGGTATTTAACGCTTCTCCACTGGTAAAAACCTGACACAAAGACGATACGTCCTTTTTCGCTTTGAATTGTTCCATATAATCCAAGAAAGTAGATAACATCGACGGAACAAAGTGCATCGTGGTCACGCGATATCGCTCAATACACTCCTCAATCATTGCAGGATCCTTCTCGCCACCCGGTGGAAGTAAACAAACACGTGCTCCTACAAATGACCACCAAAATAATTCCCAGACAGAGACATCAAACGAAAACGGCGTTTTTTGAAGAATCGTATCCTGTTCAGATAATGGATAGTTTTTTTGCATCCACTGTAATCGGTTGATAACCGAGTGGTGTTCAATCATCACTCCCTTAGGATTCCCTGTCGAACCCGAAGTGTAAATGATATACGCCAAGTTGTTTGCTGTCACTCCGCTCACTGGTGCCAAGCTACTCTCTTTAGAAATCGCTGCTTGATCTCGATCCAAACAAATCGCTTGGATGCCTTCAGGCAACCAACCCTGTAACGCTTCCTTTGTTAAAAGCACTTGGATCTGCGAGTTCTCTAAAATGTATCTCAGGCGATTTTCAGGATAACTCGGATCCAGTGGGACATAAGCCCCACCTGCTTTGAGAATCCCTAAGAGACCAATAATCATTTCGGGTGAACGCTCGACACATATACCGACCAATGACTCAGGTCCTATATCCCGTTTCTGTAAATAATGTGCCAATTGGTTCGCTTTCTCGTTGAGTTCTTGATACGTCAGCTGTCCACCTTCATACACTATCGCCACCGCTCCAGGTGTACGCGCAACCTGCTGCTCAAACAGTTCGTGAATCATGCTCTCATGTGAATAAACTACGTCAGTGTCATTCCATTCTTCCAAGAGCTGCTTCTGTTCTGTGTCCGCTAGCATCGACAGCTTTGTAAATGATTCATCTGGATGATGAACAATTTCGTTCAACCAGTTTTCAAAATGCCCTGCCATACGTGCAATGGTTCTACTGTCAAATAAATCTGTATTGTATTCAAAAGAGACAAATAGACCTTCTTCCACCTCATAAGCGGTTAAACTCAAATCAAATTTCGCGATGGAAATATTACTTTCTATCATTTCCAAACTTCTCCCAGACAGCTCTATTCGTTCTTGTTTTATATTCTGTAGCGTAAACATGGTCTGGAAGATGGGCGAATGACTCGTACTCCGTTCAGGTTGTACAGCTTCTACCACTTTTTCAAACGGAATATCTTGATATTCATACGCTTTCAACGCCTTTTTCTTTATCTGAGACAAAATCTCCCGGAACGTCGGATTTCCACTGAGATCCGCTCGATAGACTAACGTATTAACAAAGAAGCCGATTAATCCCTCTACTCCTTTATGGTTCCGATTCGCAATCGGACTTCCGACAAGAATATCTTCTTGCCCCGTATAGCGAGCAAGAAAGCTCTGATATGCAGCCATTAAGGTCATGAATAAGGTAGATCCTTCTCGTCGACTTAAATCCTTCAATGAACTGAGTAGTGTGTGAGGAAGAATCACATGATACGTGTCCCCAGCGTACGTTTGCGTAACCGGTCGAGGGCGATCCACTGGCAGTTGTAGTATAGGAAGCTCACCGGACAATTCTTCCTGCCAATACGTAAGTTGTCGATCTAGCACTTCACCCTGCAACCACTGCCTTTGCCATTTCGCAAAGTCTGCATATTGAATCGATAGCGAACTTAGTCCAGCAGGCTTCCCACTCATTTCTTCCTCATAGAAGGCAAGCAATTCATTGATCAATATGCCGATGGACCACGCATCAGAAATAATATGGTGCATGGTACATAGCAATAACCATTCCTCTTTCCCTAATTGAACCAGTTGATTACGAATCAAAGGGCCATTCATTAAATCAAACGGATCCTGCGCTTCTCTAGCAATCAAACTCTCTATCTCTTTTTCCTTTACTTCCAGAGGAAGGTGAGAATAATCCTCTACAGGTAGTTTTCTAGGAAGGAATTCCACAATATGTTGCATAGGTTGGTCTCCAACTTCCTTAAAAACGGTGCGTAATGATTCATGACGCTCAATGAGTCGATTTAATCCCTTTTCCAATGCTTCAGGTATCCAATTTCCTTTTAGACGCCATACTGTCGGAATATTATATACTGAACTGTTTGGGTTAAATCGGTCCATAAACAACAAACGTTGTTGTGCATAGGACAACGGAAGCGCTTCTTTATTCTCCTTTTTCTGCATCTGCTTCTGAAGCCACGCTCTCTTCTCAGGAGAAAGCGAATTCAACTTTGCAAGTAAATCACTTCTCATTTTTTCACACCTTCCTCAACCAAGTTTCTCTCGAATATATCTTGCGCTTCTTCCTCTGATAACTCTTCCAATTGCTTAAGAAGTTCAAGTAACTCTTCATCATTACTCGCTGCTGCTTCATTTTGAATATAGTCTTGAAAACTTACATTCTCCTTACTATCATTCTGCGTTTGCTCATTTCCACTACAGCGCAACTGATTAACCCGTTCTGCCAATTCCTGCACCGTAGTATACGTAAATAAATCATGCAGTGGTAACTCAATTCCAAAGGTTTCATTCAGATTAGAAACAGCTTGTGTAGCGAGTAATGAATGGCCACCTAGTTCAAAAAACGAATCATGAATCCCGATATTTTCAGTGCCTAAAATTTGATGCCATATCGAAACAATCGCTTCTTCTGTAGGGGTACGAGGGGCAACATAACCACCCTCTGCTTCCTTGCGCTCTGGTGCAGGTAAGGCTTTCCGATCGATTTTTCCATTTGGGGTGAGTGGGAATGCTGTCAATTCGACAAAGTGTGCCGGAACCATGTAATTTGGTAACTGGGTCTTGAGATAATCACGCCACGCATGAGCATTTCCTTCTCCCGCTACATAGGCAACTAAACGCTGATCACCCGGATGATCTTCGCGTACCATCACAACGACTTCGTTAACTGATGAATGACTTTGTAACGTCGCTTCAATCTCCCCTAGCTCAATCCGGAATCCACGGATCTTCACTTGATGATCGATCCGACCGAGATAATCCAAATTCCCGTCCGGTAGATATCTCACAAGATCTCCCGTCCGATATACTCGCTCCCCTTCTTTAAATGGATGCGGGATAAAACGCTCGTTTGTTAAGTCAGGGCGATTTAAATAGCCACGCGCCAAGCCTGATCCCCCAAGGTAAAGCTCACCCACTACACCAATCGGGACCATTTGCTGGTTTGCACTGAGTACATATACTTCTGTGTTAGAGATGGGTCTACCAATCGGTGGCACCTTGTGCATGACGTCCTTTTCTAGCTTCATATACGTAGAATAAGTAGTATCTTCGGATGGACCGTATAGGTTGTACACCTTTTCAATCGGACTTCTCTCATACAAGTGCTGGACCAGTGACTGTGGCAACGGTTCTCCAGCCAAATTCATCACTTTTACCGAAGAAGGGATTAACTTTGCTCGAACCAGTTCCTTCGCTGCTGATGGCACAGTATTGACCAAGGTCACATCCTTCGTAGACAACTTGTCCAGATGAAGGGCACTTTCAGCGACAATTACCTTGCCACCCCTCGTCAAAGGAACAAATACTTCAAAAACCGATAGATCAAAGGATAGTGAAGTTGAAGCCAGCACTCCTGCTAATTCCTGTCGGGAATAGGTTTGATGTGCCCAATGGATCATCGCCAACGTACTCCGATGCTCAATCATCACTCCCTTAGGATTGCCAGTGGATCCTGAGGTATAGATGATATAAGCTAAGTTATCGCTTGTCACTTCACTCGTACATACGGTCGTTACTTCCTGTTCGATCGCTGCTCGATCACGATCGATACAAATCATATTAACCGATTCAGGTAACGTCATTTTTTGCTGCAACTTGTCCTGTGTCACCAGTACCTCGATTTGAGCATCCGCTAAAATATACCGTATCCGACTCTCCGGATACGCAGGATCAATCGGAACATACGCTCCTCCTGCTTTCATGATTCCTAAGAGACCGACAATCATCTCGGATGAACGTGTAACGCTGATCCCAACCAATGATTCGCATCCCACACCCCTCTTTTGAAGATAATGGGCCAACTGATTGGAGCGTTCGTTCAGTTCTTGATACGTTAGCTCCTCATCTTCGCACACTACCGCGATCGCTTCTGGCGTTTTCTCCACTTGTTCCTCAAACAATGTATGAATCGTGCTTTCACGTATGGCCACGACACCTGTGTCATTCCATTCCTCTAGTAACCTCTTATATTCTGCTTTCGATAGCATATTCAGCTTTGATAGTGAATCTTTTGGATGAGATACAATTTCATATAACCAATGTTCAAAATGACCTGCCATTCGTTCAATAGTTGCAGCATTAAACAAATCGGTATTATATTCAAAAGTTAGCAATAACCCTTCTTCCGTCTCCGATGCAAATAAACTCAAATCAAATTTGGCAACCGAAGTATGATTTTCCATCAGCTCCATGTTTCTTTCAGATAGCTGAGGTAACTCTTGTTTCATATTCTGTAAGGTAAACATGGTTTGGAAAATCGGTGAATGACTGGTATTCCGTTCAGGTTTTACGGCTTCTACCACTTTCTCAAACGGAATGTCCTGATACTCGTATGCTTTTAGTGCTTTTTTTCGTATCTGCGACAGAAGTTCTTGGAACGTCGGATTTCCACTGAAATCAGCTCGATAAACCAACGTATTTGCAAAGAAACCTATTAATCCTTCAATCTCTTTAACATTCCGGTTCGCAATCGGGCTTCCAGCCAAGATGTCATCTTGTCCCGTATAACGAGAAAGGAAGCTTTGATACGCCGCCATCAAGGTCATAAATAAGGTGGAGTCTTCTTGCAGACTTAATTCCTTGAGCTTTTCCCGTAAGGAATTCGCCACCATCAGAGATTGACTTGCACCACGGTGGGTTTGAACAGCAGGTCGAGGACGATCCATCGGTAATTGCAAGACCGGTAACTCACCGGCCAATTCTTCCTTCCAATATTGAAGGTGCTGATCAAGATTCTCTTCTTTTTGCCATTCTTTTTGCCACATGGCAAAGTCCGCATATTGAACAGGTAACTCCCTCAGTTCAACTGGTTTTCCACTAATGGCTCCTTCATAAAAAGCCATCCATTCTTCGAGTAAGATTCCCATTGACCACCCATCCGAAACAATATGATGCATCGTACAAAGAAGTACCCATTCCTCTTTGTCCACTTTCAAAATTCGTGTTCGGATCAAAGGACCTTGTCCCAAATGAAATGGTTCCTCCGCCTCGTTTTGAACGAGCCGCTTCAACTCTCTTTCTCTGTCTTCCAGAGGGAGAGTTGTTAGATCCATTTGAGGGAGAGGTCTGAAAACATGCGACTGAACCTGTTGAACGGGTTCACCCTCTCGCTCTTGAATTACCGTCCGCAATGATTCATGACGTTCAATCAACTGATTCCATCCCGTCTCCAATGCTTCAAGTGACCATTTTCCTGTCAGTCGACATGCTGCATGAATATTGTACATCGCACTATTTGGCATTAATTGATCCATGAACCATAGGCGTTTCTGTGCGTAAGAAAGCGGAATAGATTCTTCCCGCGACATAGGTACAAGTGGTGGAATCTCTCGTTTTTTATCTCCTTTACACAACTGATCCAGTCGCTTCGACAGTGCCTCCACCGTATCGTACTTGAAAAGTTCACGTAGCGGGATTTTGATCTGGAATGCTTCTTGTAATCGAGAGACGATTTGGGTAGCGAGTAATGAGTGCCCACCACGTTCAAAAAAAGAGTCCTGAATGCCGATATTTTCTATTCCTAACACTTGACTCCAAACCGAGGCGATGAGCTCTTCCGATGACGTTCTTGGTAGGACGTTAAACTCTCCCATAGATTGTCCTTCCGGCGCTGGTAAGGCTTTTCGGTCGATTTTCCCATTCGGAGTAAGTGGGAAATATTCCAACTCTACAAGGTGTGCTGGAACCATGTAATTCGGTAATTGGTCCTGGAGATACGCTCGCCAATTTTGGATATTTCCATCGCTTATCACATACGCTACCAATCGCTGATCACCAGGGCGATCTTCTCTCACTAGCACGACAGTCTCTTTAATAGACGAATGCCTTTCTAAAGTCGCTTCAATTTCTCCAAGCTCAATCCGAAAGCCACGCACTTTCACTTGATGGTCCATTCTGCCTATAAATTCTAAATTCCCATCAGTTAGATATCTTACTGAATCTCCGGTTCGATATAGCCGTTCTCCTAATTGAAACGGATGCGGAACGAATCTTTCAGCAGTGAGATCAGGTCGGTTTAAGTAACCACGCGCTAAACCTGCACCACCAATATACAACTCACCCTCTATCCCTATCGATTGCAAGCACTGATTCTGATCTAATACATACAGCTGAATATTTTGTATTGGATTACCAATACAAACAAATTCTTGATGGGGTTGACAGTCAAATGCATTCACGTAAATGGTTGCTTCTGTTGGTCCATAAAAGTTGGTCAATTTTACTTGTCCGCTCTGATTCCAGTGCTGTTGAAATCGTCTAACCAACCCTGGACTTAGCTCTTCCCCACCGGAAAACACATGACGCACGGACGAACATTTCAGTTTCAAATCAATATGATCGAAATGGTCTAAGAAAACAGATAGCATCGAAGGAACAAATTGGACAACAGTAACCTGATGCTTCTCTATCACTTCAGCTATTATAGAAGGATCCTTTTCTCCACCTGGAGGCAGGAAGGATACACATGCTCCTACACTAATACCCCAAAATAACTCCCACACCGATACATCAAATGAGAATGGTGTTTTCTGCAAGACCACATCCTTTTCAGAGAGTGGATATTGATGTTGCATCCATTCAAGATAATTAATCACCGAATGATGCTCAATCATCACTCCCTTTGGATTACCTGTAGATCCTGAAGTGTACATAACGTATGCTAAATTTTTTCCTGTTACACTGCTTGTACATGCGATCGGTTCTTCCTGTTCAATCGCAATGCGATCTTGATCCATACAAATTGTTTCGATTTGTTCGGATATACCTATTTTTTCTAACTTTTCTTGCGTCACTAGTACTTCGATTCTAGCATCTTCTAATATATAGCGTAGCCGATTCTCGGGATACGTAGGATCAAGTGGAACATAAGCTCCTCCTGACTTTAGAACCCCTAGCAACGCTATCATCATTTTTGGCGACCTTTCCATATATACACCGACTAAAGACTCTGGACCCACACTACGCTTCTGTAAATAGTGAGCTAGCTGATTAGCACGCTCATTCAGCTCTCTATAGGTAAGTTTCTCATTTTCATAAATAACCGCGATCGCTTCTGGCGTTTTCTCCACTTGCTGCTCAAATAACGTATGAATCATGCTTTCAGATGAATATTCTACTTGGGTATCATTCCATTTCTCTAGCAGTTGTACCTGCTCTTCCATTGTTAAATGGGTAATTTCGGATAGCTTTGAATCTGAGCTTTTCGTCATCTGAATTAATGTTTGCGATAGATGATCCTGAATCCGATGAATGGTCTCTTCATCAAAATGATGGCGGTCATACATCAACTTCAAAGTAAATTCCTTACCTGGCATTGCAATGAGCGTCAAAGGATAATTTGTTTGTTCTGCACTTTGGACCTCTAGTAATCTTAAATCAGCATTGCGCTCTCCTTGGATCGGGTAATTTTCGAACACATACAAGGTATGAAATAAAGTACTGCTCCTTGGAACTTCACTCCACCCTTGAATATCGACCAACGAATTATACTCGTATTGTCTCCGTTCCATTTCTTTCATCTGTATCTTACGGAGCCAGTCTACTACTGATGTATCATTCTTTACATGAATTCGGGTAGGCAATGTGTTAATGAATAGACCAACCATTTTCTCTGCCCCTGCTAATTCAGTAGGACGTCCAGAGCTAGTCACACCAAATACGATATCGCTTTCACCGCTATACCGGCTCATCAAGTAAGCCCAGGCTCCTTGCACTAACGTATTTAATGTTAGCTGACTATTTCGTACCCACTCTTGTAAAGTTTCAGTCAGTTCCTCAGATAGCTGATAAACGCTCTCTCCATAACCCTTCTCCTGCCCCTGGTCACTTCTTTCCATCGCTAATGGCGTAGGTGCATGAAATCCT
The DNA here is from genome assembly GCF_038005885.1 of Bacillus sp. FSL H8-0534. Lineage (NCBI taxonomy): Bacteria > Bacillati > Bacillota > Bacilli > Caryophanales > Bacillaceae > Bacillus > Bacillus sp. FSL H8-0534. The sequence continues at coordinate 796,959 of NZ_JBBOUC010000001.1, forward strand.
TTTAATTCTTCTGTCCAGAATTTCTCAGCTTTACTTCGATCTTGTTTATTAATCCACTGGATATATTTTTTATAGGGAAGAGACTTTGGAAGATCGAATGCTTCTCCCTTTATCATCTTGAGATAAACTCCCATCACTTCACCGAAGATCAGGGACACACTCCACCCATCCAACAAAATATGATGATGCGTCCAAATGATTCTCGTTTCTTCTTCTGCTTCTTTAATCACAGTGATTCTCATCAACGGTGCTTCGTCTAACGAAAACCCTTTTCTCCGATCAGCATTCAAAAACTGGTGTAATTTCTTTTCCCTATCTCCACATGAAAGAGCGCTCCAGTCTTCTCGACGAATAGTAAAAGGAAGACGTTGATAAACAGCTTGCAATGGCTTTTCTACTTCCTCCCACACAAAAACAGAACGTAGAATCTCATGTCGGTGAATGACGTATTCCCAGGCCTTTTCGAAAGTAGCAACATCCAATCGATCACCGAGTAAGAAACCTACCTGTACAATATAGGAAAAAGAATGCTCATCATCTTGATCATATAAAGTATGAAACAGTATCCCTTTTTGCAAAGGTGATAATCCGTATATATCGATAATGTCCCCCATCGTTACACCCTCTTCTTTGTTAATTTAAGTAATACTTTACTCAAGCTTTCTTCCGTAAGAGCCTCTGCATCAGCAAAGTCAGATACCGTAAAAGCAGACTCTGTCGTTGGTGGATTTATCAGTAGACGAAGTTGATTCAACATGGCATCTGCTATCGCTTTAATCGTCAATCTAGAAAACTGTTTTCTACTATACATCCAAACAAAATGTAACTTCCCATCTTTCACCATACCAACAACATCAATCGGGTGAGATGGTTTCGATTCTGGAGCATGGTCTAAGCGTGTAAACCCTGTCTCTTGCATAAACAAAGATTCTTTGGAAAACACTTGATCAAATTGTCCCAAATAGTTAAAGCTTATTGATGGTTTTTGCTGCTGATAAAACGGAAGCAATTCTCTGCTCAAGTAGCGTAAAATGCCATAATCAATGCCCTGATTCGGAATTCGACGCAATTGCTCTTTCACAGCCTTTAATCCCTCAATAGGTGTTGTTGTTCCTTGAAGATCAAGGTGAACGGGATAAATACTCGTGAACCAACCCACTGTCCGCGATAGATCAACGCCTTCAATCACCTCTTCTCTCCCATGTCCTTCCAAGTGAACAGAAACCTTATGCTGATTTGTACAGTCAGCTATAGCTTGTACTAATGCCGTCAATAGTACCTCGTTAATCCTTGTCTTATGAGTCATCGGAACTTCTTGTAACAACGCGTGGGTCTCTTCTACTCCCAACGTTATCGTCACTTGATCAATCGATGCTTCTGTCGTTTCCTGTATAGGGTAGTCCATCGGAATCGTCATCACTTGTTTTTCTGCCTGTTCATGCCAATAATCTTTTACTTCTTTTGAAAGATCTGACTCACTGTATGCCTGTAGTCGTTCCGACCATTCTTTAAAGGATGTACTTTTCGCAGGTAACTGAACCCTCTGATCTTGTTTCATCTGGTTGTATACGGCCTGTAAATCTTCCAATAGAATTCGCCATGATACCCCATCTATTACTAAATGATGAATCGTCCAGAATAATCGATCGTTCCCATTCGAACCGTCATCAAAGTACACTACTTTCATCAACGGCCCTGTAAGTAAATTGAAACTGGCTTGAGTGATATCCATCTCTTCTTGTATCACTTGATTCCACGCTTGTTGATCAGCATCGTTCCGCTTTACCACACGAAGTACAGACTGTTCATCGATTCCCTCATTTCTCTGCTTCCAGGTTGCATTTGGTAACTGTTCATACCGGAAACGTAAGGCATCATGATGTTTGAGTAAGTTTAATAGGACTTCCTCTAATAACTCCACATCCAATCTCTCTCTTACTCTTAAAAGCATCGATTGATTCCAATGTTGTGGACGCGGATGTTCTTGCTCGAAGAACCAATACTGAATTGGAGTAAGCGGTACCTCTCCCGTCACAACCCCCTGATCCGCTTGTACTCCCTGATCTTCTTTGACTACTTGCGCCAACTCGGCAATCGTTGGGCATTCAAACATTTGCTTGGGTGTAAGTTTTAATCCCAATTGACTCGCTTGTGATATGATCTGAATGCTGAGAATCGAGTCCCCACCAATTTCAAAGAAGTTATCATGGATTCCCACCTTTTTAATCCCTAATACTTGCTTCCAAATGGTAGCCAGTGTTTCTTCTTTACCATTCCGGGGTGCAACACATTCACTTTCAATTTCCCTCTCCTCTGGTACAGGCAAGGCCTCACGATCAACTTTACCGTTAGCAGTTAGTGGAATAACTTCCATCATCACAAATCCTGAAGGAACCATATGGCTTGGTAGTTCCGCCTTGAGATAATCTCTCCACTCACCTACATTCCCATCACCCACGACATATGCCACCAATCGTTTATCACCCGGCTGATCCTCTCGAACAATTACAACAGCCTCTTTTACGGATGCATGTGCGTTTAAAGCAGATTCAATTTCCCCGAGCTCAATTCGGAAACCACGGATTTTCACCTGGTGATCAATCCGCCCAAGATAATCTAGATTTCCATCTGGCAAGTATCTCGCTAAGTCTCCTGTCCGATATAATCGCGCTCCCGGATCACTACTGAATGGATGAGGAATGAAACGTTCTGCAGTCAATTCAGGTCTTTTTAAATACCCACGTGCGAGTCCTGCTCCACCAATATATAGTTCACCAGATACGCCAATAGGCACAGGCTGTTGACAATTGTCTAGTACATACACTTCTAAATCTAGAATCCGCTTTCCGATATTACTTCTTGAAGAATGCTGCACATCATCTTGAGTAATTGGATAATACGTAACATGAACGGTAGTTTCTGTAATTCCATACATATTAATTAGCTGTGTGTTCTGTTCTCCATACCTTTGAAACCATGGTAGCAAGCTGGTAGGATCGAGTGCTTCCCCACCAAATATGACATAGCGCAGATGCAAGTTTTTATTCTCATCTTCTTGTTCACACACTTGTATCAATTGTCGAAATGCGGATGGTGTCTGATTAAGAACCGTAACCTCTTCCTCTACTAACAGTTGATAGAAATCCTTAGGCGATCGACTAATCCAGTAAGGAACAACAACCAATCTTCCTCCATAGAGCAATGCTCCCCAAATTTCCCAAACTGAGAAGTCAAACGCATAAGAATGGAAAAGCGTCCAAGTATCTTTTTCATCAAACTGATACCAACATTCCGTTGATTTAAATAAACGACTCACATTGTGATGTTCTACCATAACTCCCTTCGGATTCCCTGTTGATCCCGAAGTATAGATCACATAAGCGAGATGTTGGGGACTTACATCAGAAATCGGTAAAGCAGTACTTTCTTTCTCAATCTCAACCTGATCTCGATCAAGGCAAATCGATTTAATATTCTCTGGTAACCATTTCGATTCTTTTAAACTCTCTTGCGTTACGACTAACTGAATGCTAGCATCCTCTAAAATATACTGAAGTCGCTGCTCTGGATATGTTGGATCAAGTGGAACATAAGCTCCACCAGCCTTCAGAATCCCCAAAATACCTACAATCATTTCAAGAGAACGTTCAACACAAAGCCCAACCAATGAATCAGGTCCTACTCCCTTTTTCTGTAGATAGTGAGCTAACTGATTCGCACGTTCATTAAGCTCACTATAGGTAAGCCCCTCCTTTTCATACACAACTGCAATGGCATTTGGATGAATCGTCGCTTGCTGCTCAAACAACTCATGGATGGTTGCTTGAGGTGGAAAGTCAAGCTTAGGATTGTTGAACTCTACTAGACTTTTTCTTTTATCTTCTTCTGAAATGATTTCGATCTCAGCAACCTTCTGCTTCGGATTTTCAAATGTGTTTTCCATTAATGCTAGCATGGTGTTAAAAAAGCGAATTATCTCTTCTTTGGAAAATAGCTCTTCACGATAATCAACATGTACTTGTAAAGAGTCTATATCAGTCAAATTTTCGATATGTACTGCAAAGTCTTGCACCTCTTCACGATTTGGAATCCAAAGAGAATCACCACTTTCAGCACGTTCTCTATAATCAATCGTAGTTCCAAAAAGTCGAACATTACTGTTATTCTCTTTATTAATCTGCTTTAATAACAAATCAAATGGATATTTCTGATGTCGTAATGATTTACTTTGTTTTCTAGACACTCGACCAATAAATGAGAGTACTTCTTCTTCAGGATCGATATCCATTCTTAGAGGAACTGTACTCACCATCATTCCAATTAATTCCCGCTCCATTTTAGTCATACGATTGCCGTAAGCCATTCCCAAGGCAATATCAAGCGATGAGGTCCATCGATACATCGACAACGAAAGCGCAGCAACAAAAAAAGTATATATACTAAATTTGTAATCTCCAGAAAATTTCTCTATCTTTTTCTTCAAATGTTCCGATAATGTAAACGTCTCACGTGATGCTCTCGTACTAACTTGGTAAGCATCATAGGGTTTCAATCCCGTCACGGATGGAAGTGTATTGAATTCCTCTAACCAAAAGTTTTGATCCTTTTGAAAACGACTGCTGTTCAAGTATGTCTGTTCATTGACTAGAAACTGAACATATGAGTTCCTAGGTATGCTCACATCTGTCTCACTATGAAACTTATGATAATATTTAGCAATCTGACTAGTAAAAATTTGGATTGATAAACCATCCATGATAATGTGATGGACATTGCCAAAGACGGCACACTCATTATCGCTTAATTTTATTAAAGCGAAATAGTATAAATCAGAATCAAATAATGTAAACGTCTCTTGCGCCTTCTGCTCAATCCATTTTTCCAGCAAATCTGAATCTCTCTCAGAACTGAAATCAAAGAAGTCAAATTCTCGTTCTTGATGTTTAACAAAATATTGCTCAGGTTCCTGATGTCCATGTTCTTTCAGCCTGATACACAAACCATCGTTTTCACTAATAACACGATTCATGGCTCGATTTAATAATGAATAATCCATTTTTCGATGGATCTTGAACAAGAATTTTAGATTACATATACCTTTACCTGAATAAATAACTTCTGTATACCATATTCTCCTCTGTGGATGACTTAAAAGATAACGCTCCTCATTGGACATAAAGAAATCTCCCTTCAAAGATTAGTTACTTTTATGTGTTCGTTTTCATGTTTAACCCAAAAATATTTTTGTAATGAAACCCCAATTACTCCAATGATGATGAGCCCAATACCTACATAAAGATAGAGCTGAATTACTCCGAAAAGGTGAACTAGTGGTCCGCTCATAGCTGGAGAAATGATGAGGACTGCATTTGCTAAACTGCTTTGAATTCCAAACACTCTTCCGACCTGTTCTTGATGAGATTCTATTTGCAGAATGACTTGATTGGATACAAGCATAAGTCCACTTCCAATACCAGCGATAAAACTAATCAGATAGCCAAAAATAAGAGATGTACCGGGACTTACCAGACTTATCAGACTAATTCCGCCAAAGCCAATTCCCATTAAAGCAATGCCCCCACATACTACCCAACCGTATTGAAAATGTTTTATTTTTTGTGTTAAGAATGCACCAAGTATTCCCCCAATACCAATAATAGAAATGATATATCCCATTTTACTCTTATCATTTGGGAACAAACTCTTAAATAAAGTAGGGAACTGCGAGTCTACTAATTGTAATACTGCCATACCTATTGTAAAGAAAATCATGGTTGATAATATCATCCGATTGGATAATACATAACTCCAACCTTGTAACCAGGCAGTCCAAGTGCTTTGCTGTTGCTTTTCTATATATTCTCTTGACAGAGATTCCTTAAACCTTATTGTGGGCAATAAAACCAAAGCAGCTAGTAAACTACATATTGCCCTTATTACAAGACAAAACTCTGGCTGAAACCAGCTCAGTAACACTCCACCTATAAGCGGACCCACTATCTTGGTTCCTTGCTCAACTATACCGTTGATACTTACCGCTTTGGTAAGTAAATCAGGGGATACAATTTGTCGTGTTAGTGTTTGCTGTGCAGGATAATAGAAAACGGTAAAAATGGATCGAATCATTAAAGCTAACAAAAGCCAATGAATATTTTGGACAAATAAAAGAACGATTGTTAATAGACCAACCATTAGATTACTAAACATCATAATTGGAATTTTTCTAAAGCGATCAGCAATCACACCTGCCCATGAACTAAATAAAATTCCTGGAAGTGCATACGCAACGGGAATCAATCCAATCATAGTAGGGTCTACTTCCCATTCAAAACCAACAATGGTCATAATGGCTAACATATCAATAAATACTCCGAGCATAATCAGTGAATACGCAGAGAAAACTTGTAAATAAATTGTATTTCCCCATAGACTTTTTGAGTCGGTAGTTTTCATAAAAACGATCTCCTTAAGTTTACTAAAATGGATGTTTTTGCGTACATGGGCCCTTTATTGGATATAATTAATCACTCTAACTATTTTTATTTAAACTTTAATACAATTCAAACTTCAATTAATCATAAAGTTCATTATCTTTTTTCGCTCTACTAAATCAAATACATTTATCTCTTCATCTCTTGTTTTTTCAAGTTCTTTCATTTTCTGTTCTTGCTCTGAAATAATCTCCCTTACAAATAAACGAAAGCGAATTAGAAAATCCCTATTCATGTTGTCATTTCCTGCAACATTAAACAACGGGAATAGTTCATTAATCAATTCATGTTCATATAATTCTCTTTGATTTTCCTCTTCTACAAGATTCACCTTCACTCGATGAAAATAATGATTTAATAGTTCTGTAACTTTATTATTTACAGTAGTTTGAACATCCAATCCACATCCCTTTTTCAGAATTTTCTACACTTTACACCCCACATACTATCACACAAAATTCCCTCCTACTATCATCATAAGGTTGAAATAATCGAATTAGAAAATTCAGATAAAAACACATCAATAGACCCATTTTATTTACTACCGTCATTAAAATATCCTACTTATCAATAAGACTACTAAGCTATTTTTATATAATGATTGATAGATTTTTATTAAATAAAAAATTCAAATAAGTTTACACTATGCCCAACTTCTGTCATTTGAATCGATTTAAGTTCCCTCCTATTCACATTGTATTTTTTGTTACTTGTTTACTCCTTTAGAATACCCAAATAATGTAAACATCGGATTAATCCAATGTTAAGCATTCGTAAATATAAGCAATATAATATTATGCCATCGAGATGCTATTTTGAATATTCCGTAAAAAAACACCTAATATGTGGCAAAATCAATCAATCAATCAATCAATCAATCAATCAATCAACCCATCATCATACATACCCTCACCTTAAGAGATTTTAATACCCTTAAATACAAAAAGGCGTCATCCTTTCTAATAACCTTGCTTAGAAAGAATAACGGTTTTGTACAATTGAGGGTAGTTGATATTCTTAAGTTGATGGGCATATGACGGTACCCCAAATGATTTCAAGTTTTCATTATTTGCGCAATCCGTCACTCCGCAATCTGGCCAAATACATAAAGATAGAGTAACAAAACAAAAGCCAAAGTTAGACACATTACTTTTTTAAGCTATTGTTTTAGAATAAAGTTTGTTCAAATTAATGCAAATAACCTTGAAAAACGAACAAAAAGAAAGAGCCTGTTTAAAAAAAGATTTAAGTTTCGATTTTATAAAAAAGTTTGTTCATTTTTCACCTTAGATCTTCCGCAATAGCGCCCAATTGTTAAAAAACATGAAGGTGTTATATCGACAATAGTTATCCTGAGAACATGACAAATAATTAAAGCACGGAAAAATTTCCCGTGCTTTTCCAAACATATATTTTATTTCGGAAGTTTTAGTTGCCATGAGACACCGAACCGATGGTGTACTTACCCTAACTGGCGTTTAAATGCTTTACTGGCGAAGAAGTAAGCGATGACCATAATGCCGACGCACCAAGCAAGCGCGATCCAGATACCGTTGCCAACAGACCCTTCATACAAGAGGGCACGAATCGCATTCACGATTGAAGTCACGGGCTGGTTCTCAGCGAACGCACGGACAATTTTAGGCATAGTTTCGGTAGGAACAAAGGCCGAACTGATAAACGGCAGGAAAATCAGCGGGTACGAGTAGGCCGTCGCCCCTTCCATAGACCTCGCTGTCAACCCGGGAATGACCGCCAGCCATGTCAGCGCCAGCGTAAACAGCCCGAGTATCCCAGCTACCGCGAGCCAATCTAGGATATCAGCGCTGGAACGGAAGCCCATCAAGAGCGCAACGAGGATAACCACCACGATAGTAAGCACATTGGAAACAAGTGAGGTCAATACGTGAGCCCACAATACCGACGAGCGCTTGATAGGCATGGTAATGAAACGCGCCATCAGCCCGCTCTTTACATCCGTAAACAGCCGCACGGAAGTGTAAGCTACACCGGATGCGATAGCCATCAGCAAGATTCCCGGCAATAAATAATTGACGTAGTTGTCCGTTCCTGTCTCTATGGCGCCGCCAAATACGTAAACAAACAGCAGCATCATCATAATCGGCGTAATCGCTACCGTGATAATCGTATCCGGGCTGCGCATGATGTTGCGCATTAAACGCCCTAGTAACACCCCTGTTTTGCTTTTCATTTATATCTCCTCCTTTTTACTGATGATTGCGAGGAAAATTTCCTCCAATGTTGGCTGCTTCTCGATATACTCCACTTTTGCTGGCGGGAACATCTCTTTGAGTTCAGTAAGGGTACCAGTCGTGATAATTTTTCCGCCATGCAGGATAGCGATACGGTCCGCCAGTTGTTCGGCTTCCTCCAGGTACTGGGTTGTCAGCAAGATGGTTGTGCCGCCGCCGGCAAGCTCCTTGACAGTATCCCATACTTCAATCCGCGCTTCGGGGTCAAGCCCTGTTGTCGGTTCGTCGAGAAAAATGACCGCTGGCGTCCCGATCAGGCTCATGGCGATGTCAAGCCGGCGCTTCATCCCGCCTGAATACTGGTCTGCCCTGCGGTTGGCCGCATCGGTCAGGCTAAATCTTGCAAGCAGATTATCAGCGACTTGAGCGGGATTGGAAACTCCACGCAACTTGGCAATCATCATCAGGTTTTCTCGCCCGGTGAGCATACCGTCTAAAGCTGCGAACTGTCCTGTCAGACTGATGCTCTGGCGAACATAATCCGGTTGACGCTGTACGTCAAAGCCGCAAATACCTACTTCGCCGCCATCTGGCTTCATCAGCGTCGAGAGGATGTTGACCGTCGTCGTCTTGCCCGCTCCATTTGAGCCCAGCAATGCGAAAATGGAGCCACGCTGCACCTCAAAATCCACCCCATTTAAGACTTCCTTGTCTTTAAAAGATTTTTTTAACCCTTTTACAGAAATCGCTGCATTGCTCATACTTTTTTCCTCCTTATAAAAAATGTTTTGCGAAGCTAGATTGCCTACACTCTCCTATTTAGTCTTACTGATAATCCGTATTACTTAGTACCAAGTTAAAAATATAACTGAATAGCGATGGCGACAATTCACATTTGTAATCAGCTAATCAGTCGGTATTATCTATTGCATTTATTTTTTTCTCAATCGATTCATGATACTCTGATTCAAATCTTCACGATACTTGGAGACATAGGTTTTAGCGTTTGCCACTAGTTCGTCAGCAAAGGACGCCACGTCCTCCCCAGTGATTTCTAGCACTTGTCTACCTTCCGCCGCACCAGCTTCGAACAACTCGATTAATTCATACTGTATGTGTAGCATATCCATCCCGTTGCCCGCTGAGAAATTCCACATGTAGTTTTGAATTTTCTTAAATACAAACTGGTAGTCCTCTGGCAGAGCTCCAACCCGTGCCATCATCATTTTGTACTCTTTTTTATCACCAATCATTTTTTTGAACATTTCCATCATGTTATTTTTCCTCCTTTTTTATAAAGCTGAACAAGACACTCCAAAAATATCGGATGGAATATCTTATGAAGCTAGATTGACTTCAAGACGTTAATTTTTGATGATACAAAATCCCATTTTTTCCAAAACAATTCAAGTTCCTGGCGGCCAGCCTCATTAAGTGAGTAAAACTTGCGGGGCGGCCCCATATCTGACGGTTTCTTTTCTATGTTCACAAGTTTTTTCTTTTCTAATCGCACGAGGATGGTATAGACCGTCCCTTCCACGACTTCGGTGAACCCAAGCTCGTTCAGGCGGCGGGTAATCTCGTAGCCATAGGTTTCATGGCGGCTGATGATTTCCAGCACGCAGCCTTCCAGCGAACCCTTCAGCATTTCAGTTAAATTTTCCATGTTTAGATCCTCCTCTCCCTCCTCTATTTTGTCTGGCTTATATTCAGTATAACAGAGTACTAAGGTGAATTTTCACTAAATAGCTTTTGGAAAATCACTCTATTCAGTATTACTTATTAGAAAGTGTCAACTATTTTTCTTAAATTTTTTTGCAACCTAACTATTCAGTGGTGTCAGTATCGAGTGTGACTTACTACATGTATATCGTAACACGTAGTAGATATGCCGTCAACTGGATTTTCTAAATATTTTTAAAACCAGCTATTCTCATTGTCATGTTAGGTTAGGTTAACATAACGTCTCATTATAGGCATATTAAAAGGATCTTCTGATTGAAGATCCTTTTAGCTTTAGCAGTTTTTTCAATTAAAGCGCCCGTTAGCTGAATAAGTTCCTTATTCAGAGGAAAATCATACGACCATTATGTAATAAACAGCGGCACCCTTTAAATGCTGCTTATCAAGGAGACCAGCTTATTCATAAAAAAACTTTTGAAAGTAAATGGATGAGAGATTTACATAAACAAATCGAAAGGAAAGATCAAGAAAACAAGGAGGAGCTTTCATTTAATATTGATAATAATGCACTAATTTTTGAATCTGTAATTAATAACATACTTTCTTTAGTAACTTCCATGAGAAATGACAGGAGCAATTCTAACTATTTATTAGTTTGTTTAGGAGTATTTTAGCTACCCTTAATGAAGAAGGCAAAAATGTGATATTAAACATAGTGAAAGAAGAACTAGCTAACTTCAATACAACTAACACGCAGGTATAAAAAATTCATAAATTGTAGGAACCGTTCCACAACTATTCATATTATGTAATTACTGTATGCCAAAATCCCCTTTATTGGTATGACCGAATAAGATATCTAAACTAAATTATATCAATCACTAATAATTGTCTTCTTTTTATCATACTCAATTTCAAACTTAATAATCTTCTCTATTATTAAGTTTAAAATACTCATTATCTTCCCTTTCCTCAATGTACCATCGTAATTCTCTTTTCAATGCTGGAGTCAATTGAATACGCTTCTGCTTTCCTGTTTTCTTTTCTCTCATTGAAATATGACTACCTTTTAAGTCTCCTACCTTCAATTTGAAAATATCGCTAATACGTAATCCTGTATTAATTCCCATTACCAAAAGAATATAATTACGCTCATTCTTTTCCTTGAGGTGCTCTTTAATTTGTTGTATTTGATCTGGATCACGAATAGGTTGAACAAAATTCATAGATCATCCCCTCCATACTGACTTTCTACCTCATACACTTCTAACCTAAGAGCAAAAGCTAGCTAGACTTATTACGTCTATCTGTATACTCACTCATGCCACTCTCGTTATAAACCATGTAGTCAAATACTTCTTCATCTTCTACATAACGCTTTATAATAATGTCTCTCTGATTCTTACTAAAACGACTTAACGTCTTATCAATCTGAAAAGATAGACGTTTTTATCTTTCCTCTCGCTTACTCAATCCCAAATTGGCCAAAGCAACTTCTTCAGCTAGTTTACCTACCATTTTTGTTGGGCCATAATATCTTATTTCACAAGAAGCTGTAACCCTCATTTCTGATCATCCCAAACTGTCTATAAATACGAACGTCTTCAAGAATCTTTTCTAAGCGAGCATGCGTTGCTTTACGATCAATCTTTGGCAAGAAAGTTAATTGATTCATACATAAACACTCCTTGTCTATTTTATTAATAAAATATAAAAAAGCGAACACCAAACTACAGAGCAATATTGCTAACGCTCTTTATAGTTCAATGTCCGCCGGTTCTTCCAGTAGGACTAAATATTCGAGTTTCCTGCACTTCGACATCTATTATATCCTTCGATACATTTAAGATTCAAACATCTTACCATTAATATTTTTATATAACTTCTATAGAAAATATCCACTAAATTTCAACTTACAGATAGTATATTGACCCTATTGTTCTTCATATAAATAATAATTTCTATCCTCTGGTAGATGCAAAATAATTATTTTTCTATTACCTTTTTGAAATTCTATAGTATGACCATTTTCACCAAGATATTTCCATCCCTTAGCTTTGTTTATAGGAATAATACTATAATATCTATAAACATTCGGTTTATCCTCTTTAATATAAATGGCTGACATCGGTACAGGAAAATCGTCAATCTTAGAATCTTTATTAGATGTAAAAAGAAATATTAAGCCACCTAACACCGATAGACATACCAAGATAATTATATTTTTTCTTTTAACCCCTTTCATAATAATCACTCCCTTACTTCAACTGTCGAGAATGCCGTGCCGTATTCCTCATTATTTAACATAACCATGATTAAGTTTGGTTAGCTTTTCATTGATGTCAAAAATTCTTACCCTAATATCTTTAACACCAAACGATTGAAGTCTGTTTCTATGCATTTCAGCATATTTTTCAGCATCTTGTTTTTCTTCAAATACATAGATACCTCCAGCTTCTTTTGTGTCTTGATTTTCTGTCCATATTTTCCAATGGAACCCTTCTTCTTCGTTAATACTATTTGCTAAATCCCAAAATGCTTTTGCCATCTCTTCACCAAAAGGACCTTCAAACGGAAAATCAACTTGTAATAGATATGCCATTTTCAATCACTCCCCTTTTCAATATTTCTCAATGTAAAGTTCACCAAAAATTTTTTTAATTTGCTAGCTACCAGATAAAAGCTCCCTTTGTACAAAGGATTTTAATCCATTTTTCGGTGATGGATACATTTCTTCAATTTCTTTTGAGAACCGTCACGCTCCTTTTTCGAGAAACGTTGCTAGTGTAGAGGCTGGGTGCTCTTGGATATTTTTCACATTTAGTAAAACTTGTTTTAATCCTATAATATAATTTTCTAACGATACAGCATTTTTAAGACCTAAAGTTATTTTTTGATACACGGATTTTTCAGGTGCCTAGCAAAATAAAATTTCGAAAGTCTTCTCGGCCTTCAAAATCAATAGTAGTATCATATTATTCTCAACATAATCGCAACAAATTCGCAACATTTTTCATGGACAACAGCACACTTTCTCAACGCATTTAATATCATAATGTTAAATATCAAAACGAGGTGCTCAAAATGACTTGGTTAATCATCTTAGGGTTCATTCTATTATTAAATATAAGTGGTATAAAATCTTATGGTATTCATGTTATTTTTAAGGTAAATTCAGATACAAAAGCTAAGCCAGGTTGGTCTTTTTCAAATAAGATAGATTTTCAAACGTTAAAAGGTTTATTAAAAAAGAAAAATTTAAATAATCTCAAAAACATTACACTCGGTGAACTCTTTATTCCTGTAGATTTACTTAATAGATTATTAGGTAAAACACTAATTTTCCTCATTTTATTTTTTTACTCACAGTATTTTGGTTAAATACATTATCAGTTAGTTTCATATATCATTAGATACATGAAACTAACGAAACAAAAAACCGCCTATATAGGCGGTTCTCTTTTACGCTTCCAATTTTGCTACCATTTCATCCAATACATTTTCCTTCAGGTACAAAAACGCTGATTCCTCTTCACTCGTCATTCCTCGATGATTATGTATACCGTCCAGCAATAACCACTCCGCATCCCCTACGATGTTTCTATAACGCATCTTGTCTTCCTCGTAAACTAACATCATCAGCATCTCTTCGGTACTAGCTATTGCCAATTGTCTTTCGAACTGATCTACATAAAACACCGAAATGGTATCACTCACTCGGTAGATTTCGAATTCGTATGTATGCTTACCTTGTTTGACCTCCACGTTATACCACATTAACTCCTGTCCGCCTGACATTGATATTTCGTATAAGTTCGAATGTGTTTGCACCATTATTAAGTTCCCCTTTTACGTTTGTTTTTCGCCTTACATGTAAAATTTTAACAGATGGATATTAACGGAGTGTAAAGTGGGTGTGAAGTCTCGATTAAACAAAAAACACCTCCCTTTACGAGGTACCCTATCCCACATAGCATGTACAGTAGGTAAATATACAAGCGAAATGAAATAAATTTCCATCTATTGTATTATGCGTAATTTATAAGTAAAGGAATGTGATTATTCGTGAGCTTAAATAACGGAAGAAATTGTAACCATACTGCGATTTCTTGTTCAGTTCCTGGTTCCGTTTCCGTTCCGGAAAATGCGAGCAATATCACAATTATGGAGCTACGAGTTCCCACCGAAGCAGTAGCAGGACAAAGAGCACGCGTTCAACTAGATGCAACAATCGGTACAGAAATTTTTGCCGTTCCAGGAGATGAAGTTACTTTTAGTGTCGATGCCATTACGTATCAGCTATTCCGTAATGATGTACCACTTACAGATATACTTGTATCCGGAAACTATAGAACTAATACGGGTGACGAGACGCTCTATACCTTTAATTTTACGTTTTCGTGGGTGGATTTACCGGGAGACACGGTATTTCCGCCAGACCCGATACATTACCGAATTGTAGCGAATGTAGGGGATTATTTTCATGTAGCAAGAGCTCAAGTTAGAAATCGTGAGTTTGTTGGTGTGGTTCATCCTGTAGATCCTATACTTCCGTCTGATTCTATTTAAAACGGACTAAGCGCGCTATATAATAAATAAAATCGACTCCGATTACTGAACTGCACCCCAATTGTTAGACACAATTAACAATTGGGGTGCAGTTCAGTACAAATCCGGTTTCTTTTTCGTTATAATAGACCCAACATTTTAAATTATAAACACAAGACCTCTACAGTCGGAATATCCGCTTGGGCCCACTTTAGCTCTAATAAATTATTAACATTAACCCATTTGAGTTCTGCATGTTCAAGTGCTTTAGGCACACCGGACTCTATGTATGCTTTATATGTAGTTAGATGAACAATAATATTCTCATACTCATGCTCAACTTCTTCTATTTTTTCACCTACAGTAATAAAACAACCTAGCTCTTCTTTAATCTCACGTATTAATGCTTCTTCCGGCGCTTCTCCTTCATCAATTTTCCCACCAGGAAATTCCCAATAGTTAGGTAATGACATTGTAGGAGAACGTAATGCACATAGTATTTCATTTTGTTCATTGAATATTACTGCTCCAACAACCGATACTTTTTTCTTCATCGCTAATCACTTCCTTGATATCGTTTCATTCTTTTGCGTTATCTCATCTTCCCGTTTTATTCTGCTCTAGCTTTTTCTTTAATTTCGCAACATCTTCATTTTTATTTAACACATGTAACTTGCGATGACAATTTGCACCTACTCCAACAGTGCTATAAATCGGGTCTTCCCCACCATCCGATAGCCATTTTACATGATGAGCTTCTAAATATGGATTCCCTTATTTATCTTTGAAAGGAGCATGCTGTTCGCACAATTCACATATACCCTGTGCACGCCTCTTAGCCAACTCAGCTACATATTCATTACGCTGATATGTTTTCGTTTTTTGTAAATCGTTTGTTACTAATAGATATTACCTTTGTAGCACGGTCCTTTAGTTCTTCATAATTTAATCCTCTTGCTTCTTTCATTTCTTGCTCTTGTCGAATCTGAACAATATTCTGAGGAAGTACTACATTCTTAGTCAATAACTGGATTGGAAAAACCCATACTTTTCTATTGATTCCTTGCGTATCCTCCTGAATCTCTTGAAAAGGTTGCTCTATAAGCTTTACTTGCCCCATAAAGATATGTTTATCTGTTTCAAACGCTTCCAATAAATAAACGCCTACTCCATTTTCATTAGAATCATGTAGAGTCTTGTTTTGATTTCCTTCTAAAACTTAATCCCCTTCTTTCCCCATTCCCGTGTAATATAGTATATCTTCATTCCAACGATCATCGTAAATACCCTTTGTATGATCAGAAAATAATACTAATGTATTTGCTCTTTTAGATTTCCTCATTCCCCCCATATTTCCACATTTGAATCTCTTAGAAACTTCGTTATTATTCTAGATTTGACCGATTACAGATGTTCCGAACGAGAAAGTTCACTACGGTGCGACAGCGCTCCCACTTTTAGGAGGGGCGTGTCAATAAACACAACTTTTGGTTATTTGTTGCTTTAAAAATAAAACTGTTAGACAAATGTTGAGAAATATAGAAACTTAATTTCTATTACATTGTATTCCTGCTATCATTATTTATAAGAATATTTGAAAAAGGAGGGGTTTTCATGAATGTCAAAGTTAAGGGGAATGAACAAATTAAAGAACTATTAAATAATTGGTATCAAGAAATACGTTCACGTAATATAAATAATGCCCATTGTTTAAAAGAAGAAATTGATACTCTTATTCCCAATAAAAAGGCAGACTCAAGCTTATTACTCTACTATTACCTGCTAGATTTCGGATATAACTATTTAGTAGATAATTTGAGTATTTCAAAAAATAGTTTTGATAAAATTGAATCCTTTGATATGCCAACTGATAATTCCCTAGCTTACTACTATCATTTTTATAAAGCTATTCATTCTAACGCAATCGGTAATTATAATCTTGCTAAAGAGCACTATGATAAAGCTGAAGTATTACTTAATCACATCTCTGATGAACTTGAACAAGCTGAATTTTACTATAATTTAGCAACATATCATTATCATATTTACCAAGCACTCTTAGCCATAAAGTATGGGACGAAAGCTAGAGATATATTTTCTGAACACACTGGTTATGAACTCAAAACAGCTTATTGCGATAATTTATTAGGTTTAGCTTGTACACATTTAAGAGAATTTGAACTTGCTGAAGAATATTTTATTACGGCAATGGGGACATTCCAAAAGCAAGAAAATGAAAAAGCAATCTTATTAGTTCGTCATAATTTGGGTTTAATGTATGCCAGTCAAAATATTTCTAGTTCAGCAATTCGATATTTATCAAAAGTTGTTGAGAAGAAGCCTCATCATTACAAAGCAATTTTTGTTAAAGCAAAAGAACATGTCAAACTAAAAGAAGAAGAA
The DNA here is from genome assembly GCF_038005885.1 of Bacillus sp. FSL H8-0534. NCBI lineage: Bacteria > Bacillati > Bacillota > Bacilli > Caryophanales > Bacillaceae > Bacillus > Bacillus sp. FSL H8-0534. Next base: position 814,297 of record NZ_JBBOUC010000001.1, read on the forward strand.
ATTGCATCCCAACTCATTGAAAAAGGGTTAACCATCTGCAATGACTTAGGTAACAAAGAGTATCAATATCGCTTTACAATCCTAAGAGAAATGAACAAAAAATCTCCTGCTGAAAAACTAGAAAAAGGAGTACTAGCAGGAATGGACTACTTTAAAACAGAAAGGTTATGGGAGTACGTTCAAGAATATACCGAGGCATTAGCAGTTCAGTTTCATAACGAAGGAAATTTTGAACAAGGAAGCAAATATTTCTATTTAAGTTATGAAGCTAAAAAAGAAATTTTTAAAAAGGAGGCGTTAAAGTGAAAAAAGTATTATTAGGAATGCTGTTGATTACATTTCTAGCAGTAAGCACACATACTTCAGTTGGAACTCAAACAGTTACTAATCTTATACAAAGTTTAGCCGACGGTGATACAGGTTGAATTATTAACAAAAAAGAACGCAATCCCAAAAGTGGGAAAGCGTTCTTTTTTATAATCCCGTACCACCCTTTTTAACTTTAATGACATTTTTACTTCTTGTGAGATTGCAAATCATTTTTCAATACATCCCAAAGTGGATTCTCTTGACGTATTGGCTTACCTTCTTCGTCCCATTTTATCTTTCCTGTTCCGAGTTCATAATTCATTCCTGTCCAAGTATCTTCACGAAATGCGTAGAACGATTGATGCCAACCTTTTTGATTGAATATAGAAATAAGGTCTTTCATATATTGAGTGGCTCCTGGAACAGTACGATTAATTCCAAATTCCTCAGCAATAATTCGATTAGATGGTACATGATTTTTCTTAGACCACTGGTGAATAGGATGCGAAAATTTTTCTAATCCCTTTTTATTCCACATAACAGGTTTCTCTAAATCTCCTACTTTTACAATCCCAGGATATTGATACTCTTTATTTTGATTTTCTCGTTGACTTGTTAATTCATACGGCTCATACATATGAAATGCGTAAAGCATTTTATATTACAAACGGTGATCCTTCTGGAAATTAAGATAAAAAAACATTCACCTCTCTAATCAATGTGAGCCATTTCCAAACGTTGAAAATTTGTTATACACTAGGAAAATAGCAAGCAAACTATTCAATAGCAGGTGAAAAAATATGTATGATGTTACAATCATCGGTGCTGGAGTAAGCGCTGTTTTTATGGCTTATGCATTAGCCCAAAGCAACAAAAATATCTTAATTCTTGATAAAGGTAAGCCATTAGAATATCGAAATTGTCCTTTAGAACAAGGGGAATTATGTAACTGTAATGCATGTGACAAATATTTTGGTTTTGGTGGTCTAGGAAAATCTGAAGGGAAATTTAATTACACAAACGGGTTTGGAGGAGAACTTGAGAAAAAAATAGGTAAAGAAGTTTTTATAAAACTAATGGATGAAGTAGATAAGATCCTATGTCGTTTTGGTGGAAATTCAGTTCTAAAATACTCCACAGACAATCCAAATATTATCAAAAAAGCCGAAGCATGTGGTTTACAAATGCTAACAACACAAGTAAGGCATCTAGGTACTACACTTTCGATCGACATTTTTCAGCAACTCTACAAATATTTACGTGACAAGATAGATATCCAGTTTCGCATAAATGTACAACATATTGTTAAACAGAAACAATATTTTAAAATTACTACAAATCAAGGAATAGTTCATTCTAAGCAATTAGTATTTGCAACTGGACGCTCCGGGGCGGATTGGTTAAAAGAAATGTGCTCTTCCCTTGAAATTGCACAGGAGCAGACCCGTGTAGACCTAGGTATTCGAGTAGAGATGAAAGAACATCAATTACGCTCAATATTAAAAGACACATTTGAAACAAAACTCTCTTATCAAGATGACAATTTCACAGCAACTACCTATTGTATGAACCCCAAAGGGCGTATTGTTCGTAAGTATGAAGAAGGTTTAGTTATGCCTGATGGACAAAATTTTCGAGAACAAAGAACCGGCACTTCTAACTTAAATTTCACGTTATTTATCCCACGTTATTTCCCTACTCTGACAGAAGCAAATTTATACGCGAGTACAATTATAAAAGGAATTAACCAAGGACGAGATCGAATTGTTGTACAGCGTTTGGAGGATTTATTGAAGGGACAACCTACCTTGGAAAAGATGATGAAATATAATCATATACAACCTACACTACAGGGGGATTATGGAGATCTTAATAAAGAAATCCCTCAATTATACATTGAAGGACTCAAAGAATTTTTACTACGTTTAGAACAATTTATCGGAGAACCTATCGATAAGGATACTTTACTATATGGAATTGATGGGAAATTTTATGCTCCTACGATTAAAATCAATGAAAGGTTTGAAACAACTATTACTGGATTATATTTAATTGGAGATTGTTCAGGTATTACTCATTCATTATCTCAAGCAGCAGCAAGTGGCCTATATGTAGGAAAGTGTTTATCTAATAGCTCTGCACTATAATTATAAAGAATAGTTAATTCTTCATATACAACAAATAACATCATTACTTGACACTCCCCCCTAAAGGGAATAGTAGGAAAACCTTATGGTCTTATATCATATTCCCATTTATGAGTGCATTCTGTTAATATGTACCCTACTTTTCCTATTAAAAAGCCTAATTTCTCAATTGATTGTAGAGAAATTAGGCTTTTTTCATCCCTCCATTAAAGCGCCCTATAGTTTAATGACTTGATTTACTGATTATATCTTCAATCACTCACTTTGAACTATATAGATATAGTTTTTGTTGCAACTGTTTGTTGAAATGCCTTATCATGCTCAACAATAACCATTGTGGGATTAAATTGTTGAATAAGCTCTTCAATCTGCATACGCGAATAAATATCAATAAAATTTAATGGTTCATCCCATATATATAAATGAGCTTTTTCACATAAACTTTTAGCGATAAGCAGCTTTTTCTTTTGTCCACCAGAATAATGAGATATATCTTTCTCAAATTGAATTCGGTCAAAACCCATCTTACGTAGGATGGATTTAAATAACGTCTCATCAATCTCGTGCTCTTCAATAAAGTCCGATAACGATCCCTTCAAATGAGAAGTATCTTGTTGGACATAGCGCAATTAACTGTCCATATAAATGGCACTGGAATCGCTCGAGTTTTATCTTTTTTACCGCATGAATACCAAAAATAGATTTCCATGTTTTAAATAAAATTTCAACTTGCCAACGAAGAGAATAGAATTGATAAATTTTATGCGCCGTCATGTCAGTTTCATTTATCTTTGTAATAAACAAGTTGATACCACTCGCGTATTTAGGCATTCGTCGTTTTTCTTTTTTATGCCGTTCTAATCGTTTTGTATGTTCAGATTCTGTTAATTTATAGATGATTAGACGCGTTGGTTGTTTTTGTTGAAAATTATACATAGTCTTAACTTGATGGCTATGTCCTATTGGACGCTTTTTATTTCATAACCATTTAACTTTCCAATACCAAATAAATCAATTTCTGTATCAATTAATTTCGGGATAAATTTCACTATTTTTGTCCTACCTTGAAGAACTTCACCTTCAGTAGTAATAAATTCAAATACTGGTTGCTCATTTTTCTTCATTATTTCAATAAAAATTGTATCTTTATCAGTAGTTCCACGTATAATGACTTCCCAGTCTAAATAGTCATCAATCCTTACATAAGCTATTCGAAAATCTATTTCTTCTTTTCTCTCTCCTAAATAAGTGATTTTTCCAACTTCAAACTGTGCCATTTTACTACCTCCCTTTTATTACATCTTCGACAGGAAAGAAGAAAAACCTACACTATAAAACATCTTTTATTCTTTTAAATTACCAAAAATTGAGCTATAGAAAATAATTCTCCCTAAAGTCCTTGTCCGACCTTAAAAGAGAATGAAATATTTCCTTCCATTCATATGAATCTTCATACTAATTTCTCGATAGCTAAAGTTTCAAACTCAATCCTCTATCATTTGTGTGATTCCAATTGCTGAAACTGCTGTACCGATTGCTTGTATCCAAATACCAATTAGTCCAACGAATCTCTCATCTTCTTTTTCTCTATCATTTTTCTCAATCATTTGGTTTTCCTTGGATATGTTGTGTATGCCTTGAAATGCTTGCAATCCAGCTCCTAGCGTTTGTAGTGAATTACCCACTACAATCAACCATGGAATTTCAGGCTCCTCATTCAGTGCCACCTCTACCCCTACAAATGCACCAATAGACTGTAGACTATTTCCTGTGATAATGAGATAATCATTCTCTTCCATTTCTTTTTGTATATTAAAAAACGTTCCTATTACATTTGAAACATTCCCTAAAGCTAATAATTCAATCCCTGTTTTCTCCAAAGATTTATTTCTTTGTTTCATTTGTTCCTCTTTACTCAGTGCAGTTTCTTCTACTTTCATCCCTTGTTTTTCAAAGGAATCTTTTAACGCTATCAATTGCAGTATATATCCAAGAGCTTGTAATGATCCACCTACAATTACAAGTGGTTCTTCAACATTTTCTTCTCCTATAAACCCTCTTGTAGTTCCAATGGCAGCTATCGTATTTCCACCTACTTGAAACCATGCTCCCGTAACCGTTAAATTTCTTGGATTCATATTATTCATCCACCTATATTAGAATCATCTTATTTATCATGGATTCACGGACATCAATACCCACTTGTAAAATAATAACATTTATGTCTTCCCTACATTTTCCCATTATATTTTCATACATTTCATTTTGTGCATGAAATGACTTCTCCAAGCTTTTTCACCTATGTATATATTCCAAATTAAAAAGAGCACTCGACAGTGCTCTTTCGTGATAAGGAGTTTTCAATGAGTATGAAAAAAGCGATTTACGCTTGTCCCATACTTCAATATATGCTTGCCTAGTTCAAAAGGTGTGCAATTTATAAAACTTTTTTCAATTTACTAAATTCTTCATCCAATTGCCATGTGTGGTGTTTCATCAAAATCATGATAAATGATTTTTTCTAGACTTTGACCAATAGGAACAAACCATTTTCTCTACTGTATTAAATTGGTAATTCAACTCACATATGCAGTTGCATCTTTACTCTCACCATTCATTTGCATAGTAAACGTTACTTTAGAATCCATAATTCCCTCCTCTATTTTTGTTCGTTGTGTTCGTTTGTTTTGTTAGCCCTTAAATTGAATTACAACTACATTCTTTCTATTAAATAACTACTATCAATAAAGAATTCAGAAAATCCATAAACAAAAAGGAGTGCTTTGAAGAAAAGCACTCTTTCAAAAAAATTTACCACTCTCGACGCTCATCGCGATCACAATCACGATCATGTTTACGTCTACGACGACAATCATCGCAATCACAGTCGCGTCTACAACGACGGTCATCACAATCTCTATGTCTGCATCTACAGAACATTAAGTTATCCCAAAATCTACCGCAATCTCGAAAGCGATTAAAATGACAATTACATCTCATAGATATGATTACCTCCTCTTCACAATAGGATTCATCATATTCTATGATTAAAAACAAAAAACAGCTTGTTTATTAGTCTATATTCTGTATTTTAGAGTAATAATATTCATATCTAATCTTCAAGTTTTAAAGTCAGTTACACTACAATCTATTAATGGAGATAAAATACAATCTATGGCCCAAAATTACATGCCTCTTGGTCGACCCCCTCACCCCTTATCTTTCCTTAACAACAAATAAGACGCTAAACCGATCACGGCAGCACCTAGGATAATTGATCTTATTTTAATCATTTTCGAAACCTTTTTAACTTGTTCCTCGCTTTCTATTAAAAGGATTATTTTGTTTAAATTGAGCTTAATTTCCCCTTAATTTTAAATAACATTTTTTAACACAAAAAGAATTCACTTTATAATTTAATTAACTAAATTTTAGGAGTGTTGAACATGCCAGATACATTGAGACTCATTATTTTTATTCTTGCAGGAATTAGTGCATTTTTCGCTTTGATAAAAGAATTTAAAAAGCCACAGAAAAACGCATTTCTAATATCCTTTGAATTTTTAATTCTTATAGGAGTCACATGGCTAATAACAAAGATTTTGGTGTGACTTCCCTAATAAACATTTCCGTTTGAATAAAATTCAATATTCTGTCAATACTGTAGATACAATAATCTTTCTCCAGTCCCCCCATTGGAGCCGAGCAGTTAGCTTTTGCTAGCTGCTCTTTTATTTTTATTAACTTGTCACTATTTGATAGGGTAAGCATATATTATGGATATAAGACATGCTTACTCATATGCCCTCATATTGAAAGAGGGCATTTTTATTACATACAAAATAGCGTTTTTGTTGATTTTTTTCATATTTAACTGAGACAAGCATATATTATTTTATGTAGACCCTTTCTCATAAAAAATCTACCTTTCTGAGAGCACATTCATATGTGTTCTCTCTTTTTATTTGCTATTAAATAACACTTTTATTTTGTTTAATTTCCATCTCTCTTCCCATCCAGCATAATATTTTAAATCTATCCTATACTATTGTTACAACGGCATTTATTACTAAAAGATTTTTCAATACATTTTATTCATAATCAGTGCAATACTAAAAAACACTTTAGTAATTTTCAACAATTATGTCGCTTGTATACCTACATGTAATAAGGAGGGATGTAAAATGGAGAAAGCGAATGAAAATATATCTACATCAAGCCATCAAGCAAAAGAGGACGAAATTGCTACAGAGGCAGGTGTACTCCTAAAGTTAAAAACACTTCAATCAGCAAGTGAAGAATCTGTATTAGCTCCAACCAATCAACTTCCATCTAGTGTTATGAAACCTCTTGAAGATAAATAAAGATTTTTATAAAAAGAGTTCAGTCGCAAATATCGGCTGTCTTTTTTATTTTTCTTAAAAATCCTTAAAACCACTTTCTTCCTTATGAAGGGCCCGGCCGAGATAATTGTAAAATAACGCCTGTATATGAAACCCGTACACATTTTTGACACATCCACTATCACAATCCCCTAAAAATTCGTGATAATATTAATTTGTTGAATATGCCAAATTTCGACATTGCACGACGACAATATCTCCCTTATCGAATCCCTGTCCCCCAGGGATTTTTCCTTTTATTCATTACTTTTTGTTTCATTAAATTTTCAGCCTGAAGAAAATTTAAATTTGGTATTACTTAGTTCCTGTTGATCCGAATCCGTTTTTACCTCTTTGGCTTTCCGATAGCCCGTCCACTTCCACAAAATGTGCTGTTTCCACTGGGGCTATAACGCCTTGAGCAATGCGCGTTCCTCTTTCAATAACATGAGCCTGCATATTCACTCCCAATACTCGTTCATCGTTATCAACAATGACACCAACTTCTCCCCTAAAACCACTATCAACCGTACCTAATATCACTCGTAGCTTCGTGTCACGCCTCATACCGCTACGTGGTCGTACTTGTAATTCGTATCCTGGTGGAATCTCAAAAGCTAATCCTGTTGGCACAACCTTCGTTTCTCCTCGCCAGATAAAAGAGTAAGGTAAGAGTTATTCTTTGCCATTTTAAGAGAGGGTCTGCTATTCGTGGCAGATCCTCTTTTGTTAAGCTGAAACTTAATTAAAAAGCGTTTTGTTAAATTATTTATGAATAAGTGTCCATCGAACAGCAATGTCTCCTGTTATTATTTGCTATAAACCATATACAGTTTCATGCGGAATCCCTGAAAAAAGTATTCCCTCCTGTGTAATATACATCGGGTAATAATATTGTGATGAATAGTGAGGTTGTATACTTTGGTGCATTTGTTGTGCTTGTAACGCTTGTTGCTGTGCTTGCATAGCCTGGTGAACAGCTTGAATTGTACTTTGCGCAGGACCCTGCCCTCCTAAAGGACGCATTCGCATTTCATTGTAAAAATAATTGGGAAACATTCGTTTTCCCCCCCTCCTCGTAAATACTCTCACCTTCCATCTTTCATACTATGCATATTGATTTAAAGTTGATAATTTGTGAAACTTCTCATCTTGTCACTCCCTAATCTCTTTCTATTCAAATAATGCTTTTATTCATTTCATTCTAATTAACTATTATTTGAAAAATCGGAAACATTCACTCGATGTTTTTTCTGAATACTCATGATATTATTTAGTTGCTGGTGTTCACCATCCCGAGAACTCAGCAACTGCATCCATGAACTCTACTCTCTATATGATGAGAGTAGAGTTTTTATTTATAGGATGATCTCTGTATATTTGTATGGAATTCAAATTTGATACTTGAATTCATTTAATAAAGAGCTGTAATCATCCTCACGATCTCGCTGTTGTTTCTGCTAGAAGTTCTTTCTGCAGCTGTTCAACTTCTTTCGATAACTCACGATTCTGTTCCATTACTTTATATGCTCCACTTCTTACATCATTTAAATCCTGAACCGCTCCGCTTAGAAGATGGGTTGCTAAGGGAACTTCCAGAGCTCCTACACGCTTTCTAGGTATGTTTTTTGCTTCTCGTCTTCTAGAAATATAGTAGTACAAATTCCCTTCCGCAACACCAAACTGTTCAGCGATTTTCCCCCAAGTCCACTTTTTTCATCAGCTGCACGTAACTTCTCAGCCTTTGTACAGATTTGATCCCAATTTCTCTCTTCAGCCATATTCTCCGTTCTCTCTTCGATTAGGCTATCGCCTAGCTTTTTAAGGTTTTTCCCAATTTGACAGTTTTCTACACCTCATTAAAGATATGCTCCATTTCCCTTGTCTGATGAATATCTATTTATTTCTTCATTTGGACGTAACAGATTACATTTTTCACATAAATTCATATTTCTTAGCCCACACTATCCTTAAGCCGTCCGAACTAGCGGCTTCACTCTTCTTGTAATGAGAACGCAATTTATTGCAATTCGCTAACTCATTCAACCCACCGGCAGGCAACCAAAAGCGTTGTCTGCCCTTTTTTCGTATAAACTTTTTTAATTCACACAAACTACCCATAAGTGAGTTGCTGTATTATTGTTTTTTGAGAAAACATAATTTTCAACGTAAGCAGATAGCATAAAGAGCTATCTGCTTTTCGTATAATCTTTTTCATTTCACATATACTATCAACGAACCTATTTACCAATACGAGTCATTTTGGTGTTTTGAATTTCTCCTAAATTACCCTTCTTGGGATAAGTATTTTTTGCTTATCCCATTTTGTTGTATATATATTTAAATTTACGTTAACACTATTTACGAGCGTGTTTTCTGATTATTCGTGGTTTTTATCCAGGGTAATCTTTCTCCTAATGAGGACGGCAGGTACGACTGCTTGTCCTTATTTTTTTACTCATACCATTACTTGGAAGTGTTCGTTTGGTTTGCAGTTCTGTTTGCAAACTTGTTAGCACTTTTTTATATTTCTTCTACTAAAAACCTCCATTGTATTTCTTCTATTACTCATCACTCTCACTGCCATTATGACGCAAGTCATCAATTAAATTATGGGATTTTAAAAATCCCATAATTTAATTGATGATTTGTAGTATTTTATCTGAACTCCCTAATAACTAAAAACATTATTACCTATGTTTATGGCTACGTAATAAATTCTTTTTTCGTTTTGGAGATACTTCAAAATCTTAACTTGATGGTGGTGTGGCGCTGCCCCAAGAAGGGACTCGCTTTTCGTGATCCCCTTCCACTGTGCTTAATAAGCTCAAAGTCGAGCATATCTTTTTAGAAGTCCAATTTATCCAATAAAAAAAGCACTCATTAAAGAGTACTTTTAAACGCATTATCAATAAAATGATATCTAAAATAAATAATTACTTTAATGAATAAGTACAAGAATTACCATTATTCACAAGGCGTAACCTATCATTATCTCTTATCATTTTAACAGTAGTTTTTTCTTCTTCACTGCTTTCTGTTGTTTTTCCATTAACCTTAAGATCAGTAAGTTTTACTTGGAATTCATCCTCAAATATTCTTGTATATTGTAACTCCGCAGTTTTCTTATCTCCCTCTTTAGTGAGTCCTTTCCATACCATCTTATCTTTCCCTGAAAACACGATTGTAGGTGGACATTTTGTATTAGTCTTGTCTATCAATTCCCAGGTACCATTAAACCTATACTCATTTTTACTAGATTCATTATTATTTCCACATGCACTTAAGATTAAAATATAACCAACTGATATAGCAATTAGTTTCTTTTTCATAATACGCCTCCAAATATAAATTTGTACCAATTATGAAAATAACTATTCACTTAAGAATATATTATTATATTTACTCTTCCGTTTATCTATTTATTCCCCTATATAGTTTGTCCATAATGGACAACGTCCTATAAGAAACTTTATTTATTTTTAACGAAACTAACAGAAATATGATCAAAAATTAGTTTCCAAACCCATTACTTAAAAACAAAGTACTATAACAAACATTAGATACTGTCTATTGAACATCCTTAACATACGAAATTGTTCACTGTTTATTCAAACTACAGTGAACAAAAAAAACGAACCTAAACAATCTTATTCTTCAAAACTTTAGGACAATTTATTTTCGAAAAGGTACAGTACCACATTTTAAAACAAAAAATAGTTATATATTGGAATTCCCATCATATATCTGTCTTATGCTCTATCTAGAAGGGACTGTTGAAAAATGGGGAATAATCACTTTCATAATGTGTTTGCTGTGAAACAAGAACATTTTGGACAGGTTCTTAAATTAAAGAAATTCTTTGAAGAATTGGATATGGATTTTAATGATTTCACTGATCCTCGCACTCTAGTCAACGTGCTAGAATCAAATCGTGATATAAACTTTTTAAAGTCGTCACAGGAAGCAATCATCGGAGGAGAAGCACTTCAAATTTCAGAATTGATTGAGAAAATTAGCAATATGATTATTAAAGATATATTAGCATTTCCTACTTATCGTTGGGGAGAAAGTATAAACCAAGATATTGTGAGTCAGGTGACCGATGCTATTACTAACATGTTTATTAATTTAAATAAGCAAGATGCTGAACCATGGATCTTCTGGTATAACACTGGGAGTGTTTTTCCAAGATATACTTATAATATTTTAATCGCTATAGATACTCAGGACAAAGACTATCTTACAGACGTTTTAGCAATTAGTTTTGATGTTTTGGTTGTAAAAAAAACTAAACAGGAAGTTTTTTCTTTCACAGTTAATGATAGTGCACAATGCCTTATAATGATGAAACATATGCTTGTTGGGATTAAATTTGAAGATGTTTATCCCTCGTAATCCCCGCCCCTCTACTTATAAGTAGAGGGGCGGTTATTTTTTGCTACACTCTTATATACTTTGAATCACATAGACCTTCACATATATATCGTATTTTGCTGCTAACTGTTCCAATTTCTTTTCCCTATATTTTGTAACTGTAAAGAAATGAATAATTGGCACCTTTCCATTATATTTTTGCTTATAAATTTGCGTAAACTCTTCATACTTTTTTAGCTTCTCTTCATTAATCTTCATTTTTTGTGAACGATCTACTTCAACTGCATGAAGTATCCCTTCTTCATCACTGTATTTTACATCTGGAATAATCTTCTTTTTCTCTCCATTCTTTCTATAACGTATTTTCGTTTCTATTTGCCAATCATCTGGACAGAACAAATGTAACCAAGCTTCATTTCGTAGCAATGCATGTGCCATTTTTCCTCTTGAAACAACAGCACCTTCACCAAACAACGAATGACCTTCTTTATTGAGATAATATACATACTCCTTCCCGTGTATCGCCTAACTGACATATGGTTTCAATTCACCCATTATCCTATTTGCATTCCGTATACCACCCATATCATGTACGCACATCTCAAGAGAAACATATTCCTAATACACCAAACTATAAGCAGGAAGTAGCAAACGGTAAAAACAAGAGTATATTCTATGGTGATAATAAAACAGCACAAGAATTGCTTGACAAATTTGCAGGGAAAGGTACAGTATTAAAAAACGGTAGAGAAAGAGTAGACTTTGGTCAAGTAATAGGAAAATACTATGATATGCAAACTGGGAAATATATAGAGACTACTAGAGGCATGATACACTATGGAAAAGACGGTGCGCACATAGTTCCTTCAAAACCATTAGAACCATAAGAAAAGGATGATACAAATGGAATATAATTCTTTAATAAAAACATTAGATGAGTATGGAGGTAGTGAACTGATAATAGAATGGCAAAGTGGATTAAAGATTATCGGTAAACCAGACACACTCTTTGAAACAGACAATGGGTTGGATGACGATGATGTGAATTATACAGAATATTATGCAGTTGCATTTCAAGTAAATCATATTTTATCCCTTCCTGCTACTAACGAAGGCAGTGTATATGATTGGTTAAGACAAGAGAGAAGTTCATTGGTTGAAATTTCTCTCTATGATGATCCCCCAAGTGCAATATTCTTAGCGGATGGAAAGAAAGTATGGGAAATGGAAGATCATAAATAATAATCACTACTTAAACTTTGACCCTGATTGGCTTTTAGCTTTTCAAGGTTTTTATAGTCATAAAACTTTTTATGACTATATGTTAACCGATATTCGAATAATAAAAAATACATACCATAAATATAACGCCACTGTTAAAAGTGACGTTATACCTTAAAGCTATTTATAATTCCAACGATTTTATTGGCGAATATTGTTTATGAAGCGCTACAACATCCTCGTACATAAATTGTACGTAACGTCACGTCATTGCAATATCTGTATGACCCAGTATTTTTTGTAAAGAAAATAAGTCTCCACCATTCTTTAAGTAAAACTTAGCGCATGTATGACGAAACGTATGCGGGCTTACTCTAACATTCTCTATCATCGCCATCCTTCCATAACGAGCAATCATTTGGTGTAGTCCTCGCTGTTTAAACAACTCACCAGATATATTACAGAATAATTGCTTCGTACTTGCTTCTCCCCTAACGGAAACCCATCGTTTAATAGCATTTTTCGTACCGTTTGTAATCGGTACTTTTCCCATACCGTTATCTAAACCAATTTACATAAGACTCACTAGCCGTAATATAGTACGTAATCCCTTTCGAATTGTGTACTTTGTACTGTGGTGATTCATTAACCTTTACCTTTACATCAATTGTAAACCCTAATCCTGCATACAAAATACCAGCAACATCTTTATTCTGCCAAGATGGAGAATCATAGAAACGTAGGTTGTCCACTTTAGAAACAACACGTTTCCCTACAATAGATGCATCCACTGTGCTTTTCTTATCGAAATTCACATAAGAAGGATTGTATTTAATCCATTGATTCCCTCCAAGATTTAACCATCCTTCTTTTTCAGCCCACACAACATAAGATTCTGGTTTATTCAACTGACGAATAACAGAGTAACTTGTATCTGGCCCTTTACGTAAATTCACACTGTAACCTTGAATATAAGCAACACCATCTGCCACAGCAGTAGGTATTTCTTCTGGTTTAGATAGTTGATTTGGAACAGAAACATCAACATTAGAATTACTATATGCACGCTTCACATCTGCCCGGAATTGAGCTTCTGATACACCGTGAGACTTTAAGTAATCAAGTGGATCTTCATGATCTGTACCACCAAGATACTTCGTTACATCATAGTGAATCACAATCCTTTTTCTACAGATAAGCCACGGTCACGTAAGATTTTAGCTAGTAACTTCACATATTTATCGTAGCTGCGTTTAAACTTCTCATAATCTTTTGTTTCGCAAAGTTCTACGTGTACAAAACGTTTATTAGCAGCGGGTCCACCGCCATAAGTAGTGTACTTTGTATCCGCGATTTGAATCGTCTCGTTCCAATCGACTGCATAGTGTACGAATGCATTTCGCCATGTACGAGTTTCATATTTTTGAATATTAATAGCCGGAGCTTCTGGAGTCGCTATACTATGCGCCACAACGCCTTCATAAACACCAACGCCATAACAGTATGGCTGTTTTGGTAAATCAGGAATAATAAGCGTTCTATCAGCAAACGCCCCTGTAGCAAAACTTAATAGGAGCAATAGAGTCATAAATACAGAGGAAGCTAGTTTCATTGTTTTTTTCATTTATTAAATACAAATGTTACGAATAAAAAGATGGATAATACCAATTTCGTTAATAGTTTCAAAATTTACCCTCCATTTACTTTATTAGGATTATAATGCTATTATATTGTATAAATCAATAATTCAATATATAAAAATATAAGTTTTAGAGAAGGAGACTATCATATGATGAATATAGGGATACATTTCCATGCTCCAGAAGATGAAAATTTCAATTTATCCATATTGAGTTTACTAGAACCTTTTAATTTTCAAGATTATATGTGGCAAATAGATGATGCTGAAATACACGTTAAAGATGAATGTGGTAATTTTACAAACGAGATGTTGTTTGATAATAAACGTTTCATCGCAGGACATAAGTTGGAAGAAACACTACAAAATAAAGACTATTATTTAATTTTCTTAACGATGGTTGCTTTCCCTGATATGAAAAAGAGTAGCCCGACGTGGGTAACTACAGCAACAGATTTTATTAATAGTGATTGTGAATTTTTGTTAAGTATAGTCGACGGTTTTGATATTAGTATTTTATGTAAAAATGAGGATTTACTAAAGACATTGTATCAACATGTTCAGGATCTTGGTTATTTAGATACCAAGTATTTAACAGAAAATACTAGTGGAACGTTTTAACTAGGCATTCATCTAACGCATCTTAAATAAAAAAAGAGGGATTCCCAAAATATAAGGAATCCCTCTTTCACATTACTTCACATATACATAGGCTTCACTTGCAGTTACATAGTATGTTTTGCCTTTGCTGTTGTGTACTTTGTATTGACAAGAATCATTTACACTTACATTCGCATCAATTATAAATACTATACTAACCTCTACTATTCAAGCCATATCTAATCTCTTTATCTATCATTTCATTCCTGGAAAAGTCCTCTCTCTCATTATGAACTCTCCCCCACCGACTGAAGACTGTAAAAAACACACATGTTATAAAAAGGGAATTTTCCAAGGAAAACATAGCCAATTATTGTTATAATTAAATTCGCAATATTTTTCCAGGAGTGTTCCTATGAAGAACAGCAGGATAATGGACATACATACTAGGCACTTCCCTTCCTTAATACGTTCATAGAAATATAGAAAGGATTTATATGATGGGACAATTTCAAAGTAATTTTCAAGCGGCACAACAAATCGCTACGCAGATGAAAGCAGCTTCGAATACGATCCAGAGTGCGACAAATCGGTCTATAACAAAGGCGACGCGTACTACGCTATCTGTTAATTCCAAAGCACAAGAGGCGAACCAACAAGCTTTAGATCTAACGAAACAATTTTGTGCCGCCTTCCAACAAGCAGTCGATAATATTCATTCGGTAGCTAACGAGTTTGAGAGAATGGATAACGAACTTCAAAATACTTTTCGCTAATGTGGCCACCTTCGTAAAGGTAAAACGATAGGAGGAAAAAGATGAGTCAAGATATTGAAAACCAAATCAAACAATTAAATCAAAAATTACGAAGTGTATTCGAAGAGCAGGACCGGAATCAATCTGCGATTCAAACTCAGGAACAAGCGGAAGCAGATTTTCACGAATGGAAAAATCGAAGTAACCGTTTGTTTAACCGAATTCTAGAAACTTGGCATGGTGATAGAGAATTATCTCATTTTTTTATGAATACGCGTCAAGAAGCACAACACATTGAGCGAAAACTTACATTCGAATTGGAAAATCAAAAAGAAACGTTGCTTAAAAAAAGACGAGACCTTAGTGATTTAGAAAACGACCTTTCCTATCAGCAACAACAATTAGTAAGGGAGGTCAATGCATGAGTTTAAATATGTATTTGGGAGAAGTACAAAATCAGACTCAAAGCATGAACGCTGTATGTACTGCTACCATTCAAGGTATGGAACAAGCCATTCAGTCGATTGACGCTTTCGCAAGCGATACTGTCTTGCAAGGACAAACATATGATAGTGCAAAAGCTTTTATTGTAGAAGCCTTTCTTCCTTTAGCACAAGGAATTATTTATTTGTGTGAAGAATTAATTCGTCAAAATGATGCTTTTCCAAGTGATTTTCAATCACAAGTCGCTTCCACAGATGTAATCGAACAAGAAATATTAGAACAAATTCAAGAAATTGACCGAATGAAAACAAGTATGGAAGCTGTCAGTCAAACTATGCCAATCCCAGGTATGGACGCTATGGCGAATCTTTTTACTGTCATGAGGAAAAAACTGCAAGAAAAGTTAGATCATTTGTATCAGTTCAATCAAACATCTAGCAATAAGTATAATACAGCAATTCAATTAGCTGCTAGCATTGCGACAGGCCTTGCCGAAGTCCAAAGCGGAAAAGGGTTTAGTCTTGCAAGTGGCACATTTAGTACGCAAGGGTTGAATATGGAATGGGCAGATTCTATTCAAGAATATTTGGATACTAATATTCGTTTGGATAATAGAATTAAATCGAGTGATGTAGTAGAATCAGATATATTACAAGATGGTACTTCTGAAAAAAATATACTTGAAAAAGTTGTGAGTGGTGTCTGGAATGGTTCTGGACAATTTATTGGAGGAATCGTAGAATTTTTTGATTCACTAGACGATACAGTAGCAAAAGAAAACATGAAGTATGCTATAGGCCATCCCCTAGAGACAGTCTCTACTGCGTGGAATACTTTTTCGGATTCATTTATGAATGATGTTTGGCATGGTGATGCAGAAAGTATTGCAAAATGGGGAACAAATGCTTTTATGGAACTTGGATTAGGATGGATTGGGGATAAAGGGATAAGCAAAGTAGGGAAAGTAACTACACTCGGTGAAAGTGTGAATCTAGCAAAATTCTCAGAAGGTATCTCATCTGTTTCAAATCAGTTACCATTGAAAGACCGATTTGCATTTGCTGGTGGAAATAATATACACTCTAGATTCGATATACCTGATTTTAAACAAGCTGAAGAAAAGCTATCGACTTATCGGTTTGCTAGGGGAGTTGATACTAATACTGTAAAACCAGGAGATACTAGTCCGTTAGCTCCAGGAGGAGGGTTAAATGCCCATGAGGCAAAAAATGGCCAAAGAGGTGGCCACTTACTCAAGAAACACGTTGGAAAAACAGATGCAGAGTTGTTGCAAAGATTACAGAATGATTCTAAAATAACAGGGTCATCAACTTTCACTGATAGAGCTACAGCAGAGAGAGTAGCTAATGAAGTATTAGGTAATCCGCAAAATATAGCAAAAATAAATAGGTGGTTAAACAATCCTAATAGCAGACTAACTTTACCGCTAAGATATAAAGGTAATACTATAATTGGACGATATATCGAAAGAGGATCAAATAGTGCTTTAGATGTGGAAAATGCTATAATTGTTTTGAAAAAAAATAACCAAGGAAGTTTTATTATAACAGGATATCCAGTAAAGTAGAGGAGAATTTATATGGAAGATAGATATAACCCTTATGAAGAATTAGGTGATTTTTTAGCAGGAACATTTCACCAAGACATTGAATCGCCTGAGGAAGCCCTTAATGAATTTATAATGGAAGTTACTAAAATCTGTATTGAAAATACTAAAAATGATATACTTTCATTTTTAAACAGTAATTTAACTGATAGCGAAAAAGAGGAATTTATTAAATATAATACTTATATTTATTACCCAGCATTAAACTTAACACCTATAGAATGGTTAAAACAGACCCTTGAAACACTAAAAGAAGCTTTAAAAAGTAAAAAATAAAATTACAATAAACAAAGCTGACTCAACGTGATATGAGTCGGCTTTGTTAAAATTTCACTAGCCGTAATATAGTACGTATTCCCTTTCGAATTGTGTACTTTGTATTGTGTTGATCCATTGACAGTTATTTTTACATCGATTGTAAAACCTAATCCTGCATCTACTGAACCAGCCACATCTTTATCCTGCCAAGATAGAGAATTATAGAAACGAAGGTTGTCTACTTTAGAAACAACGCGTTTTCCTGGACTTACCCCCGTCAAGTAGACAGCTTTTAAAAAAAGATTAGGCAGCCATCGAGATTCGATATTCAATCAGAGCTCGATGGTTGAGTCGTTTTTGGAATCGTTTGTAGTTATAATGATAGATGTATGTTTCAATTGCTTGAATCTGTTCACGCAATGTATCTCCTTTGAAAAGCGTAATTGTCTTTGAGTACGTGTTAAACGCCACTTATAGTAACTGGAACGATTTAACTGAGCAATGACATCTTTTACAGATTTGGATACTACTTTTTTAAGTAATCCACCTGTGCCTTGTAGTATTCTAATTCTTCTTCCATACTATCGAATTTCGTACGAGAACGACCTTTCAAGGGGTTTTTGAAGCCCTTATTACCGTTGTTTTTTCCCCGTGAGTCTGAAATACCGCCTGTTTCTTGATATTTCCGAACCCAATCCATTAACTGTGTTCTACTTTTAAGCCCATATTTCTTCGCTATAGCTGATTGGCTACCCTCATCATTTAAAAAACTTTCTACAACTTGTATCTTTAATTCATCTGAATAAGTTTGAAATTTAACCCCTTTTTTAACCATAATAAAATCCCCTCCAAGTAGAAGTGTAACATCCATGTTTGTTCATGGTCTTTTTACACTGTCTACCTTAAGGAGATAATATCAGGTTCGAAGTGGACAATAATAGTAGACATTGGTCCCGATCCTGAAACGGGCAAAAGACGCCAAAAATGGTTTTCAGGATATAAAACGAAAAAAGAAGCGCAAACCGATATGACTAAAAGAATCGTAGAAATTGAAGAAGGCTCGTATATCGAGCCCACAAAAATGAGAGCACGTGAATTCTTTATTCAATATCTTGAAGCTAGGAAGATAAAGCTTAGAGAAACCACGTACTATAACTATCGTAAACATATTAATAATCGTATTATACCAAAACTCAGTAACATTCCAATGCAAAAATTAAAGGGTATAGATCTTGAAAAATTTTATAGTGATCTATCAGAAAGTATGAAGCCCACTACGGTACGAAGTATACATCAGATTATTCGTACTGCCCTTTCTTATGCAATGAGACATAAAATTGTTAAAAAGAATGTTGCGGATGTTGTAAGTCCACCTAAAGGGGTAGAAAAAACAGTAAACACTTGGTCTGAGGAAGATGTACTGCGTTTTTTAAAAAATGCTCAGGATAGTCGTTATTATGTAGCTTATCTTCTTGCAATCACTTGTGGAATGCGTAAATGTGAAATACTAGGTCTACAATGGAAAGACATTGATTTTGAAAGAAGAACATCATGAACGAATAAAAGTAGAAAAAGAACGTTACGGAAGTGAATATAACGATTATGATATAGTCTGCCCTACCTTTAATGGTAATCCTTGCAATTTCAGAAGTTTGACACAGCTCTGGAAAAAGCTTATAAAGAAAAGTGAGGTTCCTGATATTCGGTTCCAAGATCTAAGGCATACTCATGCAACTTTAATGTTGAAACAAGGTATTCATCCGAAGATTGTAAGTGAACGTTTAGGACATAAAAGAGTAGGCATCACATTAGACACCTACTCACATGTCGTACCAGGACTTCAAGAAACTGCGGTGGACCAATTTGCAAACGAATTGTTCGGAAATAAAACCGTTCGTTAGAAATTCGTTAGAAATTCGTTAGAAGTTTCGATTTTTTAATGAAATTACCACCTAAAAAAATACAAAATAAAACAATTGTAAAGGGAGCGAAAAACATGAAAGAAATCAAGTCTGAAAAGGAATTCAAGGACATTATCGCAAGCGAGGAGCCAGTAGTAGTTAAGTTCTTCACTACATGGTGCCCAGATTGTGTACGGATGGATAACTTTATCGGAGATGTAATGGAAGAGTTCCAGAAATTCGAATGGTATTCTATTAATAAAGATGAGTTCCCAAGTATTGCAGAAGAGTATCAAGTAATGGGAATTCCTAGCTTATTAGTGTATCAAAATGGTGAAAAACTTGGTCATTTACATAGTGCGAACGCAAAAACAGAAGAGCAAGTTACTGAGTTTTTAGAAGCATACTAAAATAGAAGAAGTGGCTCTGAGATATATTCTTTCAGAGGCACTTTTTTAGTCTTTTTTAATGATTTTCTTTCGTAATTACTTAGTCATTTCTTCAGAAGTGTAATAGGCTATTTCCTCCTGACCAATATACATTAGGATACTTCTTTCTCCTTCATCTCCAAGATACATCTCCATTTTTATATGTAATTAACAAATCATATAGCAGATTACTAATCCCCTTTAATTTTTGTTCATCTTCATTCAATATTCATAAAATAAGCTTCATTTAAACCGCCAAATCCTTTCGAAATAGCTATCGATAGCATAGAAATATCTTGCTTCCTCATTGGACGACTTACCCCCTGTGATACTAAGGATCGTAAAAAACAGGATAATATTTTGCGCATCTCCCCCCTTCCTTATATCGTAAAGGAAATCCGATGAAATTTTTACCTTTTCTCACTTTGTACTTTGCAACATATTTTTCCTTTGCGAAACTTTGTTATCCCCTACTTAAAAAACTATAAAGCGTCAACAATGTTTGTATAGACCCACACGAGTTTCGTTTGATACTCTATTAATAGAAAGAATTTCCTAACAGAAAGGTGAGTGATCATTATGAATTCACTTTCTAATAAAGAAGCTGATAAAGGAGCTATTGTCAGCATTATCGCCTACATATTTTTATCATCACTGAAAATCGTAATTAGCTATATTGCCCTTTCCAGTGCATTACGGGCGGATGGTTTAAATAACTTAACAGATATTGGTGCTTCTTTAGCTGTATTAATTGGTCTTAAAATTTCTCGTAAACCCCGTGATCCGGATCATCCATACGGACATTCACGTGCAGAACAAATCGCTTCACTTGTTGCCTCCTTTATTATGGCGACGGTCAGCTTAGAAGTAATCGTAAGTGCAATTCAATCGTTTTTCAATCCGCAAAAAACCGCACCAAATGTACTTGCAGCATGGGTTGCCTTATTTTGTGCTGTCGTCATGTACGTCGTGTACAAATATAATAATAAAATTGCGCAGCGAACAAAAAGTAAAGCATTAGAAGCCGCTGCAAAAGATAATTTATCAGATGCTCTCGTGAGTATAGGTACAGTTGTCGGCATTGTAGCATCACAGTTCCACATGCCTATCCTCGATCCAATTGCGGCGTTAATCGTTGGCTTTATTATTTGCAAAACTGCGTGGGACATCTTTATAGAAGCTTCTCATATGTTAACTGACGGCATTGATCCGGATAAAATGGAGGAATATTCACAAGCTGTCAGACTCGTTTCTGGTGTTGAACATATTGTTGATATTCGCGCACGTATGTATGGAAACCAAACGTATGTGGATATTACGATTGAAGTAGATGCCCGTATGGACGTGAGTAAAAGCCATCATATTACCGATAAAATTGAAGAAATGTTAGAACGAAAATTTGGAATTTCACACACTCATATTCATGTTGAACCTATGCAAAAAGAACCTATGATGACATAGGTTCTTTTTTGATGAATGCTTGATGAAACATAATACATAAAATAAGCCAACTTCCACCCGCTGCCCAGCCCGCTAATATATCGGATGGATAATGGACACCGAGATATACACGGCTAACAGAAATAGAAAATATAACAAAACATGTAATAAAAATAAGCAACAACTTTTTATGCAGTGTAATGCGATGTTCTGTGATTGTTACATAGGCGATAAACCCTAAAAATGCTGTAGCATTCATCGTATGGCCGCTCGGAAAACTATACCCTGTAGCTGTAACAAGCTGCGTGACATCCGGTCTTGGGCGCTCGTACCATAATTTTAAGAGGCTGTTAAGATAGCGAGATCCATAATAATTAACGATTAAAAATAACGCACTTAACAACTTTTTTCGAATGAGAAAGTACATTACAACTATGATTAATACTGGAAAATATATTTTTTTTGAACCAATATAAGACATCCAGATAAAATAAGCTGTCAAATAATCGTTCCGAAAACCTTGAATAAATTTGGAAATAACATCATCAAATCTCTCAACACAAGCGGTATGATACGAAAGTGATAATCCGACAAAACAAATGAGTAACGTACTTAACAAGTATACATGTCGATATCGTTTCACATACATAACCTCACTATATAAAAATAAGAAATGGAGCGGTTGTTTTAGTTTTCCTCCCCATTTCTTTTTTATGCATCATTTATTAAGAAATATAACTGTTAATTTTTTGCTGCATCGTTGGAATGTCTTCACGTGTTACAGTAAAGCGAACAACTCTTTCATCTAAGTCTAAAGCTTCTGAAAATAAACCTGCTAATCCACGGGCTTTTCTGTCAACTTCCATAATAATGTCCAAACGATCATAAGCACGTGGTAAAATTAATAATTCCAATTCATCCAATTTGCCATAATACTGTCCGGAAACTGGAATGAACTCAAACTCTTGCGCAAATGGAATATTGGCACGTAAATGACGTGGTAATTCTTCACACTCCGCTTGACGAAGCCTAAATCCTAATTGTTTTACGCTATCTAAAACACTGTTTAATAACACATTCGGTAGCACCTGAATGTAATCACGATCACTCGGATCAATACTGTGCTTAATATCAAGACCTGTATGAATCCAAACCGTTTTCATTCCAAATGTAAGTGGCGCTTCAATTGGCATTGAGAATGAAAATGGAATTTCTACTTTTTCATTTGGAGATATCGTAATAGGTTCGGTTAAACGTACTCGTTCTAGATCGAATGTAGCACTTACTTTTTTATCATCTACTTCTCGTATATACGATGTCGATAGTGTTAAATAAATGCTTTCAATTTGTTGATTGACTGATCCACCCGTAATATGAACCACACCTACAATTTCTTCTCCTACTAAATATTCATCTTTCTCAAGAACTGTATCCACTTTTGCATTTCCTATTCCAACGCTTGCTAAAAACTTTTGAAACATGTATCCCCCATCCTTTCTAATGCATGGCGTACATCTTCTCTAACTTCTTGTATATTTTCGTAATAAGGAGGCTTCATCCGTAGCATTCGCATAATAATTTCACAGTTTTCTTTCATTAGCTGTAACTCTTCATACCATGGCCTTTCTTCTTTTGCAGTAGATTCATAGCCAGAGTATAATAAAAATAATGTAAAGTGGCCTAGCGCATAAAAATCACTACGATAGTGAATTTCTCGCATATAGGCTTGTTCTCCTTCATAGGTAGATGCTCGTTCATCGATTTCTTCTATAAATCTAGCTAATCCAAAATCGATAATACTAATCTGCTCCTCTTTTATTAAAATGTTAGGAATTCGTAAGTCTCGGTGAATAATACCTTTACTATGAAAATAAGAAACTGGCTCAAGTACTTTATATAAAATCTGAAAAACCTCACGCTCTTCATATACATGTCCATCTTTGAAAATGAAGTCTTCAAAATTCTTACCTGGCATGTACTCCATTACAAAAAACGGCTGTTTTTTCCATATAAAGCCGTTATATAAGCGCGGTATTGCCGGATGATCTAACTGCTCTAAAATCGCTTGCTCCTGTGCGAATGACCTTCTACCTGACATATATTTTTGCTTACTTTGTCTTAACTGTTTCAAAACTCTTTTTTCTTTCGTTTGCAAATCATAAACGATATATGTAAAGCCATAGCTGCCCATTCCAATTACTGATTCAATTTTATAGCGCTGCGAGACAATTGTATCCATACGCAGCGGTCTATCAAACCAGGCGAGTATATCACGCCATTTCATCAACTACTTGAAAAAAAGCTGCGGCTTTTACGCTTTCTTTTATAATGCTGATGTCCATAGCCATGAGAATTTCTCCTCTTGTTATAATCACTACTTGAATACGAACGACCTCTATGACGATAATCACTACTTGAATACGAACGATATCTATTCTTCTTTCCTAGTAAAGAATCAATAATTTTTTTGAACATCCCTTCACCTCTTGCTTAAAATTTTCTTTTTATTATATCAATAATTACGCTTTATGTTTGTGACAAGTTTGTAAAGAAAGAATTTTGAAGTGTAAAAAACGACGAGTAGATCCCGTCGTTACTTTCACCCTTCCTCCTCATCAAACACTTCATCAATCATACATTTTTCTAGTAAATATTCAAATGTAATATCAGCGAGATCTTCAATCTCTTCTCGCTTTGGTACATACCCTCTCTCAATTAGTTGCTCATAAAAAAACTCCGCAATTTCTTCCGTATCAATTACGACTTCAATTTCCTTCATGAGCATCACCCCTTTATTTCTGTTTTATGAAAAAATCCCAAAATTATGTATACGAGATTAGAAAAATAGATTTTCTTTTCCAAATCATACTTGTCTGTCATATCCTTTCATCTTGCAGCATACGATGTAGTACAAGCTATTTGAAGGGGGAAATACGAATGGAATATCAATATGAAATAGAGCAAAGAAAAGAAGAGTTCATGCATGAAGATAAATGGGCAGACTCTATCATTAAAGGGCTTATTATTTTTTTAACTATTGTAGGTATACCGTACACAATATATATTTTTGTTCAATTCCTTCTTGCTTTCTAACTATTTTTTCTCTGTTAATTTAACTAAATAATTATGGACGACATCCATAACAATTTTATATTCTTCATCTTGAAATGTTTCGTATAATAATTGATAGTCGTTATAAATATCTAATAATCCATCAATAATTTCTTGTCTGCTTGTTTTAATACTCACCTTTTTTGAGTTGTTTATTGACTTCAATTTTCCTAAATCTAATTTATTCATCCCGGCTTTATCTTGTTTCATTTTTTTCAAGATTGCATTAGCAGTTTGTGCATTCGCAAGCAAAGTTAAATCTGATTCATCAGCCTCTAACCACTCACCATCTGTAATTCTCGATAATTCATATATTGTATCTTCCCAGGCATCATTTTTATACCGCCACACCTCTGTGCGAAACCCAACGATACGAAAAACATCTTTATCATATCCCGTAACTTGCACAAGATCACCGAACGTAAAATGATAGCGTAATTCAATCCATTCTGTTTCACCTTTTTTCATTTCTTGTTCCGTAACATGTTGAAGTGTTTGTTCCACGTAATATCCATCATGATTATTAACTTCATATACATAAACGCCATCTAATATTTTCATATTTGTAATTTTGCCAACAGTTCCATATAGCGTAATCACGACTATATCTCCTACATTATATTTAGGTTGTTTTTTTCTTGCCATTTATATCTCTCCTTTTTAAAGTCGTGATTTTGATACCAGTATATGCAAACGGCAGAAAAACGCTTATCACATCAGCTTATATTCAAAAAATTTTTCAATAAAAAAATACATCACTTTTTATAGAGTGATGTACACCAATACAGATATATTTGTATATGTTTAATCGTTATCTTTCTTGTATGTATAGCTCCCACGCCTCATCAAAAATAGACATACTGCCTAGTAATCCACTTAATTCTAAATATGAACTAATTTCATCGTAATCTTCTGATTGCTTCGGAAAACTTAAATCATCGTACATAGCTTCAGCTAAATCTGATATTTCATTTCTGATTAAAGACGCACGATACTTCATCATATAGTGATAAAATGACTTTTTCAAACATATTCCCTACCTTTCTAACTTGGATACATTATACAAGGGTAAAAAGAAAAA
Source organism: Bacillus sp. FSL H8-0534 (assembly GCF_038005885.1). NCBI lineage: Bacteria > Bacillati > Bacillota > Bacilli > Caryophanales > Bacillaceae > Bacillus > Bacillus sp. FSL H8-0534. Next base: position 840,017 of record NZ_JBBOUC010000001.1, read on the forward strand.
AACCAGCATAATCGCTGGTTAAAAGTCGAAATAATTTCTTTTTAGGAGACGTGGACGTTCCATTAATTCTTCATATGTCAATTGTTTTGGTAAATCTTTTGTATAAATTAAAAACAACTGATCTTCTATTTCTTTTACAACATGATCAGCCTGATAGTCCATTCCACATGATGAACACGAAATACATGGTGTCTTTTGAATTTCAATGGCTTTTGTACCATCTGGCAATTCCCAATATACAGTATTCAGACTTTCTCTTGCTTCTGTACTGTCACACCACATACAATTCATACTGCGTCACCCTCAGCTTTTTTGCCATCTTCTAATTTCGACATTTGGGCTTGATACTTTTTATCTTTTAACTGATCACGCTTATCTCGTTTATCTTTTAAAGAAGAATGTGTTTCATTTGTTTCATAATCTTTCCGACGATTCATACGTTGTAAATCATCCGGAACAAGATTAAATTTCTTATCACTCATCAATCCTGCTACACCAATATCCGAACGTTTCTCTTCATATGTTGGATAAATCTCTTTAAAGTAACCTTCCGCTCTTCCTGGTACATAGTTTTCTGGTTCTGGATATGTTGTAATAACACCTTCAAAGTTACGAAGAACAACTTTATCTGCGCTTTGTGAAATTAAATAATTTGGCTGAAGAGCAATTTTCCCGCCGCCTCCTGGTGCATCTACAACGAACGTTGGGACCGCATAACCAGACGTATGTCCACGTAACCCTTCAATAATTTCTAATCCTTTTGAAACCGGAGCGCGGAAATGACCGATACCTTCTGATAAATCACATTGATAAATGTAATACGGACGAACACGAATTTTTACTAAATCGTGCATCAGTTTTTTCATAATCGGAACGCTATCATTAATACCTGCTAAAATAACCGCTTGGTTTCCAATTGGAACACCTGCATTTGCAAGCATTTCACATGCTAGTTTTGATTCTTCTGTAATTTCAATAGAAGTGTTAAAGTGCGTATTTAACCATACTGGGTGATATTTTTTAATAATATTACATAGATTTTCTGTAATACGTTGCGGGAATACAACTGGCGCTCTCGTTCCGATACGAATAATTTCCACATGCGGAATTGCGCGTAAATTTTTTAATACGTATTCTAAGATTTTATCATTAATAAGAAGACCATCCCCACCAGAAATTAAAACATCTCGTACTTGTGGCGTTTCACGAATATAAGCAATTGCATCATCTAATTGTTTTTTCGGAACACCCATTCCAATTTGTCCACTAAAACGACGACGTGTACAGTAACGACAGTACATAGAACATTGATTTGTTACTAAAAATAACACGCGGTCTGGATAACGATGTGTTAAACCTGGAACTGGTGAATCCTCATCTTCATGAAGCGGATCTTCTAAATCATACTTTGTTTTATATAATTCTTCCGAAATCGGTACAGATTGCATCCGAATCGGACAGCGTGGATCATCAGGATTCATAAGAGAAGCATAGTACGGTGTAATATTTAACGGAATCGTTTTTGTTGAAATTTTAACACCTTCTTCTTCTTCTGGTGTCAAATTAATCACTTTCTTTAAATCATCTAACGTTTTGATCGTATTCGTTAATTGCCAAACCCAATCATTCCATTGCTCTTCTGTAACATCTTTCCATAATTCGATATCTTTCCAGTGACGATTTGGTTTGTATACATCATGTAACATTGCTATTCCCCCTTTTTTTACGCTCGCCATTTATATAAGCAATAATTATGCCAACTCCACATTTTCAAGAAGTGATGACGAAAGATACCCTATTATATATGAGAAAAAATATTTTTCTTATTTTAAATGGCGCTCTACTCAATACAATATTCGTTACTTTCTGTATATGTAAACGCTCTTTTTTTGGTGCAAACACACAAAAACCGCCAATTATTCGGCGGTTTTGTCATACTTATTTAATTTATACTGCAATGTTTGTCTTGGAATACCTAATAATTTAGCAGCTTGCAAAATATTCCCATCCGTTTCCATTAGCGCTTGATTAATTAATTCTTTCTCTGTTTGGTGAAGTGCCTCACGTAATGGAAGAATAGATTTCTTCTGTTTCTTTGAATCTACTTCTTTTCGAAATGTTCGTGGTAAACAACTAACTGTTAATGAACCTCCTTCTGCAATAATTACAGCGTGTTCAATCGTGTGTTTTAACTCTCTTACATTTCCAGGCCAATGATATGCTAGCAACCTTTCTTTCGTCCCATTATCAATATGGAGCACCTGTTTTTTATATTCTTTGTTATAGTCTCTTAAAAAGTAGGATGCTAACAATAATACATCTTCTTTTCGTTCACGAAGCGGTGGAATATATAGAGAAAATACATTTAAACGATAATATAAATCGGTACGAATTTTATTTTCACGTAAACATACTTCTGGAGGTTGATTCATCGCCGTAATCACGCGAACATCTACTTTTCTCGTCTTACTATCACCGATGCGACGAATTACTCCATCTTCTAATGCACGTAGCATTTTCGCCTGCAGATCAAGGGGCATCGAATTTAATTCATCTAAAAATAATGTCCCTCCATCTGCAAGTTCAAATAGCCCCGCACGTTCAATAGCTCCAGTATAACTCCCTTTAGTTGTCCCAAATAATAGACTTTCTAGTAAGGACTCTGGAAGAGCTGCACAATTCTGGGCAATAAACGGTTTGTTTTTACGGTTGGAAGCCTCATGAATCGCTTGTACAAATAGTTCCTTTCCTGTTCCTGTTTCCCCGTATATTAAAACGTTTGCATTTGTTGGAGCTACCTTTTGCGCCAAATCTTTTGTTTGTTTAAAGCGGGAATCATTCGTCACAATTGTATTAAAAGCAACGTGTTTTTTTGTTATCTTCTTCCTAGAGGATCGTTTCATTTTCGATTGTAAATCAACAATTGTATCCGTTAATTTTTGAATCGTCGAGTAATCTTTTGCGATTTCAACAGCACCTGCAATTTCACCTTCTATAAAAATAGGTAATGTGGTATTTACAGTACAAACATCTTCACCATTTAAATTTTGATAACGCTGCACTTGATGTAAAATCGGCTTTTTTGTATTTAAAACTTTCATAAGTGTACTCGTTTCCCTTGATAGAGATGGGAATGCTTCTAATAAATGCTTACCCAATACATTCTCAATCTTTGATCCGTCATGTTTTGCAGCAACAGTATTATAAAAAATTGTAATACCATTCTCATCCACAGCATGAATCGCTTCATCAATACTGCCCAAAATCGCTTCAATGACTTCTTGTGTCGAAACTGCCAGCAATGTCATTCCCCCCTCTTGCTAAAAATTCAGCAATTTATATGCCGAATTTCCGGCACCCCTGTGCGCGATTATAAGCATTACGATTCCGTTCTACTTTTCTATTTATTTCATATCATTACTTTCCCGCCAACAAGTAATAAAGTGCAACTCTAATCAGCGGGGGGCTTCATCCCCCACTGATTATTAGCCCACAGCAATCCGGTATTCTAAACTTTCAAGTAAAGATTTTACTACCCATTCATGCGGGATAAATCTTTTACCCATACATTCATATCTTCTAATTTATCAAAAATATAACAATTATTTGCTAGCCTTCCTGTGTATGTATATCCTAGCTGATGAAAAGCTGCATTCATACCAAACGAAAGTGAACGTGCGATTGTGTAAGAACAAAAGATTGCTCTCTCTTGTAGTTCTTCTTCTAACTTAATGAGTAAACTTTTCATAAATCCATGCTTTCGATATTCAGGTAAAGTTGCACAATTCGTTAATTCTGCGTTACCTTCTTTCACATTCATTTCTGCTGAAGCAGTACTAATAATACGTTCCTCTGATTCATACACATAATAAATCGTATCTTCTTTCATCGTCTGAACAATATAGTCTGCTTCATTTAACGGTGTCGGATAAATTTCAAACACTTTTCCAAATACACCTGCCAATTCTTCTGCGTCTGCCTCTGTCGCTTTTCGTAGTACAAATTTTTCTGGAACTTGTTTCTCCTTTACTTCCTTTTCTCTCACACCATCTATAATGCGGTCCTCATCAATCCACTGGATACTATTTCGTCTTTCATCATCACGATATTTTACGAAAAAGTATGCATCATGTCCTTGAAAATAATGTGGAATCGTCGCTTCTAATAAAAAGCCAAAAGAGAGCCACGCCGAAACATGCTCTCCCTTTCCTTTTATAATGCATTTGGTGAAAGAATGCTTCTCTGCTAACTCTTCTATTTTTCGCATAAGACTTTCTACATTTCCTGTATAATGATCTACCCGAATACGTTTATTAAAATAATCTAGCACTCCTTCTACAGTATAGTAGTTTGTCTGTTCTCTGAATGATTCATAATAGTTCATTTTTTCACCTCACACCAGTCTAGTAATGTACATGCAATAACTTTTGCTGCGGCAATCATTTTATCCACTTCAATGTATTCATTTGGATAGTGGGCTACCTTTGTCTCTCCTGGTCCGAATATAATGGTTGGGATTTCTGCGATTTGTGTAAATAAACCACCATCTGTGCCCCATGGTGATGCTTCTATAATTGGACTTCTTCCTTCAATTTGAGCAAAATTATCTTGAAGCGTTGTAATGAGCGCATGCTCCTCATCTAATTCACCTGGGACCCACCTTGCCCCAAACCATTCTACCTCTACTGGATATTCTTCGAACCATGGATCTACATTCTTTAATTGCCCTATCCAATTTTCAAATTCTTCTTTTACCGCCTCCATAGTCTCATTCGGCGCAACTCCACATCTTCCTTCTAAAATCAACGAATCTGGTACGGAGCTTGGCCAGCTACCACCTTCAATTTTCCCAACATTGATTGGAACAGGGATTGGAATTTCTTTATATAACGGGTCTGTAATCCGTTCATTTCTTTTCTGTTCTAATTGTCTCAAATGTTCAACAACAAACACGCTCTTTTCAATTGCACTTACTCCTTCATAACGAGTCCCGCCATGTGCTGCTTTTCCTTTCACATGCAAGCGAAACCACATCGAACCTTGTTGTTTCGGGAAAAACTTCATATTTGTTGGTTCTGGAATGATAACCCCATCTGCCTTATACCCTCGTAAAATTGCTGCTAAAGTACCTGCTCCACCGCTCTCCTCTTCTATTACACTTTGAAAATAAATATCTCCTTTTAACTCAATACCCAGTTCTACAATCGCTTCGATTGCCAGCATAAGCGCCACATTGCCGCCCTTCATATCGGTTGTTCCACGACCATATATGCGATTCCCTACTTTTTCACCACTATATGGATGGTGTTCCCACTGATTCACATCACCTTCTGGTACAACATCGATATGTCCATTTAAAATCATTGATTTTCCATCGCCGCTTCCTTTTAACGTCGCAACAATATTTGGGCTATCTGAAAAATTCGTTCTTGGAGATACAAAATAAGGATGATCTTTCATTTTTGTAAAAGAAGGCTCCCAAATATCGAGATCTAAACCTAATTCACGTAGTTTTTCAATGACAATTGCTTGCGCGCCGCTCTCATCTCCAGATACACTTTTTTCTTGAATTAATCGTTTTAAGAGCTTTACACTTTCTCCTTCATGACTTTCAATATAATCACACACTTGTTTTTTTAATTGCTCCATATTTGTTAGCTCCTCTCATTCAATCACAAGTAAATTAGAACTCACATGAAAAGATGCCTCCGTATTTCGTTTTACATCCTCTACTGTATAAGGGCTCATTAACTCTTGGAGTATTAAACCTTCAGAAGTAACTTCCATTACAGCCATATCTGTAATAATTAAATCCACGCACCTTTTCGACGTTAATGGAAGCGTACATTCTGAAACAATTTTTGCATTTCCATACTTATCAACGTGATTCATCACAACAACGACCCGCTTTGCTTTTTGCGCTAAATCCATCGCTCCGCCAATACCAGGAACACGTTTCCCGGGAACAATCCAATTTGCTAAATCACCTTTTTCACTTACTTGTAGTGAACCAAGTATTGTTACATCAAGCAACCCTTTTCGAATCATTCCAAATGCCGTGCAACTGTCAAAATAACTTGCTCCTGTAATGAGTGACGTCGGCAATCCAGCCGCATTACACAAGTTTTCATCTTCGCTTCCTTTACTTGGCGTCGGGCCCATTCCAACGATTCCATTTTCCGCCTGGAACATAACATGTATATCTTCAGGCAAATGGTTAGGTACAAGAGAAGGGATACCAATCCCTAAATTTACAATCATTCCATTTTGAATTTCTTTCGCAGCACGCCTTGCTATCTTATCTCGTACTTCTACTCCCATACCCATTTCCAATTCACTCCTTCCGACGGCACAATATAATTTACAAAAACACCTGGAACAACAATTTCCTCAGGATCTAAACTTCCAAGCGGTACGATTTCTTCTGCCTCAACAATTGTAATATCTCCAGCCATCGCAACGTGTGGATTCATATTGCGAGCACTTTTATCAAACACAAGATTGCCAAACGGATCCGCCTTCTTCGCATATACAATCGATACCTCTGCAGTTAAAGCCGTTTCCAATAAATATGTTTTTCCGTTCATTTCGACTGTTCGTTTTCCTTCCTCTACAATCGTATCCACACCAACATCGACAAGAATTCCGCCTAATCCCATTCCACCTGCACGAATTCGCTCTGCTAGCGTTCCCTGAGGCGAAAACTCAATCCGTAATCGTCCTTCATTTAACTGTCTTCCTGCATTTGGATTTGAACCAATATGAGAAGTAATTAATGATTTCACTCGCTCATTTGTTACAAGGCGGCCAATTCCTACATCTGGAAATCCCGTATCATTTCCGATTAAATGTAAATTTGTAATTCCTTTTTGTGCAATAGCCTGTATTAATGATGGAGGGGATCCAATTCCGCCAAACCCTCCAAACATTAACGTCATATCATCATGAAACAATGACATAATCTCTTCAATTTCTTTTAATTTACCAAATGTATTTGTAATGGTTGTCATACGATACTGTGCCCTCCTTTTTGCATCATCTCTTCCACACTTTTCGCAAAAATCTCAAGTAACTCATCTAACTCAGAATATGTAGTTGTCATTGGCGGTGCAACAAGCAGCGCACTATCCTCTTTTCCTGCTTGCCCTGAAACAGCTTGATATAAAAGAAGTCCGTTTTTCGCCGCGACTGAAATGAGCTCAGACGCTTTTGTAAACGATTGCAATTCTACTCCGATCAGGAGTCCTTTTCCGCGCACATCGGCAATAATTGTCGATTGCTGCTGAACTTTCTGCAATCCTTTTATTAAATATTCTCCTTTTTCAGCTGTTTTTTCAGGTAAGTTATGTTTCTCCATATATTCAATAACCGCTAAAGCTGTCGCGGCTGATAACGGGTTAGCACTTAGCGTATGCCCACTCATAACTGATCGCGACCCTCGTAAAATCGGTTCCATCACACGGTCACTCACAACCGTCGCGGCCATCGGTGTATAACCAGCACCTAGACCCTTTCCTAACGTCATGATGTCTGGCTCCACGCCCCAGTGTTCCATCGCAAACCATGCACCTGTACGCCCAAGGCCTGTCATCACCTCATCAGCAATAAATAAAATATCATAATGGCTACAAATATCTTTAATTACTTTATAATATTCTTTCGGTGGTACAACCGCACCGCCTGCCGCCCCAATAATCGGTTCAGCTATAAAAGCTGCAATATGTTCTGCACCAATTCGTTCAATTGCTCGTTCTAATTCCGTTGCACAAGAAAGCTGACACGTTGGATATACTTTCTGCACCGGACAACGGAAACAATACGGCGCTGGAACAGTTGGATAATCTTCTAAAATAGATACAAATCGCTGGCGACGAAGTGGATGCCCTGACATTGATAAAGCTCCCATCGTAATACCGTGATAACTCATCCAACGTGATAAAATTTTATGTTTCCCTTGAATACCGCGCTCTTGAAAATGTTGAATCGCAATTTTCATAGCCGTTTCATTCGCTTCTGTACCACTATTCACAAAGAAACTCCAGTTCAAATCTCCTACACTTAAATCACTTAACTTCTTTGCTAACTTCTCAGCTGGCTCACTCGTAAACTGTGAGCGGTACACAAAAGCAATCTCCTCTGCCTGCTTTTTAATCACTTCCGCAATCTCTGTTACGCCATGTCCGATACCTGCCGTAATCGCTCCTGACGAACCATCAAAATATTTATTACCATTTTGATCATACAAATACACACCTTTTCCATGTGAAATCATTGGATACGGCTGACCAACAAGTGGCTTAATTAAGTAATCGCGCATAGCGCTCCCCCATTTCTCCAATTTGTATATATATATGAAGAAAATTGACGTTTCTTTCATAAAAAAGAACCCTCTGCAAACGCAGTGAATTTATCAAAAAACTATTATAAAATATACAAATGAGTGCTAAAAATCAAAATAAAAATAAACATTCAGAAATATAATAAAAGACCAAACCCTTTACCCCTCTTAAAAAAATCCTCCCCCCTATAAAAAATAAGCCTAAAAAACATACTACCTAATTATTTTTTCACCATACCATCAGCTTCGCTCAATTGCTGGCATTGTGTAAACTTCGACGAAACTCCCGTCAATTTCCTTCCTATTTATTTTGTTTATCTGTCATATTTTTCAACAAATTTAGACAAATCCTTCAAATAGAAACCTCCTATGATTACTCAATCATAGGAGGTTTCTTTCATATAATTTATTTTTTAAATTTTCGACATCTACTTATTCCTATTAAAAAACATGCTTTTATTGCATTTTACAAAATATTTTTTACTGAGAAAAAACAAATGTGCTAATCCTCTGTACGAGGTTTCTCCTCTTACATAGCACCTTAATCTATCTAACTCTCCCAGCGATTCAACCCTAAATAACAAGCTCCATACACACCAGCATCATTGGTAATCAAGATGCTTCTTTATATTGGCGAATAAGTGCAGAAGTCGATGCATATCGTTCGTAACATCCTTTTCCACCGTAACTACATTCTTTTCCATGATATATTGATTATATAAATAATAAATTAAATCATGATATCATGTTGTCATTACCAGTTGTTATGAAGTATACCATTACAACTTTTTCTTTCGTAATACATTTTCTGAATTTTTTATAAAATTTTTCAAACATTTTTATTCATAGCTTAACAATATAATTCTATTTATTGCGAAATAAAAAGCATGAATGGAATTGCCTGCAAGAGAAAGATTATTTTTATCAAATTGATTCTTCCCGTAAAAATCTGATCGATGAAGGTTAATTACTAATAAAATTCTCCCTACCTTAAAGTCCGTACAAATGAGAAAGATAGGTGCGCGGGATAATTGCCCACAAAAAAATCAATTGGTCTGGCTAAATGAAAGTTTCACTTTATCTCAGAAAAAGAAAAGGAGTGTTCCTATGATTCAACAATTAAAAACATATTACGGTAAAGATATAACGGTTAATGAAACAGTATTGTCTGGGGAGTATAGCTGGTTTTTAGTTGAAGGAAACAAAGTAGGGATTCGCAAATCTCGCTTACACCAAAGGGAACGTCAATTACTTTCATCAATCTTAACGCCCATTCATACTGATACATTTTATGAAACAGAAAAAGAAAAGTCTTGGTATGAAGCGTTATATCAAAATAAGGATATTCCTATCGTATCTGTTCGTTTTTTACATTTTTTCACAAATCACTCTATAGTAGAAAGAGAAGAATTTCAAGATGCTTTACAGTCCATGTTTTCTTTCGTCACTACAACGATATGGGAGACTTCTCAAGCCGGCGTTCTCATCTTAGAAGAAGATATATCGAAATCTATATTACAAACAGCCCTTGATACATTAGAAACAGATTTTTTTATATCTCTATCCTTTTTTATTGGCAGACACTATACCGAAACAAATGGAATTTCTCGTTTGTATCAATGGGAACGAGCATTATTTTCTTTTCTTTCTCCCTATTTATCAAAAAAGATTATACACATTGAACACCTACTCCCTTACCAATTAATGATCTCATTACCAAAAGAAGAAAGAGAAAAATATACAAATCAATTGTTAGCACACATTTCAAATGATAAAGAACTAATCGATAGTGTTAAAGTATTCTTCCAATGTAATTTAAATGTATCACTTGCAGCGAAACATTTATATTTGCATCGTAATACCTTGCAGTATCGAATTGATAGATTCATTGAAAAAACAGGAATTAATATCAAAACATTTGAAGGCGCTGTAGCAGTTTACATGGCATTTCTTTCTTTAGATATCTCGTAAACTTGCATAAAAACCTCTCATTTTTTTGTGCAATCTGCCAATTTACCTACCTACAAAAAAATCTTATAATTCGATTAATTCAAAGAATAAGGAGTGAGTAATTGTGGCAGAACTCGTATTAGATCATATTTTTAAAGTTTATGATAATAAAACGACTGCTGTTTCTGATTTTAATTTACATATTGAAGATAAAGAGTTTATCGTATTTGTCGGTCCTTCTGGATGTGGAAAATCAACAACTCTACGTATGATTGCGGGTCTAGAAGACATTTCTGATGGTTCATTTTATATTGATGGAGAACGTATGAATGATGTCGCTCCAAAAGATCGCGACATTGCGATGGTATTTCAAAATTACGCACTATACCCACATATGTCTGTTTATGATAATATGGCGTTTGGCTTGAAACTACGCAAACTTCCAAAAGATGAAATTAATCGCCGCGTAACAGAGGCTGCGAAAATCTTAGGACTTGAAGATTACTTAAAACGAAAACCAAAGGCATTATCAGGTGGACAACGCCAACGTGTTGCGCTAGGAAGAGCTATCGTTCGTGACGCAAAAGTATTTTTAATGGACGAGCCTCTATCCAATTTAGACGCAAAATTGCGCGTAAGTATGCGCTCTGAAATCTCTAAACTTCATCGCCGTTTAAACACGACCACTATATATGTGACACATGATCAAACAGAAGCAATGACAATGGCATCACGCCTTGTTGTTATGAAAGATGGTGTCATCCAGCAAGTTGGTACGCCAAAAGAAGTATACGATGCTCCTGAAAACATTTTTGTTGGCGGATTCATTGGTTCTCCAGCTATGAATTTCTTTACCGGAACATTACAAGATAACTATTTTCATATAGAAAATATTCGTTTCAAAGTACCAGATGGCCAACTAAAAGCATTAAAGAAAAAAGGATATAATGGAAAAGAAATCATACTCGGTATTCGTCCTGAAGACATTCATGATGAACTAATTGTTCTTCAATCTTCTCCTGAATCAACTGTCGAAATTACAGTTGAGGTCGCTGAATTATTAGGTGCTGAAACGATGATTCATGGAAAACTTGCGAGTCAAAACTTTGTTGCACGAATCAACGCTCGTTCAGAAATTAAAGCTACCGATAAACTTCCGTTAGCTTTTAGTTTAACTAAAGCGCACTTTTTCGATATTGATACAGAACAACGTATACGTAATGAATAGACATACTTGATTAAAGTATAAACCAGTTTTCTTCCTGATCTTTCTGTACTATTTACCTAAGAAAGGCCAGGAAGCTTCTTTTTGATATTTTATTTTTTTACAAGTATTATATTTAATCCTTTTCGTTTTTTATTGCTACCACCTGACGCTCCTCTTATTTTTCATTTTCATTAACATTTTTTGGCTACTCCTTTTTTATCTCGCTATTCGCGAGCAGTAAGGCCCCACCCCAACATGCAACAAAAGCAAAGAAATCAGGTGGGAGATGAAGCCCCACCGCTGATTGAAGTTTTACTTTATGAAAATCTAATTTTTCTAATCCTCTATAGATACAACCTTATGTAACCTTACACATGCTTCCATTCAATGTAATTTCAAATTTCCAAGTACATATTTAACAATTAATTTCACAGTTTCTGGATAACCTTTACCATCATTAGTTTATCCCACTGCAACTTCTTCATTTGTTCTTTTGTGTTAAAATATCGCAAGACCTCATGTTCCAACTGATATTTTAAATACGAGTTTACATTAAAATAAAAAAGAAAGAACCGATTAACTATATTAACCAGTTCAGCATGACGCTCTTTATCAATTATTAACGAACCCAACATGCCCCGATAATAATTAGTAAAATAAACAATACAACGATCAACGCAAATCCAGAACCTGTACTGTACCCTCCGCCGCCATAACCATATCCGCAATAACTACTAGGATATCCGTAACCCCACATGATTTGCTCCACTCCCTCCGCTACTTAAAAATTAAATTCCCTTAATAAATTATGTAGGACAACTCTCACTTTGTATGTGCGTTTGCCTATAAATTAAAAACTCCATAACTCCGCTAACGATTTTATAGTTTGCACCAGATCGAGCAACTTGTATATGTATAAAATTCGTGGCATTAAATACAGTGAAACTTTAATCAGTGGGGGTTTTCTTCATCCCCCACTGATTATTAGCCCTCACCAATCGGGCTTTTACGGGCAGTTGATCCCCTACCTACCTTGTTTCTCCCTGAATCTTGAGGTGGGGGTCTTACTGCCCGTTAATGCGGGATAAACTATCTATTATCCTATTTATATTTTGAAGCATTTTTTGCATAAGCCCTTTTCCGAGATGCATATAGTTATAGTGATGACAAAGGAGGAATTTTACATGGCTCAATCTGAAATTGAAAAATATGGACAAGAAGCAGCCCTGTATGAACAACTTGCCCGTTACTATCAATATACAAATCCCAAAAAATATATGGAATTATATATGAAATATCATAGTGCGATTACCAAACTTGTACATGTGTATGAAAAACGCGGCTCTCAAGAAGCAACATTGCCATCCTATATGAGAATATTCCACGCATCCCCTCATACACCAGCTATTGATTTTTTAGTTAACGGACAGAAGGTAGTAAAAAACATTTCTTTTAAACAACACAGTCCTTATTTGTCCTTAACTCAAGGGCAGTACCGGGTTGATATCGTTCCAGTCGGTAATGAAACACCTATTTTTTCAGCACTTGTTCCCATGATGGGTAACCACTCTTATACACTGGCAGCAATTAGTACTGATACACATCTACAGTTGCAACCAATGCTTGATAATACTCCTTTGCAATCTGGTCAAGCAAAAATAAGATTTTTACATTTTTCCTCTGATACCCCTGCTGTTCATATATCCATAAAAGGTGGCGACTATTTATTCGAAAATGTCTTATTTAAACAAGTAACAGATTATTTACAGGTAAGCCCTGGAACAGCTGATATTGAAATTTCTCTTGCCGATACAAAAAAGATACTTGTAACCATCCCTGATGTAAAAGTAGAACCAAATACAATTTACACATTTGCATTAGTAGGCTATTCTAATCAATCCCCAAAATTAGAAGCCGTGGTTCTTACAAATTAAAAAATCTACACCATTCTCTTGGTGTAGACTTTTTTCTCTTTATTTTTGAAATGAAATATGAAATTCTGTCCATTCTGAATCAGAGCGACACGTAATCGATCCATTATGCTTTTCAACAATTTGTTTACATACAAACAAACCGATGCCAGTTCCTAATTTCTTAGTCGTGACAAATGGTTCAAAAATCGTTTCAATACTTTCTGCCGGAATCATCGGTCCATTATTTTTAATAACAATATGAATCCTTTCTTCCTCTTCACATGTATCGATAATAATTTTACGATCTTCTTTAATCACTTCGAGAGCATCGATTGAGTTCATTAAAATATTTAGAAAAACTTGTCTTACTTCACTACGGTATCCTACAAATGAGATAGGATACGGTAAAATCTTTTCAATTGAAACATTTGCATTAACTAGACTTGGATATAAGAAATGAATAATATCATGAAACAAATCATTTAGCCAAAATCGTTCAGACTCATTCCACATTTCTTTTTTTGAAACAAGTAAAAATTGCGAAATACGAAAGTTTAATTGGTCCAATTCATGTGAAATAATATCTAAATATGATAAATTCGGATGATCTAATTTCAATAATTTCACAAACCCCATAATGGAGGTTAATGGATTTCGAAACTCGTGAACAAAACTAGCCGACATTTGTCCTAAAATCGTCAATCTTTCTTTATGTGTTTCATTTATATATTGCTGTTTTTCTTCTAAATTTCTCGATATAATTTCCGAATATTTTAAAACCGTATAATAAATTAATTTGTCAAAACAAGTATGTATTTTTGTCATAATTGGTTTTAATTCACGAGCTTTAACATCTAATTCGCACATTGCTTCAAATAGTTCATTTCTTCCTACATTCGCATTATAGACAAAATCTCCAATATTAACGTCCGCCCCTGCTCGCTCAATTGCAATTTTTTCACATAACGGCTGTAGGTGAGCTACATCCTTATTTTCCATAATAAGTTCAATGATTAACTCTAATAAATTCTCTCCATTCTGAGCTACTTCTTGCTTAAATGGATCTTTTTCGGAAATTATCATTTTGTTTTTCCAGTTCTCTACGAATTGGTGCCTGTTGTTTTTCAAGTGCGAACAAAATACTTCTTTAATATCCTTATCGATTGGAAAAACCCCCATTCCCTCCATTTCCATGCGACGAATACCCTATATATTTTGAATATTAACACAAAAAACGAGTTTCGTTAAGAGATTATTGTCACATTTTGTTAATTTCTGTTGATAAAGTTAATTTGAATATGGTATTTGAAATGTCTTTTTTTGCATCCTTTTCATTTCTTGCGTACAATAAGATATGAAAGGTGTGAAAAATATGGTAAATAAAAATGTGGAAGATTATCTCCAAGAAGGCATTCATGGCCAAAAGCAAAACAAACCAGAAGAACGCAATATGTACTTAGGCACATTGCGTGAGCGTGTGGAAATCGCTTTAACAATCGGTCAAGTGATGCAAAGCAATGTTTACACAGAAGTAGCTAATAGCATGCGCACTTCTCAATCATTACAACTATATGTAAACGGCAGCATCTCTTACCCACATTTATCAAAATACATTAAATTAGCAAACGAAAAAAATGTACCTTTTACAATCGTCCAAAATAAAGGTACACAAACACCAATTGGTTTAGTTCTTGCGCATAACACAGCGGTAGATAAAGAACAAGTTTATGTTGAAGATACGATTTTTAAACAAGAGATGAAATAATACACGATAATGTGACACTTCCATTACCAATCGGTCTTTTACGGGCAGTTATCCCCCACTTCTCTTCCTTGCTCCTCTCTGAATCTTGAGATGGGGGTCTTACTGCACGCAAATAGCGAGATAAATAAAAGGTACACTTACTTAGATAATAAGTGTACCTTTTATTTATATTTATTTTTTTATGAAGATTAGTTTCATCTCTGTCATTTCTTCAATCGCATATTTAATTCCTTCACGACCTGTACCACTTTCTTTGACACCGCATATGATGTCTTTAATCATGAAACTGCCCATATAAATCCATTTTGATTTTTTGACATATAAGCCGCGGCTATGAATAACAAAATGGGGGGTCTGCATTTGTTTTCACTCGACATGGAGCAGAAAAAGGGTCTGACCGCCGGATGCTCTCTCCCACCTAAAAATTAGGTTTTATGTCAGTCTTTTAATTTGTATTTATCTAATTCTAGTTCATCAATTCCATGCATTGCTTTCGCTAAATGTCTGACTTATTTTATTGTAACATTGTCCCATTACATAAAAAAATATTTTCCCTACTAAAAAAACTCTGCTAAATGCAGAGTTTACGAGCTTACTTGTTCTTGTAATGTTATTGGTTTTTCAGTTTCTGAAATTAAAATGGGAGCTGCTCGCTTTGTCACTTCTATTTGCTTGATATAGTGGCCATCCAATTCCTTAACGCAAAAATTATAATCTTCAATTTCAACAATATCACCTTCTGTAATTTCTAGGTGCTTTGTTAAAATCCATCCACCAATTGTATCAATATCATCATCATCAATAGATAAACCTAACAATACATTTACTTCGCTAACAAATACTTTTCCTTCTAAAATTGTCTTTGTTTCACTTATATGTTGGATTTCTGGTTTTTCATCTATATCAAATTCATCTTGAATATCGCCAACAATTTCTTCTAATATATCTTCAACTGTTACAAGACCTGCTGTTCCACCATATTCATCAATTAATATAGCGATATGTGTACGCTCTCGTTGCATTTTTAAAAACAAATCATGAATTGCAATCGATTCAATGACAAGTATAATGGGACGAATATACTGCTGCACCGTTTCTTTGCTAAAGGCACCATGTTTCACAAAATCTGTGAAAATATCTTTAAAGTTTACAAAACCGATAACATGATCCTTATCCCCATCAACAACTGGGTATCTTGTATATTTCTCATTGGACATTTTCTGCAATGCTTCTTTAACAGAAGTATCTTTATCTAAAATGTTCATCTCTGTCCGTGGGACCATAATTTCTTTTGCAATACAATCGTCAAATTCAAAGATTTTATTTACATATTTAAATTCAGATTGATTAATTTCACCGTTTTTATAACTTTCTGACACTAACAACCGTAATTCTTCTTCCGAATGAACTTCCTCGTGCTCTTTCGCAGTTTGTAAACCAAACATTCTTGTTACATATCGAGCAGATCCATTTAAAAGCCATATAAACGGAAAAGTAATTCGATAAAAGAAAATAAGCGGTTTAGCAACGAGTAAACTCACTTGTTCTGCTTTTTGAATCGCCAATGTTTTTGGTGATAATTCCCCCACAACAACATGAAAAAAAGTAATGAACATAAACACTAGAATCACAGCCAAAATATCAGCAACCTGGGGAGGCACCTCCCATCTTGCGAAAAGCGAATCAAACATGTGCTTTATTGCTGGCTTTCCTAACCATCCAAGTCCAAGAGCTGTAACTGTAATTCCTAATTGACAAGCTGATAAATACTCGTCTAAGTTTGTAATGACTGTTTTCACAGGAATTGCACGTTTATTTCCCTCTGCAATTAAAAAATCGATGCGTGAACTTCTTACTTTCACAATTGCAAACTCGGCCGCAACGAAAAATGCAGTTAAGGCAATTAAAACAATCACCATACTTATACTATATATGTCCAAATACGTTTCCTTACTTACGCTGTAAGCAAGGAAGCCACCTCCTAATTAATTTATTCAAGCGAAAAAGACTTTTCTTATCATCTTACAAGTTTCTACATTCGCCATCACCTTTTTATACATTATATGCATACATAAAGAGGATATTTATATTTATGATAATCTAAATATCTTCTTTCAGTCAAACTAGAATAATTGAAAAAAAACAGACATTTTTCTCTCTTTTTAGAAGAATCTATATGCTCAAAAACTAATTCTCGTGAAAAAACACTTTCTTTGCCGATTCCTCACTTCTTTTGTCACCCATGCAGGGAAGAAGCTTAATACCTCGAAATAATTCAACAGGATATATATAGGAGGGATTTACCTTGGAATATAAAACACCCATTATTGCGAAAAAGTTAGGTGTTAGCCCAAAGGCAGTGGTTCGAATTGCACAACAATTGAATCTCAATATAGAAAAAAACAAGTACGGTCATTTCATTTTCACTCAAGACAACTTAGATAAAATGTTAGAATATCATCGTTCTCATATAGAACAAACCTTATCTCCCGCTATAATTTCACAAGTAGAACCATCAACTGATTTTGAACAATTTGTTACACAATTAAATACAATTACACACCGTTTAAATCGTATAGAGGAAAAAATGCAAGATAAAGCAGATGATGTCGTCAATTACCAATTGCTACAACATCGCAGAGAAATGGAAGAAATGATGGATAGAATTCAAAAATTAGAAGCTGCTCTTGAGAAAAAAGAACCAATTTACATCACACCTGATATCACGCCAACATATGAACGAGAAGAAAAACCGAAACGTCGTAAAATGATTTTAAGTATATTCGGATTTTAGTTCTTTTCCAATCGTTTGTTCGCGCATGATAATTGACTCCCCCCTAGTCAATTATCATGCGCTTTTTTATTTATATAAAAAGGATGTCTCATTACAAGACATCCTTTTTGTTACGATAACATCATATTCATATCTTCTGCTGCAGTTGTAATAAGTTTTAAACCAAATGTTTCTTGTAATACATCAAGCACACCAGGTGAAATAAATTCAGGGGCCTTTGGACCGATACGAATATCTTGAATCCCAAGACTAAATAGCCCAAGTAAAATGGCAACCGCTTTTTGTTCAAACCAAGATAGGACAATACTAACTGGCAATTCGTTCACTTCACATTGAAAAGCATCTGCTAAAGCTGCCGCTATTTTTATTGTAGAAATTGAATTATTACATTGCCCTAAGTCAATGTAACGTGGAATCTCCGTACCGGGTACAACACCATAATTCACATCATTAAAGCGGAATTTCCCACAAGAAGTTGTTAAAATAACCGTTTCTTGCGGAAGTGACGTTGCTAATTCACGATAGTATTCTCCGCCTTTTCCTGGGGCATCACAACCTGCGATGACAAAGAAGCGCTTAATTTCCCCTCCCTTTACTGCCTCAATGATTTCTGGAGCTAATGATAATACTGTATTATGATGAAACCCTGTTACTAACTGTTCATCCGACTCCATATGTACTTCGGGAAGTTCTAGCGCTTTTTTAATCAATGGTGCAAAATCATCATTTTCAATTTTCCGTACACCCTCCAGGCCGGCAATATCATATGAAAAGAAGCGATCAGAGTATGATCCTTTAATTGGCATAACACAGTTCGTTGTAGCCAATATCGCACCGGTAAATTTTTCAAAAAGACGTCGTTGATCATACCATGCCTTACCAATGTTTCCTTTTAAATGTTTATATTTTTTCAGTTGTGGATATCCGTGTGCTGGTAGCATTTCAGAATGCGTATAAATATTAATTTCTTTTCCTTCTGTTTGCTTTAATAATTCCTCTAATGCAAATAAATTATGACCAGTAACAACAATTGCCTTACCTTCTACATGATTTTGTGTAATTTGAACAGGCTCTGGAACACCGAAATGATTCGTATGTGCCTCATCTAACAACTCCATCACCCGTAAAGCTGATTTCCCAACTTTCATAGCCATATCAATATGTTCTTGTTCATTAAAGTTAGAATTTGTTAATGTCATATATAACGCTTCTTGAGTTGTAGCATCTACAAATGGATCTGTATACCCTAGCTGCGCAGCATGGGTACGATAAGCAGCAATTCCTTTTAACCCAAACACAATCGTATCTTGTAAACTTGCAATTGTTTCATTCTTACCGCAAACACCCATTACTTTACATCCGCCTGTTGGCGTTTGTTCACATTGATAGCAAAACATATCATCCCACCCTTTCCCAATCATTCATTACAAACTAAGCTTAATATACATTGAGAAAAAGGGATGTGATATCAATCACAATAATTTATAAAAATTTGTGACACTTCATCTTGTTAACATAATATTTTTACTGTTCTCTTTGATTAATGCCTGCGCATGAGCATTTCCTTGAATAATATCCCGAAATTCTTTTAAGGAATACAAATGTGTTAATCCTTTCCGAGCATGAATTCGAACAGGTACCCCTTGCAATGTATCATGAAAATAAAACGGATCATCAATTGGTTCAATTGGAAAACCAATTGTAAGTAAATACATATACATTCTTTTTGTAACAACAGCAATATACCACTCAGCTTTCATTTCTAAAGCATGAATAAATAAAATAGCTGTTAACCTTTTGAAATGTCCTCTCCCGCGCGATGTTTTCGCAATACTTAACTTTCCTATTTCATAAACATTCTTTAAACCTTTCATTAACTCATTTTCAGAAAACGGATAGAAAAACTCAGAATTAGATTGTTCAGGTGTCGTATATCGAATACACTCTACTGTACCAATAGAATGTCCTTCTTCTATTAATAAAAATCGTGATGGATTTAAATTACGCTCTACAAACATTAAATCTCTCTCTTCACAAAAATCTCCCCACAGTTGCTCGAACCAAAAATGTTCTTCCTTTGTTTGAACACGCTGGAACATATTTCCCCGCCTTTCCCATCGCCGCTCTATATTTTGATAACGCTTTCACCATCTATCATATAAGAACAAATCTCCGCATGCAACTAAAAGGTATTTAATACATTATACATTCTATAAAAATTAACCAGTTCCTATTCATTTTTTTATATTTATATAAAGTGACACTTCCATTGTATATAATTAGAAATTACCTTTATTGTTTTATCACCTCTATGGGTATTTAATTCTACAATACCATAAATTCACAATTATACTCCCTTCAACAATTCAATTTACTTACACAAAAAGAAACCTTTTCCGTAAAGAAAGGTTTCTTTTCATGTTACAATATTTTTTAACCATTTCTCGAAAATCTGTACAAGACCATGCTTTCCAGCTAACTTTTCTTCTCCCTGCTTTGTTTTATATGGATATAATTGCAAAAAGACTCCGCAACCTGCTTCTATTTTCTTCCCGTGCATATGACTGCCTGGGTATACACAAATCACTTCATGAATCGCCCTTCGGTGAAAAATACGTTTTCCATCTTGTTCTTCTACATACTTAATGGACCAATATTTGTACATTTGCTCTGTTGCTTTTGTATTTCCAACAGGCTGAAAAATATTAAACATAGGACTATATTTCACCTCAACAATAATAGACGACTGGTACTCATAACGTTCCCCTTGCTTCACATAACAATCTAAACGAATGTCTGGCTTTTTCGTATCTTCTCCATTATAGAAATGACTTCCTTTACTAAGTGCAATGAGTGGGTGCGTTTCAATAAGATCATTAAACACTACATGGATTTGAATATTTTCACGATTTAAAACAATTGTCGTACCATCCTGTAAACCATCTAAGTAAAAATAAGTTTGAATTTGTTCGCGTAATGAAATTTCATCTTTAAATTCTAACTGTTGCAATATAGAAATAATGATAAAAAATGCATAATACTCATACACTAAAAACGTTGGTTTATACACAAATAATAAAGCTGGAGATTGTTGATTATAACGTGGTAGAAACTCTAAATGATATAATAGTTGCCGATGAGTAACAGGTAAAGCATGCATAGTTATATTTGTCTTTTCAGAAATCCCTCTCCAGAATGGAGAATTTAACAAATTTTGAAAGTACAGTATAGCTTGGTGGACAATATGATTTAAAATTTTATACTCTTGTATTTTCATAGATGCTTTCCGCAAGTCTGCCTCTTTTAACAAATGAATATTTCGATATTTTTGCTTCTCCCTATCTGTTACAGACCCGTTTCTTTCAATGGTTTGCATAATTGTTTTTACTGCTTGTTGTTCCTCTTTTTTTGTATGTGTTGCTCTTTCTAATATTTCGATTGTCTTTTGTAAGAAAGCCTGCGCTTCAAGTAAATATTGATAAAATTGTTTCGTTGTAAATTTTAGAAAAGCATTCTCCAAACTATCTGTTTGTTCTATAAATCTGCGATTATAATACTTAGCGTGGGGCTTTTTCTCGTTCATTATCACACTTTTCATCGTCGCTTTTCGTTCCCGTATTTCCCACTCATATTTATCGATATATCTTGTGTTCTCTTCAACTTTTTTATAAAGCTGCTTTATTTTTTTCATTTTTTGTGGCAGCATTCGAAGTAGCATTAAATAGGAAGAATCTTCAATATCAATTAGCGTTGAGAATGTCTTTTTATAATAACCACGATCTAGCATAATTTCATTCAAAATTGATTTTACATAATTTTGAATCGTTTCAAATTGATCATCAAAAAAATTTTTAGGAACAATTTGAAACGCTCCATAGTATATCTCTTCTTCCACTTTCACCTCGAAATGATACAAACCACAACGCCAAGGATAAAAAAAATCAGTTTTTCCATGTTCATATAATAATACTTTTTCTCTTTTTTCATGCAATTCATATTGCCATTCTTTCTTATCTTTTTGCCCTTCATACACTTTATTCCATATAAAAGTAACACGGATTGGCTTTTCACAATGTAAAGTCAAACGTAATGCTTTTAATTCTTGCACTTTATAAACACAATGTGCCATTGTTGTAGTGTGTTTACAAAGACGATTCAAAAATATAAAATCTCCTTTTCCTTCTGTTCCAATAATTAATTTTAATACGAACGGGAGCTTATCTTTTGTATCTACAATTTCCGTCTCGTGCTGCTCCTCATTTCGCATACCCATACAACTCCAATTCACGCCGTTTTTGTCTAATATAAGCTAGAGAATGTTCGAATGCGGAGACACAATTCGCAAGTGGAGATTGTAATAATGATACTAGCGATAGCCCTTTCTTTTCATCCTCACGAAGAAGTGGACCAATTGTCATTTCCGTACCACGTAATTTTGTTAAAATACGCTGTTTTACTTGTAAATCAAAACCCTCTTCTCGGCTAATCATATAAGATTGATTATCTTTTGGAGGGATATTTTGCAAATAAGTCGCAATCGCAGCAGCGCATCGAAAAGAAACGCCTTTCGATGCGTCATGTGATGATAATACGCCGTGTAATTTATCTAATAGTTCTAATTCTTCTTCAAAAAGTACATCAATTATCTCTTTATTTCGTAACCAATTCATACGAAACTCTCCTGTTGTTACTTGTAGGGGCGGGATTTGTATCCCTTTATTTTGCTGCATATTGATTTCACAAAATGGAATCTTTTGAAGTGTAATAAGATTTGTTCGATCCAATAAGCGATCAGATAATTCTTTCGTTGTTTCATCAAAATTTACAGTCCCGATAAAAATAATATTTTCACCAATTTCAATTTTAGGTGGAATTATATTTTCTATTTCATTTCCTTCCTCATATAAAGAAAGAATACGATTTTTCTTTTCTAATTGAAGAATAGATAAAAATGGTGTAAACCAATGTTCAATATGTGACATATTCATTTCATCAAATACAATCATATAAAGCTGATTCGGATTTTCATATGCTTTTAATAATGTCCGAATTAACTTCGTTTCACTTTCGATATATGTTCCATTTGGATGAAGATAACCTATTATATCGTGTGGTTCTTGATAAGATGGAGAAATTGGAATCCATAACAATTCTTCTCCATACGTTAACCCTAACGCTTCTGCATATACTTGCACAAAACGAGATTTCCCGATTCCTGGGATACCAGCAAGAATCGTTAACATATTTGTTTTTACACTAATATGAAAGTTAAAAATATCCGTTGCATCTAAATACAAACCTTTATTATTGATTAAGTTCTGTACATACTGTATAAATGTAGATTCACGCTCATTCCATTCTTGGTCTTCTTTTTGCCCTTTTATGTCTACTACTTCCACCCGTTTTCCCTCTTCTTCGATTTGCTTTAGAAGTTGATCATACATATTTTCTCTTACAAAATACAAATGATCATCCGCTTTCACTTCTATATACTTGGTCCAATTATCAATTTCGATATATTTGCATTCCTTTTTTTGTTCGCAATATGCAATTGAACTAATGGATGATTTTAATGATAAATTCCCATATAATCTACCTTCATACCATAACAACTGTGGTACTTCGAAATCGTGTGGGAATTTAGGAATAAGAAAAGATAAGTACCCATTACCTAGCTTTCGCTCTAAAGATTCTCTCTTTTTATAGCCTACTAATCTTGGCGAAGGGATAATCTTATATGCATCCGCGATTTCCCGTTGTTCTGTACATATTAATTCAACATACAAGTTCCCTCTTTCATAATAAAGGCGAAACAATACCAATTGTTTTTCTAACTTTTTTTTCTTTAAATCCGCAAATATTCTCTCATTTTTTTTGTTAGTATATAGTCCTTCAAACAAATATACTTCACCTTCAAATTGCGATTTCAAAATAGAAGGAATTTGTGAAAGACATTGTACAGAAAAAGTATTCTTTTTTTCCTCCTCACCTTCAACGAACTTTCCAAGAAATCTCATGTGATACATCCGCTTTATAAAACTTGGATGGAGAGCTTTATGTAGCTTCAATATACTCACCTTCTTTTTTTCATACTGTTCTTATTATATGAACTGTAAAAGAAAACTAGAAACAAAAAAACCTGACCTACACCGTCAGGTTACAAAAGTAAAACTTATATTAGTGAGAAGGGAAAGCTTTTTTCTCTTGCATAATCGCATTGTGAGCAATTTTCATTTTAGCAAGTACGTATCGTAGTTTATCCTCGGCATTTTCATCTTTATTATGTTGCAGGCTTGCTAAAGTCTCCACAGAACCAGCTAAATTCTCAATCGCTCCACGTAGTTCGGGATGATGATTAAAAAATGATTCTTGTACTAATACTTTTCGTAAATCACTTGCCAATTCCATAATTCTTAAGAGTTGTTCTTTTTCTTCCATTCTCATCCCTCCTAAACATCTTATATATTAGATATTCTGTAAATAAAATAAAATTCCTTGTATGCAAAGAAAAAAGTCCTCCAGGAGGACTTTTTTACATTTTTATATTACCTGTTACAAGCATATAAAGCGATATTACTGCTGCAACCACGATTACAACCATGACATATCTCTCCATGCCAGAAAAACAGCGATTTCCTTTTTCTTTTCGAGCAAACATATAAACAACAAGTCCAATACCATATACGATTGAGACAAGTAATAAGTTTTTTAAGCCTGCTGCATAAATCAACCATACGGAATACAATGAGGCAATTAAAGCAAGCATTCCATTTTTTAGCCTCGCACGTTTCAGTTCCTTCGTTACAACTAATTTCAACTGATAAAGTGCTGATAATAAGTACGGAAGTAAAATAGATGTAGACGCGATAAAATACATCATTTGATACGTTGATTCCGAAAACAAAACGATAATAAACAATGTTTGTGCGACACCATTTGAAATCCATAATGCAATATGTGGTGTCTGCTTTTTATTTGTCTTCGTAAAGGCTTTCGGAAATACGCCATCTTTCCCTGCTACGTGAGAAATTTCAGAAACGAGTAAGAACCATCCAATTAATGTCCCAACAAGTGAAGCAACCAATCCGATATTAATGGCAAATGCTCCCCATGGTCCAACAACATGCTCTAATACATGGCCCATTGACGGCGTTTCTAACAGAGAAAGCTCTTGTCTTGTCATTGCCCCCATAGAAAGGACTGAGATTAAAATATAGATGGACATAACTAAAATTAATCCAACAACCGTTGCTTTTCCAACATCACGGCTGTTTTTTGCTCTTCCAGATAATACGACTGCTCCTTCCACACCGATAAATACCCAAAGTGTAACAAGCATCGTATTTTTCACTTGACCAAGGACAGAAGAAATAGAAACGGTTCCCTCACCCCAAAAATCATGTGTAAATGTATCCCAGCGAAACGCTGTAACCATAACTGCAATAAATAATAAAATCGGAACTAGTTTTCCAATTGTTGCAACAAAGTTCATAATAGACGCTTCACGAATTCCAATTAAAATAAGGAAGTGCAGCGTCCATAATAAAAGAGATGCACCAACGATGGAGGCAACGTTGTTTCCTCCTTTAAAAATAGGGAAAAAATATCCAAGTGTACTAAACAATAACATAATCGTAGCTACGTTTCCTAAAATCCCTGCAAGCCAATATCCCCATGCACTGTTAAAACCAACATATTCACCAAATCCTGTGCGTGCGTAACTATAAATTCCGCCTTCAAGCTCTGGTTTTTGTCTTGCTAACGTTTGGTATACAAGTGCAAGTGGAATCATTCCCATTGCTGTAATACACCATCCAATTATCGTTGCGCCACTATTTGCGCCTACTGCTAAATCATGCGGTAAACTAAAAACACCACCGCCAACCATTGTTCCTACTACTAATGCGATTAATGGAAAAAATCCTAATTTCTTTTCTATTGGTACCACCCCATCTGTCATTCTAGGTGTTATGTTCATCCGTTCAACTATTAAAGTCACCTTTTTCTCTAATAGATGTTTCTATTATATTTTTTCAGGAAAACATTACTTATTCTAAAAGAAAATGAGCAAAAAGGGAATACTTTTTTGAAAAATTGTATAAGTATGCACAAAAAAACCGTTCATTTTATTATGAACGGTCGATTTCCAGTCATTAAATTGTATATTTTTTGCAAATATTAATGAATCAATCCCTCTTTTTCTAAAAATTGTTTCGCTACTCTTTCTGCACTTTTACCATTTACATTTACTTCATAATTCATTTTTCTCATATCTTCATCTGATATTTTCCCAGCAAGTTTATTTAATGTCTGTTCAAGTTCAGGATATTTATCAAGCGTTTCTTTTCTTAATAAAGGAGCTCCTTGGTAAGGTGGGAATAACCCTTTATCATCTTCTAGTACTTGGAGGCCATATTGTTCAAGTTCGCTGTCAGTAGAATAAGCATCAATAACAGTAACCTCCCCCGACTCAATTGCACCATATCGTAACTTCGGCTCCATTGTTGTTACGTTTGCAATCTGGAAATTATACAATTTTTGCATCCCTTTATAGCCGTCTTCCCGATCTGCAAACTCTAACGTAAATCCAGCCTTAACATTTGCTGCAACATTTCGTAAATCTGAGATTGTTTTCACATTATACTGCTCTGCAACTTTTCTTGGCATTGCAAGTGCATATGTATTGTTATATTCCATCGGCTTTAGCATCACCATATGATATTTCTTTTCCATCCCTAGACGTGCTTGTTCATATACTTCTTTACGATTTGTACTTTTTGGGTCTTCTTTTACAAAAGTAGATAAAGCAGTCCCTGAAAATTCAGGATACATATCAATTTCCCCTGATTTTAAAGCTTCAAAAACAAATGCTGTTTTCCCAAGTCCTGGTTTCAATTCTACATCTAAATCAGTATCTTGCTCGATCAGCTGCTTATACATTTGAATTAAAATTTCTGGTTCAGCTCCCAGCTTTCCAGCAATCACAATATCTTTCTTTTGCGTATTCCATAGAAATGGTGCAGCTATAACAACTACAATGATACATATTGCCGATATAATTCGCTTAGGAGAGCGTCCAGTGCTTTCAAACATCCGAAGTACTCCGTCAAAGAATAAAGCTAACAATGCGGCTGGTACAGCCCCTAATACGATAAGAGCATGGTCATTTCGATCTATACCGAGTAAAATAAGTTTTCCAAGCCCTCCAGCTCCTATTAAAGCAGCTAACGTAGCTGTTCCGACAATCAATACCATTGCCGTACGAATTCCAGCCATTATAATTGGCAATGCAAGAGGAAGTTCTACTCTCCATAATCTTCTAAAGCTATTCATTCCCATCGCTCTGGCTGCTTCAATAAGCGATGCATCTAACTTACGGATTCCCGTATATGTATTTCGTAAAATTGGCAATAACGCATACACAACTAGCGCGATAATTGCTGGCACCTTTCCAATACCAACAAGCGGAATTAAAAGCCCTAGTAAAGCCAATGAGGGAATTGTTTGCATAACAGCAGATGTGCCTATAATAAACTCAGCAATTCGCTCTCTTCTCGTTAACAAAATACCGAGTGGAACTGCAATCATCACCGCAAAGAATAAAGAAATAAGTGAAATTTGTAAGTGCTCAATCAGCGCACTAAGTAATTCTAATTTTCGTTCCTGAAACGTTTGTAATAATGCAGACACGGTTTACCCCCTCTCCTTCATTTGTCCAGCCAAATATGCCACAATATGACGGCTCGTTAATGTCCCCACGTATTGCCCCTCTCTTTCAATCGGGATTGCCTCTTCTGCTTCCAAACGAATCAACGCCTCTTGTAGTGAAGCATGCAGAGATAGAGGTAAAACATCATTGTCTACTTTTCTATCACTCGCAAGTGGCAACACATCTTCAATGCTCTTCCCTTCATACCAAGGGCGAACACGATTTCCAATAAATTCTTCTACAAAATCATTTACTGGGTTATGTATGATTCCTTCCGGTGTATCTAATTGAACGATTTTTCCTTTTCTCATCACGCAAATACGATCACCAAGTGTTAACGCTTCTTGCATATCATGTGTCACGAACACGATTGTTTTTTGAATTTTTTTCTGTAATTCTACAATATCCTTTTGCAACTGTTCTCGGCTTAATGGATCTAGCGCGCTAAATGGTTCATCCATGAGAACGATTTTCGGGTTAGCAGCCAGTGCTCTTACCACTCCCACACGTTGCTTCTGTCCACCAGATAATTCATCAGGCATACGATTTCGATATACATCTGGATCTAATCCAACCATATCAAGTAACTCATCCACACGCTCTTGAACTTTTTCTTTACTCCATTTTCTCATTTCAGGTACAATCGCAATATTTTCAGCAATTGTCATATGAGGAAACAATGCAATTTGTTGCAGAACGTACCCGATATCCCAACGCAATTCATGAATATTGTAATCTTGGATGTCTTTTCCATCGATAGAGATGGAACCTTCTGTCGTTTCAATTAAACGATTAATCATTTTCATCGTTGTTGTTTTTCCGCAACCACTCGGACCGATAAGGACAAAAAACTCTCCTTTTTTAATTTCTAAATGTAATGAATCTACTGCTTTTGTACCATCTTCATATGCTTTTGACACATGATTAAATCGAATCACAAATACAACTCCCTTATTATTGTTTCTTTCATTCTGATAGAATCTTTCCTTCTTTTCAAATGATACGCTTTTTATTCACGAAAAAAGAGCCCTTACTTGAGCTCTAATGATCGAATAATACTGTTTTAATAATTGCTGCATATTCACGTATATATGCTTTCTTCTCTGAACGCCTTGGTGTTGGTGCCGCGAGTGACTCCATCTGCATTCCTAAACGCTTAGCAATAATTTTTGTTCGATATAGATGATATGTATTACTCACAACTACCGCGTGCATTACATGATATAAATCCATGCTAAACTTTAGATTTTCATAAGTACTTGTCGAACGATCCTCAATGAAAATACGATTCTCTTCAATTCCATGCTTTATTAAATAATTTCGCATGCTATGTGCTTCAGGAATGTCCTCATCTTCACCTTGTCCTCCAGATACAATTACTTTTGTTTCCGGATGAGAATTTAAATACATTAAGGCTACATCCAGTCGATTTTGAAGAGATAAAGAAGGTTTATCCCCAAATAATTTTGCACCTAAAATTAATACATATGGAGCGTTATCACTTAACTTTTCACAAGCAACTTTTTTCATTCGATATGTCATATACATTATGCATAATGGTGGAAATAATAAAATAACAAGTAGTATCCATTTGTTCATATATAAGCTTACACTCCCTTTCTTTATATTATATAGAAAAAGAAAGGGAGACAGAAGTATTTTTTAGTGACTACGTTGTCCTGCGTTTTGAGCATTACGCCCTTTTTTAGAAGATGTATGACACTGAGTTTGATTTCCTTTATGTTTCGCTGATCCTAACGCTTTCGTTTTTCCCATTTTGTTTCACATCCTCTTTTTATATGGTTCCTTTATAGATTTTGTATTTTCTCTCTCGTCATACAATGGATTTATTGGAAGTTTCTCCTTATTTCAAGAGTATTTTTTATTTTTGGGATATCAAGATAAAGTGAAACTTTAATCAGTGGGGTTTTCTTTCCCACACTGATTATTAGCCCTCACCAATCGGACTTTTACGGGCAGTTGATCTCCCACCTAACATCCTTGTTTCTCTCTGCATCTTGAGGTGAGGATATTCCTTCCCGTTTATTCGGGATAAAAGGTTACATTTAGTGTATTCATTACATGCTTATAATTTAATATATATTAAATACAATAAGAATATTGTAATATAGTGAAAAGGAGATGATTTTATGTTGAAAATAGGACAAAACAAAGTACGTTTAATTTCAGGAATTAGCTTATTAATATTGGTTATGACTAATTCTTTTATAAAAAGTGATTCTTGGGTCATTTGTATAGATGTCATTTTAGTCTTGGTTAACTTATTTCTATTTATTATTTCTAGAGATATAACAAAAGCCGATTTACTTAGAAAAAAAGGTAAGTTAAATGAAATGAAATAATTTTGTGTTATTTTTAAGGATGAAAAGAGAAAGTAAATTTTTATTCAAAAGTTTTTATTTCTTTTAAGAATACATGAGATTCTGTAACTTTGATTCAAACTATGTATTATAATGAAATATGCGATAAAACCTATATCTAAAAAGGGGGCGATTCTATTATGTATAAACTCAAAACAACAGAAACCAACAATAGTGTAATCGAGTTTATTGAAAATGTTGACAGCCTAAAAAAACGAGAAGACGCATATCAGTTATTAGATATCTTTACTGAAACAACAGGTTATCCAGCAAAGATGTGGGGACCAAGCATAATTGGATTTGGTACATACCACTATAAATATGCATCTGGTCATGAAGGAGATGCACCATTAGTAGGCTTTTCCCCTCGTAAAGCCAAGATTAGTTTATATTTTGCGACGGGTGACCCTAAGCGAGAAGAATTATTAAAAGACTTTGGAAAACATACATCTGGAAAAGCGTGTATATACATTAATAAAGTAGCAGATATTGATCTTAATGTTCTAAAAGCATTAATTAAACAATCTGTCGGTTTTTTACAAGAAACGTATCCAGATCGTTAATATGTGTATAGCAATTAAACGAATGAAGCAACAGGTGTTTTGAATACAAGTCAAAAAAATACCGCTTAAATAGAAAGTGGCAAATTTAACTTATTAGGAATATCAGCTTTAAAATGCGGAGTATGTTGTATAGAAAAAGAATATCCTTCTTGAACAAACGATAGTTCATTCTTACTAAACTGACAAGGTACATCATTTTGTCTTAGATGATTCTGAACCTTTTGTATGAAGTGTAGACTTGGTGTTCCAAATGAAACATGTATCTTTGGAGGCAAAGCTTTCATTGCAATTGGAATCCAAGTTCTCCCCTTCCAACTTGCAACAATATGGGCTGTGCCACCAATCATAAAGTTGAAAATCCCACCATCTTCAAATGTTTTCATGCATAAATTAGATTTTAGCCATTCTCTAAATATAGGTACATTTTCAACTGGGCAACCTATTTCTCTCATATAAAGAATGTTTAAAGGTGTATGTGGAACTAGAACACCTTCATCAATATATTTATGTGCAATAATCTCTAGAAGATTTCCATCCCCATCGCGAAAATATAAATTTAATCGATTATCCTCTTCATCAATGTCATGACCGTCTTCCCATTTTACAATAAGCAAACCAGATTCCTGAATCCGTTTTGCTGCTTCATAAAATTTTGAAAATGGTACTTGAAAAGCAAAATGAGCAGGTGAAATTGGCTCATATGCTTCTTCAAAAGATAAAGTTACATGTGGCGCTAATCGAAAACTTATCTGTTTATCCGTTTTTAATAAAATTGGGATCCCGAGGCGTTCTCCATATACTTGTTCTACGCCTTGAATAGATACTGTCTGTAATCTCAGCTCTGAAAAATGTGTAATCATCCTTATTCACCACCTTAATTTCCATACATAAAATCAATTTTATTAAAAATTCTTCTATTTATATCACTATTCTGTGGACCTTATTGATTGAAATCGTTTTCACAAAGGTGCTAGAGGCAATGAATAATAGAACATTGCCCTCTAAAAAATTATCACTCCACCCCTAATTGCTTTTTCACTTCTTTATACACGCTCATATATGCTTTTAACTCTTTGAAAAGATCATGAATTAATGGTTTTGCATCTTCACTAAGTTCACCATCTTGTACGTATAAACCGTCTAGTACAACTTGTTTTGGAATCGCATTTGCATATACGCCTCGCGCGACAATCCGCATGCTATTAAGCGCGTTTATACCGCCTTTTCCGCCGCCTGCAACCGCCAATAAAGCAACTGGTTTATGGACAAATTCACTGCTACTTAAGAAATCTAATGCATTTTTGAGCGCACCACTCATCGCATTATGATATTCAGGTGTGCAAAGGACAACACCATCAGCTTCTTTCACTATTGTTTTTAATTTAGTTACCGCTTCTAGTTCACGTTGTGATTCTTCACCGTTATATAAAGGCAATTGTTCTGTTGCTAAATCATATAACTCTCCTTCAAATTGTTCTGCAATATATTTTGCAATGACACGTGTTCTACCAAATTTACGTGGTGTTCCGTTAATTACAACTAATTTCATGTTTATTTCTCCCCTTTGTTTTAAGTTCTACCTCTATACTATCAGAAAATTCTACACAAAAAACAGTAAAAAGAGGGAAAAGCTTTGAGAAAATAGTATGAGAAATACAAAAAGAACTCATACTTTCGTATGAGTTCCTGATATATCAATTAATCATTCTTTACAACAGCGTGTCCGCCGAACTGATTTCGAAGTGCTGAAACAACTATAGTCGCTTCTGAACTACTAGTAACTTCAGCTAATTCCGTAATTGATTTATGTACAACATCTTGCGGATGTTTAATAATATGTTCAGCAATACTTCGAAGCTTCAGTGATAAACCATTTAATGAAGCCCGAATCTTTCCTATTCCACTTTTTGTACCAGACATGATGTATCTTCCCCTTCCATAGTAGCTCTATCGTACCTAATTATCGAAAGAAGAAAAATCTTTATTGGATATTGTTATGTATTTTATATGCTTTTGTATATTTTGCAGTGACATCTTTATACCGTAATAATCCTGTTCTTATATTGACTTCTACCTCTTCATCAATATATGTAGTACGGAATGTTATCGTTTCATTTTGCATGCGACTAGGCAAAATTTTAAACTTATATAATACTCCGTAACGTTTTGGAATCGTAACATAGAATTGGTTATTTGAACTTGTAATCTGAAGCGCTTCATTGTTTTCTGTTATGTATTCTCCTACACATTCGGATAGATTTAAACAATTTTGTTCATACGAGCGTATAGCTACTTGCACCTCAACATCTTCCTATACAACACCATTTTTTACAGCATACAAAGCCGCTTGCGTCCGATCATCTACTTCTAATTTAGCAAGTACATTTGAAACATGTGTTTTAACTGTCTGTTCTGTAATATGAAGCTCTGCTGCAATTTCTTTATTACTTCTTCCTTTCGCAATTTCACGCAGTACTTCTTTTTCCCTTTTTGTCAGCATAGAAAAACTATCTTTTTTTTCCTCTTTCACTGCCGGTCGTCCTAACAAAGCAGGCGTTACTTTCGGATGGAAATTTGCATTGCCTTGATGTACAGCAATAATAGAAGCAACAAGTTGATCTGGCTGTACTTCTTTTAGTTGATAACCATCCGCACCAGCTTCCATCGCTGGAAGAACGTAATCTTGCTCTGAAAAACTGCTTAACATAAGGATTTTAATTGTCGCATCATATTGCTTCAATCTTTTTGTCGCTTCAATTCCATCCATTTTCGGCATTGATAAATCCATTAATACTACATCTGGCCTTTCTTTTCGAACAAACGCTAACGCCTCTTCCCCATTCTCTGCTTCTCCTATAATTTCAAATTCCTCTTTCGTTTTTAAGAAGAATACAAGTCCCCTTCGCACAATATGATGATCCTCTACAAGTAATAATTTAATTTTCAATGTGTTTCTCCCTTTCAAACCGGTAATTGAATCTCAATCTTTGTCCCCTGTCCCGGTTTCGTTCTTATTCGAAATGTTCCTTTCATCAATTCAATTCGTTCTTTCATACTTTTTAAACCAAGTGCTGAATCTCTCACTGTTTCTCTAATAAACCCAATGCCGTCATCTTCAATTTGAAAGTTCAACTTATTATTTTCTGTTTTCAAGCTAACAGATACTCTCTCACATGAAGCATGTTTTTTACAATTATGTAAGGCTTCCTGACTCACACGCCACAGTACTTCTTCTATTTCATCACCAATTGAAATAACTCCATCAATTCGAATTGCTACTTGAATACCTAATAGCCTTCCGTAATTCTGTACTGCTTCTGCAAGCCCTTTTTCTAATCCTTCTGGCCGTAATTGCCAAATTAATAATGTCATCTCTTGCAGCGCTTCTTGCGATAATTCCCCTATGTAACGGAGCATCTCTTGTAATTCTTTGTCCTTTGCCATATCAAGAGTACCTCTAGCAGTTAACATAATAGAAAATAGCAATTGTTTCACCGAATCGTGTAAATCACGTGCGAGTCGATTTCTCTCCGCTACAATTACATATTTGCGCTCTTTCTCAACTAGCCTAATTCGTTGTATCGTTGTTCCAATTTGGAATGCAATCGCCTCTAATAACGCTAGTTCTTCTTCTGAAAAATGTGTTTTATGAGGTGAAGCAACATTTAATAAACCGAACTTCTCGCTGCCAGCACGAAGAGGAATCGTCGCATGGTGTGTAATCTCTTCGGTCTCTCCCCAATTATATTCAATAGCATCTTCAATTCGTTTACACTCAATGATATTTGTTGCCTTTTCTAAACGTCCATTTACGAATCGATTCACGCACCAACAATCTCCTTCACACATCGGCTTCTTTTCCCGCCATGTGAGTGCTGGTGGCAAATTCCTATCAACAAGCATACGATGCGTTCCTTTTTCATCAATAAAAAAAATCCAACCTGTTTGTAAATTCATAACTTGCAATAATGTATGTAATACTTTTTCCAACATTTCCTGTAAATCAGTTGCCTCATTTAACAACTCTGCAATTTCTTTTAACGCCTCTAACCGGCGCATTTGCTTTTCATCATAATTCATGTTCATCACCAACTACCATTATAACATTAAGAAATTTCTAAATACTATAAATTAAAAAAGAAGCTGAATGTATCAGCTTCTTTACTCTATATCAATAACTTTTCGATTTGTTGTATTTGTTTACTAATCTTGCAGTTCCGAACGACCAAGAGCCGTCTAAGTATTGTTCCATTCCTTTTATCCCGCATTTTTGTTTCTCTTCACTGCACTTCGGCATGTAAACAAGACTTAAAGTGTCCAATTGCAAACTCATGTCCTTGTTCATTAAAAGAAGCCACTGCTTTTTCATGTACAACGATGTGAAATCCTTTATTATAGGCATCCACTGCTGTATGTAGAACACAAATATCCGTACATACACCAACAAGGTGGACTTCTTGTATTCCTCTTTCTCTTAGTTTCATTTCTAAGTCCGTTCCAGCAAAAGCACTATAACGTGTTTTGTCCATATAGTATACATTCTCATTGTCTTGATATTTTTCATACACCTTTTGTAACTCTCCGTATAAATCTCTTCCTTTTGTTCCCGCTATATTATGTGGTGGAAATAATTGTGTCTCAGGATGATAGGAATCATTCTTTTCATGTTTATCAATGGCAAACACAACATAATCTCCGTTTTCAATATACTGCTTCGTAATCGCTACAAGATGCTGTTCAATATCTTGTCCCGGCTTTCCACACGTTAAAGCACCATCTTCTGCTACAAAATCATATGTATAATCAATATTTATAAGAGCACGTTTCATCACTCATTCTCCTCCCTACTCGTTTCACGCTAAACAATAGAAAACGTGTTTTTACGACGCGATATATTTTATTCGACATTTTCAAACAAATCCCTACGAAACATTTATATTTAAAGTATAGGTATATATATTATCGCTTTCATTTGATTTGGATATATTGATTGCAATACATCGGTAATTTCAAAATCTGGTCCTTCTCTTCTTTCATAATTCGAGTTTGGTAGCCATGTACCATAAATATACCTTCTCGTATTTTGAACTAAATCAGTCGAACCATTTACTTTGAATTCA
The DNA here is from genome assembly GCF_038005885.1 of Bacillus sp. FSL H8-0534. Classification (NCBI taxonomy): domain Bacteria; kingdom Bacillati; phylum Bacillota; class Bacilli; order Caryophanales; family Bacillaceae; genus Bacillus; species Bacillus sp. FSL H8-0534. The sequence continues at coordinate 875,757 of NZ_JBBOUC010000001.1, forward strand.
GCATATTTACCTTCTGGAATTTCAAAATTAACAAACCCATCGTCTAATTCTGCAGCACTCCCCTGTACTTCTTCTCCAATAATGAACGAAAAATTACCATCATCATGAAAATTACATGCGATACCATATGACATATTAGGTGCAATTTTCTCAAGAATCCTCAAATAATATTCATTACTTCCAAAGTCAAAATAAAATTTTGGAATTTCCTCAAAGTATTTTTCATTGTTTAGATTAGTTTTATATTCAAAACCGATAATATCCCTTTTGCTTAATTGTACAATATTAGGTTTATTCATAATCAAGTCTCCCTTCATCTCCTTTTTATAGTCAAAAAAATTCATTTTAGCTTGTAAATGTAAAGCGATTTCTGACTTTCGATATTTAGCAGGAGTCATTCCAAAATAATTTACAAATGCTCGTGTAAATGCCTCTTGTGAGTTATATTGAAAATCAATCGCAATTTCTAATATATTCTTTCTTGTTTCCCTTAATGAAATGGCAGCTTCAGATAGCCTTCTATTTCTTATATATTCTTGTACAGAAAAACCTGTAATCGCTTGAAACAGCCTTTGAAAATGAAACGGAGAAAAACAAGATTGCGAAGAAACTTCAACAACATTAAGTCTGTCCTGTAGATTGCTTTCAATAAATTCAATAGAGTTTTGGATTTTTTCGAAATAATCCATCTTCACTCCCCCCTCTTTTAATCTATTTTATATTTTCATCAAAATATTTTTTGATAATTTGTGCTAATTCTTATTGTAACTTATTCAAATTCTTCTTAATGTGTATTTATAAAAAGATAAATTGAAACTTTAATCAGTGGGGGATTCTCCATCCTCCATTAATTATTTCCCCTCACCAATCGGGCTTTTATGGGCAGTTACTCTCCCACCTAATTTCTTTATTTTCACCGAATTTTGAGGTGGGAGTCTTACTGCCCGCAAATGGTAGAATCGGAATAAAAACCAAAAAGGTACATCACTCTTTATCGTGATGTACCTTTCCCTCTCTAACATAACAGAGTATTACCTTTTTAATGTGCAGGTTTATTTTCAAATTTAGCCTGTACAAAGTTAATAACTTTTCCCGCTGGATCATTATTTTCAAATTGAACTGCAGTTATTGTATGATACCCTGTCTCTAACGTTTTTTGCTTTAATTCTACTGTTGTCTGCGTCATGCTAGTAACATGATGTTTATCTTCAAATATATTATCTACGAATACGAATGTTTCTTTATCATTTTGAAAATCAGCAAGTTCTAATTCAACTTGCTGAATTAGAGTATCCTTCTTTACAAATACAGTTGGTATCTTCCCATCTTCAGAAGTACCATCTGGCGTGATTACTTTTACTTTCCCTTCACCAATTGGCATTGTTCCCTCTGGAAAAGGAGTCACACTCTCATCACTTGCATTTACAACTTGTTCTTCTTTTACTGGCTGAGTTTCTTCTTTTCCATTCGGGACACCACACCCCACTAGTAACAAAGCAGACAATCCAGTGATTATGAATTTCTTCAAAATTCATCCCCCCTGTAAATTTATTCTTTATTTATTATACAGAAATAATTATCTGTTCTAAGTTCAGTTTTTTAAACTTCCGTGAACAAACATTCTGTTCATCATTACTGTACCATACTTTCTTTTTTAACATCATTAATTTTTTCAAGAAATAATTAGAAATTCCTTCTTACTCTCCATTTTAGCCCATTATCACTAAAAAATATTCTCCTCTAGAAAAATTAGAAAAAGACATTGATACATCCAATGTCTTTTTCTAATTTTTTACATAACATCCTACAAAATAAACTTTGTAATATCTTTTACTTCTTTTCGAGCAAGTTTCTTCGGTTTATCTTTTGGATACCCTAGCGAAATTACCATATTAATTTGTTTCTCAGGCTCAATCTGTAAATATTGTCGCAGTTCATTTTGAGCTAATAACACCGGCCCTGTCATCGGGCAGGTCCCAAGACCTCTTGCATATGCTGCTAACATTAAATTTTGCGCAGCTAAACAACTACTCTTAATCCCCTCTTCTTCCCATACTGAATCTGGAACGAAATCAATTGGATCAAATATCTTTTCACGAAACTTTGACTCATATGGTGTAGCTAAACATACGATTAAAACCGGTGCATCAGAAAAAGCAGTTGCATATGGTCCAAACGAACGCGTAAGTAATTTGCCTGCTTTTTCTTCTCCTTTTTCCGTTGCTTTTTCAGCCAATTTATGTAAAGCATCCCATGTCATTTGCTCAATTTCTTTAATTTTATCCCGATTCATAATAACAATAAATTCCCACGTTTGTGAGTTCGTATCGCTTGGAGCATAACGAGCACAATCAATAATTTCCTCTATGTCACCAATAGATACTTCTTGTTCTGTAAACTTCCGAACACTGCGTCGTCCGTGAATTACTTCTTTAAATGCTTCATAATTCATATACATAAAATCCCCTTTTATAACGTTTTCAAAAATTGTCCTATGCTTATAATTATATCACGAAAAAAAGCTGGAGGAATACCAGCTTCATTTTCCTTGCGCATTCAATTTATTACTTTAAAGGTAGCGATGCTTTCTTCATAAGCTTCTTGTAACTTCCTTGTAACAGGTCCCCGTTCACCATTACCAAATGATTCGTCTCCAATTTGAATGACAGGGAGTATTTCAAGGGGTGTTGCTGTAAAGAAGCATTCATCTGCCTCGTATACTTCTTGTAATGAAAACCCTCGCTCTTCTACTTCAATATGTAGAGCTGTTGCTAATGAAATGACATGATGACGAGTAATTCCATGTAAAATAAGTTGATCCGCTGGGTGCGTAATCACTTTATTATTTTTTATAATAAAGAAATTCGAATGGCATCCTTCTGTTACAATTCCATCTCGAACTAATATCGCTTCTTGATACCCTTCTTCATTAATTTTATTCTTAATCATAATATTAGGAAGAAGATTTAAAGATTTGATATGGCAAAACTTCCAGCGAATATCCTCTTCCACTGTTACTTTTATTCCCTTTTCCATTAAAGATAGCGGTCTCGGGAATGAAACAATGTTTGCAAAACAAGTTGGCTCTAGATTTGATTCATATACATGATTTCGTGGCTGCATGCCTCTTGAAATTTGAATATACACATTCCCATCCTCTTGAAATTGATTTTTCTCAATTAATTGCTGAAGTTGTTCAATTAATTCTTCTTTTGTAAAAGGTGGAACAAGATGAATTTCCTTCATAGATTTAAAGAATCTTTCTAAGTGTAAATCTAGTAGGTGAGGTTTCCCATTATATAAACGAAACACTTCATATATACCATCACCAAATTGTAAACCTCGCTCTTCTAATGCAACCATTGGCTGTTCTTCCTTCATATTCACAATTCTTCCATTAAACAAAATCCAATCTTTATGAACACCTGTTGCCATATTACCACTCCTTTCCTAATAATTATTTTCATTTTACAACTTATTTGCACTTAATAGTGATGATTTTTCAGTTATTTAAGAATATAAAAACACATCACAATTTAATAGTGATGTGTTTTTATAGGTTATTTACTTATTTCAGAAAGTATTTTTCAATATCATCCAACATAAGATTTGCCGCTTTAATGCCGCCTGCTGTATTCCAAATAACTTCATCTACTTCGAATACTTTATTATTTTTGGAAGCTTGTAGCTGTTTAAAGAGTGGGTCTTCTGTCCATTCTTTCGCTATCGTATTTCCTTCATTATTTTTATTAGCATCTTTATCAGATGTGAAATAGAATAAGTAGTCTCCATCCATATTTGGAATTTGCTCTTTTGTAACACCTTTTATCGCAAAATCATCCTTATCTTGAAGTGTTGGCCTCTTAAATCCGATATCTTGCAAAACAACACCAGAGAATGAATTCTTTTGATAAATACGAACATCACCTGGAACGAAACGAATGATAGAAACTTTAGATACTATTTTATCTCCTAGTTTCTCTTTTATCGCTTCAATACGTTTCTTATAATCATCCAGCGCTTTTTGACCTTCTTTTTCTTTATTTACGGCTTTTGTGTATAACGTAAAGTTTTCTTTCCAATCCCCGCGTAGTGCTTCAGCATAAACAGTAGGTGCAATCTCTTTTAATTGTTCATATACTTTTTCATGACGCATCTTATTCCCAATAATTAAATCAGGCTTTAATTTCATAATCGCCTCTAAATTAACGTCGCGCTCAGTTCCTACAACTTTTGTATCTTTCAATTCTTTTGCTAAATGCGGATACCATTCTTCACCAGCTCTTGGTTTTGTAGAACCAACCGGTGTAACTCCTACCGCTAAAAGTGCCTCGGCACCTTCATTTGTTAGGACAACGACTCTTTTAGGTATTCCTTTAATCGTTGTTTCCCCCATCGCATGCTTAATTACATACGATTCTTTTCCTTCTGCTGCTGTATTCGTTTCTTTCTTCTCTTCTTTGCCACATCCTGCAATCATAACCGTTAACATTACAATGCAGAGAATAAAGATATTTTTAGTTCGGGTCATATGTCCTCCTAGATGAAATTGATTATCATTAACATTTTAAAGATTAATGTATTGACTAAAAGTTGTCAATATATTTTTAAATTTTTTCTAGAATATGTTCTCTCAACTATTCCAACATGGATACAATTTCATCCTACCGATAAACATGGAAAATGAACAGGCATACAAAAGTAATTGTCACTTCAATCAATGCATAACACATGTTTTGACTTGCCCTTTTCAACACGAATTGCATAGCTATTACAATGATAAGTCCAATTAGCATGTTTATAATTTTAATATATTATTTCCTCACAAAAAGCCCTCCCTCTAAGTTCTTCTGTTTGCAAGACATTCAAGGCAGGGTGTCATTCAATTCTATTGTTAATCTTTTATATTTTAATATTGATCATATTTGATATAAGATGGATCATTATATATCCACTGATTTCCTCCTAGGTTTAGCCAACTGTTTTGGTTTGCGTATACTAAATAGGATTCTGGAGAATTTAACTGACGAATCACTGAAGACGATGTTGATGGACCGCTTCTTAAATTCACATTCGTCCCTCGAATATTCGCCACTCCAATCGGACTTCCATCACTATTTCCGTATTTCACATAATCAATATACGATGGATCATTATATATCCATTGGCCTGCCCCTAAATCTAGCCAACCGTTACTTTCCTGATAAACTACATACGATTCTGGAGAATTTAACTGACGAATCACTGAGGATGATGTTGATGGGCCGCTTCTTAAATTCACGTTCTTTCCTCGAATATATGCTACACCTTTTGTTTGAGGAGCTGGACTTGGCGGTTCTGGATTTGGTGGGTTTGGATTTGCCGTTAATCCTAAGATTACAGCAATTCCTCTTGCATATGCTTGGCATAAATCTTCTATAAACTGCGGATTTTTCAATAAATTCGCATCAAATGTTGTATCAATAAAAGCTGTTTCTGTTAATAAAGCATCCATAGCTGTTTCCCTTAGTACTGCATAATTGGCCTTTTTTGCACCACGATCACGCAAACCGTATTTCGTTAAAACAGGATTAACTGCCACATGCATCTTTTGTTGCTTGGCTGCTGCAGAACTGCTATCTGATAGTCCATTATAAATATAACTTTCAAAACCTGTTCCACCGCCACTATTAATATGAAATGAGATGAAAAAATCTGCTCCGAAAGAATTAGCAATATTTGCACGTTCTGATAATGAGATAAAGACATCACTATCGCGCGTCATCTTAATATTAATTGCATAATTTGCAAGTAAAATATCTCGAACACGCTTAGCAATTTGAAGTGTTAGATTTTTTTCAACCAAACCGTTTCCAACAGCACCGGAATCGTATCCGCCATGACCTGCATCTATAACTAGCTTCATATACCATTTCCTTTCTATATTTAATAGAGCTTATATTTATGCTCGTCCTATTTTATGTACAACATAAAAATTTGGTTACAAAACAAACAAAAAAACCACCTTATGTAAGGCGATTTCCATCATCTCGATTGAGCCAATTTAAAATAAATATGTACGACTGATAATGAACATGCCGTATACAAAACAAACAAAATAGAATAGCCATTCCACTGCCACTATATATTAAGCCAAACTTCAAAAAAATGTTCAACATTGGTGGAAAGTGGATTGCATTTTGTAATACATACAAAGTAAAAAACAGAATAAAAAATACCGGAATGTATTGCCATTCATACGGTTTACGCTTTTTACGCATCATTTTCCGGATGAAAATTTGGCATAGTTCTGCTCCTATAAAACAACTCCCTATTAGTAAAAAACCAGACGTCATCGTCATACATCCACCTGCCTTATATTCATTTCTTTCCTTAGTTAACTTCTTTCCTTTTAGAAGCGTTTTATGTACATTTCACCGTTCCATATAAAGCCGAGTCCCTCTATAAAAGATTTAGCTTGTTTAGTTAGATCCCCTTGTAACACCTTGATATCTTTCATATCGCTACTCTTCATCATTTCTTCAAATGTAAAATAAGTGTTCGTTCCATATCCGTAACCTTGATAATCAAAATGAATTATTAAATTAGATAATATAGCACGCTCACCTTGAACGGTATAATCAATTACACCAATATATGTATCATCAATTTTTATACAATATTGAACTTCCTTTATATTCAAACCATTAGAAGCAAACATTTCTTCAACAACTTTTTTTGTTTCTGTATTCACTTTTTCAAACGTAATCATATTTTGTCCATCCTTTTATTATTATTGTATCAACTACAATACGTATTTATGAAAAAAACCTTAAGATCGTATGCAATCTTAAGGTTTTCTTATTTATCCCACTATTGGTGGGATAATAATTAGTGGCGGATGCCAGTTTCACTTTATACTAAGCTATACGCACGCTTTGTTTCTTCATGAAACTCATTTGTATCATATTTATGCTCAACATAAATTTGGTGCCATACCATAAATGCAAGTACTGTCCAAATTTTACGGCTATAATCGCCTTTATCTGCACAATGTGCTTCCAGTAAGTTTAATACATACTGTTTGTCGATTAAATGCTCTGTTTTGCTTTCTTTAATAATATTAACAGCCCAGTCATGCATTTCATCTTTTAACCAATGACGAATTGGTACAGGGAATCCAAGCTTTTTACGATCTAACACGTGATCTGGAACGATTCCGCGCACTGCTTCACGTAAAATTGCTTTTGTTGTTCCATTTGCGATTTTTAATTCTGTTGGAATTTTAGACGCAACGTCAAACACTTCTTTATCTAAGAATGGCACACGAAGTTCTAATGAATTTGCCATCGTCATTTTATCAGCTTTTAATAAAATGTCGCCGCGTAGCCATGTGAACATATCGATGTATTGCATTTTGCTTACATCATCATAATCTTTAATTTCATTATACAATGGCTTCGTGATATCCATATAGTTAACACTTTCATTGTAATACTTCATTAACTCAGCTTTTTCTTCTTCACGGAAGATTTTCGCATTACCATAGTAGCGTTCTTCAATTGGTGTACATCCACGTTCCAAGAAGCTTTTCCCTTTAAATCCTTCTTTTAATGCTCCACTTAATGCTTTTAAGACACTTTTTCCTGGAGTAGGAATATAAGAGAACATTTTTAACGAGTTTGGTTCACGATAAATATTATATCCGCCAAATAGCTCGTCCGCACCTTCACCAGAAAGAACTACTGTTACATGCTTACGCGCTTCTTTTGCTACAAAGTACAACGGTACAGCAGCTGGATCAGCTAAAGGATCATCCATATGCCAAATAATTTTTGGGAATTCGTTCATGAATTCTTTCGCTGTAATGAAGACACTATGGTTTGTAACGCCTAACTTTTCTGCCGTTTCTTTTGCTACATCAACTTCACTAAAGCCGCGGCGTTCGAAACCAACAGAGAATGTTAGAAGATTTGGATTCATTTCTCTTGCGATAGACGCAATGATAGATGAATCGATACCACCAGATAAGAATGAACCTACTGGTACATCACTACGCATATGAACTTTTACAGAATCATACAATACATCGCGAATCGCTTGAATGTGCTCCTCTTTTGTCGCACTTGAAGCATTGAAATATGGTTTCCAGTAGCGATGAATTTCCATCTCTTTACCGATTTCTTTTACGAAATAATGACCAGGTTCGATTTTATTAATATCAACAGTTAATGTTTCTGGTTCTGGTCCATATTGATACGTAAAGTAATGTTGCAGAGAAGTTGGATTTACCCCTTTATCTTGCATAACATGCATGATACTTTTCTTTTCAGATGCAAAGAATGTTGTATCACCTTGCTGCGCGATATATAGCGGCTTAATACCGAAGTGGTCACGTGCACCGAAAAGTTTCTTTTCTTCACGATCCCAAATCATAAATGCAAACATACCACGTAGGTAATCTACACATTTCTCTTTCATGTGTGCATACAATGCGATAATAACTTCTGTATCAGATTGCGTTGCAAATGTTGCACCTTTTTCAAGTAGCATTTCACGTAATTCTACATAGTTGTAAATTTCACCATTAAAAATAATTACATATCGATCATTTTCATAAGTTAGCGGCTGATGTCCTGCCTCTAAGTCAATGATACTTAAACGGCGGAAGCCAAATTGTACATGTTCATCACGAAAATATCCCTCGTCATCTGGACCACGGTGGAAAATAATCGTATTCATATTTTCAAATTGATGTTTTTCTGTTTCTGAAAACTCTCTAGGGTTTTCACATAAACATCCTACAAAACCACACATACTTCTTACCCTCTTTCAGTTTTCATTCTGTTTCTATACTACTATATCAACCCTATTTATACTAGCATAATCAACTCGATATGGCGATAAAAACTATAAAAAAATCACTCCATTTCACATTTTACCCAATTTTTTTGTGCAAACATGAAAAATAGGCACTCACATTTGCACACATTTGTCATATGATATTGCAAATTGATTTCTAGGAGGCAAAAACATGAGTGATGAAAAAAAAGAATCTTCGTCTCGTCCACCAATTCGTAGTTACTTAAAACAAATTGATGATTTTTTTGAACAAACGCCATTACGTGATGTAATTGCGGATATGAATCACTTTTTTCAAAAAGGAAACCGCTTATTAACATTCCCTGTCGACCTATATGAAACTGGAGAAGAACTGGTCATAAAAGCAGAACTCCCGGGCGTTCAAAAGGAAAAAATCCAAATAGAAATTCAAAGTGAATACTTAAAAATCTCTGTTACTGAAGAAATCATGGAAGAAACAAAAGATGAAGTTTCACATAATTACTATCGCCGTGAGCGATCCATGTCAGGTGCTTCTCGCATGATTAAGCTTCCATATCTAATTAAGAAAAAAAGTGCAAAAGCTTCCTATCAAAACGGTATTTTAGAAATCCGCGCTCAAAAACTTCCACAACAGCACGATATTTTATCCATAGATTAACCATTATATATATATTTTCCATATCCAAAAAGAAGGATGCCCAGCATCCTTCTTTTATTTCAAGAGTCGCTCCATATCACGTAAAATGTCTTCGTATGGTGTCTTACTAATTCCACTGTATTGCTTCATTACTTTTCCTTCTTGATCAACTAGGAAGAACGATGTTCCATGGATGACTTGACCATTTTCCGGTTTATCTACTAACGTTTGGAAATTATCCTTTGCAAATTTTTTCACATCTTCTAATGAGTACCCTGTTAGCAAATTCCAATTTTTCGTATCATCTGTGAACTTTTGTATAAATGCTTTCAAATTCTCTGGTTTATCCACTTCAGGATCTACACTAAACGAAACGAATTGAACATCTAATTTTTTCTCTTTCGCCATCTTTTGTAGCTTTGCCATATTAGCAGTCATTGGTGGACAAACCGTTTGACAATTGGTAAACATAAAGTCAGCCACCCATACTTTCCCTTTTAAATCTTTTGTTCCAAACTTTTTACCATCTTGATTTATGTATTGAAAAGTTTCTAAATCCCAATTTAATGGTTTACGGAGTTTTGATCCTGAGCCGCATCCTGCAAGTATAAAGAAGCAAAAAACAACTATGAGACCAATCAGCTTTTGATAACGCTTCATTTTCAAACCTCTCTTCTCTTTTCTAAATTTATGTATGACATGTTTATCATAACAAAAGTAAACACTATGAGAAAATTGTTTATCCAATTTGTTCACGAAATCGTACGAATTTAGGTATGTTACTTCCTATTTTCGAGCGAATTACTAGACAACTGTTTCATTGTTTACTAAAATTATCTCCTTCCCGTCTCTTTACACAATAATTTTCAATAAGTCACTCGCTTTGTAAAGATATCCACACTATTTTTTACAATTTTTTAATCGTTAATCAATTTCCCTCACTTTTTTCCTTTACAACATTTCGATACAATACAACTACAAAGATTTTAAATGAGGTGATGTTCATGGCAAAGCGCTATGAAAATATGGATAATGTTAGTACAAAAAAACCACTTCGTTCTTTTTTACGTTGGCGTAAAGAACGAAAACAAAACAAAAAAGATTTTTCTTATCTAGTAGAACAATCACCTGTAAAGAGTAGCCAGTTTTTACGAACGAACACTGAAAAAACAACAATTACATGGATAGGTCACTCAACATTCCTTATACAAACAAACGGGCTCAACATTTTAACAGATCCAGTATGGTCAAAGAAAATAAAGCTTGTACCGAGGCTAACGAATCCCGGCCTTACATTACAGGAATTACCTAAGATTGATATTGTCCTCATTTCACACGGTCATTATGACCATTTGGACTTTTCTACACTTCGTCTATTGAATTCAGATGTTCTATACTTAGTACCTACTGGATTAAAAAAGTTATTTACAAGAAAAAAATTTATGCGAGTAGAAGAATATAACTGGTGGGAATTCACAAAAATTAATGATGTAGCATTTCACTTCGTACCGGCGCAGCACTGGACAAGAAGATCATTGTTTGATATGAATACTTCCCACTGGGGTGGATGGGTTATCGATAATAGCACAACAGATGAAACAATTTACTTTTGTGGTGATAGTGGCTATTTCCAAGGGTTTAAAGAAATTGGCAACCGATTTTCTATTGATATCGCCTTAATGCCTATTGGTGCATATGAACCAGAATGGTTTATGAAAGTATCACATGTTTCCCCCGAGGAAGCAGTGCAAGCCTTTTTAGATGTAAAAGCAACGCATTTCATTCCAATGCATTACGGTACATTTGCACTTGCTGATGAGACACCTAGAGAAGCTATTACCCGACTTCGTAACAACTGGAATTTACGTATGTTACCTTGGGAACAACTTCACGTATTATTTCTTGGTCAAACGTATTTTCCAGAAAAAATGCCCTCTGAGGAAAAAGAATCCATAAAGGAACACGCAAAATTATAAATCCCTTTCCCCTTTTATGCATATTATAAACTAAGGCTTTAATGAACTGCTGATTTTCTGTTCATATAAGAACCGATAAAAGGAGAAAGGAATATTAAATGAGGGAGTATTTACAACGACGCTTTATGATTTCAATAAGCGCCATCATCACGATTATCATCGTCTATTACAATCAGTTATAACATCTTAATTAATAGAACTTCTTCCCCACTCCTAAATAGTCTCATTCATTTAAAATGTTGCTGTAGATGAAAAGATAAAAAGAGCTACCCTCAAGTAGCTCTTTTTCTATTCAGCAAAATATGAAAATCCGATTGCCCCTACACCAGTGTGTGTGCTAATTATAGGCGTTGTGTAAAAAATTTCCGTTTGTGTAAATCCACTAATTTTTTCAACTGCTTCTTTCATTTTTTGTGCTAACGGTAATGCTTTCGCATGTGGTACAGCTACCGCCTTTACTGTTTTACCAGCTATATCTTCCTCAAACATTTTTATCAATGTTTTCACAATTTGACCTTTGCTGCGTACCTTCGCAACAGGATTATATACACCATCATCAATACTTGCAATTGGCTTAATGTTTAATAAAGATCCGATCATAGCTGTTCCTTTTCCAATCCGACCGCCTTTTACAAGGTTTTCTAACGTATCAACAACTACAAATAGACGAGTATTTTTACGAACTTCTTCAACACGCTTTAAAATATCCTCCAAAGAACGTTCTTCCTTCGTCATTTTTGCTGCTTCAATTACTTGATACGATAAAGCATGCGTAATAAACAATGAGTCTACCACTGTAACTTTCGTATCTGTCATCGTTGCTGCAGTATTAGCTGTTGCAACTGACCCACTTAAACCATGCGTTAAGTGAATGGAAAGAACTTGGCTACCGTCCTCCCCTAAACGATCATACATTTCAACAAACGATCCGACTGCTGGCTGTGATGTTTTTGGTAATTCTTCTGATTTTTGCATTTCTTCAATAAATTCATCCGGCTGTAAATCTACACGATCTAAGTATGTTTTTCCATTTACAGAAATCGACAATGGAATAACATGAATATCATATTTTTGAATCACATCTTGTGATAAATCCACCGTTGAGTCTGTAACAATTTTAATTTTTTGCATATTTTACTTCTTCCCTTTCCAATACGCTCTCCTTGTTATTATACTAGTATTCACAATGCTTTCAACAGTTTGAAGTGATTTTCGACAAATTTCTTTGACTTTTATGTCTAAAAAGAAAATGACAGAGCTTATTTGCTCTGTCTCTATTTTAGACTATGCATTTTTTTCAAGCGAGTTTGTTTGATATACATTTGAATAATCATTCCACTTTAAGCAACTTTGTAAATATTCGCGAAAAGAGTATGAGAATCTCGGTTGTTTTTGTTTTTGAATTTTAGCAATAAATAGTTGAAGACGTGACTGAATTAGAAATGCTAATGGGTGTTGTGCTTGTAGGACAGGGATTTCAAATATTTTGATACAATTCCCTGTTGAATGAGTGAAATAAAAACTTTTCATAATCACGATATCAATCCTCTTTTTTATTGGATTTATAACTTCAGTATAAACTTACACTAGTGAAAAGTTTGTCTAAATTTCGGAGATTCTATAATTTTTTTCTTCTTTATATTGTATACAGTTATAAGTATAGTATAACAAATAAATAAAAAAAGTGCCTTTATAATGAGGCACTTTTTGATTCTGTATTCATTTCTCTTTTTATTTTCCTCTTATACACAAACTTTGATGCTGTAATACTTAATTCATAAATTACAAGAAGTGGTATCGCTACTGAAAAATCAGAAATAAAGTCTGGCGGTGTAATACAAACAGCAATTACAATTAAAATAAAATACGCATATCTTCTCACCTTTTGTAGTGCTATTGGATTAAGAACACCTATACTAGTTAAAAACATCGTAACGACAGGAAGTTCAAATATCACAGCAAATGGTACTGTCATATTCATCACAAACGAAAAATACTTATCCGTCGTAAACATTGTCTGAAACATATCATCACCAAGACTCATTAAAAATTGCAAAATAAATGGTAAAATCAGAAAATAGCCGAAGCAAAGTCCTCCAATAAATAATAGAAATAATGCCGGGATATACAGAATTGTCATTTTACGCTCATGTTTATGTAGAGCTGGTTTTACAAATAACCAAATTTGTAAAGCTGCAACTGGTATTGTACATACAATTGAAAAGACAGCTGCAATCACAAAATAAATCCATAAAATATCACTTGGACCTAAAACAGTTAATTTCATATTTAAATCTTTTACGATAAAATTATATATTTCTTTCGTAAATGAAAAGCCAATGACAATAAAAATCAGAAACGTCAGCGCTGTTATAATGAGTCGCTTTCTTAACTCTCCAAGATGCTCTATGACACTCATCTCTTGATTGTCCACTCTTATCACCACATTCCCCACTCGCTATATACCATAGAAACAAAATAACCTAGTGAAATTTATTTCTTTTCTTCCGTATCATCATGCAAACCCTTTGCAGACTTTTTAAACTCTTTTAATGTTTCCCCAAAAGCTCGTCCAATTTCAGGTAACTTTTTTGGACCGAAAATAATTAAAGCGAGTACTAAAATTAATATCAAACCCGGAACCCCAATATTTGGCATATGACTTCCCCCTTAATCTCACTTAATTTTATTTTGTCAAAAAATTTTGTAAACGTCAATGCATCTATTAGCTTTTGTCAAAAAAATTCGAAAATATAATCACTTAAACAATTTTCATTTTCTATTTCTTATGTATATGATATGGTAAAGGAAATTACACCTTACTTCATCAAACATGAAAGGAATCAAATTATGACTCAAAAAATAACACGAATGACGCAATTCGTAAAAGAGGAAATTGCCAATGCGATTACCCATGGCATCGGTGCCATTTTAAGCATTCCTGCATTAATAATACTAATTATGCATGCATCAAAGCATGGTACTGTATCTGCTATTGTTGGATTTACAGTTTACGGCGTGAGCATGTTTCTACTATATTTGTTTTCTACGCTATTACATAGCATCCACCACCCGAAAGTAGAAAAATTATTTACGATTTTAGATCACTCGGCCATCTATCTCTTAATTGCCGGCACGTATACACCATTCTTACTAATTACTCTAAGAGGGCCACTCGGCTGGACATTACTTGCAATTATTTGGACACTGGCCATCGGTGGAATTATTTTCAAAATTTTCTTTGTACGCCGTTTTATTAAAATGTCAACACTGTGCTATATCATTATGGGCTGGCTCATTATCGTCGCTATTAAACCACTTTATGAAAATTTAACCGGGCATGGATTTTCACTATTGTTAACCGGTGGGATCCTATATTCAGTAGGGGCTATATTTTTCCTTTGGGAAAAGCTGCCCTTCAACCATGCAATTTGGCACCTTTTTGTATTAGGTGGTAGTGCAATGATGTTCTTCTGCGTCTTGTTTTATGTATTGCCTGTTGCATAAAAAAGTCTCAGCTTTTCAAGCTGAGACTTTTTTTATTACTTATGTAATTGAGCCGCAATAATATCTTTCGTATGCTGCGTTAATTCTTTTATATCCATACTTGCATATTGCTCAGGTGTAATTGGTTTAGAAATGGTTACTGTTGCATGAGCAGGCTTCATGCGATTTCCATTCGCCTCAAACATCTTATATGTTCCGTCTACAGTTACTGGTAAAATAGCTACTCCGGCTTTTACAGCAAGATGAAAACTTCCTGCTTTAAACTCCCCCATTTCGCCCGCCTTACTGCGCGTTCCTTCTGGGAAAATTACGATAGAATGTCCATTCTTTAAAAGTTCAATTCCATCTTTAATAGCTTGGAGCGACTGACGACGATTACTACGATCCATAAACACACAATTCATCAATTCCATCCAAGTTGGTACAATCGGAAATTTTTTAATTTCTGCTTTTGAAACAAACCCAATCGGTTTATTCAAGTACCCAAGTAAAACTGGAATATCCATATCACTTTGATGATTACTTACAACAAGGACCGGTTTATCTTTCGGCACATTTTCAATTCCATTTACTTGTACAGTCGACCCAGCTACACGAACCATTTTCTTACCAAACCAGTTTGTTGTTTTATACACGAGGCGATCTTTCTCTTGTGGCGACATTGTCTGTGCTTTTCGTTTTATACGCCATAATCTCGGTGTAATACCAATTACAATTACAATTAAATAAAAGATTTTAAAAAACGTTTGAATCATATAGAACCCCCACTTATTCTCATTCCGTCCTTCATTATACTAGACAAACGAAGGAAAAAGAAGAAAAAATGTCCAAACGACAAGCGTTTGGACATTTTTGAGTTTTCTATATTAGAAACGTTTTGCTAATTCGCGAGCATTTGCAATTGCCGCTTCTTTAATTTCTGGTGCTTTTTCAGGGTTTGCATTCATACCTTCAACCGCAAGGTAGTCTACATCAGATATACCCATAAATCCTAATACTGCATTTAAGTGCTTGCGGCCAAAGTCCATTGCTGCGTATGGTCCTTCAGAGTAAACGCCACCTGTAGCTTGAATGTGAAGTGCTTTTTTCCCTTCTAGTAAACCAACTGGTCCGTTTTCAGTATATTTAAAAGTTTTACCTGCGATAGACAAGTTATCTAAGTATGCTTTTACTACTGGTGGATAACTAAAGTTCCACATTGGCGTTACAAACACATAACGATCTGCATTCATAAATGTTTCTAAGTTTGTATTCATTGCTGCAATTTTTTGTTGTTGGCTTTCGCTTAACGTTTCAAAGCCTTCACCTGCTGCAAATTTACCCCAAGCTGTAAATACTTCTGCATCAATTGCTGGTACAGCTGTGTTAAATAGATCAATTGTTACCACTTCATCTTGTGGATGTTCATTTTTATATGCTTCGATGAATGATTCCCCTACTGCCATACCGAAAGATGCTTCTGCTGAATTTGGATTTGCTGTAATAAATAGTACTTTTGTCATTTTTATTCTCTCCCTTAATAATTATCTTTAATTTGAGATTTTTAATAAAAAAGTAAATTACTTACCTTATGTAAGTATAATACAAAAACATTCTTTTTCTGTCAATAAAAAATAGCTACTTTTTTTTCGTAAGTAGATAATTCTCCTATCTCCATTTCATTGAATATTCACATTTCATTATTCAATCTTCACGAAAAAAGCTATCTCCTTTTTTAAGGAGATAGCTTTTTCCTAAGCATTACTTTTGAAAAACATGTTTCACTTTTTCACCAGGTACGTTACTTCCACCCCGGCCTTTTACATCTTCAATCATCATCGTAACAATCATATTCGGTGAATTTACATCAAAAGCAGCGAACCATCCAAGTTCTTTTCCATCTGCTTCCTTCGACTCTTTTAACTCAGCTGTTCCCGTTTTTCCAGCGAGAGTCATACCGTCAATCTTAGCAATTTTCCCTGTACCATCTTCATCATTAATTACTTTTGTTAACGTATTTTTTAATATATCTTGGTTCCCTTTAGAAATCACATTTTCTTTCCAAGGTTTAACTTGTTTATCATCTTTAATAAGATGTGGGGATGGTATATTCCCTTCATTTACAATCGGTGCATACGTTAATGCCAAATGAAGAGGCGTCATTAATACTTGGCCTTGTCCATACCCTGTATCAGCCATTTGAATATCATTTTTAATGCCATCTTTTGCAATTTTTGAAACCGGGAATGGATATTCAATTGGTAACTTTTCATCGAATCCAAATTTCTTTGCTTCACTCATAAATTTATCTTTCCCAATTTTTATTGCTTGTTGTGCAAAGTAAATGTTATCAGAAAACTTCATTGCTTTATCAAAATCAATTGGACTTGCATCTTTTACACGTGTTACATAATAATTTCCCCATGAAGAATCTTTTGTCCATTGTAATCCTTCAATTTTCAATTCCTCTTTTGGATCAATTGTTTTCGTTTCAAGACCAATCGCACCTGTAATTGCTTTAAATACAGAACCTGGTGCCGATGCTTGTGTAAAGCGATTTGTCATTGGCTTTTTCGGATCATTATTCCATGCTTCACGTTGTGTTTTTGATGCACCCCTTACTATTACATTCGGGTTGTACGCAGGGCTACTCACAAGTGCAATTGTTTCACCAGTCTGCGGATTTATCGCTGCACTTGAACCAGCTTCTCCCTTCATTTCGTTAAAGATTTTTTCCTGAACTGTACTATCAATTGTTAACGTAACATTTTCTCCATCTTTTGCTTCAATTTTAGCTAATTCTTTTTTCTCTTTTCCTTGTGCATCCTCCATGAAGACACGGCCACCTTTTTTACCACGTAGCTTCTCTTCAAATACTTGCTCCAAACCAGCTTTTCCAACTGGGTCATCTGCCTGATATCCTTTTTTCTGTAAATCCTTTAAATCTTCTGCATTCACTTTCCCCATATATCCTGTTAAATGAGCAGCAGCCTCTCCCAATGGATATGTACGAACATTGACTTGTCGAGTCGTTACACCGTCTAAAGAAATATAATCATTTTGCGTTGCACCTTCTTGTAAAATCCCAATTGGTACAAATGAATCTGGTTTAATCCATTTTGCCGCAAGCTTTTGATCTATCTCTTCTACAGACATATTCAGCAACTTTCCAATTGTTTCCTTTGTCTGTGGTGCAGCCTCTCCTAGTTTACCTGGAATGATGCCAATTTCATTTGCTCTTCCATTCGTTGCAAGTCCTTTTCCATTACGATCATATATCTCCCCACGCTTCGCTTGAAACGTTTGCATACGTACTTTACTGTCTTTTGTCATGCCTGGAAAAATAAAATCTGGAGTCCAGTCTATTTTCCAAGATTCTTTATCTCCATCTTTCTCTTTCACAAGCTTTGCTTCGTGAGAAAAGGAAATTTTCCCACCAACTGTATCCATACTCACATTAAAAGGAACTGGCCCTTTATCTTCTTTATCCTCTTTTACTTTTCCTGTTTCTATCTTTAGATTTTTAACCTCAATGCCCGCATAAATCTTTTCATACTTCTCTGTAAAATCTTTTTTTGAAATAGATTTTTTTGCATCTTCTGACAATTGATCATACATATCTGCAAATTTTTGCTTATTCCACGCTTTTGCATATGTATCAAATGCTTGTGCTGGCTTTTCTTCTTTACCACATCCTACTAGCATGAGTGTGAAGCAAAGAAAAAGCAATCCCCATAGTTTTTTCAACCGATTCTCCTCCTTTAGTTAAGCAAAGAAATAATAAATATAAATCTGTCTTTTATGGATTTTTCCTAAGCTACTAAAACTTACAACCTCTACCATTATATCATCAAAAAAGTTCATTCATAAAGTTTTATCTTATTATCCAAATAAAAAGATTGATGTGAACATACACATCAATCTTTTTATGATTATTTTTGTTTTTCATATATGTGATAGTAATATGTGTACGGATTCTTTTCATCCGTAACACCTTTTTCCACAAAAACTTCTTTCCACTCTTTCATATTCATTTCTGGGAAGAATGTATCTCCTTCAAATGAATGGTGAATCTTTGTTATATAAAGCTTGTTCACATATGGTAAGAACAATTCGTAAATTTGCGCTCCACCAAAAATAAAAATTTCTTCTTCATTTTTAC
The DNA here is from genome assembly GCF_038005885.1 of Bacillus sp. FSL H8-0534. Classification (NCBI taxonomy): domain Bacteria; kingdom Bacillati; phylum Bacillota; class Bacilli; order Caryophanales; family Bacillaceae; genus Bacillus; species Bacillus sp. FSL H8-0534. The sequence goes on from NZ_JBBOUC010000001.1 coordinate 894,841, forward strand.
ATAACTCAAATACTTCTTCTACTGACTGCGCAATTTCACAGCCTTCTACATGATAATTCATATTGCGCGTTACGATAATATTTCGTCTTCCTGGAAGTGGTCTTCCAATCGCTTCATAGTTTTTTCTCCCCATAATAAGTGGGTGACCCATTGTTGTCTTCTTAACATATTGCAATTCACTTGGTAAATGCCACGGTAATTTATTATCCTTACCGATGACTTTATTTTCATCCATTGCGACCATAAATGAAATAATCATATTTTCATCTCCTTTTGCGTTTACACTGCGACAGGTGCTTTAATTGCAGGATGTGGATCATAACCTTCTAATGTTAAATCATCCATTTCAAAATCAAAAACAGACTTTACATCTGGATTTAATTTTAGCGTTGGAAACGGACGTGGTTCACGCGCTAACTGCTTTTCCACTTGTTCAAAATGATTTGTGTAAATATGTGCGTCTCCAATCGTATGAACGAACTCTCCTGCTTCTAAACCACATTCGTGCGCGATTAAATGTGTTAACAATGAGTAGCTTGCAATATTAAATGGAATGCCAAGGAAAATATCACCGCTTCGTTGATATAACTGACACGAAAGCTTTCCGTCTGCTACGTAAAATTGAAATAGCGTATGACAAGGCGGAAGTGCCATACTTGGCACATCTTCAGGATTCCAAGCAGAAACAAGTAAGCGACGAGAATCTGGTGTTTTCTTAATCATTTCGATTACATCTTTTAACTGATCAATCGTCTCACCTGCTGTCGTTTTCCAAGCACGCCATTGTTTTCCATATACATCTCCTAAATAGCCATACTGATTTGCAAAATCATCATCTTCCAGTACATTCTTTTTAAACAAATCCATTTGCTCATCATATTGTTTCTTAAACTCTTCATCCTGCTGAGAGCGAAGTCCAAAGTCCGTCATATCTGGCCCTTCATACGCATCGCTTTCTACCCAGCTTTTAAACGCCCATTCATTCCAAATATTATTGTTATTTTGTAGTAAATAACGAATATTTGTATCGCCTTTCATGAACCAAAGAAGTTCACTAGCTACTAAGCGGAATGGCACACGCTTTGTCGTTAACAAAGGGAATCCCTTGCTAAGGTCAAAACGCATTTGATATCCAAATACAGATACAGTCCCTGTTCCTGTACGATCTTCTTTTTTTGTACCATGCTCCATCACATGGCGACACAGATTTAAGTATTCATATTCAGCATGTTTCATATGTAAGAAAAACCCTCTTTCGCATCTATTTCCTATATGGAGTTTATCATACAAAAAATAATTCTGCATGCAAAATTCTCAGTAAAACTTATTGAAAAATATTTCAATATAGTAAGTATTAACAGAAATCTAGTATAGGATATCCATTTTAATGAATCTTACAAAATTCTTAACTTTTCATCTTTTAAGAGGTATTTCACTCTTTACCAAAGAAACTATAGTGCGGAAGTATAAAATAATATTTGGAGGTTAGAAGCATGTCTAAAATTGAAATTCCTGTTATTAGTTCATTACAAACAACAATTGAAAAAATGATGAAAGATCTACACGTTCCTGGGGCTGCTGTCGCAGTTATAAAAGATGGAGAAGTCATTGTTTCAGAAGGATTTGGCTATCGTGATTCAAAACAGAAAAAACCGGTTACGCCTCAAACACGCTTTGCAATTGGATCTGCGACCAAGGCATTTGGCACCCTATCTTTAAGCCTATTAGCACAACAAAAAAAGTTTGATTGGGATACTCCTGTTCAATCTTATATCCCTACCTTCGCTTTATCAGATATACTTGCAAGCTCCCAAATTACAGCACGTGATTTAGCTTCCCACCGCTCTGGCGTTAGTCGTCATGATGCTCTTTGGTACAACTCTTCCTTAACTCGAAAAGACATCGTTGAAAAAACAAAGCATTTATCACTTGATGCACCATTTCGCACAGCTTTCTTATATAACAACTTAATGTATGCAACAATTAGCTATATTGTAGAAAACATTACAAATCAGACATGGGAGCAATACGCCAAAGAACATATTTTAGCACCACTTCAAATGGAGCAAACAAACTTCTCTGTCACAGACTCACAAAATACGAATGACTACGCATTGCCTTACGTTGAGAAAGATGGAGAAATAAAAGAGGTACCATTCCGTAATATTGATACAGTAGGAGCTGCTGGATGCATCAATTCAACAATTGCAGATATGGCAAATTGGGTACTTTTCCATCTTAATCAAGGAAAAACAGGAGATCACGAATTACTATCTTCTGAATTATTACAACAAATGTATACGCCGCACAATACAATTCCTGATCAGCCACTTTTATCGCCCCCTGAATCACCAGTAAATAGTTATGGTCTTGGTTGGTTTATTAGTTCTTACCGTGGCTATAAAGTAATTCATCATAGCGGAGGTATCGATGGATTTTCTGCACTTGTCTCATTTATTCCAAAAGAAAATATAGGCCTTGTCATATTAACGAACGCCGGAAGCACCTTACTTCCTAGTTATCTTGCAAATCAAATCTATGACGAACTCCTCGGATTGGAAACAATTGATTGGCATAAGCGTGCTATAGAAGACACCGCTCAATTGAAAAAAATGATGAAAGAAGTAAACCAATCACTTCCAGAACAAGTAAAAGAGACCGTACCTTCTCATGCATTAGAAGACTATATTGGAACATTCGAACACCCTGCTTATGGAACACTAGAAGTGTATAAACAAAATGAAGAGTTATATTTACAGTTCACAGAACTAAAAGTTCGGTTACATCACCATCATTATGATATGTTTTATGCAACATTAGACTTATTCCAAATAGAAATGAATGTGTTGCTTGCTTATGAGATGGATATAAAAGGGGAATTCCAAACAATCCAATTACATGTACCAGTTATGTTAAGTACACAGCCTCTTACATTTACGAAGATTAAATAAAAATACAACAATCTAAACTTATAATAGAGGAAAGCTATACTTTCCTCTATTATTTATCCCGTATTAACGGGTAATAAGATCTCTCCTCACATTTCCACATTAGGCGTATAAGCCACTTCTACAACAAACCCATTCGGATCATAAAAATCCACAGTATAATATTCATCTGAGTAATGATTCGTCTCAATCGGCCCACGAATAATCTCCGCTTGTACATTTTGTAAGAAATTAGCGACCTCATTAACTACAGTTCTACTAACAGCCTGATAACAAATATGCCTCGGCCCTAACGTTCTTACAATCTTTTCATCTACTTCCTTGAAATATATTTCAATCTCCCCTGTACTAAATGCACTCTCATTCAACTGTTTCCAGCCAATGATAGAGAACAACCTACTATAAAAACATATGGATTCCTCTAAATTTGCTACCCAAAATTCAATATGATGAATACCAGGTTCAAACTGCTGCATCCCCTTCTCTTCCTTTCTGTCATTTTAACAGTACTCCAACAGAAAAGGGTTAGAACAATTACTTGTGAGAACGACTGAAGACTGAAACTGTAGGGCAAGGTTGTGTCCAAACAGTACAAACGACGCCTGTGGAGAGTATGTAAGACTGCTTGGATTCTCAAGCAGCAACACCCTATGAAACAGGAAGCCCCTTCTTCAAACGACTCGTAAGAGTGTTAAGGAGGGGTCATTCACTGAACAGACTCAACTATATGTAAAATTTCATTTGGTGTATTTACCATATAATTTGGAGAATCTTCTTTGATCGTTTCCATCACATCATATCCCCATCCAACCCATACGACGTTTACGCCAACTTTTTTACATGCAACAATATCTCGTTGCTCATCACCAACATACAGCATATCAGCTTCTGTTAACGTTTTTTCTTTTAAAAATTTCTTGATAATTTTATCTTTCCCAAACAAATTTTTCGAACAAAAAACTTCTTGAATATTTTTTATTTGATTGTTATGTAGAAATGCTCTAATATGCTCTTCTGAATTAGAGGATATTACTGCTATTCCATAACCCTTTCTATGTAATTCATCTAGCACTTCCTTCATGCCATTAAATAAGACTAGATCTTTAATAGCTGGCTGGTATAGTTTATAAAACTCTAGCGCTAATATAGGCAATTTATAAAGTGGTACATGAAGCTGTTTACACCTTTCAGGAATAGATAATTTTCTTAAAGGTTCAATTTCTACTTCACTTACCGTTTTATACCCATGCTTCTCAGCAAGTTGATTATAAATAGGAACAAATATATCTTGTGAATCTACTAATGTACCGTCAAAATCAAATACAACATATTTCAACATAATGAATACTCCCTTAGCCTCTTTTTTGAACAAATCTAAACATATTCTATTCGCTGTTAAGATCCGCTTCACCTTTAATTTTCACATTTATAAAAACAAAAAAGAACAAGGACATCTCCTCGTTCTTTTTATCACGACAGCCATTTCGGCGGCATATTCGTATTCCAATAAATATCTCCTAACTCATGATGCGCTGTATATCCATCATCAAAGCGATGGTAGTGGAAATTAAAATAATATCCATCTTGTGGTGGATGATCCCGCCTTACATGGAAACGTAGTAAATCATTTCCTGTTTTCGTATCATATACATGAAAAATCTTTTCGTTATTGCCGCCTGCTGGTTTCTGTGAAATTGCTAATGATTGTAAAGACTCTTCCGGTACATCTGTTGTAAGCTCTGCAATTGCTTCTTCTATTTTAGGTAGAATAATATCTTTAAATTCATCTTCAATGACAGGTCCAATTTTAGAACCAAACTTTTGCATAGATTGTTTCTCAGCTTCTTGCATTGCATAGGTCACAAAGGTCTCTGCGGTTAACCTCTCTCGATTTTCTTCATATGTATAGGACGTCTGCTCCAAATTTTGTTGCCTTGTTGTAGGCTTGTCCGCTTTTGCATTATCAAGCAAAATAGAAGGAGGCGTCACTAAACCAAATGTAAATACAGTAATTAATGCGACTAACGTCTTTCTAAACCAATTTGGCATTTTTTATTCCCTCCCCTTTCACTACTTATATTTGTATAACGGTTGTTTCTTCCATTATACAAAATGATGCTAATTTTTGCACTTTACAAATTTATTAACTTTCATATTTTTTTCATTTGAATATGTAATAGTCAGATTTCATATAATATAAGTACAACAATAGTGAGGAGGATTTTTAATGACTCTAGATGTCATGTACTCCGTCGTGAGCATTTTTGTTCTCTTATATTTTATTTACCAGTCAATTACAGACTAAAAAAGAGCCATTATGGCTCTTTTTTCTACGGTATGAATACAATCCAGCCTATTAATATTAATAGTAGGCTTCCTACGATAATAGCTGGTAATAAATAAAACTGGCCAAGTATAACTATGCCGTAAATCAAAACAGCCGGAACAAACAAGGACATTCCCGCTCTTCCTTTTAACAATAATAACTTCCCTTGATCACAATATAATTGGAGAAACATTTTTTTAACAAATTCATTCCATTGATCCCCTGAATAACGTACAATTGCAACACAGGCAAATACAATAATAATAAGCGCAATCCACCATGGTGTTACTTTTATCGATACTGCACTCATAAAGATAATTTTAATATAAAAACTTAAAGAAGCACCTGATCGAAAATACTCCTTAAAAAATGATTCAATAATACGCGAATCAGATTTTTTCCCTAGTATATGCTTCGAACGTGGAAACAACCATGGTCTCGAGTTATTACTTGGCTTCGTTATTTGACCACTAAAGTGCATGATTTCCGTTGTCCAGCGCATACCCTCTTCCTTTTCTTTTTCAACTTCCTTAAAAAAGAAACGTTGATAGTTCATTTTTTGTTTTATCAATATCAAACTAATTCCAATCAATACAATGATAAATAGTATTGCATATACTGGATGTTTAAAACCTAAAAACAGACCACTTCCCAAACAAATAAAACTCATAAAAAATACGATAATCTTTACAATCCATAATACCCAGCGCTTCCCTCCACACACATCTATATATCTTACCAATAGTGATAACATACACCGAAAAACGGTAAAGGACAGCCAAAATAATACGACTTGTAAAAGAGAAGCCCCCATACTCTTAACCAATATAGGTAACATAATGAGCGTTACAATGATATTTGTTATACTTATTCGAATACATGTGTATACCATGCCATATTTCATTAATTTTTTCATGTGAACTGGATGCTGAATTAAAAACAGGCTATCTGCTTGCTCAAAAAACGAACGCATTCCTCTTGAATATGTAACAAAGAAAAATACAAACAAGCCCAATAAAAAATAAGCCGGTTCTTCTGCAGATAATTCTCTTGTCCATAACGAACGATAATAAATCCCGCTAAATACAAGTACTGGAACGATAAAATATAATGCGATTGTCCAATCAGTTACAGACCGAATGGATTTCCATTTTCTTTTCAGTTCATGACGCAACCTTTTATAAAATTGTTGTTTCATCATGTTGTTCCCGCCTTACGATTGCATCAAAACAATCTAATAATGGACTCTCTGGCATTTCTGCTAGGGATTGAATTGTTTGTAGATTACCGTTTGCTAATAACGTTCCTTGTGAAATAAGTAAAAATCGTTCACAGATTCTTTCCGCTGTATCTAGCACATGGGTACACAGTAAAATCCCTACTCCCCGCTCTTTTTCTTTATATAAGAAATTTAAAAATTCTCGTGTTGCTACTGGATCTAATCCAATAAACGGTTCATCAATAATATAAAAGTCTGGTTCCGTTAAAAAAGCCAAAATCAACATTGATTTTTGTTTCATACCTTTTGAAAACTTTGATAAGTATTCATGCTTATGCTTTTCCATTCGAAATGTGTGTAATAACTCCTGTGCGCGTTCCTCCCAGCTCCCTATTTCACACCCACGTGCAGCCATTAACAATTCAATGTGCTCCCATAATGTTAAATAATCATAATACGTTGGGTGTTCTGGCACATATGCATACGGATTCTCTTTTTCACCAAACGAAATTTCACCCTCCATATTTGCAAGTAAGCCAAGCATTGATTTAATTGTCGTACTTTTCCCAGCTCCATTTGCACCAATAAGAGCAACTAGTTCACCTTTTTCAATTGAAAATGCTATATCATGGATTGTTTTTTCTCCTGCTTCATAACCCGCTGATCGAATATTGACCTGTAACAAATTACTTCCCCTCTTCCCACTTACAATAAACTCCAGGAAAATCATAACATATTTCTTCTTAAAATATTATTCTATATATCTAATATATTAAATGTTTATATTCGTACTACTAGCAGGAAAAAACACTTTTTAACAGAATATTTAACATTTGGAGTTGTTAATTTATATTTATAGATGGAGTTGAGAGTATGAAATCTCACATTCGAAAAGCAACTGTGAACGATATAGAAGCACTTTGTTCACTAACAAAAGAATTAAAAGGTTCTGATATTTCTTATGTAGACATGCAAAATCGCTTACAATTTGTTGAAATGAGCCCATTTGACTTCTTATATGTTTACGAAGAAGATGATCATATATTTGGATTCCTTGGATTTCGTATACGTGAGAACTTAGAAGATGTGACACGATACGGGGAAGTATCCATTATTAGTGTTGACTCCACAGCAAGAAGAAAAGGAATTGGACAAATTTTAATGGAGTATGCTGAACAGTTAGCTAAAGAGCATAACTGTATTGGAACATGGCTTGTAAGTGGTACGCAAAGAACAGATGCTCATCCATTCTATAAAAAATTAGGATACGAAATAAACGGATATCGATTTGTAAAATACTTTTAATTTACTAGTTGAAGGGAACTACTATTATGACAAACATTCAAGCAATATTTATCGATCGTGATGGAACCATCGGAGGAGATACTATCATACATTATCCTGGTGAATTTACCTTATTTTCATTTACACAAGACGCCTTACGTGCATTAAAAGAACAAAATATAAAACTATTTTCCTTTACAAATCAACCTGGTATTGCTGATGGAAAAGCAAGTATAGAAGATTTTATTCAAGAACTAGAAGCTTTTGGTTTTGATGACATCTATCTTTGTCCTCACAGACATGGAGATGGGTGCGAATGTCGAAAGCCAAGTACAGGTATGCTTCTGCAAGCATCAAAAAAACATGAGCTTGATTTAACAAAATGCATCGTTATTGGCGATCGCTGGACTGATATCGTTGCTGGCGCAAATGTGAATGCAACAACGATCTTAGTTCAAACGGGTGCCGGGCATGACGCATTACATACATATCGCGATAAATGGGCTCATATTGAACCGAGTTATATTGCAGAAAACTTTCAAGATGCTGTCATTTGGATTCTGAAACGAATTACAACACAAATTTAAGAAGCACCTTATTTAAAAAAAACCTAACATATTAATCAAAAGTAATATGTTAGGTTTTTTATTTTTCATATACAAATCTACAAGCAATCGCAAATAATATTGTACGTTGTATTCACAGGAACTTGCACAATAGTAATATACGTTGAATGATAGAGTTCGGTTTGTATTTTCGCCTGTATTAATATTGAATTTAGAAAGTTAATTCATAATGGAAATAACGATTATCTCTCAAATATCCATTCTCGGCATATAATCGCTGTGCTGATATGTTATCTATTTCTGTTTGCAATTTTAATCCTTTTGCACCGTTCTCTAGTGCGAAAATTCTAGCCGCTTCTAATAATTTTTTTCCAATACCTGCGCCGCGTTTACCTTCTTGTACAAATAGATCATTTAAAATCCATAATTCTTTCATCGAAACTGATGAAAAAGAAGGATATAATTGTGTGAATCCAAGGTACTCCCCATCTTCAACAGCTACAAAAATTACAGATTCTTTTCGCTCTATGCGATTACGCAAAAATACTCGTGCTTCTCCCACATTCGACTCTTGTTTATAAAAGGTACGATAATTATTAAATACTGATGCTACTCCATCTAAATCTTCAATTGTCGCTTCATATATTTTCACTTTACTTCGCTTCCTTTCCAATACTCCTTCATAAGGTCCGTTACCCATTCAGGTTGTAAAATATCTTCATTCGGTAAAAATTCTCTCATAACAGGCTTTATATCCAATATAGGTGTACCGTCAATTGCATCTAATCCTTCAACTACAATTGATTTTCCTTCTCGCCTTACAACTTTTGCAATTGTCGCCCCCAATCGATTAGGACGATTTTTCCCCCGCTGTGCAAAAATACCTATTTTCGGATATTCCTTATTATTTCGTGGATGTCTAGCCGAATATTGAATCTGTTCATCTTTCACTTTATGAAAATAAAAGATTACTTCAATATGTGAAAAATCTTCAATTCCTTGTATACTCTCTTCTGCATATGAATCCGTTAATGTAATAAGAGATTGTACATCTCCCCATTCATCATCCATTATCATTTTTCTTTCATTATGTACAAAAGCAATTGGCCGAAGTGAAAACATCCATACTCCCCCTTTTTGTAACCACTTACATTATAAAGTATCTTCTGAATATTTTCCATCGACACAATCGGATTAGTTTATATAATAAAGTTATGTAATTATTTTTTATTCTTTTTCACCACATCCAAATAACCTCCTAAAGAGATGTTTACAGCTTCAACAGCATGTATAAAAGTTGTATCAAATAAAGGAACTTGAGAATCTTCCTGTTTTACTAATAGCCCTATTTCCGTACAACCTAATATAATTCCTTCTACTCCATTTTGTACGAAACGATTTATTATTTCTTTATAGGAATCTCTTGATGTTTGATTAACCTTTCCTAAACATAACTCGTTATATATGATTCTATTTACTAATTCCCTATCTGTTTCATTTGGTATCATTACTCTCATACCCTTTTCTTCTATACGTGATTTGTAAAAATCTTGTTCCATTGTATATTTCGTTCCGAGTAAACCAACTGATCGAATTCCTTGTTTCTTTATTTCCATAGCTGTTGCATCCGCGATATGTAAAATAGGAATACTCACCTTATCTTTAATATTACTAATCACTTTATGCATTGTATTCGTACAAATAACAATGAAGTCTGCACCAGCTTTCTCAAGAGAATATGCAGCTTCTCCTAATACGTTCCCCGCTTTTCCCCAATCACCTTCAGATTGACATCGTTCAATCTCTTCAAAATCAACGCTATATAAAAGACATTTCGCTGAATGTAATCCTCCTAACCTCTTTTTTACTTCTTCATTAATAATGCGATAATATTCAGAAGAAGACTCCCAGCTCATTCCACCAATAAGACCTATCATTTTCATCTTACCCATTCCCCCTTATTTTCTCATTTAAAATTTATACAACATTATTATGTAATTTTAACATAACAAAAAGGACATTTGTTAAACAAACAAATGTCCTTTTTTAGTTCAGTTCTTCTTATACAATTCCAGTTAAGCTATAAACACCGATCACAACAAATACAGCTATTGTTTTAATAATAGTAATTGCAAAAATATCACGATAGGATTGCTTATGTGTTAATCCAGTTACTGCCAATAATGTAATGACAGCACCGTTATGTGGTAATGTATCCATTCCTCCTGATGCCATTGAAATAATCCTATGCATCACTTCAAATGGAATATTATATTGTTCTGCCGCCGCAATGTATTTCTCCGACATCGCACTTAAAGCAATCCCCATTCCTCCTGATGCTGATCCAGTAATTCCCGCAAGGACATTTGTAGTAACTGCACCATTTACGAGAGGATTTGTGAACGTCGTAGAAATACTGTCCCGAATGACACCGAAGCCGGGTAATGCTGCTATAACTCCCCCAAAACCATATTCTGCTCCAGTATTCATAGCAGCAAGCAATGCACCACCAATACTTGCATTTAAGCCAGCTTGAAATCCTGTAAATAAGCGTTTCCAATTTAAAATTATCGTTGTAATAATTCCGATTAATAGTGCCAGTTCAACAGACCATACGCCTAGCACACCAGAAAGTTCCACTTTGCCAAATGTTTTTAATCCAATAGATGAAAAATCAAATCCCTTTGGATACCATGTTGGAATCATCACTGTAAAAACTTTATTCATTACCCCCACTAAAATAAGCGGTATAAAAGCCAGTACTTGGCGAAGTGGTGTAATTTCGGGAGTATGAATAGCTGGTTTTATATTTTGTTCTGTTTCAGTTGTAGCTGCCATTTCAGAATTCTCATTTCCACAACCATAATAACCTTCGCCACTTTCCTCTGCCTTTTTTCGTCTTCTTTCTAAATACAACATACCAACAAGAAATACAAAGACCGCTCCAATGATTCCAAGAAATGGTGCTGCATAAATGTCTGTTTTAAAAAATGTCGTTGGAATAACATTTTGAATTTGCGGTGTCCCTGGAAGAGCATCCATTGTAAATGTAATTGCTCCAAGAGCAATTGTTCCTGGTATTAATCGTTTTGGAATATTAGCCTCTCGAAATAAATTAGCTGCAAATGGATATACCGCAAAAGCAACTACAAACAAACTGACGCCACTATAGGTTAATATAGCACCCATCAGAACAATTGCTAGCATGGAACGTTTGACACCAACTAGCTGAATAATTGTTTTTGCAATAGACTCCGCAATCCCTGACATTTCTACTACCTTACCGAAAATTGCTCCGAGTAAGAATACTGGAAAATATAATTTAATAAACCCAACCATTTTTTCCATAAAAATATTAGAGAAAAAAGGTAATACGTGACTTGGCTCTGTTAATAAAACCGCAAATAGCGCGCAAATTGGGGCAAATAATATAACCGAAAAACCACGATAGGCAACAAACATCAGCATGCAAAGAGCCAATAAAATAATTACTAATTCCATCTCCTGCCCCCTTTTCATTTCCGCGGAAATATTTTAATAATATTCAGAAATCTATTGAGGTACTTATAGAATTTTCATATTGATAGTCAAAACATATACGATATAATTTTTTCACCTCATGATAAGAAGGGATGCGTGGGTTATTACTCGGACTCCCACTAGCCAATGCATCTTTCGCCATTTTTGAAAGAGCATTTTCAAATTCAACCTGATCAATTCCGTACTCCCTAAGATTAGGAATACGTAGATCCAAACAGAGTTTCTTTATTTCAAAAATAGCATGGTTAGCAAGCTCTTCATCAGATAATGAATGTAATTCCGGATTTATAATCCGCCCAATATCTGCGAGGCGTTTGACTGAGCAAATTTTTGTAAAATCTAAAACTGCTGGTAGTAACATCGCATTTGATATACCATGGGGTACATGAAATAGTGCTCCAATTGGGCGTGACATTCCATGGACTAAAGTGACCGATGCGTTTGAAAAAGCAATGCCAGCTTGTAAGGATGCAATCATCATTGCTTCTCGTGCTTCTATATCTGTCCCCTTTTCATAGGCAATCCGCAAGTGTTTCATAATCGCTCCAATTGCTGCAAGTGCTAATACATCTGTAAGCGGTTGCGAAAATCTAGAAAGATATGCTTCAATTGCATGACATAGTGCGTCAATACCTGTTGCTGCAGTAATATTCGGTGGAACAGAACGTGTCAATAAGGGATCGATAATCGCGATTTGTGGCGTGAAATTTGGGTGCTTAATCATCATTTTGACATCTGTTTTTGTATTTGTAATAACAGCAACACTTGTAACTTCTGATCCTGTACCAGATGTTGTTGGAATTGCAATAAGGGGTAATGGTTGCTTTTCTATTTCCACATGATTTTGAACATAATCTTCAATCTCTCCTCCATTTGTAAACAGAACTGCTACAGCTTTTGCTGCATCAATACAACTTCCTCCACCAAGCCCAATAATAAAATCACATTTTGACTCTGCACATATCGTTAACGCTTCCAAAACGTGGATATTTGTTGGTTCCGCATTTACATTTTCATAAGTAATAACATCTATTTTTTTCGCTTTTAGTAGTTTCACACACGCATCAATATAACCAAGTTTTTTCATAATAGAATCACTGATAATGAAAGCTTTTTTCCCTAGTTTAATTGCTTGTTCTCCTAATTTCTCCAGTGAATTTCTCCCGTACAAAACGTTCTTTGGCATACGAAACTCTGCGATTTCTTGCAAATAACCCACTCCTTCTTTCCCTACTAAATATTTTATAATGTGAAATTTCCATTGTATAAATTATCAAATGTAATATTCCACTTCGATTAATTATTTCCTCCCAGACTAATAAATTTATTAGTAGATTCCTGTAAACATATAAAAAGCAATTACTAAAAATACAGCGACCGTTTTCAATATTGTCACAGCAAATATATCACGATACGATTGTTTATGTGTCAATCCTGTAACAGTAAGGATTGTAATAATTGCTCCGTTATGTGGAAGTGTATCCATCCCTCCCGATGCCATTGAAACAATACGATGCATAACTTCAAGTGGAATATGATATTGTTCTGCCGCTGCAATAAATTTATCTCCCATTGCACTTAATACAATTCCCATTCCTCCCGATGCTGAACCAGTAATACCAGCAAGAATATTCGTTGTCACCGCTCCATTTACGAGTGGATTAGTAAATGTTGCAGAAATGCTATCTCGCATAATCGCAAACCCTGGAAGTGCTGCAATTACGCCACCAAAGCCGAATTCTGCTCCTGTATTCATTGTTGCAAGCAATGCTCCTCCAATACTTGTATTCAATCCTGCTTGAAATCCTGTTACAACACGCTTCCAATATACTAAAAGCGTTGTTATAATCCCAATGATGAGTGCTAATTCTACAGACCAAATACCAAGTACTGCGCTTAACTCTATCTTACCAAACGATTTCATTCCAATTGAGGAAAAATCAAAACCATTTGGATACCATTTTGGTATTGTTATTGTAAAAAACTTATTCATAACTCCTACTAAAATAAGTGGTACAAAAGCAACGACTTGCTGTACTCTTGAAATTTTAATACTTTGAAGAGAAGTATGATTCTTTTGCTCTAACTCCAGTGATGCTGCCATTTCAGAATTCCCATCTTCAAAACCAAAATATCCTTCTCCAGCTGCTTTCGCCTTCTTACGTCGACTCTCTAAATAGATCAATCCTAACGTTAAGACAAAAATAGCACCAATAATACCAAGTATAGGTGCTGCATAAATATCTGTTTTAAAAAATGTTGTCGGGATTACATTTTGAATTTGCGGTGATCCTGGGAGTGCATCCATCGTAAACGTGACAGCTCCAAGAACGATTGTTCCAGGTATTAAGCGCTTCGGAATATTCGCTTGACGAAACAATTTTGCAGCAAATGGATATATTGCAAACACAACAACATAAACACTCACACCGCTATAAGTTAAAACAGCCCCCATTAAAACGATAGCCAAAATGGTCCGTTTTTCACCCACTATTTCAATAATTGTCTTAGCAATAGAATCTGCAATTCCAGACATTTCTACTACTTTACCGAAAATAGCACCTAGTAAGAAAACTGGAAAATACAACTTAATAAAGCCTACCATTTTCTCCATAAAAATATTCGAAAAGAAAGGCAGTACAAAACTAGGTTCTGTTAAAAACACTGCAAATAGAGCAAAAATCGGTGCAAATAAAATAACAGAAAATCCTCTATAGGCAACAAACATAAGTAAACTAAGTGCTAATAAAATAATAACTAGCTCCAATTCTCTCACCTTCCTTAGACTGAAAATTCAATCTTTTCAATCCGGATTTTTTCTATGTATCCCTACAAAATATCGCTTTTATAACGATTCAAATACTGACATTCCTCCCCCTTTTCTAACAAAATTTTTATAATTAAAATAGCATATTTATTACTATTCTATTACATATGAAAAATCCCTTTAAACGAAAACAATTTAACTATTACTCGTTATAAAGGGATTTGCTTTTTTGTTTTATATTTTAAAAATTCTGTCTTTTGTACAAAAGCTTCGCAACTCTTCGACATGTTTCACAATATGCGTCGCTCCTGCTTCTTTTAATTCTTCTTCACTCCCATATCCATACAATACACCGATAGAGTCAATCCCATTACAATTAGCTCCTATCATGTCATGCTTTCTATCCCCAATCATCACTATCTCTTCTCTTTGCAACTCTGGATTTGTATGCAAAATATATTCAATAATTTCATCTTTCTTTATTCGGGTTCCATCTAAATTACTACCAACAATTTCTTCAAAAAAATGAATCAAGTTAAAGTGTTCTAAAACTTGTTTTGCAAATACAGTGGGTTTTGAAGTTGCAACAAATAATCGTTTCTCTTCATCTTTTAACTTTTGTGAAATATAGGGAATCATCTCATGTACACTATTCTCAAGTAGGCCGCTTCGCTTTAGATATTCACGAAAATATGTAACAGCTTGCTCTACTTGTTTTTCGTCCATTCCGTATCTATCTGCAAACGAATGCTGAATTGGTGAACCAATAAAAGAATCTAGCTCTTTCTGATTCGGTTCATCTATTCCCATTTTTCGCAATGCATATAAAACCGAATTTACAATTCCTTCTTTCGGATCTGTTAATGTTCCATCTAAATCAAATAGAAATGTTGTATACATCCCTGCTTCATACTCTTTTGCACGATTACTATAATATGTATGCATGACACAAATCCCCCTCTAACAGAAAAATCACCATCCTTTCTATATTATCAAAATATTTATTTTGAATATTTATGTTGTTTTTTTTACACATTAGCTTCTTCCCAACAGTCTGAGCCACGAATATATATACTCAAAACTATGTTCTTGTTGTATTATAAGTATAATTTCATAGAAAAATGGTGACCAAAAATGACGAAAACATTAATTTTCATAATGGCTTTCACGATTATCATCCATGCAGTCGAAACAAGTTCTTATAGTATTCGCTTAGCAGGTGTGCGTTTAAAAAAGATTGCTGTTTCCCTATCCGTAGTTGGGTTGGTGTTGCTGGTTTCACGAACATCCAACTTACTGCAAGCTTTTTTACTTGGCGGTATCGTTGATCAGGCCAAGATAGACTCCTCTATTGATTTAGAAAGAGCAATACGTCTCGTTTTATTCACAGCTTCCATCGGTACACTGCTCGCAATTATTCTATATCCGACTTTCACAAAGCTATTTGGGTATGTAATTCAAAACTTTGAAACAGACGGTTCATTCATTCGAATGATGAAAACAAACAATATACAAAAATTGAAGTATACAAAAAAATATGTTCGTTTTCCTAAATTTGAAATGATTCACCGTATGCGAATTGGTGGTATTCCGAAACGAATTATGCTCATTAATATGTTTGCAACCGCCATCTATACTGCAGGTGTCCTTTCTGCTTTGTACGCTTCCTTTTTAAATCCGACTTATGCGACGAATGCCAGTACGGCATCCGGGCTCGTTAATGGATTTGCCACAATCTTATTAACTGTGCTTTTAGATCCGCGCATTGCCCTTTTAACAGAGCGTGCTCTTCAATCAGAAAATGGCGCTGATACAATGGGGAAAATGTTCGGTTGGCTTATGATTTCAAGATTTCTCGGTACATTATTAGCACAGCTCTTATTTGTACCTGGTGCACATTGGATTTTGTGGATTATTAAACTCATGCATTAAATGACCACTACATCATCCTTGATGGTGAGGATCAGTGAATGATACTTCCCACTATGACAGCTCGATTAACAGAAGCAATACTTGATGAAGAGAAAGATATACTATATTCAAAAATTCTTAAATTACTTAAATGAAAAGTTACATTTAACAAGGAGGGGAATGTATGTATATGAAAACAGAACAAGATATTACTAAACTCATACAAAATGATACTTGGATGATGGAAATATTACAGACAGCAAAATCCCTACAATTGCCTGATTGGTGGGTTTGCGCTGGATTTGTTCGTTCTAAAATTTTGGATGTTCTTCATGGATACGAAGTAAGAACTCTAACGCCAGATATAGATATCATCTATTTTGACCCATTACATATAAGTGAATCCACCGAAGAAAAATTAGAAAATAAGCTTAAAAGTATAGATTCTACTATTCCATGGTCAGTGAAAAATCAAGCTCGCATGCATGTAGTCAATAACATGCCACCTTATTCATCTTCAGTCGATGCAATTTCTAAATTCCCAGAAACAGCGACTGCTCTTGGAGTTACATTAGATGACCAAGATAATATTGTATTAACCGCCCCTTGCGGAATAGAAGATGTTCTCACGTTACAGGTGAAGCCAACACCTCATTTCCTCGAAACGAAAGAGCGCACTAATATGTATAAAAAAAGATTACAAAAAAAGAACTGGCAAAGTAAATGGCCTAACATTACAATCTTCCATCCTGAAATTTAAACATGAAGAAAAAAGGTGCTTCTCATTTTTATGAAGCACCTTTTTCTAATTCACTTCAAAAAATCAATTACCGTTTCTGCAAATCGCTCTGCCGCTTCATAATGCGGTGTATGACCACATTCTTCAAAGACTATGACTTTACCATTTTGAGTATCTCTTTGAAATACTTCAATGTGTTTTTCACAAGTTACTACATCGTGTTTTCCTATGATTAGCAACATTGGATTCTCGACATCTTTTAATTTTAATAATAAAGATTGATAAATTTCCCCTTCCTCTTTCAATCTTATAAAATGAATTGCGGAACGCTTATAAAACTCTTCCCATTCTCCCTCACTATATAAACTATAATCCGTTTCATCCTCAACGTAATTATATATTTCCATTCTGTTTTCTTCTAATTCATCACTTAATTTCGAATAAGCTTCTAGCAATTCCTCTGGACTAGCATTACTCTCTGCGATAGCTATACATTCTTTTCCCTGCTGTTCTTTCCCATACTCCATTAACAAAGTTCCTGTCTTTTTTAATAACGCTCTACTAGTTAATGCAAAATCAAAAGTTGGCCCTTCAAAAATAATTTTTTGAATAGATTGTGGGTGCATTTCTGCATATAACAATGCTAGAAACCCACCAAAGGAATGTCCAATAACAGACCATTTTTCAATTTGTAACATCTTCCTTAGCTCTTCGCAGTCTTCGATAAGATCTTGCAATCCAAATGGCTCTTTCTGTCCAATTTCCTCTGAACGTCCTACCCCACGTTGATCAATGGCAATGAGTCGAAAAGAATCTTGTAATCTATGTGCTTGATGATAGGAAAAATCAAAACACATCTCTCCAGGACCTCCATGAAGATACAATACAGGATGCTTCTCTAGTGATCCATGCATCTCCACATACAGCTTTTTCCCGCGTACTTTCACCATTTTACCTTGTAATAGCACCTCTTTTTCTTGTTTCATCTCTTTCTCCTCCTATTTTTTATATTTCGACACCATATACAAATAGGAGGACCACGAATCCGTACATGTTATATATCCGTAACATAATAGTACATTTTCTCATCCTCCATTTTAAATTTTTTATAGAAAAGCTTCATCCAATGCTTTTTTTACAGCTTCTCCCCTTCCTGATACTTGAAGTTTCATATAAATTGAAGAAGCGTAATTTCTTACAGTTCCTTCCGATAAGAATAGCTTTGCTGCAATTTCTTTATAGCGAAGCCCTTCTTTGAGACAACCTAATACGTCCATTTCACGAGGAGTCAATTCATAAGGAGGCTTTTTCGGCATTGAACTATATTCTTTAAATAAGCGAGTCGCCACGTCCTGAGATAGCATTGTCCCACCTAAATGTACTAATCGAATAGCCGCTACTAACTCTTCTGGTTGAACAGATTTAAGTACATATCCCTCTGCTCCCGCTTCAATCGCTTCTGAAACACTAGAAGTTTCTTCAAAAGTTGTGACCATAATTATTTTAGTATCTGGCCACCTATTTTTGATTTTCTTCATTGTTGTAATCCCATTCATCTTAGGCATTTGTATATCCATAATAACAACATTTGGCTGCCTTTCTTCACATTGCTTTAAGGCTTGTGCCCCACTATTCGCAACCGATACGCGAAAACCGTATTTATCCAATAAAAGTTCTAAGCTATCTGAAATGATAGGCTGATCATCTACTACTAATATATGAATCTTATCTTGGGCAAATGATTCTTCTTTATGTAAGGTCGGAATCAAACAAGTCACAATTGTTCCTGTATCCTTAGTGGAATCAATACTCAAATTTCCATGATATTCACTTAGGCGTTCTCTCATTCCCGATAAACCAAAGCCCTCCTGCATAACTTCCATGCCTATACCGTCATCTTGTATTTGAAGCATCACATAATTTTTATGATATTGTAAAAGAACTTGTATCGTTTCTGCTCCCCCATGTCTTGTTGCGTTTGTCATTGCCTCTTGTAAACACCGACAGAAAGTTCTCTTCAGTTTTTTAGCCATTGGATAATATTCTCCAACCGTACGGAAAACAACATGAACATTTGTATTACTCTTAAACTCTTCTATTAAGTTCAATAAAGACACATCTAGATTTGATTCCTCTTGAGGATCCATTTCATGAACCTGTCTTCGAATATTATCTAATGCAGATCGTGATATATCTAATATTTCTTGTAATTTCCCCTCTCCCTCCTTGGTTGCTAGATGTGATCGTAATGTTTCCATACTCAATATAACCGAAGTAAATTTATATCCTATCGTATCATGTAATTCTCTTGCCATTCTATCCCTTTCCTCAAGCAAAGTTATTCTTTCTACTTGGGACGAATATTGTTCTAAAATTGCATTCTTATCTTTAATCAATTTCAGTTTTTTCTTAATAGCATCCATAGAATAAACAACTCTTTGTAGTAAATGACCTACGCCATATATAAAGAGAACATCAAATATACTTAGAAGCAGCTTATTTCGATCAAACCCGAAATTCAAGAAAACTCCCAATACACAGATAATTATCGTTGCAGGTAATGCATAGAAATTTACTTTTCCACGACAAAAAAATGCAAGCGTCAAAATTGCAGGAGATAAAAACTGAGCCAAATGATATGTATATGCAAAATAAAGCGAAAGTCCACCTACTAAGATAATTTCTGTTACTACATATAATTCACTTTGTAATTTATATAATATGACAGGTATGACATAAGACAGAAATGTACTTATAAAAACAATCTCAAGTGGAAAGTTTGGATTATCTTGATATGTCAAAGTAACAATTGCAACAATCCAAGTGATCCGAATAAGTATCATTACCCATTCCTGCCAAAGTAACTTATTTTTTATGTCATTCAACTTTCATATACCCCCTATCAAGATGAATATTATACATATCCCCTATTTTTCCATTTTCATCATAGCAAGGTTATGACACTTTGTCACTGCCTTATATTACATTCTTTTTGCTATGTTAGTAGCCGAAACATGTCACTAATATTAAGGGAGTGAACAAAATATGTGTATTTTAAAAGTACAGAACTTAACTAAGAAAATTGGAAGGCGCACACTCGTTAATCAATTATCATTTGATGCTCGAAAAGGAGAAATTCTTGGTCTTCTAGGCCCAAATGGTGCTGGAAAATCCACTACAATTAAAATGATTGTTGGCTTAATCTCCAAAACCAGTGGAACAGTCACAATTAACAAAAAAGACACAAGCAAAGACTTTAAAGAAGCTATGAAACATATTGGAGTGATTGTTGAGAATCCTGATTTATACAAATTTTTATCTGGCTATGATAACCTCCTTCACTTCTCTAGAATGACACCTAATATTCCAAAAGAACGTTTAGATGTGGTTGTTTCTTTAGTTGGGTTGGAAAAAAGTATTCATAATAAAGTTTCCACTTATTCTTTAGGAATGAAACAGCGGCTTGCTCTTGCAATTGCTTTGGTACACAAACCTGCCCTTCTCATTTTAGATGAACCTACAAATGGATTAGACCCTCAAGGAATTAGAGATTTAAGGTTTCATTTAAAACAACTAGCTACAGACGAAAATGTAGCAATTGTTGTTTCAAGCCATCTAATGGCCGAAATGGAAATGATGTGTGATCGCATCGCTATTATAGACAAAGGAGATTTAATTGGTATACATGATATAAAAGATATTACGAAAGAACAGATACAAGCTGTACAATTTGAAGTAGACCGAACAGACTTAGCAATCCCACTCTTACAAAAATCAGTAATAGGTGAAGAAATCATAACAAATCAAAATGTCATTACGATCAAAATAAGTAAAGAACATATACCTGAAATTTGCGATACATTAGCCAAAAATGGAGTGAATGTTTATGGTGTTCAAACCATTAAAACAACTTTAGAAGACAAATTTATTGAAATGACTGGAGATGAAGTGCACAATGATTAATCTAATAAAAAATGAAAATATGAAAATTTTCAAACGAAAAAGAACTTGGATTATGGTAGGTGTTATGGTTGTATTTATTTTCATTCAATTCCTAAACGTAAAGCTTTCCAGCCAAGTTAATTATGGGGATGACTGGAAGACATCTCTTATTGAAGAAAATGCATTACTTCAAGTTGAAAAAGAATCTCTAAAATTACCTATTGAAAAAATAGAAAATGAAAAAAAACTTTTACTAAATAATTATTACATTGACAGTAATATAAAACCAACAAACAATGCATGGTTCTTTACGATTGGACAAAGTACAAATTTTTTAATAGCTATCTCCATTCTTACACTCATAATAGCTGGTGAAATTGTTGCAAGTGAATTTCAATCCGGTACAATTAAATTTTTATTAACACGAACCGCTACTCGCACACAAATATATTTTTCTAAATATATTTCTACTTTATTATTTGGATTTTTCTTAATCGTAATGACGTTCCTTCTTTCCATTCTATTTAGTGGCATTCTTTTAGGCTTTGATGGAATAAATGGTGAATACTTATTTGTCAAAGATCATGCCGTTCAAAAAACAAGCTTCCTTCAGGCACTAATTGGTAGCTTATTATTTAAGATTCCTTACTTAATTATTGTTGCAACTTTAGCATTTATGATTTCAGCGGCGTTTAAAAGCACTACATTCTCTATCGTATTTTCTCTTTTAGTAGCAATTGCAGGTTTTGTCATGAGTATCTCATTAAAAGGTTTCAGCTGGACAAAATATTTCATCTTCTCTCATACGGATTTATCAAGTTTCGTATATGAGAATCCCCCTGTAGAGGGCATGACTTTCAGTTTTTCTATACTATTTATCTTAATTCATATATTCATCATGCATGGAATTGCATACCCCATATTCGTAAAAAAAGATGTCGCTTAAATTTTTTATTAAAGACTGGAGGAAAATACATTGAAAAAAAGATGGATTAAATTCTGTATATTAATAACTCTTATACTTACTGGTTGTTCAAATTCCGAAAGTAAAACAAAAGAACAACAACTGGAGCTATCCGCTACTGATGTTAAAACGTTAACATTAGATAACCGTAACGGCAATATTGATATTTCAACAAATCCTAAATCAGATAAAATAGAGGCTTCTATTACTGCAAAGGCTAAAGGTATCAGCATGGATAAATTAAAACTAGGTCTTTCAGCCAAAAATGGAATTGCAACTTTAAACACTTCTTTTGATGGACAATTTTTTAGCAATAGCGAAACTTGGGTTGATGTCAAACTATCATTACCTAAAAACATAAAAGTTGAATTTAAAAAGACTCATAGAGACGGCGATATCAAAGTCTCTAACCTCGATTCAGATATAAATATACTTAATGTCAACGGTAATATTGACATTTCCAACGTTAATGGAACTGTAAGTGTAACAAATAGAGATGGAAATGTAGATATTGTGCATACAAAGTCTGACATTAATCTTGATAATAACAACGGAAAAGTTGTTATTAAGGATATAAAAGGATCTATAAGAGCCAAAATTGGTGATGGTTCAGCCGCTATCAATAATATTGAAAAGAATGTTACCATCTTAGGTGCTAAAAGCGATAAAATAAAAGTAAATAATGTTAAAGGGAAAATAACTTTTAATAAATAAAATTGATTTACTTATACAGGATAAAAACCAACCGCATTTTTTAATAATTCGGTTGGTTTTTTCCTTAAATACACCTTAATAATTTCCGAATATTCAATTATTTAATTTCAAATAATCCCAATCACATTCAAAAAGACAATGACAATCGCAATCGGAGCGACAAATCGAAGCAAGAATACCCAGCAAGTGAACAATGCTTTCCCGTAATTACCGCCAACAAAAAATTCTGCTTCTAATACCTTTTTCTCCATTTTAAATGAGACGAAAATACTAATAAACAAAGCTCCAAGTGGCATTAAAATATTACTAGATAAAAAGTCTACCGCATCAAAAATATTTTTACCAAAGATTGTAATATCATTCCATACACCAAATGAAAGTGCAGATGGGATACCAACTAAGAAAATTAAAAATCCAATGATCCATGACAATTTCTTTCTTCTTTCCTGCTGTCCATTCGCTAGTGCTGAAACAACCGTTTCAAGTAGTGAAAACGCAGATGTTAACGTTGCAAATGTGAATAGTGCAAGAAATACTGTTAAGAAAAAGCTACCAAATGGAATTTGACTAAAAACTGAAGGTAACACAATAAAT
Organism: Bacillus sp. FSL H8-0534; assembly: GCF_038005885.1. NCBI lineage: Bacteria > Bacillati > Bacillota > Bacilli > Caryophanales > Bacillaceae > Bacillus > Bacillus sp. FSL H8-0534. The sequence continues at coordinate 918,355 of NZ_JBBOUC010000001.1, forward strand.
AGTAACCCTGGTCCTTCTGTCGGTTCCATTCCTAGTGAAAATACTGCTGGGAAAATAGCTAGACCAGCGAATAAAGAAACAAATAAGTTTAGTCCAACAATTGTTACCGCTGAGCGTGGCAAACTTTCTTTTTTATTTAAATAAGAACTATACGTGACCATGATGGATATCCCAATGCTAATAGCAAAGAATGATTGCCCCATTGCAAACAAAATACTTTCAGATGTGATTTTTGAGAAATCAGGCTGTAAGAAGAATTTGACTCCTTTCATCGCATCATCAAGTGTTAAGGAGCGTACAATAAGAGCAACAAACAGAACGAACAATGCTGGTAACATATATTTACTCGCTTTTTCGATTCCATTTTGTACCCCTTTTGATACAACCCAAATCGTAATAAACATAAAAGCAAAATGGCCAACAATTGCCCAAACCGGATCCCCAATTGTTTCTGTAAATAGTGAACTATAATTTTGCTGCGGTGTAATCAGTTGTCCAGTTATCCCTCTGAATAAATAGATTAATACCCAGCCACCAACAACACTATAAAATGATAACAAAATAAAACAAGTTCCAACGCCAAGACGTCCAATCCAATGCCAGCCTGTATTTGGTGCGATACTTTTAAATGCTCCGATTGCTTGTTTTTGTGTACTGCGCCCTATCATAAATTCAGCTATCAATAACGGAAGACCTATTAATACCGTAAACAATATAAAGATTAAAAAGAATGCTCCTCCCCCGCTCTTTCCAGCAATATAAGGAAACTTCCATATTGCTCCAAGCCCAATTGCAGATCCTGCTGCAGCCATTATAAATCCTAATTTCGAAGTCCACTGCTCCGTCTGTTTCATCCTATTTTCCTCCTAATTACATCTTTTTATATTAATAAATAAATATTATTAACCAATCCAAATAAACCCTCCATTTCTTCCTATATATAATAAAAAAATGGCCCAGCATCTCTTTATATAAAGAGACGCTAAGCCATTTACTTAACGCGGTACCACCCTTATTGATTCCATTATGAATCCACCTTAGCAGTAATCGTTTGATTACAAACCTGTTATCGAAGGTTAACCGTTAAGATTTACTAAGAATTAGACTTCTGTTCCACCTTACTGCTCCTAGGCGAGTTCAGGATGTCATTTGACTATGTCACACCAACCCATAGCTCTCTGTACAAACACATGACCTTACTACTCCTATTCAACGCACTCTAATATTCTGAATATAATTTCTTTTGAAATTACTACGAATTATATCGGTTATATTTATGACTGTCAAGTAAGTTATTTATTTTTTTGTCGAAAGAAAGAAACTTAACTGTACAAATTTCTATCACTAAAAAAGAATCTTCGCAACAAGCGCGAAGATTCTTTTTCTTTATGGCACGAGACGCGTACAATCTCTCGGAAATGCACTCGCTTCTCTCACATTTGATAGTTCTAAAAACTTATATACAAGCCTTTCTAACCCAATCCCAAAACCACCATGAGGCGGACATCCATATCGGAATGTATTAATATAAGACTCGAAGTTTTCTGGCTGTAACCCTTTTTCTTTAAAAGAAGCAAGTAACATACGATACTCATGAATTCGCTGCGCACCTGATGTAATCTCTAATCCTTTATATAATAAGTCAAAAGAATCCGTAACAGCTTGATTTTCTTTATTCGGCATCGTGTACATCGGTCTCGCTTCTTTCGGATAATGTGTGATAAAGACAAAATCACTACCGTATGTTTCCTTCACATATTTTCCAACTAGTTTTTCCCCTTCTGTATCTAAGTCGCCTGCTGGTGATTCTTTTCGGTACTTTGTTTTTAAAATGCTCTGCGCCTCTGCAAGTGTAATCTTTGGAATTTCTGTAATTATAGGAACCGTAACTTGCAAGAGCACTAATTCTTTTTCACATTTCTGTCCTACTTGTTCAAACATATAACGTAAAACATCTGCCTCTAATGCCATCACTTCATAAAAGTCTTCAATAAAACCCATCTCTACATCTAATGATATATATTCATTCAAATGACGAGAAGAGTTATGATGCTCAGCTCGATAAACAGGAGCAATTTCAAAAACAAGTTCAAAACCACCTGCTACCATCATCTGTTTATAAAACTGAGGAGATTGAGCTAAATATGCCTCTTTCTGAAAATAAGGGAGTTTAAAAACATTCGCTCCCCCTTCTGCTCCTTGAGAAACGATTTTCGGCGTAAATATACGTGTGAAATCGTTCTCTATTAAAAATTCACTAAATGCCTGTACGAGCGTAGATTGAATCGTAAAAATGGCTTGTATCCGTTCATGCCGAATCGATATGACGCGCTCATTCAACATTTGATCTAAACCAACTTGCAGCTTTCTTTTATTCACTTCAAAAGGAAGTGGCTCAGCAGTATTTAACACTTTTACTTCTTCTACAAGCAGTTCCACACCTAATTCTGTTTTTGTGGTTTCCACAAGTTCGCCAATAATTTGAACAACACTTTCTACGTCTACTTTATATCCCGCTAATTCTTTTTCTAACACGCATTGAATAACACCTGTTCGGTCACGTAATAATAAAAAACTGATATTCCCCAAATGCCGAATTTTTTTCACCCAACCTTGTAGTAAAACCACCTTTTTACTACATGTTTTACATTCACGAACGAGTGACCGCTTCATTGATTGATCCATTATTGTTTCCTCCTATATTTTCATATTTATTTACATTATTGTTATCATCATCATCATCCACGGCCACTCACCTCCTTTCAAAGAATACAAAAATCCGCCCCTATAAATAGGGACGGATTTTTCCGCGGTACCACCCAAATTGTCATACTGACCATCTTAAACCTGATAACGGTAGGTACCATTTGCTTTTACTAACCTTCACGTTCAAAGCAACGCTCACAGATGTCTTTCCATCATGCGGTATCGCAATCTTTTCAGCAGTTGATTGCTCTCTGGAGACCCTTACATCATGTACTTTTCCTGTTCACCACTTTTTATATTTACAGAGTATTCTATTCCTTTAAAAGAGAAAATGCAAGGTGTTTTTTCATTATTTTCTGATTTTAATTTCAAATTCATTCTGAAACAATTTCTTCTAATGTCATTCCTCTCGAATCTTTCACTAAAACAACATCAGTTTGATTTGCCACTTCTTCAAGTTCTTTTGCATCATGACTTCCCCTCCCACTCAGAAAGAAACTATTTCATTACATAACAATTTGTTTTCCTAGGCATATTATTAGTAAATTTCTTCTGGAGGTCTATACATGAGAAAAATTATAAGTTTCTTACTCTTACTATTATGCATGATAATGACAAATCAAGCATACGCCTATTCCCCACAATCATTACCCATCTCACAGAATTCAAAACAATGGAAAGTACATATTGACGAAGTAAAGAAAACAGACAAAAACATGTTACAACCTAAAAAAGATGTTTTTCACACGTATCACTTCTCAGTACAAAACATTGGAAAAGATGAAGTATATAACGTACAAGTGGAAGTATTCCGAAATGAACCAAACACGGAAACAAAATATGAACTCTTTTCTTTAAAAGAAGCTCGATTAGCAAGTGGGAAAACAGGGTTTGAACATGCAAATTTTCCTGTTTCCGTAAAAACAAACGAGGTAGATGTCATGATTACATGGCAAGAACATCCTTTCCGTGCAATGCGAAATGGTCAAAAAGTTGAGGGAAGAAAGTTTAAAGAGCATTTTGTTTTTAAGGAATCTCAAAAATAAAATTCTTCTACAAGATTAGAAAAGATTTCTTGCAATAATCATATCTGTATCTTCAAACTTATAAAACAAATATATTAAATGGAAAATTGCGTTGGTCTTTCTAAAAAATATTAGGAAAGAATGACGCTTTTTTGTATCATTCTTTTTCCCTTTAAAAACTCTAACTACCTTTCAACTTCCTAGCGTGGCTCCATTAAATGACCTTAATGCAGAATATTCAATTTAGCAAGCAGGAAAAACCTCAGTCAATCGCTAATAACCAGTGTGGAATGAAAAATACTGATTAAAATTCACCTGATAAATGGAGGTTGAAAATTATGACTCATACCAACTATGCACTAACAACAGGAAAAACAGAACGAGCAATTATCATTGGGGGTGGTATTGGAGGGTTACTAACTGCAAGAGTACTTTCTACCTACTATAAAGAAGTGCTTATAGTCGATAAAGATACTTTTCCAGAAAGACCTGACAACCGTCCTGGTACTCCACAAGCCTTCCATCCACATCGTTTTACCCAGCGTGGTAAATTAATTACAGAACGACTCTTTCCAGGCTATGAAAATGATTTAGCAGCACAAGGTGCACCCTCAGTACTAAATAAAACCATCCATAACATGAATCAATATGGCACGATAGAAATGCAATATCCACGGAATGATGTCAAATTCAGTAGAGCTTTGCTTGAATGGACACTTCGTAAACAAGTACAAAAAATTTCTAATATTAGTTTTCTCACAAATCATAACGTAATTGGTTTATTAATGACGGTTGGTCAAACAACTGTTACAGGAGTCCAAGTCTCAGAACGCGGAAAATCTGAACAAGTACGAACACTAAATGCTGATTTGATAGTTGATGCTAGTGGTCGTTCCTCTAAACTCGTAAATTGGCTTCAAGATCAGGGTTATGATGTGCCAGATTCAGATCGCTTGAAAGTCTCCCTTGGATATAGTACTCGCCGCTATAAGGTTCCCTCCCACCTACTACATCTCACAGAAAAATGGGACACAATCACTATTGCAGGGCAGCCAACTAAAGAAACTTTTACAGGCGTCTTTTCCTTTATTGAAAATAATATAGCCGAAGTGCTAATCTATCGTCCTGGTGGACATTATCCTCCTACAAATGCCGAAGAGTTTGAGCAGGCTATTTCCCAGCTCCCAAGTCCGATAATTGGCGAAATTTTGCACGAGTTTGAACCAATATCCTCTCCTCGGAGTTATCGTGTTCCAGAACTGTTTCGTCATCACTTTGAACAAATGGATCGATGGCCCTCTGGATTGTTAGTCTTGGGAGACGCATTCTGTATTTACGATCCAATTTTCGGTCAAGGAATGACCGTTGCTGCAATTGAAGTAGAAGTACTCGAGTCTTGCTTGCAAGAACAACAACATAACCCTATCCCTCATTTCGAACAAAGAGTTCTCAAAAAAATGCAAGATGTAATCGAACCAGCTTGGTGGCTCAATTGTGCTACTGATTTGCAGTGGAAAGGTGTCGAATATGTGAGTTCACAGCAATTGAAAGGGATTTCTTTTGGCCAAAAATATATGGATTTATTTCTTAAATATGCCACAACCGAGCGTGATTTCAAATTATACGGAATGTATTGGGCAGTAAACTCATTAGCAATCTCACCACATACTATATTTGATCCACAGCTAGTAACTACCATTCTCACTTCATCTACTGAAGGACAGCGCTTCCTTGATGAACTCTTGCTAGCCCATGGTCAATCATTAGATGTAGTATTAAATCAAATTGTACCTACTTTCTCTCAGACAGCCTTTGCGTCAGTAAATCAATAAATCTGGAAAACTCCTAGATGACTGGATAGGTAATTTTTGATAGTAAATACAAATAATAAAGAAACCCCGGCATAATCGGTGTTATGCCAGGGTTTCTTTATTATTCATTCATATTCTTAATTTGTACTAATTCCTCTTGCCGTCCAAATCCGATCAATTTCCGCCGCGTGTTGTCCACCATATAGAAGAGCATCTGCTTGTTTAATCGCTTTTGCCCCATCACGGAATTTAGCATTTGGCGTTAATGACCAGTGCGATTGTAAAATGATTTTTGTGGCTACATCACGGCCAAAGGATTGTGCCATTTCATACTCTCCTTGGGACCAAATTTCTCCGTCTGCATGTACTTCATTTTGCACATCTCTTGGGTACACCTTATTATTATCTAATCGACGCAAACATGTTGGATTTGAACTTGAATAAGAAGTCGCATCCCATTCTCCTACACATGCTTTTCCATATCCTGTAGTTGATGTAGCATCTTCATAAGTTGCACCTAAGAAATCTCCAAATCCCTCTCCCATCGCCCCACCTTCTGGAGAACTACCAAAGCCCGGAACTTGATTATCTTGAATCGAATGCCCATATTCATGTGCGATGATTCCTGCATCTTCAGCATCATCTACTCCACCAGTTCCAAATGTTAAATCTTTTGTTGACGGGGAATAGAAAGAATTATCATCTCTCGTTCCGTTCACATTTACTTTAATAGAGCGATTGTTAATGTTCTTAAATCCTATTTGCTGGATATAACGTTGTAAAGTATCGATATGATAATATGCCATTACATCTTCAAAACTATCATTTGAACGTGTGTAATTAAATTGAAGAGTTGAAGATTTTGTTTTTGCCTTTGAAGAAATTGTGACATAATCTCCAACTAAAAAGCCTGTTCCATTTAAGCCTTTTAAAGTAACTGTTTTTAATTGATTATTTAATGCTGCTGAATCTGCATCATTATTATCCTTTAATCCAGTTACACTACCACTTGTTACGACAGGATTCGGCAAAAACACTTTCCCTGTTCCCTCCGCTTTACGATTTATATCTACCTTTTTTAGTAGTTTTCCATTTTCAGCGTCAATGAATGTTTCCCATGCACCAAATGGTTGATTGGAGTGAACTACAACTCGGTATACAGGAATGGCAACTCCCTCTTCAATGATATACCCGAATTCTTTCATTGTTGGAGCCCATAAATTTTGTTCACTTTCTCCACCAACATATACCTTTGATTTTTGCTCTGCATCTTTTTCACTAATTTTTTGCTTTATTTCTTTCACATTTTGAACAGGCTGATAATCAGAAACAGCAAGTACCCCTTGTCCTTTTCCATTAAGAGTCACGGTTATTTGTTTTGAAAATACAGGGGAACCATTTACTACTTGTTGAAATCTAACATATGAAGCTACCTGTGTATCAGTAGTTGAAATATACTGTAAGTCTGATAGATCTGTCTTTAATGAATATTGCGCGGCATTCGCTTTTAAATATTCGGCTGCTTTTTCCTGAGGAGAATACCTGTCTATCTTAACTTGTTTCTCTTCTACCGCTGAAACAACCGATACTGTACCTAACACTAACGGTATTGCTGTAGCAATTGCTACCATCCTTTTTTTGAACATTAGAATCACTCTCCACTCTCTTAATAAATTTTGAATGTACGAGTAATTCTATAAGATCAATTATATTACCTTTATCTTTTTTATATTAATACAGAAAGTAATATTTTCTCAATATTTGTGTATCAAAATGATAAATACTTTCGAAAGATATTATTCGCTATGGATATTAAGCAGAAATGTTTGTTTTTAATTAGACATTTACCAATCGTAACTCATATGGTGGCAATAAAAAAACGGGCTATTTTTTTACCTAACGATAGGTTGAAAATTGTTTTAATGCATGCTATTCTGAATATGATCTTACATGTTAGGAGGCTCAATTATGAGTAAAAGTGAGGAAACCCTTTCTGCAATAATCGAGGCAAGCTATCGTTTATTCGCAGAGCACGGAATCGCTAAGACCACATACACAATGATTGCCGAGGAAGTCGGAATCGCAAAACCATCTATTTATTATTACTTCAAATCTAAAGATGCGTTAATCGAAGGCTTATTTGATGAGCTATGTCAGGCAGTTCAATTTTCAACCTTCTTTAAGACTGATGAATTTACAAAAAACAATTTTATTGAAAAATGTATTGAAATTGGTTTAAACATAATCGATGAACAAGATAAAGATCCTTATTTTAACCGTGTCCTACAAGAATACTTGTTACTTGCATCTAGAAATAACAATTATAATGAACGGCTCCTTTCCATACAAAGAGAATATTTAAAGGGATTTGAAGCACTTCTTACTAAAGCAAATTCATTGCAACTTATTGAGGATGATAACCTGACAGCCAAAGCTCATATGCTCGCATTGGTGCTTGATAATATCGGGAATTTCATGATGTTTGATACAAACATGGATTATAAACAAATATGGATTGAAGCTGTGCATAGCATATTTAAAGGACGTGTTTCCCATGGAAATTAAAAGAAGAATTATTGGATTAGATTTTGCTAGAGCATGGGCTATGTTTGGAATGCTAATTGTTAATTTCATGGTTATAACCGGGGCTGAAGGTAATGGCCCTCCATGGTTAATAGCCTTTATGTCACTATTTGAGGGTCGCGCTTCTGCTCTATTTGTCATACTTGCAGGTATAGGAATCTCCCTTATGACTAAATCATCCGTTCCTAGTAGTAATCCAATTAAAATTATGGCTAGTCGAAAAATGATTTGGAAGCGATCGTTGTTCTTATTTGTATTAGGCTTATTGTTGTACACAATCGACTGGGCAGGTGATATATTACACTACTACGGCGTGTATCTCTTTATTGCAGCCTTCTTCATTACAATAAATAAAAAGATATTGCTTTGGTTATCGATACTCATTTTACTCATTGCACAATACCTCCAATTAACCTTTAATGCCTTTGAAGGCTGGGGAGGCCCCATTCCTTTTATAAACTATATAGATTTCTGGTCAGTAAAAGGATTCCTCCGTAATTTATTCTTTAACGGCTACCACCCTATTTTCCCATGGTTCTCGTTCTTCTTAGTTGGTATGCTGATTGGACGAATGGATCTTCATAATAATAAAATTAGAAAAAAACTATTAATAATCAGCCTAATCATTTCAACAACTGCTGAATTGTTGTCAAAAGTATTGACTCATTTTTTCATCCCCTATATCGGAAAAGAATCCTCTACCTTTTTATTTAATACAGGACCTATTTTACCAAACATTTTATACATCTTATCTGCCACCGGATCTGCTTTAATAATCTTGATTCTTTGCTTATTTATTACTGAGAGGTATGAAAAAAATTGGTTTATTGGGGCCATCGTTAAAACCGGACAATTAACTTTAACTCATTATGTAAGTCACGTCATTTTAGGCATCGGAACATTGATCCTTTTACACAGACTTGAAAATCAATCTTTATCTTTCGTATTAATATTTGCCATTTGTTTCTTCATTTTTAGTATATTATTTAGTATTTTATGGAGAAATAAATTTTCTAGAGGACCTATAGAGTGGATTATGAGAAAAATCACTGGATAAGTTATTAATTTATCACTCTATTTTTCCATATATAGGGGAATACTGTATAACATTATGTAATAAATTACTGATAACACATACTATTTTACATGGCATAATCCAAAGTTGAGATAATGTATTGGAGACTTACACTTTTAACTCGATACGTTTGTCCGTTAATAAGACCGAATGAGCTTCTAATACCTCTTAACAGAGCTCTGTCCGCATGTGTTAAACTTGGATGAAAAGCTCCTTGTCCACTTTCTAACTTTGAAAGATCAAATAAATTGTTGTATTTCTTTTAAATAATAATAGTTAATTCATGCTTGATTTGAATAAGCATCTCAATAGTAATGAGATGCTTTGTTTTTGTCTGAGGAAATCATCAGTTTCTTTATTCATAACGTTCCTAAAATCGCTTCTGTATGATTGACTGACAGATGTTCCATGATGTTAATTAATATTGTTTAACGTCATTTGGTCGATTACAATCCATCTTTTTCTTCTCAGCTTCTTCTATATTCCATTCATCTCCCCAAAAAAGTGTAACTGTATCTTCAGCTTGCAAATTTTGATAAGCGTCTACTCTCTCTGTAACCCCATTATCAATTATATTTAACTCATCATTTAAGTTAATTATTGAAGGTTCAAATTCCTTTTCTGAATCATTTCGTTTATTAGTAGTCATACAACATCTCTCCTGTATAATGAAATACTTACCATACACAACGATAGTATTTCTATTTTATGTAGGCTTATACCTTTACGAACACTTGATTACGTATCTGTATGAATTATTTAAGGGCGCAACATATTTGTACCAGAGCCACTAATCGTATAGTATACATGTACTTTCAGATAGATAAGCAATGTTTATGTACACATAAAAAAGGAAGAGAATTTTTATAATTCTCTTCCTTTTTAAGTAGGGAAACTTTCATGTTCTTTAGTTATTCAGTTCATCGAAAAATGCTGTAGAATTTACCCTTTCTATTATAACAATATAAAATATAAATAATTTGAAATATTACATATTGAAATGTATTTATATTGTTATAAGTACTTTCTATAATAATGGTATAAACATTTAACACATCTTACAAGAAAGAGGAGGAAATAATATGGAAATCGCAATGGCAGTTTTGAAATTTGTAGGTGGAGTACTTCCATTAGTTCAAGAACTTTTAAAAGCATTTTTGTAAGTTTATCATTCAGCAATTATTTATAAGGATTATCATACTTTTGTTTTATAAGGTAAAATAGCATTTTTGTTTAAATTTATACACAGTTTATATACAATTCAGACACATTTAACATGATGAGTTTCTGAAAATTGGTGGTAATATTAACTTGTTGAAAACGACATGTTTCGACAAATACAAATAACCCTCTTTACCCCTGAATCCCTGCCCGACATTCCGCAGGGATTCTTGTAATTTTTTACGCTCCATTCTCAAGTTACTTTTATAAAAAATTCGAACTTTCCATCTATATCCTATTTTTCATTTAGCTAGCTGGACTCAGTTTAATACGAACCTTTTTCTCACCTAAAGAAATTTCATCCTCTTCTTGTGACAATGCTTTAAACGTAAATTGTTTTACTAATAAATTTTCTTCTAATAAATCTTTATGCTTTGTTAGAGTGTTTTGTAATTCATCCTCTGTATCCAAAATAACATCTACTCGTAAATTAACTGGTAAATTCAATTGTTTTCGATACTCTTGAACAGCTCGAATAAATTCTCGCGCCACTCCTTCTTGTAATAGTTCATCTGTCACATTCGTATCTAACATTACCGTATATTGTCCATTTGTAGTATTAGAAAACCCTACTTTGGGTACTTGTTCTACTAATACATCTTCAAGCGTTACAACAACTTCTTCCCTAGATACAAGCTTACACAATGCTTTTTCAGTCGAAACAAAGTTTTGTACTTCTTCTTGCGATAATTGTTTTAGCCATTGATTTACAGCGTTAACGTTCTTCCCGAACTTCGGTCCTGCAGTCTTAAAATCGAGCTTTAATTGGTACGATGTATACTGTGTTTCATCTAATTCTACATGAAATGCTTTTACGTTCAGTTCATCCATAACAATATCACGATAGGATTCCCAGTCCACTTTCTGCTCATGGTGCTCAAGTAATACAAGCTCTGCTAATGGTTGCTTCACTTTTAATCCATGCTGATTTCGGTTGCTACGTCCCATCTCAACAACTTGTAAAACGGCATTCATTTCTTGCTCTAACTTGGTTTGAATAAGCTTTTCATCCGCTGTTGGATAATCTGTTAAATGAACACTATTTCCTTCTAAGTTAAGATGAATATCTTCCGCGACAAATGGAGTAAACGGAGCAAGTAATTTACTAAGCGTAACAAGCACTTCATGAAGCGTTTCATATGCAGCTGCCTTTTCAGGATTCATGCCAGACTCCCAAAAACGATTGCGCGAACGTCTTACATACCAGTTACTAACCTCATCTACAAGAACCGCAATTTCACGCGCTGCATTTGTAAATTGATACTCGTCTAATGCATTTCTTACTTGTTTCACTGTACTATGAAGACGTGATAATACCCACTCATCTAATTTCGTCCGCTTGACCTCATACTTTTCTTTTGGATTGTATTTATCTAAGTTTGTATATAAAACATAGAAGCTATATACATTCACAAGTGTATCTACTAGTTTTGACTTCGCCTCTTGCACAGTTCTTTCAGAAAAACGCTTTGCATTCCAAGGTGCACTATCAACAAGAAGTGCCCATCTTAATGCATCTGCACCAAATTTCTCGACTAATTCTACTGGATCTAATGCATTCCCTTTACTTTTAGACATTTTCTGTCCTTGTTCATCTAACACATGCCCAAGAGATAATACACGTTTATATGGTACTTTTCCGGTATATAAAGCCGCTACTGCTAATAAACTATAAAACCAACCACGCGTTTGATCGACACCTTCAGCGATTACATCAGCTGGAAATTGTTCCTCAAAAAGCTCTTTATTTTCAAACGGATAATGATACTGTGCAAATGGCATCGAACCGCTATCAAACCAAACGTCGATTACTTCTGGCGTACGAGTCATCGAACTACCACATTTTTCACAGCATACCTTCACTTCATCTACATACGGTTTATGCAGTTCTAAATTTTCTGCTGTATGCCCTACGCTATGTTTTCTTAATTCATCGATGCTCTTCGGTGCAAATTGATGATCACAGTTTTTGCATTCCCATACGTTTAACGGTGTTCCCCAGTATCGTTTTCGGCTAATATTCCAGTCCACCATATTCTCTAAAAACTTTCCAAATCGCCCATGTTTCATATGATCTGGATACCATGTGACTGCATCATTATTCTTTAAGAATGTCTCTCTGATCTCAGTTGTCCGAATGAACCAGCTTTCTCCAGCATAATACAAGAGTGGTGAATCACAGCGCCAGCAATGCGGATAACTATGTTCATATTTTTCTTTAGAGTATAACAATCCTTCCTGCGCTAAGTAACGAACAATATCAACATCACATTCTTTCACAAACTTCCCTTGTAAAAATGGAACAGCTTCCGTATACTTACCTTGTTCATCCACAACATGAAGGAATGATAATCCTTGATTCTGTACAACTTTATAATCATCTTCTCCATACGCTGGTGCGATATGAACAAGCCCCGTACCACTATCTCCCGTAACAAAGTCTGCCGAAATAACACGATAGCCATTCGTAACTTCATCCATAGGAAATGGTGCTGCATATGAAGTACCTACTAATTCTTCTCCTTTATGGGTAGACAATACTTGATAATCTTCTTTTAATACATTGCTTGCCAGCTCTTTTGCAACAATATAAACCGAATCAGCTTGCTGTGCTTTCACATACTCCATATCTGGATGTACAGCAAGTGCTACATTGGCTGGAAGAGTCCATGGCGTTGTTGTCCATCCAAGAAAGTATTCATTTTGACTATGCAATACTTTAAACTTTACCGTTGCACTTAAATCTTTTACTGTTTTATATCCTTGCGCTACTTCATGTGAACTAAGTGATGTTTGACAACTTGGACAGTATGGCGAAACTCGATGTCCTTTATATAGCAGCCCTTTTTCATGAATAGTCCCAAGAATATGCCATACACTCTCGATATAAGGATTTTCCAAAGTTACGTACGGGGCTTCCATATCGACCCAATATCCAATGCTCTCAGTAAATTCACGCCACTGCTTCTCATACGTAAATACACTTTCTTTACATTTTTGAATAAATGGTACAATTCCGTACTCTTCAATCTCATGTTTACCAGAAATACCAAGCTGTTTTTCAACTCCCAATTCTACCGGTAATCCGTGTGTATCCCATCCAGCTTTTCGAAGTACTTTATATCCAGTCATTGTTTTATATCTCGCTACTAAATCTTTAATCGTCCGTCCGAGCGCATGCCCCACGTGTGGCAGTCCATTTGCAGTTGGTGGCCCCTCATAAAAAACGAAAGATTGTGCACCTTCACGATTTCGAATGGATTGTTCAAAGATATTCTGCTTATTCCACTGCTTGCGAATTCGTGTTTCTCTCCCTACAGCTGATTCTTTTACATTTACCTTCTCCATTTACAATCACTCCTTTGAAAATTTGTAAAAGCACACAAAAAACCCGTCCCTATAAATAGGGACGGGTTTACCCGCGTTACCACCCTAATTCTATTAGCATCTTAACTAATAGCACTTAGCAACGTACTAACATACGCGTTCTTTGTAACGGTAGACATCCGTCCGAGCTTACTTTATTCAGCCACGGCTCCTCGGAGATGATTTTCAAATAAAGTCTGTACACCGGCTTTCAGCAAGGCGCCGGCTCTCTGGGGAACAGTACACTATTTTACTCTTTCTCGTCTTCAGATTTGTATACTTTTATTAAAAGTTATTTTATTCCATGAAACAGACAATTGTCAATCAATTCAAAAATATATTTTCATTTTCGTCCTAGTTCTCGAATTTTATACATCATGAACAGTTGCTATTACTTTATTGTTTCCCACACTTCCTCTAACTCTTCATCTTCTTCTGCAAGCTCTGCAAAAAATCCAGTTTCATCCTCATGAAGAACCGTTTCAAGTTCTGCTTTCGCTTCAGCATTTCGATTTAAAACAGCTAAATAGTATGCTCTGTTGTATCGAACTAATAAATCTGAAGAATCAAAAGATAGTATATGATTTGTTAGTTCTTCTGCCCTTTCTGTTTTTCCAATCTGATGATAAGACGCTGCTAAAGCGAGAAACATTGCATGATCTTGCGGATGGTGCAGTACTCCCTCTTCCAGCATTGCAATAGACTCTTCAAATCTTTCTTCACTTTGATATATTTCCGCTAGAGCAAGGAATGCATGGCTCACAAAAGGCATTCTTTCGATTAATTGTAAACAGATCTTTTCTGCCTGTTTTCCTTCCCCTAACATGAACAAAACATTTGAATGTAACAAGAGCATGTCATAATCATTTGGCTCTTCTTTACACATCTGCTTTATTATTTCAAGAGCATCTCTTAACATCTCTTCATTTTCATCACCATGTTCGATGAGAAGATTTACAAGTTGCCGTGCCGCGCTAGTATTCCAAATGTTTTCTAAAGATGTTTGTAATACATCTATCGCTTCTGTAATCATATTCCCATTTTCATAAAATATCGCTAAACGCTGCGCTGCCATACTATTTTTAGCATTAAATTTTAAGGAAATTTCAAATAAATCAATAACAATTGTAATAAGGGAAATTTCTTTCGCACGGTTTTTCATTCGATAAAATGCTCTTGTAAGGATTGATTTCTTTGGCTCTTCATTTTGTTGTTGCTTACTCAGTCTCTCAGCAAGTGCAGATGCAGCGTACATAAATGCAGTACTTCTTTCTTTTTTCTTAATTGGCAGCAAATGAAGAGAATCTCGTATTTGAGATAATTTCCGCCTTTGTTCCATCGCTTGAACATACACTTCAAATACACGTTCATTTTCAATATCTTGCTTTATTAAATTTGTAACAAATGTAATTGCTTCCGGATTTCGCTTTTTAACAAGTACTTTTGCATAATGATATCGTACTTCCACATGTTCTTCATCCATTTGCAAAGCTTCTTCCATTAGTTCTTGTTCTTTATCTACATCTTTCATGGCGCCATATACATATGCAAGAGCGTCTAAACGCCACATTTCATTCACTCTGCCAGCCAATTTCTCTAACTCAGATAGAAGCTCTTTATGAAGAGAATTTTCTACTGAAAGCTCTGCCAAATACTCCATATTTACAATCATCGGTTCTTGGATCATTGCCTGAAGCATATGATGTTGTTCTTTTAAACGGTTTTCTTCTTTTTCGTATATTTCCGCTAACTTCAAATGTACTCCTATAAAGTTTGCATCTATTTCTAAGCAAGATTCATATGCTCTTTTTGCGTCTTCCAATTCCCCTAATACCATAAGGGATTCACCAATACGAAAATACGGAAGAGTACTCGGTCTATGCTTTATTGCTTGATGGTATCGTTTCATTGCTTGATCGTATTGTCCAAGAGATTCATATAAAATACCAGCATAACAGCCATACTCGGTAATATCCGCTCTTTCTTTTTCTAGTTTTCTTAAAAATGCTATCCCACGTTGTACAAATGGTGTCCCTTCAACTCTATTTACATATTCTTCTAAAACATTCGCTGTATTATTTTTCAAACATCGGATGCCATTTTCTAACTTTGACAACGCTATCTTTAATTGTTCTTCATTAGCCCCTAATTCCATTTCAGCGTCCCACAATACCATTCCTGCATTCATTAGAAACTCATCATTTTGTTCAAATTTCTTTTCCATGCTGAAAATATAATGCTTTGCATCATTATACTGTTCTTTTGCCATATAAATTTGAACTAAACCAAAATGAGAATAAATGTCTCCATCATTTCCTTCTAAAGAACGTTTATATATTTTTTCAGCTTCTTCAAATTCATCATTTTGAAAATACAAATCCCCTAATCGAGTATATAATGATGATGATTCTTCGCAATTTTCGATACCCTGCGATAAAATTGCTTCTGCACTCTTCTTATCTTCTAGATCTGATTCATATATTTCTGAGAGTTTTACATATGGATATGGTACCGTTTTGTCTAATTGAATGGCGATGCGAAGTCCTTTGATTGCTAAATGCAATTTCTCCATTTGATGCGCACATTTGGCTCTTTCATACCATATATGTGCTTCATACTTATATTCTTTCAATAAATCATTAAATACTTCATATGCTTCCTCATAACGCTCTAAATCTATTAAAACTAAACCATGATTCACAAGAATAAACCTATCTGGATGACGTTGCAATGCAATTTGCGACATTTGCAAGCCCTGTTCAGACTGATCTATATACATATATGATAATGCCAGAAAACTCCATGCGATTGGCTGATCCGCATCTAATTGTAACGATGAGCGGAAGCTAGAAATTGCTTCCTCATACTCTTCTTTCTCTAAAGAATAACGGCCATGTATAAAATGATACAATGCTTGATTATTCTTTTTCTCAATACTTTGCAAGACATCACTAGCCCGCTCCAGATCTTGAATACGGATAAAGCATTGTGCACTATGTAGCTTAACAAAATCTGAATCCGGATATCTTTCCATTAACCTTTCAGCACAAAAAAGAATAAACTCTTGATTCACTTCAACATCCATATGTTTGATTGTGTATAACCACGTGTATGGATTTTCATTTGTCTCTTGTAAAAATGATACGAGTTTTTCAATCCCTTTTTTATCCTGCTCTTCTAAATGATCCGTCAGAGAGAATAGCTTTCGGAAGTATACATCTTCCTCTTCTACTAAAAATGACAATTGTTCCTTTTTCTCCTTAGGAACAAATACGATAGATAAACCATCGGTGTAGCGATATCTTTCCTGTAACTTCTCATATTCAACAAAAAGCGGTTCCAAGAAATTAGGATCTTGAACAAAAAAAGATTGTAACTGATCATCATATCCAGAAAGAACTTGAACATGGGATGCATGTTCAATATCTATACTTAATAAAACAGGAATATTTTGATCGAGTAATGCTTTATAGTTCTTTTCGTTCCCCTTGAAATAACGACAAACATAGCCCAATTCTTCTAAATAAGTAACCGTATCTGAAAATTTTGATCCTGTTACATCAAATATATGATTTGCGACTTCATCTTGTGTACGACTTTCTCCCCATAAGCGAAGCATCATCTCCAAGCTCGCTGGAACACAATAATTATCTTTTTGTACGATTGGTACTAATGGCAATCTTACTTTTTTCCCATTCGGGTATTTTTCTATATTATGATATAGTGACTCCTTCAAACATACTTCCGTTTTTAATAGAGCAAGTAACTCCTCGTTCTTATTCATTTTATACAACGCTTCTGCACGTAAATGTGTAAAATAAGCTTTATACGAATGGTACGGTAATATCTGATCGATCTTATCTATTACAGTTAACATTTCCTCATAACACTGTAAATCTAGTAAATGTTTCACCTTTTCGAAATAAAAATACGGTACTTGCGGAAACTGATCTATCGCATCATTAATCAATTGCAATGCTCGTTTCTGTTCACCTTTATATGCATATAGCTGTGATAATAAATAAACCGCTAGTTCTTCATTTTCCTTATGTTCCATCCCCGCTAAAAGTGAGTGCTCCGCTTTCTCCCATTCTCCTATTTGTATATAAAAATAGCCCCATTTATCAAAGACTGGACGTGTACTATAACTCTCAGCTTTTTTCATATATTGGAATGCTTCTTCATTTCGTTTCATTTCTAAAAGGCATCTTACTAATGTAAAGTAGGCTTTTGATAAAATATCAGAATCTATTTGTTCTGCCTTTATATCGTCCAAAGCGTCTTTTAATAACTTTTCAGCATCAAGTACTTTTCGGTCATCAATTAGCTCATCACAATATAAAGAGAGCGTTCTCATATTTGGAAATTTTTTATATGAATAGCGAATTAGGAAGGCACTATATTGATGCATAAGCCCTTCATCTGTAAGACGGATTAGCGTATCAAATTCCTCATGCCCTGAAATCAAAGAAAGCCATTCCTTCACATAGGAGAACGTATTGGTTTCTTTTATATGTGCAATTTCGTTATTTACATCCTGTAATCCATCTACAAATCGTTTCTCCTTCAAACACATCTCTAATCGCCTAAATTCTAACATGCATTCACCTCTAGTAATTATTTTTCTTGCGCATCAGTAAGCAGTATTCTTATCCGCTTGCTTAGATTCTACACAGCTTATATCATGTATTCAATTAAAATCTTATATAATCTTCGATAATAGAAAATATTATTTAAATTATAGTTTAAAAAGAATAAAAATAACTATTTTTTCATGTATTTTGTTTAATTTGGTGAAATAAAATTTATTTTATTAAGTTAATCACCACTTATAAATCAAAATTTTATACGGTGTTTGTATCCCATCTAAACTTCTTTACTTTCGCTGAATTTTGGGGTGGGTCTTATTTCCTGAAATAACGGGACATAACAATTCCCATCCTTTTATTGACAAAACAAATATTTCCACATATATTATAAACAAATACTAAATGTTTAGTATTCTATATTTTCTATTTGAACGGAGGATACATATGACACGTTTAATGGTGCTAGGTTTACTCATGCAATACGGTCCTATGTCTGGATACGAATTACAACAAGCTATGCAATCAGCACAAACAGACACTTGGGCAGGTGTTTTTCCCGCTTCGATTTATCATGCTTTAAAAAAAATGGATAAAGAAGGATTAGTAGAGCTTGATGCCGTTGAAAAAACGGGCAATCGTTCCAAAGCAATTTATAGTGTTACACCTGCTGGAAAAGATGAATTCTATACACTCATGCTTCAGTCATTCCAGCAATCTTCAGTCGTATTCCCAACAGAGTTATATACAGCACTTACTTTTTTCGATACAAATACTGTTTCTCTTGAACACATTTCATCCGCCTTACAAGATCAAAAAAAGAAAATTATAGAAATGTACGAGAATATGAAAGCTGGACAATCTATTAAAGAAAAAATGATAGACATTCCAGAGCATGTGAGCCTGATTTTTGAAAATATTTATGAACAATGTGAAATACAGCTACGTTTCATTGAAAAAATGGAAAAAATGTTATCTCGATTAGAAAATAAGAAGAACACGGAGGAAAAATGATGGAAGCTAGGTTAAAAATGTCTCGCGTGCAAAAAGCTTCGTTATGGGTTGTAGCAGTAGCTGTCTTTACGGATATGCTCATCTACGGAATGATTGTCCCAATCTTACCACGGTACGCAGAAACACTAGGTGCTTCCCAAACAGAGATTGGCTTTTTATTCGGTAGTTACGCTATTACTTTACTTCTTGCTACTCCCATTTTGGGAGTGGTTTCCGATAAGGTTGGAAGACGCCTCCCTATGATTCTAGGCTTATTTGGACTTGCAGCAGCGACTCTATTATTCGGACTTGCAAATAGTTTCTGGTTGCTCGTGCTCGCAAGAATGCTACAAGGTATATCTGCAGCAGCAACATGGACAGCTGGATTAGCACTTCTAGCAGATGTGTTCCCTCTGCAAGAACGCGGAAAGGCCATGGGTCTCGCTTTATCGGGACAAGCAGCTGGGATGCTCCTTGGTCCAACAATCGGCGGGGCACTTTATCAATGGGGAGGGTATCATCTTCCCTTTATTATCGCTGCCAGTATTGCACTCATTGATGGTATATTACGAATAACATTACTTCATAATGAACCAAAATCCAGCTCAAACCAACGAATTAGCTATCGATCTATCTTGAATATGCGTTCCCTATTTATTATGATCGGTATTATTATTCTAGGATCGGCCTTACCTAGCGCTTTAGAGCCAACTCTTCCACTCTACTTACAAGACACCTTACACCTTAGCCCTGGGACAATCGGACTCCTATTTGCCGTTCCAACTCTCGCATATGGATTTACCGCACCAATCATTGGCACACTTTCAACTAAAATTGGCAGAAAACAAACGATGGCAGTAGGCATAGCTTTGGCTGCTTTATGTTTCCCATTTACAGTGATTGTTTCTCATACCGCCCTGGAAATATTTGTACTTGCTATCCTTGGAATTAGTTTTAGCCTTTTACTAGCACCTGCTTTACCAGAACTTACATATCTCGCAGACAAAAACGGAGTTCATGCATATGGAATACTTTTTGCAATCTATAATACAGCCTACTCAATTGGTATGTTTTTCGGACCGATGCTTAGCGGAAGTTTATCAGATTTATTTGGATTTACAAATGCTTTCTACATATTTAGTGTTCTTCTTTTATGTTATCTGTGCTTGTTTTTGTGGAAAATGAAAAAATGACATTAGGTTATTACTATGAATAAAATACGACCTCCAGCATATATCGTATGTTGGAAATCTTATCACGTTAATTTATTTTAATGGTTAATCACTTACTTATTACTAAAACACTTCATCTCTCATTCTCTAAATTATTTCCATCAACATAAAAAAATAAGAACTGGCACATCAAAAAAACCCGTGAATTATTCACGGGTTTCCCCTTTCAAAAAGCTAATCGCAATTGTTCCAGCACCTGCATGAACAGCAAAAGATATAGGAAGTGGGTAAATTAAAAACTTCATTTCAGGAAATACTGCTCTGAAATCAGCAATCCATTCTTCTGCCCCTTCTTCATCATTCGCATGGAAAACATGGACTACTTTCGGCATTTCTTTTTCAAGTTCGCTTCGCATATATTCTTTACATTTTTGTATTTTACGAACTTTCTTCTCCAACACAAGTTCGCCATGTTTTACTTCTAGAATTAGGTTTACACTTAATAGACTGCCTAGTATAAATTGTACACCTTTCACACGTCCACTTGCATATAGACCTTTCAAATCCTTTGGAAATACATAATAAGGACTACGTTCCACATGTTGTATTGTCTTTTGTATATCTTGTAAAGTCATACCCTTACGGTATAACGTTTGCGCTTTTGTTAAAATTTCATCCATTGGATAACTCGTTGTTTCACTATCTATTACAACTAGAGGAAATCCTGCCATTTCTGCTGCAAGTATCATATTTTGATAAGTGCCACTTACTTTCCCACTAATTGTGATTGCAAATCCCTCTTCATATTCTTCTTTACATTTAGAGAAGAGTGCAACCATATCTCCAAAATTAGGTTGTGACGTAGTTACAGTTATACCCTGTTTTAATGCATCGTAGACACGTTCACGAACACCTTCTTCACAGTCTTTGTAAGCCGTTCCATTAATAACAATTTCAATCGGTATAACAAAATTATCTGCACTTGTTGTAAAGTTTGCAGTTGTACTATCAGTAAACCAAGCAACACGCTTCATGTTGTTCCTCCCTTGTGCGCGTCCTTTTCTCGGACTTTTCTCACAATTCTATCTATTCTAGTTATAAAAAAGGACTATGCTTGTTATCATAACAAGACTATCTCTGTTTTTCCATAGGAAATAGGTGATTTAAGCGAGGTTTTCAAAATTAATATCGAATCTATTTTCATTCGTACACGATTTTGACATATTTTCTTTTAGAAAATACTATCAAACTAAAAAATAAGACTTCTAACATGTATACAGCCTTAGAAGTCCTAACTCATTTCTTTATTTACATTACTTGCTTTTCACTATGCCAAAAGTAATTTTCATACTTGGAGCATATACTAGAGAAGAATCTATAGTGAATGCTTTAGAAAATTGTAATTCTGCTTCGTACTGCACCATCGCTTCATTGTATATCAGCCCTCGATTTATTAAACGTTCAATGAATTCTTCTTTTTCAGCAGGAGTATTACCGATTCCCTCTTCCTTGAGTGATTGATACAATTGCTGTTTATCTCTTTGATCCTCATTAACATTAAGAAAATTAATCTTATCACTAACTCTACATTCAATATTTTCTACCCCTAGCTCACTTAGATATGTTGGTAATTTAATACCGATGTTTCCATCTTTACCATTTCGTTTTGCATCTTTTTCAAATAATTTTTGAAGAACACCAATCTGAACAATTTCTGATTGCTCTAGATTGTTAAGACTATACGAAGACATATTCGAAATCCAATGTGGTTCAAAGCATATGATATTACCTTCATCAACGACCGAGTCTATCATTTTTTGTAACATTGTCTTTGGATCGTTCATATGTAATAAAAAAGCATGACATACTGCTATATCATACTTACTTTCTAATTTAATTTCAGTAACATCTGCCTCAAGAAAGTCTGCTTCATATGGAAGAATGCGGAATAACTCTCTTGCTTTATTAATTAGTTTCTTCCCCTTATCAATTCCTGTATATCTAGACCCTATTGGTAACAGAGGTAATAGTTTCAGACCTAAATAACCATATCCACAACCATAGTCAACAATATGAACTGGTTTAGAGATTTTCCAAACTGAATTCACCAAAAAACTTAGATAATCATCGTTATAATATAGATCCCTTGTATTTCTCAAATACTCCAACTTATTATCCCAATCATACTCTTTCAATTGAGCTACCTCCTTCTGTTTATATTGAAATTGCTGATTTCGTTCCCTACTTTGAGCAAATGATAAAAATATTTTCTAGATATAAAAACACTTTTTCATGTCCATAAGTTCTTAATGTATCTAGACATCTGTTCAGCTCATTTAGACAAAATGTATTTGATAAATTGAAGCCAAATTAGATTTTTATAACATTTCCAATCAATTTAATATCTTCTCCATCAATAACTATCCCATCACCATCTTTACAAGCATAAATTGTCCTATTTTTCAGCCTGGAATAATCCTTTAATAATTCTAAATATTTTTCACTTTGCTCCTCACTCCAATGAGGCATAAAATCAAAATCTACAAAACCTAAAGAGCTTCTATCCTCTAGTCCTATAATATCCTCGTCTACAAATTGAGCTGTATCAATACTTTTAGTAGATATTATACTACCTGCACTAACACCAATTAAAACCCCACCATTTTCCACATAAGATTTTAATGAATGTAATAAATTTCTTTTTCGTAGGGAATTTAAAAAGCGAAATGTATTTCCACCTGAAAGATGTATTGCATCATAATTAAATATGTTATTAACCTTTCTTTCATCATATTCTTTATCTAAATCAAAATATTCTACTTTGCTAATTCCTAAATCTCTATAATATTTAACTACATTATTAAAATACTTTCCTGTTTCATCTGAAGATGATCGAAGATATGCTATTGAAGGGTTTTCTTTATTTAATAACCTTAAAAGCTCATAATCCAATTTTCTATCTTCTTGTATTTGATCGCTATATAATATCATTTTTCTCATTAAAATCCCCCATTTTCCATTTGAAAATTTCTTAATTTTCAGTTTTATGATCTTCTTTTTGACCTCTTTCACTTGTAAAGCTTAATACTAATTTTACAATATATCTCTATCTTTTTTGGATATATTGTAAATAATATAAAGTGAAGGCTAATAATCAGTGGAGGTTTCCTTCATTCCCTCCGATTATTAGCCTTCATCAATTTGGCTTTTACGGGTAGTTTATCTCCCACCTAACTTCTTATTTCTTCGGAGTTTTACTGTACGTAAATAGCTGTCCAGAGACAACTATCATCGTTACTATAAAAGCTTATATACTCCATAATAACGTACATAGTTCTTCCTTTTGAAACAATTATTATCGTTACTGAGATCCTATTCTAATGATTACATTTATTACTGTTACTCATATAGAATTTCTAATTCCACCTTGAGTATAAATGTACATCTATACATTTATACTCGTATTCATTTAAAGTTGTAACATTAAATATTTATCTTTTCTTCTCCACTTAAAAATTGTTAATTTAGATATACAGAAACAATATTTTAAAAATTCAACAGGTGTAAATGTAGCTTTGAAATAAACATTGATCAAAAACAACTCGAAAACCCTCATTTCACAATAAATAAATAGTAGGAAAACCTTATGGTCTTATATCATATTCCCATTTATGAGTGCATTCTGTTAATATGTATCCTACTTTTCCTATTAAAAAGCCTAATTTCTCAATTTATTGTAGAGAAATTAGGCTTTTTTCATCACTCCATTAAAGCGCCCTATAGTTTAATGACTTGATTTACTGATTATATCTTCAATCACTCACTTTGAACTATATAGATATAGTTTTTGTTGCAACTGTTTGTTGAAATGCCTTATCATGCTCAACAATAACCATTGTGGGATTAAATTGTTGAATAAGCTCTTCAATCTGCATACGCGAATAAATATCAATAAAATTTAATGGTTCATCCCATATATATAAATGAGCTTTCTCACATAAACTTTTAGCGATAAGTAGCTTTTTCTTTTGTCCACCAGAATAATGAAATATATCTTTCTCAAATTGAATTCGGTCAAAATCCATCTTACGTAGGATGGATTTAAATAACGTCTCATCAATCTCGTGCTCTTCAATAAAGTCCGATAACAATCCCTTCAAATGAGAAGTATCTTGTTGGACATAGGAAATGATGAGTCCTGAACCTAAATTAACTGAGCCTGTATGCTGTATTGGATGTCCTAGAATTAGTTTTAGGATACTACTTTTCCCGCTTCCATTCTTTCCATCAAGTACAATTCGATCCCCTTGTTCAACTATGAAGCTAATTGGTTCATTTACTATTTGGTCATCATACTTAACAGACACATCAGCCAAAACAACCAATTCATTTGACTGAAATTTCAATCGTTCTAATTTTAACGACTCAGTTTTCTCCACATTTTTTAGTAATTTTGACTTTTCTTCAATAGCTTTTTGTTGCCTTGATTCAAGGTTCTTCGCTCTCTTCATCATCTTGGCCGCTTTATGTCCTACAAAACCCTTATCTAACTTAGATCCTGAATTCCTTGTTCCATTTTTGGAAGCTTCCACTTGATGAGACCAACCTGCTGAACGCTTTGAAGACTGTTTTAATCTCCCTATGTCTTTTTGTAGACGCTCATTTGTAGCCTCTTCGTGTTCCTGCTGTCTATCAAAATTTAACTTCCAAGAAGAATAGTTACCACTTTGAACTTCAATATTTGCTCTATTTATAGATAAGATATGGTCAACGCATCCATCTAAAAAGATTCTGTCATGTGAAATCAAAATAAACCCTTTTTTCTTCCTTAGATAATCAGAGACCATCTTTCGTGCATCAGTGTCTAGATGATTTGTTGGCTCATCAATTAATAGAAATTGACCCTCATTCAAAAACAGTGCAGCAAGCAACACCTTTGTTTGTTCTCCATTTGATAATGTTTTAAATGGTCGATACATGGCCTCGGCATCAACATTTAAATAGGATATTTCACGCAGAAATTCCCAATCTTCTGCTTGGGGACAAATTTCTTCAAGGATTTCATGAGTGAACTTGTTCTTATCCGAAACTGGGTAAGGGAAATAATTAAATTCTACCGAAGAAGTGATCTTCCCACTATACTCATAATTACCTAATAATAAATTAAAGAATGTCGTTTTACCTCGTCCGTTTCTACCAATAAACCCTAGTTTCCAATCTGTATCTATTTGAAAGTTTACACCTTCAAAAATATTATCAAAGCTACCTGGGTATGAAAAAGTTAAGTCTTGAACTTTTATCATTGACATAATAATTCCTCCTTTATATATCAACACTTTTCATATAAAGTCGGAATATCCATCAATTTTTTAATTTCTCCATATAAGTTTGATGGATATTAACGACTTATATAGAGCATTACATGTGTAACAATAGTGTCTGAATTCCTCATTTTTCTCTCTCCTTTATTTGTTAGGTTACAGTTACGGATTAATAAATATCAACTTACCTATAAGAGAATAAAAAAATCCTCCCAATTTGTAATCGGAAGGATTAGTATCTCACTTATACTTAATAAGTTCTTATTAATCATTGGAATCATGACAAATAAAGTATGAACTGATTTATAAAAATGGATAGACTAACCCTATATTTTGTAGTTTGAAGTTATTAATTTCAAATTAAAATATAGATTAGTTAATCATTATTCATCCATCAGTCCTCTCATAATTCTATTTTTAGAGTAACATTCTTTTTTATGGAATGCAATATCACAATCATCTTTACCTCAAATTACTGCTAACTACTTCTTTAGAATCAACAATGTATATTCCTTCTTTCTTTATACTTTGTGGAGTGGAGTTAGTATAGTCATATGAACACAACTTAGTTAAGTCCTTACAATGGATTTCAAGGAGAAAGTGTCCGTATGGCAAACAAGAAATTTAATGAAGAATTTAAAAAGATGGTTGTTGAACTATATCATTCAGGCTGATCTGTGAAAGAACTAAGCAGCGAATATGGTGTATCAGAAGTACCGATTTATAAATGGATAAAAAAATATTCTCCTATCACAACGATTGATGAGGAAGAAATGACGCTAGAAGACCTGAAGCGAATGCAGAAAGAAATGCTTCGTCTGAAGGAGGAAAATGAGATTTTTAAAAAGGCTATGGCCATATTCGCGAAAAAATAAAAGATACAGACTTACATCAATTTATCGATTGTCTGTTTAGGGATAGTATTACCACTTCTAACATGATATCTTGCAATAGCACTATATATAAGTTCATCTTCATACATTGTAGGAAAAAAAGATACCATCTCCTTCTTTCAAAGAAAAAACAAAATAAATAATTATTAAAAATAGTAAGAAAAATAAAAATAACAAATCAGGTCAACGGTACGCCCGATTTGTCATTCTGCCAATATAGTAAGCTTTATTTTGTATTTATCATCTTCAGTAACACATTATTTGTAATTAACTACTACAGTAACGTTAATAATTGTCACTGCACAATAGCACGATAAAATTGTACTCATTTACATCTCTTCCGGAGCACCCATTCCAAGTAAACGCAATCCTTCTTTTAACACAATCGTTACTGCATAAACAAGTGCAAGTCTACTTTCCTTTTCTTTATCCTCTTCTAAAATACGAACATTTCCATAATATTTATTAAATGCTTGTGCTACATCTAACAAATACTTCGCAATATGTGACGGTTCATTTTTGAAGAAGGCTGTTTCAACGACTTGTGGAAATCTATTTAATAATTTTATCGTACTCCAACTATGATCATCGTTTAATTGAAACGCTTCTGTTTCAAATTCAGCATTTTCTTTTCGTAAAATGGAGCAAGCACGCGCATGTGTATATTGAACATATGGTCCTGTTTCCCCTTCGAACTTCAGCATTTTTTCTAAAAAGAATTCAATATTATGCATACGTTCATTTTTCAAATCATGGAAAATGACTGCCCCGACACCAACTTGCTTAGCAACTTCCTCTTTTTGCTTTAAGTCCGGATTTTTCTCTTCAATATTTTGCTCTGCAAGCGTAATCGCTTCTTCTAATACTTCCTCAAGTAATACGACTTTCCCCTTACGTGTGGACATTTTTTTACCATCTTTTAAAATGAGTCCAAATGGTACATGAGCCATACCATCTACCCAGTTATAACCAAGTTTCTTTAATACAGTGAAAAATTGTGTGAAGTGTAAGCTTTGTTCTGCGCCTACTACATACAACGCTTTATCAAATTCATATGTGTTTTGACGGTATAGTGCCGCTGTTAAATCGCGCGTTGCATAAAGTGTAGCTCCATCTGATTTTTTAATTAAACATGGCGGCATATCTTCTTTTTCTAAATTAACAACTTGTGCTCCATCCGATTCTTCTAATAACCCTTTTTCTTCTAAAATATCAACAAAATCGCCCATTTTATCATTATAGAAAGCCTCTCCTTGGAAGTTTGTAAATTCAACACCAAGAAGTTCATAAATACGAGAGAATTCTTTTAAAGATTCATGACGGAACCAATTCCATAAAAAAACTGCTTCTTCATCACCGTCTTCTAATTTCTTAAACCATGCACGGCCTTCTTCTTCTAGCTCTGGATGCTCTTTCACTTCTTCGTGGAAATGAACATATAATTTGAATAATTCGCGAATCGGATCTTCTTTTACAAGCTCTTCATTTCCCCATTTTTTATATGCGGTAATTAATTTCCCAAACTGCGTTCCCCAATCACCAATATAATTGATTCCTACAACCTCATATCCACACTTTTCAGCGATATGTTTTAAAGAATTCCCGATCATCGTTGAACGTAAATGTCCCATGGAGAACGGTTTCGCGATATTTGGTGAAGAGTAATCGATTACTACTGTTTTTTCTCGCCCAAAGTACCCCTGTCCATATTCTTCTTTTTCAACTAAAATCGCTTTTAATACATCATCACTTACTATGTGACGATTGAAAAATACGTTCACATATGGTCCAACTGCCTCCACTTTTGTAAAAAATGAATTGTTTAGCTTCTCAGCAATTTCTTTCGCGATAATTGCGGGTGCTTTTTTATATTGCTTTGCAAGCATAAAACAAGGGAATGCCGCGTCTCCAAATTCATCTTGCTTCGGAGTTTCAATTAAACCTGTAATTTGTTCCAATGATAATTCTGATTTTAATATTTCAAATAAACTTTTTGCTAATTGAATTTTATATTCCATGTTACTCCCTCCTTATTTTTTTAAACACAAAAAACCCGTCTCTAAAAAAGAGACGAGTTATCACCCGTGGTACCACCCTTGTTGTTCCGAAGAACCACTTTCCCGTTTATAACGAGGACAGGGGGCCCCGGCTTACTCTACTATTCATTTCAAGCAGCGTCTCCGAAGTGCGCTTCATCCTCTTCTCCGTACTAGGCTCTCACCATCCCTAGCTCGCTTTCCTTCTGAAGAAGGACTACTCTCTTCATCTACGACATCATATATAATTGATTATTGCTTATTATACATCTTTTCAAATAATTAGCAAGGTTCAATTACACCAAAATGAAATTTCGCACTTTTTCGCTTATATACTAAGAAGTTATGTCGCTCAAATCGTGTACTACGGAAATGATCCTTTAAGACAACACGTTTTCTAGCAACACGCTTTGCTTCTGCAATTGTTTCATCTGTGACATCATTATACAAAGCAAAGTGTTTTAAGCCACGAATCCCATCTGATTCAATTACCGTTTCTTCAAACATTGGATCCAGATAAACAACATCATAACAGTTGTCTTCGCAGCGCTTTAAGAAATCAAAATGCTCAGTTTTCTTCACTCTAATTCTACGCATCGCTTCATCGATTTCTGAAATACCCGCACACCACTGCTTTAAACCTTTATTCATTATATAGGCCATGTAACGATTCCCCTCAAGCCCCATTATAGCTCCTTCTTCTCCAACAACATAGCTTGCAACAATACTATCTGATGCCATACCGAGCGTACAATCTAACACCGTCATTCCTTTTTCTAATTTTGCAGCTTGTACAAATGGATCATGTTCTCCCCTCATTAATCTTTTCACACGAAACATTGCAGAATTAGGATGGAAAAAGAACGATTCTTCTGTACCTTTTGGATAAATTGCTAATCGTTTCTTTCCTACAACGAGTACATCTTGTTCAAACTGCTCATGTAGCTTATATACCGATATATCATTCCGTACTACAAAAGAGCATTGTAATTCTTCCGCTACCTCTTTTGCATATGCTGTCATTTCCTTATTCGTTCGTCCTGCTGTTGTTACAATCATCTTTTCACCTCAATATATAAAGAAAAAAGGGAGAATCACTCCCCCTTTTTAGCAATGCTTTTCAAAAGCTTGTTCTAAGTTATTAATAATCTCTTCCATTGTTGCTCCTTCAATTTCATGACGATGAATGAAGTGAACAACTTCGTTTCCTTTTAGTAACGCCATAGATGGTGAAGATGGAGGAATATCTCCGAAGTACTCACGCATTGTAGCTGTTGCGTCTTTATCTTGTCCTGCAAATACAGTTACAAGATGGTCAGGTTGTTTTTCAGAACGTACAACCGCTTGACCAGCTGATGGACGCGCTAAACCAGCTGCACATCCGCAAACAGAGTTTACGACAACTAATGTTGTACCTGTCGCATTTTCCATATATTCTTTTACAGTTTCTTCTGTAGTTAATTCTTCAAATCCAGCACGCACTAACTCTTGACGCATTGGAATTACCATTTGACGCATATATTCTTCGTATGCATTTGACATCTTGTAATCTCTCCTTCAACTTTCATTCCAAATTCATCATATCACGCTCTTATAATAGGTGCAAAAGAAAGATAGCGTTACCATCATTTTTTTGATGGAATTTCACAAACTCCTTCACGACAGTGACCAACTGGTACAAGTTTTCTTCTATTTGCAATATAATCATACACTTTATTTCCAAATCCAAGTAAAATAGATAACTTGATAAAAGGAACCACAAACCAGTATGACGGCACAGCTTTTGCTAAAACATATACGCTACCAATCCCGTCATACCATTTGTTATTTTTTAAAATGTAAAGTCTTTGCTCCATCTTCTCTTGTAACTCTGTAGAAAGTTGATACTCCTCTACAACATCTTTATCACGAAAAGAGGCAAACTTCATCGTATCTTTTTTATCAAGCTTCTTTGTACGCTCTGCGACTGCCGTGCACATCGGACACCTACTATCATAGAAAACGATCATATGATTATTCTCCTTTGCGAGACTCCGTCATTTGTTTCCAAACAGATCCTTTCGCTTCTTCTCCCCCTTCAATACGTTCTAATGCTAGACGAGCTTGCATTGCTACTTCGAACTCTGGATCATCTTGCGCTACGCGTAGTGCTGGAATTGCACTTTCATCACCAAGTTCAAATAAGAACATCGCCGCACGCCAACGCACCAATTTACTTGGATCTTTAAGTGCTTTAATCATAACAAACATCGCTGCTGGATCTCCTACATCTGATAAGCAATCACCCGCAGTGCGGCGTACACTTACAGAACGATCTAGTAAAGCTTTATACAGTAATGGTAATACTTCATCACCTTTTACCATACCTAAGTACGCTGTTGCTAAACGACGGATAGATACTTTCTCATCTTCTAGCGCTTTCTTCAATACAGGAATATCTTCTTCTGTTGGATCCATTTGCTCAAGCGCTGCATAACGGTTTTTCCAATCAGGATCCGCCATCATTTCTTCTGTTACTTTATATGGTTCACGCTTTGTAATCGTTACTTCTTTAGCACCCGCTTGATCTAATAATTCTTTTACAGTTTTTTCAACACGGTCTTCTGGATAAGCGGCGACAATTTCTTCCACAACTTCTTTTCCGATTTCTTCAAAATTCCCATAACGTGTACTTTGTTCTACCCATTTACGCTCTTTCACAACGTTAGGTGCAGACATTTGCACTTTCATAATTGCTTCTTTAAAACGGTCTGGTAAGCCCACTCGTTCTTCCGTTGTTCCATCTGTTAATTTCACCTGCATCGGAATCGTAAAGAACATTTGAATGAATACTTTCACTTCACCAAAATGTGAAAGTTGCTCTCTCTCATCTTCTTCAGTGACTTCTTCTCCAAACACAGCACGAACTTGTTGCAAAAGTACTTTCCAGTCATACTTCGCATTTCTCTCTACTGCTAGAAAGTCCGCAACATGATATACACCTTTAATACCTTCAATTTTTAAAATGTGTTGCACTTGCTCTGGTGCTTGTTCTGCATTTTCGTTTGTATAATTATTACGTGCTCCTGATGGTAACACTTCATTTAAGATAACTTTCATCGTATTTGGACTTGGCGTCGGTTCAATTGCTTTAATCTTCACGTAAATAAACTCTCCTTTATTGCTTGTTCTTAGCTGTATTGTAACATGTTCTATCGCTATACTCCTACTGAGACGCTTGCTTTTTCTAATCACAATTATAGTCTTAATAGAATTGGTGAATATCATGTAACAACTACCCCTATTGATATACCCCTTTTTAGTATCATGTTCCTTCTCTCTTCCGCTCAAAAAAGGTAGATTGATAATAACTTTAATCAGCCCCTGCCTTCCTTGCTTTCGCTTAATCTTAGGATGAGGGTCTTACTGCCCGTTAATACGGGATAAATAAAAAAGGTATTGCTTTGCAACACCTTTTTTCTACCACCATAAACTCATTTTATGATGCACTACAATTATTTTGTTAAAGATACTTCATCCTTTCCTTTCATGTCGCGCTCAAGTTTTGCAATTTTCATATCAAATGTATCACGTTCATGATCTTCATTCATGCGAAGCTCTAAATCACGAATGTGATCTTCAATTTCTTCAAATCGTAAGAACGGGTTGTTCTCATCCATTTTATGAAGAGCCGTATTCATACGACGGTTCACATGGGCCATATTTTCACGTGCCATCAATTCCATACGCTTTGCATTCATTTCTTTTAGCTTATTTTTCATTTCAGAAAGACGGCGTTCTAACTCATCAATTTGCTCCACTACACCTGCATACATCTCTTCTAAACGTGATACTTGCCCTTCATAGTATGCTACTTCTTCTAATGCACGTTCATGCAATTGCACTTCTCCTGCTTCTTGTGCAATGATCGCCTGCTTTGATCGCTTATTTACGAAATAACGAGCCTGCTCAAGTTCACGAGCAAAGTTAGATTTTAATGTTTTATGACGCTCGATTAATTTCTCAATTTTTGTTACTTCACGCTCGCTATCGCGTAAATATTGGTTTAACATAGCGATTGGATTTTTTCTTTCCTTCTCATCTAATACATTATGAAAGTCTGCTAAAATTGCATCGCGTACACGTCCGAATAAAGATTGTTTCATTCTAATCTTCCTCTCTTCTACTTTATGATTTCAGTTATTTTATATTAGTTTTTCATTAACTTGTTCCACTCATCTTCAAAGTTGCTATATCGTTTAGAACTTTCTGAAGCAGAATCAACCACTACATCTTTTTCTTTTTTCCACTCACGGTATCCGTAGTATAGTACTACTACTGCTACAATACCGATCAATGCTGGGGAATGAGAAAGGGCGATTGACAAGCCGATTAAACCGAAAATACCCCAAGCTAACTTTCCAAAAAATGATTGTGCTCGCACAAATGATTTATAGCTCCAGTACGCAATCCCTGCTCCAATTGCGAATCCTACAATACCAGCAAGACTACCAAGAGCAATTAAAGCCAAAATACCGGCTGCGATAAACGTTAAAAATTGTTTCATCTTGTGCTTGCCTCCCTTCGATTTGATACTCTTATCTTAACTATTTTTTTAGTTTTCCATAACGAGCTTAAGAACCGTTTTCAAATCAGACTTAAGACCTATTCCAGGTTAGACCCACATTACGATGTATATAAAACGAAGTGAAGAGCTAAAATTTTAATGCAATATTGTTTCTTCTTAGAATGCACTCTTTTTATATTTAAGAAACCGTACCCTTCGACACCATATAAATAACAACAATACGGGCAGATTCCATTCGCCTCCTAACATCCTTTCCCCTTCTTTTAAAGTTTTTCCTAATTAGATTGAATGTAAATCTTTAAAATTATTCGTTTAGATATCAAAATATAATTTCCGCTTACATACATTTATTTAATTCGCTAACATAACTGACGAACGTTCGTAAAATTTGAGGTGATTTTATTGAACAGTAATAAAATTAAGGGTGCAGCTCTAAAATATTTCACAATTCATGGTTATGAAGGAACACCCCTTTCTTTAATAGCTGAAAAAGCCGGCATGAAAAAGCAATCCATTTACACACATTTTAAAGGAAAAGATGACCTCTTTCTTCATGTGTTACGTGATACAAAAGAAACTGAACTAGCTTCAAAACTTCAATACTTAAGTAAAATTGATTCACAAAATCCTGAAAAAGATTTATACAGGCTACTACAATTGAAAGTCGATCTTTTTCAAAAAAATGAACAATTAAAGTTTTGGCTACGTATGTCATTTTTTCCGCCAGTACATCTTGCAAAAGCAATCGAAAAGTTATACTTTCTTTGAACAAAAACCCCTTGTCCATATTGAACAAGGGGTTTAGATTTTCTCTACTAGGAATCATCTCATATACCCACTAATCTAAGATTTTGAAGCATCCCAAAAACGATATTTTTATCTCTCGACAGTTACTTATAGGAAGGGATTAGTGAAAAATAATAGTTATCTGGTAATTACACCAAGTTTTTGTTTATACCTCCTTTCTCTACCGTGAAGCTTCCTCTTTCTTCCGCTCCAAAAACGTAATTCTTTCAATCACAACTTCTGTTTTATACACTCTTTTCCCCTGTTCATTATCATAATTACTCGTATGAATACGACCTGTAATCCCAACAAGCGATCCCTTTTGACAATAATCTGACACATTCTCAGCCGATTTTCTCCAGACGACGCAGTAAATGTAATCTGCTTGCTGCTCTCCTAGGCTATTTCGAAACCCTCTATTTACCGCAACGCATATACGTGCATAAGCAATCCCTTGCTTTGTGTAGTATAGTTATGTGTAGCATCCTAGCTCGTAAGAGCTAGGGTAGCTACTAACCCTTACGGGTCGCGATAGGTAAAGTTTTGACGTTATCTTCACTTTTTCCCCCGCCCCAAACCGCACGTGCGCCTTTCAACGCATACGGCTTTCCATCAACTTATCCTACTTCTTAACTCAATACATGGAGTTAATTCTTTTTCATTAGATTGTTCGTCACCGATACAACCCTATAAGTTTTAACGATTCATTTTTGAAGTAATTTACTTCTGAATTTGTCAATTTTCTTTATTGTTTTAGCATTATAACTTAACACATAGTTTTCACAGTGTATGGATGTATGACATTCTTTACATACCCATGCTAGATTAGCGACTCTATTAATTAAATCCATAGGTAAGTACGGTTCAATGTGATGGCAATGTGCATTTTCCTTCATAAAGTCTAATCCGACATTACAGCACCTACATTTTCCTCTATCCCTGTTATACGCATATTCACGGTTCATAAAGTATTCAAAGTTATATTTACTCTTTGTACCTTTGCAGAGATAAAAATCCTGTAGTGTCATTATATGAGGTCTATCCAGTCTTAACAGCTTCTTCCTTTGTTTGTAGTAGATTTCTCTTCCTACTATAGTGTAAGGTGTCGTCCTTTGGTTAAATGGTTTTTCCAGCCACTCCGAAGGAGTATATGAAGCTTTTGTGACTCCAACCCAAAACCCTTCCTTTTTGATTGCGAAGGTTTTTGCCTGATATTTATGGTGTCTACTAGGTCGGTTTCCTAACTCACACATTTTTACTTTATGCCTCATGTAGCCGCTAGGGAACAATTTCTTGAAAGTTCTAAATAAGGAATTATTTACGTTGTAATCAATTCTATCGAATGTATCCGCGCAAATACCGACTTTCCAATATTCCGCATATCCTTCGAGCATTTGATTAACTTTGATGATTTGTTCTATCCAAAATTCTTCTTTTAAAACTTTCCTCATCTTCCTTATTTCTTTGCAAACTTTACTAATTTGACCACTGACTTTTCTATGATTGGGTTTGTTTTTGCCAACTATATTTCCACTATTACTGCGGAGAGGTGTTTCAGCATAAATATCAAACCCTAAGAAGAGTGCTGGCTTTTCCCTTAAGTCTGTTATGACTGTTTTCTCTTTAGACAATTCAAGTTTTAGCTTAATTCTGAAATACTTGCGCAAATATTCAAGATAACGTCTTGCTTCTTGATAGGTTTGAGTAAGTATAATCCAATCATCTGCGTATCTAACTAGGTAGCATTTATTTCTACCTTGTCTAACCAGCCTCTCCCTTTGCTTTCTCGGTTCCTTTGAAATTCCAGTTGGTTTCGCTTTGTAGAATCTACGTGCTACCATCCAGTCGAAATCATTTAGATACACATTTGCAAGTAAGGGTGAAATTATACCGCCTTGTGGAGTTCCCTTTTCCGTAGTGAATTTAAAATCATATTCCATATATCCTGCTTTAAGCATAATTTGAATAATCTTTATTATTCGCTTGTCCCTTATGCCTAATCTCCATAGTTTCTTAATTAGAAATCTGTGGTTGATATTATCAAAGTAACCTTTTATGTCACCTTCGATTGCATAATAAGACTTAGTAGTATTAATGAAATGATTCACTTGTCTAACAGCATGTTTAGAGCTGCGGTAAGGACGGAATCCGTAACTATGGTCGTAAAATTTTGCTTCTACGATTGGTTCAAGTATTGTACGAATACATTCTTGAATAATACGGTCAACGACCGTTGGTATCCCTAATGGTCGTTGACTTCCATCCGCTTTTTCGATATAAACCCTTCGGGCTGGTTTGGATTTGTAGTTTCGTGCAGCTTTAGTGATTAGCTTTATAACGTTGTTTTTATCCATTTGCAAATATCTTCGAATATCATGTCCGTCAACACCAGGAGTGTTAGCCCCCCTATTGGCTTTGATTTTATGAATAGCTGTAATTATTGTGGTCTCATTGAATGCCATTTCATATAAGCTATGAAAACGTGTATTTTTCTTTGATAATTCATATAATTGGTCCTGAGCTCTTTTGAGTTCAGTTTCATTTGAGAAGTTTGTGCTAAAGTTCATAAAGACATCACCTGCCTTTAGGGTTCACAATTCATTCTTACAGAAAGTTTGAACTTCTCTATCGAATCGTTAAACTTGATAAGTTGACTGGTCCCCTTTGCCCTGTAATGGTTTTTCTCCATCTCTGACTACTACGAGACCTCTGACTTCCTTTAAACTTCAACGTTCTGTAAAACTCCATTTAAAGGCTCTCCCACGTTCCGATTAATCTATCCTTTTTCTGTAACCCTTAGGTCAAGACTATATGCCGATAGTTCTAAGTAAGGTTTGAGAAATAGTTGTTCCTTACATTTCAACTTACTATTTCAAGTAAAAGGGAATACGCAAAACCAGAATGCTATATTCCAACTATATTGGGTCTCCATTTCTAGAGTCACAAATGACGACACTTCAAACATCTTTTCGTTGCCTAACCGTAGGTTACGGACACCCGCACTATATATATTCCATATCTGCACACAGACTTAGGATTTCAAGTTACGTCTTTACCTCGCTTTATACGTCTGTATATTACAGCATACATCGCATAGGGGAGTCTCAGTGTTTATACCACGGATGAGTTTACCATTTCTCATACTTATGTGTTTTCTCCGTATATCAACGGTACTTCCCCGTTGAAACTCGATTAATCAGTTCAATCAATATGTGATAATATCTGTTTCAACCTATAGCATAGGTATATATTCGATTTCTCACGATTGTCACTTTATCCCACCACTGGTACGTGGTGGTTATGCGAAACGTGGCGCACCTGGATCTTTTGTCAATCTTCCGATTAATACAACTCGATTCATCATATTTATACCACCTCACATTTTTTCTTTATTGTAGAAAAAAATAGAAGATAGGTAAAAAATGCAAAATAATATATTTCTAAAAAGAAATCATCACTTTAAATCTAAAAAAATACAAAAAGAAATCCTGCATATTTCAATCATGCAGGATTTCTTTCAATTAGTCATTTTTCGCAAAGTAAGAAACGAAACGAAGAATTTCTAAGTACAACCATACTAATGTCATCATTAGACCCATCGCACTGTACCACTCCATATATTTTGGAGCTCCACTACGTGCGCCATTTTCGATTAAATCGAAGTCTAGTAATAGATTTAATGCAGCAACGATAATCACAACTGCACTAATGATGATGCCAATTGTTCCACCTTGGTGAATATACGGAACAGTAACACCAAACATGTTTAATAGAAAAACGATCAAGTACATAACCAAAATCCCAAGCGTCGCGGCCATTATACCTGTACGGAACTTATCCGTTACCTTTACAACACGAGTTGCATATAAAACTAACATTGCAAATAAAATTGAAATTGTTAGTAATACAGCATTTAAAATAATAGAGTTGTCAAAACGAATCGCATATACCGCTGAAATGCTTCCTAAGACAATCCCTTCAACAGCTGCATAAATAGGTGCTGTAATAGGCGCCATTTTCGGGAAGAAGATAGCCGCAAATGCGATAATTGCAGCCACAATTAATGCTCCAATTAAAACTGGCATTTGCATTTTCCCCGTATACATCTGTATGTATGAATAGACAGACGTTGCAAGAAGCAAGACAAGCATAATAAATGTTTTTCCTACAGCTCCGCCAATTGTCATCGCAGACGTACTTGCTCCCTGTTTACGAAAGGTTTCTTTTTTCAACATTGGATTAGATGTTCTCATTTTTTCCCTCCTAAAATATGTTCTACCAATAGTGTAAAGTTTTTCTCTTTACATTTCAATATATGCAGCTTGTTTTTATTTTAAACCTTCAACGATGTCAGACAGTTCGCTCCAGCGTTCCATTGCTTTTTCCAGTTCTTCTTCTGTTTGCTGCTGCGCCTCAGAAAGCTCCTGTGCTTTTGTAAAATCAGAACCTACATTCGCAAGTTCTTCTCCAATCGTTTCAAGCTTCTCTTCAAGCCCAGCAATCGTATCTTCAATGGTTTCCCATTCACGTTGTTCGTGATAGGAAAGTTTACGTTTACGTTGTTGCTTTGGAGCTTCTTCCACTTTCTTTTCTTTCTGTACTTCTACTTTTTCTAATAGTTCTTGGGCCTTTTGTATATCTAGGTAATCACTATAGCTTCCTAGGAATTCACGAACTTCTCCGCCACCAGTAAAGATAAATAATTCATCTACTACTTTATCTAAGAAGTAGCGATCATGCGATACCGTAAGAACGACACCCGGGAAGTCTTCTAAATAGTCTTCTAGTACTGTTAACGTTTGTGTATCTAAATCGTTTGTCGGCTCATCTAATAGAAGTACATTCGGCTCTCCCATTAAAAGACGTAATAAATACAGACGTCTTCTTTCACCACCAGATAGTTTACCAAGTGGTGTTCCATGTGAATGCGGTTGGAATAAGAAACGCTCAAGCATTTGGGATACTCCAATGACTTTACCGTCTGTTGTATGAATGACTTCTGCAATTTCTTTAATATATTCAATCATACGTTGATTTAAATTCATCTCTTCATTTTCTTGCGTATAATAAGCAACTTTCACAGTTTGTCCAACTTCAATTTCACCACTGTCAGGTGATAATTTGCCTGCAAGCATATTTAATAAAGATGATTTCCCGCTACCATTAGCCCCAATAATACCGATTCGATCGCCTGGTTTCACAATATGATTAAAATTATGTAATACCGTTTTTTCACCAAATTTCTTCGTTACATCTTTTAACTCAAGCACTTTCTTTCCTAAGCGACTCCCGCTGAGTGAAATATCAACAGATTGCTTCGCTGCTGGACCTTCTTGTTCTTTCAACTCTTCGAACCGCTGAATACGTGCTTTTTGTTTTGTAGAACGAGCTTTCGCACCGCGGCGAATCCAAGCAAGTTCACGGCGATATAGATTTTGGCGCTTTGATTCTTGTGCTAACTCTTGTTCCTCACGAAGTGCCTTTGCTTCTAAAAATGTACTATAGTTTCCTTCATAGCTATACAAATTACCATTATCTAGCTCAAAAATACGATTTGTAACACGGTCTAAAAAATAACGATCATGTGTTACAAGTAAAACTGCTCCAGTATACCGTGCTAAATATTCTTCTAACCATTCCACTGTTTCATGATCAAGATGGTTTGTTGGCTCATCTAAAATTAATAAATCAGGTGTTTCAATAAAGCACTGTGCCATTGCAATACGTTTTTTTTGTCCACCAGATAAGTTCCCCACAGTTGCAGTGAAATCTGTAATTCCGAGTTTCGTTAAAAGCGACTTTGCATTCGCATTTGCTTCCCATGCATTCATCGCATCCATACGTTGCTGCACTGCAAATAATTGTTCTTGCACTTTTTCATTACTCGGGTCTTTTTCTATGTTTAATAACGCTTGTTCGTATTCACGAAGAAGGCGAATTAGCGGCGTATCACCGTGGAATACTTGCTCAAGCACTGTTAAATTTTCATTAAAATCCGGTTGCTGTGATAAATAGCTAATTGTATAACCACGCGTATGTGTCATATCACCTGTATCTGGAATCTCTACCCCTGCAATAATTTTTAATAATGTAGATTTCCCTGTACCGTTTACTCCAATAATCCCTGCACGTTGACCCTCTGCAATACTAAATGATAGTCCATCAAATAATGGTTTATCTCCATATGATTTCGATACGTTTTCCACTGTTAGCATTTTCATATTTGTGCATTCCACTCTTTCATAAATTGTTCTATAAACTCTTCCATATAACGATGGCGAATTTCAGCCTCTCGTTTTGCAGCATCCGTATTCATTAAATCTTTCAACTTCAAAAGCTTTTCGTAGAAATGATTTAACGATGGATCATCATTTTTTCGATATTCTTCTTTTGTCATCTCTTCTCGAGGTGGAATGTTCGGATCATACATTAAACGTCCTTTTGCACCGCCGTAAGCAAACGTTCGGGCAATACCAATTGCACCAAGTGCATCTAAACGATCTGCATCTTGAACGATTTTCCCTTCTAATGTGCTTACCTTGCCACCATGCCCACCTTTATATGACATATTCATTATAATATGAAGGATATGTTCAGTTTCTTCTTCAGTAACATTCAATCCTTCTAGCCAATCAGAAACTTTTTTCATACCAGCTTCTTCACTTTCATTTAACTTCTCATCCGCTACATCATGAAGTAAAGCTGCCATCTCAATTACAAAACGATCCCCACCTTCTTTTTCAGACAAAGAAAGCGCCAATTTATGTACACGTTCAATATGATACCAATCATGCCCACTAGCATCTGTTTCCAAAATACCCCTTACAAAAGCAACTGTTTTTTGTATTTTTTCTTGTTTTTTCATTTATCTTCACCCAATTTCTTATTGTAACACGCTCTCATTTTTTCATCACATATTTTCTTGTCCGCCCATAGACTGTTTTGTACGTACGATCATGAAGGAGGAAATAAAAATGTTCTACAATAATAAATACCCTTATCCAGAGCAACCATACTATCCTCAAAATCAAGAACAACGATATCCAGAGCAGCAGTTTGAAGAACAAGAACCAGAGCAACAAGAATTTCAATATCAACAGAATTCATACTTAGCACAACAAACTCAAGAAGCTCAATACCATCAAAATCCATATACAGCTCAGCAACCTCATGAAACTCAACACCATCAAAATCCTTACGTAACACAACCAGGTCAGGAAACTCAGTACCAACAGAATCCTTACGTAGCTCAACAAGCTCCATATCAGCAACCACAAATGTATCAACCATACCAGGATACACGTGTTTCACCACCTGCACCAACATTAGATTCCACTCAACCACATATCTTGCCACCAGGGCCTACTACAGCTATTCCCACTGAACCAACACAACAACAAATTCAACAAGTTGTTGGTACACACTATTTGTCGTTAAAGAAACCTGTATTAGATTTCGTAAAACCATGGGTAGAGTACGGTATGAATGAAGCAAAACATACCTCTCAACAACACGCAATGACAGAGGTTGCTGCAATTATGTTCTTAGTTGGAAAAGGATTTAATCCGACAATTGCTCATTATATTGTGGAATCTTGGGAGAAGAATGAACAGTTTTAAGCTTGTTCATTTTGTGTAATACAAGTACTATAAAAGTGCCATAAAAGCCTGTTATACAAGCTTTTATGGCACTTTTTATTTGTTATATTTTATTTTATTTCAAAAGTGAATTTCATATTTTTTCACACGTTTTTATATCATTTGTGAGCAAAATGTGAGCAAAAAATAGCCTTTTAATTAAACTGTATTAGATAAATTTTTATTTTAAAAACAATTCATTTAACATAAATTTCCGCAATAATTTTGTATTACAATCCCTTTAATAAATATGGATTGCCGTTCCCATTTGTGAACTTGTGTGCGAAACATATCCTCTGAATTCATCGTGTTTTAAATTAAACTGAAAACGTTGATTTATTAAGGTTTTCAAAAAGTGATGTTTCATTTATTATAACAAATGAGAGGCAGGAAAATTATGATATATCAAAATGAGAAGATTCGTAGAAAAAAAGCATTAATCAGTGCCAAAAAAGTCTTTAGCCAATTTTCAAATTTAGAACTTATTGAATTTGAAAATCCCGATTCTGAATGGATAAAACTGTTCGACACAGCATTGAAACAGTTTCGTAATATAGACTCTAATCCAACATTTCACATTCCTATTGGTGATGTTAAAAGTAAGTATATTTTATGGATTGAAAGTTCTTTAGGTTCTTTAAGTTTTTCAAATCATAAAACAGAATATTTTATATTAGTTCCTAATTGTTTAGAGCCGGTATGGGCAAATGTTAGAATATTGAATTTCACAAAATCTATCGAGGAACTTTGGGACATTTCTGAAACTAATGAATTTATAATTGCTGATAAGAGTACAGGGCAAATTGCACAAATATTTTCTGAAGAAGAATGTTATGAAATTCACTTTAAGCGCTGCAACACAGACCTAATTGACTCTTTAAAAAATTAATTTGTAAATTAATATTAGTATTAGGAATTTAAGCCTTGATTAGCTGAATGTTTTTCAAACTTTCTGAATAGATGAGTATAGCAACTTGTGTAAAGTGATTGAGCAAGCAGTAAAAAATATATTATACAAAAGAGCACACCTGAATTAGTGAGTGCTCTTTTGTAACTCCTACTTCACATATACAAAGGCTTCGTTTGCAGTTACATAGTATGTCTGTCCTTTGCTATTGTGTACTTTGTATTGTGGCGAACCGTTCACTGTTACTTTCTTATTCTTTCTTTACTTTTCCAAACACCTTTTTGAAATGAAAATAATTCCAAACCATGATTTCTTTTAAAATTTATCTTTAAAATACCATCTTGGTAATTGAAATATCCTTTGGACAACTTCTGCATTAATAGCTCGCTTTATTAGAGGGAATTTTCTGAAATTTCAAAACTAATCATACATCGCTTGACCTAACTATATAGTTGAAAAGAAATGTGCATCAACAAAGATAAAATAATAGGGAGGAATTTTCTATTGAAAAGTAAAATTGGTGTTTTTTTACTTGTGTTATCTTTGGTTTTTGGTTGCATCCTTTATAACCCCTCTGTATCGAATGCAGACTCCTTATCCAAGGAATATGTTCCGAACCAAATTATTGTAAAATTTAAAGACAATACGTCTCTTAGTAAAACTCAAGAATTTCATAAATCAGTAGGAGCTGACGTTGTATCAAAAGATGATGTCTTGAAGTTTGAAGTTATTAAATTTACTAAAGGTACTGTCAAAGATAAAATAAAAATTTATAAGAATAATCCTGATGTAGAATATGCAGAGCCAAACTATTATTTTCATGCATTTTGGACTCCTAATGATCCCTATTTTAGTAATCAATATGGGCTACTAAAAATCCAAGCACCTCAGGCATGGGATGCACAGAGAAGTGCTCCTGCTGTCAAAATCGCTATTGTCGATACCGGTGTACAAGGTAATCATCCTGATTTATCCTCTAAAGTTATATACGGCCACGATTATGTAGATAATGATAGTCAATCAGATGATGGAAATGGTCATGGTACACACTGTGCGGGTATTGCAGGTGCTCTTACAAACAATAATATTGGAATTGCAGGAGTTGCTCCACAATCCTCTATATATGCAGTCCGAGTACTTGATAGTCAAGGAAGTGGGACTCTTGATGCTGTAGCAAAAGGTATCAGAGAATCTGCCGATGCTGGAGCAAAAGTCATTAGCTTAAGTTTAGGAGCTTCTAGTGGAGGAACTGCATTGCAACAAGCCATTCAATACGCTTGGAATAAAGGCGCTGTGATAGTTGCAGCTGCAGGAAATGATGGAAATACAAGACCAAATTATCCTGCTTATTACAATGAAGTAATTGCAGTTGCATCTACAGATCAAAATGACCAAAAATCTCATTTCTCAAATTATGGAAGCTGGGTGGATGTAGCAGCTCCTGGTTCGAGTATCTACTCTACGTATAAAGGCAGCACGTACCGATCATTAAGTGGTACATCTATGGCAACCCCACAGGTGGCAGGAGTTGCAGGATTATTAGCAAATCAAGGCTACACTAACGTACAAATTCGTCAAATTATTGAAGCCACATCTGATAAAATCTCCGGAACAGGAACCTATTGGAAGAATGGTAGAGTGAATGCAAATAAAGCTGTACAGTATGGAACTATGTTAAATGAGAATAAAGCTTCATAAATAAAAAAGGCCGACTCATAGGGAAGTGCCCCCCAATTGTTAGACACAATTAACAATTGGAAGTGCATTTCACATAGGAATCGGCTTTTTTATTTTACTTGTACATAATACGGACTAGCTGTAATGTAATATACATTACCTCTGCCGTTTTGCACTTTATACTGAGGTGATCCATTCACCATAATCTTCGCATCAATTGCAAACCCTAATCCAGCATCTAATATACCAGCAACATCTTTATCCTGCCAAGATGGAGAATCATAGAAACGTAGGTTGTCCACTTTGGACACAATACGCTTTCCTGCAATCGGATTAACTGGCCCTTTCTTCTCAAACTTGATGTAAGAAGGATTGTTATATACCCATTGATTTCCTCCAAGATTTAATCAACCATCTTTTTCTCCCCATACTTGGTATGATTCTGGTTTATTTAACTGACGAATAACAGAGTAACTTGCACCTGCCCCTTTACGAAGAAAAACCCTCAACACGTTATGTGTCAAGGGTTTAAGCCTCTTAGTAAAGAGACATATATTGATCGCGTTCCCATTGGTGATGTTGCTAACCTTCAAGAAAATATAAATGTAAAA
Source organism: Bacillus sp. FSL H8-0534 (assembly GCF_038005885.1). Lineage (NCBI taxonomy): Bacteria > Bacillati > Bacillota > Bacilli > Caryophanales > Bacillaceae > Bacillus > Bacillus sp. FSL H8-0534. The sequence continues at coordinate 963,328 of NZ_JBBOUC010000001.1, forward strand.
GACGGAAATATGATATTTGGTGAATATAAAGGCGTAAGGGTTGGAGTAATAAAAACAAACGGTAAGATTGGAACTGTATTCCCAGATGGAACAAAACAACCTTAAAAATGCAAATAAAGGAGAATTAATTATGTTTGAAGAACAAGTAAGAAAAATTATAGAGGAGCGAAAGGCAATTCATCCTGAAAATATTTTTTTAATTGAGAAATATTGGGAAGAACTCGCAGAATTATTAAGCGAAGATATTGAACAAACTATTAAATTTTTAGATACCGCTTCAGAAGAAGAAGTAGAATGGCTTAGTGAAGTATTTGAGGATGTAGATTTTGACGAAAAAACTAAAGAATACGTGGAGTGTTTAAAACGTTTAGTACAAAAATTTCCGAACTCTACAATAAGACCATCTGTTGAAGTTGTAGAAAAAATGATATTTTAAATACAATCGAATTTAGATGAATAGATTCAATCTCATATTGCGACATATATAGATGTCGTATTTAAAAAAAGCAGCTATATCATGCACTTAGAAGCATATACAGCTGCTTTTTATTAAACATAACATAGATTATTGGTTTAATTAATTATTATAAGCCCTAATTTACTTTAATTGAAATATAAGCACCATGAACTCAATGGTTATCATAAAAAAATCAAATAAAATCAGAAAAACTATATAAAAATGGACGGAAATCCTGATTATTATATCTAATAAAATAATACATAAAAATTCGAATTTCAAAGTTGGTGGACGTTTTTACTCCCCTAAAATTATTGAATGGTGAATTTAAATTAAATGGGGAGATGACCGGGGAATATGATATAAGGCGTGCTTGGGAAGGTATAGATCCATCAACAGGCGATAAACTTTTATGGTTGGATCGAGTATCAGCTGGCGGAATGATGGTTCTGGGTGTTACACCAGTTGGAAAACTTGCTAAAATGGTGAAAGGTGTTAAAATGACTGCAGATGCAGCCCAAGCTGCTAAAAAAGCTGCTAAAGCCGCCGAAAATTATAAAGATCATCTTGAGAGACAAGACAAATTGTTAACTAGTAATGGTGCAGCAAGACGTGAGGCTGGAATCCCCAACTCTACTCCACGCCAAAAACCTACTCCTGTTTATGATGGAACTAGTGAACATAGATTGGTAGAAGAATACACCAATATTAAAAATGAAAAAGTATATATTATTGAACATAGAGAAGATAAAATGGGAAGAGGTCCCCATTTCCATACTGCAGACGCTGAAAAAGGGAGTCCTCTGGAAAAAGGAAGATATAATCAACATCCCGGACATTATCCAGAAGATATTGAGGGTTACAAGAAAAAAGGCAAAAAATAAGAAACTAAAGGTGTGAAAAGTTTTGAGTAATGCGAATAAAAGTCGAATGGAAATTTTGAAAATGAAAGCAAAAAGAAACGCTAGTAGAAAGGAACTTATAAACGAACTTTCTAATATTATTACCGTTTCTATGGACTCATTTATGGATGCAGAATCTAATGATTTACTTTGTAAAGAATTATTTAATAAGCTAGAACAAAATTCAAATATAAAAAATTTTGGTAGTACTGATTATAAAGAAAATGGGAAACTATCAATAGCACTGTTAAAAGAAACAGCTAAAAGTATTAAATTTCCAGTTAATCAAGGAAGACTCTTTTTCTCTAGAGGTGGTAAAATTGAAGCAGTTAAGCTGAACATCTCTGAAGTATTTGATAATTTAGAAGAGTTATCAACCATTTCAAGATTTCTAACTGGGTATGCTGATTTTGTATTAGTTGGTGATGATTTAGAATTCGGTGTATGTATTGAGAGAACGGAATATTATTATGAATTTAGTATGTGGGGAATAACAACAGTTTAAAATACGAAAGTAAATAAGGCCGCCTCTATTTGAGAGCGGTCCTATTTATTATTTTACATATACCAATGTATTATAATAAAAAAGAACGAATGTTTTATGACCTAGAGCAGGCTCTAGTAGATTCAGAAACAATGAGAGAACATTATTTTAATTGTGCATGTACTAGGATTGTGCGTTGTCTTAAAAAAACGAAGACTTTCCTGATAGCATGGCATATGAAGCATAATGAAATGAACAAATATATAAGCCGGCTCCTTTAATAGGGACCGGCTTTTCATATTACTTTACATATACATAAGCTTCATTTGCTGTTGTGTACTTTGTACTGAGTTGAACCATTTACAGTTACTTTGGCATCAATTGCAAATCCTAATCCTGCATCTAAGGTACCAGCAACATCTTTATCTGCCCATGAAGCAGAATCATAGAAACGTAGGTTGTCCACTTTAGCGACAACGCGCTTACCTACAACCGGATTAACTAGCTCTTTCTTCTCAAATTTGATGTAAGAAGGATTGTTATAAACCCATTGATTCCCACCGAGGTTTAGCCATCCATCTTTCTCGCCCCAAACTTGGTATGCTTCCGGTTTGTTTAGTTGACGAATAACGGAATAGCTTGCATCTGGGCCTTTACGCAGATTTATATTATTACCTTGAATGTATACAACTCCTTCAACATTTGCAGTTGGTACTTCTGCTGGTTTAGATGGTTGCTCAGGAACAGAAACTTCAACATTAGCATTATTGTATGCACGCTTCACATCTGCACGGAATTGAGCTTCTGATACACCATGACTGCGCAAGTAATCAAGCGTATCTTCGTGGTCAGTACCACCCAAATACTTCGTCACATCATAGTGAGTCCATAATCCTTTTTCTACAGATAAACCGCGGTCACGTAAAATCTTAGCTAGTAACTTCACATATTTATCATATGAGCGTTTGAATTTATCATAATCTGCCGTCTCGCATAACTCTACGTGTACAAAACGTTTATTCGCACCAGGTCCACCGCCATAAGCAATGTATTTTGTATCGGCAATTTGGATTGTTTCGTTCCAATCGACTGCATAGTGTACGAAGGCATTTCTCCATGTACGAGTTTCATATTTTTGAATATTAATAGCCGGAGCTTCTGGAGTCGCTGTGCTATGCGCCACAACGCCCTCGTAAGCCCCTACTCCATAACGGTACGGCTGTTTCGGTAAATCGGGAATAATAAGCGTTCTATCAGCAAAAGCCCCTGTAGCAAAACTCAACAGGAGCAATAGAGTCATAAATACAGAGGAAGCTAGTTTAATTGATTTTTTCATTAAGCATCTTCTCCTTTTTCTTCGTGGTCTGTCCAAATACCCAAAGCAATCCCAAATAAATAAACAGCCTTTTCAACCTTATCCAAATTACCTTCGAATCCGGTCATTCCAAAGACTGATAAAATTAATCCAAAGCATGAAAAAAGCGCAACCCATGTTTTCCAGTTGCGCAAACGTTTTAAAATATTTTCTTTTGTAAGTGGCATATCTTATACACCTCCTTTCAAGAGTAATCCAATAAGTGCTGTTACAATCGCACCGATTATGATGCGGAGAATCCAGGTTGTATTGGCACTGATTTTTTCAAGCTGCTTGTTTATATTCACGATGTCGTTCTCATTGACAGTAGTACGAGTTTCTAAGCTGCGGATATCACGTTGCATATCTTTTTGATCTGATTTAATTTGTTGGATTTCTTGCTTTAACTCGATAATTTCTTGCATCGTTTCACTCCTTTACAAAATAAAAAAGACCAGCTATTGCTGCTCTGTTGTCGGTGACGCTTCTATTTGGCTTCCTTTATCGATTAAACTTTGAACTAAAGCTTCTAAAGATGCTACTCGATTATTCATTGCTGCTATCTCTACATCTTTTGCTTCTAATTGTCCTTTTAATACTGCTATATCTTGATCATGTTTTTCATCTAGTTCTTGAACTGCTCTCATCGTTAATGATGTCATAGAATACAAGTGAGTACCTGTTTTATCTTTATCAACAAAGACATCATCCGATTCATCAACAATAAGACCGTAATATTGTTTGATGTCTTTCGTTGTTAAAGGAGGATCATTAGGATCTTTGTTCTCCCTCATTTCATAAAGTAAATTCGTATCACCCTTATAATTAAACTCCCTAATCTTAGCATTTCTAACTTTCTCTAAAGCAGAAAACGGTACATCGCGAATATTTGATTTGTATTCTCGTAAAGATAGAGCTATTATATGAGCTTGCACTCCTCCCCATCCATCACCAACAATATTCGGAGTTAAAAACTGAACAACTCCTGTATAGCCCGTAACTCTACTGTTTCGCATTGTTACGTTCGGCATTACTAAATCAGCATCCGAACCATTATCAGATATTGTTAATGATGAACTGTATGAACTAGTTTTACCGCGTCTGAAATGCCATTTTCCATTTCCAGAGTAGAGAACTTGGAAATCGTTAGCATGTAATACACTGATTCCACTTCTTTGCATTTCCAAAAATACAGATTTATAGGTTACTCCATTTATTACCTCATCTACTAGTCTGATATTTGTACTAGCATCAGAGAATCCTGCTCTCATTTGAGTCACTTGCAAAGCACCTAGAACACCGCTAAGAGTATTGTCTCCTCCTAGAACAATAGTTGGTTATACATCTCCATCCGATCGTCTATGATAACCGACATACAGACGAACGACACCACTTTCTATGAGACGTATAAACTGATTATCTAAACCCACATAATTGTTTGTATTAGATGTTCTAACTTGAAGACCGCTAAGAAATGGTAGTTCAATTGAAGAAGGAGCAATGTGTGGTCCATTAAATAGTGAGAAAAAAGATGAATCTTTACTGGATAAGTTTAAACATGGTGTCGAAGATATTTATGAAAGTGCTTCGGACTTTATACAAGGCGCTGGCAGTGCAGTAGCAGAAGACTATATTGGACTAACACCACCTGATAATGATAAATTAGAAAGCAATGCAACTTATCAAGCTGGAAGGTTTACTGGACATGTTTTATCAACGGTAGGATCTATTGTAGAAATTTTTGAAGGTATTTCAGTCATAGGCGGGGCTAATTTCTTAACCTTCGTCGCAGAAGTAGGAAGTGGTGGGTTAGCATCACCAATTGTTCTTCCATTAGATGCAGTTGCTATAGCGGCGGGGCTTGGTGCTGTTGGACATGGTGGGTTTGTTTTGAATAAATCAATTCAAAATGCTCAGGATACTCTTCAAAAATTCGAGTCTTCTGGTGGGCGTGTTAGTGAAACTAATAAAGTTAAAAGTTTTCAAAATAGAATTGATAACATACGTAATAGTATGCCAAATAATACTCTTAAAAAGCGTGGTAATATGGCTACAGCAGATGTAAAAATACCTGGATTAAAAGATAAGTTTAATGCCCATAGTAAAATTAATTCAAAATTTGATAAAGGTGCAGATGTTGAAGAGTTTTCAATGTTGAAACCGGAATCAGAACGTATTTTCAAAAGCTATGAGCCATCTGCTTCTAAACCAGATGCGACTAAATTTGATAAATTTCATGATACAGAAGCAAAAATTCGAGAAGATATAGCTTCTCAAATTAAGAATCCAAATATTTCTGGAAAAATTGATTTATATACAGAACTACCTGCTTGTCAAAGTTGTAGTAATATTATTTTAGAATTTAGGAAGAGATATCCTAATATTCACCTTAATATACACACAAAAAATTGAAATTTGGAGGAGACAGAATGAATTTAAGGTATGATGAGATTAAAGAAGATGTTATTGATACATATAGTAGCCTTCATATTAGAGCAGAATATGAAATAAAGGATACTTTTTATGCGTTACTAAATGATTATGAACATTCAGAAGAATATACTGAAACGGAAGAATGCTGTATCTACGTTAGCTTTGCATTGTTACTTATTGAAAAAAATAAAAATATTGATTTTATAAAAACTCGTTTAAATGAATTACTTGACAACAAAAAGATGGAAGTTCATAGAATAGAGTTAAAAGATGAGATTGCAGAGTTTACTAGTGATGTTAATAAATTGAAGGGATTTTTATAGGAGTATTGTAATTACTTTCGTTTCATCTGAATGATTACAGTTCGATAACGTAGTTTTATGAAAAGAGAGACCCCTTATAATAACCTCCCATTAGCATATACAATAAATGATGGGAGATAAAAAAGAGCATTTTCTAATTAGAAAATGCTCTTTTACAATTCATACTTCACATATACAAAGGCTTCATTTGCAGTAACATAGTATGCTTTGCCTTTGCTATTGTGAATTTTGTATTGTGGTGATCCATTGACAGTTACTTTTGCATCGATTGTAAATCCTAATCCTGTATCCACAGTTCCGACAACATCTTTATCCTGCCAAGAAGGAGAATCATAGAATCGTAGGTTGCCCACTTTGGACACAACACGTTTTCCTGCAATCGGATTAACTGGCTCTTTCTTCTTAAACTTGATGTAAGAAGGATTGTATTTAATCCACTGATTCCCCCCCAAGATTTAACCAACCATCTTTTTCAGACGAGTCATTCATAATCTATGAATTATTCATTGTAAAAATGTAATAAAAAGAAATATAATTTTCTTATTTCGGTTAGAAACCATGTAATTTCTAGTATATTCCTATATAATCAATAGAGAAAATCTTACAAACGGAGGTATCAACATGGCACTTTGGAGTAATATTGGCACATTTTTATTTTTAATAGCTCTTATTTTACTCATCTTATGTATCATTTCATTCTTTAAGAAAAATGGTAAAGCAATGAGATATGGTAGACCTACGGTTATTTGTTTTATTATTTCATTTTTAATATCAGCAACAAGCACCGCGGAAACGAAGCACCCTATTGTTAACTTTTTCGCTAATGTATGTTTAATCCTATTTATTTTCTTCCTTGTCTTAGCAATCTTATCTATCATTAAGAAAACTGGTATGGCGAAGAAACAGTTTTTAATTACAGCTGTTTTATTTATAGCTTTCGGGCTATTAACCAGTGTCGCAACTCCTTCTGCTGAAAAAATAACAGCAAAAGATAAAAAAGTTGCAACTGAAAAAAAAGAACTAGAAGATAAAAAAGATGCTAAAAAGAAAGAGGCCGACGAAAAGGCTCAAAAACAACAAGAAGAGCAAAAACGTCAAGCCGAGGAACAAGCTCAAAAACAACAAGAAGAGCAAAAACGTCAAGCTGAGGAACAAGCTCAAAAACAACAAGAAGAGCAAAAACGTCAAGCTGAGGAACAAGCTCAAAAACAACAAGAAGGGCAAAAACGTCAAGCTGAAGAACAGGCACAAAAGCAACAAGAAGAGCAAAAACGTCAAGCTGAGGAACAAGCTTCACAAAAGAAAAGTACTGTAGCGTCCTCAGCTACTAGCAATCATGGTGGATCTAATGGTCAACCTTTCCAAAACGATCCTAGTGATGATAAAGAAACAAACACTTCTTGTAAAGGTCAAATTAAAGGAAATGCCAATTCTAAAAAATATCATGTTCCTGGAGGTCAATATTATGATTCTACAAAAGATAATATCGTGTGGTTCTGTTCAGAAGTTGATGCCAAAGCAGCTGGTTATGTAAAATCAAAAAAGTAAGCTTTTTTTCATATTTAAAAACGTTGGGTGACAGAGTCATTTATATCTGTCACCCAACGTTTTTCTTTATTTCAAATACTTTTTCTAGGAAGGTGAAAAAACAAAACATGCTATTTTCGAACAAACTCCTTCCCACTCTTTATAGAAAATAGTAGTTTATAATATCTTTTCAATCTCCTTCTCTAATTCTTCCGGCTTCTTCTGAGGCGCAAATCGATCAATCACTTTCCCATCACGCCCTATTAAAAACTTCGTAAAATTCCACTTTACTGCCTTCATACCAAGTATGCCCGGTGCCTGATCCGTCATATATGTATATAGTGGATGCACGTTATCACCTTTTACATCAACTTTAGTGAACATCGGAAAGGATACACCGTAATTTAATTCACAAAAACTTGTAATCTCCTCTTCTGTACCTGGTTCTTGTCCTCCAAATTGGTTACATGGGAAACCTAAGATTTCGAATCCTTGCTCTTTATACTTTTCATAAATGGCTTGTAATCCTTTATATTGCGGTGTAAATCCACATTTACTTGCAACATTTACAATGAGAAGAACTTTACCTTCATACTCTCGTAACGATTTTTCTTCCCCTGTAATTGTTTTTGCAGAAAAATCATAAACTGTCATATATATCTGCCCCTCTCTATTATTTCATACTTATTCTCATCATATATGTATTTAACTTCTCCGTCTAATGAGAGCGCTTTATTTTTGTTCAAAAATTCGACACAAACTACTAGACAAATAGCTTGGAAAGTTTTACAATTAAATTGTGAACAAAATGTGACAGTTTACCTTCTAAATTGTGACATTTTCAATTCCATTATAATGAATAAAGGATGGTGTTGATAATGAAAACTGCACAACGTGAAATGATTTCAAATCGCGAGTTTTACTTCGTATTATACATGATGTTACTATTTGTTGCCGGTTGGTTTATGGATGTGAATGGACTATTTTTAAGCAAGTACTTTACACTTGCAGGAATGATTTCTCTTCCACTAGTTGGTGGTCTTGTCGGATTCTTTATTATGTCAATTAGTAAAGAACAAACAAAATAATAACATTACATAAAGGCAGAAAACGATTTTTCGTTTTCTGCCTTTTATTTTATAATAAAAGAACATAAGACTATAAGGAGTGACTCATATGAAAAAAGTTGAACAGTTATCCTCTCAGTTATATCTCATTGATGATTACGATTTACAACATAACGAGCGTACAGGTACATACGTATTACTCGGTGATGATATTACTTTAATCGAAACGTGTGCAGCCCCTTCTCTTCCGCACATTCTAAATGGCTTACAACAATTACGCATTGACTTAGCAGATGTTAAAAACATTATCGTTACCCATGTTCATCTTGATCATGCTGGCGGAGCTGGTTTAATGATGGAAAAATGTCCAAATGCTACTTTATTTGTCCATTCACGTGGCGCACGCCATATGATTGATCCTACAAAATTAATCCAAGGTGCCAAAGCTGTCTATGGCGATGCTTTTGATGAACTCTTTAATCCGATCCTTCCTATTCCAGAAAAACGTGTCCATATTGTACAAGATGGTGACATACTACAAATTTCAGAAAATCGGATGCTTTCATTTTACGATACACCAGGGCACGCCAAGCACCATATTAGTATCCATGATTCTTTAACAAATGGCATTTTCACAGGTGACACGATTGGTATTTATTATCGAGAACTAACTGAACTTGGCGTTGAACTATATTTACCAACCACATCTCCATCACAGTTTCAACCCGACGCGATGATGGCAGCAAAAGACCGCATTCGAAATATGAACGTTGACCTCATCTATTTCGGGCATTACGGTGCATCTTCCCATGTTTCTGAAGTGTATAAACAGCTTGAAGACTGGCTCCCTATCTTTGTTGAAGCAGGAAAACAAGTATTTGAAAAAAACCAGGATTTTGAAGCAGCAAGCCATGAATTGTATACTTTATTACTTGAAAAAGTCTCTTCTCATCTTTCACAGCAAGGTGTACCAGCAACTCATTCTGTTTACGATGTGATAAAACTAGATATGGAAATCAGTGCGATGGGAATTATTGATTATCTTACAAAGCAAGAAAAGGCCAAAACAACTACTAACTAAATGAAAAAACATCCGAGGATATGACGCTCTGTTTCAAGCATATATCCTCTTTTTTTGAATATGCTTTTTTAATACTATGCATACAAAAGGAGTGACACAATGAAAAAAGTTACTCAATACTTATGCTTCACTTTATTCATTGTTATATTGCTATTTTGTGGAGGGAAAATTCAATTTCATTTAGATAAACAAGCTGAGCTATCCTTTCATATGTACCATCGAATATTTTTCTTTATGCTTTTCCCCTTTTTCATCGGTGGTGTATTACGTTTCTTTCAACTTATCAGTAACAAAAAGAACCAACATGTATGGAAATTTCAACTAGATAAATTTATAGGCATTGCGTTACCTTCAACATTGATTGGCTTTTCACCTATTCTATTATTCTCACCTATCGCACAATTTTCCCCTTACTTAGCTTACTTAGCTACCCTAACTCTTTTAAATACAACATTTCCCGTAATAATAAATATAATAGCTGGTTACTCATTATTAGATAGTTTCATACGACAAGAAAATCAACATAGTCCCGCATAAAGTGAAACTCTATTCACAACATCACTAGAAAAGTCAAATTCAATTGGTTTCTTCTGTTCTTCTGCTTTCTTTACAATACGTAGACGCATCCACCTATTTCTCCTATATGAGTGAATTTACCTTACCGCAAGTCCCATTAACCATGGCCGAAAAGGTCGTTCTCTATCATACTTGCTAAGGGATTGATAAAGCTGTATATATATTTCCTGAACGACATCGTCTACATCCACTTTCTCCTCTATCAAGAAATGTGCTGTCCTATAGATATCTTGGATTGTTTTATCATACAGTTCACTGTATGCCTCTTGACTTCCTGATAAAGTCCGCTCGATGAGATTGTGATAGTCTGTTTCCTGATCCATGCCTCTTCCCTCCTTTGTCTTACACTATATATTGGCAAGTAAAAAACATTTCGTTCGTTTTTTTAAAATTATTTTCGATATAAATTAATATAATGATTTAAAACTTATTACTTTATAACGGTAGCTTATGACCTCTTATAACAATTATATAATTTCCCATTTTATGATTGGTATTTAAAATAATATGTAGAAGGTATTTTTAGGAGGATATACAAATGAAAGCTATTGTTGTAACTGCATTCGGTGGACCTGAAACAATGAAGTATACAGAAGTAGATATGCCGACTTTTAATGAAAAGCAGGTGTTAATTCGCGTTATTGCTACAAGCGTCAATTTTGCCGATATTAAATCTCGCTACGGTAAAAAGGGAAATCGAAAACTCCCATTTATTCCTGGCATAGACGCCGCAGGTATTGTAGAACAGGTAGGTTCTAGTGTAAAAAACATCCGCGTAGGACAGCGTGTAATCGCCTTTCCTCTTAATGGATCGTATGCTGAATATGTTGTCGCCAATGAAAACCTTACGTTTGTGTTACCTGATGAAGTTGACTTCACAACCGCCGCTGCTTGTCCTGTTGTATCTTTTACGAGCTACAACCTGCTTGCGAATATAGCAAGATTACAGCAAGGTGAAACCGTTCTTATTCATGCTGCGGCTGGTGGTATCGGAACAACATCGATTCAATTAGCAAAAATACTAGGGGCTGGAAAAATTATTGGAACAGTCGGAAATAAAGCGAAAAAGAAAGTTGCTTTAGAAGCTGGGGCTGATCATGTTATTTGTTATCAAGATGAGGATTTTAGTAAAAAGGCAAATGAACTTACGGGTGGTAAAGGTGCCGATGTTATTTTGGATTCCATTTCCGGGGCAGTATCAGAAAAAAGCTTGGAGTGTTTGGCTTACTATGGTCGCCTTGTCCATTTTGGTAATGCAAGCGGGGAAATTGGCACATTTCGGACAAAGGATTTACATGCAAGCTGTCGTTCTATTCTTGGCTTTAGCTTTGGAACAACTCGTAAGAAACGTCCTCACTTACTTTGTCATACCGCTAACCAAGTTTTTCAGTATTTACGTGATGGAAGCCTACAAATTGCAATTGGTAAATGCTTTACACTTCGAGATGCAGGGAAAGCACATGAATGGGTCGAAAGTAGACAGAGTACAGGAAAAATCATTCTGACTGTTAAATAGAGGTGTCATTCATGGGGTCACGAATTATGCATTTGATTATCGCAAATGGTATTGCAGAGAAATTATCCATCCCTGATAAAACATCTTTCTTGCTTGGGGGAGTAGCTCCTGATGCAGTTCATTCAAAAGAGGAAAAAAACGTATCACATTTTTATGCTGGTACAACAAAAAACTATACCAGAAGAATTGATTACGGTACATTTCTTCAAAAATATAAAAAGTACATGGATTCCTCTTTCATTTTAGGGTATTATACACACCTTATTGCTGATGATAATTGGCTCAACGGTTTTTTTCTTCCTTGGCTCAAAAATAGAATCGAGCACGATCAAACAATTTTATCTATGTACCATAATGATTTCAAATTATTAAACGGAAAATTGTTACATCTCTACGATAAAGATCAGCAATTATTTCCTTTCCTTAATCAAAAAGCAACCATAGCAAATATTGAAGAAGTTTCAGAAGAAAATGTGCTAGCTTTTAAAAAGCTTATTTTTGATGATATGCTGTATTCCAAGCAAGATTTGCATACAAACTTACAAGTATTCACATTTGATCAAATCGTCGGTTATGTAGAGACTGCTATTGAGAAAGGAGTATTCTATCTAGAACAGCTCTCTAACAATAGATCTACTACAAATATTTTTTAATAATTTTAAAGCCTTCATTTCTTTAATATGAGGGCTTTTTATCATTTCTTCTACTATTTTATTTACTTAGTAATTCCACTATATCGCATCGCTATTTCAATATAGTCCATTTAACAGTAACATTCGACATTCTCTATGCTGTTCCTTCTGAAAAAATAAAAAGACGTAACTATGTTCTATCCATAGTTACATCTGTCTTTTCATTATTTATCTAGGCTTCTTCTTCCCAGTAAATGCAGGTTTCTTTTTCTTTGGTGCTTTCGGTTTAGACTCTACAAATGTCCCTTTAAACATTTCTTGTTTCTTAAACTGAATGCCTAATTTCTTCGCAAATTGGAGTAGTTTACGCTCTTCTTGCGGAGTAACAAGGGAAACAACTGTCCCCTCTTTCCCCATACGTCCGGTACGACCTGAACGGTGAATATATTGGTCTAAAGTATCAGGTAATTCTAAGTGAATCACGTGCGTTAAATCATCAATATCTAACCCACGCGCTGCAATATCAGTGGCAAGTAGGATTTCTATTTTCCCTTGACGGAATGCGCGCATCGTTGCTTCACGTTCTTGTTTATTTGCTTCTGCATGAAGTGCGGCTGCTTTCATTTTGCGATACTTTAATTTTTCAGCAATCTCGTCTAAACGATATGGATCATTTAAAAAGGCTACCGCTTTTACATTGCCAGTATGCATAACTCTTCTAATGTAATCATTTTTTTCACGACGCTCACAAACGATATACGTATGCTCAACTAAACTTTTTGTTTCCGTACGTTTAATGCGAACTAATTCTGGTTCAACCGCAAAATCGCGTGCTACTTCTTCTGCGTCTTTTGTCATTGTTGCAGAGAAGAATACTAGTTGACGATCACGCATTGTGGATTTAATTACATCAAACACAGTTTCCATCATCTTTTGTTTTACAATTTGATCAAATTCATCAAATACAATTGTTTTCACTTCGTGCATTTTTAATTTTTTCATGCGAATTAATTCTAAAATACGTCCTGGTGAACCAACGATTACCTTCGGATGTTTCTTCAATCTTTCCACTTGGCGCTTAATATCCGCACCACCAATTAAAGATGCACCTGAAATATCAGTTCCTGCTGTAAACTTTTGAACTTCTTCATGAATTTGCATAACAAGTTCACGTGTTGGAGCTAAAATGACAACCTGTGGTTGTTTCACTTCAGGATTAATTTTATGTAAAAGTGGTAATAAGTACGCTAATGTTTTTCCTGTTCCAGTTGGAGATTCAGCTATAACGTCTTGTCCTTCTAAAATCATTGGAATTGCTTGTTTTTGAATTTCAGTAAATTCTTTAAAACCAGCCTTCTCCCAAGCTTGTTGCAAAAATGGTTGCATGTCTTTTATCATTTGTTTTTCTCCTTTATCTCTATTTTTGAAGAAAATGTTGTATTGCTCGCACTGTTTCTATCATGTGAGAAATAACAGCTATTAAATCATCAACATGGTCTTCTGTAATCGCTTTTTGAAATAGAACTTCTACCTTATTATGATATGAAATCGCTTGCTTATTATATTCGTATGAAATTTGTTGCGTAATCATTCGCTCTTTTCCCCAGATAGATTGTAACAAGTTTTCGATATCTTGACACTCTGCTTCTGGTTGCTGTAACGGGAACGCGAAGCGTAATTTCATTTCACAGCCTGGTATAAACTGTGGTACCTCTAATATCTCACCTGATAGATTCTTCGCATCTACAGACAGTGAGAATGTCGCTTCTACTAGCTGTTCAAACTGTTCATTTAATTGAAATGAAATATGATATATACGGCTTAGCGATGCAAGGTCCATCATATCTTTTCGATCCGTTACAAGAATATCGCCATGTAAATCAAAATCATAGACAGCTCCTTCAACGATCACTTTTAAGTTGTCAAAAGCAGTTGGATCAAACATAATTTCCTCCAAAAAACAGGCGCCTTTCGATGGAAAGGCGCCACTTGATGTATATATAGTTTACAGATAAACGAGATGAATTACAACCTTTTAGAATAAACCTACTGCTTTTCCATCTTCATTTACGTCCATTTGAAGAGCAGCTGGTTGTTTTGGAAGACCTGGCATTGTTAACATTGTTCCAGTTAACGCTACAATAAATCCTGCACCGATAGATGGTTTCAGTTCACGAATTGTAACAATAAAGTCAGATGGTCGACCTAATTTTGTTGCATCGTCAGAAAGAGAGTATTGTGTTTTCGCCATACATACTGGTAGGTTACTCCAACCTTCCCCTGTAAATTGAGCCAATTGCTTACGTGCTTTCGGAGCAAATTCAATATCTTTTGCGCCGTATACTTTTTGAGCAATTGTACGAATTTTTTCTTCTAATGGTAATTCTAAATCATAAAGTGGTGCGTATTTGTTGTCACCTTTTTCAATTACTTTTAATACTTTCTCAGCAAGGTCTACACCACCTTGGCCACCTTTTTCCCAAACTTCTGTTAAGGATACTTCGTAGCCACGCTCGTTGCACCATTCTTGTAAGTATGCAACTTCTGCATCTGTATCTGTAATGAATTTATTAATTGCGATTACGAATGGAACACCGAACGCTTGAATTGTTTCAACATGTTTTTGTAAGTTTTCCATTCCTTTTGCTAGCGCATCTACATTTTCTTCTTTCAGCTGATCTCTCGCCACACCGCCGTGCATTTTAAGCGCACGAATTGTCGCAACGATAACGACTGCTTCTGGTTTAATACCAGCTGCACGCGCTTTAATATCTAAGAATTTTTCAGCACCTAAGTCCGCACCGAAACCAGCTTCCGTGATTACATAATCACCTAATTTTGCTGCCATTGTTGTAGCGATAACACTGTTACAACCGTGAGCGATATTAGCGAATGGTCCACCATGAATGATTGCTGGTGTATTTTCTAATGTTTGTACTAAGTTTGGTTTTAACGCATCTTTTAATAAAAGTGTTAACGCTCCTTCTACGCCTAAATCTTTAACTGTTACAGGCTCGTTGTCCATATTATAAGCAACGACAATGCGAGATAAACGTGCTTTTAAATCTTGAATATCTGTCGCAAGGCAGAATACAGCCATAATTTCAGATGCTACTGTAATATCAAAACCGTCTTCACGCGGTACACCTTGAACTGGCCCACCAAGACCAATTACCACATTACGCAGTGCACGGTCATTTAAATCGACACAACGCTTCCATACGATTTTTCGCGTATCAATTTTAAGTGTATTTCCTTGTTGAATATGGTTATCGATAAACGCTGCTAATGCGTTATTTGCAGTTGTAATGGCATGAATATCACCAGTAAAGTGAAGATTGATATCTTCCATTGGTACAACTTGTGAATAACCTCCACCTGCTGCACCGCCCTTTAGTCCCATTGTTGGTCCAAGTGATGGCTCACGAAGTGCAATTACTGCTTTTTTACCAATTTTATTAAAAGCTTGACCTAAACCAACTGTTACTGTTGATTTACCTTCTCCTGCTGGAGTCGGGTTAATCGCTGTTACTAAAACAACTTTTCCGTCCTTTTCGGTTTGTAAGCGCTTAAAAATATCAAGAGATAACTTCCCTTTATAATGACCATAAGGCTCTAGTTCTTCTTCTAAAATGTTTAACTCCGCTGCAATCTCTTGAATTTTCTTCATACTTGCTTCTTGTGCAATTTCAATATCGGATTTAACTGTTGTAGTAGTTGTCATATACCCTAGTCCCCCTTTAATTGGTTCTGTTGATATTGTATCAGTTTTTTGTATTTTCTGCACTTATTTCCCTCCTAAATTTTGCGCATTTCTTCAGGCATTATTTTTTCAACATAAATACCCACAAAAATGTTAATGCTTGTTGCAATTCTACCGATAATTGTCCAAGCATTTTTTCATTTACCCCTCGTTTATATACGCCTATACCATCCACTACTTGAAACCCTTGCTCCTCTGCAAGCTTTTCAAATTCCCAAGGCATCATCGTATTACATACGACATCTTTTCCATATAAACGAGGATAACTATTTTCACGTGGTTTTGCTGTTGGTCCTAAAATAGCAATACACGCATATCCGTCAGACCTCAAAACACGCTTTATCTCATGTAACGCCTGTAGCGGCTGCTCTGTCCATTCTAACGAGTTCACTGCTAATATGGCTGGAAATTGTTCATTTTCAAAGGGCAATGAAGAAAGATCTCCCTTTACAAATGACAAATTAGGCCCTTCCCCGCGTTTCTTTCCCTTTTGAATCATTTGTTCGGATAAATCTATACCACACGCCTTATATCCTGCGAGACTTAATTTATATGTACCATATCCATCACCACATCCGACATCTAAAACTGCCACACCATTTTCTACATACTTTTCAAAAAACGGAATGATTGTACTCCGACTCCCATGATCCCACATTTCTTGACTATTTTGATTCCAAGATTCCGCATTGTTGTCCCACTTTTTTTCTGCTGATTTATGCCAATTAAACTTTGTCATGTTTCCCCCTACTTTCACTTGTTTTCATTCATTCCATTCTACATCATTTTCCTATATTCCTGTTTATTCTCATGGAGAGATGGATAAGATAGCAACAGACTCATACATTCTCCAAATTTTGCTTAACTTGGATATAACTCATACTCATATTCTCTTCTTTATGAAAAATAATAAAGATACACCCAATTGAAAGAGAGGGATGTACATGCCGAAAAAGCGAACACATCATTTTAAGAGTGGTGAAAAAAACGAAGAATATGCAGCTGAAATCTCGCCAGGGCATCTTCCAATTAGACATAGACGTAAAGAAATTGCACATGAAATAGAAGGTACAAACGCTGGTACACTTATCGGTTATGTAGCACTATTTCTTTCTTTATTCTCAATTGCCTTTTATCCAGTTACCCTTGGTTCCCTTTCCATTTTAATTGGCTTATTGGCTGTTAATTTTGGAGCAAAAACACTCGGATATACAGCCATTGGATTTGGTAGCTTTTCTGTTTTATTTACGTTATTGTATCCACTTGCTTTATCAGCATTATAAAAACACACCAAGTATTACTTGGTGTGTTCACTCATGATACAGCATAATATGTCCGCATCCACAACAATGTTTTGCTGTAATTTCTTGAAACACTGGATAATTCTCTTCATCCCGCTGTTCAATAAATACCTTTTCAAAACGATACATGTTAGGGGCATATGCCCAGTCTTGTTTCGTACGTGCATATAATGTAGATGAAAAAAATTCTTCTCCACCACAAACTACACATATTTTTTTCATTCTCATCCCTCCTATGCTTGTCTTACTTCATCTATATGAACATATGCATAAAAAAAAGACCTTCTATAATTAGAAAGTCTTTTCCGTAACAAAAAGAAATACACCAAATATACCCAGTCCGCTATACTCTTTCTGTTTACCATTTTCCATTTCAAAAGTTTGTTTCACTGTTATAAAAAATACACCGTTTCGTGTATTCGTACTTACAAACTTCATTTTTTGTTCTTTCTTACCTACATTTTGTGTACATTCAAAGCTATCTTGATTACAAATCATTGCATACTTATCCTCTAAGTAAGACCTGAAATCAGACTCTTTCGGACAAGTTAAAAGTAGTACTGCAACAAGGATAATGCTGACAATACCTACTGCTGTATAATATTTCTTCATTTTTTCTCCTTTCAAAAAACAAGAAAACTTGACCTAATTCGTCAAGTTCTCTTAGTCCACAACCCATTGCCACTCTTGTTCTTTCTTATCAAAAATAAGCCAGCCAGTTTCGGTTGCACCTTCTTTTAATTCCTCTATGTTATCTAGTACTTCATCCGTACTTTCATACGAACCAACTACATATACAGGAATCTCTAAACCTCTTCTTGACTCAATTTTCCCCGCTAAATCAATATACAGCCCGTCTTCCATTAATGGAACAAGCCCAAGAATAACTTCTTTTGAAATTGCTGGAAATATTTTTGATTTTTGAAAGAAAGAGAATCGTTTTTTTCCAAATGAACCGAGTTTGTACGGAATTACTTTGCTAAGCATTCCTACAAAATCAGCGATTCTACGGTAATACACTTTGTTGTACCAACCGTCATCATGTGAAAAATAGACAAATCTATTTTTCAAAAGTGGGAAAAACGCTCTCCCAAGTGGTTCTTTTTTGTGAGCCAAATATAACAATTCTGCAATTTCCTTTGGCTCCAATTCATCTAAATCGCTTGCGTCATCAAAATCCACCCAACAGAACTCATCAAATTCATCAATCTCTGCTTTAATTAATTTATGTATGTTTTCTTCTTCAACATATTCAAATAAAGTATGATAGTGAAAATCAGTCCACTCAAAATTATGTTTCAAAAGCAACACTTGATGAAGCGGTGATGGGATATTACTTGCAAACTCTTCAAATGTAATTCCAGATGTAATAAAACAATGACCCCGACGATTACCATTAATATATATCATATTCTTTACTTGGTCAGATCCTCCAGACAAAGCACCTAGCCACCTTCGTTTTATATGTTTCAATTCTATAGCATATTTTAACATGAAAAATTTTAGAAACATAGAAAAAACTTCAAAAACTATTTACAATTTCATGAGTTTTATTACATACTGATTACAAGAAAAAAAGCCTGTTGAAAAACAGGCTTTTTTACGCGATTTCGTCTGGATTTTGCGGATGATGATTTTCAGTATGCTTTTCGTTTTTTTGAAAAATGGATTGAATCTTATCAATTGTTTGTGGCGCTAACTCAATCATTTTTTCAGCTAGGTGTGTGGCATTTTGTAAGTGAAGAATATTTACTCCATCTTTATTCACTACAAGAAAAGCTACTGGAGTAATGGAAACACCACCTGCGCTCCCTCCGCCAAATGCCGGATTACCTTGTGCTCTTTGACCATCATTTGTTTGAAAATCCGATCCACCTGCTCCAAATCCAAACGCTACTTTGGAAACAGTTAACACTACACCGCCGTCAGCCGTCTGAACAGGCTCTCCAACAATCGTATTAACATCTACCATTTCCTTTAAATTTTCCATTGCTGCTTTCATTAATCCTTGAATTGGATGATCCACCGTTCATAACCTCCTTTGTCATATCTTTCCTAGTTTTTCCGAAACCTTATGAACTAAACATAAAATTTTATATTGATTTCAAAAATGATAAGTAATAATATTTAGAAAAAACAAACTAAAGAGGGGATTATAATGATACGGAAACTAACAAAGAGTGATCATGAACAAGTGCTTACATTTCTAAAAGAAGAAGCAGCGCTTAACCTATTTATCATTGGCGATATTGAAGCATTTGGATACGATGCAGACTTTCAAGAATTATGGGGCATTTCCACAGAAAACGGAGCATTACAATCCGTATTACTACGCTTTCATGATTCATTTATATCATATGGAAAAGATGATTTTTCTGCTGCTGACTATGAGGCAATTCTTGCTACTTATCAGCCATTAAAAATCTCCGGTAAATCAGACATTGTAGAAAAATTTGAAGACATACAAGACATACAACTTGGCACAAAAAATAAAATGTACTTTTGTGAATGTAAAGATGATACTGCACTACCTAAAACAATGCTTCATACTGCAATCAAACTAGCAACCATAGATGATGTTGAGCGAATTATGAAGCTCCGAAGCAACATTGAAGAATTCCCTCAAACAGGACAACCAGAAAAGATTTTGCGGCAATCACTCGAAACAAATACAGGACGCACTTACTACATTGAAGAAAATGGAGAAATCATCGCTTCCGCTTCCACATCAGCTGAAAATTCCTTATCTGCAATGGTTGTTGGAGTATGTACTCATCCAAGCCATCGCGGCAGAGGATACGCTTCACTCATATTACAAAAAATGATTTGGGATTTTACTCAAGAAGGAAGAACGCTTTGCTTATTTTATAATAACCCAGCTGCTGGGCGGATTTATAAGCGCTTAGGTTTTAAGGACATTGGAACGTGGACGATGTATCGGTAAATTTGGATATTTATTAATAAAGTGAAACTTTAATCAGTGGGATCCCCACTGATTATTAGCTCTCACCAATTGGACTACATAATGAAATTTATCCTGTTATTCCATTCTATTCAACAGCAATTATATCGATAAAATTAAAAGTGCTCTCGTGATAAAATGCATCCGTACATATTACATTCTTTCTTTTAGGATCGATATCAATAACCGTCATATAACTAGTAAGGACATAACCGTCTTCATAATATGTAATTAATATTTCCTCTTCGGATAACAACGAGAATAATAACTTATTCTCGTTCATTTCTTTCGTATCTTGAGTCAGTATTGGTCGTGGTACTTTCGTTTTTTCTTCAATAATCTTTCGTATACCAGCAAATTGTTCCGGCATAGATGCAAATGGTGTCCACTTTACCATCCCTCTTTCTTTTGACATGTTTGCGTTATTCATGATTTATGTCCCCCTAATAAAGTGTTTCTATATCTTGCTGTCGCGATACTTGTATAAGATACGCCACGCAAAATACTATTTTTACCGAAACGAGTGCGTATTTCATCCATCACTTTTGTTAGTTTCATTTCTTTTTCGCGCTGTATTACATTATCAAAAAGAGAAATTTCTTAAGTAGTGGCGTCGCTGCCAGAACAATTGAACCATTACGATTTACGTCCCCTACTACCGCTAGCTTCGTACGCAAAGGGGCCAGACCCATTTTGATACATGATACACTTGCATAAAAGCTACGAAGATTTACACACAAAATAATTCGATTAGGTAAAAGAGAATAATCATACAAGATAATCGTCCTTTATGATAGAACGTTCGTTCTTATTATATACGAACTTATGTTCTTTCGGAAGTCTTTTTTAAGAAAATATTGGTTAAAACAAAAAAGTGCTGACTCTCAATTGATGATTTTCATCTGAGTCAAACCTCATTTTACATTCAAAATTTGAATATAAAACTTAACAATTCCCCTAAACGTATAAAAAAATACTTTGGACATGAGCACATAGTAATAGATGTTCTCATACCGTGATATATATGTGTTCAAAAAAGGAGTGTATTCATTATGTACCCTTATTGGCAATCCTATTATTTCACACACGATACCCCTTATTTAGATTGGAATTCAACAGCTACATTTTCACCCGTACGGAATTACCGTGTCAGTAAAAATGAAGTTGATTTAAAAAGTTATATGCGTTCACTATGGGAACAACATGTTGCTTGGACAAGAATGGCTATCATTAGCATTATTTTTAATTTACCTGATGTTAACTTTGCGATTACACGTCTCCTTCAAAACGCTCCAGATATGGGGAATTCTCTTAAACCTTTCTACGGTGACAATGCAGCAAAAAAATACAGTAATTTGATAAAAGATCACTTAGTGATTGCTGCCGATCTTGTCAAAGCAGCAAAAGCTGGTAATCAAAACGCCGCATCAATTGCAGAGAAAAAATGGTACGCTAATGCAGACGACATTGTTGAATTTTTAAGTAGTATAAATCCGTATATACCCAAAGAAGAATTTAGGAAAATGTTTTATGAACACCTAGCATTGACTAAATCTGAAGCAGTAGCCATTCTAAGTAAAGATTATCAAGCAGGTGTTCAATTGTATGACAAAATTGAGAAGGAAGCTTTAGAAATGGCGGATGCACTTACTGAAGGAATAATAAAGCAATTTCCCCAACTATTTCATTGAACTCCCCTCTACCTCTACACGAACTTGAGGTAGGGGATTCTCCTGTTTCTGCTAGGACAAAAACAGTTCCTCTCGTTCAACAAAGAGGATACAACGATATAGAAGTTCTGTAGTGTCCCTAAGACGACCTATTCGATCTTCCGAGGAAAACAAAACAGGTACAGCTACTTTTTTCTTATATCGAGAGTAGAACACCTTGCCATGCACCCAGTTCCTAGACTTGTTATCTGCTCTGGTAATAAGCGTAAAAGACTGGGACAAGGCGTTCTTTTTTATGATGCAAATCCTGTATTTTCATCTACTTCATGATCTATAAGCTCTGCATTAAAATTTGCTTGTAATCTATCTTTATTTTCTTCGATTGTTTTACTATACGGATATCTCCCCGCTTTAAAATCATAGATATCCTTACCAGCCAGCTCCAATTCCCCCCAATCAGAGGCTGCCTTTAAGTTTTTATCATGTTCCTGTCCGGCATTATTCTTCATACCAGATTAGCTCCTTTCTTAATTATTTATTATTTTTTGTACTGTGCTTTATAATCTACATATTCTTTTTTTGCATCTTGATTATTACTTTTTTTGCTCTCAAAATATGTGTGTATCTGCGATAGATATTCTATTAACTTTCCTTCATCATTCTTCTTATAATTCATAACAATACTTACTTCCCATATCTGCATTGGACCATTTGCGGAGTCAAGATGAAGCACAATTGACGCCCCGCCATATTCATCATATTGTATATTTAGCTTGTCATTAATAATATTTTGAAATTCTGATTCAGTTAAGCTATATACAACTGTATTAGGCTGATCAAATTTTTTTATATCATCACCTGGCTTCATCTTTAGTTTCCCTATTCCTTTTAGACGATCTACAATTAAATTCACGTATGAAACATCAAGAGTAGAATCTGGCCTTTGTACCTGTCCATTTTCATACTTAATATTTGTATTATAAACAACTTCCTCTTTATAATTTGTATTATCACCAATGTTTTTCTCATTTTTTATGTCAGTGGTGATTTCTTGTGTTGTCTCTCCATATAAACTTTTATCTTTCGTATTATATACACCTTCCGTAGTTTGATAAATTGTTTTCTTGTGCTCCCCATCTTCTTTTTCTTCGTACCTACTGTATATACCTCTTTGTGTCACATGCGCATACCCATCATCACTCGCAGACATAACCGTCTTCATATCCCCTTCATCCAAAGCCTTTACAAATGGTTCATACTCTATTTTCGTTTCCCAAAAACTACATCCACTAAATAAACTCGCAACTATCGTCATAACAATCATCACCTTAGCTTTCTTTTTCAATTTCATACCGTCACCTCGTTCGTTACTCTTAGCATTTTAAGTTTAGTTGTATTTCCTTTTACACAATAGTATACTTCATCCTTTCCTAAAGCTGGTTCGTTGCTTATGTATTTAATATTGAAGACACTTTGGTCGTTTAATGGCATCGCGATGATGCCCGCTGTTAGTTTATTCTCATCTTCAAGTTGTGTACATTTAAAAAGAACTGGACCTACCGCACTATCAGGACTTAATCGATTTCTATCAGTTATTTTAAATAACCCTAAATCTTCTTTTTTTGTTTTCCCCATTCAATCTTTCCACCTTTTATATAATTTAGTAGATTACCATCACCAAGAACCAAATTGTTCTACCTATACTTGCCCCCATGTTTTAACATCATGAATTAAATTTTCCCAAACCATTAAATTGAAATTTAAAAACCTTCTCATTCTAACGAAAAGAGAAGGTTTTGTTGGATTCTCATTATTATTCTAAGCATTTCGCATTCATGTACTGATACAAAATGAATATAAACTTTTGAATATTAGTTTACATTCATTCCCTTGATTTTATTGACTCTATTTCAATTTCCCCATCCCCTCCAAAACCACTAACAAAAGTATACATTCAAAACATAACAAATAAAGAGGTTAGAGCATCATGGGCAAAAAAGAAAAAGCTAGACCCATGCTAGCTTTTATATAATTTTCGAAATCAGAAGTTGTTTATAAATGATCAGTGTGATAGCAAATGTATTCATCGCAGTGGCTGACTATTGATATGACTAATCCCATAATGGTGTACTTACCCTAACTGACGTTTAAATACTTTACTGGCGAAGAAGTAAGCAATGACCATGATGCCGACACACCAGGCAAGCGCGATCCAGATACCGTTGCCAACAGACCCTTCATACAAGAGGGCACGAATCGTATTCACTATTGAAGTCACGGGCTGGTTCTCAGCGAACGCACGGACAATTTTAGGCATGGTTTCAGTGGGAACAAAGGCCGAACTGATAAACGGCAGGAAAATCAGCGGGTACGAGTAGGCTGTCGCCCCTTCCATAGACTTCGCTGTCAATCCGGGAATGACCGCCAGCCATGTCAGCGCCAGCGTAAACAGCCCGAGTATCCCAGCTACCGCGAGCCAATCCAGGATATCAGCGCTGGAACGGAAGCCCATCAAGAGGGCGACGAGGATAACCACCACAATAGTAAGCGCATTGGAAACAAGTGAGGTCAACACGTGAGCCCACAATACCGACGAGCGCTTGATGGGCATGGTAATGAAACGCGCCATCAGCCCACTCTTTACATCCGTAAACAGCCGCAGTGAAGTGTAAGCGACACCGGATGCGATAGCCATCAGCAAGATTCCCGGCAATAAATAATTGACGTAGTTGTCCGTGCCTGTCTCTATGGCGCCGCCAAATACGTAGACAAACAGCAGCAGCATCATAATCGGCGTAATTGCCACCGTGATAATCGTATCCGGGCTGCGCATGATGTTCCGCATTAAACGCCCTAGTAATACCCCTGTTTTGCTTTTCATTTACATCTCCTCCTTTTTGCCGATAATCGCGAGGAAAATTTCCTCCAATGTCGGCTGCTTCTCGATGTACTCCACTTTTGCTGGCGGGAACATCTCTTTGAGTTCAGTAAGGGTACCAGTCGTGATAATTTTTCCACCATGCAGGATAGCGATACGGTCCGCCAGTTGTTCGGCTTCCTCCAGGTACTGGGTTGTCAGCAAGATGGTTGTGCCGCCGCCGGCAAGCTCCTTGACAGTATCCCATACTTCAATCCGCGCTTCGGGGTCAAGCCCTGTTGTCGGTTCGTCGAGAAAAATGACCGCTGGCGTCCCGATCAGGCTCATGGCGATGTCAAGCCGGCGCTTCATCCCGCCTGAATACTGGTCTGCCCTGCGGTTGGCCGCATCGGTCAGGCTAAATCTTGCAAGCAGATTATCAGCGACTTGAGCGGGATTGGAAACTCCACGCAACTTGGCAATCATCATCAGGTTTTCTCGCCCGGTGAGCATACCGTCTAAAGCTGCGAACTGTCCTGTCAGACTGATGCTCTGGCGAACATAATCCGGTTGACGCTGTACGTCAAAGCCGCAAATACCTACTTCGCCGCCATCTGGCTTCATCAGCGTCGAGAGGATGTTGACCGTCGTCGTCTTGCCCGCTCCATTTGAGCCCAGCAATGCGAAAATGGAGCCACGCTGCACCTCAAAATCCACCCCATTTAAGACTTCCTTGTCTTTAAAAGATTTTTTTAACCCTTTTACAGAAATCGCTGCATTGCTCATACTTTTTTCCTCCTTATAAAAAATGTTTTGCGAAGCTAGATTGCCTACACTCTCCTATTTAGTCTTACTGATAATCCGTATTACTTAGTACCAAGTTAAAAATATAACTGAATAGCGATGGCGACAATTCACATTTGTAATCAGCTAATCAGTCGGTATTATCTATTGCATTTATTTTTTTCTCAATCGATTCATGATACTCTGATTCAAATCTTCACGATACTTGGAGACATAGGTTTTAGCGTTTGCCACTAGTTCGTCAGCAAAGGACGCCACGTCCTCCCCAGTGATTTCTAGCACTTGTCTACCTTCCGCCGCACCAGCTTCGAACAACTCGATTAATTCATACTGTATGTGTAGCATATCCATCCCGTTGCCCGCTGAGAAATTCCACATGTAGTTTTGAATTTTCTTAAATACAAACTGGTAGTCCTCTGGCAGAGCTCCAACCCGTGCCATCATCATTTTGTACTCTTTTTTATCACCAATCATTTTTTTGAACATTTCCATCATGTTATTTTTCCTCCTTTTTTATAAAGCTGAACAAGACACTCCAAAAATATCGGACGGAATATCTTATGAAGCTAGATTGACTTCAAGACGTTGATTTTTGATGATACAAAATCCCATTTTCTCCAAAACAATTCAAGTTCCTGGCGGCCAGCCTCATTAAGTGAGTAAAACTTGCGGGGCGGCCCCATATCTGACGGTTTCTTTTCTATGTTCACAAGTTTTTTCTTTTCTAATCGCACGAGGATGGTATAGACCGTCCCTTCCACGACTTCGGTGAACCCAAGCTCGTTCAGGCGGCGGGTAATCTCGTAGCCATAGGTTTCATGGCGGCTGATGATTTCCAGCACGCAGCCTTCCAGCGAACCCTTCAGCATTTCAGTTAAATTTTCCATGTTTAGATCCTCCTCTCCCTCCTCTATTTTGTCTGACTTATATTCAGTATAACAGAGTACTAAGGTAAATTTTTACTGAATAGCTTTTGGGAAATCACACTATTCAGTATTACTTATTACATGTATATTGTATCACCGAGTAGAAGGTGTCAACTATTTTTCTTAAAAATATTTTTGCAACCTCACTATTCAGTGTGACCTACTACAGGTATATCGTAACACGCAGTAGATGAACTGTCAACTGGATTTTCTAAATATTTTTAAAACCAGCTATCTTCATTGGATACAGCCGATTTTCTTTACGGAGCTTTTACTTCCTCCTATGCTTCTTTCACAATGATTATACCGCGGATCATCCCCATCCAGCAGCTGTACATTTAGGTTCCCGGTTTCTCTGGTGTGAAAACGATGAGGTTTTCTCCTACTTCCAGTGACCAATTCCTTCCGAAGAAATGTTAAAGAGTATTCCCGAAATGAAAGAAGAACTTCGTAGACCTATGTTCTTAATAATCTCAGCAGAAAAGTAAATGTTTATTATGCGTTCCTGCACGATGTGGGGACGTTTTTTCTTTTTGGGTTCACGGGAGCTTAGTAAAATAACTGCGGATTATTAATGTAACTCCTTCGCGTTCTTCACTTTTCCACTATCGAGCGCGATTATGAAATAACTCTTAGATTTAAACAACTTTATTGTTATATTTTTAAGTGCGGTGAAGTAATCTACATCAAAAATTAAATAACTTTATTGTCACTCTACAAATAAAAAAACTTGATTTTTTTACACTAAGCAGAATAATCAAGGTTTTTACTTCCAAAAAATATCTTAGCCTATAAAATTCGTGTTTCTTTATTTTTTTGTATATCGTAGATATGGAAAAAAATAAAGCTTATGGCCCGTTTTTACACGTATCTCGGCTGAACCCCGTATACATCTGAAGTTTACATAACCCCACTTCTCGGTAGCTAAGTTCTATTAATAATCCAAAAGGATTTATGAAATAAAAAGATGAAAATATATTTAAATACAAATTCTATCTAAAGAAAGGTGATAAGAAAAAATGGAATATCTAACAGTCCCTGAGCTTTTTTTCTTACTATCTGTAGATGATGATACTCAAACTATACAACCTCCTTTACAATCAAATATAGAAATATTCATTATAATAAACATATTGCTAGAACTTTACCTTCAAAAGTATATTTATATAGATCATAAATTTATTGTACATAGGACTAGTAAGTCATCTGATATCCCTTATTTACAACATACCTTAGATTTAACACAACATTTAGATGACAATCACAATATAAGAATGTGGATACTAACAATTTGCGGAAAACAACGATCAAGTCACAAACTATATAATTCTGTTTTAGATTGTATACAGCGAAAAAAACAAATAAAAGTAATTGAAAGACGAATATTAGGTTTATCATTTCAAAAACGTTACATATGTCTTCAAACCAAAGAGCAAATCCTTACATTCTTACGAAAAAGAGCTTCAAAAGGAGGAACACAATACTTATCTATGTTAACCCTTTTCCTAGCCATGGATTTGAACAAACTTTTAAAAGATACAATGTTTCAAAATGATTATGAATATCTAATTCAATTAGAAGAATACAATAAACAATTATCTGAAATTAAATTCATACAAAAGCTAATAACAAACATTAAAAAGACTTTGCCTACCCTTTTAATATGGAAACATGCCCCATTTTCAGGTATGTAAAAAAGGGAAACCTCTGATTATCTAAATCAGAGGTTTCTTATAGTTCACATAACCCATCGTTATCAGTAGTCAATAATGAATAGAATTTTCGTTTTGGGGGTGTTTTTCTTTTTTAGTCTAATGGGCATGTTGCCGTGCCCCTTTTTCGAATTTTATAGGTGTCTTTTTCAATATATTGAACCCAACGGCGTATTGTATGCGCCTTTTATAAGAAAAGGACAGGATTAGTTGTAGAGCTTTATTGGCATGTATTTGTTTTTATTAATAACTACGGTACGTGAATTTTTTTAGATATAACTTAAAAAAGCTCCCCTAAAAGGAGCCAATTATTTTACAAGATTCTTCTGTAATTCCTCTATTATAAGTTCTGCACCTGCTGGGCTTAGCGTAATCTTTCCGTCTGCTAAAGAAATATTTTTATCAGATACTTCTCCTGTTATTGCACAAGCACCATTCGCTTCATATTTTTTCAAGATAATCTTTTCACCTTCTACTAAGCACCTCCATCCAGATTATGCGCACGTATCAAGCTCAAATTAAAGAGATTGAGAAAGGTATAGAAAGTTTGATGTCATCGCTACCTCAAACGCTTGAAAGCATTCCAGGTATAGGTCCTGTATTCGCAGCCGGTATTGTGGCTGAAATTGGTCAAATTGAACGCTTTACCGATGAAACACGAATCGCCAAATACGCAGGTCTATTCTGGAAGAAATATCAGTCTGGTCGCTTTACTGCAGAAAACACGTCATTAACACGATCAGGGAATCAGTATCTACGTTATTACTTAGTTGAAGCCGCCAACTCTGTAAGGCGTCATGTCCCTGAATATCGTGACTATTATGCGAAAAAATCTGCCGAAGTACCTAAGCATAAGCACAAACGAGCCCTCGCATTAACCGCAAGAAAATTTGTTCGTTTGGTGGATGCGCTACTACGCAACAACCAAATTTACACGCCCGGAAGGAGCGTTGATAGATGATGTCTACTGACATTCTTCCTTCTTCTATATTCCATTAATTTACAAATTATTAATGGTCTAGTTTCGTATTGCCTTTTTTAAGCTGAAATAACAAATTAAGTGTTTAAATTACTAGAATCATTACTTGACATCACACCACAGGTCTTATATATTCTATAGCTCTCTATTTCATACCCTATGTCATTTTCTCATTGTAACAGGCTTTCTCTATACATGAAAAACATAATGTTCCAAAAACTCACAAGCCACAATATAGTTACGTGATTTCTCAATATATCTCTTGTATATAAATCGATCTAAAGATGTAAAATATCCAAGTAATTACATTACATCTAAATTTAAATTAAAGAAGGAGCTATATACCATGGATAAAAAAGATTTAGTAAGTCTTCAAGTCAACAACATGCCGTCAGATGCTCTGAATACTCCTAGTAAGTCCCAAGAGCAAATGCAAGATTCAGCTCAAAAGCTATCTAACGGAATAAAAATAGATTCATCAGAAAACGAAACTGCAACTCTAAATAAAGACGAATAGAGAGTTTTTGGCGTGAAAATAAGCTAAAAAATCGAAATGAAGCAATTCGACAGATCGTAGAGAAAGGGCTAGGTCGCAATTAGCGACTGCCCTTTTTTATTTCACTTAAAAATCTGCATATCAAATTTAAACCTATTATTCCCCCAAAAATCCAATCATCCATTATTTAAGACCTATTGCATTACCAATCCGTCAAAAACGTAGTACAAACAAATCTGAGAAGTCATTTTCAAATAAGAATAGGGCTTTTAAAAATATATTCATGAAAATAACAAAAGAGCTGGATTTTCATCACAGCTCACTTATTAATTGGTTCTTTATGTGTACATGTAGGATATTGAGAACATCCAAAGAACTTGTTTCCAGTTTTATTTGAATTTCGTACCACTAAATGATTTTTACATGACGGGCATTTCCTTTCTGCAGGATCTACACCACGATACACATCTTCAGCCGAATACTCTGGATTTACTTTGTTAATCAATTTTTGAAGCTCTATACGATCTATTAGTTTTACATGACATGCTTCACCTAATCCTTTCGCCTGCTTTGTATATACGCTGTTCGTGACAACCCACGCCTCATGAGCCTTGTAATAGGCTTTTGCTGCATAAATCTCCTGTACAGCACGAATACCAACTCGATTTTTCACACCATATATTTTCGCTTGAATTACAATACGATTGTTCCCTTTTAATCCGAGATCGGCTGTTGCTTTAAAATAAAGTTTGATCAAATTGATACTAATAACCTTGATAAATGTTCATAGAAAAGAGCGTGTTTTGAAAAAAAGATTGTTCAAAACACGCTCTTACTATTTTCAGTTGGTTCATTCTTTTATAAAAAAGTTTGATCATTTCCTATCTATGTTGCTCCACAATCGCGCCCGATAGTTGAAGAATGAAATGAAAACTTTTCCTTAGGTGAGATCCGTTCTCAAATTCAATTTTAGCTGTCTGTGCAAAATTTAGACCCTTAGCGAGCCACGAAAACCCCTGGCGGCATAGTAGGATTCTGCTCCATTGTGATACACGAAGACGTGCCCGAAGCGACAATCGCAAAAAAGGGCACCGCCGAGTTCTCTAATATCAGAGGGTGTTTGCACCCAACTCGACGTTTTCATATCGAAATTTTCAAGATTCTGCAACGTCCGATATTGTTCTTCCGTTAATAGTTCAATGCCCATGGCAGTTGCCATATCAATAGCGTTATTTTCTGGTTTATGTTTTTTTCTTGACTCTAACCCTTCACGATCGTAACAAACACTTCTTCGACCTTTAGGACTTTCCGCTGAACAATCATAAAAAATGTATTCGTCCTTCTCTTTATCATGACCAACAACATCCGGTTCGCCGCCAGTTCTTTCCATTTCATTGAGCGACCACAGTTTTTCAGTATTAGCATCCAGCTTTGCTTGGACTTTAGCCCATTCAAGACCTTTATGGCGGTTCATGTTTTTCTCAAAACGGGCTTTCAATGCTCTGAGTAATTCTTCACGTTGTTCTAGTGACAACTCCTCTTTATTGTTGATTTTATTTCCCTTTGTCATGTTAGTTCCCCCCTTATTGTTTTTACTCATAATGGTTTAAGTATATATAAATATTTGTTTTATAATAAATCGTTTAAATAATCGTGTGAATTCAGTTTACAATAAATTATATGATTTAGTAAATCCATTTCTCTACAATCTGGCCCTTTAACGGAACAACTTATTGTCACTCAACAGTTCCTTAATCGTTCTTTCAATTTCAGATGTTCTTTTCCTTTTCACTATAAATACACTCCTTTAGATAATCTAAAGGAGGAGTTTACGCTAGTTTGACGAATTTATATTGATATAATTATAAAAGGGTGGTCTAATTGAACATTTTATGGGATTTTGATGGAACTTTGTTTGATACGTATCCTGCGTATACAAACATACTCTCTTTGGTACTGGGAGAAGCAGTAGATAAACAGGAAATTTATGAAAAGCTAAAAATTTCGTATTCGCATGCAATTGATTACTATAACATTTCCAGGGATCAAGAAGAAGAGATAAAAAGATTAAAGAAAACATTATCTCCAAAAGATATGAAACCATTTGATGGTGTAGAAGAAATCTTAAAATTTGCAAATAAAAATGTAATTATGACACACAAGCATAGGGACGGAGTTTTAGCCATCTTAAAATACTATGGATGGGATAAATACTTTGTGGATATGGTTACAATTGATGATGGTTTCCCTCGTAAACCTAATCCATTAGCATACATTCATTTACATACAAAACACGGAATCGATCTAGTTATTGGAGACCGGGAGTTAGATTTATTACCTGCAAAAGAATTAGGAATTGCAACGTGCATGTTTCAAAGTCAAGGTGATGTTGCTGATTATCATTTACAAGACTACTCGAAATTTTTTAATACGGATATTCCATTAGCGAAACGGGTGTTCAGTTAGTAATAACTACTGTAAATGGATCGAATTTTGATTTTCTTATTTTTATAATTATCAGCATAATTGTTTAACACAGCCAAAAAATAAAGATACTTCACATATTAGTCATTTTTATATTTAGGTTGTAGAGGCTAAAGTCAATAAAATCAAAGTCAGGGACATATTTAATATGTAAAATATGTCCCTGACTTTTCGTTATTGTAGACTTGAAATAAGTTTTGATTAAATAAACCCTATAAAAATTGATAAAAGCGTAAATAGAAAAAGCTTGTTTTGAAAAAAGAATGATCAAAACAAGCTCTTAATATATTCGATTGAATCATTCTTTTATAAAGAAATTTGATCATTCCTGTAATCTTTATTTCATTAGAGTGCCCTTTAGTTGAACAAAAAAATATTCTCATAATATCGTTATGATTTAGTTGTCATAATAATTGAACGTGGATAGAATCCCAACTTCTGATAAAACGATACAGCTTCATTCCCGTACACTACTGTTAATTCAATTTCATATATTTGTTTTTCTTTAAACCATTCCACTGCACTATTCATTAATTTCAAACCCAATCCGTTTCTTCGATATTTTTCATCAACAAATAGAACCTCAATCTTCCCGCTTACTTTTTTACTATATGCTATACAAAATCCTAATATATTGTCTGTTTCTGACTCAATCAATAATTCAATTCTGTATTCTCCATACTTTGAATTTTTTTTATATTCTTCAATACGTTCCTCAAATGTAATTCTTGGATAATCACCAGAAAAAAATTTTGATTTACTGTTATGGTATTCATGCAATTTATCTAATGAGTTTCTTATTATCTCTATTTCATCGAGAGTGATATGTTTATTAATAATTCTCATACTTCAACATCTCCAATAATATATATTTATTTAAGCATAAGTATAGCGGTGTAGGGAATTTAATACTTCTCATTAGATTGTTAAAGAAGTTACTATTATAGCAATACCGTTACATAGCAACCAGGCAACTATGTTTTATATCATGCTCACAAAAATAAACTGTTGGCGATTCGTAATTTTTTAGGGTTTCAAATTCAACGTATTTCACGTATAATCTTTCCTTTCAGTGGGTATCAAATCAGTTAGCATTCCCCTAGTTCTTATAGTGTAAAATCTTCCATCGTTTTCCGAATTTCATCCGCTTCAATTCCAATGTATCGTAACGTTTACCCTTGTGATGTATGGCCAAACAATTTCATCAAATAGTACACGTCTTTATTGTTATCTTGTTTTCTATTAAAATATGTTGTTATCTGTAATGCATATCTTACTAAATTTCCCTCATCATTCTTTTTCTTGTAGTTTATATCAACACTTACTTGCAATATCTGCTTTGGATTTTTTGCGGCGTCAAGATGAAGCACAATTGTCGCCCCACTATATTCATCATATTGTATTTTTAATTTGTCATTAATAATACTTTGAAATTCTGTTTGACGGATTGTTTTACTGTGCTCTCCATCTTCTTTTTCCTCGTACGCACTGTATATACCTCTTTATGTCACATGCGCATACCCATCATCACTTGCAGCCATCACAGTCTTCATATCACCTTCATCCAGTGCTTTGGCAATATCCTTATGCGCAACCTTGCATCCTGTAAGCGTTAAACATGTTCCTAGTAATACACTTATGAAACCCATTTTTACTCTTTTTTTCATACCGTCACCTCGTTCGTTACTCTTGGCATTTTTAGTTTCATAATGCTTCCTTTTTGATAGTCATACACTTCGTCTTTTCCTAAAGATGTTTTGCTACTCACGTATTTAATATTGAAGACACTTTGGTCGTTTAATGGTATAGTGACGATACCCGCTTTTAGTTTACTTCTCATTTTCAAATGGTGCACATGAAAAAGGTATATGATATACGTAAAATTCCCATGTGGTAATACAGATAAAACAGCTGAAATTTCAGATGAAGTATTTGATGCTAGAAAAACTTAAAATTGCGATGAAGCAATGTTTAAAGAAGTCAATTTATCAAGAGAAAAAGTCATTAAAGTCTACCAACATCTACATAATAATATACCTACTTAACTTATTGTTAACTGATCTTAGCAAGTGCATAAAAAGAAAGAGCATATTTTGAAAAAAACGATTAAAACATGCTCTTACACTCTTAATACAAATGATTCATTTTACAAACTGATATCATGCTTTCACACCAAATAATAAACGTAAAAAGTGCTTTAGATTTATTCTTTAGAAGACCGTTATTTTATAAGTTCTTCGATGTTATTACTTTTTTTGATTGTTTCTGATGATAGCCAGAGTGAATATCTTGTTCCATCCTTGTTGGTTAAAAATATGTCAAATTTTTCATTATATAGTTCTTCTCTAAGGATAGTGACCACCTTTGTCAGATCCTCAATTACAGGAGGCTTGTTTTTATATTGCATCTTACTGTCCTTAAAAACTAAAGTCACCTTATACTTCGGACACTCCCCGTCTTTCGGATGTGGACAAGTAATACCTTCAATTACAAAATCGTCGTTTTGAATTTCTTTCAATCTGTCACCTACTTTTGTTTGAGTTTGAATCAAATATGTCCAATAATTATCTAAAGTGTTTTTCATTTTTAGTAATAGTTCTTCTTTCGTTATAACTTTTTGTACGTTTTCAAAAGGGAGACCTATATATTCACCATTATGATCTTTAATTTCAAGTTCTGTTATCTTTTTATTACTCTTCTGAATGAGTTGGAATAGAGCATATAAACGATCTAATTCTGCTGATTCAAATTGACTATAATCAATCTTGTTACTCGTTTTTAAAGTTAATAACAAATCATCAGTTGGTTTGTCTTCATGATAATCAACTATATACTGAAGAACATTTTCTTTTTCAAATTCCTCGTAGCCCAATTTTTTAATTTCTTTTAAAATTGGTTTAAATTTCTTATATTCCTCATATGTGTTTTTTCCGTATTGGTATTCATCACCTTTTATTTTTGAATATAAGAAGCCATCTACCTCTACTCTAAATTGAATATTTTTGTTGTTTTTTGCTTGAACAGTATGGTATGTATGTCCCATATTCCCTTCATGCATAGCGCCCCAATCTGTTACAACAACATCGATTCCATGTTTTTCTTTTATATATTTTTTAACCTGTTCTTCATTATTATTAATACAGCCACTCAAAAATAAGAAACATAACACTAACAATATTACATTTTTCATTCTTTTCATATAACCCCTAATACCCCTTCCTTACGTAAGAAATGATTCCTGGTTGTGTAGTATATTCAAAGCCATCTTTTCCCACAATCAAAATAAGCTTTCCTCTTTCCATATAGGAAGAGGAAAGCTTATTTCCCTTTTACTTTATTGTTGCTCTTGTGTTTCTACCGCTTGATCTTGTTGCTCTCTTTTATTTTTCTCTATTACCTTTTCAACAAACTCATTCCGCCATATTTTAAACTTAGCCGCAAATTGACTTTCAATTTTATTTCGGTATCCTTCAAATTTCACTTCAACAATGTCAGAGTGATTAAATAGTTTATATGTTTCTGCTGTCAAGCCTACTGGATATAATACTCCTCCATAATCATAGAAAGTATTATCATCTAACAAAAGACCTCTTGTAGTAATTACATAATCTACATCTTCCTCTTCCTCTTCCTCAAAACTTACTCTCACTACACTACCTAAAGGTAATACTTTATCCATATAATCTTTCATATTAATTAACCGTCCCTTTTAATACTACGATTTTCTCTTCTATTTTTTGTCTCTTTTTTTCAAGTGCACGAATTCGATCAATAAAGGCATCACGTGTTTTCCCTTGCAAATTGCTGTCGATACTACTCTCTAAGCTTCGAATATCACTCGTTAAAGCTGATGCTGCTTTTTCAAGTTGCATGACCACGTTTATAATTTGATCTCGTCCACCGTTAGCTGAAAATGTACTATGAACTCTAGACATTATCATATGTAAATCCATATTCATTACCCCTTCTTCCATTCTATCAATATCAAATTTTAATAATATGCAACCGCACCTAATTCCTCATCTTTTGCCACCATAGAGGAAATTGCTTCTGAAACATCTTCGTTTAATTGTTTTAAATCTTTTGATAGCTCTTTTACATCTTTTGAGATTTCACCTAACAATGAACGGTTTATTCCTCTACTACCATCATTCATAAAGAGGTGAAGCAATGAGTGTCGATGAGTTAAAATATGCTCTGCTACAATTGCAGTAACATTTGTATCTATGTGAAAATCCCCTTTAAACATATCTAGTAAATCCTGCACATAAGAACCCGCTACTTCCTTGGCAATCTCTAAAATTTCAGTTGCTGCTAAATACACAACGACACTTCCTGCTAAAAAGTCTACAGCTGCATTAAATACACTCTCTAGTACTTCTAATACCTTTTCTTTACATTTAGCTAATTTTGTTTCAATCAAGTCTATTGCTGCATCTACTTTCTTACTAATCTCATTTACTACGTCTTCATAAAACTGAATGGTAGCTGCTTGTGCTGTCGATAACATACTTTTCGTCTGAGAATACAAAAACGGTGCATCCACCGCCATTAGAAGACCAAAAATAACAGGAGACCTTGTTATAGAAGAATTTATTACTCCTTCTATGAATTTATTGGATTTGTTTCCAGTAAGTCCTTCATATAAAACACCAGTACTCTTACAAAGTTCCAGAATGGCTAGTTCATTATCCAAACCTGTATCATTAAAATCAGCAGGCTGTTGAAACCGAATAAGTTTCCTATCGTTATCAAACTCTGATGTCTTAAAAGCTTCGGAATGTCCCTCACCGTTACGCATTATAAATATTTTTCCCGGTATGACCATGTCCGCCAGCCTCGCACCTAGATGAAGTGGATCCTTCTCATTGATCACATTCCTGATATTTTCCATGTCAAATCCATGACCATATTTTTTCACATCGGCTCCAGGAAGAGGAGCAGGATTTAATGTCAATACCTCAATGTTATCCTCACGATGACGAACTGCTACATCATTTGCAAGCCCCCCACCCAATGAATGACCAATTATGGTAATTTTAACACCTGGGTGATCTTTTCTTACTTGTTCATAAAATTTATTAGCTTGTTCTACTTGATCTGGGGTTAAATTGAGATGAAACGCGTTATATAGACCTAGTGCACCATCCGTTCTTATGTCACCAAAATCATCTTTGGACGGCTGTGTCCCAACAAAGGAGATGACTATTTCTCCTGTAGTATCATCTTGCAAAGCATAAGCTCCAAAACCCATTTTTGGATTGCTGGGCCTGCTAACACCAACATCTAGTTCTTTAGCATTATACTTACTTAATAATTCTTTTTCAGACATTTCCCCCTCATCATAGCTATAAATTCCTTTACCCGCTAATTTTAACTTTCCTTCTTCTGTACTAATCTTATACACTTCAGAATCAGAATCATAAACACCCTCGCTGGCTAACTCTGTTTTCCCTACATCAGAACGGATTTTAGTCATTCCTACTCTCCCCCCTCATTAAATTTATTTTTATAATCTAAATACTCCTTTTTTCCATTTTTATCATTATCTTGCTTATGTGCAAAACCTACAGTGTAATTTTCTCGATAGGATAATAGCTGATTCTGAACTTTCTTTTTATAATTGATATCCAAACTCATATCTACAATTTCATTAGGTTCATTAGGTGAATCTAGCTGTATTTCTAGTTCTGCCGATATAAATTCATCATAATCCAAGTGTAGTTTCGGCTTCACAATTTTATCAAATTGTTGTTTATTTAACTTAAACCTAACCAGTACAGGCTCATCCCCTCCTCTTCTTGTATCTTCAGGTGTAACTTTCGCAAGCCCTTTTAAATCTGTAAAAAAGAAAGTAACTAAAGATGCGTCTACATTAGGTGTAGAAAACTGAATGTTTTTGTTTGTATAACTTATATTTGTATCGTATATTCGCTCTGCTTTTTTATCCTTTGTACCCCTTATATGTTCTCCAGAGTAAAGTATTGTGTACGTACTCTTAGACTGTGATGTTACACCATAAAACGAATGATCCCTTATCGAAAAAGTTCCTTTCATGACTTGACCTATTCTTACTTCATCCTCCTTCTCTTCCACCTTCGGATACTCTAGAATTCTATAAGCATTTACTGACACATAAGCATACCCATCATCACTTGCAGCCATGACAGTCTTCATATCACCTTCATCCAGTGCTTTGACAATATCCTTATACGCAACCTTGCATCCTGTAAGTGTTAAACATGTTCCTAGTAATACACTTATGAAACCCATTTTTACTCTT
This sequence comes from Bacillus sp. FSL H8-0534, assembly GCF_038005885.1. Lineage (NCBI taxonomy): Bacteria > Bacillati > Bacillota > Bacilli > Caryophanales > Bacillaceae > Bacillus > Bacillus sp. FSL H8-0534. Next base: position 1,001,917 of record NZ_JBBOUC010000001.1, read on the forward strand.
TTTTTCATACGGTCACCTCGTTCGTTACTCTTGGCATTTTGAGTTTCATAATGCTTCCTTTTTGGTAGTAATACACTTCGTCTTTCCCTAAAGATGCTTCGTTACTTACGTATTTCACATTGAAAACACTTTGGTCGTTTAATGGCATTGCGATGATGCCCGCTGTTAGTTTACTTCTCATTTTCATCGGTAAGGCATCTCGGTTTCGATCCATATAGTCATGATGTCCTGCTAGGACGAAGTAAATACCAACTGCACGAGATAGATCCATTAAAGTTGTTGCGTCGTCTGTTTCTAAGTAAACGAGTCTGCTAAATTCTTCAACGTTTGTCATAATGATAAGTTGTTTTGTAAACACTGGTATTTCTCTTCCTTCTTGTCTTGCTTGTGATAATTCAAGAGATCGTTCACGAATCACTTCCATCCAGTATTTCACGTGAACGTTTACTTCATTTTCTTCTACGATGTAATGAGTCACATTGTCTTTATACTGAACGAAGCTATACTCCGCTGTATCTACTAATGTTATACTCTCAAAATAGTCTTTATTCATTTGGGAGAGTATACTTGATATGACTTGTTTTCTAATACTATCATCTGCACTGTAAACCATTAAATGATCATTAACTGCAATATCATGCGCAACGACTTCTACATTTGTGAAGTCAAGTCCCAGTGGAACTTTTCCTGCTTGTAATGCTTTGGTAACGTCCTTGTTTTTACGATATGTTACAAGATCAATGATTTCTGGCATCATTGGAATTGCCTTCGGACGTTCTCCATCCCATTCTTGATCCATTTCACTTGCTTCTTGTTGCAATAATTGAATTTGTTGTAATTCATCTTCTGCTTTTGTTGGTAACACTGACTGGAATAATGTCGGTGAATCTAGTTTTATAATTGCTCGTCCTGCCATTTCTTCCACTTTTACATCAGATCGACCTACAATGCCTGAGATTTCACTTTGATCAATCATATATAGACATGTTTGCAATTTAATATTGTTATATAGCTGAATACGCAGTGCATTTTGTCGACCTGCACTGATTAGTGTATGAATACCTAAGCTTGCGCCATCACGAACAATTTGTATCATTAACATTTCAAAGTCTTCGTAAAATCTAGCTTCTTTTACCGCATCGTAATTATCAATCGCAACGATGATATTCGGCATTTGTTTACCGCTAGCTTTTTCATACATTTCTATGCTTGCAACGTCATATTCACTTAACATACGTTTACGTTGTTTCATCTCTTGCGTTAATCTTTCAACTAGTTTTAAGCACTTTTCTGCTTCGTCAATCGTAATCGTATCCGCAACATGTGGCAGTCCCTTTAATGGTAAGAGACCATTCGTACCAAGGTCTACTAAATACACATGCAAATGCTCCGGACTATTTTGACGCGCTACATCCATAATGACTGATTGTAAGAAAGTCGATTTACCGTAACCTGGGCTTGAGAAGACGGCCACATGTCCATCTTTACTTATGTCTAATGTTAATGGTGTTTGTGATTGTAATTCAGGTTGGTCTAGTAAACCAACTGTTGCTTGCAATGGTTTCTTTGCTTCATTCCATGCTTCTTTAAAGTGCACTGGGTGTAAGTCTTGCAGGAATATTTTTTCTGGAAGCGGTGGTAACCACGGTCTTGCGAGCGCTTCAATTTGTCTTTCTTCTGTATAATCATGAATATAATCGATAACTGCATCAAGTTCAGACGGCACCGTCGCAACTTCTTTGTTATCTCCAAGTCCACTTAAGTCTTCACTTAAGATTTCATATTGACCTAAGTCGTTGATTGCATAAATTGTTGTATCGAGACGATCTTGATCATCCTTATCTTCTACATAGTCAGCACCGCTCCATGCAGATTGGAATAATTCATAGATTTCATTATTTCCGACTTGTAAGTACGCACGTCCTGGCAATGTAATTTCTGCTGCGTCAGGTGTTTTTAATATTTCATTACTGTCTGATGTATTTTGCACTTTAAGCGCTAGTTTAAATTTCGAGTTACTCCAAATTTGATCATCGACAACCCCGGTTGGTTTTTGTGTAGCCAGTATTAAATGAATACCAAGAGAACGCCCGATACGCGCTGTTGAAACTAATTCTTTCATAAAGTCTGGCTGCTCTGCCTTCAACTCCGCGAACTCATCACTAATTAAGAATAGATGCGGCATCGGCTCTGTTACAGCGCCTTCTTTGTATAATTTTTGATATTGGTTAATATGATTCACATTATTCTCGCCAAATAAGCGTTGGCGTTTTTGTAATTCTGCCTTAATCGAAGCAAGTGCACGCATACTTTGCGCACCATCTAAGTTCGTAATCGTTCCTAGTAAGTGCGGTAGATTTCTAAATAAGTTCGCCATTCCTCCGCCCTTATAGTCAATTAATAGAAACGCAACTTCATAAGGATGGAAATTGACCGCAAGAGATAGAATATACGACTGAATAATCTCTGACTTACCAGAACCTGTAGTACCAGCAATTAACCCGTGTGGTCCGTGTGCTTTTTCATGTAAGTTTAAGTTCACAAGATCTTCTTTACCGCGAAGACCAAGCGGAACAGCTAATGATTTATGAGCGGCATTTTTTGCCCAGCGGCCTGTAATATTTAGCTCGTTCACTTTTTCAACGCCATACATTTCTAAGAATGTAACACTTTCTGGAATACTATTTTTCAAGTTTTGCAGGTGATTCAGTGGCGCAAGTGCTCTAGCTACATCTTCTAAATTAAATCCTTCTGGAAAATGATCCGGTGCGAACTGACGATTTACAAGTTCCCCTTGTTCTAGGATGATATTTCCTTTTTTCGAGTCTCTTATGTCAACAACTGTCTTCACATGCTCTGGTAAGCTTTGCATCACATCTTGAACGAATACGAGTGATACACCTAAATCACTTGGATCTTCATTAAAGAATTCCATCACAACGTGATCTAAGATGAGTTTTTCATCCGTTATAAGGACAACATAATGCGGTGAAAAATGTATTTTTTCACTTGAATTGCTTTTTTCATCTACTTTCAGTTTTCGTTCTTTCAATATTTGATACAAACTATTCAGTACTTGGTCTCGGCTTCTATCATGATATACAAAACCGCGTACATTAATATCACGTACACTTGCATGAGGCAACCAGCGCATCCAGTCCCACTTCTTCTTCTCCTCTTCAGGAAAGACTGTAATAAACTGCAAGTCATAATAACTATGGAATAAAGCTGTTTGCATCACTAATAGTTGTAATTGTTCGAGCACTAACGAACGCTGCCCAATATATCCAACTGGTCCATTCATTAAATCTGTTACAACCGGAACATCGGCTTGAAAAAGATATTGCTGTCTTAGCTCACGTGCCATGGCAATAAGCTCGTCTTTAAACTGGCTAAATTCCTCTTCATTAAATTCAATTTCAAAACTAGTATCTACATTCCCTTTTCCCACTCGGTATGTTAAGAAATCATGATGCATGATTGTTTTTTCATATATACGAGGGTTCACTTCTATCGCCATTTCTCTAATTTCGGTAACATCTGGATAATGATAATGAAGTGCATGACGCTGTTTCTCACTTTCAGCATGTAAATCCTTTGTTTTTTGCATTAAGTATTCTCGATAACTCTTATCTCGCTCGGCAATATCAATTTTGTATTGCTTTAAGTTTTTTATGTACGATGTGATCGAAACAATAACAGTCACGACTGTCATTGCTAGCGATGCGAAAATAAATAAACCGTATGATTGAAATATAGATAACATGACAGTTACCACAATCATTACGAGAGATGGAACAATAATCCTTGCTAGATGCTCTGTTGGTTTTGATGGTTTTGATGATGGTTTTGCAATTATCATTTTTTCAACTGGCTCACGATAAATAATCCGTGGTGAACGATGATAATCTGGATACTCATCATGATAAAAGCTGTCCGCTTCTAGTAAACGAGGTAATGTCGAGTCTACCCGTTTTTCTGCTGCGAATATTTGAACATCTTCACTTCCAATTTGAATTGTTACGCCATCAAAATATAAGTGATCTCCAGCTTCTACATTCGCTGTACCTTTCAATTTAGAATAATTATGAAAGACGTTCCCCTCATACACGTTAATTTTAAACGGCTCATCTAATGTTTCACGAATGAACAGAAAATCTGTAGTAGCATCATGAACTGTTATATCATCGTAGTCATTTTTACTAATTGCTATCGAATATTTCGTTGATGTATCATATACAATTACTTCTTCTACAGTTGCAATCCAAATGCGCATAGCCTTGTTATTCTTTAATTGAATTGTATTCGCCTTATTAAAACAAAGGACTTGCTCTCCTATCTTCCAAGCTTCTAATTCGCTATCCCAATTTAACAAAAGTGATTCATCTAAATCAAAGTCAGTAATATGATTTGACCATTCTTTCCCAATCGTCACTGTAGGACGTTCGGATGGATGTAAGCGGCATTTATGTAATCGATTGCCGTAACTTAGTGCAAGTAGTTGCTCCATACTTCTCCACTTCTCCTTTTGTTCGCTCTATCTGTAAGGAGTTTCCATACATATATATCCATTTTGATTTTCCAACATATAAGTCGCTGCTATGAAAAATAAAAGGTATCCTACACTCGTTTTCTCTTTTTGTTTTCACTTAGCATGGGCTCCATGGACGGACGCTCTTTCCCACCTAAAAAGAAAGGGTTTATGTCGGTTTTTCATTTTGTATTTATATAGATTGGATATATACGTACTCCCTATCTTTTCTTGTTGTTTATATATCCATTTTCATATAGATTCAGCAAAAGTCTTCATCCTTTTACTTTGCTTTTTTTGTATTAGATATATCTTTTTCATTGGATGAATCACTATATTTTTTCTTATATTCATTCAATTGTTGTTCAAATGTTTTTAGCTTTTCATCGCGCTCTTTTCCTGGTAAATCCGGATTATTTTTCACTGCTTCTATTTGTTTAATTAAGCCATACATGATTAATTGTGGATCATCCACACTTTTCGCTAAATCTAACGATTTATCAAAATTACCTTTTCCGTTGTAAATCCAGTACAATAAATACTTTTCATCACTTTTTAAAGTAACATTTTTCATAATTGCTGCTTTTTGCTCATCAGATAATTTCTCTACTTTCAAGTAGGAATACGCTAACTCATATTTAGATGCTAGCGGTAATGATTCAAACTCTTCCTCATTCAAATTACTAATTACCTTATCGTAATCCGTTGCTAAGAAATTTTTATTAGCTTCTAGAAGTGTATTTTGATACGGCACTTTCATAAATGTGTAGTAAACGACTGGTGCTGCTAAGATAACTGTAGCTGCCGCAAATGAAAATGCTAAGTATTTAAATAATTTAAACTGCTTTTTCGGAACAAGTTGCATTGTTTTTTCTGCTTTTGCTTGCTCCTTTAAAAAATTCACTTCGATAAACTGTTTCAGTTCCTCAAAGCTTTCCATGTTGACCACATTCTGTTCAAATGTAGTTTCTTTTGCGCTTTCCAATAAACCAGCATATAGATCATCATAACTATGTTTTTTGGAAAACAAAGCAATAATAAAACATTTGTAGTGGAGTAAAAATTGATTTTCTGTTAGTGGTTTGGGCGGGGCAATCTCTCGAATTCCGCGATGTATAATAAACGGCATTAAATTTGCATCAAATACTAAATTATCCGGGTGTAAAAAGAAAGTTATTCTTCTATGCAAATACTCTTGAAAATGAGATAGATTTCGGATTAAACGTAATTTCTCATTTCTTTCTAATTTCTTTACATCTTCCCATTTCAATAATTTCTTTTCTACCGTATATGTAAAAGTAAATGTATCATCATGCTCTTCTATTGTTACTGGTAGAAACATTGATGATTTTTCCGTTAATAACTCCAATTGACGGGTATCTTTTACTTGCGTTTGAGATTTAGCAAGTTCTAATTTCCAAGTATCTTCTTCTATTTCAAATCGATACTCCATTGAATCAATCTGAATTGTTTTCTCCGTCATGTTCTTCCTCTTCTCCTTTTCACCATAAACCTATTCTGATTTTACGAATTCACTTGAGTAGGTTACATGCTGCGTTCATGATTATGTAATTTATATTACTTGTAATATATCTCCATCTGTTACTTGGTGATCTACCAATCTATCATCATCTGTTAATAATAACGATTTATTCACAACTTTAATTACGTAGTTTGATGTATCGTATTTTTCAATTTTTAATGTTTCAATTAAATTTTTAAGCAAATATTTAACAGACTGATGATTGGGGATTCGTAAATCGTATGTATTTCCATTCCATTTATGAAAATCAACAGTGACGTTAATATGTGTCTGTATAGCCATTTGTGATTCTCCTTACATCCAAATTTTCCGAATGATGATTCCAAATCCAATAAAAATGAATATAACGCCAATAATAATTAATCCAATCAATGTCGGACTAATTGACTCTTCTGTTTTGGCTTGGCTATGATCCATTTCACTAGAACTTGCTCTCACGTTATAGTTTTTTGAAAACAAACTCTTCTGTGTGTCTTTCATTTTATCTATTTTTTTCGTATTCAAAAATAAAGAGTCATTCAACTCTTTCATTTCTTTCTTTTCTTTCTTTTGTTTTTCATTAATTTGTTTTTCAACTTCTTCATTAAATAATTGAATTGCTGCTTTATCGAGCTCTGTCTCTTGCTGTCCTTTTTCATTTCTTTCTTGGTTATCTTCATGTAGCCGATCTACTTTGAAATCAAGTTTACCATTATCATTCAGGTAACTGTCTGCTGCGCTACCCATGAGGGGCGCAGCAAACAAGAAAAGAAAAAAGACAAATGATAATCTAGCCAGCTGTATGCATTGTTTCATCATCGTCAATTTTTTCCTCCCACCTTTTATGCCATACAAATAGATTGATAATAAATCCAACAATTGCTATTACAAGAAGGACTGCGAAAGTGACATGACCATCATTTTTACCACTTATAAAATTATTTAAGAAATCTTCTATATATTGAAGTGGTGAAAATTCACGTAACTTACCAAGATATGATGTCTTAGTTACCTTAACTCCAACAGCTTCTGTTAAAAATAGATACAGACTTAATGACGTTAATAAGATAAACATGCCTATCATTTTTGCTTGGCGTAATAGATATGTTGAAACGAAGACAAAAGCCATCATTGTAATTGTTATAAAAGCAATCCAAATTAACCTTTGATTTCCGCTGAATTCTAATAATTTCCCAGCGATGATACCAATTATAACTCCTTCAACAATAGCTATTCCGAATGTAATTGCCGTGATTGGTAAGTTCATATCTAAAATTGATGATTTTTCTTCAAAATCATCTTGTTGATGACGCTTTCTTTCCTGATTCGCAATAGCGTATGACGTAAATAAAGAAACAATAAAACATACTAATACAATTAAATATGGTGTAAAGGCATTGCCTGCTGTAATAACACCGTCATTTTGTTTTAAAACTGGATTCGCTAAAAACTTGTATAACTGTTCATTCTGACGTTCGCCAACACGGCTATTCGCTAATACTTTACTGAAGTTTTTCGCGAATGACTTATCATCCGATACTTTATCAGTTAAATCGTTTAATAATGTATCAGCTTTTGACACCATCGTTACACCGCTGTCTTGAATTTCTTTTGCTTGATTATTAATTTGATCAAACGTTTTATATACCTCGTCAGAAGCTAGCAAAGTACCTTTCGAACTTTCAGCTAACGATTGACTCTGTGTCACTAATGATTTCAATCCAGTGTCTAATGCTAATATAGCTGTCTGTTCTCCTTCACGACTACTTACTATTGTTCTTTGTTCCTCCATCAGTTTTAGACTACCTTCACGCCACTTCATTGCACCGTTTAAATACTCAGCCAGATTCGTATTCATTACATTAGCTTGTTCTGATGTTTGTTTTAATGTTTCTGCCAAACGGTCTGAATTTTGGTTAACATTTTTAGCTAAGAGCTGCAAATCATTAATTTTTTGTTTTACTTGATTCATCTCAGATGTTACTTCCGCCTGAATTTCAGATGAAACAAGACCTGTAATGATATCTAACACATTTTGTTTATTTAACATGTAATAAAGAGATTTTGATGTGGCAAGATCTTTTAAAGCTTGTTTTTCTAACTTTCCTGATAAATCTTCTGTTTTCATATCAAGCCCATAATACAGTTCATATAAGCCTGATAATTCTTCATAATTTTTCACTGTGTTCACAGCGTCTTTTATTAACCCCTCAGATGATGCTGGAGATAAAACTTCCATTTTTTGATGAACAATATGATCATTAGTACGTTCTATTGTTTCAACTTTTTTATCTCCCTCACCCGGATTAGTTGTACCACCGCCTGGGTCTGTTGTGCCACCGCCTGGGTTTGTTGTGCCACCGCCTGGGTTTGTTGTGCCACCACCTGGGTTTGTCGTACCACCGCCTGGGTTTGTTGTGCCACCACCTGGCTCTGTTGTGCCACCACCTGGGTTTGTTGTACCACCGCCTGGGTTTGTTGTGCCGCCACCTGGCTCTGTTGTGCCACCGCCTGGCTCTGTTGTGCCACCGCCTGGCTCTGTTGTGCCACCGCCTGGCTCTGTTGTGCCACCGCCTGGGTTTGTTGTGCCACCGCCTGGGTTTGTTGTACCACCACCTGGCTCTGTTGTGCCACCACCTGGGTTTTTGTTTCCATCTTTATTTGGTTCTTTTGTTTCACTACCAGTCTTACTATCTGTCAATTGTTTAATTGAATGTACTGGCGTTTTTGTGCGATTTGTCAGTTTGACAACTTGATTACTTTGTTTATTATTTTCACCAGTTGTTTCTTGTCCCTCGGTCGGAGGATCAACTGGCTTCGTTTCCGTTGGTGTTTTTTCATGCGTATGAGTTAAATTCCATTTCCATGTTACTGGTGTAAAAACATCAATCTTTGCGTTTTCATCCGACAATTTGACACGCACACCAACAGATAATTCTCCTTCTTCTCGAGAAGGCAGCTTGACACTCCCATTACTTAAATAGTCTGCAGTATAGTCTTGTCCGTTAATCATTAATGCTTCCGTACTTGAATACAGTTCAAATCCCTCTGGAAGTTGCAAATTAAACATTTGCTCTCCATCCATTTTTGCAACTTTTTCTTTATCTTCAAAAATAATTCCATCAGTAGCTAGGCCTTTCTTAATATTCTTGATTGTATTTTCTAATGGAATATCGTTAGAGCCTTCATAATGGAAGCTATTCTCTTCCCCATACTTCTTAGAAACTTGAACTACATTTTTCAGCTGCGTCTTTGTCTCATCAGGTAATGTGAGTCTATCAATTTCTTCAACATCCATACTTGCTAACTTATTGATTAAACTTTTAATCTGTTCGTTAATTTGATTGTCTGGTTGTTGCATTAAGGTATTTAAATATATCTCTTTTGTGTTATTACCCGAAAGTTTTGCTTTTAATTTCTCATTAATTGTTTCTTGAATATTCTTCTTGAGCTTATCTGCTAGTTCTTCATCATAGCTTTTCATTTTATTTGTGACATCTGCTAAATACTGTTGAATTGCTGTTGAGTCAGTTAAAGCATTAGATTGTTTATCTGAGTCATTGAAATGGCTTGCGATAACTTTATTCGCCGATTCCAATGCACTTAATTGCTTTAGCACATCATTTGTACTAAGGTCACTGTTAAATTGATTAAGCTGATTTGAAAAATTATTTGCTAACAAATTATTGCCTGTTTGCAAATTTTGAAGATTATCGAAACCACCTAAATAGGTAGCATTCGATTTCGCACCCTCATCGATTGTTTGACCAAATCTTTGTAATACCCCTTCAAACCCTTTAAAGCTATTAACAGAGACACCTGTATAATCTTGTACTGTTTTAAATTGTTGTGTATAGTTTGCCAAAGGATTATGTACATCTGTTTTATATACTTTCATGTGGGCTTGTTCTTTATCTACGATTGTCCCAATATTATCCTGCGCAGCTTGTAATTTCCCAATTATGCTAGCAAAATATACATCTATAATACGTCTATTAAAATCTTCTAAAATCGATGCGGCTGTCTTTTCCGCTTCTGTTTTTAATTCTTTATTTCCAGTTGCATTTACTTTATAACTTAATGTTAGTTTCTCTGGTGCTTCAGCATGAATTGAAACAGCCTTTCTAGAAAAGTCATTCGGAATTACAATCATCATATTATAGTTATTGTTTTTCAAACCATTTTCTGCAACTCCACGACTGACCACATACCATTGTTGATTATTGTCTTTATTAATATTTTTTATAAACTGATCTCCAAATGCTATTTTATTCCCTTCAAATAGCGTCCCTTGATCCTCGTTTACTAAAGCAACCGTCATTTTTGGAGTGCTTTTTTCATCTTCTTTTTTTAACTTTTTATTTAAAGCTAAATAGGAAGTCCCTGTTGCAAATACAAGTGCTAAAATGATAAACAACAAGATACTCCACTTAATTTTTTTCAATACTTATCACTCCTGCGAATAAAAAAATCTAAAAATAGCCTATTATACATAAAAATTAAAATTCATTCTTTTCTTAAAAGTAAGTTAGCCATACAACAGAAGTCGCATGGCTAACTTTGAAACCTTCTTTTTATGTAGAGAATATCAACGTTTCTTATTTCAAGCCGAAATTACGTGATAACTCTTCATCATGAGAAGCAACAGCCTCTGCAGTTTTGGTAAGTTGAACATCAATCTCATGTAATAATTGTGAGAAGCTTTCTACTTTTGGTCTTAAATCGTTGAATTGTCGATCAAAACCATCAAAAGCACGGCCTTCCCATTCTCCACGTAATTCATTTTGTAATCCTTGTAATTTTCCAAGAATATCTTTAATTTCATCAGAGCTTCGTCCGTATAGTTTAGCTTTTGATTTTAGCTCCTCAGGACTCATACGAATTTGTCCAGCCATTAAATTTTCCCCCTTAATAATGAATGAATTGGTTAAATTGATAGAATTTACTAAAATTCAATTCTACTTGGATAAGTATAGAATAATAATAAAAATTTGAAAAGGGATTTTTTTCACTTTCATGGAAAAATTTTATAAATTTTATTTATTCTATTTATTTATATATACAGATATAATTCAACATTTAAGCTTCAATGTCATAACTACTTGCCTCTCAACAAATCCAAATTCTTTATACATCTCTTTGGCGAAATTCCCAGCGAATACATTTAAACGTATTTCTTTATACTTTTCTTGCAATCTATCGATTCCTGCTTTCATTAGTTTTCGGGATAACCCTTTTCCTCTATACGCTGGAAAAATATATAATTCATAAATGAATCCCAGTCTTTCTCCTGAAAAATAATCTGTATTCTCTCCAATTAAAATCCATCCTGCTAGCACATTCTCTTGTTTTACAACTAAATAATACGCTCCTTTATCTAATAGAGGCTGTGTAATCTCAATCGCCTTTTCTTGGCTTAACTGACACGTTTCTTTTGTTCCTTCAAAAAGTGATTGTGCTGCAAAATTTAATATTTGCTGAACTTCCTCTTCGTTCGCCTTTTGAATCATCCTTTCATCCTCCTATTCCTTCGCCTTCTCTTTCTACAATCGGCATTCGGATATTATTTTCTAGATTCTCTGACTCAATTACAATTGCCATAAGCCCAGTTTCAGTAGTTGTTTTATGGAATTCCCCTTTATCCCATAAAACAGCTTGACCCGGGTGCACTTTCTTTTTCTTTTTATCTGCGCCACAAACAAGTCCTTACCCTTGCACAATTAGAAGAAGCTGAGAAACAACTGCTTCATGATACCCGATTATTCCTTTTGGTTGTAAATGCATACAACCAATATGTACCTCTCCTTGATGTTTTACTATTTTTGACATAATAAAGTTAGAATGAAACACTGATATGTGATTCCCTGCCATTTCACCGAAATCGAATATCTTCATCTCTTCTCCTCCTAAACCATTTACTATACATGTAACACCATTCTTACCGTTTGCATCATGTGTCCCTCAAAGTCTTCTTCAAACTGTTCTAAAGCGGCGAAACCTTTTGCTTTATAAAACTGTTTTCCTTTTTCATTTTCCGCTTCTACACAAATATAAATCTTCTTAGCACCGTCTAAAACCGCGATACCTCTTTGCAATAAAGCTGTCCCAATTCCTTTTCCTTGATGATCCGGTAATAAATAAATGGCTCCTAATTCCGCTTCATTTTGATGTTTTACAGGTGAAAAATTAGCAAATCCAACAATTTGGTCTTCTACTTCTGCTACGAGTAAGTATGAATGTTCTAAACGTCGTTTCATTATTTCATTTGAATATGCTTGCTTTAAAAATTCATCTTGAATTTCCTGTGGAATGATTCCTTTATATGTATCATGCCAAGCTATTTTTGCCACTTCTTGTACAGCTGTAATGTCCTCTACATTCATTTCTCTAACTACATACGTCATATCGATATCTCCACTCTTTTCAAAAAGTATTGTGCTACTATGCTACAAGAAGCTGAATTCCGATTTTCATAGTTCACTTTAATTAACTTTAAACTTTCTACAACTGCCGTTTGTGCACGAAAACCTTTATATACAAAATCCATTACACGAACAAATTGCTCCCGCTCTAAACGATTGGCAATTGTACAATGTGGTACCCACTTCTCAGGTACATAATACGACTGTGGCTGATCATGAAAATCCGTAAAATGATTATGAAACGATTGATGCAACTCTAGTAATCTTCTTGTTATTGTTGGTGCCAAAAAGATTGTTCCATTTGTAGGAAAGGTGCCAACAGAAGAGAATTCAACTAGAAAACGCTCTACACCCTCTGTAAACTTTTCAAATTCATTTCTATATGTTTCCAAATCCAAAGCATGATAATCGACTAATGTAATATGAGGTTCTAAACCCTCGTTATGTACAACGTCTGTTAGCCCTTCCCATATCTCCTTCACACGCTCCGAAAACCTCTCATCAAATGTAGCAATAACGGCATACCTCTTACTTTACTCCTTCACTTCTCTTAATGCTTCCCACTCTTCACGAATCATTCCCATTCGAATAGAATCATAATATGCCCCATTATAGTAACGACATTTTCGCATTCTACCTTCTAACTTCATCCCAATTTTTTCTGCGACTTTCATCATTCGTTCATTTCCAGACCAAGTTGTTAGTCCAACCCTACCAATCTCCATATTTTCGAATAATAAATCTCTATATAGTTGCACAGCTTCTGTACCATAACCGCCATTCCAATATGCTGGGTCATAAATGGTGATCCCTATTTCTAACCAGCGTGACGCCTTATATTCCCAATAGAAACCAACTGTCCCTATTATTTCGTTATCGGCTTCAATAATAAGTTGCGACAAAGGTTCCTCTTTTAGCTTAGCTTGCAAACTTCCCTTATACACTGGGTATTCCTGAATAGAAAATGGAAAGTATGGCGCATCCCACTTTTTCCATTCAGGGTTTTCTTCTTTGTATATTTGTGAATATAAAGAATTTATATCTTTCTCTTCTATTTTTCTTACTATCACTTTTTTACCTTGTAAATATATCTGTTCCATATTGCCTCCTATGCTATCAAGTAGAATATTAGAATTTAATGTATCACTAATAATAACAATAATATATATTCTTCTGAAAAATCAAACACTAAATCTCACTTTGTTGTATAATATTGTAAAAAGATGACGGAGGGATTTGATGTTACACAAAACATCTCAATTTATGATAAAACTTTCATCGATTATTTTATCACTCTTACTATTATTAAATTTACCTTATTTATTTATCACTCAAGGGGGATTCACCTTTCAACCGATTCAATTTTTCAAACAGATTTTTACTATGTTAAAAGAGGTTTTCTCTCCCGAGTCTCTTATAGTTCTATCATCAGAAGCGAAGTTCGGTAATTTCAAAAAAACACCATTATTTCCAACCGTATTAGAACCTTACATATATTCATTTACTGTTTTGTTTGTAGCTTTCGTTCTTGCACTCTTTATTTCATCTAGCATGGCGTTTTTCTATTTTTTAGCAAAGGATTCTATCAAAAAGTGGATTAACAGATTTATTTTTGTATTAGAAGCTATCCCTGATATGATGATGATGATTTGCTTACAAATGTTTTTCATTTGGTTACTTCAGAAATTCGGGGAATCTCCTGTCACAATTATTTCTTTTAATGAAAATCGCGCTTATTTACTTCCTATTTTATCTTTAGCGGTTTTACCTACATTACAAATGTTTCGGATGATGATTTTATATATAAAAGAAGAACATGGAAAACAATATGTAGAAGTTGCTTACGGAAAGGGCCTTTCATCAAGATATATACTGTGCATTCATTTATTCAAAAATATATCTATTCATTTCTTCCACCATTTAAAAACAATTTTCGTTTTCTTACTTTCTAATTTGTTCATTTTAGAATTTATTTTTAATATGCAAGGTATCATTCAATTTTTATTTAGGAAGGCGTTTATTTCACCTCCCGCTACATTTATCATACTTATCATGATTATCTTACCGTTTTATATTATTTTTCAAATCACTTCTTTTATGATGAATAGGTGGCAAAAACAAATGAGAGGAGAAGTTATATGAGGTCTATTTGGAAATCAAAACGCTTTTTAATCGGATTCATTTATCTTTTTGTACTACTTACAGCTAGCTTTATTTATAGTTGGTTCTTTAAAGATAGCATACCAGAAGCACCTCTATTGCTTTACAATGACAATAATGAATTACTTGGCAAGGCACCCTTTTCACCATCTTTAATGCCACCTTTTGGCTCTGACCGTTTTGGAGAATCTATTTTCTTACAAATTTTAGAAGGAGCGAAATTTACAATTTTATTTGCTGTCGGAATTAGTTTATTACGTATTTTATTTGGGACATGTTTAGGTATCCTATTAAGTTTATACGCTGCAAAATGTAAAAGATTTTTCCAGGCATGTTCAGAAGTATTTTATTATATCCCAACTGTATTTATCGCATTTATACTCATCACACCGGTTAATATTGTAATTACATCAAATGCGGATCGGCTAAGTCCAAATATTCCATTTACACTTTATCAAGCTATCATACTCATTTTTATTGCTCTACCTACAATTTCTTTATATATTTCATCAGAAGTTGATGAGTTTATGAAGCAAGATTATATAATGAGCTCACAATTAATGGGGGCAAGCCGTTTTCATATTATAAAGAAACACTTGCGTGTCTTATTATTAGACCGAGCATTTGTTTTATTTATGGAGCATATTGTCCAAACACTCATACTTATGATCCATCTAGCATTACTTAACATTATAATCGGTGGGATACAACTGAAAGAAATGGACCAAGGTGAGTTCAAACCTGTTTCACTCTCAAATGATTGGGCAGGCCTTATTGGATTAAATCGTTATGAAATGAATCTTTCATTATGGATTATCTTTTATACACTCATCACATTCTTTATTACTATACTTTTCATTAAACTCATGACTATTGGAATACAAGATGCCCTAAAAACAAGAAGTTCACAAGCAGTAATGGTGCAACCTGTTCAAGACCAAAAAATATATGTAAAAAATAAGGATTCTTTTTCATTTGCTTCTTTAGAGGAAAGAAAACGTTCTTCGTTACATTTGTAAAAAAGTGATTAGACTAAAGTAAAAAATTAGAGGAAGTACGGAGTCGATATCAAAAACAAAGAAGAGGTAATCCTCTTCTTTATTTCAATTTCTTATGAAATGAATAACTAACTTTATCATATCCTTCACGTTCATAAAAACGATGTGCGTCAACCCGTGGAAAAGCTGATGTCAAAACAACAGAACTACATCCCTTTTCTGCTCCCCACTCTTCTATATATGATAATAACGCTTTACCATAGCCTTTTGAGCGATGGGCCCCCGCTGTAACAAGATCATATACAAAAACATGTTTCTTATTATAGAAATTCGTACATACCGCTACCCCTGCAAGGCTTACCACCTCATCTGCGTCATTACACAAAGAAAATAATTGATAGCGTTCCTCTTTCATCTGACGAAATAAAAATTGTGCTTCCTCTTTTGTAAGCGCAGTTCGTAATTGTTGTAAAACGGATAATACCGCATCTAATTGATCTTCTGATTTTATTTCCTTAACATTCATCGCGAATCTCCCCTAACTATTTATAAAATTTTCTAAATGTTATATTATTATTATAAATAGAGACTGCCCTTTCCTTAAGTGGCAGTTCATCCCTTTTTTATAAGGCCAGTTTTAAAGGAGAGCGCATGTAATGGATTTAACCATTCCTCTACAATTAGAAAGTAAAACACCCATCTATATACAAATTTATGACTACATGAAACAAGAAATCTTAAAGGGAACGCTCCCTGCCGGAACACGTCTCCCTTCTCACCGAAATTTAGCATTACAACTTGGTGTTAGCCGCATTACAGTCGAATCAGCTTATCAGCAGTTATCCGCGGAAGGCTATGTGGACAGTAAACCGAAGCGTGGTATATTTGTTACGGAAGTAGATGTAGATGTTATACCATATAAACAACATGCTCCATTTTACCAATTTGAAAAAAAACAAACAGAACCGCTCTTTTTTGATTGTAATCAAGGAAACATCGATCAAACAGCCTTTCCACTCTCAAATTGGAAAAGAGCCCTACAAGAATGTTTACTCCAATATGAAAACGAATTATTTACAAAAGAAGATCCACAAGGAGAATATATACTTCGTACTCACATTGCAAAATATTTGTATCATGCTCGCGGGGTTCATTGCACACCTAACCAAATTATTATTGGTGCTGGTACACAACCCCTTCTTTGGTTACTTATTCAATTACTTGGGCAGCAAAAATCATACGCAATCGAAAATCCTGGGTTTCACCGCGTAAAAGCTATTATTCAAAGCTGCAGTCTTCCTTTTCATCCTGTTCCATTAGATGAGCAAGGAATGAACATTTCATCTCTCAATAATTGCGATGCGAATGTTGCTTATGTTACGCCTTCTCATCAATTTCCATATGGCATGATTATGCCTTTATCAAGGCGGCTTGAGTTATTAAACTGGGCTAATGATCGCTCTGGTTATATTATTGAAGACGATTATGATGGGGAATTTCGCTACGTTGGAAAACCTATTCCCTCACTGCAAGGGCTTGATACAAATGAACGTGTTATTTACATGGGAACTTTTTCAAAATCGTTTTTACCTTCCTTAAGAATGGGCTATATCGTTCTTCCTAATCATCTTTTGGAAGTCTATAAAAACTTAGGCGGCATTTTTAAACAAACTGTTTCTAAAATACAACAGCTTGCTCTTGCTAACTTCATCCAAAAAGGAGATTGGGATCGGCACTTAAACCGCGTTCGTACATTATATAAGAAAAAACATCATAAACTAGTCAAATCACTTGTGAATCAAATGGGCACTGGTATTAATATACTTGGGGATCAATCTGGACTTCACATTGTACTACATGTTCATAACGGCATGAATGAACAAGAACTCATTCAATCAGCTGCTGAAAAACATGTAAAGCTTTACCCTCTATCCATATACGATCCAGTAAATATTTTGCAAGAAGAAGCTCATGTATTATTAGGTTTCGGAGGGATACCGATTGATGCAATCGAAACTGTTGTAACATTATTAAAAGAAGCTTGGTTTGCAAAAAAAAGCTGTTCCCTGCAGAAATAATTGCAAGGAACAGCTTTTTTACATGCCTAATCATTTGATGTTTGCCCTGAACGTGATGAGATACCTGGGCGTTTTACACCAGTTGTTTCCGTTGAATAAGAAGCTTCAATGATGGCACTTGAATCTACAGAGAGAACGAGATCTTTCATCTTTGGATAAATAAAACGGTTTGTAATACAGTAGATAATTCTCTGGTGCTCTCCTAAAAAACCACCTTCTCCATGTAGATACGTAACTGAAAGTTGTAACTCCTTCATAAGAAGTTCACCAATTTCTTTATTCTTACTCGAAATAATCATGACACTCTTGCCTTGATTAATGCCATCTAATATGAAATCAATCATCTTCGTAACAATATAGAAAATTGCAAGTGAGAACATTGCTTGCTCGATTGAAAACAAAATAGCGACAAATACAAAAATAACAGCATTTACAGCAAGTAAAAATGTACTAATCGGCACTTTAAAATGTTTGTTCATCCAGACCGCTAACATTTCTGACCCGTCAATTGCACCACCCATCTTCACAACAATTCCAACACCAATTCCAAATAATACTCCACCATACAATACAATTAGTAATTCAGACGTTGTGATAGCTGGAAATGGCTTCAAATAAATTAATCCGAGAGTTGTTACAACGTTGGCATAGGACGTACGAATAAAGAATTTTTTCCCCATTACTTTTGCAGTAAATAATAAGATAGGAATGTTAAGTCCTAAAAACACACCATAAAGCGGTAATCCAGCAACTTTATTCGCCATAATAGAAATGGCTGTTACCCCACCATCTACCAGTCCATTTGGTGCCAAAATCAGCTCCAATGAGCCAGCTACAATAATCGATCCAATTGTTAATAAAACATATTCAAATATTTTTTTCATTGATTACCCCCAAAACAGATATATTTTCTTAGTATTATCATACCAAAAATTCTCTATTTTTTCAAAGAAATGGCTTTATTTACACAAATTCGACACTAATTTGGAAATTTTTATATATTCTATTTCTAGATGATATATAATTATTTTATTGAATTTTTAGAGAAAAGGAGTTTTCTTATGTTACAAGGCCTATTTACCTCCCCTATCCTATCTATAGACACATTACACCCAGGTTATGAAGATCATGCCAGTGACGTCTGGCTCGTAAAAACAAAAACTGATGAGGTTATCGTTCGATCTTCTAAAATGAAAACAGAACCGAACAATGATTTTTGGTGGGGATGTAAACATCTATTTGGGATTGATCCAAGAAATGTACATATGTTAGAAACCATACACAAACAGTTACAGCA
The DNA here is from genome assembly GCF_038005885.1 of Bacillus sp. FSL H8-0534. Taxonomy (NCBI): domain Bacteria; kingdom Bacillati; phylum Bacillota; class Bacilli; order Caryophanales; family Bacillaceae; genus Bacillus; species Bacillus sp. FSL H8-0534. The sequence continues at coordinate 1,020,925 of NZ_JBBOUC010000001.1, forward strand.
ATACACAACGCTCCCAATCCCCAAAATATTACAGAAACATACATTAGAACGAGAATATGTTATTGTTGAGAAGTTAAACGGTCAAGTACTCAAATCATTTATAGAACAACCTAATTCTATCTTATATAACCTTGGAAAAAGATTAGCACAAATTCATCAGTATAAGGCAAATTATATCGGAAACCCTTCTGGAACTTTTCAAATTCCACTTCATAAGTTTCAAAAACATATAACAAACGTAAGTAAACAACTTGTGGAGATGTTTCACTCTAATAATTCTAAAATAAATGATTTATTCGTAGTATTTCAGTCACAACTTCAGGCACTACCAGTACCACAGGAAGCTACACTAGTTTTAATCGATATGGATCCAACTCAATTTTTAACAGATGGTGTAGTAATTACTGGATTAGTAGATACAGAAGCTTATGCGGTTGCGCCAAGAGAACTTGATTTTATTGGATTAGAATACGTATTTACTGAGAAAGAAGCTCATGCATTCCGACAAGGTTACGAAACAATTATGCCTCTTCCTAATTTAGAACAATGTAGGGCACCGTACCGATATTTATATCGATTATTATCCGTTCAAGGAAATGTGGGTTTAGAGGAGTGGCTACAACACCCCGTCTTCTTCTAAAATACTCTTAAGGAGATTACACTATGCAAATTCAAAAAAAGAAACGATTAACAATACCTGAAATACAGCACATCATAGATTTAGCTCATATTTGTAGGCGAAACGATGGCATCGATTATCCAGCAGATTTGCATGTCAATATTCTTAAGAATCGAAAAGAAAACCGGCTAAACGATTTTCTTTTTTATAACAATGAACAATTAATCGGTGTGTTAAACATGTATGAATTTGAAAGACCGACAAAACTTGAATTAACAGGATTTGTCCACCCTCATTTCAGAAAACAAAAAGTAGGAACTACTCTTTTACAAACGGCCATGGAAGAAATACAACAACGAGATGTTGATGAAGTCTTGCTCATCATAAACGGGGCATCAACATCTGGAAAAGAATTTGCCGAACAAGCTAACTTACCATACTTATACAGCGAGTACAGTATGGAGTTTCAGTTAGATACACAACAAACGACTATACAAAAACATACGATTGAGCTTATCCCTGTATCGACTGCCACATTTCTTACTCTTTTAGAAATATCTAGTAAAGCTTTTGGTGATTCATTGACAAATACATCCTCCTGGTTACAAAAAATAATGTCTTCTCCTACTCACCAAGTATATATTTCTCTCATCCATAAACAGCCAATTGGGACCATTACAGTAAATAAACAAAACGGATTTACTTCCTTATCCGGATTTGCTGTTCATCCTTCTTATCAAGGAAAAGGATATGGAAAAAGCATTTTGCAGTACATCGTACATCAGCTATTAACTGAGGGAAGAACGAAGATTGAATTAGAGGTTGAAACTAAAAACGATAATGCTCTAAAACTTTATAAACAGTGTGGTTTTGAGATTACAACAAGGTATGATTATTATAATTTACTAAATTGAACTACCCCCACCTCCACTTCGTTTAGAGGAGGGGGTCTTCTCGGTTAAAATGAATTAGTAAAGGACTGAATCTTAGCGATTCAGTCCTTTACTAATTCATTTGTTTCTTAATATATTCACAACAGTAGTCGTTTCATCATTTTCTTTATATACGCGTGGAATTCTTCGATCTAGCATACAAGTCACTTCATAGTTAATTGTACCCAATGTATCCGCGATTTCTTCTACAGAAATTTCTTCCTCACCTTGTCTACCGTAGAAAACAACTTCATCTCCTACTTGTACAGGCATTGCTTTTGTAACATCTAACATTAACTGGTCCATACAAACGCGCCCAAGAACTGGTACACGAATTCCATTAATTAACGCATGCCCCTTATTCGACAGCTGACGGTTATACCCATCTGCATAACCAATTGGAACAGTCGCAATCCATTCTTCTCCTGTTGTTACATACGTATTCCCATAACTTACACCACGATTTTTTTTCGCGTGCTTAATATGAGCCAGTTTCGACTTCAATGATAGTGCTGGCTGTAAAGAAACAACTGTATGATCTACTTCTTTCGAAGGATACATACCATAAATCCCGATTCCAACACGAACCATATTTTGAAATGTATTGCTTAGCTCCATTGATCCAGCACTGTTTGAACTATGGATATACGGAAGATGAATATCCATTTCCTTCGCTGTATTTACAGCTTTCTCAAATAAACTCGTTTGCATATTTGTATATGTTTTATTAATTTCATCAGCTGTAGAGTAATGTGTAAACATACCTTCTATTTCTATATATTTCATATTTTTTAGTTCTTCTAAAAATGGCGCAACCTCTTCTTCTTGTAAACCAATGCGACTCATTCCTGTATCTATTTTCACTTGAATATGCGCTTTCTTTTCAAGTTGCTTAGCAATTTCATTGATACCTTTTAGATCCTCTATTCTATATACCGTCATCATAATATCATACCCAATAGCATCTTTAGCAACATCCACTGGTGTATAACCTAAAACTAAAATCGGCACAGTAACTCCTGCTTCGCGTAGTTCGATTCCTTCATCTACAAAAGCAACAGCAAGTTGATTCACTCCTGCCTCAATTGCCGCTTTTGCAACTTCAACCGCCCCGTGTCCATACCCATTTGCTTTTACCGCTGCCATCATTGCAATATTTTTATCATTCACACGTTTTTTAAATTCTCTTACATTATGTTTTACAGCATCTAAGTTAACTTCAACAATTGTATCTCTTCCATATCTCGAACTCATGGGTCTAAACTCCTAACTCAATAATTGCTTTCCATTCTATTTCTCGTTTAATTATGACCTTTTACAATATAATACTTTTCATTTTCCTAGTCAAACTACTAGAATTTTCGGAATTTTGAATATGGTATAATACTCCTAAGACACTATTATATACGGAGATGAGGAGAATTACAATGTTTGTTCAAGCTGCATGAATCGACTTTAAGCCTCATCAAAAATAGATTCCTTGTTAATGAAAAGAGAAGAAATCAATCCTACGAAGAGTATTAAGCCTAGTAAAACAAAAGTCTGAGAATATCCACCAATATCCATAAGATAAATAGAGATAACAGGCCCTATACTTGTTCCTAAAAATAAAATGAAAGTATAAATTGAAACTGCTATTCCCCTTGATTTCCCACCTAACTCTCCGACAAGAGTGACCAATGCCGGGACAGATAAAGCAATTCCGACAACAAAACACACACTCATAATTATAAGAAAAGGAAGACTAGAAATAAACCCCAATGAACTTAAACTAAGAATGGCTATTAATAATCCTCCCTGAAGAACCTGCTTAACACCAAATCTCATTGTTAGACGCCCTGCAAGTGGTGAAATCAACATTCCAAATAATCCAGCTAAGCGAACGTAGAGAATTTGTTCTGCATATAACTGAAAGTTAGAAGAACTTAAATAGTTTCCTAAAACAGTATACATATTTACAAAAGCCATTAATAAGACAAATGCAATCATATAGCTTAATACTAAGTTTTTTTGCGTGAAGACCTTACCCATTTGTTTCACTGGTCCTAATATATCCGCGTATGATTGAGACGATTCTCCTCTTGGAAGAGCATAATAAATCCATAAAGCAGTAACTATATATACACTACTAAGAAGAAAAAACACCATATGCCATCCAAAATACTGACTAATTACAGCACTCATAACTTGACCTACAATTCCCGCTACTAAAAAACCAGTACTAACAAATCCTATGGTTGTAACCTTCTTTTCTACCGGAAACGATTCTACAACGTAAACTAACGCTACTGGAGAAAAAGTAGCTGCCGTTATACCTTGTAACCCGCGTAGCACAACAAGCCAAGATAGGCTATTGACTAAGCCCAATAATAAGGAAATAATCGCCAACCCAATTAGTCCAATCAGAATAACATTCTTTCGACCATACTTATCAGATATCGCACCAAATAGCAAACAACCAATCGCAAAACCGAGTGAAAACATACTACCAGTAATTGCAGATTGCGTTAATGAAACATGAAAAAAATCTGCGAATAGCGGAATCAATGGAATTGTAACATAAAGACTTGACATAACTGCCATACCCGACCAGCATAAAACAGCTGTCATTAACGCATAATTCTTTATAGAATTCACTTCTTTTGAAATTTGCAACTTGAATCCTCCTCTTTAGTAAAGTTGTCATTTAAATTCATACTGTTTACATTCCGCGCCTCAAAAGTGCCTAAAATAAAATCATAAAAAATTATTGCTTTTTACGTCCTCTACTTAACTTAACCCTTTTCAACTCCTTTACCGAAAATACAATATTGATTTAATTATTTCATCACCTCCTCTCATTTCGTTAGCCACACATATAGTTAGGTAACCTAACTATATGGCCGAATAAATAAGTTGATTTTTATAATCAACTTATTTACCTACCTTCTCCCACTTTCAATCGCATGTTTATTTGCATCTTATTTAATAATTTCTCTAATATTTGACGTTCTTCTTGATTAAAATCTTCCACCAATGATGCACACGAAGACCAAAAAGTTGGTAAGGAAAGAAAAACAAGTTCTTTTCCTTTCGGAGTAATCTTCACCTTTAATCTTCTGCGATCTTCAGCATGGTGGTACCTTACAATTAATGCGCGTTTTTCCATCCAATCTAATAATCCAGTGACTGAAGCGCGTGTAATTCCTAAACGGTTTGCAATAGCTGAAGGACTCATACTAGCTTCTTCCTCATTCGATTCAATTTCACGTAAAATAAACAACAATAAAAAATCTAATTTACTTTCAGAAATTCCAAGTGGCGCTAAATCCAGATCGACTGCATCCAAAACATCATCAGATGTCCATAGCATCAGTAAACCAAGTTTTGCTACGATTGGGTCCGTGTCTGCTGATACTGTCGTTTTTATCAACTTTGCATAAGGTTCTATCCCTAAAGGATGAGAATCGTTTTTTGAAGTCATTGCTCCCAGTCTCTCCTTTTTTCAATATCCTTCTCCAAAGTAATTAGTTTGACTAACTACTTTTTCATTATACTCATTTTTTCTATTTTATTGCAAGAACATCCTTATAAAAATTCCCTATAATTTAGACACCTTATCCAAGTTAGATGAAGCGTATCACCACCTAACTCTCTTACTTTCGCGCTACAAACAAAAAGTAATTCTTATTAAAAATAAGAATTACTTTTACTTAACAACACTATTTTTCTTCCACACTACCTTTCGCCTTTCCTCCGACACCCCAATGCGAACCCGGAATCTCATTTACTAGTACACGTACACGTTCAACATCTACATCCAAACTTTTTGCAACTGCATCTGTAACATTTGAAATGAGATTTTGAATCTGCTCCTGTTTTCTACCCTCAATAACTTGAATTTGTACAATTGGCATACCCATCTCTCGCTTTGCTCTTTATTCACAAAACATCGATACACTACCCAATCCTTCAAACTGCGCAATAATAGCGTCTCCAGTTTTGAAAGCAACCGCTTCAGATAATGCCCCACTTAGCACAATATCACCTTTTTTTAACCCTTCATTTTGTAATCCAAGTTTATTTACCGCCCAAGCAATTGCTGTTGCCGGATGTCCAAGTACAGCTGCCCCTGTACCAGTTGTCGCCGTTTTACCGTTTTTCGACATAACCATTCCAACATTAGCTAAGTCTATTTCCTGAGCGTTAATCCATTTGCTTCCTAATAGAAATTTTGAGGATGAACAATTATCTGCAATTACATCAGGCAATGTAAATTTAAAATTCAAATAACGACTATCAATAATTTCCAAAGCTGGCGTAACATATTTCGTTGCCTTTAATACATCATCCGCTGTAACGCTAGTACCTTGTAAATCATCTCCCATTAAAAAGGCAATCTCTGGTTCTACTTTTGGATGAATCAACGTTTCATACTGCACAGGTTCCCATTCAAACGCTAACATATCATGTAATAAATAACCGTAAATTGCTTCCTCAATCCCCATCATTTGTTGTTTCGCTTTACTCGTTAACCCAAGCTTTACACCAACTCGTTTGGATCCTTCTTTCATCTTTTGTTCAACTAATTGTTTTTGCAATATGTAAGCATCTTCTACCGTTAAATCCGGATGCTGATCTGTTACCTTTACTACTTCTTTTCGTTCCCTCTCCGCCTGAAGTAAATATTCAATAATCTCTGAATCCGCTCCTTTAACTAAAGCCATATTTTACACCCCCGTTTTTATCTTTGCTAATTCAGCTGCTACATCTAAAATCATATCTTCTTGCCCACCAACTACTTTTCTCTTGCCAAGTTCTATTAAAATATCACGAGCATCTACACCAAATCTATGAGCAGCTCTCTCAGCATGTAGTAAAAAGCTTGAATATACACCAGCGTATCCCATGACAAGACTACCTTTTTGAATTTCTTGTGGCCCTGGTAACAGCGGTGCAACAATATCCTCTGCCAAATCCATCATTTTATACAAATCTACATCTAGCGTATATCCCATCCGATCCAATACAGCTAACAATACCTCTGTTTGCGCGTTCCCAGCTCCAGCTCCAAGGCAGCGGACGCTTCCATCAATTCGGGTTGCTCCTTCTTCAATTGCAGTAATCGTATTCGCTACTGCAACAGAAAGGTTATTGTGGCCATGAAAGCCGATTTCGATATTTAGAGATTGACGTAATGCCTGGATACGTTCACGTACTTCATGAGGCAATAAAGCTCCAGCTGAATCTGTTACATAGACAGCTTGTGCCCCATAACTTTCCATAAGTTTTGCTTGTTCTACCAATTTCTGTATCGGTGCCGAATGTGCCATCATTAAAAAACCACACACTTCCATACCCAATTCTCGTGCAAAATGAATATGTTGAGCGGAAACATCCGCTTCCGTTACGTGGGTTGCTACACGAACAAGTCTTGCTCCAATGCTTTCTGCTTGTTTTAATTCATGGACAGTGCCAATACCAGGAATAAGTAACACAGCTACCTTTGACTGTCTACATTCTTCCACTGCCGCTTCAATGAGTTTCATTTCATCTACTAACGATTTTCCATATTGCAAAGTGGAACCACCTAATCCATCCCCATGACTAACCTCAACATAATGCATACCAGCCTCATCTAACGACCTAGTTACAGACCGAACTTGTTCCTCTGTAAATTGATGCCTCATTACATGACTTCCATCACGCAAACAAACCTCAGTTATTTTGATTGGCATATCACTATTTCTTTTCACTCATCACACCTCGCTTCTGCTCTCCAATTATTCGAGATGCAAATCCTTCACCAACTTTTAATGCCGCTGCTGTCATAATATCTAAATTACCAGCATACGGCGGAAAGTAATCTCCGGCTCCTTCTACCTCTAAAAATACAGTCACACGGTTCCCATCAAACATCGGTTCCTGTTTCAAAGAATATCCTGGAACGTATGACCTAACTACTTCAACCATCTTACAAATCGCTTGCCCAATAATGAATTCATCCATATGCTTAACTTCGCAATATACTGTATCTCTCATTAAAATAGGAGGATCCGCAGGATTTAATATAATAAGTGCTTTCCCACAGTCTGCTCCCCCAACCTCTTCAATCCCACGCTTTGTTGTAATCGTAAATTCATCAATATTTGCCCGTGTACCTGGACCTGCACTTAAACTAGAAATCGTAGCAACTATCTCCGCATACGCAACGTCCGCTACTTCATTGATTGCATGAACAATTGGAATTGTTGCCTGCCCACCACATGTAATCATATTGACATTTCGCATTTCTACATGAGTAGCATCTTGTATAGCTGGACAAACAAATGGACCACATGCTGCAGGGGTCAAGTCAATCACTAGCTTCCCTAACTCTCTTAAAACTTCCGCGTGACGAATATGAGCTTTGGCTGAAGTTGCATCAAATATAATATCCGCTATGCTAGGATTCTCAATAATTGCTTGTATACCATTATCAAAAATCTCATATCCTTCTTCCTTCGCTCGCCTTAATCCATCTGATTCAGAATCTATCCCTATCATGGCAGTCATTTCAATTACTTCACTTCTTCTTAATTTACACATTAAATCCGTACCGATATTTCCGGAGCCTATAATAGCCGCCTTCACTTTCCCCACATATATCCCCTCCTTTTCACACAACTATAAAACTATACAAATTTAATAGAAACCGAACCAAGAGATCCGAAATCGGCTTGAATTACATCATTACATTGAACTGAAACAGCGCCCGATAATGCACCTGGCAAAATTAATTCCCCTGCCTTCAATGAAATATGAAATTCACTAAGTTTATTCGCTAGCCAAGCAACCGCTTGTGCAGGATGTCCTAATGCCGCTGCTCCTGCTCCAGTAGCAATTAAACTATTATTTTTATAGAGCGCCATTCCAGCCGTACGCAAATCTACTTCAGATACATTGGACATCTTTTCACCAACAACTACTTTTGCAGAAGAACCATTATCTGCTACTGTATCGACAAGCTTAATCTTCCAATCTGCAATACGACTATCAATAATTTCAAGTGTAGGTACAATATATTTCGTTGCCATTAGCACATCTACATATGTAATATTAGGTCCACTTAAATCCTCAGCTAAAACAAATCCAATTTCCGCTTCTACTTTTGGAGATACAAACGAATCTACCGAGATTACACTTCCACTTTCTACTTTCATATCATCTAGTAAATGTCCGTAATCTGGTTCATCTACCCCAAGCATTTGCTGCATTGCACTACTCGTAAGTCCAACTTTCTTCCCAATCACTGTGCGGCCTTGTCTTAACTTTCGTCCCACTACTTCGAGCTGAATGTTATACGAATCTAAAACTGATAGATTTGAATACCTTTCCGTGAAAGGCGAAATTGGTCTACACGTTTGTTCTGCCTGTATAAGTTCATCTGCTAATTCCTTTATTAACACTTGCATTTATCTCACCTCATTTTTAAAATCTATATTTAGAACACATCAGTGGAAATACCATTCCACTGATGGAACATTCATTTTCCCCCGCTATTCGCAGGCAGTAAGACCCCCACCTCAGGTTTCAGAGAGAAGCAAAAAAGATAGGCGGGGGATAACTGCTCGTAAAAGCCCGATTGGTGAAGCCCCCACTGATGGAAGTTTCACTTTATAATTTCATCGTAACTGTCTTTGCTTCTGTATAAAATTCAAAACTATGGCGTCCACCTTCTCGGCCAATACCACTTGCCTTAGAACCACCAAATGGAGTACGTAAATCTCGCACATACCAACAATTAATCCATAATAATCCCGAATCAATTTGCGAAACAACTCGTTGTGCTCTTCTAAGATCATTTGTCCAAACAACTCCCGCTAAACCATAAATAGAATCATTTGCGATACGAATTGCATCTTCTTCTGTTTTAAATGGTATAACAACTAAAACTGGACCAAAAATCTCTTCTTGAGCTACACGCATACGATTATCGACATCATATAATATAGTCGGTTCATAAAAGTTCCCTTGTGCTAAACTCTCGATTCTTTTTCCGCCGTGGGCTAATTTTGCTCCTTCTGAAAGACCTATTTCCACGTACTGATCAACTGTTTCTAGATGTGATTTCGAAACAAGCGCTCCCATATCTGTATCTTCATCAAGAGGATCTCCCACTTTTATGTTTTTCACCGCTGTTACAAATTTCTCTAGAAACTGTTCATATACGCTTTCCTGTACAAGTAATCTTGAACCAGCTAAACAAATTTCTCCTTGATTCCGATAAATTGCTTCAATCGATCCTTGTACTGCTTCATCTAAGTCAGCATCTTCAAATACAATGTTTGCTGATTTTCCGCCTAATTCTAATGAAACTGGTATTAAGTTTTCTGAAGCATTCCGCATAATTGTTTTCCCTGTATTACTTTCCCCCACAAATGAAATACGTCTTACAGACGGGTGCGTCGTCATTTTCGTTCCTACCGTACTTCCTGGCCCTGTAATAATATTCAGTACACCTGGAGGTAGCCCGGCCTCATTCGCAATTTCACCAAGCATGACTGCACTTAGCGGCGTGTAAGATGCTGGTTTCACAACTACTGTATTACCAGCGGCTAGTGCAGCTGACGCCTTCCACGTCATCTGCATAAATGGCAAATTCCAAGGAATAATTAAGCTCGTTACTCCTGCTGGTGCGTATTTTGCATATGACATAAAGTTATGCTTATCATAATGTTCATGTACTATATACTTTGCCATCTCGGCAAAGAAACGAAAATTATGTGCAGAACGCGGAATATCAAAACCACGACTTTCTTTTATTGGCTTTCCGACATCAAGTGTCTCTATATACGCTAATTCATCTACTTTTTGCATAATCAAATCGGACATTTTGCATAAAATAGCTGAGCGCTCTTCCACAGGCATTTTACTCCAGATACCACTTGTGAATGTACGCCCCGCTACGTCTATTGCTCGCTTAGTATCCTCTTCATTTGCTTGTGCAACAGAGGCAAGTTTTCTATTTGTCGATGGATTGAACGTATCGAACGTTTCGCCGGACATCGCATCGACATATTGACCATCAATAAATAACTTCGCATCTTTTACTTTCATTTTTTCAGCTAATAGTTCTTTATTCACACTCTTTACCTCCTACTCTACAATTTCTAAAACCATCTCGATTTCAATTGTTGTATTATTCGGTAGTTGAGCCATTCCAACAGCGGAACGAGCATGCTTTCCCTTTTCACCAAAAACATCTACTAATAAATCGGATGCACCGTTCATCACTTTTGGCTGATCAATAAAATCTTCTGTACTATTTACAAATCCAAGTAACTTCACAACTCGTTTCACCTTATTTAAATCACCGAGTTCATTCTTTACAACGCTTAATAAGTTCAACATAGACCGCCTAGCTGCCTTATATCCATCTTCTATTGATACATCTTTACCTAATTTCCCATGGTACTGGTCAACACCTTGTCCAGCAGTAAACAATAAGTTTCCGACCCTTACACAACTTACATAATTACCTACCGCTGGACGAATAGCTGGTAGTGTGAGTCCCATTTCATTTAATTTACTCTCTGGTGTTTGTGCTTTCTGCATATACTACACCTCTTTTTTTCATATCAACATTTAAGAAACTCGCTGCATTTCCGCCAAGCATAGCTTCCTTTTGCTCCTCTGATAAATCAAGTGTCTCGTCAATTACTTTACCTGGCTGAATTTCTCGTAGTAAAAACGGATAATCCGACCCCATAAAAATCTTTTCATGTCCAAATCGCTCTATCATATATTTAAGGTTGATAGGATCATAGTTTAAAGAATCGAAGTAAAATTTCTTTGCGTAATGGCTCGGAGGATATGTAGTTAATCTCAGATGTGGCCATACTTGCCACCCTTGATCTAATCGCGGCAAAATATATGGAAAAGAACCTCCACCATGAGCAAAGCAAATTTTTAACCTAGGAAACTTCTCCATTATCCCGCCCCATATAAGTGTAGCTGCGGCAAGAGCCGTTTCACTTGGCATCCCAACTGTATACATAAAATTATGATGCGGCATTCTATCTCGCCCTAATGTTTCCCACGGATGAATAAAAATTGGAACCTGCCATTTTTCAGCCATCCGGAAAAACTCAATAAATGAAGGATCATCTAAATTTTTCCCATTTACATTCGTTCCAATTTCGATTCCATGTAAGTTTAATTCTGTTATGCATCGCTCCATCTCACGAACTGCCGTTTCTCCATCTTGCATTGGCACTGTTCCTAATCCAACAAAACGATCTGGATATGCCAAGACGGTTTCCGCAATAAAATCATTTTGAATACGCGCCATTGCTTCAGCTTCTTCTGGTTTTGCCCAATAGGAAAATGTAACAGGAATTGGTGATAATACTTGTATATCAACACCTTCACGGTTCATATCTTCAATTCTTTTCTCCGGGCACCATACTTGATCTGTCACATCGCGAAAGTTTTTCCCACCAACCATAATCGCAGCACCACATGTACAAGTGCGATTTAATATCGGCCAACGTCCACCACCAAACTTCTCCTCAAAATCCGGAAATGTTTCAGGAATAATATGTGTATGAAAATCTATTCGCACTTCCATTCCTCCACTTCCTCTGGCATAATATGTCCGCAGTTTTTACACGCACGAATTTCTTTATTTGAATTAAAACTATGAATCGCTTCTTTCACTTGTTTTTCAATATCGGTTAATTGAACCCGTACGCGATGCATTTCATGATTACACTCATCACAGAACCAAACAAAATCTTCAAGTTCTCCTTGGTTACGTTTCCTTTCAATTACTAATCCATATGTGTTTGCAACGCGGTGCGGTGAATGTGGCACCATGGCTGGTAACATAAACACATCTCCTTCTTTCACTGTAACAACTTCACGTTTCCCTTCTTCCGTAATACATTCCACATAACATTCGCCTTTTATTTGATAAAAGAATTCATCTGAAGGATCAACATGAAAATCACGTCTTCTATTTGGCCCTCCTAAAATCATGGCAATAAACTCTGAGTCTTGCCAAATTACCTTGTTATTTACCGGTGGTTTCAATAACTCTTTATTTTCATCAATCCATTTTAGTAAATTAAAAGATTGTAATGTTTTTGACATGTTTTTTCCTCCTTATAATTCATTCGCTTATATTGTTTTAAGAGGCCATCCTAATAAGGGTTGAGGCCTTTGTAATTCTCCTTGAAATAAGTGATTCCGTATCCTCGTTGATGAAATTCGTTCACCTTCTTCGCAGCAAACCTCTTCGACGATAGAAACATCAAAGTATTTCATCAGTAGCTCTATATCACCCTCGCGATTTTTTCCAAATCGAAAATCTTCTCCGACATAAATTTCAATTGGGCATAATCTTTGTAATTCTTGAATAAAGTAACTAGCCCTTCTCGTTACATACAACTCATCAAAACGAATAACAATTACATGTTCAACACCGAGCTCCTGAAATCGATTTAACTTCTCATTAATTGGCGTTAGCACTTGTGCTCCCTGAAAATAAGAACGTGGTGATGGATCAAATGTATACACGACATTTGGAATCTGTAACTCTTTCCCTTTCTCCACCGCGTTTCTAATAACGGTCTGATGTCCTTTATGCACACCATCAAAAGCACCAATAGAAACAATCGATTTTTCCAATTCAGGTACACTATAATCATGTATATAAATGATTCTCACCTCTCTTTTACAGTTATGATTAAATGTCTAAATAACCAAATTCCTTTGAAATTAAATTTGCAGTATTCATCACACTTCGAATCATGACTTGACGATTGCTTCCTTGCATATACGTTTTCGGACCAACAATATTAAGAGCAGCAATGGTTCTCCCGGTGTAAGAACGAATAGGAGCCGCAATGCCATATAATCCATGTTCATTTTCGTTATCACTTATGGAATAACCTTGCTTACGAATTGTCTGTAACTCTTCTTGAAATCTCTTCATACAAGTAATTGTATTTGGTGCTCGAGGCAGCAGCCCATTTTCTGAAGTATACTCTAAAGAAGAAGGGTTAAATGAAAGAAGAACTTTTCCTGTACTTGTGCAGTATGCAGGTTTTCTTGATCCGACATGAGTTGATATTTGAACAGAATCCTTTGATGAAATTTTCAAAATAAATACAACATCTCCACGGTCAAACATACCGATATGTACCGTCCCATTAAATTTCCTTACAAGTTCTTCAACGATTGGAATTGCCCCGCTATAAATCTCTTGTTGAAACATCACTTGATTGCCCCACTCCAACAATTTCCATCCCAGTCGATATTTTCTCTGCTCATCTCGAATTAACATTCCTTCTTCACACAATGTACGGACAAGATGGTGAACTGTACTCGGGTTCATATTTAATTTTGCAGCAATTTCAGAATTTCCTAACACCGGCTCACCACTCGTAAAACAATTTAGAATTTTACAAATTTTACTGATAGATGCTATCACAATAACTTACCTCCTCTATTCCAGTTACATATTTTCCGGTTCATATATAGCTAAAACATGTAAGAAGATTTACATCCTAACAGTAAAATTCTTGTTATCTATTTGCCACTCCTTCCTTTTTTATTTCAAAATGTAAGCGTGATCATTTTATTGTCACCTTAATGGATTTCCAGATAATTCCGTTCGCAAGGCACTGTCCACAAGTGACAGCGATTGTTGTTTTTTGTACGCATTATAAAACATGCCCATTTTTCTCACTGGATCACCAGAATAATAACGCTCATATTGTAATAGGCGTTGTCCAAACGCTTCACCGCATAAGTCCCAAGCTAATTTAAATAATCGAACGCGTTCCTCAGAAGATACCCCTTCACGCCCGATATAATATTTATACATATCCTCTTGAATCTCTGGATTCATAAAGTCGGCACCTGTTGGCGACATTAGTAGGCCACCAGCCCCAATGGTTTGAATAATTTCAATAGCACGTGGATACATTTTAGGTAATAAGCTACGTATTGTATCAAGCGGTAGTCTCGCAGGAACAGCTTCACCATATGCATTCGTTTCATACTCATATTCTGCTACTTGCAAGAGTGCACGGATTGTTTCTACATCTTGTATTAATTCTGCTAACTGATTTTGTACATTTAAAAAGCCGTCTACTCCAATTGAATCTGCTAGTTTTATAGCCACTTCTGCTGCAAAAGAAAGTTTCACTAATCCTCTTACTCCTGATTGATGTGCTGGTTGATGACCAATTCCTGTTTTTGGATACAGCTGATTTCCAGCCTCTACACTTTGATAGATAAACACTTTATCCCACGGAATAAACACATTATGAAATACAAGGAGTGCATCCATTTCTTCAAACCTTGATGCAAGTGGATGATCAAACAAGGATCGTTTTCCATCTTGCATTGGCTCGCGACAAAGAATCCTTAAACCCGGTGCATCAATAGGAACTGCAAAAGAAATTGCATGACGTTCATCACCCGGCTTAAAACTTGGATAAGAATAAATGATTACCTCATCTGTAATTGGTGCAAGTGTCGCTAACATCTTAGCTCCGCTTACATACATTCCCTCTTCTGTTTCGTTCACTACACCTAAATGCATCGTTGCATCTTCTTGCTGATGTGAGGCTTTACTTCGATCATTTTGTGGATTGATAATCGCATGTGTTAAAAACAAATCTTGATCACGTATATGTTTATAATAATTTTTTATATTAGTCCCCCATGAGGAATCAAATTTTTCAAAAAACCATGCATTGCTCGCCATTGAAGTAACTGTAACATTTAAAAAATCTGGTGTTCTGCCCATTAAACCAAATGTAGCCTTTGCCCATACTTCAAACAATTCGCGGCGTGCTTTTAAGGCCTCATAATTTTTGGGCACTAAAAATGCATTCGAAACCCGCTCTCCTGTCTCTTCGCATATATGGGTAATCTTGTCCTGATACTCTGGATCGTGCTGCATATCATATAATTTAGCAATTTGTAAAATCGGTTCCCGAAAAACATCTTCATTCACAACATCGGTTATTCTTCTTCCACCAATCCAAATTTCAGGATTTCTTGCCTTTAATCCTTCAATATACTGAGCCCCTGTTCGAATCGCCATTTTTACCCCTCCAATATATACATTTTGAAGTTTACTATACAAATAAGTTTAGAAATTCTGTCACCTTTTTAAATTAACAGAATTTTAAATTATTATAAACCAATCTCAGCTCAAAACTACTGCCTTATTTCACATTATGAAATTCTAGTAAAATTTTTAAGGGACATGTAAAAAAGGAACAGTTCCCTGTTCCTTTCACATCATTCATTCACCTTCTCCGCATCCCAATAATATTTACTAAATGCTTCAGTTAACACATCAATTGTGTTATATAGCTCTTCTAAAGTATTATCAACGCCACCAACTTCGATAAGCATGGCATTTTTCGATAAATCTTGATTATAGACTCCATTTCCATCCTTTTTATACTTTGGAAAAATCCCTCTACTTAACCCATAATAGTTTTCATCTAAATACGAATTTATCGCTCTTGCAATCTTTTCATTAGCAGAACGCCCTGCATTTTCCATCCCTATTATAAAATATAACCTCGCATAGGATTTGCCATTAATCACTTTTGTCGTAACATTCTTCCGCTGATCGTCCCTGTGAATATCAATTGGAAACATAATCTTATCATTTTGTGCCAAGGCTTCTTTCACATATCCATGAGATGCGGTATATGCTTGATACCATTTCCATTTCTTATTCGCCAATAAATCACCCATGTTTGTTTTGTCATGAAGAACCGGTATTCCCTGCCCTTCCAACTGTTCTTTTAGACGCTCTCCCAAAAGCGAGACATTTACATCCGGACTTGATGGACTCTTCGCCCCAGGTAACAATGGATAAAAGGACTCCCAACTATGCGTGTGATAAATATATACAGCTTTTTCACCTTTTGCATCGTTTTTATTTTTTTGTACAGGATTCTTTTTGTCTGCTTCTGTGACTTTATCTTTCGCTACTTCCCGTTCTTTCGTTACCTCTTCAATCGGTACACTAGATTCATTCGGAATATTCGTATAGTCCGTTCCTTCTCCAGCTACGATAATATTAGAATAGTACTTTGACATCCCCGGTACTTCTTTGCCAACGAACGTTCGTAAATCATGTATTTTCAGATCTGTTGTGATAGAAAACAATAAATTCCCAACAGACTCTCGTTTATTTGTTTTAAAATAATCCGATGCAAAATAACGATTTTCACTCTCAAACATTTGAATAAATCCTTGCATTGATACTTTTCCAAACCACTGACTCGCATAATAAGATTTCATAGTATGTAAAAGCGAGGTCACAATAGACGCCGCCACTATCACTACAAATACATATGATAAAATTAAAAATAGAAATTTCTTTCCATGTATACGAGTTGCATACTTTTTCAATGTATCACCTTCTTTATCATTTTAGGTGAGAAGCCCCCACCTCAAGGAACGTGAAGGGCACAGACCAATGAGTAAGTGGTGGTAGTTCAAACATGGATATGTACAAGCTTTATGTAATATATATTTACTAGACTTTTAAATTAGACCTTACATACTAGAATTCCATTTTCAATTTGTGTTGCACCCAAGTTTAAGTGTAAGTTAAAAATAATGTCTTTTCTTACCTAGCCCACTTAGAACAAATATAAATGATATACAAATCTTCAAAATATCTACAGCCCGTTTTGTACAATCCTCCCTAATTGAACTACCCCCACCTTCACTTCGTTTAGAGGAGGGGGTCTTCTCGGTTAAAATGATAAAAAAAGAGAAATGGCAGCCCATTTCTCTCTCATTAGTTATTGTTCTTTCGATGTATCCGACGAAGGTGATTTCTTCGCTTGTTTTTCTTTAAAAATTTCACCGATTGCACCAAGTGTGCCAAGTGTTTCAATTGCATTAGATGGGATGAAGATCTTATTTGCTGGTCCTTTTGCTACTTCAGCTAACGATTCAAATGATTTATAAGCAAGAACGCGTTCATCTAAGTCCGCTGCACGTATTAATTCGATTCGGTTTTGTTCTGCTTTCGCAATCGTTTCAATTGCTCTTGCTTCCCCTTGTGCTTCTAATTCTTTCGCTTCTCGTATACCTTCTGCTTCGCGAATACGCGCTTCTTTATCCCCTTCAGCCATCAAGATTTTACTTTGTTTTTCCCCTTCAGCACGAAGAACTTTATCTTGTTTAGCCGCTTCTGCTTCTAGAATAATCGCACGCTTATTACGCTCTGCTTTCATTTGTTTTTCCATGGATACCTGTACATCTTTTGGTGGATTAATATCAACAACTTCCACACGTTCAATACGAACGCCCCACTTCTCTGTTGCTTCGTCAAGAGCTAGACGAATTTCTGTTGAAATCTTTTCACGCCCTGATAATGTTTCATCCAGCTCCATTTTACCAATGATTTGACGCATTGTTGCAGATGTAATATTACGAACACCATATTCATAGTTAGAAATACCATATGTCGCAAGTTCCGGTTCAACGATTTGATAGAAAATTATTGTATCAATTTCTACCTGTACGTTATCTTTCGTAATTACCTTTTGTGGTGGCACATTTGTTTGTTGAATACGTAAATCATGGTATACACGTATACGATCTACAATTGGGATTATTAGATTTAACCCTGGCTGCATGATGCGTTGGAATTTACCAAATCTTTCAACCACACCTACCTTTTGTTGGGGCATGATTTTAATTGTTAACGCGATAAATACAATGACAATTAATGCAAAAATAATCGTTAATGTTAATGCTACCATTTTTATTCACTCTCCCTTTTCACATATAAAACAGTGCTGCTCCTCTTTATAACAATGACTCTTTCCCCAGTAGAAATAGGAACATCCGAAATAGCAGTCCAAGTATCGCCATCCACTTTCACGATCCCATTCCCTTCACTTGTAATCGCTTGCAGGATAATTCCTTTTTTACCAGCTAATTTATCGACAGTATCGATAAATCCTTTTGCCTCTCGAAAATTTTTAGAGATTCGTTTCGTAAAGAAAGTCAATGTTAAACTTACAATTGCTCCTACAACAACTTGTAAAAATAGTGCATCTGGAGCAAACAATGCAATAAGACCTCCGACAACCGCTCCAATTCCAAGCCATAACATGTAAAAGGTAATCGATAACATTTCTGCTATAAATAAAATACCGGCTATAATAAACCAAACTACCCATCCAGCCATATGCAACCCTCACTTTCTTTTTTATTTTCTATATGTATATGAAAAAAAAGAATTGTTTATCACGTCCTCCTAATTAAGGCGAGACGTTTCATCGGAAGCTACTATACATATTCACTGTTATAATGAGTATTATTAAAATAGTATATTAATATATTCTTTATTATACATGAAAATCCCTGTATAAAAGTTACAAAAAATAAAATTCTTTCAAAAATTTATTCCACGAATTATGATTACTATAAAGAAATATGTATTATTCTTTGAGTGGAGGTACCAATATTGCACCAACAATCGCTATCCTTTTATTGGTTTTCTAAAATGTGCATCACTCTTGCTGAAGTTGTTTACATAATGATTCTTACTACTCATATTTATATAACAACCAAATCAGCTACTATCACAGCTCTTTTTCCATTATTACGAGTTATTACAAGTTTTATTGCGAGTACATCCGCACCACTTTTAATGAACCGTTTTCCATCTTATTCATTGCTCTTTACATTGCAAGGCGTTAAGACTTTCTTTTTTATTCTTTTAACTGCATTATTTCCCTTACTATCATCTAACATCATTGCCCTTCTTGCTTTTATTATTCTCATTTCATTATGCGAAGGTTGGAGTTCTCCTTTATTATACGCTGTTATTCCACGTCTAACATCACAAGAAAAGTTAGTAAAAGTAAATAGTGTCTTTTCCTTTTCAACACAAATTGTTCAAGCAGCTGCTTATTCATTCACAAGTGTAGTGGTCTTATTGATTGGTGCCACTTCTACACTTATGATAAACAACGTATTAATGATTTTGGGGTGTATTGCATTATATGTTTCATTGCGCGCTATACAAACTGAACAAACAATAGAGAAATCCTCTTCCAAATCAGCTGTATTAATAGAAGGATGGAAACTTTTATTTCAGCATCCCTCCCTCCGTATAGTTACATATATGGACTTAATTGAAACTTTTGCTGGAACGATATGGATTGGTGGTATTACTATGGCTTACGTAACGACTGTTCTTCATAGAGGAGCAGAATGGTGGGGTTATATCAACACAAGCTATTATTTCGGAACATTAATTGGTGGGCTATTAGCATGGCGAATGAGTACATATATTCAAAATAACTTAATACGCTCAATGGCCTTAGGATCACTTCTATTTAGCGTGCTTACCTTCTTATATGGCATAACAAGCAACGGATTTATTGCACTGTTTCTTTGTGTTCTAATGGGACCTTCCTATCAAATTCGAGATATTTCCCAAACAACCGTTTTACAATCAAGCGTACCACCATCTCTATTATCAAGAATGTATACAGCTCACGGTACACTTACTTCGGCTGTTTCAGGACTTTCTATGCTATGCGTTGGCATTATTACCGATATGTTCGGTGTCCGTACTATATATATCATTGCTGCTTTTCTAATTTTTTGTTCTGCTTGTTTATCTTTTATTTTGTTAAAACATACAAAACAGCAAGAAAAAGACATTTCTCTTTAAGTTCACAGAATGCAAAAAGGATAGGTTACCCTATCCTTTTTGCATTCTATTTACGATAAATTTGGAATTCGTCTATGTTTTGTAGCTTGTTCAAATGCATATGCAAGCTTAATTAAAGTCCCTTCACTAAAAGCAGTACTTGCAAAAGTGATTCCAAACGGTCTTCCGCTTTTCATATATCCAGCCGGTACTGCTATGGAAGGATAACCAGCTTTGGCACATATTGTTGATCCTATATATGAAGGGAAGAGAATTGCATCAAGATCATATTTCTTTAACGCAAAATCAATTCCTTGTTCCTGGGAAAAATATAAATCTTCTAATTTTGCATTTAAGTATTCAGGGTTTCTTAACGTATTAGAAAAATCCTTTCCAAACTCCAACCTACTTTGTCCATATTTTAATGCTTTCTCTTCTATATTTTTATTAAATGCAATTAATTCAGAGATAGAATGGACTGGAATATTGGAAGGTAACTTGGAAAGATAATTATCTAGACTATGTTTTAATTCATACGATGAGACTCTCCAACTCCACTCCCTATGAAAAGATGGAATTTCGATATCTTCTAATACTGTTGCTCCTTCATTACGCAGTACTTGTATAGCATTCTGAAATAGTTCCTCATCATACTCTCCAGATTCGTAATAGCTTTCAGAGGCTTTGTTAAATACTCCAATTTTAGCACTCCTTAAACCATTAGAATCTAAATAAACCATATAATCTTGTTGAGCTCTTCCTTCACTTTTATAAGTTGCAGGATCAAGCTGGTCTATTCCTGTTAGACTCCCCAATAAAATTGCCGCGTCAGTTACTGTTCTAGCAAAAGATCCCGCTGTATCTTGCGAATATGTAAAAGGTATAATCCCCTTGCGACTTACTAAGCCAACAGTAGGCTTAATACCAACTACAGAGTTCTGAACTGCTGGACTTAAAATAGAGGCATCTGTTTCTGTTCCAACAGATAAAACGGTTAAGTTGGCAGCAACCGCTACGGCCGATCCTGTACTTGAACCACCAACAAAAAGGTCATCATCACCTGATCCATATGGATTAATGACTTGTCCACCTCTTGAACTATATCCAGCCCACATTTCAAAAGACATTCCATTCGCTAATTCTGTCATATTCGTCTTACCTAATATGACTGCACCTGCTTCACGAAGCTTTTCAACAAGAAATGCATCATGATTACTCCTATAGTTTTCAAGCGCAATTGTTCCTGCACTTGTATGCATTGAATCATTTGTTTCAATATTATCTTTTAAGAGAATAGGAATACCGTGCAAAGGACCTCTGACACCCTTTATTTTTCTTTCATGATCTAATCCTTCTGCGATAAAAATTGCATCTGGATTTATTTCTAAAATAGAATTTATTTTCGGACCGTCTTGGTCATACTTCGCTATTCTATGAAGGTAATACATAACTAACTCTTTCGAAGTAAGTTCCCCATTTTCCATCGCTGTTTGTATACCATGAATTGTTAATTCTTTTCTTAGTAGTTTATTGAATTGAATCTCCATCTGATTTCTCCCCTTACAAGTTGTTTCCTAGTTTCAGATCTTATCTTATTACTTATTAACTTTAATCATTGCCTTGTCTCCTCATTTCGACAAATTCACATCTGTTTAAACATTTCGTCTACCATACATAAAAACCTTCAAACAAAATAAAAAACGCCTTAGACGAATAAAACTATCTAAAACGTTGTTAACAATCACATATATTCTCTTCCTATTTTCAAACTCTCTTTTATTTCACATACACGTCCTCTAATAAATGTACAAATTCACCTTGATTCCCTGCTAATACAGGACACTTTGCTATATCAACCCATTCATAACAAAATGTTAGGCCCTCATCTTCCTCTCCTGCACTTACTATATGTTCCCACATATCTTTTACATCTGTTAATAATGAAATGTGAAAGAAGTGACGCTTTTGATACTCCTGTTTTTCTTTCATATAGATGATATAATCATCAATGAAACGTTCTATACATAAATGACGAAGTCCAGACTCTTCTATTACTTCACGCAGTACTGCTGCTTCTAATTTTTCTCCTTCGTCAACTGTGCCACCTGGGACCTGTATACCTGCTTCTGGTATATCACGATGAGTAAAAACAAGCAACTGCATAACTCCTGCTTTCTCCCTTGTAATGTATGCATATACTTTTTTCTTATATAACATCGTCATCTAATCCGTCTCCCCTCAATTCATTACTTCATCGCTTCCTCTAAGGTGAGTTGATTTTCATATAGATATGTCGCTTGTGGATTCCCTACATAACGTACGTGCCACGGTTCATACCGATAACCCGTAATGGACTCCTTCTCTTTTGTATACCGAATGACAAAACCAAATCGATGCGCATTTTGAGATAGCCATTTCCCTTCTTTTGTATCTCCAAAAACAGACTCTAATTGGAATTTAGCTGATTGTGATGTAATATCCATTGCGAGTCCCGTTTGATGTTCACTCGTTCCTGGAACAGCACTAGACATTGCTGTTTTTGCTTCTCCATCTTGAATCTTATACATTGTATTTAATGCTTTTTGCCGATCAAAAGACCGGTATCCAGAAACTGCAAAAAGAAAAATCCGCTCCTGATCTCCTTGCTCGAACATTTTTTCAAGTGCCTGCGCTGCTTCTTTCCTCATCTTCTTTTTCTCTTGATCACCTTCACTCGAATAACGCACTTTTGGAATAACTAAATCTTGTGGCTTATAACGATCTGGTAGCCGTCTGCTTTTATTTACAAGTACAAGTACGGAATCAGGATTATTGACAACCGCAAGATCTCCTTCCATTTTGGCAATAGTTTCTTGTGCTTTTGGAAATACAACGCTACTATTCACCTCTTGTGCCTGTTTATCTTTATACATTTTATAATTAATGCTTGCCACTCCAATAATAATTACAACTACTACGACACCCAGTAGTGTCCATCTTTTTTTCATACAACGACCTCTTATTTTAATAATTTGGCCATATAATACTCATCGACACGCTCACCCTCGACAATAAGAGAATCTTTTTTGACACCTTCTTGTTCAAATCCTGCTTTTTTATATAGTGCCTGCGCTCTTGTATTGTGGGCCATTACTGTTAATTCCAAACGCCATATATCATGTAATCTTGCCCACTTTTCTACTTCTTTAAACAATGTCGTCCCAATTCCTTTTCCGCCATATTCTTGTAAGATTCCAATTACAATTGCTGCTGCATGCTTGTTTCTTTGCACATTACCACCATTAGCTAAAATAAATCCAACTAATTGCTCCCCTTCTACTGCTACAAATATAGTAGAATTATAATCTTCTACAAAACGTTGAATCATTTGTGTTTGCTGCTCTACTGTTGTATTCCGTTCACCTGGTTCTAATAGCATAAAAGTAGTTTCTTCATCCAATTGTTTTCCTAATTGCAAAAATGCTGCTGCGTCCTCTACTCGAATTTCTCGAATCATTTCTATCACCCTACCAAGTTTATAATATAAAAATTTTCTTTATAAAGAGATTTTCGCTATTTTTTTATGAAATTCCTTTCTATTTTCCCCAGGAGAAATAGACAATTTTCGATATCAATATAATGAAGAAAAAATTGTGACAATAAAGTGAAACTTTAATCAGTGGGCGTTTTCTTCTTACCTCACTTAAATTTTTTACATTTGCTACATTTTAAAGTTGGGGCTTACTACCCGTGGATAGCGAGATAAAAGCTTAGCTTCCATCTTTTTATTTTTTGAACACACAAAAAAACGTAAGTATCTCACTTACGTTCATCCATTTACCTTTTCTGCTTGCCAAAAATATTCACTAAATGCTTTCGCCAATACATCAATGGAACGATTTAATTCTTCAGATGTATTATCTACACCTCCCACTTCAATTAAAATCGCTTGTCCTGATAAGTCCTGATTATAAATACCGTTCCCTGTTTGAAATCCCTTTTGAATAACACCGCGGCTTACTCCAGGATATTTTTTATTAATCGCTTCATGTAGCGCAGTTGCTAATTGTAAGTTTTTTGCATAATTTTTATTTCCTTTTCCAATGACAAAAGCAAGCTTCGCATATGATTTATCTCCAATCGCTTTTGTTGTGACATTTTTACGAGCGCTATCTCGGTGCAAATCAAAGAAGTATTGCAATTCTCTGTTACTAGCCATTGCTTCCTGTACAACTTCACGAGACATTTTATAAGAACTTGTATCATTTAAACCCTTACTAATCAACCTCTCCCCAACATCTGTTTTATCATTAACTGCCCCTATCCCTTCATTTTCTAATTGCTCACGGAATCTGTCTCCCAAAATAGAAATATTCGTCACAGAGCTTGTCGCTTTATTTGGATTTGGATTATTTGTCAAATTTAATAACGGTAAATAAGACTCCCAGCTATGCGTATGATAAATAAAGGCCACTTGTCTTTTCCCAGTTGTTTGAGATGGTTGTTTCTTGTCTTTATTTGTATCCGTTTTCGGAACTTGTCCTGCTTCTCCAGTCCGCTCTTTCACTACTTCCTCAAGTGGAACACTCGATTCTATTGGTAAGTTAGAATAATCTGTTCCTTCACCAGCAATGACGATTTCCGTATCGTATTTCCCAAAACCCGGAAGCTCCTTTCCAACAAAGCTACGTACATCATCAAATCGAATATTCGTTACTGTTGAAAAAAGAAAAGATGAAATCGAAAAATCTTGATTTAAATTCCGATATTCTTGTGTAAAATAGTGATTTTCCTTTCCAATCACATACATATAACCATTTATTGACAACTCATTCAACCAATTATATAAATATGCTGACTTTGTTTCTTTTAATGAAGTCACCATCATACTAATAAGAAAAAAAGTTGCTAACATCATAATGACAACAAATAAAATGAGCTTTCGTACACTCGTTAATTTTACATAAAAAAAGCCTCGATTCATAACATCACCCTCTCTGTTCCAACTTATGTACAAGCTATAGAGAATAGACCGCCTAAATTTCGGCTATATTGTCATAGAGGTGAAGTGAATTGAAGCTAATTATAGGTATAATTCCTATTGTTTTATCATGTGTTTTTTTATTATTTGCAGCACACCCTAAAATCCGTGCTTTCTTAGATATTTGCGCGTACCTTTCATTATATATACTGGGTATACTAATTGCTTTTAACATATATGATGTTGTACTGCACGGCTTAGTATTTATGACAACCATTCACAGTATTTTATTGAATCCATTATTTCTCCTTACCGGGGCTTATGTAGGAGTATATTCTTTATATCTCCTTATTTATAAACTAGTAACAAATGTAAGAAAAACTTAATACTTACCTTTAACGTATTTCCGAAAGAAGTCCCCATCTTCAAGCCCGTGACGGGCAATAGCCCAGCGATAAGGTTGGGATGAATTTCGTTTAGGCACAGCCTAACTGATTTGTAAGAACAACCAATTGTTATTATGGTGTATGCATTCTATATCCGATATCTTCACTTGCTTGTAAGACTTAGAAGGATTTTGTAGATAATGACCATCTATATCTTGTACATACATCATCTTCCCTGTAAATCCTGTCACAAATCCTACTTGTCCAAACACTTTTACTTTATCACCCAAATAGATTCCATGTACCTTTGGTGTATTTTTATTGTTTCGTTTTGCAGTTGTATTTTTTGTTTTTCTTCCTTTTCTTGCAGTCGATTCATGAAGGGATCGTTTTTTCTTTCTAAATTGTTTGATGCGAAATTCACCACTTTGCTCATATTCTTGTAGTTTTGTTGGGGTTGTAATCGCAATGGCATCATTATAATGTGTTTTCGATAAACGTAATTCTTTTCGTTTCGGTGTGGTGTAGCTGCCATACGTAATCTCACAACCTAAACGATTCATGATTTGCAGACGTAATATATTCATAAAAGCGGTCTCTTTATATTGTTTTGGTTTCTTGAAAATGTGTTTGATAGTTCCTTGGTGAAATTTCTGATGGCACTCTTCATGTACGGTTACAAGGTTATCTGCCATATCTGAACCGCCACTACATCGTTCAATGATATGATGCGTATGCAAAATACCGCCTTTTTTCTTACAAATTTGACAAGTATAATGATCTCTCGTAAACACGTAATACCTTGTATTCCAAAAGCCAAAGGCATCACCTTGTTGATATTCTTTTCCTTGTATGTCGGAGTTTTTTAGTTTTTGCGCATCAAACTTTCCTACTTCAACAATTACTTTTGGGGATGGTAATAACGAGCGGAATATTTCAATCCAATGAATTTGGTTATGCATCCTACTTTGAATCGATGGAGGCAACCAGCCTTCTCTCTTTTTTCGATTGAGAAAACGTGCTTTTCGATATCTTGTTTTTCGTTGTCTTCTACTTCTGCGTAATGTAGCTCTCAGTGTAAGATTCTCTTTAACGTCTTGACGTAACTCGATTGTTCCCTTTGCTAGCACTTTGTCTTCTGTGGTGATCGCAATGCCTACATACTTCGAACCGCTATCAACACCAATTGCAACGGATTGCACCGTTTCACCAGTAGCATACTGCAATTGAATTGTAAACGGAGTATACCCAATAATCTTGGCTTTTCCTTGTTTGAGAAGAAGCCTAGCTTTGCGATTGCTGCAAGGCATGAGCGGTTCTCCTCTTAAATTCTTGACAAATACACGCATGATTTGTCCCTCCTAAGAGTTTGTTTCCCTTCGCCAATGTTTGTAGGTGTTGGCAACTTCTTGTGCAAGAAGACTTGTGGTTGACCGTTCCTTCCCAACCAGAACTTTTACAGAGCCACCATAGAGCCAAGAACTAGGGAATCATTCTTGGGTATGCAACCTACGAACGGAGTCCACAAAGGACCGTGGCTAGACAACCAGAACTTTTACAAGCCCCCACTTCAAAACGCGCTAGCGTTTAAGTGGTGGGTAGTTGACATGGAGTGTAAAGATGAAACCACCTTTTATATGTCATAAATGCCAGAAAAAAATTATCAGAAAACAAGATCTTATCACCACAATATTTTACATACGTATCTACTTATTTCACAATACTTGTTTTAGCCAACAATTTTTCTTTTCTAGTTTCATTCCTATTAACACGTTATTTGGAGCATATTTCATTTGGTATACTCTCGCTATAGGGAGTGTTTTAACCATAACTGAACCCTCAATTATTTGGATCTTTTTTTTACTACCAGCTCTATATCGCTTCATTTCTTATTATTATATCGAACGTCACTTTTGAAGATAGCGATTAGACTGTCCTTTAGGAATACTTAAACACTCCCAATCTTTTTCTTTCAGCAATTTCCCAACATAAATAATTTGTCCAATATGTGATGCATAATGAGCAATCTGCCTTTCAATTGCTTGCATAACACTATGCGCTTCACCACGAATATGAATTATCTTTAAAAGATCTTGCGGAGTTAATGATTGCAGCGCTTGAAAAACATACCCCCATCCTTCCCCCCATGCTGCTAGCACTTCTTCTTTTGAAGCATAACCGCCTTCAAATTCACCATCACGATTCCGATCTAGCTTTTCACCGTCTGTCGTTAAGAAATCTGTCCATCTTGAGCGCATATTCCCATGCAAATGTTTAATTATAATCGCAACACTGTTTGCTTCTTCATGAGGTGTCCAGCATAGTTGTTCATATGATAACTGTGAAAGCGATTGTTCTCCTTGCTTTTGAATCACCTTAAAGTTTGAAAAAACACATTCTAAATAAGCTTTTCTAACTTCCATTTCCAATCCTCTCCCATATTAACTAATTGGCGTTCCATTTGGAATTTCTATATCAGGTTGCAATAAGATTACATCACCATGTTCTGGGACTCCTCCTAACACAAGCACCTCTGATTTAAAGCCTGCAACACGTTTTGGTGGAAAATTCACTACGGCAACAACTTGTTTTCCAATTAACGCTTCTGGTGTATACCGCTTTGTAATTTGAGCACTGGATTGCTTCATACCAAGTTCACCAAAGTCAATTTCCAGCTTAATTGCAGGTACACGCGCTTCTTTAAACTCTTCTGCTTTTTTTATCGTTCCAATACGTAAATCTAACTGTAAAAAGTCTTCAAAATTAGCCATTTTATTCTCCCTCCCAAATTATCATTTAGACAAAACATGCAAATTCCCTCTAAAAAAAGAAAGATGCCTAAGCACCTTTCTTTTGTAACTCCCTTGATTCATTTGGTCTATATAGGAAGTAACCCATAACTCCACCAACACATGATGGCAATAACCATCCAATTCCTTCCTTATATAAAGGAAGCATTTGCAACACATTTGTTATAGCATCAAACTTAATATTTGCACTTTCTAAACCGTTAAATAGACTAATAACTAGTGCCCCTAAAATTGCACCGATATATATTGTATTTCGTTGCCCAATCCATTTATGGAAATAAGACAGAACAATTAGTACAATCGCAACAGGATAAATAATCAGTAACACAGGCAATGTTACAGCAATAAGCTGTGTTAACCCTAAGTTTGATACAAATAAACTAAACGCACATACCAATGTGACAATCATTTTATGCGATAATCTTGGGAATAAGTTTGTAAAGAATCCCGCACACGCCGATGTAAGTCCAACTGAAGTTGTTAAACATGCGAGTGTAATAACAAGGCCTAACAATACTTTTCCACTTGTTCCATATAGCTCATTTACAACTTTCGTTAAAATAAGACCTCCATTATCAGAAACGCCAAGTGATGTACTTGTCGAACCAAGATAAGCAAGTGATAAATAAATTAATGTTAAGCCTACCACAGCAATAATTCCTGATATAATTGTTATTTTTGCAATTTGTCCACTCTCTTTTATCCCTTTTGAACGAATAACTTGTACAACAACGATCCCAAATACAAGTGCACTAATAGCATCCATCGTTAAATATCCTTGAATAAATCCGCCAAAAAATGCATTTTCTTTGTATGCATCTAATGGTGCAGCAGGCGCCCCAATTGGATCAATAATCGCTTTTCCAACAATTACAGCAACAATTAATACTAATAATGGGGTAAGGAACTTTCCAAACCAATCAATTAGTTTTGATGGATTTAATGATAAATACCAAGTAACCCCAAAGAAAACTACTGTGTATAGAAACAGCATATACCACTCTGACACAAACGCTTCTGATAGAAACGGCTTCATTCCCATTTCAAATGAAACTGCCCCTGTACGCGGGATTGCAAAGAATGGTCCAATCGCTAAATAACTAATCAGTGGGAAAATAAACGCAAATATAGGATGTACTCTAGAGGATAACGCTTTCAAGTCTCCCTCTACAAAAGCTACAGCGGTTACAGCTAATAGAGGAAGTCCGACTCCTGTCACAAGGAATCCAATTGTGGCAATCCAAACATTTTCTCCTGCTTGTTGACCTAATACTGGTGGGAAAATTAAATTTCCTGCTCCTAAAAATAATGCAAACAACATCAAACCAATTGCTATCGTATCTCCTGGCCTTAATCGTCCCTTCATCTTTTTCTTGCATAGCATGTTCCCTATTGTTTTTATCTTTTTTCACAATATGCTATGCATCCTCCTCTCTGCTCATGTTGATTAATATATCGCCCCTTAAAAGGCAATGCCTTTCTCCATAATTTCTCCACTTCCCCTTTTTATTACTCTAATTTATAAATTTTGATTTTTTTGAATATTTAAATCATTAGAGTGTTAAACCATGGAGTAAACTTGTCAGACTTCTTTGCTTTTGTCACACATATAGTAACATATTTAGTTGAAAAATAAAAACATATTTTTTATATAGAATTTTTCGAAAAACAAAATAATAAGTTCTCCTTCCTCGTCTATTATTCTTTTAGGAAAATATTTTAGAAACAAATATGCAACGATTCATTTTGTTATCTCAAAATAACATTACTATTTCCTTTTTTATGTATAACGAAAAGCCATCTAAATTATACAGATGGCTTTGTATCTTCTATTCTATTGTCTCCACTTCACGTGGATTATTCATTTCTTCTACATATACAACGCGAAATCCATGGTCTTCTAAATCCTTAAGCAATGAATCTAATTCTTCTGGTTTAAATTCTTCGCCTAGTGTAAACATAATTCTGCGTACTAATAACGCATCATTATCAAATGTCATTAAACTTTGAATGCCACTATATTTTTTCAAAACTGTAGATAGTTTTTGAATCGCTCCATTATAATCTTGGGTTCCCACCATAACAGAATACCTGCTAGAATGAACACCCCATGCATCCTCTAATAACTCAAATACCTTTTTATGAGTTAAGATTCCAAGAAATGTCCCTTTCTCATCGATAACGGACAAATATGGTAGCTTCTTAATTGTAAAGAACACTTTAAAGAAAGAAGAGTCTTCTCTCACATAGCCCTCTTTATCATTTAATAATTCTGATAAATCATCTTCTAATGAACCTTTATATTCTAAAATATCTACTTTATATACATTCCCTAAAAATTTCTCTTTCTTTTCATCTAAAACTGGCACACAACGATAACCTGTTTTATTTAAATGATCCAATGCTTCACCTATTGTAAATGAAATGGAGCAATATAAAACTTCTCTTTTTGGCACATAATTTCCTTTAATCCTCATAAAAAGCCTCCTTATGTTAAAATACTTTCTGTGCCATAACTATATTATATTTTCAGAAAAAAATAAATAATTTATTTTATTTTTCTGAAATCTTTTCATATTATTGTCATTATTTGTTCATGAATGATTCATTTTTGAGAAATTTAGTAGATTATCATTCTGTACAACAAATAATATAAGCAACTTATCATACTTAAGCTAGTTACTGACTATAGCTGAAAATAAAGAGAATTACTTATAATCCTAGCCTATACCCATATGTAAAGAAAAAGATATTGTAACTTTAGCAAAAAAGCGCTAAAATAAGAATAAGAATTTTCTGAATTTTCAAAGAGCAGGTGAACCTTTATGTCTTCATTATTTCGTTCTTACACATATCGCTTTTTTGTAGGATTCCTTATTATTCTTATCATAAGCCCCATTCCCGCCTTATTATTAACTCATGAGTCTTCTTATTTGAAAGGTTTACTTGGGATTTTTCATAATCTCGCTCATTTTCCATCCATTTTCATCCCGATGATTGATTGGATGCATGAATCCATTCTTTTTTCATCACAACCTATTATAAATTCAACCACAACTTTACATGCTCCAGGACAATCTACACTTCTATTCCCTTATATGTGGGAAGTATACTTTTTATCAATCGTGCGTTTTACATTCACACTCGCAATTGGTTTTTCAATTAGCTTAACAATGGGACGTTTATTCTTAAAGGCACCAAAACAACTAAAAAAATATACTTCAATATTGCGCTGGATTCCATACTCATTCAGTACTGCTTTATTACAATGTTCTATTGTTTTAATTTCTTTATACATCGCAAAGTACATAACAATTCCATTCCTTTCCTCTCTCATCATCATAAGTAGTACATCAATGATTATTGTTATACAGGCAATTAAAAAATGGATTCCATTTTTAAATAAAACTGCAGAACATGATTTACGTGATTCATCTTTTCTCATTAATACGTTATTTATGGCAAATGTTTCAAATCATAAATCTATTTTAAGCTCCATCATTCTGTCATTTTTTTATATGGAATGTATTTTTCATACGAAAGGATTACTACAATTTATTATTCAATTTGGAGGAAGTTCCCCGACCGTTGTCACAATTGGACTGCTACTCATTTATATTCCATACATCATTCTTTCCTTTCTTCAATCCGTGTGGACAACAAACCAGTCTAAACATCAAACTTACACTATCACAAAAACACTGACAAAGTAATTAAGCTTCATGCTATCTCCCTCCTTTTAAAAATGGAGGGTTATTCCCCTTTCATTCAGGGTAAAATACCAACAAATTCATGTATGGTTAGAAAAACATTCCAATATTTACTCATTTCCTTTGACTATTATTTTCATTTCGATTTATTATAAAAGTATAACATACTTGCAGGAGGTGACATCTTTATTCCAACTTCGGAGTAGAGAACACACTTGGACATATTAAATATTTTTCTCATTTTTGTACTTATTCTCATTTCTGGCTTTTTCGTCGCATCTGAATTTGCGGTTGTAAAAGTACGAAAAAGTAGAATTGATCAGCTTGCAAATGAAGGAAATAAGCAAGCATTAGCTGCCAGAAGCGTTGTTTCTAACTTAGATGTATACTTATCAGCCTGTCAGCTTGGTATTACTATCACGTCTTTAGGCCTTGGTTGGCTTGGTGAACCAACTGTTGAACACTTACTACGACCACTATTTGAAAAAATAAATATTACTGGAGCAATGGCTAATACGCTATCGTTTATCATTGCATTTAGTGTCATCACTTTTTTCCATGTTGTATTGGGGGAACTTGTTCCAAAATCTTTTGCAATTCAAAAAGCGGAGGCTATTACATTAAAATTTGCCAAACCACTCATTTGGTTTGATAAAATCATGTATCCTTTCATTTGGTCACTTAATAGTACAGCCGTATTCTTTACAAAACTATTCGGCTTAGAACCAGCAAAAGAAAATGAACTTGCTCACTCAGAAGAAGAATTACGACTTATTTTAGGTGAAAGCTTTAAAAGTGGTGAAATTAATCAAACTGAATACAAATATGTAAACAATATTTTCGAATTTGATGATCGTGTTGCCAAAGAAATTATGGTACCTCGCACAGAAATGGTTTGTTTATCTACCGAAAATACATTAGAAGAAAATATGGATATCGTGGCATCTGAAAAATATACACGTTATCCGATTATTGAAAAAGATAAAGATGATATTATCGGGATGCTAAACACAAAAGAAATTTTTCACGACCAAACGAAGGGGATTCAAAAACCTTTAGAAGCGTATATACATCCGGTCTTAACTGTATTTGAAACAGTACCAATCCGTAAAACATTAATTCATCTTCAAAAGAATCGTGTGCAAATGGCAATTGTAGTGGATGAATACGGCGGGACAGCTGGCCTATTAACAATGGAAGATATTATTGAAGAAATTATTGGTGAAATTCAAGATGAATTTGATGCAGATGAATCGCCAATGATTGAAAAACGCACACCAAAACTCACTGTACTGGATGGAAAAGTACTCATTTCAGAAGTAAATGATATATTTGGTTTACATATCGATGATAGTGATTTAGATACAATTGGGGGCTGGCTTCTATCTCAGGCAATTGATTTAAATATTGAAGTTGGCTATTCAATTGAATATGCTGGTTTCCAATTCAAAGCATTAGAACTTGATGGGCATCAAATTAAGAAAGTTGCTGTACATAAACTAGATAGTAAAAAGGAGATATAAAGTGACCGTTTTATTAACACTTTGTATAATTGCTTGTTTTATCGTATCGTTTATTGCGTTTATCTATCCGATTATCCCTGGCATACTTGCACTGTGGGCTGGATATCTCATTTATCATTTTGCCATAAATGGTGGGGAGCTAACAATAAGTTTTTGGATCCTTCAAATCATTTTTACCATCATTATTTTCGTTGCTGATTTTATCGCAAATGGATACTTCTTAAAGAAATATGGAAGTACCAAATGGGGTGAACGTGTGGGAATGGTTTCTATTATTATCGGCTCCTTTTTCTTCCCACCATTTGGTCTCATTATCATTCCATTTCTGTCTGTTTTCGTGACAGAAATAATGCATAAAAAGACACCACAAGAAGCGTTTATGGTCGGAATTGCTACAGTCGTCGGCTTCTTAAGCAGTACAGTAGCAAAAGCAATTTTACAAATTATTATGATTATCATTTTTGTATGTTACATTCTTTTTTAACCATCCCTTTTCAGGGATGGTTTTTTTAATAAGCAATGCCTACACGGCTATTTTCATATACTTTTTCATTTATTAGAGACCACGTAAAACGAGCTGTATCTCCTACCGTAATTTTTGATCCATCCAGTGGTAACATATCCGTCTCCGTCCGGTATATACCCGTTTCTTCACCATCAATTAAATGTGTAGGACAAACAATTGTCCAGCATAGCCCACTATTTTTTAAAGCTACATAAGCAGCTAAATGATCTTCTGCAGCCGTTGTGGTTTTTCTTTTTGATTCTTCCGATTGAAATCGATATATCTTCTGATTTGTCCGCGCCTGTAAAATGCCTGCTGTTCCTATCGTAATAATCCTTTTTACTCCCTCTTTCCCCATATGTTTTATAATGCTAGGTATACTATTCGATAATGTTCTATTTCCATCTGTTCCAAGAGCGCTTAAAACGAGCTCAGCGTCCTTTAAAGCTTTCTTCACATCATTTCCCTGTAATACATCCCCTTCTACGATATGTAGCTTATCATGTCTCATCATAAGCTTATTTTGATCACGAACTAATACTGTGATATCATGTGAATCTTGTAATGCTAGTTTCATTAACTGTGACCCAACTCTTCCAGTTGCACCAAATATACATATTTTCATCTTCGTACTCCTTACTTACTATTTTTCTCTATTCTTTCTCAAAAACGATAAATATGCAACTAAAAAAGCTTCCCCAACACGTGAGAAAGCCCTACCATTCAAAATATTATTTTTTTTCCTTTGAATCTGAAGAATTACTATCCTTGCTCGTTTCTTGATCTTTCTTTTCATCTTGCTGTGATGTTTTGTCCTCATCCTTCTTTTTGTCCTCACCTTTACTACAACCTACCATAAATAAAGAGCTCGCAAGTGCCATAGCAGTTAAAGATTTAACCCATTTATTCATTTGCTTATCCCCCTTTTGATAGAATATGTACAATCTCATATTACTTCTCTTTTTTGAAGATAATATGAGAAAAGAGTAAAGATACGGTAAATTTCTGTAAATTTTCTGATAAGAGAGGCGTTTGTTTTTTATTTTGGATCTTTTTCACTTATAATAAAAATAATATAACAAAGAAAGGTTGATATATATGGAACTTGGATTAGCTGGAAAAACTGCTCTAGTTGTTGCTTCTAGTCAAGGTTTAGGAAAAGCGATTGCTACGGAACTTGTAAAAGAAGGAACAAATGTTATGCTACTTAGTCGTAATGAAGAAAAGCTAGCATCTTTACAAAAAGAATTGATCGCTCTTAATAAAGGCACTGCCATGTATACAGTTTGTGATGTTACAAACAAAGAAAACATGAAACAAGCGGTAGAATATACTGTACAAACCTTTGGCACAATTGATATTTTAGTAAACAATGCCGGCGGCCCTAAGCCTGGTACATTTGAACAATTAACAGACGAAGATTGGTACAATTCATTTGAGCTTAATTTATTAAGTTACGTTCGTATGATTCGTGAAGTACTTCCATATATGAAAGAGCAAGGCGGCAAAATTATTAACATTGCTTCGTCTTCTATTAAAGAGCCCATTCCCGGATTACTATTATCGAATACATTCCGCGTCGGCATTACAGGCTTAGCAAAAACGTTAGCATCTGAGCTTGCTCCATATAACATTTTAATTAATACGATTGCTCCTGGACGTATTGCTACAGACCGCATCGCTTCTCTCGATGAAACAGCTGCCGAAAAGCGCGGAATTACAGTAGAAGACGTTCAAAAACAATATGAAGCAATTATCCCACTTGGAAGATATGGTCGTCCTAGTGAATTCGCTAAATTTGCTACATTCCTTGCATCCGATGCAAATACTTATATGACTGGGCAATCATTCCTTGTTGATGGTGGAATGGTAAAAAGCTTATAATTCTTTTCAAAAAAACAAGACAGCTTATATGCCGTCTTGTTTTTTTATTCTATGCAAATCTTTCGTCTTCATATATATTCTCTATTGTATATTCTTTTTTCACAACATATTGCCATACACTATATGCATAACGATTCATTTTAACAAAGCAGTTTTCCAAAAATGATCGAAATTCCGGATTTGCAACTTCTACAGCAACTTGGGCGAATCTGAGTGCTAATCTTTTTAAATTCGAAATATAGGAAATAGCAAGTTCAATGTCACCCTGACTTGTATTCTTCATCGGTATATCATTTTGTATAAGGGGGGACTTCAGTTGTTCACAAATCATATGCTGTATATTTTCACCTTCTTGAAAGTTCACTTGTTCATTGTAAGCTTGCAAAATATAGGGCAAATGTTGTTTTAATATATCCTTTAACTCTTCACCTTCCACCCTATTCATATACTCACCAATCATATGAATCATTTCATAGCTACACTTCATTAACTCTTCCATACATCTCATATCATAGCTCCCCCTTCCCTCTAAATATATGCCTATAAATAGGATGCCAGAACATTTGCTACCTTTGCTAGAAACCAATCCCAGCTATTTATTTTGTCAAAATCTTTATCAGTTAAGCGTTTAGAATCATGAAAATCCTCTTGTAGTCGTTTCCATACCTCAGCTACAACTGCTTTATCATATATAAAACAGTCCGACTCTGTATTTATGTAAAAACTACGATTATCAAAATTAGCTGTTCCTACATCAACACTTATATCATCAATTATTGTCACCTTTCCATGAAAAAAACCATTCCGGTATTGATAGACTTCCGCACCGGCATCCAGCATCTTTTTTAAATGCGGATAAGCAGCTTGTTTTAGTAACAGAGCGTCACTTTTAAAAGGAACAAGAATCTTTACCGTCACGCCACGCCGCAATGCTTCTTGTAAACCATCCATCATTTCCTTACTTGGTACAAAATACGGCGTTGCAATGATTAATGATTTTTTAGCCCCTTTTAATAATGCACCGTATTCCTGCCATAACCCTTTCCCATCTGAAAATACATATTGATACTTTGCATTTCCTTGCTGAGATGGTCCTTTGTACAAAGAAAGTTTTTCACCAGTATCCGCATACCAATCTTCTGCAAATTTCTGTTCCATATCAGTCGCTCCATCTCCTTCAATACGCAACTGATAATCACGCCATTTCCCAAATTTAGGATCCTTACCGAGATACTCCTTTCCAATGTTAAAACCACCAATGTAAGATATCTTTCCATCTATCACCGCAATACGCCGGTGGTTACGTTGATGCAATGAATAAAACAAATTCTTTAATTTAGGCTTTTTACTAAAAGTAAACTTAACACCCTTTTCTTTTAACTGCTGAATCACTTGTTTCTTCATTTTATAGCCACCTATACGGTCTACTGATAATTTCACATCCACACCGCTCGATGCTTTCTTCTCTAATAATTGTAAAAAATTACGACTCACTTCATCTTTACCAACAATATAAAAATGAATATAGACATACTTTTCTGAACGATTTATATCATCAAACAAATTTTGATACAAATCCGTTCCGCTTGTATATAATTGGAAATTCCCGTATCGAATTTGTGATATTTCAAGCCCACTAGTCATTTTCTTCCCCATCTCTAAATCGATGTTCATCCATATGAATATCCCTATGATCCATAACAAAATGGATACACATTTTTTCATGGATAAAACCCTTTCTTCAAAAACAGTTATTCCTATATCTTTCCTTTTTTTCACGTTAACATACAAGAAAAATCTATATTTTCGTGATATATGTCCCTGTCAAACAAGAGTGAATTTGCATATTGTATGTTGTATCTTAAAATAAAAGGAGGAAATAACAATGGGCTTCGCACATGGAAATGGATTCGCGTTACTTGTCGTACTATTTATCCTCTTAATTATCGTCGGTGCTGCTTGCTTTTGCTAGTTAGACACCCGAAAGAGCGATATGCAGATGAAAAAACTATAAAAGCGGACACCTAAATTTAGGTGTCCGCTTTTCATTTCAAATTACTTATAAAGTTAATAACGTTGCAATTTTCTTACTTTCTGCTTTTCGAATATGACGTTGTTGCGCACGTAAAACAGCAATTTCATGTAATTTTTTTTCTCCCTCTGTTTCGGGAATTACACGCGGAACAGGAACTGGATTATTTTCTTTCCCAAGTGCTACAAATGTAACAAAAGATGTTGCTGCAATTCGTTTTTCACCAGAAATTAAATCTTCCGCTACTACCTTTACAAACACTTCCATCGACGTTCTCCCTGTCCAAATGACAAACGATTCATAGCTCACACAATCAGTTGAACGAACTGGATGTAAAAAATCTACCCAGTCCATTGATGCCGTTACACATTCCATTCGTGAATGTCTCGTTGCTGAGATAGATGCAATCATATCCATTTCAGCTAATATTTTACCTCCAAATAATGTGTTATGATCATTTAAATCTGTTGGAAAGACACGACTTGTTTTAAAAACTCTTGATTCATTAACTGTTTTCCCATTTGTTTCTTCCATTTCCTTCACCTCTTTAATTCATTCATAAACCTTTCATAACATGAAAACGAAATAAATACTCCCTAAATTCTCCTAGTCCCATGCATCCTATATATTAATTAATATGAAAACATTGGAACTACCCTATGCTTTTTTGTTCATCTTGTATATAAAAATTACACTAGGTGAACTATATATTATATATTAGCAATTTTCATAAATTTATGTCTATAAAAAAGAACCGATTATAATCAATCGGCTCCTCTAAATACATATTGTTCTTTCGGCTGTTCAACTTTATTCCATTTTGTTACTTCCAAAACAGGAATATTTGCATGGAATGGTTGATAAAATTCAGTTGAAATTTCACCTTCCACTTCAATCCAATCATCATTCTTCCACTCTACTCCATCTGGCTTTTTCACTAACATCCCGTATACACCTGAATCGGCTACACAATGAATAATACCAAAGCGGAATAAGAAATATTGTTCTTTCTTTGAAGAATCATCGCGGAAAACAAATCCTTTAAACGAAAGTGTCTTACCTGTAAATTCACCAGGATAATTATAAATTGTTTCTATACCTTTTAAGAAGTCTTCATCCTTCAAGGCAATATTATCTTTTGTGACGTATTCTTTTTTTCCTTTTTCCATCACACCACGATACCCTTCTTTTCCATAGTAAATACTCGTATCGGGTCTTAAAAACTGCCTTGTAATAAATGGATCTGTACTCTCTGCTTGCGCAACAGGGAAATGAAATCCTTTCGCTTTAACAATATCTGAATCTAACGTCGCAATTGGAAAGAATAGTCCTGAAATAATAGGGAAACAAAATAATGTATACGCAAAAGTTCGTTTCCACCATGTGTTTTCATCTTTTGAATGATCATGTCCACAATGACTATGATCACAACCACAACTGTGCTGATCTTTTTCCTTTTTGTGTTCCTTTTGGAAAACAACAATGATTTGAATAAGTGTTAAAAACCCTAAAATAATTGCAGCTGTTTTTGATAAATATGCGTACTTCATATTTATATACTTTGTTATATTACCTGAAATATGAAGCTGCGCAATTAAGATTGTAAATCCGAGTAAAATATATGCTCGAAACATAACCTACCACTCCATCGCATAAATGAGTAGTGAGCTTGCATAAACCACAAGTGTAACTGTAGCTATCACAACAATTACAAATTTTGTTTTAAATGTCGCAAGCATCATAAACATATTTTTAATATCCACCATCGGTCCATAAACGAGGAACGCGACAAGTGATGCTGTTGAAAATGTACTTTGGAACGAAGATGCAATAAAAGCATCCGCTTCTGAACATAGTGATAAAATATACGCAAGTCCCATCATAACAGCTGATGAAGAGAACGGTCCTTGCCCTATAGAAAGTAGTGTTGAAGTTTGTACAAATGTTTGAACTGCAGCAGCAATTAATGCTCCCACTACTAAGTATTTCCCCATTGAGAAAAACTCTTCAACCGCATGTGTACATACGTCCCACATCTTTTTACGCAAAGGACGCTTATGATCCACCTCTGGGAAATGTTCATCACGTAGTTGATGATCTTTAAACATAAACGATAATATAAGTCCAACGATAATAGCTACAATAATGGCTACAATGGAACGATACCACACCATATGCATACTACTTCCAAACGCAACATATGTTGCAAATAATACAACCGGATTAATAATTGGCCCCGTTAACATAAATGCAATTCCAGCATACGGCGGAACACCTTTCCCAATTAAACGTCTTACAATTGGAACGATTCCACATTCACACCCTGGAAACATCATGCCAAGAAAAGTAGCTAATAATACAGACAGAAATCGATTTTTGGGCATCCATTTTGCCACCATATCTTCTGTCACAAACATTTGAATGAATCCTGAAATAAATACACCAATTAGCACAAATGGTAGTGCTTCAATTAAAATTGAGATAAAAATCGTATTCATTTGCAGGAATGCTTTCGGTAACTGAAACAATTCCATGATGTATTTCCTCCATCTTTTCATTAACAATATGTAATTTTAACCTCAATTTATTATTTGAACAAGCCCTTTTCAAATCTACAAATCATGGAAATAAGTTTTTCCTCAATACACATATTGTATATAAGAAACGTTTTATTACGACAAAAAAGCTGCTCTAGCGCAGTTTGATAACTATGCTAGAACAGCTTTCATATGATTTAAAAATAACGTTTCTTCCAAAAAATAAAGGCCATTACGCAAGATAATATTGCGGATATAATCATAGCCATTAAAAAACCATGCGGATTTTCACTTAAAGGAACTGGAACATTCATTCCAAAAAAACTGGAAACCATTGTTGGCACTGATAATATGATTGTCATAGAAGTTAAAAACTTCATAACACTGTTTAAATTATTAGAAATAACCGAACTAAACGTATTCATCATACCACTTAAAATATTACTATATATTTCAGCCATTTCAATGGCCTGTTTATTTTCAATTAATACATCTTCTAGTAAATCTTGATCATCTTCATACATTTTAATAAACGTATTATTGCGCATTAACTTTTGAATAACAATTTTGTTTGCTTTTAAAGATGTTGTAAAATACACTAAACTCTTTTCAAGACCTAATAATGTAAAGATTTCTTTATTTTTCATCGACTTATTTAACTCGTGCTCTAGGTCGATTGTTTTTCGGTTAATTTGTTTTAAGTATCGTAAATAATAAGTAGAAATCGTATATAAGAGCTGCAATGCAAAACGAGTCTTTTTAAAAGTATAAAATTCTTTAATACGCTGATTAATAAATCGCTCGAAAATCGGATTTTCTTCTAAACAGATTGTAACGAAACATTCCGGCATTACAATCATACCAATTGGAATCGTGTCGTATATTGAATTTCCTTCTTCATCATGCCTTACTGTTGGAATATCAACGATAATTAATGCATTGTCATCTTCTTTTTCAATCCGAGATCGTTCTTCATCATCCAAAGGGTCTTTAATAAAATCCAATTCTACATTCAATGTTTGCACTAGAAATTGAATTTCTTCCTCTGTTGGATGGAGTACATTAATCCAACAACCTTTTTGAATTTCCTCTATTTCTTGTAGTTTTCCGTTTCGGTCTGTTAAATAAATATTTAACATACTATCACCCCGATTCTTTTTACATGTGGGAATCTACCTCACTTAAACAACAGTTTTTGAACCGCTATTTTCAGCATATGAAACAAACGTTTAAATTTCAATAGAAAATTATTTTGAAAACGCTTTTCTTCATAATTTCTTTCAAAATAGAAAAAGACAGAGATTGCTCTGTCTTTTCAAAAGCTCATGTTGCCTTTATAACATATTTAGACAGCATCCACAAGTTAAATGAAACTGAAACTGTGTAGCCTGCATATGTTGAGATAATAAAACTGGTGTAGTCAAAGTACGGCAATAATATAATATTTAGTACAATCTTTATTATAATTCCTAAGGTTAAACCTAGAACTGTTTTTTTTTGCTGATCAATCCCTTGTAACATCGCAGCAGTAACTGTAAACAATGAAAATAATATACACGCTGGTGCATAGTACCGTAAAATAACACTTCCTAAACTTGGATCATTTCCTACTCCAAATAAAAGAGTGTATATAGGTTGGGCTAATATAATCATTCCAATTGCTGCGGGAATTGTAATCCCTACAACAAGTAAATTCGTTTTCGTGAAATGCTTATATAATAATTGTTCATTTCCAACTGTATAAGCTTTCGTCATTTCAGGAACGAGAGACATACTAAAAGCTGTTGCAACGGATACAGGAATAAGTACAACCATTTGGACAAGCCCAATTATTGCATTTATTTTTTCTGCTTCACCTTGTACGTAACCTATCTCTATTAAAAGTTTATTGATTGTAAATGTATCAATTGTTTGATACAACGGAATCGCTAACCCAACAGCAACAAATGGAATTGAATACGTAAATAGCTCTTTGTATAAAGCAAAAAAGGACTTCGTTGTCTGTGGGATACTGGCAATCTCTTTCCGTTTTAAATATTTCCGCCTTCTCATATAAAAACCTATCAAAACAGTCAATCCTGCCGCTGCCCCCATAAATGCACCAAAAGTTGAAACTCCAACCGCTAACGAAACAGACGCTTTCAAAATATGCAAAACAACAAAGCTTCCTATTAAGATTGTTAAGACACGAAAAAACTGTTCCACAACTACACTAGATGCTGACGGTCCCATAGATTGAAATCCTTGAAAAAAGCCGCGCAATAAACTCATTACTGGTACAATCAATAATGCAAAACTAACAATTCGAATATTATACGTCACAGCAGTCATACTATTACCAGTTTGATCACTTCCATCGATCACTAGCTTTGCAAGATATGGAGCTAACATATAAAGAACTAGAAATGAAACAATTCCCATAAAAACCATAAAAAACATTCCACTTTTTAGCACCCGTTTTACTGTATGATAATCATTTAACTCATCGTATTTTGAAACCATTTTAGAAACAGCAAGTGGCAATCCCATCGTTGCAATGCTCAGCATAATTGTATATGGCCGATATGCATATGTATATAATATGTATCCACTAGTACCAACCATCGCTGTAAATGGGATAACATATATAAATCCAAGCATTTTAGATATCATCGTTGCCATCGTTAAAAATAATGTTCCACGTAAAAACGGTGATCCTTTCATTTCATTCCCCCGCTACGCTTTATTACTACACATTATGGACAACTTCTTTATTTTAGAACTGAAACGTATAAAAAAAGCCAATGAAATCATTGGCTTTAACGAACTGTTTTTCTTTTTTTCAATACCTTTAAACCGAAATAAAGAGCAATAAAGAGCACTGCCCCAATAATTATGTAATGCGTATAATCAGCTGCATATTCTTTAATATGCCGCCAATTCCCACCTAGTTTTTCTCCTAAATAAATAAAGAGAATTGACCATGGAATAATCGCAACTACTGTATATAGTGTAAAAAGTTTTAAAGGCATTTTCGCTAATCCTGCTGGTATTGAAATCGCATGGCGTACAATTGGGATGAAACGAGCAGAGAAGATTACCCCCGCACCATAACGTTTAAACCAACTTTCGGCTACATCTAAATGATGCTTGTTAATCAATAAATATTTACCATATTTTTCAACTACCGGACGCCCTCCGTAATATCCTAACCAGTATAAAAAGATTTGTGCTAATGTACCGCCAATTGTACCGGCGATTACTGCCCCAATAAAACTTATTTTATCTTGCGCAACTAAAAAACCAGCATAAGAAAGGACAATCTCACTCGGAATAATTTCAATCATTAGCCCTAAAGCAACTCCAAAGTATCCTAAACTTGCGAAAAATTGCAATAACTGCTCTATTAAATTTGCTAACATTTGCTTTTCTATCTCCTTTTCTGCTTACATACCTTCTTATTATCCCACAAAGATTTATGCATGCCAATATATTCCTCATTCTTTACCCAAAATATGTACAATTCATTATAAATATACCAGGCAAGAATAGAAAGAAAAAGAGATTTATACGCTGTGAATGATCCCTGGACTATGACCTGCATGTGCTTGAGGAAGGGGACTTCTGTTGGAGTACTGTTAAACTATCTTTATTCTTATCTTTACATATTTTCTTAATCAAGTAAGGAGCTTTTATTCCTATCTTTCATACAGGCAAACATCTCTCTAATTTGCCACTCTGTATTTCTAGCAGTCGATAACTCTGGGATTTCTTTTTCACCAAAAAAGGTCACTTCTTCTGTTTCAATACTTGTTTGTTTTTCGCCCCCAACAATTTCACAACCAATAAATATTTTATATACATGCATTGCTGATGGTGATGGA
Source organism: Bacillus sp. FSL H8-0534 (assembly GCF_038005885.1). Lineage (NCBI taxonomy): Bacteria > Bacillati > Bacillota > Bacilli > Caryophanales > Bacillaceae > Bacillus > Bacillus sp. FSL H8-0534. The sequence goes on from NZ_JBBOUC010000001.1 coordinate 1,065,374, forward strand.
TAATGTTTTTCTTTATCAAATACTGCTAATAATCGAAAATGATCAACTTTATAACCCGTTTCCTCCCACACTTCTTTTGCTGCCACTTCTGTTGGCGTATAGCCAACATCTGCCCAGCCACCTGGAAGAGCCCATTTCCCGTCACTTTTTTCTTTCACAAATAATAATTTTCCATCCTGATACACGACAGCCCGAATATCTACTTTTGGTGTTTGATAACCCATTTCATTGGCAAATAATCTCTCTACCACTTCCCAATCTGTCTTCGTATAATGAGACATCATCGTAACTGAAAGATCACGTAATTGCCCGAAACGTTCCATATCATACACATCTTTTGAATACGTTAAACCAGCCTGAGCAATGGCTTGTATTTGTTTTACCCAATCGATCCATTTCACTTCCATATTCTCACCATCCTCAAAATATACGGTTTTAACTTTTGTTTACAGCACCTAAACAAATCGTAACTTATTCACATGAAATTTAAAAGGGAATCAATTGTTTTCATAAAGATCTAAGCATTCATACTTTTTATCTAAAAGGAAAGATTAAATCTATTATAAATGAAAAAGAGATTGACTAGGTATCAATCTCTTTTTCATTTATAATAGTTCATGTAAATACTTGTGTACATATTGACTCCTATTATTTATATATCGAAAGATAATATCTGGTTCTTGATCAAAAATATCTATTTTCTCTTTCATATAGGGATCCTGAATCAAGTAAGGACGAATTGCTTCACACATTCTCTCTACTTTCGGTTTTATAAACGAAACTGTAAATTTCTCTTCCAAAATTTCTTCAAGAATGCTACGGTATTGCTTTCGAAATACCGGTATATCGAGAATTCTAGCACTCAACGTATTATATCCTTGAATTCGGATATACTCATGGTTTAGCCGCCTTCCTTCTACATCACGGCCCCATGTCGCATCATAATCCCACGGTATCACTTCAAATAAATTCGTTTCATCATTATGATACAGTGCATAGTTATGAACAAATCCGTCAAAGTTTTGAGTCAAAATAACACCTGCTAGCCACCGCAAATATTTGTCAACATCAAGGTAATTTATAATTTCTTTTTCATATTTTTCTCGTGATAGTACATTTGCCTGATAAACGAATTCACTAAGCTGTTCTTCACTATGTTCATTCGCACATTTAAACTCATAGCCTGCAGATAGGTTTGTTTTAACATCTTGATCACGCTCACTTATTAAAGAAAAATTCGCATCATCATCAATCGCATAATAAATTGACCCACTCGGTAATTTACGGCTTTTCAAAAAGTTTTCATCAACAGATTCTAATTGTAAATATACACCTTGAATTTGACCATTAATCTTGATAAAAACATGCTGGGATTTTGGCGAAAGTACACCAATATCACTAAAAAAGTCAAGCGATAATTTATTTCTTATAAGTGATGGATCCTTAAACTCAGAATTCAAATGAAACTCTTTCACCCCTTGAAATTGTTTCGGCTTATAGAACATAACATGATATGATTTTTTATCAAATTCTCGAATATGTGCTCCCCGGTATACAATGTCAATATCATACTTTCTTTTCCCATATGTTAATTTAGCAGGCACTGGACTATCAGACCAAATGTCCTTCTTTAATTCAACAAGATACATCGGATGAATAAAAAAATCATAAGAAGGCAACATTCTTCCCCCATCCCTTCTTTTTTTCTCCATTTAATGTATGCTTATTACTTTGTCCATGTCCATATATCCGCTATATGCCTATTTCTATTAAAATCTAAACTCCTGCCTCATGCAGAAGAGATTCTCTCTTCATATCATGATTAATGTAAAAGGAATACCTGTTCATTTTATTTAGAGATAAGGGGGATTTCTATGAAACGCGATATTCAAAAAGCTGTTGAAGAAATCAAAAGTGCAGGGATGGAAGAGTTTTTACATCAAGATCCAAGTACTTTTGATTGTGACGATGATCATTTTTCTGGCCACAAATGTACAACAGGCCGTAAGCATACGACATGTCGTAAACACACAAAATGCCGTAAGCATACAACATGTCGTAAACACACAAAATGTCGTAAACGCACAACAGGCCGTAAACGCACAACAGGCCGTAAACGCACAACAGGCCGTAAACACACAACAGGCCGTAAACACACAACATGCCGTAAACGCACAACAGGCCGTAAACGCATAACATGGCGTAAACACACAACATGCCGTAAACACACAACATGGCGTAAACACACAACATGGCGTAAACACACAACATGGCGTAAACACATAACATGTCGTAAACGCACAACAGGCCGTAAACGTACAACAGGCCGTAAACGTACAACAGGCTGTAAAAAAAGAAAAAAATGCGATCACTTCTGGTTTAGAAAACGTAATTGCTAATTCTTTATCCCTTATTGTTAACAGTAAACGTAAAAAGATCGCTCTATTGCGGTCTTTTTATACTTGCTGAAAATGACTTATATCGGCAAACTGTTTAACACTAGCCTCTTTCCCTTCAAATTCAATGATACTTAAGCTCGCACTATGCATAAATGGATCATCCCACACTCTTTCAACAGAAAGACCAGTAAAATGTCCCACAAGTAATTTTGCAGCTGCTGCATGAGATACGATTAAAATACTTTCCCCTTTATGTTTTTCTAAAAGAAGGTTTACTCCTTCTATCACCCGACTATGCACATCATAGAAATTTTCGCCTGATGTCGAACAAAAACGATGTGGCTCATTCCAAAACGTATGTACTTCCTCTGGGTACTGCGCTTCCAAATCCACAAGCATTTGCCCTTCCCAGATCCCCATATTAATCTCATAAAAGTTCTCATCAGCTATAATTGGAATATTCCGCTCTCCTTTTATTAACTCTGCCGTATGCATTGTTCTCCCGCTTGGACTACTATATATCGCATGAAGTGGTATATCCTTTATATGATCCCCTAACTGCTTTGCCTGTAATATCCCTTTTTCGGTTAAATTAGAATTTTTTCTCCCTTGCATACGCTTTGCCACATTCCACTCTGTTTCTCCATGACGTGTTACATATAAAGTCGTTTTCATTCGTTTTCTTCCCCCTCATCAAATTGGTCGTAATTCCCATGGTTCCAATGTTCCTACAATACAATCGCTTTGTTTACTCTGAATTCCTGCTATAACTCCATCAGTAATCTCTTCATGAGTCAACCACCTTGAATGTTCACCTTGTAAAATAAACCCTAATAAAATTCTATGATAATTACAGAAAGCACTTCCTATTTTTTGACGTTCCAATCGAGATGCACTACTCCCTAATATATGAAACAAACTATAGGATTTAGAATGTAATTCAATTTCTTCACAAATTACTTGAAGCGCCTTTTTAGCAGTTGTATGTACCCAAGCTACGACTAATCTGATAGGTCCATTTTGTTTAATCGTATCTTTAATAGATTGTTTCAAAGCATCGCCATCGTGGTAATCAAGAGAAATACATGTAACATTTCTTGGAGCATTACATGTATTTTTTACATCTTCTAACCTATTCCTATCTCGTCCAATAACAGAAACATAAAGCCCTTGATTACAAAGCCAAACGGACACTTTCTTCAGCATCCCTGTCCCTCCAATAACGAGCGCATGCATGCTCTTCCCATCCCCCTTTATTTCATCAATAAAATTTCATATGTGGTTTTGCTTCCTTATAATACTTTAAGCGATCCTGCAGTGTACCTGAATGAAACTCAAACTTATGTCCATCTGGATCAATAAAATAAATAGACTGACAATCTCTTACATCACGTTCTCTTCCTTGTAAAATATGAACTTTATTCTCCTCTAATCGCTTTAATAGTCGACCAAAATCCTCTTGTTTAACAGAAAATGCAAGATGTGTATATGACTGATGAATTTCATTTCGTGCAATATCTGCTTCTTCATTGAGTGCCACCCACACTCCACATATATCAAAATATGCGAGTTTTCTTCCTTTTACTAATAACTTTCCCTCTAATACTGTTTCATAAAATTGAATAGATCTTTCTAAATCTGAAACCGAAAAACAAAGATGATTAAAGCCATTTATCAACATAAGTCCTCCTTACAAAATAAGAGATGAGCGAAAATTCGCGCATCTCTTATTATACTATTTTTTTGTAATATACGCCCATTTATAACTAAAATCGCCGCCGAATGTATGATTTGCAATTCCTTTTACATATGTTTTTTCTAAATATGCTGTACTTTGCTGATAAGTAGGTGAAATCGCTGCATCTTCTCCAATTAAGATTTTTTCAGCTTCTGCAAGTGCTTTCCAGCGTGCTGCATCATCTTTTAACAACTCACCTTTCGATTTAGCAACTAAGTCATCATATTTCGGATTTGAATACGCCATTTCATTAAATGTACTTCCTGTAATAAACATATCAATATATGTCATTGGATCTGGATAATCCGGGCCCCATGCTGATAGTGAAAACTCATATTGTAATTTCTTCTCTAAATCTAATTTCTGTTTATACGGTTGTTGTTTCAAATTCACTTTAATTCCAGGTAAATTTTTCTCAAGCTCTTCTTTAATAAAGTCGCCAACTTTTTTCCGGCTACCATTATCATCGTTTAGTAATTCTACCGTAATTGTATCTTGACCCAGTTCTTTTTTCGCTTCTTCCCATAACTTCTTCGCTTTTTCCGCATTGTCTTTATTATCACGGAAGTTTTTATTTACAGTACGAAAATCTTTTCCATCCGGACCTGTTGTGAATTTTTCTGGTACTAAGAAATATGCTGGTAATGAGCCATCATTTAAAATGACATTTGCAATACCTTTTTTATCATAAGCTAAATCAATTGCTTCACGCACTTTTTGATTTTTAAATGTTGCATTTTGTTGATTAAAACGTAAGAAATACATACGCGGATCTAGTTTCGTTTTGAATTCATCTGGCTTATTCTTTTTATATTTATCAACAAACTCTGAAGTTAAAATTACGCGGTCCGCTTGATCATTATCATATAGGTTCACACCTGTGCTCGTTTCTTTTACGACACCGACATTAATTTCTTCTAGTTTTACAGTATCTTTATCCCAATAATTTGGATTTTTCTTTAATTGATAGCTTTGCTCATGCTTCCATTCACTTAACGTAAATGGTCCATTGTATAAAATTTTATCAGCTTCTAATGCATACTTATCACCTTGTTTTTTTACAAACTTCTCATTTAAAGGGAAGAATGTTGGAAATGATGTAAGATCAAGAAAATATGGAGTTGGTTGTTCTAGTTCTACCACTAGTGTCTTATCATCCTTTGCTTTTACACCTAGCTGATCAAGTGGTAGCTCCCCCTTATTAACTTTTTGAGCATTTTTTACATCAAATAAAATAAATGCGTATTCAGCTGCTGTTGCTTTATCAAGCGCACGTTGCCAGCCATATACAAAATCTTGTGCACGAACTGGCTCACCATTCGACCACTTTGCATCTCGTAATTCAAAAGTATATGTTTTCTTATCTTCACTAATCTTCACATCTTTTGCCATACCTGGAGTTCGCTTATTATCTTTATCTAATCGATATAAACCCTCCATTGCATTTACAAATACTCGGAATGATACGGAATCTGTTGATTTTGATGTATCCATCGAAGGAATTTCTGCTGTTTCTAGTAAGTTTAGCACTTGTTTATCGGCCATCCCCTTACCTGTTTCTTTCTTCGTTGTCGATGCTTTCTCCCCATTCCCGCAACCTGCAACGAACATACTTGTTGATAATGCAAGTGCAGCAAGCGTTGAAACTTTTTTCTTCATTATTCCTTCCCCCAATCTGTATGTATACAATAAAGCATGTATAATATTATTATACAAAAAATTCTGATTATTTTAAATATTTTTCTTTCCTAAAATAAAAAAAGAAATGAATGTAAAAGCTGCTCCATCTGCTTTTACATTCATTTCTTATAACATTTCTTTTTTTTCATCTTTTTGTAATCCGTCATCCAACTCAAAAAGATCTTGCGTACGAAACACATCTTCCATCATTTTCAAAAACTCTTTTTCACCTTGGGGCTCACCGTTAACTGTAAGAGAATAGGGTTCAATTTCATGCAACCTGTAATCGACAACAAATTGAATGATAATTTTTTGTCTTGTCATACCATGATTGTATCCATGAAATTCTACTAATTCCAATCCATCTCCCCCGCGGTAATAAACCCAGGTTGGTTGCTTAAAATGCTGTTCAAAAGATTCCCCAATAGAAAAAAAAGGATACTCATAAAGGGAACTTGCTCGTACTTTTTGAATAACATCTTGATCTGTAGGAAAGAAAAAGTGACTCATGAATATACTAGCAGCTGTCAAAATTGTAACAATAGCCGCTCCCATTTTGCTTGTTCCTCCACTATCACGGATGAGATAACGCTCAACATCTCCATTCGTTACCCCTCTTGCTTTTATCCGGTATATTTTCCGCTCAGCAAATCGATAATATAACCCATTTGCAAAAATTCCGACCCCTATCATCATTAAAATGAGCAATAAAAAGGTAAGGGGAACCATGTTAATAATGGGGAGTGCTACATTGAATCCCATATAGTATGAAAATGCATCACAAGCTACTAATAAAATTACAAACAAACAAGCAGGTACGTAATATTTTCGATAACCAAACCATCCGACATTGAAAATAGCAGCCCATCCATTCCAGCTCCACCTTGCTATTCGTTTCTTTTCTTTGTCCCATTTTCTTTTATAATATGGATAATGCGCTCCCACATATTGTTCCATATTTTTTTCGATTGGTGAGGTCTCCTCTTTTGTTCCATTATGTAAAGTTTGCTGACAATCTTCACAATTAAATTGACCGTCAGGACAAGGATTCCCACAATTTATACAACGCAAAATAATCCCTCTTTCCCTGATTTATCCCCTACTTATACTTCTGTTGTCCAGCATACTAAAAAATTTAGCTATTTAACAAGATGATTCTTCCCCGCAAATAACAGGTTAAACCATTCGTATGAAACTCAGAAATACTTACTTTCTACTAGACTTTGTTATCCTCTAAGCAATGAAAACTACTATCTCCATTTGAAAAGAGTTTTATCTTATTGCAAAATCCCCTCATGTTTCAATAACCATTCTTTTCGCCATAGACCACCTGCATATCCAACTAACTTTCCACTTTTTCCAATTACACGATGACACGGAACAATAATAGAAATCGGATTGCGACTATTCGCTCCTCCTATCGCACGCACCGCCTTTGTGTTACCAACCTTTTCTGCAATATCCAGATAGGAAGCATTCACTCCATATGGAATCGTATAAAGTGCATCCCAAACACTCTTTTGAAATGGTGTTCCAACCGCTGACAGTGGTACTGTAAATTCAGTTCTCTTTCGATTAAAATATTCATCTAATTCAGCGAGGCACTGTTCTACAATTTGATTTTTATTCTCTTCTTTCCGTTCCTCTACAAAAATAACAGAAGTAATTCCTTCATCATTTGCAGTAATTTCAAGCAAACCTATTTCGCTTTCATAATAAGCTCGGTACATGCCCCTATCCCCCAATTTAATTTATTTCAATAATTGTAACATAAATGTACAAAATTTCGGGAATAAGCGTTTCATTATGGAAACAAAAATGATGATGATACAATAAAGGAAACTACAATAAGGGGGAATAGATATGGACTATCAGCTTTTTTCACCTTATACGATTAAAGATGTTACATTAAAAAATCGTATTGTTATGTCACCGATGTGTATGTACTCTTCAGAAAACGAAGATGGAAAAGTGACAAATTTCCATCATATCCATTATGCGTCTCGCGCAGCTGGTCAAGTAGGCCTTGTTATGCTTGAAGCTACAGCTGTTGTACCTGAAGGACGTATTTCTAATAAAGATTTAGGTATATGGAATAATGATCATATTCCAGGGTTACAAAAAACGGTGTCCCTCATCCATGAAAATGGGGCAAAAGCAGCTATTCAGTTAGCCCATGCTGGTCGAAAAGCTGAATTACATACAGACTCTGTAGCACCCTCGGCTATTGCATTTAATGATACAATGAAAACCCCAATAGAAATGAATAAACAGCTAATCAAAAAAACAATTTCTGCTTTTCAAGATGCCGCATGTCGTTCCAAACAAGCAGGATTCGATATTATTGAACTCCACGCGGCTCACGGCTATCTCATTAATGAATTTCTCTCTCCATTATCAAACAAACGAACTGATGAATATGGCGGATCACCTGAAAACCGTTACCGTTTCTTAAAAGAAATCATTGATGCTGTAAATGAAGTTTGGAATGGTCCTTTATTCGTTCGTATTTCTGCAAATGACTATCACCCTAAAGGATTAACAGTCCATGACTATGTTCAATTTGCAAAATGGATGAAAGAACAAGATGTAGATGTAATTGATTGTAGTTCTGGGGCAGTTATACCTGCACAAATCGACGTTTACCCTGGCTATCAAGTAGAGTATGCAAATCATATAAAAGGACAAGCACACATTGCGACAGGTGCAGTAGGATTGATTACAAGCGGGATACAAGCAGAAGAAATTTTAGCAAATAATGAAGCGGACTTAATCTTTATCGGTCGCGAGTTACTTCGCAATCCATATTTTCCAAGAACAGCAGCTAATGAACTTGGATTTGAATTACAAGAGCCCCACCAATATCAACGTGCTCGTGGTAAAACAGCCCCGACTCGCCGCTAATACACAATAATGAAAACGAGAAGGGCTCCCCTTCTCGTTTTCATTATTCCATCATTGTAATCTCTGTAGAATTATAAATATGGACACCAGATTCTTCACGTAGTGCCGCTAAGTACATCCCTTTTGCAACCTGCTCAGCTGTAATCGGCTTATACTTTTTTAAAGTACCATTAAATACAAATGGCAAAACACCAGATATCTTCTCAGCCATTCTTTCTCCAAAACGAAATTCTTCTCGATCTCCTAGCAATAGTGATGGTCTAAATATATGAATCCCACCGATCACTAACTTTTGAAGTTCCTCCTCCATCTTCCCTTTTACTTGTGAATAAAAGAAAAGTGATTTTGGATTAGCACCCATAGAAGAAATAACAAGAAAATTTTGTACACCTTGTTTTTCTGCTAAACAGGCCGCTCGTAATGTATATTCATAGTCTACTTTTTTAAAATTCGCTTTCGTTTTCGCTTTCTTAATTGTTGTCCCAAGACAGCTAAAAACATCATCAACAGCAAAAAATTCTTTATACTCTTCTAATATAGAAAAGTCAACTTGTTTCTGCTGTAACTTTTCATGTTCCCATTGCAGTGGCTTTCTTACAAAAACCATAACCGAATCATAGTAATCTGAGTCAAGTAATAGCTGCGTCACTTCTTGTCCAACTAAACCACTCGCACCGAGTACTAAGGCTGTTCTTTTATTCATTTATCTTTATACCTCTTTATCTAATTTTATACCGTCCAAACAGGCAGTACAAATCCTATTTCTAGGAGTTTCCTTTTTCTTATTCTATCATAAGTAAAGCACTATGCGTGATGCAAGTGCTTTACTTACTCTTCTCTCCTTTTTTCTCTGTTGGTAGCTTGGTTATTATCCTAGAGTCACCTAGATTACTTATTAATGTCTTGAGGAAAATCAAAACACATGTTAATGGCAAAACTACTGCTAGTATCAATAAGATTGCTTCCATTATGTAATCCAATTACTCATCCCCTTTTCATACCCTCTACCTCAATATATGAAAGGAGTGTTGTCACATATGCGACATTCATAAAAATTAATACTATTCTTTTTGACAACTTTATAACAAAATCAAATCGGAATGATTATTATTTATTGCAACTTTCGTAAAGATGTATTATACTAAGTTCGCAACTTAAAACGTAATTATTCCGTTTTATAACAAAAAGATATTTTTTCTCTTATTTTGGAGAAAATAAAATTGGAAAAGAAAGAAAAGAGGAGAATTACATGAAGAAAAGGTTAATGGTATTTTCTTTTATACTTATTTTTACATTAATTTTTGCTGGGTGTGCCAGCAAAAAAGACGGAACTGCAAAAAAAGATGGAAAACTTTCTGTATATACAACTATTTTTCCACTTGCTGATTTCGCTAAAAAAATCGGTGGTAACTATGTAAATGTTGAAACAATTTATCCACCTGGCGCTGACTCTCATACATATGAGCCAAGTCAAAAACAAACGGTACAAGTTGCGAAGGCAGACCTATTCGTATATAACGGCGCGGAATTAGAGCCGTTTGCAGAAAAAATGGAAAAAACATTAAAAAAAGAGAACGTAAAAGTTGTTAATGCATCTAAAGGTTTCGATCTTATCGCTTCATCAGAAGAAGAACATGAGCACGAGGAGGGTCATAAAGAAGAAGAAAGTCACCATCATGACAAAGACCCACACGTATGGCTTGATCCTACACTCGCGATGAAGCAGGCTGAAAAAATTAAAGATGCACTCGTAGAATTGCAACCAGATCATAAAAAAGAATTTGAGAAAAACTTCGCCGCCCTACAAACAAAGTTCACTGACTTAGATGATCACTTTAAATCTGTTGTTTCAGAGGCAAAAACGAAAGATATTTTAGTTTCTCACGCTGCATATGGATATTGGGAAAAACGCTATGGCTTAAAACAAATACCAGTTGCTGGCATCTCCGCTTCTGATGAACCATCACAAAAAGAACTTGCTAACATTACAAAAACAGCAAAAGAGCATGGTTTAAAATATATTTTATTTGAAACATTCTCTACTCCAAAAGTAGCAGAAGTTATTCAAAAAGAAACAGGAACGAAAATTTTACGTTTAAATCACCTTGCTACTATTTCTGAAGATGATGCAAAGAAAAATAAAGATTACTTCACATTAATGGAAGAAAACGTGAACACTTTAAAAGAAGCTACAAACTAAATTTATATTTCCTTTCAGACAGTTGAAACATATTCAACTGTCTTTTTTCATATTCAGCAGCTTGACTTCAACAAAATAACAAGTAAAATTATCCATATTAGTTTTAAAGATATACTATGTTATGAAAGCGAGTTGGAACTATGAATCTTCACATTTGTGAAGTAACAGCAAATAATTGGCGTTCAGTCGCTGCTTTAGACGTAGCAAAGGAGCAGCAGCAATTTATTGAAAGCAATGCATTTTCTTTAGCGGAATCCCTATATGAAGAAAACGGAACGTCAGTAGGCTTATATGATGGAGAAACACTTGTTGGCTACGCAATGTATGGTTGGTATTCAAAAAAAGATGATAGCGTATGGCTAGATCGTTTTATGATTGATTACCATTTTCAAGGAAATGGCTATGCGAAACGTTTTCTCCATCTGCTTATCCAGTATTTACAACAAAAATTTCAATGCAAAAAGATTTATTTAAGTTTTCATCCAGAAAACAAACTAGCAATGAAACTATATGAGTCTTTCGGTTTTCACTTAACTGGTGATATAGACGATGAAGGACCAGTTGTTGGTGTTGTAATGGAATTACGGATAAATGAAAGTATAAGCCTGTGAAAACAGGCTTTTTATTATTTTCTACTAATCTTTGTTTATTAATAGAAGAACAAGATGGTCATGTTTCCTATTCTACCTCCGCATCAAAAATATAATTGTTTCACTTTTTTTCATTAACTAAAGATGTAATGCTAAACATTTACCGTACAATAATGTCCTTTTTTCTACAAAGTAAACACTACTACTTTTAATAACTATACTCCAAAAGAATAAAAACAATCTTTCAGCGAAAATATATGTACATATATGCAAAATCAGTAGTAAATGGAGGGTTTGTTTTGAAAATATTCAAGTTCTTATTCGTAAGCCTTTCTGCTATTTTAATCATGCTTAGCAGTAATAGCTTCCATATCCCAGCAGAAGCTAAAATAGAGACAGATATTGATGTAATACGTCAAAAACCAATTACGTTTGTACTCGTTCACGGCGCTTGGGGAGATTCTAGCTATTGGGATAAAACAGCTAATGAGTTGAAACAAATGGGACATAAAGTATATACTCCTACCTTACCTGGGCATGGAAAAGATACGAATAAAGCTGTAAAACACACTGATTATGTCAAATCAGTAGTCAACTATGTGAAGGAAAGAAACATAACGGATTTTGTTCTTGTTGGTCATAGTTTTGGTGGTACTGTTATTTCAAAAGTTGCCGAACAAATTCCAGATCGAATCCACAGACTTGTCTTTATGAATGCATTTGTTCTAGCAAATGGAGAAAGTGCAGCTGATGAAATCCCAGCCGAAGGAAAAACGCTTTGGACCGAGCTTGCGAAAAAATCGAAAAATAATGCTATCCAATTGCCTTTTCCTATTTGGCGAGAAACCTTTATGAATAATGCTAATCTCGACTTAGCGAAAAAAATTTACGAAACTGTTACACCAGAACCAGCTGGACCACTTTTTGAAAAGCTGGACCTTACGAAATTTTATCAATTAAATATTCCAAAAAGTTATTTCTATTTAACTGAAGATATGGCAGTTCCACAAGGTAAAGATTCAGGATGGCACCCTCACATGTCAAATCGCCTTGGATTATTTCGTTTAGTAACTACACAAGGTGATCACATGACTATGTTTCATGCTAAACCAGCAATTGTCGCGAAGAAATTAGTTGAAGCCGGCAGAGATTAATAACAAAAATAAGCCTGCTAAATTAGCAGGCTTATTTTACGCACTCTTTAAAATGTTCTTGGAACCATTCTTTATTAATATCTTTTCCGATAAAGACCACTTCACTCACGCGCTCTTCTCCCTCTTGCCACTCTCTATCGTAAGAAGCAGCAAATAGTGTATGAACACCTTGAAAAACAATACGGCAATCTACTCCATCGATCGATAGAATTCCTTTATATCGATATAAATACTCTCCTAACTCTTGAACTACAGCTGACATCCATTCGTTTAACTTTTGCAAATCTAACGGCCGCTCTTCACGTAATACAAATGATTTTACACCTTCTAAATGATGATGCTCTTTATGTGGATAAATCTCTAATGTATCACGCGTTTTAAACGTTTGGATTTCTAACAAGACCGGTATATCTACTTCACAATTTGTCGTTGGGATTAATTTTGCTGTTGGATTAATCCCTTGTAATTCAGTAAGGAGTTCTTTCTCTTCTTCCTCTCCAACTAAATCTAATTTATTTACTAAAACCATATCTGCAAAAGCAATTTGTTCTTTCGCTTCTAGCCCTTTTTCAAAATGTTTATGTATATGATAACTATCTACCACTGTCACAACACCATTAATTTTGTATGCTGACTGAATAACTGGATCTAAAAAGAACGTTTGGATAATCGGCCCTGGGTTTGCAAGACCTGTCGTTTCAATCACTAGACCATCAAAATCCATTTTCCCTTCTGCTTTTACATCCAATAACTGTTTTAAAGCAACAAGTAAATCTTCACGCACTGTACAGCATAAACAGCCATTTGTCATTTCCATAATTTCTTCTTCTACATTCATAATTAATTGATTATCGATGCCAATTTGCCCTATTTCATTTACGATAACCGCTAATTTCTTTCCATGTTCTTCCGATAAAATACGATTTAATAATGTTGTTTTCCCCGATCCAAGAAAACCAGTTAAAATTGTTACTGGAATCATTTCGTACATCTCCTTATAGCTATATCTTCGTACATTATACCATACAGATAAAGTGAAACTTCCATCAGTAGGGTTTTTCTTCATCCCCCACCTATCTTCCTCGTTTCGCTCTTACTCTTGAGGTGGGGGCTTACTGCCCGTTAATGCGAGGTAAAATCGTTTTTTACAACAAAGACATATTCATTGTAAGTACAGTCCAATAACTATATAATAGTACCGAACAAGAAAGCCTTTTCAAAAATATCATCATTCATCAAGGGGGTCTACTCAAAATGGAACGAATTCAAATGGCTAATAACCTTGAATTCTCTCGTATCATTCAAGGATTTTGGCGTTTAGCAGAATGGAATATGCCAAAACAAGAATTACTTTCTTTTATCAAAAATTGTATGGAGATGGGGATTACAACTTTTGACCACGCCGATATTTATGGAGGATATACGTGTGAATCATTATTCGGGGAAGCATTACAATTACAGCCTTCTTTACGTGATAACATGCAAATTGTCACAAAATGTGGAATCGCTCCCTTATCTCCGAAGTTTCCAAAGCGATATGTCGCTCACTATAATACAAGTACGAAACATATTGTAAAAAGCGTGGAACAGTCACTACAAAACTTACATACTGATTATATTGATTTGTTACTGATTCATCGACCTGATCCATTTATGGACCCAAGTGAAGTGGCAGAAGCTTTCACACGTGTAAAACAAGAAGGAAAAGTCCGTCATTTCGGTGTATCTAACTTTTTACCGTCTCAATTTAATATGCTTAGCTCATACTTAGATTTCCCGCTCATCACAAACCAAATTGAAGTATCTGCGATGCAGCTTGAACATTTTGAAAAAGGTACAATCGACTTATGCCAAGAAAAAAGAATTAGCCCTATGATTTGGTCTCCTCTTGCTGGTGGAGAAATCTTTACAGGACAAAATGAACGTGCTGTACGCTTACGCAAAACTTTACAAAAAGTCGCAAATGAACTGAATGCTGATGGCATCGATATTGTCATGTATGCATGGCTACTTGCTCATCCAGCAAAAATGATGCCAATCGTTGGCTCTGGTAAATTAGATCGCGTGAAGTCAGCTATCGCTGCAACAAAACTTACATTAGATCGTCAGCAATGGTTTACCATCTTTGAAAGTTCGAATGGACATCCCGTACCTTAATGTGCTAGCACATTATAGTAGGTATTGAATACCCCACTCCTTTTTATGTTATAATTGCCACAAAAAGGATATCCATTAATGAATAACTCAAATAAAAATTACTCTTGGAAATTATTCGAAATTTGGTTATCTATTCCAAGAAGTGCACGACTTGCATTCTTATGGGCTATTATTTTAGGAGCTTCCTATTTAGGATGGGTAAAAATCATTAAACAGTTCTTATAATGACTAAAACTTAATTAATAATACAATTCAAAAAGAAGAGCTAATACATTATAGCTCTTCTTTTTCATACCTGTTTCTTGTCATCGCAAACACACATGTATCCCTGAGTCCCTTGCCATCTACTGCTACACTGCTGCTTTCTAAAATCCCTTCTAATTTAAAACCTAGCCTCTCAGGTATCGCTCTACTTTTTACATTTCGTAAATCACAGCGAATCTCTATCCTGTTTGCCTTTAACTCAGAAAAAGCATAATCCATAATACCTTGCGCAGCTTCTGTCATATAACCTTTTCCACCAAAGCGCGAATCTATCCAGTATCCAATTTCAAATCTTGGTATCTCCCAATTAATACGATGCAATCCAGCAGAAGCTACAAATTCGCCTGTGTCTTTTAAAAATACTAGTAATCTCAAATCTTCACGTTGTAAAAATTGAATATATGATCTTCTTATACTCGCTTCGATTTCTTCTTCTGTTTGTTCTTTTTGAGCAAAAGTCATCCAAGGTTTTAATTCTTCTAACGATGCATTGATAGCTTCATATACTGCCTTTCCATCCCCTGGCTTTGGCATTCGAATGAGAAGCCTGTCTGTGTAAAATTCAGAAGGAAAATCAAGTAATAATGGATTCATTACAAACACTCCCTATTGTTCTTTTATATATAATAACATTTAACACTATATATAAATACAAATTAAAAAACGGCATAAAGTCTTTCTTTTTCAGATGGAAGAGAGCATCCGACCATGCATAGAAGCGGTCAAATCCTTTTCCTGCCCCATGCCCAGTGAAAACAAAGAGAGAAAACAAGTGCAAGTCACTTTTTTCTCCGTAGCAGCGACTTATATAATAAATAACTTTTCTGAACTTCACTTATTTTCAAACCAAATTCATACATACCTATCTCTAATTATATTCGTCACGACACTTTCCTTCCTCTTACTATTAATACTCATACAATCAATTGATTCACCTCTACAGCTGTACGTATTCCAGACTCAATTGCGCCTTGTATCCACCCATGATAAAGTGTTGTATGGTCTCCTGCAAAATATATTTTCCCCTCGGGTTTTACAATAGCTGGCTGCAGTTCTGTTTCTTGACCCGCTTGAAAAATCGCAAACCCTCCTAATGCATACGGGTCCAGTGTCCAATTTTTTGCTACTCCTGACATAAATTCATCATATACTTGCCCACCTAATATAGTCGCTAAGTTTTGTAATGTATAATAAATACGATCACCTTTCGACAATCCATCCCATAATAATGCATCGTACGACCATGTATAGCTCCCAAGCATCATAGCCGGTCCCTTAGTCCCAATACCATGGCTTGGATAATACGCATAGCGAATTGGTAAATCTGTAATAATCCTCCCCCCTAATTGACCCTGTTCTTCCCAAAAGCGACTTTTAAATTGAATTCCTATTTTAGTAGCCGCCATATAATGTAGTTCACGAATTGCTCTCCACTTTTCATGTGATACAGAATCAAATGGATCAATTTCAACAAATCGCATTGTGGAAAATGGAATTGTAATAATAACTAAATCACCTGTTATACTGCTATATCCAAATGTCTCTTCATGTCTGCAATATGCTGTCACACCTTTATCATGTTGTTGAAGCTTCATTAATTTTTGATTGTAAATAATATCTCCCTTTAACTGAGGCAAAAAAGATTTTGGCAATTTATCATTGCCCCCACTAATTTCACAAAAACCACTTTCTTGCTGCAAAATATATATAAAACGTAACGTTTCAACAAATGATCTTTCTAAAAATCCTTCTAAATCTAAAAGTACACCAATCATCTCAATTGCTACTGGTGAAAAATACGTATTATATTGATAAGGATGATATTTTAAAAACTGTGCTGTTGAATACTTCCCAAAGTCTTTTTCAACAATTTCCCAATTTTTATCTGGATTTCTTTTAATGAAATCAATAATTGGCTGCACTGCTAACAATAATAATTCTTCAGATGTTTTTCCTTCTTCATTCATCACTACTGGATATCTTAAAATACTTGGATTTTTCTCGTATTGTTGTAATGTCGTTTTTCTACCATTCACATAAATAATATCCGTCTCATTTCGATTAATAAAGGGGGTCACTTGTAGCCCAAACTTTCTTATATAAGCCATCGTTAATGTATGTATATATGGAATGCGCATTGCTCCAACATCTAAATATAATCCGGTGTCTTCCATTCTAATAGTCTCAATTCGGCCTCCTATACGGTTATTCGCTTCTAAAATTTTTACATGATGTCCTGCGCTTTTAAGTAAGGATGCTGATACTAAACCAGCCATTCCAGCACCAATTACAATGATTTGTTTTGGCTCTACTGTTTTCGGTAATCCCTTATCAATAATTCCCACCATTTCATCAGTTGTGACATGGGATTGTGTATGCACTCGCATCATTCCACCCCTTACTTTGAAAATACAAAACAGTGATTCTCTGAATTGTATTCATGAGTATAGTAGAACAACACATTTTTCTGAATATTCACTAATAATTCACAGAGATTTGCTCTCATCATCCCTTTCTTATCATATAATGAAGATATAGATAGGAAATGTAAGGAAGGGATTGATAAATATGAAACGTACTTACGACTATCCTGAAACAAAAAAACATTTGGAATTGAAAAAACAACTACTATGCAAAAAATTATTGGATGTAAATTTAAGTGAAGATGATCGTAATCAAATTAAGATGGAAATCGATAACTACGAATATATTTTAACATTAGTGGAAATGAATCATTATGAACGTGGAATTTCTCATAACAAGCGGATGTGAAAGCATTCGCTTTTTCATGTGAGCATTTCTTTACGCATTTTTCGTAAGTAAATATATAATAGAATGTACATTAAGATAGAGAGGTATTTTCTATGATTAAACTAAGTGTATTAGATCAATCCCCTATTTCCGATGGCAGTACAGCAACTGAAGCTTTTTCCAATACAGTAACACTTGCTCAAGAAGTGGAAAAACTAGGATTTACTCGCTTTTGGGTGTCTGAACATCATAATTCTGTCAGTTTAGCTGGTTCAAGTCCTGAAGTGCTCATATCTCATATTGCAGCGAAAACAAATCGCATCCGTGTGGGGTCCGGTGGCGTTATGCTTCCACACTATAGCTCATATAAAGTCGCTGAAAATTTCCGTGTATTAGAAGCGCTTTATCCAAATCGAATCGATCTTGGAGTTGGTAGAGCACCAGGTGGTATGCCCATCGCAACTCGCGCGCTGCAAGAAGGAAAAATGATTTCACTCGACCAATATCCAGAACAAATTCAGGATGTAGCCATGTACTTACATGACAACGTACCTGAAAATCATCAATATGCAAACCTAAAAGCTTCGCCTGTCATTCCTACTGCACCTGAAATATGGATGCTTGGATCCAGTGGAGAAAGTGCCATGGTTGCAGCAAAACAAGGGGCTTCTTTTGCCTTCGCTCAGTTTATCAACGGCTATGGTGGTCCTGAAGTGATGAAAGCTTATCAAGAACAATTCCAACCATCTTTCTTAGGAGACAAACCAAAATCAATTGTTTCTATTTTTGTTGTTTGTGGAGAAACGACTGAAGAAGCTGAGAAAATTGCGTCTAGTCTAGATTTATCAATTCTATTATTAGAACAAGGAAAACGCACAACTGGTACCCCTTCCATTGAAACAGCACAAAACTATCCTTATAGTGCCTATGATTTGTTCCGCATTAAAGAAAATCGGCAACGTATGATTGTAGGTGATCAACGTTACGTCAAAGAACAAATCTTAAACTTGAGTAAAGCTTACAATACTGAGGAATTTATGATTGTAACCATCACCCATCAATTTGAGGACAAATTAAAATCGTATCGTTTATTAGCAGAAGCTTTTCATTTATAATATACAAAAAAAAGTGCGTCACATAAAGTGATGCACTTTTTTTCAGCCTAAGTTTTTTATAAATCTGTACCCTCAATATATTTAACTGCTTCTTGTAAGATTTCTTCAAAATTCTCAGGGTAATCGTGATTTAAGTTAGAAATAACCTTATACTCATGATTTATATTTTTCGTTTCCAATCGTTTCACAAACTTCTGTGTACATTCAAAGCAATCTTCATCCTGATCTCCACAAATAATATATCCCTTAATACCTTTATCTTTCAATTTATCCAGCAAGTCTTCCCACTCTTCAATTTCAGGAATCCATGGCGCTACAAAAACAAAGCCTTTTACAATAATATGTTCGTTTAAGATTGCATGTAACGCAACTCTTGCTCCAGCGGAAAATCCTCCAATAATTACATGCTCTACCTCACCATGATTACTAGCTACAATACTTTCATAGTGTTCCTTTAACTCACGAGAGCCCTTTTCTATATCATCCCATACGTATCCTTCTGAAAATTGAATTTGAGAAGACTGCGGTAATGCTAATAAATACCCTTGAGATACAACGGATTGCCAATATGGTTCTGCTATCTTTATATTTTCTTGATCACCATGCAATGCAATAAGTAGATTGTTATGAATACCGCTATTTCCTTGTATAACTTTCAAATCAAATTGTTCAGATTTCTTTGCTACTTCTTCTCTTTCTTTACATAACTGAATCATCTGATGAAATTCTTCATATCTATGAAGGGGGTTCAAATCGGCATCTGTAATTAAATACTCATACCCATACCAAAACTCATTTTCTACAATCGCTTCTTTCATTATATGTAAGGCTTCTTTCTCAAGCCCAGATGCGCTTGCTAATGCATATTTAAAATTATATATTTGAGCTTTATTACCAGTTATCTTATCAGCATTTTTGGTAATATAATGGTATGCTTCTAAACTACCATCCTTTGCATAACATTCTAATGTCTCATTTAACAAACCAATATAAGTAATCTTACTCATCCACACTTACCTCCCGTAACCTTTTTAGAAATATATACTTCTCTAACACGGTTTCAGTCATCCTAAGGTTCCGGTAAATACATACTGTCAATTTTTGAATATCAGATTAACAGTAACTCCCCCTACTCTTAGGATGACGTTTGCTAACTGACTTACAATTTTTCATAATACATCACTCCTTTCTATCTCTTACATACAATTAAATACAGAATTAACAGAAAAGTCAATCTATAAATCGAACTATACTATACTTTCACATTTCTTTTCAACAAAAAAACAACAATATATAATTGTTGTTTTCATGTTAAACAATATTTTTTTTACTTTTATCTGGCTGACTTGAAACTAAATAATGCTTCTCTGAAATATATAATTTTCGCTTTAATATACGATCTAAATACGGCGCTAGTTTCATTCCACATATAAGACGATCCTCATCATCTTCTACAATAGGAAACATTTCTTTTTCTGTAACATATTGGTCTACTGCTTTTTGCACAAGATCAATCTCTTTTACGAGTTTTAGATTTTCTTCTGTATGTTCAAATACCTCGAGCGTTTCCTTCGTTATAATGAACGTATTTGTAGGAAATGCTGGTAAATACGGTTTTAACAAGTCATAATTCACTGTATAATCTTCATTGACTAATACTGTATAAACAATATTTGCATTTGTTTCCAGAAATTTAGCCATTGCTTGCTCTAATTCGTCTTTCGTAATTGACCTCTCCTCTTTTCCACTTTTGAAAAAGCGAAACATTGCATCGCCTCCTTTTTACTATATTATACCATAGAAAGAAAGCTGAAAAATCATAAAAAAACCTATTGAAAGAATTTTCAATAGGTTTTTTTGTCTTATTTTAAGAAGGCACTCAACATCCAAACATGTTGTTCTAATGTTGTATGAATAGCTAATAGCATATCTGCTGATGTTTCATCTTTAGCCTCATCCGCTACTTCCATACCTTCTTTTAATTCTTGAATGATTGCTGAGAAATCATTTACTAATGTTTTCACCATTTCTTCAGCTGATTCTTTACTTGTTCCTTCATGTACAGTAGATGTTTCTAAATACTCTTTCATTGTTGCTAGTGGTTTTCCTTCTAACGCTAAAATACGTTCTGCTAATTCATCAATATATGTTGCTGCTTCATTATAAAATTCTTCAAATTTTTCATGTAATGTAAAGAAGTGTGGGCCTGTCACATACCAGTGATAGTTATGAATTTTTACATATAACACATTCCAGTTTGCTACCTGCTTGTTTAATACTTCAACAACATTTGTTTTCGTACTCATTCAATCCACTCCTCTTTATTTTTAGAATTATTCTCTTTTAATAATACATTCTTATTGTACCATAAATTCCCTACTCGTCCAAATCATCCGCTTATATGTAACAAAGTTTTAACAACTTTAATCATTCCTAAATGTTGAGAAATCCATGTACCCTTTCTTGCACTTCACATGTCTAATTGCCCAAGCTCACACATATGCATAATAATAGGTCAAGCTCATCATAGTAGAAAGAGGGATTACATGGATAATCAACAATGGCAAGTAGCTAAAAAAGTTGCTGCTACTTATATTGGGACTGTCGTCGGAGCTGGATTTGCAACTGGGCGAGAAATTGTTGAGTTTTTTACGATTAACGGATTATACGGAACAATTGGAATATGCGTAAGTGGATTTTTTTTCATTTGGTTAGGAACGAAAATGATGTTGCTCTCTTCACAAATCGGTGCATTTTCCGCTCAGGAATTTAACAGATATTTATTTGGTGATGTATTTGGAAATGTGGTAAACACTTTGTTATTACTCGTACTTTTTGGTGTGACAAGTGTTATGCTATCAGGCGCTGGTGCTGTATTCGAAGAACAACTTCGGCTACCACGACAGCTCGGTATTTTCATTACAGTTATCGCATGTATCATTATTGGTAGTCGTGGATTACAAGGTGTATTTGAGGTGAATACACTTGTAGTACCAATTATGATGATTTTCATTATCGGACTTGCTATTACAACTTTTATTCATGGCACAACACCTATCTTTAACACTGTTCCTACAGAAAGTTGGAACATGAAATGGATAACAAGTCCACTTACATATGTCGCCTTAAATCTTTCTCTCGCCCAAAGTGTTTTAGTACCGTTAGCAAGTGAAGTAAAAGATCGAAAAGCGATTCTATGGGGCGGAATTTTA
The DNA here is from genome assembly GCF_038005885.1 of Bacillus sp. FSL H8-0534. Lineage (NCBI taxonomy): Bacteria > Bacillati > Bacillota > Bacilli > Caryophanales > Bacillaceae > Bacillus > Bacillus sp. FSL H8-0534. The sequence continues at coordinate 1,087,538 of NZ_JBBOUC010000001.1, forward strand.
GGAGGAGCTGGACTATGCTTTATTCTATTATGTAGTCATTTAGCCATTTTATCTATTGACCAATTTTATCAATATAATATTCCTATGGCTGAAGTAGTAAGAAGATTTAATGCTACCTTCCATTTCTTCTTTGTCCTGATTATTTTTGGGGAAGTGTTTACAACATTAGTTGGAAATGTATTTGGGATGACAAAACAAATGCAGTCTATCACTGGTTGGAAGAACAACAATATTATTTATTTTATTTTACTAATTAGTTATTGTTTTAGCTATATTGGTTACAGTGAACTTCTTCACATCTTGTATCCAATAATCGGATGGGTTAGCATCGTTCTTCTTCCAATTATCGCATATAAACAGCTTGAAAAAACATAGTAAAAAAGCATCCGTTATGTACGGATGCTTTTTTACTCACAATCTTCACATACTTCCCAATACAAACCCATTTCTACTGCGAGGAATGGCTTTAATTGTAACCGAATCATTCGGCTTGGCATACGCTCTAAAACAAACTGAATACCTTCTTCATCCTCTTCTAACTCGGTTTTTAAGATTACTATTCGTTGTATAGTTGTAATCGGCTGACCCTCTTTATATAAAGTAATTCGCAACTCATCATATTCATTAAAAAACAATTCTACACTCATATGTTCTGTTGATACACTATTAACAATTGAGTACTTACCATCTTCTTCTTGGATTACATATTTCCAGCCATTTTTTCCATCTTCCATTGGAGCAGCTTGAAATAATGACATTAAATCCTCGTATAGCATAAGATAACCCCTCTCTTACTAAAAAACGATGAGTATTTTATATACCCTTTTTCTCTATCACTATCAAGCTTATTGTACCATACATCAATTGACTTGCTATATTCTTCTGCCTATTATACTCCACTACTTTTATCCCGCTATTTGCTGGCAGTAACACTCCCACCTCAAAATTCAGCGAAAGCTAAGAAATTAGGTTGAGGATGAACTGCCAGTAAAAGCCCGATTGGGGAAGGCTGATAATCAGTGGGGAGAAGAAAAGCCTCACCGATTAAAGTTTCACTGTATATAAATCATGAAAAAACAGGAATGACATTTATCATTCCTGTTTTTCATCAAAATACTTTCCCTATAGCAACTAAAGCTAATACCACTATCAAGCTGGCGAATAGTACCGATACAATAAAGCTGAAAATTGGTAATGTTTTCTTTTCATTCTTTTTAAACAATAGTCTTAAACTAATCACGATATTTAATGGTACAAATATGAAATAAAAATATTTAATAATTTGCATTGCACCACTCGAACTATTTAAAAGTGTTTTAAGTACAAACACCTCAATCAAAAAGATAAGAAAAAATGAAATACTTAACCAAAATGAGGCATAGCTAAGCCAAGAATATCTTTTCGTTCCCCAATACACTCCCATACTCTTCTCCTTTATAAATAGTCTACTTTTCAATAATTATACATACTTATAACAAATTCCTTTATTTTTCGACTATAATTGCCTATTTTTATAGAATAAATGACAAAAAACCAAAAGCATTCTATTAGCTTTTGGCTTCTCATTCTATTCTACTTTCTCCGATTCTGCTTCGCTATTTTTTTCCACTTCTCCCGCTCAGCACGAGCAAGCGCTAGATCTTGTTTTCTCATTGCGTATGCAATTTCCTTTTGCAATTTTTTATAATTCTGCAAACGGTTTGCTTCTAAAATCCCCTCATCAATAGCGGTGCGAACTGCACACCCAGGCTCATTTTCATGCTGGCAATCACGAAAACGGCACTCTTCTGCAAATTTTTCAATATCAGAAAACGTCGCATGAATCGCTTCGCTTCCCTCCCACAGTTGAAGTTCTCGCATTCCTGGCGTATCAATTACTAAACCACCACTTGGTAATTGAAACAACTCACGATGTGTCGTAGTATGCCGTCCTTTACTATCCTCTTCGCGAATACCACCTGTTTTTGCAACTTCACTTCCCATTAATGCATTTAGCAAAGTAGATTTCCCGGCGCCTGAAGAACCAACAAGAGCAATCGTTTTTCCAGAAGTGACAAATTGTTGCAAGGACTCAACTCCCGCTTGCTGTAAACTATCCACTGCAAAGATTGGAACACCAATAGCTATTGCCTCTGTTTCCAATATCTTTTGCTCCACATCTTCACACAAGTCACTTTTCGTCAAAACAATAACAGGCATTGATCCACTTTCATAAGCTAATAATAAATAACGTTCAATTCTTCTTACATTAAAATCATGATTAAGCGCATTTACTAAAAATAGATAATCAACATTTGCTGCCACAATCTGCTCAACCGTTCTTTCGCCAGCTGCTTGCCTAGAAAAGGAACTTTTTCTTTGAAAAACACTATGAATAATTGCCTTGCTTTCCTCTTTTATTTTCTTTACATGCACCCAATCACCAACTGCTGGATAATCACCTTTATCTAATGCTTCATGACGAAACTTTCCAGATAACTCTGCCATATATTCGCCATCATCACAAATAATACGGTACATGTGCTTATGTTCAAGTAAAATTCGACCTATTTCATACTTTTCTAAAGATTGATCCTCAAAAAAAGAATCCCATCCGAATGTTTCTAAACAATTTTGATTCAAATCTATATCCTCCCTATTTTGAGCTCAGTGGAAGGATGACGCGATTCTTTACAAAGTCTCGCTCTTTCCATCCACCTTTGTACTTACTTTAACATCCATATAAATCATCGCCATAATACATCACTCCGTTCTTAGTTTCGTTAATCTCATTATATGTAATATTATTTTGAAAAGCTACTTTATTTAACTAAATTTTCAGATATATACTTTTTTATCGTCCTTATTTGTCCGCGATGGCTGATTTCATCTTCTAGTACATGGAACCACAAATAGTACTGATTATATATGCCCCCGTTATCCCATCGACCTTCTGACATTAACCAAGCATCATCTTTTTCTTTTAAATATCGCAGCGATTCTTCTCGAACTTTATTAAAAAGTTGTACGTAGTATTGCACCTCATGCCCGCGAATTCTTCTTCCCGCTTCTCCTAAGAAAAGAGCGTTATTCCATCCCTTCAACTCCTCTTTTGTAAAATCTCGGTTCTGGAAAGAAATGAGCTGATGAACTTTTTCTATTGCGGCAATATGTTTTAGCAATGCGCCGATAGAATTCCCACCATCGACCAAGATAAAATCTAAATTTTCTACTGTTAAATCTTTTATTTCATACAATGTAACCGCTCTTGCATGCTAACAAGTTGTCCTACATTTGGCGTATAATTCTCTATACTTCGTATTCGGTAATCTATTTTCATTTTTTCATCCTCCTTTTCTAGATTTTATGATAATGAAAAAGAACGTCACATAATAGACTGAAATATACCAGAATTTTCTGTTATAATAAAAGTGAACGAGCATGTAGCCAAACCAAATTTTCTCAATATACTTATATAAAATTTAAAAAGGAATACGGATGTAAAAAACGAATCTTATTCACTAAAAGGAGTGGATTTGATGGAGATGTATCAATGGCTAACTGCTGTTCTCATTGGTGGCATTACTGGTTTCGTTTCCCATCTTATCAATAACCAAGGCAAGTTATTGCTTCCACGCCGTTTAAAAACATTTTTTCATCTTGGGTTTTTCACTGATATTTTGACTGGTAGTCTTGCTGCACTTCTGGGACTCGTCTTATTTGATGTGATTACTATAAAAGAAATTATTAAAGTGTCCATTGTCACTGCCATTTCAGGGCAAACATTCTTACTTCATCAAGCCCTCGGCGGTGAACAGGCAAAAAACACACAGATTAGTAAAGCCGATGAAAAAATTCAAGAAATTGACAAATTATTACGGCGTTAATCTATACTTCATTTAAAAATTACTGTTATAATGGGGAATAAATATTTCTGAATTGCGTCGTCTGTCAGAAGAAAGGGTGTTTCGTATGCCAAAAAAGACAATAGAAGATTTCTTAACAGACTCTGAAAAAGAGGAACTGATAGAAAACTATAAATGTTTACGAGCAGCCCGCACAAAGCGCGAAGCTAACTATTTTGGTGAGGCAGTCAATCACCTATTGGATAAAGCCCAAAAACGAATTATTGAAGAAGCAGGAATCGAAGATGAAAATGCTGCAACTGTTCAATCCAAACGAAAAGCACTGTTTTAGACGCATCACTAAAACAGTGCTTTTTGTCATTTTGTTTACATAACAATATTATTATTGATTATAAAGAGGCGGTCTTCTGTTTTTCTCCTATTTCTCCCGTCATGTATCGATCGCTTTTTCGGAACACTAGAAGTGAAACCACATATAAGATAGCCGTAAATAAACCAATGAAAATAAAATTACCAAATGCTGCAAATAGCACCCCCGCTATTGCCGCCCCAATTGTTTGTCCAATATACATAGAAGAGTTTGCTAACGCCGCTCCTGTTCCCCTGGCTGTGCTAGACATCTTTTGCAAACGACTCATCATGAGTACAAATAGAATTCCTGTAATAAAAAATACAATAAAGAAAAATAACGCAACCAATAGAATATGTTTCAAATACGGTAAAATAACATATAGGCCAGCTACGACAAAAATACCACCATAAAATGCATACTTTTTACAAGTCTAGGTCCTACAATATTTCCTGTTAGATTTCCTAGTCCAAGTATAAGCATTGCTGTTCCTACTTCATTTACTTGTAACTTAAATTGAGTTGTTAACCATACTCCCAAAAATGAAAATGCTGCAAAGTTACCAGTTTGAAAAAGAAAATATGCAAAGTAAGTAAGTGAGGTTTTAGAATCTCCTAATAGTTGTTTATAACGACTTACAATAGAATGGTAAGAAAGGGGTAAGAAGCGTTTCCCCCTCTTTGTTAATCCTCTAGAATAGATTGTACATATTCCAAATCACACTCATTTAACGAGACATCTACTACCTTTACATTTTCTCTTACTTGCTCTGCACGTTTCCCACCTGGAATCACCGTATCAATTCCCCTTTGATTTAGAAGCCAAGCTAACGCTATATTAGATAACGTTGTATCTTTTTCTCTAGCAAACTCTTTTAATTTTTCAACTTTCATAAAGTTTTTCTTATATGTACGTTCCTCAAATAATGAAACATCATGGCGCCAATCTTTTTCATCTAATTTCAAATTTTCTGGATATTTACCACCTAAAATTCCAAAAGCAAGAGGTCCATATGGAATAAATGAAATCCCTTCTTCTATGCAATATGGTAAAAGTTCCTTCTCTGCTGTACGATCTAACATATTATAGGGAGCCTGCAGTACATCAATATCTCCAAACTGATTTGCCTCTTTTAACTGAGCTAGATTTACATTTGATATTCCGATTGAACGAATTTTTCCTTCTTCTTTTAAACGAACAAGTTCCCCAATTGAATCTATGTACATAGTTTCTGGATTGGTAAAATGTAAATAATATAAATCAATATAATCTGTCTGAAGTCTGCGCAAACTATTTTCTACTGCACTTCTTAAATAATTTGGTTCATTGTTAATACAAGTAGAGCCCTTAAATAAAGGCTGTATTCCTCCTTTTGTAGCAAGCACAACATCTTGTCGTTTTCCTTTAATTGTCTCCCCTATTAATTCTTCAGACCTTCCAACCCCATATGCGTCCGCTGTATCTATAAATGTAATTCCTTGCCTTATAGCTTCCTCAATCATTTTCATACCTTCTTGTTCATTCACATTCGAATATAAGTTGTGACCCCCTACTGCATTCGTTCCTAAACCAATTTGAGAAATCTGTAATTCTCCCTTTTGCAACGTCGTATAATTCATTTTCATCCCCCTATATTTCTATTGTTCGAATATATTCGAACAATAGAAATATATCATGCTATATGATATATTTCAACTGAAAGAACTTATAAAAGTAGGTGACAATATGCGAACACTATACCATCCAAACCGAGAAGAAATTCAATTTTCTTCTGTCTTATATGCCCTCAGCGACCAAATTCGTTTACAAATTGTAAACATGCTAATGGAACAAAATGAACAATCATGTGGTGCACTAAATATTCCTGTGGCAAAATCAACCTTATCCCATCATTTTAAAGTTTTGCGTGAATCAGGTGTAATGTATACACGTATAGAAGGAACGCAGCGTTTTATTTCGATTCGAACGGAAGATTTAAACGCTCGATTTCCTGGACTATTAGATGCTGTCTTGCAAGCAACGGAACCGTATTAAAAAACATCTCATATAAATATGAGATGTTTTTTAATAGCAATTATTCTTTTAATAAATCTATTAAACCATTCCCTTCAGATGTTCGCTCATATCCTAATGGTACAGTACGTTTAATGAGTTGTGCATAGATTTCTGGTTCTGATAACTTTCTTCCATATTCTCTTTCACATTGTTTAATCAGAAGGGCTAATGCTCCCGCAATATGCGGCGTTGCCATTGACGTCCCACTTAATACCGCATACTTTCCTTCAGGATAAGTAGAAAGTATTTCTTCTCCTGGAGCGACTAAATCAATTTCCTGATTTGAATTACTAAAACAAGCAAGTTTCCTTTCTAAATTAACAGCACCTACTTCAATTACTTCTGAATAAGCACCTGGAAAGTCTAATTCCTCTGTTTCATCACTGCAATCTCCATTATTTCCTGCTGCACATACAACGAGTACGTCCTGTTTCACCGCATGTTGAATGACTTCATGTAACTCTGGAACATCTTGTGGCCCGCCGAGTGACATAGAAATGATTCGTACCCGTTCTTGATTAGGCCCTCTCCAGCGCACTGCATAATCAATAGCCTCAATAATTTGTTGATAGCTTCCTGAACCATCTCCTGATAATACTTTTAACACTAATAACTTAGCAAGTGGAGCAACGCCCAGTACCCCTACCCCATTTTCTGCTGCTGCAATTGTTCCTGCAACATGCGTACCGTGACCATTATTATCAAGATAGACTTTCGGGTCCCCTTCATAATCTTCAGTAAAATTTCTCCCGCCAATAATTCGATCTTTTAAATCAACATGATTTATATCACAACCTGTATCTAAAACAGCAACGACAATGTCTTTTCCTTTTGCACTCTTTTCCCAAGCACCAGGAGCATGAATCAGTTGTACACCTGGTGGAATTTCGTTCACTTGCTCTATTACTTTATCGACCGTAAACGGAATTAATTGAATACCTTTTTGTTTATTCGCTGTACTACTGTTCACCATAACCCCTCCTAAAAATATATTACCCTCCCGTTGAATGCGCTTACATTTATAAATAACATTCGTTTTCTCACTTCCATTTTCCTGCTTCAATATTTTTGTCAATATAAAAAAAACATCTTTTCCACCAGATATTCTGACGAAAAAGACGTTTTTGAAATCCTATATTACTTCATTTTTTGCGGCCACAAACTCCATTTCTTTAATAAAAGCATAATTGCTGGAACAAGCAATGTCCGCACAAGGAATGTATCGATAATAACCCCTAGTGCAACTACAAATCCAAACATAAACAGCTCTAATAAGGGCTGAGTAGTTAATACAGCAAATGTAGCCGCTAATATGATACCAGCAGAAGAAATGACGCCTCCTGTCGCTGTTAACCCATTTTCAATTGCTGCTTGTAACGAATGCTGTGCTGCTTCTTCCTTAATGCGTGAAACGAGCATAATATTGTAATCAACACCAAGTGCAACAAGGAACACAAACGTATATAATGGAATTCGATAACTCATGTCAGTATATCCAAACAAATGCTGGAATAAGAACATACTAAGCCCTAATGCCGCACAATATGATAACAATATCGTTCCAATCATATAAATTGGTGCAATGAGTGATTTTGTTTGAATACCTAATAAAATAAAAATTAAGCTAGAGATTAACACAACGATTAATGTTGTATCATGATTATTAATATCATACAGATCCGCTTGCTTTGCTGTTTCACCTGCGAAATAAACATGACCATCCTTTACAAATTCACTTTCTTTACTTTGAAGCGATTGAATCGTGTCCATTGCTTGTAATGAGTATGGTTGATCTTTTAAAATTAATTGTACTTTTGCCGCTTTTCCATCCTCAGACAATAATTGACTTGTGTTCTTTTTAATCGTTTCAATAGAAGGATTCAACCCTTCTACACCTTTTTGTTTGTCTAGCTTTTCTACAAACTGTACGATTTCTTCATTTGATAATTTTCCCTCTTTATTTACTACAACTGTAATTGGTGCCAATTGACCAGGAGAGTATTTCTTTTCAATTAATTCATATCCTTGTCTGGATTCTAAATTGTCCGGGAAAGACTTTAATAGATTGAATGAATACTTAATTTGAAAAATATTCATTGAGCATACAATTAGAAATACAGCAACCGCTCCTCCAATAATATATGGTCTACTTACTACGACATGACTCACCTTTTTCCATATCACGTGTTTTTCTTTTTGCTGCCCAATTTTTGGAATAAACGGCCAGAATGCTTTTCTACCAAACAGCGTAAAGAGGGCAGGTAGTAATGTAATTCCACCTAGAATAATGACAACAAGCGCAATAGAAAATAGCGGGGCGAAGTTTCGATAACCATTATATACTGCGAAAAACAGCATTAACATCGAAGCAAGCACAGTACTCCCACTAAAGAAAATCGGTTCGCCTACCCTTCTCATCGCTTGCTTCATACTTTCATATTTATCTTCACGCTTTTGCAACTCTTCCTTGTACCTTGCAAAAATAAATAAAGCATAATCCGTTAACGCGGCGAATAATAAGATTGACATAATCGACAAGGATTGTGATTTTATTTCGAGGCCAAATTTACCAAATAAACCAAGGGTTCGGTCGATTACTTGGTACACAATAATTGCCGCTATGAGTGGAATAACTGCTAATAGTGGCGAACGATAAATCATAATTAATAATACAAAAATCAACCCAATTGTTGATAATAGAAGTACTACATCAGCATTTTTAAAAATTTCTAACGTATCCGCAGCAATCCCCGCTGGACCCGTTACCTTCGCCTCCATACTAGAAGGTAATTCCTGTTTCAATTCTTTTTTTATTTGATTTACAGTATTGTGAATCTCTTTTACTTCTAGATTATTTGTCATTGTAACAGGTAAAATAAAACTTGTTTTATCTTTAGATAAAAAACCTGTTAACATTTGAACTGGCATTTCACTAATTGGTACAATTTTCTCGACATGCTTTATTTTCTTATCCTCTAGCCTCTTGGTCATTTCTTGAATATGTTGTAACTCTTCTTCCTTCATTTCCTCTTTTTGATCAAATACAATAATAGCCGGTAATCCTTCATCATTTGGAAAATACTTTTCTACTTGTTTTTCAGCTTGCAAGGATGCTGCGCTTTTCGGAATGCCATCACCACTTACATTATTTGCGTATTTCTTTGCTGGTTTGGAGACTCCTGTTAGTACAAGCATAATAATAATCCAAGATACAACAATGATTTTCGCACCTTTTTTACTACTCGCAAAGTCTGTTGTGCTCTGTAACCATTTCAACATACAAACCCTCCTTACACATTATTAACATTTAATAAAGTTAATCATTAACTTTACACTATATGTATATTGCTTTCTTACAAACAAATAAAGTGTAGGACAAATATATGTGAAAAACAAGTCTGTTCACAAAAACTACAAATTACTATTTGTATATACAATTATTAAAACATTACATGTAAACTCTTAAAAATATCCAAGTTTTTATTTATATAATAAAAACTCCCCTAACCTCATGTGTTAGGGGAGTTTTATGAACTACTATATGTTAACTCATTCGTAATCTTTCTTTCAATTGCTTTAAATAACGTGATCGTATCAGGATAAAGTACACAATTTGAATCCCTACAAAGATACTTAATACAATCGCATTTTCTTTTACAAGTGAATACTCAAACATTTGCCCTAAAGCTGTTAACGCAACTGCACCATGTAATGTCGCAACACCAATTGGAACAAAGAATAATAGCCCTAATCGGATCGTTACTACTTTTGCTAACTCACCACTTGTTAAACCTACTTTTCGAATGGAATCAAATAAACGATAGTCCTCTTCTAAGTCAGAGAATAAGCGGAAGTATAAAAAACTACCTGCACAAACAAAGAATACAATACCAATAAAGAATCCTACAAAAAAGATAGGTCCAGCAAATTGTAAAGCCTGATTTTGATCATATTCTGCAGCACTAAATCTTGAATATTCTTGATAAGCTTTTATCTGGTGGGTAAGTTCTTTTCCAGCTTCAATTTCATTTTTTGTTTCGTTTGTTTTATACATGTAATCTTTTACTTCTTTGAATCCATCTTGTAGTAAATTATATTGAGCTTCTGAAACTACATAGATATTTCCAGTAAGTACTTTACCAAGAGAAGATGTGTTAACTTTTTTTACCTGCAACGATTTGTTATCATTCGGTAATTCAATTGTTGTTCTTTCTTTTTTCGGTGGACCTGGTATTTCTATCGATAGAAATAGTACTGCATTTTCAGTTAATAAATCAACTGGCTCCCCCGTTAACTTTGCATACTTTTTATAATCAGATTCTCTTACAAATGTCGCATCTCTTAGTGGTTTATTTTCAGTTTTCTTTGATACAATATCTATTTTTTCAGCAGATATATGATATCTCTTCAATGTTTGTCCAATGAATCGTACGTGCTGTGGCTCATTTTCATCCCCTTGTTTAGAGTGATAATGGAATGCAATTGGTTGATTCATGATTCCCTTTGTCATGGAAGCAAAGCCGACTAATGTACCAATAGCTGAAAATGCTACAGTTGAAATAATGGTAACAATAAAGAACATCCGCGCGTTATCTCTCATACGGTACGCTAAATCTGAAAGAGTAATAATATTCGTTCTCGTCCAATACAACCGTTTACTCTTTTTACATGCTCGAATAATAAATACGCTGAGCTGCTTATAAAATAAGTATGTGCCAATAATGACAACTGTCGTTACAGGAATCAACATAATAAATACCATGGCACCATGCGAAATTAAAGCACCTATATATCCCGCTCCAAGCAATACTATAGCTAAGAACGAAGAAATAATTGAAGCTTTTGGTTCAGGCTTTGCTTTTACTGCACCTCTAAGTAGTTTCATAATCTGATTTTTACGAATCAGCCCTGCACTAAAGAATGAAATGATAATAAATAATATGAAAAACATAATGCTTGTTACACCGATTGCTGTTGTTGGTACATAGTATGATAAAGATAAATCTAACTTTAGTAATAATGGCGCTACCAAAATCAATATACCCGAAAACAGCATGCCGCAAATGATACCTGTAATAATTGCAGCGATACCGATCATAACATTTTCAAAAAAGATAAGACGCTTTAATTGAAATTTCGTCATACCTAGCATCATTAAAATTCCCAATTCACGCTTTCTTGTTTTTAAAAACATTCCCATTGAATACAAAATAAAGAAAAACGTAAAAAGATAAATAATGACCTGTGCAACAGACATACTTACAAATACATATTGACCTAATTGGCCTGCGCTTAATGCTGGATGAAATGCAAAAAATGAATAAACAAAAAAGGCCATAATTGCAAATGCACTACTCAAAAAATAAGCTGAATATGTTCGTCTATTTCGCGTTACATTACGAAACGCTAATTCCCTAATATTCATATTGTTTCTCCGCCCTTCCAATCACTATACTGCAATCATAATGAAGCGAAGAAATATCTTCCATCGATTCAAATGACAAAAACCTTACATTTTTGAAAGGTTACAGAAAAATTGATTAAACAACGTAGTTTTTTTATAATGACTACATTCATATTCATACGTTCAACCTATTGTATATTCGCTAATTTTGCGAAATAATAAGGGTGGAGATATATGAATCAGTACATATAAACGTATTGCTTGTTCTATATGAATAGGAGGAAAACATAATGACATTACAAGAACAAATTATGAAAGCACTACATGTTCAACCTGTAATCGATCCGAAGGCAGAAACTCGTAAACGAATTGATTTTTTAAAAGACTATTTAAGAAAAACCGGCGCAAAAGGATTTGTGCTTGGAATTAGCGGTGGACAAGATTCCACACTAGCGGGTCGCTTAGCACAACTTGCAGTTGAAGAAGTTCGTAATGAAGGAGGCAACGCAACATTTATTGCTGTACGTCTTCCATATCACGTGCAAAAAGATGAAGATGATGCACAATTAGCGTTACAATTCATTCAGCCAGATCAATCTGTTGCTTTTGATATTGCATCAACAGTTGATGCATTTTCAAATCAATATAAAGACTTATTAGGAGAGTCATTAACAGACTTCAATAAAGGAAACGTCAAGGCTCGCATTCGTATGGTCACACAATATGCAATTGGTGGACAACAAGGTTTACTTGTTATCGGAACAGATCACGCTGCTGAGGCTGTAACAGGATTCTTTACAAAATTCGGAGATGGCGGTGCTGACCTTCTACCACTTACAGGCTTAACAAAACGTCAAGGAAGAGCTTTATTACAAGAATTAGGTGCTGAAGAGCGTCTTTACTTAAAAATGCCAACAGCTGATTTATTAGACGAAAAGCCAGGTCAAGCTGACGAAACAGAATTAGGCATTACATACGATCAACTAGATGATTACTTAGAAGGAAAAGCAGTTCCTGAAGACGTTGCAGAAAAAATCGAAAAACGTTATACAGTAAGTGAACATAAAAGACAAACACCGGCATCAATGTTTGATGATTGGTGGAAATAAACATATAAAGAAAAAAGAAGTCAATTTATATTGGCTTCTTTTTCTGGATTTTTTAAGCATTAATGTCTCATCAATAACACTATCCCTTTAAAAATTGCCACCCACACTACAAATGGCAAGTCTAACGTATTATGAACATTAACATTGTAATCATACATACTCAAAACATTTTTATATATCGAGGAGATTTTATTGGCTGTCATTATCAATTCTTCATCTTTACTTATAGTAATATTTTTAAATGCAAGCGTAGTCTTTATCTGATAACTATTTTTACCATACACTAAATTAAGTTCTTTTAATATAGACTCTTTTTTTAACAATGGTATATTTTTAACTCTCGCAATTTCGCTTCCATCCGGATGACACACTATAAATACATTATACATAACGCTTTCTTTTGTTGATATTGCCTTATACTCTTCTTCCCTACAAAAAAATGAATATTTTCCGTTTGGAAAGCTCCATCTAGGATAAAGTAGTATTTCCTCATTCGTTTTCGTTTCTTGTATATAAGTTTTTCTCAGGTCCATAAAGGAATCTTTAAAAACAAATTCATAAGTCATATCTTTTTCCTCTTGTCTTTAAAGTCTATTGTCTAATAGAGCAAACTAACTATTAACTAAATAAAAAATGTACGATATTCTTTTTAATGCAGTTTTTTCGTTAACGATATACAGCTGTTTTCCCTTTCAGAATATCTTGCAAACAATCCTTATGCTGTTCATTAAATAGTACAGGCATTTGATCTAACGGGAAAAACTGTAAATCTAAAGTTTCTTCTCCATCTATATTTTTACTTCCACCAATTATGGAGCATTTAAAGAACATTCCTATCGTCTGTGCTTGATCTCCATTCGGATATGTATGAAAATACTTTGTATATACGCCTATAAGCTCATCCACTTGCACCATATACCCAGTCTCTTCCCTTATTTCTCGAATTGCAGTTTCTTCAGCCGATTCTCCAATTTCCATTGCCCCGCCAAGAAATCCCCATGCACCATTATCCCCTCTTTTTTGAAGAAGCACTTCACCTACTTCATTAAAAACACAGCCGCCAGAAAAATTCAAAATTACATAATCATGCCCTACTTTTGTTCTTAATTTTCTAATATAATCAGCCATCTTAACTCCTCCAATATATCCTTCACCTATTCTATTTAATTATTTTTTATCTTTTTCAAGTAATTCTATAATTTTATCGAGCTTCTTCTCTATCTGATCGGAATGAACATTTTTTGTGGAAGAATTTATTAGTAATCTCCGAATGAAAAGAGTGAAAGATACGACAAATAACACAATAAGGCCTATCATGACGCACAAGTAAATCATTACAAATATATCATTTTCAAATAAAGACACATCATTCACCTGATTCCTATTTTTGATGATTTCAACATAACTTTACAATAAATAGGGTTTTAATTATGTGTTATCCATTCTAAAAATAATAGTTTTCTTCTATTTGTGGGCAGTAAGATCCCCACCTCAAAATTCAGCAGAAGCAAAGAGGATCAACTGCCCGTAAAAGCCGGATTGGTGAGGGCTAATAATCAGTGGGGAATGGAGAAAGCCCCACTGATTAAATTTTCATTTTATATGACTTAGCTATTTTAGCTTCTCTTTCTACTAACAACTAAGAAAAAAGAGTATCTACGGAAGATACTCTTTTCATTAATACTTAAACGTAATCGTCGCCAATGAATAGTCAGCTTGCGCACTATATGGGGCTACTTGATAAGAAACTCGTTTCACTCCGTTTGGCCAAGAAATTTCATTTAATACTTTTTTAACATCTTGCATCGTTCCATCCATAGACCGCTTATAGCGCACTTCTACTTTTTTAGGTTGTCCTGCAAATTGCTTCTGTAATTTTTTCTTTAATTCATTGTAGTTATCCGCTCCATATTTAGCAGATAAATATACAAGATTTGTATCCTTTAACATTTGCTGATATACCAGTGTTTTTGGACTTCCTACCTTGATTTTACTTGTTAATTCATTATAATAATTTGTTGTTGCTGCCGGATATTTACTCTGATCCCAGCTATGATCTTTACTGAATTGTTCATCAGACATATTAAAATATGAATAGGTTACACGTCCCTCTTTATCTGGAACCGGATCATCAAACGTAGTATCAAGATGATACCATTTTCCATCGATATTCACTAGATTCCAGGCATGCGCTTGCCCATCCCCCATCCCAGTTACGATATGGGATTGAATACCTGCTTCTTTTAATAATTGATAGGTTAATAATGTATATCCTTGACAAACCGCTGAACGATTCACCAACGCTTCATACGCCGTATAAGCTTTATAGGAAGTATCGTATGAAACATGTTTCACAACATAATCATGAATTGCTTTCACTTTTTCATGCTCATCCATGCCAACCTTCAAAATAGAACTTATAATTGATTTTGCTTGCGCCTTTACATGTTGCGTTTGTTCTTTTGATTCACGATATGTAATTTTTAATGTAAAAGTATAATTTTCTGGTATACCACGAATTGAATATTTTGTACTTGCTACATTGTATTTTAAGTACTCATCTGCATCTACTATCTTAGTATACTCTTTATAGAGCGTATCCATCACTTCTCTACCATTCTTAGCTTTTGTTTTATATGTGATTGTAATATTTTCTTCACGATTATCAATATGTTTTTTTAATTCTTTTTGGAAATTTTTTAATAATTTGGTATCCGGTTTTATATCGTCCACTTTTTCATTTGTAGCTGCATAAGATACTGCAGGAACTTGTAAACCACCAATCATAATCGTTGAACAAAGTGCGACAGCTGTTAAGTACTTGTTTGATTTCTTCATCTCATCTTGTCACGCCCTTCTACTTAAAATCATAAAAAATGTTCATATACTTTTAAAGTATACAATACTTTTTCAAAAAGAAAATATGGGATTGTGCATATTTATTAATCATTATTTTATCATCACTAAATATCGAATTTTTAAAAAATATATCGTAAAAGAAAAGCAGTAAACTCTTCAATAAGAATTAACTACTGCTTTTCCTTCTAACAAGACTGCAATACACAACATGTATTTTCAAAACGACGTTGCTTTAAATCTTCATTTCCAATGCAGAAATACAGCATCCCTAAATCTCCCCACATCATATTACAATTTGTATAGTCAGAGTCAACTTGGAATAACAATGTCATATCCTGATCATTAATACCAGCATATTCTCCAGCCTCCTCAAATACTTCTCTTTGCACTGAGAACGGTTCACCAAATACTTGATGATTATCATAATGATCTGGCATTAACTCCTCTAATAGTTGTAGAAAACGATCCGAATCAGCTTCATCTTCAATAAATAGCTCAGGGAGTTTATATGTTAGCTTAAATGATAATGCACATTGTGTATATTTTGATGGTTGATCACTTATCCTCTGTAATTGTTCTAGCGGAACGTTATAATATAGAACACGCCAAGTACCATCATATTGATAATTGCCATTATAGAAAAAATACAACATACCTGTTTCAGGTAAGTCATGCTCTATGTTCACGCCTTGTAGGTCAGCTAGATTGAATTGTGCAATAAAATCTAACGCTTTCCCTTCATAAGTTGGGTATTCAAATGTAGATGGAACATCAGGCATTCCCCCCATCTTTGAACAGCCAATTGAAAGTGACTCCTCTTGTCTCGGAATAACTTTTACACATGGAAATATAGTAGCTAATAGTTCTGGTTTTATATGTGTTAAATCATATTTATCAATTAATAAATCAATCTGGTTTCTCATAACTTCTCCTTACGTAAATGTGCTTATCCGTATCATAACACACATACAGTACATCCTTCATCCTAAAAAATCGAAATAAGTTATTCAAAAAAACAGGCTTATCCCTAGGACGCGAATAAGTTTAAAACAGCATAGTATACAGTGTTCCTACAAACACGATCTTTCATAATTCCTTATAGCAGATCCTCAAATTGTTCATTTTTCTTTATTTCAACTTTTATTATAAGGAGGCATTCCATATGGGTTATGGTTATGGTGGCGGTTACGGCTACAGTTGTGGTGGCGGTTACGGTTACGGCGGTTATGGTGGTGGTTGCGGTTACGGCGGTTTCGCTTTATTAATCGTTTTATTCATCCTTCTAATCATCATTGGAGCTAGCTGCTGTGGCGGCTTCATCGGTTGCTAAGTGGCTTTAAAAACTATTGTAAAAAAGCACGTGAATCACGTGCTTTTTTGCTATACGGCAAATCCAATCTTTGAAAGGAATTATTCCTATGAAAATCGATGGTGTCTTTGAAGGTGGCGGCGTTCGAGGAATTGCACATGTTGGTGCAATTTGTGCATTAGCAAAGCAAGGCTATGAATGTGAACGTGTAGCGGGAACATCAGCTGGAGCTATTATTGCAGCCCTTCTGGCAGCAGGTTACTCTTGTGAAGAATTAAAAACAATTATTAGTAACGTTAATTATCATCAATTTATAAAAAAAACTTTACTTGATAAAATTCCTTTTGTAGGAAAGGGATTAAATGCATGGGCTAAATTAGGGATTTATTCAAATGTTTTTTTAGAAACATGGTTAGAAGACTTACTACACAAAAAAGGGATTCATAATTTTAGCGACTTATCTAATCCACAAAACTTAAAAATCATTGCCTCAGATATTAGTAATGGAAAGATGGTTATTTTCCCTGATGATTTACCAAACTATGGATTTACAAATCAAGATTTCTCTATCGCAAAAGCTGTTAGAATGAGCAGTACTATCCCTTTCTATTTCGAACCAGTAAAATGGAAAACACCTAAATGGAAACAACCTTGTTATATGGTTGATGGAGGTCTTCTTAGCAATTATCCAATTTGGATTTTTGACTCACCTAATATACCCCGTTGGCCAACTTTTGGCTTTCATTTTGTAAAAAATGAAATACAAGCTGAACCTGTTCCTTATGAAGATCCCATCTCGATGTTTAAAGGCTTATTCAAAACGATGATGCAAGCACATGACTTACGCCATCTAGATAAAGAATCGAAAGCAAGAACCATTGCAATTCCAACTGGAACAATTACAAGTACAAAATTCCAATTAACTACTGAGGAAAAAGAATGGCTTTATCAGTCTGGTTTTCACGCTGCCGAAAAATTTTTACAGTCTTGGAATTTCAAAACATATATTAATCGATTTAGAAATGGGAATCGAATTTGAAAAAGAAATTAGCATTACTATCCATAGAATCCTTAGAAAAATACTTCTTACTGTATTCATTTACTTTTTTCATTATTTTCACATGGATATTGTAAGACCACTAAATCATAAAAAAGAAATAAGCCTAATAAACTAAATGTTTTATCCTACTACTTACGAACAATAATACCTCCAACTCAAAGTCCAACGAAAGTAAAGATGTTAGAGGTAAGATTAACTACCCGTAAAATTAAAGTTTCATTTTATTAGGCTTCTTCATAAAGTACTACTCCTCACTTTTACCACTACTATACGCCAGAAGTGGCTCATACATCATTATTGCGTGATTTCCCGTTACATATTGATCCTCAACAAACTGTTTTTGTTGATTAAACGCTCTACGATGTATGACATTACATCGGATATAGCCACCCCAATACGCTGGCTTAATTGCATGTTCTTTTTCATATACTTCATATTGGTAAAGCTGAGGATAGGCTGTTCTCCATTCCCCTACTAAGTGTTCGTCTGTCACGTAAAGATGAAGTTGATAAGCTTGATCTGTTTCATTTTTTATTTGTAAATCAAGATAGTTATAGGAGCAAGTCGCACCACTTCCAAACGGCTGTGTACGCTTTGAATCAGGAAATACATCATAGCTATGACGATATCGCTCTGTTACGGTTAGTGTTGTATGTAATGTCATCCAGTATATTAAATTTGAAAGTTGACAAAGCCCACCTCCAACTCCTGGTTTAAAAGTACCATAATGCAATACCATTCCTTCTACATACCCTTTTCTCTTTGTAGTCTTACCTATTAAACGCCAATAAGAAAATGTTTCTCCCGGCTTAATTACAACACCATTTAACTGTTTAATAGCGATTTTCAAATTAATAATTTTATTCTCTTGATACCACATATCTACATCTTTAAGTTTACGAAGCAGTATTGTTCGATGCTGTATAACAGTACAAGGTAACTTTTCTTGTTGAAAAGTTTTAGCATACTTTTTCCCATCCGTTAACCATTGAATATTCCTTTTTACAGAGTAATACCACGTTCCTAACATAATACGATACTTAGACCTTTTTTTAGGCCGTATGTTTACTTCATTCATTTTATTCTCTCCTCTATCATCTATGTATTTTCTATGGTTAAAATAATACTTATAAGCTCATACAGCATTCTTATTACTGTTTCCAAATAAAATATTATAATATACAGAAATAAGTATAGTATTATCTTAGAAACAAAGAAATGATATTTGAAGTTAATTTTATACAAATATGAAAAAAGAGCGAATCTTAGATTCACTCTTTTTCTCTATTTTAGTAGCTTAACAATTAGGGATACTGTAATCCCTCCGCTTCTTCAGCAGTAACAACAACGTAGCGGCTTCCCGTCCTTAACCCTAATAATTCTGCTTTTTCAATCGCTTCTTGTTTTGTTTCTGCATAGGCAGCTAAATACTTTGTTCCATCGATAACCTGACAAATGACATATTGTTTCATATTTCTTCTCCTTTTCCAATTACTGGTATTTATGATATCATTTTTCACTTCTAAAAATTGTGATTATTGTACTGAGAGATTCTTTATCAATCTCGCAACCATTTCAATCCCTTTCTCTATATCATGCATTGAGGCATATGAATAAGAAAGACGTAAATATTGGCTTGCATTTCTATCATACACATTTCCAGGATTGAGTAGAATTTTTTCTTGTAATGCTTTTTCAAACAACTCCCGCATCGAAATGTTTTGTTCAATATGTAGCCAAATATAAAATCCACCGCTTGGTATTTGCCAAGTTGCTATATCTCTGCAGTATTTCTCTAGCATTGCAAGCATAAAGTCTCTCCGTTTTTTCAACTCAATTCGTATTTGCTGTATATGTTTCTCATATAACTCACTTGCAAACCATTCTGCAGCAACTCGTTGTGATAACGAACTCGAGCCGTAATCCATTTGCATTTTTATATCTGCCAATCTTTTAATGACTGGTTCTGGTCCAACAACCCAGCCGATTCTTAAACCCGGACTAATGACTTTTGACATACTTCCAATATGTAATACGATCCCATTTGTATCATATGCCTTCAATGGTTTTGGTGGAGACGAATCAAGCCATAAATCTTGATACACGGCATCTTCAATTATAGGTAATCCAATTTCATTACATACTTTCATAACGTCTTGCCTTCTTTGTTCATTCATGACAAGACTTGTTGGATTATGAAAAGACGGAATAGTATATAAAATTGAACCATTGAATCGTCTTTTATATTTTGAAATAAGTGATGGCTGAACCCCATTTTCATCCATCGGAATACCAAACAAACGCATTCCTGCAGATTGAAAAACATTGAGGGAGTATAAATAAGATGGTTTTTCAAGTAAAATGGATGAGCCTTTGCATAGAAGTCCCATCGAAATAAGTTGCAGTGCTTGAATTGCTCCCGAAACAATTAATATAGATGCCGGCGATGCAAAAATATCATATTTTTGTAAATACGTGGCTATTTGTTCTCTCAACTTGAAGTCTCCTCTTGGTTCCTCATATCCTAAAGGAATTTTCCCACGAGAAAGTTCTTTCATGATTTGCTTCGTTTTCTTTTCAGGTAAAAGTTCTGGTGAAAGTTCACCAGTACCCAATCGAATGATATGTGGATAAAATTCGGCTTCATTAATCTCTTGAATGGTGGGAAGATTCGGATAATAAATACCTGTTTCTACATAAGAATTCCAGTTAGGAGGAGGCACCAAAGTTGATACACTCCATGTATCGTTTCTCACAATTGTTCCTCTTCTACCCTTTCCCTCAATCAATCCTTGCGCTGCTAATTCATCTAAAGCCATTATAATTGTACTTCGATTCACTTCAAATGCTTGTGAAAAAGCTCGCTGTGACGGTAATTTTGTACCAATCGTCCATTCTCCATTTATAATCTTCTCTTTTATATATTCCTCAATTTGTTTATATAAGGGAATCGGAGAGAATCCATTTGGCTTCCAGTCAAATCGCTCCATTTTATCACCTCACTTCTTTTTGGTTGGTTTATTATCCAACCATATGGATGGATACAATTTCGATTTTCTTCTATACAATATACACTATCATATTTCAGTAATTTATATGGGAGGAAATAAAATGATTGAAGCAATTCTTCACGGAATGGTTCTTGCGTTTGGACTCATTATTCCATTAGGTGTACAAAACGTCTTTGTCTTTAACCAAGGTGCTAGTCAGCCAAATATTTTACGGGCTACACCAGTTGTTCTAACCGCATCAATCTGCGATACAATTTTAATTTTGATTGCAGTACAAGGTGTATCACTTATGCTTCTGACCTTTTCATGGCTAACAACAATACTTTATGTAATTGGATTTTTCTTTCTGATTTATATGGGATGGATGATTTGGAAAAGTGATTCTACAAAAGAGACGATTGAAGCAAAAACGATGACTATCAAAAAGCAAATTATCTTTGCCGCTTCTGTTTCCTTATTGAATCCTCATGCAATTTTAGATACAATTGGCGTCATTGGCACAAACTCTATTCAATATGTAGGCAACGAAAAATGGGCCTTTACTTTTACAACAATTATAGTTTCTTGGCTTTGGTTTATTGGCTTAGCATTTGCAGGGCACGTGCTGGGAAAATTAAATTCATCAGGAAACTCAATTGCAATTCTAAATAAAATTTCAGGGGTTATTATTTGGGGAGTTGCTCTTTACATGTTAAAATAACTCATTTTTTAGAAAAGAAAGTATAACGGTTCAGTATATTTATCCCGCATTAACGGGCAGTAAGACCCCCACCTCAAAATTTGGCAAAAGCAACGGAGTTAGGAGGGGGATGAACTGCCCGTAAAAGCCCGATTAGTTCAACTAATAATCAGTGGGGGATGAAGAAACCCCCCACTGATTAAAGTTTCACTTTATAGATAATTGTTAAACAATAATTAAAGTTGTATTTCTTGTATAATGTTCATAAAAGGAGCAGTTACTTATATGGAATTCCGATATCCGGTAAGCCATTAACAGCGTGCCTAAATAAACTTGTTGAAAATTTTGATTAACTGGCAATACCTGATTATGATCACTATGTTGATCATACGAAAGAGAATTAACAGGTTGAAATGATATATTAAAAAAGTCCATTTGCAATCATTTGCAGATGGACTTTTTGATAGACCTTATAAAATTTTGAATTAAGATGTAGGTTCCGGAACTGAATTTAAAGGTTTATTATTCTTTTTAGGCTTAATCCACACTATTGTAATAATTGCTCCAGCAACTGCAAATATGCAGGTTAAATAAAATACTTCATGATCTGTCCCCTTCATAAAGTAAGCATACAGAGGTGGTCCCGCTGCTACACCAGTAAAACGCATTGAACTATAAAAAGAGGTAACAGTTCCTCTTTGTTCTTTTTCAATCCCTTGTGTAATAAGAGCATCTAAACACGGTAAAGCAATCCCGATTCCCATTCCCATAACAACAAGACAAAGAATTAACAAGTAAATGCCTTTTAAAAATAATGGAAGTATAACAGACGCGGCTGCTAATATAAATCCGATATATATACATTTTTTCATAACATCTTGGTCATCACCAATTTTCTTTCCTGCCATGTATGAACTTATTGATAATACAAGCAACGGAATCGCAAGTATACAGCCTTTCCAAATTCCATGAATGTTATATTTCTCTTCCAATATCGTAGACAAATAAAAAAGAATTCCAAATAATATGAGCATAATGATAGCACCTAATGCAAAAATTGCGACTAACCATCTTCCCTTTTCTTGGAAAGTTGAACCGATTGATTGAATGAATTCTTTGAAAGGTGGTGCTTGATTTTCTTGTTTCTTTGCTTTTACTAACAGTAATAATAAGATGATAGCAACAGCACATAAAACTGGAATGGCCCAAAATGGTAAAAACCATACTACTGCTGCGAGAGCAGAACCTAATATTGGACTTAGAACTTTCCCAAATGTATTTGACGTTTCAATAATCCCTAATCCCGTACTTACTTGTTTTTCATCTTTATATAAATCACCAACACATGGGATTACAACTGGCATCGCTCCAGCAGCACCTATCCCTTGAATCGCTCTTCCAATTAGAATCCAAACATATGGATTTTCCACTTTCCATGATACCCAACCCGTTATTGCACCACCGATAGCTGCAATTAACAAACTTGGAACCATTACCATTTTACGTCCCCAGCGATCCGATAAATACCCAGCAATCGGAATCAATACAATAGCAACGATAGAATATATTGTAATAATCATGGATACTTGAAAAGAAGAGATATGGAGTTTTTTTTCAAGTGTCGGAAGGATTGGAATTAGCATGGAATTTCCTAATGTCATAACAAGTGGAACAGATGCAAGTGCAATTAAACAACAGTTTTCTTTTTTTAGCATGTTGATTTCGAGACCCTTCCTCACGTATTTCTTTCCATATAGTAACCCTG
Organism: Bacillus sp. FSL H8-0534; assembly: GCF_038005885.1. Taxonomy (NCBI): domain Bacteria; kingdom Bacillati; phylum Bacillota; class Bacilli; order Caryophanales; family Bacillaceae; genus Bacillus; species Bacillus sp. FSL H8-0534. The sequence goes on from NZ_JBBOUC010000001.1 coordinate 1,110,983, forward strand.
ATGAAATTCATTTTTAAATTTCATCAGGGCTATCACATTTTGTCTGCTTTTCAACTTATATAACAAAAGAAATTGGAGTATATCATAGCATTACTTCTATTTTTCCAATCCTTACAACAGTATATTCGTGCTATTAAATGGAAAACTCACTTTTGTTTTAGTAAAAACTATACAAAAAAGAAAGGAAGAATTCTTCCTTTCTCTCATACTGCTTTAAATTAACGAGTATACCCGCCACCAAGCTGTTGTTCTGCCATAGCTACAAGGCGTTTTGTGATTTCACCACCTACAGAACCATTCGCACGTGAAGAAGTATCGGCTCCAAGTTGTACACCAAATTCCTGTGCAATTTCATACTTCATTTGATCAAGAGCTGCTTGTGCTCCGTTTGATACTAACTGATTTGAATTACGATTTCTAGCCATTACCGTTCACCTCCTTTATATATTAAAATGTTTAAAAATTACACGTTTTATACTTGGTATTTATTGGTAAAAAATATACATTTTTTAATTTTGGAATAAAAGTCCTAGTATGAATACACCTTCCCATAGGCTAAATACATTCGTAAGCTGAAAACTTCATATTTTATTATGTTAACCGAAAAGACCCCCTCCTCTAGACCAAGTGAAGGTGGGGGTCTTCTCGGTTTTTTCTTTTTAAAGAAAACGTCTCTTTTTTCAGAACGTATGTTTGTTTTGATGTATAATGATCTTATCAAATAAAATGAGGTGAAAACAGGTGAAGAAAGCGTATTTTTCGAAACGGATCTATAAGACAGATTTACCCCATGAGATGGTAGATGTAGTCACACAGACAATCGAAACATGTAATCGGGCGAAACGATTTGCATTTCAAACGATTGTTCGGGAAAAACGTTGGAACCGTAAGATATATACAGACAGTCTTCATCTCGTTCTCAAGCGGAAATATCAATTGAATGATTACTATGCAAACAGTGCGGCGCAAGAAGCGAAGGCGTTGTTTACAGGTTTAATGGAATTACAAAAACGATATGAGAAACAAACACAAGAGAAAATTAAGAAACTTAAGAAAAAGTTGAAACAAGAACGGACAAAACTGACAAACCTTCGTAAAATCAAACAAAGTTGTGTAAAAGGAAAGCTGACGTTTCCAAAAAACACTCGCTTCGCAAAGCACAACAACCTCATTTCCTTATCCCGTAAAAAAGACACATTGATTTGGCTGAATGAATATCTGTTTGAGCACCAATACTTAGATGTTCAAATCAAAAGGATTCAGGCGAAAATCGGCCTTTTAACCCACAGCCAATACCGTTTAACTCAGAAACTTCCATCATATAAAACGCATATTCCAAGCGCAGTATTTGGAAGCAAAAAACTATTTCGCTCTCAATTTACCACCCGCGAGTTTGTACGTAACCACGACAAATGGAAAACATTCTTTTCCCGTTCTCGAAATAAACAACTCATTCTATCTGGCCGTAAAGATGCCAAACATGGGAATTTTGTGTTTCAGTATGTGCCTGAGACACAGGGATTATGGATGACGACAAGTTCCGGAAAAACACTGATGTTTCCAGCTGTTACGTTCCCGTATGGACAAGAAATCATTGAGGAAGTGATCATAACTCAATTACAGTGTGAAAATAAGAAAAAACACGGTAAACCAATTACGTGGTCTGTGGAAGACTATGGGGAATATTACATTGTAAAATGTTTAGTCGATGTACCGGAAAATCCTCACACAAATTATAGTAAATCAGATGGTGTCATTGGTTTGGATTGTAATCTTGAGCATTTTGCGTGGGCGAATGTAACGAAGGATGGGAATTACAAAGGAAGTGGTTCCCTTGGTTTTTCTATCATGGGTAAATCCACAGGACAAATCACAAAGATCATCGAAGTGGAAGCGATTCGCTTAGTGGACTTAGCGGAGCGGTATAACAAGCCGATTGTCATCGAGAAGTTAGATACAACCCAATCGAAAACAGGGAATCGATATGGAAATAAACATGCGAATCGAATGAGGAGTATGTTTGCTTATGAGAAGATGACAAGTGCAATTCTGAATCGTGCAGATAAAAGGGGTGTGGCTGTCTTTCAAGTGAATCCCGCTTACACTTCAATCTCCGGAAAGATGAAATACATGCGGAAATTCGGCATCTCTATTCATCAATCCGCGGCTTTTACGATTGGGCGCCGAGGGTTAGGGTATAAAGAAAAAGTACCTGGGGTGCTTCAGCCTTATATTCCAAAGAAAGACGCACATCACTGGAGCCATTGGCATCAATTAAACAATCGATTGGATATTCGCACGCATCATTTCTATCAGCTATACGATGTAGATCAACCGAAAGAAGTCTTACAAATCGAACGGTTACACTTGTTTGAAAATGAAAAGAAAAAACTAGCAAAACTATTTGCATGATAAAAAAGAGCACTTTGTCCCAGATTTTCACGCTTATTACCAGAGCAGATAACAAGTCTAGGAACTGGATGCATGACAAAGTGTTCTATCCTCGATATAAGAACAAAGTAGCTGTACCTATTTTGTTTACCTTTCGTCGGAAGATAGAATGGGTCGTCTTACATTACATACAGACACTACCGAACTCTATATTGTTGTATCCTCTTTGTTGAACGAGAGGAACTGTTTTTGTGAGGACAGAGACAGGAGAATCCCCCACCTCAAGCTCTTATAGAGGTAGGTGGGGGTAGTTCAATATGTTAAGCTCTTATACAGACTTTTAATATTTCTCCAACAATATGCCGTTTCTTCTACAGCTAACCTTTCCAAAAATTTTGTATCAATAAGTTCTGGTCTGAATTTTTCATAAAAAAGCTTAGAAGGATTACTAGAAACAACCCATACTAATACAGAAGACATATCATTTTTTATAAATTCTGACACAAGTTCTTGAAATAATCTCTTTCCTAATTTATTTCCTTGATATTCTTTCAATAAGTAAATCGCATACAGTTCTCCGTCACAATTATACTTTCCTGTTCTTTCATGACCACCATCAATAAATCCTATAATTTTCTGATCAAACGTTTCTGCCACATACCTATATTCATTTCCTACCGCTTGTTTAAAGATATTTTCCCATTGCTTTTCCCGACTTTCATACGTTGCATTGTCTATGATTTCATCATATATTATTCCTTTATATGTTATCTTCCAACTATCAACATGCACTTTTGCGATCCCTTTTATATCCTTTTCTGTTGCCTTTCTAATTGTTATATCCATTTCGTCTCCCCCTCTTGTCCCTCATTATACCAAAGGGTAACATAGCATCTATATCAATTAAGCAAATCATTTAATATTTCCCATTCTTCCCTATATAATTAATTTCCTATGGCAATTCATATCAAAAACATTTTAAAGTTGGAATAGTTGGAACAAATACAATCGCAACTAGATCTATCAAAGATTCACGTATATTACAAGACTTTTCTCTTACAGCGGTTTATTCAAGGTTAGAGCAAAAAAATTATGAAGGAGGCTAGACAACAAATCGGTCTTGTTTTCCCTACTGATAAAGTGGAATTTTAATCATGGGAGGTTCTTCATCATTCGCTTAACTTCTTTATTTTTTCTAAAATTGAAGGTTGGTTATTACTACTCATAATAGTGTAAAAAAACAATACTTTTCAAATAAAAAAGGGTGAATTTCATCACCCTTTTTTGATTTAACCTTGTTTCACTCATTAAACTTTATAATTATCTACTTTCAACCTCAACCGAAACAATATGATCAATTTCCTTTAAGGAACTGTATAATTCGGTTGTATATAAATCTTCAGGTGCTAATATAACCATTTCTAATTGCTGAGATTCACTATCAATATCTTTAATTTTCACGCGTTTCACTTGCATGTTTAAGTTTTTAATTTGTTTAAAAATGCCATCTAATTCTCGGTGCTCTTTTACGATAATTTTAATCGCTAAATCCCTTTGTCTTAAAGAATAAGGACCTGCTATTTTAACAAGGTGTGGCAATACATTTATGGCTAATATAATAAGAATCATTGCAACGATTGCTTGTATATAAAAACCTGCCCCAATTGCAATCCCTAAAGCAGATGCTGCCCAAACCATTGATGCTGTTGTTAATCCTGAAATCACATCATTATTTCTTCTTAAAATTACACCTGCTCCAAGGAAACCAACACCACTTACAATTTGTGCTGCTAAACGCATTGGGTCCATATTTGTATGTCCTGGTGAAGAGTAAACATTCACAGATTCAATCGAAACCATCGTAATTAAACAACTTGCTACAGAAATGACCATACTTGTTTTCACACCGAGTGGTTTATTCTTTAGTTGCCTGTCAATGCCTATAAATAAACCTAAAAAGAGTGCCAAACCTAATTTGAGTAAAAATTCATATGTCATTTTTCATTCTCCTTACTTATATGATGTTCATCATTTCTTTTCTTAAACATCTTTTTTCTCCTTAAACATTAAACTATAACTCTTTTAGAATTTCATTTCCAGTCTTTTCTGTCCTACAAGTTAAAAAAGCCGAAAAACATTATAATTTAAATGTCTTTCAGCTTTTTTGTCTATATTATTTGATTAAGGTATTTCATTACCTTTTCGCATTTGAGCCTTACACCTTAAATTTATGTATTACCTAACATCATACTATATAAATCCACTTTGATTTTTCGACATATAAATCGCTGCTACGAAGAAAAAAGATGACTTGCACTCGTTTTCTCTCTCTGTTTTCACTTGGCATAGGGCAAGAAGATGATCTGACCGCTTCTATGCATGGCCGGATGCTCTCTCCCCTAAAAAGAAAGGATTTATGTCGGTTTTTTAATTTGGATTTATATACTTTATTTTTGTTCCTTAACCTTGATTTTCGCTTCCTTATAGAATGCTAGTTTTCCTTCATTATACTCTTTTGTATATCCATTAAACTTCTCTTTTTCTTTTTGCATTTCTTCCGTTAATTGATTTACAGCTTTCACTTTCTCACCGATTTCTTTTAACTTTGTTTCTTTTACTTTTAACTTCGCATAAAGTTCTTTTTCAATCGCCATTGATTTCACATAGCTTTCGTTCATTTTTTGAAAAGCATCATAACGATTCTTATAAGATTCTTCTACTTTTTTCGCTTGTTTTTGTATTTTTTTATCTTCAATTTTCTCTACATTACTTTGAACTGAGTTCGTCTCTTTCTGTGCTTTCTCTAATGCATCTTTTTCATTTTTTAATATTTTTTCACGCTCGCCCACATTTAAAACTGCTTGGTCTAATTTTTGGGCAACAGCTTCATTATGCTCTTTTCCTTCTTTTATAATTTGAGCATATAATTCCTGGCCTTGTTTTTCCAACGTCTCTAATTTTTTCGCATCTTCAAACAATGACTTTTCTTGTTTAGCTGCGTTTTCAAATGCAACAAATAGATTTTCTTCTGGCTTTTCGCCAAAACAACCTGATAATAATCCTACTGATAATGCTCCAACTAGTGCTAATTTTCTATAACCCAACTTCTTTTCCTCCTATGTTACATACGTTTGTCATGCCAAAAATTCAACGGGAAGTGATCACCTTCATGATACGCTTCAAATTCATAACCTTTTTCTTTTAACCCTTTTATAATTGCCGGTACTGCTGCAACAGATTGCGGATGAATATCATGCATTAAGATAACTTCTTTAGGATTCGTTGCACCCGTAATTACATTTTCAACAATTTTTGCTGAAGCAGCATCAACAGGCATTTTATTATATTTCCAATCTAAAGAGTCAATCGTCCAATCCCAAACTTTTAAGCCATCTTCTACTACTTTATTACGAAGCGCTTCATTTAAACCAGGCATAGAACCGTACGGAGGACGTGTTAATTTCGGAAATTCTCCAATAATATTTGCTATTAAGCCTTGATCTTCTTTCATTTCATTCACATACTCGCCATTTGTATACAATTTTTTAAAATCATGTGTCATACTATGCATACCCACATAATGACCTTCTGCTTTCTCACGCTTTACTAAATCTGCAAATTGTTTTACATTTGCACCGATTAAGAAAAATGTTGCTTTCGCATCATTTTGTTTTAATATATTAAGTAGTTCAGCCGTATATTTTCCTGGCCCATCATCAAATGTAAGGTAGGCAACTTTTCTAACTTGACCATTAAATTGACTTGGTGCTGTTTTATTCATCTCCACTTTTGACTGCTCACTTGCAAGCTGTATAGAATTCGCTTGATTTGCTACTGCCCTAGCTGGTGATGTGACTGATTGAAACATAAAATACCCCACTGCGATCGCAACAACAGCCACTATTGTGACTACAATGCTTTTTACATTAAATACATTTCCCATTCTATTAAATTCCTTTCTATTAATCTTATATAATTCTTCCATTCATATTAGTATATCTATTCAATTTCTTTTCAATCTTCTAAAATGAACATTAACAAACTGTATACAAAGGAAGTTTTACCCTAATTCGTGTACTTCGTAATTCCTCGCTAACTATATATATGCATTTTATTATATATGTAAACATTTTTAAATAACTCCAATAATATTTTGATTTATTTAATACCCATATATATTATAAATCAAAAAAGGTTGGCCAGGCGCCAACCTTTTACAATTAGTTTCGTGCTGCTTTTGGCGTAACACCTAGATGTTCATTTAACTTTTTAGAAATGTCTTGCACATTTTTTTCATTTGGAATGTAGTAATAAATACCACCGATACGTTTATCCGTACCTTCTATTTGCATTTTCTCCATCTGTAAATCAGTTCCGGCCATATTTCTTGTAATGGAAAGCATATCATCAAATGTTAAGTTTGTTTTCATTTTGCTATCAACTGCATCTAAAAGGGGACCTAATTTACTAATCGATTGAACAGACATTGCTTTTTTCGCAATTGCTTCAATAACGAGCTGTTGTCTTTGACCACGCATTGCATCACTATCAATTTTACGAGTTCGTGCTAACGCAAGAGCTTGCTCTCCGTTTAAATGTTGGTAACCTTTTTCTAAATGAATCATACCTGCTTGATCTTTACTATCTTGTTCTGTAAATGCAACTGGTACATCCACATCAATACCACCAAGTGAATCTACAATTTTCACAAAGGAATCAAAGTTAAATTTCACATAATAGTCAACTGGAACATTTAAAAATCTCTCTACTGTATCCCGTGTACTTTCAACTCCACCAAATACATGGGCATGCGTAATTTTATCCAATTTCTTTTTTGATGGAATATACACGCGAGAATCACGTGGAATACTTACTAATTTTACTGATTTATCATCTTTATTAATTGTTGCCAATAATAGCGCATCCGTACGAACAGCTTCTCCATATTGTCCTTTTCGAATATCACTTCCATCAACACCCATAATTAAAACAGAAATATTATCTTTTAACGGTTCAACCTCTTTATCGCGTTTAGTTGATTTCTCAATTTTTGCATACGCATCACTTACAACCGCATTTGCTTTATTATATAAAAACGAACCATATCCTACTCCACCAAAAATGAGTAGTAAAAATGGAATCAAAATGAACCACTTCACAGATTTTCTTTTAGAACGTTTCTTTTTACTTCTTGTGTTTTGTTCTAATTCAGAGCTCATGTCTATTCTCCTCTCCTTCTCTTTTCCTAGTATACTCCATGTCTATCAATCTTCATATTGAATTTCATTTCATTCACCTTACATTTTTGTAAGGTTTCGTTATAAAGAAGTAAAATCAATATGTATTTCATTTCACATTATACTCTCGTGTTGGATTTTAACAAGACATCAAATGATAATTTCAAAAAATTTACAATTATTTTGTATACTAGTAAAAAATCCCCACCAGTTTAGCACTTTCGTTACCATACCAGTGGGAACCTGCTACATTTATCACTGTTTATTTATTTCAGGTTTGTAAATCATTTTCTTACCTTCGTCAAAAATAATAGCCGATTTTGCAGGTATTTTTGTATCTTCTGTTTTTACATCTTGATCAGAGAAGTTTACAATTACTTTTATGTCCTTTCCATAGGAAGCTGTTTGCACAAGTTTGTCTTTTGAAAGATATGCAAAATTCGTCATCTCTTCTTTTACTGCTTTTTTATGAAATGCTTCCCATGTTTTTAAATGATGTGTAATTTCATTTTTATGCTTCTTCCATTCAACTTCATCTAAGTGATATAAAGGAGGAACGTTATACAATAGTTCATATAACATACGATTTCCGACTTCATCTTTTACCTTCAAGCTACCCCATTCCCAATGATGCGTTGTAATGACAGAGTCATTGTACACTAATTTATATAAAGGTATTGAATACACTGGGTTTAAGTACACTTGTTTATATTCTTCCTTCACTGGTACTTGTTTTACATACTTTTCTGGAACATTTTGATTTGGCGACCAGTAACCCCCAACATAATATGGACTTGTCTTATTCTTTCTCATATCTTCATCGGCCCATTTAATAACGGGTGTTTCAATACCATGTGCAAAAGCAATCACTTGACTTGCAAAATCATTTCCACCCTCAGAGCCAACAACCATACCTTTTTCTTTCGCTATATAATCCATTCGTGCTAAACGTGCTTTTAAATCTTGTTCTTGTGTTGTAATATGTTTTGGAGAATAATCATCATAAATTTCCCCTGTGGCGTCACAATCAATAAACCATGAATTAAATGGGGTACCATTATTTAATATGCCACTAACTCGTTCTTTCACACTAGGCAAAGATAATGTCGGATTTAATTTACGACCTTTTCCTAGAAATCCTTGTATTTTCTCACCATTTTTTTTGGCAACCGTTGCATCTTCAAATAGTGAAGGATCTTTAAAGGAAGCTGTATTCCAATTTTTATCTCCTTTTTCATGAATGGAATGATAAGAATCATATGGACCAACTAAATATCCTATTTTCTCAGCTAGCTTCACAAATTCTGGTTGAATGAATCCTTGTTCCCAGTTCGGCAGTCCAATCCATGCATGTTCAATACCAGCTTCATCCATCTCTTTTAATACATTCGTTCCATCTGCACTACCCCATTTGTCAACATCCTCAACTGCATCACCAAGTGTTGATTTTAACAAATGTTTATTTAAATTATACAATTCCGTTTCAGTTAAGTGATCTACGCCTTTTTTCAATAATTGATTTGCCTCATCATCAACTTTCGGAAACATATCTTCTTTATAAAACTCCTTCATTCCCAATACTTCATTTATATAACGTAAAACAATATTTTTCTGATACTTATCAATAAAATCTTGCTTATTAATTTGATCAAATACATTTAATTCGCCAGGCTCTTTACTATATTTTTGAATCAGTTCTTTCATCCACCCAAATATAGGACTATTGATTTGTTGTCTTAGTTTTGGCCAATCTACATTACTTTGCGATAAAGCATTTTGATTCCAAAAATAAAAGTGAGCTGCTCCGTATAACTTTTCAACTTCTTTATTTTGTTTTGCTTTCTCTTGTAATGTTTTAAATTCACCTTTCTCTACAATATTATTCTTATACAATTTTGCAATATTTACCGCATCATTATCAGTCACATACAGTTGAAAACCGTACGATTTATTTTTGTTAATACTCGGAAATTCATGAGTAAAATCAAATCCAATTTTCGGATCAGAATGAAATTCAACTTCATTATTAAACATATTGTTTGCAACAAATACCATGGAATATTTCGAACCATTTAACGCAAAAAATTTCATTGAAAATGATTCCGCAAATGAATACGTTTCATCCTTTAAGAATTTCTTCCAATTTTCATCATTGCTCGGAATATACTTACCTTCCCATAAAGGAAGTGTATAATTTTCAGCTTGTACTTTTGGCCAAGTAAAGCTTTCTGCACCTGTAGATTCAATCGCAATATCTACATGATCTTTTTTCTTTTCTAAATTCACTTTTATTTTCTGATCAGGATATTCCCATGATGTATGTGTATCATCTTTTTTCAACTTTGATACTTTCATTTTCGGTAAAGGCTGTGATGCTTGCTCCTTCACTCCATCATGGTCTATTGTTAAAGCAAACGTTTCTGGATTAACCTCATACGTAAAATCTTTATATGTTACTTTTTTTGCTTTGAATTCCTGTGAAACATTTTTTTGTTTCCAATTGCATCCCGTCAAAGCCGTAATTGTCATTGTTGTAAGAAGACATATTGTCATCATTTTTTTCATCTTCTGCACCTCCACCACTGAATATATAGGTGGTTTGTTACAGGAATATGGCAAAGAGCATACAAAAAGAAGCCTGTCTCAAAATTCTTGTATTACGGTCGTTACTACACCAACCTAAAACAAGAAAAGAGTTCGACTCCTTTATGTCTATTATATAAGAAACTTCTCTTCTTTAATCCCTTATCTATATACTATACTTCTCTTCTGTTCTACCAGCACTTTGTTCCCTTTTCACAACTGTTCCTTCATGATCAATTTCTAGCTCACAAACTTGCATCGCCGGAAATACTTTTGCTAATTGTTCAGCAACTTCCTCGCGTTTTTCATATGGAGTCAATATAAAAAGAGATGGACCAGCCCCACTAAGTGCTGTCCCATATGCTCCAAACTTTTTCGCATACATCCGAACTGCGGGTAAAAATGTAACAAGCTGTGAACGGTATGGTTCATGAAATTGATCTCTTTCCATCATTTCACCAACAATTTCCCACTTCTTTTGGCATAACGCTGCTACTAAAACATTGCTGACTGCACTTGCACGAACAGCATCATGAAACTGAAATATTTCTGGCAATACAGAACGACTTTTATTTGTATTTAATTCTTCATCAGGAATAAGAGAGATTACACCTAATTCTTTACTCTCTATTCTAACAACAGATACATGATTCCCATCCATCGCGCCAATAACAGTACCTCCTAAAATAGAAGCAGCTACATTATCAGGGTGTCCCTCAAAACTTGTAGCAAGATGAACTTTCTCATCTGTTGTTAAATGTAATTCTCCAAGTTCATTGGCAAGTTCTATTCCTGCTACAATCGCTGATGCGCTGCTCCCCAATCCTCGCGTAAGTGGAATATTACTAGTAACTTCTATTATATAGGAAGATAACGAAGGACATACTTTAAGTGCTGTACTTACAATTAAGTTTCTCTCATCATTTGGGATAGAAGAATCGAATGAATGTATAACATGCCAATGAGCTGATTGTTCCTTCACAGCCACTTCCAAATATAATGATAATGCTATTCCAACAGAATCAAAACCCGGACCTACATTTGCCGTACTAGCTGGAACACGAACTTTAAATGGAATCACGAAACAATCACTCCTTTAATATGTTCTTTTATTTGTTCCATATCGTTTGAAACACTTGCAATCTCTAAGTGATTAGAGGCAATAGCAATATCAGGATCTTTTAAACCATTTCCTGTTAATACAGCAACAACTGTCTCTCCCTTTTTGATTTTCCCTGCTTGAACATGTTTAATTACACCTGCTAGAGAAGCACTTGACCCTGGTTCTGCAAAAACTCCTTCTGTTTTTGCTAGCAACTGATAGGCACTTAAGATTTCTTCGTCTGATACCATATCAATTTCACCGTTTGATTGCTCTGCTGCTTCTACAGCATAGGACCAGCTTGCTGGATTACCAATACGAATTGCAGTTGCGATTGTTTCGGGTGAATCAATGACATGACCTTTTACAATTGCAGCTGCTCCTTCGGCTTCAAAACCGTGAATTCTAGGTTTCTTGAATCCCTTTTCTTTCTCATATTCACAAAAACCTTTCCAGTATGCCGTAATATTCCCTGCATTTCCAACCGGAATAGCAAGGACATCTGGTGCTTTTTGCAACTGATCACAAATTTCAAACGCAGCTGTTTTTTGTCCTTCAATTCGATATGGATTAACAGAGTTTACTAATGTAATTGGTTCTTCATCTGCAATCTGACGTACAGCTCGAAGTGCGTCATCAAAGTTTCCTTCAATTGAAATAATCTCTGCTCCATACGCAATAGCTTGTGCTAATTTTCCATGAGCAATTTTCCCTTCTGGTATAACGATAATACACTTCAGCCCAAGACGAGCAGCGTATGCCGCTGCCGCTGCTGATGTATTACCTGTTGATGCACAAATAATTGCCTGTGATCCTTCTTCTTTCGCTTTCGCAACTGCCATCACCATCCCTCTATCTTTAAAAGATCCTGTAGGGTTAGCACCTTCATATTTTCCATACAAATGAATCCCTAATTCTTTAGAAATATTCAGAAGTGGAATGAGTGGTGTATTCCCTTCCATCAAGCTTACATCTGGTGTATTGTCATTCACTGGTAAATAAGAAGCATATTGTTTTAATAATCCTTTATACATATTGTTTTTCCTCCTCAATAGCGTAATAACTTTTTATTTCATTTGCTACATTCTCTAGTAATGTTAAAACTTTTTCGAATTGGTACTTTGAAGTTTGATGCGTCACAATCACAATTTCCGCAAGCTCTTGATTTAATGGAAGTTGCACAATTTCTTCTAAGCTAACCGATTCATTGACGAAACATTCTGTAATTTCCTGAAACATCCCTGGTTCATCACGTAATAAAATGCGTAAAAAATATTTCGAGACAACTTCTTCATCCCCTTTTAGTGTATAAGGCACTGACTCTTTTAACACACCTTTACTTTTCACTATTTGATTCATATTTTTAACGATTGAAATAATATCACTTACTACAGCAGATCCTGTTGGCAATTTTCCAGCCCCTGGCCCATAAAACATAACTTCACCAACCGCATGACCGTGTACATATACAGCGTTAAATTCGTTATTCACACTGGATAATGGATGCTGACTCGGTAATAAAGTAGGTGCTACGCTTAAATTAACAGCTGAACCTTGCTTCTCCGCTTTCCCGACTAGCTTCATAGTAAAACCTAGCTTCCCAGCCATTTCTAAATCTTCTTTTTCTACATTTCGAATACCTCGAACATGTACATCATCTAAAGAAACATTCATCGAAAATCCTAAGTTTGCAAGAATAGCTACCTTTCGTGCAGCATCCAGTCCATCTACATCTGCTGACGGATCTGATTCTGCAAAGCCTAGCTTTTGAGCTTCTTGAAGCGCCTGTTCATACGACCAACCATTTTGACTCATTTTTGTTAGTATATAATTCGTTGTGCCATTTACAATTCCCATAATCTTTTCAATATGATCAGAAGCTAAGCCGTCTACTAGTCCTCTTAAAATTGGAATTCCTCCAGCTACACTTGCTTCATAATACAACTGACAACCATTTGCATTCGCTAATTTTAACAATTCATTACCGTATACAGCCATTAAATCTTTGTTTGCAGTTACGACATGTTTCTTATTACATAACGCCCTTATAATAGCCTGTTTTGCTTCTTGAATTCCACCCATCACCTCTACTACGATATCAATATTGGGATCTTCTAAAATTTCATCTGCATCATTTGTTATCATGATTCCATCAATTGAAACATCTCGTTCTTTTTCCACATCACGTACTGCCACTGCCTTTACCTTTACTTCATATCCTGTATCAAGACTTATTTTCTCCTTGTGACCTTCCAAAATATGAACGACACCGCTCCCTACTGTTCCAAGTCCTAATACTCCAACATGTACTACATTGCTCATTTTTTAATCTCCTCCTATTTTTTAAACTACTTGACCATTATCTTCTTCCTATTTGCGCAGTTAATGGTGATTCTCGTTCGGATCACTCGTTTCACTCCACTGCACCTCCTTTCAATTCAGTAATACATTTTATAAAAAAAACACACTCATCCCTATAAAAGGGACGAATGTGTTTTCGTGGTTCCACCCTTGTTCCAATCCAAATATACATTCGCTTCGGATTGCTCAAGATCAGATAACGGCTGAAACCGTCAATAATTACTAGATTACTCGTTCACTATTGAAGTTCAAAGGTGGTAAGATTATTTCTCGTGTTAGGAAGCTCACAGCCTTTGGCCTCCCTCTCTGCAAACCGTAAAAATTATCTCATGTCCTTATCACTACTTTTCGTTCATATCTATTTGTTAAATTATTATACGTACATATCATACAAAAGCAAGGAATATTTTTTATATTTTTAATTTTCGAATATTAACTTTGTATAAAAAAACACACTCATCCCTATAAAAGGGACGAATGTGTTTTCGTGGTTCCACCCTTGTTCCAATCCAAATATACATTCACCTCGGATTGCTCAAGATCAGATAACGGCTGAGACCGTCAATAATTACTAGATTACTCGTTCACTATTGAAGCTCAAAGGTGGTAAGAGAATTCCCCGTGTTAGGAAGCTCACAGCCTTTGGCTTCCCTCTCTGTAAACCGTAAAAATTATCTCATGTCCTTATCCTTACTTTTCGTTCATGTCTATTTGTTAAATTATTATAATTACGAAAATTTGAAAAATCAATCCCATTTTTGAGAAAAAAATTATACCTTTTATTTTCCACAAGATAATTACACTTTTATAACTTATTTCAAGATAATAATTTAAACTACTAAAAAAATGATTAAACCCACATAATTACCTTTTTAAAATTGGAATTCACATAAAGTGAAACTTTAATCAGTGGGGGTTTTCTTCATCCCCCACTGATTATTAGCCCTCACCAATCGGGCTTTTACGGGCAGTTCATCCCCCTTCTAACTTCTTTGCTTTTCCAAATTTTGAGGTGGGGGTCTTACTGCCCGTTAATGCGGGATAAAAATATCAAGTAAAACAATTATGCTTTTGATTTTAAATACTGATTACCAATAGAATGAATGCTCTTTAGATTCCTAAATCATTAATTATATTTATATATTTTATCAATCAATGTACTATGCAATATTTTCAATATAATCTTTTTGTATAACTTTCTTCTAAAGAACGTGCGACTTCTTCTTCATTTGCATTTACTTTTGCATGATCAGCAAGCATTTTTGCTGCTGATGGTAATGCTTCTTTTTCTAACCAAGAATCTGGATTCCATAATTCAGAACGTATAAATGCTTTTGCACAATGGATGAAACACTCCTCTATTTTTACAACGATTCCGAGAAGTGGATTGCGACCCCTTACTTGCATTTTCTCTAAAATCTCTTCGTCTTTTGTGATAGTTGCACGCCCATTTATCCGTAATGATTCTCCAAGCCCTGGAATAAAAAAGATAAGTCCCACCCGTGAGTTAGATAAAATATTAAGGATAGAATCCACTCTCCGATTCCCCGGTCTTTCTGGAATTACAATTTGATTTTCATTTAAAACATATACAAATCCAGGTGCATCCCCTCTTGGTGATGCATCACAATGACCAAATTCATCTGAAGTAGATATTACTAGAAAAGGAGACTTAGATAGAAATTCACGACAATGATAATCGAGTGATGGGATCACTTTTTTCACCGCGCGTTCACTTGGATATCCTAAAATAAGACGTAATTCTTCTTCTGTTGAAATGAGCGAATTTATTTTTTTCTCGCCTAGTCCCATTCCATATACACTCCCTACTTAATTATCGTTATTTTCCCAAAATTACATACATTCATTGTATAATAAACTATGCAGAAAGGGGAATATCAATGGCAGAATGGTTAACGATATTTGATACAGAAGGAAACAAAATTGGAAAAAAACTACGTGATGATGTACATCGTGACGGTGATTGGCACGAAACATTCCATTGTTGGTTTGTAGAAAAAGATAATGAAGACATCTTTCTACACTTCCAATTACGTGCTAAAAACAAGAAAGATTTCCCAGGAAAATGGGATATTACATCAGCGGGACATATTATGCATGATGAAGATATACGAATAGGGGGTCTTCGTGAAGTAAAAGAGGAATTAGGACTTTCCTTTCAAGCTACTGATTTAGAGTACAAAGGCATTTTTAAAATCAACCATGAAATCCCGCATTTCATTGACCGTGAAATGTGTCATATGTATTTTCATGCTGTTACAAAACCACTTCCATTTGCTCCAGGTGATGAAGTTGAAGATGTAATGAAAGTAAATGCGACTTCTTTTTTACAGCTTTTAAAAGGAGAAATCTCATCTACAACAGGCATTCCAGTTTTAAACAAAAGCGCTAAATCTATTACAATAACATTTGAAGATATTTATCCATATGAGCTTGAATATTATGAATTTGTCGTAGAAAAAGGACGAGATATGCTAAAAATCAATAACTTCTAAAATTTAATTGACCCCCACTTAAATAGTGCAGGGGTCAAAACTATTTGTACTTCCTTAATAGAACAGCTTGAAAATTTCACAAGTAAAGTTTATTGTTTCTCCAGTACCTTTAATTTCTTCTCCACCCGTATAAACAAACGAATGATTAATACTATCATAAGGATTAAAATAGCAATCATTGTATGTGGGTACCAAAATAGCAATCCGATTAAACTTCCTATTAAAATCATTAAAAGTCCATTTTGTTTCATAACTTCAGCGCTATATTGATTTCCAACATCCCACAAATCTTTATTTTTCATTGATCGCTTTGTTCGATATCCGTATACTGCGTTAATATCTGTTGGTGGATTTTTTTGCAATATGAGTGCGGATAGTATAAATATAATACCGATTAACAAGCTCATTCCTATATTTACAAGCGCATATGTCATCTTATTCCCTCCACATCCACACACATATTTTCAAACTTATTTGTCAGTTTATAGTTTTATTATACAACAAAAACCAATCGAAAACCTATATTTTCCAAAAACAAAAATACACCACTCTTGTTTAAATGATGTACAAGCTGAATACAGTATTTTATATTTATAGGTCCACCTTATCGGTCATTTACTTTCTCTGTTTCGACGTATGAAACATGTTAGGAAGCGTCACGAAACGTGACCCTTTCGCTTTCAGTTCAGTAATGATTCGATCTAGCGCATCCACAGATCCTTGCAAATGTCCTCCCGGTGTAGAATGCTGGAGTATAACACTTCCTGGAAACGCATTCCCTAACACAGTATTTGTAACCTGCTCTGCACTTACTCCTTTCCAATCAACTGTATCTACACTCCATTGTACAGTCATAAAATTCTGTTCTGTCGCCCACTCTAATTGTTTTTCACGTATTTCACCATAAGGCGGACGTATAAACTTTGGTGCATACCCTATCAACTTCTGCAATATCTCTTCCGTTCTTACAATTTGATTACGATATTCTTCATCACTTACTTTAACTAAATTTGGGTGGTTATACGTATGATTCCCAACAGTATGACCCTCATTTGCAATTCGTTTTACTACATCAGGATATCTTTCTGCATTTTCACCAAGAAGAAAAAAAGTAGCTTTCACACCATAATTTTTTAACTTATCTAGTATTTGCGGAGTAAATACAAAGTCTGGTCCATCATCAAATGTAAGGGCAACTTCCGCTTTATTATATGGACCAGAAAATGCATAAGCATATTTTTCAACCCAAGAAAAAGGTGTCCACGAGCCTCTATCTTCTTCTGCACCTTGAACCTCATTCTTCAAACCAGCATTTAGCAAATCAGGCGTTACACTCAAATAGTTTTGATAATAAAATACATTTGAGTATGGCAAATAAGAATACATATTATATAAAGGCGTATTACGTTCTGAAACCCATTGAAAAGGAGTTAGTATCTCTGATGGATAAAAATAATACATAATTAATAAAACCTCCCTAAAATTTTATATGCAGTTCATTCTTATTTTGTCAGGATGATTCATGTTCCTGAACAGAAATAAGACCGTCCCATTTTGGAATGGTCTTATTTCTATCTATCATATACTTAATAAATTGTTTGACTATCTTTTGGTAAAGATCTCACATGTTTTAGATAGCTTGTTACTCTAGCATCGTCACCTTGTGGATATTCAAAACTAAAATATCTAGCAATTCCGATTGCAGTTTCCCTAAATAAATCCCCCATTACAAAGAACGACTTCCAAATATTCTCATAATCTGCATTTGAAAATGTCTCTATATATTGTTTCCACAAATCATCCTCAAGATATTGTTCAAAATACTTCCCAAACTTTCCGGCGTTTACTGTAAAATTTGTTTTTATCCCAATATGCCATTCTAGCATTTGCATCAGCATATTTCGAATAGGACCTTCAAGCATTCCTTTTACATAAGGAAGTTCTTCTCTCCACAACCCTTTTGCTACATTTGTACTACACCACCAAAACTCATTACAGCAATCTGCAAATTCTTTTGCTGTTGGCCTTTTTATACAGTAATCCGAATCATTTGCTGGTGGAAATGGCTCAATAGCACCATCTTTATCAAAAAGAAGTACACTCAAACTATCTCCACCAAGAATTTCATGTATTAATTCTACTGAAACTAAAGTCAAATCGATTCGATTCCCGTCTATAAACTGCATCAAATAAGGAAAGCTTCCATCCTCTTCGGGTGGAACTAAAGTGCTTTCTTCTGGCATTTGTACAATCATTATTTTTCCAAATCTATTTATCCAACTGTGATCAGATGTGAATGACTGTATATCTTTCACAACATATACAATATCGTAATCTTGAAAACAATCTCTCTTCACATTCGGATTCACACGAGAACCATTCATAATCACTGCGCGAATACGCTCATCTTCTCTTGCTGCATTTAATATTAAACACATCATTTCTTTTTCACTTCTCATATTTTTATAGCCTCCAAATTTTATTAGTGCATTGTACTGCATTCATTTTGGAGGAGCACGAGAAGAGTTCCCTGTTTTCCATCCATGTTATAACATATCAAACATTTTTTATTTCCCCCTCCTAGTCTAGTAGATCTATAATTGGCATCTAGACCTCATCCTTCTGTTACAAGCGCAATTACAAATCCATCATACCCCTTACTCCCTACAGTTTGGATCACAGTAGCAGTAACACGCGGTTCAGCAGCAATTCGTTCATAAAAACGTCGTATCCCCTGTACACGAGCGTCTTCATTTAAACCATTGACCACCTCACCATCGCGCACTACATTATCACCAATAATTAAACTACCACACCTCGAAAGTTTAAGAGCCCATTCAAAATATGCAGGGTTGTTTTGTTTATCAGCATCAATGAAAATAAGATCAAACGGCTCACAGTTTTCAGTAGCCATTTGCTGCAACGAATCTATTGCCATTCCAGTACGCACATGAACCACTTAACTCAAATTAGCTCGTTTGATATTAGCACGGGCAATTTCAGCATACTTTTCACTTGCTTCAAGCGTGATAAGACGACCATCTGTTGGCAACGCCCTTGCAAGCCATATTGTACTATATCCACCTAAAGTACCAATTTCTAAAATATTTCGTGCACCTTGAATTTGCACGAGCAATTGTAAGAACTTCCCTTGAGTTGGCGAAACATCATGTGCTGGCAAATTAGCTTCAGCATTTACTTGAAGTACCTCTTCAAGAATAGAATCAGTTGGTATAAGTAAATCCGTAATAAAATGATCAACAGCTTTCCATTTATCAATATTATTCACGTAAATACCATTCCCTTCGAATTGTATAGGATAATCCTTCAATAACTTTCATCCCTCATTACAGTTCGTAAAATTCAGAATTAAAAAGAAATAAATAAAAAGGATTTGGCTTTAAACCAAATCTTTTTTATTCATATACAACTTCTTACGGATTAGTAGACCAAAGTCCTGCAGATTTAATAAATGTACGTTTATTTAATTTCAGCTGCGCTACGATAAACTCAGCGATATCTTCTGCTTGCATGACTTTCTCAGGGTTACCATCTGTTAATCCTAATTCTACCGCCATATCAGTTGCAACAGTACTTGGTGTTAAAGCTGTTACACGAATGTTGTGTTTACGTACTTCCATTGCTAACGATTCTGTTAAACCAAGAACACCAAATTTAGAAGCACTGTATGCACTTGTTACTGGTGCACCTTTTTGTCCTGCTGTTGATGAAATATTAATAATGTCACCAGACTGTTGTTCAATCATGCTTGGTAGCGCTGCGCGAGTTGCGTAATATACACCCATTAAGTTTACTTGGATGATTTTTTCCCAATCAGCAACATCTAATTCTAAGAATTTGCCAAACTTAGAAATACCCGCATTATTAATTAAAATATCAATAGAACCTAATCCTTTTTTTAATGTTTCAATAGCAGTAGTAACTTCTTCATATGAAGATACATCAGCAGTAGCAATAACAGCTTTTACACCTTCTGCTTCTACTTCCTTCGCAACTGCTTTTAAGTTTTCTTCTGAGCGTGCTAAAAGACCAACGTTCACACCTTCTTTTGCTAAAGCAATTGCCACAGCACGGCCAATCCCTCTTCCTGCTCCTGTAATTAATGCATTTTTTCCTTGTAATAATTCTGCCAAATATAACACTCCTCAATCATTCTAAGTTGCTTTTTCATACCATGAATTCTATATGTATATCATCCTAAATGCAATTATGCACTTTGATGTGCGTAGGTTACTTCTAGGTAACCTATAATTTTTTTTATTTCTTACTAAACAAATAGAGAAGTAAGAGACAGTTTCCTCTGCCCCCACTTCTCTATTTTCAAGTGCTATGTTTACTCCCAGGAATCAAAACGATAAATTCCGTTCCCTTTCCAACTACACTCTCTATCCGGGTCTCTCCCTTATGAAGATCAATCATTTTCTTCACAATTGCCAATCCTAAACCACTACCTCCATGTGCACGATTTCGTGATGAATCAGCTTTATAAAAACGTTCTAATAAAGAAAACAATGTCGTTTTCCCACTACCACTTGGACCTACAATTGCAGTCACTTTTCTTGATTCAATCGTAAATTGAATATTTTGTAGTACTTTCTCTTCCTCGTTATATTCAAAATCCACATTTTCACCTTCTATATGATGTTCCACTTCATATTCTAAAATTGTATTAATGCGTTCCGTTGCGCCAATTGCCTTTTGGAATTGTGTAAAGAACATAGAAAGTTGACTCATTGGCATAACAATTTGCATTAAATATAAAATAAATGCCACAAGTTCTCCAATTGTTAATGCTTCACTAGAAACTCGCATTCCACCATATCCTACAATAATGACAAGTAACGCCATTAAAACAAATGACATAACTGGTGTAATTAAAGCTTGAACCTTGCCTTCTTTCAAACCAAACGGTTATTTCTAAAATTAGAATACGATATGAATGTAAACCGTCAAACGATTAATCTACTGATTTGGTAATAAAACACATCAAATCTTATCTTTACAACAGATATAATCATCTGATATTATTACCTGGTACTTAATAAAAAAATAAAAAATTACCATTCTATAGTCTACGCAAAAAGAATTTAGAATGATTACCCATATATAACTATAAAAATATATATTTTCATAGCATACGCATCTCACTAATCTTCATTCACCGAAAGGGGTATACCGTGCAAGCAAAAAAGAATTCTGAAAAAAAGACCATTATATTCATTCATGGATTAGTCGGAAATCGTCGTGCCTTCAAAAAAGAATATAAACGATTTTCTCCTTCTTACAATATTATAACGTATGATTTACTAGGTCATGGTGAAGACAAAGGGCAAGCAATAGACTTTTCTTTAGATCGATTAGTACAGCAATTATCAGACCTGTATGAGAAAGAAGGTATCCAGCAAGCTCATATTTGTGCCCTAAGCTATGGCTGTTACATTGCCACTATATTCGCTCACAAATATCCAGAGAAAGTATTAAGTCTTTGTCATATTGGAGGTCATTACAATAATCCCTCCCTTTTATATAACGTCTTTCGAAAGTTTTGGGACAACCGTGAAAATGAATATTCCACTTGGCTTTATCAATATGCGAGTACAATTTTCCCAAGTGGTATACTAAAAGCAAGTCCTTTTGCGGTTATTTCAAAAAACATTTATTATCGGTTTGGATTACAATTGCATTCATCGATTATTGTCGAATCGCTCAAACACCGTCTAGAATTCGATTTAAAATCTCGACTACGAGAACTATCACAACCTATTCTATGGGTAATGGGTGAACACGATCATCTCTATAAATCCTGTTTATTTGATTTAAAATCCATTCTTCCAAACGTTTTATATAAAGAAATTCCACTAGCCGGCCATGCCGCAAACTTATTCCGTCCTAGCTACTTCCATGATTTATATTCCAAATTTTTACTGGACGCATAAAGACATCTAAAACAGAAAAAGCTTTCTAGTTTCCTAGAAAGCTTTTTCTTATAATATGTAAGAATACGGTTCTTATTATGCTTTTGTGTAACCTGCTAGATGCTTACTCCAGTAAGAGTTATTTACTGAGCTAATTCTTACACCAGTTTTTTCAGTTTCTGCACTGATGAACTGACCATTTCCTAAGTAAATACCCATATGAGTCATACCTGCACCAGCACCAGTAGTATCTTTAAAGTATACTAAATCACCTGGTTGTGGATTACTAGTATGCGTCTTGCTGCTCCAGTAGCCAGCAACAGTTTGACGTCCACCAGAATGACCTGCTTTATTTAATACGTAGTAAACGTAGCCACTGCAGTCAAAACCAGATGGTGTTGTACCACCATATACATATGGTGAACCATTTAGCGATTGTGCAATAGACACAATTGATGAGCCATTAGCAGATGGTGTTGTCGGTTTTTCTGTTTGTGGTTTTTCTGTTTGTGTATTTCCTTGCTCACCGCCAGTAGCTGGACGAGAAGGCGTAGTTACATTTGCTGTACCACCTTTTACAAACTTAACATGGTCTGCACTTACATAGCCAGTTCTTCCTTGGTGGTTAATTTTATACCAACCGTTTTCTCCACCAATAACTTGTAATGTTTGGCCTTGTACTACGCCACCAATTACAGCATTATATGTAGCCGGGCCTGTACGTACACGTAAAGCTCCTGTATCAACAACATATGAGCCGTCTTTTCGGATTGTCATTTCATTGTTGTTTGGCTTTTCTGTTTCCGTACTTACATTTGTAGTTGTACCGCCTTTTGTTACAAAGTCTTTACTTACATAGCCAGTTCCGCCGTTGTGGTTAATTTTAAACCAGTCTTGTACTTCACCGACAACTTGTACAGTTTGTCCTTTGCCTACAGTACCTACAACTGTATGAGAAGCACTAGGACCTGTACGTACATTAAGTGAAGAAACGTTTACCGTATAGTTACCTGTTCCTTGTTGAACAGCAGTTCCTGTTTTCTCACCAGTTGTTACAAAATCACTGCTTACATAGCCAGTTTTACCGTTTACATTTACTTTAAACCAACCATTTTCTTCACCAGTTACTTGTAGAACTTGTCCTTCTTGTACTTTAGAAATAATATCATTTCCTGTACCAGGACCTGTACGTACATTCAATACATCAGCTGTTACTGTGTATTTAATGTCAGATTTTTTCTCTACTGTTTGTGTTTCAGTTACTTTCGGATCAACTGTTTGTGTTTGTTTTTGTGTTTGTCCATCGATTTCTTTTAGCGCGTCTGTTGAAACTTGTGCGTGAGCAGCATCCATTCCAGGAACTACTGCGCCGGCTACAGAAGCTGCCGCTAAACCTGCTAGTACTTTTTTCATAAGTTGTATTAACTCCCTTTCCCTACTACCCTCTTAAAAAAATGATTTTAATATCCTACCAAAACATTGGAAATGATTTCATGTTAAATTCCATTTTTATACAAGGGCTTTCTTTTTCACACGTCAACTATTTTAAATTATCAATGTGAACTTCACGTGAACTTCATGTGAATTCCAGCTTCATATACAGCGTTTTCGTAATAAAACATTTAATTTTTTCTATTACAAAACGAATCAAAGCTTCTAGTAGTATCCATTCTTTACTTACTCCACTAATAAAATCATGATATCTAAGTAAACAATTGGTTTTTCTACTGGTCTTACAAAATAGTTCTTTTCATGAGTCACCTTCTTATCATTACAAAAATTCCGCCATTTATCAACTATATAGTATCCTAAAAAATTATATTTATATGAAAAAGAACTTTTCTCGTTCTGGAGCAATCCAAGAATCCATGTTTTGATCGCTATCCCTTACTAAACGATTTACTAATATATCATGCCATATATAATTTTCTAGTAAATATATATGAACAGGATCATCTGTATAAAAAGCATTTCCTTTTTGTTCTATCGAGTGACCATATACCATTTCTTTTCCATCAATTGATAAGATAAACCATTTATGACTTCCAATATTATTAACGTAACTTGTTTTTCTATGAATTTCTAATCCTTGCAACGGATCGTCAACTTCACAGACAATACCCTTTAAACTACATTCTCTTTCTTTTTCTTTTAAGTCTACTAATAGTTTTTCATACATAGTATCCCAAATTGACAAAATAATCTTTTTTTTCGCTCTTCGAATTAATATTCTGCAGAAAGCTAGTATATTTTCTTCACCTTTCAAAGTGGTTACTCTCGGATCCACCTCAGGTTCTTTTTTTTCAAATACTTTTAATTCTTTTTCTACATACGTGTATGTCTCTTCCCATTTCTCTCTTACTGCCTCTAAAAACACATCTACAGGTAAAGGAGAATATTGTACTGCTTCATTTATTTCTTCCTTCATTACAATGCCTTTTTGTTCAAGGGTATTCAATATTTCATATATACGTGCACGAGGGACTCCAGAATTTTTGCTAACTTGATAAGCACTAGAAGCTCCTTGTTGAACTAATGAAACATAGGCTTTTGTTTCATATTGATTTAAGCCAAGCATTTGAATTTTTTGTAGTAAATCTTCCATTGTAAGCCTCCTGCATATTTTGTACTTGCCGCAACATTGACAGTAATTATTACTTTAATAGTAAACACAAAAGTGGTTGGAGTAAATATTAAAGAGGCATTATCAAATTTTCATTTACACAAAGCAATTAAACAGATACTATCTTAGTAGTGACTATTCTAGGATGGGGGAAATACATATGGAGGACATCAATCTTTATACAATGTTTTTTTTAATTGCTTCAGGTTTTTTAGCTGCCTTTATCGATTCTGTTGTAGGTGGCGGTGGATTAATTTCTATACCAGCTTTATTATTCACCGGCCTCCCACCTTCAACAGCTATTGCAACTAATAAACTGGCAAGCTCAATGGGATCACTTATGAGTACCATTTCATTTATTCGATCTGGAAATGTGAATTTCAAATTGGTCTCTAAGCTATTCTCTTTAACTTTTATCGGGGCTATACTTGGCGCCTTTGTAGTCAAACACATTTCATCTGAAATATTAAAACCATTAGTACTTGTTCTATTAATTGCCGTTGCGATTTATACGATTATGAAAAAAGAGTGGGGAAAAGATGCAAGTTATAATGGAATGAGTGTAAAAAAAAGAGTTATCTTCTCTTCTGTTATTTTTATCATTGGATTTTATGATGGATTTTTCGGGGCAGGAACAGGATCCTTTTTGTTATTTACATTTTTGATCATTGGATTTGATTTTGTGCAATCAGCTGGAAATGCCAAAGTTTTAAATTTTGGTAGTAACATCGCTGCACTTATCATTTTTCTTTATTTAGATGTTGTTAATTTTGCATATGGACTTCCAATGGGAGTTGCAATGATTTTCGGGGCTTTCGTAGGCTCAAATTTCGCTATAAAAAAAGGAGTATCTTACGTACGAATTTTATTTATCATTGTAACGTTACTCCTTATCAGTAAAAATATTTTAGATTATTTAGGCTTTTTTGATTGAAGACCTGATTATTTGGAATCTTTATGCTTATATTGTTAAAATAACCAATATAGTTCAAATAATTAGGAAGAGGAGTATTATCCATGGAACAAATTATTGATAATGGTTCGAAGCATTATATCGATTTTCACTATGCATTGGTTCGTACGCTATCCTTGGTAACGTTCAGAAAAATCCCAACCATTGAAACAAAAAAATCCGAATTAAAAGTTACTATTGAAAATCAAAGTAATAATTTAAATCATAAGAATCCTTATAAATTATAATTATTTTTTAATAATTTATCGCACAAACAGGGAATTGCTAATAACCGCATTCCCTGTTTGTCTGTTTCATTTATTTTGAAACCACTGCGTCACATGATGGATTTCAATATCTGTCATTCCATGCCTATAATGATATCTTAGAACTTCTAATGACTAGAAGTCACAAGATTTTAAAAATCTTTTATTGGTCTCGTACAAAACAAAAAAGGATTACCTATATAGGCAATCCTTTTCCCATTTTATTTATGAAATTTCACACGAGTTTCTAACGGCTGAAATTCTTTTTCACCTGCTGGCGCAACTGGCTTACCAAATGGCATTTGAGCGATCAGCTTCCAAGTCTCTGGAATATCCCATTCTTTTCTGACTTCTTCATCAATTAATGGGTTATAATGTTGCAGCGTTGCACCAAACCCTTCAATTTCTAATGCTGTCCAAATCACAAACTGTAGCATTCCTGATGATTGCTGGGACCAAGTCGGGAAATTGTCTTTATATAATGCAAACTTTTCTTGAAGATTTTCTATTACTTTGCTGTCTTCAAAATATAAAACTGTTCCATAGCCACTTTTAAATGCGTTCATTTTTTCTTTGGTTGGTGCAAAATTATTTTCTGGTACAATTTTTCGTAATGTTTCTTTCGTAATATCCCATAGTTTATCATGTTGTTCTCCTAATAACACAACAACCCTTGCACTCTGAGAATTAAAAGATGAAGGTGTATACTTTACGGCATGATTCACTACTTCTTGAATTTTCTCATCAGAAACAACTTGCTCTTTACTAATTGCATAAATTGATCTTCTGTCTTCAATTGCTGAATAAAAATCTTTTGCCATACTAATTCCCTCCAATTTTTATTTTGAGGCTTACTAATCTGTATTATGGTATATCCCGCCCCGAACTTATTAATAATAAGTTTATAACTTTATTATATCTACATAGAAAAACAATTTCAAACAATAGCACTCATACTTTTTAGTTTTTGTTTTTGATACCTTTTATATTCCCTTAAAATAAAAAAACAGCTTATTTTCCACTCAATCCGAGTTTTAAACAAGCCGTCTTCTTTCATAATAGATCCTTCACCTACTTAACAATCTCGAAACCATAGGACATTAGTTTATGCGTTTCTGTAAAACGTTTCATTTGGCTCTTCGTACCCATAACAACTGTTACAAGTCGCTTATCACCTTGTTTGGCAGTCCCAGTAAAGCAATAACCCGCACTATCAGTGAAGCCTGTTTTCAGTCCATCCATTCCTTCTAAGTAAAGTCCTTGGTTGGCCGGATTCAACATTTCATTCGTACTCGTAACCATCGTGCTTTTAAATGCTAACTGACTTTGACGTAAATGTGTAACATCTAATATCTCCGGGTAATCTGTTACAAGGTGATACGCTAACTTCGCTACATCAGCTACAGTCATCTTCGTTTCACTTCCATCAGGCTCTTGCAATCCAGAAGCATTTACAAACTTGGTTGCTTCTGATAACTCCAGTTGTTTCGCTGTTTGATTCATAAGATGGGCAAAATCTTGCTCAGTTTTTGCTATATGTTCCGCTAAAGCAACTGCAGAATTGTTGGCCGATTGGATCATTAACGCATGGTATAGGTCTTTAACCGTTAATACATCCCCCGTTTGTACCGGAATTCTCGCACCTTCTGCTTGTGCCGATTTCGCACTTATTTTCACTTGATCTTCCCAATGGACCTTTCCTTTATGTATGTTTTCTAAAAGAATATATGCTGTCATCATCTTTGACATACTCGCCGGGGCAAGTAGCTCTTCTTCATTGTTTTTATACATGACTTGCCCATTACTTGCATCAATGATCATTGCTGCTTTCGCTTCAACTACTGGTACATATTTTTGTGGGATCATCTTTTCAGTTAATCCTGTTTTTGGTAACTCTGCTACTTGTAGGGGCGGACCATCTATTGTCATTTTTTCTTTTGCTTTGGAAACATTAATACCATTCTTCTCTAGAATACTCCCTTGGAAAAAGAACCAACATGAACCTAAAATAATAGCACAGAGTATTGTTACACTTCCCCATCCTAACCTTTTCATCAATAAAACTCCTTTTACTCTACCTATTATAATTTCAAATTTAACCATAACAACAATGTCTTTAAACCGTCAAGGTCAAACAGTAAATAATCTACGATAACTATTTTTTCAAGATTATTTGTTAAGAATATGTTATACTACCAAAAATTTAATAATATAAATTTTCAAATATTAAACCCTGAAACTACTTAAATTCCTAATCGAAACAAGAAAGGTTTGATACAATGATACTACTTAACCCCTTAAAAAAAGGAGATACTATTGGCATTTACTCTCCTTCTTCACCTGTAACATATACATCTCCCGAAAGATTTAATCGAGCTAAAAAATATTTACAAGATAAAGGGTTCCACATATTGGAAGGTAACCTTACAGGTAAGCAGGATTTTTATCGTTCAGGAAGCATTCAAGAACGTGCTGAAGAACTAAATGCATTAATTAGAAATCTGAATGTTACATGCATCATGTCAACAATTGGCGGGATGAATTCAAATTCTCTTTTACCTTATATTGATTACAAAGCATTGCAAGAAAATCCAAAAATTATGATTGGGTATTCAGATACTACAGCTTTACTACTTGGAATCTATGCACAAACAGGCATTACTACATTTTATGGACCAGCACTTGTTCCTTCTTTTGGTGAATTTGAGCCTTTTGTGGATTCCACTTATACATACTTTGCAGAAGCTTTAATGGAAGAACAAGAAATTCCTTACAAGGTAAAGCAACCTTTATTTTGGACAGATGACTTTATAAACTGGGAAGAAAAAACAAAGGACAAAGAACTAAGAAAAAACGAGTGGATTTGTGTAAATGGCGGAAAAACAACTGGAAGACTAATTGGTGGCAACTTAAATACAATACAAGGTATATGGGGTAGCCCATTTATGCCTGGTATTAAAGAAGGAGATATTCTCTTTATTGAAGATAGCTCCAAAGATGCAGCTACCATTGAAAGAAGTTTTTCATTACTTAAAATTAACGGTGTATTTGATAAAGTTTCAGGAATCATTCTTGGAAAGCATGAGCAATTTGATGATTGTGGTACACATCGGAAACCTTATGAAATATTATTAGAAGTACTCCAAAATCGTAACATTCCATTTCTAGCAGACTTTGATTGTTGCCATACCCATCCGATGATGACGATGCCAATTGGTGTACAAGTGGAGATGGATGCAACCAATAAAAGAGTAAGAATCATTGAGCAATGGAAAAAGCAAATATGAAGTTTAATGATTCTATGAATATCTTTACTTTAATAATGAAATAGAAATTACATAACGAATATAAGGAAACGAGTGGCTTCTATATTAAAAAGCCACTCGTTTCCTTATATTGTTTTACAACATCACTCATGGTATTATATACCTTGGAATGTGAAGAGATAGACAAAGTATACACATTATAAAACAAAAAACCATTTCAAACCACATTCCATGTAATAAGAAAACATAGATGAAATGCATTCTTTTCAAATTAATGTATTTACATCTAAAAGAGAGTGAATATATGAAACCGACTATGAAAAATTATGTATTTTTACATGTAGCTTTCTTGCTATATTCTATCATCCTGCTTTATATGAAATGGGCAGCTAAATTCCCTGTTTCATCCATTTCGTTTTTCATCGCCTATTTTGGACTTGTTGTAATTTTATTTGGCTATGCTATTCTTTGGCAACAGGTAATTAAACATTTTGAAATTTCTAAAGCATATTCCCACCGAGGGATCATCATATTATGGTCCATGTTATGGTCCGTTATCTTTTTAGGTGAGACGATAAAATGGAACAATTTACTCGGTGCAGCTATCATTATGATTGGAATTGTGGTGGTGACGAAAGATGAATAATTATATATTGTTATATATTTTCGGTATTATTTTAGCAAATTACTCACAAATTTTACTCAAAAAAGCAACTCTACAAGAATATGATTCCAAATTAAGAGAATATGTCAACCCTTATGTTATTATCGGCTATTCTTTATTTGTAATTAATGCTGGGCTAAACGTTATTGCACTAAAAGGTGTTCCATTAAAACAGGCTCCTGTATTAGAATCTCTTAGCTATGTCATTATTTTAGTATTCGGTTGGTATTTCTTAGGAGAGAAAATAACAAAAAGAAAAGTCATTGGTAACATTATTATTATAATTGGGATCGTCGTTTTTTCTATTCAATAACAAGTACACGCCTTATTATAATATTCTCGCGTTAAAAAAGTCCGTTATAAATAACGGACTTTTTTCATATCCTCTCTACTGCCCTAAATTTTGAACTTTATCTTTTAAATCTTGAACTTGTTGCACTGTCTTCATAAGCTCTGAGTTTTTAAATTGTTCTACATCTATTTTCCCTTCTTCTATCTTTTTCATAGTTGTATCAATTAATGCATTTAATTTTTCGTTATATCCAACAATTTGCTGATGGATGTCCTTCGCTACATCCGGGGGTGTCAATTCATTAAAAGCTGGGATATCCTTTTGAATATCTCCGAGCTTAGTCTCTAATTCTTTTCGAGCAGCACTATCATTGATTGCTTTTTCTACTAACCCCGGCGCTTCATTTGCAAACGCACTCACTTCATTAACATAGTCTGTCGCCTTTTGAGCATAATCAATTGAATTCTTACCCTCTTCAATCATAGAGCAGCCCATTAAACCGATTGTAATTAAAAACACAAGTAATATCGTCTTTTTCAACTTCATTTTTTACCTCCTAGCTGAATACTAACGTTTCTTCTACTATATTTATAAACACCTATCCCTTTCGCTATACTGTCATTCTAGAATACTAGCTACTTCATTTCCATTTTCATTACCTCAACTTATATATTCTAGCAGGACTTTTCAATTTCCTTTTCATAATCAATTTTGAAAAACATACGGGGTTTTCATGGAACGAATTTCATATACAACAGGCTCGTTTGTTGATTTTTCTCTAGCTGTTAACACTCCTTGATTTCCATAATTGTGTTTCTAATAGTAGTATTTCTCCCATTCCATCTATTAGTAATACGGTATAACCTGTTAACGATTCAGAAATCGTACCTTCTACTACATCACACTCTTTCATGCTACCTACTGTTAGTACATAGTTTTTCAAAAACTCCTTCATTTCTTTACTTGTCGCAGTGCCTATTTCAAATTTGTATACAACCGAAAAAAGACATACTTAAGATACAATTAAGTATGCCGATTCCTTTATACTAACGTTTACTTCCCTACATATCCTATAACTGTTACAAGTTCTGATTCTATATGTACACCGATAATTTCCTCAATAATATTTGTGTATCCTTCCCCTATAGCCGCTCCATATTGTAAGGAAATTTCTTTTTTCTTATAAACTGACTGAGGTATAGTCAAAATGAATTTCCTAAGATCTCTTTCATCCACAGGTTCCATAATTAAAACTATGCCTTCTTCCTCAAACATCCAATCATCCTTTCACATACATTCCTAATATGGCTCAGTATTGCCTTTACCTGCTGAGTTCTAAACCCATTTACAAATAGTACGATACTCTTCATTCGATAAAACGCCCATTTCCCATAGTCATACTAATCACTCATCTAAAAATCTCCAAAATAAAAAGCACAAACCTTGACACATCAAGAATTTGTACTTTTATCACATACGATTTCACATTCCTTTATCCATCTCATAAGGTGATATCTTCATCAACGGAAGGTTCTACCGCTGATGGCTAACTTTCACCTATCTTCCACATTTCTCTCTAAATCTCAAGGACGGAGTTTCATGTACTATGCTCAACTTCCTTACTTTTCTCTGCCCCCTTCTTTTTTGTTATACTTCTTATTTTTTTAACCGTACCAGTTAACCCTGTTGGGAAACCTAATAACACAATAATATATAGTAACCCAAGAAAGATCGTCCATCTCTCAAAGATTGGATACTGCGCTGCAAGTTCTGATAAATAATACTTTAAAAACTCAATAATCCCTGCGCCAGCGATTGCTCCAACTAATGTGCCAACTCCCCCAATCATTGTCATTAACAGAGCATTTAAAGTCATTTCAATTGAAAAAACAGTTGTATTTACAAAGCGTAATGTGATAACAAATAAACCACCGCTAAGCGCTGCTACTACTCCCGCAACTATGCTCGCAATAATTTTATAGTGGAGAATTTTATATCCAAGTGCTTCTACACGTTGCTCATTTTGCGAAATTGCCTTTAACACTTTTCCAATAGAAGATTGTGTAAATAAGCGAAGCAATAGAAAGATGACGACTAGACATATGAGTGTAATATAGTAAAATGTGAAACGGTCACGAAACATATCAGGTACACGGAATGTAAAGCCATCTCCTCCATGTGTGAAAGACCGCCATTTTTCAGCAAGTACAAAGAATAGTTGGGAAATCGCAAGTGTTAACATTGCATAAAAATGACTTTTTAATCGTAAAGAAAGCATACCGATTATATAACTGATTATCGTTGATAGTACAACAGCTATCCCAATACCGATTAAAAAGCTTGCTATAGAAACCTCTTGTCGATCTAGTAAGAGTGCAACACAATAAGCACCTATTCCAAAAAACATGCAATGACCGAATGAAACAATTCCTGTATATCCAAGAAGAATATCAAAACTCATTGCAAATATAGCAAAGATGAAAACTTGTGTAAACAAAATGAGTAAGCTCCGTGAATCATTTACGAAAGGGAATACACTTAAACAAATCAATACAACTAGCCCAAAATATATCCCGGCCCGATTAAATGTATTATTCACCTTTTCACCCCTTTTCACCAACGAGCCCCGTTGGCTTGACTACCAAGAAAAACAACAACATTAACATATTTATTGCGAGTGATAAATCAGGTAAATAATAAGCCGTAAACGCTCCAGCCAATCCAACAATTAAAGACGCAAGCGCTGAACCTTGCACGCTTCCCAATCCTCCGATAATGACAACAATAAAAGCTAAAATTGCATACTGCATACCCATTTCAGCGAAAATAACTCCTGAATATGGAGCAAGGAGAAATCCCCCTAACGCGGCCATTCCAGCCCCTAATAAAAAGACAAATGAAAATATCGCCTTTATGTTAATACCAAGAGCTTGAACCATCTCCTTATCTATTACACCCGCACGAATCATAAGACCAATTTTTGTTTTACGTAGTAACAACATCAGGCCAATATAAATAAGTACCCCAACAATAATAACAAACAATCGATACTTTATTAATATAATTCCATCAAATGTCAAGCTTCCTTGTAACCATGTTGGTAATTTAGCACTAATTGGATTCGGTCCCCAAAATACTTTTATACATTCACTAAGTACAAGCATTCCACCAAGTGTAACGAGAAGTTGTCGAACATGATTTCCATAAACAGGACGAATAAGGAATCTTTCTAAAACGAAACCAAGAAACATTCCCATCAAAATCGCACCTATTAATGCAAGTACATAGCTACCAGTCATATTGAATAACCAAACCCCTGTAAAAGCTCCCCAGGCAAACAATCCACCATGAGCAAAATTGAGTACACTCATTAAACCAAAAATAAGTGAAAGTCCCGATGCTAATAAGAAAATAAGCATACCTGTCGAAACGCCATTTACAAATAAGTTAACTAACACATCCACGTTCCATACCTCCTCCGTATCAATGTTAAGAAATCCCCAGATACTTATGACATGTTTCCTTATCTTCTTTCAGTTCATTCATTGGACCGTTATGCACGATTTTTCCATTGTCCATGATGTAAAAATAATCACCTATCTGGCTTGCCATCATAAAGTTTTGTTCTACAAGCAAAACAGTCGTTTTCTCTTTCATTTTCAAAATAGCCGACATTAACTTTTCAATCATAATCGGCGCTAATCCTTTACTTGGCTCATCAATTAATAGCAATCCATCACTATTAATGAACGCTCTTGAAATCGCCAGCATTTGCTTTTGTCCTCCGCTCAACAGCCCACTTTTTTTATTCCAATATTGTTTTAAATCTGGAAATAAATCGAGCATCCATTCTACCTTTTCTGCATATTCTATCCCTTTCTTTACTCCAGCGAGAGCAAATGTTTCTTCTACCGTTAAATCATGAAAGATCCCTTGATTCTCTGGCACATAGCCCATTCCTTTTCGCGAAATCAGATGAGTAGATAAACCATTTACTTTCTCATCACAATAATAAATTTCTCCATTAGAAATCCGATTAAACCCCATAATTGAACGTAAAGTCGTTGTTTTTCCAGCCCCATTTCTTCCGAACAATACGGTGATTGTTCCTTTCTCAACCATAAAAGAAACGCCTTGCAAAATATGAAACTGATCCAAATACGTTTCTATATTATCCACTTTTAATAGTGTCACCGTATAATCCCCCTAAGTATGCCGTTTGTACACGTTCATCCTTCATAATCTCTTCTGGTAACCCTTCGGCCAATAACTCGCCATGAAATAGTACAATTAAATGATCTGATACATGTAGAACCATATCCATTTTGTGTTCAATAAGTACAATTGTATTCTCACGATTTTTCTTTATATTCTCTATCACTTGAAGAATAGCTGGGACTTCCTCAACAGAGATACCCGCTGTTGGTTCATCAAGTAGCAATACATCTGTTCTGAGCGCTAGCAGCATGGCCAGTTCTAATTTTCTCTTTTCCCCATGCGCTAAATCTTTCGCTAGCACTTCTTCTTTTTCGTGAAGCAATACTGTCTTCAAAAGACGTCTCGCCTCTCCCATCTGCTGCTTGAATCGTGAGAAGTTTGGAAAAAAACTATAATAATCTTGAACAAACGACTGTACACTTAAGCGTACATTTTCAATCACTGGTAATTCCGGAAAAATATTTGTAAGCTGGAAAGAGCGTCCCATACCAAGGCGGGTTCGCTCTGGAATCGATAACTTTGTAATGTCACGTTCTTTAAAATAAATCTCACCTTTTGTTGGAGAAATCTGTCCACTTAACAAGTTAAATAGAGTTGTCTTCCCTGCTCCGTTGGGTCCAATAATAGAAATAAGTTTTCCTTTTGGTATCATCAAATTTACGTCTTTAATGACATGATGTTCTCCAAATGAGACACAAAGATTTCTAGTCTCTAACAAGTTCTTCACTCTATACCCTCCTCAAAGAATTCATATTTTCAGGGTGAAAAAGAGAAGTTGATGTAAAGAGAAATAACCTCCTCTCTTTACATCTTTTCATTACCGAATATTCAATCTATTTATTTTGAATTGGTGGCTCTGTTTCTTTCATTGTTAATTCTCGCTCTAGAACAGGTACTGGATAATCAACACCCTCTTGTTTTTGTAGCGTTACAGAATAAAGCGCTTGCAAAGCTTGGTGGTCTTTCTCTCTAAATTTCATTTTTCCTTTTGGTGTTTCAAATTCCATTCCTTCCATTTTCTTAATAAGCGTATCAACATCTGTATCGCCTTTTGTTTTCTTTAATCCTTCAACGATGGAAATTGCTGCTGACATTCCTCCAGCTGTAAACAAATCTGGAACTGTTCCATTGAAACGTTTCTTATGTTCTTCCACTAGCCACTCGTTCACTTTATTTTTCGGAAGTGTATGATAATATACTGAAAATCCTTGCATGCCCACTAATGCATCCATCGTCTTTAATGCTGGTATATCCGGTGCCCCCGTTGAAATCTTAATCCCTTGCGCTTCTACATTCATATCTTTTAATTGCTTCCATGGTGAATTCGCACCAGCCCAAACAACAAATAAATAATCTGGTTTTGAACTAATGATGTTTTGAATATTTGCAGTAAAATCAGTAGAATTCGTATCAGCATATTGTTCATTTACAATATTCGCCCCTAGCTTCTTCGCTCCCGCTTTAAATGCAGCAATTCCTTCACGACCAAAGGCGTTATCTGGAGCAAGTGTTGCAATCTTTACATCTTTCTTAGCGATGGATGCAGCACCAGCAATTGCATCTTGAGATGAATTTCTGCCTGTTCTAAAAATATATTTATTCCAGTTCTTCCCCGTAATACTATCTGCAACTGCAGGTTCAACAACCATTATTTTTTCATATTCTTCCGCTAGTGGTAACACTGCTAATGTATCACTTGAACTCGAAGATCCAACAAGAAAATCAACCTTGTCTTCCTCTAATAGTTTCGTAGCTTTTTTAACTGCTACATCCGCTTTTGTTTCCGTATCTTCTACAACAAACTTAATCTTCTTCCCATCTACTTTCCCTGTTCCGCCTGTTGCGTAATCTAGCCCTAGTTCAAACCCGTTTACCGTTTGTTTCCCATATGATTCAAGCGGTCCTGTTAACGAAGCAAGAACACCTACTTTAATCGTCTTCTCATCATCTGTACTTGCTTTTTCCCCTGAACATCCTGCTGTTACTAATAATGAACCAAGAATACATCCCGTAAACACCATTTTTAGCCACTTACGTTTTTTTGCTGACATTGTGATCCTCCCCATACTTTACTTTCTGATAGAATCAAATACGCCAAAGTAACCATCCGTAATCATGACTTCTTGTTTTTAACAATGTGAACTATGTTGTCAATAGAAATTTCTCGAAGTACCTCTACATTCGCCAGCCATTTCCAAATCCCTTCCAATACATTTGTAAATATTCATACAATTATTCGCATTATACATATCATCCCTTGAACAAATACATTAAAATAACTGTTCTCTTCCTCTAATATATTAGCCCTACAAAAAAGACTAACTTCCAAAATGAGTTAATCTTTTCCCCCAATCGCACTACTCTTAAGACTCTTTACGTAAAAAGTCTACTATTGCACGATAAACAGCATACATTTCGTAGTGATGTTTTTCAAAACTAGGATCAGCACTTGTTCTCACAATAACAAGGTTTTCTGGTTGGTTTATATAAATATTCTGCCCCCAAATTCCTATAGCAAGAAATTCTCCAACTATATAATCTGGTCCAGGAGTCCACCATTGATACTGATAATTATCAGTAAAATGAGATTGATTATCTTTCAGTAGATTATACCTTTCAGGTATGGTTGATTCTCGAATCCACTCTTGAGAAATAATCTGTTTCCCCTTCCAATTTCCATTATGTAAGTAGAGTAATCCAAATCTAGCAAAATCTCTCAACGTAGCATTCAAGAAAGAATAAGATATCATGCTCCCATCACTACCTATATTCCAAAATGCATGGGACTCCATTCCAAGCGGTTCCCATATTTTCTCTTGCAAATATTGTGCTAAGTTCCGTCCAGTTGCTTTTGCAATCAACATGCCTAACACTTGCGCATCTATACTTTTATAAGAAAATTTCCCAGAAAATTCTTTATACTTAAATTGATTTATATACTCATTTACACTCTTACTTGCAGTCAATGACGCTTGCATCAGCATATAAAAATCTGATGACAAATTATGATAATCTTCATTGAAATAAATACCAGAGCACATCTGTAGACATTCCTTAATAGAAACATTTTTATATCCGGAGTCCTTTAACTCTGGCAAATAAGCAATGATTGGATCCTTTACTGATTTAATATCCCCTTCATCAATCGCTATACCTACTAAAGCAGATAAAAAAGATTTTGCTACAGACCATGAAGTATTAAGAGATTTGCACGTATTTCCATGAAAGTATCGCTCATTTACAACTTTATAATCTTTCATAATGAAAAAGCCTGTCGCCGTCGTGTTTTTAAGAAACTCATCAAGAGTTGATTGTTTCCCATTATAGCTGTACGTAACATTCATATCCTTCAAATCATAATCAAATCGAGAAATATGTCCTTTACGTTTCACCTTTTGGGCTGGGTATACTTCAGAAAGATTACGGAAGTTTTCAATTGTTTTTTTCTTATCAAATAGTATATGAAAATCCACAAAACGCTTCTTATTTGTAGTATTTTTATTCCTTAAATTTAGTAAATTTTTTAAACCAACGGCTATTGAAGCTGGAATCATAATAGTTCTTTTAAAACTATATTTCTTATTCATCTTATTCTCCTTGGATCAAAGCATATTACTTTCAACCTTCTTAACCTATACTTAAAAAACTCATATTCACCCTAATAATGTCAATTATGAACAACACAGAACGATTACTCCCTAGTTAATTCTAATATAATCCACTTCAAAAACCCAAAGTATGCAGTGCGATTTACATTTCATGTATGAATCTATTCACAAAGCTCTTAGCTTCTTTAGAATTGGCTCGGTACGGTATTGGCGTGGTTGCAGTAGCAATCGGGTGTCATTGTCGATACACCCATCATTCAAGGCTATAACGATTCAGGGTTAATTGATGTAATGAAAACAAAAGTAACAGGAAATAAATTAACTCAACCTGAGCAGATCGCAGATACTGTTTATCTTATTTCATTGGAAGAAGCAAGTTTAATTAATAGTAGAGTTGTTATAGCATATGAAGGTTACGCTTCCTTTAAATAATATTAACTTTCCAATCACTATCATTTTTATACATGCAAAAGCAGCCTAGAATCTATAATTCTACGCTGCTTTTCTATATCAACAAAAATTATGAAATCGAGTTACTCTCTAAACCACCTAATCCTTCTGCCAATTGTTTCTTATCTAAACTCTCACCAATAATCACCAAGTTTGTGGGAAACCCAAAGTCCTGTTCCAATAAAATTGGTACACCAAATGAGTATTGTAATAAGTGCGGATATTTATCTCCATGAAATTTTACAAATCCTTTTACACGATAAATTTCCTGCGATAAATTGGAAAGCCATTCATATAATTGATCTTGATCGATTGATTTTGTAAATTGATATGTCATCGTTTGTATATGTAAATGCTGCTTCATATGTAATGTTTCATGTTCTTCATTTTCTGTAAGTTCCACACCTTCTATATCCTCTAAAGATATATTACAATACTGTGTTTCATACAATTTCGCATGTTTATTAATTGCTGCTACTTCTTCTAAAACTTTTTTCTTCTCCTCATCTTTTAATAAATCTGATTTATTAATGAGGATATGACTTCCGTATTTGATTTGTTCATTTAAAAGTTGTTGAATATTTTTACTTAGTGTATCACGATTTAACCATCTCATTGCATCTAATACAACAACGATGGATTTCACGTCAAGATAAGGAGCTAAAATAGGTGACAAGCATGCATCTAATACTTCAATTGGGTGAGCAACTCCTGTTGTTTCTATATAAATTACATCTGGTCTCTCTTGTTGATATAAAGAATGTAACTGAATCTCAAGTTCATCTTTTAACGTGCAACAAATACAACCTTTTAAAAGTTCTCTTAAAATATTCTCTTTCCCTATAATATCTGTATCTACCGAGTATTCTCCTATTTCATTCATTAAAACAGCAACTTTTCGATTTTTCTTCTTTTCTGCTAGTAGTAAATTTTGTAGCAATGTGGATTTCCCACTTCCTAAAAAACCACCTAATATATGAATTTCTACTTTACTCATATGACCGACCATCCATTTCTATGCTTTTAATATACTTTAAAGCGTAATTATTACGATTTATATTTATTATTTTATTAAAATAACTGCAATTTGTAAACAAAACACTCCGGTTGTTTTGTATTCCTATATATATTTCGGATGCTCTGTCTTCATAAGTATAGTATGAATAATATAAATTATCTGTTCCATTGTTAATGGATTCAGCATCCTAATTTTCTTCTCTTAATAAAGATTACATTCAAGAGAGGATACTTATGTTTCATTCCCTATGATTCACAACTATATAAACGGATGTATTTTGAAATACTTGAATATCTTTTATGAAATGTAATAAACTAGGTTAGAATCTATAGAAGTAAGACATGTTCTTTCTTACATATCAAAATTACTGAAATAGCGAGGAATTATCATATGAAAAAAGGTATTAACCGTGTTGCATTAGTAGGAACTGGTGCAGTAGGATGTAGTTATGCTTACTGCATGATTAACCAAGGTGTTGCAGAAGAATTTGTTCTCGTTGATGTAAACGAGGCAAAAGCAGAAGGAGAAGCAATGGATTTAAGTCATGCAGTTCCCTTTGCTCCAGCACCAACAAGGGTTTGGAAAGGCAGCTATGAAGATTGTAAAGATGCAGATCTTGTTGTAATTACTGCTGGTTTACCACAAAAACCAGGTGAAACACGTTTAGATTTAGTTGAAAAAAATGCTAAAATCTTTAAACAAATTGTTCGTAGTATTATGGATAGCGGATTTGATGGTATCTTCTTAATTGCTACAAACCCTGTAGATATTTTAACTTACGTAACTTGGAAAGAATCTGGATTACCAAAAGAACGTGTAATTGGTTCTGGTACAACTCTAGATTCTGCCCGTTTCCGCTATATGTTAGGAGAATATTTCAATATTGACTCTCACAATATTCATGCTTACATCATCGGTGAACATGGTGATACAGAACTTCCAGTTTGGAGCCACGTATCAATCGGAATTCAAAAACTACAAACGATTCTTGAAAAAGATAATGACCTTAATCAACAAGATTTAGATGAAATCTTTATAAATGTTCGCGATGCTGCTTATCACATCATTGAACGAAAAGGTGCAACATACTACGGAATCGGTATGTCCCTTTTACGTGTAACAAAAGCAATCTTAAATGATGAAAATAGCGTATTAACTGTATCTGCATATCTTGAAGGTCAATATGGACAAAAAGATGTTTATATCGGTGTTCCTGCAGTCTTGAATCGTCAAGGTGTTCGTGAAATTTTAGAAGTTGAATTAAGTGAAGATGAAGAATTAAAGTTCGATCACTCTGTTCAAGTACTAAAAGAAACAATGGCTCCTATACTGTAAAATACATGCTAATTATGACCTTATAAAAAAAGCAATCCAAAATACTTGGATTGCTTTTTGCATAGCTTAAAAATTCATTCCGTATTTAGATCCGATTTCTCTCCATCGTACACTTCAAGCACATCAAGTAAAAAGATAAAGATTGGAATTCCAATAATGAGTCCCCATATTCCTAAAAAATGCTCTGAAAAGATAAGAACCATAAACGTATAAAAAATGGGTAAATTCGTTTTTGCGGACATAAATTTCGGATTTAAGAAGTAACTTTCAATTGCATGAATAACTGCAATAAAAATTAATATGTATACGACATATGCAATTCCACCAATATTATACGCAATGATACAAAGTGGAAATAGTGAAATAATAACACCTGCAACAGGAATTAAACCAAGCAAGAATATCATAACTGCTAATACAAGTAGCTGCGGGAAACCTAAAAATACTAGTGCAATGACAGAAAGAATACAGTTTACAACGGCAATTAAAAACTGTGCCTCAATGACTTTTCCAAATGAACGCGCAAATTTCTGACCAAAGTATGCAATTTCCTCATAAAAAATACTAAGTTTACTATCCTCAAATTTTGATGTAAAAACAATGATACGCTCTTTTTCTAATAAGAAAAATAAACTTAAAATAAGGGAAAGTAAAATTTGTAAACTTATCTTTCCAATATTCGCCAAAGATTGATAAATAACATCCACACCTTGTTCAATATATTTTGATACTTCCATCTGATTAATTGCAGAAAACACATATCTTATCATTTCATTATCAGGGGGATTTTTAAAAAACAATTTGAACTGGTAAATCAATTGTGAAATTTGTATCGTTAATACAGGCAAATATTTATATAACGTAGCAACAATAAACGTAACTAAAACAATGTATAAAAAGGCGATAATCACTTTCCTATTTATCCGTACAAAACGATTAAGTTTTTCAGAAATAAATCTTTGAAAGCGATCCATTAGAAACGTAAGGATAAAGGTAATCAATATTAAATTAATCATACTTTTTAGCCCGTATAATATAAGGGCTAAAATGACTAATATAAGAAGCCTCTGAAACCCTCTACTTTGAAAGAAATTTTTCATTTGAATCATTAAGTCTCACTCTCCCCCTTCGACGGATGGAAATTCCATATATTCATGAAAGTACTAACCGTTTATTTGTTACTATATTAAGACATTTTATGAACTTCTAAAGACAATCTTTCTCACTAATTTGAAAGTGTCCTCTTTTTCTTTTTAATTGTCTTATTTTCTTATTCCATATCAAAGCGTAAAACTATATTAGTATATACATCACAACACACAATCTTAGTCTTTTTCATTTTTTGGATAACTACTGATATACATAACCTATTCAAAATAATTCTATCATTTTCTGATATTTTAAGAGTTTTTATTCAAAATACAGAAACAAATAAGCCATAACTAGAAACTTCCATCAGCGGGGGCTTCATCTGCCACCTAACTTCTTTTCTTGCACTGAATTTTGAGGGGGGATTACTGCCCGCAAATAGCGAGATAAACGTATGATTCCTGACTACTATTTTATTTCCTTATTTCCGCTTCATCCGCTTTGCTAGTAACTCCTTTACTTGATTATACGTTAACCCAGAATTTTTATTTAAACGTTTCACTTCATAAATATCTGTGCCTACAACTGTATATTTCTTCTCTTTATTCATAATTACACATCCTTTTATAAACTTTCATTGAATCGAGCAAATATTATTTATTATAGTTCTTCCCTAAACGAAGAGTTCATACTCATACCATAACAAATTAAGTATTAGTGTACCTGAACAATAAAGTGAAACTTTAATCAGTGGGGTTTTTCTTCATCCCCCACTGATTATTAGTTGAACCAATCGGGCTTTTACGGGCAGTTCATCCCCACCTAACTTCTTTGCTTTTGCCAAATTTTGAGGTGGGGGTCTTACTGCCCGCTAATGCGGGATAAAGGTTTTTAATTACAAATAAAGTCGTTTAATTTACAATAAAGTTGTTTCATTCTTTTATTGCGCAGTAAAATACAGACTGTGCACAAGACATCACACATGAAATCCTCCCACATCAACGGTGTTATAGTATTGGTCGGCAGAACGGTATTTGTCATTTTTTAGAATGCCTTCGGTTTTAAAACCAAATTTCCCATAAAAGATTAAACAACTTTATTTATATTTTTCAATTAATCCTTAAAATCATTTACATAAAAAAAGAAGCTATTTGTCAAAACAGCTTCTTTTTCTGCTATATATATTTATACTTTCAGTCGTACATTTTAATAAAATTTCACTACATCTTCAGTAGGTAAGAACGTTCTTTCTCCTGGTTGTTCATTTGGCTCACCAAATGGCATTTGTGCTACTAAGCTCCATTCTGCTGGAATATCCCATGTTTCTTTCACTTCAGCATCTACAATTGGATTGTAGTGTTGTAATGATGCTCCGATTCCCTCTGCAGATAATGACATCCAAACAGCATATTGTAACATTGCACTCCCTTGGTGAGACCAATATGGGAACTGCTCCTTATATAAAGGTGCATTTTCTTGCATTTGTTTTACAGTTGCTTGATTTTCAAAGAATAATACTGTCCCCACTCCATCATGGAAACCTTTTAGTCTTTCAACAGTTGCTTCAAAATTTTCTGCTGGCACACGCGCTCTAAGTGTTTCTTTTACAATATCCCAGAACTTTTCATGCTCTGCATCCATTAATACAACCATACGACCACTTTGCATGTTGAAAGATGATGGTGCGTGTAAAGCTGTTTTTAAAACATCTTGAATTCTTTCTTTTGTAATCGTAGCATTTTTTGTTACTTTACGGATTGAACGACGGTTCACGATTGCATCTTTTAAATTTGTTCTAGTTACTGACATGTTAATTCCTCCAAGTATATAAGTTGTATAATTTATTTAAACAAATAGATTTGATTCTTCAATTGAAGACAAGTATTAGCAATATCCATCAGTTGTACATTGCATTCCATCAAATGAATTTGTTTTTCCCTTTTGTATTTCTTTATCAATTACTCTTTCTAGCATTTCCTTACTAGCAAGACCTTGAATTACTTCGTCTCCAATCATTACCGTTGGAACAGCCAGAATATTTGCTTCATCATATGCGTGTTGGATTGCTTTTTGATGTTTCTCTTTATATTTACGAGTTATTAAAGCTTCTTTAAATTCAGCTTCAGGAAGCCCTACTTCACCTGCTAACTTTGTTAGTACATCTATCTCTTCAATATTTTGTTCTTCCTGGAAAAATGCTGTAAACACTCGATGATGAAAAGCATTTTCCAAACCATGTTCCTTCGCAAATTGATATCCTTCAAACGCAAAGTGTGTATATGGATGAGGTGAAACACGTGGTAAACTCATCTCAACTCCTAACTTTTTCGCAGTAGGAAGAATAAACGAATCCCAAGAACTTAATTTATCTGGTTCTTGCCATGGATCAATTTTTGCATATGGACTTGGACGTAATTCGAATGGCATCCATTCAATTTCTACATCTTTTTCCTTAGCTACTTCATCCAATGGGCCCTTTGCCAAAAAACAAAATGGACAAATAAAATCAGAGTACACTTTCATTTTTACAGTCATATAATTACACCTTACCTTCATTAATTGTCATTAGTTGTAACCAAAGTGGTTACATTTATATAAAAAAAATATGCACTCTCTTTTTTATAGAAC
Source organism: Bacillus sp. FSL H8-0534 (assembly GCF_038005885.1). NCBI lineage: Bacteria > Bacillati > Bacillota > Bacilli > Caryophanales > Bacillaceae > Bacillus > Bacillus sp. FSL H8-0534. The sequence goes on from NZ_JBBOUC010000001.1 coordinate 1,155,518, forward strand.
TTGGCATGTTTCAATCCTTATTTCAAGCATTTATTTTCTCTTGTAACGATTCAAACAAATTCTCCATCGTGATATTTTTTAAAACTTCTTCCATTGCAGATTGCGCTTGAACCAAAACCACTTCTAATACAGCTTGAATATTTGCTCCAATTGGACAATCTGGATTGGGTTGTTCATGAATATGAAATAACTTATCTGCCTCAACTACATTTACTGCATGATACACATCTAATAATGTAATCTCATTTAAATCCTTTAATAGTTCAGCTCCACCTGGCCCTCGATTTACATAAACAAACTCAGCCCGTTTTAAGTCAGACATTATTTTTCGAATTACAACCGGATTTGTATTTACACTCTCAGCGATAAATTCTGAAGTACAAATAGAAGATGAATTGTTTTTCAAAATAGATAAAATATGAACAGCTATAGAAAAGCGGCTACTAATTTTCATCATGATCACCACCTCGATGTAATCATTATAGTTACAACAAAAAAATAAGTCAATCCTTTTTATAGATTTTTTTGGACATTATTATAGTTAAAAACAAATAAGCATCTCATTATCATATATGAGACGCTCTTTATCATTCTGCGAATAGCCCTTGGAACTCTTCAATAAATAGTTGAACAGCTAGTGAAGATTCCCTTAATGAAGGAACAGCTAAAGCAATTTCCCTCCATACTTGAGGTGCTAATTCTTTCGTTTTGACATTTGGAGGTAAATTCGTTAAAGATAATTCAGCTAATATCGCTAAACCTAACCCCTCTTGAATCATATTTAAAGATGTTGTAACGGTAGACACCGCATACTCAACTCGAAGTGGTACACCTGCTTGTTTAAACATATCAATAATTGGTGGTTCGTATCCTCCCTTAAATAAAATAATTGGTTCACCCTCTAAATCATTTATTGTAATAGCTTCTTTCTCACAAAGAGGATGATCATTATGCAGGACAACAACCATTTTCCCCCTCGTTAACGGTACAATCTCCATTTCTTTATTGGGCAAAATAACAATTCCGACATCAATTACACGTGATAATAGCCACTCTTCTACTTCTTTCAGTGTTCCTTCATGGAGAACTAGCTCTAAATTCGGATATTTTTCACGAAAGATATTAATCATTCTAGGCAAGAAATATGCTGATGCACTTGGAAAGCTTCCGATTCGAATCGTCCCGACTTCATGCCCTTTCTCCATCGCAACCTCTTGTTCTACTTTCTCAACGCCATTTAAAATTTCTCGAAAATGAACAAGAATCCGATTTCCTACATCAGTCAGAATTAGACCTTTCCTTTTATCGCGTATAATAAGCGTTACACCGAGTTCCGATTCAACACTAGAAATAGCATGGCTCACAGCTGGTTGTGTCATATTTAAAACTCGAGCTGCCTTCGTAAAACTTCCTAGTTCAACTACTTTTATAAAAACTTGAAGTTGTGTAATGGTCATAACAAATTACTTATACTCCTTATAAAAAAGATTCATTTTATTTATCGTGTTCAATATCATATCATAGTGAAATGATATACAACAAGGAGGTATTATCGTGACACAGCTTTCACGAACAAAAACGGTCATAATCCTTTCATTTCTCGTTCTTATGTGGGGGATTAATTGGCCTTTATCTAAATTCGCTCTGCATTATACACCGCCCGTATTGTTTGCAGGAATTAGAACAATAATTGGAGGATTCATTCTACTTATTTTTGCATTGCCAAAATACAAACAGTTACATCTAAAAGAAACTTGGCATTTATACTTTATTTCAGCTCTACTCAACATTATTTTATTTTACGGACTACAAACTGTAGGGCTTCAGTATATGCCCGCTGGACTCTTTTCCGCTATTGTATTTCTTCAGCCTGTCTTACTTGGAATTTTCTCTTGGATTTGGCTGGAAGAAGCAATGTATGGCTTGAAAATTTTTGGTCTTATTCTTGGATTTGCGGGCGTTGCTGTTATTAGCTCTAGTAGCTTAACTGGACATATTTCTGTCATCGGCATCTTACTTGCTTTAGGATGTGCAATTGGATGGGCGCTTGGTACAGTGTTTATCAAAAAAACTGGAAACCGTGTAAACGCAATTTGGATGGTGACACTTCAACTTATTATCGGTGGATTTTGCTTAATTGGCTTCGGTTCAGAATTTGAAAGCTGGTCCAGCATCGCTTGGAGCATACCATTTGTAATCGTACTACTATTCATCTCAATCTTTGTTATCGCAATGGGCTGGCTCGCTTACTTTACACTTGTCGGAGCTGGAGAAGCAAGTAAAGTTGGTGCCTATACATTTCTTATTCCACTTATCGCAATTATTATAAGTTCTATTTTCCTACATGAGGCGATTACAATTAGCTTATTTGTTGGACTTCTATTTATTGTCGTAAGCATTTGCTTTGTAAATATAAAACCGAAATCGCTCATCATGAAACAGTCTATTGAACCCAAAAAATGTTAATAAAGTGAAACTTTAATCAGTGGGGGTTTTCTCCATCCCCCACTGATTATTACCCCTCACCAATCGGGCTTTTACGGACAGTTCATCTCCCACCTAACTTCTTTGCTTTCGCTGAATTTTGAGGGGAGAGTGTTACTGTCCGTTAATGCGGGATAAAAAAGAAAGAGCCTATGAACTGTACCCTATAAAATGGACAGTTTAATAAAAAGACCTTTAAAAATTAGGCACTTAACAGATGGTTCCGGTATTGTACCGGAACCATCTTTTTGAGTGTCCATTGATAACGATCATAATTATAATCTTGCATATACTTCTCGATTACCAGTTGAAGAGATTGGAATGTTTGACAACACTTGTAGTCTAATTCATCTTTCATATGACCGAAAAAGGATTCCATTGGGCACTATCTAGACAATTACTTTTTACAACTGGATACAAATATACATGCACCTATTGAAACGATAATAGAAAGAATGGATAAAATAATCGCGATTGTTTGTAGGCTTGTACTTTCTTTCTCTTTCGCATCAGGTGCTTTTAATTCTCCATGTTCCCCTGTTAGTGTTGTACCTTTTGTAATGGTAGTAAGTGAGTGCGGTTTATCTGCTTTCTCATCACCTGTCCACTCTGCAATATCTCCATCCTTATACTGTTGATATGCATCCCAAGCCACTTTTTGCTCTTTATCTGGATTTTTCGCAACAAAAGTAAATTGCTGAAATTGCCCCGGTAAAATACCTTCTCCAGTCGCTTCCCATATAACAGATTTAACCTTCCCAGATGTATCTTTTTGTTCATTGACTTTCCATCCTGGTACAGGTTCATACCGCTGGAACTCAACTCCCTCTGGGATTTTAAGGGTAATTTTGGTTGTTGCTATATCCTTCTCAACAGGTACCTTTATTGTATACGTTTCCCAAGAATCCACTCCAGAATTAGCCGGTTTCACCGTTACATGTGCACTAACAGGTAACGAGAAAAGTCCCATTGCAATTACTGTTGCCATCATTGTTGTTCCTAATTTTTTTATACGTTTCATTTCCCTATGACTTCTTTTTGATTATCTATAAGTAGCGGTTCGTAAGCTTCGCTTTACCGACCACCTACCATAAATTGAAAATCTGTATCAAAGCTATCAAGTTCTTTTGTTAACCCATGAACATGTATGTTCCATTTCCCTGTCATATTAATATACATTCCTTCTGCTTGATACGACCCTGATGAAACTGAAGAAACTCTAAACGTGCCTTTTCCCATATCCATGTCTAAAGATTTCGTTGTCAATACGATTTGCTCCATATTAGTAACAAGCTGTCCATTTGTATCCTTTATATCAATACGAAACGAATTCATCCCTACCTTATTTGGGCTTACATGTAAAGTAAGCTCATATCCATTATCAAGTTTTTGGCTCCCTATAAAAGGCCCAGTTGGCGGCATTGGTGGCGTTTGTACATTTGTTAAAAAAGCTACTATTATAAAAAGAGCTATCCCTATACCAAACTCGACTTTCACCGTAGCCCCCAATCTTTTCTGCCCTCTCATCCTTCCCTTCACATAATGAATAAGTCCCAATATCCCCATACCAATAAATAAAATAAATTTCATTAACAATGCTAATCCATAACTTGTATCAAATAATGAATGAATCGTTGGAATAAAGAATGTCGTATTAAAAAGACCGGTTATAAAAAGAAGAATGACCGCACATATTGCCCATAGTGAAAAACGTTTAATGGCATCCCAATACATCGTCCATTTCCCATTCTCATGGTCTTTAGGTAAAAGAAGAACAATTGCCGATAGTCCTCCAATCCATAATGAAGCTGCAAGTAAATGTAAAAAATCCATAGTTACAGCAATTTCTTTATACTTTAGACCATATGCATGACTATTCATTGCTTTCATAATAAGTAACCCAATAAAAAATAAGATCGGAATTGTCCATACTTTTAACGATGAAGGCTTTTCTCGTTTTAAAGCAACATATGTAACAGCAATCAGTGTTATTACGAGTACCATCTGAGCCGTCCATATATATCCAAAAACAGATAGTTGCAATGTTTCTTTTAGTAATGAAGGCTGGAATGCATCTATCCACGTAACATCAGCATTTATCTTTGCTTGTAAAGGGAGGCTAAATAGTAAACTAATGAATATGCCAAACAACGAAATCCAAATTAGTTTATTACCTCTTGATTGCACTTTACTCGAATTCCCCTTATATATAATAAGATTAAAAAATAGAACACCTATATAGAGAGAAAAACTTGTATATAAAATCCCTCTTTCTATCAACATATCCAACTGCGGGACATAACCAATTTCTTCGGCTTGTATATCACTCGTTCCCTTTCCCTCTGTTCCAATACGGAACGGAATGACCCCTTGAATGGGATGCCCATCAGCAGAAATAGCTTTCCACTGAATGGAATACGTACCATTTGGTATATTTTGTTCCACTCCAGCTTCTAATAATTTGGGATTCTTTTTATCAATATGAGCATTTTTTAAATCTACTCGTTTCCCTGAAGCATCCCTTACGAATACTGTATTAAAGTGTGAGGATTGAAGCATTTCATCAAATTCAATCCTTACAACGGAAGGTGCTTTTTCTAATGTTTCATTTTCTGCAGGATTTGATTTAACAATATAAGCATGAGCGGAAGCCGCGCTCGGTGCCAGTATCAGTAACACACATACCATTACCATCCAGATTCCTAGTTTTCTTAATACACTCACATTCATTTCACTTCTTTCTTTTGCATCACTATATTTCACTTGGAAGTTAATAAAGTACCACTATTTTTACTCTCTTTTTTTAGAAATTAACCTCATTAAATATCAAATAATAAAATATAAATTCTCATTATGAACTGTTCACACACCACCTTTAACTTACACTTATAAAGCTACTATTTATACAAACATAACTTATCTTTAGAAAGTTAGTTACGATTATAACACATAATATATAAATAAAAGTTTTTAAAAACGAAAAGAAACAATGAATCATTTGTGAAGAAAGTGTGAAATCCACTTTCATACAGCGTAATTCCTCACAAAAAAGGTATTACGCCAATGCATAACACCTTTTTGTTTTTTAATCAATATTATACAACCTACTCTATCTAATCGATGCGTTACTGCAATAAGTGTTGTCGCGATTGTCCAGGCTTCTAAACTTGCTGCCGCGACACCTTTTATCACACTTCATATACAAATTATTGTTCCTCTGGGTAATCACAATATTCGATAATTGTCCCCTCCGTATCTGCTGGATTGAGGTAAATTAATCTTCTACCATGCTTGTTTATACGGAGTGTATGCTCCAACGTTCGAATTCCTTGTTGTTTTAATTCTTCTAAAGCTTGATCCAAATTATCTACACGATAAGCAATGTGATGTACACCTTTTCCTTTTTGCTTTATAAACCTAGCAATTGGCGAAGTTGTATTATTCGTCGGCGCAAGTAACTCAATTCTATCTCCGTTCACTTCAAGAATAGCCACTTCACTCTCAACACCTATCGCTTCACTTATGTAACGATCTATTAATGTTCCTGATAAGACTTTTTCATAAAAACGTATACTACTATCTATATCACGAACAGCAATACCAATATGATCAATTTTTTTATTCATTTCGTTTCTCCTAGCTTCATTTTACTTCTTTTATAAAAGACATCTAATCAAATTGCCATCTATGAATGATCCAGATCTCTATATTTATTATACATCTAAATTATTATAAAAACTCTCGCTATTCATCTCCTATAATAATAAAAAAGTTATAGAAACGAATTCTATAACTTTTTTTGGTACATATAACTACTTATTTACTCTCGCTACGTTAGAATGAATTTCACCTTTCATTCGTAAATAACTAATCCCATATCCAATAAGTCCACCAATAATAGCTGGGAAAATCCATCCGAGCCCTACTTCATGCATCGGAAGAATTTGAGTGAACAGCTGATTAACTACTTGAATATTTACTCCAGCTACACCAAGTCCATCAAATAAACTTATAATAAATGTTACAAGTAAGCTTGCTTGATAAACTTCTGATCTCCCTTTAAATAATGGATGTAAAAACGTTAAGAAGATTAATACAATTGCTAATGGATATATAGCTGTTAATACAGGAACAGAAATAGCAATTAATTGTGTTAATCCTACATTCGCAACAATTGCACTAAACACAGATAACATAATCGCGATTTTTTTGTAAGATACCTTTGGAAATAATTTATGGAAAAATGAAGAACATGCTGAGACAAGCCCTACACTAGTCGTTAAACAAGCTACTGTAATCATTAATCCTAACAGTATTCCGCCATATGAACCAAAGTAGTAATTTGAAACCTTCGCTAACACTGCTCCTCCATTATCTAAATGTCCAAGCTTCGCTACGCTTGAAGCTCCCATATAAGAAAGCGCTGTATAAATAATCGCTAATGTCGTTGCTGCAATAATTGTTGCTTTTGCACAAACAACCATAATTTGTTTTTTCGTCTTCGCACCTTTTTCTTTAATAGCATTAATGATAATAATGCCAAATACGAAAGATGCAAGCGTGTCCATTGTTAAGTATCCTTCTTGAAAACCTTTAAAGAATGCGTGAGATGTATAATTTTCAACAGGTGCTTGCATATCCCCTATTGGGTGAATAAAAGCAACAATTACTAAAATTCCAATGAACGTTAATTTGATTGGCGTCAAGATTTTCCCAACAATATCGACAATTTTCGCAGGATTGAGCGAAAAAAAACATGTAATGCTAAAGAATATAATTGTAAAAATGATTAAAGGCATAGAACCTAAACTTTCTGGTACAAAAGGTTTAACACCAATTTCAAAGGAAACATTACCCGTTCTCGGTATAGCAAACAAAGGACCAATTGCTAAATACAAAACTGTTGTAAACACAACTCCGAAAACAGGATGAACACGACTTGCCAGCGATTGTAAATCCTCTTTACCTGAAATTCCAAATGCTAATACACCAAGTAACGGTAGTCCAACTCCAGTCACTAAAAATCCTGCATTCGCTGACCAAACATTCGTTCCTGCCGATTGTCCAAGCATCGCAGGGAAAATTAAATTTCCTGCCCCAAAAAAGAGAGCAAACAACATTAATCCAATAACTACTATGAACGAAAATGGTACTTTGTTCGTCATCATAAAACCTCCATTAAAAATAACGTATCTCATTTCCAAATTTAACTAATTGAAGATTCTGAATATTTAACTTAAAAGTTAGGTATTCTTTTCATTTATTATAGTCCCAAGGATAATATATTGCAATACTATTTTCTAACTTTTCTTTTTTTTTAGATATACAAATATTAATAGAGACTCAATTTTCCTGTTATTATATAATTCCGCATCAATATTTAAGAAGGTGTTGCGTATCATCACAACACCTTCCCTCTATCGTTATATAAACAGTTCTTTACTAATAAATAGCGAAATCAACATGTTTTCCAAGTAATAAAGATTTTTTATCTTTTATTATAAAGCAACATTTATATCTTTTTAACAAATTCAGATTTTAATTTCATTGCTCCAAAACCATCAATTTTACAATCAATATCATGATCTGCATCAACTAAGCGGATACTCTTTACTTTTGTACCGATTTTTATAACTGATGAAGTTCCTTTTACTTTAAGATCTTTGATGACTGTTACAGAATCACCATCGTTTAGTACATTTCCATTTGCATCTTTGATTACCTTTGTATCTTCACTATTTTCAGTTTCTGATTCTAAAGTCCACTCATGAGCACATTCTGGGCATACGAAAAGATTCCCATCTTCATAAGTGTATTCCGAATTACATTTAGGACAATTTGGTAAATTAGACATATTTTATTTCCTCCACTTGTTATCATTCTAATATATATGAATTATTTTCAATTTCCTTTTTACGACTTCATAAGAAAAACAATTACGAAGTTAAACTGTTTCTTATCCATTTCTCAAACTTCTATTTTTATCGAATTTCTTTCAATTTCTTAATAATCATGTTTGGTGTCGCCCATTCATCGCGATCAAAATCAGAGATAGACACTTCAATGTTTAAACGTTCTTGAAATTCTACTAATAAAGATACCGTACCAAAAGAATCTAAAATCCCTTCTTCAAATAATTGCACATCTGGGTTATCTTTTACGATATCATTTTCACATACTTCTTCTAAAATGTTTAATACTTGATCTTGAAATTCAGACATTATTTATTCTCCTTTATATCCATGATTTATAATACATTTCTTCTTAAAAATCTAGTGCATTAGCCTTATTATTTATTGTATTCCCTTCCTGGGATTGCTGAGAAAGCCCGGTACATTCACGAAAAGCGAAATGCTTACACTCTATACATTTTTTCGTATTTAAATGCTCTAGAGCGTAGTTAATCGCTTCTCCTGTATGATCAAAAAAGTTTTCTTCTCCAATCTCAGCGTATAATCCATTCTTGTCTAGAGTTGTTTTTAACTCTGATTGAACTCCCGAAATGAGAAGTACGCCACCTTGTTTTTTAAAATGCTGGACAATATTCCCAAAGTATGATTCTCCTGTTGTATCAATAAAAGGAACTTTTCCCATACGTAAAATTAAAACTTTAGGTTTATAATGAATGGTTGCTAAAATGTTTTGTTCAAACGTCTGAGCAGCACCAAAAAATAACGGACCTTCTATTGTATAAATACTAATTTGCGGACAATCATGAGCTTTACTTACCACATGTGGTAACAATTTTTCGTTCTTTTTTGTGTGATCAGGAAGCACTTTAGATATAACGAGCATATTGCTCATACGTTTTGTAAACAAAATAATAGCTAAAATAAGACCGATTTCCACAGCAGTTGTCAAACTAGTAAATACAGTGAGTAAAAAAGTTACAAGTAATACAAGGGAATCCCCTGTCTTCATTTTCAGTATGTGAACAAAGTGTTTTTGCTCACTCATATTCCAAGCTACTACCATTAAAATGGGAGCCATACTAGCAAGAGGAATATGCGAAGCATATGGAGCTAACAATAGAAGCGTAAATAACACAAATCCCCCATGAATCACACCTGACATCGGAGATATGGCTCCACTTTTGATATTGGTTGCTGTGCGAGCAATCGCTCCAGTTGCAGGAATCCCTCCAAATAATGGTGTAACAATATTAGCAATACCCTGACCAAACAGTTCTTTATTACTGTTGTGTTTACTATTTGTCATACCATCTGCTACGACAGCAGATAAAAGGGATTCAATACCACCCAGCATTGCAATAACAAATGCTGGACCAATTAACTGTTGTATCCGTTCTAATGTAACTTCTGGTATACCAAAATGAGGAAGTGTATTTGGAATCGTACCATATGCTGTGCCAATAGTAGGTATATGCCCTGAGAAAAATATAATTGCAATTACAGTTGAAACTATAATCCCTACTAATGAACCTGGTACTTTTGGAAAAATTTTTGGTGTTATAAGTATAGTGAACAAACAAATCAAGGCAGTTAAAACACTGTAAAAATTAGTAGTATCAATATGAGTAAAGATTTCTTTTAAGTTCGCTATAAATTCTTCATGTTTTTTGATACCCGTTAAACCTAAGAAACTGGAAATTTGTCCTGTAAAGATAATGACGGCAATACCTGACGTAAAGCCAATTGTTACAGGACGCGGAATAAACTTAATTAAAGATCCTAGCTTAAAAATCCCCATAAGACATAAGATAATTCCAGCTAATAAACCAGCAAGTAGTAAATCTTCATACCCATAGGTAATAACAATCCCTAAAAGAATAGGAACAAAAGCACCTGTAGGTCCTCCTATTTGATACTTTGAACCACCAAATAGCGAAATGAGTATCCCGGCAATACATGTTGTATAAATCCCATACTCCGGCTTAACACCAGAGGCTATAGCAAAAGACATTGCAAGTGGAATCGCGACAACTCCTACAATCATTCCAGAAAGAAGATCCTTTTGAAAATGTCCCAATGAATATCCTTCAAATCTTCCTGTAAATAACCCTTTCATTACAAACCCTTCTTTTCTATTTTTAATAAATCTAATTTCTTCTGAAAGAATATTTTCTTTTGATAAATTTGAATCCTAAATGTATGTTTCATACTTTTGTACAAGAGTTCTTTATCTCGTTACAAGAAAATATCAGCCTAGTATTGGCTATACGTTTTGCTTAAATGTCGTTCTAATTTCCCTATGTCTCCACCTTCTTGCATGTAGGATTTTAACCTTTCTGCTAAAAGTAATCCATCTCGATTATTTAATTTTTTCATATCTATAAACGATGTAACCTTTACTATATCTGGGGTAATATCTCTACGAAACATTTGTCCTGGAACTTCATTCCAGAAACGATTCCACTCGTCCAATATTCCGATTTGATCAAATAAAAAACATTGCATCCCACATAGCCAAGCTGTGCAAGCTGTATTTCTCTTTTGACATCCTACTCCTTCTTGCAAATGTTCGCATAAAAAACAACAAGAATTCCCACTTTCAATACAAACTTTACAAACGTGATGAGCTCCTATTGAGCGAAATAGTTCCATTCCGTATTGAATAATATCCTCTTTCTTAACTTCAATACTCAATCTAATCCTCCTTACTCATCACTTCACGTTCTGTTTCATCCAACTCTTCTAACATTGAAATTGTATCGATTAAATGGTTGTTAAAAATTTTCTTAGCAACTACCAGTAAATCCACAATCATAGGATCTCGCAAGGAATATAAAACTCGTTTTCCATCTTTCGTACCAACAACAATGTTCTTTGAGCGTAGTACACTAAGTTGTTGAGAAACAGCTGAACCTTCTTTATTAAGAATCGTTTGCATTTCATTTACGCTTTTTTCGCCCTCTGATAATAATTCAAGAATACCTATTCGCAAAGGATGTGATAAGGCTTTAAAAAAATCAGCTTTAAATTGTTGCATTTCGTTTCCCATTCAAACGCCTCCGTTATTTATCCTTAATTTGAAAAATCATCATATACATCTTCAAATGTTTGAATATGTATATGATACTTCTAAAACTTACAAGTTTCAATATAAATTTTGAAACTTTAAAAACCTAACTGTTTTTTGTACCAGAACAAAGTTCCTTATTTTAATTCGATAAGGTTTTTAGTATTAGTTTGATAGGAATTGAGACAAACAATTTATCCATTATTTTCTTTTAAATCATTGCGTCTATTCTCATTTATAATTCCCTCTGAGTGAAATATTTCAAACGAAAAAACCTCGCATCCTTAATGATGTGAAGTTTTAAAATGAGGACAGTATATATTCAAATTTGACTTTGCCACGTTTCTTCTACCCTCATTTGTTGCCTAACAAGAAAAGCATGACATTTCGCTGTCATGCTTTTTTCATGCATTTTATAATAACTCATTTAGTAAAAAATTTTTTTATCTTTTACTTTTTGATATCCATAAGATTCACCCTTTCCGAAAAGCTAACTAAAGAAAACACAAGTTAAATACTGCTGTAAATTCTATTAATTAACTTATAAGTAACATTAATTTTTCATTTCTTTTCTCCCGTTCTTCTTTAGCTGCTAGGTCGTACTTTTTTAAAAGGTGAAATATTTCATTTAATATTTTCTGTGAATGATTGCTTTTTAGAAATTCATGTAAGTCTTTAACCAAAAATTCGGATAAAAAATATTGCTGCGTTTCAAGTTTATTGATTACATCTTCAAAAGAATGATCTATATTACACATTCTATTAAAATCCCTCCTTATATCCCTCTCTTTTAAAAGTTCCGTTCTTTTACTATGTTGATATTTAATTTCCATTTGTAGATAAGATCTTGAGCTAAAGATGTAAACATCTCTCCAACAAGCGAATCTTCGTCATATACGGACGAACCTTTATTTTCTTCAGGCTTTGCAAAAGGTATTTGTGCCATCACTTCTGTTTGCAGTTGTTCTGCTAACATTTCGCCGCCACCCTTCCCAAAGAGATAATTCCTTGAACCATCTTGTTCCTCATAATATGCCATATTCTCAACGATACCTAAAATATCGTGTTTTGTATGCTTTGCCATTACCCCTACTCTGGAAGCAACAAACGAAGCTACACTATGAGGAGTCGTAACTATAATTTCCTTCGCATGAGGAATCATCGCAGCCACATCAATCGCGACATCTCCTGTGCCAGGAGGCAAATCAAGAAGAAGATAATCTAATTCTCCCCAATGAGTATTGGCAATGAAATTTTGAATCCATTTGTTTAACATTGGCCCTCGCCACATAACTGGGTTATTACCCTCTGTAAAAAATCCCATTGACATAATTTTAACGTCGTGGCTAACGACCGGAATCGCTGTCTGATCTATCATTATTGGCTTTTGATTAGCTTCCATCATAGCAGGGATACTGAATCCATATATATCTGCATCTAAAATCCCAACCTTTTTCCCCATACGGGCTAAAGCAGTAGCAAGGTTAATCGTCACAGTTGATTTTCCGACTCCACCTTTTCCACTTGTCACAGCAATAAAACGTACACCTGAATCTGATCGCAATATACTAGGCATGCCGGTTTCCGTTCTAGAATTTTTCTTTAAAGTTTCTGTTAATGCAGCCCGCTCTTCCGGTGTCATGGAGCCGAAAGTCAAAGACACCTTAGAGGCTCCAATGTTCCGAAGAGAGTCTTCAATATCTTGTTGAATTTTTGCCTTTAATGGACAACCTTGAATCGTTAAAATAACTTCAAGGTAAATATGTGTGCCGTCAATTTGAATATTTCTTACCATGTTTAATTCCACGATACTTTTGTGCAACTCTGGATCCTGAACATGGCTTAGAACTTTCATAATTTGTTCATGAGTAAGCATAAATCTCAGTCCTTTTCATTTTTATTTGATAATTTTTAGTACAAACAACATTATCCTCCACTTACAGGTGGCATAAACGCAACGTTATCTCCGGATTTTACAATATGTTCGTCAGTTACAAATTCTTCGTTGATAGCCACCATGACTCTATCCAACGATTGTAAATGATAACTATCTTTAAGCCATTCTTTTAATTGATGAACACTAATCTTTTGTTTTTCTATTATTACTAATTGGTCTGAGCCGACTTCCTCTCGCAAATTTGCGAACAGTAAAATTGTAATCATCTTCTCACTCTTCCTTCTTTGGTTCCCCTTCCGGGTACGGCGTATTTTCAAGCTGATCTCCAATCCACTTTGTTCCATCTTCCCAAAATTCTTTTTTCCAAATTGGGACGATTTGTTTTATGCGTTCAATTGCGTATTCATTCGCTTCGTAGGCAACTTTACGATGCGGCGACGACACTGCAATTACAACTGCAATATCCATTATTTCTAGTCGTCCCACTCGATGTATAATTGCTATCTTTGCACCCGGCCAACTCTTCTTAATTTCTTCACCAATTTGAGTAAGCATTTTTATTGCCATTGGTTTATACGCTTCATACTCTAAATGCAAAGTTCTTTTTCCCTTTGTCAATTCTCTTACTGTTCCAATAAATGTTGTAATGGCACCTGCTTCTCTTCTTGCTACCTTATTCGTTACTTCTTCGACTAAAATAGGAGTTTCTACAATTTCAAATAATACTTGTCCCATCAACATGATCCTCCTCTTGTTTTAAAGCTCTATTATTTATCCCGCTATTTGCGTGCAGTAAGACTCCACCTCAAAACTCAGCGAAAACAAAAAGGTTAGGTGGGAGATCAACTGCCCGTAAAAGCCTGATTGGTTCAACTAATAATCAGTGGGGGGCCATCCCCCACTGATTAAAGTTTCACTTTATAGGATGGAATAATATTGATCCAAGGCCATTCACTGCCTTGATTATCTTCTAATAAGAGAACCTCTACGAACATCCCTTTCTTATATCCTCTTGTACCGCCTGGGAGTACGATAAAAGCATTTGATTCAGCTAATGAAGAAACCGCACTAGACTTATCAAACCCTGATGGATAGGCGATTACTTGTCCTTCGTTATATTTGAGCTTTGCTCGTACAAACCTTGTAAATGGATTAGGTTTTAAAAAATCTTCTCCTAGTAATGCTTTTTCTTTTTTTAAATGTGGCTTTTCACTAAACATATAGGTACGAATGCTAGGTCTTACGAATAACTCAAAGCCTACATAACAAGCAGAAGGATTACCTGATAACCCAAATAATAGTTTTTTATTTAATTGTGCTACGGTCGTGACGCTACCTGGCCGCATTGCAACTTTGTTAAAAAGAACCGATGCCCCTAATTTTTCGTATATAGCTGGCAAATAATCATAATCCCCTACCGAAACACCACCTGTTGTGATTAACATATCCACTTGACTTAACGCTTCTTTTACGGCTGCGTGGCACGTATCAAAATCGTCACTAAACTTACCAAAGTATTTCACTCTTCCCCCTGCTCTTCGAATTTGGGACAATATCATGTACGTATTACTATTTCGAATTTTCCCAGGTTGTAGTAATTCATTTACATCAAGAAGCTCACTCCCAGTCGCCAATACTCCAACTACAGGCTTTTTTGCAACTGGCACTTCGCTGTAACCAAATGTAGCAAGGAGAGCTGAAATACCTGGATTAATGTAAGAACCTCTCTTCGCAAGAATTGTCCCTTTACGTGTATCTTCACCTTGAAAGGAAATATTTTCTCCTTTTTTGAATGAGCGTTTCACTTCCATATAGGCTTTACCGACATCCTCATATTGACGGGTCAGTTCCAGCATCACAACTGCATTACATCCTTTTGGAATTTGTGCCCCCGTCATGATTCGAACTGCTTGAAATTGACCTACCTCTTGAGGAAATATGGAACCTGCCCCAATTTCGCCAATTACTTCGAACAAAATTGGATTCTCATAACTTGCCCAGGCAGTATCTTCTGCCCTAATAGCAAATCCATCATATGGTGAGCGATTGAAGGAAGGAACATCATGATCAGCTATTAAATCCTCTGCTAATGTACGCCCATAAGCTAGTTCAAGTGGCAGTAGTTCTTTTAAACCACGATTGGCAAATTCCATTACTTTATGGACGGCCTCTCCAAATGCAATCGGTATTCTTTTTTCCATCATTCCCCTCACTCCTTCTGTTATCCTAATAAACGATAGTATATTTGTTTCGCTTTTTGAATTTCATTTGTCCCGTGAATAAATACACGACCATCTTGAAAAATGACCACACGATAATCCTCTAGTTGGCAAGATAACAAATACGGGTTTCGATCTACTTTCCCGTGTTTTTTTAGTTGTTTTTCTAACTGGTCAAAGTTGTAACAACTATTATGCATCGGTCTAATTTGAATCGTATTTCTTCCGCATAAAACAACTGTCTTTGTTTGATTTTCATAAGATAAATAAGGATAAGTTCTATGCGGTCCGCACGAAGGACAATTGTCCGCTTTTATTTTTCCTAGTTTGATAGAATGATGTTGATTACTCCATATATCAAACATTAAAAAAGTTTTTCTAATTGCTGCGAAATCTTCCACTAAAATTTTAAATGCTTCTGTCACTTGATATGCTGCCACTATTTGGACAGCGGGACTAATAATTCCAACTGTGTCACACGTCGCTCCTGTAACTGGAACACTTTTAAGTACACAATGTAAGCACGGTGTTTTCTTTGGAATAATCGTATAGCTCATGCCATACCCCCCGACACAAGAACCATAAATCCACGGAATATCATATTTTTGTGATAGATCATTTATCACAAATCGAATATCAAAATTATCTGTTGCATCAATGATTATATCGACATCGCCTAACAAAGCTTCCATATCTTCTATTCTTGCATCCATCACGAAAGCATTAATCTGTACCTCTGAATTGATTTGTTTCAACCGATTTTGAGCTGCAATTGCTTTTGGTAATTTTTCTATCGCATCTTGTTCAACATAAAGCTGTTGCCGCTGTAAATTACTCCATTCTACATAATCACGATCAATAATCGTTAATTTTCCAATACCTGCACGTACAAATGCCTCTGCACTTGCACTTCCTAATGCACCTGCCCCCACAATCAACACATGCTTATTTCTAATCTTCTCTTGTCCTTTACTTCCAATAGGAGTGAACAACTGTTGACGTGAATACCGCTCTATCATTAGATAGCCTTCCTTTCATGTACATACTCATCATTTAATTAAAAAACATGCTTCATATTCGATCATTTTCTCAATACATCTTTCTCTGTAGCACTTTGTTTCTGATAACAAGAAAAATAAGCAAACCCAACAAATCCAGCTCCACCAATTACATTTCCGATAAAGACAGGAACAAAGTTTTTAGCAAGATCCATCCACGTAAGATGACCAGCAAAAATAACTGCTGAAATAACAAACATATTTGCTACTACTTGCTGAAATCCAATTACTACAAAGGCCATAATCGGAATCCAAATTCCAACAATCTTTCCAATCAAATCGTTCGTTCCATAAGCTAACCAAATCGCAAGGCAAACGAGCCAGTTACAACCAATTGCTAAAATTAACGTTCTCCCAAACGATTCATGTAACTTATCTTGAGCTATCGCGATCGTTTTATTTAAATACGCCCCCTCTGTTAGCCCGCCAAGGTGGCCGAAACAATAAGCTACGAAAAGTGCACCGACAAAGTTAGTTAAAGTTATCCAAACCCAGTTATTCAACACATTTTTCAATGAAATTTTTCGTGCATAAAGTGCCATGGACAGTGACATCATGTTTCCCGTAATTAATTCTCCTCCTGCTAAGACTACGAGCATAAGACCTATAGGAAAAACCGCTCCTCCTATAAAATTTACTAAACTTCCCCATTGCTGAGGTACATTGCCTAGAACGCGAATATTAAGCAAAAATCCTAACGAAATGAATGCTCCTCCTAAAAATCCAAGAATAAGCATTGCGGATAGCGATTGCCTTACCTTTTGAACACCGGATTCAATCACAAGCTCAGCGATTTGTTCCGGTTTATGAAATGACATAACCAATTCCTCCATTTTTCCAATTAAAAAAGCAGCTTCAAAAACCCTTAACATAATAAGGGTTTTTGAATGCTGCTTAATCTCCCTGCATTTCTCTTACAGAGATATCAATCATCACTTTTACTATACAATAGAAAATCTGCAAAACTTGCACACTTTCCACTACTTACTTTAACAAAAAGAAGCTACGAACAGCCTTCTTTCATAGTGATTTCTCAACCACCAATATGCGACATTTCAATTTTCGGTAATGCTTTTTTATTTGTATTACTTAGCCGTTCATCTGAATAGCGATCTGAACGATTATTCCAAATGTCACGAATAACATCAGTAATCTCCTCATCGGTATATCCAGAGCGAAGTAATTCTCTAAGATCGTTTCCTTTAGAAGCAAACAAACAAGTATATAATTTTCCTTCTGCAGAAATACGAGCTCTTGTACATGATGAACAAAAAGAATCTGTTACAGATGAAATAATTCCTATTTCCTCATCGCTACCGATATAACGATAGCGAGTAGCAACTTCACCAGGATAGTTCGCTTCAATTCGTTCAAGCGGCATAACTTTATGAATCATCTCTAATATTTCTTGTTTAGAGACTACCTCGCCTAATTCCCAGCCGTTAAAATTTCCGACATCCATATATTCAATAAACCGAAGAATATGCTTATTCTCTTTAAAGTATTGCGCCATCTGAACGATGTCTTGTTCATTTTTTCCTTTTTGAACAACCATGTTCATTTTAATTTTCATCCCGACTTCCGCTGCAACCTGTATTCCTGCAAGAACCGTTTTTACTTTACTTCTATTCCCATTTAAATAAGAGAAACGCTCTTCGTCTAAAGAATCTAAACTAACTGTCACACGCGATAAACCCGCCTTATATAAATCCGGAGCAAACTTCTTAAGTAGTGATCCATTTGTAGTTAAACCAATATCCTCTACTCCATCAATCTTGTTAAGTCGCTCGATTAATTCAGGAAGGTTTTTCCGAAGTAAAGGCTCTCCCCCAGTAATACGCAACTTTCTTACACCTAAAGAAACGAAAATACGCGCTATCCTTTCAATTTCATCAAAAGATAAAATTTTATCATTAGACAAAAAAGAATAATCACGACCAAATATTTCCTCTGGCATACAATATCGACAGCGAAAATTACAGCGATCGGTAACAGAAATACGTAAATCCTTTAAAGGACGGTGCAATTTGTCTAATGTGACGGATTTCATGTTTATTGCCTCGCTTCTACATATTTTATAATTCCGTACAAGTTTTATTTAATATTTACAACCCGCTCTGGATGAGTATATACATTTAAAGATTGATTCCGAATGAAACCTATTGTAGTAATCCCCAATTCTTCTGCTAGCTGCAATGCTAACTCAGTTGGAGCGGATTTTGACAATATTATTTCACAGCCAATTTTCGCAACTTTCAATAGAATCTCTGAAGATATACGGCCACTAAAAACAATAATTTTATCACCAATAGAAATGTTATTTTTTAAACAATAGCCGTAAATTTTATCTAAAGCATTATGTCTTCCTATATCCATTCGGCTTAAAATAATCCCATTCACATCGCATAAAGCTGCATTATGAACGCCGCCTGTATGTTGAAAAGTAGCCGCAGATTGCTGCATATCATTCATTAATCGAAAACAATCCTGAGTAGTGATCTTTACGCGAATATCATTCATCTTCTTCGCAGTCAGCGCATCGTTTGCGAAAACAAATCCTTGCCTACTCATTCCACAGCATGAAGTAATATAACGCTTATTTTGGATATCACGATAATAAGGATTGATTTTTGTCGTTTTTACATGTACATATCCTTCTTTCTCCTGTACCCATATTTCATCAATATCTTCATACTTTCGGATTATACCTTCAGAGGCTAAAAAGCCTATTACCATATCTTCAATATACTCTGGAGTACTAACCATTGTAACAAATTCCTGTCCGTTAATTTTAACCGTCACTGGAAACTCTGTTACAATGCTGTCCTCTATTTGTTTAAATTCCCCTTGTTCATAACGGAAAATCCCCCGTTCCACCTGTATCGATTTCACGATCAGTATCCTTCTCTCACGTTATATTTTTATCAAAGACAAAGACTGAAACTGCAATATCTTCTTCCACTTTCATATCCGAAAACAGATGAACTAATTTTGCCCCAACAAGTTCCTCCAAATGTTCACGAGAATTGACAGCATAAACCTCCTGAATCATTTTCGTTCGAGCCATATGAACCATTTCCGCACCATCCATAGTTCCCGAAATGAATTTCTCAGTAGGTGTCAAATTTCCATAAAGTGTGGCAATAGCCATATTCTCAGCAAATACAGTATGAATTCGTTCTGGTCCCTTTCCGAACAAATCTTTTCTAAGCTTTCGTATCATATCATTAAATTCATGCACCATTTTTGACATACTCTCATTCCTCCCAGTTAATCAATATTAATTTCCCGAATACTACTTCATCATAAACATTGTAACAAAATGACCTTTTCGTCTAAATTATTCACTCAAATAATTAAACGAAAAGGCTCATCTTTTGGCATTATTTCAAACATGCATACAACATATGAAATAATATTATTGTTGCTTACCTATTCGTCTTTTAACCCTTTACCCATACCTTTTAAGAAATGAAGACCGAATCCGATAGCACGGTTAATATCCGGATCCTTAAGTACCTTCATAAGGTCCAGTATTCCTACTTTTTTATTACTTTGCAGATGCTGATTACCTTCATCCATGCCTGTTAATACACTACCTACAAGCTTTTTAGTAAGTTCCGGATTAAGCTCTGTTAAAGCTCCTGCAGCGCCCAGCATATTATTAATTAAATTTGTAACTGGTTCACGAGTGACTTGTCCTAAAACAATTTTTGCAATTGGTTCTTTCGCTTTAAGCATAGAATTTGCAGCTTCCAGCATCCCAATATCATTCAGTTCACCTACAATATTAAACATTTGATTTAAAGCTTCTTCATTATTAGCTAGAAGTTCTTTTAAACCTTCTAGCTTTTGTTGCTTTTGTTCTTCCTCAGTTAGCCCCTGCTTCTGGATCGCCTTAATAGGTGCTGCCATATTCTTTTCTCCTCCCTAGTTATCCGTTAAATGTACGTATCCTGGACGAGCCCACTTACGATTTACCTCAATCCCATTTTGAGGATGACGCTTTTTGTTACGTGGATTCGCTTTTGGCATCGGATTTTCACCTTCTACTTGTAACACTTCCATACGAACCTTCGTTTGTTTATATGCAGGTGTATTCGTACGTTGATCGACCGCCGGACCAGTTAAGAAATTAATCGCCGATTCTTTATCAGTTGAGTTCATCGGTAAATAAAGCTCATTTTCTTTTACGCGATCCGTTACAAGTGCACGTAATTTAAGTGCTCCAAAAGGAGAAACAAGGCGCACTAACGAACCAGTTTTAACTCCACGTTCTTTTGCAAGTTCTGGAGAAACTTCAACGAATACACCAGGCACTTTCGTTTGAATACCAGTTGATTTATTTGTCATATTACCTTCATGGAAATGTTCAAGCATACGACCATTATTAATGTGAAGATCATATTCCGCTGGGAATTCAGCAGGACGTACCCAATCAGCTAGCGCAAAACGAGCTTTTTTGTCTGGGAAGTTAAATCCATCTTGGAAAAGAAGCGGCGTATTCGTTCCTTCAAAGCTTCCCCAATGGAAACTATTCCAGCCTTCAAGTACTTCATAGTTTGCTTGTGCGAAAAGTGGCGATAAGCTTGCCATTTCAGCAAAGATTTCACTTGGATGACTATAGTTCCAATTTGCGCCTAATTTATTTGCAATCGCTTGTACGATCCACCAATCTGGTTTCGCATCACCTAGCGTTGGAAGAACTTGATATAATCTTTGTACACGACGCTCTGTATTTGTGAAAGTACCTTCTTTTTCAAGAGATGGTGCTGCTGGTAACACTACATCGGCGTATTGAGCAGTTTTAGAAAGGAAAACATCTTGAACGACAAAGAATTCAAGACTTGATAAAACTTCATGTACATGATTTGCGTTAGAGTCTACAAGGGCCATATCCTCCCCAACTAGATACATTGCTTTCATTTTCTCTTCTTCAATTGCGTGAAGCATTTCAATGTTATTAAGACCTGGTTTGTTATCAATTTTCACCCCGTAAGCTATTTCAAATTTCGCACGTTCTACATCGTCAGTAACGTGCTGATATCCTGGAAGCCAGCCTGGGAGAGTTCCCATATCACAAGCACCTTGTACGTTGTTATGACCTCGTAGCGGATATGCACCAGCACCTGGGCGACGATAATTTCCTGTTGCAAGAAGTAAATTTGAAATCGCAGCGGAAGTATCTGAACCACCCGTATTTTGCGTTACACCCATTCCCCAAAGAATACAAGTACCATCTGCGTCACGAATCATTTCTGCCATTCTAACGAGAGTTTCTTTTGAAATGCCTGTAATCTCTTCTGCATATTCAAGCGTATATTCTGCAAGACTATCTTTGAAGTCTTCAAAGAAGTTTACATTCTCGTCGATGAACTGTTGATCATGCCAACCTTGATCAATCATATATTTCGTAACAGCCATTAACCATACTTGATCTGTTCCTTGCTTTGGACTAATAAAGATATCTGAACGCTCTGCCATTTCGGTTTTACGAAGATCTGCAACAATTAGTTTTTGACCGTGAAGTTTATGCGCACGTTTCACACGAGTAGCTAAAACTGGGTGGCCTTCTGTTGGATTTGAACCAACGATAATAACAAGACCTGATTGTGCAATATCTTTAATCGTTCCGGCATCTCCGCCCATACCAATCGTACGGAATAACCCATCTGTTGCTGGTGATTGACAATAACGAGAGCAGTTATCAATGTTGTTCGTTTCGAATACTTGTCGAGCTAATTTTTGAATAACATAGTTGTCTTCATTCGTAATTTTAGAAGAAGAAATAAAACCTACAGAACCACTGCCGTACTCTTGTTTAATAGATCCTAATTTATTTGCCACTAATTCAAGTGCTTCTTCCCAAGTTGATTCAACAAATGTTCCATTTTTACGAATTAAAGGCTTAGTGAGTCGTTCTTCAGAATTTACAAAATCCCAACCAAATTTTCCTTTTACGCAAGTAGAAATTGCATTAACCGGCGCTTCAGAAGTTGGTTGGACTTTAAGAATTTTACGTCCCTTCGTCCACACTTCGAATGAGCACCCTACACCACAAAACGTACATACTGTTTTCGTTTTCTTCGTACGAGTTTCACGCATCGCAGCTTCTACTTCTGATATAGCGAAAATACCACTGTATCCAGGTTCCACTTCTTTTATAAGATCAACCATAGGCTCAAGTATGTCCGGCTTCAGCCCAGTCATAAATCCAGCTTCACCAAGCATCGATTTTTCCATCAAAGCATTACAAGGGCAAATAGTTACACATTGACCGCAGCTAACACATGAAGAATCGTTAATATCCACTCCATCATCCCAAATAACACGAGGACGTTCCGCTTCCCAATCAATAGATAACGTTTCATTTACTTGTAAGTTTTGACACACCTCTACACATTGACCGCACGCAATACACTGATTAGGATCATAGCGATAAAATGGATGAGACATATCAACCTCACTTGTATCTACTTTTGGCTCGTAAGGATATTTTTGATGCTCAATTTCCATTAATTCTGCCGTATTATGCAATTTGCAGTTCCCGTTATTGTTGTCACAGACCGTACAATAAAGTAAATGATTTTCTAATAAGCGATCCATCGCCTCCGTTTGTGCTGCCTTTGCACTAATAGAGGACAACTCAATATTCATACCGTCCGTTGCTACTGCCGAGCAGGATCGCACAAGTTTCCCATCAACTTCTACAATACAAGTATCACATGTTTGAATAGGATCCACTTCAGGCACATAACAGATTTGTGGATGTTCAATCCCGTTCTCATTAATGATGCCTAATATAGTTGAACCGGGCTTAGCACTATATTCTTTGCCGTCAATTGTAATATGAACCATGCTGTCATTCATGGTCTTTCCCCCTTTTTGAGAATAAAAAAACTCCACCACGAAAATATACGCACCGAATTAATAGGTACGCTATCATCATGGTGGAGTAGTTTATTAGCACATCTTGCTAAAATACCAATCCATTTATTCATAAGTAAAATGATAGATTCATAACAGGTCATATCACGATTCCATCTTTAACACTATAATTATAGCGTTTAATCCAAAAATACACAATATAATAATGATAAAAAAGTCACGGCACTCAATGCTCTGACTTGTTTGGATATATTCGTTTAATCACGAAGCCATGCATTGACAAGCATAATTCAACGCATGCTACTGAGCTTTCGGTGAATTAACTTTGCAGTCTCCATCCGTTTCAACATAGGGATAAGTGTTCCTGTATCCAGCCTTCACCGTGCTTTGTTTGCTTTCCCAAAGTACCAGAGGAACAAGATATTACAGATGAGTCAAACTCAGTTCTTTGATAGCTGTAGGACTAATTATTTATTTTTGTTATTCTCGCAATAAAAGTTCACTTAATAATAAGTATTAGCTCACATAAAAAAATAAATGTAACTTAATTTTAAATACACGGTTATTTATTAAGCTAAAGGATTTCTTATAAAAAATCCTCCAGCTTTTTTATAATCATAATTTGAATTAGCAAACTTTGATGAAACATATCTTTGTACAACAAAAAGAAAGCATACATCTGTATTTTATGCAAAGTTATACTTCATATCACACGTTGTTTTATATTAGAATCAACGTGCAATGCTATTTTATTATTTTTTAAATGGCTTTATTATTTGTTAAATACCTTTTTAATTCGTGAACATTAATTCCCCAAATAAAACCTTTGTATAGTTATTCTTATTCTGAATGGCTTATATTGTCTTGACGCAAGATATACGAAAAAAAGCACTCCATCTTGCTACAGAACCTTTTTACCTAGTAAAGAACTTTTTATTAGCTGACAACTCTCACTTCTCAAACACAAAATTGATTTTATTCTCTTTCCACTCTAATTTCGCATCAAAAGTTTTATCATTCTTCTTAAAACCTTTAATTAAATCTGTTTGTTCACCTTTTAATAACTTAGTCATATTCTTTTGTGATATTGTTTTCCCTAATATTTTTTTTGAAATCGTGAAATCACATTGTGTTGTATTATAGTTCGAGCACCCATAAAAAGTTGATTTATCGATTATATCACCATCACATTTTTTACATTTCCCTACTTTTTTACCTGTTGTAAACTTCGATTCTTTACGTTCAATCGATTCAACATGTAATCCAGTAAAGTCCCACTTCTCAGACATTTCAATCGCATCTTCAATAATTTTCGCTGATAGCTTTTTCGTTTGTTCCATAAAGGTTGCTGGAGAAGCTATGCCTTCCCCAATTTCAGCAAGACGCTGCTCCCACTTCGCAGTCATTTCTGGAGAAGCTAAAATTTTATCACCAATTGCGGTAATTAATACTTTTCCTTTATCTGTTGCATACACTTGATTTTTCTTCACATCAATATACTTACGATCTTTCAGCATTGTAATGATGCCTGCACGGGTTGCCTCTGTCCCTAACCCTTCTGTCTTTTTTAATACTTTCTCTAGCTCTTCATTTTCTAAATATTTCCCAGCTGTCTTCATTAGCGTAATAAGCTGCCCTTCTGTATAACGCTTTGGTGGCTGTGTTTTTCCTTCTTTCACTTTCACCGTTACAACTTTCCCTTGTTCGCCTTCTACTACGATTGGAAGAATGGTTTCATCTTCTTTATCATCTTGGAAAATAACTTTGCGCCATCCTTCTTGAATTTGCTGTTTCCCTTTTGAAATAAATTCAGCACGGCTATCAACAAGTGTTGTAATTGTTGTATAGTCAAAGATCGCAACTTCATAATGAGCCGCAATGAGACGCCTTACAATCATATCGTAAATTTTCTTTTCATCGCCAGATAGTTTATTTGGATTTGTCGCTTGTTCTGTTGGAATAATTGCATAGTGATCTGTAACCTTTTTCTCATTCACATATCGCTTATTATTCATAATGGACTCAATCGGCGCTGGTAATAAGTCTTTATATTCCTCAAACTGGCTTAATTTTTGTAAGATGTCAGGGAACGTTGCTGCTTCTCCTTGTGTTACATAGTTAGAATCCGAACGTGGGTAAGACACAATACCTTTTTGATACAATGCTTGTGTAATATCAAGAGTCTTTTTTGGTGAAAACTTAAATGCTTTATTCGCTGTTGCTTGCAGTGATGATAAGTTAAATAAAAACGGTGGTTGAAACTCCTTCCGCTCCGTTTTCATTTCTTTTACTTCAGCCGGTTTATTTTGGCAAAATGCTGCAATTTTATTTGCCATATCAGGGTCTTTTAAACGGGACTCATTATCTTTCTCCCATTTCCCTTCATATTTCTTTCCTTCTATATTAAAAGTTGCAAACACTTCCCAAAACGGCTCTGATTTAAAGTTTTCTATTTCTTTTTCACGTTTCACAATTAAAGCTAATGTCGGCGTCTGTACACGACCAGCCGAAAACACATCATTCATTCCTTTTTTCTTTAGCAAAATACTAAAGACACGCGATGCATTCATCCCAACCACCCAGTCGGCACATGATCGTGTGTATGCTTCATAGTACGTATTGATTGTATCTGCTTCATCAAGTAAATTTTTAAATCCTTGGTAAATCGCTTGCTTCGTTAAGGAGGAGATCCATAGACGTTTCATCGGTTTTTGCACGTTACAAAGATTGATAATATTTCGTACAATTAATTCCCCTTCACGCCCCGCATCGCCTGCATGAATAATTCCCGTCACTTGCGGATTATGTAACAGCTGTTTCACAACATTAAATTGCTTATACTTTGATTTTGTAACTTCAAATTGAAAACGTTCCGGAATCATTGGTAATGTATCGAGTGACCACTTTTTCCACTCAGCGTGATAATGTTCCGGATTACATAACTGCGTCAAATGACCAATTGCCCATGTACAATAAGCTCCATTTGGAAATAACTCATTTGCTTCTACTTCTAAATAGCCGTCTTTTCGGCGATATTTAAATTGAGAAACAAGGGCCAAACCTTGATCTGGTTTCTCGGCTATGATTAATTTCATTTTATAACTCCCTATCTAAATTCCAATGCTACTTTCATTTTATCTCTGTTTTATAAGTGATGAAAAATATCTATCATTTTTATCATTCACAATTTATCCTATATTTTTTAGACCTATAATATTATACGCTTAACCTTTACACCTTCACAATAGGAGACTATATAAACAATAGATTTAATAAAGATATGGAATTCATATAGGATGCGGGAGATCCAAAGAAAAACCATGCAAATAAACCATCTTTTGCGGAGAACCCGTTCCTTTTCCCTTAGATATAAGAACATCCCTTTAGATATTCGAACCTAAAGGGATGAAACCATGCAACTTTTTTACAAACACCGGAGCTTTATTTTAAGCATATTAACTTTATTTCAACTCTACACTAAAATTTGTTTTTGCATGCCCCCTATTTATATATATTTTTCCTTAAAAACAAAAAAATAGTGTATATCGTTGATCATTGTTTTGAATAGGGACTCCAATACTGTTCAATACCATATTATCAAAAAAGCTAGTAGCAAATAAACGATTGGGATATGTTGCAATCCCATTGTATAGATTGCCATGTAGTACATTCTCAATCATCTCTTCACTAATATTGATTTTTTTAAAAGCATCACCCTACCGTTTCCCTTGTTTTTATCCTCTATTTTGTTTGTATTTATTGGCTAAATATCTAGCATAGTGAATCGTGTTTCTAACTACATCTAATTCAAGATTAAATATACTAGGTGCACCTGGTCTCCAATTCACTTCAAACAGCCACAATTTTTGGTCCGCATCAATTCCAACATCAATTCCTAATTCATCAAATGATACACTGTCATATAAAGAATCAAAATGGTTAACAAAGCTTACTGCAAACCGCTCCAAATACCTTTGAATATTGTACCAGTTGTCATCAAACTCTGTTTTTAAAAAAATTTCTAGATACGTGCTATAACCACCACTACCCATATTTGATACAATGCTTCCCAATGGACCTATCCTTGGAAAAATTGAAGTAATGACCCATTTTCCTTCTCCGTTTCTTTGAACATGCAGCCTGAAATCATAAACATGACCAGTTTTCATTTGACATGAAATAAATTGTTGAACTAGGTAATCTTGTTCTTGTATTTTATGAGATATAAAGTCTAACAATTGTTTTTCATTAATAGATGAGATTTGCCCTGCCTCATTCATTTTGTAATGCTCTACCCCATATTTTTCAATAAAAACGATGCCCCCACCTTGATGCCCAGACATCGGTTTGATAATAACTTTTTTATAGCGCTTAATCATGTCAAAAAACTTGCTAGCATCAGTTAATTCATAAAAAGGAATAAGATATTGTTCAAACTCTTTTGCTTTTTTAATTCTGTTATATACACTTAATTTATCTCCAATCGAATGACTTGTGAATGGAATCCTATCGTATAGATAATCAAAGATTTTCTCAGTTTTATCACTAACAGGAGCACTTGCATTATAAATGACATCGGGAAAAGAAAATTCTTTTTCAATCCACTCGCCGTTTTCATAGATTTTTCCTAAAATCGTTTGATTTTCTATTTTTACTTTCCCTGGGGTAAAGTAAAAGAAGTTGACACCTTCAGCTTTTGCTACAGCGGCACAAGCATATGCTCTCCTTACGTTTCTTGGATCTTCTCGATGATGAAGCATACCAATTATAGTCATATTGGTTCCCTTCCCCTCTTTCTAAAGTTCTTTTTCAACATACAGATCAAATTCAACTTATATATATTCATATTCTTTCCACATTTAACCAATTTTCAAAAGATTAAGAACAACCTTTGTCCCATTTTTATATTCTATTTATATAGATAACAGAGCTTATTTTATAAAAACAAGTAAAGATAGGGTGGGGTAAGATTATGAATACTATTGTTTTTATTGAAACAAATAAATCTGGATCGAGTAGGGAAGCAATTAAAGCAGCAGAGAAACTTAATTTCTTTACGGTTTTGTTAACAGACCAAAAAAGATTTCTTGAAGAACGAAGTGAATTTCCGGATGTACATCAGATGATATTTACCGATATAAATGATTATGATAATTTAATTACAGTAATCCACAATCTAAAAAAAACAGGGAAAAATATAAAAGGAATTTTTAGTTTTATTGATTATTTTGTTTATGTCGCTGCATGTTTGTCTGAGAAGTTCTGTAAAAGTATGGTATCTACTGACGCAATTTATCATATGGAAAATAAAATATTGACCCGTAACGTGCTTAAGAATTTACCGATTTCACTCAATTATTTAATTTACAAACCAACAGAATCCTTATCATCTTTTCTTAAAACTGTAGAGATGAAATTTCCTCTTGTCGTTAAATCCCCTGAATCAGCAGGATCAAAAGATGTATTGTTGGCAAAGGATAGAGATCAATTAATTTCATCTATGCAAACCCTTTTAAAAAAACGACCTAATGAAGAAATTCTACTTGAAGAATATGTAGATGGACCTCAGTACTTAGTTGAAGTTTTAGTTCACAATAAAAAGGTTCATATTATTGCAGTGATTGAACAAGAAATTACATTTTTTGAACGTTTTATCGTCACTGGTTATTCTTTGTTAGGACAATTAGACACTAAACTACATTATAGTCTTCTTAACGCTATTCATTCTGTTGTACATGCTTTTGATATAAAAAATGGTGCTTGTCATCTGGAGCTCCGCAGAGTAAATGGTATTTGGAAGTTAATTGAGATAAACCCAAGGATATCAGGCGGAGCTATGAATCGTATGATTGAAGTTGGACATGGAATCAACTTAGTACAGGAAACGATTCAGTTAATGTTAGGAAATAAACCTTCACTGAATAAAAAACATTATAAATATGTATATACGCACTACTTAACAGTCGCTTATAGAGGGAAATTAATTCGAGCTACAGGAAAAAAGCGTAGCTCTAAATATCCTGGTGTAGAAGAAGTATATATAAAACCTAAAAAGGGAAGTATCCTAAAACCTCCTAAATCAATGGGGGATCGGTGCGGCTACGTTTTAGCAGCATCATTTTCTAAACAAGAAGCTAAAAGAATAGCTTTAGAAGCAGCTAAAGAAATTTCTTTTGACATTGAACCAATGAATACAACAGCATAAATTATACTGCATTCAAACGATACTCAAAAAAAAACGAAACCCTTATATATTATAGTGTTTCGTTTTTTTTTGAGTATTTGTTATGACGTTGTTTCTTAAAACTATAAACTAATGATTATTTTTTTACCTCCTTAAACAAAAAGCTGGTCCTCAAAATTTGAAGACCAGCTTTTTTAACTCGCTTTAAAACCACCACCTAATACATCACGCACATCGTGAATGACAACGAATGCATTTTCATCTTTTTGGCTCACGACTTTCTTTAATTGAATGAGCTCTTGTTTATTGATGACAACATATAATACTTCTTTGTTATTTCCTGTGTAACCACCTTTCCCATCTAGTACTGTTACACCTCGTGTCATACTCTTCATAATGGATTCTCTGATCATGTCTGGATAGTTTGAAATAATTGTTACAGCAGTCTTTGTATTCAATCCTTCTACAATAAAATCAATAACCTTTGCACCGATAAATACCGCTACCAGCGTATACATCGCTTTTTCCTGCCCAATAATAAATACTGAACCTGCAATAACGACGATATCAATAATTAATACACCTTTTCCAACACTCCAACCTAAATATTGGTTTGCTAATTGTGCTATGATTGCAGATCCACCTGATGTACCACCTGCACGGAACATAAATCCTAAACCAACACCAACGAAAACACCCGCAAATAGAGCTGCTAACAATGTATCATGATTTACCGGAGTCGCTATATCTTCTGTGATATATAAAAAGAAAGATGAAGAGACAATACCAAGTATTGTATACACCATTGTCTTTCTATCAAAAAACTTATACCCAATTGCAAGTAATACTGCATTTATTAAAAGGTTTACAGTACCTGGTGACCATTCAAACAAATAATATGTAATAACTGTAAGCCCAATAACTCCACCTTCAGATAACCGATTTGGAATAGCAAAAAAGTTAATCCCAATCGCAAACAATAATGATCCTATTACGACAAGCGCTACTTCTTTCACTCTTTCATTTATTACTCTTTCATTCATTACTTTTCCCCCAATATATAGTTTCCAGCCTACTTTCAGATCAGAGAATCAAGCGAATTCTTTCCATTTCTCTGCATGCTTTTCTATCATTTCAATTAATTTCTTCATTGCAGGAGTTAACCATTTGCTTTTATGATATGCCAATTCCGTTGTAACGAAATCTTTACTATACGTCCATGGTAGTACACTTAGCTTGCCTTGCTCGATTTCTTCCTTTACCGTTATAAACGGTAAATAAGATATCCCTAGCCCACACATAACGGTTTGCTTAATCGCTTCAATACTCCAAAAATGAATATGAGAACAATTAATACCATCTTCTTTAATCCGTCTTTCTAACAAATCTCGGTAACTCCCTGGCTCTGTAAGCAACAACATTTCTCCTTCTAAATCAGCAGGACTAACGCTCACCTTTTTTGTTAGTGGATGTTTGGGCGGAGCAATAAGCACAATCTTCTCTTGAACAAGAGAATGAGTAACAATGTCTGTACCTAGTTGCTCCGGATGTGTAAATAAAGCGAAATCAAATTTTCCTGATTTTAGCTCATTGTGCAATTCTTGACTCTCTGATGGTTGTAAAATGATATGTACTTGCGGATACTTCCTTTTAAATTCATATAAAACAGCAGGTAATCGATAAATCATTAAAGACTCATTCGCTCCAATGCGTATTGTCCCTGAAAATTTCCCGTTCATTTGAGATGATTCCAATGCTTCATTTGATAATTCCAATATTTTATGCGCATAAGAAAGCATATGCTCCCCTACATCAGTTAAAATTACCTTTTTTCCAAGACGATCAAATAATGGATTTCCAATCTCTTCTTCTAATGATCGAATATGATTAGTAATTGTCGATTGCGTATACCCAAGTTGTTCTCCAGCCCGTGTAAAGCCACCGCTTTCCGCTACAATAATAAAAGTTTTCAAATGGCGCAGCTCCATACTTACTCCTCCTGTTGTACGATCATTCTTTTGTTTTATATAAAGCTAAAATATAATTTCCGGATGTTTTTCTTGTTATAACCATATCTTCATAATAATGAAAAAGTTAATATGTAGGTTACATAGTTTTCTCTTACGCAGAAATGCAGTCCATTGTTCACCGAGACACCAATAAAAATAATCATTCTCATGAAATTAGTTGGTTTTAGTAACAATCTCATATATTTTCTATTCTGCGAGCTTGAGCGATTCCCTAAAAAATCATTGATTAACTATCTAAACGACTTATTAAATCGAACGATTTATGCACAAATAGCATTCCGAAAAGAAGGGCAATTAAATAGCTGTTCCTGTGCACTCACCTAATCGCTATTATATATTTAGAATGCAAATAAATAAAATGAATTATTTTAATAGAAATCATTTATAAAAATGATGGATAAACCTAATGTAATCTAGTTAGACACCTTTTTTAAAAAAGGAGTGTCTTTTTCATTTACAACTATTGACATAATCAAAAAGAAATATCAAAATCATTATAAATTAGTGAGTTACTAATTTATAGTTAAAAGAGGTGAACAAAATGAAAAATATATTATTTCGCATTAATGAATTAGCAAAAAAAGAAAAAGCTTCCGGACTAAAAAAACTGAAAAATAGGAACAACAAATGTTAAGACAACACTATATGACAGAATTTCGCGGAAGTTTAGATTCCATTTTATTAAATACAACGATTGTAGATCCTAACAGGGAGAACGTTACTCCACTTGCTTTACAGCATGCACAAAATCGTATGAACCTTACAAATTGAGATCCAAAATCGATTCAAACGACCAATTTCACAAAATAATATCAACGTAAAAAGAGCCAAATTTCTATATTGAGAAATTCCGGCTCTTTTTGACATAGTTCTATGTCTACTACATTGTAATTCAAACACCATATCAATCCGCATATTTTTGTTTCACCTGTTGATATTTTTCCCATGTATCGATATCAAAAAATATTTTGTCATTTTGAGACAACAATGAAATTCCATTTATCGTAGGCTTCATAAAAATTGCACGTGCTCCTTCATCCCCTTTCAACGCTTTAAAAAACGGAAACACTTTCTTTGTAAATAAAACAGGAGGTTGCCTTACTCCCCTATAACTCGCTGCTACAAAATGAATGTTTTTATTTTGCTCATAGCAATCCATTATCTTATTAATAAATTCAGCTGTAACGAATGGTTGATCCGCCAAAAGAACAACCACTGCATCTACATTTATTTTTTTCGCCATTTTAACACCACACTGAAGAGAATATGACTGTCCCTTATCAGCGTTTGGACAAGAAAGAATATACACATTTTCACGGCACATCCTCTTTAATATCCACGTGGGGTCATTTGTAACAACAATAATATGAGAGAGCCTTGAAGAAAATGCCGCTTGTAACGCTATGTTTCCAAGTGGTTTCCCCTGTAATGGTAAGTATAATTTATTTATTCCTGGCCCCATCCTTCGACTGTTTCCAGCAGCTAAATATATCCCTGCAATCTTTATTTTACTTCCCCCTTAATTCTTGGATGATTTCAGCTATGATACTAATCGCTATTTCAGTTGGCCCTTTTCCACCAATTGCAAGCCCTACCGGAGAATGAATATTTTTTGGTATCGCCTTTCCTTCTAATAGACGAGCAGTGCGGTGACGTGGACCTAAAATACCAATATAGCGAACACATTGTTTCAATAACAGTTCAACCAATTGCTGATCGCGTTGAAAATGGTGAGTCATAATCACAACAAAATCTTCTTCTCTTAATAGAAGTCGTGGTACAATCTCTTTCGGAAACCCATTCATACAAACATCTGCACTCGGAAAATGTAAAGAATTACATAACGATTCACGCCAATCACAAACTGTTACAACAAAGTTTACTTCTTTTGCAAACCGAACAAGAGGTTTCGCATCCTCCCCCGCTCCAAAAATAAAGAGTCGTGGCTTTGGTGCAAAGTGTTGATAAAACCATTTACCGTATAAACCATGTAAGGAATGAGTTGAAAATAAAGCTTCTTCATTCCCAAACATGTCACCATTCTCACTTACAAACAAAGTCTGTAATGAAGAAAGGTTCTTTATCATTCGAACTGAAATACCCTTCTTAAGATATTCATATAGTGTTTGCAAAAAAGCTTTGTACTCCTCATCTATATGCTCAACTAATATACGAATGATGCCGTTGCATCCCATTCCCCAAGATAAATCATCTTCTGCTTTTGTATTAAACTGATGGATAGACCAAGTTTGATTCTCTATTACTTCAGCTGCATAAATAGAAACCTCTTCTTCTAAACAACCTGCACTTAACATTCCGACTTTCGTTCCATCTTCACCAAAAAGCATGATTGTTCCTTCTTTACAATATGCAGATCCTTCTACATGAATAATCGTCGCTAAAGCACATCGTTGTTCACAAGATAGTAGTGCTTCTAGTACAGTATGAACAGAAGTCATCATTGATGCTCCCGTTGTTTTTGTAAGACAGATTTCACAGCTTCTTCAATCTCTTGATAACTTGTGCACCGGCAAATATTAGAACTTAACCATTCTTCAATAACTGAATCATCCACATCCATTTTTTGTGTAACGAGCGCATGACAATTTATAATAAACCCAGGCGTACAATACCCACACTGAAAAGCCCATTTGTCTTCAAAAGCTCGCTGAATAGGCGTTTCCCGTAAGCCTTCAATCGTTGTAATCCGCTTATCAATCGCTTCCACTGCTAACATAATACAAGACTTAATTGGTAGCCCCTCAACAAGAACTGTACAAGCACCACAATCACCGTTTTCACATCCCGGCTTAGCTCCAGTTAGACCGAGGTTATGTCGTAATGTATATAATAGCGTATCTGCCATTCTGACAATCACTTCACTATCTTCCCCATTCACATGAAGAATAAATTGCCCATTCCCCATTATTTCACCCCTTCCAGCTTCATCAGCACATCATAAAGCACATGTTGCAAAACAAACATACGATAAGCACGCGAACCTCGTATATCATCTAATATAAGTGCGGGAATATGAAGAAGGGCGCGCTCAATTCTCTTCCTTACTGGAATATCCCAATCGTTTAACACTGCCTCTATTGCGAGCGACCGAAATGGAAAGGCACACAATCCACTAAATGCAATTCGAATGTCTTCATCACTTTTTAACGCAGCAACTGTTACAAGTGGGTAATCAATTTTCTCTAATTGCCTTTTTTTTACACTGTAATAAGGAGATTCTATATATTTTTGATCGGTGATAATTTGTATAAGAAACTCACCTTTTTGCAATTGTAACTTCTCAATAAACGCTTGCTGTGCCTTGATATACTTTATACCTTCTTTTCCTGCAATAACAAATGTGCTATCAGCTAGTAAAAAAGGGAGTACTGCTTCCCTATATATAATTTTCCCTGCAATGTTGCCACCAAGCGTAATTTTATTTCTTGCTGTGTGATCTGCAGCCCTTCCGGCAGTCTCTCCAAGAAGAGGGAATACTTTTTTCTCTTGAACTTGTGTTAATGTTAATGTAGCTCCAAGAATAAGATTTTGGTCATTCCACACACAAATATTACATTCGGGAATATCTTTCAAATCAATGACCGCTTTCGCAATTATTTGTTGCAAACGCCCCATTGTAATAATTTCAGTGCCTCCTCCATAATAAATAGGCTTTTTTCCCTCTTTATCCAGCTGATGAAATAATCGGATTGCTTCTTCGATACAATTCGGACGATAATATTCAAAGTCAAATGGTATCATATACACCATTCTCCTCCGCTTGTTTTACTTTCCAAATCAATTCAGGATTAATAGGTAATTGACGAAGTGAAATACTAGCCGCAATAGATAACGCATTCGCTAAAGCAGCTGGCATACCGATAATTCCATGCTCACCAAGCCCTCTAGACCCAAATGCAGCTTGATCATGCGGTACTTCTACAAATTCAGCAATGTATTTTGGGTGTTGCCCATAATGCATCACTTTATAAGAACGAAACCGATTATTAAGAACTCTCCCATACAAGTCATAGTGAAATGTTTCTCTCGTCGCAAAACTTAATCCCATACTCATAGCCCCTATAATTTGTGTTTCTGCTCCTTTTCTATTTAAAATCCTTCCAGCATCTGCAACCGTTACTGCTTTAATTAATTTATACGTATATAATTGTGGATCAAATTCAACCTCTATTGCCTGTGCTCCCACTCCCCACTCTGGTCCTTGTTTCCCTTTTCCTGTTTCATAGTCAACCTTTGTTATTCCTTCAAAAATATATGTACCTCTTCCGATTATTTGCGCCCCTGCCACATTCCCACTCGAATCAACATATCCAAAAACAATTTTTGAAAATGGTACGTAAATATCTGGATTTGTTTTTACATATACAGTCTTATTTGCAATTGTTAATTCACCTGCTGGTATTCCAAGTACATTAGCTGCCGTATCTAGTAACTGCTTCATTACATCTTCCGTCGCTTTTACAACTGCATTTCCAACGAGATGTGTCGTTCGACTGGCAGCTGTTTTCCAATGTTTTGGCGCTATTTGTGTATTGACTTCCATCATAATAGATACATCTTTAACATTCATATTCATTTTTTCTGCAACCATTTGTGTTAAAGTTGTTTTCGTTCCTTGTCCAATTT
This sequence comes from Bacillus sp. FSL H8-0534, assembly GCF_038005885.1. Taxonomy (NCBI): domain Bacteria; kingdom Bacillati; phylum Bacillota; class Bacilli; order Caryophanales; family Bacillaceae; genus Bacillus; species Bacillus sp. FSL H8-0534. Next base: position 1,191,904 of record NZ_JBBOUC010000001.1, read on the forward strand.
CCACTGCACCACAATTGACATTTACACTCCCATCACCATTAAAGGTTATAGTCGCACCCGCTCCAGCATTATTTGGTGTAGTCGAATTTTTCCAAAAGCAACTAATTCCTTTTGCCCGTATCCTCCCATTTGGTAAAACAATACGATTCCCTTCTTCCCAACTAATAAGCGATTTTAACTTTTGTAAACACGCCCGAATATCCCCCGTATTACTTTTTGTGACTAATACTTGTGTTGGTGTTGTATCTCCTCCCTCAATTGTATTTTTCATACGAAACTCAAGCGGACATATATTTACTTTCTTTGCCAATATATCTATCATTCTTTCAATTACAAATGTATACTCGGCATGACTATATCCACGAAACGATGTCGCATATGGATGATTCGTATACATACAAAGCGAATCACACGATACATGCTGAATTGAGTATGGACCTGTACAGTCTAATCCGGCCGCTTTACTCATGGTCACTGCCCGATCAGCATACGCACCGCCATCAAATAAATATAAAATCTCTGCAGCTTGCAATTTCCCTTTCTTTGTACATCCAAGCTTTACTTTTGCTTGTAAACCAATATGAACAGGCGATGTTACAAAATCTTCTTCTCTACTATTCCGCAGGGTAACACGCCTCCCACCCACTGCTTTAGAAGCAAGATACACTAAATACTCAAGTTGTACCGCTGTTTTTCCACCATACGCCCCTCCAACTAAAGGCACATGTACAATTATTTTTTCCTCATCAATTTGAAACGTCTTACTAAGCAATCTTTTAATTTCAAAAGGGGCTTGCGAAGTAGAATGAATAATAACCTCTCCATTTGGCTTAATTTCTACTTTCGCACATCGAGTTTCCATTGCAGTATGATCAGATTGCCGAAAAGAAAACGTTTCCTCTACAACAACTTCACTATTTACAAACCCTTCTCGAATATCTCCCTTACGAATTTTCGTTCTATTTGCAATGTTTGTATGCGCTTCTGGATATACTTCTTCTTCCAATTCATATTGTTCTATATTTTCATGTACGAGTATATCCCTTTCTAAATAGGCTTGCAGCGGGGCGTGAACTACAGGCAGTTTCTTATATATAACACGTATTTGTGCTGTTGCGTGTTTAGCAATCGCTTCGCTATCCGCTACGACAAGTGCAATAGGCTCACCAAAATACCGAACTTTTTCGTAGGCTAACGGGGGACGATCTACAATACTGGAACCGACCAGAATAGGATAATCTGCGCCTGTTATTACAGCATGAACACCAGGGATTTCCTCAGCTCTCCTTATATCAATACTTTCAATAAAAGCATGCGCATACACACTTGTTAAGAGTTTTGCGTATAAAGTACCTATCTCAATCTCGTCATCCACATATTTTGCTCTACCCGTTACTTTATCTGCACCTTCTTTTCGTTTAATACTTTTTCCAATAATGTGATACGGTTTCATTTTAGCCCTCCCTTCCTTCTACTCTTCTACCAACCTTATTCGTAGCCACCCTCATTTAGTACGGAACTCTTTATAGATGCACAATACCATTAGAGAGAACTTCACCTAACCTTGTGGACAGTTTACGAGTTTGAAATAGATAAGAAGCAGACAGAAAGAGTAATCCTGCAAAACGGTCGATCCATCCCCAGAAAATTCCCATTCAAATAGAAAAATGTCTTTCATGAACAGAATTTCAATGGTTATATAAATAAAAACATATTCTTCACACAAAAAAAGAAGCTCTCCCTACATATAAATTTTAGGACAGCTTCTTTCTTATATTCATTTGAAATTAGATTAAATCCTCAATCGAAAATGCACCCGGTAACAATTGTTCAACCGTTACTTCTTTTTCATCGCCTTTTAGATTTGTTAATAACACTGGCATTTTAGGATCGCAAAACTCTGCAATGACTTGTCTACAAGCTCCGCATGGTGAAATAGGCCCATCTGTTTTACCTGTAATTACTAAATAACTAAAATCACGTTCCCCTTCTGATACTGCTTTAAATATAGCCGTTCTTTCAGCACAATTACATAGACCGTAAGAAGCATTTTCTATATTACAACCTGTATAGATCTTACCTTCTTTCGTAACCAACGCTGCACCAACAGGAAATTTAGAATATGGAATATAAGCTTTTTCTAACATCTTCGTTGCTTCTTCAATGTATCTTTTTTTATCCATGTTATTTCCTCCTCAGAGTAAATTAATCCTATGAACCATTAATCAGTTATAATTGTATGAATTAAGTTAGGAGTTTCAGCCTTTTCTGATACAGAAATGTTTTCATAAATTTTAGCTTTTACATCTTCCACGTTTTCACGATTCGCGTAAATCGTAACAAGTGGTTCCCCTTCTTTTACAGCTTCACCAACTTTTTTACGTAGCATTAAGCCAACAGCTAAATCAATTTCATCTTCTTTTGTTGCACGACCTGCCCCTAGAAGCATGGCAGCAATACCTATTTCATCTGCCACAATGTTAGAGACTACACCTGAAGTTTTAGCAGGTACATCAATTACATATTTAGCTTGTGGTAACTTTTCTGGATGATCTACAATTGAGCTATCTCCACCTTGATTACTCAAGAACTCCTTGAACTTCTCAATTGCTTTTCCATTTTTCATAACTTCTTTTAACATTTCACGTGCTTCTTCTAACGTATTCGCTTTTTTCCCAAGTACAACCATTTGACTACCTAATACAAGTACTAATTCCGTTAAATCTTCTGGACCTTCCCCTTTTAATGTATCAATCGCTTCTTGTACTTCAAGAGCATTACCAATTGCAAAACCAAGAGGTTGTGACATGTCTGAAATAACAGCCATTGTTTGACGCCCGACATTATTTCCAATTCGCACCATTGCGTGTGCTAATTCTTTCGCATCCTCTTCTGTTTTCATGAATGCACCAGCACCTGTCTTAACATCAAGAACAATCGCATCAGCACCAGCCGCAATCTTTTTACTCATGATCGAACTTGCGATTAACGGAATTGAATTCACTGTTCCAGTAACATCACGTAGTGCATATATTTTTTTATCGGCAGGCGTTAAATTTCCTGTTTGTCCAATAATTGCAACCTTGTCACGGTTCACTAATTCGATGAATTGCTCTTTCGTAATTTCAACATGGAAGCCTTCTACTGCTTCTAATTTATCAATTGTACCACCCGTATGGCCTAAACCTCGACCAGACATTTTTGCAACTGGTACATCTAAAGCAGCTACTAATGGTCCTAACACTAATGTTGTTGTATCACCAACACCACCAGTTGAATGTTTATCTACTTTTACTCCTTCAATCTCAGATAAATCAATTGTTTCTCCAGAATGCACCATAGCCATCGTTAAATCGGCACGTTCACGGTCAGACATGTCTTTGAAAAAGATAGCCATTGCCAGTGCACTTACTTGGTAATCAGGTATTGATCCATCTGTATACCCTTTGATAAAGAATTGAATCTCCTCTGTTGTTAATTCTTTACCATCACGTTTTTTCGCGATAATATCTACCATTCTCATCTGAATCACCAATCCTTTTTATTTTTTATTCGTCTAGCTCTTAAATTCTTAATATATTAAACCAACTATTGTTGCTGATAAAAAGCTTACTAAAGTTGCACCAAAGAGTAATTTCAAACCAAATCTTGCTACTACATTCCCTTGTTTTTCATTCAAACTTTTAACAGCACCGGCGATAATTCCGATTGAAGAGAAGTTTGCGAATGAAACAAGGAACACTGATATGATTGCTGTTGTTCTGCCTGAAAAATTAAAGTTCCCTTGTGCTAAATTTGTCATAGCTACAAATTCATTTGATACAAGTTTCGTTGCCATGATGTTACCTGCGTTAACAGCTTCATGCCAAGGGACACCTATAATAAAAGCAAATGGCGCAAATACATAGCCAAGGATTTCTTGGAATGAGATACCAATTACCCCTTTAAAAATTGCATTAATGAAAGCAATTAAAGCAACAAATCCAATTAACATAGCCGCTACTGTAATAGCAACTTTAAAGCCATCAATTATATACTCCCCTAATACTTCGAAAAAGGTCTTTTTCTCTTCCTCTTGTACTTCTAACATATCTTCTTCTTCAGTAACCTCGTAAGGGTTAATGATAGAAGCGATAATAAAACCACCAAACAAGTTAAGCACTAAAGCGGTTACAACGTATTGAGGCTTTAATAACACCATGTATGATCCAACTATAGACATAGAAACCGTTGACATTGCAGATGCACATAATGTATATAATCTTCTTTCCGATAATAAACCTAACTGTTTCTTAACCGAAATAAATACTTCTGATTGTCCTAGAATCGCTGAAGCTACAGCGTTATACGATTCAAGTTTCCCCATTCCATTTATTTTACTTAAAGCTAAACCAATGTATTTCACAATAAATGGCAATACCTTAATGTGTTGCAGGATACCAATTAAAGCTGATATGAAAACAATTGGCATTAATACCCCTAAAAAGAATGAAAATTCTTTTTGATTTGCTAAACCACCAAATACAAAATCAACACCATCACCAGCATACTTTAACAATTGTCCAAAACCATCTGCAATCCCAGCAATTAACACGTTCCCGATGCTTGTATTTAATAGTAAGAAACCTAAAATAAACTGAAGCACAATCATCGTTATAATAGGGCGATATTTCACTTTTCTTCTATTATTACTAGCAAGCCATGCAATGCCTAACACAATGATCAAGCCTATGATACCGATTACATATTTCATAAAATTCCCCCTCCTTTTCCGTATCCGCTTACATATTTATCAAGTGTTAAAGTAATAGATACACCATGCTCCTTGCAGTTTGTGTATCTATTACTTACAACGTTTTATGAATTAGTAGTTATCTGAAGCACCATTTTTGTCATCTAATACGATTGCAACACTAGCGCTTGCTCCGATTCTAGAAGCTCCCGCTTCAATCATTTTCTCTGCATCTTCTCTTGTACGAACACCACCAGATGCTTTCACACCAACATTTTCTCCAACAGTTTTACGCATTAATGCGATATCTTCAGCAGTCGCTCCACCAGTTGAGAATCCAGTTGAAGTTTTTACAAAGTCAGCTCCAGCTTTTACAGATAATTCACAAGCACGTACTTTTTCTTCATCTGTTAATAAGCATGTTTCAATAATAACTTTTACAAGTGCTTTTCCTTTTGCAGCTTGTACAACTTCGTAAATATCTTTTTCAACGAATTCATTATCGCCATCTTTTAAAGCGCCAACGTTGATTACCATGTCAACTTCAGTTGCACCTTTTGCAATTACATCTTTTGTTTCAAATACTTTTGTTTCAGTTGTATTCGCACCTAAAGGGAAACCAATAACTGTACAAACATCTACATCATGTCCTGCTAATTCTTCGGCTGCTAATTTCACCCATGTAGGATTAATACAAACAGAAGCGAAATTGTATTTTTTTGCTTCTTCTAAAACTTTCATAACATCTTCTTTTTTAGTATCCGGTTTCAAAACTGTATGATCAATTAACTTTGCAATGTTCATTTTCTTCACTCCTCATATCTTTTAACAACTTCATTCTAACTCCACTCTGAACAAATGTAAACACACTTTTGAAATTATGTTCAATATTTTTTTGAGATAGCGAACTAAGTTTTTAAAATTGACACAAAAAAGGGGATACCCTATTAACAGCTCCCTCATAAAACACAGTATTTATTCATTTATAAAGTGAAACTTTAATCAGTGAAGGGGCTTCACCCCTCACTGATTATCAGCCCTCACCAATCCGACTTTTACGGGATTAAAAAATTCCTTTCACAAATCTCTTATACAAACCATTATTTCATCATGAATTTTTTACTGAAAAACTCATATATTGCACAACCACATACTAAAAGAAGGTTTCTCAAATTCATATTTTTGAGAAACCTTCTTTTTTAACCTTTTTAATAATTTAAAAGCTCTTTCGCGGTATGCTGATCTATAATCAGCACATTTGCATATCCTCCGCTTAACGCACCATCTATTGCTTTTACTTTTCTAGAACCTCCAGCAACAAGAACAGAGCGTTTTTTTAAGCGCAACTCCTCTAAATCAATACCAATTGTACGCTGATTAATTTCCTCACTGCAAATATTACCAGCTCCATCAAAGAAACGTGAACAAATATCACCAACAGCTTGTTCTTTCAATAAACTCATCTCTTCTTTATCTAAATAGCCTAATCGAAATAATAGAGCTTCGTCTCTAACAGTTCCAACCGTAAAAATTGCAATATTTGCTTGTTTTCCCATTTCAATAATATGGTGAATATGTCTATCCTGCTCCACTAATTCCTTTGTAACTGCGTTATCAAATATAACTGGAAGCGGTAGATTTCGTGGTGTCGTTTGAAATGCATCTGCAAATAAAGCGATTGTTTCATTCGCATAGGTATTAACACTTGAGTGACTAATACCCCCTTTTAATTGAACAACCTCTACCCCTTTTACATGTTGCGGCACAATTTTTCTTGCGATTTCATACATAGTGGTTCCCCAGCTCACACCAACGATATCACCATTTGTAACAGTCTTCTCCATATACTCAGCAGCATATTTACTAATATATTCCGTAATAGTCGCATACTCTGGTACCGGAGAAAATACGATGTGCGCTTCTAATAAATTATATTTTTCTCTAAGTAGATTTCCTACATTATCTAAATCAGCAAATGGATCTGCTATGTTAATTTGAACAAATCCTTTTTCTTTCGCATATTTTAAAAGCCTTGAGATGGTCGGTCTGGAAATATTCAGTTTATTAGCAATTTCTTGTTGGCTATAATCAGATTGGTAGTATAATCTTGCAACTTCAACACTTAATTGTTGTTTATCTTTATCCATAGTAGCTATTTATATATCCTTTCCTACATTTTTCTATCATTTACAAGCATTATACCGCTTTATTCTAGGAAATTCGACCATCTAAATTGATAGCCAACATTTTCAGAGTAACTTCAATCAAATTTATTTATTAGGCGAAAAAAATTTCTATCAATAAGTTTCTTTTTTCTGTCCCTTGAATTAACACATATGAAGTTCCTTAAACCTCTATTTATCCTCGTTTCAAACTTCAACCAAAACAAAAAAATCAGCGGAGGCTCCCCCACTGATTAGAGTCTTACTTTATTCTACTACACCTTCATGTAATTTTTCTGTATAATTCTTGACATCCTGCCAACTATCTCTAGCTGTATTCAGATCTTCTTTGATAAAAGTAAACTCCTCAGGACTGATGCCTTTTACATTTTGCAACAAATTATTATACTTCGCTCCAATTGTATACCACTGATTCGATATATTTTGAAGAGAAGTAATGGCTGCATCAATTGTTTCCGTCATATTGATTGTCTTATTTTTAACATCAGTCAAAATAGCTACTTCCGCCTGTGCCCCAGAAATTCTAGCCTTTAAGTTTTCGATTTCTCGTTCTGCATTTGCAATATCTTTCTTAGCGACAGCAATCATCGGCCCACCAGCGAGACAAGTGATTAACGCCACACAAAGTGCTGCTCCCGCAATAACCATATCATTACTTTTTTTAATTGAATCATTGTAAGTATTGATTTGCTGTTGCAACAGCGGAATTCCAGCATTCGTACTTGCTAAAATTGAGGTTAATTGATTTGCATCATCCTTAAAGCTTTTTGTATCTTCTGCCATTCTATTTCGAAACGTTTTTAGATTTCCTAACAGCTTATCCACTTCACTCTGGTTGTTCAAAATGACATTGTACAATTTTTCTAAATCAGATTTCAATTTCCCGCTGTCTTTTTGGTCCATAGCTGCTAATAAATTGTTGTAATATGCTTGGAATGTATCATTAAATTCCACAATATTTTGATCCGTCTTCAAAATTTGAGGTTTCATTTCATCTAACCAGTATATCGCATTCAACTTGGCCTCTTTTTGGTGCTTGATCATATTTTCTCGTAAACTACTATTTACTGCACTTATTTTACTCAAATCTGTTTCTTGTTGATCACGAATTGTTTTCGCATATGCATCCATTGCAAATACACTAGATGTTGTTTGTGCCATTACATCCTGGAATCCTGCAGGACCAAGAGAATAGTTTTTATTGCTTTCTTGCAATGAATGTATTTGCCCCTTTTGTTCTGCTGCAAGAGGATGCAGTGGTACAATATTACTTGTCGTAACCCCAAGAACCATCATTGACAACATGATTTTCTTATAAAGCCTCTTATTCATATCTCCACCTACTTTGTATAAAGTACAACTTCTATCAGCTGAGATTCCCTTTATCTCAATCATTCTCTGTGTCTCTCTGTTCACGAATAATGAGATTAAAAATCTCCTGCTCAAAATTGAACAGGAGACCTGCATCCCATACTTTATATGTCCGAAAAAATTATCAAGTATCTCCATATAAAGCATTAGTGATTTATTACGCTTTTGTATCCACTACTTTAATATCCTCAGCATAAATCTTTTCAGCATAATCTTTAATATTTTTCCAGCTATCTTTAGCAATATTTAGATCCTCTTTGATGAAAACAAGATCGTTAGGGCTAATAGATTCAACGTTTTGAAGTAAAGAGTTATATTTTGATCCCATTGTATACCATTGATTTGAAATATTTTGCAGTGCAGTAATGGCTACATCGATTGTATTTGTTAAATATTCAGTTTGAGTTTTAATATTTGTTAAGCCAGCTACCTGTAATTGAGCTTGCGAAATTTGTCCTGTTATCTTTTGGATTTCTGCCTGTGCATTATCAAGTTCTTTCTTCGCTAAAACAATTCCAGCAGTTCCCCCTCCTATCGCTGCTGCTCCACCTGCAATAAGTCCAATTCCTAATGGAGTCCCTGCACCAGTAGCAATTACAACTGCACCACCTATAATCGCAATTGGTCCTAAAGCTGTTGCAACTGACGATCCAATAATAATTGCGTTATATTTACCAATCGCCTCATTATACGTTGTGATTTGGTTTTGCATAAGTGGAATTCCAGCATCTTGACTTGCTAAAATAGACGTTAATTGATTTGCATCACCTTTAAAGTTTTGCGTATCTGTTGTCATTTTATTTCGGAATTGTTTTAGGTCTGCCACTAACTTATCTACTTTTTCTTTGTTCTCTGTAATACTAGCAGATAATCTTGTAAGTCCTTTTGTTAGTGTTGCTTTGTCTTTATTATCTACCGCTGTTACTAACGTATCATAATAGTTTTGGAATTTCGTATTATAATTAATAATATTTTGGTTCGTGGAAATCAATTGCGGTTTAATTGTATCCAACCAATGATTTGCATTTCCTCTAGCAACATCTTGATGATGAACAACTTTTGTTTTTAAAGAATCATCAACTGTCGTTATACCATTAAAATTAACATTAGCTTGTTTGATAATTGTTAAAGCATATAGGTCCATTACTAAAGCATTTGAACCTGTTCTTGCCATCGCATCTCTTAGACCGTCTGGCCCTAATGAATATTCAGAGTACTTGTCCGATGCATCTGATACACTAGCATGAATCGGAATTGGTTTTGTTGTGCTTTCCGCTGCATAAGTATGTGCTGGTAGGATATTACCTGCTGCAACTACTGCCATGATTGCCGATAGAGCCATTACTTTATAAGGTTTTTTTGTCATTTTTCTTCTCTCCCTATATCATTAATTATTATGATGTATTGTCTGCAAGAAATTTAATGTACCATTACATTTGTCACGTAATCTTCAAATTGCTTCGTTTGTTTAGCCATCTCATCATTTAATCTTTTAAGTTGACTAAATTGTTTTTGGAGTGTACTACTATCAATAGAAACACCTGTTGCAAGATTCTCTTTCATTTGAAGCATAGTTTCATTCACTGACTTCCAATCATTCACCAAATACTCCAAAGTTGTAATTTGTCTATTAATTAGCTCCGTAAAACTTTTTACCTGATCTTCAATAAATGTAATTTCAGTTACTTGAATTTCAGATTGTGATAACTTTTGAATAAGTGGTAGTAATTCTTTTTGCTTCTGCTGAATTCTATTCGCAGCTTCTCTTGTTTGACTATCTGCAGCATTTACGATTTCATCGCTAAGAGATCCAATCGATACAAAATCTACTGTTTTTGTCTGAGCTGTTTGATTCGTAATTGTAAAAACTTGTTTCCCAATATTAATTGAGCCTTTAATAATTTCATTTGGTCGATTTAAAATCTTTGTAAGTTCCGCTTGAATCTCTTCTTGAATTCTTTTAATATCCGCTCTTATTTGTACAATATCTCCATTTGAGCCCTTTAATGATTGAATTGCTGTGTCAGCCTTTTGAGATAGACTTGCATTATCTTTATCCAATAAAGCTTTAAAGCGATTTAACTCAAGTAAAGTTTGTTCCATGTCATCTTGAATTGTTTGTGATTGACTATGGAGTCTACCGAAAGCGCTTACAAAATCATTTTTTGCTTGTTCATCTTCATTCACTTTTCCAGCTAAATCATATAATTTACTATAATAGCTATTAAATCTTGTACTATATCTCATCATTTCTTGATTTAGATCCATTAACTTCGGATTATACTCATCTACCCATTCACGGACATTCGTTTTTGCGATCTTTTGAAAATCTGTCAAACTACTCATAGCACTTACTTTAATATCTGGCTGTTGTAAAATAACTAATCCGTAAGCTTGTATTAAAGGAGTGTTTGCCCCTAAAGTTCTTATCGAATTTGACAATGTATTTCTAGCCGTAATATTTTGAACACTTGTTTGTTTAAATTCTGATTGATTACTTTCTGCGAAAGCACTTATAGGTGTTAAGCAACTTGTAGATACTGCCGTAACCAATAGCCCTGTAAGTAAAGTTTTTTTCACTTTAACTCCTCCTAATATATTAGTAACTAATTATATCTTTTTATATAGATTTAATACTGTTTATTTCTTTGTAATAGACAAATATAGGAAACGTTTCCATACATATTCAATCTTTTTCGAATATATATGAACTCTATTAGTTTTTATATTTCCTTATTAGCGATTTCATCCCTTACTTTTTTGATTCAAATTAGAACTACTATCTTAATAAGAAAATAAAATCATATTTTACTATATCCACCTCTTTCGATTCATTAGGTTTAAAATATAGCACCACTTGGACTTAAACTAAATCATATAAGCTATTCATCATACCTTTTATTTACTGAATGAATTTCCTACCATGAATCTTCTTCCAATTCCCTATAAAACTAAGAAAGAAGATTGCATATGTTACACAAAAATATTATTCATTTTTCACAATTCATTAATAAGGCTATGAAACAAATAACTGTGTTTAAATTCAAGTTTTATACTGTAGCCTCATTTAAACACAGCTATTTTTTATCGTAAAGGTGTATTTTTTCTTCCGCTATTCCATAGGCTTTTTGTCTTTATTTCAATATAAAGTAACATTAACTTTATAAAATATTAATAAGAGTATTTTCCATTGAAAAGCACCTTTATCTCTAAAAGAATTGCCATAGCAATTATTATTTCAATATAATTATTATGAGTGTATGCAATTATGCATACACTCTTTTCACAAAGCAGATTTCCTTACTTTAAAACTTTTTCCCCCTTACAGAAAACAATTCATTTTCTCTTTTTATAAAAAAGAAAATGAATTAATCATCCTCCTGATAGAAACATTCCCTTTCTGCTCTTTTATTCATAGGTAGTAAGTCCCATCTATATCCTATATTCATTATCTAAAAGCGAGCGCTCACTAGCCCCAATTAAATGGTCAAGTTTACTGAGAAATCCTATTCTATTTCTATTTTTTGATTAGCAAAGTATACTACAAACTACCACAGTGTCTACATTTATTACGCCTCCGATAATAGTAAGCTATCGTAGCGCCAAACAGAGCCACTCCCCAAATTGGCCATAATAACTCTGGACCTTCCAATGCCCATCCCCTGTGATCTAGGCCCCCTTTATTAATAAAACCTCGGATGTACATCAAACCAGCTGAAGTAACCATAATGGAAACCAGTGAAGCCGGGATAATCGCTAATGAAAGAGGTACACGCTTACCAGCAACAAATAGAAACCAACGCGGAAAAATTTCTCCCCATCGCTGAATAAGCCCTAGCGTAAGAATTGCCCCTCCAAGCGCTACGGTTGCCAAAGACGCACCCATTAACCAAATTCCAGGTGAATCACGTTCAAAAGAATCAAGTAATTCTTTAGTCGTTCCTAGTGGAATGCCTATCGCCCAACACCATCTTGTTATGGAATAACAGATGGGAATTATAATAGCAATGTAAGTGCACCATTTCCCCCAAGATGCTGCTGAGGATTGTGATGTCCATTTAGAAGGATTACTATTTCGGCCACAATACGGACAAGCATTTCGTATTTGGCGTTGGTAGGCTAAAGCAGTAGCAATCCATAGAAAGGATCCGAGCATACTAATATATTGATTTACAACCGTCCCATACATCATGTGTTCAAAAAAATTAGCTTCAGATGGAAAATCAAATGGCGCTCCAACCAGAAAGACAATTCCATACGCCGCAGTCGCCAAAATACGGTAATCGATAACTGCAAATAATAGAATTGCTACTAACATATACACAAACGTGAGCAACATCATTCGGAAAAGTCCCTTGCCCCAGCCAAGAATCATCAGGACAGCTACAATGACTCCCATTAATCCAAATCCAACCATCATAGGTGCACCGATCTCAGGCCTCAAACCAGCTAGCATTGAGTATTCAGAATGTGGATCCCCTATCCCAAGTGGAAAACCTTTTCCTCCCAACGCCCAATACAAACCTAATATGAAATACATAAACGACCACGCACCTGCAACATACCCAATCCATTTTGGCCATAGCGATAACCGCTCAACAATATGAATTCCGGTTTCACTTGTTTTCTTTATCTTTAACATCTCGAAAACCATCCCTTCTATTAGAAAGTTCAAATGCTAAAACTTTCCGCAAAATCCACACTGGCCTTTCCTTCTTTGATAATAAGCAAGAGTTGCCACTCCTAATGCTATTCCCCATGGAAGCCAAAATAGTGAAGGCCCCAATTTCCAGCATTGATGGAACCATCCAATATTTTCAAAATGATAATCGGACTTATTTTTAATCCCGCAAGAGTGATAAGAACAGATGCACATGTCGCTGGTATCACCGCGAACCAAATAGGAACACGTCTTCCAGCCAAATAAAGGCACCAACGAGGAAAATTTTCTCCCCATTTTTGGATAAGTCCCAATGTAAGAATAGCACCGCATATTGGTAATCCCCCAAGTACGACCTCTATCAAACGTTCCGTAAATGATTGATTGCTAATTAATGTTGCTGCTGCATCACTCACTCCCAATGGAATCTCTGCAGCCCACGCTAAGCGGACAATGCCATAAGGAAGTGCCATAACGATAGCAATGTAGGTTGCATATTTCCCCAAACTGTTTCCGGCAATTGAGTTATCCTGAGTCTCCTTTTGGCGCCCGCAATTCTCACATGCTTCCCGGCTCCGCCGCTGATAAGCCAAGGCTGTGGCTCCCCACAAAAATCCTCCTACCATACATAGAAGTTGATTTATTACAGACCAATCAATGAGTTGAAAGTGTAGCATGAATGAATAAGCGAAATTCTGTAATACCCGGACATCAGGAATCACCAACACTAGAGTCATACACATTATCCATGCGAAAATGAGCAGGACTGCACGTGGAATCATTCCCCCCCCACATTCGGATTGTAGCCAATGCAGCGATTGCTCCAATCCCTCCAATGCAAACGATTGTCACTCCTCCCACATCTGATTGTATGTTTGCTAAAAATGATCCCATCATAACCCCTCTTGAATCATTTTCACCAAAAGGAAATCCTGCGCCTCCTAAAGCCCAATAAAGCCCCAAAATCCCATACAAGAAAGACCAGATTGCAGCTATATAAGCAACCCATCTATGCCAATCTGACAGCAGTTTATTTTGATTCCTCTTCCTATCTTTCAATGTGTATTCTGAGTTATTCTCAGTCGACTGTCGTATATAATTTAATTTAAAAACCATAGTCTCCAACTCCTTAGTGGATAGTGATGAGTAAGTTCATACTATAATAGGAGAAACAATTTGAAACGAATCCACGGACCTGTTTATAAACAGGTCTAAAGATCCGTTTATAAACAGGAGTTTACATGATTAAGGCTTTAGGCCCACTTCTTGTAAATGTCGCTAGAAAACAAAAACCCAATTCCATGTAAAGGAATTGGGTTGAGAACTTTCTAAATATAAATCAATAATCGCTTTCCTGATTCGGACGCATAAACCCTTGTTCCCATGCAAAAACAGCAGCTTTCGTACGATCAAGCATATGAAGCTTACTTAAAATGTTACTAACATGGCCTTTCACTGTCTTTCCACTAATGAAAAGACTTTCAGCAATTTCAGCATTCGTGAGTCCCCTAGCAATCAATCGTAATACTTCCAATTCTCGTTCACTTAGCTCGGAAAATGGATCGGGAGATGCCTGTTTCGTAGCACGAATCTCATTAACAACCCGTGCAGCCACCCGTGGATGCATAATGGATTCGCCTTGTACGCCTCTCCTTACCGTTTCAACCAATTGATTAGGCTCAATGTCTTTAAGCACATATGATATCGCCCCTGCACGTAACGCTGGAAAAATGTACTCGTCCTCATGATAAGAAGTCAACACAATCACTTGAGAACGAGGACTAACTTGTTTAATCATTCGTATCGCCTCTACACCATTGATACCCGGCATCACTAAATCCATGAGTACGATATCTGGCACAAGCTCAGCAGCTAGGTCCGTAGCATTCTCACCATTCTCTGCTTCTCCAACCACGTGAAAGTCAGGTTGAATTGTGAACAGAGTATTCAATCCTTGTCTTACAATTGCATGATCATCAACAATTAAAATCGAAATCGGATCTTCCTTCTCCATTTTCTGTCACCTCTTCTAAATAACCATTGGCATTCGGATTGTTATCTTCCCAAATGTCTGCTTGTTTACATTGAACGGTAATTTTCACACCTTTCTCTATCCCGCTTTGGATATCGATATTCCCTTTTAACGCATGAATCCGTTCACGCATAGAGGACAAACCTACTCCTTGTCGAGCTCCCCTTTGCATATCAAACCCACAACCATTATCATGAATAGAAAGAGTTACTACTTCTTCGCACTCTAGATGAATCATTACCATATTTGCTTGACTGTGGCGTGCAACATTATTCAGTGCCTCCTGTGTGATGCGAAAAAATGTTTCTTCAATAATGGGGGATACTTGTTGCTGTCCACTTGTCTCCAAATTAACCATGATACCCGTTTGTTCTTGCCACATCCCCGCATAATCTTTTAATGCATGTGCCAAATTCTTTCCCTCAAGTGCGACAGGACGTAATTCCCGTATTAATGCACTTAACTCCCGCTGCGTTTGATGTAACAAGTTTTCTGCCTTTAGTAAATGGTCTTTAGCGATATCATCATCTTTTCCAATAAGGGATTTACTAGTATTCAGCCAGATAGATGTAGCAAACAGTTGCTGCTTAATACTATCATGTAGCTCACGAGCTAATCGATTGCGTTCCTCAAGTGTCGCTAAATCTTGCCGCACTCTAAGTAAGGTACGTAATTGTTTTGCCATTTGATTCAACTTATATGCCAACTGCCCTAATTCATCCTTTGAAGGATCATGTACAAATGTTGTGAAATCTCCTTGACTCCATTGATCTGTAGAGTTTAATATCTTTTGAATACGACGAACGAGACTTCGAGAGGTGATAATTCCAAAAGTAATACCAACAATTGCTGCACCAATAAAGAAAGCCAAAATACTAAATCCAAAAAACTGAAAAGTAGCCTTCCAAAAATCGAACAAAGAAAAATGTATGTTTTCTGCTTTAACTACTAATACCCCAAGAACATCTTTCTCATTAGATAACGGAGCAACAATATATAAAACCCCACCTTTATGATAGCTATATGTTTTTAACTTACGTGCTTCGGATGGTTTCAGTGACAGAGCTGTATATATATTTCGATAAACTTTCGCAGGGAACTCTGTTTTAAAATCAATAAACTGAGGCACATTCTCTCCAGCACTTGCAAGTAATTTCCCATTTGGATCAGTCACCACAGAAAATCCATCGAATTCAGTCCCTACTTCTATGGGCCAATCTTCTAATGCCTTCTTCAGTTGATTTTGATTAATCAATGGTCCATTAAAGTTAGAAGATATATTTTGGGCCTGTATGCTTATCTGTTGTTCAAACATTTGGTCCGCATTATATTTCACTAGACTAAGTGAAATAAGAAAGCCTACCACTTCAAGGGTTAATAGAACACCAATGGTTGTTAATACATAAAATAAAGTCAGTTTCCACTGCAAGCGGCGGAAATGCCGGACAAAACGAGACAAAAATTTCATGTTTTTCCCTTCCTAATTGAAAGTATAGTGACCACCGTATTGTTCAATTCCCACTAAAATCTACTTCCTACTATAAAATATGTATTGAAATTTAACATTCCTCCCCCCAAGAAGCTTCTTTATATCATTCATTCTAAATTTAATTTTTCTTGATAAATTAGAAATTTCCTAGCGTACCCTTAAAATTATTTGTGCACGAATATATCCTCTCCTTGCTCTTCTGTAAATCAGATCCTTTTCCGTCTTATCATTCACTCTATTTTAACAACTTCTTAAAAAGATAGATTGGTATGGAGAAACAGATATAAACTCCCCCCCTTCTACTTAATGACGAATGTGGATGTGGAACATGCACTTTTGTAATAATATTCTTAAAGAAAAAATCAAAAACTATATATCTTTATTGCCTTAATAGTAGTAAATATATTCATAAAATGTAGATAATCATTTTAAAAACCAGGGTCGTTCAAAGAATTGGTGAAAGTAAATGGATAGGAATTTTAACAAGGTTAGAAAGAATAACTTTTGGAGTGGTAAAAAGTTTCGAAATACCAAATTTAACATAAGGATTGGATACACAAAGATAAGATATAAAACCTATTTGTATAAAAAGGTAGCTCTACATAAGTAAAGCTACCTTAGAAATTGCTTGTTCTATAATCTTTATTTTTTCAAATGATACGGTACAGTCGTAATAACTACATTTCTCTTATAGAGCAAGAATGCACGAATCAATAAGCTAGACTGGTTATGAAGAATATTGTGCCAGCCTTTCTTAGGAATAAATTGCGGTATTACTACAGTAACCCGATAATTTGATTCGCTCGCTTTATATTGAACTGTATCAATAAATTTGGTTAGCGGCTGAATAATACTTCTGTAATGAGAGTGTAGTGTCACCAGTCTAACCTCAGGCTGCCATTTCTTCCATTTTTCTTCAAACTTCTTCTCATCTTCTCTTTCAAAAGAAACGTAAACAGCTATGACCTGATCTGGTGAAAGGGATTTAGCATAATTTAATGAATTCTCTACTACATGAGTCATCCCAGCAACAGGAACAATTATGACATTCCCTTCAATCGGCACAATTGGTTCACAAGTTTTAAGACTTAATTGATCACCTACCGCTTCATAATGCTTTCTAATTCGATGAAAAACAATAATAATGACAGGTAAGAAAATTAAGACTGTCCAAACTTGTGAAAACTTAGTTAAAAAGAACATACTCATAACTATAAAACTAATAATAGCACCCGTTAAATTAATCGTTAATTTTAAAATCCATCCTTGAGGCTTTTCACGAATCCATTTTACCACCATTCCAGACTGGGACAACGTAAATGGAATAAACACGCCTACTGCATAAAGTGGAATGAGATGTTCTGTTTGCCCTTGGAAAGCAATAATTAAAAGAATTGAAGCAATTCCAAGTATGATAATTCCATTTGAATACCCTAATCGGTCTCCTCTAACTGTAAACATTCTAGGTATAAACTTATCTTTTGCAAGATTAACTGCTAATAAAGGAAAAGCAGAATAACCAGTATTAGCAGCAAGTATTAATATCAACGCTGTTGTTCCTTGAATAAAGAAATACATGAAGTTCCGTCCAAATGTTTCTTCGGCAATTTGTGAAACAACTGTTACCTCTCCACTTGGAGTAATACCATAATAGTAAGCTAAATATACGATTCCTGAAAATAACACTGCAAGTAAGGAGCCCATCGCAAGTAACGTTTTAGCAGCATTTTTAGGAGCCGGATCTTTAAAGTTTGGAATCGCATTGGAAATGGCTTCAACACCTGTCAAAGCAGAACTACCTGATGCAAATGCTTTTAAAAGTAAAAACAAACTAACCCCTGCTACTGGTGTACCAATTGGTGTATGCAAATTAGGTGAGACTTCACCTGTTACAATGTTGTATATACCTACACCGATTAATATAAATAACGCTAAAACAAATAAATAAACGGGATAAGCTAAAATAGAAGCTGATTCCGTTACTCCTCTTAAGTTCAAAATTGTAATAAATAATACAAAGATAATAGCAATAATTACATTATGAGCATGTAAGCTAGGAAAAGCAGATGTAATAGCATCTGTACCTGCAGATACACTTACTGCCACCGTTAAAATGTAGTCTACTAATAAGGAACCTCCAGCTATTAATCCTGGATTAACACCTAAATTTTCTTTTGATACTACATATGCTCCCCCGCCATGAGGATAGGCAAAAATAATTTGTCTATAAGACAAAATTAGAGCTGTTAGCAAAACTAAGACTCCTATTGCGATTGGAATAGAATACCAAAATGCTAACGCCCCCACCGTAGATAGAGCAATCAATATTTGCTCCGGACCATAGGCAACCGATGATAATGCGTCAGAAGATAGAATCGCTAACGCTTTCGTTTTATTAAGCTTTTGCTCTCCTAATTCGGTTGATTTTAAGGGTCTTCCAATTAAAAACCTCTTTATAGTTGAAACCACTGCTGTCCACTCTCCAATAACTTTGTACGTACATTTCTCTTTTAGTCAAATTAATACGCTATTTTTCAGAAAACAAAAAATGTCTACAAGCCATAACAAATAGACTTGTAGACATTAATTTTTTTGTCGCACAAGCTCCACCTTCCTTCTCATATAACGCTTACGAGGTTAGCTGTCGGATTCGGGCCTGTGAGTAGCCCTACCTCTTTTGCAAGGATTCACCCCTTGGATTATGTATCAATCCATAAAAACGGTTCCCCCGTACCATCAGGTTTCAGCGATTTAGAAATTCGAAACTGTCGATTATCATACTCCCTTATTTAGAAAAAGTAAACAAAAATTTTTAAACAATGGCTTAAATTTTTAGAAATAGAAAAATTGTGATGATTATATAGGGTATTACTTCGTGAATGAATATAATGCATCATATAAAATTAGCTTTTGAAGTTTTTGCACCACAATCAAATTATTTATATATACGCTATCTATTAATGAATAGACTTCACCTTTTTTCAACTACAGTATACATATATCTAGACCCATCGATTACTTCTATCAGTTCCCCTATTAATACTCTTATTGTTCGAAATATTAAATCTAAAACCCGTTTTATTTGTAGGATTTCCTTACTTTTTGTCGAATATATTCAATGGGAGGAGGAATATTACATGATTTTCAAAGGATTCTTCATTAATCTATCTATTTTTGCTTTCCTAGTTAGCTCAGCTATATTCATTCGGGTGTTGATTTTGAATATTAATTCTAAATTAAACCGGCTATACGGAGGAGTAGTTGCCGGTATCATAGCTGCTATTCTGATGGTCTTTAATTTTAAGCACATGGGATTGTTTTATGATCTCCGAATGGCTCCTCTTATAATTTCGTACATTTATTTTGGTCGTACGGCCGGTTGGATTACAATAACATTTATTATAATTATGCGCATTTTCTATCTTGGTGGTAATTGGGGACCATCTTTGATTGTTTCTTTAGGAATAGCTACTATATATACTATTTTTGAAACTTATCTCAAGGAGCTTCATCCCTTTAAGAGAGTCTTTCTCTATCTAGCTGTTTATATAGCTATGATCCATTTGGTATTCGGATTCTTTTTTCCTTCTATACCTCTTATACTTTTTGACATTCAAGGTACATTATTTATATCTTCTGGACTATTGATCTGTATTTTTCTTATGGAGTCCTATCAAAAATTATATTGTTTAACACAAAATTTAACTAAAGCGAATGAAACATTACTAGAATCCAAGCAAGAATTAAGGGATACCGTACATGAATTGCAAGGAGGTATTTTTAAATTTAAAAAAGTAAATGGAAATTTTATTCATACTATGTGTGATGGGCAGTTATTTTATCAACATGGGTTTCACTCAGAACAAGTGGTAGGAAGAAGTTTACTTACCATAGATTCTTCCATTATTTCATTTCATTTACTTCCTCGACTACTAAAATATTATCAACAGGCATGGGATGGTGAAGAAGTCAGTTTCGAACTGCCATGGCCCAATGATGAGACTATTATACTTTTCTCTCTTAGGCCTGTTAAACGAGAAGGAACAGTTATTGAGGTAGTTGGTTCTACTGTTGATATAACGAAAAGAAAAAATGCGGAAGATGAACTAAAGGTGACGAAAGATCGGCTGGAATCATTTATTAATCATAACGTAGATGCTATCACTATATTTGATTTAGATGGACATATGATACAAGCCAATAAAGCTTATGAAAAGATATTTGGATGGTCAGAAAAAGAAATCTTGGGAAAAAAATTACCTTGCATACCTGATTTTTTAATGAATGAAACTTTAGAATTTATAAAAAATATTAAAAATACCAATATACAAGACCCTGTTATTACTAGGTTAGAAACAGTTAGACAAAGAAAAGATAAAACTCTAATTGATGTAAGCTTGACGGTTTCACCCATTCTAGATTTAAGGGGCAATGTAATTGCTTTATCAGGAATTTGTAGAGACATTTCTGAAAGGAAACAAGCAGAAAGAGAACTCCATCGATTACATCAACAATTAAAAGACAGTGAAATGAAATACCGTGCACTAATCGAACAAGCAACTGACGCAGTATATGTAGTAGAGCTGAATGAGGATCAATTTCCAACAGGATTTATAGAGGTAAATCCTGTTGGGTGTAAAAGATTTGGATATAGTAGAGAGAAGCTTCTCTCAATGCCATTTCCTAGTACCGTTCCGCCAGATTCTCCAATGGTCAAAAGAGTAATAAAAAAAATTAGAGAAGGGCAAACTTCTTTCACTTTGCAAGATGAATTTGTTTTTCCAACAGGAAAAACAATAACAACTGAGTTTGGTGTCCGTGTTTTTAACTTGAATGGCAAAAACGTTTTCTTGAGTATCTCTCGAGATATCACTGAGCGGTTAAAAACAGAGGAATTATTACGAAAATCAGAGAAACTTGCTGTAGTTGGTCAATTAGCCACTGCAATTGCCCATGAAATTAACAATCCTTTAACAGCAATGAAAGGATTCATGCATTTACTAAAATCATCGGAAAATAAGAAAAATGAACATTATATAGATATCGTGTTATCAGAGATTGAGCGAATAGAAAGTATTACAAATGAATTTATGGCACTAGCAAAGCCTCAGGCGTTAGAAATTAAAACAAATGATCTTAATGTATTAATGAAACAAGTTGTAATGATACTTCAGCCTCAAGCAATGATGAACAACATACAAATTACAACTGAGTTTACATCTGATACTTCATTCATCCTTTGTGAAGGAAATCAATTAAAGCAAGTTTTTATAAATATCTTAAAAAATGCGATTGAAGCGACAGCAATGGGAGGGGAAGTCTTGATTCAAATCGAATATATACCTGATAAAAACCAGGTAAACATTCGATTTACTGATTACGGATGCGGAATTGAAAAAGATCGTATACCTTATCTAGGAGAGCCATTTTATAGTATTAAAGAAGATGGTGTCGGTTTAGGATTAATGATCTGTTATAAAATGATCGAAAAGCACCAAGGAAAGATACTTATTGAAAGTGAGGTAGGTAAAGGAACGACAATCAATGTAAATCTTCCTATATCTACTCTCGAAAACTAATATTCTTATTTATCTTTTTAGGTACCACCGTATCACCAGAAATTTAAAAATAAAAACATCTCAAAAGTAAAAAGTTTCTTTTCTATAGTTTAGAAGAAGAAATTTTTTCATTTTAAATATTATGGATAATTTAATTTAAAAAAATGAAGAACAATATCTATTAGAAGCTGATGATAGTGTAAAAATACCAGCAAATTCGAAACATAAATGGGAAAATTTTTAGATATGGTGGATTATTCCTAGAATCGTTGCCGTATCTTAATAAAGACATCCTTGTTGTACAGACAATTGGTATACCAAACATGATTGTAATACACAGATTGATCGAATGAACTTAATAGAAAGAGAGGGCCTTTCTGGTAAGAGCTCCTCTCTTTCTATTAAGTTGTGTCATGTGTAAGTTTATCATTTTAACCGAGAAGACTCCCTCCTCTAAACGAAGTGAAGGTGGGGGTAGTTCAATTCTTATTGATTCACGTACGTATCAAACCATAAATGGATATATCCAGCTGTAATACGTTGCGCTTCTATTAAGCATTTTCCTGTTACTGGTGTTACCTCAGCACGCCATTTATCAGCAGAGTCTTGTGACACAGCCGCTTTTATAAACCAACCTTTCGTTGAACTTTAAGGTGAGAGTCTTACTATCGGCGAATAGCGGGATAAAATATTGAATGTTCATATACAATTACCTGATTTGTACTTTTTTATATCCACCTTCTTTTTCGAGACCATTCATTTTTAAATTCACATAATAAACCAATCTAAATATAAACGGAAACAACAAAGAGCCTACAAGGGATGGAATGAATATTTTATTAAAAAGTGAAGCTATCCCAAAAAGAATCCCCGCAAAAAAGTAGCCTACAATTGCACTCCAATAAACAAAACGTGCAAATTTAATTTGGAACGTATCACCTTTTTTGCAAGGTTTACCGAACATAACTTGGACAAATTTAATCAATGTAATCACCTCTCCTTATGCTGTAGCTTGTTTCAAGAGACAACAAGCCAATTATATCTCATTTACAGTAACTCACTTGGAAATGTCTCCTCGAAAACCCGTCACACCAGCAGGTCTACGAATCTCTCTATAGACTGTTGGAATGTTCGCTTACAGCATCTCTTCATAAACTTTTAAATTTTGATAAATAATTTTTAGCAATGGCGCATCTATATGAAATTGTTTTGCTAATTTTAACAAATATCCTTGTAAGTACTCCCCCTCGATAGGTGAATCTTTCTCCATATCCCGCTGCATAGAAGATTTCATATCATATGAAATCTTATCGATCGTCTTCATATGTTCGTCAACAATATTATCCTGAATTGGGGCTCCAGATGCTTTCATAATCTGTGCTGCTTCTTCAAATAAATTCCGAATCAAGTCCCGTCCCCCATCACTTTCACGGATTGGTCCTATTGGTGCGCGCATTAGCGTAGTCACACCTGACATAACAGTAATAAATAAATATTTATGCCACATATCTTGCACGATATGATTACTCAAAACAAAACTTGCTTTTGTACCCTTTAATGCATCGGCAATCTCATATATTCGCTCTGTATGTAGATGTTTAATTTCCCCAAATACAAGTCGGTCAGCAGAGCTAGTTTGAACAACATCTCCCTCACCGTTTAATGTTGTTTCAATAAAACACAAACCTCCAATAACTTTATCCTCACCAAATACCCGTTGTAATACAGATAGATGAGCTATACCATTTAGTAGTGGTATAATAATTGTGTTCTCACCAACAAATGGCTTCAAATCGTTTATTGCTTCTTCTAAATGATAAGTTTTTGTTGAAAATAAAATTAAATCGAATGGATCTGCGGATTCAGTTTTTGTGATTAATTGTGGTATAAAGGAGAAATCTCCATTTATGCTACGAATAACAAGACCATTTTTCTCAAGCTGTTGTTTTCGTCCACTACGAACGAGAAAAGTAACGTCTTCCCCTTTTTCTACTAAACGGCCTCCAAAATACCCTCCGACTCCTCCAGCTCCTAGTACTAAAATACGCATATAGAACTCCCCTTTTCCAAACATGAAAATTTTACTTCCTTGTAACATAACTATATTATACATCTGACTCATCAATTAAACAGAAGATTCAACTTTTTAATAAGGTTTTATTTTAAAATTATGTATTATAGACTTAGTAAAGACTTGTATAGTTAGAAAGGATGAGAAGAAATGCAATATCCAATGTTCTTATCTAAAAGATTAACAATACGCCCATTTGAATTAGATGATGCTCCGAGAGTTCAAGAATTAGCAGGCGATAAAGAGGTTGCGAAAACTACTACAATTATTCCTCACCCTTATCCAGATGGCTGGGCAGAAGAGTGGATTACCTCTACTCATACAGCTATGGATAAGGGAGACAGTTTTCACTTTGCAATGGTTAATGAGCAAAATATGCTCATCGGTTGTATTTACCTTTTTATTAACAAAAAACACAATAAAGGAGAACTAGGATACTGGCTGGGTAAATCCTATTGGGGTAAAGGATACTGTACAGAAGTCGGTCAGGTCATCGTTACATATGCATTTGAAGAATTACAGCTAAATCGTATTTATGCTGATGCTTTTACTAAAAATCCTGCTTCTTCTAAAGTCATGCAAAAATTAGGCTTGAAACATGAGGGAACATTTAAACAAAGTTGTTTGTATTGGGGAGTGTATGAAGATACTGTTGTTTATGGTTTAACAAGATCTGATTATAACAAGAGTAAGTAGCTTCTCTTCTTTTTAGCGAATATCAATAATACGAAAGCTTTACTTCCACCATAAAAATCAAAATTTCAAGAAGAAAAAACGCAGAAACCTCCTTTTAACAATTACGTTTTAACATCTAAATGAATGATTATAAAAAGAGTAGGCCACAAATTTTTATGGCCTACTCTTTTATTTAAACATTTCCCTTGTTTTGATTCACCAGAAGTAATCTATATTTTCTCATATCTTATAAATAAGTTAAAATCCTCTTCCATCCCAAAAAAACACCTACATAAAATATGATATACTAAATTCAAAATCTTTAGAGGAGCTGGCTATTATGGGGATGATTGGACAGTATCTATTAGTTACAGATGAGGAATTAAGTAAAATCAACAATAACGAGTTAGACATTTATTTTAGAGAATCTGATTTAGATATCGATAAGTCATGGCAGTTACTTCATTTTACTTTATGTGGTGAGATTGGCGGAGGCGAACCACCGCTTGGACATGTCGTACCGCTTAATGATTCCATCATAGATAACGATTCTCTCGGTACATTTTATCTTACAACTAGTGAAGTCGAAGAGGTCTATTCTGCAATAAAAGATTTAAGCGAATCTGATTTCAACAACATGTACAACTTTCAAGAATTAATGGATGAACAGCTTTATCCACTTGTTGAAGATGATGACCCGGATGAAATATTAGAATATATCTATAGTTACTTTTTAGAAATTAAGGATTTATATAAGCAAGCTGCTGCAAACAAGCAATGTGTAATTTTTTTCATTATCTAAATAGAAGTGAACTACCCTCCCCTTCACTTCTATTAGAGGAGAGGGGCTTCTCGGTTAAAACGATAAAAAAACGGATCCTCTCTTTGACGATAAGATCCGTTTTTTATGAAAGTGAACGATTATCCTAATTTCACTTTATTTTCTTCTTCAATTTTTTCTAATGCGATAGCCACTTGCTCTTCTGTTAATTCATGCTCTTTTACATAACGATTGCGCGGGTGTACACGGCATTCATGTGAACATGCACGTAAATATTTCTCTTCATTTTCTTCCGAGCATAAGATTTGTTTGTTACATTCTGGATTTGCACAATTTACATAGCGCTCACATGGTTCTTTTGTAAAGTGGTCTTTCCCAACAATAACATGTTCTTTTTGGTTTACTGGTACACCAATACGCTCATCGAATACGTAACATTGTCCATCCCATAGTTCACCTTGCACTTCAGGGTCTTTTCCGTACGTTACAATTCCGCCGTGAAGCTGACTTACATCCTCAAAGCCTTCACGCACTAACCAGCCTGAAAACTTCTCACAGCGAATACCACCTGTACAATATGTTAAAATCTTTTTACCTTCGAACATTTCCTTATTTTCATCAATCCAATCTGGTAGTTCGCGGAATGATTTAATATCAGGTTTAATCGCGCCTCTAAAATGCCCTAGCTCATATTCATAATCATTTCTTGCATCTATGATAACTGTATTTTCTTCCTTCATTGCTTCACAAAACTCTTTTGGTTCTAAATACTTACCTGTTGTTTCTTTCGGATTGATATCATCTTCTAAACGAAGTGTAACAAGCTCTGAACGAGGGCGCACATGCATTTTTTTGAACGCATGTTCATCAGCTTCATCCACTTTAAACACGATTCCATCAAAACGTGAATCGTTCTTCATTGCTTCCATATATTCCTCTGTTTGTTCAACAGTACCTGAAGCAGTTCCGTTAATCCCCTCTTCTGCTACAAGAATTCTTCCTTTTAACTCAAGTGAATTACAAAATTCTAAATGCTGAGCAGCAAATTCTTCCGGATTCTCAATTGTAGTGTACATGTAGTACAGTAACACTCTGTATGGTTTTGTATTTGACATTTTATTTTTACCACCTATCTAATTCGATATTTTAAAATCATGTATAAGTTAACGATCATATCGGAACATA
This sequence comes from Bacillus sp. FSL H8-0534, assembly GCF_038005885.1. Classification (NCBI taxonomy): domain Bacteria; kingdom Bacillati; phylum Bacillota; class Bacilli; order Caryophanales; family Bacillaceae; genus Bacillus; species Bacillus sp. FSL H8-0534. The sequence goes on from NZ_JBBOUC010000001.1 coordinate 1,218,641, forward strand.
TAAGAATAAGAAAAGATATGTTAACTATTGCTCAAATAACTTTCTCCTATTTACAATGTTTTCCTATAAGTTAACGCAAATGAAAAACGAGATTACATCACAATCCAATAGAGTTGTGATGTAATCCCAATATATTATATAACATACAAATTGGTTTCCAGCAATTAATATGCTGTAATCCCTGTTTTACAATTAAAAAACAGCCTTTTCCATTCCATATTATAGGTTAATTTTCCTACAATCCCAAAAGTTATAACTGTATGTTAGCTATTTATTTATTTTTATTACATAGTTATTTCAAGTACACCTTTTATTGTACACAGTCATATAATTTGCATTAAGGAAACATTTGTGTTCAAATAAAAAAATCAACTAAAACATCTAAATGTATTGAAATAGATAGTAAGAATAAATACAATAATTGCATCATGCTAAGAAACTAAAGGGGAAAACTACTATGAATAAAAATATAACAAAAGATGAACACGTCCCTTCTCAAAGTACAACCGTTCAATCTGCTCATCTAGCTTTAAGTGGTGAAACTAAGGGACTTAAAAAATTATTACCTTTTCTAGGACCTGCATTCATCGCATCTGTTGCTTATATTGATCCAGGGAACTTCGCTACAAATATTGCAGCTGGATCACAATATGGTTATTTACTACTTTGGGTAATTCTCGCTTCCAATTTAATGGCCGTTTTAATTCAGTCTCTATCAGCGAAACTCGGGATTGCTACTGGTAAAAACCTTCCAGAAGTTGCTCGCGAACATTTCCCAAAACCCGTTTCAATTGGTTTATGGATACAGGGTGAACTCGTTATTATGGCTACTGATTTAGCCGAGTTTATCGGTGCTGCTTTAGGATTATATTTGCTATTTGGCATTCCAATGTTACCTGCTGCTTTAATCACAGCAATCGGATCATTCATTATTCTTGAATTTCAGCGCAGAGGCTTCCGCCCATTAGAAGCTGTTATTACAGGGATGGTCTTTATTGTTGTTGTTGCATTTGGTGTACAAATGTTTTATGCGAAACCAGAGCTAAGTCCCCTTCTTTCGGGACTATTTATTCCTAAATTTCAGGGTGTAGATAGTATTTTACTTGCAGCTGGGATTTTAGGTGCAACAGTAATGCCACATGCAATTTATCTACATTCTGCTTTAACGCAGCGCCGCGTAGTTGGAACAACAGATGAACAGCGCAAAAAGATTTTTCGCTTTGAATTCATTGATATCATTATTGCAATGGTGATTGCTGGAGCAATTAATGCAAGTATGCTAATCGTAGCAGCTGCCCTGTTCTTCAAAAACGGATTACATGTTAAAGATTTAGACGTTGCTTTTAATGAATTTAGCAATTTAGTTGGACCTGTATCAGCCAGCCTTTTCGGAATTGGATTGTTGGCTGCTGGTTTATCTAGTTCTTCCGTCGGTACAATGTCTGGTGATATTATTATGCAAGGATTTATCCGCATGCATATTCCTTTATATGTAAGACGCTTTATTACAATGATTCCGCCTCTTGTTATTATCGCTTTAGGTGTGAATCCAACTTACGCTCTTGTTATGAGTCAAGTTGTATTATCATTTGGAATCGCGTTTGCATTAGTACCTCTTATTATGTTTACAAGTAGCAAAAAAATTATGGGCGTGCTAGTTAATCATCGTATTACAAGCGCAATTGCCTGGTTAATCGCGGCTCTAGTTATCGCTTTAAATATTTTCTTACTGTATCAAACATTTACTGGACAATAAAGCTATTATGTTTTTGATTTTTATTTTATAAGATGCCATGATAAATCCCCTTTGCTTAAACAAAGGGGATTTATTTTAGGTTAAAGGTGAAATCACATCACCTATTGGTACCGCATTTCCATTTTTCACACGAATACCACCTTCTGGCATAGCGTGCCCATCAATATCCCGAAAATATAATGGTAAGCCTTCCGAAAGAAACATGCTCGTCTTGGATGGATCTTGCCATTGATGATGAATATGTAAATGTGGCTCACTGGAATTTCCTGAGTTTCCAACTTTCGCAACCACTGTTCCTTCGTTTATGTGTTGTCCTTCTTTCACAAGTACCGATCCTCTCTTCAAATGAGCAAGGATAAGGTATGTTCCTGTTTCATCTAAGCGTAAATATATGTGATTACCAGCCATAGAATCAAAATCATCAGTTCCTGGTTTCAAATCAGGTTCATCAGTATTAATCGATATAACTGTTCCAGAAGCCGGAGCTACTACCTCTGCCCCATATATACCGTAATCTTCTAATTTTGAGCTTTTTATTCCCGCTGGTGGAACGAGAAAATCATATGCCCAACGTTGATTTGGTGCCCAGGCGTGATAATTCGTTTCAAGTCGATTTCCTCCCCATCCTACTAATGCAGTTTGATTCAATGGAAGACGAATCGTTGCTTTTGGAGTTGCAGAATGAACATCTGCCGGATAAGCAATTTGTCCTATTCCAACAAACCATCCTGCTGGCCAAGCTCCAGCTACAGATAGAATCAAAATAAAAATAATTGTTTTATCTATACGTCTTCTAGAAAACAAAATCCAAATAATTGTAGTCATTGTGATGATAAAAATTACGATAGAAAAGAAACTAAAAGCTTGTATTCCCCACCAAGCAAAGATAGATACAATGCCCCTAGCTAAATAAATTAAGCTCCAACCTATCAACAAAATTGCAACAAAAATAGTAAGTATAATTTTCTTCCACATATTATATCCTCCGTTTCCATATCTTCATTCGCTATGATACAGAACAGACTTTACGACATATGAAAGAAATACTTACGACTTTCTTACGATTTCCTTTTATATCTTGGTAAAATGATAGTAAATGTTGTCTCTTCTTTATTACTATCCACTGTTAGATCACCTTCATGGATGTGAGCAATACTTTTAGCGATAGCAAGCCCCATTCCTTTTCCACCAGTATGAGCATTCCTTGACTTTTCTCCACGATAAAATTTTTCAAATACATACGGAATGTCTTCGTCTGAAATGCGTGGTCCATAATTCTTTATTTTTATTTGGGCATTCACGTTTTCAACTAACACTTCAATAACGATTTTCTTTCCAGACTTCCCATATAAAATACTATTACTGATTACATTTTGCATTAGCCTTATGATTAATTTTATATCTACTTCAATTTGTACAGTTTGTTTACACTCAATGTCAAAATGCATCTTTTCCTCATCTAATTGCGGTACAAAATCAATCATGATTTGTTCTATTAATGGTTTAACTTCTACTATTTCTTTATGTAACTGACGTTCCTTATAGTTTATATGACAATATTCTAGTAGATCATCTATTTGATTTTTTAACTCATCACTTTTTCGCTTTAATACCGCTACATACTGATCGCATTCCTCTATGTTGGAATGAAGCTTACTTTCCACTAAATCAACATAACCTATTAAAGATGTTACAGGTGTTCGTAAGTCATGAGAGATGTTATGAATCATTTCATTTTTCATTTCTTGTGATTGTTTTTCTTTTTCAATCGACTCCTTTAAACTTTTTACCATCCCATTAATATCGGTCGCTAACTTTCCAATCTCATCACTTTTCAAAACGGGTATACGTACTTCCAAATTACCTTTACTTATCTGTTTCACACCCTGATTGATTTGCTCCAATCTTTTCATCATATTCTTTGATAATAGTAGAAAAAAGAGCGAAGTTAAAATGAGAAAAATAACAAAGTAAATAAAAGAATATTCTTCTTCTAATCTCATAACATCCTCATGCATACTTCCAGCCAAACTTTGAAATACTATAATGCAAATAGTAGAGAATAAAATGCTACTTATAAAAACAAGAAAAAATTTCATCCTAATCCCTTGCAATAATTTAGTCTTCAATTTTATAACCGACTCCCCAAACATTTTGTATAACTGTTGGCTTCTTTGGATTTTCTTCTATCTTATTTCTTAACCTTGCAAGATGAACCATGACAGTATTATTGCTTTCATGAGCTCTTTCTCTCCAAATACTTTCATATATTTCTTCTAATGTGAATACCCGGTTTCTATTTTTAGCCATAAGATGTAATATATCGTATTCCGTTTTTGTAAGATTAATAGCTTTCTCGTACAACATCACTTTTCTAGATAATTCATCTATCTCCAAACCTCTGATTTTAATTTTGTTTTTATGCACTTCGCTTGGCATATGATTGAAATATGTATATCTTCTTAATTGTGCCTTCACCCGTGCTACGAGCTCCATCATACTAAATGGTTTCGTTATATAATCATCTGCGCCTGTGCTTAGTCCAATAACCTTATCTATATCTGTCGCTTTTGCACTTAAGAACATAACAGGAATAGTATGCCGTTCTCTTATTCTTCGGCATACCTCAATTCCATCCATGGCAGGCATCATAATGTCCAAAATAACCAGTTGTATATCATTTATATCTAAAATATTTAATGCCTCTCCCCCAGTGTAAGCTCTTAAAACACGAAACTCTTCTTGGCGTAAATGTACTTCAATTAATTGAACAATATCTGCGTCATCATCTACGATTAATATAGATTGTTGTTTCATAACCCATCCTCTTCCATAATCATTTGAAATATATTCCATAAAATTATATTAACATGTAGCAAAAGAGAATTATCATTTCTTTTTAGTCAGTTTCTAAAGTTCTCATTATAATTATTTCACGATAAATATTTTAAAAGTTTGTTTTTTTCTGATTTTAATATAGAATAATAAATAAATTTTATACAAAAAGGAGTGAAAAAATGTTTCCGATATTAGAAACAGAACGACTCATTTTGAGAGAACTTACAGAATCTGATGCACAAAGTATATTAAATTGCTTTTCTAATACAGATGTATTACGTTACTATGGTCAAAATCCATTAAAAAGTATAGATCAGGTAAAACAAATCATTAGAAATTTTGCAGAAAGTTACAATGAAAAACATGGTATGAAATGGGGAATTGAACGAAAGGGGACGAAAGGCATTATTGGAACAATCGGTTTTCACGATTGGTCTTCTGAACATAAAAGAGCAAATATAAGTTATGCACTTTTCCCTGAGCAATGGGGAAATGGCTATGCTACTGAAGCAGTTTCTCAAGTTATATCATATGGTTTCCATACACTTCATTTAACACGTATTGGAGCGATTGTTTTTCTTGAAAATGAATCATCCAATAAATTGTTAACAAAACTAGGGTTTAAAAAAGAAGAAGTTCTACAAAATTATATGTATCAAAATGGAATTCCATATGATACAAACGTTTATTCTTTACTAAAATCTGTTTAATAAAAAGAATAACACAATCCCTTTACTTTAACTAAAATATAATTTTCAAACTTAAATACAACATTTCCCTTGAAAAAGCTTTTTCTAAATTTGTTTTAAAATGATTCAAAAACCAATTAAAAAAGAGCTAATATTTCTGTATCAAGCAATTAGCTCTTTTCCACCTCAGTATTTTTATTTTTCAGCTATAAAAGCATGTTTATACGTGTATACACCGCCAAATTGATGCTTCTCAATGCCCTTTATACGCTCCTTCTGTATATATGCTGAACCAGTATGATAAAGAGGAGCAACTGCCGCATCTTCCAATACTATTCGTTCTGCCTCTTGTAAGGCTTTCCATCTTTTTTGTTGATCTAGTACAATATCATATTTTGCTTTCTTTATAAGATCATCATAATTAGAATTTGAGTAATCCATCTTATTATTAGGGCTATTTGTCGTAAATAATTCTAAATAATTTATCGGATCTTTGTAATCTGGTCCCCATACTACCATAGATATATCATATTGCCCTGTTTGTTCTAGTTGTAATTTTTGCTTAAATGGTTGCTGTTTAATCTGCACTGTTAAACCTTGTAAATGCTTTTCTAAATCTCCTTTTATATATTCAGCTATACGTTTTGCATTATCTTGCTCAAATGTCAAGAACTCCACTGTAACATTCTCCGTACCAAGCTCTTTTTTCGCGTCTTCCCAAAGTTCTTTTGCTTTTTCTAAATCGTAATCAGCAATATTCCCATTTTCCTTTCGAAAATCTTTCCCGGTTACTTCATTCTTATACCCTGTTGGAATCAAGCCATGCGCAGGAGATGCACCGTTGTTTATAAAGTGATTTATAAGCTCTTCTTTATTTACTGCTAAAGAAATTGATTGCCGAAGTTTTTTATTTGCTAGTGAAGTATTCCCTTCATTAAAGCGAAGCATAGCTATAGCAGGATCACTTGACACATGTAGCTCCTTATTGTTTTTATATTGGTCTACAAATGTAGAATTAATAGGTACTCGATCAAGACTACCAGATTCATATAAATTTACAGCTGTCATTGTATCTTTTATAATATGAAAGTTTATTTCATCTAGCTTTACTTTCCGCTTATCCCAATATGTATCATTTTTCTTCAATTGAAATTCTTGTTCATGCTTCCATTTTTCTAACACAAACGCTCCATTATATATAAGATTATCTGGTTCTAATCCATAACGATCTCCTTGTTCTTTCACAAATGATTCATGCTGTGGTAAATAAATAGGCAACGCTAATAATTGCAATAAATAAGGGACAGGCTGCTCTAACTGTACTTCTAGCGTATAATTATCTAATGCCTTTACTCCTAGTCGATCAGTAGCCAATGTACCTTTATTAATTTCTTGTGCGTTTTTTATATAAAATAGCATGTATGCATATTGAGATGCTGTTTCAGGACTCAATGTCCGTTTCCACGAAAAAGTAAAATCATGTGCTGTTACCGATTCCCCATTTGACCATTTTGCATCTTTGCGCAAATGGAATGTATATCTTTTCCCATCCTCACTTTTCTCAAATGACTTCGCCACACCAGGTACGGGCTTGTCTTGATTATCTAGCACATACAACCCTTCAAATATATTTTGCATCACATGTGATGATGTACCATCCATCACTTTCGCTGTATCAAGAGAAGGAATTTCTTCTGATACTGTTACATTTAACACTTGTTTTTGATCCCCTTTATTAACTTTATTCGCTGTACTACTACAAGCCGATAAAATCAAAGATGTGACAAGTGTAATTACTAGTAAGCGGCTCTTTTTCTGCTTCATGAATTTTTCTCCTTAAATTCAAATAATATTATAAAACGTTATACATTATAACAGAAGGACCAGTATAAAGTCGTGATATTCTATTGAATATTTATTCGTTTCACATAAAATTCACAAAAAAAACGCTTCCCTCTTGTATTTTATTAAAAAGGGAAGCGTTCGTTATCAATTCCTCTATTTCAACTACATCCCCAATCCTCGTTTATAACGACTTGCCTCAAAAATAATTTGCTCTTCATCTAATGTTTTACATTCACCATTCCACACAATATGTTTCCCATTAATTACAACATCAGATACATCTTTTCCACTTGCTGCATACACAAGGTGTGACAACACTTCTTCTGCTGGCTGTAGATGCGGCTTATTGGATGGATCAATTGTAATAAAGTCAGCACACTTTCCTACTTCAATGGAACCTGTTTGTTTCATCCCAATGACTTCTGCCGCTCCTTTTGTTGCGAGTGAAAGAGCTGTTTCAACTGGTAATGCAGTCGCATCTTTATGAATACCCTTTTGCAATAAAGTTGCAACTCGAAGCTCCTCAAACATATCTAAATTATTGTTAGATGCAACGCTATCTGTTGCAATACCAACTTTTATTCCCGCTTCTAACATTCCCTTAACATTCGCTATACCAGACCCTAATTTTAAATTGCTATTTGGATTGTGTGCTACACGAACGTCATGTTCCGCTAAGAATGCGCGCTCATCTTCATTTAACACAACGCCATGTGCAATAACTGTCGGTCTCTTAAATAAACCACAGCTCGCTGCATATTCTACAGGACGTTTGCCATATCGCGCTTCAATATCGCGTACTTCACGCTCTGTTTCTGAAAGATGGATGTGAACCATCGTATGGTTTTCCACCGCGATTCTCGCACACTCTTCTAACATTTCGGTAGAGCATGCATATGGACTATGAGGAGCAACCATCGTTGTTAACATGCCGTTTTCACTGTAATATCGTTTTACATATTTTTCAGCATCTTGAATTGCTTTCTTTTCATCCTCTTTCGTTCCAAAACTAAATAAAGTTCTTGAAACCGCTGCTCGCATTCCACTATTACGAACCGTTTCCATAATCGCATCCTGATCTACACCGATTGGATTAAACATATCAGAAAATGTTGTTGTCCCGCTTTTTACCATTTCTAATAAACCAAGTTCTGTACTAGCAACAGCAAGCTCTGGCGTAAATTGACTTTCAAGAGGCCAAATTCTTGTTTCAAGCCACGGCTGTAATAACATATCATCACCAATGCCACGTAAAAGACTCATCACAACATGTGTATGCGTATTCACAAGACCTGGAAATAGCCACTTTCCCTTCAAATCTATCACTTGATCCACTTGATTTCGATTAGAAAATTCTCCATTTTGTACTTCTATAATCTTATCATCTTCTACAATGATATATCCGTTTTCAAACAATTCATTCTGTTCATTTAGCGTTGCAATCGTAGCGCTTACATAAGCTGTTTTCAAAAGTATTTCCCCTCTCGACTCTATAAAGTATGTTTCCCTTTAAAAAGTTACCACCATTATAGTAACTCATTGGACATTAAGAGTCAAAAGATATTTCACTTCAAACAAATTCTATTGCATAAAGATATGCATTTTCTGTTTTAAAGCATAATATTGCCTATCATTTGTGTCTGCAAATGCTTCTTCTCTATTAGAAGGAATATCCATATAAGCTATCTCTTCAAAAAATTGTGTTGCGGTAAAATCATATCGCTTTCCATTTATAGCATTGTAAAAGTGCCAATCTTCGCCAACTTGCGTCTTTTTTATTTCCCCTCCAAACAAATCATGTATAACAAGTGCTGTTACACCACATTGCCCTTTTGCCGGATTTTCTATCGTCCACTTTGAACTTGTTTCAAGTGACCAAGATTTCATTAAAATCTTGTAGATTTGTGCGATTTCAAAACCATCCATTTCAGCATCTCCCATGTATACTCATTTTTATACATCATATTGCAAAAGTGGCAGAACACGATCTTTAAAAACTGTTGAAGGTGTCTCTCCAATCAATTTTGCACCCATTTTCATGTAGTAGCCTTTCGCATTTGGATCACTATCAATTGTAAAACTCTTAATTCCTAATTCAACTGCTTTTTCTACGACACTTTGCCATAGAATGTTACCATAACCCTTTCCCTTATAATTTGGATGTAAATATAAAAAATCGAGAACATCTTCTTCTTTTCGTTGAAATGAAAAAAAACCAATTTTCACTCCTTTATTTTCTAAAATATATACGTAATGATTTTTAATATACTCTTCCGTAATCGTTAAATCTTCCTTACATGCTAGTATAAATTCTTCGCTGTAATCCCAAGTTGCCTTTGATGCTAGTGCTATATGACTTAGTTCATTTGCCTCGTTTAATAATGCTTTCCTCACTACCATTTTCCCCTCTCCCTTTCCTTTAAATTACAAAAAGAACCCTTACTGATACTTTATCATAGTAAGAGTTCTCTCATCATTTTAATCTACCTTCGCTCCATAACACCTCGCCACAGCAACCGCCTGCGTTATATCCAATCTTACATTCTGTAAATCAAATGCTCTAAAGTCAATTCTATCCACTACAGCTCCTCTTAAATCTGCACCTATAAGCTTCGCTTTTCCTAATTGTGCACCTGTTAAATCAACATCACGTAAATCAGCTTTTTCTAAATTACATTCACAAAGATCCGCTTCAACTAAGCGAATACCCTTTAATTTTTGTTTACTTAAATTCGCAAATCTTAAATTTGTATATGACCAATCGCCAAATACAATCGTTATTCCATCTAAATTCGCCTCTTCAAAATCAGAACCCGTCATTTTACATTCCTCAAACTTAGAAACAAATAAATTTGCTCCAGAAAATTTACAATTTGCAAACGTACTTCCCTGGTGAATTGAAGCATTAAAAAGAGCGCCTGTGAAGTCACATTCTATGAAATTACAATTTTCCGTTACAATTTCTGATGCATCTACACCTCTAAAACGACACTTTATAAATGTACAATTTTTTAATTCCTCTTCTTTTATAGCAACATCACGAAAATCTATTTCTATATACTCGTTATTTACAAATTCACTCATGCTTTCCCTCCAAATTCCCAAAAAGAAACCTCACTACAACAAAAGTGAGGTTTCTTTTTATATAATATGTTCATCTAACCAAGAAATCAAATCTTGAAATACTTCATCCCTATTTACTTCATGGAACATTTCGTGCCTTCCATTTTCATATAGGCGAAGTGTTACATCTTTCACACCGCAATTTTTATACATATCGTATACTTCTTTTACGCCTTTCCCCATATCTCCCACTGGATCACGATCTCCGGAAAAAATATGTATAGGAAGGTCTTTCGGCGTTTTTTTATATTCTTCTGGTCTATTCACTTCCAGCATACCACTAAATAATTCACGGTAAAAACTCGTTGAACAAATAAAACCACATAACGGATCTTCTATGTATCTATCAACTTGATTTGTATCTGAAGAAAGCCAATCAAACTTTGTCCGATTCGGTTTAAAATTGGAATTAAAGTTTCCAAATGACAAAAAGTTCAACATTGGACTTTTCGTTTTTGTGCCGCGAAGCTTCATTTCAATCGTTGCCACTTTATAACCTAGTACACCTAAAAATCCAGGGTTTCCACCTGTCCCAGAAATAAGGAATCCATCATATAGGTCACCACGAAGTTGTACAGCACGTCTAGATAAGAAAGAACCCATACTGTGACCTAATAAAAAGAGCGGACAAGTATGTTCATTACGAATAAGTTCCGATACAAAGATTATGTCAGAAACAGCTTGATCCCAGCCAACATTCGGTTCGAAATGGCCATAATCCTCTTCTTGTTTTGCTGTTTTTCCATGTCCCCGGTGATCATGAGCATATACACCATAACCAGCCTTCAATAAGGCATCAATGTATTCTGTATAGACACCAGCATGTTCCGTCATACCATGTGCAATCTGTACAATTCCACGAATTTCACTTTCCGGCAGCCACTTACGCAAATAAATTTCCGATCCATCCAACACTGTAACAAAGCTTTCCTGTATGTTCATTTTGAAGGCCCCCAAATCTATATAATCTATTAACAATAGCAATCTATATATCTAAAAAATGAATCACTATTCATTCTTCTTACTATGTATTATATGCAATTGTTTGTATTATGACAAACACTGCACTTTCTAAGCAAAGACTCAAACCATTATCTTGACGAACAACAAATTAAATATTATAGTTACTTACATAAAGTAATTAATATATTTTAGGAGGTTTCACTTATGATGCCATCATTATTTTTAGCGCACGGCTCACCAATGCTTGCTATTCAAGATACAGATTATACACGTTTTCTAAAAACACTTGGAGAAACATATAAACCAAAAGCAATTGTTATTTTTACAGCACACTGGGAAACTGAAGTATTAACTATCTCATCTTCAGATAATGAATATGAAACAATTTATGATTTCGGCGGATTCCCTCCTGAAACGGATATATCTCCGTAAACTTTTATGTACATATTCTTCGAATATCATCCAAACCTTTAATTTTCAAACATATCACGCATTAAATGTTCACTGTACATAAAAGTTTTTCTGTACATAAATAGGACGCTCACGATAAAATGTGTACATGTTGATTTGAAATAAAGTCGTACCGGTTTGCGTTCGGAGTAAAATCGAAAAGGTTGGGTTCTGTACCCAGATCAACATCCAATTCATTATTTTTTTATCAATTACCCTCATTGAGCTTGATCCAGAGCCATCCAAAACAATACAATTTGTTTCATCAAAACCGAATTGACTAAGGCGAATTTTCAAACTACCAATCGACGCCCCTTGAAGAGTAACCATTAAATACGCATAGATAGTTCCATTTTCTTCCTGAAATCCTAAAACTGTTCTTCTAGAATGAAAAAATACGCTATTCTTTCTGTAGAATCATAGGAAAGGATGGCGTTTTTGGCATGAACTTATCGAATTTTGATAAATTAGAATTGTTTTCTAAAGAGTTACAACGATATATGTCACCTGATGCTTTAGAACAATTAGCTAGAGAAAGAGGATTTGTTTTATCTGTAAAACCTTATGATGAACGCGCGGAAGCTGATTTATATTTTGAAATGTATTTGAAAGAACGCGGCTTATTTATCGGCGATGAAGAACACGAAATTGATAAGGTTGTGATTCGAAAGAAAGTTGAAATGTTATAGAAAAAAGCAGGATAGCAATGTATCCTGCTTTTTTCATTTGAAAGTCTTATTCTCTAATATAACAACGTAATCGTTTGTCAGTCTACCAGCTTCTTTGTAAGCGTCAAACATTCCCCACTTACAATTTGTAAATAACCCATGAGATAATCTCCGTACATACTACATGTGGAGGTTTTTTTTATGAAAAGACACCTATTAAAGAAAGAATGGGAGACTAATATTCAAGACTATAAAAACAGCGGATTATCAAAAGTTGCCTGGTGTCAGAAACAGAACCTACGGGTTCATCGGCTATATTACTGGCTAAACAAATTATCACCTGAAACGGAAGATCAAAATAAAAATGAGCGTGTGAATTGGATTTCTATGAATGTCCCTGTCGTAGAAGAAAACATACATGCCACCATTCGAATTCACATGCAAGAAGCCACTATTGAGTTAGATGTGCCTTTTACTCCACAAGTGCTCCTACAAGTGATACAGACGGTGAAACAACAATGATATCCGAAATCGCAATTGAAAAAGTATATCTTGCACAAGGGGCAACAGATTTACGTAAATCAATTGATGGACTAGCAGCTATTGTAAAGGAAGAATTTGAGTTAGACCCTTTTTCTTCTTGTTTATTTGTTTTTTGTAATCGCTCACGCGATAAACTAAAAATTCTTGTTTGGGAACATAATGGTTTCTGGTTGCACTATCGCAGATTGGAAAAGGGAACGTTTTACTGGCCAACTGGTCATCCGGGTGTGCCACTTACCATTTCAAGACGACAATTGAGATGGCTTCTTGATGGATTTGCTTTTCAACAAAAACAAGGTCATCAAGCCGTACATGCGAGAACCATTCTATAAAAATCATATATGAAAAAGGAATTTGGATGATTTTATCGAATGGATTTATCTATGAAAACAACACTCTCACATTCAAAACAACCCACAATTGAATCACTTCAAGCTCAAGTAGAGGAACTCACGGAAAAAGTGAGATGGTATGAAGAACAATTTCGTCTTAGTCAACAAAAACGGTTTGGTACGTCTAGCGAAAAAACACCTAATAATCAACTCGCTTTAGAACTGTTTAATGAGGCTGAGAAAGAAAGTGACTCTGAAACCCCTGAATCAGCTGTTGAAACAATCACCTATCGTCGTAAGAAGAAACACGGTCATAGGGATGAGTCTGTCCAAAACCTTCCGGTTGAAACGATTGAATATCGTTTACTTGATATGGAACAGGTTTGTTTGTGCTGTGGTGGTGCTTTGCATGAGATGAGTGTAGAAGTCCGTAAGGAACTGACGATTATCCCTGCGGAAGTAAAGGTGACGGAACATAAGAGGTATGTATACGCTTGTCGTAAGTGTGAATTAGATGAGGTATCTACACCGATTGTGACGGCTAAGATGCCAGCCCCTGCCTTTCCTAAAAGTATCGCTTCCCCATCGATTATGGCGTATATCATGACACAAAAATATGTAGAAGGATTGCCTCTTTATCGTCAGAAAAAGCATTTTAAACGAATGGAAATCTTCTTATCACGACAAACGATGGGAAATTGGTTATTATATGGGGCGGATCGATGGTTAGTGGCTTTGTATGAAAGGATGCATGAACATTTACTTACTCGAACCATTCTTCATGCGGACGAAACAACCTTCCAAGTCTTACGCGTACCTGGTCGAGCCGCAACAACCAAGTCCTATCTGTGGTTATATCGTACAGGACGAGAGGATATCCCTATTGTCCTCTATGACTATCAACCTACAAGAGCAGGCGAACATCCGAAACGTTTTTTAACTGGTTTTGAAGGATATTTACAGGTAGATGGATATAGTGGTTATCATCAAGTACCGGATGTCACCCTTATCGGATGTTGGGCGCATGCGAGACGAAAGTTTGATGAAGCCTTAAAGGCTTTACCTGATTCACAGAAGGGGAAAAAAGTGAAGGCGAGCGAAGGTTTACACTTCTGTAATCAACTCTATTCGATTGAAAGGAAGCTCAGACATGTCAACCCTACCGAGCGATATGAGCAGAGACTGAAAAAAAGCAGGCCCATTCTGAACCTTTTTTCAGCATGGCTTCATGAACAGAAAGATCGTGTTTTACCAAAAAGTGCGCTAGGCAAAGCCATCACTTATTGTTTGAATCAACGGAATCATCTTGAAGCTTTTTTATTAGACGGTCGTTTAGAAATCGATAACAACAGAAGTGAACGTTCTATTAAACCGTTTGTAATCGGGAGAAAAAATTGGATGTTCTCAAATACACCGCGAGGTGCCAGAGGAAGTGCCATCATGTATAGTGTGGTGGAAACTGCAAAAGAGAATGGTTTAAGTCCTTATCATTATCTTCGTTATTTATTTGAAACACTTCCCAACATCGATTTAAACAATAAAGAGGAACTGGATAAAATCTTGCCGTGGTCAGCGGATTTACCATCTAGCTGTAGAGTGCCGAAAAAAAGTGAAGTAAACAAAAAATAACTCCAAAATCAACTTTTATTGTATATTTTGGAGTTACTTTACGTTTACTTTTAAACTTCCATTTCTCGTACAATTTGGACAGAAAATTATAAAGAAAAAGCTCTCCCTGCATATAAGGGATAAGCCTATTTTACAAAGAAAACAGCTCTTGCACCTCTTCAATAAATAATTGGACTGCAAAAATCATTTTTTTTTACAAAATCTTATAGAAATGAGCCTTTAAAACTGCCCATTCTTTTCCCAAGATTCGACGATGTAATGTGCCAGTTGTTGGTCGTAGCCTTTTCCAATTAAGAACATGATTGCAGCTAATTCAGTCATAGCGTGGGGAATGGGATTGTGTTGAGTTTCTTGAATTCCATACTGTACCCAAGGTCTAACAATTTGTAGAACTGGATCTTTTAAATAAAGATAGTGAGTACCCACAGCATGTTGAACTTGCTGTTGAGTGGGTTCTTGAGGGATATATTGCTGCTGGCGTAAATTAGGATGCTGAGCTTGTTGAGTGTGTTGTGTATCATTCGGATATTGTGGGTATTGCTGATTATAACGAGGATCATTCGGCATTTGAGAATTAGTATACATGAATTTCCTCCTTTTATTTGCTATATATACATTATATTAATGTACATAAAAAGTTATGTTGAGAAATAGATAATTCCCCTCCAGGATGCTCCCTTTCCATGGGGAAATGCCATGATTCCTTTAATGAAGGGACAGCTAGACCTATTTCTCTCCAAACGTGTGGTTCTAGCTCTCGAGTTCGAACATTCGGGGGTAGATTAGATAAGGATAACTCAGCTAAGATGGCCAACCCTAGCCCTTCTTGTATCATATTTAGTGATGTCGTTACAGTAGAAACTGCATATTCAATGCGGAGCGGTACTCCGTCTTGTTTAAACATATCGATAATCGGAGGTTCATATCCCCCTTTAAAAATAATGATTGGTTCATTATTCAAATCCTGTATTGTAATAGCTGATTTCTTATATAGGGTGTGATCATCTCGTATTACCACAACCATTTCCCCCTTGTCAATGGGCTAATTTCCATTTCTTCATTTGGAAGGATAACTATCCCGATATCGATGACGCGAGACAATAACCAATCTTCTACTTCCTTAGGTGTTCCTTTTGAGGTGATAATTTTTTCAACCAATAGTAAAGCCCATGAGCCAGTAGGTTCTGTTTTTGACACCAAGCAACTTTTGATAATCCACTGTTTTTATAGTCTTGAATATAGGCTTCCCATTCCTTTTTTAATAGGTGTTTTTCCATAAAAAAAACTTCCACATGTAGTATGTAAGGAGATTATCTCATGGGTTATTTATAAATGGCAGGTGGGGAATATTTGACGCTTACGCTTCTTTTGTATAATCCACCAGTCTTTGTACATTGACACAACAAATCTGTGCTCCCCATACAAGTAATGGAATACCAATAAAATCAATATGTAATCTTCTAGAGAATAAACCACCAAACGTCATAGGAAGTGGAACGGTTGGTGACATATTTGAAAAAATGATTTTTTCGTTGTTTTGATATTGATGTTGAAGAATTTCTCCTAGATTTTTCATAGATGGTACCACAACTTTTGATGCTCCGCACCCTACTGTATAAACAGGATTGCCGCCCTCATCTCGGCCATGAAAAATAATTTTTCCCATATCATAAGTTTTAAGTTTATTAAAATAGTCCACATTTAAAATTTCTTCTCTCGTTAAATTCCGATCAGTTGGTAGTTTGTTTAAATGATACGCTGCGGCTAGTGATGTTGTATGCGTTCCGCCATAATCAGTGTAAATATAAATCATGTTCTCATTCCTTTGTCATTTACGTTCAATATTGATTAGTATCACCATTTCATTATTTACTAATCAAGGACTGATATATTTGGTTCTGGTACAAAGATAAAATAAAAGGGAATATAGCACATATATTTCTAACGGGATTGTATTTTATGCTGTCAGCCTAAATAATTGATGGATGAATTCTTTTTGATTTTGGACAGACTAATTCCTTAAATTAATCTGTCTCTTTTTCATCATATGCATGACTCCCACACCACTCAATATAGCGGTTGCTGTTTAAAATGATTTGAATCCCATCATAGAGCGTACACGTTTCTTAATAAAACGATGATCTTGTTCCACAATGTTATTTAGATATTTTATCTGCCTGATTTGGATGCCTAGTGGCATCTTTTTTTCTTTCTTCATTTTTTCTATGGCGATTGGATAATCTGGATTTTTATCAACTGTAATCACATGGGGGGAGAGGGACATGAAAAGACCGCAAAGCTTTCTTAAAGAATCGCTTTGCAGCCCTATGATTTCTATACATTTAATCATTTTTATATTTTAATTTATTTCTTAAGGAACTTTTTAAGGCAGTGAAAAATATCCTTTTTATTTTTCACTATATAATACCTAAACTCCTCATCTTCAATGTTTTTATAAACAGAAAAAAGGGTAGATGATGAGCGATTATACTGGTTTAATTAGCAAGGATGTAACCAAATTCAAATAGATTCTGTTCCCAAAACTCACTTGTCATGACTTTTTTGTTTTGTTTATTCTTTTTCTGGTTCTGTTGCAAAGTTTTTAAAAGTAGGCTAAACCTTTGCAAAATAGAGTAAGGAGAATCATAGATGGGATATTTTAAAGGAATGATAAGTGTCAAATGAATGATACATTCCGAAGTATACAATGAGAAAGGGATTATAGCTTTTCTTTTCTTAAGACTGCACATATTGTTTAATTTGATCAACACATAAATTTCTCAGCTCTGTACTGGAGTACGCCTTATAATTTTTATACCAGTCTACTGTATGGTCTAAAGTCTGTTGAAGGGACCATTTTGGTTCCCAATTGAGCTTGAATTTTGCTTTGCTTATATCTAGGTTTAGGAATGTTGCCTCATGAAATTCTTCTGGATTTACATTTGAAGATATCCAATTCCCACATCCCCAGGACTTTATCATACCGGTAACAAGCTCTTTTACTGAGACAATATTATTTAGTTTTGGACCAAAATTCCATGCACCAGAAAAAAGGACCCCATCAGTTAAAATTTTTTCTGCTAGAAGTAAATATCCACTTAAGGGTTCAAGTACATGTTGCCAAGGTCTTACTGCATTAGTATTTCTAATGAAAATTTCTTGGTTTGATTCCAGTGCTCGTATACAATCAGGAATAATCCTGCCTATTGACCAATCTCCTCCGCCAATTACATTGCCAGCACGAACACTTGCGATTATTTTTTTATGGTGCTCATATTTTTTTTCTGGAAAATAAGAGTTGCGGTAGGAGGAAATTAATAGTTCGCAGCATCCTTTGCTAGAACTATAAAGGTCATGTCCACCCATTGGGTCATTTTCACGGTATCCCCAAACCCATTCATTGTTCTCATAACACTTGTCACTTGTAACTATAATTCCTATTTTAGTGGATTCATGTAAACGAATTGCTTCTAATATATTCATTGTTCCCATAACATTTATATCATACGTATCTTTAGGGTGCTCATAAGAATATTTAACAAGTGGTTGTGCGGCTAAATGAAATACAATTTCAGGTTTATATTCTTTGAAAAGCTTATTTAATTTATTATAGTCTCTAATATCCCCACGAACATCAATTATGTCGTTTTGAAGGTTTGTTAAATTAAAGTTATCTTTTTTATTTTTAGGATCTAAAGAATATCCAATTACAGTCGCGCCTAATTCTTTTAACCATATGGATAACCAAGAGCCTTTAAAACCAGTGTGTCCTGTGATTAAAATCTTTTTTCCATGAAATACATTCTTAAAGCTATTATTGAACAATTGTTTCACACCTTAGAAATAGATTTTCATACATTCGGATATAGATGTGTATTATGTTTATACCAATTAACAGTTTTAATAATACCTTCTTCAATACTTATGCGTGGTTCCCAAGAGAGCATACGTTTAATTTTATTAATATTCGGTTTAGAAATCCTTCTTTCATTCGTTCTATAGGATAACGCACCATAATTGGGTCTTTTATTAGTCTGCAAGTGTTTAAAGAGTAATTCCACATAATATTTTAAAGGGTGAGTTTCACCGCTTCCAATATTAAAAATCTCATTTTGTATAGAATTATTTTCAATTGTTAGCATACAAGCATCTATAATATTATCTACATAGCAGTAATCTCTTAATTGATTACATAACGTTAAGTTTACATTTCTATTCTGTAATACCTGTAAAATAATATAGCAAAAAATTTTATGTGGTTCTTCACCTTCTCCGAATACTCCAAAGGGTCTTAAGGTTATAAGGTTGATATTGTTTTCAGCCGCGACTTGATGAGCAATTATAGTGGCTGCAGCTTTACTACTTCCATAAATATCTACTGGTGTTAATTCCATATCTTCCTTAATAGATTCTGTTTTATTTCCATACTCAGAACTGCTTCCAATATTAATAATCTTTTTGCAATCTATAGACTTTGTTGCCTGAATAATATTAATTGTACCTAAAACATTCGTTTCAATAGCACTCATGTAATCTGTATGAGCTGAATTTACTCCGTATGCAGCAAAGTGAAAAATATAGTCAGGACGGATTTGTTTTATAATATTTTCAACTTGGATCTTATCTCGTATATCTACTTCATAAAGTTTGATACTTTTTAATACATCATTAAGACGCCAAGGATTTGATGACTTTCTGGCTAAAATAACGATTTTCGCTTGTAATTTCAATAATCTTCTTACTAAATGAGAACCAATAAAACCGTATCCGCCAGTGATAAGAAACGTTTTATTTTTAAAATGGTCAATCATATTCATAGAATTTCATTTGTCTCCTTATAAATTTTGGGTAAAAGGAATAAATATATTTACTGAGGAAGTTTGTGTGAATTAGGGAATAATACTATTTATATAAAAGAGAGAATGGATATCACTTAAAAGATGAGGGAAGGTATTGGAAATAGTTTTTTACAGAGGACTCATCTAATTTTCCAACAAATAAAGGGGTAAGAGAAAAGATATTATCAAGTACGCGACATGTATTTCGTATTTTTTCGATATAAGGAATATATATATATTCTAAAATTGACGGATCTATTTCTACATGTTCTTGTTTCCATAAATCAAATTCATTTTTATTAATAATTTGCATACTCCCAAAGTGAAAAGCGATTAATTCATCTTGATCTATAAAAATCTTGTTTTCTGTTTTTGTTATAGAAGAATGATTATTTAAAATTAGATTCCAAGGTGCAGCGTTAATCCCCTTTTGAGTCATGATTTTAATGTTAGAAAATAAATCAGGAATGTGATTTAAATATTTTTGATCTCCCCATCTATTCATCTCAATATCATATACATCTTTACAATATTCTAGGCACTTATCTTTCCACCATATTAAAATATCTTTACTGTTTTGATCATTTTTAAATCCTATTAGGCCGGCCTGATACATGCCATGTACATTTTCCAATTCAGTAGTGCCTCTCTGTGGACAAAGAAATACAGAATACTTCCACCATTCATCTAGAATTATAGTAGGCTTTGTAAAGAAAAACATATCTGCGTCACAGTATATAATGTGATCAACTTCAGAATAATATTTAAGAATATGAAGGCATAGAGGGGCTTTTAATGTCCAGCAGTATTCCTGCAAACTTCTTTCATTCTTTATATTTAGGAGTTCTTGATTTTCTATGTCTTTCACATGAAGCAGTATAGCATTCTTCAATTTTAGATTTGTTAGAATTCGATAAGTTAAATTGTCCATACAACAGATCCACACTATAAAATCTGTACCATGGCTTTCAAGGGAATAGTAGCAAGTCAGACCTTGAATTAAACGTTTTTGACTTATAATTATTGAATAATTCATAAAATGATTTGATTGATTCATTTTTCTTCTTAATTGTGTATCTTTATATAAAGTCTGCGCCTCGCTAATGTCTTTAATACTTAACAGGCGCTGTGTTTTTTCACCTAATTTTTCTGCTAATTTTGTGAGGTTAAACTGAATTCCTTCTAGATAGGGGGTATAAATAAGGTGCAATATATTATTTGGTATTGAAAGTTTACCTAAAGACCAAAGATCAAAATCCTGTTCATTGAAAATGGTAATGCATGCAAAATGATATACAATTAGTTTATCTGTTTCAATGTATACCTCATTTTGATTTTTATCAATTATATAATTGTTATTATAAATACAATTCCAAGGTGCGGCATTTATACCTAGATTGCTTGAGATTTTTACTTTTGGAAAGTAAATAGGAATTAAATCTAAATATTTTTGGTCACCAAATCTTCCTTTATCAGGATTAGCACTACACCAGTCTAAGCATTTATCTTTCCACCATCGTACGCTTTTTAATCCGTAGAAATCGTTTTTAAACCCAATTAACCCAGCCTGATATTTCCCGTATTTTTCCTCTACCCAGTCACGGTCTCTCTGTGGACAAAGATAAATAGAATTGTCATCCCATTCTTTAAATATCATGTTAGGATCAGAGAAGAAATATAAATCACTATCACAATAAAGAACAGATGGCAAATTATAATTTACCAATAAATATTCAATAAGTACGGACTTTAAAGTCCAACAATATTCACTGACTGTCCTATTTCTTTTAATATCTTTCAAATTTGGATCTTCTATATCATCTACCTGCAAAAGATTTACATTATTCAAGTTCATTTCTTTCAATGTTGAATAAGCAAACACATCTATACAACAAATCCATAATGTAAACGTTTGTGAATTTTGCATTAGAGATTGGTGCAAAGCAATTATTTTCAAGACGTATTCTGTTCCAACTATGGCACAAAAATGATTTTCAGAGTGAGGCTGTTTATTATAAGGTAGAGGATAGATTTGTTTGCTTGTAGTTTTTTTAGAGTGGTCAATAGCTGAAGCATCTGAAGATAACGGAAAATCCTTTTCTATTTTAAAGGGAGTATAGCGGTGCGGCCAACCTTTCTTTCTATTGTTAAAACGCAATGTTTATTCACTCCTTTCAACTATTTTTGTTAGGGTTCCAGCTTTCATTTGCATCTTTAAGATCTTTAGGTGTATCTACACTAATCCAATAATCATTGTGCTCATAAACTGCAAGTTCCTTGTTTTTTATTAAATTTAGTAGAGGTTCTTCTTCAAGCATACAATCATTATCATTCAAATAATTGAATATTCCTTTATTAAATACAAAAAAACCTCCATTTATTACAGCATTAAGTAGGGGTTTTTCCTTAAAATCCACAGCAATCCCGTTTTCAATCTGTAAAAGACCATATTGACTACTTTTTTTTATACCGGTTAATGTTGCGATTTTTCCTTTGTCTTTATGAAATTTTATAAGTTCGTTAATATCTATCTTTGCTAATCCGTCACCATAAGTTAATAAAAACATTTCATCCTGTATATGCTTTTCAAGTTTTTTCAATCTGGTTCCGGTCATTGTTTCAATCCCTGTATCTATAAATTTTATATTCCACTGTTTTGGTTCTTCAAGCAACTGGTAATGATTATTCTTTAAATCTAAATTAAAATCATGTTCTTTCCATATATAGTCCATGAAATATTCTTTGATTTTTTCACCTCCATACCCTAATGGTAGGACGAATTCATGATGTCCAAACTTGCTATACCAATTCATTATATGCCAAATGAGAGGTTTTCCTTGAACATGAACTAATGGTTTGGGTATATTCCCCAGAATACCTTGCATCCTCAATCCTTTTCCACCACATAAAATTATGACTTTCATAGTCTTCTCTCCATCCCCTTCAGTTATTTAGCTAATTTAAATTATGCTATCACTATATAAATGGTATACACACTTGTACCATTAATTTTACAGAAGATATTTTCCATAAAAATACTGGTTAAAATACAAAATAAAGCCTACTCAAATGTATGAGTAGGCTTATTGCCTTAACATTACTTCAAGGTTACAAATGGATTTCAAAATCTAATAAGCATAGACATATCACTAAGCTAAACATACAAAAACCGGATAGGGATCCATTTATTTCATCATTATGAAACAAACTTAGTCCATTCTTTTAGTGCACTCATAGAATAAAGGGATATAAATCTTATTAAAAAGGGTTGGATTTCGATGTCTTTCGAACGCAGAAGACGTGGAAGATTTGATAGACGAGAAAGAGAGTTTTTCGGTGAAAGAGAATGTTTTGAGGAAAAGAATTGCTTTGTTGAGCGCAAAAGACGCTCAAGATTAGATCCCATACGAGAGGGAGATAAGATTCAAGTGTTCTCTGGTAGCAATCGAATCGATGGAACAGGAGTTTTTATTAAAGTTGAAGACAGATTTCTTGTTTGGGTTGATGAATGTGCGAATATTAATGTTACAAGCCTAGATGTTATTAGTGTTTGTAGAGAACATTCTTGTAATGCTTGAAGCATAACATTGCCATAAATCTTTTATTACCCCATAATCTTGCCTCAGGGACAAAGATAGTAGCAATCCATCTCAAACTTTTAAAATCAACACTTCAAATCCAAAAAAATAAATTGGGGTTCAGCCCATGCCCATCAAGCTAGTATTTTGAAGTGTCCCCAAAACGACAATTTTATTATTTTACAGTTATTTATGAGAATTTAGCTTAATTTTTTCGTTTTGAGGAACAACCAATTTCTTAACTTGATGGGCATACGGCAGAACCCCAGATATATAAATCTAACTATGATAAGACCTCTGCAAAAAATCTGAAGATTACTGCGTTTTATTGATTATACTGAGGCTCATCTTGTTGAACCTCCTGAACACGTGGTTCTAAAGAATCAATAATTATCTGCGCTTGCTGAGCTGCATTTTGATACAGTTGTTTTGCTTGCTGATTGTCAGTATCAAGAACAAATCCTTCTAAACATGCTTGAGCACTTTTTAATCCAGAAATAGTTTGCTTAAGCTTAGTAATTACTGTCATAATTAAATTCCTCCTTATAATTATGAATTCACTATTTAGAATAGCTATTTTCTACTGAAAATATGATTTCTAAATCTTGGTTATCTTTATAAAAGGGGTAGTGCCACATCGCTATCAACTTAAGAAAAGTAAACACCGCCAAAACAAAAAAATGAGCTGATCTCTCAAAATAACTAACTGTAGAGAAAGAAAATTTTCATTTAGGGGGTACTTCAAAACCTTAGCTTGATGGCGATGGGGTCTCGCCAACAAAACGCGAATTTTGTACGCTAAGCAAATTTCCATTCAAAAAAGTCGAATTCCCATACACTAAGGATTCGACTTTTTTAGATTGATTTATTCAATTAAAGCTCCCGATAATACAATAAGATTCATCATATAATTAATTATTGTTTATCAAAAGAGATTAATTAATTTCCTTACATGCCCATGCGTCTATCTCCACTTTAAATACAGGAGCTGCTAATGCCACCACATAAATCATAGTAGTACAAGGAAGATGTTCACCTAGAAAATCTCCAATAATTTTCCTTCTCTTCTCTGCATTAAAATCACCTACTAAATAAAATACTATCTTCGTTAAATCTTCTACGTTCATATTAGCAGCCTTAAGATTTCTTCTAATATTATCTAGAGCTAATTGTAACTGCTCCAATGGATCATCTGGAACCATTCCATCTATTTCCATGCCTAATTGACCTGATAATGTGAGCCATTTATTGGGACCTGTTACTTCTATTTGATGTACATATGGTGCTACTGGTTTATGTACTGTTTCTGGATTTCGGGATTTCTTCAACTAGAATCATTCCTTTACTGAAATTTTATAATAATCTAAATTATTATATCAGTTTTTTGAGTTTGGTGTTAACCTGCCTTGTTAGCTAAATTATATTTCTTCATAAACTTTTTTGTAACATATTTATCCAATTTATTTTCTCTAAAAGTACCGAAAACGACCGTTTAAAGAACTCTATTTAGTTCTAACAAAGCTGAAATAAATACGGTCAAAAACCAGTTCTAAAACTCATTACCAAAAACAAAGTTCCATAACAAACATTAAATGTCGTTTATGGAACTTTGTTAAAGTACGGTAAAACCAAGTTTTTTAACTTAGGAATTCCTTAGCGTACGAAATTCGCGTTTAGTTGGCGAGACCCCTAGCTGGTTTAGTTGAAGAAGGGAGGGTGATGCTTACCGTGTATCACCTACTTAAACAATTCAAAATAATTTGCCACCCATTTTGAATTGTTTTCTGCAATATATTGTTCTGCCAAAATCAATCGCTGTACAAGCTCTTTCTTAGACATCTTCATATACTTTCGTTCCGTGTTTTCTATGCTTCGGTCTAAACGTATACGTCGATAATCAACAGAAGTAAATGCAACTGAACGCTTTTGTGTAGACTTGTTGATATTTAATTTTTTCTTATATGATTTGCTATGCTGCTTATAATACGCATTCAATTCTTGATTTGTACTAATCGTGTTACGATGAATCCCTTTCCCTTCGGGATCAATGTCTTTTGACTTCTCTGATACAGTCTTGAGTGTAACAGGGAGGTTTTGTTTGACCAGAAGGTCAATTGCCTCCTTCCCTAACAAGAGAGAACGCTGGCTTCGAGATTCATGAACCTCTTTGAGCCACGTTCGGTTATCTTTTGAAGGAAACGTCTGGTTCATATGTCTGTTCCTCCCGATATTTCTCAATCAATTCAATTTCCTTTAACTCGTTTCTCGCAAGTTTCCGCATCTGTTTCGCCTTATTTACTTCAATCGTCAAATCCAGGGAAGCATACCGCTTTTCCATATCCTTAGATAAATCAACCACTTCAAGGAGTTCATGTTTCTTCTCAGGTTGCGGAATTTTTGCTACACATCCTAAACATGCCATTTTTACAGGACATACTTTATCTGTAACGCAAGTACCGCCCAACACATTGTTATATACACCTACTTTGGCCTTGTGTTCCTCCCACTCCCGCTGAAGTTCTTCAGGACTGCGAAGAATCGCTTCATCTAAGTCAACATAGTTTAAAATTACGCTGTGTAATTCTCCAACCTTTTCAGCTACTTGACTTGGAGTGGGTTCAGAGTAATACCTTGTTACATTCAAATCACGCTGATGAAGGATTTTCGCTACAATATCAACGGGAATTTCCTGACGTTGAACAGCTTCTGTTGCGAAAGCGTGACGCAGTAAGTGTGTTTTAATGATCACATGTTTTCCTTCTTGTGTCTCGAAATGCAATCCATGCAAGAGAAAACGGAGACATGAATGAATGGTTCTATCCTTAAGTCCTTTCTTGTTATATTGAAAGAAGTAGGGCTTTGTCTCTGGAAATAGGTGTTTCCTGTCACCTTGATACTTTACACTTGGCATTGCTCCATTATAATGTTTTTTCAGCATCTTATTGACTCTTTTCATTAGTTCGAAGGTTTGCTTGCTAATTATGTAAGACTCAACCGTATCTCGTCCTTTTGGGACAGCGTAGAAGGAATATTTTAAATCGCCATTCACCCTCATGGCTTGTAGGCAATCTTTTGCACGGTTAATTTGTAATAGTTCATTGATTCTCGCTCCTGTTGTCGTCAGAATGTCTACCGCCAATAGACCGAAGGTTGATGCAGCATAGAATGGCTCCATATCGAATAAAATACCTTCGGCTTTGTCTCTTTGTTGAGTAACAAAAGTAGTTTGAGATAGAACTCCTTTGTGATGAGATTCGAAAGGGCTAGGATTGCTAATTGATCCTTCTTCGCCATATCCCCATGAGAATAGGAGTTCTCGTTTCTGTTCAAGCCCTTCATCCATCACATTTTGAAACCACTTTCCTAATACGCCTTCTTGCAAGATTTCTGCAAACCATAGACCTTCCGCTACATCATCATCTTCTAATCGTTCGGCTTTTACAAACTCTACAAAGTAATGATTGTTGGCCTCCGAATATGTCCTTGTTCGCTGTTCAGCTGATGTTACAATAAATTCTGTAAATTTCTCTTTCTGGTACAGAACAAAGGAAGGTTTGTCCCATAAGCGGAAGTAAAACCGCTCTCCGATGCGTTCAGGTTCATCATAATGAAATTCTATGGGTAATGTGACCTCTCTCTTTTCCGCTTGTTTACAGGCTGTCAGAAAGGCTTCTCGCAATCGTTTCATCTGATTCCATCGGAAGTTTGCTTCCGCCCGAATTTGAGGAAGGTAAGGGAGAATGGCATCCGTCTCACTCTTGCGAGTGTTTTGAGCTTGTTCTCTTGCTTGTTTAGTGAACGTAAAATCTCGGCTATCAAACAAAGGCTTAGGGAGTAAGAATTGCTGAAAATACTCCCGTTGTTCTTGATTTAACTTTGCTATAAGCCATTTGTTAGTCGAGTAGGAAATTGATTTATAACGACTTAAAAACCTTGCTCGCTGGTCATTTGAATGTTCGGGATAAATAAGGCCTTTCAGGTACTGGTACATGTGTTTTTCTGTATCAAAATCAGCAAAAGTTTGCAATTCATAAGTATGGAATATATCCTTGAATCTTGGACACAATGTGCGAAGTTGGTTTGCTATGCTATTAGTATCTAAATTTCTATCTCCACTAATAAGCATATATAATAGCAATTGATTTTGCCAAGGCGTATCTAGACACTGATTTAGAAAGTATTTTACAGGGGATTCGTCTAATTTATCTAAAAGAAACACCCCTCTGTTATCCTGCAAATGAAGAAAGTGTTCATACACTTTTCCTATTAATTCATTATAAAATGGGGAGGTAGGTAAATCTGTTATTGTTGTCATAATTCATCCTCCAAATCATCCAGTAGAGCCTGTATATCCACTTCTAACTCCATGTCTTTTACTGTGTTTACAACAGTCAGAGTGGGCTTTTTTGTTCTTTTTTGTTTTGGCTGCTTTATGTATTCCTTTTCTTTCTCTGCTATATGTTCCAGCATCTTGTCATGGAAACCTCGATGCCTTTCCTCGTCAAAGTGGTGTTCATACACTTCAATCGTGTCTTTTTGTTTCCATTTCATGTATTTAATAAGTTCATCTTTACGTTGAGCAATTTCTGCATCCGTTTTAGAGACATTATAAATTTCACGCATACTTGTCGTAACAAACCAATGTCTTATTTTGTGCGGATTTAACCTTATGTCCATCAACGTCATTACCTTATTCCAGTGCAGATACCAGGTCTGATATGACAACGGTGTTCCTCGTTCCGTCAGAAACATGGGTGCATCGTTAGGTAGGGAATCAAAATCCTGCCCTAAAGGGTCAAATATTTTCCGCTCCTTGTTGATATATTGAAACAGGAGTTTCGTGGTGTCTTTACTAAAGCGAAGAAATTTCACTCTGCGACCATGACTCCCTTTATTAAACGTGCTGACTTCTTGAAAGGACTTACGGGAACGATAGTCCCCAATCGTAAGTTCAATAACTTCAGATGCCCTTGCTCCTGTCTCAAATAACATACGGGCGTGCCCTTCTCTCGCAATGACCAATTTGCATGATTACCTGTCTGTTTGACTTTATGGTAGAGAAGAGGATCATCAATGATTTCAGGTTGCCATTCCTCGTTAATGAGCTTGAAGTAGGAATCTGTCAAACGTCTATGCACAAGCGGGTCTTCCGTTCCTGCTTCGGCAGGCATTCGCGGTTTATTTTCTCTTACACCTTCGGTATTCGTTTTATAGTCATCTAATATTGCATGAGAGTCGATAAGAGGATTGGGATAGCTATACTGTCTCAGCGTAATCAAAGACTTATAAAACGACTTGAGAGCGGAAAGAAAACGATGAACCGTATTGGGGCTTTTATTGGAACGATTGATAAAACGAAAAGAATCCTTTTCTCGAACTTTACAAGCCATTTCATCCATCAAATAATCTTCCACAGCGATCCGTATGGCTTCTGGAGAATCAATCCACTGAACACGTTTTCCTTGATAATTGCTGTGTTTATCCAACCAACTAAAGAATGGTAGAAGGCATTGTAGATACGACAATGCCGAGCTTTCTGAGATTTTCCTGCTGACATCATCATAAAAGTCAGTTAGCGGTAAAAACGGCTCATTACTGGCGTTGAACACAAGCAATTTGTATCGGCTTTGAACACCTTTTGGGCAATACAAGTGGTAATAACTATTTTGCATTTTCACAATCTCCTGTCAGACGAACTAAGCAAATCACTCTTCCAACCAATTGAAGAGAGGCACTTTGGGTTGATATTCATGCTGTTTCTGATTCCCCATTGCCTCGTAATCCTGTTGGGTAAGGTCGTAGATATGTTTACTTTGCTTCTTTGATAATTTGACAGGAACGGTCATTGGACTCCAATTCTCTCGAATAGCTTTCTTAATAAACCCGTCAGGTTTTTTTACTTTTGTAGCGGATTGTTGCATAATCAGTAGAATTTCTAAGGTTCGTTTAATCCCGACAACGGACAGAAGAGTAAGGATTTCCTCCGTAGGAGATGTCAATGTGACTGCCTCATATGCTAATTTTACTAACTCCCATTCCTCAACCTCTTGTTGTGCCACTGGCGGACTTTTCTGAGAATCTTCTTTTACAAATCCTATTTCTTTCTTAATATGTACAAAGTCGCTTTCAGGAATCTTCCATCCTTGCTTGTCGCTATTGCGAAATGCGTTCGGAAACTTGCCAGAGCGTAGCCATTACTTAATTGTTTCTTCATGTTTCCCTAAAGCGGTCGCCATCTCTTTCACTGTATATACTTTCATCTAAACACCTCATATAAGACTGAAAATTCAAAAAACAATATAAATTCTTATTATAACTAAAGTAATTGTTGCTGTAAATGCGCTTTTCATGAGGATGTGTTGTTGTTGTAAATGAGGTCATGCAGAGGTCTGTAAAATTAAAAAAGTACACCACTTTCATTAAGTGATGTACCAATATTTATATAATGTGTAACATTATATAAGTTCTTTACTCTTAGTAAGGAAAGAGAACTATTAATCATTCTTTATTTTACAGAGTAACTTCATCCTTTTTTACAACTTACATATTTCACCTTGTTAACTAACTTTCAAATGCTCTTTTTCTGACACCACTGCACCTTTACTATTGAAATATACCCAAATGCAAGCTAAGAATAAAAGCGATGCTGTAGAGAAGAATACATATTGAAACCCGGCATGTGCGGCAATTTGTCCACCGAGTACTGGTCCAATCATATTTCCTAAAAACTGAAAGGATTGATTATATCCAAAAATACGTCCAGTCACATGTTGTGGTGTATGTTGTTTAAGTAGAGTTTGTACGGAAGGTAACAATCCAGCTTGTGCAATCCCTAATAGAAAACGCAATATGAATAATTGCCAAGCAGCTGTCACAAATGCTTGTGGAATAAAAACAATTCCTGCAAAGAACAATGCTACAACTAACGTTTTTTGAGGGCCAATATGATCCGATAATCTCCCTAGTTTAGGAGCTGCTAAAATGACTGCTAGACCTGTTGCAGATATCACTGCCCCCGCAATTATCTCAATATGATCCGTATGAGGCCCCGCTAAATGTTTCACATACAACGTAATAATAGGTTGTATGGACATATTTGCAAGTTGAATCATAAAGGTTACTACAAATAGGCTTATAATAAAATGTTTCGCCGGAACCATCGTCCATACTTTTTTTGGTTGCTCTTTTTTTGCTTGAACAGAATGATTCGATTCATGTAAAAAGAAAAAAACAATTAAAAATGAAAGAAATAAAAAAGCACCCGTTACTAAAAATACATGACGCATTCCGATTAATTCAGACAAATAGCCACCAAGCATCGGGCCAAGTAAGGAACCACTTACACCACCTGTTGATATAGTAGAAATTGCCCAGCCTGAATGCTCTTTCGGTGTTTCTGCTGCTATAAATGTGATTGCAGTCGAAAGAAATCCTGACACTGCACCCATTAAAAAACGAAGTGCAACTAATTGATATACATTTGTAACAAATCCCATAAGCGTCATAATCATTGCCATACCAAGACTCGCACGAATGAGCATCAATTTCCGACCATGTATATCACCGAGTTTCCCCCATATTGGTGATACAATCGCACCCATTAAAAAAGTTACACCGAATGCAAGTCCTGACCACTGTGCAATTTCAGATGTACCCGTTACTCCTAGATCCTCAATATAGAAGGATAAAAATGGTATCACTAAACTCATACCGGCTGCAGTGGTAAAACACCCAAGCCAACAAATGATTAAATTTCTTTTCCAGCTGGCCATTTTTGCACCTTCTTTCTTAGATACCCATTCTACACCCTTTTCTTAAAAAAGTTTAGCAATATGATTCATAGATCAAACCTTATTCAAAAACTACAATAACATGTAAGAACAATAAACAACACTCCTATTGCTTCTGTGACATTTCTAATCAAAGCAATCTCTATATAATATGTATTACTTGCGCACCACAACTCTCCTCATAAAACTCAATCGGACCTGCCTGACCAATCACTGCATATTCATAACCAATTTGCTGCATTTCAGCCAAGCATCTATGTAATAGTTCTCTTCCTACACCCTTTACACGATTATTTTTAGCGATTCCCATCGGTCCAAACAGCCCCTTCTTTCCTCTTACAACATCATAACAAGCAAAACCAATAATCTTCTTCTCTTGCACTGCGATATATATTGGCATTTCTTGATATATTTGAAAACCATTATGAATTGCATCGATCCATCTTTCTCCAAATTCAAACATAACAAATTGAAGAAGTTCTTCTAAATCAGATTGAACAGCTCGTCTAACATTGCAAACGGCATGTTTCATACTTGTTGGTATTTCACAACTATTCAAATTTACAGTCATATCTCTTGGTACTGAAACAATCTGTAAAATACTTTGTTTCATATCTTCGTCTATTAGACTTGCTATTGTCTCATCTTGCTGAAGGATCACACTTAAAATATGTCCTTCATTCACATATAATTGATTAAATCGCGCCATCTTATGTTTAGCTAACTGTAATATCTCCATTGTTTTATAAGAAACTTTGTATCCTTGTACTTCTATATATCTTTTATCTTGAAAGCCCCTTTGTTGTAATTGTACAAATTTCGTTACAAAATCTAGCCCTATATTATGAAATAAATACATATATAATTCACTACAAACCCCTGTTCCTTCTTTATAGGCTCCTATAAATAAATCTAACGGGTGAATGATATACTCATTATATTTAGATTCTTTGCTTGCAATTTGAAAGATTCTATTTACACGCTTTGTGAATCGAAACTCTTCCATGTATATTCTCCCTTCTACGGCAATTTTTTAAATATACACTTCGCTCCTGTATCATCAGATTCTATACTCCAGTCGATACCCATCTCTTTCGCCATAACAGCAATAATAGATAATCCAATTCCCGCACCTTTATTTTGCGAATGAATATTTTGAAAACCTGGCCCATGGTCAACAACTGTAATTGTTTTTTCCCCATGGTTTACATATACCCCTATAAACTTCCCATCATCTGCATGCCTAACTACATTTTGAATTACATTATCTATAATTCTTTGAAACCAATTTTCATCGATATTCCAAAACAATTGCTTTTCTGGAATCACAATATCAACCTCAAAACCTTTCTCATCTAATATGTCATACCATGATGCAACAACCTTTCTCATTAAACGTGTCATATCCCTTCGTTCCGGATGATATGGATATTTCTTTGCCGTTATTAATGAATACGATAGTAAGTTCTCTATTAACTCCGCTAAGTAATTAATTTTTTCATCCATTCGTACGATTGTTTTCTGTCCTTTGACTGAGATAACTTCTTCTTTTAAAGAATCTATTTGTGCACGCATTGTCGTTAATGGCGTTCGCAAATCATGAGAAAGATCGGCAATTAGTTTTCTACGAAATTGCTCCTCTTCCTCCTCCTTCAATCGACTTTGCTGTAAAGCCTCTACCATACGATTAAACGACTCTTCTAATAAGCCGATCTCGTCTTGCTTTGATATAGAAATTTTTGACGGAAGTGTCTGGTCTTGCGGAAGTTCCATTGCTTTTTGTAGCTTTAATAATCTTTTTCTAATCTTAAGAAAAAAGATGATAGAGATAATGATAAATGTTGTGAAACATCCAATGATAACCATTTCAAAAACAATTTCATATCTTTCACGTATTTGAGCAATTGGTGCCTTCACATATTTCCTCGGAATTTGAAATACCATAAATGCCCCTTGCTTCTCTTTTCCAATGTAAGATACAACTGTAAATGGATCCCCTTCAAAACTCCTTTTCATAAATGCAACTGCATCACTTGCACTCCACTCCTGTGGAATATTTTGTTTTTTAGGAATTTGAAGGTTCGTTTTCCCTTTATTATCTACCCAAAACATTGATCCTTCTGGATATTTCCCTTGAAATTCTTGAAAAGTTCGCTCAATTCCTTCAGGATTTTTTCCGTGTAAATCTGTCGCTTTATTTCTCCATTCCTCTTCTATTTGCACACTAGAATACGCAACTTTAAAATCCTCTATCCACTCGATATATTTAATGAAGAGAAACGAACTGAGTGGGACAATGAGAGGTAACAATATAACCGCTATAAATATGATAAATAAGTACTTTCGTAATAGTGATGTACTTTTTATCATATTTTACACCGATAACCTATTCCACGTATTGTTTCTATTATTTGAGGACTACTTGGATTTCTCTCTATTTTTTCGCGTAAATGACGGATATGAACCATCAATGATTTATCTCCTTCTATGTAGGATTCATTCCATACTGCCTCAAAAATTTGTTCTTTCGTTAATGTACGATTCATATTCTTCATCAAATAAAAAAAGATTTGATGCTGCTTTCCTGATAAAACAATTTCTTCACCCGTGTCTATATCAACAATCCGGTATTCTTTCATAAATACTTTTAAATGTTTCACATATTGCACTTCTGCTCCATCTTTGTTATACCGCCTTAATAAAACTTCAATACGTGCCATTAACTCTTTTGGATGGAATGGCTTTGTTATATAATCATCAGCAAATGTTAATCCATATATTTTATCTTCTAATGTTGTTCTTGCAGTTAACATAATAATAGGGGTATCTGGATATTCACTTTTAAAACGTTGACCTAGTGTAAAACCATCAAGGCCTGGCAACATAACGTCTAAAACAATTACATCTGCTATTTCACATACTTCATTCGTACCATTCTCTGAAGTAAACCATGCAACTTCATACTCTTGTTTCTGCAGTTCTCTTTTGACCCATTCCCCAATCTCGTGATCATCCTCAACATATAAAATGTGTGTCATTTCTTCACCTTCATATACAAATTTAACCTTTCTCTTCCATCATAAGGAATACAACACGATTTGAAAACCAGCACACTCCAAAATTAGGGAATACTGTATAAATTTAAACAAATCTTAAACTCTTCTAACATTATCATTAACCTTTATTTCCTATACTTGATTTGAGGTGATAGGAACATGAATTATATTTTGAAAACGACAGGGTTAACAAAAAGATATCGAAATGATTATGTAGTACATAACGTAGATTTAAAAATTCCAAAAGGAGAGATTTATGGATTTCTCGGGCCTAACGGAGCTGGTAAAACAACTAGCATTCGCATGTTATTAGGCCTTATTAAACCAACGCAAGGAAAGGTCGTGATATTTCAACAAGATTTGGCTAAAGAACGCTTATCCATATTATCTAAAATTGGAGCTCTCGTTGAAAATCCATCTTATTATGCCCACCTAAATGCCATTGAGAATTTAGAGGTTTACCGGATTTTAAGAAATGCTCCGAAAGAAAAAATTGAGGAAGTGTTACAAATTGTCGGTTTACAACATGCTGCCAAACAAAAGGTAAAAGAATACTCATTAGGAATGAAACAACGGTTAGGAATTGCAATTGCCTTACTTGGTGATCCACAGCTATTAATTTTAGATGAACCGACAAACGGACTCGATCCAGAGGGGATTCATGAGATTCGTACGTTAATTAAGCAATTAGCAAAAGAAAGAGGAATTACCATCCTTATATCTAGTCACTTATTAAGTGAAATTGATCAAATGGCAACTTATGTTGGTATCATTGCAAAAGGAAAGCTTATTTTTCAAGACAAAATAGAAACATTGCGCCGCCATGCTCAGCACTCTATTTCACTTATGACAGACAAATCAGATGCAGCTTGGAAAATCATTCTCGCTAAGGGGATTCCTTCTATGCAAGAAGAGCAGCGAATTATTCTATCAAATGTATCAAATGAAACTGTTGGCGAAATTGTAAAAACACTTGTAACACATAACATTTCTGTATTCAGAATTGAAGAAAATAAAAAGTCACTCGAAGAGATATTCTTACAGCTTATAAAGGAGGAAGAGACACATGTACAAACGCCTCTTTCAATCTGAGCTTTTAAAAATAAAAAGGAAGTGGATTTGGTTTTTAATCTTTTTAGGACCAATAGGTGTTATTTCTCTTCAAGCATGTAACTTCTTTCTTCGATATGATTGGTTGACAAAGAAATATGCGAAAGACTTATGGAGCGGCCTCATTTCTGAAGCTCAACCGCTTGCTCTCACAACTCTTATATTAGGAATTACGATTGTTACTTCTTTAATTGCACACATAGAGCATCATTCTAGTTCATGGAAGCATCTCTTATCCTTACCTATTAATAAGCGACATATTTTTCTAGTAAAATTCATACTGGTATTTTTCCTGCTTGCTGTATCTTGTTCTTTATTATTAATTGGCATAGTTGGATTGGGTTTAGCATTACAATTCGATGCTTCCATTCCATGGCTTTCTATATTTAAAATGAGTTTCTATCCTTATTGGTCGGCACTGCCAATTGTAGCGCTACAACTATGGATTGCTATCATATTTCAAAACCAAAGTATCGCATTTACAATCGGACTTTTAGGAACTATTTTCACAATGTTTTCAGTAGCTCTTCCCAATTGGTTCATATGGAGATGGCCAAGCCTACGTATTGACTGGGGGTCTCCACTTCTATGTGTAGCAATAGGCCTAATCGTTGGTATATGTATGTTATGTATTGAAACAGCAGATTTTACTAGAAGGGATGTGCATAAATAATGCTTTGGCTTAAAACCATACAAGCTGAATTTTATAAAATTAAAAAAACCAAAATATGGACATTACTATTTTTAAGCCCGATTTTAGCAGGAGTAATAGCTTATGCAAATGCCTCAAACTATCCCGATTATAAACATTGGGAGTTAATTTATAATATCATGATAATGGTACATGGTATGTTGCTTCTTCCATTATTAACAGGCATTTTCACTGCATTTATTTGCCGATATGAACATTCAAATGGTGGTTGGAAACAACTTTTAGTACAACCTATATCACGATATCACGTCTATATTATAAAATTTCTCTTTATTCTCTTATTTATAGGTGCGATGCAAGTCTTCTTCATTATAAGTTATATTAGCGTTGGACAACTTTTGCATGTCCCTGGGCCATTCCCTCTAGCTACTATAGTAAAAAGTGTAGTAGGCGGCTGGATTGCTACCCTCCCTTTAATCGCCTTACAATTATGGGTTTCAAGTATTTGGTCCAGCTTTGCAGCACCGATTGCTTTAAATGTTATAGCTTCCATACCCGCTATGATAATTGCGAATTCTGCAAGGTTCGGTCCCATCTATCCATGGTCCCAACCTTTTCTCGCTATGCTTCCTAAAGAAGGCTCTGGGCTGTTTTATATCTCTGTTCAAACACTAGTATTTGTCGTAATCGGGAGCTTTGTGATTGTATTTATAGGTGGCTTTGTTCATTTTATGAAAAAAGCATATTAATTTTTTACATACAAATAGCCCAAAACTGTTTCAAAACAGGATTGGGCTATTCAGCCTAACTAAACATACAAATCATATCCATATATAATAGAAACAATAATCCCAACTACCACTATCCCAGGCAATAAATTTGCCACTTTAATTTTAATAAAACCAAGTAAATTGAGTCCAATTGCAAAAATCATAATCCCACCAGTCGCAGTCATTTCTACGATAAACTGATTCATTAGCTTCTCTGGTACAAAACTATTAATTTGCGTCGCGAAAATCGCAATACCTCCCTCATATAAAATGACTGGTATTGCTGAAAATAGTACGCCTATTCCAAGCGTTGTCGTTAAAATAAGCGAAATAAATCCATCAATAATTGCTTTTGTAAATAGCACATCATGATTTCCACGAATACCGCTATCCAAAGCTCCAAGTATCCCCATTGCTCCGATAGCAAAGATTAATGTAGCTGTCACAAATCCAAGAGATATACTCCCTTCTCCTTTTGAGCCAACCTTTTTTTCTAGCCAATCCCCTAAACTCTTTAACTTTCCTTCTAACTCCAACCATTCTCCAATCACTGAACCAATAACAAGACTTATAATTACAACAAGAAAGTTTTCGCTTTTTAATCCCATTTGAAGACCAAGTACAGTAACAGCTAAACCAATTGTATGCATAACTGTCCCTTTCATACTTTCTGGAATATTACTTAATAGTTTACCTAATATAGTACCAATTAGTATACAAATTCCGTTCACTACTGCTCCTAATATAACCATTATGCCTTCTCCATCCTCTTCAAGCATTATTTTTCAAATTTTTATATCTAACATACAACAAAATACACGAAATTTTAACAGAATTTTCAAAACTCTACAAGTAAAATCGACTTATGTATTGTATTTTTTCCTCGTTTCATGTTACCGTAATATTACACTATGAGATGAGCTCTTAATACATAGCTATCATCTTACATACCATGTCTAGCATACATAAAGTGAAACTTTAATCAGCTCTCACCAATCAGACTTTTACGGACAGTTCATCTCCCACCTTAACCTCTTTGCTTCCGCTGAATTTTAAGACGGGAGTGTTACTGTCCATAAATAGCGGGATAAACTATTAAGCACTTACTCATTTTTGTACATATTATATGAAACTCTCATCATTGAACTTTCTAAAAGGAAGTCATGATATAAAAAGAAAAAGGAAAGATAACTATGACACCTTTATTTAAACGATTTATTTTAATAGTAATTCTCATTACACCGATTGTTTTATTGATAAATAACTCCTTTACATCAAAAGCAAAAGATACAGCTGGGGTAGAAAATAAAACGAAAAAAGCAACGGACACAAAGAAGAAAGAGAATCCTGAAATTACAATTACTTTCTCTGGTGATACGATGTTCGATTGGAATTTACGACCAGCTATTCAAAAAAACGGTGCTGATTATCCGTTCCAGCATGTGAAAGGTGAAATAACCAAAGCTGATATTTCCTTTATAAACTTGGAATCTGCATTTACAACACGGGAGAAAAAGGCCCCTGGTCAGTCATTCTGGATCAAAAGCGATCCTTCCACATTACAAGCTATTAAAAACACAGGCTATGACATTGTGAATATTGGCAATAACCATACGCTCGACTATGGACAAGATGGTTTAATGGATACGATATCTCATGTAGAAAAACTAAAACTCCCTTATATTGGAGCTGGAAAAAATGCAGATGATGCATACACAGCTAGAGAAATCACAGTAAAAGGGAAAAAAATTAAATTCCTTTCCTTTGTTCGTTTTATGCCTGACTTTACCTGGGTAGCTGGTAAAGACAAGCCAGGTGTTGCAAATGGATATGATATCAATCTAGTAACAAAAACGATTAAAGAACAAAAGAAAGACGCCGATTATCTGATTGTGTATATGCATTGGGGTGTTGAAAAATCTAATAGACCTGTAGACTACCAAAAACAATATGTACCGAAAATAGTCGAAGCTGGTGCTGATGCGATTGTTGGAAGTCACCCACATTGGTTACAAGGATTTGAATACTACAACAAAGTCCCTGTCGCTTATTCATTAGGAAACTTCTTATTCCCTAACTATGTAAAAGGAAAAAGTGCTGAAACAGGTGTATTGACCCTTACATTTAAAGGAAAAGATGTACAAATGTCAATTAACCCTTATATCATTCGTAATGATCAAATTTCACCAGCCACCCCTGAGGAAAAGAAAAAAACACTACAATATTTACAAACCATTTCAACTGATGTAGAAATTGATGAAACTGGAACAATCAAAAATAAACGTAGTTAGAAAAAAGGAAGCTTTTCACTAAAAAGCTTCCTTTCTTTTTGTATATTAAATTAACAAATCAAACAAAACAGGATTTTTATTTAACTCCATAAATTGAATATTATTTTCTCGAAAACGGGTAATTAACGGTTCATAATCTTCTTTATGTTTTAGCTCCACTCCAACGAGTGCAGGTCCATTTTCTTTATTATGTTTTTTAATATACTCAAAACGAGTGATGTCATCCTCTGATCCTAATCCTTTATCAAGAAATTCTCGCAATGCTCCTGAACGTTGCGGAAATTCAATAATAAAATAATGTTTTAACCCTTCGTAAATGAGAGAGCGTTCTTTCATTTCCTGCATTCTATCAATATCGTTATTCCCACCACTTAACGTACAAACAACGGTTTTCCCTTTAATTTCGTCCTTATAAAAATCGAGTGCTGCAATTGAAAGAGCACCAGCTGGCTCCGCAACGATTGCATTTTTTTTGTACAATTCTAAAATCGTTGTACAAATTTTCCCTTCAGGAATCAATACAATATCATCCAATACGTCTTTACACGTTTCAAAGGTTAATTTCCCTACCTTTTTGACAGCTGCTCCATCAACGAAACTATCGATTTTTTCTAGGGCCACGTTTTCATTTTGTAAAAAAGCTTCTTTCATCGATGCTGCTCCCTTTGGTTCCACACCGATTACTTTTGTCGTAGGACTCACACCTTTTACATATGTACCAATACCTGATGCTAAACCACCGCCACCAATTGCTGTGAAGACATAATCCACATGTTTCTCCATATCGTGTAAGATTTCAACAGCGACTGTCCCTTGACCCGCAATTACATATGGATCATCAAACGGATGAACAAACATCATGCTATTTTCCTCACAATAGCGCTGCGCTTCTTGGAAAGAACTATCAAATGTGTCTCCAACTAACACAATTTCCGCATAAGTACCACCAAAAAATTGTACTTGAGATACTTTTTGCTTAGGTGTTGTTGTTGGCATAAAAATTTTAGACTGAATCTTCAATAAATTACACGTATAAGCAACCCCTTGCGCATGATTACCAGCACTAGCACATACAACCCCATTTTGTAATTGTTCTTTCGATAAGCTTTGAATTAAATTGTAAGCACCTCGAATTTTAAACGAACGAATTACTTGTAAGTCTTCTCGTTTCACATATACATCACATTCATATTTCTCAGATAAAACTGAATCCCGCTGGAGCGGTGTTTTATTGACGATATCCTTCATATGATTATGAGCCACAAGGATATCTTCGATTTTCACTCTCTCCCTTACATTTTGCACCATCTCGTATCATTCCTTATCTCTTTTATATAGATTTAATCAAAATTTTGCATTTTTAGCACTGCACCTGTATTCGCTGATGTTACCATTTGTGCATAGCGCCCAAGCCATCCTGTTTTCACTTTTAGCTCTGGTTTTCTCCATTCTTTTCTCCGTTTTTCTAATTCTTCATCACTTACTCTCACTTCAAGTAAACGTTCCTCTACATCAATACATACAATATCGCCTTGCTCGAGAAGTGCAATCTCTCCGCCAGCAGCAGCTTCTGGTGAAATATGTCCTACTGAAATGCCGCGTGATGCACCTGAAAACCGACCATCTGTTAATAGTGCAACATCTGCGCCTAATCCCATACCAGCAATTGCTGAAGTTGGAGCTAACATTTCTGGCATACCAGGTCCACCTCTTGGGCCTTCATAACGAATAACAACAACATCTCCTTTTTTCACTTTACCTAGCATAATCCCTGCAAGCGCCTCGTCTTGAGACCCAAAAATAACACATGGTCCTTCGAAACGTTTCACTTCTGTTGCACCACTTTTAATAACAGCACCATCTTTTGCAAGGTTTCCTTTTAATATACGCAGACCACCTTCTTCACTATGAGGATTTTCAAGAGAGTGAATTACTTCTTTATCTTGAATTTCTGCATGAGCGATGTTTTCTCGTAATGTCTGGCCAGTAGCTGTAATACGGTCCAGATGGAGTACACCTTCTTTTCTACTTAACTCTTTTAAAATAGCGCTGATACCACCTGCACGATCAATATCTTCCATATGCCAATTAGAAGCTGGGCTCACTTTACATAAATGTGGAACGCGTCTTGAAACTGCATCAATTCGGCTCATATCATAATCAAGTCCCGCTTCCTGTGCGATTGCTAACGTATGTAATACCGTATTTGTTGATCCTCCCATCGCCATATCTAATGCAAATGCATCGTCAATCGCTTCTTCTGTTACGATATCTCGTGGTTTAATATCACATTCAATTAATACTTTTAATTTTTCAGCTGCTTGTTGAATTAGTTCTTCACGCCTTGGGTCTGTTGCTAAAATGCTACCATTCCCAGGAAGCGCAAGCCCTAATACTTCACATAAACAGTTCATTGAATTTGCAGTGAACATACCTGAACAAGAACCACAAGATGGACAACCGTGATCTTCAATATCCTTTAACTCTTCTTCTGAAATTCTCCCAGATTGATAGGCACCTACCCCTTCAAAAACGGAACTTAAGTCGACTACTTCTCCTTTTGATGTTTTCCCTGCAGCCATTGGACCACCAGAAACAAATACAGTCGGAATGTTAACACGTAATGCGGCCATCATCATACCTGGTGTGATTTTGTCACAGTTCGGAATACAAATCATCCCATCAAACCAGTGTGCATTTACTACCGTTTCCACTGAATCGGCGATAATTTCACGGCTTGGGAGCGAATAGCGCATACCGATATGCCCCATCGCAATCCCATCATCTACCCCAATTGTATTAAACTCAAACGGAACCATACCAGCTGCACGTACCGCTTCTTTTACAAGACGACCAAATTCATTTAAATGTTTATGACCTGGAATAATTTCAATGAAAGAATTACAAATTGCTACAAACGGCTTATCAAAGTCTTCATCTTTTAAACCAGTTGCTTTTAATAAACTACGATGTGGTGCTTTGTCAAATCCCTTTTTAATCATGTCACTTCTCATCTTTTCAAGTCCCTTCTGTTCATTTTCACTTATCTATCTCCTACTACTTTTTCACTAACTCTTTCCCCTTTGGCTGCTGGATCCAAGTCATCATCTCTCGTAATTCTGCTCCTACTTTTTCAAGTTGATGATTTTGCTCTGCCTTTTTCATCGCATTGTAAGTTGGACGTCCTGCTTGATTTTCTAAAATCCATTTCTTTGCAAATTCGCCTTGCTGAATCTCCGCAAGAACTCGTTTCATTTCTTTTTTCGTTTCATCTGTAACAATTCTAGATCCTGTTACATAGTCACCAAACTCTGCTGTATCTGAAATAGAATGGCGCATATTCGTTAGACCACCTTCGTACATTAAATCAACAATTAACTTTAGCTCATGTAAGCATTCGAAATATGCAATCTCCGGACGATATCCACCTTCTGTTAACGTTTCAAAGCCTGCTTTCACAAGTGCAGTTACCCCACCGCATAATACAGCCTGTTCTCCAAATAAATCCGTCTCTGTTTCTTCTTGGAATGATGTTTCAATTACACCAGCACGTGTACAACCAACTCCTTTGGCATATGCAAGAGCTACATCAAAAGCGTTTCCAGTCGCATTTTGATAAACGGCAACTAAAGCTGGAACACCATTTCCTTCTTGAAATACGCGGCGAACAAGATGTCCTGGACTTTTTGGCGCAACCATCGCTACATCTACGTAACTTGGTGGCTGAATTTGTCCAAAGTGAATATTAAATCCATGTGAGAAAAGCAACATCTGTCCTTCGCGAAGATTCTTTTCTACTTCATTTCGATATACATGCGCCTGCTGTTCATCTGGCAATAATACTTGTACAACGTCTGCGGTTCTTACCGCTTCTGAAACTGACATTACTTCAAAACCATCCGCTTTCGCTACGTTAAAAGATTTTCCTGGACGAACACCCACTACAACATGAACACCGGAATCACGTAAATTTTGAGCTTGCGCATGACCTTGTGACCCATAACCAACTACTGCCACCGTTTTCCCTGCTAATACCTCTAAATTTGCATCTTTTTCATAATATGTTTTCATCTTCACATACACTCCTTATAATTTATTTACTTGCAAGACATCAATTAACTTTTTTAACTGATTTACGAGCAATATCGCTTCATTTTCTGTACAAACTGTCGTAAGTTTCATTTCCGAAATCTCTCTTGTTTCTCCTTCATTTAAATTTAAAAAAGAAATATTATAACCACGCCGAGCAAAAATTCCACTTACTCTTAGTAAAACTCCAGGGTCGTTATTGACAACGAGTGAAAAAGTATGACTCATTCTTGCCACCTCTTCATAATCATTTCATGATTCCCTTTATTAGGAGGGACCATTGGAAATACGTTTTCGCCCTCTTCTACACAAAAATCAACAACAACTGGTCCTTGATGACAAAATGCTTCTAACATGACTTGTTTCGCTTCAATCGGATTTGTAGCGCGCAAACCTTTTACTCCATATGCTTCTGCTACTTTTACAAAATCAGGCGATCCAATCTGTGATTCTGATAAACGACTTTCATAGAACATCTCTTGCCATTGTCTGACCATACCTAAAAACTTGTTATTAATAATAAAAACTTTCACTGGAATATTGTTTTCTGCAATTGTTTGCAATTCTTGAATGTTCATTTGAAATGAAGCATCTCCCGCAATACAGACAACTGGCTTATCCTCAAATGCAAGCTGAGCACCGATTGCTGCTGGGAATCCAAATCCCATCGTTCCTAGTCCACCAGATGTTAGAAATG
The DNA here is from genome assembly GCF_038005885.1 of Bacillus sp. FSL H8-0534. NCBI lineage: Bacteria > Bacillati > Bacillota > Bacilli > Caryophanales > Bacillaceae > Bacillus > Bacillus sp. FSL H8-0534. The sequence goes on from NZ_JBBOUC010000001.1 coordinate 1,262,348, forward strand.
TTCGCGGCTTTTGCGCCTTATAAAAATGTGCTGCCCACATTTGATGCTGCCCAACTTCTGTGGTCACAATTGCTTCACCATTTGTTAATTCACTTACTAAATGAATCACATGCTGCGGCTTTAATTTTGATTCACTCTGTTCATATGACAGCGGGTATTCTTTTTGCCATGTTCTTACTCTCTCTACCCATGAATCAGTTTGGCACTCTATTCGCATATCTACCAACATGTGCAACGCTCGCTTCACATCTCCAACGACTGGATATTCTACTTTCACATTTTTATGAAGTTCCGCTGGATCAATATCGATATGTACCTTTTTAGAATGAGGTGAAAATAGTTCTAACTTTCCTGTTACTCGGTCGTCAAAACGAACACCTAAGGCAAGAAGTAAATCGCATTCCGTTACTGCCATATTTGCGGCATACGTACCATGCATGCCTAGCATTCCTAAAAACAGTGGATCTCCCGGCGGATAAGCGCCGAGTCCCATTAAAGTCGAAACAACTGGAATACGGTTCTCTCTTGCAAATGTTAGAAGCTCTTCAGATGCATCTGCATGAATGACACCGCCGCCGATATACAGTAGCGGGCGATCTGCTTTTGAAATTGCCTCCGCCACGCTCTCCAGCTGCATTTTGTCTGGTTCGATCCGTGGCTTATAACCAGGAATTTGAACTTCTCCTTCAAAAACATTCGTTACAATAGAATTTTGAACATCCTTTGGAATATCAATTAACACCGGACCCGGTCGTCCACTTTTGGCAATATAATATGCTTCCTGCAATATACGTGATAGCTGATTCACATCTCGTACTTGATAATTATGCTTTGTAACCGGCATTGTGATTCCCACAACGTCCGCTTCTTGAAAACCATCTTTTCCAATGAGAGGTGTTGCTACTTGCCCTGTAATTACTACTAAAGGAATCGAATCCATATACGCATCTGCTAAACCAGTAACTAAGTTTGTAGCCCCAGGGCCGGAGGTAGCAAATACTACCCCGACCTCTCCAGAAGCTCTCGCATACCCTTCTGCTCCATGAATAGCTGCTTGTTCATGACGCGTTAAAACATGTTTCAAACCACTGCGATACAGCGCATCGTAAACTGGTAAAATAGCTCCGCCCGGATAGCCAAACACTGTTGTTACACCTAATTTCTTTAAACATTGAATAACATGTCCGGCACCTGTTACTTTTTTTACTTCTCCATGATCCACTTCATCACACACTGCATGTTGTTCCTTCATTTTGCTAACTCCTTCCCCTATTCGTTAAGCTAAGCTTTCTGCTAGTCCCGGAACGCGCACTCCTCGCTCTCTCGTTAACTTTTTAAATTCTTCTGTTAACTGTTTCGTTACTTCTCCTGGTTTTCCAATTCCGATTTCTCTTGAATCCACTCTTACAACTGGAATTAATTCAGCAGCAGTTCCTGTTAAAAACACTTCATCCGCTACATATACATCGTGACGAGTAAATGGTCTTTCTTCACAAGGAATATTTAACCTTTCACAAAGTTCAATGACACTATTCCTTGTAATCCCTTCAAGAGCCCCTAAATATGCAGGTGGCGTTACTACTTTTCCATCTTTCACAATGAACACGTTATCTCCCGATCCTTCACAAACATATCCTTGTTGATTTAACATAAGTGCTTCTAGCACACCTGCTTGTGCTGCTTCAATCTTTACTAATACGTTATTTAAATAATTCATCGACTTAATACGTGGATCAAGTGCATCTGGCATGTTACGCCTTGAAGCAACAGATACAACACTAAGACCGTTATCATAAAACTCTTGCGGGAACAACTTTAACTGTTCAGCAATGATAATGACACTTGGTTTCGTGCAGCTTCTTGGATCCAGCCCTAAATCCCCTTTTCCTCTTGAAACAATTAATCTAATATATGCATCTGCATATTCATTTTTTTGTAGTGTCTGTAAAACCGCTTGTTCCATCTCTTCGATTGTCATCGGGATCGTTAGTAAAATCGATTTCGCAGATTCATATAAACGCTTTAAATGCTCTTTTAAACAAAATACATTTCCGCCATAGCTACGAATCCCTTCAAATACGCCGTCTCCATATAAAAAACCGTGGTCGTAAACAGATACAACAGCCTTTTCTTTTTCTATTAATTCCCCATTCATATAGATATACTGGTTACCCATCTTACATCGCTCCTCTTTTTTATCTCTTTATGTGCAATCCATCTTTTTATCGATTGCTGAGAAGAATGCATTTTATCAGAACATTCTGTATATTAACCATAAAAATATCCTCGCCTCAACAATCGATTTTCTACAAACGTGTAGCAATCCATTGCTGAGACGAGGGAATCGTGGTACCACTCAGCTTCCTTATACTTCTCGCGAAATATATGCTCTGTAAGTCCTATTAGACTTTTGTTCTTTTACCGGGAACAACTCCGCTGCTCTCTACTCATTTTTTTCAAGGACAGTGCTCTGAGGTGATCTTCAACCGATACAATTGTTACCACCCTCACAGCCACGGGGCAGCTCTCTGAAACAATTTGTATCGTTTACTCTCCTCTTCTTTGCATTCTTCTATTCTCTTTTCTAAAGTAAAAACTCTCGCCTCAGCAATCAATCACTACGTCATAGTAGCTTTGATTGCTGAGGCGAGAGTTTCGCGGTACCACTCAGCTTCCTTATATTTCTCACAAAATATAAGCTCTGTAAGTCCTATCAGACTATCACCCTTTTACCGGGGATGAAACCGCCGCTCTCTACTCGGTTTCCCTTTCGCAAGCGATGCTCCAAGGTGATCTTCAATGATTCGATCGTTACCACCCTCACAGCCATGGGGCAGCTCTCTGAAACTTTCATAATCATCTACTTTCCTCTTCTTTGCATATACAATATATAAAAATTAGAAAATTCTAAATTAACTTTTAAGTTATTACACGTATTATAGGACTTCATTCTTTTCATTGTCAACATGTTTTTTGAAAAATTTTATTTTAAATTATAATCCGAACTTTTTATCAAAATAAAAAAGGAATGAATCTCAATCCAACACTCATATATTACTTAAGGCTTGTCTATTAGAAAAGACAGCTTCATACATATGTAAAATTATTAAGGAGATGATGTGAATATGTTACAAGGAAAAGTTGCATTGGTTACTGGAGCAAGCCGTGGAATTGGACGCGCTATTGCAAAACGCTTAGCAAACGACGGTGCATTAGTTGCTGTTCATTATGGAAATCGTAAAAGCGATGCAGAAGAAACAGTGCAGGAAATTCAATCAAATGGCGGTTCAGCTTTTTCTATAAATGGTAACCTCAAATCGTTACATGGTGTAGAATCTCTTTACCAATCTTTAGATGACAAATTGCAAAAACATACAGGTGAAAATAAATTTGATATTTTAGTAAATAACGCAGGAATCGGTCCAGGAGCCTTTATTGAAGAAACAACTGAAGACTTTTTCGATCGAATGATTTCCGTGAATACAAAAGCCCCATTTTTTATTATTCAACAGGCATTGTCACGTTTACGTGACAATAGCCGTATTATCAATATTTCATCAGCTGCAACACGAATTTCTTTACCCGATTTCATTGCCTACAGCATGACAAAAGGCGCGATCAACACAATGACTTTTACACTAGCAAAGCAACTTGGAGCAAGAGGGATTACAGTTAATGCGATACTACCAGGCTTTATTAAAACAGATATGAATGCTGAACTCTTAAGTGATCCAATGATGAAACGATATGCAACTGAAATCTCTGCTTTCGGCCGTTTAGGAGAAGTAGAAGATATTGCAGATACCGCTGCATTTCTTGCTTCCTCTGACAGCCGATGGGTTACTGGACAATTAATTGATGTGAGCGGTGGTTCTTGTTTATAAAAAAACATATAGTTTCAAATCTTTTTTATTGCGCAATAAAACAATTTATATAATACTAGATAAAACATATCTATTTAGGAGGATTACAGCAATGACAGAAAAAACATACGAACTCGCAACCTTTGCAGGCGGCTGCTTTTGGTGCATGGTAAAACCATTTGATGAACTTCCAGGTATTCAAAAAGTTGTTTCAGGCTATGCTGGTGGCTACACCCCAAACCCAACATACGAACAAGTAAAGTCTGGAACATCTGGGCATTTAGAAGTTGTTCAAATTACTTTCAATCCTTCTATTTTCTCTTATCAAAAATTACTAGATTTATACTGGCCACAAATTGATCCAACTGATGATGGCGGGCAATTTTTTGACCGTGGACCATCCTATCGCACAGCGATTTTTTATCATAATGAATCGCAAAAAGAGCTAGCCGAAAAATCAAAGCTAGCAATAGCAGAAAGCGGTATGTTTAAGGATCCAATCGTGACGGAAATTCGTTCAGCTGCTCCTTTTTACGAAGCGGAAGAATATCATCAACATTTTTATAAAAAAAATCCTGAGAAATATGCTCAGGAGCGTAAAGAGTCTGGTCGTGAAGATTTTATTAAGGAAAATTGGCAACAGAAATAATAAACAGACATCTTTAAGGCTGATGAAAAATTGTTTCATCGGCCTTTTTATATTTCAGTATAATAATTAACTCCTTACTTATTCACTTCATTTTTTAACTGCAACGCAATCAAACTAGCAAAATCATGTACTAGTGTCGCAGCTAATAAAGAAGTAATTTGAGCTTGATCATATGGCGGTAACACTTCCACTAAATCGAAACCAATATAATTAAAACCACTTAATGAACGCACCATATTTAATGTCTCACGACTGTTAAATCCCCCAACTTCTAATGTCCCTGTACCAGGCGCACAAGATGGATCTACAAAATCAATATCAAACGTTAAGAAACACGGTGTATCGCCAATCGTTGTTCGCATTTGCTCAAGGATACTTTCAAAACCACGATTACATAATTCTGCTGTTGTAATAACGTTATATCCTAAGTCATTGCTAGCTTCTATATCACCAGGATGATTCAATGTTCCACGAATTCCAATTTGAAATACTTTGTCTGGCTGTAGTAGCCCTTCTTCATGTGCACGTATAAACGGCGAACCGTGCCAATATTTTTCCTCATAATATGTATCCCATGTATCTGTGTGCGAATCGAAATGAATCATTGCCACAGGTCCATGAACTTTCGCTGCCGCACGAAGGCTTGCTAATGTAACAGAATGATCCCCTCCAAGACCTATCGGGATAATTCCCTGCTGCATTAACCCAAAAACGGCTTCCTCTATTAAATCATAGCTGCGATGAATATTATGTGGAATCACAGAAACATCACCAATATCAATCGCATTTGTGTCATCAAATGGGTATACATGGTGAATTGGATGATATGGAAATAAGGTCATCGATGCCTGACGAATTGCTTGTGGAGCAAAACGAGCACCAACGCGAAAAGAAGCAGCAGTATCAAATGGCATTCCTAAAATAGCAACTTTTGCTTGCTCATTACTTGATGGCAATCTCATAAATGTACCTGTCGTACAAAACTCTGGTTTTACATCTGGTGTTAGTGGATATTTCATTTCTCATTTCCCCTTTTCAAACATAATTTTTTGCACCCGAAAGAAACTTTTTTTATATGAATGTTTTTTATTAAAATGCAAAAATCATGCCATATAGAAAATGATTCGTTACCCTCTATTCACTCTTTTTCTGTCTATGCATAATTGCATAGCTTATTCTAATCAACATACAAAGTATGAAAAATAGTTTTTATTAAAAGGCAAGAAATTTCATAAATCACTTATTAAAAGAGTGCGTTTATAAAATGGCACACATGGTATAATAGGCGTTTTTATTTTACATATATAATTGTAATTGGTGTGGTCTATTCAAGGGATGATAATGATTCAAGAAATAAAGTAAGTTACTTAAATTGCAAACCCACTTAATTTATGACAAAAAAGCAAATTAAATTTCAATAAATCAAAAAACATTACATTTATATTACAAGACACATTGATTATTTCAATATTACAGAATATAATTCTTTTGTGAAAATAAAAACTAAAATTATTCATTATTTGGGGGATATGGAAAATGAAGAAATCTATTTTACCAATTTTAATGGCTGCAATGTTTGTAGTTCCTACAGTTTCTCATGCAGAAGAAAATGTAGTTGTTCAGAATCATACATATGCAATTGAGCAAGGTGAAGAAAATGGGGCTATGGTTCCACATTGGTCAAAATATGGAGGTTCTTGGTATTACTTTAATGAAGATGGTAATACAGCTAAAGATTGGAAAAAGATCGACGGCACTTGGTATTTCTTTGGTAAAGATGGAATTATGGTTACAGACTTGAAAACTATTAATAAAAAAACATATTATTTTAATGATAATGGAGCTATGATGACAGGTTGGAAACAATTTAATGGACCTGTGTCTTATAACGGAAAATGGCGTTATTTTAATGAAGATGGCTCCATGGTTAAAGATTGGAAAAATATTAAAGGCACTTGGTATTACTTCGATGAAGAAGGATTCATGGCCACAGGTAAAAAAACGATTATAGGACAAACATTTTACTTTAATGATAATGGCAGCATGGTGACAGGTTGGAAACACTTTGGTGGTTCCGACGGATGGCATTACTACAATGAAGATGGTTCCATGGCTATAGGGGAAAAATTGATTAATGATAAAGGGTATTATTTTAATGATAATGGGACTATGGTGACAGGTTGGCGTGAGATTACTAGTGGGCCCTATAAAGGCACTTGGTATTACTATAATGAAGATGGTTCCATGGCTACAGCATGGAAAAATATAAAAGGGACTTGGTATTTCTTTTATGGAGATGGGACTATGGCTACAGGTTGGTTACCAGCAGGCGATACTTGGTACTATCTAAATGCAAATGGTTCTATGGCTACTGGCTGGTTAAAAGAAGGATCTACTTGGTATTATCTAAATACAAATGGTTCTATGGCTACTGGCTGGTTAAAAGAAGGATCTACTTGGTATTATCTAAATACAAATGGTTCTGTGGCTACTGGCTGGTTAAAAGAAGGATCTACTTGGTATTATCTAAATACAAATGGTTCCATGGCTACTAGCTACCTGTTCATTGATGGAAAGTGGTATCACTTTGCAGATAATGGCGTTATGATCTAAGTGAATTTCAATGGGTAGAGATTTACATCTCCTACCTATTGAAAAGTATCCCTAGACCTGTTCCCTCTATTCTTTAGGGAACAGGTCATTTTTGTTTTCTTGAACTCACACACAATTATAGTGATGAATGTAGTTTAGTACGATCTTTTGCAATAATTTATTTCCTCAATCTCTCAATAAAGTCATGTAATTTATCAAGCGAAGTCATATTCTGATTACATGCTATACTATCTTTACAAATATAGTTTCCTTTTTTAACAAAAGTACCTGGTACATCACCTTTTATTTCAACTAAAAACAGACCTACTTCTTCGTGACCATGACACAATGAACAAATACTCTTTTTATTTATACTTTGAAATGTTCCCTGTAGGCCAACAAACTTATTTCCGTTCTTTGCTATAATAAACTTTCTGCCCGTTCCTTTATCAATCCAACCTAAATACGACATTTCTTTCATATTTATTTCTTCTATTTCAGGAAGCTTCAATTTTTTAGCTTTAGGAAATATTTTTTTTAACGCTTGTGGTGTAATTTCCTGAAACGGAATAACATATGGATTTAACTGAAGTAAAAACGCTTCTGCCTTCTCTCTATTTTCAACTGCCAAAATCGTATCGATTATTTTTTTTTGTTCATCAGTAAGATTTTCAAAAACATGTAACACTTTTTCTATTGCAAGAGACTTCAGCGCAGCAATAACACCTCTATCGTTTGCTGTTGCGTGTCCATGCGCTAGAATATGAGTTTGTGATTTTATAAAATTATATTGATCACTTCTAATAAATGCTTCCATTATTATCACTCCATACAAATTGTTGATCTCTTTTTATTGTATACAATACACTTATTTTATAAAATGTCGAAAACGATTCATAAACAAAGTATACACAAAAAGCACTGATTATTTCTAATTGAATAATCAGTGTTTTTCATTATTATTTTGAATACACGATTTTTTTTATCGTTTCCGTAGAAAGAAAGTATTCCTCTGCTAATTGATGAATGGTAGTTCCACTTTTAAAAGCATGTTTAATGTCTCTATTCCGTGCATCAAGTTGCTTTCTTCCGCCAGATCGTGTACCCCATTTATAATGTTTAGTTTCTTGTTTTGGAATGTAAATTGTTTCACCTTGTACATACTTTTGAATTTCTGCAATTAAGTTTTCTGGTAAAACAGTCGCTGCCTTTACGTATTTCATTTCTGCTCGCCCCTTATTTTTTATGGTTCATTTCAATAAGGTGCAAAGCCAAATATAAAAGAAATGATACGAGCTCATTTTGGCGATTGAATACTACTTGTCTACCTCACGCAAAGTATCGCCATTTCCATACTTGGCTTTGCATGAGACGCTGCAGTGTCTGGCAATTGTATTGTAATCGCCATATCAACACCTCCTAATATACCTTTTGATTCAACTTTATTATATGATAAATTTTCCTCACTTGCATCCCACTACTTTTTAAAATTAAAAATAATGTGAGGGCGCTTTATGAACAAAAGAATCATTACATCATTGATTATACTAACCACTCTTCTCTTCCTACTCTTTGGAACTTATAAATTAATGAATTCACGAACGTATCAACTATTTGGTAAATTAACAAATCGGGTAGAAACAAATCAAAAAGTCGTCGCCCTAACCTTTGATGATGCTCCTACAAAAAATGTAGAACCTGAATCTATCATTTTATTACATTCCATGTATGACGATTCTAATAATGCCTTAAAGACCATTGAAAGCATTTTAGATTCTTTATCTAAAAAAGGCTATCAATTTGTTACAGTAAACGAATTACAGAAAAGATAATTCTATAATTAAAAGGCTCTAGCATAACGTTATGCTAGAGCCTTTTGTACTTTAAATCACTCCAATTACATTTAAAAATACGATAATAATTGCAATTGGTGCGATATAGCGAAGTAAGAATAACCATAATACAAATAATTTATAGCCTTTATTTTTACTGACACCCAGTTCTTTCATTAATACATCTTTCTTCATTTTTAATGGCACGAAAATTGCAACTAATAATACACCAAGCGGCATAAGAACGTTACTTACTGCAAAGTCTGCTAAATCAAACACTGTTTTTCCAAAAAGCTTCACATCACTTAATACACCATATGATAGTGCCGATGGAATTCCAACAACAAAGATTAGTAATCCAACAATCAATGCCATTTTTTCACGTTTTCCCTTTCCTTTTTTTGTTAAGGAAGCAACACTAATCTCTAACATAGAAATTGCAGATGTTACAGTAGCAAAAAAGAATAGTAATAAGAAAATAATGAAAAATAGTTTTCCAAATGCCATTTTACTGAAGATAGCCGGTAATACAATAAATAGTAATCCCGGTCCTTGAGATGGCTCCATTCCAAATGCAAATACAACCGGGAAAATTGCAAGTCCCGCAAGTAATGTAATAACAAGTGTTAAACCAACAATAGAAAATGCTGAACGCGGTAAATTTTCTTCTTTCGGCAAGTACGAGCTATACGTTACCATTACTGCCACACCGACAGATAATGAGAAGAACGATTGCCCCATCGCATATAAAACAATCTCAGACGTTACATGCGAAAAATCAGGTTGTAAGAAGAAACGTACCCCTTCTCCCGCTCCATCTAATGTAAGCGCACGAACAATTAACACAAAGAACAAAACGAATAGTGCTGGCATAAAGTATTTATTTACTTTTTCAACACCATTTTGCACGCCTTTACTCACGATAAAAATAGTAATAAGAATAAATAATAGCTGTGATCCAACTGCTAAATATGGATTGGAAATGATTTCACCAAATGTTGCTTCGTATGCACCATTTCCTTCCCATAGTCTACCTGTAATTGCATTCCATAAATATAATAAAATCCAACCTCCTACAACACTGTAGAAAGAAAGCAATATGAAACATGTTACAATCCCTAACTTACCAACCCACGGCCATAATGTTTTAGGAGCGATCTCTCTATACGCATCAACAGCCTCTTTTTGCGTACTTCTTCCGATTGAAAATTCTGCCAATAATAAAGGTAAACCAATCAGTAAAGTAAAACCAATGAATATTAGAAAGAAGGCACCGCCCCCTCCAATACCGGCCATATACGGAAACTTCCAAATTGCGCCAAGGCCAATTGCTGAACCTGCTGCAGCTAAAACGAAACCTAATTTCGATGTCCATTGCTGTGAATTCATCTTTCTATCTCCTCTCTTCTTCTATTTTTTCTTGTTATTACATTTCATACTTACTTGTATTGTTCTATCCTCTTCCCTTTCTAATACAACCACTTCCCTTCAGAAACAAAAAATCGCCCCTACAGTAACGTAGGGACGATAAAAATATCGCGGTACCACCCTAGTTGTGAAAAATACTAAGAAACTGCCGAAATAAAAAAAGCCCCTACGAAAACGTAGGGACGATAAAATATCGCGGTACCACCCTAGTTATGAAGATACAACTAAAATAACCCCTAAATAAAAAACGTCCCTACGCAAAAACGTAGGGACGATATATATCGCGGTACCACCCTAGTTGTGAAAAAATTCTTCACCACTTTATTTGATAACGGTATATACTACCGTCTTTCATTTCCTCACAATGTGAGATTTATGAAAGATGCTCCAGGACGAACTTCATGAATAATCTATATACTGATTCGCACCAACCATCAGCTCTCTGTCATAGGGAGATTTTCACTACTTTACCCTTTCATTGCCCAACTATATGTTTTCCGAATTGATTACTATCATTTTTATCATACAATAAAAAGAGTGTCAACTGATTTTTTTGAATTTTTATGTATTAATTTGCTATTTGTTGCTATAAAAATTCAAAATATGACTTTTTGATGAATACTATTGCACGACTTATGGTTTATGCTTTATAAAATCCACTGACAGGTTTATAGTAGTATAGGATGATTGTAACAGAGCACGAGTAGGAGGAAAGGTTTTGTCTACTTCAAAAGTTTTAAAAGGTACAGCTTTACTAAGCGGTGCCACAATGATTTCGCGTATTTTAGGCTTTATATACTTCTTCCCCTTTCAACTATTAGTTGGTGAACAAGGGGTTGCTTTATATGCGTATGCATATTCTTGGTATGGCATCTTGCTTAGCTTTTCAACAGCCGGCATTCCAATTGCTGTGTCGAAATTTGTTGCTAAATATAATGCATTAGGTGACTATAACACAAGTAAGAAACTGTATAATTCTAGTGTGAAAATCATGCTACTTATGGGTTTCGCTGGATTTTTAATCTTATTTATCGGAGCACCTTACGTATCGCAGTTTATTATTCGTTCCAAAACACCTGATCCGGGGTTTATCGCTGATGTAACACTTACAATGCGAGCATTAAGTTTTGCGCTCATTATTGTTCCAGCAATGAGTGTAACACGTGGATACTTCCAAGGATTCCAACATATGAAGCCAAGTGCTGTTTCTCAAGTTGTGGAACAAATTGCACGTGTCATTTTCATTTTAGTAGGTAGTTTTATCGTTTCAAAATTACTAGGTGGTTCCGTTGCGTCTTCTGTTGCAGTCGCTACATTCGGAGCTGTTATTGGAGCAATTGCCAGCGTTTCAATTTTAATCATGTATTGGAAAAAATATAATCATTTAAAACCACCTGCAGGCGAACTAAAAACAAGGGCTTCAAACATTTCATTAAAAAGCATTTATATGGAGCTACTTCGTTACGCAATCCCTATTGTTTTTGTAGGGATCGCTATTCCACTTTATACTTTAGTGGATCAATATACAGTTGCTGATGCACTAAGAGCAATTGGAACACCGCTTGAAACTGCGAATGCGATTTTCGCTTATATAACGAACTATGCTCAAAAATTAATTATGATTCCCGCTTCGCTCGCAACTGGATTTTCACTTACGATTATTCCAGCGATAACAAAATCATTTACAAGCGGGAAACTAGAAGAATTACAAGAACAAATTACAAAGATTTTCCAATTATTGTTATTCTTCACAATCCCTGCTGCATTTGGACTCGCTAGCATCGCATATGATGCATTCCGCATGGTATATATGAGTCCTGATACCGCTTTAGGCGGGTCTCAATATTTAATTTCTTATGCACCATCAGCAGTATTAAGTGCGATTTTCACTGTTTCAGCAGCCATTTTACAAGGCATTGATTATCAGCGAAAAACAATGATTGCATTCTCAGTTGGTATTCTCGTAAAAATCTTAGTGAATACGCCACTTCTATATCTATTAGGTGGGCATGGAGCAGTACTTGGAACAATTCTTGGATATCTCGTTTCTGATATCATTATGCTATATTGCATCGTCAAATTTGCAAATTTTGATATTGCAGAAACAGCTAAAACAGTATTTCTTATTACAATTTACTCCGCAGCAATGTCCGCTGTCGTAATAGGATTAAAAGCGATTATCGGATGGTTGATCCCTGGACAACCTTATATCGAATCATTGCTAATCGTTATTATTTGCGGCGTGGTTGGAGGAATTGTCTATCTTACTTTCGTATTAACAAGTGGCCTAGCATCACATATTCTTGGTGATCGAATTGGTCGTTTACCTATATTAAAAAAATTAGTAAAATAAAACAAAGAAGAGATTGTATATGATACATACAATCTCTTCTTTGTTATGTTTCTTATTCAAACAATCCCATACTTAAATAACGCTCTCCCGTATCAGGTGCAATACATAACACTTTCTTACCAGCACCTAATTGTTTTGCTATCGTGATTGCAGCATAGACCGAGGCACCTGAAGATGGTCCTACTAATATTCCCTCTTGTTTTGCTAGATTTCTCATTGTACTAAGCGCTTCTTCATCCGCAATTTGAATAATTTCATTATATATTTCCGTATTTAAGTTTTTCGGAATAAACCCTGGGCTTGTTCCAACTAGTTTATGAGGACCCGGCACACCACCAGATAAAACAGGAGATCCTTTCGGTTCAACTACTGCAATATATAAATTTGGTAGTTTTTCTTTCAATATTTCTCCTGTGCCAGTAATGGTTCCACCAGTTCCAGCAGTTGCTACAAATGCATCTAGCTTTCCATCCATTTGTTCATAAATTTCAAGAGCTGTTGTATAGCGATGAATATTCGGGTTTGCTGGATTTTCAAACTGCTGCGGAATAAAGCTATTTGATATTTGTTTTTGTAATTCTACCGCCTTCGCAATTGCTCCTGGCATTCTTTGTTCTGCGGGTGTCAAAACAACTTCAGCCCCATATGCCTTAAGCAAGTTAATCCGTTCTTTTGACATATTATCTGGCATAATTAAAATCGCTTTGTATCCTTTAGCAGCTGCGTTCATCGCTAAACCAATCCCTGTATTTCCACTTGTTGGTTCAATAATCGTATCACCTGGCTTAATGAGCCCTTGCTCTTCCGCCATATGAATTAAATTATACGCCGCTCGGTCTTTCACACTACGAGATGGATTAAACATTTCCAATTTCACATACACATCTGCCGCATCTTCTGGAACGAATCGCGATAACCGTAAGACAGGTGTATCTCCAATTAATTCTGTAACATTTTGAGATAGTTTCATAGCGCATCCCCTATTCTATCGTGTTTTTCGATCGCTTGGTAGTAACCATGACGTAAGTCCAATTAATGGTAAACAACTACATAATACCATAATAAATTGCAGACTATACACGTCTGCTAATTTCCCAAGAACAACGGCACCTAATGCTCCAAGGCCAAACGCAAGACCGACAATTAATCCTGACACCATTCCAACTTTTCCCGGAACGAGCTCCTGCGCATACACAACAATAACACTAAAGCTACTGGAACTAATAAAACCTATACATAAAAATAACGGCACAACCCACGCTAGAGAAACATGTGGTAATAAAAGTGCAAGCGGCGCAGAACCTAGCATTGAAAATACGATAATATTTTTCTTACCAAATCGATCTGCTAATGGCCCACCAAAGAATGTACCCAGTACCCCAGCAATCATAAAAGCAAATACAAAGTACTGTGCATTTTTAATAGACACACCATAATGCTCGATTAAATAAAACTGATAGAAGTTCCCAATGCCAGCTCCATACCAAGAACGAACAAAGGTTAAGAAAACAAGAAGAACAATTACAAACTTAATATGCTTACTAACAATTGCATTCTCCGCCTCAAGTGCAGCTCGTTTCTTTCTTCGCATCGCACCATTTACTAACTCATTTTTGTACCAATTTGAAACAAAAATTAATAACACAATACCTACCGCTGCAAAAGCCGTGAATCCAAGTGATCCAACTTGCCCAAGCGGAACAAAAATTAGCGCTGTAAAAATTGGTGCAAGAGAATTCCCTGTATTTCCTCCTACTTGATAAATTGACTGCGCTAACCCTCGCTTTGCACCAGCTGCCATATAAGCAACACGTGCGCCTTCAGGATGAAAGACTGCTGATCCTAATCCGATAAATAAAACTGAAATAATAACGATAATAAAGTTTGGTGCGAACGCAAGTCCAATCATCCCAAGCATACTCGAAAACATACCGAGCGGTAATAAAAATGGAGATGGTTTCTTATCTGAATACATCCCAAACACCGGCTGCATAATCGATGACGTCATATTTAACGCGAATGCAATCCATCCTACCTGCATATAGGACAAATTCATCGACTTTTCCAAAATAGGAAACAGTGCCGGTACAACAGCTTGCATCGAGTCATTTAAAAAATGACCGAAACTAATCGCAAATAAAATACGATATATCGTTGGTGAAGCTATTTTATTTTCCTTTGAAACTGCCTGCATAATTCACTCTCTCCTTCCCTAAAAAACAGAAAATGTAACTAATTAACATTACACTTACTGTAATAATTTCTGATTTTTAAAACATTTTCTATTCTATACTGGTTTTATTTCTTTTTCCAGCAACACAACTTCGATTTCATCTATATACATAAAATCATTAAATTTATATATTTTTATAAAATTGAATGGAAGAAGTTTTCTTTAGATTATTTTATATCAGCAAAGATGAAGAAAGAGACAAACAAGAGTGTTGCACTCTTACTTCCATGATCAGTAGTTCTATCCGCATGTTAGCAAAAACAAAAGACAACACCTAGCTCAAAAAAAGTACATCACTCCATTAGTCGTGATGTACTTTTTTCTAATCAACTTTAATTATAATTCTCGTTTTTCTTTTAAAAGTTTTTGAAATTCTATTTCTAATTCTTCGGACGGTTCAATACTTAAGCGACTTAGCACTTCCGATATTTTTGTTTCAAGTAAAAGAAGCTTATCTTCTTTCGTATCTCGCGTCTTTTCCACTTGATTGAGTTTATATTGCTGATAATTCCCTTCAAATAATTCAATCTTTTGATTGCGGATTGTTAAAATTCGCGTAGCAATATTTTCGATAAACCGGCGATCATGCGAGACAAAGATTACACTTCCTTCATATTCTTTTAGAAGAGACTCTAACGCTTCAACAGCTTCCATATCAAGAAAGTTCGTCGGCTCATCTAACACTAAAGTATTAATATCACTTAAAAATAGCTTTGTCAGCGCTACTTTCACTCGCTCACCACCACTTAAAACCCCTACCGGCTTATAAACATCATCTCTGAAAAAATGCATTCTCGCAAGAACCGTTCGAATCAGTGTTTCATCCTGTTTTGAATAGAGTTGGACATTTTCGATAATTGATTTCTCCGTATCTAATATGTTTAAGTTTTGACTAAAATAGCCAATTTTAACAGCTGGTGAAAGCTTAATACCATACTCTTGGTTCATGATTTTTTTGACAAATGTCGTTTTCCCACTTCCATTTGAACCGATAATCGCTAATTTATCACCGCCCCGAATGTGAAAACTTGTTTTGCTCCAAAGCACACGTTCCCCAACTTTACCTGTTACACCATCTACACGAAGAATAATCCGGTTTTTAAACGTTTCTGCATTTGGCAAATTCATCTTAATTGGTGAGAGCCCCTTTACTTTTTCTACCTTTTCAAGTTTTTCTAATCTCGTTTCGATGGCCGTTGCTGTTTTTTGTAGCTTCTTTTGCTTTTTGGCAAAGTATGGCTTTGCTCCTGTAATTCTCGCTTCGGATTTACTTACCTTTTTTGGCGCCTTTGTTGCTCTTTCAGCTTTTTTCTCTTTTAACTTTAACGCTTCTTCCAACTGCTTTTTCTTTTTCTCATACTTTTCATACGCTAATTGTTCTTGATTTAGCTCTATTTCTTTTTGTTTTACATAATCACTATAGTTGCCTGTATACTCTTTTATTTTCCCTTCATTCAATTCCCATATCGTTGTACAAAGAGCATCTAAAAATGCACGGTCATGCGAAATAATGATAAATGCCCCTTGCCAACTTTTTAACTTTTTCTCCAACCATTCGATATGTTCTGTATCAAGATTTGTAGTCGGTTCATCTGCAAGTAAAAGCTCGGCATCTTTCATAAGAGCTTTTTGGACATATTCTTGCGTCACTTCCCCACCACTTTTTGTTGTATCTGTTCGTTTAAGCTGCGGCAAAAGCTCACACCTAGTACGTTGAATAACATTTCCTTCTTCTGGAGAAATTTTTCCAGCCAACATTTGAAATAACGTCGTTTTCCCGCTTCCATTTCTACCAACTAACCCAATTCGAGCATTTTGATGAATTTGCAATTGGTCCACATCTAGTAATAAACGATCCTGTACATAGTACTTTATATGATTAGCTTCTAATAAAAACATAGTAACATCCCCTTTTATCCAGTTTAGGAGACAAAAAAATGCCCCCTATATCCATTCAGAATAGGAGGCATAATTATATATAGGTGTACACCAAAAGAGACTATCCCTTTTAGATCCAACTATACAAAACCAATCCTATTCTGAAAAACGCAAATTAAAGGCATCACAAATAACAGCATAATCATCTGTTAAAAATAACCTTCGATTGTTTGTTTTCGTAAATAGGATTAGTACTTCATGTAATTGGGTCACCCTTCCGTTCTTTCAATTTCATTAACACTATTTTTAGTATAGCTAGAAATTTCAAATAAAATCAATGTTTTTTTCATTTTAAATAACAAAACGCTTATATTTTTCAAAATCACTCGTCTTACATTCGAGTGAAAGTTTTGTACCTTCATTTTCATAGCTCGTAGATACAACATGAGCATGATCATTGAAATAGGATACAACTTGCCCTTGATCATAAGGAATTAACATCTCACACTTTGTATACTCTTTGTAAATGTAAGAACGAATCATTTCTACAAGCTCTTCAATCCCAATTTGTTGTTTTGCAGATAGATATACTCGGTCCTCCTGGATTTTCGGAATTTCAACATCCATCATATCTGATTTATTATACGCATAAATCGTTGGGATGTTTTCAACACCAATTTGTTTTAATGTTTGGTTTGTAATCTCAATTAATTGTTCATAATTTGGATTTGCATAATCCACTACATGAATCAATAAATCCGCCTCCGCTACTTCTTCTAACGTTGAACGGAATGCTTTCACAAGATGATGCGGTAATTTGCTTACAAAACCAACTGTATCTGTTAATAAGAATGATTTATTATCTGGAAGTTCAATATTGCGTACGGATGTTTCCAAGGTCGCAAATAGCATATCCTTTTCAAACACTTGCTTCTCAGTCGAACCATTAAAGATTTCAAGCATCGTATTCATAATCGTTGATTTACCTGCATTTGTATATCCTACTAATGAAACAACAGGAATTTCGTTTTTCTTACGCTGTTTACGCTGCGTTTGACGTTGTGCAACAAGCGCTTCTAATTCTTTATTTAATACTGCAATTTGCTCTTCAATTTTACGACGGTCCAGCTCTAATTTCTTCTCACCGACACCTTTATTCTTCGTACCAACGCCGCCGCTCTGTCTTCCTAAAGATTCACGAAGACCGATTAAACGCGGCATCATATATTGTAGGTGCGCGACTTCAACTTGCAACTGCGCTTCTTTCGTCTTAGCACGCTGCGCAAAAATATCTAAAATTAAAATGGTACGATCAATGACTTTACAATCTAAGTCAGCTTCTAAATTTCGAATTTGTGAAGGCGATAACTCATCATTAAAAATAACCATATTCGCATCTGCTTCCTTCACAAAAGCAGAAACCTCTTCAATTTTCCCTTTTCCAATATAATGTGATGGATTCACGCGATGTAAATTTTGAGTAACTCTCCCTATAACTTCCACATCACAAGCTTCTGCAAGATTCGTTAACTCCTCCATTGAATATTCAAAATCACTTTCACTATTTAAATTAACTCCAACTAATATCGCTTTTTGTACTAGTTCTTCCATATATTTATTCCTCCATTTCGATTACGTAAAATTAAAAAACACAGGTCACTGCCTGTGTTTTTCGTAAACGGATGAGAGTACACCAAATAAACAAAAGAAAGCAACATTGCTTCCAAATTGCTACATGGTTAATACGTCACAAATGATATACGTTTCCAAAAACATATACGTATATCACATCATTCTATTATAAAGGCAAAACAAAAAGAGGGCGTATTCGTCCCTCCCTCTTTTCACATATCAGTTCAATAAAGGGTTCCTTTAAAATAGGCAGACCAATCCCGTTCACTCTGTACACAGACAGAGCCTTTGAGCGCTATTCAATTATCGGCACAAAGCTTTGAGACGTAATCTGATTAAAATCAAAGGAGACCCCTCCGTTCATTAAAAGTTACATAAATCTTAGCATAATTATGTAGTTTTCACAACATTAAACTTCACTTACGGGCATAAATAAAATCATTATTTTTCTACTGCATTCTTCATTTTTTTACGCATAATTTAATAAAGTTCTCGTCTTTTGTTTTGCATCACTTTATGGGTGAAATCTATAATTAATGAATCGAATTCACCCCATACAAGCTTAACGACCTATATCTTGCACGTGTTCAATCTCTTCTTTTTCTTCTTTCATTTCATAATAGTATGATGGCAATTCTATTCTATGCTGCAAGAAATAATCCTCAATCAATGAAATGATCACTTTCAATGTTTTCACACGCGCATATAATTTATCGTTACTAGCGATAATATTCCATCTTGCATTCAGTTTATCTGTTTTCTCAAACATTTCTTCCATTGCCCGGGCGTATTCATCCCACTTTTCACGATTGCGCCAATCTTCATCTGTAATTTTCCATCTCTTAAGAGGATTTTTCTCTCGATCTTTAAATCGCACTAACTGCTCATCTTTACTAATATGATAGAAGAATTTTGCTACTATGTAATGATCATCTGTTAATAATTTTTCGAAATCATTGATTTCATCGTATGCTCTATTCCATTCTTCCTTTGTAGCGAATGCCTCTACACGCTCTACCAATACACGACCATACCAAGAGCGATCAAAAATTGTGATTTGACCATACTGAGGAATTTTCCTCCAGAAGCGTTGCAAATAATGGTAACGTTTTTCATGAGGAGCAGGCGCACCAATTGGATTTACTTGAAATCCACGCGGATCCAGATGCTCAGTAATTCGTTTAATTGCCCCTCCTTTTCCAGCCGCATCCCAACCTTCCATCGCCATAATAACGGCTATTTTTTCTTTTTGTAAAATTTGCTGCAACGCTAATAAGCGCCTTTGATACTTTTCAAGCTTCTTATTATACTTTGATTTTGATTCCATTCTTTTCGTTAAATCTACTTGAGCAAGACGATCTTTTGTCATAAAATAATCCCCCTTTTCCTACACTAACGCTATTTTAACATAATTTTCAATATTTTTGATTTTATTCAGAAAATAACACTAGTGCAACTAGAAGTTGTTGTACAATAAAAACGAGGTGATACATAATGCAAAAAACGCTACAAAATGTACTCGAAAAATATAATGCCATGCATCTAGAAAAGCATATTTTAAATTCTCTTGAGCCAACAATTCAAATTCGTCTACGTAAAGGATCTGATGAGCAAATAGCAGTGGGAACCTCAAAATTAGGAGGTTTTCCAGACTTACCTGATGAATTAAAGATTCCAACATACAACGACATACCGTTACACTTTATTGGACAGCTGAATTTAGAAGAAATACAACCTTATCACAAAGGAAACCCACTACCTACGAAGGGCATGTTATATTTCTTTTATGACGCAGAAGAACAACCATGGGGGTTTGACCTAAGAGATATTGGAGGTCATCGCGTTCTGTACACAGAAAATATAGAAAACCTAAAACGACGAGAACTTCAAACAGAAGTGTTCCCTCCTTCCATCATCTCCTTTCAAGAAACTTGGACATTAGCAAAAGAAAAAGTCGGAGAAACAGGTTTATCAAATGATGATGAATGGGATCTTTATAAAGAAATAGAAGAATTGTATATCGATGGATTGCATCATTTACTCGGCTCCGCACAAGCTATACAATCAGAAGCAATGGCGGAAGAGTGTCATCTTGTTACAAACGGAATCTATTTAGGAAATGGGTACCCCTCAGATCAAGAGATAAAACATTTGCCTGGCAGCGCCCAAGATTGGATGTTACTGTTACAACTTGATACCAATGATGAATCTGAAATGGATTGGGGAGACACTGGCTTATTATATTTCTGGATCAAAAAAGAAGATTTATTGCAAAGAAACTTTGAAAATACATGGTTGATTTTGCAATGTTGTTAAATCAACCATGCATTTTCAACATATCTCCTCTGTTTCTATACTGTAATTCGTATAAAGCGAAAAAGAATAGAAAAAATGGCCAACTTTTTCTACAAAGTTGGCCCATCTATTATAATTTCAGTTCTTCTATATGAAAAAGCTCAATAACCGCTTGTGTACTCCTCTAACCCTTAGTTTTTGCATCACATTACTAATATGATTGCAGACAAGCCTTCTACTAAAGTACACCTTTTATCAGCGGAGGGCTTCATCCTCTACTAAGCTATTAAAAGAAGATATACCTCTTACAATTTTATGAGATTCATTTTGTGCAGTAACTTCTTTGATTTCTTTTAGTAACTATTTATCCATCTCTTTTTCTCTGTCAGTACAAATCAATCTGCAAAACTTTCAGGACTTCTATTTTATTTCATGTTCTTCACCTTTTCTAGACCATATCACAACAGGAATGAGTAATAAGGCTAAAGCCCCTCCAGCTAATGATAATGCCGCATAACTCGAATTCGCTACCACCATGCCTGACATCGCTCCCCCAGAAGCTCCTGCCAATGCAATAAAAACATCCACTTTCCCTTGTGTCTTTGCACGCGTTAAAGGTTCTGTTGCATCAACAATTTGAGCAGTGCCACTTATTAATCCAAGGTTCCATCCTAATCCAAGTAAAGAAAGAGCAATGATCAGGAGAATTAAAGAATCGCTCGGTGCAATGGCAGCTACCACTCCCGCACTAAGTAGTATAACTCCGGAAGCAATACTCATTGCCATTCGACCAATCTTATCAACAAGAATTCCTGTAACGAGTGATGGAAGGTACATTGCTCCTACATGAAATCCAATAACAAGGCCCACTTCATTTAATCCATGTCCATGGTGTTCCATATGTACGGGAGTCATAGTCATAATTGCAACCATAACAATTTGAGTAAGTATCATAACGATGGCCCCAACTGTAACGCCCCTTTTATTTGCTATCGATTTCTCAGTTATCGCACGCCCTTTATTTGTATGTTCCTGTTTATATGTTTCTATCCTGTTCGCTATTATTAATGGATCTGGACGAAGCATAACGAAAAGTACGAGACCTGCTAACAAAAATGCAGCTGCTGATAATATGAACGGACCAGCAAGTTCAGGAATACCAATAGAAAGAGCAAAGCTCCCCATTACCCCTACCAAATTTGGTCCTGCTACCGCACCAAAAGTCGTCATAACCATTGTAATACTAATAGCAGTTGCCCTTTGCTTCTTATTTGCTAAATCCGTACCGGCATAACGGGCTTGTAAATTTGTGGCTGTGCCTGCACCATATATGAGTAAGGAAGCAAGTAAGAGAATAATACTATTTGTTAAAGCTGCGATTACAACACCAATAGCACCAAGCCCTCCTACCATAAATCCTGTCGCAAGCCCGATCCGGCGTCCATAACGCTGAGAAAGCCTGCCTACTACTAAAGCTGCTCCTGCAGATCCCATTGTAAACATGGCTGCTGGCAATCCCGCGAATGCATCTGTTCCAAGCATTTGCTGCGCAAGAAGTGCGCCTACCGTAATTCCAGCAGCCAATCCCGCACCACCAAACATTTGTGAAATACTTACGATCACTAATGTTCGTTTATATATCTTTTGTTGTTCTTCTACTGTATACATATGATTCCTTATTGAACCATCAGCTGTATCAAGCATTTTCTCACCTTCTTTATGAAAGATTTTCCTTTTTTAAATGTACTATGTTTAATGTTTCATATTCAATAACATTTTCATCCGTTCTTTTCTTTCTAAAAGAGAAAAACAAAAAAACTGCCCAAATACTTTGATTTAGGGCAGTTTTTTCTTAGGCACAAATGTTTTTTATTTATTAAACTAAGATTCTCTCATTTATTTGCAAACTCTACACATCACATTGTTAATATGATTACGAATAAGCCTTCTTGTTACTAAATTTATCTTCAATTCTTTTATCTACCCCATTTATTCTCCATTACTTTAAAATACAAATTTTCAAACTCACTAAAATATTTACCATAAAACCCTAACATTTCAATGTAAATGTTAACAACTTCAACTAAATCAAAATGATCGCCATTTTTAGCTAATTCATAACTATCATCAACACTATATAAATCACCATATTCATCTTCCCAATACAAACCTCTGTTGACTAAAAGTCTAGTTGTGGATTTAATTGACTCTTCAATCATTAGCTCATTTCGTACTAACTTTTCATGAATTACAGAAAGAGTTAATTTCACAGCATACTCTTCATCAACTATTCTACTAAACTCAAATAACTTCCCTTCAATATCATCTATCTTTTCTTTAGACATTAAGGATATCTCAATTATTTCATATGGCGGGCAGTCACTCACTTCAATCACTTTATCACACCATTGAATTACTTCTTCTTTGCTCCACAATCCGCAACAAAGCCCTAAGCCATAAATACTAGTTAGTTTTTGAATGCAATCCAAAACTTCTCACCTTCAATTTCTCATATACATTTTCATTTAGTTTTAAACCCAGTATACGATACATTCATTTAAAATTATAATGTTTAAATTTAATATTATAATATACATTACATAATTTCTTTACAAATGCTTTCTATCCCTGTGAAGATTTTGATGCATATAGAACCTTTCTGAGGAATGAGAAAAAGTATTGAGTAAAATTCTCTATAATAAAAAGAACCAACCCTCGATGATATCGATGATTGGTTCATTTACATGATTTCACAATAGAACATTTTTCAATATATACTTACTAAAAATCGTGTAACATGTTTCTGCTATTATCTATTCTCCTATGCGCATGTTAGCACTCATCCAACCGACTCGACTCTTTTAGCTAGTTTTCCCTTGAAAAATAGGTTTCGCAATTAATGTAGCGAAAGGTCGTATTTTAAATACAACGTACTGCGTAAATAATGCTATTAATATTCCATGTACACATCCTGCAATTACATCCAATGGATAATGTACTCCTACCCATATTCTCGAAAAAGCTACACCAAGTGCTAAGAAAAACCAAGTATATTTAAAACGATAGGCAGATAGCAATAGTGTAGCTGCAATTACAACAGCTGATGTTGCATGATCACTTGGAAAAGAAGAATTGGCAGCATGATCTACAAGTTTTGTGATGTTATGTGAGACAAAAGGACGCTCTCTATAAATAAATATCTCGATAATTCTATTGATGGAATACGCTAAAGTAAACGCAACAATCGATTGAAAAGCCATTACACGAAATTGAGGTTTATTCTTTATCCATAACAGGATGAGTAGTAACACGAAAGCATATTGTACATATTCTGCAAATATAATCATTACATCATCTATCAGTGGATATTGCTGTACCTTACTATTTATAAAGTTGAACCATTCATAATCTAAGTCTTTAAAATTCATTACATAATCTCCTTTATTGCTATAGAGTCCACGCTACATTTCAACAAAATATACCTTTGGACTCTAATAAATTCTTATTATATTTTTTTATTGTTTCCACCTACAAATCATAATCTATTCAATTTTAATAAGATTACTCACAATGTACTATCTTATTTTGTGACATAAACATTACATTTTTGTAAGGTTCTTTTTTCATTTTGATAGTTTAACTTATGTAAAGTGTTTATATGAAAAGATTTATCGGTGATTTGTATAGAGAATCTCGATATCCGAAATATGGTTCGGAATCGAAAAGTGTCAAAGTCGATTTCTGATGTGGGCTAGGGCGCTTTTCGCAAGATGCTTTTGTAAAAGTGCGAAAAATTTGGAGGTCTACTTGTAAAAATAGATCCAGCATACACATCACAAGATTGTTCAAGCTGTGGAAATCGCGTAAAAAAATCCCTATCGATTCGGACACATATTTGTACAAAGTGTGGAACGATATTAGACCGGGATCACAATGCGAGTCTAAACATTTTGCAAAAAGGATTAGAACAATTACATGTGAGAACGACGGAAGACTGAAACTGAAGGGCAAGGTTGTGTCCAAACAGTATAAACGGCGCCTGTGGAGAATATGTAAGACTGCTTGGGAAACCCCAAGCAGCAACCCTCTATGAAGCAGGAAGCCCCTTCTTCAAACAACTCATAAGAGTGTTAAGAAGGAGTCATTCACAAGTCAACTACTTAGCTCATTCTAGATATTGTTTGAACTATAGTTTGAATTCCGGTTGAAATAATAGATGCATTTATATTTCTTGCATCTATTTTAATGATATTTTCTTTATAAAAATTTGATAAATAATTTTCATCAATAGGCCTCAATAGTACATGTTCAGCATGTAAACGTTGAATCAACTCAATTGCATTCATATTTTACGGTAAGGCAAGATGTAACTTTGTATCAAGAGAAATCGACCTTTTATAGTCAATGCTAACTTCACAATCTTGGAGTTGTCTTTTAATTTCTTGATGTAATAGTATCGATTTTTTTGCATATTTTTTTGCAAGTCGCTTACTGTGCGTATGAAACATGCCACTTTTCAAATAAATCTCCAGCGCTCCTTGTGTAATAAGGCTTGTATCATAATCAATTACTCGTTTTAATGCCAAAAAATTACTGAGAATATCTTGAAGTGGGAGTATTACTGCTCACGAATAACGGGATAACTTAGTTTCTATCTTTTTTGAAGCGAAAATATACAAAAATCAAACCCACAAGGATAACTAGCACAATTAAAAGAATGAGGCTATAACGGTGAGCATAGTGTACTACATGACGCCACTTTTCTCCCAGTTCTAATCCTAACTTGATAAAGGTGAAACTCCATAATAATGCTCCTGAATATGCATAAAGGCAAAAAGTCCAAAATCGAAAACGAGAAATACCCGCTAAATAGGCAGTAACATGGCGAACCCCAGGAATAAAATAGCCAATAAATAATAAGGCAGGACCAATCTTCTGAAACAAAATCTGTGTTCGATTTATTTTATTTTCTGTAATATGTATTTTCGGACCAAATTTCTTTAAAAACGGAATCCCAAGTTTCACTCCTAACAAATAACTAATAGTAATACCAATTGACGAACCGATACATGCACTTAGTAATGCAAGTAGAAAATTCATTTCCCCTTTATATACATAGTACCCTACAAACGTTAACAACGTTTCATCAGGTATCGGTAACCCGATAATTCCACCCACTAAAGCAATAATAATCCCGAAATATCCAAAATGCGAAATGAGATAATGTAATTGTTGTTCTATTGTAATCACCATCCATACCAATTACGAACTGGTATCTCAATCATTGAGACACCTTTTTAAACAAAAAACATTATATACCTCCTAGTATTATTCCAATAAACCCCATTAAAATTCTAACCGTATAACTTATTTCCGAATATAAAGTGAAACTTCCATCAGTGGGAGTCTTCACTTCCCCGCCGATGGTTAGCTGAACGAATCGAGCTTTTACGGGATAAAATGTGTTACTCCACTTTTTTCTATATTTTCAAAATGAAATTGTATTGATTTCTCTTTTTTATCCAAATATAATTAAATATGGATTTTGTATTGTGCTAATAATAGCCTTTATTTCATAGTGTGTATCTCTAGAATTAGAAATATAAAAGATAAATAAGCAAGTTATATAAGATTTATGGTTTATAAGAAAAATCAAAGTTAACAAAACAGATAAAATTATAATATGGGGTTACACAAAAACGTTTGGAGTGTGTACATATGGTATACAAAGATATTCTAAAAAAGATCCATGATGCACCAACTGATTATGATTTTAGTAAATTAACTGAATCCATTATTGATGAGAATCTATGCTTAATGGTATACCCCAAGATTACATTATCTTCTTAAAAGAAGTTGGATACGGATCTGTTTCTAATGCGTATTTTATGTTCTATGGAGGACTTATTGAAGCGGATGAAATATATGACGCAGATGAAAACCCAGAAATAAAAACTGTTTTATTATTTGGTGATAACTTTGCTGGCGATGCGATAGGCTTTCAAACTACAAATAGCTGGGAAATTGTTGAGATTTGGCATGAGGACTTATCAATCGTACCGAGAGACGAAACGAGTTTTAAAGAATTAGCTCAAAGCATATTTTCAAAAGAGCTTTAAGCGATTAGTCACTTTATCTAAAATAAAAAAAGCATTCCACCATTGCAGCTGTGGAATGCTTTTCTCTCATTAATCAAATCATATTAATTCCTTATTTACTTCACCATCCCTTACTCGTTAACCCTTTTCTTCTCCTACCAACTCGAAACTTTCCTTTATAAAACACCAAACTCACCAAACCACAAAGTAAAATAATTGGTGCACTTACTTTATATAAATCTGTAAAGCTCATTGCCATCTTATTTTCGGCATAATGACTAACATCATTTGAGAATGCAAGGATATCTTTCTTTATACTTTTTTCTTTTTCTTCCACTTCTTTTGTTACTTGCCTTGTAATTTCTTCTCTTTTTCCTTCTCTATATTCCACTGGAACTCCATTTAAAGCTTCATTCACTTTTTCATGAATCAATTTCTCTTTTTGTTCCTTGCTCAAGCCGAGATTGTCTTCACTTTGTTTTTTTTCAGCATTTGATTCTAAACTTTTATTTCGGATTTTTTCTTTTGTTATTTGCAATATTTTTTCTTGCTCAACCTGATCCACATGAATATTACGAACTTTCTCTTCAGCATAACGATAAACATTGTCTTTATTTACAGATAGATTATGAGTTAAAGTTGATACAAATATAGCAACAGCTAATACAATCCCTACTTGTCTCAACATCGATACAATGCTTTGGGAAGCGGTTAGTAATTCCCCTTCAAATGAAGAAGCACTTAAAATCGTAATGGGACCTACGACTAAACCATATCCAGCACCTAATATCATACAAGGAATAATAATATCTGCACTTGTTGAATCTACTCCTATCATTTGTAACCAATAATACGCTATGCTCATCACTATGAAACCCGATAAAATAATAAAAACTTTCCCAAGCTTTTTAATTAGCGTTGCAGATAGTGGGGAAACAATAAATATCATTGCTGAAATAGGTGTAACTAAAAAAGCCGCTTCCATTTCTGTTCGATATTGTATTTTTGTAAGAAAAGTCGGAAGTAAGACAGTTACTCCAACCAAAAATAGATTGCTTAATATGACCACAATAGATGCTCCAACAAAGGTTCGATCTTTAAATAGCTGCAAATTCACCATAGGCGCTGAAACTTTTCTTTCGACTAAAATAAATAACAAGAGAGAGAGAATACTAGTAATATAGCAAATCCACGCTACGTTACTCAGCCAACCCCATGTGTTCCCCTTAACTAATACAAGGGTGAAAAAGAAAATTGCAGAGCTACTTAATACTAATCCGATCCAATCTATTTTGGATTTAATACGTTCTTCATTTTTTATTTGTAGCATAACAAAGCATAAAACAACTCCAATTACACAAATCGGAATATTGACAAAAAATACCCATCTCCAACCTAAATTTTCTGTAATAACCCCACCTATCACTGGTCCGATTGCCGCCGAAAACCCTTGTGTTACTCCTAAAATACTAAGCGCAATGTGTCTCTTAGCTAACGGAACTGCTGATACTGCAATTACCATACTCGTCGGAAATAAAATCGCGGCTCCTATACTTTGAATAAAGCGAGAAAAGATAAGAAAATCTCCAGTATTCGCAAATGCACAAAGTGCGGAACCACCACCAAAAACGATTAAACCAATGATATACATTTTTGCCTTACCAAAAATATCTGCAATACGCCCTAACGGAACTGCTAGCACAGCAATTGTCATTGTATACACATTTAAAATCCATGACATTTTTTCTAATGACGTATTTACACTAGATTGTATTGCTGGTAAAGCGATGTTCATAATGGTGGTATCAATCATACAAAGAAAAATACCTAAACACATCAAAAACACTATCTTAAGCCCCCTTGATTGCTCGATTGCAATCTCCCCCTTTATAAATTAGCACTTCTTTTTATTCCTTGTTTTCCCTATCTTCTTCCAGTGTAAGTTGGACTAATTTCTTCCTTAATGTCTCAACTTGTGCAGCATACGATGCAATACCAACATCAAGCGAAATCTCCTCTACAAATGTTATACCCTCTCTCCATTTCTCATATTTCAAGCGAAGATCTGCAATATATGCTTCTTTCCTTTCAATTTCTTCTTCAATCCATCTCTTCATTGTCTCTCCATCAGCATAATTACCAAAATACATTCGCATTAAAAAGTCCGAGCGTAACACATCCTTCTCTACATCAGTCCTCATATATTGATAAAACTCTTCTCTTCCTTCATCCGTTATGAAGTACATCTTCTTATTTGGCTTTCCTTCTTGCATAATAACCTCTTTTTTAATTTTTCCTTCCTTCTCTAACTGTCTTAAAGTTGGATAAATCATACCGAAGCTTCCATCAAAGAAATGAGTGAACACATCTTCAAATACAATTTTTATGTCATAGCCAGACAACTCTTTTTCCATCAATAGCCCTAAAACAACGTCTCTTCCCTTCATCATAAACACCCCATATAAGTTATATAATCAATAATCATATTAACATTATTAATATGATTATTGATTATATAACTTATTCATTCATTTGTAAAATGTAACCAATTAAATTTTCATTTCATACCCTGTAAAGAATTTAAAACAAAAGACTATGTAGAAAAATCCTAACGGGTTCGGATTTGAAGTACAAAATTAAAAATAACCATTTAAAAAGAGGTGCAATTAGCACCTTTTTTTAAATGGTTATTTTAGCAAGTGAACTAGCCCCCAAATTGGTAAACTTTTGATAATATCAGTTTATCACTAATTTGTCCTAACGGTTTCTTGGAGTTTTTCCATTACCCTTGATAAAGCTAAAATTGAATTTGTTGTTTCAAATTCTCCAACATCTAAGGAATGGTTTGCATTTTGGACAACATCAATCTTTAAATTTGATTTACTTAATTGGTCAATTTGATTTGAATTGTAATGATGGTCTTTATCCCCGATAACTAAAAGCCCTTGATGATGACTATTCAAAATTGAGTCAAAAATCGAATCAGACTTTATCAGAGGAGTGAGTAAAATCATTTTTGACTTTAAGAATTCATCTCTCTTCATTAAGTCATTCGCAATTGGAATTGTTCCGAGTGATTTTCCTAAAAAAATCGAATTGTTGTATTGCCCATTTTTTAAAGCATCTAAAATCACAGGATTAATATCATCCATTATTATTTTGGTTATTTCTTCAATATTTTTTTTCATTGTTTGCTCATCATAGGCGTAATGGATATGGACAACATCGATTTTGTTTTGGAGCATTACCATCGTCGAATAATAAAACAAGGGTTTATCGTAATTGTAACCTGAACCTGAAAACATAAAGCAAATCGTTTTGGAACCCATTTCTATATGTGTATAACTAATCGCTTTATCGTTTGTTTGTATCTCCTTTTTCTTTCCTTTCATCATTTTCCCCTCCGAAACTTTTATAATATTATAACATAAATTACCAACTTCTCTTTTTATTTTTCTCAACTTTCGCAAAAAATAAAAAAATCAATATCACAATAATAATCCCGCCTATAAACATTTCTTAATTTACTCATTCATAACCTCCTTACTACTTAGAATTCATATTTTGTCTCTGATAATCAAGAGGAATATCCACCGCAAATTCTCTATCTGCAATTGGTGTATTTACAACAAAGGACTCCGTTTCTAAATAACCCACTACCTCTCCTTGTTCATTTCGATTTTCATATTTCAAAACAAGTCCTGTATTTCGATCAAACCAATAATGAAATATTTTTGCTTGAAATTTTTTAGCATTAGCACCTATAAATTCTCCTTGAACTACAATTGTGTCATAACCCCTATACGTTTCATGTTGGTTTACTATATTCCCCTCCTTCGCCAGCTGAATTAGTAATGTTTCCTCCACGTTTTCACCTCCCCATATTCATCCTATCTATTTATTACCTACCAACTTGAAAAAAGTTCATTTTCTTCCTGTAGAATTACATATAAAATAAAGCTAATCCTTCTATCAACTAAGAAAGATTAGCTTTATAACTCATGCATATACACAATAAGATAATTTTCTATCTTCCCGTCCAGTGCTTTCTTATCACTTCTACGACAATTCCCGGGTTATCCCAGTGCAGCATATGTGTCGCGTCACTTTTCTATAACTGCTAAATCAAATATACATGCATAACTTCTTTAAAATTAGAAAATGCTAACAAAATCAAAACTATCCGCTATAGCGAATTGGAGAATCATACATGACAAGAAAAATATTATTCTTACTTGCTTTCATATGTTTTGCAGTTCCACTTCAAACAAGCGCTTTTACTTTTGCAGAACTCCCTGTTACATCAAAATCTAAGCAGTGGTATATTGAAGTTGATAAGGCTAAGGATCCTCAAGCATTACCATCAAAAGCAGATATGTTTCATTCATACAGCTTACTTGTAAAGAATATCGGTAAGGACGTATCTAACGTATCAGTTGAAATACGTCACAATAACCCGAAATCAAAAGCCTCTTTCAAGCCTTTCAACAAGTCTGATATGAGCGTGTCATATAGTCAAACTAGTTTTACAAAAATGAAATTCCCATTATATGAAGACGCCAATTCATTTGATATTGTTATTAGCTGGGAAGAGAAAGATTTTAGTTATAATGGTCACCCCGAAAAAGCAGAAAAACAATTTACGCAAACATTTGTATTTCAGGAACAGTGAGCTCTACCGTTTAACAGGGCTTACTGTTTTTTGTTAACCTATATTAATCAAACTTGCGAATGCTCGGAACAAGTAGCGCGATTGCTACTACGACAATTGCTGCAATAGCTAGAATGATAATTGTCACAGTACCACCAATTATATTCGCCAACCAACCGACAACTAAATACCCTAACGGCAATAATGCAAACGATCCTAACATATCAAGACTTGCTACCCTTCCGAACGCTTCTTCTGGCACGAGTTCTTGCAAGCTCGTTTCCCATATTAGGCCAAAAATCATAATTCCAAACCCCTCTAATGCCATTAACCCTATTAATCCTGGTGCCCAAGAAACAAAAGGCATTAGTAAAAGTGACATCCCACTAATGAGAACACCTCCATAGGCAAGCAATCCTCGTTTATGCCACCTCTGTCTCCCGCCAAAAATAAGAGCTGCCACAACAGCCCCAGCTCCAGAACACGCCATTCCAAGTCCATAAACAAACGGTTCAAACTGATGATGTATATTAAATAGCCAAGGGATTAATACAACGATAATTCCTGCGTAACAAATATTAATAAATGAAAATGCTAAAATTGTAATCCAAAGCCACGGATGGCTTTTTAAAACAACAATACCTTCTGTAAAATCTTTTTTGAGATTCATTTTTTGATTTGTTTGTTCCTGTACTTTTTTAGCTGTTACATCTTTTAAAAACAATAAACAAATAAAAGATAACAAATAAGTCAATGCATCTAACCCAAACCCGATTCCAGCCGATGCAACTGAAACAATAAGCCCGCCAAGCGCTGGGCCTATTAAACGAACGCCTTGATTACTCATTTGCGTTAATGCGTTAGCTGCATTCCGAATTTCTGGCACGAAAACCCTTGCTCGCACCGCTGCATATGCCGGTTGAAACAGGCCTTCCATTAGTCCATATACTGCTACTAATACATATAGAATATTGATTGTTAAAGTGTCTGTAAAAATAAGTGTCGCAAGTGTTATCATCACTATGCATCGAACAATATCAGTAAATAACATTAATTTAACTCGATTCATGCGATCAACGATTAACCCAGAAAACGGTAAAACAAGAATATTCGGAAGCATATACATAGCCATCGTCATCCCCATAACCACCGTTGAACCTGTTAATGTATATACTACTACTGGAAGAATTACCATTGTAACCGAGCTTCCAAGTACAGAAAGCAGCTGACCAATCCATAAGAAAGTAAACTGCCGTGATTTTGTAACAGGTAACAATAAATTACTTACATAACTCCCCTTATTTTTTGTCTGTATTTCTCCTTGCATATGTATCCCCTTCCTCTAAATATCTTCCTTCTTTTTCCTTTTATTATAACATTTATTTTTTCTTTCTTTTCTAATAATTTAGTTTTTAGATATATCAAAAAAAATTTCAACGACATCTCCCTTCCGTTCTCTCAATCTCATAATCAATCTCTAAAAACCTCACACCAAACACCCACATTTGATGGTGCGCTGTCAAAATCTGATCAGTTTTTTCTTTTATCGTAAAAGTCTCAGCTAACGGTAATCGAATCGTAAAGAAAGGGGTATGTAAATAAATCCCTTCGTCTCCTTTTGTACTCTCTCTTAACTGACTAGTAATGATAAGATCTTTGTTATCATTACGTAATTTTAAAATACCCGTCATATTAGAAAATGGTAGCGGCAAAGCAATATTCATATATGTATCTCCTCTATATGTATGCTGTGAATAAAGAGCTACAAAGATCGTTTCATCCTGCTCATTTTTTCGAATCCATGCCCTCACATCTTCTCTACCATCTCGTTCACCTTTTACCGCAATGATATTACCATACATAGCTTCCCATCTATTTCCCATTCCTAAATGAATTTGCTGTATATGTCTACTTATTTTTTCATAGAGAAAGGCAAAGGGCCGAAACCAACGAGACCACTTAATGTTTGCTTTTAATTGATAATTTTTCGTATGCTCATAAAAATCAATGATAAGTGGAGATACTTTTCTTTCATCAAACCCCATACTATGAAAATCACTCATTTGCTCTACAAGACCTGTATACTCTTTCTTCTTTATGAAATCCTGTTGCAAGAAAAGCGTTTCCCCCACTTTCATCTTCCCTTTGATACGACTCATCGGTTTTCCATAATGAATGTAAGCTGGCACATTCTTTTCAATCATCCAGCCAATAAAAGCAGGCAATGTTACACCAATTCCATTCACAACACCATGAATCCAAACCATTTGCGTAATTGTGATCGTCATAACTTGCTTAAAGTTCCCATATGAGTATACTAACGAAAATAAAATCGTTATCATAAGTGTACTCGATGAAATGATAAGAAGGATTTTTGCAATTATCGAAGTGAATTTTGTTTTCCATACATAAACACCATAAGCATAAAGTGAGATGAGATAAATTAATACCGCGAAGAACTCGAATGTTCTTGAATAAGTAATACCAATCGCTACTGTCATCGGTGAAATAACAATAATAACCGTGATAAATTTATATAGTTTACTTTTCTTTTGTTGCTTTCTCCCAAGTAAACCTACAGATAAGGGTAGTAAAAAGGCTGAATAATGAAAGTGAGCTGCTGTAAGCAAAACAATATCTGAACTAAACTGCATAATGGATATATTTGCTACAGAGGCAAAGAACCAAAAACCACCTAAAAACAAATAAATAAATCCGCTATCAATTGCCATCTCTTCTAACGGCTTCCATCCTCTTTCTAGTAACCTACTTACGCCGAATAATGCAATAATGCCTGTATATATAAACCAAATCACTGCAAATAAAAAATAATCTGTTATGAAGGCAAGCATCGCACTGATTGCAGCAACCGGATAAAGTAACAATACAAGTTTATAAAATAAAACCTGTGATCCATCTCTTTTTTCCTTATCAACAATGCATAATGACATTGGTATAAATAAAAAAACAGATAACACTATGATACATTCAACGGGATTTAATTTCGGCCATTCCAATATAATAAAAACCATATAACAAATAAGGCCAAGAATTATATTTTTCATCTAGTCTGATCCCTTTCTACAAACGTTCCCTTATATGAGAAAAGCGGGCCAAATAATGGATTTCGCACTTGAACATGAATTTTGTAACAGTTTAATACATCATCATAGCTCTCTATAACTTTCGCCTCTCCATATAAAAATTTGGGTAGTGGTATTTTCTTCCCAAGTATGTAAAACCATTGTTTTTTTGATGAGATATGCATTGCTCCTTCTTCATCAACATAAAAGGCAAGTGTTGATACGAGCAAATACGGTTCACCAAAGTAATCAATAATTTCATTCTGTTTTGTATTCAGGTACATAACGGCATTGAAATAACGTTTTTTGTTATCAAATCGAAACATCCGATTCCACCTTACAAAAACATTTCCTTTCGCATCCTCTTCAGCAATATTATGTATTGTAAACGGTACTTCTTTTCCTCTTTCTGAAAAGAACATGCGAAACTTAGATGCAACTCTTAAAAGCATTTTGACAAGAAACGATCCTTCATCAATTTCATCCATTTTCCCTTCACCTATAAAACTATTGTTTTCCGTAATTGCATAACGTTTTTGTAATTTCGGGTGTAGCTGCTGATAAGATTCTCCTAATAATACTTCATAGATGCTAGCCACGCATTTACCCCCTTCTTTTTCTCTTACAATTTTTCGCTCTTGGTAAATCACTACTGTTCATATACCCAATAATTGATAATCCAATTAATATAAAATTTAAGGCAATGGGGTTAAATGGTTGGATAAAACTCAAAATATTTGTGAATCCTGCTACTATGGTTAGACCAATTAAAATAATAATGTGCAGCAGCAATAACTTCTGTTTTTGAAACGGCAACAACCATATGATCCCGAATCCTATTTCTAAAAAACCAATTATTTTAAGCGAAAGAATGCTATTTTCGTTTGAACCAATAAGTACAGAAAGCATCTGTACCTCTTCTGGGTGATTAAATAATACTTTTGGCATAAGCCCTTGATACATCCATACAAAAGAAAGTAAAAAACAAATAAGCCAATACGTAATCGATTTTCTTATTAACAAGCGAGGATGCAACCCTTTTTCTAACCATAATTTTAAAGCATCAAAGCTCCATGCTGTCGCCCATCCTAATAGCGGCCGAAATACATATGAATCTATAATCCTCCCTACACCACCAAATCTCGTCTCATAATCATACTGCGTTTCAAAGCAAATCATTTCTCCATTCGGTGTATATTTCCAATAGCCTCTTCCTATTTGTATCAATGAAAGTCTATTGTCTGTCCAAAATTTTAGCGAAGATATTCTTTCTCCTGTTTCCTTTTGGAATTCCCCTACCGATTCCCCTTCACCAACTATTTCAAGCCCAAAACCGATTTTTGTTTTGTATAAAAAACGTTGTGGTTCATCATCTTGTTTCTCTAAATATGATATTTCAGTAAAGCGAGCATCCCACTCTGTATGTAACATCGGATCTTGCGTATACTTCCATAATTCATCCATTGATGTTACCATTTCTGTTTGAACATAAATCGGTTTCTGCCTCTTCATCCTCTCTCCCTCCACTCCCTCTATATCACTAATGTATACGTAAAATTCGATTCTATCTATATTTTTCAAATAATTCTTTCATTACACAAAGAGACTTAATTTTCAAAATATTAACAAAGCACTTGATTTCCTAAAATATTTTAATTATTATAAAACAAATGTTACCAAACAACTTTATAAACCAAACACTCTCGCCCAAAACGTGAGATAGAGGTTGCAACGCTTATAAGTATTCTAAAGGAGACACAGAGATGTCGATGAATTTAGAAAAAAGGAAGTGTTGCCGAAATTAATAAATTTCTCTGCATTTATTAATTGGGGCTGTTTTCGAATAGAAACAGAACTGTCATATGTACAGACGTGTATATATGAAGAGCTATCTACAAAAAAGAGGTATCATGCTTTATATGATATTCTTTTTTGGCGGTTTTTTTATTAGCTCCTTTTTCTGTTTCCCTTTTCCTGTAACAGCACCATCCTCCCCTATTTGAGATGGTGTTTTTTTGTTTTTCTTTCCGGTAACTACAGGAATATTTAGGGACTTATACATCTCTCTTATATGTTTTTTACACCTTTCCTGATTAATTAATAAAAATGGATGAAAGAAGGAATTTGTAATGGAAACGATTGTTCAAAAATTCGGTGGTACTTCTGTCGGAAGTATTCAGCGCATTCAACATGTAGCAAATTTAATTATTGAAGAATATGAACGAGGGAACGGTGTTGTTACAGTTGTATCTGCAATGGGAAAAAGCACAGATGAGCTTGTCGCACTTGCTACTGCTATTACCGAAAATCCGAGTAAACGTGAAATGGACATGCTTTTAACAACTGGCGAACAAGTTACCATTTCTTTATTAACAATGGCGCTGCAAGCAAAAGGATACGACGCTATTTCACTAACTGGGTGGCAAGCTGGTATTACGACTGAATCTGTACATGGAAGTGCAAGAATCTCTGATATTAATACTGAACGTATTCAATCCCTTTTACAAGAAGGAACAATTGTAATCGTTGCTGGCTTCCAAGGACTAAGTAAAGAGAACGAAATTACCACACTAGGCCGCGGTGGTTCTGATACAACTGCTGTTGCATTAGCAGCTGCGCTGAAAGCGAAAAAATGTGATATTTACACAGACGTAACAGGTGTATACACGACTGATCCACGCGTTGTAAAAGACGCATATAAATTAGATGAAATTTCTTATGATGAAATGTTAGAGCTCGCAAATCTTGGTGCTGGTGTACTGCATCCACGTGCTGTTGAATTCGCGAAAAATCATAACGTAGTTTTAGAAGTTCGTTCAAGTATGGAACAAGAAAACGGAACAATTGTAAGGGGAGAATGTAACATGGAACAACAATCAATCGTAAAAGGTATTGCATTTGAAGATAATATTACACGCGTAACAATTAAAGGATTAGAACAAGGAGCACTTTCAACTGTTTTCTCTACGTTGGCTACCGCTCACATTAATGTTGATATTATTATTCAAAGTATTACAAATGAAGGTACTGTACATCTATCCTTCTCTATTCATTCGGGTGACTTAAGAGAAACATTAGAAGTATTAGAACAAAATCAAGAAGCACTTCACTATAGATCTGTAGAATATGAAAATCATCTAGCAAAAGTATCAATTGTTGGATCCGGCATGGTATCCAATCCAGGTGTTGCCGCTGACATGTTCTCTACATTAAAAGACGAAAATATTCATATTAAAATGGTAAGTACATCTGAAATTAAAGTATCTGTTGTCATTGATCGCCTACATTTAGTAGATGGTGTAGAAGCTCTTCATCAATCTTTTATGGCAAAAATTGAACCGATGGTACAAATGAATTAATTTCATTTTCAAAAATAACAACAAGGAATATTTCTTTGTTGTTATTTTTTTATCTAGCAAAATAGTATTATGTTACACTATTACATGTGAAATATTTTCCAAATCATTTTAATGAGACAAAAAACATGTAAAGGCGGATACATAATGAGAACAGAAAATATTCTTTTAGTAGATGACGAGCAAGGTATACTAGATATGTTGGTACTAACCTTAAAGAAAGAAAATTTTATTCATGTAACAACCGCTCTAAACGGAAGTGAGACGTTAAACTTAGTTAAAAATCATCCATTCGATATTATCTTACTCGATGTTATGCTACCAGATATAGACGGCTTCGAATTATGTAGACAAATACGAAACTATACAAATACCCCTATTCTATTTGTGACAGCGCGCTCTAGTGACTTAGATAAATTAACAGGCCTCGGAATTGGTGGGGATGATTACATAACAAAACCATTTAATCCTTTAGAAGTAGCTGCTCGAATTAACGTACAATTACGCGGACAAAGTATGCTGCTAAATAACCGCCAAGCAGAACATTCAAACTTACATTTTGAATCCTTTTCTCTATATCCAAGCGAGGGACTGATAACAGTAAACGGAAAATCTGTACATTGCACTGCTAAAGAACTAGAATTACTTACTTTCTTATGCACACATCCAAATCGGATTTTTACAGCTGAGCAATTATATGAACAAGTGTGGGGACTTACTTCTATGGGTGATGATAAAACAGTAGTCATGCATATTTCTAAATTACGTAAAAAAATAGAAGAAGATCCTAAATCCCCTACATACATTGTTAATTTGAGAGGAATTGGCTATAAATTTATCCCGCATACTAAGGAGCAACAAAAATGAAAATTGGTTTCCGACTAGGCTTTCATTTTATTCGTAGTTTATTTATCGGTACTTTTTTTATGGGGATTTTCATGGCCATCTTCATGGAAGGCATACTACCTCTTATCGGAATAAGCAAAGAGAACAAAGACACGGAAGCTCTTATCGTTTTTTGCCTCTTTGTATGTACTCTTATTTTAGGCGCTATTTTATATGGATGGCATATCGGGAAACCTTTATTTCGAATAATTTCATGGATTAACCATCTAGCAGAAGGCTCTTATGTAACCCCAGAAAGTACGAAACAAATGTACAATAAAAAAACAGGAAAATTAAAAGGCCCTTATCGCTTATATAAAGACGTCTTTCTAAATATAGAACATTTAACAAATAGATTACGAGAAATAGAGAATGAACGAGAACAACTTGAGAAAATGAAACGCGAATGGATGGCAGGAATCTCTCATGATTTAAAGACACCTCTCACTTATATTACAGGATACAGTGCACTTATGTTATCACCCGACCATGAATGGAGTGAGGAAGAAAAAGAGAAGTTTCTGCAAGAGATTCAACAAAAAGGGGACCATATGAAGGAGTTAATTGAAGACTTAAACCTCTCGTTCCGCCTTCATGATTCACAAATCCCGCTAAAAAAAGAAGAAATAAATATCATTGAATTTACAAGAAGAATGATAGCTGATATGACAAATGATCCACGATCTGAACACTATCATTTTAGCTTTCACGCAGACAAAACGAACATTATTATTCCTATTGATACAAAATTACTACATCGCTCTTTGCAAAATTTATTTATGAACGCCGTTTTACATAACCCTGTAGAAACAAAGATCCATACCTCGATTCTATTAGAGGACACTGTACATATTATAATAGAAGATACTGGCGTCGGTATGGATGAAATGACAGTTCAAAATCTATTTAAACAGTACTACCGAGGTACAACTACAAACGTTTCAAATGAAGGAACTGGTTTAGGAATGGCTATCGCCCAAAAAATTATAACGGCACATGGTGGAACCATTCAAGTAGACAGTGAAATAGAAAAAGGAACAACGATTCATATTACCCTTCCAACTCTATAGTACTTATTATCGACAAAAATATAGTTTTATTAAAGTGACGATTACTTTCGTTCAATTTAGTAGAACAAACGTAAGTAAAATTTATTCACACGCTAAAAAACCAATCTCTCATTCTAATACACGAGAAATTGGTTTTTTTATTCTTTACAAATTAAATCGTTCTAAAACTTTTCATTCGTTACCTATATTCATCTTCCAAAAAAGACACCTATAAGGGAATAGATAATGATCGTTGAAAATAAAATCGTCATATGGAAAAGAGAAAAAATAAACAATGATTTTGCCCATTTCTCTGAATCCATCTTTTTATAACCATAAATGCTTAAAACAAGCCATAAAGTACTTAAAAGAAGCGCTACTAGCATAAGACCAATGCTTAAAGATCCTAAAAGAACACTTATTCCAATTAAAACAATTAAATAGATATTCGTTTGTATATATGTTCTTTTAACACCTTTGACTACTGGAAGCATCGGAACCTTTGCAGCCTTATACTCATCATGTTTGCGAATAGCTATGGCGTAAAAATGAGGCATTTGCCAAATAACCATTATGATAAAAAGCCCAATAATAGCCGGATGCATTATATCCGGATAAATAGCAGCCCAGCCAATGAGTGGTGGCATTGCCCCTGAAACACTTCCAATTTCTGTGTTGTAAATTGTTCTTCTCTTACTCCACATTGTATACGGTACAACATACAAAAATAAGCCTAAAAACCCTAATAAGGCTGCTAAATATGTGGTTAGTGCAAGAAATACTAACCCGGAGATTGTCATCAATATTCCAAGCCATAATACAGCCTTAGGGCTTATTTCTCCGGTTACAGTTGGTCTCTTTTTGGTTCTCTCCATAATCGAATCAATATCACGATCATACAGATTATTAAAAGCCCCTGCTGCACCTATGATTAAAATAGAACCGATGAAAGCAAATATAATCTCTGGAATTTTCTCAAACGGGCTAATCTTATATTTATATAAAGCCAATGTTAACCCAGCAAACATTGGGACCAAATTCGATTTAATAATTCCGGTTTTAACCGTTTGGGCTAAAATGTTCGATAACTGTCGTTTCGAATTCGAATTTGTTAATTCTTTTTTCCTTCGCATGACACCCTGTACTCCTTTTCATTAGACGTTTTTACCATGTATATAGTATTAATATACTCCCCGGTATATTAATACTATATGATATTCCTGTCAAGAAAAAGAGAGTATACAGTGCACCGATGAAGAGCAATCTAGAATAATTTAAAAAGTTTAAATAAACACACCTATAAAGAGATTTATACTGTACAAACATATTCTAAGTAGAGCGAGAGTATCAGTATCCATTCAGAATGTATCTTTCATAATCGAACTTTATTTTTTAAAGCTGTTTCACACTCTCATTACGTTTCAACTCAATCGTTCCTGTCATAGACTGCACCGTTAACTTTGTATCATTCCCTTTTCCAGTTCCTATACGACCTTTTACCTTATGATTGTTTCCTTTTTCACCAGTTGAAAGTGAAAATTCATTTTTTATTTGGCCCGCACGCGTTGACAAGTCAACCTCTAGATTTTTTGGCTCTCTCTTAAAGTTTATATTTATATGAGATGATTCGGTTTTTATTTTACTTTCATTTTTTAAATTTGAAACAGAGGATACATTCACCTCTCCCGTATCGTTTTGAATATCGAAGCTTCCTTCCACTCCCTGTAACGTAATCCCTCCTGATTTGGAAACTCCTTTTATATTGTTTCCTTTATACTCTTTTATTGTCATATCACTTGAATCGCTATACAAATTCAATTGTTCAGATGCTATATTTTCACCTATTACCTCACCTGACTCTGTTTTAACATCTATTTTTTTATATGTTTTTTCAGGAAGGTATATATGCACAGTAGCTGTTTTTAAATTTACAATGGATGAAGAGTGTTCTGTAATAACTTCTAATTTCTCTCCATTCTCTTTCACTTTTACATCTTTTATCTCTCCTATATCAACTTTAATATCTGTTTCTGTTGTAGAATGGAGTTTAATATTTTCTCCTACTGTTTTTATATAAATCTCATTTATATTTTTCACGGCGAACTGTTTGGAGACTGGCGCTTCACTCTCTTTTGTACCACAAGCCACTATACTTAAACTCATTAGACTTATAGATGAAAATAAATATATTTTCTCTTTGATTCCCTTCATTACATCACCCCTCTTGACTACTTACTTGAATATTAGCCGT
Source organism: Bacillus sp. FSL H8-0534 (assembly GCF_038005885.1). Classification (NCBI taxonomy): domain Bacteria; kingdom Bacillati; phylum Bacillota; class Bacilli; order Caryophanales; family Bacillaceae; genus Bacillus; species Bacillus sp. FSL H8-0534. The sequence continues at coordinate 1,304,476 of NZ_JBBOUC010000001.1, forward strand.
AGCCTTCCCATTTGCTGTAACTGCCCAATTAATGCAATACTTAGCAATAAGATAGATAACCCCATATACAAAATAGCGTATGATGTTGATATTCCTAAGAAGTCTACATATGGAAGATGATTCACTGGCCCTAAATACCATAAAAGTATATACATGACTTCAAACAATTTATGCGTTCGGCTCCACACTCCAAATACTAACGCTAGCGTTGGAATGAACACTATACCGCTAAGCCAAGAAAACAAGAATGAAATATCTTCAATTAATATAAATTGAATGATAAGACCACTGGAGATAATGAGACCCACGATAACACCTGAAATCCATGTTGCAAAAAACTTATACAATGGGGAACAACTCGAAATAATAATTTGATCCGTACCATAGTATTTTTCTCTCGTCATCATCTGTGACCAAATTGCAATTGGCCAAATTATAATAATAGGTAGCCATCCTTTTGATATATCTACCGGACATATCAATCCAAATGCTATAAGCCCAATCGCAATTACATACCACCAAATCGTAAACCCTTTTAACATAATCGATAGCTCCGCTTTAATTAAACGAAACATACTAATGCTCTTTGTTTTCGTTATAGAAGTGAATATAAAAGAGTTATGATTTTGTTCATTCACAGCGATTGTTTTCTTATTCCCTTCAACCTCTCTTACCTTTTCCTTTACTTTGGTAAATGTAAGAAATCTATTAAACACAAGGGACGTTAGCCAAATTAGTAACATCGCCATTCCAATCCAAACCAAACTTGTTACAAGCATTTCTGCATCCCAAGTCAATCCATCCCAGTGAAATGTTTTAATCTTTCCCTCTACCGGGTTATACCCGAATCCTCCACCATTTGTTTCTCTTAAAAATTCATATTCTCTCATTGCATCATGTATCATATCAGAACGAATGATTCCTAAACCAAATACATCTAAATAACGATTTGACATTTCAAACGACATAATCGCTAATAACACCCACAAGAAAAAGAACACAATATTGCCTACTACACCTTTTAGACCAGGAAACACATCAAAAAAAATTGTGAATGCCGCTAGAAGCAATAATGAAGGAAATACAATATAAAAGAGTGGATATAAATAACCACCTAATTGAAACGAAAGGTCTTCCCCACGTATAAATTGCATTACCATAAAAGCAATGATAAATACCGTCTCAATGACCACTAAAACAATAAAATTAGAAATCGTTTTACTAAAAATATATTGAAATTTACTTATAGGTGAAGCGGCAATCAATTGCCCTACTCCTAACTGTTGATCGTCTGAAATTTGACTTCTTAACATATAAAAACCAAGCAACCAAATAAATAAAGTAGAAGTCATTGCTCCCATACCACCAAGCCAATTTGAATTATATACTCCTCTAACTCCACCAAGATAAAATATTTCATAGCCTGCTGAAGCTGCTGGCACACAAGCATATCCCAAAAAAATCGTTAATCCAATTACAATTAGAAATGGATAACTTCTCATTTGTCTAATTAAATTGTTTTTAATGAAATAAAATAGATTATATACATTGTTCAATTTTATGCCCTCCTTTCGAAGAAACATAATATAAGTAAGCATCCTCAAGAGAGGCTGCGATTATATGTGCTTTAGCACTAGGCGCATTGCTGGAAACGATGCGTGCATGAATTCCATCACTCCGGTGAATCGCGCTGCTTACTATATATTTCTTTTGAACATGATGTAACTCAGAAGCTGGTATAACCCACTCCCATACTTTCCCTCTACATGCTTTAATAGTTGTTCAGGTCTCATATGAGCTAATACATTTCCTTTTGATAATAAAGCAATATCTGTCGCAATTGATTCAATATCCGTTACAATATGCGTCGATAAAATAACCATTCTATCCGTAGAAAGACTAGATAATAAATTTCTAAATCTAATTCTTTCTTCAGGATCCAATCCTACTGTCGGCTCATCTACAATCAATAATTTCGGATCATTTAATAGCGCCTGTGCAATTCCAACTCTTTGCCGCATTCCACCTGAATAGCCACCTAATAGTCGTTTCCGGTCATTCATTAAGTTCAGCGCTTCAAGCAATTCATTGATCCGCTTTTTTGAAGAGCTCATTGATAAACCTTTCATCGCTGCTATATACTCTAGAAATTCGACCGCGTTCATATTTGGATATACACCAAAGTCTTGCGGTAAATATCCGAGCTCTGAACGTAACAACTTCGGTTTCTTTTGAATATTTTCCCCATCCCATATCACACTACCATTCGTCGGTTGTTCAATTGTTGCTAACATACGCATAAGTGTAGACTTCCCCGCACCGTTCGGGCCTAAAAGTCCTAATACTCCTGGTTTTAAATGTAAACTACAATCATTCAATGCTATTTTCTCACCATATTTTTTTGTTACGTGGTCAATTATTAATTCCATCACGTTACCTCCTCACTTTATGAAACAAGTGTAAATTTTTATCACTTACGTTTTCTTATTTTCATTGTAGGTGGTGAAAGTAAAATCTAAGTAAAATCTAGGAAAAATTAGTTTAAAATATAAAACTAGTAAACATAATTTCTAAAGCTCAATTTATACATGCTCATAAAAAAAGATTCCGAAACAGATTATATGTAAATCCGTTTCAGAATCTTTTCTGGAACGAGGCAGCGAAATCGAATTTTGCTAGCCCCATCTTCTATCTTTTAAGTAAAAAACATGATTCCGTCTCTTTTATCTTTTCTCAAACACAATCAAACATGTACTATTCGGCAATGCTATTTGTTCACCATGTTCATCATACAATGTAACCTTTTGCGATAAATGTTCTATATAACCTTCTAGAAGGTACTGCTTGGCCTCAATTACTTTTACATTCTCTGAACCTACAACACTCTCTACAAAATCAATATATTCTTGAAGTGTGAATACACCAAATTGTTCTTGCACCTCATGTGGATACGCTTCTTCTCCCCACGTATACGTATATAAAAATTCCATTGCATCATTAACTGGCATTCTTACTCGATCCACATCTAATATATTCACCTTAATTTGTCGCCCTTGAAAATCACGTTGATAATTTTTTAAGAAAGGCATAGCGGTTTCATCATGAAAATGTAATTCACACCATTCTTTACTTTCTGTCTTTACTCCATCACGAATAATCCAACGTCCTCCAGAAGTCAATACTCGAAATACACTTCTCACTAGACGTTCCATTGTCGCAACATTAAATTTCTTACCATCTGTTTCTCCGTAAGAAAAAATCTCATGATTTACTGAACCACAATGAACTGTAGAAATACTTTCCGGATGGAATGTATCTGCAAGATGTAAAGCATCGCCTAGTGTAACTTCCCAGTTGTAGCCTTTTTCGTATTTATCACTTGTTAACTTCTCAATTACATTTCGTGATAAATCTATTCCAATAACCGATTTATTCGGATAAACCTCTTTAAATTTATTCATCATTACGCCCCCACCGGGACCAATTTCTACTATTGTATCTCCTACTACATATGGAAGAACCACAACTTTATCATCTACACTTCCATTCATATGCGAAAGATATTCTTCCTCATTTTCCAATCGATCAAACACATCCCGGCGTAAGCCAAATATTTCACATAACATCATGACAGCTTGTTCATAATGAGCATTATTTTCTTTTTTACAGGCTAAACAAAATTCGATGAGTGTTTTTCCAACCTCACTTGTTCCAAAACCAATTGTTAATACGTTTTCAGTTTCCTTTAATTCAGGATACATTTCTGATTGAGGAATTCGACTCATATTTAGCAATTCTACTATTGATACACTTCGCAATACTTTTTCAATTGCTCGTTTCGTATAAATATTTAAGTATTTATCTCCACCTCTCTCATAATACAATGCGTCCATAAGAGGCTGGAAACTGATATGATCTATATTCTTCTGAGTAATATGTTGGTAGGCTAATGCAAATACTTTCACGAATTCTTCAAAACTAAAATGAGTTAATGCTGCTTCTACATACCAAAGGTCATAATCAAATAAAACTGTAAACATTTCTTCTAACCTATCATTCATAATTGAATCATACTCTTGAACAAAATATGTATCGTTAGGTGAAGCATTCGTACGTAACCGCCGAATTCGCTGCTTTACACTATATTCAATCAGTTCTCCGCAAAGTATTTGTTCAATACGTTCATATACCTCTTCCTTCACTCTTATCCATAACTTATCAGATACCCCGGTAATAATACATTCATTTAAAACACGAAGCACTTCACGCAGTTCATCTTTTTGAATCACACCTCGCTGCCATAATCTTACCAGTTCATCATGAGAAGTCATGGATACTTCTCCTCGTAATACTTGCCCTATTAATCCATGCGTACGAATAAGTGTAAACGTTACATCATCATATGGAAAATAGCGTCTATAAATAAAAGCTGAATCTTCGTTATGTGCTAAAAACGACACTCCTAAATCCTCCCACTTCTTGCGTTGCGTTACAGAACCACACTTCGATACTTCACTCCAGCATAATACAGTTTCTACACGAGCACGAATACCGTATGAAGCATTCATTTTTTCTAAATGCCTTAGCGTCCGTTCCACATACTCTAATATACTTCGGTAATTCCTTTCTATACTCACCAATCCATATTCTTCCAATAAAAATCCTAGCCATATATTCGCTTCTTTCGTATACATGTTTCCATTTCGTACTTCTTCTATTGCATGTAAACTATGTAACATACTTTTCTCCCCCTTTTGGTTATCCAATAAACATTCTGTCAGAGACATATATATATTAAATGCGTAACCTGTATCCTAATAGCCGAACTACTACATACATGTTATTTCAAATTTTAGTCTATCACACAATTAGTTTTTATTTTTTTGATAATGTACAGCATTCCAATTTACGAAACATAAAAAACATCCAAAAATATCATGTGTCTCTTTTTTCTGCTTTATATACCACAGAAAAAGATATCTCTTGATATTTCGGATGTTTTTTGAAGAGTTTCATACCTCAAAACTAATAAAAAGATAGAGCTAATTTAAATCATGTTTGGTAAACTTATGAATCAACAGTCCCCGTTCAAAAAATAATTCGATGCATTCTTTATTAAAACAAGTGAATGTTTTCCTTCTTACACGCTTCACGCATTTCATCAGGCCATACAGAAGTTTGAACCTCACCGATATGCGCTTTACGTAAGAAGTACATGCACATTCTTGATTGCCCAATGCCACCACCAATTGTAAGCGGGAGCACGTCTTCTAAAATTCCTTTATGGAAATCGTAATCACGTTTGAAATCTTCGCCTTTCTTCGTTAACTGTTCATCAAGTGATTTACTATCAACGCGAATTCCCATTGATGATAATTCAAATGAAGATTGCAGTACTGGATGCCAGAATAAAATATCTCCGTTTAATTTCCAATCGTCATAGTCAGATGCGCGTCCATCATGCTTTTCACCAGAGCGAAGTGCATCGCCAATTCCGATAATAAAGACTGCACCATGCTCTTTCGCAATCGCGTGCTCACGATCTTTCGGCGTTAACTCTGGATATTTATCTTCTAATTCTTGAGATGTGATAAATACGATATCTTCCGGTAAATACTTCCCAAGGAACGGATATTTTTCAAACAAATGATCTTCTAAATCTTTGAATATTCCATAAATTGTACGTACTGTTTCTTGTAAGTAATCCACTGTACGCCATTCTTTTCGAACAATTTTTTCCCAATCCCATTGGTCAACGTAAATGGAATGCGTTGCATCAAGTTCCTCATCACGGCGAATCGCGTTCATGTTTGTATATAAACCTTCACCAGCTTCGTAACCATATTCATGTAGTGCAAATCGTTTCCATTTCGCTAGTGAATGAACAATTTCTAATTCTTCTCCTGAGTGAAGCATATCAAATTCAATTGGACGTTCTACACCGTTTAGGTGATCGTTTAAACCTGATTTTTTCGTTACGAATAATGGTGCAGATACGCGGAATAGTCCAAGACGTTTTGCTAATTGATCCTCAAAAAATGTTTTAACTTCCTTAATTGCGATTTGTGTCTCTCTTACTGTCATTAATGATTGATACATGTTGGTTTCCTCCTAAAATGTTTGGATGTAGTGGAAAGAAGCCAACAAAAAAAGCCCTTCTTTCCCAAAAAACTGGGACGAAAGGCTTTGGTTCCGCGGTACCACCCAAATTAGCAACAGAGGTTGCTCACTTATTCAGTACGGAGATTAGAGAAATCTCGATACTGTTCTTCTTGTAACGGCGAAGTTTCCGGCTAAGTCTACTTTCCTTTAAAGGATTTCGGTTAGCGACTCCAGGAGGTTCTTCATAACAGGCTTCGTATCAGGCTCACACCACCCCTGACTCGCTTTGACTACATCCTACTACTACTCGTCCTTTCATAGTCGTTTTGTTGTCACATCTCTGAAACATTTTATTAATGATTATTCTATACAAAAAAACAAGAAAGTCAACAAAAAGTTTGAAAATATTTTTCAATTCTTTATTTTACGGCTTTATTGATTGTTGTAAATAAAACATCTTTATAAAGTAAAACTTTAATTAGCGGTGGGGGCTTCATCCCCTACCTATCTCCTTTGCTTTTGCTGAATTTTGAGGTGTGAATCTTACCGTTCACGAATAGCGGGATAAAATTTATCGCTTCTTTTGTGGCTTCAATCCAAAAAATAATTTACTCAACGTAACCATCATGTATATGACAAGTAGTGTAATTGTCCGAAAAACAGAATCCATTGTATTTCTCATAAATTTCATTTTCTTTATAATTTTTATCATATGTAATAACATTCTACAATTCGAATAAATCTATACAAATTTCGATAATGATTTCATAATGCATCAAATTACTTCCCATTTTATGATATACTAGAGCATTCAGTTGTTTGTTCTGATCAGCAACTGTTAGGAACAAACATAGTCATGGATCGAGATTATATTTCAAAGACATTGACTACTATCAAAGTAGATTTTCTATAATAATAACGGAGTGATTATATGAGTAAAACGAAAGCTAAAGCTAAGAAGGGGACAGGTCAAGGAACAGGAAGTAAAGGCTGGAACCGCTGGCAATCTAGCGCTAAGAAAAAGAAAAATGCGAAACCTTATAAAAGTAAAGGTACAAAAAATAGTTAACAAAAATATATGATCCACTTACTTTGCTCGAAAAAGAATGTAATTATTACGTTCATAATGAAAAAAGCTATTCTTTGGCATTTACGAAAGAATAGCTTTTATTTCCTTAAAATCCTCTAATATTTACGATGTTAAATCATAAGAATCTCTCTAATTTCTTCCTCCGTAATCGAAGATAGCTTCTCCTGACCTGGCTCAATCACTTCTGCAATTAAATTCTTCTTGCTCTCTTGCAACTCATTCATTTTTTCTTCAATCGTGCCATGCGCTACTAATTTGATCACTTGTACAGTATTCTTTTGTCCCATTCGATAAGCACGGTCTGCCGCTTGCTGTTCGACTGCAGGATTCCACCATAAATCGTACAATATAACGGTATCCGCTCCTGTTAAATTGAGACCAGTACCACCAGCCCTTAAAGAAATAAGGAACAAATCCCCCTCTCCTTCGTTAAACCGATTGCATAACTCTATACGTTCACACGCCGGAGTATTCCCATCTAAATAAAAATACGGGACAGCTTGACGGTTTAACTCCCGTCCAATGATGGAAAGCATCTTCGTGAATTGTGAAAATATAAGAATTCTCTTCCCTGTACTTCTGCACTCCTCCACAATTTCTAGAAGCTGTTCAAATTTAGCTGAACTCCCCCTATAGTCATCGACAAACAAACCTGGGTGACAACAAATCTGCCGAAGTCTCGTCAAACCAGCCAAAATTCTAATTTTGTTTTTACGCAATGTATCTTTGTTTAAATGCTTTAATGTTTCTTCTCTCAACTTTGCTAAATAAGCTGCATAAAGCTTTTTTTGATCTGGTAGTAGTTCAGATGATTGTAAGTGCTCTATTTTCTCTGGTAATTCTTTCAAGACTTCTTCTTTTAAACGACGTAACACGAACGGCTTCACCCGTTTTGCAATGTTTTCACGCCTCAAGTCTCCAAACTCTTTTCTTCCTGGAAGCAATTCCGGGAATACTACATAGAAAATAGACCAAAGTTCCTCTAATGAATTCTCTACAGGAGTTCCAGTCAGTGCAAAACGATACTCTGCTTGAATCGCTTTCACTGCTTTTGCAGTTTGCGTCGTATGATTTTTAAATGCTTGTGCTTCATCAAGAAATAACGTATGGAATGGCTGTGCATATAACTTTACATCTCTTCGTAACAAAGGATACGACGTAATAATAACGTCAAACTTTGTAGCATCTTTTAAAATATTTCGGCGTTCTGTTTGATTTCCATCCACAATAATAGCTCGAATATCTGGAGCAAATTTCTTTAATTCACTTAGCCAGTTATAAACTAAAGAAGACGGCGATACGACTAATACAGGTAGCTTCTTCTCTCGAATTTCAGGCAAAATAGAAGCGATAAAAGTAATGCTTTGCAGCGTTTTACCAAGTCCCATATCATCTGCTAATATGCCACCAAAACGATAATATGCGAGTGTCTTCATCCATTCAAATCCATATTTTTGATATTCCCTAAGGACTGTAGCTAAGCTATCTGGTACAGTAAACTTTAGATTTTTAGGGCTTTGAATGTTTTCTACCAACTCTTGAACAGATTGATCTACACTCAAAACATTTCCTTCTTGAAGTGAACTCATCCATTTTACACTGCGCACGAGCGGTACATTCACTTCTTCTCCTTTTAGAATTTCTTTGCGAATACCCGATTCCTTTATAAACTGGTTAATCTCATTAAACTCCTCGCTCTCTAGGGATAGCAAGGAACCGTTCGCTAATCGATAATATTTACGTTTCTCCTCAAGTGCTGCTAATACACCTTTAATCTCAGCTTCCGGAATTCCTTTTATATCAAAACTGAATGATAACCAATCCATTCGCTCTTTCCGCCTTACCCTTATGAGAGGTGCACTGTTTCCTCTATGAATGCGCAACTTAATAGCTGTAGTCGCATAAATCTCCAGTAAACCTTTCAATTTCGGAACAACGTGATATAAAAAATTATATTCCGCTTCCTCATTATGCATAAAATAACCGCCTTCTGTTTTCGCGAAGGCACTCTCATTCATAATTTCTAAAATTTCTTGTTCTTTTTTCTCCTCCCGATTGAAAACTGAAGGTTGTCCATCCTCTTCTAACGGATTGATAACAACATTTCCATATTGGAATTCTAGTCCTGCCAGTAACCGATCCTTGACCCGATCTAAAAACAATTTGGCTTTGAGAAGTGTTTTTTCAATGCGTTCCGATACAACCTCATCAATCCGAACGTTACCAAGCTTCATTAAACCTGGTACTACTTTCGCTACGAAATGTTCCATTTTCTCAATTGAAATATGAAATTGATTACTTCTAGAACGATTCATCATTCTCTTTAATTCAATAAGCCGATTACAATCCTCCACGTTTAAACGATATAGCTTCCCTCCAAAAAGAGCATAACTATATGTATCCATTACTTGAACTTGTTGTAACCCACTAATCTCAAGTATATATCCCCCATTTACACCTTTATTGAACTCAAAATTTATAGGTAATAATCCTTTTGAGACATGTACACCATGAAATGATTTTCCATCATGCTCAACCGTTACAAATGAAGTAGCGGAAAGCAGTGAAAGCATATAATCCCAGGACGCAGGTGGAATTAAAATCATACTTTCATCTTGTTTAGCGTTTATTTGCAACGATTCTACATACATTTTTTCATTTCGGTAAATTTGAATCAGTTGTTGAATAACAGCATCCGTTTCCGGCTGAAAACTATAAGCATCTGACGTGTAAGTAAAATTATTTGAACATATGAAAGGCTCTCTTTGTTCCACTCTATTAAGAAACTCTCTAAGCTTATATACAGTGTATAACTTCTCTAACTTTACCTGAATACCAAACAGCGTCCCCCCGTTTTTAGAAGATACTGGAATACAAAAGAATTCCACATCAAGTATTTTTCGTGTATCAAATCGGTGCTGCTTACTTTTAGGTCGCAGTGGCTTTTCATCAAATAAATCCAACATACCACTCGCTAGTTGAGCATCTTTAGAGTTCATGGGATCTTTTTTTGAATTAACTTCTAACGATTGTCCACTTTGTTGAAAATTATTTATATATAGTAATACAGCTGCAATATGTTGACAATATGTATGAAAAGAAGCAAGTGAAGGACAACTGCATTCCCCAACAATATCACCATTATGAGCGGTTTCTATCTTGACATAGAAATCTCCGTTCCCCTTTACTGTTGCCTCGCAAATATTTCTCTGAGTATCGTAATTAGTAATATCAACCTTGTCTGTCTTATAATAGGCCTCACCCTTTTTATATGAGGTTTCTCCACATAATCGTTTAATTATTGTTTTATTTAATGTAAAGCTCATTATTTTGACCCTTCCCTAAAAATAAAAAATTTATCTTTCTTAACGTTATATAAAAAAAACATTAGAATACAAACATTTCTAATGTTTTTTATCTACTCTTATACAACATTTTACATGTATACACAGTAATATCAAACAGCAATTACTTAAAACAGTCCGTTTAAACTTCAATTATTATAGGAAGAATCATTGGTTTTCTTTTTGTATGTGAGTATACAAACTGTCCAAGTACTTCTCTTATTTCTTTCTTAAGAACATTCCATTGACTAACATTTTCTTTTTGTAAATTGTTAATGGTTGTTACAACCAATTGGTTAATCCTCTGCAAAAATTCTTCCGAATCACGAACATATACAAATCCACGAGAAATCATATCCGGACCAGAAATAATTTTCCCTTCTGTTTTACTAAGTGTGATAACTATAACAAGCATACCATCTTCAGAAAGCTGTTTACGATCGCGTAAGATTGCGTTTCCAACATCTCCAATACCCAATCCATCTACGTATATATTTCCTGCAGGTATTCGTCTGGATTTCCAAGCGACTTGATTCTTTATATCAACAACATCACCATTACTAATAACATAAATATTCTCTTTCTTAACACCAACGGACTCTGCTAATAGACTATGATGATGTAACATTCTAAATTCACCATGAATAGGAATGAAATATTTAGGTTTCATTAAAGTAAGCATTAATTTTAATTCTTCTTGATAGGCATGTCCAGAAACATGCATTCCCGTTGAACTGCCCGATCCATAAATAACATTGGCTCCCAATAAAAATAAATTATCTATAATACGTGAAACATTACGTTCATTTCCTGGGATAGGAGTTGCGGCTAAAATGACAGTATCTTCAGATAGGATATCTACCTGTCGATAGTTTCCACTGGCTAAACGGGATAAAGCAGCCATAGGTTCACCTTGACTTCCAGTACAAAGAATAGCTACCCTTTCTGGGTCCATTTGATTGATCTCATTTGCTTCTATTAACATTCCCTCAGGAATATTCAAATAACCTTGTTCTAAAGCAACAGACACTACATTAACCATACTCCTCCCAAGCAAAGCAAGCTTTCTATTCGTTTTTATAGCCGCATCTACCACTTGCTGTACGCGATTAACATTAGAAGCAAATGTAGAAACAATGACTTTTCTACGAGCTTTGATGAACGCTTCTTCAATGCGCTCACCTACAGATCGTTCTGATGGAGTAAATCCAGGGCGTTCTGCATTCGTACTTTCAGAGAGCAGAGCTAAAACGCCACCACTTCCGATTTTAGCCATTTTATGAATATCTGGGTATTGATTATTTACAGGAGTCAAATCAAATTTGAAGTCGCCTGTATGTACTACAGTACCTTCTGGTGTATAAAAAGCAATACCAAGGCAGTCAGGAATACTGTGATTCGTTTTAAAAAACGTCAAGCTTATTGAACCAAATTCAATAACCGATTCAGAATCAATAACAAATAATTGCGTTAAATTTTGAAGCCCATGTTCTTTTAATTTAATTCCAATTAAACCGATTGTTAATTTTGTTGCATAAATTGGTACATTCAATTGTTTTAATAGATACGGGATACCGCCAATATGATCTTCGTGTCCATGTGTAACAACTAAACCGCGAATTTTATCCTTATTTTCTTGCAAGTATGTAGTATCCGGGATAATCAGATCAATTCCTAATAAACTTTCATCTGGAAACTTAGAACCGCAATCAATTACCACAATATCATTTGAATATTGTATAGCATACATATTTTTCCCTATTTCATTTACTCCACCTAAAGCAAAAATGGATAGTGCATTTTCTACTGTGCTCAAAGTTAATCCCCCTTTGGGAAAACATTCAAATATATTCGAAGAAATATGGAATTCTTTTTTATGATTAACCTATCTAACTAAAGATTATTCTGATTTATAGCCGAATAAATATTTTTTCATATTTACATGAAAAGAATGGTTTTACATGAAGATGAAGATTTACGTCCGTCATCTAACATACATCATCGTGATAAATATGCTATGGAGTTTTCAGATGAATATGTGGATCACTCTAAGATACAAAAAGTGCATTCACCTGGAAAAGTGGAAGATACGAATGATAAAATAAATAATAGAAAAGGTGGCTTTTGCCATTCCAAAAAAGACATACTCTAATTATATTTTTAAAAGGATAGCTAAGGCATAATTATTTTCTTCCTTGGCTATCCTTCTCTTATATGAGATCCCCCCCCCTTTAATTGCTTCATATCCAAACCCAACTAAAACAATTCCCGCAAAAATAGAAATCCATTTCATCATACGGTTATTTACAAATCTTCTTCCAAAATGAATAGAAGTCGCCATAAATAAGTCCCAAATCATAATCCCAACAAATATTGTAATGCTGTACAATAACGCTTGTTCTTTGCCTACTGCACCAATCGCACTTGTTAAGACAGCTCCGTAAATGCCAATCCAAAATATAATATTAAGTGGATTAGAAATTGCAATTAAAAATCCTGAAGCAAATGATTTCATTGGGTGTTCTCTTTCTCCATTCCCTTTACTCTCCACCTGCTTAGAAGCATCTTTTATACTTTCATATCCAAGATATAGTAGCGTAAAAAAGCCAAATATCCAAATGATTAACTTCGCACCAGGTGTTGTTAAATAGACAGAAACACCAAAATAAATTTATATTCAATTACACCCTTTTATTACTATTAAATGGATAATATTCAAAATTTTAATCATAGAAAAAAGGACGCTCATTTGTAAGCATCCTCTTTTCTATTCTACCTCCATCAACCTTTTCGCCTCAAAATACAACACTTGAATAAACTTCTTCGTATTAATTCTCGTATGCCCGGAAGTTGCTAGTTCTTCCTTCGTCATTTCTGTCATACGTTTACGAACAATGGTAAAATCAAAAAATTTCGGAGCGTAGCTTTCAAATTTAGGGTTTGAAAAATCAGTTAAACCCAGAGAGGCCAAATGATTTAATGACTGATAAATCGCTCGGCGCACCCTTTGTTCTGAAGCTTTTCTTTCTTTATCAATTTCCGTTTCTGAGGCTGCACCACCTAATTTTTTGACCGTAATATAGTGAAAAATATCTTTCAATGCTGGAAAACCATATTCAAATGTTTTTTCCTTTTCTTGTCCCAATAAATATTCCAACATACTAAGTAAATCTTTACTTCCATTCTCTCCAGCAATACCAAGTTCTGATAATAAATAGCGACCTGAGTCCATTATCTTCTTCTCTTCTAGCAACGGTTCATTTCGCACCTGCGGTTGTTCCCATTGAAAGACGTTATTCAGTGATTTTTGAATATCTTGTATAGATCGCTCCAGACGAATACGATCCATCACTTTTCGCACAACAGATACAACCTCAATTTTATTTAATGGTTTTGTAATATAATATTCAACACCTAGAGAATACGCTTCTCCAATTAATTGTTTCGACTCAACTTGAGAAATCATAATTATTTTTCCTGTAAACGACGGTGCAATATGACGTACTGTTTCAATGCCATCGCGAATTGGCATTAATAAATCAATAAATAAAATATCTACCTTTTTAAAATTCAACTGATCTACTTCAACAAAAGCACCATCTTCCGCTTCTCCCACTACTTCTCCAAGATCACCATCTTCAATAATTTGTGATAGCATAGAGCGGAATACTTCATCATCATCTACGATATAATAAAACACTCTATTCCCCCTCTCGCGTTAAACTAGACTCTGGTAAACGGACAATAAACTTGCATCCTCTGCCGCTCTCCCTGCATTGCAGATTCACTTCTCCCCCAAGTTCTGTAACCATCTCTTTTATATAAGAAAGACCAATTCCTGTAGATGGTGTACCTGTTTGATCATACTTCGACGTAAAACCTGGTTTAAATACGAGTTTTTTATATTTTGGTGAAATACCGGGACCATCATCTATTACTTCAAACATTATATTTCTTTCTTGTTTATATGTCTTTATTATAATTGTACCAGTGTTCTCAATTGCTTCAACAGCATTTGCCACTAAATTATTTAATATCGACAATACAGTATAAACATGATATTCCTCATGCTCACCTTCTATGTTTTTAGAAAATGTTATCTCTTTCCCTAATAGCTGGGCGTACTTCTCATTTATCCTGACAATCATTTCTGTCAACTCATGACCTTCTATGTATTCAGAAAGATTTTTATCTAATAAAAGCTTTGATAACCCCGCAAAAATTCTTTGATTGTCTTTTTTTATTTCGTGTACTTCCCCAGCAATTTTTAATACTTTTTTACTATGTATTTCTATGCCACCTGCATCATTACTAGCTTGTAAATTTCGATATAATTGATATGCTTCTTGTGTAATTAATTCTGCATTTTGAAGTGTCTTTTTTAAATGAACAGATTCCACATATAAGTTAGAAAGATGCATTAACATTTTTTCATTTTCTTTCCGGACTTGTGCTTCCTTTAATTTCGTTTCATATAGACTCATCATATTTAAGAAACCAAGGGCAAAGAAGCTTCGAAAAACAGCGATAATAATCAATTTATTTATTTCAGAAATCGTAATTGTTGTACCAAGCACTAAAACATGATAAAAAGTAAGTTCTGACATACTTGCTATAATCTCAATTGTAATCCCAAGGCACCCTATTATAAATGGTTTCTGATGAAATTTATTCACTCTACATAATGAAAAAAGACTTCCATACACAAAATAATAAAAGAACACTGGATAACGCAAATAAAAAGAATCAGTTATATGAAAAGACCCTTGTAGCATCCAATCAAGACAAATCCGAACTCCTACCACCGATAACCCGACGAATACACCGGCTACTGCCGCTGGTATTTTACGTAAAAATAACAATAAAAAGAAAAAGATTGGCGTCCCAAAACTTACACGAAAGGTATCATTAAACGGATGAAAATTTAATTCTCCGGCAATTGGAACAATTAATATTAAAATAATTAAAAGGGACATATCTTTCTTCCACAATTGATTCCAATTCAAAGATGCCACTTCCTATTTATGAAATATATTTTTCAAAAATTGAACAAGGAAAGCCCGCTTATAATATAAACGGGCTTTATTTCTATATTGTTACCTGTTTAGCTGCTTTTACTTGGCGATATTCAGGTTGCCACATTGCCTCTTTAACAGCTTCTCTGATATCGTTATCACTGAATTCCTCACGAGTAACCCCTTCAGCAACTGCTGCTTTAGCTACTTCAATTGCTACTATCTCTGAGATGTTACGTAGTTCTTCTACCTCCGGAAGAATAGGTGCTCCTGGTTGACTTGTATCTACCATGCTTGCCACTGCTTCTGCTGCTGCTGCAAACATACCATCTGTCATTACACTCGCACGAACAACAATTGTTCCAAGACCAAGCCCTGGGAAGATAAGCGCATTATTTGATTGTCCGATTACATACGTAACACCATCATATGTAACTGGCTCAAATGGGCTTCCAGTTGCCACAAGTGCCCGTCCTTCTGTCCAATGTATTAAATCTACCGGTTTTGCTTCTGCAAGCGGTGTTGGATTCGACATTGGTAAAATAATTGGTCGTTCTACATGAGAAGCCATTTCTTTTACAATTTCTTCTGTAAATGCACCAGCTACTGTTGATGTACCAATTAAAATTGTTGGTTGTACATGTTTCACAACTTCTGCAAGCCCAACCGTTTCACTTTGCTTCCATTCGTTCACTTCAGATTCCATACGTGTATATGGGAGTTGGAAATCAAGAAGACCTTCCATATTATCTGTAAGTAAACCATTACGGTCAATACACCAGAAGCGCTCGTTTGCTTCTTTCTCTGATAGCCCAGCACGAACCATCGCATCTCGCACTTGATCAGCGATTCCAATTCCAGCTGTACCAGCTCCAAAGACAACAACTCGGTGTTCACAAAGTGGGACACCTGAAGTTTTCACTGCTGATAATACAGCTGCAAGTGAAACTGCACCAGTTCCTTGAATATCATCATTAAATGTACATACATGATCACGATATTTGTCTAAAATTTTACGTGCATTGCGTGAGCTAAAGTCTTCCCAGTGCAACAATGCTTTTGGAAACTTGTTACATACAGCTTTTACAAATGTATCGATAAATGTATCATAGGCCTCGCCAGTTATACGAGGATGACGGTTTCCAATATAAAACGGATTACTTAAAAGATCCTCACGGTTCGTACCAACATCTAAAATAACAGGTAATACACGACTAGGATCGATTCCAACTGCTGCTGTATAAACTGCTAACTTCCCAATAGCAATATTAATACCACCAACACCCCAGTCACCAATTCCTAATATTCCTTCACCATCTGTTACAACAACTAAATCAATATTTTCAGCTGTTGCACCAATGTTAGAAAACGCTTCTTCTATGCCAGAAGGATCATTTATGGATAAATACACTCCACGTGGTTTACGATACTCATGACTATATCTTTGAATGGCTACACCAACAGTTGGCGTGTACACAATTGGAAGCATCTCACGTAAATGATCTGTAAGTAAACGATAAAATAACACTTCATTACGATCATGGAGTGCTGTTAAATATACGTTTTTTAATAAATCGTCTGGCTGTGAACAAAACTGTTCATACGCACGGCGTGCTTGTTCATCCAATGTTAATACCGCAGGTGGTAATAACCCTTTTAGCCCTAGTTCTTCTCTTTCTTCTTCTGTAAAAGCAACCCCTTTATTTAAAAGTGGTGTAGCTAATACTTCTACTCCTCTTAATGTCGTTTCTAATACACCATTAGAGGTAACTGTAAATTTACTCATACCATCCCTACCTTTATTTATATATGCCATTTCTATATTGTAAACAAAAAAGAGGGGAATGTCCCCTCCTCTTTTAATTTTTCTTTAAAAGAGTTGCTCCCGCAATCCCCGGATGTGTCATTTCATATGGATCTAAAATTAAATCTAACTCTTCTTGTGACAGCACACCATTTTTTAAGCAAAGCTCCCTAACAGATTGCCCTGTCGCAATTGCTTCTTTAGCAACGCGAGCCGCTGCTTCATAACCAATATGTGGATTCACTGCCGTAATAATTCCTACACTTTTCTCAACATATTCTTTCAAGTGTCCTTCATTTGCTTCAATTCCTTTTAGACAATTATCTGTAAAGGCACGGAAACCGTTATTCATAATACTAATCGATTGAAGTAAGTTGAAAACAAGTACTGGCTCCATAACGTTTAGCTCTAATTGACCCGCCTCTGACGCAAGACAAATCGTATGATCATTACCGATTACTTGGAACGCGATTTGATTAATCACTTCTGGCATAACAGGGTTTACTTTCCCTGGCATAATAGATGAACCTGGTTGACGAGCTGGAAGCATAATTTCTGCAAGTCCAACACGTGGACCAGATGCCATTAAGCGTAAATCATTCGCGATTTTGGACATGTTCATCATACATACTTTCAGTGCAGCTGATACTTCCGTATATGCATCTGTATTTTGCGTTGCATCTACTAAATCTTCCGCTCCAACAAGAGGTAGTTCACTAATTGAAGCTAAATGTTTTACCACCGCTTCAATATACTCAGGATCCGCATTTAATCCTGTACCAACTGCTGTTGCTCCCATATTTACTTCATATAAATGTTGACGGGATTGCTGAATTCGTTTCATATCACGCCCAATTACACGAGCATATGCTTTAAATTCTTGTCCAAGACGAATTGGTACAGCATCTTGTAAATGTGTGCGCCCCATTTTAATCACATGGTCAAATTGCTCTGCTTTTAATTCGAATACATCATGCATATAGCCCATTGTTTGTAGTAACACTTCTAGTGCATTTAATGTCGCAATATGAATTGCTGTTGGAAATGCATCATTTGTTGATTGTGCCATATTCACGTGGCTATTTGGACTAATATAATGATAGTCTCCCTTTTCCATTTCTAATAATTCAAGGGCACGATTGGCAATGACTTCATTCGCATTCATATTCATAGAAGTTCCTGCTCCGCCTTGAATCGGATCCACGATAAAATGATCATGCCATTTCCCTTCAAGAATCTCTTGTGCTGCTTCGGCAATTGCGCCACCTTTTTTCAGTTCCAATCTTCCTACATCAGTGTTCGCCAGCGCGGCTGCTTTTTTTACAATTGCTAAAGCTTTAATTAAACCTTCATGGATTTTATACCCTGTAATTGGAAAGTTTTCTACAGCACGCATCGTTTGAACTCCATAATAAGCATGCGTTGGCACTTCTTTTTCACCTAAAAAATCTTTTTCAATTCGTACATTTTTTGTAGTTTCAGTTAATGTTGCCACTATTACTCACTCCTCATCTATTTCTTATGCTGCTTCTGTTTGTTTGACTGTTTCTACATATTGTTTCGCTTTCTCATGATCAAATTCGCCTTCCCACTTCGACATCACGATGGCCGCTAATGCATTCCCTAATACATTGACAGATGAGCGAATCATATCTAAAATGCGGTCGATACCAGCAATTAACGCGATACCTTCTAACGGTAATCCCATTGAACCTAATGTTGCTAATACAACAACAAATGAAGCACCTGGAACTCCTGCCATTCCTTTTGACGTCAGCATGAGAACAAATAACAATGTAATCTGCTGCGTTAATGGCATGTGCACTCCATACATTTGAGCGACGAACAATGCTGCTAATGCTTGGTAAATAGCCGAACCAGTTAAATTAAATGTATACCCTGTTGGAATAACGAAAGAAGCAACTGCCTTCGGACAACCGAACTCTTCCATTTTTCTCATTATATTAGGTAAAACAGCTTCTGAACTTGCTGTTGTAAACGAAAGAATAAGTTCTTCTTTTAAAACTTTCATTAATGTAAAAATGTTTATCCCTACCATTCGTGCATTAATACCTAATACAACAATAACAAATAGTATAACAGTTACATACACAGCTAGCACTAATTTTCCTAAAGGAAGTAGTGTTGCCACACCAAATTTTGCAACCGTAACAGCAATCAGTGCAAATACACCAAATGGCGCAAACTTCATAACCTGATTTGTAACCCAAAACATCGCTTCGAGCACACCTTCAAAGAAATTAAACACCGGTTTTCCTTTTTCCCCAATTGCTGCAACTCCTAAACCAAATAACACAGAGAAGAAAATAATCGGTAATAAGTCTCCTTGTGCAATTGATTCAAATACGTTCTTTGGTACGATGTGAACAATCGTTTCTGCAAAACCTTTTTTCTCTGTTGCATCAGCCGTCTGTTTATATGATGAAATATCACTTTGCTGTAAGTTATTCATATCAACACCCGTTCCTGGATGGAACACGTTTGCTGCGATTAATCCCATTAAGATCGCGATTGTTGTGATAATTTCAAAATAGAGAATCGTCTTACCGCCTAATTTTCCGAGCTTTTTCATATCCCCTACACCAGCTACTGCAACAATCAGCGCTGAAATAACGATCGGTACTACAATCATTTTAATTAAATGGATAAATATATCCCCAATTGGTGTGATATAAGAAATTGCTGTTTTATTGCCATAAAAGATTGCCCCTACTACAATCCCTAAGACAAGTGCAACAAAAATCTGTGTTGCTAATCCGAATTTTTTCATATATTTTCATCCCTTCATGCGAACGCTTTCAATTTGTATTTACAAAAGCTTACTCACATAATATAGGCGAACCTACAAAATCAGACAAAAAACTACAGATTCGTCACAAAAAATTTGAATTTTTTTCTTTAAATATTCATTGACACCCTTTGAAGATAAAAAAATGAAAATAACATTGATAAAACACCAAATTATTTTATATAATCTGAAAAGTAAGTTTATTTGAACGTAAATGAGATGAAAAGGAGTTGATATTATGAAGAATCATACAAAAGATCTCATTATAGCTCTTCCTTTTTCTATTTCATTTTCTCGTAAAGGAGCAAAGGCATTCGCCTCTGCTCCTTTTTTATTGCCATATGTATAGGAGGGAAAATCCATGAAACCATACAAACGTGTTCTAATTAAATTAAGTGGTGGTGCTTTAGCTGATCAAGATGGAAATAGTTTCGGTTCCAAACGTTTAGAACATATCGCAACGGAGATTTTATCAATCGTCGATTTAGGTATTGAAGTTTCTCTTGTCGTTGGTGGAGGAAACATTTTCAGAGGAAACTTAGCTGAAGAATGGGGGATTGATCGCGTTGAAGCAGACAATATAGGGACATTAGGTACAATTATTAATAGTCTCATGCTGCGCGGTGTATTAACAAGTAAGACAGATAAAGAAGTACGCGTTATGACATCTATCCCCTTTACAGCCGTGGCAGAACCCTACATCCGTTTACGGGCTGTTCATCATTTAGATAAAGGGTATATCGTTATCTTTGGCGGCGGGAATGGGCAACCGTTCGTTACGACAGATTATCCGAGTGTCCAGCGAGCAATCGAAATGAATAGCGATGCCATTTTAGTTGCAAAACAAGGTGTAGACGGTGTTTTTACAAGTGACCCAAAACGAAATAAATCAGCAAAAATGTATCGTCATTTAAATTATAATGATGTCGTTCGAAACAATATAAAAGTGATGGATCAATCAGCCTTATTACTTGCTCGCGACTACCATTTACCAGCTCATATCTTTAATTTTGATGAACCTGGAGTTATGAAAAAAATATGCTTAGGTGAGCATATTGGCACATTAATTAATCATGAGTTAACGGAACTCGTAGAAGAAAAGTGACTTTTTCTAGAGTAAAAAAACTGCAACTTTGACTTTAAAAATAGGTGCGGTATTTTCCGCACCTTACTCTTTCTAAAAAAGTAGTATCATAACAATATAAAAAAACTGTGCCCCAATTATACACAATTCATGAAACGCCCTTCCAATAACTGTTATCAGTATCACTGTTACAATCACAAACTCTTAAATAAAACCTTCGGTGCTTCAATATCATTATTAATTAAAACTACCTCTGCACATTCCTTCGGTCCATGCTCTTCTATATACATATGACAAGCAGCGTGATACCTTTGTAAAAACATTCTCTCTGCCTTTTCTTTATTCCAAAAGTTTTTTGCTTCTCGACTCGAACCACGTTCTCTCGCAATTTCAAAATCCGTTTCTACGAATATTTTATAATCAAATAAATGTTGCAACTCTTTTTTTAATAAAAGAGTACCATCAATTATAAATACCATGTCTTTTGAAGCAAGTATGGGATCTGGTTCAATATACATATCCGTTTCTAAATCATGTGATCTCATATCATATCGCATATCACCACCAGGCCCTAACGGAATCAATAACCGCTCAGCAAATGCCTTATAATCATGAGCATCTTCATAATATCCTTTAGCCGATTCCTTACCTTGTGAATATCTAACTATTCTTGGATTATGGAAATTATCTATACTTGTTCGAACAGCTTTTCCTCCCTGCAAATGAATTTCTTTCTGTAACTCATTTGCAAATGTTGTTTTCCCAGAAGCTGTTATACCACTAACACCGACTCTTAAGGGATGATCTAATTTAACCATGAATATACGCTCTACAATCTCACGAATAATAGTTTGACGATTCAATTCCATCCTCCTCAACCATCTTTGTTTATCCTTCAAAAGATATTTTGATGAAAAAATACGTTTCGAGTATGAAATTTCATACAATTTATTCTCGCTTTTTAATTGTTATATGGTTTGAACAATTAAAATAACACTCTGAATGGTATTACTTTCAACACATTCACAATAGATGTTTTAAAAAACAATAACCAGAATATTAGGATATTTATGTTAAAATAAGTATATTGAGATGATGAAGATACGTATTCAAGAAAAAGTAATTCATTTTATATTCTAAATCATTTCACAAAAATTGCAGGAGGAGAAATTAATGAATTTACATATTACGAAAGAATTAAATGGAACTGATAAAAACAACGTTAACAAT
The DNA here is from genome assembly GCF_038005885.1 of Bacillus sp. FSL H8-0534. Taxonomy (NCBI): domain Bacteria; kingdom Bacillati; phylum Bacillota; class Bacilli; order Caryophanales; family Bacillaceae; genus Bacillus; species Bacillus sp. FSL H8-0534. The sequence continues at coordinate 1,326,954 of NZ_JBBOUC010000001.1, forward strand.
CGGCTTTATGAATATAATTTAAAGTATTTCCCAGTGGATTTAAGAGGTAGATACCAAGAGATTAATTTATTTCTTAAGGATGAAAACAGCAAGGTTCGCGGAGGAATATTAGGTGAAATTTGCTGGAATTGGTTAGAGATTCATACTTTTATAATTGATGAAGACATACGCAAACTAGGTTATGGGACTAAACTTTTATTAGAAATCGAACAAATAGCTTTAGAAAAGAATTGTGATTTCATAAAAGTGGATACTTTAAGCTTTCAAGCATTAGACTTTTATAAAAAGCACGGTTATCAAGAATTTGGTGTCCTTGATAATGTCGGCAGAGACTATAAACATTACTATTTAAAAAAAGACTTATAGATCATTTAATTTTTGAAAACTTGGATTGAAAACACTACAATGAAAATTAAAATGCTCAGAGAATAAACTCTAAGCATTTTAATTTTCATTTATATGATTCCTATAAATAATAATTAACCAACCATGCTATTTTTTCTTTACACTTCTCTAAAAATGATAAATTTGCAAAGAATGATGAAGTTATCTCCTTTGAATCTTGAAAATCTTGTGTTAACGCTTGATTTATTTGTTGAATCATCGGGCCACCATATACATAAAAATCCATCTCATCATTAATATGAAAACTACGCGAAGTGAAATTTGTTGTACCAATCACAGTTGTTTCGTTGTCGAGTATCATTGCTTTCCCATGAAACATCCCCTTTTTATATCCATATACAGTGATTCCATTTTCAATTGACTGACGAATATATGGGTAGGCTGCTTCTTTAATAAGCGGAACGTCCGGTTTGTAAGACCAAAGTATTTTTACCGATACTCCCCGCTTTCGTGCCTGAATTAAAGCATTCATAAGTTCTTTATCTGTCGGTATAAAATAGGGCGTGGCAATCACGATAGAACGCTTTGCTTCTTTTATTAATTCCATATACTTCGTAACAACTTTATGTCCATTATAACTAGACATAGTGTGTAACGTCTTTCCTTTAATAGTAGATTGAGCTGTTCTTGCAATTTCCTCTGAAGTATCCCGTTTCCAATCTAACGCAAACTGCTCCTCTAAATCCGTTACCCCTTCTCCCTGCAATCGCACATGATAATCTCGCCAATATCCAAAGCGCTTATCTTTCCCTAAGTATTCATTACCTATATTAAAACCACCACTATACCCTATTTTCCCATCTATCGTTGTAATACGGCGATGATTACGATGATGGAGCGAATAAAAAAAGAATGGGAACTCCGGTTTCCTGCTGTATGTAAAATGAACACCACTTGCCTGCAATTCATTTTTATATTTTCTTTCAAAAGATAAATCATTAATCCAATCAACCGATAAGTATACTTGTACCCCTTCTTCTGCTTTTTCCTTTAACAAATTTAAGAAAGTATGGCTACTTTTATCATTCGAAATGATATAGAAATACGTGAAGATAGAATCTTTCGCTTCTTTTATATCGGAAAAAAGCTGATGATATAGCGTTTTTCCCTCTACATATAATTGAAAATCACTATAACGAGGAGCATACTCTTTCCGTTGGTTTTTATCAGCTTCCACTTTCCTTCCTAGCGTTACATCAATATGCATCCAAACAACTAGAAAAATCACTACACTAATGATAATAGAAATAATACGTAATATCTTTTTTGCCATGTCAGTCCCCTTTAGCTTAGACTCACTTTCATTACATAGTGTTCAACAAAATCTAATTTTAATGCTCAATAAAAAGGAGGACGCTATGAAAAACAATACAAGAAAAAAACCTATCGTTTTTGTCCCAGGACTATTTGGCTCTATGAGCAATATAATTATTCCCAGCACAGGTGATTGGAATTTCGGAATCTCTGCGTTTGTATATGAGCCTTTCATCATGATGTTAGAAAACATGGGATACGAAAGAAATAAAAATCTTTTTATCTCTTTTTATGATTGGCGACAACGAATTCAGACCGCTGCTCAAAATTATTTATTAAAAACCATTAATTTAGCAAAACACATAACAGGATCCCATAAAGTAAATTTGAAAAGATACTTTAGATTACAAACATACAAAAAGGGATGCGGCACCATACCGCATCCCTTCCTATTACATAAAATTCCTCGCGTCATTATTACGACCAAACTTATAAATCGCAATTAAGAAGAAGGCAATTGCAAAAGCAAACAAAATTAAAATGTTTAAATATAAATCTGCAAATGGCGTCCCTTGTTGTAATTTTCCTATCGTATCTAATAACCAACGTTGAGGGAGAAAATCAGCTATTTTTTGCACGGATGTTGGCATAATTTCAAACGGAAAGAAGCATCCGGCAAGTAAGCACGTTGGTGTTATTATAATATTTTGCATAGCATTTGCAGAAGTTGCATTTTTCGCAAAAGATACAATGGCTAGTGACATACCAATTGCTACTAAAGCAAATATCATCAGTACGCCAATCATGACCATAAATGGCATATTGATATTCGTATGAAAAACGTTCGTCAGAAATAACACTGCGACAACAATTTGAACGACTAAAACAATCATATTAACAGCTACGTTAGATAATATAAATTTTTTCCCATCTATCGGTGTTGATAATAATCTAAAATACGTTCTATTCTCTTTTTCCTTTAAAATGAGTTCTGATAAATTCACCGCTGAAAACAACATAAACATAATGAGATAACCGACAGTTTGATTCGTCATATCTTTATTTTTTGAAATATCTTGAAGCGTCTCAGCTTTTACTTTAAATGAACTTTTTTGATAACCCGCATACATGTTATCAAACGTACTTTGATCATTTTGTGCGACTTTACTAATAGCAACTATATTATCAATATAATTATACAAGTATGATTTTACAAACCCTGTTACTTGATCACCTTTTATCGATGCAACCTCAATATGACTCGGTTTCCCATCTCGAACACTTTGTGAAAAACCTTTATTTAACGTAATTACTCCATCAAGTTTTTTCGAAGTAAGCTTATCTTCTACTTCTGATTCCTTAATCTTACTCACTTTCACATGATTTAATCCCTCTAAAAACTTCACCGTATCATTTGCTATATACTGATTTTCTTTATTTACAACCCCAATATTTAACTTCCCTTGCCCTACATTTCCATATATCGAAAAAGAAATTAAAGACCCTATTATTGGTAAACCCATAATAATTAGTAATCCTTTTTTATTTTTCAAAAGCACAGATAATGTTTTTTGTATAAGCCATAAAATATCATTCATACTATAACCCCTCCCGTCTGCGTAATGCGATAATCGCAAGCAATAAAAAGAGTGCTGAAATACCAAGATTTAAAAAGATAACGGGTAATGCAGCTCCTATGTCATTTGCATAAACAATTTTCATAATCGCTGTATTCGCCCATGTTAATGGTGATAAATTCGTAACTACATTTTCTTCAACTACGAAATATGCTCCTCCAAAAATAGAAGCTAATTGCACAACAACCATAATAATCGCTTTAGATGCTTCTCCTGTTTTTGTAATATATCCAATTCCTAATCCAAAGCTAATTGCAAGCAAGACTTCCGTTAATAAAATAAGAAAGATTACTCCAAGATGGTCACCCCAATTCGCCTTATAGACAAATTTACTAAAGAAAACGACGAGAAGTAGACAAAGCGTATTTGCTACAAGACTACCAAATATTTTTCCTATAAAAATTTCTGCTTTACTAACAGGTGCCGCAATTAAGCGATCACCCGTTTTTCTAAGTCGCTCTCCACGAATTAAATAACTTGCTCCCATCGCTGCATATAAAGCAATCATTGTCGTCATTACAATTGCATAGTAATCCATAGAACTTGGTTTTTTAGCAGCTTGTAAAGATGTTTCTTTTATATAATCATCATGATTTCCATTTGAGATAACTGTGCTAACCTTACTAAGATCCACTTTCGCAACTTCTACTGCTACATTGTACTTATCAACAAATGTCGTAAGCATCCCTTCAATGATACTTCCTTCAACACTATTTCGATCACTCTCATATAATTTCACACCGTCTTTATTCATTTCTAAATATCCGGCATATTTATTTTGTTTCACTTCTTCTTTGCCATCTATTTCATTTGAGGCTTTTTTAAAGTGAATTCCCGATTTACTTGTTTCTTTCGCAAATGCTTCAAATGATTGAGAGAACGTACTACTTGCTTCATCTTTATATAATACTTGTATATCTTTAATAGACTGGCCTTCCCCATTAAATGCATTCGTTAAAGCTGTTCCTAATACAAGCATAAGCACAATTGGGAATGCCAACATAAAAACTAATGTTCTAATATCCCGAAAGTCTCTTTTGATGTGCATAATCGCAATATTGAAGATGTTCAATCGATGAACCTCCCTTTTTCTCTTAATAAAAATTTATTTATCTCGTAAATTTCTGCCTGTCAGTGTAAGGAATACTGTTTCTAAGTTAGGCGCTTGTTCTTCTAACGAACGGATCTCAATATCATGATTAATAAAATGTTGAATAATTTTGTTTAAATTATTCAGCCCTGCATCAGAATGCACTTTAATCACGTTCTCTTCGATTTGAACAGCTTTGACGCCATTAATCTCTTTTAATTTAGCTACTTCTAGATTTTCGACTGACTTCACTTCAATCCAAATATCCTTTGTATCTGTAATAATCGCTTTTAATTGTTCTTTCGTACCTTCTGCAATTACTTTACCGTGATCTACAATTGCAATTTTTGTACAAATTTCTTCTACTTCTTCCATATAGTGACTTGTATAAATAATTGTGCTCCCCATCTCATTTAATTTTCGTACAGACTGAAGAATGTAGTTTCTTGATTGCGGATCAATTCCAACGGTCGGCTCATCCATAATAATTAACTTCGGATGATGCGCAATGGCACAAGCAATGTTAAGTCTTCGTTTCATCCCACCCGAAAAGTTCTTTGGATAACTTTTATGTTTATCACTTAGTCCTACAAACTGCAATGCTTCTTCTACTCTCGCTTTTAATTCTGCACCTCGTAATCCATACAAACCCGCAAAGAATTTCACATTTTCATAGGTGGTTAACTCCTCATAAATTGCTATATCTTGCGGTACAATTCCAATGTTCATTTTCGCAAAACGATTATGTTTCTTTGTATTTTTTCCTAGTATGCTAATCTCACCTTCATTACTTCTTAACAATCCAGCAATCATATTAATTGTTGTACTTTTACCAGCACCGTTTGATCCTAGAAATCCAAATATCTCTCCTTCTTTAATAGCTAAAGACATATTATCTACTGCGATGAAATCACCAAATTTTTTTGTTAAATTTTTTATTTCTAATACGTTCATCATTTCACCCCTATTTCAGTTTCTCTGCTGTTATTATAAACAAAAAGAATGAACCTGCTCAGTGCAGAAGTTCATTCTTTTCACATGAGAATATTCACTTTTTTCATATGAGATCATTCATCTCAATCATGTCTTACTGAATCGGCAACAACATTGTTACCGAAAAGCCATTCGTTCCATCTACAATTATTTTCCCATTAACAGACGCTGTTCTCTCCTCCATCCCAATAATACCGAGTCCTTTTTTAACAAAGACTACACCCTTCCCGTTATCTTTCACCTGTACCTTGACCATCTTGTTAAGTACATGAATATCTATTGAAATAACTGTCGCATCAGCATATTTCATCGCATTCGTTAACGCCTCCGTAATATTTTCACCAATGATTTTCCATTGGATAGGGGAAATTGTATCCAAATTCCCTTTATACACAAACGGAATTTTTATATCATGCTTGCCCGTAAACTCATCTATGAATAATTTCATACGATGAATTCCAATTTGTTCAGTTGGTGGTTTCATATTTTTAAGGGTAATTCTAATATTTTCAATCCCATCTTTAGAAATATGAATCGCATTTTGTAGTAACTCCGTAGCTTTATCTTTATCTATTTCCATCAATCTCTTTGCTGCTTCCATTTGAATAAGTGCACCTGTCATGGAGTGACCAATTTTATCATGAATTTCTTGTGATAATCGATTTCGTTCTTCTAATTTAAATGTGTATTCTGATTGCCTTATGTATTCTTTATTTTCATGTAAACTTTTTGCGAGCCGCTGCATATCTTTTCGCATCTTATCATTTTGCTTTTCAAGCTTTAGTAATCGTACTATGTAACGGTCTGCCATCGTTAAAACAAGAAAACAAAATGCAGTAATGAGTCCATATGTCATTTGAACACTTTCATCCGCAAAAACGATAGGGAGAATCATAATGAAAAAGATCTGCCATTTCTTTTCTATGTAATAAGATATAATTTCGTATAAGTTCAAAGGTAAAAACAAAATAAAAAACGGATGAATCCTCCATGTAAACAAAGCGATAATACCGATTGATAGTCCAATTAATATTTTTTTATACGCATCTTTTTTTAAAATAGAAATTGTCACGTTTACACAAAGGTACGAAAGCAAAGTAAATATAACCCACGGTAAGTTCATAACATTTGAGTGAATATAACTGAACACTATATATAAGAAGACAATTAATTTACTTACAATGAACCAAAACTCCATAAAATCAGTCTACTTTCCCTGTTAAATAATAAATCGCAATTTGCGTACGATGTTCAAGACCCGTTTTCCCTAAAATAGACGTAATATAATTTGCAATTGTTCCTTCTGATATAAAAAGCTGTTTTGAAATTTCTTTATTAGAGAAACCTTTTGCAATTAATGCAATAATACTGAGTTCCCTCTCTGTAAAAAGAGTCTTATCTATTTTCGACTCCTCTTCTTTATTTTCCAGTAAGTTACACTTAATTTTATCAAGCACTACGTCTTGCATAACAGTTTGCCCGTTATATACTCCTTTTATCGCATCACGAATGCGCTCCGGGTCGTTATTTTTTAACAAATAACCTTTCGCTCCGTTTTTTACTGCCTCCAAAATATACTCATCATCATCAAATGTCGTTAAAATAAGCGGCTTTGTTTTTGTCTCCTCACAAATTAGCTTCGTCGCCTCTACACCATTCATATTTGGCATTCGAACATCTAAAAGTGCAATATCTACATCATGTTTTTTGCAATAATCTAGAGCCTCTTGCCCATCATTTACTGTTTCTAGCACTTCGAATTCTTCGTATGTACTTAAAATAATTTTCATGCCTTCTCTAATAAAAGAGTTATCATCGGCTATCAATACTTTTATTTTCATGTTTGTTAGTATAGGAGTTCCTCTACTAACATTCACATCCTTTCTCCATGTAACATTTCCCTATTTCTCATTATATACTTCTCTATAACATTTTTTCACACCTTTTGAAGTAGCCTCTTCTCTTAAAATATATTATTCTTTTTTTACATCATGTGTAGGGGGACTTCCCATTTCTTACGTCTATATAATAGAATGCGTCAAAAAGGAGGGAGAGAACCATTGAGGAAAAACAATTAATTGAAAAAGCACAACAAGGAAGTGAACATGCTTTTCGTATCCTTGTACAAACATATCGTCATTATATTTTCCAAGTTATTTTTGCTATTTTAAGACATGAGGAAGATGCACAAGATATCACACAAGAAGTATTCGTAAAGATTCACGCCTCTCTCCCTAACTATCAATTCCGCGGATTAAAAACGTGGATGGCACGGATTGCTACAAATCATGCCATTGATTATAAGAGAAAGAAAGAAAGGGAAAAAGTAGAGCTCTCCTTATCAAACGAAACTCAGGAAAATATAAAATCCTCTCATAATATTGAGGCATTGTTACTGACGAAAGAGCAAAAATTGCTGATTGCTCAAAAACTAAGAGAACTTCCAGAGAATTATCGTGATGTCGTTCTCGCACATTACTTAGAAGACAAAAGTTATCAAGAAATTGCTACTCAACAAAATGCTGAAGTCAAAACAGTCGAAATGAAGCTTTATAGAGCAAGAAAATGGATCAAAAAACATTGGAAGGAGGAAGATTTTTTATGACGCATTTTTCAAAAGAAGCTTGGTGCAATTACACTTTAGATCTTCTATCACATAACGAACGTGAATCTATGGAACAACATCTTTATGAATGTGATCATTGTTTAGCACTTTATATGGAAATCATTGATGAACAAAATGAAAACCTTCCAATCATAAATGATGATTCATTTACAAATGAGGTTATGAAGCAAATCAAATTCGAAAAACTTAAGTCTGAAGAAAAAATGAGTAAGAAGCAACCAAGACAAATAAAAAGTACGCTCATTCACTACATAATTGCAACTGCAGCTACTTTAATTTTTATGGCAAGCGGTTTATTCCATTATATTTTCACAGTGACTTCTAGTTTTGAACAATCTTCCAAACAAAGTGGGGTTTCGATTTCAAAACAAATTTTAAACAAAACTATACACACTTCAAAAACGAACGGAGGTTCAAAACATGAATAAAAACCCATTTTTAGCGCTAGTTCTAGGGTTGATTCCTGGGCTTGGACATTTATATTTAAAGCGAATTGGTCGTTTTATTATATATGGTGGTAGTTCATTATTATTATTTCTCGCTGCGATAGGCTTTACTATTAACTTCGGAAATCACGGGATTGTTTTCCTTATCCTATTTTTATTAGCACTTGTATGGGGAATAAATATACTAGACTTAATTATTTCTATAGTGAATCAGTCATGGAAAAAAGAGAAAGACCTAACGCAAGAAGCAGCACGTGAAAGTGAACGATTTTATATCATTCTCTTATCCATCATCCCTGGACTTGGGCATTTCCAATTAGGACTTATGCAGCGTGGACTTACATTTTTAGTCGCTTTTACAGGACTAGGTAGCATGATTATATTCGTTACACTATTAACATCTCGTGAAAGCTTTCTTATCTTTCTCGCTACGTTACCTGTTCTATGGATTTATAATTTCTTCGATGTCGTCCAGCAGCTGCAGAAAAAAGAACGTGGGGAAATATTAGTCGATCGTACTATTTTCGAAGATTTTGAGGAGCACCGAGAACAAGGAAGGAAAAGTAAAACATTCGCTTCTATTTTAGCGATGTTCCCTGGAGCGGGTCATATGTATTTAGGCTTACAGCGCCGTGGTCTTCAACTAATGGCAGCCTTTTTACTTGCCATTTATATGCTTGATTTATTAAGACTTTCCGCCTTCTTATTTTTAGTACCTATCATTTGGTTTTATAGCTTTTTCGATACATTACAGCAAACATCCAAATACGGAAAAGAAGATTTACAAGACACACCTATTATCGATTATTTTATTAATCATCAAAAATGGCTTGGTATCGGACTCATCGGGTTAGGATGCTATTATTTACTAGATCAAACACTCCTCCCTATTTTTGACGATTATTTCGCTACTATATTCAATATTCATATTAGTGAATTATATTATCGCTATTTCCAAACATCTATCGTTGCCCTCCTTTTAATTGGTGGTGGCTTTAAATTATTACTAGGGAATAAAGAAGAAAAAGGCGGTGCTAAAGAATGAGAACATGGCGTGTAGGAACGGTATCTATGGGGATTTCAATTATCACATTAGGTTGTTTCTTATTATTTTCAACTATAAAAGGTATACAAGTATTTGATAACTTCACAGCATGGTGGCCTATTCTTTTCATTGTGCTTGGCATCGAGATTTTACTATACGTTACATTCTCTAAAAAAGAGCAGCCTATTATTAAATATGATATATTTAGTATTTTCTTTATCGGCGCATTAGGGACCGTTGGAATTTCATTCTATTTCTTATTATCCACTGGATTACTAGAGGAGATTCGTTATTCCATTGGAACAACTGAGCAAACGAATAACATCCCAGAAGTGCAACATGACATCCCTGATTCTATTAAAAAGATTGTAGTTGATACGAGTAATACTCCTCTTACAATAGAAGGTAGTAACATTAATAAAGTGCATTTATTAGGAACATATGAAATGACTATGAAAGCAAATGAAAAGAACAAACTAAAACAGGAAGATTTCATTGCCATTCACACAGTTGGTGAAACAATGTATGTGACATTAAAACCATTACCTGTTCACCATAAATTCTTTGCTTCACAGTCAAGAATGACAGCAACACTTGTCCTCCCGCAGAATAAAAATGTGGAAATTCGCGGTCCTGAAAGAGAACTCTCTCTTTACCCAGGCCAATTACAAAGCAATTGGTCTGTACAAGAAATATTAAACGTGTCTGTTCATCTTGTAAAAGATAGCGACATAACACTATCAGCAGTAACAAATCAAAAAGATTCTCATGGGAATACACCTTGGGAACATGTAGAAGAGTTAACGAAAAAGGTGAATAATTCTTCAAAAGAAAATCCAGATTCAAATCAGCAAGAACAATGGTATAAAAACACACTAAAGCTCGGAAACGGAACACATCAGCTAAACATTCAAAAAGCTTATAATACAAACATAAGCCTTCTTGAAGAATGAAACGCTAGCATATAATTGAGGAAGGAAACTTCTTCGGATACTAAAAACCTTCCACATGCATTTCATATCATGAGGAAGGTTTTTTTCTATATAAGTGCTTTAATCCCTTCCAAAACTAACCCAATCATAAACCCGCAAACAGCACCATTCACACGAATCCATTGCAAATCTTTGCCTACGTTATTTTCAATCATTTCAATCAATGTTTGATCGTCTAACTTATCAAGGTTTTCTTGTACAAGCTTTCCAATCTTGGAATGATTATTTTCAACAAGATTTACAATTTGCTTTTGCAACCAGCCTTCTATTTTTTGAACTGTTACTGGATCTTCTTTCACTTTGTTCATTTGCTTCGTTAAAAATGGAAGAAGATATTGATCTGCAAACTCTTCTTTTTTAATAAAAGCGACTGCTCTTACCTGCGCTTGTCCTAACAATTCTTTTATCTTGTCAGCCGCATTCCAATTTGCGATCCAACTTTCTTTCCAATTCTCTAATTCCTGTAATACCGCTTCATTTTCCTTCACATTAATAAGTTCTTGACGAACTTTCACTAATATAAGTTGTCTTGTGGTATTATCAGGATTTTGTAAACTACTGATATTACTAATCACGAACTTCTGCAATATGCTTCCGATTTTTTCTTCATCTACAATATTCATGAAAGATTTTAGAGTAAATTGCAAGAATCCATCCACTTTTATATTTTCCATCGCTTTCATGCCTAAACTTCCAAGTTGATAACGGGCTTCATCTTGAGCCGTCCACTCTTTCGCTTTAACTAACATGTAATCAAGTGTTTTTTCATCATATTCTTGTACAACCAATTGATCAATAAGGACTTGCAGTATATTTCCTGTATTAATCGTATGTAAATATGTTTTTAATTCTTTTTCAATTACAATAGCTAACTTTTCGATATCAATTTGAAGAATCGCTTTTTCAGCAATTGTAACAATCCCTTTTTTCACAGCATCAGATTGCAGCTCTCTTTCTGCAATCTGTAACACCATTTGTGCTAACTTCATTTCCTTCACTTTATTTGTTATGCTTTCTTTTGTCAGCCAATCATTCTCCAGTGTGGAAACGAGGCCTTTCGTAATCCGTTTACGATTTTTTGGAAGTAGGGCTGTATGCGGAATTGGAATTCCCATTGGATGACGGAATAGTGCCGTGACTGCAAACCAATCAGCAAGCCCCCCTACTAATCCTGCTTCAAATCCACCTTGTACAATTGTTCCTATCATCGATTCCTGAAATGGAATAGTCGCCGCAAACCCTACTCCCATTACCCCAAGTGAAATACCCGCTAAATATTTTGACTGTAGTGACATTGTATATACACATCCTCTTATTTATGTAAAATGAAGCTTTCTATTGTATAACGAATTTATTAAGCTTATATCGTCAAGTCCTTACTTTCAAAAAAAGCCTATATCTATACTATAATGAACCACGTTAAAAATAACAAAAAAATTCGAATAAAAAAACACGGGGGTTAAACTACCCTCGTGTTAAATTACTTCTAGTTCTCTATCGCTAAATTCAAGCCTTTTTGATAATATTGCTTCCTCACTTCTTCAGGAACCATACTTCCACCAGTCCCCCAAATAATATGTGTACCCTTCCTCACTTTTTCTGTTAAATTATGCTTCAATAAATAATCGGTTCCCTCTTTACATAATTTCATTGGTCCTATCATCCCTGCTAGTGCAGAAGGTTCTAAATGGAGCCCCTCTGTATCGACTAATTTCTTAAGTAACTTATACAACTGTTCATCGCTAACTGTATAACTACCACTTAAAAAAGGTTCCATAGTTTTACCCACAAATCCAGATGGTCTTCCTACAGCAAGTCCGTCCGCGTCTGTGACATTATCAATGCCAATATCTTGTACAGAAATTTTATCATGAAGTCCAGTCATTAAACCAAGTAACATACATGGAGAGTGGGTAGGTTCTGCAAAGAAACAATGGGCATTGTCTTTATACAATAACTTTAAGCCAAATGCTACTCCTCCAGGCCCACCACCTACTCCGCACGGAAGGTAAACAAATAAAGGATGTTCATCATTTACTGTTATCTCTAACTCTTCTAATTGTTTTTGCAAACGAGATGCCGCTACCGCATATCCTAAAAACAAATCATGGGAGTTTTCATCATCAACAAAATAGCAACTAGGGTCTGCATTTGCTTGCAGTCGCCCTTCTTCTACCGCTTTACTATAATCAGCTTCGTATTCAATCACTGTCACATTTTTACTTCTTAACAAATCTTTTTTCCACTCTTTTGCATCGGCTGACATATGAACAGTCACATTAAAACCTAACTTAGCACTCATAATACCTATACTAAGACCTAAATTTCCAGTCGAGCCTACTGCAATTGAATATTGCGAGAAGAAACTTCGAAACTTATCACTATCTAAAATCGAATAATCATCTTGTATCGTTAACATTTGATGTTGAAAAGCTAATTCCTCTGCATGTTTGAGAATTTCATAAATTCCCCCTCTTGCTTTAATAGATCCTGATATAGGAAGATGACTATCACACTTTAACAATAATTCACCTAATATAGGTTGTTGATAATCCTGTTCTAAGGATTGTTTCATGGAAGGAACTCTCACTAAAGGTGATTCTATGATACCGTTCATTCCTTTTGTTTCTGGAAAAACCTTAGCAATATATGGAGCAAAACGTTTCAACCTTTCCTCTGCATCCCTTACATCTTCTTGAGTGAGGGGGGATTTTTTAATTCCCGTTTGAAATTTTTCGATATTGGGATTAATCCAAAATACTTCTTCCATCGAAATGAGCCTGCTTAGTAAAGGATATTGGCCTTTCCATTTTTGTATATCTTTGCTTTCAATCTCCTTCATTTATCTAATCCTCCTAATTTTCTTATAGCAATTTGCACAATAAAATTACATTAAATTAATTTTAATACAGTTTAACATATAATCATTTTTATGTTAATTTTATTTACTTTAATTAAATTAAATTTAACACTTTGTTAAAGAGAATGCATTAGTAAAAGCCTAAACAAATTAAAGTTTCACTATGATATTGTAAGAAATTCAGCAACCGGTCCTAGTATAAGTACCGGCAGAAATGTTAAGGCACCTATTAAAAAGATAGTCCCAAGTAGAATTCCTCCAAATAGCCGATTATCTGTTTGAAAGGTTCCTCTAGTCTCAAGTACAACCTTTTTCCTTTTGAGTCCAACTGCGACGGCAAGCATTGTAATCACACCTAAATATCTACCAATATACATAACAATTCCCGTTGAAAGATTCCAAAAAGGCGTGTTATCCCTTAATCCTTCAAATCCGGATCCGTTGTTAACAGCAGATGACGTGTATTCATATATAATTTGCGTTAAACCATGAAAACCCGGATTAGAAATTGCATCTGTTCCTAGATTCGTAGAAAATGCAATCGCTGCAGTTCCAAGAATAAGTAATGGCTGAGACACAATCGTGACTGCTATTAACTTCATTTCTTTTCCTTCTATTTTTTTGTTAAGAAACTCCGGTGTACGTCCCACCATTAATCCGGCTAGAAACACAGCAATCATTGCATACATGACGACATTCATAAACCCAAGTCCGATCCCTCCAAACACGGTACCTAAAAGCATGTTTATAAGTGGAACCATTCCACCAATCGGTGTTAATGTGTCGTGTGAGATTCATACCAATAACTAACGGATGTTTTAAACACCAAATGTGTATTCAATTTGCAGCTTCTTGTTTTGATACAGTGTTATCCGATTAATTAAAATGTTGAATACCTCATATAGATCCTGTTTTTCATGTAAAAGAGAAAATGCTTTTTTCACTTCTTTTTTTTCTTCAGTTTGCGCTTTAATGTCATTCAACTTGATCAATTGAAGTTCTTTTTCTTTTATATCATTATCTAACCGTGCATCACGTTTAGAAAATACCTCTCTGCCTATTAATTCTTCTATATATAGTTCTATAAGCTTGTCCTTCTTAGATTTTAATTGCTTTATTTCTCGCTTTATAGTCTTTATTTTTTCTTGATTCCTATCTCCATTTTGTGGACTTAATTGTATATCTACATATTTTTCTTTTTCTTTTAACATCGAAAGAATAACTTGACGAATATCATGATATTGAATCGGCTCGTGATTAACACATGTACCATATCTTTTATATCTTGCACACTTCATATATACCCATTCTCTTTTTTCACCTTTAGTATATTTCCCACTATATACTGCACGAATAGCTGTTCCACAATGAGCACAATACATCATTCCACGGAACTCATTACGCTTATCTACTTTCGTTTTGTTCTGTCTGAGCTTATCTACATTATTTACACGACTCCATTGTGTATTTGAAATTATTTCCGGATGATGATTTTCGAGAACAGTCCATTTTTCCATAGGATTCTTTATTCGTTTTTTTCTTCCATCTATTTTTACAGTACTGTACTTATTCATTATACTTTCACCTTTGTACAATGAGTTTACTAAAATAGATTTCACAGTTGGTGCTGACCATATATTTCCTGTTTTTGTCCTTGTTCCCTGTTCATTTAAATACTTAGCAATTGTCTTATAGCCTGTTCCCTTTTCATACAAATCAAATATTTTCTTTACAATCGTTGCTTCGTCCTGATTTATAACTAATTTTTTATCAACTCGATCATATCCAAAGGGAATTTTACCTGTATGCTCACCCCTCCGCACTTTCGCAGTTAGAGCCGCTGATATTGAAACAGACAGAGTTTTTGGCAGTTGCGAAGCAAACATTGCATACATTTCAAACTTCATGTCATTTTTTCCTTCATACAAGCTATCATAATTTTCTTCTATGGTTACCAATCGAATTCCATGCCCCAGAAGTATTTCTTTAATTTCAAGTGCATCTTTTAAGTCCCTGGCTAATCGGTGAATAGATTTAAAAACTACAGTATCCAATTCTTTTTTTCTAGCCTTTTCTAAAATAAGTTGCATTGCATGTCGTTCTAACCAAGCTGTTCCAGATATACCATCATCAAAATACACTGAACTTTGATTCCATTCATATCCATTCTTTTCTAACCAATATCTACAAATATCTATCTGATTCTCCACAGAAGATTCTTGTTCATCTCTATCAGTAGAAACACGCACATATACAGCATATTTCAATTTAATCACCTACTTTACAAATTCTAGGATGATTAAATTATACGAAATAATTTCCCCTTGGGCAAATTATTTAATCATTTTAATTCCTTGCCAAAAAGAGATAAATTATTAACATTCATCTCTTTTTGGTTAAATTAAAATACTTGAATAACATATACTTTTACAAACACACCATATTTTGATGCCAGTTGTTCCAATTTCTTTTCTCTATATTTTGTAATCGTAAAGAAATGGATCACTGGCACTTTCCCGTTATATTTTTGTTTATAAATTTGTGTAAACTCTTCATAGCATTTTAACTTCTCATCATTTACGACCATCTTTTGAGTACGATCTATTTCAACCGCATGAAGTATCCCCTCATCGTCACGAAACTTTACGTCGGGAATAATTTTTTTCTTCTTCTTATCTTTTATATATCTAATTTCAGCTTCCACTTGCCAATCATCGGGACAGAATAAATGTAACCACGCTTCATTACGTAAAATTGCATGTGCAACCCTACCATGATGAACCACTTTTCCTTCTCCGAATAGCTTGTGACCTAATTGATTTAAATAATAAACATGTTCTTTGTTGTAAACTACCTTACTTGTATAAGAAGATAAATCTTTCATAATACGATTAGCATTCCTTATACCACCCATATCATGCACACACATCAAATGCCTTCTTGTTGCAAACTGTAGCTTTCTAATCGTCGCAAGTATCGCCATCTGACGATTGATTTGCATATGTGTTTGCATCCTCATGTTTCTCCACCTCATATTGTTTTAAATGATTCCACATCACTTTATCGCTAATGTAAGGTACTTGAATTTCAATAAGCCGATCTGTTTTAAATATCGCACGACCTGGGATGCTTTGAATTGACTCTAGACCAGGTTCATCGATAACAACACTAGAAGCTGTTTGAGTAGGTAGCCTAAAGCCAAGTTTAGCATCACTGTTCTGCTTTACTTGTCGCGGTAACGTGTCTCCTGTTGGATACTGTGTACAAAAAATAAGTCTAAATCCAAGTGCGCCACCTATACGAGCTATATGAGAAAGCATTTGTTGACACGCTCCTAATAATTTTTTCTGTTTTTCCTTCATGCTTTTGTCTGGACAAAGCTCTGCACCTTCATCAACTATGATGAAATATCGCTCTTTTATATTTGTTTCCACAACATTTGTATAATGTTTATCTTTCATATATTGCATTTTTTCTTCCATCTTCTTAAGAATGGTATTTAACACCATAAAGGCTTCTAGTGGTTTCTCAGCAATGGCGTCCACTTGTTTTAAGTTTTTATATGGACCGAACTCCAAACCGCCTTTCAAATCAATAATGTATAAATGAATATGTTCTGGTTGTGCTAAAGTAAGCGAAGTAAATACATTCTTTAAAAACACTGTCTTGCCCATACGTGTGAGTCCGCCTAATGCCATGTGCGGTGTTTTATCAAAATCATGATAAATTAATCGTTCTAAACTTTGCCCCATTGGGACTTGCCATTTACCTTTCTTTATCAAATTCACATACCAATCCCATTTATCCGGCACATCTTTATAAAATACACGAATGTTTAATTTGTAATTGTCATATTGAATTCGTACAGGCTTACTTAACCCTTCACTCACAACATCCTCTACCTTTTGAATGATTTTTGACGGCATGCCTACCGGCAATCGATACACATAAGTCGTACTACGATCATCCTCTTTTTGCTCAATAAAAACTGGATACTGCAATTTTTCATCTCTCCGGATTGCAATTCCACTTACTTCAAAAAATACTTGTATCTTTTTTCGGTCATTCTCTTTGCTTTTAAACTTATCACCGAATACAGCGAAAATTAATGCCGCCATTGGGACAGATAATAGCTCCAACATATAATCACTCCCTATATCCCTCTTATAGAGGGTATATATCCCTGTTTCAAGGAATACGTGCATACAAGCCAAAAACCTTATGTTATGCCGAATGGTGAATTTCTACATCATAATCCTTCATAGAAACAAAACGAGAACATAACGTAGAAGGTATAGAAATGAGCCTGTGAGCGTTGTGTACAAGGTGACATGTGGAAGCCAATGTGGAACACTCTTCCCCATTTTTCCAGCTGCCTTCATTGCAACTACAGACAAGCCTGTTGCCGTCCAGATGATTACCGCTTCCCCTGCGAGTGTCATAATTATTCCTCCTCTTCCTTCTCACGAAATTTAATCCCTGACTTTGTAGCAACAATTTCATAACGTTCCATTAAATCTTGCCAATCAAGAATATCCTCTTCTTCACCGTATAGATCTTCTTCAATCACTTGTGACAAACTGAAATAACCTCTATATTCTTTTTGATTCAATACTTTATGATTTTGCATGTGAGTCAAGATGGATTCTGTTTCTCCTCTTGATCTCGATTGATTATACATTTGCTTTAAATGCTTAGAAGAATAAAGGTAAGGTGTTTCATTTAGATCTGCATATTGCCAACGCATATATCCCTCTCCCTTTTTGATGTCTTTGATTCCACTTGGTATTCCTCGTGGTATTGATATAGGTATATGACCTAGAAAGAAGAATATTGCCTGTCCTTTATAATTTTATTTTTAAAGGGATGTTCAAAAAAATGTTGAACTTTATACATAAATGAGGTGATACACTTGAAATGTAGACTCCGAGGGATTTTAGATGAAAATGGTATAAAATATAGTTTCTTTGCTGAGAAGGTAAACATTCAACGATCTACAATGAGTTTAATATTAAACGAAAAAAGCATTCCTACACTTCCAGTTGCCATACGTATTGCAAAAGCTTTAAATATGCATGTGGAGGATATATGGGTAGAGGAAGAAACAGAAGATAAATAAAAAAGCCATCTCATAAGAGATGACTTAATTTGTGGCTGGTAAATTTATATTTGTAAAAGTATTATCAGTATTGATGAAGTTACGAATGTGATTCTTATTTGTATAGTACTTTAAATTCAGAGGTGTTGGGCCTGTATAAACAAACTCATTTCCTTCTAGAACTAGTTCATTCGCTGCATTAGCTGATCCAGATGCTAGTAGTGAAGCAAATGCAGGGTTACTTATTGAAATTCTACAATCCTTTGCTTTATAAGTTGTATATGGTCTGTTTGTATCAGATAAGAATAAATTATTTTTCGTATTAATGGTGATATCACAGTCATCTAACAGCGTATACGATACTTGGTTGTCTACGTTTGTAATACCAACTTCACAGGTCGTATCTATAAGCTTTGATTTAGTAACCTTAACGTTCATGGGACGTCCACTAAACATATGATTTCTTAGCTCACAATTAATAAATTCTGATCTAGTGAATTCACAGACATCTACATTCTTAGGATCTGGATTTTCAGATCTGACTCGTAAGTTTTCGAATCTACAATTATCGTACTCTTTCACTTTAAACGTCATTTCCTTTTGTATAGCAACAGATTTAAAGGTACATCTGCTTATTTTGTTTGCCTTTAGCCATGGTGCAGTAACTAATTTTTCTGTAAAAATAATGTAATTATAATCAAACGTGCAATTATCGCCCATTGCAATCATGTCAGGATTTACGTATTGATTGTTTGATAATGAAACCCTGTATGAATCACTAGTTACATTCATGATGCCACCTGTAAAGCTGTTTCCTTCGATATTCACAAACGCCACACTGAAATTAGAAGTCATAAGACCAATGTTGTTTTGACAGTTGTATAAGCAGTTATCCTTAATGTTTGCGTGCGCAAGAGAATACAAATTGATTGCAATATTATCAATGTTGTAAATGTGATTGTGCTCTATTAAAACATCGTAACACCCGACTAAGATACCATGATAACTACCGTAAATTTCGTTATCTTTTATCGTACAACTTGCCCCATAACTATCTTCCATATTTATGGAATATCTAGTCGGATCATTGAAAAGTGGTTTTCCATCCAAAAACCTAACCAAACCTTTCCCATTATCACGGATTTTATTGTTTGCAATTTTGTTATAGCTACCACCTAAAGTAATACCGCCTCTATGCCCATTAAATATTTCACATTTTTCAACAGTGTTATGGTGTGGTATTCCACCAAACATGATTGTAATTTGCATATTTTTACTCAGATTGTTTTCGTTATAGTATTGTAATCGAAATTTAGTAGCAGTAACAGGGATAGAAATATCGGTATAAATTCGCCTTTTCTTCATAACCCCTATGAATTTGTTGTTATTGTCGTAAAAGAAGATGTCCAATTCTTTTGTATTTAAATTAGTTTTTCTAGCGTATCCTGCGCCAGCTATAAGGAAAGAATTTATCTTTGGTGTTAAATCTTGAGGTATGTTTATCAATCTTGTTGTGAGTGTATTCGTTGAGGGAATAGGTTGTCCAGTTGTGTAATCTAAAGCACTTAATGTAAGCCCTTGATCAAATTCACCATAGTTATATATAGAATCTGAGCTAAATGAAACATTATCACCCATGTAATCGCGAACTGTACAATTTGCCATAGAACAATAACTTGAACTTCTTTGAAAGAGAACTCCATATGTGTGCTCCATTGCAACTTCTAAGGGATTAGAGAAGCTTCTGTCATCTCTGCATCCGATAACAATTCCACCGAACAAATGAGAATTAGTGACCTTGCTAAAAACAACGCTATTCCCTTTAAAGTTGTAGTAATCAGCAGTTTCCCTGGTATCGAATGGTGATTTTCTATTAGAATCGTATATAACTTTTAATGTTGATCCATTTAAATTAAAATCCAAATTGGAAACCATTTTAATCTCACGTGGATAACAGATAGCATACTCCCCTTTAGGTAATCTTGCTTCGCTATAATCGTTGTCTGACGCATATTGTAAAGCAGCATTTATCCCCTGGATATTCTTATCAGCTTGTATATAATCCGCATCTACATATGGTTTGTTCGGTAATCCTTTTTTAATATTAAATTTCTCTAAATCAATAGCATATATCATCTTTTTCCCACCTTATTTTTAATTTTTAGATTTTTTTCAGTAAAAATAAAAAGAGCATCTTAGTAAAAAGACGCTCTTTTTTCACCCTTACTTCACGTTTACATAGGCTTCATTTGCAGTAATGTAGTATGTTTTCCCCTTACTGTTGTGTGCTTTATATTGTGGTGAACCATTTACAGTTACTTTCGCATCGATTGTAAATCCTAATCCTGCATCTAAAGTGCCAGCAACATCTTTATCTGCCCAGGAAGCAGAGTCATAGAAACGTAGGTTGTCCACTTTAGAAACGACACGCTTTCCTGCAATTGGATTAACTGGATCTTTCTTCTCAAACTTGATGTAAGAAGGATTGTTATATACCCACTGATTACCGCCAAGGTTTAGCCATCCATCTTTTTCGCCCCACACTTGGTATGATTCCGGTTTATTCAACTGACGAATAACAGAGTAACTGGCATCTGGTCCTTTGCGAAGATTTACATTGTAACCTTCAATATATGCAATGCCTTCCACATTAGCGACTGGTTCGCCTGGTTTAGATGGTTGTTCTGGAACAGAAACAGCACTATTATTATATGCACGTTGTACATCTGCTCTAAATTGAGCTTCTGATACTCCATGACTACGTAAATAATCAAGCGGATCTTCGTGGTCAGTACCACCCAAATACTTCGTCACATCATAGTGAGTCCACAATCCTTTTTCTACAGATAGATTGTTATCTTTCAAGATTTTAGCCAGCAACTTCACGTATTTATCATAGCTACGTTTGAACTTCTCGTAATCTTTTGTTTCGCAAAGCTCTACATGTACAAAACGTTTATTCGCGCCAGGTCCTCCGCCATAAGCAATATACTTTGTATCAGCAATTTGAATTGTTTCGTTCCAATCAACTGCATAATGTACGAATGCATTTCGCCATGTACGAGTTTCATATTTTTGAATATTAATAGCTGGTGCTTCTGGAGTTGCTGTACTATGTGCCACAACGCCCTCGTAAGCTCCTACACCATAACGATATGGTTGTTTCGGTAAATCAGGAATAATAAGTGTTCTATCAGCAAAAGCACCTGTAGCAAAGCTAAATAGGAGCAATGAAGTCATAAATACAGAAGAAACGATTTTTATTGGTTTTTTCATTAAGCATCTTCTCCTTTTTCTTCGTGGTCTGTCCAAATACCAAGTGAGACACCTACTGCAAATACATACGGCAATAATTCCTCAAGAAAGTTATTCGCTTCTGGTATTCCGAACTTAGTAAATAGAAATCCAATCAATGAAAAAACCGCAACCCAGGTACGCCAGTTACGGAATCGTTTTTCAATATTTTCTTTTGACATATTACATTCCACCTTTCAGTAATAATCCAATTAATCCAGTTACAATTGCACCAATGATGATTCGAAGAATCCAGGTTGTATTAGCACTGATTTTTTCAAGCTGCTTGTTTATATTCACGATGTCGTTCTCGTTGACAGTAGTACGAGTTTCTAAGCTGCGGATATCACGTTGCATATCTTTTTGATCTGATTTAATTTGTTGGATCTCTTGCTTTAAATTGTTTAGTTCCTCCAATACCCTCATCCCCTTTTTGACAATAAAAAAAGAAGCATCAGTTATGCTCCCTTTTTTATTGCTATTTAACTGGCAATACCTTCACTACTTACCATTACTTAATTGGATATGATAGCGAGAATGCTACGTAATGAGTAGTAGCTTCTGGGAGATACATAGAGATATATCCGTCCTTAGTGATTAACACTGTAGCGGCTACGGGCTTGTTAACGTCACTAGCTAAGAAAGCATTAGCAGCAAAGTACGAATCCTGGTGAGGAGCGATATCAGGAGTAATACGTGCAATTACTTGACGGTTTTTAACTGATCGCACTGCTCCCGTAACATGTACCAAATTGCCATGACGTCTAAGCTTTAAAGGTGTATCCACGTCTTGTACTGCATTAGTGATAGGAAGCTCCTCGAAAGCTACATCATCCATATAGAATAAACCGTCACCTTCTAGCCACACACTGCTTTCATAGTTGCCCTCATTTAAGAAGATAGCTTGCGCTTCTTTGTCATACTTGAAGAATCCAGGGATTAGTCCGTAACGTTGTTCCATCTCTTTAATTACTTCTTGTTTTACCTCATTGTAATTTGTAGCCATTATTAAACATCTCCTTCGAATTTTGTTGTTTGTTTTTTTGATTCTCTTAAATTGATTCTTACTTTTACCGCATTTTGTCTTATCTTTTCTACATCGTTATCACCCCCTTTCAAGCAAAATAAAAAAGACCAGCTATTGCTGCTCCATAGGCCCAGTTGGTTCTTCATTTGTTGATGGTTCTGTTTGGTTGCCTTTATCTATTAAATCTTGAACCAATTCTTTTAATTCTGTATATCTATCTTTTAATGTTGTTACTTCTTCCTTGAGTTGTTTGTTCTCTTCAAACAAACGATTGTTTACTTCTCTTTGTTCTAAAACATGTTCCTTTAACCCTGCCATTGTTACAGAAGCCACACTATAAGTATCAATCGTTTCATGCTTTTCACCAGCGAAAACTTCATCAGCATCGTCTGCGATTAAACCTATATTTTTTTTAATTTCTTTTATGGTGTGTAAATTATCTGGATCGTTTTCTCTGATTTCGTACAAATTAGCAACGTCAGACTTGAAGTAGTATTCTTGGACATTAGCTTCTAGAATTTTTTCTAGAGGTGAGAACGTTAGGTCTTTGATATAAGTTTTCAAACTCCTTTGTGACGTATTAAGGAATCGTTGTGCTTTCAAGTCTGCCCAGCCGCCTCCACGTTTTAGGAATTGTAATGCTTCAGCATAATCTGGATGCGCTGAGCCACGAATTATGAAGTATGATAATCGTAATTCAGAATCATATTCATTTCTGGCTAAGCACATGATATTCGTGTTATTAACACCTTTTTTATGAAAATAAAATTCGCCAGTGCCACTTGTAAACCATTGGAGTCCATCGCTGGTAGCTTCAAATTGTCCTGAATTCCTAAAGAACAGTAATTGTACATTTGAACTATAAGTATCATTGTTGGAATCCTTTACCATTTCGATACTACCCACAGATTCTTTTAAATTGTTCGGGTTAACGATGTTATTAAAAACAAGAGAACCTGTCATATTAGAGCCAATAAAAGAGTCACTTCCAAGGACAAGAGCTGGACGCACACTCCCGTCATTTCTGTTGAAAAAACCCCAGAATGCCCGTGGTGTTGATTTTTCATATAATGTCATGTATTGTTGTGTCATTTCTACAAAACGGTCGCTATTCGCTGTTCTAATTGTAACCCCTTTTAGTTGTTGAGCTTCTAAAGATTTAGCTACTGTGTTACCATCTAATTCAATTTTTCCCGCTTTAATTTTAACCGTCTCAGCTGTTTGGTTGATTTCTGAAATAACAGTTCCTTTTTTGACGGTGTTAAGAATGTTGTTCTCAGTAACCTGAATACGTCCTTCCATCTGTTTCACATATGCATCTTTAGCAAATGTTCCATCAGTTTCCGTCTTTGTATACACTTCGGTTTTCTTAGCGGATAATGAAACTCCTTCAGCATTTGCTTTAATCTGACGATCTAGTTCTGTTACCTTCTGGTTATAATCCTCTGTTGCGACTTTATCTGCTAGATCATCCATGATTTTATCTTTACCTACCATGTCATTTGGATTTTCGATGAAAGAACTTGCTGTAATCCCTTTTTGCAGCATCGGACGTGCTATCCAGAAGGTACCATTTTGAAGGACGTATGCTCTTAACCCTACAAGAGCTGCGTCATCCGGAGCTTTTAATGTATGCGATTGTCTGACCCATGTATCATTAGGAATAGTAAAGTCATTAACAGCTGCTTTTAATTGTGTGCCATCTGATTTCCAAAAGATAGGGATCAATCTAATTTTCTTATTGTAGTGTTCATCTATATTTTTAGTCATAAAATACGCTGAAATAACAACATCTTCTCCGGGTTTAACAGGGATTCTATTAGAAGTGAAACTGCTATAAACAAGACTCGTTTGACCATAGCAAGATAATTTACAGCTAAAATCTCCTAAATATGTTGTATCTTTATCTATAACCATTGGAGAGTTATCAGCCGTCCAATATCCCCAGTACTTTGTACCCTGTGTAAATCTGGTGTTTCTAATTTCATTCATTGCACCAATTCCACCGACGTACCCTTCAACTTGTTTAATATCGACTTTAGCTGAAATTTCTCGTGAGTTCTGTTCAATTTTTGTATTAGCATCAGTGATTTGTTTACCTTGTTCTGTTGTAGTGATAGATAGTTGCTCAACATCACTTGTTAGACCATTCATTGACGTTTCGAATTTAGCAGTACGCTCATCAAGTTCTTTTACATCTTTTCCATAATCTTTTAATAGAACTTCCCATACTGTACCATTCCACTTTTTCAAAATCCCAGGTTTACCTTGAGAGATATCTTGCCATAAGCTTTTCCCAGCTGTTAAACCTTCAGTAGGAGCAGTTACACCTTCATAAATAGTTGTTTGGTAATTCTTTAGATTTTCAACTACCTGTTCAGCCAATTGCTTTGCTGCTTCAGATTTTTTTTGTGCCGCATCTGTTTTCTTATCATTCTCTTGTACTAGTTCTTCTAGCTTATCTAATAATTCCTTGTTCGCTTTACTACTTAAAATACCAAGAATTTTCTTGTACCATTTTTGTAATTCATCACTAACAATAGCAATTTCACGATAATCACCAAAATAATATTTATCCTGACTTGGATCAGTATCACATTCCTCTGCACCGATTGCCCGTGCTTCCAAATAGAGCGGAGTAGAAAATTCGGTATCTTTGATTCGGACTGTGTCTCCACGTCGCACTGCTTCGTGAGATAAACCAAAAATCTTTTCCAATGACTGAGCATTAACTTCATACGTTCGTGATGTATTAATCCGCTTCTTTAATTCCATCTCACCTAACTGTTTAAGACGTTCCGGCTTCATATCTTGCTCTGTTTCAGGAGTATAGATGTCAAAAATATGATGTCCATCTTGATGCCAACGTTTGAATGCATCAAAATCATAAACAAAGTTTTTCCCATCGTTTACAGCTTCGATTGTTAGAATTCCATCTTCCCCTCTATCTAAAACCGGAACAAGTGCAGTAACAATATTTTGCGAATTTTCGATTCGATTGATACCAATAAGATCTTTCCCTAACGTGATTTCTTTACCGCTATCACGCCCAACCTTTTTTACAGCATCTACATACCTAGCGACAATTTGATTGCCTTTAATAACTGTTCGAAAACGTAATTCCATCCCAAATTCACTTTTTAATCGTTGTAATAAAGCAAGTGGATTGGTCGGCTTATCAATATTTATTGTTCGAAAGCTAGCAAACTCTGTAACTCCACGTTTCCATTTTGTTCCTTTCACACAAAAATCAATCAATTGAGCAACTGTGTATTGTGTTAGTTTCTGTGGAAGGATAACTTTAGCACCTTTCAATTTTACATGTTCGCT
Organism: Bacillus sp. FSL H8-0534; assembly: GCF_038005885.1. Classification (NCBI taxonomy): domain Bacteria; kingdom Bacillati; phylum Bacillota; class Bacilli; order Caryophanales; family Bacillaceae; genus Bacillus; species Bacillus sp. FSL H8-0534. The sequence goes on from NZ_JBBOUC010000001.1 coordinate 1,353,051, forward strand.
AAGTGCTACAATCTTTTTCGAACGATTATCACTACCTTGATCAATTTCAGTAATGAAATAGGTGACATATCCACCTTCTCGCACACGTTTTGCAATTATGTTGCGACTCATTAAGGTAAATGCATCTCGAATATCTTCACCCACCTCAAATTCAAATGTATCTAAAGCATTTTCTAGATCCCATTTTCGTATGTCGTTTCTATAATCTTCTTCATCAATAATTCCAACAGTTGCTTCAGTTTTAAAATCAAGAATGTGTAATGTGTTTTTCATCGATATCGCTCCCTAAATTCCACGTCAACTTTTCCGATATCACGAGGATATGCTGAAACTTTAGTTTTCCCTTTCGATAATCGTAAAAAATCACTGCTAAAGTCTTTCAAAAATAATTGACTTTCTCCATTTATTCTTATATCACTTTTCTCACAATCTATTTCTATTTTGTCGTTAGTATTAATGATGTAAGGTACATTAAAATCAGCCGGATTATTATAACGCCATACACGCAATTGATTAAAGGATTGTCGCTTAGTCGTTATATCACCAAATGCAGCGCTATGAATAACGATTTGGGCGAGTCTAGTTTGATTAAATCGATCTTCTATATCGTTAAACACACGGAACATGGCGGAATCATGTTTCCCTTTTTCATTTACTTTTGCAATATAAGCTTCCCAACGTTGGTTCACTCGAACGATACGCAATACACCGCTAAACAAGTCCCATGTATTTTCGTAAGTACCGTGAGAACCAATAATTTGCACCATATTATTTTTATTACCCGCGTGGATATCTACCCAAGTGTAACTTGTTCCCAATTGATTACGCCAAATTGCCATTTTCCCAATGATCTCACTCGCTTCATCTAGTAAGTACACCTCCATTCGACCAATCTCATATGCTGTCATTTGAAAATCTAAGTCAACTTCTACCCTAAAATTTTCGATAGGAACTTTAAGAGAACGCTTCAGCGCTGGTCCGTGCCAACCGGTCCCTGTGCCGTAATCTTCTGCCTGTAGAGGTCCTTCACCTGAATTTTCAAACGAACCAGCGACATTTCCATAATCTACGTAATTTGCCGTTGTCCAACCGATAGTAGTCATAGGTAAATCTGCGATTAGTTCTTCTCTAATAAAAGGCTTTTCCTCCACAGTTGCTGGATAGCCAATTCGAAAGAACTGTCCATCGTCCGTATCAATATCAAAGAATGTGCTTTCTCGTGCTGCTGTTAGGGTAATCAGTGGGCTTGCTTCTACTGTACCTTTATTTTCTACGTCTGCTTTAAAAGTAGAGTTTTGATTAATCATTGTGTATTTCTTTTTATCTTTTGATAGTTTATAAGGCATTGGACAAATAAACTTGATTACACCTTTGCCAAGAGTAACAAATTCCTCTGGATCAAAGCTTTCATCCACAACAGACATATAAATTCTGTCCGGTTCTGCATCAAAAATAAGCTCGACTGGCTGTTCTGTGATAAGCCAACCAGCAATTTCTTCTTTTAATTTTTCTAAATCAGAGCCATCTGGAACGATAATTCCTACTGGAATAGGTAGCACACGAATATCGGTTTCTGTACTTAATAATCTCGCTCCTGGATAATTAGGAACTTGTACAAGGTTTCTCCTTAATGGCGCCCATGCTGGTCTTTTCCATCCATTTTCAATTTGAATGAACTTTTTGCGCTGATTATTAAATGTAAAAGAACTCATTTTGACACCTCTTTTCTTTACAAAAAAAGAAACCCTAACCCTTAAAGGATGAGTTTCTTTCTTCTTCTCTCTTTTGATATTCAGTTGTATAACGATAAGTGCCACGTGCAACATCTTTACCTTCTAAATGAACAGGTACTTCAATTACTAGATCGCCACCTTGCATTGGTAATACACCTGCCATCCCTGCTTGCACCGATCCATAATTACCACCGCCTAGATTAACCGTTGAATTTGTAACATTACTAACCATGGATTGTCTATTACTTGCCATACTTCCATAAACACCACTCATCACACTTTTTAAGCCGGATAGTTGGTTCATAGAACTAGCTAATTGACTCATAGTATCAGCAATGCTCGAAAATTGTTCATTTGTCGAACCTAGTTGCATAGTTGCTGCAATTCCTGCTCCAATGTCACCAAGTGTTTTTTTGTTCAGCGGAAGTACGGCTTCTCGTCCAGCTTCACCAGCACCTTGTAAGTTGCCGCCATTCATTCCAAAAATCGTAGGTTTGGTAAAAATACCACCTTTTGCATACCAATCCACATTAATTCCAGATGGAAAAGTAATATCTTTCCCTAAAACTGTTGTTGTACTTGTTTTTAGGCTAAAGTGTGGTAATTTAGGCATTTCTGGTGATGGGATTTTCAATTTAAGATCACTAAAGAATCCCTTGATTTTATCAATCCAACCTTTCACAGTTTCAACAGCATCTTTTATCGGATCGATAATATTGCGTTTAGCAGCATCGAACTTTTCCTTCGCTTCATTTTTCACTGAATCAAACTTATCCTTAGCAGCATTGTACAAATCTGAAACTGTATTTTTCACACTGTTGTACGCTGAAACGATTGGATCAATAATATATTGCTTAACTAAATTCCAGGCTGAAAGTGTATAGGACTTAATAGTTTCCCATTTTCCAAGTATCCAATTTGCCAAATCACCAAGTTTTTCTTTCGTTGTATTCCACAATTCTTGAACTGATTGGATAACATATTGTTTGACCAAATTCCAAGCCGCAAGAGTATACGATTTAGCAAGTTCCCATTTTGAACTTAACCAAGATATCAAATCACCAAATTTTTCTTTTACAAAGTTCCAAGTATCTAGGACGGGTTGAATGATATATTGTTTAAATAAAGACCAACCAATTTGTGCCGCTAACTTCGCAATTTCCCATTGTTGACTTAACCAGTTAACTAATTCACCAATTTTTCCACTTACCCAATCGTAAGCTTCTTGAATTGGTTGAATAATATATTGGCTTATCGCCGCCCAAGCGATTTGCGCTCCGGCTTGAATTAGTAACCAACCTGCTTCTAAAACGGTTGAAATCAATGAAATGATCGGATCTAAAAAGGTAACAATCGTATTCCAAGTATCTTGCCAAGCTTGCGTTAGCATCCCCCATAATTCGGATGCGGTTGTAACTAAAGAAGACCACCAGGAAGAAGCTGTTTCAACAATCCCAGACCATAAGCCACTAAAGAATTCACCTATTGTGTCAAAGGAACTATGCATCATTTCTGTAAATGAAGCCCACGCCCCAGAAAAGAATTCAACAATAGAATTCCATGCATCACTACATACCTGACCTATACCTGTCCATAAATCACTGAAAAATTGACCAATGGGATCAAAAAACTCATGCATTGTTTCTAAAAATGAACTCCACGCTTCACTGGATGATTGAACTATACCGTCCCAAAGACCTACTAAATATTCTTTAATAGAATTCCAGGTTTCTATTGTCCAATTTTTAATAGCTTCCCAGTGTTGATAGATTGCTACACCCAGAGCGACTATAGCGGCTATGATAATAGGTACAATGAGTACAATAGATGTAGCAACTCCTGCTGTAACTCCTATCAAACTCATTACAGTCATAACTATAGGAGCAAGTGCCATAATCGCACCCGAAATTATGCCAATAGCTGTCGCTACTGCTGCAATTGTTGCTGCCAATTTCGGATTATTTGAAATCCATTCAGCAAATTTAGAAATAATATCAGCTACAACTAATAAAACTGGTTCAAGAGCCATCTTTAAATCGCCTATAGCCTTTTGCATTTTAACTGCTGGGTTTGCATCCATTTTCTTTATGGAATCATTTAATTGATCCTGATTCTTCTTAAAATCGACTACTTTACTTTGTGCACCAAGCAATGCGTATGTTATGTTCTCCCCTTGGTCTTCGTACATGGTACCGAAGAGCTTAACACCTATCTCATTTCTTTTTGTTTGATCTTCGATATTGGTTAACGCTGCTGCAATTTCTGTCATAGCGGTAGATCCTTCTTTACCGCCTTTAGCTACGGATTGCCCCCATTTTTGTAACTGTTCAGCTGAAATGTTTGTACCTTTCAGTGCTTCAGTCATAGCTTTATCGACACCTTGACCAAACTCAACTGCTTTAATACGTCCTTCCTTCAGTCCATCTAGCAAATTATCGATATTCCAAGTACCAGTTTCAATCCCAGCCATCATAATAGCTTGTACTTCTTCAGCACCGTAGCCAGCTCGCGTTAGCTGTCCACCATATTCGGCGATTACATCCAACTGTTCGGGTGGAAAACCAATTTTTAAAAGAGAATTTGTTAAACCCAAAGCTTCTTCATTGGTAATCCCCAATTCATTTGCTATTTCATTTGTTTCTTGTATTAATTCATTAAAATCTATTCCTTCATAAGATGAAGCAATTGCCGCTGCTCCCTTAACGATAGCTGCATTTGCTTCATCACTAACATTTTTATTTAAAGCCCATTGTCTTCGAACACCCTCTAAAGCAGCTTCACCATCAACACCATAGGCTTCGATACCTCTAACTGCTTCTTCTACTGACTTTTTTGATGATTCGGGGACATCAAAAGAGATATCAATCTTTGTTTTTAATTTAGATGTATCAAGTGCCTGTTCGATGGCGGCAGCTATTCCACCACCTGCTACTAATGCACCTGCTACACTTTCTAACCCTGATCCGAAATCATCTACCGCTCGGTCTGCTTGACGTGCTTCATCTGCAATTTCGTCTAGTTCTCTACTTATTTGTTCTAAGTCCGCACCATCGTTAACGCTTCGTAAAGCCGCCCTGAAGCGTTCTAAATCAGCATCAGCACCTAACGCTTTTCGACCTATGCGATCCATTGCTTCGCCAAGTTGTTCGGATGTGGCTGTTCCCTCTCGAATTGCTGCTGTTAATCGCCCACCTAATATATCTGCAAAATCATCTACACTTGTACCAGTCGCATCAAAAAGAGTATTTAATTCACGAGTTGAACGCGCCGCTCTTTCTTGCTCATCTTTCATGTTCTTTAATTGATTTTGAAGTCCACCTAAAGAACCTTGAGTATATTCAAGCTCACGTCTGAAAGCTCTATATTGTTCAGCGGAAATATCACCACGTTCAAATTGCGCTTGAACTTGTTGTTCGGCTGCTTTCAATTTATCAAGTTTCTCAGTAGTAGCTTCAATGCGTTGGGTTAATAATTGTTGTTTTTGCGCCAGCGCTTCAACGTTTCCAGGGTTAAATTTCAAGAGACGCTCAACATCTTTTAACTCTTTCGCTAAATCATTACTACGTTTATTAACATCTTTTAAAGCATTCTGCAAACCGACGGTATCGCCACCAATTTCAACTGTGATTCCTTTTATTCTACTTCCTGCCATCATTTCACCTCATTTCTTAGAAAGAATCGTAGTCTTTTTGATTTGCTTTTCTTACTTTGTCTTTTTGTGGATTTTCCATTTCAGCAAATTCGGAAATATAATCAAAGCAATCGCCCACAGTCATAGTTTCTAGGTCAGCATATGTTAATTTCGATTTATAACAAAGAGCAAGGAACGTATCAGTGGTTAATTCTTCATCACTGATAGCTCCTTGCTCTCCATCATTACCTGTTATTTTTTTTTTGCTCCCATTGTACTTTGGATCATATCCATGATTTCTGGAAGGATATCGTAAATAGGGAATTCGTCAAACCCATCTAGCCATGTTAAAGGATCAGGGATACTTTGATCAGCAGTTCTAGCATATAGCCACACTAAATCATAAATAACCTCAAAATCTACTTTACTTAAATCAAGATTAGATACATCAATAGGATGTTGTGAGCCATCTTGATTGGTAACTGCACTAATTGCACCTAATCCCATCATATCCGCAAATAAATCGCGTCTAAATTGTGCTTTATAACGTTTAACTGTTGCCGCTGTACTTTTTAATCGAACCTGTTTACCATCTATAGTAATTGTCTTTTCCATCTAATTACGCTCCTTTTGGTACTTTCACGTACACTTTTTTGTACCAGTTATCATAAATTGCTGGTGTTGTTTTAGCAGTTGTTTTTGTTTTAACCATTCGTTTTCCAGTGATATCAATAGGACTAGATACGAATTTCAATTCATTTGTATTCGGTTCAGCAGAGCTTGTTTTTGTTTTAGATGAAATTGTAGGACGACTTGCTGTGCAATTGAACATAACGTGTCTAGTTGCTTTCACGTCACCGTCGAATTCAAATAATAATGCGAAGTTCTTCCCTTTCGCATCAGCTAATTCGTTTAATACTCCATCTTCTGCATCAAGCTGTTCACCTAATGCATCAATGGCAAATTGTTCTGGAATAGTAGCGATATTTAATGTTCCATCATAACCTTGGTTATTACTTGCAGAATAATAAAGCATGTCATCTGCATAGAATTCGATCAGGTCTCCACGTGGATCGAATGTTAATTCAACAGCACCTGGCATTGGAATTGGTGTTCCAAATGTAACTACACCATCTTTTACTTCATACGTTGCATAATGAACATTTTTCAAACCAAAAGCCACTTTGTTTTCTGGCATTTACATCAACCTCGTTTCATATATTTTTTGATATAATTTTTCAGATTCAATAAAAACCTCAAATGATTCATAAGGTATCTCAAGATCATCTAAAACCTTTTCTAACTTAGATTCTGTAACCAAATCTTTTCTTAATGTATAAAGCTCAATGCTTACATCATTTATTTTTTGGTATACCTTGTTATCCGCCATCATGTTTGATGAGCCATCCACAAGGAAACAAATATAAGGCGGTGCTGGTACTGGATTATCTGGAGTAGCTGTGAAATGCGAATAAGCCACAGGATATCCTGTAGCATCAAGAATTTTTTTCAATTCAGCTAATGTCATTGCCTTATCGCCCTTTCCACACGCTCGATGAAATCATTTACCGCATGTTCTTCTGCTGGAGCAATATGAACTTTAGCTGGAACACGTCCGCCATTTACTTTTGCATGACCTTTTTCTAATAAATGAGTTAATTGGTAGCGAGTTGCGTTATGAACAATATATTTCTTTCCTTCTTTCTTCTTACGCCACCCTTTACGATATGCACCACCATTAGGACTCTTAGGACTATTTTGTCGCAAGTCATTTACAACATTATCTGAAACTTCGTCTCCAGCTTTATCAATATCTTCCTCAATTACGTTTGCATATCGTTGTAATTCCCTGGCAATCTCATTTGCTAAACTATCGATACTAGCCACCAGATTTCACCTCACAATAAAGCTCGATTTTTTCATCATCTCTTTCGTATGTGCGGTAAATACTATATGTTTTCTTACCATATTTCACCTTAGTTTCTTCTTGATAGTCCAACAAATGAACAATCAATGTACAACTAGCTTTAATTCCACTTTGCCCAGCTTGGAAAAATTCCGACTGTGGAACAGACTTTTTCTTACAAAACACTTGCCTACTAAATGTTTCGATTTCCTCTTTTTGTCCTAGTTCATCTTCAATAGTTGTAACAACTGGAAACAATAAAATATCGTTCATTTATAATCACCTGCTAAAGTTAGGTGGTTTCTAAGCATGTTATAAGATAATTGGAATCGTTCTGCTTCTTTTGCATCTGGAATAAAATTAGCTTTTACATAAGTGATAATCGCTCGTTTAATAAGTGGATCAGTGTCCACACTCGCTTTTGCTGAAGAAACGCCCGACAACATTAAGTCGTGCCGGGCTGCTTCAATTAAATCTGAAATTTCATCATCAAGAGCATTATGTGAAACACGTAATGCTTTTTTTATAACATCAAGCATCTTTCTTTACCGTTTTCTTAGGTGGTGTACTTAAATATCCTTCTTTAACCAAAAAGGTGATACGTTTAGAATCTGCTGATTCGTACATATCACCTTCCGAATATCCTATTTGTGTATCTTTATCGACAAACGGCTTAATCACTAAGCTTTTCATCTGTTATCAGCTCCTTAAACTGCTGCTGCCTTTTTAAGAACTACAAGAGAGTTCACATTAACTGCTTTGCCATCGACAACCATAATTGCTTTTGTAACCATGTCGTCAGTTTCGTTATCTTCATATTTTTTAACGCCCATTTGGTAATTAGTGTTAAGAAGGTAATCACTGAAATTGAATAAGAAACCAAACGGTTTGCCAGTTGCAGCAGTAGAGAAGCTATCAATATAGTTACAAAGAACAACATTACGACCTAACAGAACTCGTTCTGCTTTACCATTAATACCGTAATTCGTTCTTGCGATAGGTTGTCCACTTGTATCTACCATTCCGGCAAACGACATAAATGTTTTCTTTGTCATGCACCAAACAGCACCATCTTCATATTCGAGTGGTAATGCTGCTTCTGCATCAACCAATGTTTTATACTCAACTTTAGCAACATCTAACGCTTGTCCTGCAACTGGTGTTTCAGCCAAGATACCTTTTGGTTGTCCTACTCCAGTACCATTGATAATTGATTGCTCAATCGCCTTTGTCATTGCTTCCACAACGTTATTAATTAAAGTAGATTCAAAGACAGGTAACGCCATAGTATCAACTTCTAATGATACTGCTACTGCACAACGAAGTTTATTGTAGTTAAATGTGATAGCACCTGTTGTTTTCTTTTGCTTATCACTTCCTGCGCTTTCAGCTACCCATGAAGCCACTGGTTTTACAGAAGAAATTGGAACACTTACGCCACCTTTAATCGCTGTACGAGTAACAAGTGGAAGAATCATACCAACTGCTTCAATTTTTTCGATAATTTGATTCAATACTGTTTGTGGAATAACAGATCCTACATCACCAGTTTTAGTAACTGCATTAGCACGAAGTTCAGTAGGGATTGCTTCTCCACGTAAAACATAATTCATGAAAGCATTACGATATTCTAGTGAATCTGTTCCTGATTCACGCTCTTCATTTTGTTGAGTGTTGAAAGTGTGAATTGTACGAGTTTCAGGTGCACCACCATCATTAATAGCACTAGCTTCTTGCAATAAACGTTGACGAGTTTCGATTCCATTTTGCTCTTCACTAAGTTCACGTAATTCAGTTTCTAATGCTGCTAAATCAACTTCTCCAGTACCTTCTAATGCTGTGCGGATTTCCGCTTTACGTTGTAAAATTTCTTGTAAACGATTCATATATCATTCTCCTCTATAAGTAAGTTTTTAAGATTAGTTTTTTACGTAAATCATTTTGATTTCTTTCTTCAATATAATTTTTATATGGATCATGAGATCGTGCTGAAACTTGTGAATCTGGGTATGCAGGGAAAGCAACAGGACTAATTTCTATAAGTTTAGATTTTGTAACACTACGAATTATGTTATCTGGGTCCGTCTCATCCCACTCTTCTTTAACCATTTGAAAACCAAATGAAACACCGTCAATATCACCGCGCTTAATAGTTTCGTATGTGTCATTTCCAAGCGTTGTATTAGCTAAATCTAATTCAAATCGTAATCCTATGTCATCCTCAAATAATCGAAGAGTTCCATTTTTTGTTCTACCTAATACCTGTGATGTATCATGACTCCATAGTGCCAATTGATCGTCAGAAATTAACGAATCTGTAAATGCACCGCGTTTAAATTGTTCTTTGAATCGGCGCCAATACCCCATTGTGACTGATTTCATTTCCCATTTTACTGCGTAACCTGAAATTGTTTTGATACCATTTTCAGATTCTCTAAATTCAATGGTATTACTGACTAGTTCCCTTTTTTCCGTTTTGTCCATTATTATCACCCCCTTCTGTTGTATTACCATCTTTAACTAATGCTGTGTCTAGTCTGCGGATTGGTTTATCTCCGCCTTCAATAGGTCCTAGTGAAAGAATAGAACGCCATTCGTTAGGGGTCATAGCGCCTCGGTCTACCATTTGAACAAGATTCATTTTTGTAGACATGGAAGCATATTGAAGGCTTGATGCTTCAAAGATAATCTTGTTTCCAAACCCTCTTTCGCGACGTGAAAAAAGCTTCCTGGTAAATTCTCCAGCAAGCTGCATCGCCAATGGCTCTATTTCAGATTCGTAATAAGCATTCCATTCATCTTCTGAATATTTACTTTGTATAATTTTTTCGTTCGTATTAAAAAAGTTATATATTCGTTGAATAGTTTCTTGCATTTGTTTTGAATCTGGAACAAACGCTTCAGGTTTAACTTGTTCTAAATCATAACGTGGATCAGATGAAGCGGCTCCGCCATTAACATTGTCGATACTTAAATAATTGGTAACAAAGTTTTTTACTTGTGTATCGATGTCCTCTTGCTTTAAAACAGACTTGAATTTCAATATCCATTTCACTACCGCACTATTTTTAATTGCTTTTACAATCCCTTGATCGGTAGTTGTAACAATATCCATTAATGAAGATAATGCTGTTCCTGGATGTTCTCCAAAAAAGTCATCTTCATTGAAATCTTTTCTGAGATGAATTACATCTACATATGGAACAGTCATTCTCTTTCCATTTTTAAAATAAAAGGTTAAGAAAATATCACCTTGTACTCCTTCCACAACCTCTACAGTTATACAAGGAATAGGATAAATTTCAGTCGCAAAGCCAAGTTCATCTCGTTTAATGTAAGCAAATGCATTATGATTCAGTTCTAATTGCACTGTCATTTTTTCTTGAAACATTTGACCTGTCATTAATGGATTCGGCTCTTCTAAAATAAACCTCATATACGGATCTGGATTCACTTTAAATTCATTTGCATTATCTCTAATATGTTTAGCAATTAATTTACCTACCGCTTTCGTTTTAGGTCGTATGCAAGCTCGAATAATATCGCTCTGATAGATATCACCATTCCAAGCGAAAAAGCCACCACCATTATCGTTTATCATTTCAAAACGAGTTGTAGTAGGGGCTTGTTTCTTTCCAAATATCTTATCAAATAATCCCAATATCTCACCTCCCTCTTAGATCATATTTAGATAATCATTTCGCTTTTCTTGAAGAACAACATAAGCATTAAGAAGAGCCGCTGTTCCATCAATTCGGCGTCTTTGATTTTTTGTTTTATTCGGTTGGATGTTTAAGTTCTTATCAACATCAATAGCTGTATTAGAAAGGCACCATTTATCAATAGGATTATTGTTATAATTCACTAGTTTAGATTCCAAATCAGCACCTAACAACTTCATTGGGCTAGAAAGTGTCTGTTTCCCTTGAGCGACAGGTACCATAGCTTCTTTTCCGAAATAACCTTCCATTTCTTCAACCCAGTAATTTGCGCTCCATCTGTCATAACCAATCCAAGGAATGTATATACCACACTCATCTCGTATTTCTAAAAACCATTGGGTAACATACTTATAATGAACCGAATTTCCAGGTGTAGTTCTTAATAATCCTTGTTCATGCCATAAATCATACGGAATATCATCTTCTTTACTCCGTTGTTCTAGTAAATCTTCAGGTAACCAATACATTTGTTTAACATAGATATGTGGATCATCAGCAACCATAAAAATAACTTTCGCTGCTGTTAAATCGGTAGTTGAAGATAAGTCACAACCACCAATTCCATACGAAGGTTTTAATTCAGTCTCACTATATTTAGCTATATTATTTAATTGTTCAAAGGTTAACCAAGCTTCCGTTGATGTTTCACGAATATTGAAGTCTTTTGTAAGCAAATTTTTTACAAGCATAGGATTCGCTTTGGCCTTTTCAACTTTGCTTCTAAGTTGGTCTTCATTTTTTATAGTTCCTAGTCCTGGATTTGCTTTTTTCCAACACTTTGGATCTATCCATTCTTCTCTTTTATCAAGCTCATAAATAATCGGAAGAACCCTTTCATCTTTATATCCTTCTGGATCATCATATCCATTTATAATACGTTCGGCTTCTTCGTATTTAATATCAAAAATTCCTTCTCTTACAGTTCCAGCAGTCGTTGTAATAATAGAAATCGGTTGTTCTCGTGCCGTCATACCATCAACAATAACGTCATAAAGGTTCTTATCTTCAATAGCGTGTAATTCATCTATTAATGAACAATGAACGTTTAGTCCATCAAGTGTATTTGAATCACTCGAAAGCGGTTTAAAAGAACCATCGTTAAAATCAGAGATCATTTCAGCTACTAATGTACGAATTCTCTTTGAAAGAATCGGTGACTTTTTAACCATTCTCTTCGCTTCAGACCAAATGATTTTAGCTTGGTCTTTTTTAGTTGCTGCAGATACAATTTCTGGACCTGGTTCATTATCAGCAACCATTAAATAAAGAGCGATAGCTGATCCCCAAGCTGATTTCCCATTTTTCCGTGCAACAATCAACATAAACTCACGGTATTTTCTTACACCGTCTATCTTATGAACAAATCCGAATAAAGCTGCTGTCATTGCTTTTTGCCATAGTTCTAATAAAAAAGGCTTTCCGCCCATTTTACCTTTACTATGCTTACAAAAGTTTTCGATGAATTCTATAGCATGATTTGCACGTTTGGCGTTATATTCCCATTCACTTTTTGTACTACTGATATCTGTGACGAGCTTTTTATAAACTCGCCTTACTTTATCTGATACAATTTCTTGTTTAGTTTTTATTTTGTACCAGTATTCTAGAATTGGATTATAAGATATAGGGTACTTAATCACGGCCGTTTACAAACTCATCAAACCCATCGCTCTTCTTTTTGGGTTCTGGGGGGATTTTAGGAACATAGTCGCCAAGTTGTTTCATGATAGATTGATAATTTTTATTCATCGATATATATCGCCGAGCTTGTGGACGTTCTCTTTCATATGGCTCTTGAGTCTCTGATTGTGAGAACATTTCATCATACCCGTTTTCATCAAGATCCTTTCGAATATCTTCTAACCGAACTCGTAAGTCTGCAGCTTCAACAATTAACCCCTCTACAACCAAGAGGGTATCTTTTGGCATTTCTTTATATATCCGTTTAAGTCTGTTTATTTCCTTTTTAACTCGGTCTTCTTTTGTTAACACTTTCTTTATCGCCATCAATAACACCTCATTTCTTCCGTTTTGGGGTAGGGGGGTCACGCGAAATGACCTGTGTGTTACACGAAGCTCCCCCCTCGGTCCCTATAAAAAAAATTTTTTTATTTTTTTAAGGGGGGGATTGGTTCTTTTTGCTCCTGATTGTTTTCTTTTACTAATTCATCAATTAGTTTATTGATTAGATTTATATGAATTTCTTTTTCTTCCTTTAGCTCTGTATCTTCTTGTAACTCTTTAAATACTTTAAGTACGTCCGATATCTTTTCTTTACTTACATGTCCATTTAGTTCTGTATTATCAATAGCATTAAAAATTATACCAAGAGCAATAGCTTTCTCTACCTTAGTTAAGGCTACACCTTCATGCTGTTCTTTTGTACACGACTCTTGTTTAACTTCTTTAATAGACTGTATTAGGTTAGCATTATATACATTAAGATTAGTTGCTATCGGAACTACCGCTGAGTTCTCGTTAAATAGAAATACTTTCCCATCAACAACTTCTGATTTTCCATTTTTAAAAGTAACTTCATAACTACGTAACATCATCCTTATTACCTCCTAATTAAATCTCCATTACTATCAAACATTACACCTTCAACAACAGGACTGTTCCTCTCATGGTGCTCACGGTTATGACAGTCCTGGCACAATAGTTCTAAATTACTAAAGCTTAATGTAATCTCTGGATCATTAATGTTATCTGGTGTTATGTAATCTTTATGGTGAATTATCTTCCCTGTACTTTGGCACCTTTCACATAATCCATGCCGTAGTTTGAAGTATGACCCTCTACACTTCTTCCATGCTGTAGACTTATAGAACTTCTTTGCGTATTCTTTTGCCATGTCTACTCCTCATTCTTTATACTCACCAATACGATAACCACAGTAGATTACTAGCAAAGTAACAAGTGTACCTAGAAAGTATCCCGTTAAGCTTCCTAACCAAAACATCCCATCACTTCCTTCGCAAAATAAAATAAGACGCTGTACCGATCACGGCAGTGCCTAGGATAATTGCTATTGGTTTAATCACAACTTAAATCCAGATTTTTTCTTCTGTATTATTAATTCGTTGTATGATGTCTGAAGGTTTCACTTCACCGCATAATTCAATACCAACCTTAGGGAAATATTTGATTGGTTTACTTTTACCTGTAATTCTATTCATAACCGTTTCCAACTTCTCCAACGCAGCCACACATTCATTAGCGGCTTCAGTTACTTCCTTAATGTTTTCATTCGCTTCTTTTGTATCGACTTCTACCTTTACTGATAATGCACTCTTCTGTTCACTCATCATTCATCCTCCTCCAAAATAAAAAGAGAGTTTCATCTTGAAACTTTCCTTATAAATAAAAAGCACCCATTACGGATGCTTAATTGTTTGTATATGTTTTGCTACTCGTTCATTACCTAACTTCCAATACTCTTCATCCATCTCAAATCCAATGTAATTTCTATTCGTATTAATGCATGCGATAGCAGTAGTAAATGACCCCATGCAATTATCTAATACTGTTTCGCCTTCTTTTGTATATGTCTTGATTAGATATTCGAAAAGAGTGACTGGTTTTTGTGTTGGATGAAATGTCTTGCTTTCCCGTGGAAAATCTAAAATTGATTTAGGGTAATTTGTATACTTAGTTACATGCACTTTACTTAACGATTCATTATTTCTCTTACCAAAAATTTTTAATTTCTTACCTGTACTCTTTCTTTGAATTGGTTTGTCCAAAAGAATTAAGTCTTGCGGATAGTATGAAGGCAATTTCTTATAAAATACCAATACATTTTCATGATTCTTTAATGGCATTCTATTTGCATTCGGAAATCCTGTTGTATGATTTCCTTTCTTCCAGATCCATTCGTAACGAAATAGCTTTAAATTAGAAGCAATTACCTTTGTAGTGAATGGTTGACTTGCTGTTAAAAGGATAGCTCCATTGTCCTTTATAATCCTTTCGTATTGTTGCCATAACAGATCAAAAGGAATAACCTCATCCCAATGACAGGAAGTCGTTCCGTAAGGCAAATCACACAGAATTAAATCAATAGATTTATCCTCAATCATTTTCATTCCTTCTAAGCAGTCCATATTAAGTACCTGATTTAACATTCAATATCCCATCCATTTCTATAAATATGATTTGAACACTTTTAGATAGTTTTAAAATCTGGTACGTGAAGTTTTATCCTTCTCTCAGTCACCTGATGTTGTTTACCAACTAAATCTATACATTATCAAGTGGCTGAGAGAAGAGCAAAAAGCCCTCTTCTACATTAACGGTATCATTCGATCAGTACCATCTGCTGGTTACGGATTTTATGTGCCGTCATTATGAAGCCGTTTATAATTTTATAAAGAAATCCTTATGAGTAATGTTTTCCGCCACTACTCACAATACAAATATAACACGTTGAAAACCAAAACGTGTCCGTAAATAGTTCGCAAATTGTCCGTGAATAGTTCGCGTTTTATAAATAGAAAAAAGCTACTTTTAGTATAAGTAGCTTTTTAAAAATACAATTCATCAGATTTCTCTAATTTTATAGCATGTTACATTTGCCAAGTTAATTTGAGTTTCATCATTCCCAAACCAATTGCTCTTTTCAATCTCTTGGATTATTTCGTTACGATTATTTGCATCTAGTAATATACTTCTTGAATGTTCTTTTTCAAACATAAATGTAACTTTAAATTCCTTCATTTTTATGCCCCCTTCCAATATTAGTCTTTTTAATTATCTATATAAATAATTTTTATGTCAAACAAAATTACCTATGTCATTCCAAATACTATAAAATGACTTAATACTGTTTCATTTTTCAACCTCTTTTCACATAGTTTTCATCATATACAGTCTGTATTCATTAAAAATGAATTAGCTATAATCTAGATTGTGTTGAATTAAGCTATCTCGTTTCCCCTTAGATACATCAAGCTTTTCGACACATCACTAAAATGAATTTGACACTTTTCTTTTGTAACTAATTTAAAAATACATAAAAAAATATATAGTCTTAGATTTTGAATTTCTTTTGATAATCATTTAATGTATCTTGTTCAATACCAATGTATCTCAACGTTTCTTTTTGGTCTGTATGATTTAACATCCGTTGTAACACCACTACATCTTTAAACTGTTTATAATGATGATAACCATACGTTTTCCGAAGCGAATGAGTCCCAATACGTTCTAACCCAAACTTTTGCGCAGCTTGATTCAATATGACATATGCCATTGATCTAGTTATAGGCTTATTCTTTCCATTCCTACTTTTGATAAGGAATTCATTCTTATGCTTTCCTTTTGAATATTCTCGTAATGCTTTCTTTAATTCAGATGGCATCTGTACTTCTTTTACTTTCTTTGTTTTCTTTTCGCGAATAAAGATACTCCATCCTTCTACATCTCGAACTCGCAAACGTAAGATGTCTGAAATACGTAACCCAGTATTAATACCAAGAAGGAACAGAATGTAATTACGTTCATTCTGTTCCTTGAAATATTCTTTTATTTCTTGAATCGCTTCTTTATCTCGAATTGGTTGAACAAGATTCATACACTCTGCACCTCTTTTTGTTTATGTTTCTTTTTATATACTTCTTTTTTTAAGTTAAAAGCTAAACGCAATATAGCTTGACCTTTGATCTCGTAATATTTTGTTTTCCCTATTCCAAGTTCCAACCAGATATCTAGATCATAACCTGGTACATCTTCCATAAAGAACTTGATAATAATTTTCCTTTCGTCATCTCTCAAACGATTTACCGCAGCGTGAACCCAATCCATAAATTCATGTCTTTCTTGCTCGTATTCTACTCTCTCAATCGCGATGTTCTCTGTAGAACTATTAAATTCATTTGTAACTGATGGAGGAACAATAGAATATGCTGGTGTAACCTTTGGTAAAATATCGCTTGGCATTGTTGCTAAATACATACGATAATCTTCCATTACTTTTTCAACTTCTTTTTTCGTTTTCTTTCCATCTACAATCGGCATTTTGAATGATAATTGCTTATTCATACTGAATTCCTCCTTATTTATTAATTACTTCTGTCTTAATGCTCCACGTCTACGTTCATAACGTGGTCCATGAATCCCCATTAAATCCTCAATATCACGTGTAGTTAATTTTTCTTTTCGTTTTTTCTTCTTTTTCTTTTTTGTTTGATTTGCTTGTTTTTTCCACTCACGTAATTGGTCTTTTAATGCTTTAATTTTCCCCATCTCCCTTTTCAAAATAAAAAGGACACCATTTCTTAAAACAGCTATAGTTGCTGTTCTAAAAAATTGGTGTCCTCTAGTTTTCTAGCCGGACTATATGCATTTCTCAACTCGAATTTTGTCTAATAATTTCGTTTTTTATTCATCCAGCTGATACATTAAACTTGTTATAATAAATGTATCATTGCCATCTGAAAAAGCGACTCGTCCCCAAACGGGTTGCTTTTTCTTTTTCATTTCAAAATACCAGCTTGTATAAAAATGTTTCTCCAAGCAGTATCGATACGATGTTTTTCAAATAACTTAGCTCTACGAGCGATTGCTTTCTTTATTTTTCGTTTTTTACGCTTTTTCATCGTTTTTCCCCCTTTAATTTCACCTCAAAACCGATGAATCATTTTATACAGTGTTATTACACGTTTTTAGACATTATAATGCCCACAAGACCTATAACATTCGAAAAAGATTTAAACGTCAAATCCCCTTATTATATAGAGCCGTTTTTTCGACAAAAGGATTATTTTATAGCACTTCATCATGATTAATTTGTTTTGAAATAACTTTAGCCTCATGACCGTAATATCCATTATGTTCGTTGTAAGCGATAAACTGGAGAGTTCCTTTAGATGTGACAATATCAACAAACATCACGTCACCTTCGAAATACTCACTTTCTATATCCAAATCATGTTTTTCAAGAAGACCCTCTTTTAATTCTGTATCAGTTATTTTTACATCAATAAGTTCTGCTCCTATAAAATCATTGAAGTCATCTTCTGACATAAAGTAACCAAAGTTTTCACAGCAAGATTGTTCATCGTCAATTAATAGCTTTATTACCTGTTCGTTTGTCGTAATCGCGTAACCACTCATGCTGGACCAACGTACTTCTTCTTGATGTTCCACAATCTTTAAAATTTGTTCCATTTTCATCATTCCTCCCTGAATAAAACTCAATCTTTTGTCAATACTGTAGACAACATGATATTTCTCCAACCCCCAATTGGAGCTGAGCAGTTAGCTTTTGCTAGCTGCTCTTTTATCGCGCTTGTCCACCTCAACCCATTCACCGTCATATAACATCCAACCGCCATGAACGTACAATTCTTTTTGTGAGTTCTCCTTGCTTCGCTTTTCACTTTCAATACGTTCTAAAATTCCTCTTAGTGTTTTTTGCGCGTTTATATAATTGCTTTCTAGTTTCATAATTTGTTTTTCGTTATTTTCTACATATCGCATATATGCTTTGACTCTTTGCTCACTCCACTTAACTTCTTCTTTAATTGGCATCGCCCAATGAACTGCACCTGTATCTCTCGTTAACTGTTGTGCCTCTTCACAAGCTTTAAAATAGTCTTCGTGAGTTTCCATTACTTCTCCATCTAAATAAACTCCGTATTTCATATCCATTCCCCTTTTCTACAAAATGAAATTTTTATACTAATTACTTTCATATCTCATAATCCAATTCAATCTCATAACTACTTGTTCCAAAATGACTATTTGTTTATTAACGCCATCACGATATTCTTCACTATGAATTCTAGAAAAGCCATTCTGGATCCGTTTTAAGCCTGATTTTCTTCGTTCCAAATCAGTAATAAATTTTTTAATTTCTTCAGATTTCAATCCGCTCATCCTTTTCTATTCAAATAACGCTTTTATATGATTTCTCCCCATTGATTTTGTAGATAACTCCAACACTCTTTTAAATATGATTCAATTTCAGGCAAATCTTTTTCTGTAATGGTTTTTATAAAAACAGGTCTGTAAATTCCTTTTCTTTGCAGTATAAAGAATAACCATAATGAAAATTCTCCATCTATTTCTTTTTCCGCTTCAAAATCCCATTTAGCTTTGATATCGAACCTGAAACAATGGTTGTAATCATGATCAATCTCATTATCTCCTATAAACCAATCATCCTTAAATTGTTCCCATGTTTCAGCTTCGTACCTCCCGAAATTTTCACCGTTTCTATTACCTACATAAAAGTTATTACCCGAACTATAATAGTTGTGATTAGTCTCTTTTAATTCCACTTTTACCCCTCACTTTTATACAAAATTCAAATTTGGTCTTACTTTACATCGACACGTTTTTGACTAGCTTCTCTACTAAATCCATCCGGGTATCTTTCAGCTAATTTTGCAATATTCATTTCAGCAATATCTTGTAAGGTATATCCCATTTCGTGTGCCATAATCCCTACGTAGTACATAATGTCTCCAAGTTCTAAAGCTAGTTTATGAACATTTCCGTTCTCTTCTCCTGGGCAATGAGCCGGCTGAAATCCATGCCCATGATAAATTGCTTTTTTGACTAGATCAGCAACCTCGCCAGCTTCTCCCGTAAGTCCTAATGCTGCATTTGAAACACGCCCACCGAAATCGTTATTTGTATTCCATGTACGTAATGTTGCTTCTTGATATTGATCTAATTCACAAATTTGATTGATATTCATTTCAGCTTGTCCTTCCTTTGATTTACTGATTAATTTAGTAGCTTCAAACACTCCATTTTCCATTGCTTTCATTTTGATTTCCCCTCTCTTTAACAAATCCCTAATCCCATTGGACGATTTTCAATCATATACTTATCAGCTTGGTCTATAACAAGAAGCGCAACTTCCGATTGATGCCTTCTTAATGCCTTAGCCATTTCTGGCAAACTCATATTTTGCTTCCACATATCCCGAAAGCGTATAATGTCTCGCTCATCCCAAATGAAGTTAGCTTCTTCTAAAGCGATGTATATTTTCAAACGTGATTCCTTCATCGCTTCATGATTTCTTGATACGCTCATAAGCGAACCTACCTTCTAAAAATGATTATTTTATCTTTTCAGTAAACTTAGTATCCACACGGTCTACTTTTCCGTTCTGCCAAACAGCAACTTGTTCACCAAATCCGCTAGCTGGTGGTTCTACTGCTATCACACGGCCATCTTTTACAACATAGATTTTATTATTAGAAGTATCGATCTCTACTTTCATAAACGCATCTCCCTTTGTTCACTTCATGTACTCAATAACATTAGGTTTAAATCCACTACCTAGATATATCCTTACTGGAACGACTTCTTTATGATCCCTGGCTGCCTTGCACAATTCTTCCGCCGATTCCCAATTGAAAGATTTGTCTCGTGCACGCTGGTAACGCCAAATACCAATAGCATGCTCTTCAAATATTTCATACGATTCACTTGGGCTTGTTTTACGAGGCAATTCATCTGTACTTTTTGCATTACGAGGAATCAACACGCGTACATCTGTATATGTAACCTTTCCTGTTCCTCGTTTCACTTTTGCTTTACTGACATCAAACTGCATAATTTCCGGCTCCACATCGAAAATATTCAATTGCTTAGCCATATCCATCTACGCCCCTTTTTAAGTTAGTAATCTATAAAACTAAACTGCATACACACCTTTTCTTATATCTTTAATAATCCGTCCACTTTTATTGAAGTATGCTATTTCAAATCTTGGATCACAGTTGTATATTTCCATATCTCCATCAAATACAACTAATAAGTTACTTTTACAGTTCCCAATGATTTTTCCCATTCGTCCCAGGACCTGTACTTTCATTCCGATATAAGCAAATGGTATTCCTCGTTTTTTACACATACGCTTAAATTGTTCTTCTTCTCTCAAAGATGGATTAATATCTGTTAATCCTAAATTTTCACATCTTACAAACTTCGTAAATTCATGAACATTCATTGTGACAAACTTATCTTTAAGTTTTAGGAAATACTCATACTTTGCTTTCTTCTCCGTACTAGCAACAATAATTTCCTCGCATGGCCAAGTATCAAAAATAGTAGACACTTTGAACTTGAATTGTAGAATCATTTACCAAGCCACCCCTTTTCTTTGCCTTTTTGAAGAATGAGATCCATTACAACCTCCGCTCCTTCTCGACTAAGAGCAATCCGTCCACCTAAAAGTTCTACATTGTCTTCAGAAAGCTCGCCTGTTACTAGGCAAGCTTTCTCATGTTTTCTTAAAACAATGTCCTGATTATCAACATGAAACTCCATTGGTGAACCTTCAACAATACCTAATGTTCTACGCATTTCAATTGGAATAACTACACGACCAAGCTCGTCCACTTTTCTCACGATCCCCGTATTCTTCATTTAATTAATCCCCCTTATTAACTAGCTTTTTGATTTCTTTTGGATTCTATTGCCTTTGCCATTTCTTCAAACTGTACTAACCATGCTTCCCAACGTTTTTGGTTTGCTTCTTGCTGTTGTATCGCCACTTCACAATTACAACCATTTGTTTCAATTACACCTGGATAAGTTTCTTTACGAATAATTCCCGTACCGTTGCATAATGCACACATTGTTATTCCCCCTTTTTAAAATTGCGTAATCTATAATTATCCCCATGCATTTCTAACATTTCGGCGTTTTCCATCATCCGACTAAAATCACGTTCTCCATACATTCCTGCTAATTCATCGATAGTAAAATTTGTAGTAAACAAAGTACTCTTACCTATACGACTATCAACGATTTCATTTGTTTTTGTTTGTTTCCATGTAACCCCTTCTTTATCTTTCTCCGTGAATTCCGCTCCGAAGTCATCGATAATCAAGACATCAACTTTTGCTAGAAGGGACATAAGCTTGTCCTCTGTCATTTCACTGTTTTTATTCCAAGTTGATTTGATTTTGGTAAATAGCTTATTCATTTGAATGAACATTGCACTGTGACCCTTTTTCATAAGTTCTTTAGTGGCTGCCACACACAAATGACTTTTCCCTACTCCATAATCGCCGGTTATAATCATGCTTGTTGGTTCTTCTTTATTAAATGAAGCGACGAAATTCATGATTGTTTCTTTCGCATCAGCTAATTCCTTTTTAGGTGGTACATAATTTTCAAATGTAGCTTTTTTAAGCTTGTCATTTATTAAACTGTTATCAGCAAATGAATCATATAAATAAATGATTTCATTTTTCTTTTTTATGGCTAGTGTCTCTTTAGCTAAGTTCTGATCTTCGTTTTCTACCGATCTACATTGTGGACAAAATTCTTCATTTGTTTCTTTATCTATCAACATACGTTTGCTGCAAACATCTTTAAAATTGTCTTTTCCTACTAAAAAGACGTTCTTACATCTATTAGGAGACAATACATATCTTTGACTAGCGTTTTTTGAAGTCGTATTTTTCGATGAAGCTACTATCTTTTTGATTGCTTGCATTTTTTTTCTCTCCTTTTTTACCTTTGTTTTTAAACTCAGTTTCTAACGCATGAACATCTGCTAATGTACGAATATTTTTATTAACCCACTGTTTTAAAATGCCCTCAGCATAGTTCCATTTTTTCTGTTGTTTCAATGCCCGTTCCATGGCTGCTTGTACAAGTTCTTCGCTTGTATCGTTTGCCCATTGGGTAATACTATCGGCTACGAATGGGTTTAAAATCCCGAAATTATTTTCATAGAATGAGAAGACATTACTACTACTTACATTCTTTGTAGTAATCTTTGTAGTAATATCTGTATTTGTCTTACGTTTTAACGTAGGAGACTCTTCCGTTTTATAGTAAGAGGGTGGTACATTTGGTTGTAATAGCCTATTACGTTCTAACGTAGGAGGGGTGCCGTTCTCCCAATATAAAACTGATATTTTTTGTATTTCTTCAGGAACAGGTTCTATGAACATTACATTGTTACATCTAGTTCCATTTACAAACACTGTGCGAAACTCAATATGAACCAGCCCTCTATCCTTCAAATAATCACATGCGTCTTTCACTTGTCTTTTTGTAAAGCCGAATGAATCTGCAAATTGCTGATAGCTTTTTTGAAGTGTATCCGCTTTAAACTTTTGTTTGTACCTCACGTTATTTGAATGCTCATCTCTTACTTCTGTAGGCTTGTACCAATAAACAACCTCTCCTAATATGGAAATCGCAACCATATTGGGTTTTCCGTTGTCTAGTGTTATCGTTTTAAACCAACCATGATCTATGACATTTCCACGGAAGTTCATCTGTCCTATTTGTAAAACTACGTTGTTCAAACCAGTCACTCCCTTTCGCAAATCGCCATGTACGATTCACCATCTTGAATAATTTTCTGTATTTTGTAATTGGGATAACTAACACTTAAATATTTTCTAATCATTTGATTTAACTCTTTTTCATTTTTTGATTGCTCCAAAAATTTCCGAGGTAACAGTACTTGATAAGGAACTAAAGTCAGTTGCATGTACTACTTACTCACTTTCCGTGATATACTTATGACAAGTGTTTTTTTCTAAAGGACCCATGGCCGTGGGTCTTTTTCTTTTGCTCTATATCACTCCATGCCCATCTTTGAATCGGTTCATAAGTGATATAAATTATCCAAATACAAGCAACGATTAACAGCCCGAATATTGCTAATGAACCAGTATCCTCCATCATGCTGTTGCACTCCTTCTTAAATTTGTTGAATCACTAATGTTTTTCTGTGCTTTACAAGTCACCTTCACTTTTACTCCAAAGTGATTTTCGTATGCTTCTTTAAATACATCCTCAATTTTCCGGTGACCGTACACTTCTTCAATAATGAATCCATTGATTGTTCTTTTTGACATTTCCCTTCCCCCTTAATATTCCCTAAGGGAATATTAATATTTAAAAAAATTCGACTTGCTCCCTGAACAAATCTGTAACATCTTTTTCTAAAACTAATGCAATTTTAGCTGCTAGGTTATAATAGATATTCTTTTTATATTTCTCGTTATTTATAACCTTGTAACAATAACTATATGAAATGCCTAACAGTTTAGCTAGTTCTTCATAAGTATATCCTGATTCTTCAAATGCCTTTTTTAAGTTAGTTTTCGTTGTACTGTTATTCATTAATTATCTCCTTTCAATAGCTGTTGCTCTTATAATAATATTCCCTAAGGGAAAATTCAAGTGTTTTTTCAAAAAAATTATCCCAAAAGGAATTTTTTTTGGTTTGATTTTCCCGATAGGAAATAATATAATTACCTTAGATTAGGGAGCTTGTCCACGGAGGTGATTTAATGGAACTGAAGGATCGGATTCGTTCTTTAAGAAAGGAACGAAAATTAAAACAAGATGAACTTGGAAAAGAGATAGGTGTGAACGGTGCAAGCGTTTCTAAATTCGAAACAGGATTGAAATCACCTTCTCGCGAAACCCTTCAACGAATTGCAGATTATTTTAATGTTACTGTTGACTATCTACTAGGAAGATCCGACAACCCTCAATTAGACGAGATGTTAGATCGTAAATATAAAGAATTAAAATTAAGAATCGACCAGTTACCAGAAGAACAACAAGAAATGGTATTCAAACAAATGCAATCAATCACAGAAAGCTTTGAACAACTTAATAAGCGAATTAAAAAATAGCAATGCGATTTAAATGACATTGTTATTTTTTATTCCTCTTTTTCAAAAAGCGCTTCAATATATGTATCTATTTGCTTTTCATCCTCAAAACTTTCCCCCAAGTATTGAATGAATTTTCCCAAAATTTCTTCTTTTTTCAATATTTACATCCCCTTACGCTTCTTTTTACTTATAATAACATTTCCTCTAGGGAAAATTTTGAAAAGTATATAATCTTTTCTTTTTTCATTTTTGGTTACCTAAAAGAAAAAGACCGAGAATATTCTCGGCCTTTTTAAATATTATCAATTTCAACCACCAGGTTTGATTGTGTCTTGATACATTATAGTATTATTTTGTTTGTAGCTCCCTTGATCCATTCCTGTAAATCCGCTTATTACTGTGAATACTGTTAATGCAACTAAGATTGTAGAAATTATCTTTTTCACTACAAAACACTCCCTTCCCTATATCACCCTTAAAATCCACCATCGACTTAATAAGCTCCGAACGGTCTCCTCTTTTATAAATTTCTTTAGCAACTAAGCTAGTAAAAAAATAATTTGATTGTAAAAGAAACTTTTGAAAACATTCATAAATTCCAGTCGGAGATTCGTTCACAACTCCTTTATAGTATACCAAAAAATCCTCTTCCGTCCCATCATATAATGAACTCTGAAGCAAATTAAGGCTTTGTTCATCTCGTTTGTTTTGAAACTGTATTAAAATCGGATCGGAATCAAATTCTAAAGTCTCTTCAAAATATATCTTAGCAAGATCCAAATTATATCGAACTTCTTTTTCATATTCTTCATCTTTTACAGTTTTGAAAATTTCATAACTATCTTCAAAATATTGAAGACTCTTATATTTCTCCACTCTTAAATAAGACATTCCTAATATGTACAAAGCATCTGAAATGGTTTTCGCACTAATATTAGCTTCAATAATCACATTAGCAAATTTTCTAGCTAATTCCACATGATTATAATGTAAATATACAGGAGCAAATATTTCTGCAACCCTGTATATATAGCACTCTTTAATGTAAGATTTCCTATCACCGTCTACAGCTTCAACTTGTTCTTCAATCTCTTGTATTAGCTCTAACATTAGATTATATTTCTTTAAGTGAAAATAATTGTAACACTTCATAATATCCATAAGAATATTTAAAATTTTATCTTTAGGTTGTCCTACTTTCTTAAGTTGATTAATTATTTCTGTTCCATGCACTTCCCCGATAATGTATTGATATAAAATTCTATATACTGATACATATTCATGTACTGTGCCAGTTTCATTTTCATGTTTTAAAATCAGTTTGTTTAAAAGTTCAACATTTCGCGTTACACATGCATATTCAAAGCTTTGTTTTATTGATTCTACCGTATCTAATTTTAAGCACCACTCGTCCATAGTTTCTTTAGATGTTTTATTTTCATCACTTAGAACATGCGATAATTTCACAAGCTGACAAAAGCCAATTGTTCCTTTGTTTTTAAATTTAGATATATATTGTTTGGATACACCAATTTTTTCGGCCACAATTGTTAAATTTAAATCTTCTCTATCTTCAATGATATCACAGATTTCTTTATGAAAACGCATACTTTCACCCCTTATCAACAAACTTCCGATTATATACAAACTCACAGTTTATTTACAGAATATTTTACCACAAAAAATACGAACATAGATTCTCTTTATATCAAAAAGCATATTGAGAAAGTTTTTTCTAAAAAAAATAACTAGCCATATCTAATTATGGTTAGTTATTAATATGGATATCATGTGTTGTATTAACACCACCTGTTCCAGAGGCACTTGTAACAGTTGCATATAAAGCAGAAGAGATGACGCCAAGACGAGTTTCTTTCCCTTCCATATTTCCTTGTGAACTTTCTATCCCTAATTGATTTAACAATGGATTCCCCTTCAATTCAGATATAGCAAGCGTACAAAATCCGATAATCAAAAGAATGAACATTGATATAAAAAACATTCTACCTTGTTTCCGATTGCCAACCATTCTTCCGTATACAAATGGAAAAGCCATCGGAATTAACATTTGTAACATCATTTGTAGCACGTTACTTATCATATTGGGATTTTCAAAAGGATGCGCAGAAACTGTTCCCAAAAAACCTCCTCCATTGTCACCAAGTTCTTTAATAGAAAGCAAAGACGCTACCGGTCCACGAGGAATTTCTTGTGCCGTTCCTTCCAACGTTTTCACAACAATTGTTGGATCCAGTGTTTGCGGTGTCCCTAAAACCACAAATATCAATGATGCCACAAATGAAATTGGCAATAATACTCTTGTAATTGCTTGTACAAAATCAACAAAGAAGTTTCCTATTCTTTTCCCCGCTAGTACACGAATAAACGTAATACCAATTGACAATGAAGTTGCAGGTGCCGCAAACATCATAAATGTCACACCTACCATTTGAGAGAAATATGATAAACTACTTTCTCCCCCATAGTGTTGTAAATTCGCATTCGTCATAAATGTAATTGCTGTATGAAATGCTAATGTTGGTTCTAATCCTAAAAAGTGATTCGGGTTTAATGGAAGAATCCCTTGTAATCGAAATATCGAATATACAACCAAGATACAGAAAAAATTTGTGCTCATTAAGCAAAACATATATTGTTTCCAAGTCTGACTATGCCCTTTAATCCCAGCAATTTTAAATAAGATGTTTTCCAGTGGGCCAAATACCTTTTGAAATGGTTCCTTACGCTGAAAAGCATTGTATATATAGTCTCCCATCGGTTTTGCAACAATTACGAATAGGCCAATTGTAATTAGACTTGTAAGCCAGTTCATCCTCTTTCCCCTCTCTGTTTCCATTACACTCAAAAACAAATGTTATATTTTACCATCAAGAGAATAAAAAGAAAACACCAGGTTGCACCTAGTGTTTTTTACACACACAAGCCCCCCTCTCAAAACGCTGACGAGGTTAGCTGTCGGATTCGGGCCTTGAGAGTAGCCCTACCTATAAAAGGATTCACCCCTAGTGACAATGCACAAATTTGGTTCCCCCGCTCCTGAAGTGGATTAAGCGATTTATTATTTGGCTGTAAAATCTACATTGAGCTATTCTGATTGTTAATATACTCCTCTAAATGATAGTTGTAAAGAGAGAGAAAACAAAAAAGAAGGAATCTTCTCACAATAAACTCCCAATACATATGAATAATGCTAATCTCTATAAATATAGTAGCACATGAAATAGTGAAAAATGATATCATTGGAAATCACCCACTTCCATTTCCTATCCCTATGAGAAGCTTTGTAACCTTTATCCCCCTCTTACTTCTCAATTAATTGTTTGAATTTCTTTTCCAACTGATCCGGAGGTAATACTCCACGCGCTTGATCTACAATAATCCCATCTTTATCAACAAAAAACGTTGTTGGCAGTGAAACAATTTTATAATCAAGTCCCGCCACCCCATCCATATCTAATAAAATTGGGAACTTAAATCCAAAACGATCTGCAAACGCCTTTGCTTCTTGTACTGCATCTCCAATCGTTGCATTCACCGCAAAAATTTCGATTTCACCTTTATATTTATCGTAAAGACGAACTAAGTCCGGCGCTTCCATTTCACATGGTCCACACCATGACGCCCAGAAATTGATAACATACGGTTTTCCTTTTGCATCATTTAATGAATAAAGCTTTCCGTCTAATCCTTTTAGTGTGATTTTCGGCGCCTTAAATCCTACTTGAGGTAATACTTCTTTCTCTTGCAGTGCTGCTTGTTTTGCTTTCCGTTCTTTTTCTTCTTGCTTGGAATTATAAAAGTTAACTCCAGCCCAAATAAGTGCTCCAGCTAGTATAATTACAATTAATTTTTTCACTATTTTTCCTCCCATTATCGAGTTCACTTTTTATTTAACTTCGGTATATCACACACCTTTCCTTTATTCATTCATACTTTTTACTTTTCATCTTTTGTTGCAGAAGGAAAGCCACTCTCCTGTAGCGAAATTTTATCAATAATAAAAATCTATTAGGTGGTGCTTCATTATGAAGTTAGCTGTAATTGGCGGAGGTTATCTCGAACAGACAGATCATTTCCATATAAATCAACGACTTATAGAACTAACTGGGAAACAATCTCCAAGAGTATTGTTTATCCCAACAGCAAGCAATGATGATGAAGGTTATATAAAAGAATTTAGAGAAACATTTGAAAAGCAGTTAGGGTGTGATGTTCACATTCTATGTTGCATAAAAGAAAGCTATAGCGAAGATACAATAAGTGAAATGATTCATTTTGCTGATTTCATCTATCTAGGCGGAGGAAATTATATCAATATGCTTGAAAAGTGGAAAGAAAACAAAATAGATGAAAAGTTAATAGCAGCCCTACACAATGGAACATTCATTGCAGGATATAGCTCTGGTGCTATGTGCTGGTTTACAACCGGCTTCCGTTCTAATTATAAAGGAGATGGCTATATAGAAAGCGATGGCTGGAATATGGTAAACAAACACTTCTGTCCCCATTACAATCAGCCAGATAGAGCAACTGCTTTCCATCTATTCTTACAAAATCATGCATGTGATATAGATGGAATTGCTTTAGAGGATAATTGTGCTTTATATATAACAGAAAATTCCTTTGAGATTATCGGAGATCCAGAGAAAGCTTGGGAATTCTATATGAATGATGGAAAACTCATAAGACACCATTTTGATGTAACTTTGAAAAGTTATTTATGAGTTGTACTCATACAAAATAAAAATGTCCCTAAGCTTTCAAGCTTAGGAACATTTTTATTTACTTTCAATCTAACTAACAAGTCGCGTAATCCGTTTCTTCTGCCATGAAAGTTTATAATACCCATATTGTAAAAGTAAACTCACAATAAATGCTGCTGGATATCCAATCCATATACCCTTTATACCAAGACTTGTATGATACGAAAGGTAATAGGCAACAGGAACTTCTACAAGCCAAATTGATACAACACCGATAATAGTCGGCCATAGTACGGTTCCACTTGCTCGCATTGTCGCACCAATAATTTGCGCATGACCGAAAATTAAATAACTCCATAATGTAATCATCACTAAACTATGAGCAATTTCGATTGTATTTGGACTTGTTAAGAACAATGATAAAATTTCTCTTGAGAACAAATAAATAAGAGCAATTAATACCCCGCCGATGATATAATTCATCACAATACCTGCCCGAACAACTTTCTGTAATCGATCAAATTGATTCGCACCAATGGATTGTGCAGCAAAAATGGATACTGTAATTCCAAGACTCACTGCTGGCATTTGTACATAACTTGCCACTTGGTTCACGACTCCATAGGCTGCGGTCGCATCAGAACCGAAGCGATTTACAAATGCAATGACTGCAATCTCAGATAACGAAACTAATATCATATTAATACTTGCTGGAATACCAAGACGTAGTAATAACTTTAATAATTCCCAATCCATCCGAAGATATTTTCGTACTGCCCCATCCAATTGCAATGGATGATTTTTCTTCTTTAAATAAATAAGCATTACAACAAACGTTATAATCGTTGATATAACAGAAGCATAAGCTGCTCCATAAACATCAAGTTCTGGCAATCCTAACCAACCAAAAATAAGAACAGGCAACAATATCATGTTCAATACTGTACTAACAATTAAAAAGTAAAATGGCGTTTTGGAATCTCCTGTACCTCGCATAAATGTTGTATATGCAAAATATAAGAATAAGACCGGCATTGAAATAAATAAGATACGTGCATAGTGAACACTCATATCAATAATGTTTTCTGGTGTACCCATAAGGCGCATAATGTCCATTGCGAATATACTTCCAACTATCGCTAAAATGACTCCAATAACAAATGTAAAGGTCAATGTTGTACCAACGATTGCTTTTAAACGCTCTTCATTACGAGCACCAAACGCTTGCCCAATCAAAATTGAACTACCAGAGCCAATTCCAATTACAAATGAAACAAGTAGAAAGAACAATGGAAAGAATGCAGAAATGGCAGCTAAATCATTCACACCGAGCCATCGTCCTACCACTACCATCCCAAACAATTGTCCAACTGATTGTAATACATTACTTAAAAGTAAAGGAACTAAGAACATGGACATTGATTTCCATATCGGTTTCTTTTCCTTCTCATGATTTTGTGATTCTACACCTTCTTGGGTGTTATCTGTAGGTGATTTCAAAATTCATTTCTCCTTTCTTTTGTCTTTTTCTTATAATTTAACCCAATATTTACTTCCATCAGCTGTTCGATCTAGAAAACCATATTCAATTAAATACCTTCTCAAGGTTACAAAATCCGGATACACACTTTCTAAAATTTGATTCACTTCTTTTTCTGTATACTTCTCACTACTATCAAACTTTTTCACTAAATGTCTCAATATGATAAGTTTACGCTTTTGTTTCTTCGGAAATTTAACAAGCGGCCCATTTAATCCTTCGGTAAAATGCAATTTCAACACTTCATCATTCTCTTCTTCCGTAATGTTATATCTGTCATCCACCATTGTAGCTGTGCGGTGAATCGGTAAAAATTTAGACTGCACTTTTGATTTTTCTTCCGACAATTCCATCAGCGTTAAAAACACCTTAGCCTGTTTCATCTTCTCCCGTAATGTAAATCGATGATTACGAATTGTCGATGTACTGCCTCCATCCATCTCTTTCACAATTTCTTTATCATTTAAACCCATATAAAAAAACTGCACCATTTTCTTTTGTAAATCTGTTAAACCTGTAAACTTCTTATCCAGACTTAATAAATATGCGAACATAGATGTATGTTCCTTTTCAATATGCAGCTGTGCAAATTTCTCTGCTTCATATAAAACATTATGATCTTGATAAATAACACCTTTTATAAAAGTTTCTCCGCAAGCTAAGCAAATGTATTCTTCTGTATCCTCTTCAAATACATATCCTTTTTTCAGTTCTTCAACGGAAGCATCCCAAAACTTCTCTGAAATATCACTCATACTAAACAATCCTCCAAAAAGTTTATTATTAACCTAAACAAATTACGATATCGTTTATCCACTTTATCATATTATCATAAACTTCACAAACATTTCAACATTACGTTTGCTTATTTTATAAACAAATTTAAAAACGTTTGTATACAATGTGAACTGAAAGGAATTTTATAGTTAATAAAAAAACAAAAATCCGTGAAAAGATTTTTGTTTTTTTACGCCCATTATATCGCCTTATTTACGCTTCATGTTCATTTCTATATCATGATCAAAAGCAACAGATTACTGTTTCACCACAACATCTATCAAGATCTTACTTACTTTTATGATTTCTTTTTTATTCGTTAGTTGGTTCCAATCCCCTCGAGATCTATTCGAATATTCACAACCATTCAAAGTGAAAAGCAGTTGAGTTTTTCTTCATCTCCCACTGAGTATTATCCCTCACCAATCCGACTTTTACGGACAGTTAATCCCCAGCCTAACTTCTTTGCTTTCGCCGAATTTTGAGATGAAGGTTTTACTGCCCGCAAATAGCAGGATAAATGAAACTCCCTCTTATTTCTTATCTATCTGTTTCTCAAGATAACATTACTGCTTCCTCTCTATTCAATCCGCTCCATATAAGTGCAATCTATACCCCCACACAAAATATTTTTGTTTTTATAGACAAATCCAAAAATAGTTTGTTATAATCCGAACAAAAGATAAATATGTTTACTTTTTAATCCGACGTTATTCATCTGAAAATATAATATACATCCACAAAAAATAGAGATTTTATTATGACAATCATCATATTTTGTACTTCGCACTGCTATAGGAATCATTACTGATAAAACTTGTATTCTCTTTGCTAAGGTATGTATCAAACTATATTTACTGGAGGGATAAAGATGAAAAAAGCGCTTTACATCAACATTGGTGGAGAAGGACATGTAAATCCAACACTTGGATTAGTAAATGATTTAGTAAAACGAGGAGAACATATCACCTATTATTCATCCAATCATTTTGAAGAAAAAATCAAAAAAGCCGGTGCCCAGTTCCGTCCCGTTGATCAAAAGGCACACAGAAAGCTTGCAGAAAGTATGGGTCTTATGGCTTCCCAGCCTCAAGAATATTTATTGCAATTTCTAAATGCAATGGAAATGATCACCGACTCCATCCTAGAAGAAATTTCCAACGAAACGTATGATTATATTATATACGATGCACAGTCTTTACCTGGAAAATGGATTGCCCACCAAAACAAATTATTATCTATTGCAACTTGGACCACTTTTGCATATTCACAAGACCCAAAAATAAATATGTCCCTGACAGGAATAGATGATATGGAACAAAAACAAGAGCGTTTGACCATGCTAAAAGCATTTTTACAATTAGAAGAAATCGCCAAACGCAAACAATATTTAGAAAACAAATACGAACTTCCATTATCTTACAACTTCTTACTTTGTCCTGGTTCAGGAGATTTAAATATCGTCTTCACTTCTTCCTATTTCCAAAGGAATAGCAGCGCTTTTAAGAATAACTATATTTTTGTCGGACCTTCCATTACTAAAAATGAAACTGCAAACGATTTTCCAATGAATCTATTAAAAGACACACATGTGATTTACATTTCTATGGGAACGATAATGAACAACCAGCCAGACTTCTATCAAAAGTGCTTTACCGCTTTAAAAGATTTAAAGGTTAAAGTGGTGCTTAGTATAGGCAAACAATTAAAAGCAGAGCAGCTAAAGAATATACCCGATAATTTTATTGTTCGTAACTATGTTCCTCAATTAGATGTACTTCGCCAAACTAATGTCTTTATTTGCCATTGTGGAATGAATAGCACCAGTGAATCACTTTATTTTGAAGTACCCTTAGTTATGCTTCCTATCATAAATGATCAACATACGATTGCTGAACGAGTGAAAGAACTTGGTGCAGGAGCTATGTTAAATATTCAACAACTATCGGTGGAGGATATCAAAGAAGCTGTTAGTGAAGTGTTAAGGAATCCTATTTATAAGAACAATACGAAAAAAATTAGTCAATCATTTCGTAACGCGGGCGGTTATTCTAGGGCTGCTAATAAGATTTTCAAATTTACTCGTTCATGAAAATCATTAAAGATCCATGATTTCACTAACATAGACCTTTTTTCATAGCCCATAAGCATTATCTTGTAGCTCCAATTACCGGATTTACTTTTAATCTAAACTCTTTTCCTTCTCTCAATAAATTTAAGTGTAACAAATCCTACGATGAAAGATAAAAAAACGAAGAATAATTGTATGTAGTCAACATCAAAGAAGTGATTAGCAGATACTGCTGGAGTTATTGTTGCAACGCTCGTCCAATCCCGTGAATCCTGCATGTAAAAGTATGTGAATATAGTTCTTGGTAACAATTGTAATACGATAAATGTAATCAGCACCGCTAGTGTAGAAATGGCGTATTTCATTCTCCTCACCTGCCTTTCATTTCAAATATTTTACCATGAAAAAAGAGCCAAGATTCTAAAATTAGAACCTGGCTCTCTCTCCATTATGAATTAAAATTATTCTTTCGGCGCAATCATTTTCTTCGGATCTACAATTTCATCAAACTGTTCTTCCGTTAATAATCCTGATTGTAATGCTGCTTCTTTTAACGCTAATCCCTCTTTATGAGCATGTTTAGCAATTTTCGCTGCATTTTCATAGCCAATATGTGGATTTAATGCTGTAACAAGCATTAAAGAACGATTTACATTTTGGTTAATCACTTCTTTATTTGCTTCGATACCAACCGCACATTTATCATTGAACGAAACTGTTGCATCAGCTAATAAACGAGCAGATTGTAAGAAGTTATATGCAATTACTGGCTTAAATACGTTTAACTCAAAGTTACCTTGGCTCGCCGCAAATCCAATTGTTGCGTCATTTCCCATAACTTGCGCTGCAACCATTGTTAATGCTTCACTTTGCGTTGGATTTACTTTACCTGGCATAATAGAGCTTCCTGGCTCATTCGCAGGAATAATAATTTCACCGAGACCACTACGTGGACCGCTCGCAAGCCAACGTACATCATTAGCAATCTTCATTAAATCAGCTGCTAATGCTTTTAATGCACCATGTGCAAACACAACTTCATCATGACTCGTTAATGCATGAAACTTATTCGGTGCAGACACGAATTGTTTTCCTGTAAACTGACTAATTTCCTCTGCGACCATCTCACCAAATTTAGGATGAGCATTAATTCCTGTTCCAACTGCAGTACCACCAATCGCAAGTTCTTTCATATATGTATTGCTATCCGCAATCATACGCTCTGTTTTTTCAAGCATACGATGCCAACCGCTAATTTCCTGTCCTAGCGTTAAAGGCGTTGCATCTTGCAGATGCGTACGACCAATTTTAATAATATTTTGAAACTCATTTGCTTTTTTCTCTAATGTTACTTTTAATTTTGTAATTGCCGGTAACACTTGGTTTTCCACCGCAATCACACATGCAACGTGAAGTGCTGTCGGGAATGTATCATTTGAACTTTGAGACATGTTTACATCATCATTTGGATGAATATGTACATCAAGCCCTTTTCCCTTTAAAATTTGATTCCCCCGGTTTGCGATTACCTCATTCACATTCATATTTGATTGTGTACCGCTACCTGTTTGCCATACAACAAGCGGGAAATGTTCATTCCATTTTCCTGCTAGGATTTCATCCGCTGCTTCTACAATCGCCTGCGCTTTTTCTTCTGATAACTTCCCTAGTTTCTGGTTACTAATCGCAGCACTTTTCTTTAAAATTGCAAATGCTTGTACAATTTCAATCGGCATATACTCCGTTCCAATCGGAAAGTTTTCTTTACTGCGTTGTGTTTGCGCTGCCCATAATTTATCAGCTGGAACTTTCATTTCTCCTAATGTATCTCTTTCAATTCTGTACTCCATGTTTTCATCCCCTTGAAAATATAATAGCTACGCTTTTATTGTAACAGACTCCCCTTCAAATGATAAGGATTCTCACTCCTGTTTATTCATAATTCTATATTTAAAAAATTATGTTTCAGATGAATCGGGAGATAAAAACCAACCAGAAACGCCAATCGCAATTAATACGATATAAAAAATAGCTTTCCACGTAACCGATTGGGGAAAATCCTTATTAATTATTCCAACCATAGGATGTGCTAGCGTTGAAATAATAAGTTTCACACCGACCCACCCAACAATCATAAAAGCTGCCGTTTCAAGACCTGGTCTTTCACGCAATATCTTCACGAAATAAGTAGCTGCAAATCGCATAATAATTAAACCAATCATTCCACCAGTTAAAATAACGAAAAATCTCCCTGCGTCAAGGCCACCTATCATTCCTTTATTCAAGGGTGTAATTGTCAGTGTAAGGGCCACTGCTGCTAAAATCGAATCAATCGCAAATGCAGTATCTGTAACCTCTACTTTCAGAACTGTTAGCCAAAAACCACTTTTCTTTTTTGGAGTATTTTCTTCAATCTTTTTTTCGTGCTCTCCGTACTTTTCTCTTTGCCACTTCTTTTTTCGATATACTTTAACCAAACTTCTAGCAGAGAGAAACAATAAATAAATTGCACCAATCGCTTGCATCTGCCATACATTCACAAGAAATGAAATTAAAAATAATGACCCAAATCGAAATATGAATGCTCCGAATAATCCATAAAATAAAGCCTTTTTTCTATCATCTTCAGGTAAATGTTTAACCATAATAGCAAGTACAAGAGCATTATCTGCAGATAAAACTCCTTCTAATGCAATAAGAATTAATATAACTCCCCCATACTCCAGCAGTAATGATTCAGTCATATTTCTCCTCCTGTTTTTGATACTATATATTTTGCTTTTTGATAAGGGAAATATACTAATCTCATTAGAAACTGAACAACCCGTAAGTTCTAATCGAACTTACGGGTTAACTTCGTACTATACGATGAAGAATTGTCATCTTCTATAGAAATTAAAAAACTCTAATACACCAATGGAAGGGATGATTTTATATTATGACACTTGCTTCCCTTTTTCAGCATCATCAACATACCAAATGAATTTCCCTGTATATCCGTATATAACTGCCAATGCTAATGATACAAAGCTCATCCACATGAATGGAATGTATGATAATGTTGCGACCCCTAATATACCAGCCATGTAAATCCCATTATCAGACCATGGAACCATACCTGAAGTTAGCGTTCCGCCCACTTCTGAGTTACGAGCCAATATACGACGATCGAGCTTTAATTTATCATAGCTGTCTTGCATAATTTTTGGAGTTAAAATAAGTGATACGTACATTGCGCAGCCGAATACGTTTGCCAAGAAAGCGACGATTAATGTGGACAGTGTTACATTTCCTGCAGAGTTTAGTTTCTTCTCAAATTTTGATACGATTACTTTTAAAACACCGAGTTTTTCAAGTAACCCTCCGAAACCTAATCCAAAAATAATAACTGCTACTGAACCAAGCATACCATTGATTCCACCGCGATTTAGCAACTTATCAATGAAGTCCACACCTGATTCAATAGAAAAACCGTTATATGCTGTTCCAATTGCCTCTCCAAAGTGCATACCTTGGAACAGAGTTGCCCAAACTGCACCGAGAAGCGCTCCCATTGCAATTGTTGGCATTGATGGTTTTTTCATTGCTAATAGTGCGATGACAATAACCGCTGGTACAAGCATCCATATTTTAATATCAAATTGCTTTAATAAAGCTTCTTTTAAAAATTCCACTTTGTTTAAATCAACATTATCTCCACCATACATCCATCCGGCAACTGTAAACATAATACCGGTAATAATATATGCTGGTACATCTAATACAAGCATAGCTCGAACATGTGCAATAACATCTACTTTTGCCATTGAAGCAGCAAGTACCGTACTATCAGAAAGCGGAGATAACTTGTCTCCAAAGTATGCCCCTGAAAGTACTGCTCCAGCAACTAGTGGAAGCGGTAAACCAAGACCTTCACCGATTGCCATCATGGCAATACCAGCCGTACCAACTGTTCCCCATGATGTACCTGTTGCAATGGAAGTAATTGAGCAAATAATTAAGGTTGCTAATAAAAATACACTCGGATGAATAAATTCTAATCCGTAGTAGATCAATGTCGGTACAACACCGCCAGCAATCCATGTCCCAATTAATGCTCCTACAGCAACTAAGATGAGAACAGCTTCTAATCCGTTGGAAATTCCTTTTGTAATTGCATCTTGCAATTCTTGATAACGAAACCCTAACCTTAGTCCAAGCGCAATTACTAAAAACCATGAAATAAATAGCGCTAGTTGAATCGGCAAATTAAAGATCGTTTGAAAGGAAAAGACAACAGCAAGAAATAGTAATAAAAGAATAATGATTTCTGGAATTGATGGTAATCTTACACTTTTCATTTGCTTCTCTCCTTACAAGTCGATAACATGATGTATGTCGCCTAATATGTACTTTTGTATATAATGCACAAAGACAAACTATAATTTTCATATTATTCCGATTTGTTTTTTTAGTATAATAAATATACACCTTTTCTATTGTAAAAGTAGAGCGGACATTTCGCAATGAAAATTATAAAAAATATTGTATTTTTATTTATCATTTTAACCGAGAAGACCCCCTCCTCTAAACAAAGTGAAGGTGGGGGTAGTTCAATACTTACCAAAAAGCCTTATTAAAAAGAAAGTCTAAAAAATAGATTTTAAAATAGAAATCATATGTACAACAATTATTCCATTTTCTAACATTGTTATTTTAGAATTATGCACATCGAAAAATAATATATATGAATAAACAGAAATATCTGCGCTATATTATTTGCCATTCTTAAAAATTCATCCGCAATCAAAATACCCACTAAAATCTAATTTGCTCAGCAGGTTTAACATGAGCGAACCATTGTCCAATTACTTGGTTATGATGATCGATAATTTGGGATGCAGATAAGATTGTGGAGTCGTATGTACTATGTCCATCTTCTACAAGAGTAAGATCATATCCAAGACTATAAGCACGTCTACATGTTGCATCCACACAAATCTCAGATTGAATTCCTGTCACTACAATTTGTGTTATATTTCTTTCGTCTAGCTCCTGTTGCAGATTCGTTCTATGAAATGAATCTGGGTGATTTTTCTTAAGAACAATATCCTCTGCTAATGGAGCTATAGATTTATGAATCCCCCAACCTAAAGTCTTTGGTTCAAGTGGTGAACCAACTTTCCCATTATACTTCATATAAAAAACAGGTGCTTGAGCAGATCGAGCTTTTGAAATTAACAACTGAATATTTTCTAACAATTCCTTTCCTTTATATAAAGGTTGCTTCTCTTGAAAAGAACCTGTTTGTACATCAATAATGAGTAATGCTACACAATTTCTTATCATAAAAATACATCCCTCCGAAAGTTTTCCTTCCCAATACAATTACAAAACATATTCACTTATACATTCATATTTTTAATCTATCCAAAATACGCTATCCAATTACGTATAATTGTTTAATAAAATAAAGGTGTAGAGTTTGCTGTAATTTATAAAGTGACAATTCTCTTCATCCCCACTAATTATGAGTTAAAGTAATTGAGGTTTCGGAAAAATAATATCCTGAAGACCAATCCATAAAAAAGCTTTCTTTACCCTAATGAGTAAAGAAAGCTTTTTTATTTAATGTACCAGATCTTTTCTTTTAAAATCATACAGGCTTAATACTCTTTATATATGTTTTGTAATTCTTTTTTTCGATTACTAACTTTCACAAACTTATCCATATGTCGCTTTAGAAAGAAGATACAGTGGGTATGCCTTCACCCCTCATTCCTTAGCAATGCTAATTGCTCTTTCAAATTATCATTGCGGCAAAGCATCATACACATATGGATCCTTCGGCTTTTCCACCTTTTCTACTTTACTTACTTTTACAAGTGGAAACAACGTCCCTTTATATGTCGTTTCATCTAATGTCCCTGTGACTTTCACCCACGTCTCTTCTGACAGAGTGTTTATTTCGTCTCCAGAAACAATCATTCCCCACACAGAAGCATCTGCAATACAACATGTAATGCCGTACCGAGCAACCACTGTTTTATCTCCTTTCACTTCTTTATCATTATATATAAAACCAGTAAATGTAATTTGTTTCCCCTTAAATCCAAGAACATCCTGACCAATTACATCCATCGTTTGAATGTAATTTTTATCATCAACTTGTATTGTTTTTTGTTTCAGCACATTTCTTGCTAATTCTTCTGATGACTGCCCTGATGCAGGAAGATTTTGAATCGGCTCCTCTTCTTTATCAACTAATAACTCTCTCCAATCAGAACTAACCTGTTTCGTTTGTGGCACTTTCTTCTCTACACTCTTTGCCTGTGCATTCTGATTCATTCCTCGCTTTGATGCGAGACTACCATCAATCGTTACATTCGAGAATAAAAATGCACTAACAATAGGAACAAGAAACAAGGCGTATAACAGAAAAACACCCATTTTTGATTTCGGCACTGTTTGAGGTTCACAACAACCACAAGCATTTTGTTTCTCTTCACCATTTTTCCATACTTGTACACATCCAAGAAGAAGTGAAACTGCAAAGGTCGCATATGTGAACTTTATCATTTTCGGTGCAATGAAATGGTCAATATTCCCTGTTACAAGAAGTTTAAATAACAGCATTGCAAAACCAATTAAAATGATACCGCGAATATAACTATGGAATCTTCTTTGTTCTTGATTACGCATTTTCCCCCCTCCTTAATCACATTATCAGCTGAACAACAATATACACAGCCACAATTACAATCCCAATAAACGCGAATACAAATTTCTTTTGGAAATAAGCAAATAACATAAATGTATTTTTAAAATCAAGCATTGGACCAAATACAAGAAATGAAAGAAGAGCTTTAGTAGAAAATATATGACCAAAAGATGCTGCGATAAAAGCATCAGCTGCTGAACAAAGGGATAATACATACCCAAATCCCATCATCACAAATGGTGAAATTACTTCACTATGTGCTACTGCATCAAGAGCATTTCGATCTAAAAACGTTTGAAATAAACTTGCCAAGCACGCACCAATTAATAAATATTTCCCTGTATCAAAAAACTCATCAACTGTATGATTTACAACATCTTTCCAACTCTTTTTTTGTTTTTCATGTATTGGAACTATTACATCCTTTAATACATTTTTCCCATGGTAACAGTAGTACACAACTAATCCAATAAGAAGTGCAACTAGAAAAGTTATACCAAAGCGAGCATATATAATCGACGGATTTGTTTGAAACGCATAAAAAGTTGATAAAAAAACAATTGGATTCATAATGGGAGCACTCACCAAAATAACAATACCAACATGAAGTGGTAACCCCTTTTGAATGAGCCTTCTTACAATAGGAATGATGACACATTCACACATTGGAAATATAACGCCTACAAATGCCGCTGGTAGCATCATAGCGATAGGTGACTTTGGTAGTACCTTTTGAATCATATCTTCCGTCACAAATACTTGAATAATGGAAGAAACAATAACCCCTAATAAAATAAACGGGACTGCTTCAAAGAAAATACTTAAAAAAATTGCATTTACGTTTAACCATTCTT
Source organism: Bacillus sp. FSL H8-0534 (assembly GCF_038005885.1). Taxonomy (NCBI): domain Bacteria; kingdom Bacillati; phylum Bacillota; class Bacilli; order Caryophanales; family Bacillaceae; genus Bacillus; species Bacillus sp. FSL H8-0534. The sequence goes on from NZ_JBBOUC010000001.1 coordinate 1,394,328, forward strand.
TTGGAATACTCTTGTGCAAGTTTGATAGACTTGTAAAATCTACAAAAAATAACAAAAAAAGAAAGATAACAATGAGGATCTTACCAATTAACTCCTTTGATATTCTATTAAAAACCAACTTCCTCGCCTCCGTTTTATTCATATTTAAACGTATGCTTGTCCTCTTCTTCTATGACAAATCCCAAACATTTTTCATACTTCACTTCTATTCATAAATCGTAATCATTATGATTTATTGTTGCATTTCTCTTTAAAATTATTTATCATAAAACGTAATGATTACGATTTAACAGGAGGAATATACAATGAAAAAAATACCCATTACCGTTTTAAGTGGTTTTTTAGGTTCTGGAAAAACAACATTATTGAATCATATTTTGACAAATAGAGCGGGCTTAAAAGTAGCTGTCATTGTAAATGATATGAGCGAAGTAAATATTGACGCTGCTCTTGTGAAACAAGGAGGTTTTTCTCGTACAGAAGAAAAATTAGTAGAAATTCAAAACGGCTGTATATGTTGTACACTTCGAGAAGACTTAATTATTGAAGTAAATCGCCTTGTAGAGACAGGAGATATTGACTACATTGTTATTGAATCTTCCGGCATTAGTGAACCAATTCCTGTTGCACAAACATTTACGTATATAGATGAGACACTTGAAATTGATTTAACGAACAAATGTCGTCTCGATACAATGGTTACCGTAGTCGATGCAAACCGATTTTGGGATGATTTTGCAGCTGGTGAAAGTTTACTAGATCGAAAGCAAGCAATTGATGAAACAGATACTCGAGAAGTTATCGATCTACTAATTGATCAGATTGAATTTGCAAATGTGATTCTTTTGAACAAAGTGGATTTACTAGAAAAAGAAGATAGTATGGAACTCTATCGCCTCTTACAAAAATTAAATCCTGGAGCAAAAATCATTGAATCTTCATTTAGCGTGGTTCCACTAGATGAAATTTTAAATACAAATTTATTTAACTATGATGAAGCAAGTCAAGCAGCTGGTTGGATTCAGGAGTTAAATAGCGAACACCATACACCAGAAACAGAAGAATACGGCATTAGTTCCTTTGTTTATCGCCGCAAACGTCCATTTCATCCTGTTCGACTTATGAATTGGTTACAAAAATGGCCATTAGATATTGTAAGAGCGAAAGGTTTTTTCTGGCTTGCATCTCGTAATCACATGATGGGGCTTCTCTCTCAAGCTGGCTCTTCCATTACCATTCAAGGAGCTGGTGAATGGGTTGTAACATTACCTGCAGCTGAGCAACAGCAAATACTTAGGGAAGAACCAGAAATCTTAAAAAATTGGGATGATCAATATGGGGATCGAATAACAGAACTAGTCTTTATTGGAGTTGAAATGAATCAATATGAAATTGAACGCTCTTTGGATACATGCTTATTAACCGGGGAAGAAATGAATCAAGAGTGGGATGATTTTGTTGATCCAATTCCCCCTTTTACCGTTGTCTCATAATACAAAATTCATAAGATTACTAACTATAAAGTGATTTCAAAAACAAGATGGCTTCCTCAAAAGGTTACCATCTTGCTTTCGTTTATCATTCAGATTTGTGAGGCTTATTTATTACATTAGCCCATATAACAAGTACAATTGTACTTATAACAACAAAAATCCCATACCCAACCCCTGCAGCATCACCAATTGATTCTAGTCCAAATGGTAACAGAGCGGTAGTAATTCCTATTACGTAAGAAAAAATCCCAGATATTTTTGCAAGTTTCTCTTTATCCCCCACGAAAGTCTCTTCTTGGTATCCTGCAATGAGAAATAATCGCTTTTTTATATGAATTTGGTATCCCATAATAATGATTAACATGCCTACAAGAAAGCTGATTATAAATCCACCGATCATCAAATCCCTCCTTTACAATATTTTACCATAATTATAACTATTACATGTCTATCTTTAATGTTAAAAAATTCTGTTTATTTTTAATATTACTCGTGATATATTACATATTGTATTCAATATTTCAATTAGATTTTCTTTTTGAAAGGAGGACCCAGCTATGGATTCAGGAAGATTGAAAGGCATTATTATGGTCATTACAGGTGCTAGTTTATGGGGATTATCCGGGACCGCTGCACAACAACTGTTTCAACAAGAAAATGTTTCTACAGAATGGTTAGTTACAATTCGATTACTTATATCCGGAATTATTTTGCTCTTATTCTCCTCATTTGGCAGTAAAAAATCAGAAGTACTTGGCATTTGGAAGCAAAAAGCTGAGGCAAACAAAATAATTCTGTTTGGATTGTTAGGTATGCTTGCTGTACAATATACCTATTTTGCTTCTATTCAGGAAGGAAATGCTGCAGTCGCAACATTGTTACAATATTTAGCACCAATATTTATAACTGTTTACCTTATCTTTAAATGGAATATTCGTCCTACTAAAATCGATTTTATTTCTATCGTACTATCTTTAATCGGGACCTTTTTCTTGCTAACGAATGGATCCATTGATAATTTAGCTGTTTCAACACCAGCTATCGTTTGGGGCATTTTATCCGGTTTATCACTAGCATTCTATAGCCTTTATTCAAAGGAATTATTAGAGAAATGGTCTTCATCTGTCATTGTTGGATGGGGGATGATTATTGGAGGAGTTGGTGTAACCGTCTTACATTTTCTCTCCACGAACGAGTTTATCTTATTATCTGGCATGAAATATTTTCAGCCTAACAATCTTTTTCTCATTACATTCGTTGTTATTTTCGGCACACTCATCGCATTTTATTTATATTTAGACAGCATACGATATCTTACACCGAAAGAAACTACATTATTTGGTTGTACAGAACCACTTGCAGCTATCATTTCTTCTATTCTCATTTTGCATGTTCCGTTTCAATCGTTCCAATTTTTAGGCGCTCTTTGTATTATTGTAATGGTACTTGTACTAAGCCAAAAGCCAGATGAAGGAAAACCGAAACTACGACTTGCCGTTACGAAAAAACAAAACATAAAATGAAAGGAACTGTTCGATCATGCCTATTCCTCAAAACTATCGAAAGCAAGAAAGAGTATCTGCTAAATCCCTCGTTTTAAACCAACTACAAGATTGGATTATTGAAGGTGTTTTACAACCTGATGAAAAGATTAATGATGGAGAGCTAGCTGAAGCTTTAGGTGTGAGCAGAACACCGGTTAGAGAAGCACTGCAAGTGTTAGAACTTTCAGGACTGGTCGAGATGGTTCCAGGACAAAAAACAAAAATCACCCCTATAAAATTAGAAGATGTATCTGTCATTTATGAAACGATCGCTGGCCTTCATACCATTATTGGAAAACAAGCAATTCATCAAATAAACGACACCGACCTGATAAGACTTTCTGAAATAAACGAGGCATTTCAAAATGCTATAGATGAAAAAAATTCAAAACAAGCATTAAACTTAGATATACAATTTCATAATACAATCGTATCAATCGCTAAAAATACATATATCGAGCCTTTCTTAGCAAACATACAACTTCATGTGTTACGTCTTGAATACCTTTTTTTCCAAAACTTCATTCCTGCACGTAAATCGATTGAAGAGCACAATTTAATAATTGAGGCATTAAAAAACCAGGATGCAGCACAAATAGAACAAATCATGTCTCAAAACTGGTTACGACCAATGAAAGAAATCCAAAAAATAATCTCTATGAAATAATGAAAAGAGCCGTTTACGTGTTCTCTCAACACAAACGGCTCTTCCTTTACAATTCTATATAACTATGCGCGAATCTCGGCATATTTCTCAATGTCCCTATACTCTTTTTCTAGTTCCTCTAAAGAAAGCTCGTATAATTGTCGATCGAGAATTTTAAACACACCCGCCCCAATTAACTGATCAATTAACTGCCTCTTACGATTTTCAACAGCAAAACGGAGTTGACTACTCATCTTTTAAAAACTCCTTTCCACAATCATTGAAAATGATAATCTCTATCAATTACCACTTTGATTATAAAAGATGATATTTTAGAAGTAAAGTAATATCATGAAATATTTACCTTACAAACTGTTTGTGGCCACATTATATATATGTATGTTTCCTAAGATGGTTTATGACACTTTTTATCATCTTTTTTCTTTCATACTTTGCAAAGTGGTTCTTTATGGATAGAGTCCCTCTCTATTTCTATTTGAATCGTAACATGCTCTACATGAAAACTGTCCTTCAATAAACGTATTGCTTCTGCTAATACACTTTGTGCTTCCTCACCTTTTTCTATAACAAGATGACACGTTAAAACTTGAAAATCTGATGTAACCGACCATATGTGTAAATCGTGCACTTCTTTTACAATTGCAATGTTTAATAATGTATCTTTCACTTCTTCCACATCAATATATGAACGGTATCATGTGTTACACGCCAGCCACTTATAATGACTAAGATGGAAACGAGGATACTGGCAATTGGATCGGCAACTGTCTAGCCAAAAAATTTAATAAGTATCGCTGCAATAATTGCTCCCACTGATCCTAATAAATCACCTAAGACATGCAAAAAAGCACTTCGTACATTTAAATTTCCTTTCACATCTCCGCCTCGCATTAAAATCCATGCTGACGTAATATTAATGAACAAACCGAAAACAGCAATCATTAACATGCCATTGCTTGCAATCTCTACTGGTTCATGAAAACGGCGAATTGCTTCGATAAAAATGTATATCGAGATAGCAATAAGAACGCCACCATTGCACAATGTGGCTAATATTTCAATTCGCTTATATCCATATATTTTGTCTAAAGTCGCCTTTTTTTCTCCAATTTTAAAGGCAAGTAAACTTAAAGCAAGAGAGACTGCATCACTTAGCATATGCCCAGCATCTGATAAAAGTGCTAAACTATTCGTTACAAATCCACTAATAACCTCAGCAATCATAAAACTTGTCGTTAATATGAATACAACCATTAACGCTTTTTTATTTTGTGAATGACCATGATTATGTGAATGTCCCCTATAAATACCCCTTCAATAATAATTCCAGCATTCTATTATGCAACAAATATTACTAATTTATCATGATTTATCCATTTCAATTCATACACCACGAGTCACTCCTTTACTTAATTTCTTCGTGATTGTTAACACCAGTTCCTTGTTTCCCCGCAAAAAATATAACTATTTATTGTTTATAGTGGTTTCATGAAAAAGGACTGCCTTGTGTAAACAAGACAGTCCTTACACCTATTACTTCTTCAAATCAATCACAATATCATCTAAAACAATATCTTTACTTTTTGCTTCTTTTTTAGGTACTTCAATCTTCTTCTCTTTTCTACCACTCATTTCTACCCCGCCATGGTTTTCAGGAGTATGAACTCGCAAATTAATCCGGGGAGTAATAATTAGTTTCGTTGCATTTTCATTGAGCTTTTGAAATGTATCACTCCAATGAATATTATAGGAATCCTTACCTGATCCACCATTTCCTTCTCCAGAATAATGATTACCTAAATCATCTTTAACTTCCAACTCAACATCTACAGCATCCCATTCCTTCCTTGTATTTTTAGAAACTTCTTGATTGTAATAAAGAATAAACGTTATCGGTGACACTGCCACCTTTTCCATATTTACTTTTACGCCTTCTTTTTCGGAACTTCCACTAATTATTTTTTCTTTACTATCCATTGCCTTTACAGTAAGAGCAAAATTCCAATTCCCTTTTATTTCTTTCTTTTTATCCGGTATTTCTATTTTGTCTATATTCCATCTAAGGTTTATTTTGTCTTTTTTATTACTGCTATGATGTATCGTTGTCGCCATACCTACATACTTTTTATCTGCAACTTTAGAAATTTGAGAACTTCCTGTTCCTCCATCAGACCCCATTATATCTAACCCACCTAATATAATTGGGTCATCTCCTAAATCTTGCTCACTTTCCATTGAATATGTTATTGATACAGTTCGTCCATCAGAAATCACATCATTGATTGTTATTTTAATCCCATTACTTTCCCTCACCATATTTAACTCAGTAGAAAATTCTTTATAATTTTCATAAAGTCCCGTTCTACCATTATCTAAAAACCGAAAAATATTACCTACAATCGGAAGCCCTCCTGCATAAGTAGGAAATCCAATTCCAAGTGTTGCAACTGACAACCCTACTAAAATAGATGCAACAGCGACACCCTTTTTCCAGTTCTTCGTTTTTTTCTTTATATATATAGCCTGTTTTAAGTTACGTTTCACTTTTTCCTTTTCAAATTCATAAGCCTTCATTTCCTCTAATTCTTTTTCATCTATATCAATGTCATTTAACAGCTCGTAAATGTCTTTCATATTACACTACCTCCTAAACTAAGATTCGTAGCATTTTTTTGTAATTTCTTTTTCCCTCGATAAATCCGATTATCTATCGCCGCTCGCGTTAAACCGAGCTTTTCTCCTATTTCCTCCGTCTTTAACCCTAGAAGAAATTTCATGATAAAAATCTTTTGATCTATAGGCTCTAATTGATTAATTAACTTTATCAGTTCATCCCTATCTTCCATTATAATCAGTTCATCTTCTATCGATTTTCCTGTATTTACATCAAAATCATCTGAGGTAACCTCAACTTCCTTAATGGATTTTCTGTAGTAATCAATTGCTTTAAACTTAGCAACCGCTGCAATCCATTTCTTAAAATCTTCCGGCTCTCCATGAAACTTGTTTGCATTATTCCAAACTGAAAGAAAAATATCATTGATACATTCATCTATAAGTCCATCATTTTTAAGCGGAATAAGAACCTTATGTACGATTGCTTTTATTAATGACAAATAAGTATCGACAATAAACTCTAACGCATCTTCTTTTTGTCGCTGCAGCCTTTTTATAAAATTTTTCTCATTTGATTTCATTTCGCAATTCCCCTTATTTTTTTGTAAAAGCTTTTACACCTTATATAACGTACAGGAAAATTTTTTCTCTCATATTTATAATCATTTTTTCATTTTCACAGAGTAAATGTGTTTCCACATATACAATAAACCTTCGATACACTAGAAATATACTGAAGGTTTGTTTGCATTGGATTATTTAAATTTTACGTTTATTCAAGAAAAAGAAAATGAGCTTAGAATGGATTTGTCCTAAGCTCACTTTATGAAAAATATTAATTCGCATATTCTCTATTTTCTGTATCAATTGACCACCCAATGATAGTCGCACAATCTCTTCCCTTCCATTCAAGCACATTCGCTAATGCAGGTTCAATCTGAAGAGAATCTCCTTTATGCAGTACTTCAAGTAAAGATTGATCATCATCAAACGTTTGCTTATCACACTCTAACACACCGTCTGTCGCCAAAACAATATGATTCATTCCCTTCTCTAATCCACGAACTCCAGAAGTGAAGCAGGGTGAATTAGCAGCAAAAACATTTTTCCTTCCAATATATTCATAAAATTTACGTTTATTTAATCTCCCTTTTCCATTCTGTGATTGTTCCGAATGAAATAAATAAGCAAAGCACTCTCCTACTGATAACCAATATAAAAATTCACCTTTTCGTAAACAAATTAAGCACGCGAGTTCTTCATTCTCTTGTTCACATTTCTCAATAAATAACTCATCTGTAAATAACGCTAATAAATACATATGTGTATGGTGAAACGCAAGATGAACTGGATATGAGAATAATTCTTTTAATTTCTCTTTTCTTTCAGAAATTGCTTCTATTATATAATGTATATTTTTCGTTTTATGATGAGCATCAAAGATCATAACAAATTCAAATTCTAATTGCGTATCCCACCAAGCTAGTACTGCATCTCCTCTTTCATACGCATCACTCTCTTGATTCCCGCCATATACACCAACTGAAAGAGGACCACATTTTTCAACATGTATTTGGTCTAAATACATCTTTTCATGACTAATCCATTTAAATGTATTCACTTCTATCATCCTCTCTCTTGCTATTTGTATGCCTTTACATTAAGAGTACCGTATATTTCAAGAAAAATAAACTTTTTCAATAATTTTTATGCAAATAAAGGAATTTACTTCTTACAAAACGAATATATCGTATTATAAGATATAAATAAAAAACGGAGGAATATTATCATTATGAAGAACATCAATCAAAATTGGGAAACCATTTATTATCATTTACGGTATGAATATGAAGATAATCTTTCTCACCAAGCCATTCGGATTCTTCAAATCATTTCCCGAGAAACGGAGACTACAATTGGGAAAGTTGCATCTGAATTAGGCTTATCTCATAATACAGCATCAGAGCATGTGAAACGCCTTATTCAAAAAAGATTCGTTATAAAGGAGCGAAATAAACAAGATGAACGAGTCGTTAATCTAACATTGACTACAGAAGGTAAGGAAGCGTTAACGAAACATACATTATTAGATGAAGAAAAATTAAAAGTATTAGAATCTCAATTTTCAAAAGAAGAACAGCAATTAATCGAAAAGGCTTTTTCATTACTAGCAAAGGAGTCAAAATATGCATTTCCTCGTTAAAGTAATCGTTTCCGCCCTCATCATCGGTGGTGTAACTGAGTTTGCCAAACATTATAGTACAATTGGTGGTTTTATCGCTGCCCTTCCACTCATCAGTTTGCTTAGCTTGTTTTGGCTTTCATTTGAAGGTGGGAGCAAACAAGATTTAAGTCAATTTACTTTAGGAGTATTATACGGCTTTCCTGCATCAGCACTTCTATTATTTGTTGTTTATATTGGATTGAAAAATTCTTTTTCACTCAGTACCTCTGTACTATTCGGTGTAGGCATTTGGTGTATCGTATTTGCTTTTCAAAAAACATTTCAATCTTAGTGGAGGCTATTACCATGAATCGTTTTGTAAAAGTACGTGGAAAGAAAATAGAAGTTTGCACAATGGGAAATGGCTCTCAGACCGTTGTAATTCAAACAGGGATGGGATGTTCCTTTTATGATTGGTTCCAAATTGCAGAGAAACTTTCTTCAAATTATACCGTAGTTCTATTTCACCGCCCTGGTTATGGGAAAAGTGAACTTGGTAACGAACCACGTACAACACTACAAGCAACAAAAGAATTACAGGAACTATTACATATGTTAGCTATTCGACAACCCATAATTTTAGTTGGTCATTCTTATGGAGGGTTATGTGCGCAACATTTTGCTATGGTACACCCCAATCAGTTAAAAGCTTTGATTCTTGTTGATTCTACTTCTGTAAACTTACATCGATTAGATGAACTGGATTTACCTACCTCTGATCAAACCGATTCGGATGATATATGGCTACAAAAATATAGGGATTATTCCAATATGAATGCCGAAGCACTTCGTGCAGAACTAGACTCTACATTAAATCAATACAGTCACTTGTCACCATATAAACAAAAACAATACGTGAAATTCCTTACATCACCTTTCTTATATAAGGCTACTACTTCTGAACTTTCAGAGTGGAAATCTTGTGCACATAGAATAAAACAACTTAGAGTCACATTAAAAACACCATTAATCGTCATTGGAAGAGATCCCAATCATTCTATCGGGCAAATGATTCAAGAAGGAATGCCTAATGAAGAAGCTAAAAAGCTTGAAAAAACATGGCAAGAACTTATTCAAGAACAACGTATGCTCTCCCAAAACAGCCGATATATTCTCGCTCAAAATGCTAGTCATGGAATCGAAAGTGATCGCCCTGATATCATAATTCAGGCAATCCATTCCTTCGAAGTAAGTGACGTACATGACCCTGAAAACAATGAGCATTCTAGAATTAAATAAACATGCAAAAAAGAAAGCAGCCTTCACTGCTTTCTTGTCTTTTCATCTATTCATAACCTTCCTCGTCTTCATCACCATCATAATACGAGTTTCCATTATTCACATATATAGGTCCATTCGCAACATCAATACGAAGTACCCATGCCCAAGGTACAGCTAAGCGTTTATGTAATGCCCGCCAAAACCCTATTGACTTTCTTTCATACTCCTGGAACTCCTGAAGTATATCCTTGTAGGAGGAACCGTCTAGCTGAATATTTGCTTCTAGTAAACGAGAATAGGCATAGTGCTGTAATTCGAGTTCGGCAGCAACTTCCATCTCTTCTGGTGTTGCCATACCAATAATTGTTCCATCAGGTGGCACAATTTCATATACGTTATGAACTTCAATGAGCCCTTCTGGTGGATGATCTACTAACCCCTTCTCTTTCTCAAACATGTAAACAGCCTCCTTTATCATGCATTTTTTTTTATGTTACAAAAGCATACTTCTCTAACAAACCCGTTCTTTCCTGCTTTCTCGATAAAATTTTACAAATTATTCACATGATGACCTGTTTCTATATTTCAGTTTACTTTCTACTCTTGCAGTAGAAAGTAAACTCTCCTCATTAAAAGTCAATTTATATACATCTGGCATGTCGAGTGTTTTCCAAAAATGATAATCATATGTAGAATCAAAATAATTCATTATTAATACCATAATATTTCCATGGGTACCAACTACAATATTTTTCCCTTTATATTGTTTTAATATATTTTGAATACATGTAACACCACGCTTTTGTGCAATATCATTTGATTCCCCGCCTTTAAACGAGAAGATGGGATTCTCCCGCACCTTCATAATTGCTTCCTCAAAATCTTCTACCGGTTCTTTACTTAGTGGTCTCTCACGCAATTCTTCTTCAATTTGTATTGGCAATTGGAATTGGTTTGCAACCCCTTGAACCGTTTGAATCGCTCTTTTGTATGGACTAGAAATTACAACATCAATTTTCTCTTCTTTTAATAACTCTGCCACACTTTGCGCATCATTCCGTCCTTTTTCGGATAATGGACGTTCTCTTTCTTCCGGTGTATATATAGAATGGGCGTGACGGACAAAATATATATGAGTCATGAAAATCCTCCTTTTATTTTCTCTTCTATCCCATTGATTCTATTAGATATAGACCAATTCCTTTCAATATTTTTTGCTGTATAACAAACAAAAGGCACTTCATGAAAAAAGCACCTTTTGTTTACATAATAAAATTATATTGTTATAACTTTTTTCTAAATTCCTCACTCATTACTACAGATCGAATAAAATAATCTAAGTTATTCTTAAGTTTTTGTAATTCCATAGAATCTAAATCATTAGACATAAAGACTATTTCAACCTTGTTTCCTTCTTTATCTGTACCATAAAAACTATTTGTCAATACAAATGGAGTTGAACCTCCTTTTTTACCAGCATGTTCATATATACTATCTCCAACAGTCCCATTAAAAATCTTCTCAATCTCATCTTGCATTGGCTTTGGAAAAGCAGTTCTATTATTGATTTTCCCTATTAGACTCATGTAGTCTTTTGCAGTTGCCCTTACTAGCCTATCAGACCAAATACGTTGAAATTCCATGTCAACTTTTAATGGTATATTGTGTTTTTTCCATTCCACTTCATCTTTCATCCATTCATGTATTTTCAAAGCATGCTTTCTATATTCATCCATAGACATTTTACGTAACACTTCTAATGATTGATCTTTAGGTACATTCAGTTCTTTTTCTACATACCCTCTCATATATAAGGGGGATGTATATGGATAGAATGCATCATGGCTATTTAGCTCTAATTCTTTTAAGCTATTATTTATTCTTTCGAGTCCTAATTTTTCTAATAAATAGGTTGTATTTGCATTAGAACTAAAGTGAATCATACCTCGGGCTACTTCTTCTAAAGAAAGCTTTTCATTTTTTATTGCATTTCTTATTTTTGCATCCTCTAACCATGCAGGATGCGCTCCAGCATCTGTGTCTGGTACGTAGTATTTTTCTAAATCTTGTAATGGAATTTGCTCCTGTGGATTTATCTTTTCTTCTGAAACTTGTTTTGCAAATTCCACTGCTACTACTATTTTTGCCATACTTGCTAACGGTAGTTTTTTATTCTCATTCACAGTAGCTAAAATTTCACCATTTCTTCTAATCATTAATGAACATGTTTGCTCATTCTTATGCTCTTTTATGTAATCTAGCACATAGTTTGGATCTTCTTTTGAATAGTAATATTCCATAATCGCTATGATGATTGCTATAATAATAAAAATACTCCATCCTATAACCTTTAACACCTTCACTATATTGCTCCCCCTAACAAAATACCTTTTATCAATATATTCATTATATCAAATGTACAAGGGGGTTTTATGTAAAAAAATCCAGTGTTTTGCTAGAAACACACAAATGAAATAGCCCTCACTCGAGAACAAGGGCTACTCTATCTCACACGAAGTCACCTCTCCGTTTAATACAACCACTATATCAGACCGCTGTTCATCCGTAAAACGCATTAAATTAGGTGGTCCAATCACAACAGATTCTTTAATAGGTGCAAGATCCTTAGCTAAATGTTCAGCATTAACACCGTAAGCGACTTGGAATACTTCTGGTGGGGTCATTCTAAGGACATCTGAACCCTCAGCTGTTTCAAATTGATCATTATTGAAGAAGAGATGTAAATGGGCTTCTTCTGATACAGCCGTAATCCAGTGCCACCAACCCATTGGAATAAATACCGTTTGCCCAGCTTTCGCTCGATAATTTTGCAGTTGATTCGTTTCTGGATTTAAAATAGAAGTAATTGCTTCTCCAGAAACGATGACATCTAATTCCCAAGCGTTTGGATGCCAATGTGGTTCCCTCATATGACCTTTCGTCATAAAAAGATCGACAAACGCTCCTCCAATCATTGCTGGTAATTGTGTTGAAGTCACTTCATAAGCAATATTTTTATCATCTCGTTTAAAAAATATATTTTCCCGTGAGTCAAAGAAAAGATTTGGTGTCCCAGAACTTTTCTTTAAGTTTTTATTATCTGGAACATATCCTGAATTAGCCATTCGATCCCTCTTTTCTATTCCCAACATTTCATACTTAACATTGTATCGTATGGAAGAAATCAAACTGATGTGCCTATCTACTATCGTTTTTACATAACAAAAAAACATGCTCCACAATGCTAGCATGTTTTGTGATATCCTTCACATTGTTTAACTAAAAAATAAACCTCTTTACTTACCATGATGTAACATTAAATCGCCAAGTTCTTCTTCAATATGATTTAACTTTGCAATCCCTTCTTTCCATTTGTGGATATAACGTGAAACTCCAAAAACAAATAAAGCAATAATAGTAGAAAGAATAATACCATATACGATAGCTACTGTACTCATAAGTTACACTTCCTTGTAATAGGTTATACATTTATTATATTCCTTTTTTTGATGAAATAGTGGAAATTCAAGTTATTGTAACAAAATTGATTTTTCTAATTATACAAAAAAACACCCTAATGGGAGAAACCCTAAAAACATTAAGATTCCTCCTATATTTAAATATTACTCCACACCAACAGAAACTGTTTCTGGCAATGTACTTCCACCATCAATTACAATGTGTGTTCCTGTTATGTAACTTGATTCGTCAGATGCAAGGAATCCAGCTAATTGTCCTACTTCTTCAATTTTCCCTAAACGTCCTAACGGAACACCTGAAGCGATTCCATCAATAACACTATTCGGTTCATTTGGATCAGACTCATTTGCAATTTGCTCTGCCATTGGCGTCATAATATAGCCTGGACAAATCGCATTTACCGTAATATGATGCTTGGCTACTTCACGTGCTAACGCTTTTGTAAATCCCCAAATAGCGGCCTTGGTTGTCGCATAAGCTGTTTCTCCTTCATCTGCAACTAGCGTTCCTGTTACAGAAGACATGTTCACGATTTTTCCATAGTTTTTCTCAATCATATATGGCAAGACCGCTTTAGAGAAGTTCCACACACCGTTAATATTTACTTGAAATTGAAAATCACGCATTTCATCTGACATCTCTAAAAAGTTAGCAAGACGAATAACTCCTGCGTTATTCACTAATATATCAATCTTCCCATATTTTTCGTATACATCTTTTGCTATTTCTTTTACAGCTGCAAAGTCAGTTACATCTACTTCGTAACTAGCTGCTTCTAACCCCTTACTAACAATTTCTTTTGCTGTTTCATGAACCTTTTCTGAAATATCAACAAGTAATACTCTCGCTCCTAATTCAGCAAATACATGGGCAATTCCAGCACCATTCCCCATTGCAGCACCGGTAACAAAAGCAACTTTTCCATCTAATTTTCTCATTTCATAGCCCCCTTATGATTTGTAGAAAACTTTTCCAATAATTTTATCATACCAAATATTTCCTGTGTTTTTTTTATTTCTTTCATTTGTTAAAAAATGTTCAAAAAGAAAGGCTGTCATAAAAATGACAGCCTCATACATACCTTTTCAAATACTATTCTATTAGTTTTTCTTCGCTTCTATTTTTTCTTGTGCATTTTCAGCTTTATCCAATACTTCTCCAGCTTTCTTCTGCTTTTCTTTTACTTCATCAATACTATCTACCGCTTTAATTACTTTATCAATTCCTTCTTCGTCCACTTTTTTCTGCTTTGCAATTCTTTCCTTTTCTTTTTCTTCAATGTCTTTTGCCTTTTGAAGCATATTTTCTGCGTTTGACTTTACAGATTTCTCAAGGGATGCATCCTTTTTCTTTTGTAATACTTGGTTCGCGTCATCCTTTGCTTCTAAATATTTACCATCTTTTAACGCCGTTGCACCATGATCCATCAGGCTAGCAACTTCTTTATAGGCTTTTACCTCGTTCGTAGATTTTTCTTTTTCTGCTTTTTCAAACCACATAATTGCGTCACTATATTTCTCATCTTTTAATGCCTGCATACCTGTATCAACTTGGATATCGTAATTACTGCTACATCCAGCCACTATAAACAGTACAAAAAGCATTACAACCATTTTGTATTTCATGTTGTTCTTCTCCCTCTCTCTTGCCATTCAACATGGATTTCTAAATTTAATTTATCATAACTAAAAAACACTTTCAAAAAAGAAAAAACTTCATTTCCTTCAAAATGAAGTTTTCCTAGAAAAACATTGTACATCTATGCTGATACATCCACTTGTTTTTTCACATCCATTTGTTTCATCCCTAATAATACTACCATCCATACTCCAATAGCCGAAATAACCATTACCATACTAGTTGGCATTATATCTAATAAAAATCCATACAAAATAATTCCAAGAGGCGTAATTGCCGTAGAAATTGTTTCAATTAATCCAAAAACCCGTCCTAGATATTGTGAATCAGTTGTTTTCTGAACATATACTTGAAGGGGAACATTGATGGAAATGCTCGTCATTCCAAAAATAAGCATAAAAATTATATAGTAAATAAAACTTACCGTCCCTGGAATTGTAACTAATAACGGAAATGCAGTACACAAATACAAACCCGCTAAGACAAATAAACTAATGCGAACCGCGCGAAATAAATTATTCATTTCCTTACGAACAGATAAAACAATTGATGCAACCAACATTCCTACCGCCAACATTCCTTCCACAACACCTAGTTGCTGAGACGATAAACGTAAGTTTTGAATGATAATATACGGAAGTGCAACAAACAGTGCACTGCCAAAGAAATTAATCCAAATAAACACTTTTAACATCGTATACATATCATCACGTCTTTTTACATATAAGAATCCTTCTTTAATACTGGATAAAAAATCAGCTTTCTTCTGTTCTGCTTGTACTTTATACAGATCAAATGCAATAAAAAACTGTACAATTACCGCTAAAAAAAATGTAATACCATTTAAAAGAAAAAAGAATTTCATTGAAAACAAACCAAATACCATTCCACCAATAACTGGTGCTAAAATAGTCGAAAGTGCTGTCGCTGTTTGGTTTAAAGAACTCGCTTGTTGAATACGTGCACTGTCAACTAAAGTTGGAATAGAAGCCGTAAAAGAAACAGAATAGAAACTTGCACATATCGATAACAGTGCTGCAGATACATAGATGAATAGAAGTGAAATGTCAAATAAAGTAGAAAGTGCAAACATCGTGAACATGATAAGACTACTTAATAAATCCGCACCAATAACAACCCACCGTCTGTTTATTCGGTCTGCCACAGCCCCTGCAATTGGTCCACATACCATTCTTGGAATAGAACCACAAATAAGCGTAATTGCAAAACCTACTCCTGATCCTGTTGTTTTTAAAACATATAACCCCATTGCAAACGTATAAATCCCTGCACCTAATAAAGAAGTCATTTTTCCAATCATCATCAAAATGATATTTCTCGTTGCGATTTTGATTCTCGGATCATTTTGACTTATACTTACATCCCCCATTACGCCACTCTCCCCTAAAAAGTTAAATTGTGTTAAACTTATTATATAATCATTTTTTAAATTTTTACAACAAAAAGTTTAATTGCATTTAACTTTTTTATAATAAAGGAGCAACGATATGGCTACTCTTGGTGAAAAAATTAAAGCATTGCGAAAAGAAAAGCGTCTTACTCAGACACAATTAGCTGGCTCAGAGCTAACGAAAAGTATGCTGAGTCAAATTGAAAATGGGAAAGCAACACCTTCTATGAAGACATTACAATATCTTGCTAGTCAGCTTGAATGTGAAGCAAGTTTTTTACTAGAGGAGGACAACGAAGAAGTAACAAAGCTGATTCCAAAAATGGAACAAGCTATAAAAAATAATCAATTTGAAGAAGCGTATCGTACACTGCTACCTATTGTTCAAAAAGAACTACCACCTACTTTAAGTACAGCTCGTTTATATAAACAATTTATAAGCGTTGCATTTAATATGAAAGATTACAGCATACATTCCTATATTGAAAAAGCCGTAGAAATTTTTCAAAAGTATACTTTATATCGTGAAAGTACACAAACTAGTTTAAAGCTGTGTTATGTATTATTTGTCCATAAAAAATATAAAGAATGCCTAGAACTTCTTACCTCTATTCGAAAAGAGTATGAAGCAAAACAATTAGAAATGGATCTTATTATACAAATAGAATTATTCTTATGTGAGGCAATTGTTTTACTCGCATATGGTGATTATGATGGGTGCGAAAAAATTATCTTACAAGCTCTTGACTTCTCAAAAGAAAATCAAGTGTATTATAAAACAGATGAATTTTATCGAATTCTCTCCTACCAAAATGTAATAGTGGCAGATGAAAATAAATATCTACACTATATAAAAAAATCCGAACAATTTGCCGTTTTCACAGAAAATATTTTATCTATTGCGATTATAGATATATTAAAAGCTTATTATTATAATACAATAACAAATGAATATACATTAGCTCTCAAACATCTAGATTTATTTAGAACAAAACTTCAAGATAAACCGCTCTTTCAAGAGGACGGGGTTTATTACCTAGAAAAAGGAAAGGCTTTATACGGCCTTAAGCGATATGAAGCAGCATTAGAAACATTACAGCAAGCGACAATTCCAGATTATATGTTTCACCCACTAGACCAAGCATGGATTATAACTGGGGGGGCTTACCGTGCCCTTTGTTATATGGAACTCAAAAATAAGAAAAAGGCGCTTCGAGAAGCAACAGAAGCTTTTCATGCTATACAAGAATTCCCTGATTCGACATTTACTGTGTTTATTAAAGAAACATTACAAATAATACAAAAACTTTAAACCCATCTCAAAATGGTATATTATTCCTCCTTTTCAGCAAAAATAATAAAGATGGGAGGAATGTAAGAATGAATGTACAACGTGCAAAAGAGCTTTCCGAGTCATCAGAACAAGCGCATGTTAGTTTTCAAGGCATGCCCGTTATGATTCAACATGTTGATGAAAGCAATGAAACCGCCCGCATATATGATGCAACGAATCCAGATCGCGAATTAACAGTTCCAGTTAATAGCCTAGAAGAAATATAAGAAACTCCACTTCAGTTTTATTTGAAGTGGGGTTTTTCTTGTATGCCGTATGATTTGTCTTTCCAAATATTTTTATCATCACTGCACGAATAACGTAAATTTCTATTTTTTCAACAGTTATCCTAATATGGTACGGGATATTTCTCAAAACATTTTTATACTCAAAAGACATACTATTCAATCTTTATGATATGATACAATCCATAAGTATATTTGGAGGGATACGATGAGGGATACAAAGCAAAGTAACGAACCTTATTATGCAGTTATATTCACTTCCCAGCTTTCACAAGACACGACTGATTATGGCGATGTCGCTGAAGAAATGGAAAAACTCGCTAAAGGGCAACCTGGCTTTATAAACGTTGACAGCGTACGGGATGCATCTGGTCTCGGTATTACAATTTCATATTGGGAGTCACTTGAAGCAATTAAACAATGGAGAGAAAATGCAGCACATACTATAGCAAGACAAAGAGGTCGTGAACAATGGTATGAAAGCTTTCATATGAAAATATGTGTTGTAGAAAGAGAATATAATTTTCAGAGGAAAGGTTTATAATCAATGAAGAACAAAGTAGCTCTGATTGTTGTTCACGAAATATACGGCATAAATCAGCATATGCAGGATGTCATATCCAGGTTTTCTTCACCACAGGTAGATATCTTCTGCCCAAGTCTTTTACAGCTAGATGCTCCTTTTCATTATAATGATGAACAAAAAGCTTACTCCCATTTTATGCAAAACGTTGGATTTCAACATGGAAAAGAAAAAATTGAAGAAATGATTATACAGTTTTCAAAAAATTACCCATATATTGGACTCATAGGTTTTAGCATTGGCGCAACCATCTCTTGGCTATGCAGTAACAATCCAAAAGTTAATTTTATTATTGGCTGCTATGGCTCTCGCATACGAGACTACTCTTATATTATTCCTACATGTCCTACTCTTTTAATTTTTCCAGAAACAGAATTGAACTGTTCCATTTCTTCTCTTATTACGACATTGCAAAGACAAGACAACTCATTTCTACATATACAACAGTTCCCAGGAAATCATGGATTTCTGGATCCTTATACTACAAACTATAACGAACAATCTACAAAACAAGCATATGAAATGATTGATTCATTTCTTCTAAAAACTATAACGAAACAAATGTATTAAAGGAGTTTTGCTATGTCATTTACATTACTTTTACTTGCTTTCGTTATTCTAATCATTCTCATAACGTTAGCTTTCATTTTTACAACTCTTAAAAATCGTAAATATTTAAACCTTCCTTATCGACATTCCTTTATCGTTATGACCTTATTTCTTGGACATTGGATTTTAGTTTTGACTAGTTTTTATACATTACTCCCTAATTATATTAGCGATTTTATTTTTCTACCAATCTGGTATTTTCTTTGTATTTTAGGATTTATGGTTTTCATAAAAGAATGGAAAAATAATCGAATTATTTCTGTATCCGTCGGTGCTTTCTCTTTTATCAGTCTACTCTTCGGCATACTATTACAAGGAATTGCTAAAATGTAAGTTTGTTTTATAGGAGCTGATTTTTAAGAATCAGCTCCTTTTTCTACACGTAAATAGGAAGCATTTCGCAAACGATCGTTCCATCCATACAGGAATGAATAGATATAGTGCATAGGCTATAGTCATCCAAATTGCGAAAGATAGAACTTGTTGTGATGAAAGCGTCGAAAAAATACTAGAGGAAGAATAAAGAATGAAAGTATCTAAAAACAACCCTATCCCGGTGCCGAAAATCCCCCACCTAACTTCTTTACTTTTTCTGAATTTTGAGATGGGGTCTTACTGCCCGTTAACGCGGGATAAATAAAAAGAGGAAGAAAAGCCTAAAATCAACTTCTCTTCCCTCTATTTTTTTTATGAGATTGTATTGTCATGGAATCACAAGGTGTGTAGTAAATTTGTGGAGTTGCTTTATTAACAAGCATTGTAAAAGTAAGCAGACCAATGATGAAGAAGATAAAAACTATAAACAAAATAGCACCTATCGTTAAAAGAATCATAACACCACCCCTATTTCATTCATGATATTACACTCTTCGATATACTATGAAAGAAATCCTTGTTATATAAACAAACGTAACAAAATAATCACAATCACCCCAGTTAACACTGTTCCTAACAGGCTACGTGTATAAACAGCAACAAAGAATGTCGGAATTGCTGCAATTATATAATCCCATTGCATCGTTTTATTCATAAAGAGCACTTCAGCAAGGAGCGCCGCCAATATAGCAATTGGTATATAACTTAACCATTTTAATCCCCAATCTGGAATTTGTATTTTACTAAATACAATGAGCGGTAATAGGCGCGGAATTAAAGTAACCAGACCTGCTCCCATTAAGAGTAATAACACATCGATTCTTACTTCCATCTTTCAATCACCACCCCTATTGTTGCTGCCGTAAGTGTTGCAATTATAACTGCTACGCTTGCCGGAACGAAAAAATGTATGCTATATGCGATTACAATTGCCACAATCGCAACACTGAGATGAATGACTAATTTTGGATGACTACTCATTAACTGCAGGACAAATAATCCAATAAACATAGCTGGTAAAGCATAATCCATACCATACGTATGAGGGTTTGGTATCCACTCACCAAAAATACCACCGATGACATTCGCAATGATCCAGTTTAAATATGCTGTCACATTTAAACCAAGCATCCATCTCTCGCTTAGATACTTCTTTTTTGAAGCTTGCTGAACCGCAAGACCAAATGTTTCATCTGTAATTTGCGAGCCAATTATCATATTTTTCAAGAAAGGAACCTTCATTAAATACGGGGCAAGCGCAGCACTCATTAACAGATGACGTAGATTGACAAAAAATACGGTGAAAATAATTGCAGAAGTAGGTGCTCCAGCGGCAAACATACCAGCGAGTATAAATTGTGAGGAACCAGCATAAATCAAAGTAGACATTAATGCTATTTCTGCTAACGAAAACCCTGCTGTTTTTTCAATTACACCAGCTGCGATACCAATACTTAAATACCCTAGTACAGTTGGTAAACAATCTTTCACTCCCTGTTGAAATGTTTCATTCCCGTGCATTGTCATCTGTACTTCAGCCCTTGCCATCACTCTTCCCCCTTCGTTTCTTGCATCAAGCGTTTACCCGTTACAACGTGAACTAAATCTGCATTACCACGCCATAATGCATCTAATTTATCAGGACCAAATTCCTGTGTAATTTCTTCAACCATAATGTCATGACGAATATATTCTATTGCGACAAGCACTAATGCTGGATCATATGTTGTAACAGCCCATGATGTACTATGTTCTGAAAAATTGGCAATAAGCACCTCTTTTCCATCTCGTGCAACAATTGTTAAATGCCCCCCCATCCGCTCTTTCACAACATCTGGAGTCATATAATTATGATGAAATGTTGTTCCTATTTTTGTTTGAGGTGCCCCAAAAAGTATCGAAAAAACATGTACACCTTCTTGTTCCTTTTTGTGAATAAGAGGCTCCAGCTCGCTCACTTGCTGTTCCCATACAGAAATCCATAACTCTTCTTCTGCACGCTCAATAATGTTACTTATTTCCTTTAAAATTCGTTCATCCGTACGAATATGAGAGATTATATCTACTTGACGCTCCTGCTCTAAACAATTTAACTTCTGATCAAGGAAATCAAATGACTTTTCAAAATCTTGTCGCATTCGATTCATTAACTCACTTGCCGATACTGGAACGTACTTAACTGGTTCTGAGGGTACTAAATGCACTGCGCCTTTATCCATCAATTTCCCAAGTACCTCATAAATCATGGAACGCGGTACACCCGTTTGTTTACTAATTTCATATCCTGTCGCAGGATAATGTTTTAATAAACCGATGTATGCTTTACATTCATATTGTGAAAACCCTAACTTTTGCAATTCTTTCATGACTTCATCCACTGTAATCCCTCACTTCAATTTACCTCTATTTGCATTTACATGACAGCGCGTACTTCAAAACGACGATTTTGCTTTCTTTACTTTTACAACTTCAAAAGTATTCTCACCTTATGTAAGTACGCCTGTATCGCATTCTTGTCCTCCACCAGTTGGATAAAATATCGTTTCTTTTACAAATACTCGGTTTCCATCCACTCTTGTTACTTCTGTTTGACAGTTTTTTTATATGCATCCTGTAAAAATAATGCCTCTGGCATGTTCCCACTCCTTTAGTAGTTATTACTATACCTACTAATATAAAAAGAAAAAAATGTACAGTCAATAAAATTCTGAATTTTGATTCGATTAATAAGAAATAAGCTATCTTTAAAACAAGATAGCTTGATTACATTTATCCCGCTGCTAATCCTCAGCGAAGGTTTTCTTCCTCTCTACTAAGAGCTCGATACATTATATTTCCATATACTTATTTAAGTTTCTCATATTCCTTCAAAGCATTTTGTAAAGTTAAGGTTAATGGTTCTGGAAGACTATCTAATGAAAACCACCCCACTTCACTAATAGCATGTTTTTCCAGATTTTCTGCTATCCCATTAGTTACTTTTGCAATATACGTCGGACATACCCAATGTGCTTCTTCTTCAGGTAAAATGTGATTCGTCACACATAATAACGATGTGAGTTCAATTTCTAACCCTACCTCTTCTTGAATCTCCCTGACAACTGTATCTTCTGCTGTTTCCATCCATTCCACTTTTCCACCTGGGAGACTCCAGTGCGCTTGCTCTGGTGCCTTCTTTCTCCGTACAAGTAATAACTCGCCTTGCTCGTTTAAAAGAAACGCTCCAACACCGACGCGTGGATGTAACTTTTGGTTCATATTAACTTCTCCTCTTAATTTGTAAGTTTTCTTGATTTTAACATAAAAATAATAGAGCTACTTTCTATCAGCTTCATAAAAGCCAATAGAAAGTAGCTCTCATTGTTTCATAGATATTATTTGTTCTTTTGTATCCATTTTGTCATGATGAAGTTTGTTTTTCTCCAAATATTGTTTACACATATTCACAAAAGCTGGTAATGTTCGAATTTGATTAATATCAGAGCTCTCAATAAAACGATTCATTTGATTTGTCATTTCGTCCATACTAGAAATAACCTCTTCTTTTTCATATCTCAATCTCTCATTTTCAGCACGAAGATTTTGAAGCTCTTTCTGTATCTCATGTGTATTATTTTCTTTTGTATGCCCAGCTGCCATACTCGAAAGTTTGTAAATCCCTTCCATAAATTGATATAGTTCTTGTTTCTTGCCCTCTACACCAATTGTTTCAAAATTATCGACAATCCCTGATAATATAGTAACCAGATTATTCTCTGTCTTTTCACTTTGGACCACTATACTTTTTACTCTATTCTCCTTCTCACAAACATACTGTTCTGGCTCGTGCTTTTTCTTACGCCCCGGCTTACCCTTTTTTATATTTTCAAATGGCAGCTCTTGATTTTTTAATTTATAATACGTATTCTGCAGTTGACTTTCTGTTTTCGGAAATAATTGTAGATTCTCTTTACTAATTGCCTTTGAAGTATCTGAAATATTTAAATTGTAATGCTGACAAAATTGATACGTAGCATATAAAAGTTCTAATTCAGATTTCAACCACATCATTTGAGATTGTTCGTATGCAAATAAACCACCCATTTTTTCAATCTCTCTTTGAAAAGCTATCATTTTATCATATAAGTCCATTAATTCTGCATACGTCACATGGAACTCTCTTTCTATTTTTCTACATTCCTCTTCCACTTTCTGAATATTTTTTATTCCATTTACAATATTTTTCAAAAGATCTAGTACATGAATTGCTGTCTGTTGGTACATTTTATATTCACTCCCACTCAGCATTTTTGCAATTTCAACTTCTTCTTTGTCTTTTGTAAAAATAAAAAAATATTATGGGAATATTTTATAATATTTCTGAATTATTAGTCAAACGAACGTAAAATTGACACATTCTATTTTTATATTAATATTAGTTTATAGCAATATGAGGGGGATCCATATGGAACATAACATTTTAAAAGTCATTGCACTAGCAGAAAAACTTAAATACGAAATGCGACATAGCTGGCTTTCTAATGGTCGGCAAGAGAGTGTTGCGGAACATACGTGGCGTATGTCCCTTATGGCTGTTTTAGTTCAGCCTTATTTAGATAAAGAAGTAAACATGGAAAAACTATTAAAGATGGTTATTATCCATGATCTCGTGGAAGCAGAAGCCGGGGATATTCCTGCTTTTGACACAATGAACAGCGAACAATTACAATTACAAAAACAAGAAAATGAACAAAAAGCCATTTTGAATATTAAACATACATTAGAAGGTCCTCTTGGGGACGAACTGTACAATTTATGGATAGAGTTTGAAGCAAAAGAAACATACGAAGCGAAAGTGGCAAATGCTCTTGATAAACTAGAAGTTAAAATTCAGCATAACGAAGCCGATATCGATACTTGGATTCCCATCGAACATAAAATGACGTTCCAAGTTGCCAAACATACTGACTTTGACTCATTCTTATCAAAATTACAAAAAATTATTGAACAAGAAGGCGAAAAAAAATTAATTGCTGCCGGCATTGATGTCGAGGCATGCAAACAGTAGCAACTCACTGTTTTTCATACTTTTTTGCAGATGATTAAAGAAGTATATACCGTTTTATAGAATATTAAATTACAAAAGGTGACACACATTAATGATGTACAATGTGTGTCGCCTTTTAATTTTTATGTTTTCACTTTTTATGCTTGGATAACATTTCAGTTGTCATCTTTTCCTGTCAAAATCTTTTAAGATAGTTAAAGAGTTCTCTTTAACTCATAACACCATTATCTTTGAATGAATACCATTTTCCATCAATGAAATGTTTACCTATCGCCATTGCACCGTTAGACTGTAAATAATACCAATTCCCATTCTCTTGTAACCAGCCTGTTTTCATCTTAGCACCAACAAAGTAATACCAGCTTTCTTTATAGCTTAGCCAGCCATTATAAGCAGCTCCGTTTCCGCTAAAATAATGCCAATGGTTGTCAATTAAATTCCAACCTTTTGCCATTGATCCATCAGAAAGGAAATAATTACCATCAGGATGTGAACCTATCCAACCTAATAGCATTTTATTATTATCTGGATTTAAAAAGTATGTCTTACCATTATATTCAAGAAAATCCCAGTGTAGCTTTCCCCCTTGGTGAACATAATACCAATCTCCCTCATACTGAAGCCATCCTTCATTGGTATATAGCGCACCGTCTGCTCCTAATAAGTAACCATTATATTGCTCTTCAATACGACCCGTTTTCATTTTTCCGTTTGCATCAAAGTAGTACCATTTTCCTCCATCTTGTAACCAACCAGTTTTCTTCATACCATTTTGATCATAGAAATACCATGTGTTTCCATCTTTTACCCAACCTGTTTTCTGCATCGTCTGTTCTGTTTTTGGAGTAATCTGTTTCACAGTTTCTTGTTTTTCTGCATGAGATACTGCAGGAGCTACAAGCATTGTAGACATTAAAATAGGCAAAATAACTTTCTTTATTTTCCATATCCACCAAATAATGAATAATTTTAGTTTTTATTTCCACAAAGAGAATTATATTATCATATACAAATATAATCAATAATTTTTTGTAATGAAATCGTAATATTTTTAACTTTATAGAAAATATATTCATTTAAAAGTAACTTTAAATACATTTTTGAGATATTAAACAGATTAATGTATACTTTTTGTAATATAAAATAAAAAGAATGGAGAATATTTCATACTTTTGTATGAATCATTCTCCATTCTTTTTATTGATTTAACCAAGAAGGACATAGATTACAATTACAAATAAGAACAATATATTATCTAAAGAGGAGGATTATTTATGATCAAAGGATTATACGAATCACATCTACCCGTTCGCAGCCTAGAAAGATCCATACCATTCTATGAATCATTGGGATTAAAACTATATAAAAGATATGAGGATACTGCCTTCTTTTGGATTGTAGAAGAACAAAGTTGGCTCGGACTTTGGGAAGGAGAAGAATATAAAACGCCGTATCATCCTTCCCTTCGCCATATTGCGTTTCAAGTAGACTTCGAGTTTCTTCATACATCTATTAAGTGGCTGAAAGACCGAAATATTACGCCCGTTCCATTTAGTAATCGAACTACCATTGGACCTTTTGTTCGCCCTAACCAAGGCAATGCTTCTGTCTATTTTAAAGATCCAGATGATAATAGTATTGAGTTTATTAGTTTTGTTAATGTTCCAGATGAACTAAAACATATTACAGAAAAACTTTCTTTAGAAGAGTGGACTACACTATCACGATCCTATTTGTAGATGATTTAATAACTAGATATCATCGGTACCTCACTGGGCAATATGATTGCTCAAATAATTAATGTGAAGGCTTTTTTATTAATAGTGTTTCTCCCATCATTTTGGCATTACACATTTATAAAGAAAAGCGACTTTTACAAGTCGCTTTTCTACATCAAATATTTCAAAGTTAAAAGTACACCCACTGCAATTACAAATATATTGAAAAAAATATACCAAGCAGAAAAAGAACAAATACATTCTTTTCCCTTGAGGTATTTCTTATTTTCTTTAGTCAAATTAAAATTGATACTCGTATACAATATAATCAAAAATGTTTGTAAACCCTAGGCTCTCTGCTATAGCAATTGAAGGTTTATTCACTTCCATACAGTCCCAATAGGGCACATACCCTTGTTTGAAACATTCTTGAACAAATATATGTGCGACTTTCTTGGCAAGATTCTTCCCTCTATGTTCCAAAATTGTCTCGATATTTACCGCATGCATATTCCCACTTACAAATCCTGAAAAACAAAGACTCACCACTTGATCCTCATGCAAAATCACATACCCAATTCCTTTTTCAAAAAATGATTCCATCGAATTCCAAAATGATGTAATTTGTGAAACGAAAAATGATTGCTTGAGCAAAGAGTATGTCACAAGATTTTCCTTCGTTACTTTTAATACCGTATATACCTCATCAATGATTGGTTCATTATATGTTTTGTACGCACTTTCATATAATTTGTATACTTTTTGATTGGATTCCTCGTATGATTGTTCACATAATATTTCTCTAATTGTACGATCCCACCCTACTTGATGACCAAATCCTTCAAACCACTTCAAGTCCAAACAGGCTGCTTCTTGTGCAATTTGTTCCCTTAAAACCTTTTTTATTTCAAGGTTAAACATTTTGTTATTTGCCTCACCAATAAATACAAAACCATCTAAATTTCCAAGCCAAACTAAACCAGACCGTGGTTCGCTCGCATTGTCAACAAATATACGGCCCGAATTATTCCCTTCAATGATAGCTTGCACTTCTATATGCCTTTCCTTTTGTAGAAGATGTTTGCAATTCATAAACTGGTCTTTCTGCAATTCGTATATCATCTTTTTTCTTTCCTTTCATGTGTATCAGCGCTTAGGTTTCATCACCTGCTGTACAATCTATGAATCCCTGCAATAACTTTCTATCTTCTAGAAAAGAAAGGGTAATACCTGCTATTTCTTCACTGCTTTTCCAAGCCACTTCATAAATTAATCCATCTGGATCGCATATTTCTTTATTTCCTCCAATTACTTCTACCTCATAATACACAATGTGAACATCATATCCATTACTATTCCCCTTCTTTTCGTACATACTTTTAATGACACGTACATCATATCCCGTTTCCTCTTTCACTTCTCGTATACAACACTCCTCAAATGTTTCCTCTTCCAATTTCCCACCAGATGGAATAGACCATTTTAGTTCTGCTTCTTTTACATCTGGGCGCCCTTGCAATACCATTAACAATTTCCCATCATTATTTTTACATAATGCCGCTGCACCTTGAAATATTCCCATTTCTCTCTCCCCATTCCTTAAAATAAAACCATATTTCCTGTTCGTTTCGCATGCTTTTCTGCTTTTCGAACAAGCACATACGATATTCCAATTAAAATGATTAATAAGCTAGCTAATAAACCTAACTCTGGAAATACATTTATAATACTTTTTCCTTCCATTAATAATGAACGGAAAATTTGAAGTACATACGTTAATGGAAACAAAGCTGCTAGTACTTTGCCCCATAGTGGTAATACAACAATGGGAATGCGTACACCCGCAAAAAATTGCATCGGTTCTTCTAATATTGTAAATAGAATACTAGCATCTCGTGAAAATAAAAAAATCGTATTTAAGCAACCCCCCCACACAACAGCCGAAATACATAAAATCATAAAAGCAAATACAATATTTTCAACTGGTGGTATCGGTGTGTCATTCAGAAACAATGCGATGAGAATCGAAAACATCGTAAACATCCATACTCCTTCTATTAAATTTGCTCCTGCCCGGCAATACATCATCCATACACGCGATGCTGGTGTTAAAAATATAAGTTCCAGTGTTCCATTTTGGCGTTCCCATGACATTTGCCATGCCGATTGAACAAGGCTCCAAAAGAAAACATATCCAATATAACCTGTAATGAGAAAAAAACTAATTTGTTTTGGATCCATCCATTTTGCAAGCGGGCTAGTATTTGAAGTATCAAATGGCTTCACCGAAAAATAAGCCGTTGCAAATAATAAAACCGGCCAAATGAATAAAGAAAAATAAACCATCTTACTATGAAAATGATTGCGGTGACTTTTTTTCCATTCTGCAAAAAACATATTCACGCACTCACCTCATTTGCAATTTGTAATATTGCATCTTCCAATCTTGCTTTATGTGTTTCTAACTGTAATATACGAATTTGATATTTGGTTAATAATGATAAAACCGTTGTTGTCATATCAAAAGATGCCTTTAGTTCATATCGTATATGTTCACCCATATGTTCTTTTTCATATTGAATTTCCTTCAGCCCTAAAGAATACTCTAATCGTTCTATCGTTTCATTCTTCATTTCAGGAATCACAATTTCTAAACGATATTCACGGACAATAGACTGGATAATTTTATCGGGAGTTCCTTCATAAAGAAGTCGTCCTTTTTCAATAATATAAAGGTGATCACAAAGTTCCTCTACTTCTTCAAGATAATGGCTCGTTAACAAAATACCCTTATTTTGTTCCTTCGCCAATCGATATACCATTTCTCTCAGCTTTTTCGCTACAGGTGCATCAAGTCCTAATGTTGGTTCATCAAGAAATAAATAATCTGGATCATTAATAAGACCTCTTGCGATTTGCAAACGCTGCTTCATTCCCTTTGAATATCGTTCTACAGGTGTATTAGCAGCTTCTTTGAGCTCTACTTGACCAAGGAGAAACTGAATACGTTCCTCTAATTCGGCTCCTTTTAATCCATACAAACTTCCAAAATACTGCAAGTTTTCTTTACCTGTTAAACGCCAATACAACATGCGTTCACCACCTGCAATCATATTGATCTTTTTCTTTACAAGTAAATCTTGCTTTGTGCTGTCTATACCATCAATTTCAATAGCACCCGAAGTTGGTTCAAGAAGCGTTGCTAACATTTTAATCGTTGTTGTCTTCCCAGCCCCGTTCACACCTAGCAATCCTACAATCTCTCCTTTTTGAATTGTTAAATCTAGTCCATTTACTGCTTCAACTACTCTTCTTTTTTTACGAAAAAAACCTACTTTCTCTTTTAACTCATACCGCTTTACAAGTTGTTTTGCTTGTATCATAATAAGCCCTCCTATGCAAAATGTTTTTCAATCACATACTTTTCCATTCGTTTCATCGCATATACACCCGCAATAAAATACGCAACTCCTAATCCCAATAACCACATAAGTTCAATTTGTATGGAAGCTAAATTCCCACCTTCAATCATGCACAATCGAAATGCTGATAAACCATGTGAGAGCGGCATCAATACACTCATAGGCTGTAAAAATGTAGGAAGATAACCTACTGGAAAAAACACACCACTGACAAGGCTCATAAAAATAAACAATGTATTTTGTGTTAAATATGTATCACGAAAATAGAGCATAAAAGCCCCCAACACTAGTGCTTGAGCGAATATAGCAAAAAAGAAAATAATTAATAAAAATACCACTGGTATCATATTTATTTCTCGAAACTGTAATCCAAAAAACAAACCAAAAATAAAAATCGTGATAAATTCAAGTCCCACACGCAATATCCCTTGCGCAGCTGCTCCTAGAAAATAACCTTGCCGAGATGATGGCGTTAATAACAAAACATCCAGCGTCCCTTCACGCAGTTCGGTTATCAATGTTCGGCTCACAATCATTAATAGAGAAACAGAAAATGAATAAAAAACAGCTCCTAATATAACGTACGAAAGATAATCATCCGTCTTCCCTAACTTTGCAAAATTAGCATCTAACTTTCCTTGAAACATAAAATGATATGTTAGATAAGCAAACAATACGATATATACACCAGTTAAAATATGCCCTAAAAAAAATGACCATGGGTACGCTCTACGCATCGTATAGAAATCACGACGAAATGTAGCCATAAACGTTAGCCACATGTTCTCCCCTCCCCTAATTTTTGAACAATTGGGAAATCCATAAATTGATCTAAATCAACACGAATTTGTTCTAATCGTTCTCGATTTGTTTTATAAAATACGTAATAACCTTTTCGTTCCTTTTGTATAAGACCTGTAGACTCTAACATTTTTAAATGATTGGAAACCGTTGATTTTGTAAGACTATACCGCTCTGTTAATTGCTGTGTACAAAAAGATTGAAAGGATAAATCTCTTAGCATTTTTAATCTCGTTTCATCTGATATCGCTTGTAGAATTCGCAAAAGATCCTTTGGTACTTCATCTGTATACGACGATGCGATTTCCACCTCATAATAGACTTTTATATGAGTAGAAATAAGATTATCTATTAGTAAATGAGGTGCGACAAAAGTTGATGGATATAATGTAATTGCTGATAAATCCTCATAACGATATTGCCAAGTACGGGCTTTTAAAAAGGTTATTTCCTTTTCATCAATTAAAAATCTCGGATGCAAATTTTTAGAAAGGGACAACGGGTTTTGTTTGATTGTTTCTTTCACATCATATACAGATCGTTCTAGCCATGGTTCTATTTGAAATAACTCTCGTGCAAAATAGCGCTGATGATATTGATATAAAAAATTACAAACTAATTCTTTCTCTAGCTTAGGAAAAAATGATTGAAAGCCTTTTGTATCCGTGACTCGTAATTTTTCAATCCCTTCTTCAACATAGACTTCAGCCTGAAACTCAGAGCACCAATCTATAAAATGTAACCAGTCATCGCTTTTCTCATTAATCTCATATAATATTTCTTTTTCCTCCTGATCCATCTGATTTAATACATTTTCTGCCCACTCTAATCGTTTTACATGATGGGTAGGATTAGATAAAACATGTAAGCTTAATAACATTTCGCGAAATGGTGAATATACAACTTTGACATGTCGTTCAAACCATGATGTAACTCGCAACATAAATTCCCCTCTCTTTGATTCGATTTCTATCGAATCAATTTTATAATTTTGCAAAATTATTCAGTATATTAACAACTTACAATGTAAACGTCAATGAAAAATTAGAAATATTTTCATAAAATAAGACCTCAGCTACGCTAAGGTCTTATTACTTAATTCTTTTATGTTTTTAAAATACAGGAGTGTTTCTTTCTCTTCTCCCTCATCAAACAAATTGAGTTGTTTAATGATTTCAACTGCAAACTCGACATAAGCAGAGCCAACTGCTGTAATGATTTTCCCATCCACTGTTACATCTGTACTTTGTTTATACTTCCACTCATGGAGATGTGCTAGACTCTCCACTTCTGGTGTTAAAGAAGTTGAAAATCTTTTATTTTGCAACACATCAGCTGCTTGTAATAAAGCGGTTCCTGCACAAATAGCAGCTAACCATTTATTTTGTTCATTTATCTCCCGGGCAAGCGATAATAACTTAGGATTTTCTAGATGATGAAAGATCTCTCCGCCGGGGACAATTAAAATCTCATACTCTTTTGCAATTATGCCATCTATGGAAATATGCGGTTTACACTGGAAACCTCCTTCTCCTGTAACAGTCGCATTATCTACACTTGCTGTGACAATTTCAAATCCCTTACTCTTTAAAAATAAACTCGCTAGATTCACTTCAAATTCTGCAAATCCATCAAATAGAAAAAACAATGCTTTTTTCATTTCATCAGCCCCTTTACTTTCGACACACTTATACATATTCGAAAGTAAAAAAACTTCTCCTTCTAAAAACAAACCTGCTAATGCAGATTTGTTTTTACCTTATCTTCTATTAAACCCTTTTTTACTCAAAAACTCCTTCATATGCATTCTTTTCTCTTTTGACATAAAAGCACTCATTGATCCTGTCCATGTTACATCCTTTTGATTTGTAGATCTTCCCTTATAATATTCATTAGTCGTACGGTCATATTCCTCTAGTAATTCATCATATTTATTTTCGTCATATACGTTTTCATGTAAAATCGCTTTAACTGGCAAACGCGGTTTCACTGCATGACTTTCATCAGGTACTCCAACTGTCATCCCAAATACCGGGTATACTTTATCTGGTAAATGGAGCAGTTCACTCACTTCTTCTGGATTATTCCTGATTCCTCCAATATAACAAATGCCATATCCTAGTGATTCTGCAGCGAGCGCTAAGTTTTGTGCAAATAAGGATGCATCTACTGTAGCTACAATAAAGTCCTCTGCACCATCATGTTTAATCTCTGTTCCATGTTTCTCACATGCTGTTTCTAAGCGCTTTAAATCTGCACAGCAAACAAAAAATGCCGCGCAATCTTTCACATGACGATTACCTGATAACTCTGCCAATTGCACCTTTAAATTTTCATCTGTAACGTACATAACTGAATACGCCTGAACAAAATGTGATGATGCTGCATACTGCGCTGCTTGCACCATTCTTTCCACTATATTCTTAGGAATTGGTTCTTGTTTATATTTCCGAACTGATGTATGTTGCTCCATTTTATGTATCATCTCATTCATAGTAAAGCCTCCTTATTTCTTATTACTGAAAAATTAACATATCCTTTTCATTTATCACAACTTTTATGCCCATCTAAAAACTTCTATATAATATGCTCTTTTTTCACCTCAATTAAAGCAGAACCCTTCAAACCTATACAAAAAGAGAACGAATTTTTAACCATTCGTCCTCTTTCATTCTTGAAAAAATAAATCGTTTAAGCTGCTCTCAGTACTTTAACACCTTTAACAATATTCCAAACAAAGTAATAAATACCTACAATTGTAAAAGTTACATAGGTTACAATCATTCCGATTCCAACACTTGCGGATTCTCCAAAACTTAAACCGAATACACCTGAAAATGCCAATCCACCAAATAAAATTGCATATGGGAAAATGTGTGTCCAAAATGCCTTTTTCGCATGATATTTCACATCATCTTCTGCAATAAAGTAGACGATGATTGGGAATAGAAACGGTGCAAAGAAAATACTAAAATAACAAAGTGAAGATAAAATATTATTGCCTTTCATACGATTCACTCCTAAAGTTTCGTTGTTTTTGTTACCTTTATTATGGCACTTCACTACTTTAGGAACTATCGTTTTACCTTTCAATCAGATTACATTTTTGTAAGATTTATTACTATATACGATTCGTTAGCCAATACTGTGTAATCGCAAAATATTCCCTCACATTTGACTGAATAATAATCGATTTAGGTGTTTTCGCAGGAAGTCCATTTACCTTCAACCCTTGTTTTTCAGCAATTTTTTTGGCCCGAAACATATGAAAATCATTTGTAACAATCATCCCTTTTTTCTTATTTGCTGGAATAAGAGACTTTGAGAATTCAATATTTTCATCTGTATTTGTAGAACGATCTTCCATTATAATTCTTTGTTCTGCAATACTTTGTGTCATTAATCCTTTTTTCATAGCCCGTGCTTCTGAAATATCTTCTCCTTTTCCTTTACCACCGGATACAATAACAATCGTTTGTTCATGTGTTTTTAAATATTCCGCTGCTTTATCAATACGATATTGTAAAGAATAAGAAGGCTCTGTTCCTTTCACCTTTGCTCCTAAAAGAATCATGTAGTCTGCATCGTTCGGTGCTTCCATATGACCATGCTTATAAATGTTATATTGTAAAAATCCTATATAACCTACTATAATCATTATCACAACTAAACTATACTTCATCATCTTTTTCTTCTTTATCATTTACATTTACTCCTATTTTTTCTATTTTCTCATCATAATATTCTTCTCATTATTTGTATAGATTTAATTTCCTAAATAACCCTCGATAAGTAATATTTACAATAAATAAAGGGAATAGTGGATAAGGTATATATAAGATAATGGGAACTTTGCATTAAGGAGTGTAAACATTGATTGTTTTTTTATGTAATATAACCTTCTTCTTTTTATTATTTCTTATCTCGCTTAAACTACTAGGAAAATCCGCACTCGCTCAGCTTACACCACACGATTTCGGGGCGATTATCTTTTTATCTTATTTAGCTTTTCGAGCTATACCGGTTGATGGCGCTCTGCAAGCTATTGTAGGTATAATTGTGATTACATGCCTTCATCTCTTGATTACAAAATTGAGCTTGCTAAATAAACTGAATCGTTTCATTCTTGGTCACCCCATTATTTTAATTAAACAT
The DNA here is from genome assembly GCF_038005885.1 of Bacillus sp. FSL H8-0534. Lineage (NCBI taxonomy): Bacteria > Bacillati > Bacillota > Bacilli > Caryophanales > Bacillaceae > Bacillus > Bacillus sp. FSL H8-0534. Next base: position 1,428,910 of record NZ_JBBOUC010000001.1, read on the forward strand.
GGAGATATTGTTTTTGAAAATCTAAAGAAAAGTAGATATCCAATTGCTGAGTTACTATCTAATCTTCGCGTAGCAGGATATCCTAGCGTACATGAAATTGAATATGCCATTTTAGAAGCGAATGGCGCCATTAGTATTTTACCAAAAAGAGAGCTTGTTCCTCTCACTCCAAAAGATATGCATATAGATGTAAAATATGCAGGATTACCAATTGCCCTTATCGTTGATGCACAAATTCAATACGATAATTTAAAATTAATCCATAAAAATGAAAAATGGCTTCGGAAAGAGTTACTAGAAAAAGGATTTGAAGATATAAAAAACATTGCATTTGCTTCTGTACAAGAAACTGAAGGCTCTTTTGCAATTAGCCTAAAAAATAAGAAATCCCCTTAAATACATTTAAACATACTATAATTAAAAGAGGATATTATGTTCAATATAGAGCATAAATCCTCTTTTTTTATACATAATGGAATGAATAATCAGATATTACGAATATTGTCTATTATGTATATAATGTTATAGATGAAAATTTGTTGTTAGTTAGGGGGACAAAGCCCACAGCGGGAGGCGTAGTGAGGTCTATAAACCGAACGTAAAAAAATGGTTTTAGGTGGTGAATGTCTATGAGGGTCCAAGAGGTGCTTTTAGAGAATAATAGTAAGAGATACATATTAGTAGATAATGAAGGAATTCCTGTGATTCCTGTGATGAAATACCTGAAGTATTTAGATGTTACAGGGAAAAGCAACAACACACAGAAAACGTACTGTTATGCACTAAAACAGTATTTTTTGTACTTACAGGAGATAGAGAAAAATTACAGAGATATAAGATTAGAGGACTTGGTGGAGTTTGTAGGATGGCTTCGGAATCCGTATGAGAGCAGCAAGGTAATGTCTCTTCGACCTGTGAAGGCAAAGAAAACAGAAAGGACAGTGAACCTTACGGTCACCGCTGTTACAAACTTCTATGACTATTTGTACCGGAATGAAGAGTTACCGCGTGATATGAAAGAGAAATTGATACGTCAGGTCTTTACAGGCGGGAGAACACGGTATAAGAGTTTCCTTCATCATATCAACCAGGACAAGCTATCTATGCGGAATGTATTGAAGGTAAAAGAACCTCGCAAGAGGGTGCAGACGCTCTCAAAAGAACAGGTGAAACAGGTCTTAGCAGCAACAACGAATATACGGGACACCTTTCTCATCCAGCTCCTGTTTGAGACGGGGTTAAGAATTGGAGAGACGCTTTCTTTATTTTTAGAGGATTTCAAGTTTAGTCATCAAAAAGGACATCGCATTCGTCTGACGGATCGCGGGGAATTAGAGAACGGTGCGAAACTGAAAACAGGGGAACGGGAAATCTTTGTTTCACAGGACCTCATGGACTTATATGATGACTACATGTACGATGTCATTGACGAATTGGACGTCGAAACCAACTTTGTGTTCGTCAAATTGCGCGGTAAAAACATGGGGAGACCGATGACCTACGGGGATGTAGAAGCTCTATTCAAACGACTGCGTCAGAAAACAGGAATCGATGTCCATCCTCACCTGTTTCGTCATACGCACGCGACGATGTACTATCAGGAGACGAAGGATATTAAACAGGTACAAGAGCGCCTTGGTCATTCACAAATCCAAACGACCATGAATTTGTACCTTCATCCTTCGGATGAAGACATCCGCAAGGATTGGGAAAAGGCACAGGGCGCATTTCAAATCAAAGAACCGAACGGTGGGAGAGAATGAAACAAGTTTATCAGGTTAATACAGAACAACTTGGATTTCATGAGCGATTGCAGCGTGACCTGTCAGGTTATCCCATGAAGACCATAGAGAAGGATGACTCAGTTATCATCCATCACGTGAAGGATCCCTACTTCTTGGTCAAAGACATTTGGAATGTTGACTTTTTGGAAAACATTCCTCAATTTCAGGAAATGGTTGAGAAATATAAAGGTACAAATCGCAATGTGCGTTTTCAAATCAATAACGCGACTGTTAACCTGGAAATAAAATATGTGTGGTATCAGAAATTATTTAAGGATGAATGGTCATTAAGCACCGTATTTGGAGAGCCAGCAAGGCTCTTACGAAGGTTAACAGTATTTCTCAACGAAAAATACCCTAACCTTTTCTCCCTTCTTGATCTGGACATCGACCAAACAGAACGGGAATGGTGGTTTTGGTTAGAACAGCAAGGGATTTCAACACAATATAAAAGAAAAGACGTGACAGGTGGCGTTTATATACATAAAGCACCCATCGCAAGCTTTTTACGATTTATTCATTCCAATTTTTTTGTCCTGACTGATACGCGTGAAGAATGGGAGAAAGATCGATGGGATGTGCGAATGTTACATGACAAATATGGAATTAACTATAACAAGACCAAGCCTGACTATTACCTTGATTTCACCAAAATTGAACAAGTGGAAATGCGTCAGCATATTAAAAGGTATTTCAAACAACGCTTACTTAGTAAGAATCATTTCTCATGGGGTTCAGCTCAAGGTTATCTAACTCATTTATCAAGGTTCTGGTCACTTATATTTTCCTTAGAACCTTCATGGACGAATTTAAAAGGGTTGAAACGATCGCATATGGAACGGTACATCCAATGGTTACATGAATATACAAGAAGTAATTTGACTCAAAAAAATGCGCACCCTGAAAGCCATATACAACTTGTACTGACCTACATAGGAAAGTTCTTGAGAGACACCCAGCGATATGAATACGATATCGCTCCTGACACCCGTATACAATTGTTACTCTTTCCAGAAGACAAGCCGAAGTTAAAAAAGAAATCGATTGATCAAATTGATTACATTCCTGACTATGTGTTAGAACAGCTCTTTATGCACATCGATGATTTACACAAAGAGGTCGTTCCTGTGGTATGGGTTGCTTACAAAACAGGGCTTCGCATTTCGGATGTATTAGGTTTAACCTCGAATTGTTTGGAGCGGATTAACGGTAAATACTCCATTGTCACGGATATTGAGAAAACCTATGTACAAGGACACCGAATTCCAATTGACGAAGAATTGGCAAACATCCTTGCGATTCTCATTCACAAATCCAAAGAGAACAGCAACCAAGGAAATAACCCCGAAGGGTTCATTTTCGTTCGTTATCGTGGCTCTCGAAAAGGCAATCCTTATTTTCAAAAATGGATTCAACGAGAATTAAACAAACTAGCAAAACAAAAGAACATTGTAGATGAGAATGGAAAACTGTTCCACTTTAAACTTCATCAATTTCGACATACCTACGCTGTCAAAATGTTAAATAGCGGTGCAGACATTCTAACTGTACAGGAATTGTTGGCGCATGCCTCGCCCGAAATGACCTTACGGTATGCCAAACTGTTGGATGACACGAAGCGAAAGGCATTTGAAGCGGTCTTTAGCAAAGGGCTATGTTTCGACAGAAATGGTAAGGTGCAAGAAATTAAAGCGGATGAAGATATCCCAAAGGACATCCTGCAGGCCCTTTGGCAAGATCATAAATTAAATGCGATGGAAAATAACTATGGAACGTGTCACGCTCGTTTAAGTGGCGGCTGTGCTTATTTGGAGGAAGCGCCTTGTTTAACGTGTGGTAAGGAAGGCACTCCTTGTAAGGACCTAGCAATTGGCTTTTCCGATTTCGATATCGGGAAATATGAGGATCATATCAAAAGAACCTCCAGAAATATGGAATTGGCAAAACAGTATGGACGTGAAGACATTGTGAAAAAGGGTTCTAGAAATTTGAAGCGTTATGAAGAGATTTTAAGCAAGCTCCAGGAAGGGAACGTTATCTTCGGCAGAATGGAACGAATGAAGCGAAAGCAAGGTGTAGAAAATGGTTAACTATGACCGTAAAGAACATTTAAAAGCAATTCATGCATCAAGAAAAGCGACTACTTCGCAAAAGGTGGATAAAGCCATCCAAAGGCTCGTGCGAGCCAATGATCCTATCAATTTTAATAGTGTGGCAAGCGAGGCTGGCGTAGCAAAAGCCACGCTATACAATAACCGTGAACTGCGTGAACGGATTGAGAGCCTGCGCCAGCAACAAGCGGAAGCTCCTACGCCAAAACAAATCAAGCGTGAGATAAATGAAAACAATAAAGATGCAATTATCGCCTCTTTGAAACGTAAGATTAAGAAGTTAGAAGAAGAGAAAAAACAACTGCGTGAGCAATTAAAATTTGCGTACGCGGATGTGTATAAACAGATATAAGGAAATATCAAGATGTAATTTTATCATACGCACTTAAAAATTTCAGAAAAGAATAAAAAAAGACCGTCAATACACTAGAGCAAATGCTCAAAATATTAACGGTCTTTCTTTAATATTATTCTCCTGTTTCAGAAAAACCTTTAATACGCGTGCCAATTTCATCACGTACTCTTTGGAATTCAGACCATTCTTTTCCTGCTGGGTCGTCAAATCCCCAATGAACACGTTTTACATGTGGAGGTGTTGTTGGACATACATCATTTGCGTGACCACAAAGCATTACAACAAGATCTGCATTATTTAAAATTTCTGGATCAATAGTATCAGAAGTTTGGTTAGTAATATCAATATCTACTTCTTTCATTGCTCTAATAGCATTTGGATTTACACCGTGTGCTTCAATACCAGCTGACAGCACATTCCATTTGTCACCTAGATATTTTTTGCCCCAAGCTTCAGCCATTTGACTACGGCAAGAGTTCCCTGTACATAAGAAGTAAATTGTTTTTTTGTTATTCAATTTAATTCCACCTTTACTATGAATGTTTATCTTGGTTGTGTCTGAAAGTACTTACGTTGGAACCAAAGTGCTACATTTACAAGGGCAATCATAACAGGAACTTCTACTAAAGGCCCGATAACTGCTGCAAACGCTGCACCAGACTGGATTCCAAATACACCAACTGCAACTGCAATTGCTAATTCAAAATTGTTACTTCCTGCTGTAAATGCTAATGTTGTAGTTACTCCGTAACTTGCACCAATTTTTTTACCCATAAAGAAAGAAACAAAGAACATGATTACAAAATAAATAAGTAATGGAATCGCAATACGCACAACATCAAACGGTACGCTCACAATAACTTCCCCTTTTAAAGAGAACATCACAATTATAGTAAATAGTAATGCGATTAAAGTAATTGGACTAATCTTGGAAATAAAGACTTTTTCATACCATAGACGGCCTTTTGTTTTTACTAAGATTAAACGAGTTAACATCCCAGCAATAAAAGGAATTCCTAAATATATAAATACTGACTTTGCAACCTCTGCCATTGTAATATCAACGATAGCTCCTTCAATTCCCAACCATTCTGGAATTACTGTTACAAACACATACGCATACACTGAGAAAAATAACATTTGGAATACAGAGTTAAAAGCGACTAAACCCGCTGCATACTCAGTATCCCCCTTTGCCAGGTCATTCCAAACAATAACCATTGCAATACAGCGAGCTAAGCCAATCATAATTAAACCCACCATATATTCTGGTTTATCTGGTAAAAATATTACTGCTAAAGCAAACATTAGAACGGGACCAATTATCCAGTTTTGAACAAGTGATAATACTAACACTTTTACATCTTTGAAGACTCTCCCCATCTCTTCATAACGAACCTTGGCTAATGGAGGATACATCATCAAAATTAAGCCTATTGCAAGTGGAATAGATGTTGTACCCACTTGTAGACTATTTATGCTACTTGTAATTTGAGGGAATAGTACCCCTATACCGATTCCTAGAGCCATGGCAAGAAAAATCCAAATGGTTAAGTATCGATCTAGAAATGATAGTCTTTTCATTGGACACTCCTTTCAGATTAACAGCAAGATGTAGGTTCTGATTTATGAACATCACTATCTGCTTTTGTATAGAAAAATTCCCATTCGTTACCGTCTGGATCAGTTATCCAAAACTTATCTTGTACAGCATAGCAACATGTAGTATTCATCTCGTCTCTTGCAAAAAATCCTTCTTTTTCTAATCGGTCCTTATGGACCTTTATTTCTTCTGCATTCGCTACTTGAAAACCAAAATGATTCACTTGATTTCCAGATACTTCATCTTTCACATTTAAAGTGAAGTTAAGTCCTGGAGTATCTAGTAGAAATTTTGCATAATCATTTTTTACCTTAACTGGTTTTACTCCAAATGTTTTCTCATAGAATTCAATAGATTTTTCTAGATTTTTAACATTAATCCCAACGTGTACGTACTTCATCACAAATTCCTCCTTTTGGTTTTACATACAATTAATCAAAAAAAATTGATGTATAGTTTAAAAAAATTAGCAACAAGTTCCTTTTCCTATTTTTCTAAATATGCAACAAAGTTCTTCCGATAGTAGGTTATTCACTTCAGTATCATTTAAATCATAATAGCTCCAAGTACCTTGTGTATCTTTGATTATTAAATTTGCCTCAAGTAAAATTTTTAAGTGGTAAGATAATTTAGATTGCGTCATTTCGAATATTTCCGTTAAATCACATACGCAAGTTCTACCTCTTTGGCAAAGTTCATACATAATCTCTAATCTTTTTTGATCTGCAAGAGCTTTAAATTTCTTCTCGTATTGTTCAAATTGTTTAGTCATATTATGTAACCTCCTATTCATCAAATTTTTTTGATGTATTTATTATATGTGAGATTTCTTGTTTAATGCAACAGTTAAATCAATTTTTTTTGATTAATTCAATTAAAAAACCCCCTAACATATTATATATGTCTAATATGTTAGGGGGTTGATTTAATAATATTTTTTAAAATTAGGTCTTGATAAACTTGCTAAGGGGATTTCTATCATGCCACATGTTCTCTTTCTATATTTCGTACTGATACAGGATGAGAAATACGATTCATCCAAAATACAACAATCGCTGTTAATACTTCAGATACAGGCATTACAAGCCAAATTCCATTTACTCCAAACAACTTTGGCATAATCCATAAGAGTGGAATAATGAGTAATAAACCGCGGTTCAAAATAATCAAGATAGACTTTCTTGTTTGTCTCACCGATTGGAAATACTCTCCATATACAATGTTATAGCCAAAAAATACATATTGAACAAAGAACAGACTCATTCCTGTTACAGTTAGTGTCAGTAACTCTTTTGATTGAACATCAAATAAACCAATAATGTATTCCCCAAAGAATAATCCGCTCACAATTGCTACACATCCAAGTACAATAGCTGTTTTTACTGCAAAGTTTAGTCCTTCCTTCAAACGTTCAGGTAAATTCGCACCGTAATGAAAACTTGCAATTGGTTGCAATGCCGCTCCAACACCTAAGAATACTAATAGCATCATGGAGTGAATACTATTCACTATTGCGTAAGATGCTACACCTAATTCTCCTGCATATTTCATAAAGGTTATGTTAAAACCAATCGTTACAATCGCTACTGTTATTTCTGCGGTGAAACTTGGAAAACCAATCAGCATAATTTGTTTGACTGTATTCCATTCAAAATGAAATTTCGTCCATTTTAAAATGCTACTTTTTCTAAAGAAATGACTTAATAAAACAAGAAAACCAATTGCTGCTGACAGGATAGTCGCTGCCGCCGCTCCTGTTACACCCCAGCCAAAAATAAAAATAAAAATATAATCAAAAGCAATATTTAACAACGCTGTTACAACAAGTCCTGCCATCGCTAAATTTGGATTTCCGTCGTTTCGTATAAATGTACTTAAAATATTTTCTAATACGTATATCATTCCAAATGTTAATAATACAGTTAAATAATCTAATGCATATGGTAAGATTACTTCATTAGCTCCAAATAAATAGGCCAAATCTTCTATTCTCCATAAACAGATGACCATTAAAGCACCAACAATTACAACAGCCACTGTCATAGACTGAGTAAAAATGGATCTCGCTCGCTCTATTTTATTTTCACCTAATGCTATGGAATATAGTGTAGCTCCGCCCATTCCAATCCACAATGATATAGAGAAAAAAATGGAAAAGGCGGGGATAGCAACGTTTACTCCCGCTAAGCCATTCGCTCCGACTCCTCTGCTAATCATAACGGCATCGATTACAATATTCACCGACATTAATACCATTCCAAGAACCGCTGGTATTAAATAAGATATAAATAAATTTTTCATTGGTTTTTCTCTTAATTTCTCAGTTGTTTCCATAATAAAATGCTCCTTTTCAATTCTCTGTTCACATTTTAAACCTTCAAGCAACTTGAAGGTCAAGTGAGAATTAAAAATACATTTTTATTATACAACCTCTTACTTCTTTTTTATTACCGGGATTTGTATTTCTGTAACTTGCTCTTCTGGATTCTCCGTTACAGAACAGTCAATTAAAGCGAGCTCAATTGCATCTCCAGACACTTCATATCCTTTCTCCTTGATATCCATTAACAGCTTCTTATAAGTTCCATCCGTTTTTTCATATGGCCCATGGTGATAAGAGCAAGCGAACATCCCGTCTTTAATTTCATCTGAAGTAATAATTTGAAACGGCATATAATCAAGAAGAATAAAAACACTGTTATATGCTTGAAATTCATTTTGAAGCAACCCTTCTTTTGACACTGTCACACCTAGGTCTCCTGAAAATAAACTATCATCTATTTGCTTCATATTTTTTTGGAGTGAATGGATATAATATTCAAACATATCATCCGTTATATTTGGTGCAATAGCTAACGCTGTAATTTTTCTCTTTGGTAATTTTTTAAGTGTCACATTATTAGCTTTTGACTTTGTAGCTTCTTTCATCAAATTGATTTTATGCTTCATTTTAGCCAATGCATATTCAATTTCTCTTTGCTTTTTTAACATCATCTCTTGTTGTTTTTTAAGTAAATTTAAGGCATAAGATGGGTTTCTTTCATCAATATATTCCTTTATTTCTTTTAAAGAAATATTTAACTGCCGTAAAAATTTAATTGTATCTAAAAGTGCAAATTGGTCGATTGTATAATATCGATACTTTGTTTGTGGATCAACAATGGATGGATGAAAAATACCTTTTTCATCGTAATAACGTAATGTTGACTCCGCAATATTATGCATTTTTGCCATTTCTCCAATAGTAAAGCGTTGATTGAATAACATATTTTCTACTCCGTTTCTTTCAAATAAATTGATTCGTTAAAAACAAATTTGTTTTTCTTCCCCTTCATTATATAGACATTCATTCCTTATTCAAAATGAATCATCCCCATGAAAATCTTCCGATTTAACATTGATTTTTCTTGAAATTTATTATATATTTATTACAGGTTCAAATTACAAGTTCAAAAGAACTCGTATAAAGACCTCTTGTTTAATGTGTTTTACATATTAGTACATTAGGCAAACTCCGAGAAATCGTTTAATAAAAACAAAAAATGAAAAGGAGAGATGAGATGGAATTTTTCTTTCAAATTGCGTTAATTTTACTAAGCACCAAAATTGCTGGTGACATTAGTGTGAGATTAGGGCAACCTTCTGTACTCGGGAAATTAATTGTTGGTATTGTAATTGGTCCGGCGGTATTAGGTTTAGTTAACAATTCAGATTTACTCACACAGTTAAGTCAAGTAGGAGTTATTCTCCTTATGTTTATGGCAGGTCTAGAAACAGATTTAAAAGAACTAAATGAAAATCGCAATTCATCTTTAGCTGTTGCTGTTGGCGGTATTATTCTTCCATTTGTAGGTGGTTATGTTTCAGGACTAATTATGGGTATGGAACAAGCAAATGCTGTCTTTTTAGGATTACTTCTATGTGCAACAAGTGTTAGTATCTCTGTACAAACACTTCGTGACTTAGGAAAAATGAAGACTCGCGAAAGCACAACAATGTTGGGAGCAGCTGTATTTGATGATATTCTTGTTGTTATTTTACTAGCATTTGCCATGAGTTTCTTAGGCTCAGGTGATGTAAGCTTAACAATGATTATTTTGAAAAAGGTTGTTTTCTTCCTTTCTATCATCCTAATCGGTTGGAAAGGTGTTCCAATGATTATGCGTTGGTTATCACCATTACGCGTATCAGAGTCTATAATTAGTGCGGCTCTTATCATTTGTTTCGCTTTTGCATATTTCGGTGAACTATTAGGAATCGCAGGCATTATCGGAGCATTTGCAGCAGGTATTGCTATCTCTCAAACAGATTACAAACATGAAGTAGAAAAGAAAGTAGAACCAATCGCTTATGCAATGTTCGTTCCTATCTTCTTTGTAAGCATTGGTATGAATATTACGTTTGCAGGCATTGGAGATAAAGTATGGTTTATCTTGGCTTTAACTGTAATTGCTGTATTAACAAAACTGATTGGTTGTGGCTTCGGAGCGCGCATGACAGGATTTGATTTACAATCATCTACAATCATTGGGTCCGGAATGGTTTCACGCGGTGAAGTTGCTCTTATCATTGCAGGACAGGGGCTTACTTCTGGACTACTAGCACAAGATTACTTTACAGCAATTGTAATTGTCGTTATTTTAACAACCATGATTACACCACCAATGTTAAAATATTCTTTCGGTGTAAAAGATAAGCAATTAAAACAAAGTGCATAATAGCTATATAGAGTACTAGTTTCATAATATAAAAAACGAGATGATTCTCTTCAAAAGACAATCATCTCATTTTTTATCATTTTAACCGAGAAGACCCCCTCCTCTAAACGAAGTGAAGGTGGGGGATGAATCGGTTTTTTTAAATACGTTCCATCGCTGTCTTCAATGTCCCGACAACAAAAGCAATTTCTTCACTTGAAATAATAAGAGGCGGTGCTAACGTTAAAACATTATTATAGCCTGCTGTTGTCATTCCGTTACGCCCAATGATTAATCCTTTTTCTTTACAAGCATTCACTACACTGACAATTTTATCATTATCAATTGGTTCTTTTGTTCCTTTGTCATTTACCAGCTCAATGCCAACTAGCAACCCTTTCCCTCTAATATCTCCAACAAGTGGATGATCATCTCCTATTTCTTCTTTTAATTGCTCTAATAAAAGCGATCCCATTTGTGCAGAACGCTCAATTAAATTTTCGTTTTCCATAATCTCTAAGTTTTTAAGTGCTAACGCACAAGCTGCTGGATTGCCACCAAACGTGTTAATATGACGGAAAAATTCATATTCTCCCTTTCCTTTAAATGCTTCATAAATCTCTTTCTTCACTGCTGTTGCTGATAACGGTAAGTATGCACTTGTAATCCCTTTTGCCATTGTAATAATGTCAGGCTTTACATCATAATTCATAAAACCAAACGCTTTTCCTGTACGACCGAAACCACAAATTACTTCGTCACTAATTAGCAATGCACCATGTTTTTGACACGTCTCATGAACAGCTTTCATATAATCTTGCGGGGGCATCAAAATTCCTCCGCCTGTAATAATTGGTTCCATAATCAATCCAGCTATCGTTTCACTTAGTTCCCACGTCATAACACGATCAATTTCTTTCACACACTCTACATCATAAATATTTTGTGACGAAATCTCTGGCATTCGGTAACAATCTGGTGGCGTAACATGTAAAAAGCCAGAAGCAAATGGCTCATACTGATACCTCCGCTGTGCCTGTCCTGTCGCTGCCATCGTCGCCATTGTATTTCCATGATAACCACGATAACGTGACATAAATTTATAACGGTGTGACTCTCCCTTATGAGCATAATATTGACGAGCAACTTTAAATGCTGTTTCATTCGCTTCCGATCCACTGTTAGAGAAGAAAATAACATACTCTCCTCCAAGCCATTCATTTAACTTTTCAGCAAGCTGAATTGCAGGTTCATGAGATTGTGACATTGGAAAATATGATAATTTTTGCAATTGCTCATACGCTGCTTCAGCAAGCTCTTTTCTTCCATATCCACTATTCACACACCAAAGCCCACTCATCCCATCTAAGTACCGTTTCCCCTCTATATCTTCTACCCAGCATCCTTCTGCTTTTGCCCCAACCATTGTACTATTTGGACTAAAAGGACGCATTCCATGCCACACATACTTTTCATCCTTTGCTAATAATGCATCTGATTGTTTCGTTTTCATCATACATTCCACCTTCCAAAACAACTTATATTTTCCCAAGCTGTACTGGCGCCATGATGAGATAAAACTTTTCCCTATTTATTTTCATTCCACATGAACAAAATAAATCCTACCGACTGCCGAGTAATATTTTCAAGCAACATTACAAAACAAAAGAGCTCTCCAAGCAACTGGAAAGCTCTCTTTCTTCTTAATGCGCAGACACGTCACTAACTCCATGACCTGTGTTAGATTTAACAAGGATTTCATCGAACTTCGCTGCATCTTCTTTCTTACTTGAAAAGATTGTCCCTAAATACGCTGCTAAAAATCCAAGTGGAATAGAAATAATTCCAGGTGTTGTATAAGGGAATAATGCTTTTCCAACAAAGATTGCTTTCCCAGCTTCAGGATTCCAAACATTCGGGCTTAGTGCCACTAATACGATAGCTGATACTAACCCAACAACCATTCCACAAATTGCTCCTGTTGTATTAAAACGTTTCCAATAAATTGTAAACAAAATCACTGGTAAGTTAGCACTTGCAGCAACCGCAAATGCTAACGACACTAGAAACGCAACATTTAACGTTTGAGCAAATAACGCTAAAATAATAGATAATACAGCTACACCAATTGATGCATAGCGTGCCATGGACACCTGCTCTTTTTCTGTTGATTTTCCTCGGCGAATAATTTCATTATAGAAATCATGTGCGAAAGCTGAAGCGGCTGTTAAAACTAAACCAGCTACAACGGCTAAAATCGTCGCGAATGCAATTGCAGAAACGAATGCAAATAAGAAATCTCCCCCAAGTGCTTTTGCTAATAAAGGTGCTGCCATATTACCAGCTGGATTTGCCTGAATAATTGCAGCATTCCCTACAAATGCAGCTGCACCAAAACCTAGGAAAATGGTCATAATATAAAATGCACCAATTAACCACGTTGCATATACAACAGACTGACGTGCTGTTTTCGCGTCACGAACAGTGAAAAAGCGAACAAGAATATGAGGTAAACCAGCTGTTCCTAAAACAAGACCTAAATTTAAAGAAATCGTATCTAATCCATTTTTATATTTCACACCTGGATTTAAAAATGCCTCTTTTAGAGGTGTTGCCGTTTTCATCTGCGCAAACATTTCTGTCACGCTAAAATTAAATTTAGCAAATACAATTACTGAAATAATAAATGTCCCTGCCATTAGCAAGACAGCTTTTACAATTTGCACCCAACTCGTCGCTGTCATACCTCCAAAAATCACATACACCGTCATTAACGTTCCAACAATTAAGACGGATGTCGTATATTCAATCCCTAATAATAATTTAATAAGTGCTCCTGCTCCCACAAGCTGTGCAATCATATAGAAAATTGAAATCGTCATCGTATTTAAAGCTGCAACTCCGCGCACTTTTCTCGCATCAAAACGTGCTGCAATCATATCAGCTAATGTATATTTCCCTAAGTTTCTAAGCGGTTCAGCAACCAGATATAATACAACTAAATAGGCAACAAGAAAGCCTATGCTATAAAAGAAACCATCAAATCCAGTTAATGCGATTGCGCCTGCAATCCCTAAAAAAGAAGCAGCTGACATATAATCTCCCGCAATGGCCAAACCATTTTGCCACCCAGTTAAGCCTCCTCCTGCCGTATAAAACTCGCTCGCATTTTTCGTCTTTTTCGATGCAAAATATGTAATGACGAGCGTACCAAGAACGATAATTAAAAAAAGTGCAAACGCCGTTACGTTCAAATTTATCCCCTCCCTTTTTGTATATCTTGAAGAATTTTTTGCGAAGTTTTGTCGAACGATTCCGCTTTTTTGTTATACATCATACATAACGACCACGTCATAACAAATTGTGTAAAAGCAAAGATCCACGCCCATGTAACATCTCCAAACGCTGGTGTATTCAACACTTTTGAATAAGAAGTCAAAAGCGGCAGAGCAATAAAAAAGCTTAAAAAGAAAATGCTCATCGGAACAATAAACTTTCGCTTCTTTTCTAGCAATGCTTGAAATTCCGCTGACTGGACGACTTCTGTATAATTTACCTCACTTTGCAACTTACGTGCTGAACTCTCTCGTTTCATTTGTCCTCTCCCCTTTCCTTCAATCCTTAAATAAAATTCCCCCTCATAAACCAAAAGCTAAATTTTATAAATATTCAGAAACTTACATTTATTTTAGACAATCTCTTCTCCTCTGCAAAGATTTTTCGATAGACATTTTTCGTCATATTTTCCTAATTTTTTAATATATTTTTTTAAAATAAAAAGAAGTGCTCATCGCACCACTTTCTTGTCCTTCTCTTTTTCTAAGTTACGTGCCGTCCTACTTAATTCAACATCTTTTCCGTTTTTATAAGTTCCAAATAAGAAATCACAAACTGGATTCGACACACCAAACCAATAATTTTCATTTTTATAATGATGCAAAATATGTTGTTTTTTTAGCCATCTACCAAAACCAGTCAAAGGACGGATTGGTCTATGCGCTATGTAATGTTTCCATTCATAGACGAGCAACATGATAATCATCCCAATTCCAAATGAAAATGTAATCGTTATATTACTTGTAAGTCCATACAGAATGAACAAATAAATTGCAAATCCTGTCATGCTATAGCATACTGGTAAAAATAATAGCTTTAAATCATCCGGGTACACATGGTGATCATAATGTAATCTCTTTAACATTTTTAGGAGGTTTCATATGAAATAAAAACCGATATGTTATATACTCATTGATTGTATAAAAAACGATTCCCGCAAGACATGATAAAATCGCCACCCCTGTAAATAATTGCATTTTCAAAATAATGATAAACAATATAAATACTCCAAACATAATCACAATATCATGTTGGAAAAAGAACTCCTTCATCACCCTTTTCATTCATCCTATCCCCTTTCTTAGAAAAAACAGCCATAACATATCGTTACGACTGTTTTCATTCTATCTATCTTATTCTCTTTTACTCACAAATTTGCTCGCTGTTCTATTGTAGAGAAAAAATTTTGCGAACCAAATATATTTTGTTTCGGTATAATGTGTTCAACTGCAAAGACAGTTACTTCACCTCCCTGTACCTCTCCAATAATCAGTCCCAGTATTGCATGATTTACAGCAAATGTTGGCTGCTTTGTTTGAAGTAGTCTTTCAACAGTTTGAAGAACGGCCTCATATAAAGGGTCCCTATCCGTTATTTCTTTTCGAATTTTTGGTGCTAATGTAATGATAATTTCTTTTCCATTAACTGTGGTTCGATACATAAAAATCTCCCCTTCAATCTTATATGAACAACTGTAAAGCTTTATACGCAAAATGAATCGAATACCCGACTAAGATAAATCCAGCTCCCGCTGTAATATAACCGAGTACCTTTGGTTTAAGCACTGTGCGTCCAAAATGAACAGAAAAGGCAATATTTAAATTCCATAAAATAATGCCACCAATTATGCAAAGACTATATAAAAAGGCCTCTTGTTTTGTTACTTTCGTGAGCAGTGAATTAAGCGTACTCCCATATACACCAAACCAAAAGACAAGATTTAACGGATTAGATACCGCAATTAAAAATCCTGCCATAAAGGATTGACGAAGTCCACCTACCTCTTCTTGTTTATATTCCATATTTGAATGTGAAATTCCTTGTTTTACACTTTGAAATCCTAAATAAAACAATAAGAAAAAACCTATACAATACATAAATGCTTGTACATATGTATACATAAATACAGAAGATAATCCAAAGTAAATAAGCAGCATAAATAAAATATCTGCACTCATGCCTCCTATCCCAACAAACCAAGCATGCCAAAACCCACGTTCGATCCCTCTTTTTAACATTTCAATATTAATTGGCCCTACTGGTGCCGCTAGTGAAATTCCTAGTATAAATTGCTGTATAATTGCTCCAAACATCGCTCTATCCTTTCTATATCATTTTACTATTAGCTAATGTAAACAGTACTAAAAATAGACTAACTTTTATAAAAAATATACATATATAAAATGCCCTTTTTCATCCAAAATATGCAAAAAAGCCATCCTTAATGATGGCTTTCATTTTAGTACTTTATGATGAAATGGACATTTTCCTTCGATTGGTTCGATGTCATCTCCAATAAAATATTGTTTCCATTCCTGATGATTCGGATCACCATAGTGACTTATATTGGGATGTTTCGGCAGCTGATCCCACTTTTCCACTCGTTCTCTAACCGTTTGTCTGGAATATGCCCCTTTCGGTCGATCTCCTTCTAATCCATCAAATATGATCCGTGGCTGAAATCCTATAATGAGCGAATTTCCTAAATGCCTCGTTTTTCTCTGTTTATAGGCAGGAGCATTCCCAAATGCAAACATCGGCTCCCCACCAAATGAAAATTCCCATAAGTAATGATCTGGATTTTTTGGAATTTGCTCTGGCCATGGCTGTTCATCCTTTTCATGTAAATATTGTAGCACTCTCCAAAAGTACATGCGGTAATATTCGAGCGATCTTTCTTCACACTCTGGCTCAACAAAAAGAAAAAAACCTCTTCTTACAACTGGTCGCTCATTCATTAACTGTAAAAAAGAAAACAGAGTCTTGGGTAAATGACTCCAATCATCCTGAGATAAAAACGAGTAACGAAGTTCATTTTTCTTTAAGGCCGTTAAGCCAAAATAGCACGGAAAAGTTGGCTCTAATACAACATTAGAAAAATTCTCAAATTCTTTTGAAACCCAACTTGGTATATCACTCCTAGTTTTAATTTCTTGATTATCTAACAAATAAGACTTACTCATTCTCTCACCTCATTATGTACAGCATTCATTTAAGCATATTAAGAATATAAGTTGTCCTATACCATTTTAGAAACTTGTGTAAAAATTATTTGAAAATACAAAAATATAAAACCGCTTACTTGACTAAAATCTACCATTTCATGTATATTTAAAATATCATTTAGCAGAATATTCGATAATATAGCATTTTCAGTTTTATGAATTCGCAAATATTTCAAATGAACTTCACTAAATGAAAAAGTAATCGTTTTTTAGGAGGAATTGTAACATGCAAGGAAAAGTAAAATGGTTTAACAACGAAAAAGGTTTTGGATTTATCGAAATTGAAGGTGCTGACGATGTATTCGTACATTTCACAGCTATTCAAGGCGAAGGCTACAAAGCTTTAGAAGAAGGTCAAGAAGTATCTTTCGACATCGTTGAAGGAAACCGTGGACCACAAGCTGCTAACGTAGTAAAACTTTAATCCAACATATAACAGGAGGTTACCTTATTTGGTAACCTCCTTTGTTATTCCTTTGTATATTTCCTTTTTGCAGAGTAAAAACTATGTGAAATGTGACAGAATACAAAGGAGGAATCGACAATGGGTTCACATGTAAATGATTTTGAAGAAGTAAAATTCCGTGTAGAAACAGCACAAAAAATGGTAGGTTCTGCTACAATTACAATGGATCCTGAATCACTGCAGCATGCGACGACTGCAGTAGAATCTGCACGCTCTCAGCTTGAAACAATGAAATCTGTTGCAACAGATTTAGACGAGCCTTTCTTAATGAATGAAGAAAAAAAACTAAGCCTATGCGAACACCAATTGAAAGAAGCTAAGCATTAAAAAAACATCCAGAGCTACCTCTGGATGTTTTTTATGATAATTGATTGCCATATTCTTTTAACTTCGCTCCCACTGTGCATTGCCGAATACAAAAAGAATGGGCATAGTACTTACTTTGTGTTTTTCTATAGTGTTCTTGTAAAAAACATCCTTCACAATACGTCTCTAATAAATCATTTACCTCTATAATGAGCTGCTTCTTATTCACCAGTGCACCTCTCTATTCTGTTACTTCCTTATGACTATCGATCGGTGTCCCTTCCAATGCTTGCGCGGCCAATTGATGTGCTTCTTTATTTTGTTTTCTTGTTACTGGCTCACAGACAAGCTTCAATTTCATTTGCTTTGCTTTTTGTTCAATTTGATCTAAATAGTGATTCAAATGTTCATCATAGCATGGCCACTGTCCAGCTAATTGCTGAAGTACGACTTGAGAATCACCATGAAGCGTAACTGATTCATATTTGATTCCTAATTCTTCTAATACATCCATTCCATATAATAACGCTGCATACTCTGCCTCATTATTATCATATATACCTTCTATGTAAGCATTTCGACGAACACGATACACTTTTTTCCCTTTTTTATAGTACACGCATATTCCAAGTCCCGCCTCTTTCGTTTCGATGTCATATCCTCCATCAAAGTAAATGCGAATTTCTTGCGGATCTTCTTCCACTTGTTTACTCAATTTTTTCATTTCTTTCAGCGTCCATTCCGCGCCCATTTCATCGTAAAATACGAGTTCTTTTACTCTTCCCGTTTTCTCAAAATCCACTGCAAATTGGAGAGCTTCTTCCATACTCATATAATCTGTTATTAATTCTGTTTGAAGACCATGTTTTGTTTTATACAACCAATTCATTTTATACTTCATACTATTTTCCCCTTATATAAGACTTCATATTTTTATTTTATTATATTTTACCAAGAGTCACAGTATTATATGCGAATGAATCAAATCATATTGTAAGTAACTACCATTATCTGAACTTAACTTAGACTGCTCTCCTAACTCACAAGAAAGAGGAGCGTCTGTATGATTAGAAGGGCTTCATCCTCCATCAAAGTCCTTTGAACTCCTCAAAATTTTGAGATAAAGTGAAACTTCCATCAGTGGGGTTTTTCTTCATCCCCCACTGATGGTTAGTTGAACCAATCGGGCTTTTACGAGCAGTTATCCCCCACCTATCTTCCTCATTTCTCTCTGGATCTTGAGGTAGGGGTCTTACTGTCCGTTAATGCGGGATAAAATGAAACTTTAATCAGTCCTCACAAATCGGGATAAAGCGATTACTTATAGAAATACTAACTTAGATTTAGCCCTTATCCTCTTCGAAAACAAAAAAGAAAATTCAGACACGTGTTATAGTAATGAAAAAACTATCAATTCTAACATCACAATCATTAAAGTTCCTAATCCAACAAATGCAATTTTTTTCTGAATCTCGGTTTCTTTACTGCTATTAGATATACTGAGAGAACTTACTTATATACAAATAAAGAGGCTACCCAATCCTTTCGATTTGGTTCAGCCTCTTTATTTATTACATCACCTTTTCAAATTGCACTCGTTTATTAATCCAATACATAACAGGCATACCAATTGCCATCACGACAAATTCACCAGCTGCACATGTAAGCCATGTAAATAAAAATGGCAGATCGAATGCAAGATGAAGTTCAATCGCTATCATAAACATTGTAACTGTAAAGATAACTGTATTAAAAATCATGCGCGCCCAAACACCCTTAATAAAGCGCATGGAAATAATAGTAGCAAGAAGTGCAAGAATGGATTGCCCCACTCCAAATACTAAATCATACGCAATCATAGGTGAGAAAAAGAGATTTGTTAAAAATACCCCTAAGACAATTCCATAAATTGATTTCTTATTAAATACAACGAGATGATTAAACATCTCCGAAATACGAAATTGTACATTCGTAAAGCCAAACGGCTGAATAAGTGCTGAAACAGCAATATATAATGCTGCTAAAATACCATTACCAACTAATGTTTTTATATTCATGACAAAATCTCCTTAGTTTTTTTACGTGGGATGGTTTCGAACCACGTGATTCGTTTTTAAACAACAATTTTATATTGTACGCAATAGCAAACCATTCGTCAATAGATTCCTACCATCCACTACCCTTTTTCTTATAGACCACGTATAATAAAGAATATGAAAGATTTAGGAGGTTTCACTTCATGACAGCAACAATTCAAAACGAAAAAGTGATCGTTTCCATCTCTGAAAAAGGTGCAGAGTTACAAAGCGTTCGCTTAAAAGAAGACAACACAGAATATATGTGGCAAGGAAATCCTAACTATTGGGGGCGCCGTGCACCAATTTTATTCCCAATTGTCGGTAGATTAGTGGACAATATATATTATGTAGATGGTAAACCTTATTCATTAACACAGCACGGCTTCGCTCGCGATCTTACATTTTCAGTAAAAGAGCAAAGTGAAACAAAAATTACTTATGCAGTCACTAGTAATCAAGAAACTTTACAAAAATATCCGTACGAATTTGAGTTACGTGTTTCTTATGAACTAGACGAGCAAAATATACATGTTACTTATGAAGTTATCAACCCTACTTCAAAAGAAATGTTCTTTTCTATCGGAGCACATCCAGGCTTCAATTGTCCTTTAATAGAAGATGAATCATTTACAGATTACCATTTATCATTTAATGGCCCTGAACATTTAGAAACAAACGTTCTAAAAGGACCATTTCTTTCAAAAGAAAAACAACTAATGGTTGAAAACAAGACAGAATTACCACTTACATACGATTTATTCAAAAATGATGCCCTTATTTTTGAAAATATGAATACAAATGAAATTTCCATTCGCTCTCATAAACATAATAAGTTTGTAAAAGTAGCATTTGAAGGTTTCCCATTGGTTGGTGTGTGGACACTAGAAAATGACGCTCCTTTCTTATGTATCGAACCGTGGTATGGAATTGCTGATGAAGTAGAACCAGCTAAAGATTTCAAAGAGAAAAAAGGCGTACAATCCTTACAAGCAAATGAAACGTTTACATGTCGCTACAGCATTACAATTGGATAAAGTGCATTTTTCATATTCTATCCCCCGCCCCTAGAAGTTTTTAGGCGGGGTGATTACTATCAGCTAACGCTATATAATAATGGAGGTATTCAATTTTGATTGAAGTATATATTGATGGTGCATCAAAGGGAAATCCAGGTCCTTCTGGTGCTGGGGTTTTTATTAAAGGTGTGCAGCCACCTGTGCAATTATCACTGCCGCTTGGAATCATGTCCAACCATGAAGCTGAATATCATGCATTACTGGTCGCATTAAAATATTGCATGGAACATAATTATAGCATTGTATCTTTTCGCACAGATTCACAGCTTGTTGAACGTGCTGTAGAAAAAGAATATGCAAAAAACAAAACGTATGCACCACTTTTAGAAGAAGCACTAGCGTACATCAAAAGCTTTGATCTTTTCTTTATAAAGTGGATTCCAAATAGTCAAAACAAAGTTGCCGATGAATTAGCAAGAAAAGCCATTTTACAAAATTAATGGGGGTTTTAGTGTGAAAAAAAGGATGGATTGCTCCTCTCGCTTTATTATTTGTCTGCTTTATTTGGGGAGCCACATTTGTTGTCGTTCAAAATGCAATGTCATTTGTTGGGCCATTTACTTTTAATGGTATTCGCTTTTTATTTGCTGGAATCATTTTATTATTTGTCCAATTTATATTCTCGAAAAAAACTTCAAAACAAGAAGTTCAACATAGTAGCATTGCTGGTTTAATTATCGGATTCTTCTTATTTATCGGTTATTTATTACAAACATTTGGATTACTCTATACCACTTCTTCTAAAGCAGGATTTTTAACTGGACTCAGCATTGTTATGGTTCCGATTCTTTCATTTATCTTTTTAAAACAAAGAGTTACACCTTTTATCATACTTGGCATTACTGCTGCAACAGCAGGCTTATATTTACTAACCGCTGGTGATTCTTTTCAATTGAATATTGGTGATATACTTGTTCTCGGCTGTGCAATTGCTTTTGCAGCCCATATTCTCATTAACGGAGTCTTTTCTAAAAAAATATCCCCTTTATTATTAAGCACATCTCAAGTATTATCTGTTGGAATTTTCTCTTCTATCTGCGCTTTTTTATTCGAGGACTGGAAAAAGTTATTTTCAATCTCTTTATGGACGAATTCTGCTTTTTTATTTGCTCTACTTGCAACATCCGTGTTCGCAACATCCATCGCTTTTTTTATTCAAACAGCTGCGCAAAAACACACCTCTCCAACAAGAGTTGCCATTATTTTCGCAATGGAACCTGTCTTTGCTGCATTAACAGGTGTTCTTGTCGCAAACGAACAACTTTCTATTCCCACAGTACTTGGTTGCCTTTGTATTTTCTTAGGCATGATCTTCGTTGAACTTCCTTCAAAAGCAAAAAAAGAAGCGCAGGCTGCGTGATGTTACGCTTGTAACGTCCACATGAAAGCCTTTGCGCTTTTTTTATCAGTAATTTCCTCTTCCTTCAAACGCTCCAATAAAGCGATAAAATAACTACCATCAAATTGTAGTTGATGTTTAATTGTTGCCTCAATCGCTGCATTCACAATCCCATCCGACGCACCAGTATACCCTTGACCAAACATAATAAACCCTTGTGCGTCCTCTGATAATTTAAATCCTTTTGTGTGTAAGAATGAAAGATATTCTTGTACCGTTTGCATGCTGTTCCCACCTACCAAAAAATTCTCCACTTCCTATCATACATTTTTTTAGGCTTTATGAGAATGAATTTTCTTTGACAATCTCTCTTAGATTTCTTGATTTCCTAAAAGATAAAAACAACACTAAATACTTCACTAATTTTCACTTTCTCTCCTTGGTTATATTGTAAGGTATTACATGATGTGAAGATCAATAAAGAAAATGAAATAATTCCCTTATATAAAAAGGATTCATGTACAGCATCACGAAATAAATAAAGTGTAACTTTAATCAACGGGAATTTTCTTTATTCCGTACCTGTCTCTCTATCTATATTCTAAACATCGAGACAAACTTATTACCTACAAATCACGAAATAAAAAGGAGAAATATAATGAAACAAGCTCTATTAATTATTGATGCTCAACAAGAACTTATTGATGGAAACGAGCAAGAATCTGCAGTATTTCATAAAGAGCAATTATTAACGAACATAAATATAGCCATTCAAAAAGCAATTCAATCCAATGCTCTTATTATTTTCGTCAGAGATACTGATGTTGCTTCTGGCATGGGGAAAGGATTTCAAGTACATGAGGAACTCAGAATTCCGCATGCAGCACAAATCATAGACAAACAAGCAACCAATTCATTTTATAACACCTCTTTACACGCCATTTTAAAAGAGAAAGAAATTGTTCATCTCGTTATAGGCGGCTGCAAAACAGAGCATTGTATTGATACTGCCGTTAGAACAGCAACTGTACAGGGATTTGATGTCACTTTAATTAAAAATGGGCATTCCACGAATGATTCTACGATTTTATCAGCCAAAAAAATTATTGAACATCATAATAAAACACTACATGGTCATTATAATGTGGATCATTTTTCTGTTGTTAGAGATGTCGAAGAAGATCTATTTTCCCCTATTCATAATCAATATCGAGAATAGAAAAATCACATTTATAAATTAAAAAGATTCCTTTTAAAAAAGGAATCTTTTTCATCCAAATATCTGTGCAGCAATTCCATATAATTCACCATTTCTTTTCAAAAATCGAGTGCTGTTTTTCAACATAATTGGTGGTTGATTTACCTTTTGAAATCCAACTGTCTCGAGCACTGTCATAAAAAATTCTTTTCCTTCTGGTACATCAATTCTAAGCTTTCCTTTATAATCTTTTGCCAAATGATGAACAATTGTAGTTGCGATATGATCATTCGGCGCGACAATTGATCCTATAATTCTATTTTCTGGAGTTTGTACGCTCATTCCATATCCCACAATATACTTTTCTTTGTCTTTTACAACTATACATTGCTCAGATTGTTCAATTCTTCTCTGTATAAAATTACTTCTATTTACCCCGAAAGCGGCTTCATCTAACTTCACAATCCAATTACTATCTCCCTTATCATAATCCATAAAAATATGTTGCTCATTTCTATCGTAATCTTTAGGAGTTACATACTGATTACATATATACTTTGAAACATGACTAACCACTTGAAAACCTAATCTCTCATATAAAGGTCTTCCTTCTTCTGTAGCAATAAGCATAATCGATGTCTTTTCTGAAACACTTCTTATACAAGCCTCTGTAATTTCCCCTCCAATCCCCTTTCCTTTATACTGAGGATGTACAATAACCATACCAATAGATGCTAGTTTCTCTCCATATAGGATGATAGCTGCACTAGCGATTATTTCACCTTGCTTATTTTTCCCACCATATATAATTCCAGAATTAACAATTGTTTTAATTTCTTCTGAGCTATAATCCCATCCAACTGATTCAGATAAATTTATAAGATGCGGTATATCATTTCCCTGAATTCTCTCTATTGCAATCACTATCTATCCTCCTTCTATATTCCATAAATGAATGTCTCAATACAACTCCTTTGAAACTTTAATCAGTGGGGGTTTTCTTCATCCACCACTGATTATTAGCCCTCACCAATCGTTTTTTTACGGGCAGCCCGATCCCCACCTACCTTCCTCGTTTTTCTTTGAATCTTGAGATGGAGATCTTACTGCCCACGAATAGCAGGATAAATAAGGAAGAACTCTATTATTCTTGCTTATTTATAATTCGTGCTAAATCCATAAAAAAGCTTAATGATTCAGGATTCGCCATGGAACCTTGATTGACTACCTTTTCTGCCGGAAATCCTAATAGAATTTTGCGAATTGGGACTTCTAGTTTTTTTCCACTCAATGTTTTCGGAATTTGCTCTACTACGTAAATTTCGTCAGGGGCAAACCGAGGCGAAACTTTTTGTTTTATTTCAGCTCTTATTGTTTCTTTTAAGTTATCACTCATATTTACTTCAGGTTTTAATACCACAAATAGCGGCATAAATGATCTACGTCCAAGGAGCTCTAAATCCACTACTAAACTCTCTATAATGGCATCCAGGGACTCAACTACACGATAGATTTCGCTCGTCCCTAGACGTACCCCTAGCCGATTGATCGTAGAGTCTGATCGCCCGAAAATGACACAGCTGCCTTTATCATCAAATTTAATCCAATCACCATGTCTCCAAATCCCTGGATACATCTCAAAATAACTTTCAAGATAACGCTTATTATTGTCATCTCCCCATAAATATATAGGCATAGATGGCATTGGAGAAGCTATAACCAACTCCCCAACTTCATTAGTAATCGAATTCCCTTCATCATCAAATGATTGTACGTTTGCACCTAAAGAACGAGTTTGTATTTCACCTGCATAAACAGGCAATATAGGAGAGCCACCAACAAATGCAGTACATACATCAGTTCCTCCACTGGTCGAAACAAGCCATACATCTGTTTTCACATTTTCATATACCCATAAAAACCCTTCCACAGGTAGAGGTGAACCAGTTGAACAAATAGCCTTTAACTTAGAAAAACTGTTTCTTTCTTTCGGCTTAATCCCAAATTTCATACATGCACTTAGGAAACCGGCACTTGTACCAAAGAAAGTCACACCAACTTCTTCGGCAAGATCCCATAATCTATGTATACTAGGATAAGATGGGCTGCCGTCATATAAAACAATTGTACCTCCAGCTAAAAGACCACCCACTAAAAGATTCCACATCATCCACCCTGTCGTTGTAAACCAAAAAAACACATCATCTCGGTTAACACCTTGCTCAACTAATAATGTCTTAAGCTGTTCTAATAATATTCCACCTTGACTTTGTACAATTGGCTTTGGCAACCCTGTCGTTCCAGAAGAAAATAAAATCCAAAGAGGATGATCAAATGGGACCTTTTCGAAAACAAGATCACAATCTCCTCGCAATAGGTCATTCCAATACATTGTACGATTATTCAATTCAGAATCATTACTGCCAACATAAGGGATTAAAACTGTCTGCTTTAAGGTAGGTAGGCTCGATTGAATTTCCGAAACATTTGTTATTCTATTCTGAATTTTACTATTATAGGAATACCCATCGACTGCAAATAAAATTGTCGGTTCAATTTGTTTAAATCGATCAATAACAGTATTTGTCCCGAAATCAGGAGAACAGCTGGACCAAACCGCTCCAATGCTGGCACATGCTAAAAAAGCAATTATAGTTTCAGGAACGTTAGGCATATAAGCCACAACACGGTCTCCTGGTTTAACCCCTAATTCCTTTAGAGAATTGGCCACCATCGCTGTCTTTTCCTGAAGTTCTTTCCAGCTTAATTCTGTTCTCGGAGTGGTTTCTGATTGAAAAATTACTGCCGGTTTATTTTTTCTTGCATTTCGAAAAATATGTTCCGCATAATTTAAAGTAGCACCCGGGAACCATTTTGCCCCGGGCATCTTTCTTGATTCTAAAACTTGATGATACGGTGTAGTAGAAATAACTTCGCAATAATTCCAAATACTTTCCCAGAACGCTTCAAGTTCTTCAACAGACCATTTCCATAGTTCCGTTTGATTTCCAAAAGATAGCCCCTTCTCTTGTTTGAGCCATTTCATGAAAAGACTGACACCTGAGCTTTCTATTTGTTGCTGTGATGGCTCCCATAACAACACACCTTCAGTAATCGCTTTCATTATTATTCCTCCTTAGCTATCAATTTTTTAAAGAAGTAAATAATAACTATATACAGCGTATGCTCTTAAAAAACCTTTTTTCAGAAGGGAGAGTTCGTGATTTAATAAAATGAAACTTTAATCAGGAGGGGACTTCTTCATCCCCACTGATTATTAGCCTTCACCAATCAGGCATTTGCGCGCAGTTAATCCCCCACCTAACTTCTTTGCTTTCGCTGAATTTTGAGGTGGGGGTCTTACTGCCCGCGAATAGCGGGATAACAAATTACTTTATCAATATTCCATTCAATTCTTTCTGAAATATCATAATTTCTAAATCACTTTTTAACATCTTTTCAATATCGTATTTCATAATAAACTCTCTTACCTCTGGTTGAAACATCACAGTGGTATCATATTTATCTTGAAACCACTTTTGTTTTCTTAGTAACTTGAATTTTTTGTTAACGATCCTTTGTTTTTTTGATGGAACAGAAAGAATTAATTGTAACGCCACCTTTTCTATTAACTCACTCATTTCATTCCCCTTCTTTCTCCGTTACAACCCCGCTCTTAAGTATGATCCATATATAAATAAAACCCCTTCGAACCATAAATGAAGGGATTTTACATATTTTTTTTATCTTATTCAGTTACTTGATACACGATATGATACATGCCTTTTTTCGATTTTTTCTTCTATTTCTCTTATATTCTCTTTATCGCTTAATAATAATTGTTTATTCTCTATCAATAATTGTTTAAATGATTTTCGTATTTTTTTTCGCATATTTAATTTCCTCCTTCACTATTACAAATAACTTATCAAAGGATCATTTATATAAAAGATAAGTAATTATCTGTGTAGTTTTATAATAAAAGATTCGTGTGAAATCTATTTGAATTCCAAATGAAAACTAAGTATTTTTTCTGATAACTTTATCGATTAAAAGAAATCACATAAAAAATAACGCCTAATCAAAATATATTTGATCAGACGTTATCTATAGTGGTAAGCAATCTCTCTATCATTGCTTTTACAGCATATTTATAAATATTTCAGGTCTTCCCCAGTTCATTTGGTCGCAAACAAATCGTACTTTCTCTTCATCAATTGTATGCAGTCCTTCTTCTAGCGAGCATGAAATCGGAACTTCACAATGAATTTGTGCTAATTGTAATGATATGTTTAAATTCTCCAAATCATTTTCAATTTTTGTACGCTGTGCTTTTGTTAATGCCGCTATATTTTCTAATACTGCCGCTACGGTTCCGTGTTCTTGAATTAGTTTATATGCCGTCTTTTCGCCAATTCCTTTTACACCTGGATAATTATCACTCGTGTCTCCCATAAACGCTTTGGCATGAACGATTTGCCAAGGTTCTACACCCTTTTCTTCCCTAATCTTCTCTGGCGTATAATACTCATAGTTTCCAATACCCTTACGAAGAAGCATTACCGTAACATTTGTATCAACAAGCTGTAATAAATCTGTATCGCCTGTTAAAATATATACTTCTGCCTCACTAGCGTATTCTTTTGCCAACGTACCAATACAGTCATCAGCCTCATAGCCTTTCAGTCCAATTACAGGAATAAATAACTTCGATGTCATCTCTTGCACGAGATCAAATTGCGGAATCAATTCTTCTGGTGGTGCTGCACGATTTGCTTTATAGTTTGAGAAAGATTCTGTTCGGAATGTCGTACTTCCCATATCCCAGCACGTTACAATATGCGTCGGTTCAATCGCTTGTGCCGCTGTTAATAAATGTTTCATATAACCATGAATCCCGTTTGTTGGGGTACCATCTTGTCGTTTCATAAATTGGCCATAAACACTTGTTGCGTAAAAAGCACGAAATAATAGTGCCATGCCATCAACTAACAATACTTTTTTCATAATTCCTCTCCTACTAACAAAAAATAATAACCTCACGTTATCACGTAAGGTTATATAAATAGATTACCATTCTACGTTTCTGTTCAACTTTATCTATTATACAATGTTTTCATATATTTAGCACCATTAATAGTTTAACATGTTTGACTACAGCATGTATGAAGCAATCCAGAATACGTGTTTTTACCTGTTGAAACGACCACAGCCTTCGCAGTTCCATTTACAACATGTGTGCCTTTAAAACATACATTTTCAAGTTGAAGTGGATTGTAATCTTTCATTCGTTTTAACGGAATAAAACGTTTGCGTTCAAGATGATAACAGCTTTCAAATTTCTCTACATTCGTTTCTTTCCCTGTTAGCACCGATTCATTTACTAACAAATCCTCTGCAAAAATAATACGTACATCAGCTGGAACTGTATCACCTGCTGAAAGAAAAATCATATCCCCGGGAACTAGCTCCTCAACTGGAAGTTTCATTATTTTTGATTCGCTATTCATCTCTGCAGTTGTACATCCTTCTATCCTAGAAACAGTAACCATTACAATCTCACACTGATTTTGATTATGAACACGTTGCTTTGTAAATCCAGGGAGCATTTCACATAATTTCATCATTACATCAAAAAGAATTGCTCTTTTTGAAGGTAATTCATTTTTCCCGTACACATGCATGCGTTTCTGCGCTTCTTTAATAGAAAGACCATCTCTTGTCGTTTTAAAATAAGCAAATACAGACTTTACATCTCTTGTTGCAATTTCAATTAACAAGTCTTTATTTTGTTTTAACATAGATTGCTCTTTCATCATTCTTTTACTTTGTTTATGAGACATGTTACCCACAAGTTTATTTACATATAACATATTATCGTCTCCTCCTTTACAACATAGGAAGAAACGCTTTGTTTCTCAATTTATCTCACTTTAACAATGGATATCCCTAAACTCAGTTAAAGTGTCTACGCTCAACTCATAATTATTTCAGCACATAACTATAAGCTGACCGCTATTTTAGTGATAAATTATAGAGGGAGGAACAAGTCGTTTCCTGCCTACATCATATATTTTTGTTTTGCAGTATATGGGTAACGGAACCGAGTCAGAATTTGACATGCTCCTCACCTCCTCTTTCATTTGTTAGTCAGTATTTATACTATGGAAATGGTCATAGTTTGTTAATAAAAAGACCTTTACTCATAAGCGAGTAAAGGTCATTACATACATAAATAAGCGATTCCTAATCAACATAGAAATCTGCGAACCTCTCCCTCGCCGAGTTTTAGCACTGTATAGCATAGGTACATTACCAGCTACGTTAAGAAAAACCTTAATTCGATCATTCCTGTTGACCCATTGGCGTCTCTCGACATTTTTGGGCAGTAGCATTTCTCTATACAGGAGCCTCACCTAACAGAGACTTATTTTTTTATTACATAGAAAATGTTACTCCTATTTAAAATAGATGTCAACACCTTCAGTTCAAGGTTTTTCAATACGTTAAACACCCAGCAATCACGATTCCGATGGAAATTGATAAAAACATAAGGAAAAGTCCGACGGCCTGATTATCTTCTTCGATGCTTTGATTGATATTAAAACGCGGTGTGAGCCATTCAGCTAAATAAAACACAATAATCTGTGCTAAAATTCCAATCGCTCCCCATAAAACCATATCCAAAAATGAAATAGAATTAGCTGCGGTCGAATACAAAACAATAGCAAGACCAAGAAGTCTTCCTCCAAGTGCATAACTTGCTGCTTTATTACCTTTCGCCATTAACGAAAATTCCTTGACTTTCGTTGTCACTTCCATAAGAAACAGACCGATACATAAAAGACCGATTGAAATCGCTAAATAAAGTAAGAAATTTATCATTTATAATCCTCCTTTTTAATTCCTACAGGTAAATAATAAGATTCATTCCCCGTAATTTTTTCACCGGCACGTATACCGATACTACTTGGTTTTCCTGCAATTAAAAACGATCCAAACACATACGACAGCTCCTCGTTTCCCCTTTCAGTCTCAAGTGAAACAACTGGAAGCTTTATATATTTTTGAAATACAGGAAGTTCTTTTTTATACGTTTGATATGAATTTTGATTAACAATATTGGTGTCTTTGTCACGAATTGTAACCGTGTCACCTTCTCTACCGAACGAAGGCTTTTGAACAAAAGAACTTTTCCCTAAAAAAGGATCCTGTTCTAGGTAAGTAGGGAGCATATATTTTTTTATCCATTGTCGTTCCTCATTTGTATAAAAAGCGCCCGCCTCGGCCAATCCCCAAATCAGGCATTGAATCGATTTTGGCTGAAGCAGAAAGGATGAGATAGGATTTATAATAAAGAGCTTTCCTTCCTTTACAAGTTGCAGTAGCTCAATCCCTACAAGATCTCCGGTTTTGGGATCCCTGTCCTCAACCAAGTCTTCAATAGGATATGTCTGACGATACAAAATATCAATTGGCACACCGTCTCTGTCGACCAAAGCATCGTCAGTAATTCTGAGTTCTGGCATTGACATCATTTTGTTTTTAACCTGACATAGCTGACTCAAATACGCAGTCGTATTCCAATCCTCTATATTTTCATGATGGGCTGTGAAGACAACGTTTGGACTTTCTATTCCCTTAGCAGCCTCCATCACAGCTTTTGTGATACCAGAAGAGAGAAGACGTTCCTGATTCTTATTCGGATCATGATAATCTAATTCTTTACAAACCACTCCATTCATTTGAAAGCATTCCACCATAAAAGTTGGAGTATCACTATTAAACTCAAGCATTTTGATACCACTATCCTTCAAAACAAAATCAAACCGTGAAATAATAGATTCAGGAAACAGAGATTTCATTCTAATAAAAGGCAAACTTGAAGATGGAAAACCAAATTCAAGAAGCTGAGCGTCAGACAAGGTCCGAAGAAGCCTAGCAGTCTTAAAAAATACTTTCCCCATTCTTTCTGTTGCTAATTGCAAATCTTGGATTGTTTGTTCTGTTATTTCAAAAACATGAAAAAGGCTATACTCACTCCCGTATAAGTCAGACCAAAAGTGAGGGAACCTTGAATAAAATTCACTTCGTTTCTTTATGTAAAGCGACATAATTTAACCTCCGAATCCACCCTTTGAACCGCTTCCAATTCCCCCTTTAAAATTGGACGAAGCTTGGTAGGACTTAAATTCAGATGAATTTTTGAAGATGGATTTATTTTGATAGTATGTACTACCGTAATAATAATGCCCATGATAACTTGAACGGTTGTCATCGCATCGCCACACACCAAGTTCATCATCCCAATCCCAATCAGCACAACTCTTATCCTTCGGTTTTGGAGGGAGATCTTCTGTACATCCAGATAAAGTGCTAGTCATTAAAGAAGTAAGAACACCTGTTACTAACCATTTGGTTTTTGTCACTTTCCAACGCTCCTTTGTATATTATTTTTTTATTATAATAGAATTCATGATAAAATAGAAGAAAAAGGAAGAGGGAGTACAATTGCGGTTAGAATATCGACTCAATGCTGAAGCGAAACAATACCCTGCCCTATGGAGCTACGCGAACATTCCTGTTTCCGAAACCGTCGCAAGGATGACTTGTGAGTATTTCATTAAAGAAGGAGATACATATGTCGTAACAGCGACCGCGATGGATCCTGATGGAACAGCAGTATTATATGTCCAAAAAGAAGCGTTCTTCGATGATCCTTCAGAGCCTACATATTCCCATATAGGTTTTGAGATTAGAGAACTACAAGAGGCAAATTCAATTTTAATAGAAAGTAAAGATGTATGGAACCATGACGAGATTTTAACGTATCTCCATTCAGATATTTTGTACGTTCAAAAAGACGGAATATTTATGGAACTCGCCTTAGATTCCAGAGAGATTGATGAAGACCGAAAGTGCTATGTTTATTATGGAAATTTTACAGGTGGGCACAGATAAAGTGAAACTTTAATCAGTGGGGGTTTTCTTCATCCCTCACTGATTATTAGTTGAACGAATCGGGCTTTTACGGACAGTTAATGCGGGGTAACAATCAAATGAAACTCCCATAATTGGGAGTTTCATTTGATTTCTAATATTTTTATGCTCTCCACACAATGAAATTCTAATCATTTCCATAGTCCCGATAAAAGGTTCCTAAAACAAAAAAACCTTACGTATAAAACGTAAGGTTTTTTATATAGCCCCACACATGCCGTTCTCTCTAGATGTCCATAAACCTGCTCTCACAGGTGGATGTTCTCATAAATGCTTTCAGCTTCCTTCTTAAAAAGATGGCATGCTGTTTACATTTAAATATTGAACTTCCGTATTATACTTATTGGTTTAAGACATACATAAGCTACGTACACCGTAGGAATTTTATATAATGTTAGTTAAAATAAGACCCCCGCACGTGCCGTCCCTCGTAAATGTCCAAAAACCCGCTACTCGCAGGTGGATGCCCTCACAGCTACCGTACATCTTCCTCCACATGGAAGGCTTGATGATGGTCGCTAAATGTTGAGCTTCCGTATAACTAACATCGGTTTTAGACATAAATAAGTTACGTACACCGCAGGATGCTTTATTTACTTGTCGTTATCTTATCACATTGCATGCAATGTGTAAAATGTAATATTTTGAAGCAAATTCTTGCTTGTGACCTTATTTTAATACAAAATATTTTTGCACGCAAGAGGTTACTGTCCTTCTTTTACAATTTGGTTTTCTGGATAAGAAATCCAATCACTCCAGCTTCCAGCATATAACTTCACGTTACGAAAACCAGCTGTTTGTAACGCTAATACATTCGGGCATGCTGTTACACCAGATCCGCAATAGACGATTGTTTCCTTCTCTTTACTAAGATAGCGGAAACGATCTTCTTGTTCCTCTTTATCTTTGAACTGACCTTCCGATGTGATTCCATCTTTCCAAAAATAATTTTCTGCTGTTGGAATGTGACCAGCTTTAGGATCAACAGATTCTTCAGCGCCAGCATAACGTTTTGGCTCTCTCGAATCAATTAACGTAACATCTGCATTTGTACGAATTTTTTCTTTCACATCTTTCATCGTTACAAGCATGTTGTCTTGCACATTCGGTATGAATTTTTTCCGTTCAATGGTTGGAACTTCAGCTGTTGTAGATAAATTTTGGTCTTTCCAAGCAGGAAACCCACCATTTAACACATATGCTTTTTGATGTCCTACATATGTTAATAGCCACCATAGACGCGAAGCCATTGCACCAGCTTGACTATCATATGCAACCACTGTCGTATTTTCATCAATACCAGCCTGAGAAAGCTTTTCGGCAAAATTCTCAAGACTTGGGAGTGGATGACGACCACCATGCTCCGTAACAGCGCTTGATAAATCAAGATTTAAGTCAAAATATAATGCATGGGGAATATGTTCTTTTTCATACTGCTTTCGTCCCCAATTTGAATCAGCTAAGTCAAAACGACAATCGACTACACGGACATGTTCATCTTCTATGTGATCACGTAACCATTCGACTGTAACAATCATGCTTAACGACCTTCTTTCTCTTGCAGACGACCTACATACTCCATAACCATATCTTCTGTTACAATTTTACGTTGCGGTGCAACACCTCGTTTAGCAAGAGCATTGATTTGCTTCGTTACCATATTAATTGCATCTACTGAGAAATGTTTTCCATTTGACGCAAGTGCTACTGCAGCTTCAATTGCCGCTTCACGCTGTGCTTCTAACTGTAAAAATGTTGTCACAATTTCATTTTGTTTACGAGAATGTGCTGTAATTGCTTTATGTACTTCCATCTTCTCTTCCCCCTAAATAATTTATACTTTCTCGCCAATTCTTCATAAGAAAATGACTAGAGTTCTATTGTAAGCCGAATCATATCTCGGCATACAATCCCATTTTCAATAATCTCTTCTTCATAATGCTTCGAAAAGTAATCAAAATCAATAGAAAAAATACGAAAACCACATTTTTGATAGAAAGCAAGCTGTGAAATACTAGAATTCCCTGTCCCTACCTCAAGGTTATGCATGTGTTTTTCTTTGGCAGTTGCAATTGCATGCTGTAATAACTGTTTTCCAAGTCCTTGCCCTTGTATTTCTTCTGAAACAGCGATATTCATAATTTCCATTGTTTGCGGTCTTGTTTCAAGTAATACATATACGCCTATAACATCTTCTTCATATTTCGCAATATATAAAAGACCTCTCTTCAAATATGAATTAATTTGCCTCTCACTGGGATCAGCAAGCAACAATAATGACATCGGCGCCTTATCTTGCGAAATACGTTCCATGACAATTTTCATGAAATTTCCCCTTTCTCTCTTGTTCTAAACCCTCCTTGTCTACCATAAGTAATACAAAGGAGGGATTCACCATGGACAACAATGAGAAAAAATGCAACGTCATCTCGATTGATGGAAAGAAAAAGAAAAACGGAACATATTCCCACCCAAAATTAGTTGTAGATGGAAAAACATATGAGTTTTCTTCATTCGTCTTATGCGGTGAAACACCAGATGGCAGACGGTTAGTTCTGACTCATATGATTTCTACAGATGAATTTGCAGGATTCGTAAAATCTCTGGATGCTGTATTACAAAAGAAAATTGAACGAATCTTTTTTTCATAGAGCTTATAAAATATGAATTTCTTTTTCGATTGCTGCTAACTGTTTCTGTAATTGTTCCTTACTTTGTTCATATAGCGACACATCAATTGTCTCTGCTAAAGCGAATAATACACTTGCATAATATTGCTTAACATCTTCCTGCATCACTTTTTTGAATAAGTCCCATTTCAATTCCCATTCTTGTTTATAATGCTGGATAAATATCTCTTCTTCATCAGCTACATATTGGGATACGACAGGCTCAAGTGATTCCTTCGTATCTTCCTGCATTGTTGCTTTATCATTTTTTTCAAAGAAACTTTTCTCATTTTTGAAATGAGATAATGCCTTTTTAAAA
This sequence comes from Bacillus sp. FSL H8-0534, assembly GCF_038005885.1. NCBI lineage: Bacteria > Bacillati > Bacillota > Bacilli > Caryophanales > Bacillaceae > Bacillus > Bacillus sp. FSL H8-0534. The sequence goes on from NZ_JBBOUC010000001.1 coordinate 1,464,252, forward strand.
TGCTTTATTTCTATAGAAGGAAACGGCTCTTTATGCGTAATAACTTGGTATTCATAATCTGCTGTCCCATTCATAGAAATAGATTCGTTTTCCAACTTACATTTCACTGCAATTTCATCTTTTGCACGTTGCATCGCTTCATCCATCCATTTTTCAAGACGTAGTGACGTTGCTCGCATTTCCTGTAATAAATCATGTTGGATAAAGGCTACAAGTTCCATGAGACATTCTTGCAACTTAATTTTCACATTTCCATCTGTTCGAAGGGATGCTGGGTTAATAAATTCAGTAAACACATCGTTATAACGTAAAAATAGACGTTGCTGCACATAATATAACAGTTCTTTCACTTCATTTTGCATCGCTTGCTCTTCTGCAAGTACACTATACGATGAAATAATATGAAGTAGCTGCTCACGTTCTGCTTCATATTTTTTTATTTGTTTTTCTTTCTCATCGTTCCCTTGCTTTGCTCCTTGTATCATATTTACAAGAAGCTGCTCAGCACTTTGCAATGCGCTATATAAAGAATGGACAGATACGAGCATTAAATCACGCATCATAAAGGATGTAAATGATTCTTCAAACTTTGTAATCCCCGAATTTTTCAAGATACCATACTTTTCTTTTGCAATACTCTTTCCTTGTTTCTCCTCAAGTGCACATAAGCTCGAAATTGCAAATAGACGTGGATTTCGGATACCGTATTGCAGGAGCTGGTCTGCTATATAGCCTTTTACCATTTCAAGTTCATCCTCAGACTGAGCTAAATCCGCTGCGTTAATTAAAAAGAACATTTTATCAAGCGCAAATGTATCTTTGACACGGCCAAGTTGAATTAAAAATTCACGATCCGCCCTTGAAAAGACATGATTGTAGTATGTTACAAATAAAATCGCATCAGCGTTTTTAATATATTGGAATGCAACGTCTGTATGTCGAGCATTAATAGAATCTGCTCCTGGTGTATCAACAAGTGCAACGCCTTGTCTCGTTAAAGCACAATCATAGTATAATTCCATATATTCAACAAAACATGATTTCTCTTCATTCGCTACATAATCAGAGAATTCCTCTAACGTAACTTGCACTTGTTCTCCCAAATGATTAGAAACTGCTTGATATCCCCTCTGCACTGCACGTAAAAAACTAAACGTTGTTTTCTGCTTTCCACTTGGTGACGGGTATTGTAGGATTGTATCTATTTGTAATAACGCTTCTTCAAATGTCTTTATTTCATAATGAAACAATTTATAAACTGCTTTCATATCTTCTAATAGCGCCTGCTTCGATTTAAACTGAACAATTACTGTGCCGTGAGGTTTGTCTTCTGTAATCGGTAAAATCTGATTAATCGTCGCCGTTGTTGGATTTGGTGATACCGGGAGTACATTCGCACCAAGCAATGCATTTGCAAATGATGATTTCCCTGCACTAAAAGCTCCAAATAACGCTACTGTAAATTGCTTTGTTTCAACACGTTTTCTTTTCCCGACAACTTCTTGATGCAAATGTTTAAGTGTAGGAAGAGTTTCTAATATTGTTTCCGCATCTTTTACTTGTTCTAATATACGATGAATATTTAATGTTGCTGTTGTTTTTACATTTTCTTCCTTATACGAAATACTATCACTTTGTACCTCTTGTTCTTGTAATGTAAACTTCTCATTTACAACCTGTTTCTTCCCTTGTAATACTTTTTCTACTTGCAATTCATTTGGCACCGGTACATGATCGCTCCAAATACCTTGTAAGTAATTCTCGTATTTATCATACGCCTCAATATATTGTAATTTTGTTTCTTTTGCTGTCTGTAACATAGTATATTGCTCAATTTCTTGTTCAATATGAGCAATCTCTTTCTCCATCTTTTTCCGTAAAACGCCCGTGCTTTGCTCAAAAATTTGCTGTGCTTTCATAAAGTAGCGTTTCTTCAGCTCATTCGCAACATCCGCTGTATAAAGAAGCAAGTAATCTCCTGTAAACCCTGCACCTTGTTTAATGGTTTCTGCTAATAATTCTGGACCAAAAGAAATTCGCAGTGCATATATGTCTTTTCCGACTTCTTCTGTAAACATCCCTTCATCTTTTAAGAAAGCCACAATAAACTCTTTCACATGAAAATCAATCTGTGTTTCAACGGTCTTCCCTAGTGCTGAATAAAATGCATCTAAACGCCGCTGTTTTTCTTGCTCTGTTTTTCCTTTTGCAAATAGCAAACCAACTTTAAACTTCGTTAGCTTCGTTTCTAAATATTGATTTGCTAACTCTCTCATTTCAAATGGCATTAAGTAAGCATTGTCTAATATTGCTTGCAATCCTTTTATAAATTCATTTTTCACGTCCGATTCTTTACTAGCCACACGTCGTTTATTTTCAATAAGCTCTTCTTTCTTTTCCATTACGTCTGTAAGCGATAGAGGTGATGCTAATTCTTTTTGGTAGGGCATTAATTGTTTTTCATTTTCTGCAAGAATAAATGAAAAATGTTCTTGTAATAAATATGCCGTTTCTCTTTCCATACCATTGCCCACATACTGCTCACGCTCTTTCATAATCGAAGAAAGTAATTTCTCTAATCTTTGTATTTCATTATATGGATGGTTCATCATTCGTAAAGAAGTATAAAAAATACCATCTACTTCAATATCCCAGTTAGAAAACGATTGACTCACACTTTGCCTATAATCTTCAAATGATAGCTCATTTTCTTTATGCTTATCGATTTGATTGATAACAAGATAAACTGTTTTATTACGCTGCTTTAATTCTTTCACAAACTGCAAATTCACTTCTGACTGAACATGGTTATAATCCATCATGTAAAAAATAACATCCGCAAGATGGAGTGTTGATTCTGTTGCTAATTGATGCGCATCATCTGTTGAATCAATTCCAGGTGTATCAACGAGCATAACACCATCAGGAATTGGCGCATCATTTCGATAAATATGAACGCCAATTATTTCATCACCATTTTTACAAAGCTGTTTCAATTCTTCCGCCGAGTATGCACCATCATATTCATAATGCTCTCCAGATTTCACTGTCACAACAACACGGTCCTGTCCCTTTTCAATTTTAACAACGTTCGCGCTTGTCGGAATCGGACTTGTTGGTAATAACTGCGCTTTATATAAGTGATTCATCATTGTCGATTTTCCAGCAGAAAAGTGACCGCAAAAAGCAATCATAAGCTGTTCTTGCTTATATTTTTGAATCACTTCAAACAACTTCAAACTATTTTCCGTATCACCATGCTTCTGCCATTCTTCATAAAAACAAACAAGCTTTTTCATACTGTTTGTCTGTACTATGTTTGTCATCCCCTTGTTCCCCTTTATTCCAAGATGTATATACCCTACTATCATACTAAATTTTCAGGATATTCTCATTAAAAATAAAAAATCCCTTTCATTCTTTTGACAGATGAAAGGGATTCTATGTAAGTTTGTTCATTTTGTTGCTCCGACTCCATTTAACACATATTTTGTAACGACAGCATACACAGCCACCGTTCCTGCAACTAATGCATATACCATATTTAGCACACCAACCTTTTTTTGATAATGATTATCACTTTTGAGTATATTTTATCATTAAAGAGAATCATTATCAATATTAATTTCTAAAAAAGAAGCTCCTTGAAAATAAGGAGCTTCTTTACTACCTGTTTTAAAGGAGTGAAAAACTTGCTGTGCATCCTTATTATATCTCATAACAAACATCTTAACAGTTTCAAAAATTGGAAATCCCCTCTATCTCCTTTTGATAACATTTTGTATAATAAAAGGGCTTTATTCAAAGGAGGAAAATAATGGAACTAAGCGTTTCGAACGGTGAGAGGATTCATTCTATCGATATTATTAGAGGGATTGCTGTATTTGGTATTTTTCTTGTTAACTGGCCTGTTATTGCTGGTGTTGACACTAGTGAAATCACAGGAGGTTATGAAGAAATAGACCGTTATATTCGCCTATTTTATGACATGTTTATTCAAACAAAATTTTATACTATTTTTTCATTTTTGTTTGGACTAGGATTTTACATTTTCATGCAGCGTGCTGAGACAAAAACAGATCATCCAAAAACATTATTTGTTCGTCGTCTCCTCATCTTATTATTATTCGGCTTCATGCATTATGTCCTTTTATGGGATGGGGATATTTTACATAGCTATGCAATTGCAGGATTTTTCTTATTTTTATTTTATAAAAGAAAGCCTCGTACTGTTTTAATATGTGCTTTAGTTCTATTAGGACTTTTCCAGTTTTTCATGCTACTAATGAGTTTACTCCTTATGTTTATGCCAATAGAAGAATTAAGAACTTCCCACCCCATTATGCCTTTAGAAAATTTGGGAGTACAAGTGCAAGATCGCTTTACAGATTTTTATTCTGAAGTAATCCAGACAAACCTTTTTATACTTCCAGAAATAGTTGGATTATTCTTGCTCGGCTTATATGCCGGCAAAAACGACATTTTCCGCCGAACGAAGGAACTAGATCCAAAACTAAAAAAGTGGCAAATCATTATGTTCGTTTTAACATTACCTATTTGGTTCTTCATGATTCGCTACTTTGTGGCAAAACAACCATATGAACCAATCTACATGAGAGGTCTTACAATGTTTAGTGGTAAAACTTTATTTATCTTTTATATTTTCACACTTATGCGTTTATTACAAAAGGAACAATGGCAAAAATTATTACAACCTTTCCAATATGTAGGACGGATGGCACTAACCAACTACATTTCACACACAGTAATAACATTGATTGTGTTTGGTCTATTTTTCAAAAATTATTTACCGGTCCCATTATGGGTAGGCCCACTATTTTGCATTGGTTTTTATACACTACAAATCTTTATGAGCCGCTGGTGGCTCTCTCATTATCAATACGGCCCACTCGAATACATTTGGCGCCTTGGCACATATGGAAAAATGATGCCTCTAAAAAAGAAAAGCAAGGTCTCTTAATGAGAACCTTGCTTTTTGTTTATGCTTCTGTTACAGCACTTTGCATTGGAATTTGCTCTTCTTTTGTTTTCGCTTTGCGCTGCGGAATCATATTAAACACAATATTTAAGAGTACAGCTGACGCACTTCCAAGTACAATTCCGTTATCTGTTAAAATACGAATACTTTCTGGAAGCTGAGAGAATAACGTTGGAACGACTGTTACACCAAGGCCAATTCCAACAGAGCATGCTACGATTAATAAATTTTCTTGTTTTGCAAAGTCTACACTACTTAACATTTTAATACCGTATGCCATAACCATCCCAAACATTGCTAGCATGGCACCACCAAGTACTGGCTTTGGAATAATCGTTGTGATAGCTGCAATTTTTGGAATAAAACCAAGAACGATTAACATACCACCGCACGTATAAATAATGACGCGATTTCGTACACCTGTTAATTGAACAAGACCTACGTTTTGCGAATAAGTCGTATATGGAAATGCATTAAAAATACCACCTAAGATCATCGCTAATCCTTCGGCACGATAACCCTTTGTTAGCTCTTTTTCACCAATCTTTTTGTTACATATATCGGATAAAGCGAAATACACGCCAGTTGCTTCCACAATCCCAACACAAGCAACGAGAATCATCGTAATAACCGGCGTTAACTCAAATGTTGGTGTGCCAAAGTAAAACGGTTGAATACCGTGAAACCACTCTGCTTCTCCAACAGCCTGCAAGCTCACCTTTCCCATAAATGCTGCAATAATCGTACCAAATAAAAGACCAAGTAATATAGAAATAGAACGGATAAAACCATCAAAGAAGCGGTACATAATTATAATAAATAGTAAAACACCAAATGCTAACGCTAAGTTTTCTAGACTTCCAAAATCCTTACTTCCAACTCCTCCAGCCATGTCATTAATAGCCGCTGGAACTAATGTAACTCCAATAACTGTAACAACAGAACCCGTTACTACAGGCGGGAACAGTTTCACAAGCTTTCCAAATAATTTTGCAAAAATAACAACGAACAATCCTGCTGCAATAATTGCTCCATATATAGAAGAAACACCGTACTGTTTACCGATGGCGATCATCGGTCCAACTGCTGTAAACGTACAACCAAGTACAACAGGAAGGCCAATTCCAAAAAATCGATTCGATAAAGCTTGTAAAATTGTTGCGACACCACACATTAATAAATCGATGGATACTAAGTATGTTAATTCTCGTTGATTTAAGCCAAGTCCTCCGCCAACAATAAGTGGAACAATTATTGCTCCTGCATACATCGCAAGCATATGTTGCACGCCAAGGGATGCGATTTTAAATGGGTGTTGCTTCATGACTATTTCACCTCCGCAGTCTCATGCTGAACAAATGTAACAGTACCGTTATCAAGTGATGCAATTTCTGCAAGTGATTCTAGACGAACACCGTTCTCACGTAGTTTCTTTCCTCCGTCTTGAAATGCTTTTTCAATAACAATTCCAATCCCAGCAATACTTGCACCGGCTTGCTCTACTAAACTCATTAAGCCTAAAGCAGCCTGACCGTTTGCTAAAAAGTCATCAATGATTAATACACGATCATTTTCATGGATATGATTTCTAGATAATGAAATCTCATTCGTTTCTTGTTTTGTAAATGAGTATACTTTTGCAACATACATATTATCTTGTAACGTTAACGATTTCCGCTTTCTTGCAAAAACCACTTTTACACCAAGCTCTAAACCTGCCATAACCGCTGGTGCAATACCCGAAGATTCAATCGTCACGATTTTCGTAATATTATCTTCCTTAAAACGCTGTGCAAACTCTTTTCCTATTTTCTGCATAAGTACTGGATCAATTTGATGATTTAAAAAGGCATCTACCTTCAACACATCACCAGATAAAACCTTTCCTTCGTTTAAAATCTTTTCTTGTAATACTTTCATGTTTGCTCCCCCTCTTATGCAAATAAAAAACTCCAAAAGCAGCCACCACTCGTTACAAGTGAGAGACGTGCTTTTGGAGCTTGGCAAAAAAGAATGCTAAACCAGCAATATATTCGTCCTCACCCATAGTCAAAGTATTTACGGTACTTCGGTAGAAACTTGCAGGCCATATCCCCGCGATTATATGAGTGTAGCTAACCTATTTATTTTATAGAAGGATTATAACGCACTTTTTTTACTTTGAAAAGCGTTTCTAGAAAAAACACGTACAAATTTTACAAAAACATCTTTTTCGTTCGAGTTTTGAAACCTCTTACATTTCGTATTCTTCTACTAGAGACTCGTTAAAATAACTGGTCCATCCTTTGTAATTGCTATCGTGTGCTCGTATTGCGCTGCCAATTTTCCATCCATCGTACGGGCAGTCCATCCATTTAAATCTACTTTTGAATATCGCATACCTACATTTACAATCGGTTCGATCGTTATTACCATTCCTTCTTGTAATTCTGATCCTTGACCTGACTTTCCAAAATGAAAAATTGCTGGTTCTTCATGGATTTCTTTACCAATTCCATGTCCTGTAAAATCCCTTGCGACAGAAAACCCTTCCGAAGCTACATAACTTTCAATCGCATATCCAATATCACCTACACGATTTCCGATTATCGCTTGCTCAATTCCTTTATATAAAGCATTTTCCGTTACTAGTAATAACTTTTCTGCTTCATTAGAAATATCCCCTATTTTATGAGTCCATGCAGAATCAGCAAGAGCACCATTTAAGTTCACTACCATGTCAATCGTAACAATATCACCTCCCTTTAATGGGTGAGTAGTCGGAAAACCATGACACATTTCATCATTCACAGATGCACATATTGCATATGGATAATTGTTATATCCTTTTTGTTCAGGTGTCGCACCATTCTTTTCTAAATACGTTTCAACAAATGTATTAATTTCCAATGTCGTGATACCTGGTTTTATTATTTTCGCAATTTCTTGATGACACGAAGCTAGTAAATTTCCCGATTCGCGCATCAAATTTATTTCTTTTTTCGTTTTTATTGTACTCATGAAATCTCCCCTCGATAAAAGCTTTCCAAATTTAATCATACACATCCTCCTCAACAATTTCAAAAGAGCATTCATTTCACATTTTTTTCACAAATTAACATTCCAAAACTTGTAAGAATCCGCAACTTTATAAGTTCTCATCATAGACATAGTTTTTATTGTATCAATGAACACTTTTTGAAAGCACATTCGGACGTGATAAAATTATCTAAATTTTTTGTATTATAAAAATGTAAGATTTCATTTATTCAAGGAGGGGTATCATGGGGGAACATAATTTACATCAGACAGAAACTGAAGACACTCAAAAAAGTTCGTTAAAAGGAACTTTAATCTCTGTTTTTTTTTATTGGTTTTTTCATTATTTTCACGTGGTTTAGCGTCTATCAAATTTTTGTTAATCGGCTATAAGATATAGTTCTGAAAAGGGAGATGGAGATATGCACTTACATAAATACGAAAAAATTTGGCTCATTTTCGGTGTCGGCTCACTGTTCGTATTTTTGGCTGTTTTAGGGATTAGTGCTTTTTATATGGGTAACAAACCACCGAGTTGTTTAACTACAATTGACCCAGAAAAGGTTCAAGCGACCGCACCATTTGATCAACCCGGCGTTAAACAAGTTGGAAAAAATCATTATCAAGTGACGATTGTCTCACAAGCTTTTTCTTTTACACCAAATACAATTAAAGTACCAAAAGGTGCAAAAGTAGATTTTGTCGTTGCAACAAAAGATGTTGTACATGGTTTTGAAATCGCAGGGACAAATGTCAACATGATGATTGAACCTGGATATGTAAGTACCGCTTCACAAGTTTTCAAAAAATCTGGAGAGTATTTAATTGTCTGTAATGAATATTGTGGTACTGGCCATCATATGATGAGCGCGAAAGTAGAGGTGACCGACAAATGATTGCACTGCAGGATAAAATAAGCAAACGAGATGCAAAATTAGCAATGGCTCATATTCACATCGCATTTATCGCCCTGTTTTTAGGTGGGTTATGCGGATTACTACAAGTTCTTGTCCGTTCAGGAAAATTCAATTTACCTGCTGGTATTGGTTATTATCAAGTGTTAACGACACACGGTGTTTTACTCGGGCTTGTCTTAACAACGTTCTTTATTATCGGTTTCTTATTTGCTTGTATGAGTAAAACAACTGGTGTCCTCTCAAAAGGTACCCGACAAACAGGCTGGATTGGTTTTTGGCTTATGACAATTGGAACAACAATTACTGCAATTTTTATCCTACTCAATAAAGCTACTGTACTCTATACGTTCTATGCTCCATTAAAAGCACATCCTGGATTTTACATTGGCCTTACCCTTGTTATTGTCGGAAGTTGGTTCAGCGGATTTGCAATGTTTGCTCAGTATCGTACATGGAAAAAACATAACAAAGGAAAAATAGGTCCTCTGTTAAGCTTTATGGCTGTTGTGACAATGACACTATGGCTTGTTGCAACACTTGGTGTAGCGGCAGCAGCACTTATTCAATTTATTCCATGGAGCCTAGGCTTTATTGATAAAATTGACGTCCTGGTCAGCCGAACACTATTTTGGTACTTCGGTCATCCGCTCGTTTATTTTTGGCTCCTTCCTGCCTATATGGCTTGGTATGTCATTATACCGAAAATTATTGGCGGTAAAATTTCCAGTGACTCACTAGCTCGTTTGTCATTCATCTTATTTTTACTATTTTCTATGCCTGTAGGATTCCACCACCAATTAACAGAACCAGGTATTGACCCTGGGTGGAAATACTTACAAGTTGTCTTAACGTTTATGGTTGTCATTCCATCTTTAATAACCGCCTTCTCTTTATTTGCAACCTTTGAACAGTTTGGGCGTTCAAAAGGAGCTACTGGACTATTCGGATGGCTTCGAATGCTCCCATGGGGAGATGCTAGATTTTTCGCTCCATTCGTCGGTATGTTAATGTTTATTCCAGCTGGTGCTAGTGGACTTGTCAATGCAAGTAACCAACTAAACCAGGTCGTTCATAATACTGTATGGATAACTGGGCATTTCCACTTAACATTAGCAACATCTGTTGTATTAACATTTTTCGGAATCGCCTATTGGTTAATTCCACATCTAACAGGACGCGTCATGACAAAGGAAATGAACCAGCTTGCCATGATTCAAACTTGCGTGTGGGCTATCGGTATGTTCTTCATGTCTGCTGGTATGCACTTTGCCGGGTTACTCGGAGCACCTCGGCGTTCTGCTTTTTCTACATATGGAAATTCGCAGCAAGCACTTGAATGGATTCCATATCAAATTGCGCAAGCAGTCGGAGGCGCCATTTTATTCGTTGGCATTGTTATCGCAATTATTATTTATGTGGATCTTGTCTTCTTCGCTCCAAAAGGACAAACGGAATTCCCAATTGGTGAAGTAGCTGATGCATCTGAACGGACACCGATGGTTTTCGATAATTGGAAGCTTTGGATTGGCATTACAGCTCTACTCATTTTATTCGCTTATACCATTCCGTTTATCGATATGATTCAAAATGCTCCGCCCGGTTCAAAAGGGTTTAAATTATGGTAAGTGAAAAGCAGAGGGGATATCCCCTCTGCTTTATTTCGAGAATAGCTATTTAATCAGGTACCTGCAGGCTTAATAAGCATAATCCTTTTCTTAATATTCTTCCTTGATTTGTTCGCTATCATCATAGACTTCCCCATTTACAAGCCCTCTAATAAAACTCTCAAAGTCTTTTGCTAACCATGTAATTTTATAATCATATTCTTGATCGATATGTACAACACAAGGCTCTCCTTTCGGGCCGCACTCCCTATAATCAAGAAATATCATATCGTGTCCAGCCGAGGGACAATCACAAATAGCTACTCCTATTTCAGGATATCCCCATTCTTCAATCCAAAATTCACTACCAAATTCTCCACCTAATGAAGAACTTTTTTTATATCCAATACCATAAATACCAGTTATAGCAACATGATCCTCTGCCCAACTTGTAGGAATATCTGTAGGAAAACAATCGTTTATTGGAATTCCCCCATTATGCTTCTTCATTAACCAAATATAAGATTCAGGTAGCTTATACCCTAATTCATTTTCTAGTTTAGAAATCATTTCATCTGTAAGATATTCAGAAATATATTCATCTCTTGCATATTCGCTGTCATCCCAAAAGTTATTAAAATCAAAATTATCAAAACAACCCACTTTCATATCCCTCCCTAAATTTCAAAAAAATGTATTTTTATGTACGATAGAATCCATAAAAAACATAAATCACTACTAAGCAAATCGTTTCAAAACTATTTTATCTTGATGGGCATAAAGTCACATACATCATTTTTAAAAATTCAAAGCGACTTCCATTTGTCTCTTGAATAAAAGCTCCAACTGCTTCAAAACCTGCTTTCTTATAAACATTAATTGCCCTTTGATTAAATGTTGCCACTGATAACGTTATATACTTAGGTTGATATTTTTTTTCACAAAAAACCAGACCTGCCTTTATAAATACCAAACCTAATCCATTTCCAGTCAGGTTTGGTTTCATTCCAAGTCCAATATCCACTGTATGTATATCTACTTTATTAAAACTAAAAAATCCAACAAGCCTATTATTCTCACTAACAGCAAAAGTCGTTTCTCCGCGTATTTTAGGATCTAAAAACTCCACTAAATCTTCTTGATCGGCTTCCATATCATAAAAAGAATACTTATCCTCATAGTGCCATTTAAACGCAATTTCTTCTGCTTGCTCTTGTGTCATCACTTCAAAAGTATAATTCACTTCTCTTCCTCCTTAAGCAACGCACATATACAGTAAAATGTTAATTCATAAAAAGGAGCTGCATTAAAGCAGCTCCTTTTCTTTTTATAACTCATAAATCTCTTTATATTTCGCTTCTAAATAATCCGCTAAATAATTTGCATTTAACCCTTCACCTGTTATATCCTCTAATATTTGTAATGGTTTTTTCGTTTTACCATATTGGTGAATATTTCTTGTTAACCATTCACGAATTGGTGTCACATTTCCTTCTTCTAGCAATGCATCGAAGTTTGGAATTTCCTCTAACATCTTATGTTTAAATTGCGCTGCATACATATAACCAAGTGCATAAGATGGAAAATATCCAAAAGATCCATCTGACCAATGTACATCTTGTAGCACACCCTGTGCATCCGTTTCTGGACGGATACCTAAATAACTCTCCATCTTGTCATTCCATGCTGCCGGCAAGTCTTTTACTTCTAATGTTCCATCAAATAATTCTTTCTCCAGTTCATAACGAACCATAACGTGAAGCGGATATGTAAGTTCATCTGCCTCAATACGTATAAAGGAAGGTTTTGATTCATTAATCGCATCATAGAATTCATTTACAGATACGTTTTCAAATTGCCCATCACTAGATTGTTTCAATATATCATAATTTTTCTTCCAGAACGATTTATTACGTCCAATAAAGTTTTCAAAGAATAGCGATTGCGATTCATGGATTCCCATCGATGTACCACTGCAAAGCGGTGTTCCTTCTAATTCTTCTGAAATATTTTGTTCATATACAGCATGTCCACATTCATGAATTGTTCCGAAAACTGCCATGCGGAAGTCATTCTCATCATAACGAGTTGTAATGCGAACATCCCCTCTATTTAATGTAATTTCAAAAGGATGTATCGTTTCATCAAGACGGCCAGCCTCGAAATTATAATTTAATTGCGTTAGTAACTCTAAAGTAAAATTCTTTTGTTGTTCTTTTGAAAAATGTTCAAATAAGACATTTGTTTTTAATTCTTTATTTGATTCACCAATATCTTTTACAAGTGGAACAATACGCTCACGTAGTTGTCCAAATACATGATCTAACACTTCTACTGTCATACCTGGCTCATACATATCTAAAAGCGTATTATACTTATAAGTTTCATAACCCCAATATGTAATAAATTTTTTCTTATATTCAACAATTTTTTCTAAGTATGGTCGGAACATTTCAAAATCAGATTTTTCACGTGCTTCTCCCCAAACACTTTCCGATTTTGCTTGCAATTTAACAAACTCTTCATACTCGGCCTGTGGAATTTTTTTATTTCGATCATACGCTTTGCGGCACTCTTCTACAATTTTCTTTGTTGTTTCGGAAATTTTATTATCTACTATTAGCTGTTCTAATTCTTTTAAATATCTTTCCATCTCATCAGAAGTTGATAATGAAAATACCTCTGATGAAAGCATTCCTATTACCTCAGAGCGTTGATCCACACCTTGTTTCGGTGCTCCTGTACGTAAATCCCAAAATATTAGGCTTAATGCTTCCCCATAATTATTTATCTTTTTCACGTGTGCTAAAAACTCTTTTTCTACTTCATATGTAGCGATTGTCATATTTTATTGCCTCCTTTTTCTACCTCACCTATATTTCGACATAAAGATATAAAGTCCTTTTCCATATAGAAAGAAAAAGCTTAGCAAACGCTAAGCTTTTTCCATTGGTGAGGGGTGCCGAAAACCGCTACTGATTACAGTTTCACTTTATAGTACCGTACCTTCTACTGGAAGTACTTTCTTTACAGCCTCAATAACCTTTTCATTTTCATTCTCTGATAAGAATAACGAAATAGCACCTTTATCTTCGCTCGTACGAATTAAACGTCCAATTCCTTGACGAAGACGTAAAATCATATATGGTACATCTACATCCCAAAACGGATCATTAACATGCTTACGTTTCGCTTCAAACACAGGATCGTTTGGAGGGAATGGTAGCGACCAAATAATGACATGTGATAGTGAAGAACCCGGAATATCTAAACCTTCCCATAAATGAACAGCGCAAAGCACAGTCTCTTGTTCATTTTGGAAGCGGGAAACAAGCTGACTAATCTCTTGATCTCCTTCATATAAGAACGGAACAGACATTTGTTCTTTATTCACATATTCTTTGAACGCCGCAAGTTCTTGTGTTGTGCGGAATAATACAAGCGTACGCCCATTTGTTTTTTGAATGTTCTCAAGCGTATACTGACATTTTCGTTCCCATTCATTTTCCTGGTTATACGATGGTAAGTATACTTTCATTTGCTCTTCATAATCAAATGGAGAAGCTACTGAGAATGATAAATAATCTTTTACCCCTAAACTATTTGCTGTAAATGCGAATGAATCATTTTCAGATAATGTAGCAGAAGAGAAGATATACGGAATCTTTTTCGAGAATACTTTCTCCTGTAGCACTTCTTCTACCGCACGTGGCATAATAACTAACGTAAAGGCACCATCACCTTCTTCTCCCCATGTAATTACATTTTTCTCATGCATAAAGAGACGAAGTGAATGTTCCAGTACATCTAAATGCTCATCAACGATATTTAAATCATAAGTGTTTACTGTATACATTTCACTTTCAAATACAAGAGCATCACCAACTTCAGCAATTTTGGCATAAAGTCGTTTCGCTTCTGTAATCACTTTTTCTGTTACTGTAATTTCTAAACGATCTGATCCAGCAATTTCTTTTTTACTTTCTCTTAATACATCAAAGAAACGCTCTGTTTGCCAAATTGTCTCTTCTACTAAATGAGCAAACTCTTCTCGAATATCATTTTGTAATAATCTTGTTAAGAGTTGCTCCATCATCGTTTGCTTTAATCGATACGTCAGTGCTTTTTGCGCTGCGTATTCCACAAGGTGTCCTTCATCAAAAACAACGCAACTGCTTTCTGGTAAAAGCGGCATTTGCCCTTCGCGTTTACGAGCATCATATGTCCAAATATGATCCATATAGAAATCTTGAGAGCAAATAATTAAATCTGCTGCTTTACGGTAATGTTCACGAGAGAGCGTTTGACCACAACGGTGACGAGAATCACATGTGAAGCAGTCTTGGAAATAATCCCAAGATACCTTTGACCATTCTTCGTCATTTAATAATGGAAACTCTTTTCGATCACCGTAATGCGTAAAGTTTTGCATTGTTCCATGATCAAATACAAACTGAGGTAATTCATAATATAGATCTTCAATTACTTCTGGAGCTCGTCCACTCATTACATCTTCAAGTTTACGTAAACATAAATAATTATCCATTGATTTCGCTAGACGTACATCAACAGATAACCCTAATGCTTCTGATAATTTCGCAATGTCCCCTTCTTCTTTCACAAGCTGCTCGATTAGCGTTTCGTCTGCACAAGCAATAATAGCTGGCTTTCCTGTATAACGCGCATAACAAATTGCATATAAAAGATACACAATCGTTTTTCCCGTTCCTACACCCGCCTCTGCGAACATAACTTTCTTCTCTTGAAACGCTCGTTCTAATTGGAATGCCATAAAAATTTGTTCATCGCGTTCTTCAAAACCTTTTTCTGGGAGGATATCGTAAAACACATCTCCAATCCACTCATTCAACTTATCATAAAAATTATCTTGTTTCCCTACTTCAAATGGTAATCTCTTCTCAGTAAACATCCTTAGCCTCCAACCAAAAAGTTTTTCTATAAAAAGATATAGCAACTGCTATATCTAAATAGCAGTTGCTTTCCCCTGTTGCAATACATAGAAATGAGCGAAAAAAATTTTCCTTTATATAAAGGAAAATTTTTCACTCTATTAATGACTTTAAGTAACGCTTATCAATCAATGTCTCATATGATAATGCAGATAAATATTCTTCCTGTGCTTTCTGTATTTCATCTGCAACTACACCCTGAAGATTAATTTCTTTTCCAAGCTCATCATACGTACGATGAATGGCCTTTTGAATCATCGACAATTGGAAACCATCCATATTTATTCCTCCTTTTGCACATTACATAATAGCCAGTATATGCGCGTCAAAGAGGTTTTATACTATGAATTACGAGGTGGGCGTTTACCAAAGTACTGGTAATAGTCTGTACGAATAAAACCGTTAAATAGTTTACGCTTTTTCGATGCATCTTTTCCATAACATTTTTCAAACGCTTCATAGCTCGTTAATAAATACAGTGACCACGTATCTAATGGGCGGAATACTTCTCCCATTTCTTTATATAATTTTTCAACAAGCGCTTTTTCACTTAAACGTTCTCCGTATGGAGGATTCGTTACAACATAGCCATATTCCTCTTTTGTTGTAAAATCTTTTACTTGCATTTGTTTAAATGAAATTAAGTCACCCAGTCCAACTTCATCAGCATTGTCCTGTGCAACTCTTATCATACGGTGGTCGATATCTGATCCAATAATTTGCAATGGTTGATCATAATTCGCTAAATCTTCTACTTCTTGACGAGCCTCACGCCAATTTTCTTTACCAATCCAACCCCATGCATCTGATGCAAACTCACGGTTAAAACCAGGAGCAATATTTTGACCAATTAAAGCTGCCTCAATCGGAATTGTTCCAGATCCACAAAACGGATCAACAAACGGACGATCTGGCTTCCAATTTGTAAGTTTAATTAAAGATGCCGCTAATGTTTCTTTCAAAGGCGCTTCCCCTTGGTCAAGGCGGTATCCACGTTTATGAAGACCAACGCCACTCGCGTCAATTGTCAATGTTGCAATATCTTTTAGCATCGCAATCTCGATACGGAATAAAGGACCATCTTCTTCAAACCAAGTTGTACGTCTATATGTTGTCTTTAGTTTCTCAACAACAGCCTTTTTCACAATACGTTGACAATCTGAAACACTAAATAATGTTGATTTTAAAGACTTCCCAATTACAGGAAACTCTCCATTTTCTGGAATGTAATCTCCCCAGTTCAATGCTTTTGTTTTTTCAAACAATTCATCGAATGTTGTTGCTTTAAATTCACCAACTTTAATTTTCACACGATCTGCAGTGCGTAACCATAAATTAGTGCGACAAATCGCTTTTGCATCCGCTTCAAACGTTACTTTTCCGTTTTCTACTTGGCATTCATAACCAAGATCGCGAACTTCTCTTGCAACTAAAGCTTCAATTCCCATTGCTGCTGTTGCAATTAAAGTAACTTTTCCCATTTGCATTCACCTCTTATGTATAATCAAACAATAATTAATAGCTTTTCCTTCTATTAATTATTAAATATTACGAAGTATTTTCTTATTTACCATTTTAACTCACAAGTTATAACTTCATACAAATAAAAAGCCCTCCTCTTACAAAGGAGAGCTGAGTCATTCCATAATTGGTTCATAACGTTCTGTAAGCCATGTTCTGTTCCTTTGTACTGCAAACGGCCCACGCCTCGTACTCCGGTGGCAATCATCTATCTACAGGTTACTCGAACCTGTCCTTTTCCATCGTTCATTTCCTTGGAAAAGATTCCCCTACCATTATTTGGGTTTCTCGCTCGTGGGGTTTACCTCGTTCCACTCCTATCATTTCTTCAAGGACTTCGTCACTGTGGCACTTTAAAGGTAGTCAAACCATATCCAAAAGGACTTAGGTTTTTTCCCTGCCGTTAATCCAGCCTTACAGCCAGAATACCCTAGCTTATGAATTGGCTAGGCACGAACACTACAACCATCTCAGGTCGTGCGAGCATGGACTTTCCTCTACAACGTTGGCGTTGCAGCGATTACCCAAACGTTATGACAAACATTAGTATAGTGGAAACAAAAAGATTTTGCAATGCTTTTTTATATGTAAAATGCTTTAATCTTTTTCTGTCCCTAGATTACTCGTATAACTTACTTCCAAATACAGCTTTTTCCAGATTAGATAAACGCTTTAAAATATCCGTGTTCGTATTGTTGTATACAGGTTGTGCAACCGGTGTTGGAGCTGGTTGTTGCGGTACTTGCACTGCCGCTACTTTTTGCTCTTCTAATTCACGTTTTAAACGAACATTTTGTTGCTGTAATTGCTCAAGTTCCTTATGAAATGCCTCATAATCCTTAATAATCATATCAAGAAACTTATCTACTTCTTCTTGCTGGTAACCTCTCATACCTGTTTTAAATTCTTTTTCCAAAATATCTTTCGCTGTTAATTTAATTTTATCCGAAATCATTTTCTTCACCTCAAATTTTTACCAAAACTTTCATTAACTAAATTTTTTCAGAAACAATGTCTTTTGTCAATCCTATATACATGAGCTATATTACATATTACTCGGCATTATCCCACTGTTCCTCTTCTATTATATCTTGTAAATCAGAAAAAAGAATGAAATAACTGTGATAATTTTCTATTTCGCCTTTTTTCTTTGCTGCTTCTACTATGTATTTAGGACTTCCTGGTTTTTCTTCATCATACACTGCCAAAAGTGCATTACTTTTTTCAATAAAAAATTGATTTTTTAATCGAAATTGCTCAGGACTTTCATATTTTCTTTTCGTAATACTATCAACATGATCTGCTTGCCCTAGAATAAACTCATATAGTTCCCGATTTCCCTCTTTCCAATTTTCCTCTTGTTCTAAAAAAGGAGTAAACACAGCAAGCTTTAAATTAGGATATTCTAGCTGCAAGTCAAAAACAACTTCAGCAGCCCATAACTCTACTCCTAACTGCCCACTAATAATAACCCATTCCAACCCTTCTTCTATAAAAGCAAGTAACTTACGATGCAATGCTTTTTTTATACAAATAACGCCTGGATGATCATCCTTAAATATCCCAAGTTCAAATGGTTTATATCCTGTTACCGCAACAACTTTCATATCAACACTCCAATAAAAAGAAAAGAACTAGCATTTTGCTAGTTCTAACATAACATTTACTTTTTAAACATTCCACCTACATTTGGTCCTGGTCCGTATGGAGATACTTGTGGTCCTACATTTGGTCCTGGTCCGTATGGAGATACATGATGCCCATGGCCACACGGTCCGCCGAATCCTCCAACTCCAGGTCCGCCGAATCCTCCAACTCCAGGTCCGCCGAATCCTCCAACTCCACCGAATCCTGGTGCAACAGGTTCTACAACATTCACATTTGAAACTGTTTGCGGGAAGAAATGTTGACTTTTAACTTGTTGATGATGAACATGTGTTGTATGAGTTGGGTGAATATGTGGTACCACCGTTGTGGAAAAAGTGTTCGTTACACATTGCTTTGTTGGATGAACGACAGGAGGTGTTGCGCAAATAGGTCCTACAGGTTTATGCCCTCCAAAACAAGGATGACAATGATACATAGTTTTTTTCTCTCCTCTCTCATTAAAAAATCTGACTACACTTTACAATATGAGAAAGGGGTAAAAGCCGCTTGTTATATATACCCATTTATTTAATGGAAATTTGTCTATATAATAGCCATTTAAATATGATAACTTGGACACGCAACTATCATCCTTTAGCAAAAAAGCCGCCAACTTGTTTTACAATCCCAGTGACTTGATTCATAGCATTCATCATTTGGCCTGCTGTATTCATCATTTTATTCACATCATAGTTACCATCTGACGTCTTAAATTGAGATACGAAACTAGAAAATTGACTTGGCTGCTGTTGTTGCTTTTGTTTATTCATCGTTGGATATGGTTGAAAAGGCTGTTTCGGTGGGTAAAACATTGATGGCTGATTCATAAAAGATTGTGGTTGCTGTGGTACATAAGATTGTGGTTGCTGTGGTACATAAGATTGCTGATTCATATAGGACTGTGGTTGCTGATTCATAAAGGATACTTCAAATGGCTGATAATAATTCGCTTGATTTCCATAATAAGGTGCAAATGGGTGCATATTATAGCGTAAATATGGATCTTCATTATATTGATAAAAATCCGGTTGTGTATACGAATTGATGTGTTGGTATACATTAGATTGCTGAAACATGCATTCTCCCCCTCTAACTAAGTTTCTACATATAGAATATGTACCTATAAAATAAAATGTGTAACCTTATAAATGTCTATTTTTGTCGGAAGTTTAAATTTTTAAAAAAATAAGAAAGTAAGCCTTTTCATGTTATGATAATGAAGAAGAAGATTCTCATTGGGGAGGAATCAACATGATATTAGGGGATTTAAAACAAGCTTTCGCTCAAAAAAAGGGGTACTCTACAGAGGATATGAATGAGTTGCTTGATTTTGCTAGACATCACTATTTAGAAGGAAAAATCTGCATCTCAGAATACCGAGTATTAATACGTGAATTAGAAATAAATGGGGCGAAACCCACACATACAACTGTAGAATCATAAAAACAAGAGGGTTTTCCCTCTTGTCACTTACATTGTTCTATTATGTTCTGCAACGTGTATAAAATCGCCTGATGTGTTTCATAAAACCGCTTACCTTTTCCCTTATTTACAAAACATTGCAGTGCATTATTTTGTAAATTCTCATACACTTGGTCAATTTGTTGCACATGTATATACTTAGGCTTTTCATGTTTTATCCATTGATAAGCTAATTCTTTCCACACTTCTAACTCTTGATCAACCATATCCACAAAAGGCTTCATATCTTGATAAAAATCAAACTCTTTCTCTTCTCTTTTTTTTATAATCGTTTCATCATTGTACTGTATTAATTTTATTGAAGACTGCATTAATTTTCCATAATCCAATTTATTTCCACCCTCTTATGCACTTACTATGACGTTTTGAAACGTTTGAAGCCAACTTCCTTTTTCTTCGTGATGTAATAATTTATCCTCCATATGTTGAATGTGCATTTCTGTTATTTCTCCTCGATTACATATATCTTCACGTTTATCTTTTAAAGAATGATTAACTCTAAGTGAAACATTCATTTCCAGCAAATCAAGAGCACTTAACATTTGATCCATTTTTTTCATTACATTTTCCTTCTGAACCATCGCCATTTATAAAACGCCTCCTTCTTTGCTTTTCCTTTGTCATGTTATTTCGACGGGTCACTTACCACTCCTGCACAACTGACAAAACTAGTTGATATTCGGCAAAGAAATCGGTTTGTATGAGTTTTATAGAAGTGGTAACAATACAAAAGGGAGGTGTTTACCATGGCTAAAAATAAAAATAAAAATGAGAAGAAGAAAAAACAAAACACACAGCAAAATAAACCTGAAACTGGAAATCCGAAGCTAGATGGTCCGAACTTTCCTGCTACATAAAGTAAAACTTTAATCGGCGGGTCTATTTCTCTTACCTAGCTTCCTCAATTTCCCCTACATTTCAATTGGAATCATACTTATTGAAACTGTATAAAAACATGAATCGATTTATGTAATCCATTCGTCCCGACTCCCTGTCAGAGAGCGGGACTTTTCTTATTATATCATGAAGTCATTGTTCCTTTTAAAAAAGCTATTCAATGAAGAAAAAAGATGTATTTGTTGTTGTTTTTGTAAAAACCATTCTGTAATATTAACTTCTTCTTTCAGTTCCTGAAAGAAAAACAATGCCTCAATATCCATTTTTTTATGGAACCAATCTTTCGTTACGTTATGGTGATGTAAAACAATTGAGAAAGCATCTCTTAACTGCGGTGTATCTTTTTCTTTTGGAATTATAAAGTACCGCTCGTAATCCATTCTTGATCCTGTAGGAAACGTTCGCAAGGAAAAATCGTAAAATAACGTTTCATATTTAGGATGAAATAATAGCCAAGCTAATTTCTTTCCGAGTTCTATACGTTTTTGTAATGTTTCAAATTGATAAACCGAAAAACCATATAGTTGTCCTTTTGTAGTCGGAAAAATTACAGCACTAAAATGAAAGAGCTCTTGAAATTTAAACAGTAAAGTTTGGAATACGTGCTTTTGAAAATATGGGTGTTCAATAATCGGTTTTTGAATCCTATTTTGTTCATTAATAATAAGTGCTGTAATAAGACGTGTGAGATCTCTTTTATTCCAAAAATCATTCCATTCCTTCTCCATAAAAATAGATACGTTAAAAAACTGTAATAAGTGAAAGATTGGTTTATTCATTTTCTTGCTGTACTCGTATAACAACAATTGTGGGTATGCATCTGAAAAAATAAGCCAATTTGCACTTTCATAAGTAAGGAACAGTTGCTTCCTCATTCTTTCAGATAAAATATTCGGATAATATTCCCCTGCTAAATCTGTCATATTCCACCCAGAATTTCTCGAAACCATACTCGCCAGAAATGACCACCGGATTTCTTTATTTCTCAAGTAATATTCTTGATAAGCCTGTGTGCGTGAAATATTATCTATATTTGCTAGAGCCGTCTGTTGTTTCATATACGCTATTAATTGTTTCTCTTCTATTGTACAAGAAAGTCCACTGCGCTCTCTATTTATTTTCTCATACTCATTCTGCATATGCATACAGGAATCACCACATCTCTCTTGAAAAAAATCGCATCTTTTTTGTTTTTTTTGATATAATCACCTTTGTAAGTAATTCTAGGTAAGTTGGGGTGGACAAACTATGACCATTCGTTATCCAAACGGAAAAAGGTATAATCAAGCGTTACAACCTCAAAAAACACAATTTAAAAAACATACTTATAGCAATAGAGGTATGTCTCTGGAAGAGGAACTAAATGAAACAAATCAATATTATTTAACCCATAATATTGCATGCGTACATAAAAAACCCACTCCTCTTCAAATTGTAAAAGTGGATTACCCCGCTCGAAGTGCGGCGGTTGTGAAAGAAGCTTATTTTAAACAGCCTTCTACAACAGACTACAACGGTGTATACAAGGGGAAATACATTGACTTCGAAGCGAAAGAAACAAAAAATAAAACAAGTTTTCCGCTACAAAATTTCCATCTTCATCAAATTAAGCATATGGAACAAGTAATAGCTCATAACGGAATTGCATTTGTTATTATTAAATTTACACTTTATGACGAGTTTTATTTACTTGATGCGAAACATGTCGTTTCATTTTGGAATCGCCAAGATGCTGGTGGACGCAAATCGATTAAGAAACAGGAAATCGAAGAGCACGGATACTTGTTATCATGCGGTTATCACCCTCGAATTGATTATATTCGTGTACTAGACATGGCTTATTTTTCGTGATAGAGTCAACAATAAGGCTCTTTTTTCGACTTTTGGGGAAAAAATGAAAGGTAGGAGAAAGTATAATGTCAGAAAATTATCGTTCTCGTACAGAACGAAAACATGCACAACATCAAAAACAAGAAACAAACCAAACGGAGAAACCAAAGAAAAAAGGTTCCTTTTTCAAGAAATTTTTAATTGGTTGCCTACTTCTTGGCATTGTTGGTCTTATAGCTGGAGTTTCCGCCTTTTTTGTAATGGTACAAGATGCTCCAAAGCTAAATAAAGCAAAACTTGTCAATCCGCTATCAACTAAATTTTATGATAAAGACAAGAATTTCTTTTATGAATATGGTGCCGAAAAGCGAACGAATATTACTTACGATCAAGTTCCGAAAGTAGTAGAAAGCGCATTCCTAGCGACAGAAGATGCTCGCTTCTATCAACATAACGGAATCGACGTTAAGCGTACTGGAAAAGCAATCCTTGAAAATGTCACAGGTGGTTTTGGTTCTCAAGGCGGTAGTACAATTACCCAACAGGTAATTAAAAACTATTTTCTAACGATGGAAAAAACATCAAAACGTAAAGTACAGGAATGGTATTTAGCTTATAAATTAGAGCAACAATATTCCAAACATGAAATTTTAGAAATGTACTTAAACAAAATCAACCTCGGCAATCGCTCTTATGGGGTTGCAACAGCAGCGAAAACTTATTATGGCAAAGACTTAAAAGATTTAAAATTACACGAAGCAGCGATGCTTGCTGGATTACCTCAAGGTCCAAATATTTACGATCCAACAAAGAAAGAAAATATCGATCGAGCAACAAAACGTCGTAACGTTGTATTAACGTTAATGAATCGACATGGCTTTATTTCAAAGCAAGAAATGGATGAAGCGATAAAAATCCCTGTAACAGAGGGACTTCTTCCATCTAAAGATGTAACCGAAATGCCTTATCAAGCCTTTTTAGACGCAGTCGTAAAAGAAATCGAAAAAGAAATGCCCGATGTAAATATTGGATCTGACGGATTACAGATTTATACGACAATTGATACAAAGGCACAAGAATACGCTGAACAATTACTGGATGGGGATATTATTAACTATCCAAACGATCGTTTCCAAGGTTCTTTCGTATTCATGGATACAAAAAATGGTGAGGTTCGTGCAATTGGTGCTGGCCGTAAAGAAAGTAAAACTGTATTTAAAGGGCATAATATGGTCGTTGATATGCAACGCCAAGTAGGTTCGACTATGAAACCAATTTTTGATTATGGTCCTGCTATTGAATATATGCAATGGTCTACATACCATCAATTAAATGACTCAGAATATACGTATTCCAACGGTAAAAAAATCCGAAATGCTACAAACAGCTATAAAGGTGATGTCTCTTTACGTGAGGCATTGAAAAAGTCATTAAACATCCCTGCTTTAAAAACAGCACAAGCAGTTGGATTAGACAAATCAAAAGGATTTGCCGAAGGACTTGGAATGACATTCCCTAATGGGAATGCAGTCGAAGCCAATGCGATTGGTAGTAACGATGCTTCTCCGCTACAAGTAGCTGGTGCATATGCAGCTTTTGGTAATGAAGGGAATTATAACAAGCCACATTTCGTAACAAAAGTTGTCTTTCCTGATGGAAAAGAGAAAAGCTTTAAACCAAAAGAAATACGAGCAATGAAAGACTACACAGCATATATGATTACTGATGTTCTTCGCGATGTTGTAAAACCAGGTTCTGGTGGTACAGGTCCAACTGCTTATGTATCAGGAATTGATGTTGCTGGTAAAACGGGAACACAGAACTATGATGCAGATGTATTAAAAAAATATAATATCCCAGAAAGTGCTAACAGAGATAGTTGGTTTGCAGGTTATTCACCGCAATATACGATGTCAGTATGGACAGGATATGAAAAAGATTCTGAAGAAAACTATATTGCAGATAAATCACCTTCAGTCCGAATTGCACAGCAAATATTCAAAGAAATGATGAGTAAGTTTGCTACAGATACATCTCGTTTTGAACAACCTTCTTCTGTAGAACGTTTGAATGAAGAACTCTATGTGAAAGGTGCAAAAAAGGATGCTGTTAAACAGATTAAAGTAGATCCACCAACTGGTGTAACGCCATCTTATGATGCGTCATCTAATACAATTACATTAAACTGGTCTGGTCCTTCAGACGCTGAAGCTTACTCTGCAAGCTATAAAGCAAACGACGGTTCTAGCGGTGGCCTATCTGTGAGTGGCACAAGTGCTTCCCTTGGCGGAGTGAAACCAGGTGTAACTTACAGCTTCTCAGTAGTAGCGAAAAAAGGAACGGGAACAAGTGATGCCGCTGGCGTATCCTTTACTGTTCCTGGCGAGAGTGCAGAAGCTAAGAAAAAAGCTGAAGAGGATGCTAAGA
Organism: Bacillus sp. FSL H8-0534; assembly: GCF_038005885.1. Taxonomy (NCBI): domain Bacteria; kingdom Bacillati; phylum Bacillota; class Bacilli; order Caryophanales; family Bacillaceae; genus Bacillus; species Bacillus sp. FSL H8-0534. The sequence continues at coordinate 1,489,564 of NZ_JBBOUC010000001.1, forward strand.
AGCAACAAGATGAGCAGAAAAAAGCTGATAAGGAAGCTAAAGACAAGGCTGATAAAGAAGCTAAAGACAAGGCTGATAAAGAAGCTAAAGACAAGGCTGATAAAGAAAAAGCCGATAAAGAAAAAGCTGATAAAGAAAAAGCCGATAAAGAAAAAGCTGATAAACCAGATACACCAGATAAACCAGATACACCAAATAAACCAGATACACCAGATAAACCAGATACACCAAATAAACCAGATACACCAAATAAACCAGATACACCAGATAAACCAACAACAGGTGGCGGAGAAGTTAATCCAACACAATAATACAAAAAAGAAGTCACCTTTCTCTAACGAGATGGTGACTTCTTTTTTTGTATGATTTTTTTTGCATACAGCTTTTCTATTTCTACATACAACTGTGCCAATTGAATATAGGAATGATAGTGATTTGGTTGCTTTGTAATAAATGAATAACGTTCCATAAAGTTAATCGGTTTTATTTGTAGCTCATCAATCTTGTTTTTAATATCCTTTAACCCTGACACTGGTTTTCCGTTTAACCAATATAAACTCGATAATAAATGAGCTGCAAAGTGAATCATTGGCCTTTTTGCTTCATTTCGCTTTCGATCCTGAAAAAATATCGATATATCCTCTTTTTTGTCTTTCCATATATCTAATACAGCTGGAATTCCCATTTCTATTTCATTCCATGGCTCATATTGTTTTCCTATATCAAATAAGAAATAATGGCTTTCTAGCAATTGCACAAACGATTCATCTGTATGATATATAATCTTATCTATCTCCCCTTCAAAAAAAGGATTACATTGAAACTCATCCGGTACTTGTACAACTTGTTCCATCTTTTTATTTCCCCTTCATTCGCTTCTTACCTTCACGACACACTTCTAGTAGCCGGCATTCTTCACATTGCGGCCGCTGTGCTTTGCAATGATAACGTCCAAAGAAAATCATTCGGTGATGCGTAACTCCCCACTCTTCCATTGGCACTTTCTTCATTAATGTTTTCTCTACCTCTAGAACGGAATCTTTCCAACGGCAAATAGCCAAGCGTTTACTTACACGTTCCACATGTGTATCAACAGCAATAGCTGGGATACCAAATGCTACAGAAACAACTACATTTGCAGTTTTTCTACCAACCCCTGGTAGCTTTGTTAGTTCATCCCGATCCTGTGGTACCTCTCCATTATAGTCTTCAAGCAACATTCGGCATAACTTTTGAATATTTTTCGCTTTGTTCCGGTACAATCCAATTGAACGAATATCTTGTTGCAACTCTTCTAAGGACACATTTAAATAATCTTCAGGTGTCTTATACTTTTGAAATAAACTTTTCGTTACTTTATTTACAAGGACATCTGTACATTGTGCAGATAATGCAACTGCAATTACAAGTTCAAATGGATTATCATGATTTAATTCACAATGTGCTTCTGGATACATTTCTGCCATTGTATCTAAACAATAACGAATTTGCGTCTTGTTTAACATGTATTTCCTCCTATATCACTGCTCCAACCAATTATAAAAAGGCACTTTCCCCGTATATTTGGTCTCTTGTTTCGTTACTTGCTGCGAGCGTTGTTGATTCGCTCTAAATTTTCGCCCTTGATCTTGCGCTTGATCAACTGTCTTAATTCCATTCTTTTTCCACTCAAAGAGAATACGGTCAATATATCGAAAATTAAGTTTCCCACTCATTACAGATTCTCGAAGAGCTGCTTGAATTAAATTCGGATGATGTTGATCCTGATCTTGCCACATCGCTAATGTTTCACATTCAAAAGGCGATAATGGTCTCCCAAATTCCCGTTCAAAAATTGTATATAAATTCACTTGAAGTTTCTTTTGTTCTTCTTTTTCTTCTTCTATTGTTTCATTCATTAAAAAATGCAAGATTTTTTCCCAAAGTGGTTGCAACGAATAACTTTCGCACATCATAGCTTCAGATTTTTGACTACCTTCTAATGCTAAAAAGCCTTTTTGAATTAACGCTTGAATGATTTCCATACATTTCATTTCTGTTATTGTCATTCGTTCTGCAATCTCTGAAGGAGTTGGAAAAGAATTACCCGATTCTAGAAAAGTATGCACATGGAGTACAACCATAAATTCCATCTCATTTAAGCCTAGTTTTTTATAATGCATCATAAGCAATTTTGGAATTGCGACGCTGCCTTGTTCAAACCATTGTAACATCATTTTTTTCTTCATGACCATACACCTCGCTTTCTAGTATAACACACCTGTTATAATTTTCTTTTACCACAATTCGTCAAAAAACCTCCCTATAGATAGGGAGGTCATCTTCATTTGTTCAAAGTAACTTATGTGGTAAAAATGAAAGTAATTAGCCTTTTAAGCCTGTACTTTACTTCTCATAAACGTATTAATTCGCTCTAACGCTTTCTCTAATTGTTCAAGAGATGTCGCATAGGATAAACGAACATTGTTTGGTGCACCGAACCCTGTTCCTGGAACAAGAGCTACTTTCTCTTCTTCTAACAATGCTTTTGCCCACTCATCAACGGTTTCATATCCAGCTAACGCTACAGCCTCTTTTACGTTCGGGAATAAATAAAATGCACCTTGTGGTTTAATACAAGTGAAACCAGGAATTTGAATTAATTTATCATAAATAATGTTTAATCGTTCTTCGAATGCTTGACGCATCATTTCCACAGGCTCTTTCGACCCAGCATACGCAGCAATTGCGCCGTATTGAGCGATTGAAGTAGGGTTTGACGTACTATGACTCGCTAAGTTCGTCATCGCTTTAATAAGCTGCTTATTTCCCGCTGCATAGCCAATACGCCATCCTGTCATGGAATGCGATTTAGATACACCATTAATAATAAGTGTTTGTTCTTTTAATGCATTAGAAAGCTGGGCAATTGAAGTATATTCCACGCCGCCATAAACCAATTTCTCATAAATCTCATCAGAAACAATTAAAATGTCGTGCTCTAAACATACTTCTCCAAGCTGCTGTAATTCTTCTTTGCTGTAAATCATCCCTGTCGGATTGCTCGGTGAATTTATAATAACAGCTTTCGTCTTCTCTGTAATTGCCTCACGTAGCTGCTCTGGCTTAATTTTGTACTGATTATCTTCTAGTCCTTCTACATAAACTGGCTTACCACCAGCAAGCTTTACTTGTTCTGGATAACTTACCCAATAAGGAGTCGGAATGATAACTTCGTCCCCTTCGTCAAGTAGCACTTGAAATAGTGTATAAAGTGCATGTTTTGCTCCATTACATACGATAATCTCAGTTGGATCATACGCTAATCCTTGATCACGAGTAAATTTCTTCGCAATTTCTTGTTTTAATGTTGCTAATCCACCAGTTGGTGTATATTTCGTATGTCCTTCTAACATTGCTTTATGTGCAGCATCCATAATATGCTCTGGCGTATTAAAGTCAGGTTCTCCTGCTCCTAATCCAATTACATCATGGCCTTCAGCTTTCAATGCTTGTGCCTTTGCTGTAATTTCTAAAGTTGAAGACGGTGTTAAAGCAGCTACTCGCTTTGCTAATTTCATTTGTGGTTTCCCCCTGCATCTATTTTTCAATGCTGTAATATCCAGCATATTTCCCATCTTGAAATTCTAGATAATAATACGTATAACGACCTTCTTGATCAATATATGTAATTTCCCACAACGGAACATCGTTTTCAGCACCTAATTTTGCCTTTACCAATTCTTTGGGCTTACGTTCCCCAGCCACAATTTGTAAAGCTTTCTTTTCAGAAATGCCCTCGTTCTTTTTACGTACTAGAACATTCCCTTTTTTCTCAGGTACCCAAACAATGATTTGTTCTCCTTTTTCATCTACACCTTGTACGACTGCATATGAAGATTTCCCGTTATAATAATCAACCGTTTTTACTTTCGTAAGCTTTGCTTTTTCTTTTGCAATTTCTACAACTTTTGACTCTTTCGGAATTTTCTTTTCCATTGTCGCATTATAAACATGCACCCCATATAATCCAATGGCAACGATAACGATAATGATGGCAAAGATCCACTTCTTCATTGCATCACTACGTTCTGTATATCGTAAATACTGCTGTTTCTTTTTCGTTTTCGTCTAATGCCAATCCGAACATGAGGTCCTGCTCTTTTAAAGTGCGATTCAAACTATCAACAATTTTATATAAGTCAGACGAATATTTAATACGCGTCGTTGATAGCACTTCGATTTTCTTCTCCATGAAAACTCCTCCGTTACACAAAAATTTCTAATTATAGAAGAACGCAATACGGTTACAATAAGAGTACATTCTTTACAACCCCTGCTTCATCACCCATCTATTATAGCAGGACATGTTCAGCAAAAAAAGGTTTCAAATTGAAAACCGAAACATTTGTATACAAGAAGTAAGAAAAAATAAATTTCCTCCTACCCACATTTCATGCCTGAAGTACGTCGTACTTCAGGCATATTTTTTCACTTACTGTTATTCCTTTAGCTATTTACCGATAGTAATTCCACCTACCTCAAAGTTATCTAAAAAACAACAAAAGTGAGGTAGGATATACTACCCGTCAAAAAACGATTGGCGAAGACCAAGAATCAGTGAGAAATGAAGGAACCCTCAGTGATTACAGTTTCACTTTATCCGCTTTATTCTTCTAAGTGATCTAACAGTTCTTCTAACGACCCTTCATAAAGAGGAACATTTGGAATAGATTGCATAAATCTTTTTCCGTAGAAAGAGTTGGTTAAACGACGATCTAAAACAAACACCGTTCCAGTATCCGTCATTGTACGAATTAATCGTCCAAACCCTTGCTTAAAACGAAGAATTGCTTGCGGAAGTGCCAGTTTCGTAAATACGTCGTCTCCTTTATTTTTCAACCATTCACTTTTGGCTTCCATCATTGGCTGATGAGGCGGTGTAAATGGTAACCGAACAATAACAAGATAGCTTAATGCATCTCCAGGAATATCAATCCCTTCCCAAAAACTACTTGTTCCTAACAAAATTGCTTTGTCGAACTCTTGAAATTTCCGAACTAAACGACTTCGGCTACGATTATGAACACTTTGTGTTAGTAATACAAAGTCTTCTAATTCATCCGCTTGTTTTAAATTTGTATATGTTTCCTTTAGCATTTCATAGGATGTAAACAAAACAAGCATTCTTCCATTTGTCGCTTTAGCAATCTTCATAATATGATGTGATACTTCTCTTATATACACATCCTCGCTTACTTGCTTAATAAGAGGAACATCAGTAGAAACCATTAGCTTTACTTGTTCCTCATAATGAAACGGCGATGGAACTGTTAATGTGTCTGGTGCAAAGTCATATAATCCAAGTTGTTCCTGTATATAATCGAATGTATTATTAACAGTTAAAGTCGCCGAAGTAAAAATAACGCTTCGCTTTTTTGTTAAGAACTCATCCGCAAACCTTTCTCCTATATGGACAGGTTGTGCATATAACACAGTGGAATGAATTGTACCTTTCGTTTCCGTTTCCATCCATGTCACATACTCTGTTTTTTCTAATATAAGCAGCTGCAATGAGTCGACCATTTTACGCAATAATTCAATTAAATGCATAAACTCGCCTGTAACAACATGCATCTCCCATTCGATTTTACTTTGTAATAAGTCCGCTTGTTGCTCTAGCGCAGTAAGTATTTTTCTCAATTCATATACGAAGCGATTTGTTAACTCAGCTATACTTCTCCATAGCTTTCCATCCTCTTGGTCCGCGTTATATCGATAAATAAGCGGCATATTATTTGCCCCTTGTTCTTGCTTTGTTTGCTGAAATATAAATGTACGTAACATTTGAAATAATTCATCAGCATCGAATTTAATTTCCTTTAACCTATGACTCACCATTCGAAAAGCTGAGCGTGACGAATGATGAGATTTTTTCATCAATTCATATACCTTTGATAGCACATCGTCCGTCTCTAACGTACCAAAGCGTGATAAGATTAATTGAAAGTACATGCATGAAAACTGCTCTCCAAGTGTCCTAGTCGCTGTTTCTTCGATGTGATGAGCTTCATCAAAAATAATATGTTCACAAGATGCCAAAAGTGGATCTTCACTAACAAAATCTTGAAATAGTAAAGCGTGATTTGTAATAACAATATCTGCAAATAACGCTTTATTTTTTGCTCGTTGATAAAAGCAGCGACTAAACCAGTTGCTTTGCATGCCGCCCGGACTGTACGTATCACTACAAATGCGATCCCACAGTAACTTCCCGCCTTCTGGAATATTAAGCTCGTCACGATCACCAGTCTCCGTTTGCAATAACCATACTAATACTTTTGCTTTCGTAAGCGCAGCATCATAGTTTTTCTCTTCTTCTTGCAATGCATATTCAAATTTATGTAAGCAAAGATAATGTTTTCTTCCTTTTAAAAGAGCCACTTCGAATGGAAATGGTACTATACTTTGTAATAAAGGAATTTCATTTTCAATCATTTGTTGTTGCAGTTGTACCGTTTGCGTACTAATAACAACTGACTCTTCTCTTCTCTTTGCAAAATAAATACTTGGAAGTAAATAAGCAAGTGTCTTCCCTGTACCTGTTCCTGCTTCAATTAATGAAAAACGAGAATCTCTTAATGCTGTATATATTTCCTTCATCATTCGCTGCTGACTTTCTCTTTGTTCAAAATTTGGCATCTTTAGCTCAAGTTGTCCCATTGACTTGTGTAAAAAAGCATCAAACTTAGATAAACAATCATCACCGATTTCTAATGAATAATTTCGTTTTCGAAGCGCAATATTTCGATATACTTCATATTCCTTTGCATCTTCTGTACCAAGCATCACTTTATTTAAAATATTTTCTGAAATGATATTCGCTATATCACTTTGGAATACATCGCTTAGTTCATATAAAGATTGTAATGTGACAAGCGGTAGTTTTTCTAATTGATTTAGAAATTGTAAAAATAATTCCGCTGTCACAAGAGCATCACTATCCGCACGATGCGGTTGATCATGTTCCAATTCATGTTTTTTTGCTAAATCACGCAATTTATAGCTATCAGCTGTCGGCAATAAAATTTGTGCCAATTCAACCGTATCAATTTTTGGACAGTTTACTTCTCCATATCCAGCCTGTTTTAATTCTTCCTTCAAAAAATTCCAATCAAAGTGAACGTTATGTGCAACAAAATAAGCACCCTGTAATAGTTCGGCTACCATCGGCGCTACATCGCAAAATAGCGGGGCTTGTTTCACGAGATTTTCATCAATCCCTGTTAATTCTGTAATAAATGGAGGAATCTCTCTCTTCGGGTTAACAAAAGACGAAAAGATTTCCAATATCTCTCCATCTTCTACTACAACAGCTGCAATTTGTGTAATTCTGTCCTTCCCATCTTTCCAGGAGTTCCCTGTCGTCTCTAAATCGACAACGACATAACGCTTACTCATATGTAACACCTCAATTTCTTACCCTTTCAAACAACAAAAATTCATATATTGTTACTATACCACGTTTTATATCATCTTAATGAAAAGATGGACAAAAAATAGAAGAGCCTGGTGTTGAAAAAAGGACTCTTTCTATTCATTCAAGTATATAGTTTCAAAAAAATCTTTAATCTTCTTTATTAATGAATAATTTTTCCGAACCGTTTTTTTACGTGTATTTACATAAAGTAAGCTTCCATCTGCGGGATTTTACATGCTATTATCCTCACTCACCTATTTGCGCGCCTCTCTGAATCTTGAGGTAGATGTCTTACTGCCGTGATAGCAAGATAAAATGAAAAGCTACCTCATATGAGATAGCTTTTCATTTTATAAAATCGTACCTGCTTTTTCAGCACCTAACATTTCAACAATTTGATTGTTATCATCTAACACCGCAATTTTTGGTACTTGTTTATCTACATCTTCTGTCGCTACGAGACCGTAACAAATAATAATAACTTTATCTTCAGGTTGTACAAGTCTTGCAGCTGCACCATTTAAACAAACAACACCGCTACCACGTTCTCCTTTAATTACATACGTCTCTAAGCGAGCTCCATTGTTATTATTTACAATTTGTACTTTTTCATTTTCTACAATCTCCACTGCGTCCATTAAATCTTCATCAATTGTAATACTACCTACATAATTTAAATTTGCTTCTGTTACAGTCGCGCGATGTAACTTCGCTCTCATCATTGTGCGAAACATAGATGACTCCCCCTTATTCAACCGTTAATGTAATATTGTCAATTAAACGTGCATTATCAAACTTCACTGCAATTGCAAGAATAATACGCCCACCAATTGTTTCAACTTCCGTCAAAGTTGGGTACGCATATAGATCTGCATAATCGACGATACCTTGTGTATTTTCCTCAATATATTCTTTCACAAGACATGTAATGATTTGTGGATTACGCTCTCCAGCTTCAATTCGTTTTTTCGCTATACATAAGCTTTGATATAAATGTGGTGCTTCCTCACGTTCTTTTTCTGATAAATATACATTACGAGAACTTCTTGCTAATCCGTCCTCTTCCCTAACGATATCAACAGGTACAATTGTGATTGGAATATTGAAATCACGTACAAATCCTTGGATAACAGCGACTTGCTGTGCATCTTTCATACCGAAGTAGGCACGCTTTGGCATTGTAATATTAAATAGTTTCATCAATACAGTCGCAACACCTGCAAAATGAATCGGTCTTTGCTTACCACATAATACGTCTGTACGCTTTATAACTGCAACCTTTGTTGTCTGTTCTGCAGGATACATTTCTTCTACGCTCGGATAAAATAAATAATCCACCCCGGCTTCTTTTGCTACTTTCTCATCTCTCTCGATATCCCGAGGATAGCGATCTAAATCTTCATTTGGTCCAAATTGTAATGGGTTTACAAATACGCTTAAAATAACAACTTCATTTTCTTCCCTTGCTTGACGTAATAAAGTTGCATGCCCTTCGTGTAAATATCCCATCGTTGGAACAAAACCGCTATCTTTACCACTTGCACGAATTTCACTAGCAATTTGCTGCATCTCTTGCACTGTTGTTACAATTTTCATCACTGTTTCCCTCCGTATAATGCTACACATTCTTCCTCTTTCATTGTGAATGAATGTTGTTCTTCTGGAAATTGTCCTGCTTTTACTTCAGCAACATATTGCGCAATTCCGCGTACAATTTCTTCTTGAACTGATGTATATTGTTTCACAAATTTCGGAACACGCTCCACTCCATACGAAATGAGATCATGATAAACAAGTACTTGACCATCTACTTTACTACCTGCACCAATACCTATTGTAGGAATCGTCAGCTGCTGTGATACAAGCTCTGCTAGTTGCATTGGTACGCATTCTAAAACGATTGCCATTGCACCAGCCTCTTCACATTTCTTAGCATCTTCTAACAATTTCTTTGCACTTTCAGCATCTTTTCCTTGCACTTTATAGCCACCTAATACACCTACAGATTGGGGTGTTAAACCAAGATGGGATACAACAGGAATTCCTGCATTCGTTAAGAAGCGAATGATTGATACTACCTCATCCGCTCCTTCTACTTTCACTGCATGTGCTCCGCTCTCTTGCACGATGCGGCGCGCATTATGCATCGTTTCTTGCAAAGATACATGGTAAGACATAAAGGGCATATCCGTTACAATAAAAGTTTCCTTTGCTCCGCGGCGCACTGCTTTCGTATGATGAATCATATCATCTACCGTTACTGGAATGGTAGAATCGTATCCAAGTACAACCATTCCAAGGGAATCCCCTACTAAAATCATATCAACTTCAGCTTCTTCTGAGAGCTTTGCAGATGGATAATCATACGCAGTAAGCATCGTAATCGGCTCACCGTTCTCTTTCATTTTTAAAAAATCTGTTGTCGTTTTCAAAAACTACTCCTCCTTTATTCAGGAGAGAGGAGATGGCCGAAATCATATAAAAAACCCATCTGACCAAAAAAGGGCAGATGGGTTGTGTTAGTCGGCAAAATTCATCCCTCTGTCCCAGTCCGTTGTTGGATCAAGGCAGAATCCAAATTATTTTTCTTCATTGCTTGAAATAATGGTGCAGTTCACTCAGATACTGCCCATATTCGAACTAATTATAGCAAACTAAGAAATAAAATTGCTACATTTTTTTGAAAAAATAATTTTCTATTCCTATTACAGTATGTGAAATTTCAAGAATAGCAACGAATATAACAATAAACAATTCTATTCTTACTGTCATCCAATGTACAAATAAAAAGAAGCTCCCAAGCAGGAACTTCTCTCTACTTAATTTCTATATCAGCAGAATGAATATGATGAAGTTGACCTTTATCATCTTCTAACATAAGTACACCATCCGCTGTAATTCCTTTTGCTACACCTGTAATCGTATCTTTCATCGTTCGGGCCGTAATTTCTTTTCCAATACTTATTGCATAACTTTCCCAAAGAAGTTTAATAACCGAAAAACCATTTTTCACATATTCTTGATATAACTTTTCCATTTGTAAAAAGATCTGTTGCATAAGCTCTGCTCGCACAATTGGTTTTCCTGATTCAATTGCTAAAGATGTTGCAATTTCTTTAATCTCATCTGCAAAATGTTCTTGCCCTTGATTTGCATTAATTCCAATTCCCATAATAACAGCATTAATCTTATCTGGGTCAGCCTGCATCTCTGTTAAAATACCGACAGCTTTTTTTCCTTCAATTAAAATATCATTGGGCCATTTAATTCCCACATTCACACTTGTACATTTCTCAATTGCTTGTGCTACACTAACAGCTGCTAATAAAGTAAGCTGAGGAGCATGATGAACGGGAATAGCTGGACGTAAAATAATACTCATCCAAATCCCTGTCCCTTTTGGTGAGTGCCATTTTCTACTCAAACGGCCGCGTCCTGCTGTTTGCTCTTCCGCAACGACAATTGTTCCCTCCGCCGCCCCTTCATAAGCAAGTTTTGCTGCAATATGCTGCGTAGACTCTACAGATTCTTTAAAATAAACAGTTCTCCCTATAAATTCTGTCTGTAAGCCTAATTGAATTTCATTCGCTGTTACTTTATCTGGCTTACTAGCAATCCGATATCCTAGACGGCGCACAGCTTCTAGTTCATATCCTTCGCTCCGAAGATCCTCCATATGTTTCCAAACAGCGGTTCTTGAGCAGCCCAGCTTGTCACTAATTGTTTGACCAGATACAAACTCGCCATCTGCTGCAGAAAAAATCTGCAGCAATTGTTTTCTTATAGTAGATTGCATCCTTGTAGCCACTCCCTTATTTTCTCTTTCTCATTTTCTAATCGTTCTTGTAAAATTTCTTCTTCGATTCTTTGCAACACTTCTGCCACCCATGGTCCTGGCGTTTTTTCTGTCCAACCTAACAAATCATTACCGCTTACTTTCATTTCCTGACGATTATGAATGGATAATGAATCAAATAATGACTGTACCTGATTTACAGAAAATATATCATATTTTTTTATAATAGCTTGATATACTCTTTCCGCCATTAAAGCAGTATGCAAACCTGTCTTGTATAGAAAAACTGCATCCCAAGACTTTGTTTTTCTAGAGCGGATTGCTAATATAACAGCTACAATATCTTTTATTTTTTTGTTTGAAAATTTCCATTGACGTAAGAAAACTGATGGATGTTCTTCACCAATACAATATAAGAAAAATGCCCACGCCTCGATATCGGTTTCAAAAAAACCCCAGTTATATTGCATAGCTTTTAAAATTCTTTCTTCTGACATTTGTAAATATGGTAAATGCGTAACTAGTTTCGTCTCTACTAGTTGTTGAAGCCCATTTACACAATATTTACCCGTCAACAGCTTTTCAAACTCAACTGTAATTCTTTCAATCGCTATATGTTCCAGTAAATGCCCATACTCCTCAATCGCACGTTTCGTTTGTTCCTCTAAAAAGAATCCTAAAGTACTAACAAAGCGAATACCCCGCATCATACGTAGTGCATCTTCTTGAAAGCGATCCGCAGCATTCCCTACTGTTGCAATTTCTTGTTTACGAATTGCCTCTTGCCCCGCAAACAAATCAATGATGTTTCCTTCTTCATTCATCGCAATCGCATTCATAGTAAAATCTCGTCGTTTTAAATCTTCTTCTAATGAACGAACAAACTGAACACTACTTGGTCTGCGAAAATCTTCATAATCACTCTCCGTTCGAAATGTTGTCACTTCATACGGAATACCTTCTTGAACAACAATAACCGTACCATGTTCAAGCCCAACAGGGACATGTCTTGGGAATAAATGCATCACTTCTTCTGGAAGAGCTGATGTTGCGATATCAATATCACCAATTGGTCTATTGATAATAAAATCACGCACACTTCCCCCAACAAAATATGCTTCATGCCCATGTTGTTTCAATGTCTCAATAATTGCTCCAGCTTGTTTAAATCGTTTCATTTTTGTCATCCCTTAGTATGTCATAATAAATTGCCTCATATTGTGAAACAATATTTTCTGAACGAAATTGCTCATATACAGCTTCTATGGCGCGCTGTGCCATATTTTGATGGAGATCGTCGTTTTTAAGCAATTGTATCGCTTGCTTAGCTATACCTTTGATATCTCCAACTTCACATATATATCCCGTTTCACCATGTTGAATAACTTCTGGAATACCTCCAACACGCGTACCAATACATGGCACACCACACGCCATTGCTTCTAGTAAAACGAGGCCAAAGCTTTCTTTTTCTGATAAAAGCAACATTAAATCGCTCATTGCAAGAAGCTCAGCAACATTATCCTGTTTTCCTAAAAACAAAACATGTTCTTCAATATGTAAGCTTTTCACCAACTGTAAAATTGTACAAAATTCTGGCCCATCACCAACAAGTAATAATTTCGCTGCCACTTCTTTTACAATTTTAGCAAATGACTGGACAACATCTTGTGCACGCTTGACCTTGCGAAAATTCGAAATATGAATTAATACCTTTTCATCTTCACGTATGCCATACTCTTTTTTTAGTTGGGACATATCTCTCTTAAAATAGACACGCTCATCAATAAAATTATATACAGTCTGAATTTCTTTATTTGGCTTTACAAGCTCATGTGTTTCTTGAATTAACGAGTGGGATACAGCTGTAACAACATCAGATTGCTCAATACCAAACCGTATTAAATTATTTAGAGAAGGATCTGAACCAAGTACAGTAATATCAGTTCCATGTAACGTCGTAACGATTTTAATATCGTCTCCAATCATTTGCTTTGCTAAGTATGCACAAATTGCATGTGGTATTGCATAGTGTACATGTAAAACATCCAAGTTTTCTCTCTGTGCAACCTCTGCCATTTTACTTGCTAATGCTAAATCGTAAGGTGGATATTGAAAGACAGAATATTGATTTACCGTTACTTCATGAAAATAAATGTTTGGATATACTTTATTTAATCGGAATGGAACTCCAGAGGTAATGAAGTGAATTTCATGACCTCGTTCAGCCAATTGTTTTCCTAATTCAGTTCCTACAACCCCAGAACCACCAACAGAAGGATAACATGTTATACCTATTTTCAATTTCATTTACATCCCCCTATTAAATCAGCATGTAATAAAACTGGCTTTTTACTCATAAATCCTTCAGCATACATAACTCCAACTTCTTTTCCAAACATTTTCTCACGAGCGATTACTGTTTCGACATAACCTTCTGTTAAAGGTGTCTTCACACCATCACTTCCTGCTGTAAATTGGCTTTCATAGGCTTCTAACGCGGCTATCTTTTCAGAAAGATGTTCGCTAATATCAATGCAGAAATTCGGTTTATGAAAACCATTAATCATATAATAATAAAAAGATTGTACGCGATGTGGTGACATTTCTGGCATATATTTACGAACACCTGCTGAAAACACAGCTTCTTCCACGAGTTTCGCACAATTCGCATGGTCTGGGTGGCGATCTTCATAGTATGGTGCAAAAATAAGCGTTGGCTTATATGTCCGAATAATTTTTACGATTTCTCTTATATATTCTTCTTTCATATACAGACCGCGGTCTGGCATTGCTAAATTGATTCGCTCTGTCACTCCCATGATACGAGCGGCTTCTTGTGCTTCTTCTTTTCTTAGTTCAACCGTCCCATTTGAGGATAAATCGGCTTCTGTCAAATCACAAATGCCAACTTCATATCCTTGTTTTGTATATTTGGCAATAGTGCCAGCCATGCCGATTTCAACATCATCGGCATGGGCACCAAACGCTAATATATGTAATCCTCTCATAATTTGTTCCCTCATTTTCGTAACTTTCGGTAGTCTAAATCTCCTCGTTCTAATGCATGCATTAACATCTCAGCACTTGCCATATTCGTTGCAAGCGGAATCGCATACACATCACATAAACGAAGCAATGCATTTACATCTGGCTCATGTGGTTGTGCTGTTAGCGGGTCCCGAAAGAAAATCACCATGTCTAAATCGTTTTTTGCAATCATTGCACCAATTTCTTGATCGCCGCCAAGAGGACCAGATTGATATCTTGTGACTGTAAGTCCTGTCGCTTCCATAATGCGAAGGCCTGTTGTTCCCGTAGCAAAAAGTTCATGTTGTTCAAAAATTGGTTTATATGCGTATGCAAACGAAACTATATCATCTTTCTTTTTGTCATGTGCAATTAAGGCAATCTTCATCCGTCTTCCCCCCTTTAATCGATGATCTTCTCTAATCCATATACAAGATGGTCAAGATTCATTACTGTTTCAATAGCTAATTTTACTCCAGACATAAATGATGCTCTGTTGAATGAATCATGACGAACTGTTAACATTTGTCCGTCTCCGCCAAACAATACTTCTTGATGCGCAATAAGCCCTGGTAAACGCACGCTATGAATATGAATACCATCTACATTTGCACCACGTGCTCCTTTTAATTGTTCTGTTTCATTTGGATGACCTTGTTGTTTTGGTTCACGATTTTGACGAATTAAATCTACCGTTTTTACAGCTGTACCTGATGGTGCATCTAATTTTTGATCATGATGTAGTTCAATCACTTCAACATCTTGGAAATATTTCGCTGCCATTTGAGAAAACTTCATCATAAGTATTGCACCAATTGCAAAGTTTGGAGCAATAATAGTACCTACCTGTTTTTCTTTCGCAGTGTCTGTTAAATGCTGAAGTTCTTCTTCTGTAAACCCTGTCGTACCAATAACGGAACGAAGACCATGTTCAACAGCGAGTGTAACATGTTCTTTGCCGACTTCTGGTGTCGTTAAATCTAGCAATACATCCGCTTCTACTTCATTTAAACAAGTATGTAAATCCGCATAGATTGGTGCATGTAATGTAGGCATTCCAGGAAGATTTGAAATCATTTCACCACCATGCTTATAATCAACTGCTGCTACTAATTGAAAATGTGGTGTTCTTTCCATTAGAAGTACCGCTTCGTGTCCCATACGTCCTCTTGGTCCAGCAATAATCACTTTAATATCTTTCATTATTCTTTCTCTCCCTCTTCAATACGTGTCCAGCGATCTTTATCACGTGTATTAAATTTATCCATTACAATGTTATGTGCTGTTTCTAAATCAATATGTAAGCTATTTGCCATGCAGATCATAACAAATAATACATCTCCAAGTTCTTCTTCAATTGTTCGTTCTTTTTCAGTCGTTTTCTTCGGCTTCTCACCGTAATAGTGGTTCACTTCCCTTGCAAGTTCACCCATTTCTTCTGTCAAACGAGCCATCATTGCAAGCGGACTGAAATAACCTTCTTTAAATTGACTAATATATGCATCTACTTCTTTCTGCATATCTTTCATCGTTTTTTGTTCCATGTTGTTCACCTCTAATCCTTCCTCTTTCATGTTAGCCAATTCATGGCGATTTGACAAATATTATTCCTCTTTCGTCCCTATTTGCCACGTATTTTTGGATAGACTATAATAAAGTGAAACTTTCTTTTACAAATGTTCTTCTTGCAAAAGATTAGTTGAACCAATCGGGCTCTTACGGTTGGTTAGTCTTTTCTTCTCGCCTTACTCCTTACCAACCGTTAGTGCGGGGTAAAGTGAAACTTTCTTTTGCAAATGTTCTTCTTGTAAAAGGTTACCTCTTACCAATTACAATCATATAAATGACTTACTATTCTTATCGTTTTTCTTCGTCATTAGCTATTTCAACGGAGCGAAGTAACAATTACATATTAGGGGGCTTGCTACATGAAAACCAACTTAAAGATTCGAAACATTATATTTATTTTGATTGGTTCCGCTATCTTCTCTTTTGGCATCGTAAATATTAATATTGAAAATCACTTAGCAGAAGGTGGCTTTACAGGAATTACGTTATTGCTTTATTTTCTCTTTTCGCTTGATCCATCTTATACAAACTTAATCTTAAACATCCCTCTCTTTTTTGTCGGTTGGAAATTACTCGGCCGAACAACTTTCTTATACACATTAATCGGAACATTTAGCGTCTCCTTATTTCTATGGATTTTTCAGCGCTACGAATCATTAAATTTACATTTAAATTTGCAAAATGATATGACATTAGCAGCCCTGTTCGCTGGAGCATTTATTGGGATTGGTCTCGGAATTATATTCAAATACGGTGGAACAACGGGTGGCGTCGATATTATTGCTCGATTAGCTCATAAATATGTTGGCTGGAGCATGGGAAAAACAATGTTTATGTTTGACGCTGTTGTCATTGTCATCTCCATTCTTACATATCTATCTTATCGCGAGGGCATGTATACGTTAGTTGCGGTCTTTATCGGAGCAAAAGTCATTGACTTTATGCAAGAAGGAGCATATGCAGCAAAAGGAGCAACCATTATTTCAGATAAAAACGACGAAATTGCTGCCAAGATTTTATCCGAGATGGAGCGCGGGGCAACCTTTTTAAAAGCAGTTGGCTCTTATACAAAGATTGAGCGAAACGTACTTTATTGTGTTGTGGCAAAAAATGAAATCGTAAAACTAAAGAATATTATTACTTCAGTAGATCCTCATGCATTTGTTGCAGTAAGTGATGTACACGATGTAGTTGGTGAAGGCTTTACATTAGACGAAAATAAAAATCCATTACATAATTAAACATGCTAGATCTCTAACATTACTACACTTTCCAAATACACAACTTAAAAAGCTATCGAACCCGATAGCTTTTTAAGTTGTAAACCCCTATAAAGAAAACTTCTACTATATATACTTCCCTAATTTTTCTAAATCCTCATAAATCAAATCCAACAAGCCTCTATTATAAAAAATTGATGCTGGATGAAATGTCGGAAAAATATTATATATCTTCTCGGTCCATATAAAATCTGTACTTTGATTATTTTTTAGTCTTCGTACTGGCTGCTGCAATAATTGTCCATGAACATCAGTAATTTTTTTATCTGGTCCCACTAAACGCTTTAATGCAATATTTCCAAGTGTGACAATAACCGGTGCTTGCACGTGCTCCATCTCATAATCTAACAAAGGAGCATGTATAAGTATTTCTCCCTGATTTGGGGTTCGATTATATTTCTTCTGAGCAACTTGCCCGCTCCGCTCTCTTTTCTCTCTCCATATATAAGGCCGGCTACGTACAGTGCTCGTAATATATACTTCTTCCCTTGTAAGGCCGATACGTTCTAAAAATCCCATTAACTCCTTACCTGCTCTTCCACTAAACGGAATGCCATTATGAATTTCTGTTTCTCCTGGCGCTTCTCCAACAAGCATTAGTTTCGGCTTTTCAGGACCTTGTCCACATAAAAAACCTTCTAATGGATAGGGAGCACTAAGTTTTTTCACATGCAGTACTAATGAATCTGGATATTGCATTTCCATCACCTTCACTCATAATCACTTTACCTATGCTTCTTACTATTATAACTTGCTCTTTAAATTTCATTATGCTACTTGTTATCAATTTACAATAATAAACAAATTATAAAACAAAATTCATCGCTGCTCTCTGAAACTTAAGGCTTGAGTCTTACTGTCCACAAATAGCGGGATAAAGAAAAAGACTATCGAAATCGATAGTCTTTAATCATCGCTACGCTGCATCCCTGTATAAACTAATACTAGACGAAGCAATTCAAATACCGCTACTGCCGCCGCTGCAACATATGTTAAAGCTGCTGCATTTAATACTTTACGTGCTTGCCCATATTCGTCTGTTGATACAATTCCAAGTGCTTCAATTTGCTGCATTGCGCGTTTTGAAGCATCAAACTCAACCGGCAATGTAACGAGCTGGAAAACTACACCTGCTGCCATTAAAATAATCCCTAGTAACAATAGCTTTGTCATCGATGCAAATATACCAATCATAATGAACACCCATGACATGTTCGATCCGAAGCTTGCAACTGGAACTAAAGAATGACGAAAACGCATAAACTTATAATCTTTCGCATCTTGAATCGCATGCCCTACTTCATGAGCTGCTACAGCTGTTCCAGCAACTGAATGACCATAATAGTTATCAGTTGACAAGCGAACCGTTTTGGCTGTTGGGTCATAGTGGTCTGACAAATGCCCTGGTGTTTCTTCTACAGCTACGTTATACAAACCATTTTCATCTAAAATTTTTCGAGCTACTTCCGCTCCTGTCATACCCGATGTTGAATACACCTGTGAATATTTGCTATAAGCACTGCGTACTTTTGACTGTGCATACAACGGTATGATCATAATGATCGCGAAATAAACTAAATAAAAAGCCATTATGAACCTCCATTGAAGTCGTAATTATAGTACTATCCATTCTATTTTCTTCTTTATATATTGTCAATAAAGAAACCTTACAATCCTTGTCTATATTAGTGATCTTATCGATTTTTAGAATGTATCCCACTGGTACGCTTCGCTTTCTCTCCCTTATATTTTCTCCAACCGACGTACGTTAATGTAAAGAAAATAAGTCCACCTGTAATTGTCATAAACCATATGAGAGAAGAGTCCACTTCATCTTTCTTTGCTGTTTGAAATATTTTTTGTAAATCTCCTTTTATAATCCCTACTTGCATTTGTCCACTTTTATTTTTTAACATCACATTACGGAATTCATCCAAATACGATAAATGCGCATTTACACGCTGTGATTGATTTTCCGGCAATGCAATCATTAAACTTGGATAAATCACATAAAATTCATGCAAAAATGTATTTAATGATTGTTGGAATCGTTCATCATCTTCTGTTTGAAGTGCCTTTTCAACTTTAGCAAAAGCCCCCATAACACGTCCTTCTCGTTCTATCCAAAGCGGTTGATACTTAGATACTTCCGCATCTACCACCAATTGTAGTGCCAAGACATCATCTATTTTTATTTGCTGATCTAAACTTTCTTCCTCAAGCGATCGCTGTGCCCTGTCATACGCTAAAGAGATTACCCGAAAATGCATGGGTGTTAGTTTATTTTCCTTTTCATTCTCCCGCAATACAAATTGTTCTGAAAAATGTTGCAATACTTGCGTTGCTTTCTTATATTCTTCTTGTTTTACAAGTTGCAAAGAATCATCTAATAGCCCCGTTAACTCATTCCATTTTTCAGCGTATATACGTACTGGAAACAATATAATCAGAAATGCTATCATTCCAATTAAGACTCTCTTCATTCCGGTCCCCCCTATAACTACTAGTACAAAATATGTTAAGGTGGACAAGAATAGAACAGAACGAAACCGAAAAATATTTTATGAATAAAGATTTTCCATTGAAGACTTCCGCTTTTTTAATAAATATCTATACATACAATAACAAAAAGCACTCCCACATAAAATCAATATTAAAATTACACATGCTGCATGCATAAAAAACTGTTCTGGTAGCATTAAAATAATAGGATCTGTTTCACTATCAAATTGCCAATAATCATTGCTAAAAAGAAGTTTATGGAATAGTACAAAACTCTTTTCAAAATTAATTGCAATAGGCAAAGTAAGCGCAATCGGAAATATAATGGTCAAAATTGCGCCATGTAATAAAAACTTCATCTTTCGTTTACGCAATAAATACCCCCCGCCCAATAAAGCAATACTGAGCGCCATACACATCCCGTATTGAATCTTCACTAAAATATTTTTCACATCAACAAAATGAATTCTTCCATTTGTTGACATATCTAGTGTAGGCAATTGTAATGATTCATGATAAAAAGGAGAAAGGTATGTCATCAGTACATCATAGTTCTTCTTAATTTCTGATTCTGTCATATTTGCTAAATCTGGTATATTTAAAAAATGTATATCTGCATAATATAACCATTTCCCATATACAACAATTGTAGTTGCAATAGCAAAAATAGAAAATGCTATACAGTATGAGACAATAGTAGTTATCAAACGATCGAATATTCTTACACCTATCTTATTTTTATTCATTTTCTTTCTCCAATTCCTCATTTAATTTCATAACGAAAACTGTTTTCGATTTTTTCTCAAACAATAATAGTATGTAATAGCTAATACAACAATACTTAACCAAAATGTAAAGTAACCAATCTGTTCTACAAACAAATGCATAATACCATATCTCGGCATTTGCCAAAACAAATAGTCGATTACATCATTATGTAACGTCCATATACCTGCTACAATAAAATGCCACTTTTTTATACGGTAAAACGGGGCATATAATAAACCTTGTATAGCCATTGCAAAATGAGAAAGTACCAACATATAACTTATAAACTCAAGATTGCCCTTAACCATAAACACAATGCCATTTACAACAACAGCCCAAATGCCATATTTCATTAAGGAAACGATTGCTAAAGCTTCTATTAGTCCCCAATTTTTATTACACAAAAAGGCCAGTAATACAAAAACAAAGAAGAAACTTGCAATAGGACTATCAGGAACAAATGGCCAGAATATCAATGAAGTTTCCATCAGTTGATCTCCATACCAAATAAAACCATATATTGTCCCTAAAATGTTAATGATGAACAAAAGTAGTAAAACCGAACGCTGTCTTAATAACGCATACATGTAGACCAATATGTATATACAACACCTTTCAAACAAAGTAACTTTTTTATTCTCTAAAACGCTATGCTTTTATTATAGCAAACTTTGTGTTACAAACAGAAAAGCTGACTACAAATTCGTAGTCAGCCTTCAATTATTTTTTATTATATTTCGTAATAAATTCTGAGAGCTTCTTCAACTCTTCATCTGTGCCCTTAAATACTCCTTTAGGCATCGCACCTTTTCCATCTTTCGCAATCTTTGCAATTTCTTCTGGTTTTAACGTTAAATTCTGCAGCGCTGGCGCCGCTGCACCACCTTGCAAGTTATCACCATGACATGTTAAACATGTATTTTTTTGCATCAATTTATAACCTTCATCATTTTTATCTACTGGTGTCGTTTTCACAATTGCACCTTGTTTTTTTGCAGCTTCCCAGTCATGATGTGCCACAGACTCCCATGTTAAAAAGATGATAGAAGCAATTGCTAAAAGCATGAATCCAGTTGCAACTGGCCGTTTCAATGGACGTCTTTCAGGACCTCGATCGAGAAATGGCGCCAATAGTAATGCTCCAAATGCAATCCCTGGCATAATAAACGCGCCGATTACAGTAAATGAGCCTGATGCATATGAGTACTTTAAAAGCTGATACAGAAATAAGAAATACCAGTCTGGAAGTGGTATATATCCTGCATCTGTAGGATCCGCCATTCTCTCAAGTGGCGACGGGTGCGCCACCGTTAAACATAAATAACCGATTAAAAAAACCGCACCAACCATCCATTCTTTCAACAAGAAGTTCGGCCAAAACGCTTCTGTTTTCCCTGGATATTCAGAATAATCTTTCGGGATATTCGGTTTACGTGCTACAGGTACTCGTGAATCTCCCACAAACTTCATCCCTTTGCCGCGATGCATAATCTCCCTCCTTCAATTCAGTTTTTCTCCTATTCTTTCAAATTAGCAATCTCTTACTTATAGCGGACCAGAAATACCTTGTTTGCGAATCATGATGAAGTGGAAGGCCATTAAGCCTAGAAGTGCTGCTGGTAAGAAGAAGACGTGAATAGCAAAGAAGCGAGTTAATGTTTGAGCCCCGACAATTTCGGAGTGACCAGCAAGTAATGTTTTAATATAAGGACCGATAAGCGGTGTTTGCTCCGCAATTTGAATCCCTACTTTTGTTGCAAATAACGCTTTCATATCCCATGGTAATAAATATCCGGTAAAACCAAGACCTAGCATAACAAAGAAAATAAGAACACCGACAATCCAATTTAATTCACGAGGTTTCTTATATGCACCTTGGAAGAAAACCCTAAGTGTATGTAAAAACATCATTACAATTACAAGGCTGGCACCCCAATGGTGCATGCCACGTACAATTTGTCCATACGCAACTTCATTTTGTAAATAATAAACCGATTCCCAAGCATTTTTAATATCCGGTACATAATACATTGTTAAAAACATTCCTGACAAAATTTGAATTACAGTAACAAAAAACGTAAGTCCTCCAAAGCAGTAGACGAATGCAGAAAAGTGATGTGCTGGATTTACATGTTCGGGTACTTCATGGTCGGCAATATCACGCCATATCGGTGTAATATCTAACCGTTCGTCCACCCAATCATAAATTTTATTTAACATCTATTTCGCACCCCCTCTTGGCTTTGCTTTTCCTAAATAAAGCGTTCCATCCTTCACTTTGGATTCATACACATCAAGTGGAGCAAGAGGCGGCGTTCCCTTTATGTTTATGCCATCTTTTGTGTAACGTCCCCCGTGACATGGACAAAAAAATTGATTAGGATGCGACTTGTCTGAATTCCAGTTAACCGTACACCCTAAATGTTTACACACTGGAGAAAACGCTACAATGTCTCCGCTTTCATCTTTATGCACCCAAGCAGATTTTGGTTCTTCGGACTTGTACCATCCATCAACCTGCTTTACCTTAAAGTCAAAGCGTTTTGGTTCTGTTGTAATCTCTTTAACTTGCGCAACAGCAACCATCTCTCCCCCCGCTTCTTTCCTTAAAACTGGATCAAGTGCAAAGCGCGTCATTGGCATTAAAATTCCAGCTGCCATAAAACCTCCTACACCTGTAAGCGTGTAGTTTAAAAATTGTCTTCTTGACACACGATGTTCTTTCTCGCTCACGAAAATTTCCCCCCTCTATCAGAAATTGTCCCCTCGTGACAAAACAGTATAAAAAAATAAAAACTAGGACACTATCATGATATAATACCCACATGCGCAGGTCAATATCATACTACTCATAATCATAAGAACTATCTGCTTATTTTTTATTTTCCCACTTTTCTGTTAATAATTCCATTATATTTTTTACATGCGCATGAATTACTTCTCTTTTCGCTTGATCACTAAATTCCTCTAGCGACAAAGCAGGTAACCAAAACAAATGACCTGGTAACGTATCTACACCCTCTTTCCATGCAAAGTCACTTGTAACATAAGCAATATGTTTCAATCCTTGCTCCTGCAAATGACTTGTCCAATCTTGTAAACGCCCTTTCTCTTGCTTTTGCTGCTCCGTTAAGTACGTAAACGGCGGTAACAAAAGCACTCTCCCTTTATATTCTCTTTCTAACTCCATGCTTAAAGTTTCAATAAATTCCCCTTGCGCTACAACACTCTTCATTTCTTTTGCTACTGAAATAGAAAGAAGGGGTATAATACCAGTATCCACATACTCTCTAGCTTGTTCAAATTGCTCCGCATCTTTTACAGCCCATTTCATCATAATTCCCTCCTTTGCCCATTATCTCATTCTAAATGACAGAACTTTCACTTTATATCTATTAAACCATACTAAAACAGGTAAAAAAAGAAAAACTACCTATATTAGGTAGTTTTTCTTTAAATAGTTAGAAATTTGTCAAAATTGAAGAAAATTATCATTCCCTACAAACTTTTCAATTCCTCTGTTAACTTACAAAAAGCTTCCTTATCTTGATTGTCCAGCGCTTCATCAATTTGCTTTAAAAGTCGATCTCTTCGAAATGAAAATACACTCTCTTCTAAAAATCGTTCTGCAAGTAAACGATCTTTTTCATTTACTTCAATATGCTTTGGCAAGTACGGATTTTCTTCTAATACTGCTACATAATTTGCATTTTGGAACGATGATTTAAAATTAAGTTGAATATAAATATCCTCATCTCGATTTAAACGAATGTCATGAAATGATTTTTCTGCATCCGTCGTCATAACATTTTGTTTAAAGAAGTGAAACGGTGTATCTTTCACACAATTTGCTGACATCACTAAACCACGAGGGCAATATTTTGCATGTTCTACGAAGTGGACTTTGTGCATTAATTGATCATGACTCATTAAATAATTTAAAATCCATACACATTCACGCTGTTTCAGTTGATAATTGTTTAAAAACCATTTTACAAAATCCTTCTTCTCGTTTACAGAAACAGGGGTATTCATAGCGCTCAGTCCCTCCTCTGTCTTTCTCTTTTCTTATTTAGATTCAAGAAGCAGCATTCACTTTCCTTCCAACTTATGAAAAATCCTCTAAATTATATAGCAATTCTTCGATGTGAATTTGTGTTGGATCCAGTTGTAGTAAGCGTGTAAATACTTCTTTCGCTTCTTTTCGCATCCCTTCTTCTAATAGGAAATAACCGTACTCTTCCAAGAAATCCGGATGATTCTTAAAAGAAGTATATGCACTCTCATAGTGTTTTAATGCATCAGAATACATTTCTAATTGTTTTTTCGCAAATGCCAGATCCCAAAGTAATTGTGTATCTTGTTCTCCACTATCCATTGCATTTTCTACAACAACAATTAGTTCTTCATATTTCTCTTGTTCTTTTAAGATATATGCATATTTTAATATCGTACCTAAATGTCCTGGATCAATCTGTAATGCTTTTTGAAGCAATTCTTCTGCTTCTGCTAATTTCCCTATCTTCGCTGCAATATTTGCAAGTTCTACATAAAGAGGCACAGATAATTCATCAATTTTAATTCCTTCATGAAGTGTTTCATAGCTTTCTTGAAGCATTCCTTCTTTTTCATAACATTTAGCCAAATACATATATAAGGATGCATATTCTGGGTCTAGTTCTTTTAATTCTTTCCAAGCTCCAATCGACCTTTGATACTCTTCACCTTGATAAAGTGTAAATGCATACCCAAATAAAGAATGAATATCTTTTTGTTCTTCTAATCCTTCTTCATAGTACGTAATTGCTTCTTCCCAGTTTCCAATTGCACTTAGCGTTTCAGCTAAGCGAAGGGCAATTACAACACCTCCCATTACTTTGTGATCAGAAAGTAATGACTGGTAATAAGCAATCGCTTTTTGCTCCTCACCTTTACTGCTATAAAGTTCTGCTAGTCCAAAAGTAATAACAGGCTCTTCTGGCATCATTTCTTTTGCTTTTAATAGTTTTTGCTCTGCAACATCATCGAAGCCCTGCATTTGAAATAGATCCGCAACAAGTAGTAAAGATTGAACATACAGTTCATCGTCTTCAGAGATATCATGAAGCACTTCAATTGCCTCATCTTCTTTATCTAAATCAATATATAATTCTGCTAAAAATATTGTAAACTCACTTTCTTCTGGATATAACAAACGTAAATCTTCTGTAATCGCTAACGCTTCATCAATAAATCCAAGCGTATGATAGTAGCGAGCAATATCATACTTCTCTTCATCTGTCCCTTGTTTTACCAATTCTTTTAATTGTGTTAATCCTTTTTCCGCTTCCCCATTTTCAATATAAGAAACAGCCTGTTCAAACTTTTGCATAAATGTCTCCTTTAATTCTTATAATATTCTCTTCTGTTCATTAATCATAAACAACTGTTGCCATGTAAGCAACTCAAAGAAGCAGAAAAGAATCTTCCCAAACTGAAAAGATCCTTTTGCTTCACAGAGATTCTAACTGCTCAAAAAAATTCGGATAGGATACAGCAACTGCATCACCATTTTCAATTTGCATTTCTCCTTCTGCTATACAAGACGCAATTGCAAGCATCATGCCAATGCGATGGTCCCCATGACTATTAACAATATTCCCTTGTAACTTCTGATTCCCATTAATAATCATACCATCTGGTGTCGCTTCAATTTCCACTCCCAGTTTTCGAAGCTCATCAACAACCGTATTGATGCGATTCGTTTCTTTTACTTTTAACTCCTCTGCATCTTTAATAATTGTTGTTCCTGTCGCCTGTGTCGCCAGTAAAGCAATAATAGGAATTTCATCAATTAACCTTGGAATAAGTGAACCGCCAATTTCAATTCCTTTCAGTTCAGAAGTTTCAATTGTAATATCTCCACATGGTTCAAACTCTTCATTTCGAACATTACGAATTGAAATAAGCGCTCCCATTTCTGATAACACATCCAGAATCCCTGTTCTTGTTGGATTTAAACCAACATTTTTCAATACAAGTTTACTATTTGGTACAATTGCACCCGCTACTAAGAAAAAGGCAGCTGAAGAGACATCACCTGGAACCTCTATTTCCGTTCCTACAAGCGATTGCCCCCCTTGTAAAGAAACAGTTCGCCCTTCTACATTCACTTCACAACCAAATGCACGCAGCATTCTTTCCGTATGATCACGAGATTGTAACGGTTCTGTTACTGATGTCACCCCTTCTCCTTGCAATCCTGCAAGTAAAATAGCTGATTTTACCTGCGCACTTGCTACAGGAGAATGATAGTGTATACCTTTTATGTTTCCTCCACGAATCGACAACGGCGTATATTGTCCATCTTCCCGACCTTCAATTTGTGCATCCATTTCACGAAGAGGGGCTGTAACACGTTTCATAGGACGTTTTCCAATAGATTCATCCCCAATTATAGTACAATGGAAAGGAGCATTCGCTAAAATACCAAGCATGAGACGAATAGTGGTTCCTGAGTTCCCTACATCTAGCACCTCTTTCGGTTCCTGTAATCCAGCTAATCCTTTTCCATATACAATGACATCGTTACCATCTTGCTCAATCATTATTCCTAATTTCCGAAAGCAAGCAATCGTACTTAAACAGTCTTCTCCTAATAAAAAATTTGAAATTTTTGTTGTTCCCTCTGCTATCGCTCCAAACATCACAGCGCGGTGTGAAATAGATTTATCTCCAGGCACAGCAATCGTTCCATTCAAACCATTTTTCCGCCTTATGAGTCTCCTCATTTTTATCACCCCTATTAAAAATAATATATACTTTTGTACACCTATATCATCTCTATATATCCATTTTGATTTTCCAACATATAAGTCGCGGCTATAAAAACAAAAGAAGATCCCCACTCATTTTCTCTCTTTGTTTTCACTTGGCATGGGACTGACTGAAAAAAGCTCTGACCGCTTCTATGCACGACCGGATCCTCTCTCCCTCCTAAAAAGAAATGTTTTATGGCGGTTTTCCAATTTGTATGTATATATCTTTATTGTACTGCTTTCCTTCTTCATCGTGCAAATATGTATAGCCTAAAGAAAACGACTCCTATAATGGGAGCCGCG
The DNA here is from genome assembly GCF_038005885.1 of Bacillus sp. FSL H8-0534. Lineage (NCBI taxonomy): Bacteria > Bacillati > Bacillota > Bacilli > Caryophanales > Bacillaceae > Bacillus > Bacillus sp. FSL H8-0534. Next base: position 1,517,068 of record NZ_JBBOUC010000001.1, read on the forward strand.
CCTTTTCTTAAGAATATGTTTCTTCTTTCTTTTTTTGCTCTTTCACAAGTTCCGTCAGCAATTCAATAATCTCATCATTCTCTTCTTTTAAACCAACAGTAATACGAATACCATCTGGCAAGCCAAACGCAGCACCTGAACGAACAATATACCCTTTTCTCATTAATCTTTCAAATGCTTCATTACCAGGAATCCCAAGCTTTAAGAATATGAAATTTGTTTGTGATGGATAGTAAAAAACGTCGTACTCCTTACAGAACGTATAATATTGATTTAATCCTTCAGCATTTTGCTTCACGCACTCTTGTAAAAATTCTTGATCTTCTATCGCTACCAAACCAACAGCTTGTGCAACAGCTGATGTATTAAATGGTAATCTTGCTACTTCTAATTGCTGTATGAGTTTTTCATTCCCTACAGCATAACCAATACGAAAAGCAGCTAAGCCATATGCTTTTGAAAATGTACGTAACACCATGAGATTTTCATACTCTTCAAGAAGTGGCAATGTTTGTGGATACTCTTTCGCTCCTGCATATTCATAGTATGCTTCATCCATAATTACGAGTGTTGACTTCGGAACCGCCTCTAAAAATGAAAGTAATTTTTGCTTTTCTACATATGTTCCTGTTGGATTGTTCGGATTACAAATCCATACGATTTGCGTTTGTTCATCAATTTGCTTTAGCATCGTGTCCAAGTCATGAATACCGTCCTTAAGTGGCACTTCACGAACCTCTGCCCCTTCAATTACAGCATGGTGATAGTATTGTGAAAATGTTGGATTTGCCATCACAACATTTGTACCTTTTTCTAATAAAGCGCGACTAACCATTTGAATTACTTCATCCAGACCGCTACCAAATAAAAGTTGCTCTGGTTTCACATGAAGGTGTGCGGCTACTTTTTCACGAAGTTCAAAAGCTGCTCCATCTGGATATAAAGCATATTGTGTGCTTAATGAAGCTAAAGCTTCCGTTACACGTTTTGAACAGCCGAACGGGTTTTCATTAGATGCTAATTTTACAATTTTAGATAATCGATATTCTCTTTTTACTTCTTCAATGTTTTTGCCAGGTACATATGCTTTCAAAGTTAACAATTGCTCTTTTACTCTCATTTTGATTCCCCCTGTCATTTTACTAGATCAGACCGCAGTACAATCGCCTTTTCTACATGCATACACTCTACTTCATGCTGCAACTGTCTTGTCGTGACTGTCATCATCACACGAATACACTTCTGCAAAGCATTCGGTACATCTATTTCTTTTACACACATCACCGGTAATAAGTAAAGCCTTCCAAGTCGCTTCCTGAAAACATGCATTTATGTCAGCTGTTGTAGAAATTAACACCGATACAATATCAGCCGGATAGATTCCATTGTCATTTGCTATTCTCTTCACTAAACGCTCTGTTGCAGTCAATATCTCCTCAGCTTCATTATGTTCGACTGTAATCGCGCCGCGAATTGCGCGAATCAAATAGATTCCTCATCTCTTTGAAATGCTTCTAATGTAGTATGGACAGTCTCATCTGAAATAGATACGACATTCACTACCCCATATTCCTGCATAAGTACCATACGAATTATTCCTGCGTTCGCTTTTTTATCTTGCTTCATCACTTGCACAAGACGTTCTATATTTAGATTCCTTGGCATATGTGGATAACCATACTGAGAAAACCACCGCTTAATTTCCTTATAACCAAGGTCTACTTTATAAATTTGTTCACTTAAGAATATCGCGAATAACATACCAATTGCTACTCCATCACCATGAGTAATTTTCCCATACCCCATCTCTTTTTCAAGAGCATGTCCTAATGTATGTCCAAAATTCAAGTGAGCACGCACACCTTTTTCAGTTTCGTCTTGCGCTACAATATTTGCTTTTACAGGAATTGCTCGCTGTAATATATAAATTAATTTTTCATCCCGTACATCTTCTAATGTTTTCACTTCTCGCTTTAACCAATGATATAATTCAACATCACCGATAAAAGCATGTTTAATCGCTTCAGCAAATCCTGAACGCCACTCTTTTTCCGGTAATGAATTTAAAAATGGTGTATGATATAGAACTGCTTCTGGCTGATGAAACGCTCCTATCATATTTTTTCCTAGAGGGTGATTAATGGCAACTTTTCCACCAACTGCGCTGTCATGTGCCAGTAACGTTGTTGGAACTTGAATAAAGCGAATACCGCGCATAAATGTCGCCGCAACAAAACCAGCTAAATCACCGATCATTCCTCCTCCAAGTGCAACAACTAAAGAATGTCGATCCATCCCATTTTCAAGCGCTGACGTATGAGCCGCATAAAAGTTTTCAAATGATTTTTCTTTCTCTCCACTTGGAACAACAAATGAAAAAACATGTTTTTCTACTTGCAATGCATCCATAACTTCTTCTAAATGAAATGATGCGACAGATTCATCAGAAATGACCATTACATTAGAAACAGTCGGTTCCATATTTCGAACAAGCGCTGTCAAATGTGACAACGCATCTTTTCCTACATATACATCATACTCTTTAGACTGCGTCTGAATATGTATTTTCTCCATTAAAATTCCCTCGCATATTCATTATGTTTCTTAATATTTTCACGAATACAATCCATACGATCTGCTCCAAATTGTTCCACTAAAGCTACTGCTAGTTCCCATGCAACAACTGCTTCCGCCACAACACTAGCTGCTGGTACAGCACAACTATCAGAACGTTCAATGCTCGCTGAAAAAGATTCTTTCGTATCAATATCAACACTTTGAAGCGGCTTATATAGCGTTGGAATGGGTTTCATGACGCCGCGTACGACAACCGGCATACCTGTTGTCATGCCACCTTCTAATCCACCAGCATGATTTGTTCGTCTCGTATACCCTTTTTCTTGATCCCAAAGAATTTCATCGTGCACTTGACTTCCTGGCTTATGTGCCGCTTCAAATCCAATGCCAATTTCCACACCTTTAAAAGCATTTATACTCATTACTGCCGCTGCTAATTTCGCATCGAGTTTTCGGTCATAATGCACATAACTCCCTACTCCAATTGGCATTCCCTCTACAATCACTTCAACAATTCCACCAATAGAATCTCCACTTGTTTTTGCATCATCAATTGCCTGCATCATCTTTTTAGACGCTTCCTCATCTAAGCAACGAACCGGGGATGCTTCTGTAATTTCTTCTAGTTGTTCTATTGAGTCATATGTAAGCTTTTCTGCCTGCACACCGCCAATTTCAATTACATGTCCAGCAACCTTTACACCTAACTCTGCTAAAAGTCTTTTCGCAACAGCTCCTGCTGCAACTCGAACTGTTGTTTCACGTGCTGAAGAGCGTTCAAGTACATTTCTCATATCACGGTGTCCATATTTAATTGCACCATTTAAATCAGCATGACCAGGTCTCGGTCTTGTAATTTGTCTTTTCATTTCTTTTGCTTCTTGTTCAGTTAACGGATCTACTCCCATAATCTTTGTCCAATGGGTAAAATCTCGATTTTCGACAACGAGTGCAATTGGAGACCCTAGCGTAAGTCCATGTCTAACACCACTGACAATTTGTGCTTGATCTTTTTCAATCTGCATACGTCTGCCACGTCCGTAACCTTTCTGCCTTCTTGCTAATTCTTCATTTATATCATCTGCTACTAAAGATAACCCTGCTGGAATACCTTCTAAAATTGTCGTAAGCTGCGAACCATGAGATTCACCCGCTGTGATGTATCGCATCGGATATTCCCCTTTTCTTGTAATTATTTTATCCCACATTAATGATAGGATGAGGATCTGACCGCTTCTACGCATGAGCGGATGCTCTCTCCCACCTAAAAAGAAAGATTTTATGTCGTCTTTCAAGTTGTATGTATATATAGTGAAGATATAGGATTTCCCTATTTTCTACTATATAACTCCATTTTGTTTTTTCAACATATAACTCGTTGCTATGAAAAACTAAAGGTGACCCGCACTTCTCGCTTTGTTTTCACTTGGCATGGAGCACGAAGAGGGGCTGACCGCTTCTACGCATGAGCGGATGCTCTCTTCCACCTAAAAAGAAAGATTTTATGTCTTGTTCAAAAGTTATTCTTCCTTCATAGAGGTTTTACTTTATGTATCAATATATCATACCGAGCCTTACTTCGTAACTATTTGAAACTAAAAAAGTGCAAGAAGAGTATTTACACTCTCCTTGCACTTTTCACTATTACCACAGTAATTAAAGCGTTTACAAATTATTTTAAAATAATTAGTAAATCCATTGATTCATTAATTTTGAGTAGTCTACTAATTCTTCTTCTTTAAAGAAAATACCAATCTCACGTTCTGCACTTTCTAGAGAATCAGAACCATGGATAATATTTTTCGCAACTGTTACACCAAAATCGCCACGAATTGTACCTAGTGCCGCTTCATGAGGTCTTGTTTTACCCATCATATTACGAGCAGTATCTACTACACCTTCCCCTTGCCATACCATTGCAAAAACAGGACCAGATGTAATGAAATCTACTAATTCACCAAAGAAAGGTTTTTCTGTGTGCTCAGCGTAATGTTTTCCTGCAATTTCTGGAGTAACTTGCATTAATTTCGCACCAACTAATTGAAAGCCCTTTTTCTCAAAGCGAGCTACAATTTCCCCAATGAAGGCACGTTGTACGCCGTCTGGTTTTACCATTAGAAATGTTTTTTCCATAAAAAATCTCTCCACTTCTGAATTATGTATGTAATTGTATATCCCCACACACATATTAACACCCTTATCACAATTGTGCAATAGTTTTGAAATAGAGAGATTTTTTTATTTGTAAAAGAAAGTCATTAAAATTTTCGTTTTCCAATATACTTTGCAACATTTTGCAACGCATATTTTGCCTGTCCACGTGGCAAAGGTTTTATTACCTCTAATGCTTTATGTAAATAACGTTCACTAAATGCAAATGCCCGATCAATTGCTGGACTTGTTTTAATATCGTGAATAATTTCTTTCATCTCACTTGCAGTTGTATTTTCATGTACGGATACAATTTTTGCACGAAGCTTTGGATCTTCCATTGCATACAAAGCTGGAAGTGTGACATTTCCTTGCAATAAATCTCCACCAGCAGGTTTTCCTAATTTTTCTTCTGTTGAAACGAAATCTAAAATATCATCAATAATTTGATACGACATTCCAACAAAATAACCATACCAAAACAAACGATTTACAGTATCACGACTTGCCCCAGAAGCAATAGCTCCCAACTGACAACTAGCCGCAATCAACAATGCTGTTTTTCTCTTAATCCGTCGTAAATACGTTCTTAAATTTTGATTATAATCATACTTATCCTTAATTTGTTCGATTTCACCCTTACACACTTCCAAAATTGTATACGATAATGCCTGGTGAGCTTCTGGAACTTCTAAATTCGTAATGCACTCTAGAGACTTTGCAAACAAATAATCTCCCGTATACATCGCAATACGATCTCCCCATTTTGCATTTACAGTTGCACTACTTCTTCGTAAGAGCGCTGCGTCAATTACATCATCATGAACAAGCGAAGCCATATGGATGAGCTCTAGAGCAACTGCAACATGTTTAATTGCATCTAACTTGTAGTCTCCGAATTTCCCCGCAAGTAGCACAAATACAGGACGAATTCGTTTACCACCAGCTTCGATAAGCTGTAATGCCGCATCTTCTATTAGTTGTTGCTCTGAGGCAACAACCTTTTTTAATTCTTTTTCTATTACATCAATATCCGATCGTAAAAAAGAGTACATAAGTTGTAACTTCATATTGTTCACCTTAACCTAAAAACGTCTTTTTTCTATTTTAATTTCGGTTTTAATCCTAAGTGCATAGCTGCTACACCAAAAGTAAATGGTTTCACTTGCACATGCTCAAGTCCTGCCGATTCAAACATCTTCACTAATTCTTTCATCCCTGGGAATGTGCTAGCAGACTCCTGAAGCCATGAATATTCCTTATAGCTTTTTGCAAACATTTTGCCAAACAAAGGCATAATGTATTTGAAATACAAAATATACATCTGGCGAAAACCAATCATCGTTGGTTGAGATGTTTCTAAACAAATCACTTTCCCGCCTGGCTTTACTACTCGCGTCATTTCTTTTAATACATGCATATAATCAGGAACATTACGTAATCCAAACCCAATTGTTACATAGTCAAATGTATTATCTTCAAATGGAAGTTCCATTGCATTTCCATGCAGAAGCTCCACTTGCGTCAATCCTAATGCCTTTACCTTTTCTTTACCGACAGATAGCATATTTTCACTGAAGTCTAAACCATGTACCTCTCCGTTTGGACCAACAGCATTAGCAAGTGCAATTGTCCAATCAGCAGTCCCACAACACACATCTAACGCCTTACTTCCAGGTTGTACATCCATAATTCGCATCGTTTCTTTTCGCCATGCTTTATGCCTTTGAAAACTTATAACTGAATTCATTACATCGTATTTATCAGAGATTTTTTCAAATACGTCATGTACTCTTTCTTCTTTTGATTGTTGCATGCGCTTACCCTTCTTCCAATATAAAATTGCTTATGTTTTCAATTTATCTTTTAAAGCGGAAACTATCTCATCAATTTCTTTATGGCTTTGAAGAAATGATTTTTCTTGTTCATCCATTTTTTTCAACCACTCTGTAAAGACCGCTTCCACATTTCTGTCATCATCATTTGATAGAGTTGCTTGAACCGCTTGAAAAACAGGTGCAGTTTTTCTTTTAGCATGCAATTGATACTCTTTTTGAAGACGCTTATTCCCTAGCATATATGCTATAAACGGTTTCCAATGTGATAAATGAAAATGATCACATGTTTTTTGTAAAAGTGCCGATTCGATTGTCATAACACTTTTGACTACTTCATCAGCTGTTTCATATGCCCTCTGATATAACATAATTTTATGTTCATTAATTTCTTTAATCCCTTCGGCAAGTGCACGAATTAATACAATATCACAATTCATTGAAAGTAAATAATAATACAGTCCACTATAGTAATCACCTGCAAGTACTGTAAGCTGACGACGCTTATGAAATCCACTTGTTTCTTCATCTGCTTTGTTTGATACTTTTTCATGTGTATCAAGAGCGATTTGTACAAGCATAATCGTTAAAACATAGTGATCAATCTGTTCTTTATGTAAATTTGCATTTTTTAAAGCAGCGTATAAAAGCACTACCTTTTCTTCATCAATAAATGGTTCTTCAATATAGTTTATAAAATAAGGATGGCGCAGTTTTGATAGCAACTGCTCCTTTATATCCGCATACCCTCCGTAGATGTCACACACAAAAAATCACCCTTGTTTTCTAATTCATAAAACCTATTATAACACATACATTCTATTTTCTATAACCAAAACTTGGGGAATCAAGATAAACTATATGTTAGATTTCTATTCATACAATACGCATAAAAAACAAAAACTCATTCACCTATAAGTTTATGGACAGCTATCAAAATATATGTAATTTTTTAAAGACTATATCTCTCACTCCATAAACACACATTAAAATGGAATTCTCATTTCTCCTTGCTCATTATAAGAATTTAGATTTCACAGGCAGTAATCCCCACCTAGTTTTGTTGGATACAGACAGTATTTCCTACAAACAACCGGAATCAAAAGTAAAATAATATAAATAAAAAAGAAAAGCAGTTTCCCGCTTTCCTTTACTTTGCCTTAATAAAAGACAAAATTTCGCTACGTGCCGCTGCATCATTTTCTAACACACCGCGCACTGCTGTAGTTACCGTTTTTGCACCAGGCTTTTTCACACCGCGCATTGTCATACACATATGCTCCGCTTCAACAACTACCATAACACCATGTGGTTCTAGCACTTCCATAATAGAATTAGCCACTGTTGACGTAATACGTTCTTGAAGTTGTGGACGACGTGCAATTGTATCTACAGTACGAGCTAATTTACTTAAACCTGTTACTTTTCCACCACGTGGAATATATGCAACATGAGCAACTCCGTAAAACGGAACAAGATGGTGCTCACACATCGAATAAAATGGAATATCTTTTACTAATACAAGCTCCTCGTGCTCTTCTCCAAACACTTTATGCAAATGCTCCTTTGGATCTTCATGCATACCTGAAAATACTTCTGCATACATTTTCGCAACACGTTTCGGTGTATCAAGTACTCCCTCACGATTTGGATCGTCTCCAATTGCCTCTAGAATAAGACGCACTGCTTGCTCGATTTGTTCTAAGTTAACTTTTGCCATCCGCTTAACCCTCCCGAAAAACCTAAAAGTGATACGAACACATTCTAGCATATTTATGATTTTAAAAGCAAAAAGAAGAGTTTCCAAAAAGGAAACTCTTCTTCCCTGTTAATATGTAAGGATTATTTAACCGCATCTTTTAACGCTTTACCAGGTTTGAATGCAGGTACTTTACTTGCAGCGATTTCAATTTCCTCACCAGTTTGTGGGTTGCGTCCTTTACGAGCCGCACGCTCACGAACTTCGAAGTTACCGAATCCGATCAATTGTACTTTATCACCTTGTTTTAAAGCTTCTAAGATAGAATCAAAAACAGCGTCAACTGCTTTTGTTGCGTCCTTTTTAGAAAGGGAACTTGCTTCTGCAACAGCATTGATTAAATCTGTCTTGTTCATGCCATTCACCTCCTCCCAAAGATAAGACTGTATAATGATCATAAAATGAGTCTTACTTTCATTTGTAGGCAATTTTTACAAATTCTATACTACAAAGATGTAGATAAATCATTATCAACGCCTATATTATACGATTCTCCTGTATAATTCAATATTTTTAAAGAAATTGTTACCTCGAAAATGTGAAAAAACGATGAAACTTGACAATATGCTACAAAGTATTAGATAATGGCTATTTCTTTTCTCCTCTCCACCTATCTTCCTCACTTTTCTCTGAATCTTGAGACTGGAGTCTTACAGCCTGCAAATAGCGGGATAAAAAAGTAAAAACCCCCTGCTCGCAGGGGGCTCCTTATAAAATAATGGCAATCAATCCGCCAGATCCTTCGTTAATAATTCTTTCTAGCGTTTCTTTTAATTTGTAACGAGCATTTTCAGGCATTAAAGACAATTTTGCTTGAATTCCTTCTCGAACAATTGAACTAAGCGAGCGTCCAAAGATATCAGAATTCCATATAGAAAGCGGATCATCCTCAAAATCTTGCATTAAGTAGCGGACAAGCTCTTCACTTTGCTTTTCAGTACCAATAATTGGCTCAAATGTAGATTCAACATCAACTTTAATCATATGAATAGACGGTGCAACCGCCTTTAATTTCACACCGAATCGCGATCCATGACGAATAATTTCTGGCTCATCTAGGCTCATATCAGCTAAGGCCGGCGCAGCTACGCCATATCCTGTTTGTTTGACCATTCTTAAAGCCTCTGAAACTTGATCATACTCCGTTTTTGCATGAGAAAAATCAAGCATAAGCTTTAATAAATGATCTTTCCCTCTAATTTCTACACCTACAACTTCTTTTAATATTTGATCGTACAATTCATCTGGTGCATATAAATCAATCTCTGCAACGCCTTGCCCCATATCAATCCCAGCTAAACTCGCTCGATCAATAAACTCATATTGACTAAATTGCCAAACAACACGATCTACATCACGAAGCCTTTTTATATCTTTAACTGTCTCTTGAACAGCTTCTTGATAACTTTGACGTAACCAATGTCCCTCATTTAATACCATAACCCAGCTTGGTAGATTCACATTCACTTCCAAAACAGGGAATTCAAATAAAGCTTCACGAAGTACATTGTAAACATCTGTTTCTCTTAAACTCTCCACACTCATTGCTAATACAGGAATATCATGCTCCTCTGATAAACTTTGACGTAACTGTTCTGTATCTGGATGATACGGCTGTACTGTATTAATAATCATGATAAACGGTTTACCCACTTCTTTTAACTCATTGATAACACGTTCTTCTGCTTCTATATAATCTCGTCTTGGAATTTCTCCAATCGTTCCATCAGTTGTAATGACAACCCCAATAGTAGAATGTTCTTGAATCACCTTACGCGTTCCAATTTCAGCAGCCTCATGAAACGGGATGGGTTCTTCATACCAAGGTGTATTAATCATGCGTGGGCCATTCTCATCTTCATACCCTTTCGCTCCAGGAACCGTATAACCAACACAATCTACTAATCGAATATTTACTTCAAGACCGTCATCAACATGGATGGAAACCGCTTGGTTTGGAACAAATTTCGGTTCTGTTGTCATAATTGTACGTCCAGCAGCACTTTGAGGTAATTCATCTTGTGCTCGCTGACGATCTGAATCATTTTCGATATTTGGAATAACAACAAGCTCCATAAATTTTTTAATAAACGTTGATTTCCCTGTTCGAACAGCTCCTACAACCCCTAAATAAATATCACCGCCTGTGCGCTCAGCAATATCTTTAAAAATATCGACCTTTTCCAAGTGATTCCCTCCCTCAAAATTTTTGGGAATAATCCAATTTGTATTCACATACAATATCCTTCACTGATGTTTCCTATCATATGAAATAACATAAAAATATTCTAGAAGTGTGGACAATATATCATATGATTTTGTCCTAAATTCATATGACTATTTAAAAAAAACTTTTTGTTTGCATCATAAGTTGTAATACATGAAAAAACCTTTCTTCTAGAACTTATTCGCTAGAAGAAAGGTTAATGACTTATCATTTAAAAAAAATTGGTTCTCCGTTTCTTACTGTATACGGTAAAGAGTATGCGGGCACAAATGGTGTATCTTTTAAAAGCATATTACGAATATCTTCCCCCTCTTTCAACTTTTCTCCGTTTTTTTGTAACATTTCATATAAATCCATTCGATAATCAACAAAAATTTCCCCTTTTTCATTAATTACAAGCGGTAATCCTTTTCCAGAATATGGACTTGTCACTTGAGGCACATCTTTATATCCCATCTTTTTGAAATCTAGCTCATAAACACCATCTGCAATAACCTTTTTAAAGGGAGGATATTGATGTTCATCACGATACATTTGCAATTTCAACTTAACATCCCGAATTTGTTCTGCCATTCTTACATCGATTAATTTTACCGTTGGATTTGTTTCTACATCTACTAATACATATTGATATACACCACCACTTTCATATGCATTTCCAGGTGCTTCTTGTATATAACGTGGTGCAATTTTTTGAAAATCAATTGGATATTTTTGATAAATTGGTGTGCTCATATCACGCGTTTTAATTGGCAATAAACCATTATTTTGTTCCTTATATGTATTGACTGCCTTTTGTACAGCTTGCAGCTGATCTTCATAAGGGACAGCATTCTGTTTCATATTTTCTCTAGGATACATACATCCTGACAAAAGGCTTATACAACAAAATATTAAAATAATATAGTTTTTTTTCACAGTCAATCCATCCTTTATTTTCTCGCTCACATCTATTAAATCTTGTTTATTCATTTCCACCTACCTCCCCACAATCTATTTGAAAACAAAGAGTGGCGATTATTCATTCTTATTGTTCGACTGGCCCACTAAATACAACGAGGAAAATAACAATCCCAGATACAACCATAAGTGTATAAGCAACCAGCGCTGTAATACCTTTCAAAATTTTATTCTTTATTTTATGCCTACTTAATAAAATAAAAGCTACTGCAATAAACATGAATCCCATTGCTCCTAAAGAAAACCACATTTTTATAAGTCCTTCAGACATATACCCACCCCTTAATTATCAATCTATTTTTATACTATTTTAACAAATTAAAAATTTTAAACAAATAGAAAAATAATATAAGACCATTCTTTTTAGCTGGTAGAGAGCATCCGGCCATACATAGAAACGGTTAGATCCTTTTCCTGCCCCATGCCAAGTGAAAACAAAAGGAGAAAGCGGGTGGAGACTCCCTTTTATTTTCACAGCTGAGACTTATATGTTGGAGAATATTTATGTATACGTACAAATTGAAAAAGCGGCAGAAAGCGTTTCTTTTCTGGCGGAAGAGAGCATCCGACCATGCATAGAAGCGGTCCGACCCTCTTCCTGTCCATGCCAAGTGAAAACAAATAAATAAAATGAGTGTAGGTCACCTTTCGTTCTTCATAATGGCGAATTATATATTGGAAATTCAAAATGGATAAATGTAAATAAAAAACAAAAATAAAACCGAAGCGAATGTATCATCTTCGCTTCGGTTGACCAAATACGCCCACAAACAGCTCCAATCCCATTTCTTCATAGCTATCGTATGCAATCCTCGAACCCTTTGTTTCTCATGCTTTATTTTTTAAACATTTTACTTAACGAGCTAAAGTCTGTTGGCATATTATTATTAATAATCGCTTTTACAATTTGATCTTCTTGCTCTTTTGGTACCTCTCGCCCTGCCATTACTGCGACCTGATGGATTAATTGGCGTAGTATTTTCTCATCGCGTAAATTTGCATTTTGTACAGATGATGCTAATTTAAAAATATCGTCTTTATTTACTTTCGCTTCTTTTTCAATATTATTGAAAATGTTATTATCCATTTTCTTCACCCTCTCTTCAAGTTACAATCCATCGTATGCAAAAAGAAATAAATGGTGAAAAAACCCAGAAAAATAAAAAGCTGTATACGTGCTTTTTTCACGCATACAGCTTTTATTTACAATAAATCAGGTATCGCTTCAACTTCATGTTTACGAACACGCCCCATCAATGACCCTACTGCATCTTTCACATTATTTCCATTGAATAGTACATCATATAAGGCTGCCGTAATTGGCATTTCAACTTTCATTTTCTCAGCCATCTCATATGCAGCTTTCGTTGTTCGTACACCTTCAACTACCATACCCATACTATCTAATACTTCTTCTAATGAATACCCTTTTCCAAGCATATTTCCCGCACGCCAATTTCGACTATGGACACTTGTACAAGTTACAATCAAGTCACCCATTCCCGTTAAACCAGCAAATGTTAACGGATTACCACCCATCTTTCTTCCTAAACGAGCGATTTCCGTTAAACCACGTGTCATAAGAGCTGCTTTTGCATTATCACCTAATCCAAGGCCATCCGTTATACCCGCGGCTAGTGCAATAATATTTTTTAATGCCCCACCGAGCTCTACTCCGACAATATCAGGATTCGTATATACTCGGAAATAACTATTCATAAACAAGTCTTGTACTTCTTCAGCTGCTTCCATACGTTTAGCAGCTGAAGTAACAGTTGTCGCTTGACGAAGCCCTACCTCTTCCGCATGGCTTGGTCCTGATAGGACAACAACATCCCGAATAAGATGCGCTGGAATTTCTTCTTCAATCATTTCTGAAATACGTTTTGAAGTTCCTGGTTCAATCCCTTTACTTGCATGAATCCAAGTAATTGGCTGTGAAACAATATCTTTCATATTTTTCAATACTTCTCGATACGCTTTCGTTGGCACGACTAAAAGTACTGTATCTACATCTACTAATGCCTCTTCTAAAGAAGAGTAGGCTACGATTGTGCTTGGCAATGTAATTCCTGGGAGATACCGGCTGTTCTCATGTTTCATATTGATTTCATCCATGAGCTCCGAACGATTTCCCCAAATACGTACATCATGACCATTGTCAGCTAATACCATCGCTAACGCTGTGCCCCAGCTACCTGCTCCTACTACTGTGATTTTTTTCATAAAATCACATCCTCTCCATTAGTCTCTTGCTCTAGAAATAATTCGAATTGGCGTTCCTACGAAGCCAAACGACTCACGCAAACGATTCTTTAAGAAGCGCTCATATGAAAAGTGCATTAATTCTGGATCATTTACAAATACAACAAATGTTGGTGGTTTCACCGCGACTTGCGTTGCGTAGAAGATTTTCAAACGTTGTCCATTATGCGTTGGTGTTGGATTCATTGCAACAGCATCCATAATCACGTCGTTTAATACGTTTGTTTGTACACGAATACTATGACTTTCATTAACTTCATTAATAACTGGTAATAATGTCTGTGTACGTTTTTTCGTTTTCGCAGATAAGAATACAATCGGTGCATAATCCAAGAATTGGAAATGCGCACGAATATTTTCTTCAAATGCTTTCATTGTCTTTTCATCTTTTTTAACTGCATCCCATTTATTCACAACAATAATTACTGCTCTTCCTGAGTCATGTGCATAACCAGCAATTTTTTTATCTTGTTCAATAATTCCTTCTTCACCATCTAAAACGACTAAAACAACGTCAGATCGTTCAATCGCTCTCAATGCACGAAGTACACTATACTTTTCAGTACTCTCGTATACTTTCCCTTTTTTACGCATCCCCGCTGTATCAATAATAACGTAATCTTGACCATCTTTACTATATGGTGTATCAACAGCATCACGGGTCGTTCCTGCTACGTTACTTACAATTACACGCTCTTGACCAAGCAATGCATTTACAAGTGATGATTTCCCTACATTTGGACGCCCAATTAATGAGAAACGAATTGTTTCGTCATCATATGCCTCTTCTTCAATCTTAGGGAAATGCTTTGCTGCTTCGTCTAATAAATCACCTAAACCTAATCCGTGTGTACCTGAAATTGGGAATGGCTCACCAAATCCTAATGCATAGAAATCATAAATATCATTACGCATCTCTGGATTATCAACCTTATTCACCGCTAGTACAACCGGCTTTTTAGAACGATATAAAATCTTTGCTACTTCTTCATCTGCAGCTGTTACACCATCACGGCCATTTGTCATAAAAATGATAACATCCGCTTCATCAATCGCAACTTCTGCTTGTTGACGAATTTGTGTCAAAAACGGCTCGTCTCCAATATCAATTCCACCTGTATCAATAATGTTAAATTCATGATTTAACCATTCTCCCGCACTATAAATACGATCTCGCGTTACGCCTGGGATATCTTCTACAATTGAAACTCTCTCTCCAACAATTCTATTGAAAATAGTAGATTTCCCTACGTTCGGGCGTCCTACTATTGCCACTACTGGTTTCGGCATATAATTTCATCCTTTCAACTTGCTTCTGTTTATTATGTAAAAAACCCTTCTTTGTGCAAGAAGGGATTTGCATTCCAGAATATTTCTCATCGTATCAAAACATCTCATATTATAGCACACGTTACTAATGTTTCACAATAATATATACATTCTCTTGTAAGCGGTGTGCGATACCGTCTAAAATCGCTTCTAAATTATTTGCTACAAATTCCATTTCTTCTTTTGAGTCACAAGTAAATAAAGGTGCCCCCCCAGCAAACTTTTCTGGCGTCGTTGTAATTACAGCAAGAATATAGCTTTCTAACATCATCGTATATCTCCCCTTCCTTTTGGGGCCTCTGATGACATATGAACCGCACTTTCTAATGTTGGTACATTCCCTATTACTGCAATCGCTTTTTTTACATCTTGATCTTGCGGGAGTACAAATACCCCTACTCTTCCATCTTCTAAATCGCGCTTAGCTAAGGGGACTAACGCCGGGGTTCCAGAATCTCTAAATATGCCTAATGCAACCGATACATCATGTAAGATTGCTTGTCGTTGTCCAAGATTGGAAATTGTTATTCTTGCGTCAATAGACTTAGGCTTTAGAATAAAACCCATTCCATACTTCATAATTTCTTCTTGCCTTGCGGGCAATCCAATATTCATAATATAAATATTATCAATATATAGTCCTGCTCCCTCAAAGCGGAGAGGGACATGCTCAATGTCTACAAGATCACATAACCTTTTACCAGACATCAATATTTTGGCAATAAAGAATCCCGCTGTGCCAGCAACTACACCAGCTATCCACGAATGAAACCCTATATATGTAAATGTTGTCACAAATGCTGTTAACATCGCTAAATAGTTGCGACTTTCAAATACAAGAGCTATTCCCTCAATATATGTGTTTCCACGCGGTACAAGCTCATACCCATCTAATTGCTGCAGTGTATTCCTTTCCATATTTCGAACATCTCGAAATTGAGACGCAGCTAATGTTAAGAAAGTAATCGCTGAAAAATCCTTCTTCAAAATGGATGGAATAGCAATTGCTCCTAAAGCTGCTGCAATTAATCCCATAGCAATGTGAATGATTTTTCCATGTAAACGTGTCGGATACTGCCTCGTATCTGTACGAAGCATCAAAATTCGCGTTACTGTTCCAGCAATGACGCCACATAAAATGGCTGGTGTATATTCAGTCATGTATTACCCTTGCCTTTCTTTTACATGTTTTTTTCTAAATTGTCCTCTATACGCCGATAATTTTGCGATATAAGACATCATCATAACCAGTAGTGTAGAAACAGCAATGATATCAAAGAATGTCAAACCACCAAATTCGTATGGAAAATGAAGCCTGCGAAAAATAAATGTTACCAATATTTCTCCTTGTAGTGCTCCGGCATATAAAGAACATAGACGCAATAAACGATCTCGATGTAATAAAATTGATGCATATACAAGAGCACCGCTTAACATAAAAATCCGATCAATAACAATCCAAATCGGATCATACACCTCTAATAAATGAAAGCTTGTATATAGCATAGCAATGATAAGTGCCGACAATAAGGCATACATTTTTTTCCACACAGAATATAGAGCAATCCCCAAAAAGGAAATAATACCGAGTATAAGAGCGTTTAATGATACAGTGAAAGAAGCAATAGATACCGTTATCTGTGAACAAATAATAAATATTAATATAGCAGCACTAACTTTCCAACGAATTTCATCTTTTTTCAAAAAAAACGTTGTAACAACCCAGCCCACCCACGCTAAAAAATAAAAATAACTTCCATCCATATTTTCTCCTCCTATCATTTCCATTATGGGAACTTTTTATGAAAACTAATCCTTTTCTTCTTTTTGCATATTTTTTCTTATAACAGCAACACTTTCTATTAAGGAGGTGTAGATAACGATGGGAAAAGACCGCCAAGAAAAGAAACTAAAACAATCGCGCCGTGTCGAGTCTGACCGCGACCAATCGCTGCAATATCCTGGAGCAACTGGGCTTGATACACCAGAGCAAGCTCGCAAGCAAAATCAGCATTAAACAAAATGAAAAAACAGCCGACATCGGCTGTTTTTTCATTTTCCCACAATTCATTATGTTATTAATCCATGCTCCAACGCTTTCTTTATTGCTTCTACACGATTAGAAACTTGGAGCTTAGTATATATATTAATAATGTGTGTTTTAACCGTTGAAATTGAAATAAAGAGTTTCTCACCAATCTCTTTATTTATCGCTCCAGTAGCTAGAACAATTAACACCTCTAATTCTCTCTGACTTAGCACTGTATTTGTTACTTTTTCACTTTTAAAGATAGTGCTTTAAAAGTTTCATAGCACTTCGTTACTTTATCCACTTCAATAATCTTATTCATTTCATCTTCCCCTTTCCTCTTCATTGTACGAGGCGGGTACATAAAAAAAATCAACCGAACGGTTGATTCTTTCGGTTGATTTTTTATTCTTATCTTATTCTGATTTATAAATAACCTGCAAAAAAACTTAAAAAACATTACCTATTGCTATAGCACGTCGTATCAATCCCACGTTGCGATAACCAATGATACGTGTCACCCTTCACAATAAGCGGCACTCGCTGAAGCTCAGAGAGTGTTCTCGCTCCAAGAGCCGTCATTATAAATTGTAAATCCGTATGTAAAAGTTCTATTTCATCCATTAATTTCTGGGTACCATCATTCATCAATATACGTAAAAAATACCCAGCAAAAGCAGTCGCCCGTGCCCCTAATGCAATTGCTTTTGCTACATCAAGCGCAGTTTGTATACCGCCAGATGCAATAAGAGAGAGGTTTTTATTTGTAGAGGATGCTTCTATGATCGAAGCTACCGTCTGAATGCCCCAATCATTAAAATAAGAAAGCATTCGCTTCCTTCGCTCATTTTCAACTGCAGCAAAATTTGTGCCACCATAACCACCAACATCTACAGCCGTAACACCAACATTAGTTAGCTGCTGTACCGTTTCTTTACTCATACCAAAACCTACTTCTTTTACTATAACTGGAACCGGAGAACTTGTAACAATTTGTTCAATCCGCTCTAATACGCCTGTAAAATCCCGATCACCTTCTGGCATCGTTAGTTCTTGAATGACATTCAAATGAATTTGCAAAGCATTCGCTTCAATCATATCAACCGCTCGTTTTGCCTGTTCAACGCTCGCTTCACTACCCAAATTTGCAAAAACGATTCCATTTGGATTTACCTTTCGAACAATTCGATAAGAAGATGCTTCTTTTTCATCTTTTAACGCAGCCATTTGAGAACCGACAGCCATCGCAAGGTTATGCTGCTTAGCCACGTGTGCTAACTGTTCATTAATATGTAATGTGTGATCTCCACCACCACCAGTCATCGCATTGATAAAAATCGGCGAACTTAATGAAAGTTCGCCGATTTCCGTTTCAAATGTAATGCTTTCATAACTTGAATTTGGCAAGCTTTGATGGACAAAAGCAATGTCATGAAAGCCATGTATACGAGACTGTCCGGTGGAAAGAGCGTATTCAATATGTTCTAATTTTCGTTTTGCCCTTACCACTTGTACCCCTCTTTATTTCTTTAATTTTTTCAGTTGTTCACCAATAATATCACTAAATTGGAAAGTTGCAGACTCAGAAGTCGGCTCATATTGGCTATAATCTTCTGTTTCATTATTTTCTTCAACAGCTTCTTTTATACTTAAAGAAATACGTTTTTCTGCTGCATGTACTTCAAGTACTTTCACTTTCACTTCTTGTCCCATTTCTAATACTTCATTTGGATTTTTCACGTGACGATTTGCAATTTGCGATACATGCACAAGTCCTTCTACACCTGGTAAAATTTCAACGAAAGCACCAAATGTAACAATTCGTTTCACTATACCTTCTCGAATATCACCCGCTTTAACTTCAGCAGAAACGTTTTCCCAAGGTCCTGGCTGAGCCGCTTTAATCGATAAAGAAATACGCTGCGTATCTGCATCAACCGATAATACTTTGACTTTTACACTTTGTCCTTGTGTTAACACATCAGAAGGCTGTTCAACGCGGTCATGAGAAATTTGTGAAATGTGTACTAAACCATCTACATTACCAACATTCACAAAAGCACCAAAGTCAGTTAATCGTTGAACTGTACCTTCCACAACGTCTCCTTCTTTTAAAGAAGAAATCGCTTCTTTTTTCTTTGATTCTAATTCCTGTTCTACAACTGCTTTATGTGAAAGAATAACACGATTTTTTTCACGATCTAATTCAACAATTTTCACCGCTAATGTTTTTCCTTTATAATCAGTAAAATCTTCTACATAGTGCATTTCTACAAGTGAAGCTGGAATAAATCCACGGACACCAAGATCCACAACTAAACCACCATTCACAATATCTTTTACAGTAACATCAAAAACTTCACCTGAAGTGAATTTTTCTTGCAACTCTACCCATGCTTTTTCTGCATCAACAGCACGTTTCGATAATACAAGATCATCATCTTCTAATTTAATAACTTTTAATTCAAGATTTTGATCTAATTTTACAACATCGCTCGCTTTTTCAATATGAACGTTAGCTAATTCACTAATCGGAATAACGCCATCTGTTTTGTATCCAACATTTACAAGAACTTGTTTTTCTTCAACCTTTGTTACAGAACCTGTAACAACGTCACCCACTTGTAATGCTTTTGAATCCACAACTTCTTCATTCATTTTTTCTACCATGGAAATACCTCCCTACAGAATTGACAAAGCTTTTTTATGTATATACGAAATGAAAACAAATGTTTTCATTTGCATGTTATAAGAAATTTTTAGCATATACTCGCTTCCAATACATACAACAACCTATTTTTTGCTATACACTTCATAGAAGATATAGAAGCCTATATAAATAGTATACAGCAAAATCTCCTTGAATAAAGTATGTTTTAAAATATAATAGCGAATATATTCTGACAGTTTCTCTTCTTTTACTAACTTCTTACAAATTGACTTATTTGTCAAGGGAAGTGTTTCACTATTCTCTGTTATATTAATATTTTTAAAATAAAAAAAAGAAAGAGGATTCCCTCTTTCTTTATTTTGCAAACGCTCCAGAAACAATATCCATGATTTTTTGGACAACTTCTTCAATTGATAAAGAAGTTGTGTCTAACTCCAATGCATCATCCGCTTTTTTTAACGGAGAAACTTCGCGCTCTGAATCTAATTTATCACGCTTGGCAATTTCTTTTTTCAATTGCTCCAAACTAGAAGCGAAGCCTTTCTTCGCATTTTCAAGGTGTCTACGCTCCGCTCTCTCTTGAACAGAAGCAAGCATAAAAATCTTCACTTCCGCATTAGGTAGCACATGCGTACCAATATCACGACCATCCATTACCACCCCGCCCTTTTCTGCTAGAGCTTGTTGGCGGCGCACCATCTCTTCGCGAACAAGACGATGCTTGGCAACAATTGATACGCGATTTGTTACATTCGGTGTACGAATCGCTTCAGATACATCCTTGCCGTTTAAGAAAACTAGTTGTGTATTTTCACCTTGCTGAAAATCAATATTCACATTTTTTAAAACTTCCATTAAACTTTCTTCATTTTCAATATCTACATTTTGTTCCAGAGCAGCGTATGTAAGCGTACGATACATTGCACCTGTGTCAATATAGACATAAGAAAGTTCTTTCGCAACAACCTTTGCAACTGTGCTTTTTCCAGCAGCTGCTGGACCATCTATCGCAATTGAAATTCGTTTATCCACTGTAACACCTCATTTTTTTCACTTATAAAACAAAATGAAAAGCAGGTACAAATCCCCTGCTTCTCTACGCTTGTTTCATACCGATTAAACCCTCAATTATTGTAGCACAATCCTTACTAGAAGAAAATGAAAACTACTTATTGACTTGTAAAATATCAGTTATATTTTCACTTGTAACTCCTTCATAATAAACGATTTTTGATAAATATTTCACTGTGGATTCTTGCATGAAAAGCAATTGAATAATGCAGAGACAAATAAATTGAATCAATAATATACGAATTAAAGCTCCCTCAATTTTTTTCAAAGAAATATCCTCTTTTCATTTTTCTCACTCATTCTAACAACTCACGATAAAAAAATTAAGAATCCATTCCCTTCAATTATTTCCAAAATAAAGTAGTCAACTTTATTTTCATTTCTAATACAAACTTTTATACATTTCCATTGTCGAATCTAGTAAAAACATGGTATGTTCTAAATGTATTTTTTGACTAGAAAGGGGTATAAGCATTGAAAAAAATCCTAGTTTTACACACAGGTGGAACAATCGCAATGGAAGAAGATAAAGAAACTGGGGTTGTACAACCAGGGGAACAAAATCCTCTTTTAAAATTCATTCCAAATTTAGCGGATGATATTGATTTAATCGTTGAAGATGTCTTTCATCTTCCATCTCCTCATATGACTCCTAGCGAGATGTTACAATTACAAATCATCATTGACGAAAGAGTAAAACATGAAGATATCCATGGCGTTGTCATTACACATGGTACAGATACATTAGAGGAAACTGCATACTTTTTAGATTTAACTGTACAAGCGAACATTCCAATCGTTGTAACAGGTGCAATGCGCTCTAGCAATGAATTGGGTGCTGACGGTTTATATAACTTTTTATCAGCTGTAAAGGTTGCAAGTAGCAGCGAAGCGCTTGGAAAAGGTGTTCTTGTCGTGTTAAACGACGAAATTCACTGTGCAACAAATGTAACAAAAACACATACAAGTAATGTTGCAACATTCCAAAGCCCTCAATACGGACCAATCGGTATGGTGACAAAACGCGGCGTTGTCTTCCATCACGCTCTCGTAAATCATGAAACATACATGATTGGGCAAATTTCTAAAAATGTTGTTGTGTTAAAGGCATACGCTGGTATGGATGATACATTATTAGCAGCAATTGAAAACCTACCGGTCGATGGGATTGTAATCGAAGCACTCGGTCAAGGTAATTTACCACCACGAACGCTTTCTAGTTTACAACGCTTAATAATTAAAGGGATTCCAATTGTTCTCGTTTCTCGCTGCTTTAATGGAATTGTCCAAGACGTATATTCCTATGAGGGTGGAGGAAAACAATTAAAAGATATGGGAATTGTTTTCACATACGGTTTAAATGCCCAAAAAGCTCGTATTAAACTACTTGTTGCTTTAGAATGTACTCATTCTCAAGATAAAATCCAACAAATGTTTATGCACGATTAAAAAATAAGCTGTCGAAAAATTCGACAGCTTATTTTTGTTCTCTTGATACAACTGTTTGTGTAATTGCTCCACCATGAAATCTTCCATTCTCAATAAAAATTTCATTCGCATTATTTCCAGCTGCAATAACACCCGCAATAAAGATATTCTCCACATTCGTTTCCATTGTTTCTTCTGTAAATATCGGACGCCCTGTTTCTTTATCAATTTCTACTCCCATTTTTGTTAGGAAACTATGATCCGGGTGGTATCCCGTCATCGCAAATACAAAGTCATTTTGAATTGTAAATAACTCTCCGTTGCTTGTATACGTAAGCGTATGTTCGGTAATTTCTTTTACGTGAGCATGAAACTGCATTTGAATCGTACCATTACGTACTAACGCTTCAAATTCAGGTAAAATCCACGGCTTAATACTCTGCGAATATTCTCCCCCGCGATATAACACCGTTACACGTGCTCCAGCTTTTACAAGTTCTAGCGCAGCATCTACACTTGAATTTTTCCCTCCTATTACAACTACATCTCTGTCAAAATAAGGATGTCCCTCTTTAAAATAATGAGATACTTTCTCCAATTTTTCTCCAGGAACGTTCATATAGTTTGGATTATCATAATATCCCGTTGCCACTACGATATATTTCGCAGCGTATGTTTCCGTATTTCCATCACGCTTCGTCGTACTTACTCTAAAGAAGTTCCCATCCTTTTGCACTTGTTCTACGCGTTCAAATGCATTTACTCGCACACCTTTACGCTTTACCACTTCACGATAGTACGCAAGCGCTTGATTACGAACTGGTTTGCGGCTTTCTGTAATAAAAGCAACATCACCAATCTCTAACTTTTCACTAGAGGAAAAAAACGTTTGATGAGTCGGATAATGATAAATCGCATTCACAATATTTCCTTTTTCAATTACTAGTGGATTGATTCCCTGTTGCTGCAGTGAAATCGCTGCTGCTAATCCACACGGTCCGCCCCCGATTATAATAGCTGTTTCTTTTTGCATACTCGGTTCACTCCTAGTCTTCTGCCTCAATCTCTATTTATTACAAAACAAGAAAAAACCTACTTTCAGCAGTAGGCACCTATCTTTATTGTATTCATTTTTCATATATTTGTCATCTAAACGATACGTACATTCGATAGACGTCCGCTAAAAATTGCCTAAATCGTATTCCTTGTTGTCCCAATACATTTTCTGGATCAATCTTCCTCGTAGGATCAAGTGTTTTATGAGATACAATATCCTTTTTAGGATTTAAATTGAATGTATGACATAAATAAGCATGGTACCATGTAAACCGCGTGTAAGAATCCCAAAAGTTAACATTACCTCCATAACACATTTCAACACCAATTGCTGCTTTGTTCGCATCATAACCAAACAAATCATTGTCTGTTGGTACATTATATCTTACATGATACGCTACCTCATCAATTGGGATAATTTCTAAAATGGTTGTATCATCTACAAAGGTATGCGCCGATGCTTTCGGTTGTATTTCGTTAAAGTAATCTCGATTTCCTATCGCATTGCTGCCAGGATTCCCCGTATCATGGCTTACAATGAACCTCACCTTCGAAAGGCGGATTCCTGGTCGGGAGCTTCCGTACCCAATATAATTTCGCTCTATAGGGAACATCACCATGTCTATCAACTCCGCTCTAGAAAATTACCTTTCTTCTTTATATATGTATTCAACCTCGATATCTATATAGCACATTTCTTACACAAAGAGAAAATCAAAAATATTCGAAGTAAATACCATAAATAATAAAATACTTACAGCCGTTCCATAAAACCCATAAAACCAAACACAGTCTTCTTTTGTATCTAAACCGAAAAATTTATTTACGGATTGTAACAAAGAGGAACGTTTTACATGTTTTTTTCGTAAAACCTCTACCCGTTCCATAACATCTGTTGGCATCATAAATCTTTGGTCTGCTGTCATTTTCATTATTAATCTCTCCTTATCTTGTTTCCGTTTTGTTTATCTAAAGAGAGTATAGCACAAACGTTCTGTTGGAACAAGTGTTCTTTTTTTATTTTTTGTAATCGATCATCCACTTTTAACAATATTACACCTATTAACAGTAATTATTTAACCGAACCACTTTAAAAGTAATATTATAATTCCCCAGACGATAGCTATCACTGGCCCAACAATACATACTCCAAACAACAAAGACATAATTCCTTCTCCAAATATTTGCAGTACACTCGCCCTTTCACTAGAATTCCTTTTCTTTAACCTTTCTTCTAAATATACGATTCTCTTTTCCAATTCATCCACTCGCTCACTCACATCAATCTTCGTTTGCAATTTTATCTCCACCTTTTCTATGATCCTTATTATGTACTTCAATAAAAAAACGTGGTTTCCTTGAAGGAAACCACGTTCTCTCTAAACTCTTTATTCTATTATACCCAGCCTCTAAAACGGCTAGCTTCTGCCATTTTACGTACACCAACCATATAGGCTGCTAAACGCATGTTCACTTTACGAACTTGTGATGTTTCGTAAATAGAATCGAATGATCTTACCATTACTTTTTCTAAACGTTGTTCTACTTCTTCTTCTGACCAGTAGTAACCTTGGTTATTTTGCACCCATTCGAAGTAAGATACAGTAACACCACCAGCACTTGCTAATACATCAGGAACAAGTAAAATACCGCGTTCTGTTAAAATTTTAGTTGCTTCTAATGTAGTTGGACCATTTGCTGCTTCTACAACAATTTTCGCTTTAATATCCGCAGCATTCTCTTCTGTAATTTGGTTCTCGATTGCAGCTGGAACTAAAATATCACAATCAAGTTCTAATAGCTCTTTGTTTGAAATTGTATTGTTGAACAATTTCGTTACTGTTCCGAAGCTGTCACGACGATCTAGTAAGTAGTCGATATCCAATCCATTTGGATCATGTAGTGCACCGTAAGCATCAGAAATCGCAATTACTTTTGCACCAGCATCATGCATAAATTTAGCTAAGAAGCTACCAGCGTTCCCAAACCCTTGGACAACAACGCGAGCGCCTTTAATATCAATACCGCGTTTTTTCGCAGCTTCGCGAATACAGATTGTTACACCTTTTGCAGTTGCTGTTTCACGTCCATGAGATCCACCTAATACAAGCGGTTTCCCTGTAATAAATCCAGGCGAATTAAATTCATCAATGCGGCTATATTCATCCATCATCCATGCCATAATTTGTGAGTTTGTAAATACATCTGGAGCAGGAATATCTTTTGTTGGACCAACAATTTGGCTAATTGCTCGTACATATCCACGGCTTAATCTTTCTAATTCACGGAAAGACATTTCACGTGGATCACAAATGATACCACCTTTACCTCCACCATATGGTAAATCAACAATACCACATTTTAAACTCATCCAAATAGAAAGTGCTTTCACTTCGTTTTCTGTTACGTTTGGATGGAAGCGAATTCCACCTTTCGTTGGACCAACAGCATCATTGTGCTGTGCGCGATATCCTGTAAATATTTTAACAGTCCCGTCATCCATACGAACTGGAATTTTCACTGTCATCATACGAATTGGTTCTTTCAGTAATTCATATACCTCGTTTGGATAACCCAACTTTTCTAGGGCTTCGTTAATAACAATTTGTGTTGAATTCAACAATTCAAAATGTTGCTCCCTTTGTTGTGTTTGTGTTTGAGCTCCCTTTTCGGCTACCATAGTAAGTAAACCCCCTGTAATTTCACTTGTTTAGTAAACCTTCATTGCCTAGTATACACCGTTAAATTTGGAATGCAATAGAAAACGCTAACAAATGTATACAAACTATTCTTTATTGCAAGCGTTTTCACTATTATTATAGTCCTTTTATCGCTTTTAGAAAAGTAAAATACTTAAATATTTAAATGTTTTTTATATCACAATGTATTTTAGTCTATCTAATATCGCAAAATACTAACAAAACCTCAAGCTATTTCTACTAGCTGAGGTTTTGTTTTAAGACAAAATACTTGTATATTTGCTGAATTGCTTGAGAATCCATTAATTCTTTTCCATATTCCATAATACGATAAATTGTTGCTGTAGAAGAATTACCGTATTCTGCTAAAATCGCAATAATATCTGCCTTTAATAATGGTGTTTCTTCTTCCATCCAAAGATAAAAACGCCCATCCCATGTGTAGAGTTTCCCTCCGGTTACACCGAGATTATACAAACGATTTGCCAACGTAATCACATCTTCAAACGTTGCAAATTCATACAATATATGTTCACTCTCATCTAGAGTTACTTGCATCTCGATAAACTCATCACGAAACTCATCTTCTGTATCGGTTTCGTGATTTTCTTTTGTGACAATTACAACCATTCCTTGTGCTTGTAAAGAAAAAACTTCAACCGCAATTGGACCATCCGCTTCAAATCCAAGTTCTTTATTTGCTTCTTGCATCATATCGCGAAATAACTGTTGCACTTTCGGAGCATTTTTCCATAAATCCTCCTTCGTCAATCCTCGCTCAGATAAATCATCAAATGTTAGGAAAATTTTGATTTTATTATAATTTAAACGTTCCAGCCTCATCTTGTAACCTCCCTACGTAACCGCTGTATCTAATTTTTATTATATGAAATAGAAAATAGATGGTTCTTTTCGAACAACTATTCCGACGTATTTAACCATTTATCCCATTCTTTTTTTGTATCACCAATGAACACATTTTGAAGTCCAATCTTGTCTTCATCTGAAACAAACTGACTTGCAAATCCAACAAGCCCTATGCAGATCTTTGAATTCTGACTTTGCAACTTCTTAATCAAATTTAGTGCGCCTTTCAAATATCGCTCTTTTGAACATGATATAAACACATATTTGGGTGCAAATTGCTTAATAACTGTATGAATCTCATCTTCCTCTAAGCCTGTCCCAAAATATGTTGCTTGATAGCCTTTCAAACGTAAATATATTGTGAAAACAAAAAGGTTTAATGTATTCAATTCTCCTGGTGCGCATATAGCCAAAGCTTTTGGCAAAATAAAATTAGTATGCGTATTATGATAAATCATTCCAATGCGTGAACATAAAAATGAATCTATATACCGCTCTTGTACAGCTGTTATCTCATCATTTCTCCGCATAGTCTCCAATTTATCAATAATCTTAACAAATATATGAGTGATTACTTTTTCTGTTGTATAAATAACAAATGCCTCGTTTAATAATTCACGGGCATGCTTTTCATCAAATTTTAACAAATAATGAAGGATATCGTCTACTAAAAACACTTCTGTACTGTATGCTACTTCAACTAAATTGTGATTTTGCAATCGATTGCTCTCTAATAACTGGACTGCTTGACCAATCGTAAATCCTTCATTCACTTTATACATTAACCATTTTAAAATTCTCACATGCTCTTCTGTATATAGGCGATGCCCAGCATCATTGCGCTTTGGAGCAATAATATGATATCGTCTCTCCCAAGCCCGCAGCGTACTCGGCTGAATTCCAAGCATATTCGAAACAGCTTTTATATTATATTTCCCTTTTAAAGTTGGCATGTTTTTCCCACCTTTAAACCGAACATCTCTTATTTTTTTCCTTGCAACGTAATTAAGTGCGTTTGGGCTGGAGCTCGAAAACGTAGTGGTATCAATGTCGTTCCATACCCATTACTCACAAATAAAGTTGTATTCGGATACTTATATACGCCGCCTTTTAGATATCGTTTAAAATGAAATAGACGAATTTGTCCCCCATGGGTATGACCACTTAATACGAGGGAAATTTGTTCTTGTCCAGACATTTTGTTTACAATAACAGGATTGTGACTAATAAGAATACGAAAGCCATTTTCTTGACAATCTGCTAGTGCCAAGTCTAAACGATCCCGTTCTAATCCAACATCATCCACCCCTAATAAGCAAAGCTTGTCGCCAGAATCTGATTCAAACAGCACTCTTGTATTATCTAAAATTTTCACACCATGTTCTAGTAATAACGCATCTAGTTCATGATAGTCAATTTCATAATCATTATTTCCCCATACAAAATATATAGGACCAATTTTACTTAATGTTTGAACATTAGCAGCAATTTGTGATAACGATACACCTTTCTCAGCTAAATCACCGCCAATAATAACAAAATCAGCTTTTCCTTTTACATTTTCAATTAAAGAAGGCGAAACAATTCTCCTATGAATATCTGAAATGAAAAATATCCTGACCTTTCCAAAGCTTTCCGGGAAATTTACAAATGATAAAGTGTGTTCTAACAATGTATTACGCAATGCTTCTCTATACATCATAAAAAGACAAATAAAGCCAATACATATGAACGTGCCACCTAAAATCCACAACATATATTTTTCTCAACTTCCCTCTCAACAAAATGTAATTTTATCAAGCTATATTGCAATAAAGATGAATAAAATCTCATCCGATACAAAAGACTTCATTCACCTTTTCAATCACTCATATAACCATTATTTTACAGCTACTATTCCTTCTCCGTTTTCTTTTTGACAGGAATTTTCAATTCTTTTCCCACTTCTAACTGATTGTCTTGTAAATTGTTATAGCGTTTAATGATTGTAGCCCCATCTTCATTGGGAAAATACTGTTTCCCAATACTTTCAAATGTCTCACCTGCTTTTACAATATGCGTTTCAAATTTTTCTGGCTGCTTCTTTTTTCCTTCACCATGTTTATTTGAATCGAAAAAAATCACTTCAAACGCATTTGTTCCAGGGACATCATTCTCTTTTGCACTTTTTACTTCGATATACTTATCCGTATACCATAAAATACTAAGTGGTAACAAAATAAATAAAAATGTTAAAACTCGAACAAAAAAGTGGTTAATCTTAAATTTAGATTTTTTCTTTTCTTTATTTCTATGAACCTCACTTCGCGGCGGTAAACCTTCTTCTGTTTGCTCTTCTTCCAATTCTTCTTCAAAATCGGGAATTTGTTTCCTCATGCTGTTCACCACCACCTTTCATTTATTTTCTTAATTGAAGTCCCATTATAAAATCAACAAGAAAGTGTGCAAAAATTGTTATAAACAAATTTCCTGTCCATTGAAACACATATCCAAATACAAAACTAATCATACATACAAAGCAAAATAAGAATGGCTTCATCACATATCGAATATGTAAAACAGCAAAAATAAGGCTAGCAATTACAAGTCCGAAATGCGTCTGTAACACACCCCGAAATAAAAATTCTTCAGCAAATCCAATAACAAACGTAATAACTAATAATTGTATAACAGAAATCCCTTGGAACATCCGCTCATTAATTCCACCATCATCAAACCACGATTCTGGGAACACTTGCATTGCAATATAATCAAATAAGATGACACCACCCGCAACTCCACTACCTATTATAAGGATGGAAACAGGTTCCCATTTCCACAAATCATAAAATTCATTCCTATTTGGAAATAATATATAGGCTAATGCGCAGCCAACACCTATAATTATTAATTGTGTTATATAGAGGTTAAGCCGTATTTCTTTCGGACCTATGTCTTCAATACTACGCCTTTGAATGTCCATCATTCCTCCGTTCTCTCATACCAAAGAGCAATTGTAACTCCGCTTCCCAATTATAGTCGAAAATTGATTGTCTTGCTCGTCTTTTTTTATAATCTTCTTTGGAAATACCGCAGTAGTCACAGCAGTTTTTTACCTCAGCTTCCTTCTTATATCCAAATTGATGTAGCATTTGTTCCCGTCTACAGCCTTTAAACTGGAGCCACGATTTCATATTTTCTAATTGCCTATATTTATTCCGAAGACGCTCGTCCACTTCTAACATCAATTTTTTCATTTTCTCATCTGACAAGGATTCCATAATGAGCTTCTTCTGTTGTATGATTTTCATCTTTTCTAAATGATAACGTACAAAACGCCAATGCTGCTCACTAAACCTTGCGGCATTATAACAAATTTCTTCCACATCTTCCATTGGCAATACTTTCGTTTGGAACATCTTCTCTTGTAGTAAGGAAAATAAAAATTGAATTTGCTGTTTATTTGGTAATTCATCCTCAATGATAGAAACTGGTAGATCATGATCCAATGGACTACAAAGTAGAATCGCAATACTCATCTCTCCATCTCTTCCCGCTCTACCGATTTCTTGTAAATAAGAAGCAATATTTGCTGGATAATGAAAATGAATAATATATCTTGTATTCGGCTTGTTTACCCCCATACCAAATGCACTTGTACATATAACAAGCTGCAGTTGATCATTCATAAATTGTTGCTGAATTAACATCCGCTCTTCATGTTCCATTCCACCATGATAAAATGCAACATCTGCTATACCTTTACTCCTTAAATATTCTGTCAGGCGCTCCGTCCAAGCCCTGCTAGAACAATAAATAATTCCTGGTCCTTGTAAATAAGTAACTTGCGTGAGAAGCGCTTCCTTTTTTTCTTCTATTGTTTGTACAAATTGTACTTCCATTGCAATATTTGGACGATCAATCGAATACACATGCTCTGCTACATTCGTAAGTTTTAAACTTTTTATAATATCTTGTAATACTTCTTTTGTTGCAGTAGCTGTTAATGCTAATACCGGAGGATGTCCAATAGCCGCTATAACTTGATCTAATTTTTTATAGTCTGTTCGAAAATCGTAACCCCATTGCGAAATACAATGTGCTTCATCAACGACAAATAGCGAAATATGAATCTTTTTTAGTTCTCTTATTATTGCTTCAGTTTGCAGCATTTCAGGCGAGACAAAGACAAATTTATAAGAAGATAATCTTTTTATCGCTTCTTTTTTCTCAGTTAATGTACGGAAACTATTAAACGCAATCACACGATCCTTTACTATATATTTAAGCTGCGCTACCTGATCTTCCATTAAGGATAGTAATGGAGAAACAATCAGTACTGTTCCATCTCTCATAAGACCTGGAAGTTGATAGCACATTGATTTTCCTCTTCCAGTTGGAAGCATCGCCACAACATCTTTTCCTTGCAACAAATCCACAATAACATCTTTCTGTCCTTGACGAAATTCGTTATAACCAAACCACTTATACAGATAATCCTCAAGTCTCATTTACACCCTCCATCTGTGCTAACACAAGACGAATTTCAAAATAAGAAACTGTTTCTCCTACCGCTTGCTTTAATACACGCAACTTACGTGTTTGTAATGTTTCAATAATGCGCTGCACATGCTTAATTTTATTTTTCCCCATGAACATTTCAATAGAAAAATCTCGTTCGCGTAATGCAATTTCAACAAAATGATCCTCTATTGTTGCAACCTTTAAATTTCTAATCGTTGCAATTTCATCTAAAGAGAGCCCTTGTCTCCAAAGCTGATATGTTTTCTGCGTGGATAAACTAAACAAATCTGCCCTTTCATTCGGATAAGAAATAATTTTTGTTAATAACGGAAACTCTTTTTCATTCTCTCGAACAGATTGAATAAAGAAATGAATGGTACCCCAAAATAAGAGATAGATGCGAAATACATCTTGGTTTGTAATTTCTGCAAGTTGTTTTAATGTATATCCAATCCGTTCATACCCAGTTAGTCGATATGTAAAAATCGTTGCTTCTATTGGCAAAGTATCTTTCAACAGCATATGTATCTCTTTCCACAAACCTGCCGCAAGTTCACTTCTTGTATACGGTATCCCGATGAGGAACTGCTTGACCCACATCATGATCTCTGTATCTTGTTGAATAGGAATAAATTTCGCATTTTGCTGTTGTAAATTTGACACAGTTTGAATAATTAATGAAAGTCGTTTCCAAAAAAGCTCGCCAAGATCACCATAGTGTAAACCATGTAAATACTGTGGAAAAGAAAGTGTTTTTTTCCAAGTTTCCAGTTGTTCCTTTCCAGCATCAGTTAAAATGTACGTATTTTCATGTACATTCTGAATCCATTCTTTATGCAATACATGTTCAATTTCCTGATCATAATCAGAACGTTGTAATGATTTGTATATTCCAAACAGAAAAGAAATGTGAAATATATTTCCGTCTTGTAGTGTTTGTGAAGAACGTTTTCCTTTTAAAAGGTGATAAATGGAAGAAACAGTTCGTTCACCATTTAATTGTTTTATGCAATATAGTAAAGTATATTGTAACTGCATCACCGCTTCCACCTTTCAATTACATTTATCCCGCTATTTGCTGACAGTAAAAGCCCGATTGGTGAAAGCTTTCTATCGATAGCGATGAAGAGAACCCCACTGATAGAAGTTTCACTTTATATTTTCTATTGTATCAAACTGTACAGCATTTAGGCATTTTGAAAATCTTGTGAAATAAATCAAAAATAAGTTGACACTCTAATTGATAAGCATTATCATTATAATTTTATGTTGAAAAGTTTGAAAAACCGTTTTACAATAAGGTTATAATTTTTATAGCGAATATTTTCACATACATATTATCAGGAGGGAAAAGAATATGGCAAAATATACAATTGTTGATAAAGACACTTGCATCGCATGCGGAGCTTGCGGAGCTGCTGCACCAGACATTTATGATTACGATGATGAAGGTATTGCATTTGTAACATTAGATGATAACCAAGGTATCGTTGAAATTCCAGATGTATTAATTGACGACATGATGGACGCATTTGAAGGTTGTCCAACTGACTCAATTAAAGTTGCTGACGAATCATTCGATGGCGACGCTTTAAAATTCGAATAGTCTTTTTATTAACTTCAAAAAATCCCCCTCATTTTATGAGGGGGATTTTTTGTTATTCATCTAACTTACAATTTAAAAAGCCATCAGCGATATTCTCTCCTCTGATGGCCAAAATTTCTATGCATTTTTCATTTTTGCAAATACCCATACTTTTAAACGTGAAAACAGCGCTACAAACACAACTGTTACAACAATTCCTTTAATTAAATTAAATGGTAGAATTGCCGCTACAATCATTTGTCGCATACCACTGCTAGACATAGCAGGCTGATTTAAAAACCAAGTGTACGCTGGTAAAATAATGAAATAATTTAACACACTCATAATGATAGACATAGCAACCGTTCCTAACATTAACCCTGTTGTTAAACTTTTTACTGTGCGATGCTTACGAAATAAGAATGCCGCTGGACCAATAAATAGACATCCCGCAATGAAATTAGCTACCTCTCCAACCGGAACTCCGGTTAAACTTCCTTGAATCCCATAGTGAAGGATATTTTTTATCCCTTCTACAACTACACCTGCAATCGGACTAAAAATAATCGCTGCAATTAAAGCTGGCACATCACTAAAGTCAATTTTTAAAAATGGCGGAAGTCCTGGAAATGGAAAATCCAACATCATAAGCAAATACGCAATACTACTAAGCATCGCTACACTCACCATTTGTACTACACTGTTTTTTTGTTTCATCATTCTCTCTCCTTTTCCATCGATCATCTCATGGAAAGTGGAAAGGTTCTGCTATGCCTATTTTTTCATGATACGAAAAAACCCTTTGTGGTTTACACAAAGGGAGAATTTTTAGGCACATCAAACAGACGTTCAAAGAGCTATCTTTTTTGAACGCTTGAACCTCCATCTTCTCCCATCCAGACTGTACTGTCGGCTTTGGAATCTCACCAAATCCTGCCTTAACGGCTCGCGGGCTTAGAACGAAAAGCAACTGTTCATCACCGCCGGTCGGGATTTTCACCCTGCCCCGAAGATAGACCGATATTCTATTTTCTTCACCATTATACAACAACATCATACAGTTGTGAATAAAAATGTTTATAACTTACGAATAGTAAGCATCGTTCTATATAAGATTTGTCTTATTAATACTCAATAAAAAAGCTATCGAATTATTTGACAACACAATCCATATTTTTTACAATCTGACTTTTTCCTGCGTAATTCCCTAGTCATTCATACAGAAAAGTGATAAGATGTTGAATTGTTAAGATAAGAGCATTTTCTTAATACGGAGGAAATGTCATGAAGAAAGAAAAAAGACACTCTATTCAAGAAACGATGAAAAAAAACTTAAGAAAAGAATACTTTTATTTAAAAAAGGAATTACTTTTCTACTGTCCAATTGATTTAGGCACATTTTCAAGAGAAACATACTATGCTACTTTTGACAAAGAAGGAATTAGTGTATATCAGTATGATAAAACAACAGAAAGTAAACTAAAGCTACGCGAGCGTCACCTGTGGAAAAGTTGGGATAAAGTGAAAATTGATCACTATTTAACAACATCACAATTTGTTTTCCAAGGAAAACGAAATTGGATTCTCTCTCTCTTTCATAAAGGGAAAGAGGCCCAAAAAATAATTAAAGAACATACTTCTTTACAAACAGAAGTTGTTTCCCGATCCTTTTTGAAAAAGCTTCCTGGTTTTCGTTCCAATACAACTTTAAACAAATATATAGGCAGCATTTGTTATACAGCACTTATTGCATTTTTATTAAAGTGGATAATTCCATTTCAAGTACAAGTTGCCTTGTATTCGTTTTCTATCGGCTGTATGCTCCTTGGTCTACTTTGCTTTACAATTGGACTAATCGAACCAACCATTGTATTATTTCGAACGAAGGAAAAAACAAGGACAAAGGTCTTTTATTATTATAGCTATTTAGCCATTTCTGGATTTATATGTGTCTTTATTTTTTGGTAAAAAAAGAGCTAGTCCTACTAGCCCTTTTTTTAATTCATATATAATTTTTGATTTGGATAAATTCGATCTTGTTGTAATGCATTTTTTACTTTTATCTCATGAACAGTCATGCCAAACTTACGGGCAATACTGACCAATGTATCCCCTTTTTGCACAATATACATCGATGATGAAACCACTTGATCCCTTTCTCCATTTAAAACAAACAATGGATTCATTGCATTTCTTTTCCCAAATGTCCAAGCACCTTTATGAACTTCTAAGTGCAGATGTGCACCTCGTGATTCACCTGTGTTTCCCACTTCACCAATTACCTCACCTCTTGTAATATGATTCCCTTGAAATACATATCTCTTATTTAGATGGGCGTAAACGGCCTCATATTCTCCATGCTTAATAAACACTACATTTCCATAACTATTTGAAAAATAGGATTTTGTCACCGTTCCACCTCGAATAGCGGCAATCGGTGTTCCGATTGGAGCAGCTATATCAATACCATAGTGTTTTCCATTTCTTGTTCCAAAATAGTCACTAATTCTTCCATCTACCGGCCATGTCCATCGTCCGTCCTCAGCATAAGCATATAATTGAGAACTAAAAAACAATCCAAAGACAAGTATCCCGACTTTTAAGCCTTTCATATACATCCTCCGTTTTTTAATAACCGCCACACTTTCTCTATTGTGGTATATTACGGAAAAAAGTATACAAAAAAGAAAGTGAATTACTCCACTTCCTTTTTACGAAAACCAATTGCACTTCGTTTATATTCAACATCTTTCACCATAAGGCGAGCATTTATCACCCTAGCTATTGCGAATAAATAATCAGATAATCGATTGACATATCGTAATACAACTTCATTTATTTCCTCTTGCTTTCCTAATGATACAATAT
The DNA here is from genome assembly GCF_038005885.1 of Bacillus sp. FSL H8-0534. NCBI lineage: Bacteria > Bacillati > Bacillota > Bacilli > Caryophanales > Bacillaceae > Bacillus > Bacillus sp. FSL H8-0534. The sequence continues at coordinate 1,552,948 of NZ_JBBOUC010000001.1, forward strand.
AGCGCTCAGCTCTCCGCGTTACCGTACGTGCAACATGGGTCACCGCAGATGCTGGGCTCCCGCCAGGTAAAATAAAACACTCTAATGGTGGCGCTTCTTCTATGTAGTGATCAATTCGTCCTTCTAAATATATGACCATTTCTTCTGTTACTTTATAAGGTAATTTTTGCTGCACAATTGCTAAATCTCCACCGCAATCAAACAATTCATGCTGAATCTTTTCAAGCTCCTCATGTATGTCTTGAAAGCATTCTTCTTGAAGCATAGTCATCGCATATCCAATATGAGAATTCGCCTCATCAATTGTTCCATATGCTTCTACACGAATATGATCTTTATCAACTCGTCCACCTATAATACTCGTTTGTCCTTTATCTCCTGTTTTCGTATATAGTTTCAAATATTCTACACCTCTCTTTTAAATTTTTATTCATTACACGATCCATCAAATGTAAGTATACATTGAAAAAAACGACTTAAACCTTTCTTTTTTTGATGGGAGAGAGCATCCGACCATGCGTAGAAACGGTCAGTACCTTTTAGCCCCATGCCATGTGAGAACAGAAGGAGAAAATGAGCGGAGACCTTCTTTTATTTTCATAGCCGTGACTTATATGCCAGCAAATCAACATGGATTTATTCTTTCCTTAGTCTAAGCTTCTTGTCTTTCAATCAACTTTCATAGAGAGACTACCATCTACAAATAGTACAATAAAACAAAAAGCTCTAATATTCTTCATTCCATTGAGAAAATATTATAAACTCAAAAAGAATAAAAAATACTAGAACTTCAGTATTGACTCACAACAATATCACTTATATTGATTGACCTGGTAAATATACAGAGAATATTGTTCCTTCTCCAACGACACTTGATATAGAAACTTTACCATTATGCCCTTGTACAATGTTTTTAGCAATTGCAAGCCCTAAACCAGTACCACCTGTTTTCCCACGTGTTCTTGCTTTATCAGCTTTATAAAAACGATCAAACAAGAACGGAATGTCTTCTTCAGGAATACCAGCACCTGAATCTTGCACTTCAAACATGAGTCCATTATTTTTCGTATCAATAATAAGCTCAACATGACCACCTGCATTTGTATGCCTGATTGCATTGTCAATTAAGTTCGTTAATACTTGCTCCATACGATCTGGATCAAACGAATGTTGCTCAATTGGATTACGGAAATCAACTGTTAACCGCACATTTTTTTCTTTTGCAATCCCTTGAAATTTGCGTCCAATCTTCTCAACAAATGGATGAATATCCACTTCAGATATATGCAATTCAACATGACCACTTTCCATACGCGCTAAATCTAAAAGCTCATTCACAAGGCGACCTAAACGAACTGACTCATCATAAATAATTTGTACAAATTCATTTATTTCTTCTTTTGTTTGAACAATATCATCCAAGATTGCCTCACTATACCCTTGGAGCATAACCATCGGTGTGCGCAATTCATGAGACACATTCGCAATAAAATCTTGACGCATTTTTTCAAGGCGACGTTCTTCTGTCATATCACGAAGCACCGCCACAGCACCGCGAATTTTTGTTTGATTATATAGCGGCGTCATAAGGACAACGTAGTTACCCTTTTGTAAATTAATTTCAATGACTTGCTGTTGCTCACTTTCTACTACAAGATGAAACAACTCAACAAGTTCCGGCGGTAAATTCCTACTTAATTCCAACTCTTTTTCTTCTTGCCAAACTTGTAAAAAATGCTCCGCCGGTGGATTGATAACAACAACCTCACACTCTTGATTTAGCGTTACAACCCCATCTGCCATACTGCTTAAAATACTAGAAAGTTGTTCTTTTTCTTGCTGTAGTGCATTAATATTAAACTTTAATTGTTTTCCCATTTGATTTAACGCCGTTGCTAGCTCTCCTATTTCGTCTTGCGAAACCATAGGTGCTTTCGTATCAAATTTCCCGCGCGCTACTTCAAAGGCCACTTCACGCATTTTACGAAGTGGAGCTGTAATTCGTGTCGATAAGAAAAATGCAAAGAACGTTGTTAAAATAATCGCAATTCCCGCTGATAAAAAAATAAAATCTGTCGCTTTTTCCATACCTTGTTTTGGAACTTGCAATGATTGATACACAAACACCGCACTATGATTTGATGATTGCAGCGGCTTGCCAACAATCATAATATCATTTTCAGAGTTCTTCTTCGTTTTGTCATCAGACACTTTTTTTATTTTTTCTTTATTTTCTTTTTTATCTATAAAAACAGCTGCTAAATCTTTATCCTTTTTCAGATCTTCTATTGTAAGATCTACCAATCCTTCTTGTTTCGGTGAAGAAGAAACTTCATGATCCCCTTTTACAATAATAATTCGTGAGAGCGGATCAGCAAACTTATACGCGATATTCTCAATCGTTTTTTCGTCTGCACCTTCTTCAATTAATTCCGAAACACTTGTCGCTACTTTTGTAAGCCTGTTTTCACTCATTTCAATATAGTAATTATCAAAAAACTGCGAAAGCAAAATGGCAACAAAGCCAAGAACAAATGAAACAAGAAGCAATATGGTCATCCATAGCTTTCCTACTACACTTCTCCAAAGCATCAGTCGTTCACAACCTCAAACTTATAACCAACACCCCATACAGTTACGATCATCTTCGCTGCATCAGCTGATTTTTTACTTAATTTTTCACGTAAACGCTTTACGTGCGTATCTACTGTACGCAGGTCTCCAAAGAATTCATATTGCCATACCTCTTTTAATAATTGCTCACGATCAAATACTTTATCAGGAGCCTTTGCTAAAAATAGTAACAATTCATATTCCTTTGGTGTTAAATTGACTTCATCACCATCAGCAGTAACGCGATGCGCATCGTTATCAATTGTTAAATGCGGGAATACAATAATATCTTTTGTTATTGTATCTTGTGTAAAGAATGTTGTTGTCACAGAACGTCGCAAGACCGCTTTTACACGAAGGACTACTTCACGTGGACTAAACGGCTTTACGATATAATCATCCGAGCCAACTTCAAATCCTTGCACCCTGTTTACTTCTTCACCTTTAGCTGTCAGCATAATAATTGGTGTTGCTTTTTTCTCACGAATTCCTTTACATACTTCAATCCCATCTTTTCCAGGCATCATGATGTCTAATAAGATTAAATCATAATCATTTTGCAATGCTTTTTCTAAAGCTGTATCACCATTATCAGCCTCATCAATCGTATATTGTTCTCTTTCTAAATACATTTTTAATAAACGGCGAATACGATCTTCATCATCTACAATTAAAATTCTTGGTTCATTTTCCATTGCTTCCCGCTGCCCGTAAAAAAACATGACAACGGTTCACACCTACCTTTCTATGATGTAATACGATTTTTACTCTTATCTCATAATAGATAATTCTAAAATGTTAGTCTTCCACCTTAGACATTATACTTCACAAGAATAATAAAATTTGTTCATTTCTTTTCCAAAAATATGTATTTTTCTTGAACAGGACATTTAGGCCCCGACATCATTTTACAAAATCAGCCTTTATTTTGCCATGTTTTTCTCAAAAAAGAAAAGAAATTGGCAAAAATAAAATAGGAAAGTGACAACCACTTTCCTATTTTATCATGCTTCACTGAATCGTGTACTCCCCCTCCAAAAAAGAGGTAAAACCTTACGCATATGAGTGCAAACCAGCAATAATTAAGTTTACCGCTATAAAATTAAACATGATAATCGCAAATCCAATTACCGCAAGCCATGCTGACTTCTCACCATGCCATCCTTTAGATAAACGTAAATGCAAAACTGCAGCATAAAAGAGCCATGTAATGAGCGCCCATACCTCTTTTGGATCCCATCCCCAAAAACGTGTCCACGCAATTTGCGCCCAAATCATCGCAAAAATTAACGCTCCTAACGTAAAGACTGGGAATCCAATTGCAATAGATCGATATCCAATTTCATCAAGTAAATCACTGTTAACGTTTTTCACTACTGGCTGAAGGGCTGCTGATACTCTTTTTCGTAAAATTAATCTTAATACAATATATAGTCCCGTTCCAATAAGCAGTGACCAAATTACTGTATTTAATTTCTTTGCATTTATTATAGCAGGCATTTCTGCAATCGGTTCAAGTTTTCCAGTTGTTATTAACTTCCCTTCATGGGGTCCAACTAGTGCAGGCAGATTATATTTCATCTCGACTTTTTGTTCATTTTTATCCACCCATTGAAACTTTGCTTCATATTTTGTTGCCGAATAAACTGTTGTTACCGCTATGAATCCGACAGCGCAAACGAGTGTAAACACAACTGTTTCTAACCAAAATGTCCGTTTCGTCCTTTTTGACTGATCTACATTTTTAAGCAAATATATGACACCTGTAATAAAACTAATTGCTAAAATAGCTTGTCCAGCTGCGGCCGTTGTTACATGAATATGTAGCCAATTACTTTTCAACGATGGAATAAGCGGTGAAATTTCTCTCGGAAACATACTTGCATATGCAATTAACAAAAGGGCTACTGGTAAAGCGAATAATCCGACTATGCTTACACGATACATGAAATACATAACAATAAAAGCACCAACAAGCATCATGCCGAAGAATGTACCAAACTCAAAGAAATTACTTACTGGTGCATGCCCTGAAGCGATCCACCTTGTTACAAAGTATACAGTTTGAGCGACAAATCCTAAAATTGTTATGGTTATACCTATATTTGCCCACTTCCGACCTTTTTCTTTAATCGCCCCCCCGAAGAACAGTGTTGCAATTAAATAGAAGATGAAAGCGGCAAATAAGAAATTACTGCTGATTTGCACCATATATTCTCCCCACCTCAACTAATTTTTTGATCATTTACTTTGTCGTATGGTTGTGGAATTGTTGTTCCTTCAAGCACTTTCTCAATATCTTTCCGCAAGCCAAACCAGTTTTTATTTGTATGGCCAGCAATCCACCATTCATCTTTAACACGTTGTATCCAGATACGACGATGATTCCAATACATCCCTTGAATCACACCAACCATGAAGATAAATCCTCCGATTCCAAGAATCCATAGTGTCAAATCTTTTCTCACAATAAGCCCCGTTGCATTTCGCATTTCTACTCCTGCAAAGGTCATTTTATATTGATTATTTCCTTCTGGTTCTATGTTTTGTTGTATACCTACAAAACTCACTTCTCCTTCTGGCGTCTCTGGTGTAAACATTTTAAAAACGAAAGCTGGGTTGTTCGGAATCTTTGTTTTTGTATTGGGCTGACCATTCTCATCAAAATAAAAATCAGGAAAATAACTTAATAATTTTATAGAATACCCATCTCCTAAATCGTATGTTTCTTTTGGATTTTCTAAGTTAACTTTAATGGGTTTCCATTTTTTCTGATTGTCTTTTTTCTGTAAAGAAAAAGACATACTACCAAATTCATTTTCTTTAAAATCTAGTTGATATAGAGCAAACTGATCAAATTTTAACGGTTCATTCACTTTAATTTTAGATTCCTTTACCTTTTCTAACTTTGGTTTTTGTCCAGCTATATTTTCTTCTACAACTTTATACAATACAGCATTTGTTTGGTAGTTTTTAGCGATCATTTTATCGCCTACACGCTCAATCGCATCATTAAATACTTTATCATCTTTACTCTTGTCATAAACTTCTTTTATAAACTTTTCATTCTTCAAATAATATTTCCCATCAGTTCCTGGGATCTCTTTTGTTTCCCCATCACGTAGCCACAGTGCTTCATCCACATACATACTCGGAAGAAAACGTAGCATTGCTCCGAATAGAAAAATGATAAGACCGATATGATTCACATATGGACCCCAGCGAGAAAATCTTCCTTTTTCCGCTAAAATATTTTCGCCTTCGACTCTTACACTGTAATTTTTTTTCTTTAAATTGGCTTGAATCTGTTCTAAATCCCCCTCTTTTGGAGAACCTGTCCCATACAATCGTTGTCTCTTTAAAAAACTTGGGTGTCTTTTTACACCCTGCTTTTTTAAAGCTTTATAAAGCGGAATTACACGATCTAAACTACATATCACAAGTGACACACCAATCGACGCAATTAAAATTATATACCACCATGAGCTATATAATTTATTAAAACCCAATTGGTAATATAGTTGTCCAAGAAAACCATATTCCTGTTCATAATATTCACTTGGTGTAACACCTGGAGGTATATACATTTCTTGCGGAAATATGGTTCCAACTGCTGATGCTAATAGAGTGATAACAATGAGCCATACCCCCACCTTTACGGAAGAAAAAAAGCTCCAAACTTTATCTACTATCGTTCTCGTATGAATAAGAGAGCGCCGGGCACTCCCCTCATATCGCATATCTAATAACCTCGTATCTTCCTTGTTTTCAAAAGGTTTCCCGCAAGCTTCACAAAAAATTGTGCCTATTGGATTTACATGTCCACATTCACACTTTATCTGTTCCAATATTCTCACCGCCTCTTGTTTCTATTTATCATTGTATCTTCCAAACGCAAGTTACCGCAATACTCAGAATTTTCAAGATAGGTACTAAGACGAAGCAAAGCACCTTCATCTATCAAACTCTTTTACTATTCGTTATGTAAAGGCTTTCTTTACTAAGGAGTAATTTTCTTTAAATATTCCTCCATTTGTTCCTTTGTTTGTGTACCAGTAATTTTCTCGATTACATTTCCTTCTTTATCAATTAAAAATGTTGTTGGCAGTGGACCAACGCCATATGTACCAATTATTTCTTGCCCTTTATCAATCGCAACAGGGAACTTTAATCCATATTGATTCACAAAATTCTTCACCGCAATATTCGTTTCATCTGCATCTAATGCGATGATTTCAACGCCTTTTTCTTTATATTTAGGATATAATTCATTCATATAAGGCATCTCTTTTTCACACGGTTTGCACCACGTTCCCCAAAAATTTAAAAATATCCCTTTTCCTTTCAGGTCATTTAGCTCGATTTTTTTTCCTTCTAAATCTGAAACAACAAAGTTAGGTGCTTTTTTCCCGATTTGCATTTTTTCCTTATCAACAAAAAAACCTTGATAAAGTGTGAATCCTACTGCCACGCTTAAAATAAGCAAAATGAGAATGCGAAATAGTAAGCGATTCTTCTTCATACTCTCTCCCCTCTCTTTGATGAATTTATATGTAAAAAATTTCTGTAACTACTAACTTGTCCTTTATTTCAAGCATTTGTTTATTTTAATATATATGCCTCCATAATCACTCACCAAAACGATCGGTTCAACTAATCATCCATAGGGGATAAAACTCCCCCCACGGATGGAAGTTTCACTTTACCACTTATCTCGGCTTTGTAGAAGCAAGCGCACGTAATTGTTTTACTTCATGAGGTGATAACTCTCTTGCATCACCAGGGCGTAGACTTCCTACTTCTAAGAAAGCATAACGTTCACGTTTTAATTTCATTACTTTACAGCCAAGCGCTTCAAACATACGACGAACTTGACGATTACGCCCTTCATGGATCGTTAATTGTACAATTGCCATCTCTTTACGCTTATCCCAAGAAAGGATTTTCACACGTGCTGGTGCTGTCTTTCCATCTTCTAATACAACACCTTTTTCTAACATGCGAATTTTCTCTCCTGTTAATGGGCCTTTTACTTTTGCAACATATGTTTTCTCAACTTTATATTTTGGATGCATCAATATGTTTGCAAAATCACCATCGTTTGTCATAAGAAGTACGCCAGACGTATCATAGTCTAAACGACCAATTGGGAATAGGCGCTGTGTGATTTCAGGGAAAAAGTCTGTAACAACTTTTCTTCCTTTGTCATCTGATACGCTCGAAATTACGCCAGTTGGTTTATATAGTAAGAAATAAATAGGTTCTTCTTTTTCAAGAGGGATATTATTTACTTCTACTTTATCTTGAGGAGTTACCTTCGTTCCTAACTCAGTCACTACTTTACCGTTAACTTTAACTTTTCCTTGCTGAATAAGTTCTTCAGCTTTTCTTCTTGATGCAATTCCTGCTTGCGCAATCACTTTTTGTAATCGTTCCATTTCCATTATTCACCTCAAATTTATCTTACCTTCATTAGAAGGAGTTGGCAACCGCCAGAACATATAGCAGCCAGCCTAACATATCGTAAACAACATAGCTATGTTTCTAAACTTATAAAGGCCGAATTCGGTTTCAATTCTTTATTATTGTTTACCCTCATATAGTTGTTCACAACAAAAGTTCATTATTTTGTCAAAAATATTCCACAAAAAAACCACTATTAAGCCTACCCTTAATAGTGGTCGTATACGTATTATAAGCGAATTAACTCAAAAAATGAATACCGATTACTGAAACAATAAAGAAACAAACACAATAGAACAAATAATCCCAATTAAATCTGCAAACAACCCTACCTTTAAAGCATCACCCATTTTACGAATACCAACAGCTCCAAAGTACACTGTTAAAATATAAAACGTTGTATCTGTACTTCCTTGCATTGTGGAAGCGAGCCTACCAATAAATGAATCTGGTCCATATGTAGCAATTAAATCTGTAGTAATACTTAATCCTGCCGAACCAGAAATGGGGCGTATGAGCGCAAGTGGTACAATTTCTGCTGGCACGTGAATCATATCCAACACTGGCTTCATTACAGAAATCATGGCATCTAAAGCCCCAGATGCCCTGAAAATAGAAATGGATACGAGCATCCCCACCATAAATGGTAAAATAGAAATAGCAATTTGGATTCCTTCTTTCCCACCTTCTACAAATGATTCGTACGTTGGAACTTTTTTTATCGTGCCATATAATAGAATAAAACCAATCACACAAGGTATCACCCATAATGAAATTGTATTAACAATACTCACTTTTTCCGCCCCTTTCTACTCCGTCTGCGGTAAAAATAGCGGTCAATCCAAATAGCCCCAATCATCGATAGTACTTGTGCAATAAACGTAACACCAACAATTTCAGTCGGATTCGCCGATTCATACGTCATTCGGATTGAAATCACAGTAGTCGGTATCAATGTAATTGCAGATGTATTCAAAGCTAAAAATGTCACCATAGAACGACTTGCTGAATCCTTTCCTCCATTCAGTTCCTTAAGTTGTTCCATTGCTTTAATACCAAGTGGCGTCGCTGCATTTCCTAACCCAAAAAAGTTTGCCATCATATTTGACAAAATAAATCCCATCGAAGGATGATCCTTTGGTACTTCTGGAAACAATCTTTTTACAACTGGCATGAAAAATGAGACTAATTTCTTTAATAAGCCCGCTTCTTCAGCAATCTTCATTAACCCTAGCCAAAAGACTAAAACACTAATCAGCCCAATACAAATGGTTACTGCATCTTTTGACCCTTCAAAGACTGCTTTATTCACTTCCTCCATCGTTCCGTTTATCATCGCATATACAATCCCAATAACCGCCATCGCCACCCATACGAGGTTAACCATCTGTTCCAACACCTAACATATGAGAGAAGATTTCTATCACATCATTCCAATATACTCCAGTTGTAGCAACCAACTTTCGCTTACTATAAAACAAATTACGTTCCCCTACTTTTTCTTCATTAATATAAACTATTGTCTTACCGACTTTCTCTCCATCTACTAATTTTGCACTCCTATCAAGTTCAACCTTTAGCATAACCTGTTTCTTCTCATCTTTCGTTAGCGGTATAGCGAAATCATTTTTTATATAAACATGATTTGTATACTTCTTTTCCTGCAGTCCAGAGAGCGCTCCTTGCCCTAGAACCTTCGTTAACTCATATTGCTTAAACCCTTGATCAAACAAATACATATGGTCGTCCCAATCATTAGACGCATTAAGTGTCACTACAATTAAATCTAATCCATCTTTCGAAGCTGTTGTAACAAGTGTACGCCCTGCTTTTTTTGTAAATCCCGTCTTGCCTCCTGTTGCAAATTCATAATAAGAAGTTACAAGTTTATGCTTGTTTTTCCATGGATAATCCCACATTTTCGATTGATATGTTTTTGTTCCAAAAATTTTCCGAAACGTTTCATTTCCCATTGCATAACGTGTTAAAAGTGCCATATCATATGCAGACGAATAGTGCGTTCCATCCCCATCTAGACCATGTGGATTTGAAAAATGTGTATCTTTCATTCCTATTTGTTTCGCTTTTTCGTTCATCAAATAAACAAACCCCTCTATGCTTCCCCCAACATTTTCAGCAATTGCTTGTGCTGCATCATTACCGGAACGAAGCATTAAACCATAAACTAAATCCTCTAGCGGTACTTTTTTTCCAGGTTGTAAATAAATTGCCGACCCCTCTACTCGAACAGCCTTATCGCTAATAGGTACAACTTCTTTCATTTTCCCTGATTCGGCAGCGAGTAAGGCAGTCATAATTTTCGTGATGCTAGCAATTTTTTGTGATTCATGTTCTAACTTTCCATATAACACACGTCCTGAATGTTCTTCCATCAATATGGCATTATGGGCGCTTACATCATTCATTTGTGCATATGTATGAATCGGTATAACACTTGCACACATTATAATAAGTGCAATTACAATCCAAGTTCGTCTCATATTCCCCCACGTCCTTTTGGCACTTTTTGTACAAGTGTATGCTTGGCCCCTTAAAATATGAACGAAATATTCTTTTCTATACCAGCAAAAAAGACGCACAAATATGCGTCTAATACGGTGTCCACTCAAGCTGTTTCGCACTTTCAAATCGCTTTTCCACATCGGACCAATTCACAACATTCCACCAATTTTTAATGTACTCATCTTTCCGATTTTGGTATTGCAAATAATATGCATGTTCCCATACATCAAGCACAAGTAACGGTATCGTATCCCACTGTGTGAATAATTGATGAAGGGTACTTTGTAAAATTTCTAATCTTCCCGAGCGAGGTACCCACACAAGAATAGCCCAGCCAGATCCTTCTACCTTCGATGCAGCTTCTGTAAAATGCTTTTGAAAACGTAAAAAACCCCCAAAATCTTTCTCGATTTCTCGAGATAATGCACCTCTTGGACTTCCCCCTCCATCTTTTTTCATGTTATTCCAAAATATCGTGTGCAAATAATGACCTGAACCGTGAAAAGCCGCTTCTCTTTCCCAATGCTTGATTAAATCAAACTTATTTGTTTTCCTTGCTTCTTCCATCATTTTTTCTGCTTTATTCAGCCCTTCCACATAACTCCGATGATGTTTATCATGATGTAGCATCATAATCTCTCGAGAAATATATGGTTCCAGCGCATTATATGGATAGGGTAACGGAGGAAGCGTGTGACCCCCAATTGGAACAGATCTCTCAGTATACGTTCTTTCATATAACTCATATTGCTCATTTTCTTGCATAAATACTTCTTGTAAATGATTCTGGATGTGTTCCACATCATCACTTATCTCATACAGGAATTCAGCATCTGTTTCATACTCATTTTCTTTCATACGGTCTAATAGCATTTGAATTTTATAAGCAAGCATATGGACGTCATAAACTTCAGTTGCACGACTATCTAATACGTGAAGAACGCTTTCACACCAATTTTCTACTTCATGAAAATAATCCGTAAATACACCTTGCTGATTCATACGACACCTCCTCTATGCTATCCACTTTAACTATATTCAGCGTCCGCATCGTATATACCGTACAAAACAGCAAAAGAAGCTAGTCTTTCTCTAGCTTCTTTGAGTATTCTCTAATACTTATATAAAACATATACTAGAGCTATTCATCCCTACAATCAAAGACAGTAGTTCCCTCATCTTATTATATACATCCATTTTAATTCCCCAACATATAAGTCGCGGTTATAAAAATAAAAAGGAACCCCTACTCACTTTCTCCTTTTGTTCTCACTTCGCATGGGGCTGAAAAAGGATCTGACCACTTCTATCCATGGCCGGATCCTCTCTCACACCTAAAGAAAATGGTTTTATTAATACTTGTGTAACATCTTTGTTTGATAGTCCGTTTCGTAATATTCCAGCTCCTCACGCATTGTTTGAAACTTTCCTTCTAATTCTTGCATTACTTTTTCAATTGAGCTAGGCGGTATTTGTTGAAAAGCAATGGAATTTTTCCCTGTATATGCCGAGCGACTATTTTCATACCACTGATCACTTTTTGGCGAAAAGAATTCAGCAATTACTTGATGATAGATTTTATATAATGTTCTCTCAGCAGCCGTTTTTCGAAATGGTTGACTACTCAATAAAACAAGGCACGCATCCAAGCCTTCTTCACAAAATACAAGGAGTCGTCTTAATGATGATAATAAACCTTCATAATAATGTTTATTCCCTTCTGGTGACTCTTCTAATAAAGAAGGTAATGTATGATAATTAACAAAATCAGTCATTAAATCAATAACTTCTTCTAAAAATTCAGAAACTTGATGCGTTTGATTTTCAACCATTGAATTAGACATATCCTTTTCTCTCCTTTTCCATTTTACGCTATTTCTACTTTTTTATTTTTATGTAACTCAGCCATTATGTCTTGTACTTTTACCACTGTTTTATCATCAAAATTTTTTTGAAAATCTTCTATCCTGTTAATATATACACGCTTTTGCCCACGAAATTCTTTATTTTTAATAAAACAAGCTAGAGCAACGATATCACGTAAATATATGTCTTGTTCTTCTATTTTAAAAACTGGATTTCCTTCAAACGGAGTAATTCCTTGTAAAATTTCTTCAAAATAACGGACATATAATACAGAAAATGTTTTTTCTTGTTCACCCAAAATATAAGTTACTTCGGATCGATTAAAGAAATCTTCTGATGTATTAGGTTGTGCTTTTTCTAGCTCATGGCCTGCGTAACCTACTATAACCATCCGCTTTCCCCCTCTTCCTTATTTCGTTCTATTTTAACTTACTTTTCTGAATAAACAAAACTTTAATTTATTATTAATTCTTAGCAAAAAAATATATAACATTTCTATATTTATATAAAAAATAGTTTTTATATCCTGCAATTTACCTTTTTATTTTTCATGAAGTTTGTCATAATAAGAATATTGTCTCAGTTTTCTTATGCAAGGAGAGTTGTATTTATGTCGTTTTCGTGGAAACGTTTCTTACAAATCGGAAAAATTATTTTCCCATTTGTTGTCTTGACAATTGTATTCTTTCAAGCTCGGAAAGAATTGTCAGGTATTTCATTTCGAGAAGCAATTGAAACAATTAAAAACATTCCGACTGGAGGAGTCTTTTTAGCTATTACGCTCGGTGCGTTTGCTGTTTCAACAATGTTCTTTTATGACTTTGTTATGCTCCGCTATTTAAAAGCAGATGTACCTGTTCAAAAGATTTTCCGTGTTTCTTGGATTGCTAACACCTTAAATGGATTTATCGGTTTTGGTGGACTTGTTGGAGCAGGTATACGGACAATGTTATATCGGCCTCACGTAAAAGAGAATGGTAAACTTATCAAAAGCATCGCTTGGATGACAACTGCTTTTATAAATGGATTATCCCTTCTCTCATTCCTCGGTCTTATAGGAATACTAGATACAAGTTTTATTTTACATGAAAAACCTTGGCTATGGCCTGTCCTCATCTTTTTTGCTCTTTTTGTACCGCTATATATTGGATTTTCCAAAATTAAAAATCGAAAAAAGCAACACATAGAAGGACAGGAAGAAATCAAAGAGAAGAACCCAACCGTTCTATATTCACTTGTTTCATTAGTGGAATGGCTTTCTGCCGGCATCGTTATGTATGTTATTTTAATATTATTTGGAATTGACATCGATTTCCGGAAATTTTTAGGGGTTTATGTTATTGCAGCATTAGCAGGGGTTGTTAGTCTTGTACCCGGTGGTCTTGGTTCCTTTGACCTTGTCTTTTTAACTGGATTAGGACAATACGGTATCGATACAGGCGTATTATTACCTGCCATGTTATTATACCGCCTCGTATACTATATTTTACCATTTTGTCTTGGGTTAATTTTTGCCGCTTTTGAAATGACCGGAGCTGCCCTAAAAAAGATTGAAGATAAACCATTTATTGCACCCGCCTTAGAAACAACAGGTGTCATTTGGACATTACAACGTGATTTTTTAGGAAAGCTAGGTCCATGGGCATCAGCTGCTTTAACAGTCTTTACCGGCCTAATGGTCATCTTATCGACCATTTTACCGACGAGTATAAATCGTGCTCACGCATTACACATTTTAGCTCCAAAACATCTTATTCAATTTTCTTTTAGCTTATCATTAACATTTGGAATTCTGCTCCTTATTCTATCAAGAGGTATTTATTATGGAACAAAACGTTCCTACTATATGACTATTGTTTCTTTAATTGGAGCAGCCATTTTTAATACACTGAAAGGAATCGATATTGAAGAAACCTTTATTTTACTAATCGTGCTAGCCGTATTATATATGCTTCGCAAAAGATTTGTACGTGAAAAAATGTCAGTTTCGCTTTCCGATGTAGTAAAAGTATTTATATTTTTACTACTAACATTATACTTGTATAAAAACTTAGGCATCCTATTCGCAGGAGCAAAAGAAGCTTTCAAGCCCGATTTTGTCGTTCGTAATATTACGCAAGTAAAGAGAAGTGCACTTGCAGCTGCTTTCTTTGTTCCAACTTTTTTACTCATCGGTTCTCTTATCGCGAATCGCTATCGTAGTGTATTCCCTGAGCAATCAGCAAACGATAAACGTCTGCAAAACTTCTTAGATGAATATGGCGGAAATGTACTAAGTCATTTAGGTTTTTTAGGAGATAAACAATTCTTCTTTAGTAGTGATGGAAAAGCACTTCTTTTATTTTCAACAACAGGAAAACGACTTGTTGTACTCGGCGATCCAATTGGGGATCCGTCTTCTTTCCGTAACGTACTACAAGAATTTTTAGCTGAAGCGGATCGATTTGGATATATTTGCGTTTTCTATCAAATTGAAAGCAAATGGATGAGTTTATACCATGATTTTGGCTATAACTTCTTTAAACTTGGTGAAGAAGCTGTTGTTGATTTAAATACATTTACTATATCAGGGAAAAAGCGTGCTGGATTACGTGCAACTTTTAACCGTTTTGAACGTGAAGGTTATACCTTTTCCATTCATCAACCACCATTTTCAGACGAGTTATATGAAGAATTAAAAAATGTTTCAGCCGCTTGGCTTGGGGGAAAAAAAGAAAAAGGCTTTTCTCTTGGATACTTTGATCGTGAGTATATAAGTCGCGCCCCTATTGCAACTTTATCTGATGCTGAGGGAAAAATCATTGCATTTACAACGTTTATGCCTGTTTATCAAACTGGTGAACTTTCTATCGATTTAATGCGTTATTATCCAGATGCACCTGGCGGGATTATGGATGCAATCTTTATTCATTTATTCCAATGGGCAAAAGAAAACAGTTATCATTCCTTTAACATCGGTATGGCCCCGCTCTCTAATGTTGGTTTATCCACACAATCCTTTTGGTCTGAGCGCGTCGCTGCAGCAATTTTCAATAACGTTCGTTATACATATAGTTTTAGTGGTTTACGGCATTTTAAAGAAAAATATAAACCGGCGTGGAGTGGAAAATATTTAGCATTCCGGAAAAATCATTCCTTGCCAATTACAATGCTTGCCGTAACAAAATTAATAGGAAAACGAAAAAGCAGCTAGCATCACTAGCTGTTTTTTCGTTTCTGAACTTGGAGTATAAACTCTTTTTCATACTTTTTTCCGTTTATATAAAATGTTCCCCATATTTTATACGTCCCTTCCTCTGGGAATGTAATACGATATTGCAATTGCTCTTCTTCATTTACAGGGACTGCATATAAAAAATGTTCTCGTTTTTCATCGATTATATAAAGCGTCGCTTGTTCTCCAGTATTGGAATTAAATTTCACACTTTCTCCTTTTTTTATTTGCAGCTGAAATGTCAATGTAGCTGCTTCATTTGGGTGTAGCGCTCCAAATAAAAGCGACATTTGGTAATCACCAATTTTTTTGGTGAGCACTGTATCTTCTATTACATTCTTTTGTTTCTTCTCTTTTTCCTCTTCCCCAAAATTCTTCCTAGAAAAGAACTGTTCTGTTTTACCATGATCCTCATATAAGAAAATCGTATATGCTTTATCTTTCGTTTTGCCTGAGGATAGCTTATATGAACCATTTCCAGCAAATGCAGGAGTGATTCGCTGAATTCCCTTTAACTGCTCGTCCACGATAATAGCTCTAATACGATCATTAACTCCACGAATTTCGTTGTTATTTTTATTAAACAGTTGAAATGTAATATCTATTTTTTCATTTCCCTTTCTATTTTTTATATCCCATTTTACCTCTCGAATGTCCCCTACTGTTTCTGTCGTTCCTTTATACTTTTGCATGTAAAATCCACCAGCTACAATAAATAGTAACGCAATTAGCCCAATGACAAGATTTTTCAAACAATCACCTGCCATACTTTTTTTATAAATTGTAACATAATTCTGACTATTGTACCTATAAAAAGAACATTGCTACACCTTCTTTCTACATATGTCCATTTTGATTTTCCAACATATAAGTAGTTGCTATGAAGAATAAAAGGTGACCCGCACTCGTTTTCTCTCTTTGTTTTTACTTGGCATGGGGCAGGAAGAGGGTCTGACCGCTTCTATGCATGGTCGGATGCTCTCTCCCCCCTAAAAAGAAAAGGTTTATATCGGTTTTTCAACTTGTATTTATATATTTCTTTTTTACAAAAACCCGCTATGTAATAAATAACAACCTATTGAAAACGTTGAATCTTGCATATACTACAAATAAGAAAAAGATTTTAATTGGTAGGATTCCTAGTGTATAATGCAGGTGATGTTGATTTATATCTATACATAACAAGGAGGATTTTTATGAGCGTTCATATTGAAGCAAAACAAGGTGAAATTGCTGAATCTATTTTACTACCTGGTGATCCACTACGTGCAAAATATATTGCAGAAACATTTTTAGAAGATGTAACTTGCTATAACAATGTACGTGGTATGTTAGGATTCACTGGAACTTATAAAGGAAAACGTGTCTCTGTTCAAGGGACAGGCATGGGTGTTCCTTCTATTTCTATCTATGTTAACGAATTAATCCAAAGCTATGGAGTGAAAAACTTAATTCGCGTAGGTACATGTGGCGCGATTCAAAAAGATGTAAAAGTACGTGACGTAATTATTGCAATGACGGCTTGTACAGACTCTAATATGAACCGTTTAACATTCCCTGGATTTGATTTTGCACCAGCTGCAAACTTTGATCTTTTAAAGAAAGCATATGATGCAGGAACAGAAAAAGGATTACATGTTCGTGTTGGTAATGTTTTAACAGCAGATGTATTCTACCGTGAAAGCATGGACATGGTGAAAAAACTTGGTGAATACGGTGTGTTAGCTGTAGAAATGGAAACAACTGCTCTTTATACATTAGCAGCGAAATACGGTGTAAATGCATTATCTGTATTAACAGTAAGTGACCACATCTTCACTGGAGAAGAAACAACATCTGAAGAGCGTCAAACTACATTTAATGAAATGATTGAAATCGCTTTAGACGCGGCAATTCAACAATAATACACAAAAGAACTTGTCATACGTCTGGCGAGTTCTTTTTATTGTTTTCTAAATCAAATAATTACTTTATATGACTTTTAATAAAAAACTATTCCAGATAGAGACAGATTTTCAGCATCTACTTTCTTTTATCGTTTGTTATAATAGAGAAAATATTTATGCGAGTATTCTTTTATGAGGTGAAGAAGTGAAAAAAAGAAGCATTGTCTTTAAACTATTTTTATTAACATCAACATTATTTACTGTTACCTTCCTCCTTTTTTTCGTTGGGCAATCATTGTTTTTAGAAACATTTTATATTAATAAGAAGGTTCAAACTGTCCAAACTGCCTTTGAAAAATTTTTATCAAGTTATGAAAAGAGTGAGGGAACATTTGAGGAAATAAGAAAGCTCAAACAAGAATTTCACGAAAAAACAAACGCTGACGTCGTTTTATTAGATCCAAATGGAATTATAAAAGATGAAAATAATTACTATATTGAGATTGTGGATAAATCAAATAAATCGTATTCCATTCCACTCAACAATATTTTAACAATCGATGAATATACGAAGTTTATGAATTTACAGTTAAAAAGTAATGATTTTATTTCCATAGATGGAATTTTAAAAAAAGATGTAATTATACCTGTTACGATTGCGACTCGTTATAATACATGGAAAAATGATAACATCATTTCTGACTTTAAATTATTCAATATTGATTGGACAAACGCTAAGAAAAATAAATATGCAAAAGACACAAGACTTGGCGCCCATACATTTGAAGGGGTTGTATCCAAAATACACCTTCCTTCCAAAAACGACCTTCGTCTCGCAAATAATTTAGAGACATTACAAGGAATTCAGCATTGGGAACTATCTGTAATGCTAGGTAAAACAAATTCAAATGAATTGACAACATTTACAATCGGAGAAGAGGAGAATGGAAAAAGTCAAGTTTTTGTAAAGCCAGTTATCGAAAACGGTAAAATTAAAGAATTTGCTTTTGCGATGACCTCCTTACAACCTGTTAATGAAGCAATGCTCGTTTTAAAAGATTATTACGTTTATGCCTTAATTGTCGTATTTCTCGTCATTATTTTATTATCCTTTTATTATTCAAAAATCATTGTTAAACCGCTTATTAAAATGAACCGAGTCACAAAAAAAATGGCTAATTTTGATTTCACTGAAAAATTACCGGTTTCAGTAGATGATGAAATTGGCGGTTTATCTAGTAGTATTAATACATTATCAGTAAACTTAAAAGATCGCATAGATCGATTAAACATTGCGAATACAAAATTACAGCAAGATATCGAACGAGAACGCCAATTAGAAAAAACTAGAAAAGAATTTATTTCTGGCGTATCTCATGAATTAAAAACACCACTGAGTGTTATTAGAAGCTTTGCAGAAGGTATTAAAGATGGCGTCAGCAAAGATAACACATACTATACGGATGTTATCTTAGAAGAAACAGAAAACATGAATCGACTCATCGTCGAAATGCTAGAATTAGCAAAACTAGAATCTGGCACGTATAAACTAGAAATGAGTACTTTTTCACTTGGTGAACTTGTCCAACAAGTGTATACGAAGTTATTATTTAGTATGGAAGAAAAACAATTACAAGTAGAAATCGATGCAAATCCCTCTATATACGTTGAAGCGAATCGCAATCGCATTGAGCAAGTTGTTGTGAATTTACTCAGCAATGCAATTCGCTATACACCTGATGGTAAAGAAATTCGTATTCGTGTTATAGAAAATGAAGAAAAAGTAAAAGTGGAAATTGAGAATACCGGTAATCCAATCCCAGAGGAAAGTTTACAAAAGATATGGGATCGCTTCTATCGTCTAGACGCTTCCCGTAGCCGCCATACTGGAGGAACTGGACTTGGTTTATCAATTGTAAAAAACATTTTGGAACTACACCATGCCAAATATGGTGTATATAATACCAATGATAGTGTCGTCTTTTATTTTGATTTACAAAAAATAAAAGAAGTCAAATAATTTGTCTTAATTTCACGAGGAGTTCACATGAAATTCACACTCTCCCTTTATAGTAGTAAGCAAGTTAATCCTTTCCTTTACACATATAAAAGAGGAGAGTGCGTGAAATGAAACAAGCAGGACAACCTATTCAAAACGAAAAACAATTAGAAAAAATCAAAAATATACTTTTACAATCTTCGAAACGTGATGGCTTATTATTCGTATTAGCTGTAAATTCCGGTCTAAAAGTAAGCGAGATTTTACAATTAAAAGTTGGTGATGTCATCGATGAGAATGAAACTGTTCGTCACTCCATTTTATTTTACAATGAAAAAGTTAAAAAACATAAATGGTTCGCTGTAAACGAAGACTTACAGCATGCAATCGAAGATTATATGAGAGAACGTAAAACATGGAAACGAAATGAACCATTATTAAAGTCTCAAAAAGGAACAAAATCCATTACAAGACAGCATGCATGGTATATTTTAAACAAAGCTGCAAAAGAAGTTGGTTTAGAAGGGATTAGCTCACATACACTTCGAAAAACTTGGGGATATTGTGCATATAAATCTGGTGTTGATATTGCATTTTTACAACACTTCTTTGATCATAGTACCCCATCAAAAACTTTAAAATATATCGGTATTGCATAAAAAACAGCCATGGTTCTTATACATAAAAAAGGTTACCAACTTTAAACTTGGTAACCTTTTTTATGTTTCATATTCTCTTTTCTTGTTTCTCCTATATTGTAGTGGTACTCTAATAACAAGGGGGAGAAATTATGAACACATTAACAATTGAATTACCAAAAGAAATAGCAGAAAAACTTGGTTTATTAAAACAGGCTTATCAAAAGAAAACAGGTGCTACAATCTCAGAAAGTACACTCGTTCAATCACTTATCTCGAAGGAGTTTATTCAAGAAATCACTCCTTTTGATTTACAACAATATGTAATAAAAAAGGAACAGCGCTAATCGCTGTTCTTTTTTATAAACCATACAACTTTATTGCAAACGGTTAAGCTTTGTTTTAAATACACATTAAGCGTACCAATACTTCTTATATACACCAGGACCATCTATTTCAACTTTTAAACTTTTCGATGCGTTGACGCTCCAAAATGGATTTACTAATAAAGGCCTTCCGATTGCTATTACGTCTGCACGTTGATTCCTTAATATTTCTTCAGCTTGTTTACCACTTTCAAGTGAATGACCCCTCCTTAACACTCTTACGAGTCGTTTGAAGAAGGGGCTTCCTGTTTCATAGAGTGTTGCTGCTTGAGAATCCAAGCAGTCTTACATACTCTCCACAGGCGTCGTTTATACTGTTTGGACACAACCTTGCCCTACAGTTTCAGTCTTCAGTCGTTCTCACAAGTAATTGTTCTAACCCTTTTCGCAAAATGTTTAGACTTGCATTATGATCCCTGTCTAATACCGTTCCACACTTTGCACAAATATGCGTCCGAATAGAAAGTGATTTTTTCACACGATTTCCACATAAACATCAAGTTTTTTATTTTATTTACGAAAAAATATTGACAACGATAATGATAACCATTATCATTTATTAAGAAGCCAACAATTGATGAATCAACCAAACGCTCAGTAACATTGTTACCCCTCTTTTTCATATAGAAAAACACTGTACATTCCCCCTGTTTGTACAGTGTTTTTCTTTTTTGCGTTTATTCAAATAAATTGAGTTGCTCCGGTTTTGGTTCGCCGTATGTAATATGCATCATCTCCATGAGTTGTTTTGCATTATCAGCAGCATCCCCGCCTGAATTATTATTAAATAGTACATATATGTTTTTTGTCTTTTTCTGCAATGTATGTAATCGCTCTGTCCATTCTTCTAGCTCTTGTTTATTATAACGATATAAGCAGCGAACTGCTCGCCAATTTTCTCCTTTATCAAGCCATCCATGAATATTACGACCATGAAAGCGTATCAGTGCCATTTCAGGATGAGTTGCTTCTAATACAAGTGGAACAGAACCAATGCCAGCTTGTGGTTCATCACAGATCGTATGAATCCATTCTTCCTGTTCTAAAAATTGCAACGTTTTATCATGCATACTAGGATGAAACCACGTTTGATTTCGGAACTCTATGGCACATGGTAAGCCTTCCATCTTTTCTTTTGTATAACGAAGTAAATCTACATTTTTCTTCTGACAATCAAACCAAGGTGGATATTGGAATAATATCGCCTTTAATTTATGCGCTTCTTGAAGCGGAATAATCGATTGTTTAAATATTTCAAACATCTCATCAATATTTGAAAATGGAATCTCTCCTTGCATATGTCCCGTCATCCCTTGATACGCTTTAACAACAAACGAAAAATTTTTTGGCGTTTCCCCCGCCCATTTCATATAATTTCGAACCGGTTGCATAGCATAAAATGAACTATCTACTTCAACAATAGGGAAATACTCACTATATGTTCGCAATTTATTTCTATTTTCATAGGAATCTGCATATAAAGAATCATGATCTCCCCATCCTGTTAATCCAATAGAAATCACCTTTTCTCCTCCTTATCCCATTTCTATAAATCCGTACACACCTAATTAACAAAGTTTCAATCTTCTTCAAGAGCATCTTTATAAAATATGATATACTAGATGGAAGAATTTTTAAATTGAGGAGTTATTTATTTATGATTCAAGAGGATACTACTTTATCTCATGAAAAGCAAATAAAAGAATTAGAAAGAAAAGTACAGTTTTATGAGCAGTTGGTGAATCAACTACCACATCATTTTACATATAAAAACTCACAACTAGGTTTACAGTTACATAAAAAAGGGACTTCTCATTCCATCAATCGCATACCAAAGCAAGAGAGAGAATCAAACCTTGTACTAACTTGCGATTCCTTATTTCTATTTGAGCAACTTGAAAAGCACTTTGTTCATATTTTTGATGCATTTTCGCATCATGTCACCTTTATTGACAATAAAGGCATCATTACATTATGTAATCAATCTGCAGTAGATGATTTGGGAATATCACGGAGCGATATCATCGGCAAACCGATTCAACAGTTATTAAACCTACCTGAAGAAAAAATTAAGGCATTAGAAACATTAAGAAGCGGAAAAGAAATTTATAACGAAGAAGTGTTAGATACAAATTATGGAATTTCTAATAACCGAATTATTCGTGACTATAATGGAGAGATCTTCCGTGTGATTAGTGTCTTTCATTATTTAAATACCGAACGTGATGCTGAAAAACTTGCATTAGCGGGTCGAATTGCAGCTGGAATTGCACATGAAGTTCGTAATCCACTTACAACAGTACGCGGTTATTTACAATTTTTACAAGAAAGTGTTTCACCTTCTAATAAAGAGCTTTTTCAAAATTTACTCATTCCTGAATTAGATCGTGCCAATAGTATCATCACGAAATTTTTATCTATTTCAAAAGCACACGAATTTAAAAGAGAACCATTTCCCATCAATACTTTTTTACGTGAATATATCCAACAGCTACTAGCTAGTGAAGTATTTTTGCATA
Organism: Bacillus sp. FSL H8-0534; assembly: GCF_038005885.1. Classification (NCBI taxonomy): domain Bacteria; kingdom Bacillati; phylum Bacillota; class Bacilli; order Caryophanales; family Bacillaceae; genus Bacillus; species Bacillus sp. FSL H8-0534. Next base: position 1,576,055 of record NZ_JBBOUC010000001.1, read on the forward strand.
ACATTTCTATTGAATATAATTTATCCTCCGATTTAGAAGACATATTAGTGAATATTGATCGACATGAGCTCGTTCAAGTTTTCCTAAACTTATTTCAAAATGCTGTGGATGCAAAAAGCGATAAACCTTTGTCCATTCAAATCACTAGTCATCGTTTGGATAATTTTGCTCGCATTACTTTCCAAGACAATGGAACTGGTATTCCTCCAGCGATTCAAGACTATATATTTGATCCATTCTTCTCTACAAAAGATGCAGGAACTGGACTCGGATTATCAGTAACAAGAAAAATCATTCAAAATCACAATGGAACTTTAAAAGTTTCTAGTAATGAAAACGGAACAACATTTATCATCTCAATTCCATTAGCACAAAAAGGGGCTGGCTTATAGCATCTCCCTAAAAATAATCAGTGGGGATGAAGCCCCACTGATATAATCAAATAAATATATTCAAAATATGCGATTTGTAAACTTTCAGCACACGTCATTAGCTCTCCGCCAATCCATTCCCCTAATCAATATGTATTATCTATTCCTCTTTCATGAGAAATGCCACAAAGCTTAATTCGTTCGATGTCTATTCCTGTTTCTTTTTTCACTTTTCTAACTGCTGTCTCTTCCTCCATTCCAAATCTAACATACATACACAATAAGGAATAACTAGATGCTATTCATCTCATCTTAAATATTTGATTTCCTTCTTTACGTTTCTTTACTTCAAATTTACTCTAGCTTAACGCTTATTTTGTATGATAGATAAAGAAGACAATGATATGAAAGAGGGATGAAAATGAACGTCTTATTGTCAATACGCTTTTGGATTTCCCTTATGTCATGTATATTTTTATGCTCAGCATTCTTTTTAACTTTAGAATATACGGCTACATCAAAAGCAGCAGAAAACAGCAATATAGCTCCATATGAGCTACTATATGCAAAACAAAATACAGTCCCTCTATCTTCTTCCTCATCTAAAGAAAAAAAAGTTATCAAAGGAATGATTATTACAAAAGCTGCTTCCCATCATGACCTGAATCAGATTGCTAAAAAAATTAAAGAACAATATAAAAATCAGAAAATCGATGAAATTACATTATCCATTCACAATAAAAATATTGGAAAATACGAAGAAGACCTACCTTATGAGCCAATTAGCAAAGGAACAATTTCCATTATTTACACTTCACAATCCCATTCCAACGTAATCATTCGTCTCAATGAACAATAATACACCTGCTAAAAATTTTTTTCCCTTCATAAAAAAAGAGACGAATATAATCATTCGCCTCTTTTTATTTTTACAAAAATGGAATCCACTCTTTTACTTTATCAATCCATTCTTTTTGTTGTTCTCTTCTCTGTTTTTCTTCTTCTTGACGCTTTTTCTCTTCTTCTTTTCTTCTCTTTTCTTCTTCAATTGTCTTTAATTGTTTCGAATAGTCAGCCTCTGATATAAGTGATAATTGAAATGCTTTTTGACTAGGGTTTTCATCAGCTTTTTTCATAATATCTCGAAACATTGTCGTTGTAATTTGACTACCACCTGGCACATAATGCTCACTGTCTGTTTTATCATATCCTATCCAAATAGCTCCCACTAAATCCGGTGTATAGCCAACAAACCAAGAATCTTTCGCTCCGCTGCTTGGACCATCCACAAGCTGAGTGGTTCCCGTTTTTCCAGCAGTATCAATATTTTTCACCTTTGCTTTTTCACCCGTTCCTTTTTCAACAACACCCTTTAATAAGTACGTCATTTTTTGAGCAACTTTCTCACTCGTTACACGGGTTTCTTTTTTATACCATTTCCCAACTGTTTCTCCCTCAGCATTCTGTATTTCCCGGATTGCATGCCCTTCAACTTGTACACCATCGTTAGCAAAAGTAGCATAAGCTTGAGCCATTACAAACGGAGAAGTTCCAGTATGCATTCCCCCTAAAGCAATAGGAAGAGTACGGTCTTCTGCTTGTAGTGGGATACCAAAACGCTCTAATGACTTCAAACCTTTTTCCAATCCAATTTGTTCTAACAACCAAACAGCTGGTACATTATAGGACTTAGCAATCGCTTCATACATTGTAACATCACCATGAAAAGCATGATCACTATTTTGGGGCGCATAATCTTTTATATTAAGCGGCTCATCTTTTAAAACATCATACACTTCATATCCTTGTTCTAATGCTGGTACATATACGGCAAAAGGTTTTAGGGTTGAACCAGGTTGCCTTTTTAATTGCGTTGCATGGTTAAATTGCAAAAATTGATACGTCCCCCTCCCGCCGACTAGTGCGGGTACACCACCAGTTTTCGGGTCCATCAAAACAACGCCCGTTTGCATAAGCTGATCAGCGTTACTCCCTTGGAAATAATTATCATTATTCACAACATCTTCTACTGCTTGTTGTTTTTTCGGATCAAGTTCTGTATAAATACGATATCCACCAGCTAAAATTTCATTTTGCGTCAATTCATATTTCTCCATTGCCTCACGTACAATATAATCCACATACTGCGAATATTTTCCTTTATACTTATCATCAACACCTCGTCGTAATGCAAGGCCTGTCTCTTGCTCTTTCTTGTATTGATTTTCTGTAATATACCCTTGCTCTTTCATTAGTGCTAAAACAACATTCCGTCTTTCAATTGACTTATTAAAATTTTTATATGGTGAATAGGTTGATGGTGCCTTAATTAATCCTGCTATTGTCGCAGCTTCTGCTATTGTTAAATCTTTTACTTCTTTATCGAAATATGATTTCGCTGCTTTTTTTATCCCCCAAGCTCCTTCACCAAAATAAATTTGATTCATATACATTTCAATAATTTCATCTTTTGTATACGTACGCTCTATCTTCTTCGTCAAAAAATACTCTTTAAACTTCCGTGAAAATGTACGTTCTTGTGTTAAAAATACATTTTTCGCAAGCTGTTGTGTAATTGTACTGCCACCAGCAACTACTTCTCCCGCCGTAATATTTTTTAATAGGGCACTCATAATCCCACTATAGTCAATACCATGATGACTAAAAAACTCTTTGTCCTCTACTGCTACAACCGCTTGAATCATAATATCGGGAATATCTTTTCTTTTAATACCTTCCGCCTTGGAAGAAGATAGCTTTGCTGCCACTTCTTTATTTGTATCATAAATAAGTGTTGGCTGCGGAACAGCCTGTTTTAATGCAGATATGTCTTGAATGGAGATCATTATATTTACCGCAATAAATAGGGTAACGAAAAAACCGCCAAAAATTAATAATATATTGCGCAATTTCTTCCTCTTGTTGAACCACTCAAGCATTTTCTTGAAATGAGTGTTGTTCAATTTCATTTATTCACTTCCTTCATTTATTTACACTTTCATCAGGAAAAGGAAGAAACTCCCTCCTTTTGAATTTATTATAATAACGTAATAGTTCTTCAAGTGTAAAGTATTTCTTTCTCATTCATACTTTTTGCAAGAAAAGGACATTCTACAAGTAAGATATTCATTAGTCGTTATTAATATTATTAATGCATCAATATGTATTATGTTAAGTTTTTGTAAACTTTTCGATAAAATGTTTTAAAAACCGACAGTTTTTTGTTAGAATTGACTAGCCAATATATTTTACATATATTACTTTTCGTGGGGGTAACAATAATGGTATTTAAATCTAAAAAAGATAAATTTTCTGAAATGTTAATGAATGTTTCTGAAAATTTAAAAGAAGGCGCGCAATTTTTCGTGGAGTATAAAATTAAAAATGCTAGCGATTTAAAAGAATTTTCTATGCGCATGAAAGAATATGAGTCAAAAGGTGATTCATTTATTCATGAAATCATTATGGAGCTAAACAAAGCGTTTATTACTCCTATTGAACGTGAAGACATCCTGCAACTTGCAATGAGCATGGATGATGTACTAGACGGATTAGACCACAGTGCAGGTTTATTCGAAATGTATTCTATTACAGAGGCAGATGAATACATGATTAAATTTGTGGAGGCAATTAATCAATGTGCGATTGAAATTGCAAATTCCGTTGAACTTATGTCGAATAAGAAATTAGTGGACATTCGCACAAATGCAATTAAAATTAAGGATTACGAATCACAGTGTGATGATATTCGTCGTCACGCCATTAAACATTTATTCTCTCGTGAAAAAGATCCGATCAAGATCATTCAATTCAAAGAGATTTATGAAGAGCTAGAAGAAGTTGCTGATAGCTGTCAAAGCGTTGCAAACGTATTAGAAACAATTATTATGAAGAACGCGTAAGGAGTTTGATCATGGATACAGTCTTGATTTTAACTGTTTTAATAGTCATTTGTGCTTTAGCTTTCGACTTTATTAATGGATTCCATGACACAGCGAACGCCATTGCGACAGCTGTTTCTACCAAAGCTTTGAAGCCACGACAAGCCATTATCATGGCAGCTATTATGAACTTTTTAGGTGCAATGACATTTACAGGTGTAGCAAAAACAATTACAAAAGACATTGTTGATCCTTTTGCTTTAGAACATGGATCATATGTTATTTTAGCCGCTCTGCTTGCTGCAATTGTTTGGAACTTAATTACTTGGTACTATGGAATCCCAAGTAGTTCTTCGCATGCAATTATTGGTGCAATCGCAGGTGCTGCAATTGCTGCTGCTGGTCTAAGTGCAATTAATTTCAAAGGATTTATTAAAATTATTGAAGCTTTAATTATTTCACCAATCGTTGCATTTGTTATTGGTTTTATCGTGTATAGTATTTTTAAAGTTGTCTTTAAAAACTTTAATTTAACGAAAACGAATCAAAACTTCCGTTTATTCCAAGTGTTTACCGCAGCACTACAAGCTTATACACATGGTACAAACGATGCTCAAAAAGCAATGGGTATTATTACAATGGCATTAATGACAAATGGCCTTCATAATTCTGGAGATATTCCTTTATGGGTTCAATTCTCATGTGCTCTTGCAATGGGTCTTGGTACTTCTGTCGGTGGATGGAAAATTATTAAAACTGTTGGGGGACAAATTATGAAAATTCGTCCTGTAAACGGTGTAGCTGCTGATTTATCATCATCTCTTGTCATTTTCGGAGCAACATTTATTCATTTACCAGTTAGTACAACGCACGTTATCTCTTCTTCTATTTTAGGGGTAGGTGCTTCACATCGTGTAAAAGGTGTAAAATGGGGAACTGCAAAGCGCATGTTAATTACCTGGGTGATTACACTTCCAATTTCAGCTTCATTAGCTGCTCTATTCTATTATCTATTACATTTAATTTTCTAATCAAAAGTCGTCTTCCTTATTTTTCTAGGAAGACGACTTTTTTGTGAACAATCTTATTTCTTTTCAAAAAGTGTGTATAATGAATGTTGGATTAGTTATACAGAGGAGTTGGCAATTTTGGAATATATCATGTTACTTTTCATTGGATTAATCGCAGGAACAGTCGGAAGCCTAGTAGGACTTGGCGGAGGAATTATCATCGTCCCTTTACTAATTGGACTGCATAGTTTATCACCACAACTCGCAGTTGGAACATCAATTGTGACCGTAGTTTTCACTGGTCTCTCCTCTACTCTTACTTATATGAAACATAAGCGAGTAGATTATAAAAGTGGACTTATTTTATTTATAGGGAGCGGTCCTGGAGGGATTATTGGATCGTGGGCAAACAAATTTTTGAATCAGGATTCTTTCTCTTTATATTTTGGAATTTTCCTTATTTTTGTATCTATCCTTCTCTTGTTACGTGATAAATTGAAACCTCTTTCCCTCTCAAATGCAACTGTTATTAAACGATCTTTCACGGATTCTGAAGGTAAAACCGTTTATTATCAATTCCCACCGTTTCTTTCGATTATTATCGCATTTGTAGTTGGTTTCATATCTGGATTATTTGGAATTGGTGGCGGTGTATTGCTCGTTCCAGCAATGATGCTTCTTTTTGCATTCCCTGCACAAATTGCTGTTGCAACTTCAATGTTTATTGTCTTTTTATCAGCAATTGTAAGTTCTTTGACTCATATTTCTCTTGGCAATGTAAGCTGGATTTATGCATTGATTCTTATTCCTGGCGCTTGGATTGGCGGGAAAATCGGAGCTTACATTAATACAAAATTAAGCGGTAATGCGATTATCAATTTATTGCGTATCACATTAATTATTCTTGGAACCAAACTGATTATCAGTTCTTTCCTCTAACGCGTTCTTTTTAGAATGCGTTTTTTCATACGCAGGAATACAAAAACATCCCTAAAATAAAACATAATACTGTACACACACACAACAACATCAAATTTGAAACATGTAATTTGTCCATGGTGATCACACTCCTATAGCTGGGCTGTTACCCCTATGATAGCGAAAAAAAAGACACTTTGCCTTTACAATATGCTAACAATGCAAAATCAATTATTACAAACTTTATCTATTTATTACATAAATTCGTATAATCAATCGATTCAACAAAAAAAAGATGTCATATTGACATCTTTTAGTGAAGGAGTGACCACCCCATAAAATCTTCATGGACTTGACGTGCTCGTTTATCATTTCTATCATACAATTCAGCGTAGCTATCCGTTTCTTCGTCATAAGCCATTGTATAAATAATTTGACCATCTATTTCAACTGATAGAACGACTCCACCTTTCATCTCTTCCACATGTATGACAGCATTAGCTGGAATTTTCATATCAGTCATTTTCGCATCTAACAATATACTAAACCCCCTACAGCGTATTCATTGCTAGTACTATTACACACTAAATAGTATACTACTGTAATAGCATACGTTTCGTCAATAAAATTGCTGTTTATAACAATATAAATACAAATTGAAAAACTGACATAAAACCTTTCTTTGTAAGTGAGAGAGATCATCCGACTATGCATAGAAGCAATCAGCCCCTCTTCTTGCCCCATACCAAGTGAAAGCAAAGAGAAAAACGAGTGCAGTCACATTTTGTTCTTCATAGCAACGATTTATATATTGGAAAATCAAAATGGATATATACATCACCTTTTGTATTTAAATTTATATGTATATCACTTACAATAAACTAATAGAACTAAATAATGGGGTGCTAACATTGATTCTACATAAAGGGGATATACTATTTCGTCAAGGTGAAGAAGGACCTTTATATTTTATTAAAACTGGTCTATTAAAGGTCGTTCGGTTACAAGAAGACGGAACGCCATTTTTATTTAATATTATCGTTCCTGGTGAGACAATTCCTCACCATTCTTTAATTTCACCGAAAGAATATCATGGTACAGCCATCGCTTTAATTAAGACAGAGGTCCAGCCCATTGTATGTAATACATGGTACGAAAAACTACAGGAGAATCCAGAATTATATGCTGACATCGCCATGCAACTACAAACGAAATTGCGAATGATGCAGCAACGAATCGATCAATTAACAACTGTTTCTCCAAAAGAACGTCTCCACCGTCTACAAGAGTGGTTCGCACTCTATTTAGGAGAAATTCCCATTTATGAAATATTAACACAAACAGAAATTGGCCAACTTATCGGTGTACGCCGTGAAACAGTAAATCGCTTGTTACGAGAACAAACAAAAAACGAGGTAAACTAACACCTCGTTTTTTTTGTTTGCCTTATGATAAGCTTGCTGCCGGTCCGAAAAATTCATAATGAATGTGTTCAGGTGAAACTCCCCATTCTACTAAAGCCGCATTAATATGCTTCATAAATGGTACCGGGCCACAGAAGTAAAATTCTGCTTCAGACGTAGGAATGATAGATTGCAGCCAATCTAAATCAATAAAACCTTCTTTATCAAAGTTTTTCATTTGTAGGTCTTGTTCTGTTGGCGAAGAGTAACAAGTGTATGCTTCTACTTGTTCATAGTCGCTCGCTACTTGCTGTACATACTCTTTCATCGCATGCACATTGCTATTTAATGCTGCGTGAATAAAGTATACCTTACGATTTGAAGCTTGCTCAATTAATGTATTTAACATACTCATCATCGGCGTAATACCAACACCGCCACTGATTAACACAACCGGTAAGTTTGAATCCATATCTAATACGAAATCTCCTGCTGGTGCACTTAATGGAAGAATATCTCCTTCTTGGATGTGATCATGTAAATAATTAGATATCTTTCCATCCGGTGTCTCTGTAGCTGTTTCTCGTTTTACACTAATACGATAATAGTCTTTGCCAGAAGCATCTGATAAGCTGTATTGACGATTATGTGTATATGTTTCACCCTCTATATTTAATTGGATCGTTACATATTGACCAGGTAAGAATGAAGATAGCTTCCCTCCATCTTCTGGTTTTAAATAAAATGATGTGATTACGTCGCTCTCTTTCTCTTTTTTTACAACGATAAAGTTACGGAAATCTTTCCATCCACCTTCTTTTTCCGCTGCCTCTTCATACATTCCTGCTTCGACACTAATAAATGCATCAGCAATTACACCATACGCTTCTCCCCAAGCATCTAACACTTCTTGTGGTGCTTCTGCAACCTCTTTAATTGCTTGTAGTAAACATTTCCCTACAATTGGATAGTGTTCAGCTTTAATTCCTAAACTTCTATGTTTATGAGCAATTTGTTTTACAACAGGAATAATAACTTCTAAATTATCAATATACGTTGCTGCTGCATACACTGCGCTTGCTAAAGCCTGTTGCTGTCTTCCTTTTTTCTGATTTGTATGGTTGAAAATATTTAATAATTCTGGATGTTCCGAGAACATAATTTGATAAAAGCGTGTCGTAATTTCAACACCTTTTTCTTGTAATAATGGTACTGTTGATTTTACAATTTCCATTGTTTTTTCACTTAACATTGTATCCCACTCCTCTATTTCCTTGTCTATTGTTATTGTAAACGAAGCCAAAATGGAAGGTTGTGATTTTAATCACTATAAACATGGTGTTTTTGTGAAAAATATATGAACGATTTAGATTTATCCCGCTATTTGTTACTAAACTAACGAATTAAATATACACCTTTATATTTTTCCAAAAAAGAAATAAGCTAACCAAAATTTTGGATAGCTTATTTCTTTTTTTGTAGAGCGTGTTCAATTATTAAAAATGACGTTTATTTCATCCAATTTTAGCCAAAACTAATAACGAAAGGAGGTAGACAAAAATGAGATTACAATCTTTCATGATTAGTGCCCTTTCTTTTTTAGCTTCGGCATTAATCTTTTATACAGTTGGCTATGTCTTACTATTAGATTTGTTACCAAAGCATCTCTTTATTATTCTTATTATTCTTTCTGCTCTTATGATTTCCTATCTTATTACACGAAAATCGTTAAATGAGCCGTCTACCAAAACAAAATAATAGAGTGAACCTTTTAGGTTCACTCTATTATCATTTCCTAGGAAAGTTTTTGACTATCTTTGCAAATTCATTTTTTCACCATACTCTTTTACAATTTGAATAATATTTTGAAACGTACCTACTTTTTCTTTTTTATGATTCAATACTTGTAAATCATAATGATCATAATAAGTTTCTAATGCTTTTAACTGGGAAGTTGATGCCCCCTCTATAGGTACAGTAAGATTCACTTCATATTGTTTATATCCTTCTCTAACTTTTTCTCCTGCAATAGTTTCACTCATTTTCTTTCCGACTACCTGTTGCATTTTTTCAGGAAAGATCAATTGAAAATAATACTCCCCTTCTTTTTCTAAAGTTTTATATAAAGAATCCGAGATTGTATAAAATACTGTGTATTTTATTTTTTTCTCATCTGTTTTAATATGAAAAGCAGTAATTTGCATGTCCTTTTTTGTCACTTCTATTAAAGCGTTCACTTTTGTATCATCATTTTGTTGCTCAGTAGCACCTGGAAGTATAGATAAAAGTTGCTCTGTATCAGATTTTGTAAGCATATACGTCTCTTTTTCATCCTGCAGCCACCCTTGGCGAGATTCCCCTCTTAGCCATGCACGATATATTTTCTTCTTTCCGTTTTTCTCAATTTGGATTTCGTACTCTGGTTCTCCAAAACCCCCTGTTATTTGTTGTTTCTCAGCTTTATTAATAATATCTACCACTTTCTTTGCTTCCTCTTGCTTTAAAACCTTTTCAAGATTTCCTTTTTGTATAATTGTTACTTGTATACTTTCCTGCATAGGATTCACCGTCTCTTCTACTTGTTTTTTCTCCTTTTTTTGTTCAACTTGACTACACGATGCTAATAAAAAAAATAGTAAGAAAAACATCCATTTTCTTTTCAACTTTTTCCCTCCTATCTAGAACAATAAGAAAAGCTTATTGTTCTTGAAAATGAAACAAAAACGTTATGTATGATGAAATAAGATATACTAAATACGAAGGGAGGTTTTCACATGTCCATTAATTTTCATGATGCTCATAATAAGTACACCTACGCCACGCGAAAAGCAGATTCCTCTTGGTGTGAAATGATTCAAAATATAATTGATGTAAGTGGTAAAAACATAATTGATATCGGCTGCGGTGGTGGTATTTATACGAAAGAACTGGCTCTTATGAGAGCTAGCAAAGTCATCGGCTTCGATTTCTCAAAAAAAATGTTGCAAGCGGCAACAGAAAATTGCGCTTCCGTCCCAAACATCTCATTTATTCATGGTGATGCCCACCATATGCCATTTGCTAATGAAACTTTTGATATTGTGGTTTCTCGTGCTGTTATCCATCATTTACAAGACATCCCGAAATTTTTACAAGAGGCCTCACGTATCTTAAAGAAAAATGGAATGCTCATTCTTCAAGATCGTACCATTGAAGATTGTACAATTCCTGGAAGCCCAGAACATATTCGTGGGTATTTCTTCTCCATCTATCCTAAACTCATTCAAATAGAGGAAAAGCGAAGACCAAAAGCAACGCACATACAACAACTAATCGCACAAAACGGCATGTATCCACTTCCCCTTCAAACAATGTGGGAAGTGCGAAAAATCCATGATTCTATTGAAACATTATTACAAGATTTATCACCACGCACAGGCCGATCCATTTTATACGAATTAACAGACAATGAACTTTCTCAATTACTCCATCACATTCACTCTAAACTAAACAATATAGCTCCGATTATTGAACAAGATCGTTGGACTATTTGGAGTGCCACAAAATTTTAAGAAAGCCTCACATAATTTTGTGAGGCTTTCTCCTTTCATAACCTAATTTTGCAACATTCTTGATACCCTCCACTTCTGGCCTGTGCACTTCCACACTTTGGACATACTAAGTATCTGGATTGACTTGTCAACAAACTTCCTTTTTGAAAAAGTAACACTTCTGCTTGTTTAAATGACCGCGAATAATATAACCATATGAAACCACAAATTACTATAATTCCGAACAATACACCCATCGCAAGCATTTCCGTCACCTCTTTTTGGTTTGTTCTTTCCAGCAAGTGGATTGTAGTATTATTCTCTATTAATAAAAAAGATTCCTGCCTTCCTGTTCTAATTGTCATATTTATCAAAAAATTTTTACATAACCTCTATACTTTTACGTACTTTTTACAAAAGATTCCCTTCCACTTCTCATACAATAAAGTGAAACGTCCATCAGTAAGGCTTTTCTTCATCCCTCACTGATTATCAACTCTCACCAATCGGGTCTTTACGGGCAGTAAGTAAAAATCCACACCCTAAAATAATTTTAATTGAGGAGTGTCAATATGAACTATTTCTTATTACTCCCTTTTCTTATCAAACTAATTTTTTCTTTTCTATCCCCTTCTTCTCCACCTACCGACGTATCCGTGCAAATTCTCGGCCTCAATGATTTCCACGGCCAATTAAATACGACTTCAGCGTTGCACGATAAAGCTGTAGGGCGTGCTGATTACATATCTGCTTACATTCAATCCTACCGCGATAAAAACCCTAACACCTTACTTGTTCATACAGGAGATATGATTGGTGGGAGTCCTCCGATTTCAGCACTTTTTCATGATGAACCAACGATGGAGTTTTTAAATAATCTTCAATTTGATGTTGGTACAATAGGAAACCATGAGTTCGATAGGGGTCCCATTGCTCTGCAACAACTAATTAATGGCGAATCCGTTACACAAACAAGTTCATTTTCAGGTAGCTCCTTTCCTTATATATCCGCAAATATTGTATACAGTGAAACGAATCAACCACTCTTCCCCCCCTATATAATTAAATGGATTGATGGGATTCCAATCGCCTTCATCGGCGTTTCTACAAACGATACTCCTTTTTTAACAATGTACAACGATATGTCTTCTATTCGTTTTTTAGATGAAGCTTCTTCGATTAATCTTTATGTGTATCAACTACAAAAGAAAGGCATTCATGCATTTGTTATTCTTGCCCACCTAGGTGGTAATACGACAGAAAGTAATACAAATGGACCTTTAGCTGATTTAGCTAATCAAATAGATCCTGATGTTGATATCATTTTTGGTGGCCATACCCACTCCTATATAAATGGAAATGTGAACGGCAAATTGCTTGTTCAAGCCTACTCATACGGAAAAGCATTTTCAAACGTCACCTTTACATTAAATCGTAAAACGAAAGATATTACGAAAAAAGCGGCAACAATTGTCCCTGTCTATCAAAATGCAATTTCTCCTGATTTACACACAAGAAACTGGATAGATTCTTACGCCTCAAAAATCCAATCTAAAGTAGAGGAACAACTCGGAATAACGGACCATGAGTTAACTCGTAATCAAAATGAACACGGCCAATCAAATTTAGGAACAGTTCTCGCAATAGCCCAGCGCCAAACTATGCAGGCGGATATTGCTTTTGTAAATCCTGGGAGCATCCGGCATAATTTAAAAAAAGGAACAATTACATGGGAAGATACCTTCCTCATACAACCATTCGGCAACAAATTAATTAAAATGTATTTGTCTGGAAAAGAAATTCGAAACGTCTTGCAAGAGCAATGGAAAGAAGAAACTCGCATGCTACAAATTTCAGGGATTCGTTATAGTTGGAAAAATAACATCGTCCAAACAATTTCATTAGATGACGGAACACCATTACGCGATGATCAAATATACTCTGTAGTAGTCAATTCTTTCTTAGCAAATGGAGGAGATAAATTTTTGACATTTAAAGAGGGCAGAAATCGCTCCGAAGGCCCGACAGATCAGGAAGCTTTTGCAAATTTTATTCGTTCTATTTCTCATATAGATACACTCCCTCAAAATTTTTTACAGAAAATCTATTGACTTTATGAAAAAAACATGTAAAAATACTGTCAGAATACTTGAACAAAATTCATTGACGAGAACGAGTACGTTATATAAAGCTGTTCCCCAGAGAGTTGGCATCTTGCTGAAAGCCAACGTACAGCTCGTAACCGAAAATCATCTCCGAGAAGTAGAACCGAAGGATGTAGTAAGTTCTTACCGGTCGTCCCCCGTTACAAGGAACACGTATCATGTTGTACGTTGCAAAGCCGCATACATATAGATGTATTTCTACGTGTATGAACTAGGGTGGTATCGCGGGTAAATATAACTCGTCCCTTTTTAAGGGGCGAGTTTTTTGTGTTCTTACGAATGAATTTTTATAAAAGGAGGAAACACAATGAACACTGTATCAAAAAAACATGTTTTTTTCACAGGTCTTATGCTATTTTCTTTATTTTTTGGAGCAGGTAATTTAATTTTCCCTCCAATGCTTGGACAAAACGCTGGTGAAAACTTCTGGCCAGCAATGCTCGGGTTTTTACTAACAGGAGTTGGCTTACCGTTATTAACTGTTATTGCAATCTCTCTTTCAGGAAATGGAATGCAACAACTTGCAAGTCATGTCCACCCTTTATTTGGAATTTTATTTACAGTAGTTGTATATATTGCAATTGGCCCTTCCATGGGAATTCCACGTGTCGCTAACGTCGCTTACGAAATGGGTGTTAGTTCTTTCTTACCAGAAACAATTCGTACTAGTAGCTTATCCTTATTTATATATACGGTCATTTTTTTCACTATCGTATTTTGGCTTAGCTTAAATCCTTCTAAACTCGTTGATCGTATCGGAAATGTGCTAACACCTATTTTACTATTCTCTATTTTCTTATTGTTTGCAAAAAGTGTTTTCACACCACTTGGAAATTCAGGTCCAGCGATGCAAGAGTATCAAACTTCTCCTATTTTCAAAGGATTTATGGAAGGATATTTAACAATGGATACAATCTCGGCACTTGCATTTGGGATTATCGTCGTGAATGCAATTCGCTCAAAAGGTGTAGAAGATCGTAAAGCTGTTGCAATTGCAACGACAAAAGCAGGACTTATTGCAGCTACAGGGCTCGTACTCGTATATGGAGCACTTGGCTGGCTAGGTGTAACTAGTGTTTCACTTGGATATGCAAAAAATGGCGGTCAATTACTAACTGTTATTGTACAACAGTTATTCGGCCCATATGGCCTTGCCTTATTAGCGGTTATCGTTACACTGGCTTGTTTAACAACATGCGTTGGACTTGTATCAGCATGTAGCCAATATTTCTCAACATTATTTACAAAATTTTCTTACAAAGGAATAGCAGGTATCATTTGTGTATTAGGACTTCTAGTAGCAAACCTAGGCTTAACAAAAATCATTGCAATCTCTGTTCCAATTTTACTAGTTGTATATCCAATTGCTATCGTACTCGTACTATTATCATTACTCCATAAGTACTTTGGTGGTTACCGTTCTGTTTATGTTGGTGCTTTAATCGGGGCTGCAGTAATAAGTATGTTTGATGGGCTAAAGCAAGGAAATGTATCTGTTACATTCATTACCTCTTACTTTGAATTCATTCCATTTTATAATGAAGGAATTGGTTGGTTATTACCAGCGATTGCTGGAGCAACAATCGGGCTTGTAGTCGCAAAATTAAAGAGCACAAAACCAATACCACTAACTGAAACTCCTTCTGAACCTAAAGTGTCTTAGTGAAAAACTCCCGATTAAGGGAGTTTTTCACACTTGGTAGGAAGTATGATTGAAACTACTTATTTTATACGCTTTCGTATAATACTCAAGGTTTGTATCAACTGTTTCTACTTTCACAACATCATAGCAATCTGTTTGTTTTACTAGAAATAAATAATATTCTTCTGTCGCTTCAATTATCGCAATACAACCTGTTTCAATATCGTATTGCACCTTAAGTGCTTGCAATGCATTCACGTAGTTTCCTAACTTTTTATTTTTACCCATTTCAAATACTGTTTGAACTAACATACACAATCTCCCCCTTTATATGTACTATTTCTAATCGAATGATAACGCTTACAAATGAATGCATCAATAACGTAAAACTTTAATCAGTGGGGTTTTCTTCATCCCCCACTGATTATTAACTCTCACCAATCGGGCTTTTACGGGCAGTTGCTCCACCCCTAGCCTCTTTGCTTTCACTGAATTTTGAGGTGGAGATCTTACTGCCCGTAAATAGCGAAATAAAGGCAACTTCCACCAATGAAACAAGTCATATACAGTGGAAGCCACATTTTATTTCGTTAATTGATGTCGAAATGCATAAATAACAGCCTGTGTACGATCGCTTACATTCAACTTGTTTAATATATTACTTACATGTGTCTTTACGGTTTTTAATGCAATAAATAACTCATCCGCAATTTCTTGATTACTCTTTCCCTCTGCAATTAATAATAAGATTTCAAACTCTCGTTCTGTTAAATCTTCATGAAGTGGCTGTTCTTTCTTTTGACGCATACGGGACATCATTTTCCCAGTAACTTTCGGCTCAAGTACTGTTTCCCCATCATAAGTCGCTCGTACTGCATCTGCGATATCGCTCGCTCTTGATGTTTTTAATAAATAGCTCGTTGCACCTGCTTCAATAACAGGATATAGTTTTTCATCGTCTAAAAAACTTGTCACGACAACTATTTTTGCTTCCGGCCATTCTTGAATAATGGCACGCGTTGCCTCAACACCATCCATTTCATCCATAACAAGATCCATTAAAATAATATCTGGCTTTAATGCTAATGCTAATTCTGAACCTTTTCTCCCATTTTCAGCTTCGCCAACCACTTCGATATCCGGCTGAGTTGATAAATACGCTGATACACCCATCCGCACCATTTCATGATCATCTACAAGCAGTACTTTAATCATGCTACTCCCCCTCTCTCTCTATTATAATTGGTACTTTCACTTCAATTTGTGTACCTTTATTCGGAAAACTTAGTACCTTTAGTGTTCCACCAATTTCATGAACACGCTCTTGAATAGACCTCAGACCATATGATCCAGCTTTATTGACACCTACTTCAAACCCAACACCATCATCAATGATTTTTAAAATTGCATATTGATCGATTTGACGAAGACGAACTTCTGTTTTCTTTGCCTTCGCATGCCGTAACGTATTGGATAAAGCTTCTTGCACAATACGGAATAAATGATCTTCCACACCTTTTTTCAATTGAATTGGCTCAATCAACCATTCAATTTTCATATGCTGTTTTCTTGAAAGCTCTGTTAGTAACTCTTCTATACCTTCTGTTAATTTTTTACCTTCAAGTTGTACAGGACGTAAATGAAGCAGCAATGCTCTCATTTCTGATTGTGCATTTACGACCATATTTTCCACAAGCTGCAATTGCTTTTTTGTTGTTTCTGGAATTTGAGCCACCTGTTCATTAATAGCTGACATCATCATAGACATTGCAAAAAGCTGCTGACTCACTGAATCATGCAGTTCTCTAGCTAATCGATGCCTTTCTTGAGAAATAGCTTCTTGTCTCATCTCTTCATTCCAATGAGCTCGTTCATTCGTTACTTTTTGAAATAATCCGGCTTGTTCCTCTAATCGCTTAGCAAGCGCAATTACCTTTCTCTCTACTTCATGAAATTCATCCTCTGCAGTAAACGAAACGTCTTTTGGAAAATTACCTCGCTCTACTTCAAATAAAAAAGTATTTAAACCTTGAATACGCTGCTGCATATAGTAACCAATTGCATATCCAACAATTCCTCCAATAAGAAGACTTGTGCTCATAATGAACAAGCTAATTGGAACAGAAGCAATGGATTCTTTCCACAATAAATCGTATACATCTTCTCTACTTTTCCATACATATACAATCGTACAAATAATTGCAATACTAACAGAAGATAACATAGAGTAACGAATATACATCCATGAAATATTCTTTTGCTTTTTCATTATACTTTCCTCACTTCCGTATCGCCTACGACAAGCGAAGAAATTATTTTAATACGCCGAGGAGCTTCCCTATACTGTTCTGTTTTGAATGTAACATTTCGATTAAATCCTGTCTCTTCATGTCCTGGAAGTAATACTCTACCAACAATAACAGAATGATTTAAAGATAATTCAATATCGTACGGAACATACAAACGAATGTTACCAATAACGCCACGAATAACGATAACCGTTTCTCCTTCAGGAATCATCGCCGTCGTCAAGTCAATTTCAACATCACCGACTCCGTACTGGACATTAATATCCTCTAATTCATAAATATGATCCATCATTCTTACGTTACCTACCATCATATTTTTAAGATATGGTTCTGTACGATAGATTTGTTTTTCTTCATCTATATATCCTTTTTCCTTAATTTCTACCTGTACAGTTTTTGGCTTCTGCTGTCCTTGTATAAGCTGATAACCGATGAAAGCTAAGCAAGTAACTACAACAAGTACGAAGGCTGCTGATGAAAACAGGAAGAATAAAAAAATAAGTCCTCCGACAAATAAAAACACATTACCTCTCACATAGCGATTCTTTTTCCGATAATGTCTTCCGAACATAATCATAATAAATGCAAAAATAAGAGCACCCGGTTCAAAATGTCCGAGAATCATATCAAGAAAAAGACCAAATCCAAATATGATGAGGAGCATCCCCACTAGTTGTGATTTTGAAAATTGTTTCTTCATTTCAGCTCCCCTCCTTCTTGTCACATATAAATAGAAGAAAAAGGTATTGCTTTCCAACACCTTTTCTTCTATCACTATATCATAAGCTCGTTTTATAATGTACTACAATTATTTTGTTACTTCTTTTGTTAAGGATACTTCATCCTTTTCTTTCATTTCACGCTCAAGCTTTGCAATTTTCATATCAAATGTATCACGCTCATGATCTTCATTCATGCGAAGTTCTAAATCACGAATGTGATCTTCAATTTCTTCAAATCGTAAGAATGGGTTGTTCTCATCCATTTTATGAAGAGCTGTATTCATGCGACGGTTCGCATGAGCCATGTTTTCACGTGCCATTAATTCCATACGCTTTGCATTCATTTCTTTTAGTTTATTTTTCATTTCAGAAAGACGTCGTTCTAACTCATCGATTTGCTCCACTACACCTGCATACATTTCTTCTAGTCGAGCTACTTGCCCTTCATAATATGCTACTTCTTCTAATGCACGTTCATGCAATTGCATTTCCCCTGCTTCTTGTGCAATTATCGCCTGTTTTGATCGCTTATTTACGAAATAACGAGCCTGCTCAAGTTCACGAGCAAAATTAGATTTTAGTGTTTTATGACGCTGAATTAATTTTTCAATTTTTGTTACTTCACGCTCGCTATCGCGTAAATATTGATTTAACATAGCGATTGGATTTTTTCTTTCTTTCTCATCTAAAACATTATGAAAATCTGCTAAAATTGCATCGCGTACACGTCCGAATAAAGATTGTTTCATTATAATCTTCCTCTCTTCTACTTTATGATTTAAATTGTTTTATATTAGTTTTTCATTAACTTGTTCCACTCATCTTCAAAGTTGCTATATCGTTTAGAGCCTTCTGAAGCAGAATCAACTACTACATCTTTTTCTTTTTTCCACTCACGGTATCCATAGTATAGAACTACTAATGCTACGATACCGATTAATGCTGGGGAATGGGAAAGGGCAATTGACAAGCCGATTAAACCGCCAATACCCCAAACTAACTTTCCAAAAAATGATTGTGCTCGCACAAATGATTTATAGCTCCAGTACACAATCCCTGCTCCAATTGCGAATCCTACAATACCAGCAAGACTACCAAGAGCAATCAAAGCCAAAATACCGGCCGCGATAAACGCTAAAAATTGTTTCATCTTGTGCTTGCCTCCCTTCGATTTGATACTCTTATCTTAACTATTTTTTTGACTTTCCATAACGAGCTTAAGAACCGTTTTCGAATCAGACTTAAGACCTATTCCGGGTCAGCCCTACATTAATATGCATATAAAGTTAAACAAAGCGTATATACGCTTCATAAAGAAAAGAGGATGCCTTATATAAGACATCCTCTTCTTTACGCTGTTTTATGATATTCTTTTTTTTCCGCTACCTTCGAAAACCGCGGAAAACCAATTAAAATGGAGACTATACCACATACTCCAACTAAAATTGGATAAAACGCATATGGTAACAGTTCAATTGGAGATAATGCGGCAAATCCTGCTGCTGTTAACATTTGTGCACCGTACGGAATTAATCCTTGTATGCAGCAAGAGAAAAGATCTAACACACTCGCTGATTTTCGTGGATCAATTTCATATTGATCGGCAATATTTTTTGCAAGCGGTCCTGTGAAAATAATAGAAATTGTGTTATTCGCTGTACACATATTCGTCATACTCACTAAACCGGCGATTCCAAACTCCGCGCCTTTTTTCGAACGAATATTACGTGTTAATATATCCATTAAATATTGAATACCACCATTATATTGAATGAGTTCAACCATTCCACCGATTAAAATTGCTAGTAATACTAACTCCATCATACCGCCAATGCCAGTCGTTACACTTTTAAAGAAACTCGCTAATGTATAACTTCCATCTATTAGGCCGATAATGCCAGATAATACAGTTCCACCTGTTAATACGATGAGCACATTCCATCCAAGCAACGCTGTAACAAGTACACCTGCGTATGGTAAAATTTTCACCCAATCAAACATATGAGCTTTAATTTCTGTATGATTCCCTAATGTAATAACTACTAATAGTACAATCGTTATAATTGCAGCTGGCAGTACAATTAAAAAGTTCGTTTTAAACTTATCTTTCATTTCTGTTCCTTGCGAACGAACAGCTGCAATTGTCGTGTCAGAAATAAATGATAGATTGTCACCAAACATTGCCCCACCGACAACTGTTGCCATCGTTAACGCAATAGAAATATCTGTTTGCTGGCTAATCCCTACAGCAATTGGTGCTAACGCTGCAATAGTTCCCATCGAAGTTCCCATCGCTAGTGAAATAAAGGCCCCTATAACAAAAATCCCAGCAACGATAAACCCTTGCGGTAAAATAGACAGTGCTAAATTAACTGTAGAGTCAACTCCACCCATTCCTTTTGCTGTTTCAGAAAACGCACCAGCAAGTACAAAAATCAACACCATAATCATAATATCCGGATTACCAGCCCCTTTGGCAAACCGTTCAACTTTCACTGTAAAGCTTTCCTTACGATTCATCACTAACGCTGTTCCTACAGCTATTAAAATCGCAACAAGTATCGGCAATTTATAGAAATCACCTGTAATAATGCCAGAACCAATAAATAGCCCCAAAAATATTCCAAGCGGTAATAACGCCAAACCATTCCCTCTCGTTTGTTTCAAAATAACATCTCTCCCTATTTCTAAACTATTTCTAAACCTTTTCTATTCAATAACAAAAGACCTCTTCCGAAAAGAAGAGGTCTTATAATTCTATAAGAAACACTCTCCTCATCTTTCAAGCACATGCTTGCTGGATTTGGCACAGCACTCCATCGTGAGTCCGCTGCCGAGGCATCGTAGGGCCAGTCCCTCCGCCTCTCTTTATAAGAAGGTTTCATATTTTATTTTTAATAATAATTTCTTTCCTAACTTTACTCGCTTACAAATCAAAAGTCAATTATTATTTGTATAAAAACAGTTGGTATTTTTTTGATATTTATACAAAAACACGAATAAATCAGCATAAAGAAAGGAAAATAGTCATTTTAATTTTTGAATTTCTTTTTCTAAAATTGCAATCCAAGGAAGCTTTTCTTTTTCAATTTCCTCCATAAGCCATTTGGCCGTATCCCACGCTACATTATGTTCTTCTTCAGAAATATCTCCAGCTATATACGCTTCTTCTAATTCATCTTCATCCAGTAAATATACCTCACCGTTAGGTAATAACACTACATCCAAATATAAATCGTCGAAATAGGGCATACCTCGCCCATCTATTCTAAATTTTTTTGCCACATCAATATAATACTGCACTAAGTTCTTCTTTTCATCGAGCATAGCTGTAATCGCAAAGTTCTTATCATTTATAAAATACTGCACCCATGTGTATCCATCATTTACAATGCAAAGTTCTTGATTATTATATTGCTTGTAACTAGGCTCTGTCACTTTGGGCGTATGCAGTATCCCTAACATTCCTTGCTCTATGATCTTCACTTCATATGTTTTCTCTATTAGCCGTTCCCAGGACGAACCATCTCCGTATTTCCGTTTCATTATTCTCTCTCCTTTACTATGCAAAAAAGCCCCCACATCTTATGTGAGGGCTTTTACGACAATTATTACGCTGCTTGTTTCTCTGAAATCTCTTTTAAATAGGCTTGTCCTTTTGCATCGTCATATTGACCTTCCCACTTAGACATAACAACAGCTGCTAAAGAGTTACCTACAACGTTAACTGCTGTACGAGCCATATCTAAAATACGGTCAATACCTGCGATAAATGCTAAACCTTCTGCTGGAATACCTACTGTACCAAGTGTCGCTAATAGTACAACGAATGATACTCCTGGTACACCGGCAATCCCTTTAGATGTAACCATTAATACAAGTAATAATGTAATTTGTTGTGTAATGGATAAATCAATACCGTACATTTGCGCTAAGAAAATTGCCGCAATCGCTTGGTATAGCGTCGATCCATCTAAGTTAAACGAGTAACCAGTTGGAATAACGAAAGATGTAATTGCTTTCGGACAACCGAATTTCTCCATTTTCTCCATCAGTTTCGGTAAAACCGTTTCTGAGCTCGCAGTAGAATACGCTAAAATCAGCTCATCTTTTAAAATTTTGAAGAATTGGAAAATATTAATCCTGAATAATTTTGCCGTAAGTCCTAATACAACTACGACGAAGAAAATCATGGATCCATAAACGACGATTACTAATTTCCCTAACGGAATTAATGAAGCTAAACCAAATGTAGAAACTGTAACACCGATTAATGCGAATACACCAAATGGTGCGAACTTCATAACTTGGTTTGTTACGTAAAACATTGCATCTGCTACGCCTTGGAAAAATTGAAGAACCGGTCGTCCTCTTTCACCAACCGCCGCAACTCCTAAACCAAATAGTACAGAGAAGAAAATAATGGCAAGCATATCGCCATCAACCAATGATTTCATAATATTCGTCGGAACGATATTTACAAATGTATCTGCAAACGAATGACTTTGCACTTGAGCTGTCGTTTCTGCATATTTAGAAATATCAGTCTTTGTTAATTGATCCATATTCACGCCTTTTCCTGGTTGAAAAATATTCGCTACCAGTAGGCCAACAACAATCGCAATCGTTGTAATAATTTCGAAGTAAATAATTGTCTTTCCGCCTAATCGACCTAGCTTTTTAACATCACCAACTCCTGCAACCCCAACAATGATGCTCGCTACGACGATTGGTACAACAATCATTTTAATTAATCGGATGAAAATATCACCAATTGGTTTTAAGTATCCTACCACTGTGCTATCGCCATAAAAAATTGCCCCAACTGCAATACCAAGCGCAAGACCTATTAAAATTTGCCATGCAAGTCCTATCCTTTTCATACTTGCTGCAACCCCCTTCTTAGATGCATTAACTCTCCCCTTCTCTTGTTCTATGAAACTAAGAAATTAAGAGTATTACATATTATTCGACAATTCACTACATTTTGTCCCTGTTAAAAATCATAAATCAAAAAATGAAATCTGACAACAAAATAAATTTGTGTGAATACAAATAATTTTCTTGACAAAAATAAAACTCATGTCAGAAAACCTAACATGAGAACGATTCCTCACTATTCACTTATAGATTTTAAAACAAAGCTTTATTGTGTAAAATGAAATCATTTTTATTCATTTTATGTGCTGCTAAAATTAAAAAATTCGATTCTTAATACCAATTTCAACTTTACAATTAGACGACAAACTCTCCTAAAATATTCTTAATTCCGACAATACTTAGCAATTTTATAAAATTTTCTTTACAGTATGATTACAACAATAGACACCCTTCTTCTTCTTATGATATATACATTCATAGGGAAAGGAGCTAGACAACAATGAAAAAATTTGCAACTTTCAGCGTTTTAGCAGCAGGAACTATTTTTGTTTCTCCGTTACTTTCACCAGTACACGCGGAAACAAATCAAGATAAATTATCTACAATTGAATCAGAATTAGAAGGACAACAAAGCGACTTACAAAATAAATCAGCAGAGAAAGAACAAATTGAAAAAGAAATACAAGAATTACAAAAAAAGATTGATGAACTAACTATTTCTATTAATAAAAATGAAGCTGATTTAAATGATACAAAGAAAGAAATTAGCAAGACTCAACAAGTCATTGCTGAGAAAAAGAAACATATTGAGCAATTACAAATCAACATAGATACACGTCAAGATGTCATTAAACAACGACTGCAATCTATGCAAGAAAAACCTCGCACAAATATCATTACGGAAGTGTTAACAAATTCAAATAACATCGCAGATCTTGTTGACAATATATATTCCGTAAGTTTGATTTTAAATAATGATACCGATATTGTAAAAAAACAAACAAGTGATCAAGAGGCTGTAACAGCAGAAAAAGAGGCTGTTGAGAAAAAGGAACAGCAATTAGAGGAATCCAAACAAAAATTAGAACATAAGCAACAAGAATTGCAAGCGAATCAACAGCAGCAACAAGCGCTCATTAACGATTTACATACGAAAGTATCCAAAGTAGATTCTGAGATTGAGGGATTAGAAGAATCGAAAAGCATTTTAGAAAATCAACGACAAGCGGTTCAAAAAGCAATTGAAGAAGAAAAACGAGCGGAAAAAGCTCGTAAAGCTGAAGAGGCACGCAAGGCAGAGGACGCAAAAAAACAATCTGCACCAACACCGCAAGATACGAACAAAGGTGGATTTATTAAGCCAGCCGCTGGTTCAAAAACTTCTGGATTCGGCGCTCGTTCCCTAGATAATCATAAAGGCATTGATATCGCAGCCGCTGGAACAGTTCCAATTATCGCCGCTGCAGACGGTGTTGTTATTCGTTCCGAATTATCATCCAGTTATGGAAACGTCGTTTACTTATCACATCGTATAAACGGAAAAACTTATACAACAGTATATGCTCATATGAGCAGCCGTTCTGTATCTAATGGACAAACTGTAAAACAAGGTCAACAATTAGGATTTATGGGAAACACCGGTCAATCTTTCGGACAACATTTACATTTTGAACTTCATATTGGCGAATGGAACGTGGGTAAAACAAATGCAGTTGATCCTTCTAGTTATATCGGATTATAAAGTGAAACTTTAATCATTGTTTTTTCCTCCGCATGTGGAAATTTTGAGGCATGGGTTTTACTGGCGGATAAATAGAAGACTCGGTACATACCGAGTCTTCTATTTATCCCGAAAGCAATGGTTTTGTCCCCAAAATTATTTTTAACACTTTATAGGCATTTTACATAAACTAAAACAAAATGCCTATTCATCTAGGGGGGATACACATGAATACAGAACAACAAGCAGAACTACAAGAAGCCCAAGAAACATATGTTGGCCGATTATTTACGCTTGGTAGTGCGATCCTATTTTTAATTGGTTCCGTTATATCAATTGCTACAGCTTATAAAACATATACTCGTTTATTAAAAACATCTGCATCACAATAAATTGAAACTTTAATCAGCGAGAGTATTACTGTCCGTGAATAGCGGGATAAAATAAAAAAGGCAGGGGAATCTCCCCTCGCCTTTTTATTTTGCAAACATCTTAAATATACCAATTGCATTTAAAAATACGATTACTACTGTAATTGGAATTATATAACGTAGTAAGAAAAACCAAATGTTAAATAATGTTTTTCCCTTTGTTTCTATAACTTCTAATTCTTTCATTAGTAAATCTTTACTCATTTTATTCGGTACAAACAATGAAATTGCTAGTACCCCTAACGGCAGCAATACATTACTTACCGTAAAGTCCACTAAGTCAAAAAATGTTTTTCCGAAAACTTTTACATCACTCATAATTCCAAATGATAGTGCAGATGGAATTCCAACCGCAAAAATTAGTAATCCAATAACAAATGATGCCGAAGGACGTTTTTTCTCATTATCTTTCGCTACAGATGCAACAACAATTTCAAGCATCGAGATTGCAGAAGTTAAGGTTGCAAAGAAGAATAAAATTAAAAACATAATAAAGAAAAATTGTCCGAATGGTATTTTCGCAAATACAGCTGGAAGAATAATGAACAATAAACCTGGTCCTTCTGTCGGTTTAACCCCTAATGCGAAAATCGCCGGGAAAATTGCTAGTCCCGCAAGCACTGTAATAAAAATCGTTAAGCTTACAATTGATGTTGCTGATTTCGCTAAATGCTCCTCTTTCTTTAAGTATGAGCTGTATGTTACCATTACCGAAGCACCTACTGTTAGTGAAAAGAAAGATTGTCCCATCGCATATAAAATCGTATCGGCTGTTAGCTTTGAAAAATCCGGTTTTAAGAAAAACTCTACACCAGCCCATGCACCATCAAGTGTAAGAGCACGAATAATAATAGCAATAAACAAAATAAATAATAGCGGCATCATATACTTACTTGCCTTTTCGATTCCTTTTTCTACACCTTTACTTACAACAAAAATAGTACAAAGCATAAAGATTAACTGAGCACCTACTGCGCTAGCAGGATTCGAAATTGTTTGTTCAAACAATTTTCCATATTCAACTGCCCCACTCCAAAAGCTTCCTGTCACACTATAATATAAATATAATAAAATCCATCCACCTACGACGCTATAAAAGGATAATACACTAAAACAAGTGACAACACCCATACGACCAATCCATGGATATAATTTACTATTTGGTACTAACAATTTATATGCAGTAACCGCTTCTTTTTGTGTACTACGACCAATAACAAACTCTGCTAAAAGAAGAGGCATACCAATAAATAAAGTTAATAATAAGAAGACTAGAAAAAACGCTCCCCCTCCGCCATTACCTGCAACGTACGGAAACTTCCATATCGCTCCAAGTCCTACTGCGGCTCCGGCTGCTGCGAGTACAAAACCTATTTTCGATGTCCATTGCTGTGTTTCTTTCATTGTAAATTCTCCTTTTCTGAACATTTCCGCTTTTCTTAATTATACACTTTCATTTCATACTCGCACACCTCCTTTAGAAAATAAAAAAGCCCCCTACACGCTACTATGCATGTAGAGGACGATATATGTAATAATACCGTGGTACCACCTCGATTGGATTAAACAATCCCACTTGTTCAGGTACAGGAAAAATTCCGATACCCTATCCTTGTAACGGCGGAACCCGGGGTGCCTACTAAATAGTTCAGCATACCTCTCGCAAGCCCATTCTGTATATTTTATCGTACCAGGCTCACACCTTATCCCAGCTCTCTGAACGCATCAAATATACGTACTCTTCTTGCTCATCGATTTCATCTATTGAAGTTACTTGTGATTATAGAGTAGATTGCTATATTTGTAAAGAGGAATTTAATTTGTCCGGCTATATAAAAGGATCTGACCGCTTCTACGCATGGCCGGATGCTCTCTTCCACCTAAAAAGAAAGGTTTATCTCAGTTTTTCAATTTATATTTTAAGCAATACGTGTATTCTATTCTACACATACTCTTTCAGCTAACTCTTGTAAAAACCTTCCTCTTTTCTGCTGGTTTCGAATATACTCAAGCTTCAACACTTCTTGCAATAAAATATTCTGTTGTCTTTTTTCTAGTCGTAATTGTTTCACCTTCATCCTTACTTCATATAAGAAATCAAGATAGTCTTCATATGTCTCATCATATTTCATCGCAATATCATCCCGAATTTTTTTCGCAAGTTTTGGACTTGCACCTCCAGTAGAAACGGCAACATTGAGCTTTCCTCTATGCATAGTTGCTGGAAAATGAACATTTCCACTTTCAGGATTAGTAATCACATTCACAAGCTGGTTTAATGATGCATCTTGTGCAATATGCTCATTTAATATTGCATCACTTGTAGCTGCTACTACTAAAAATGCATCTTCTAGATCACTTTTTTCATAGTCTTTTTGAAACCAGTGAATTTTCTTTGATTCTACAAGCTTCATTAAACTCTTATCTAAACCACGACTCACTACTACTATATTCGCTCCTTCTTTTAGTAAAGGCGCGATTTTAAATGATGCCACTCGGCCACCACCAATGACAACAACTCGTTTATTTCTAATTCGAACTGTAAGTGGGTACACGCTCATCTCCCCTTAAAATTTCTTCCGTTTTCTGAATCAACATTTCTTGAAATACATGATTTTTCCCCAAATAGGGACATACATGTATACTCGAATAACTATAATTGCGAACCTCTCGTTCAATATGTTTCATTAACAATCCTGTAAATAGTAGGTAAGGAAGAACAACGATGTTCTCATTAGCTCGGTTTACAACTGCTTTTAACTTTTCCTCAAATCGCGGCTCCGCTGCAGCTAAATAACATACTTCTACCTTTCCAACTTTCTCTTCTTGTTCAAACAAAAAAGCAATACGCTTAATACCTTGTAACGTCTCAGGATCACTACTGCCCCTTGCAACAAGCAATAGGGTCACTTCATTTTCATACTCTTTAATGCCACTTCCCTTATACGCAGCCGATACGAGTGATTCCGAAACACCAAACGGATTCCCGTAAGTCATTACAATGTGAGGATATTTATTTTTCATTTTTTTTAACTCATTTGGGATATCTTCTTTCACATGCCCTGCTGCTAATAAAAAGACCGGAACAACAACAATTTCTGTTGCGCCTCTTCTTACGCAAGCAGCAAAGCCTTCTGAAATAAAAGGCTTTGCTAACTCTAAAAAACATAGCTCTTGAATAGGAGCTGATACACGATTCATACAAGAAGAAACAAAGTCTATCGCTTCCTCTTTCGCCTCTCGCAACCTACTTCCATGGCATATATATAACACAGCTTTCATTTTATAACACTCCGCTTACTGGATACGTAATGTCAGCCTGGCGTTCAAACCAATGAATTTTTTCACGAAAACGAACAACTTCTCCAATCACAATCATACTCGGATTTTGAATCCGCTCTTTTCCAGCAATCGTTACAATTGTTCCTAACGTTCCTGTAATGGTTCGCTGAGATGATGTAGTTCCCCACTCCACAATAGCAACTGGCGTATCTTCTCCTTTTCCATGTTTCAAAAGCTGTTCACATATATAAGGAAGATTGCTTACTCCCATATAAACAGCAAGCGTGTCAACACCTTTCGCTAAGCTTTCCCACTTCACTTCTTCTCCAGCCCCCTCTTTCCGATGCCCTGTCACAACAGCGAAACTTGCGCTCGCGTCCCGATGTGTAACAGGAATACCAGCATATGCTGAAGCAGCAATCCCAGCTGTAATACCAGGTACAATTTCAAACAGAATACCATGCTTTGCTAACGCTTCCGCTTCTTCACCACCTCTTCCGAATACAAATGGATCTCCACCTTTTAAACGGGTTACAATTTTTCCTTTTTTCGCATATTTAACAAGAAAAGCATGAATCGTTTCTTGTTTCATGGTGTGATAGTTTGGTAGCTTCCCACAATATATTAAGTCTGCATCTGACTTTGCATAAGAAAGTAATTCCTTATTTACAAGACGATCATATAAAATGACATCCGCTCGTTCGATACACTTTACCCCTTTTACAGAAATTAACTCTGGATCTCCCGGCCCCGCACCAACGATATATACTTTTCCCATCATCTCTCCTCATTTCTACTATAAGGTGAAACTTCCATCCCTATTACGAATAGAAGTTACTATATAAATCCATTTTGATTTTCCAACATATAAATCACTGCTATAAAGAACAAGAGGTGACCCGCACTCGTTTTCTCTCTTTGTTTTCACTCGACATGAGGCAAGAAGAGGAGCTGACCGCTGCTAGGCATGGTCGAATGCTCTCTCCCACCTAAAAAGAAAGGTTTGATATCGGTTTTTCAATTTGTATTACACTGTCTCCTGCTCATGAATGACAAATGCTGCACCTTTTCGAATCTTCTTCTTTTCATATAGAGAGATTTCCTTCACTTCTGGAAGCGGTAAAAAATACTTCTCTAATTCTACTTCCACAAGTTTAAAAGCCTGTTCTTCACTTTGCGCAACAACCACTACAGGAACAACACCATTTGCCAATACTGCTTCAAAACGATACAAATCCATATTGCTCCCTCCTAAGATGCAATCACTTCTTCTAAAATATGATTTAAGGCCCCTTGTAAATCTTCTATACCAACGCGTCCTACAAACTCATAAAATGTTTCAGCTGGCAGTTTATGTTCTTTAAAATATGTTAAAAACGATACAAGAACATTGGGAAGGTCTTCTCCATCAATCTTTCCTTTTAATTTTTGATTATAGACACCACCATCTAATAACGTACCACCTACATAAATTTCAAATGCTTCAACAATTCCTTTTTCTTTCGTTTTCAATTTCACCCCTTGCAAACCAATGTCCGCAATTTGTCTTTGTCCACATGAATTTGGACATCCTACCATATGAATACGAACCGGAACATCTAAAGCAAACTGTGTATCTAAATAATCTGCAATATTACGTAGTCTTTCTTTCGTTTCTACTAATGCAAGGTTACAATACTCAATACCTGTGCATGATACCGCATATCCGATGAAAGATTTTGGACTTGCAGAAATAGATTCAAATAAAGGTTCTTTTAACAGTCCTTCTACATTACCTTTCGGAACATTCGGAATAATGAGGTTTTGTGAGTTACATGTACGAATTTCACCATTTCCGTACTGTTTCGCAATTCTAGCAATTTCAAAGAACTCCTCAGAGTGTAAGCGACCAACCGGTACGTTAAAACCAACGTATGATAAATCCCCTTGTTTTTGCTTATGAACACCGTAGAAATATCCAGCATTCCATCCTTTTAAAGCACCCTTCCCCTTATCATGTAAATGTCCTGTATATTCTAATAATTTTTCTTTGAATTTTTCCGGTCCCCAATCCGCAACTAAGAATTTCAAACGTGCCAAATGTCGTTTTTCACGATATCCAAAATCACGGAAAACAGTAGCAATTGCAATCGCAACTGTTTTCACTTGCCCAGGAAGTATGAATAAATCTAGTTCTTGTGCTAAATACGGACGGGCAGATAACCCCCCGCCTACTCGTAAATGAAATCCCTCCACCGTTTTTCCATCAATCTCTTTTGTAGCCGGAATGAAGGCAGCACAGTTAATTTCAGCATTTGCTGCATTATATACGTTTGTACTGATCGACATTTTAAACTTTCGAGGTAAGTTTGAAAATTCTTCATTATGTTGAAAGAAATCATATACCTCTTTTACAATTGGTGCTGTATCAAATAGTTCATCACCATCAATACCAGCAAGGGGGTTCCCAATAATATTTCTTGTAATATCACCACAAGCTCCCGCTGATGATAATCCTACTTTTTCTAAGCGGTTAAAAATATCTGGTATTTGACCAATTTCAAGCCAATGGAATTGAATCGCCTGTCTTGTAGTAATATCAAGAACATCACGACCATAATCTTCCGCAATTGAAGCCAATACCTCCACTTGTTCATTCGTTAAAATACCAGAAGGAATATTAACGCGCATCATAAAATACCCTGCCTCTTTTGGACGTTGTAAATATAACCCCGCCCACTTAAATGAATCCCACTCTTCTTTCGGAATAGAATCAAATCCATTTTCAGCATAATACGGAATAGCTTTAAAGATTTCTAAGCCATCTTTTTCTAATTTCTTTTTCTCTGTAGCATTTAACTTTTCATTGTTTGCCCACACTTTGTCATAACTCATTTTTATTCCCCCTATATAAAGCTACGCTCTTGTAAGTAACCGATGATTTGTTCTGCACATTGTTCAATCGAATAAAGCTGCGTTTCTACAACCACTTCTGCTCCAAACGGCTCTTCATATGGCGAATCAATGCCGGTAAATTGCTTAATATCACCTTGCCTCGCTTTTTTATAGAGCCCTTTCGGATCACGTTTCTCACATTCTTCTATTGGACACTTTACAAACACTTCGAGAAATTCGTCCTTTTCAAGAATATCCCTTACTTGCTGGCGATCCACTCGAAATGGAGAAATAAATGCTGTTAATACAATTGTCCCTTGATCTACAAATAACTTCGCCACTTCACCAATACGACGAATATTTTCTGTCCGATCACTTTCGGAAAATCCTAAATCTTTATTTAAACCATGACGAATATTATCGCCATCGAGTACATAATTACCAATATTTTTTTCAAATAATTTTCGGGCAACCGCATTTGCTACTGTTGATTTTCCAGAAGCTGATAAGCCTGTGAACCAAAGGACAAAACTGTGGTGACCACTTTTCTTTCGTCTTTCCTCTTTTAAAACAGATGCTGTATGCCAAGTGATATTTGTTTCCATCCTACTCTCTCCTTATTTTGTAACGACTTCTTTTTGTAAACCACGAATTAATATTTCTATAACTTCTTTACGGCTAAATTCACTTGGTGGAATTTCTCCATTTCGCAACATTTCTCTTACTTTCGTCCCTGATAAAATAACATGTTCTTCTTTACTGTGCGGACATGTTTTTGTAGAGGCCATCGCCTCACATTTTGTACAGTAAAAACTATGTTCAAAGAAGAGTGGTGCAATCCCTAACTCTTCTACTGTAAAATTCGTAAAAATCTCTTGCGCTTCGTACGTACCGTAATAATTCCCTACCCCAGCATGATCACGTCCCACAATGAAGTGTGTACAACCAAAGTTTTTTCTAACCAGTGCGTGAAATATCGCTTCACGTGGTCCCGCATAGCGCATTGCTGCTGGAAAAACACTTAAAAAGACACGGTCACTCGGATAATAATTTTTCAAAAGCACTTCATAACTTTCCATACGTACATCAGCTGGAATATCATCTGATTTCGTTTCACCAACGAGCGGATTTAAAAATAAGCCATCTACAATTTCCAGTGCAGACTTTTGAATATATTCATGTGCACGATGAACAGGATTTCTCGTTTGAAAACCTACCACTGTTTTCCAGCCACGTTTTGCAAACTCTGCACGTGTTTCACTTGGATCTAAATGATAAGAAGCAAACTTATCATTTTCAAAACGCTTCACAAGCGTAATTGTTCCTCCAACATAAACATTTGGTCGATCATATAACTTTTTCACACCTGGATGGGCAGTATCAGTCGTTTTATAAACAAGCAATGCTTCCTTGTCTTTATCCGGTGTAAAAATATCTTCTATTTGAATCACACCATATGTGGTCCTTTCTTTGACAAGACGAACCTCTTCACCAATTTTTAATTGCTTCGCCTTCTCTTCTGTTATTGGTAGTGTAATAGGTATACTCCATACATCACCACTTACTAAACGCATGTTTTCTATAACAGATTGATAATCTTTCTTCCCTAAAAATCCAGTAAGCGGGCTATAACCACCTATTGCAATAAGCTCTAAATCACTTAAAGCAATTTTGTCCAATTCAATTTCTTTTGTAATCCCCTTTATTTCATATGTTTCATCAATACGATTTACTAATATTTTGGTTTTACTCATTCCCCTGTCCGCCTCTTTCACATATATTTAAAATCAACCATGTCCTTATTGATCATGAAGGCCACATTCCGTTTTCATCTTTCCAGCCCATCGTCCATCCCTTGAATCTCGCCCCTCTCCCACAGGTAACGTACATTTTTCACACCCTATACTTGGGTAACCCATGTCGTGCAATGGATTATAAGGCAAATCATGCTTATATACATAACGCCACACTTCCTTCCACGTCCAATGAATAAGCGGACAAATTTTAATAGATTGGAAGCGGTGATCCTGATTTATAAACCTTGTATGTTTACGCGTTTCAGATTGTTCCCTTCTTAGCCCTGATATCCACGCTTTTCCATTCGATAAAGATTCTTCAAGTGATAAAATTTTCCTTAATTTACAACAAAGATTCGGATTATGTTCCCACAAACGATCCCCATGCTTTTTTGCTTGCTCCTCAAGTGTTAGCAAGGGTTGCTTTTCAATAATTTCAAGATCCGGAAACCTTTCGCGCACCCGTTTAATTAAATCGTATGTTTCTTGAAAATGAACGTTTGTATCTAAAAATACAACTTTTGCAGATGGATTTACTTGGTTTATAAGATGTAACAACACCATCCCCTCTACACCAAAGCTACATGCGTATACAATTTCATTTTCATAATGTTTATAGGCCCACTCTAATACTTGTAACGCTCCTTTTGTTTCATCTTTCTCAAAAAAAGAAACGAAATCCTCTTTCCACGTTTCATACGTCAGCATGTTCTCCCCCCCTGTAACGCAAAAAGACGGTTTTAACCTAATAAAATAGATTAAAACCGCCTCTAGTTTTTCTAGTCAGCGCTTTTTACTTTAAGCGTACCTTTTCACTTTTTTCAAGCTGAATCACTTTTCCATCTTGCACAACAATTGTAATAGAACCATATTTCATATCCGCAAGCATCGTTTGAATTTTCTCAGCTACTTCGTCAAAATGTCCACGCACTCCCACGAACAGCCCCCCTTTTTATTCATAAAAAAAATCTTTTCCATTTCGAAAAGACTGTTCGGTAATATATTTACCTTATCTTTCAAAATGGATGCCATTTTGCTGGACTTAGCACCTTGCTTCTTATAAGCAGGTTGCTGAGCTTCGTAGGGCCAGTTCCCTCCGCTTCTCTTGATAAGCTTTGTATTTGTATTTTATCATAATTCTGATTTTTTTCAATCCTAGTTTTCCGATATATTTTATATTTTTAAAAAGGGGTTGCTCTATTTGAACAACTCCTTTTATCATTACACAAGCTCTTTTATACGTATGCGATCGTTCCCAATTATATTTTCATATGTTTCACGTTCAACAACAATTTGTGATGCCCCACCTTTTGCAAATACTACAGCCGGTCTGCGAATACGATTATAATTATTAGCCATAGAATATCCATATGCTCCTGTACAAGAGATCGCTAACAAATCTGCTGTAGCAACTTGCGGCAGTTCTATATCCCAAATAAGCATATCTCCACTCTCACAACACTTTCCAGCAATTGAAACAACTTCTTCAGCCTCTTCTTTCCCTCGATTTGCTAGCATCGCCTCATAACGAGCTCCATATAAAGCTGGTCTTAAATTATCTGTCATTCCCCCATCGACTGACACATATTTACGAATGCCAGGGATATCTTTTACAGCTCCTACTGTATAAATTGTTGTTCCTGCATCCCCAACAATACTACGACCTGGTTCAATCCATATTTCAGGAAGTGGATAATTATTTCTTGTAAATTGTTCTCTCACTGCATCTGTTACAGCATGCACATATGTTTCAAGGGTAAGTGGTCTATCAGCTTCCGTATAACGAATACCAAAACCTCCACCAACATTTAACACCGTTACAACATAACCAGTCTGCTCCCTTATCTCTTCTAAAAAATTATGCAATACTTCAACCGCTCGAACAAATCCTGCTGTTTCAAAAATTTGTGACCCAATATGTGAATGAATACCTAACACATTATAATTTGATTTCTCTAGCGCTATTCGAATCGCCTGCATTGCCTGACCAGCCGAAACTCCAAAACCAAATTTCGAATCATCTTGCCCTGTTGTAATATATTCATGTGTATGCGCCTCTACTCCAGGTGTAACTCGAATTAATATATTTACAATTTTTCCATACTGCTGTGCTAAGTCATGTAATATTTCCATTTCAAAGAAATTATCTACCACAAAGCAGCCAACATCTGCTTGCAGCGCCATGACAATCTCTTCTTCGGTCTTATTATTACCATGAAAATGAATGCGTGATGCAGGAAAACCAGCTTGCAAAGCAGTATACAATTCGCCCCCAGAAACAACATCTAAAGACATATTTTCTTCACGAGCTACTCGGCACATCTCCATGCACAAGAACGCTTTACTTGCATACGCTACTTGGTAAGAGAATCCACTTTCCTGGAAAGCACGATGAAACGCGCGGCATTTTTCCCGAATAGAAGCCTCATCGTATACATAAAGTGGGGTCCCATACTGTTTAGCTAGCTGCGTTGTATCGCATCCTCCAATTTCTAAGTGTCCTTGCTCATTGATTCGGCTTGTGCCGTGTAAATACATTTGAATTCCTCCCTTATTTCCTCTAAAACTCATAACCCCAATCTTCTTCTATTCATTGCAGCGCGTTTTTAGATAAAGTGAAACTTTATTCAGTGGGAGTTTCATCCCAAATGATTATTAGCCTTCACCAATCGGGCTTTTACGGGCAGTTGATCCTCCACCTAACTTCTTTGTTTTCTCAGAATGTTAAGATATGAGATCCTACTGCCCGTTAAAGCGGGGTAAACAAAAAACGCGCGGAACAATGTTCACACGCGTTTCTTATTAGGAATAATGTATCATGAAAAAATAAACGAGTTGTTATCTTCTCAAATAAGAAACCGCATCAACATCTCCAAATAGCTCTCCATAAAATAAAATCTTATGACAGTACTACATTTATTCAATGCAGTCCCAATATATGAATGACGTGGTCACTCTTATATTTCGGCAATAGTCCCTTTCAATCTATGATCACAGATTCCACTAAATCTCCCATAGCTTACTCTTTCCTATCGCGGCCTCTACCTTTGAGAGTAGATGAGGTAAGTCTATTTAATTTTCAAACATCTTATATTGGTATTAACAATACCAAACGAATAAATTATTTGTCAAACAATTTTTCACATTGTTTTTTTACAATTTAATTTCGTATCATCTGGTAAGCGCTTTATATCTATTTTTTTCACAGTCCATTCTCCCTCATCATTATTAAACGTAATTCTTATTTTTTCGAATGGCGGAAGTACTTTCCCACCTATGGCTTCATATTTCGTCACTTCAATTACCGCTTGAAATAAATATGTACCACTATACATTTTTTTCAAACTAACAATCTTCGGGCATTCATACGGTTTTTGTTTCCCATAATGCTTCTCAATCGCTACATTTATTTGCGGAAACAAAACGGAATAAAGAGCATCTTCTAATAATGGCGCATCATATTGTGCAGCAAAAACTGTAGGGGTAGAAAAGAATAAAAAACCACTACATATGAAACAAAATAACTTTTTCATCATAACCTCCGTATCAAAATGCGATATGGTTATTGTCTCCGTTTTCTCTTTTTCTAACCAATTCTTATAAAAATTATCCACAATTCTGCTTTGTTTTCGTATAATAGTACATAAAGATATACGACTGTTCGTATATTTAAAGTGAAACTTCTATCATTAGAACTACAATCACTAGAACCGTCACTTACAGTAGGAGAGGAGTATGTTATGCTACAACATTTGTTTCCAAAATTACGATTTGCACTTGTTGCAGTCGTTTTATTATGGATAAAAACATATATAGTGTACAAGCTAGCCTTCGATATTAAAATTGATAGCTTCTTTGAAGAAATGATGCTTTTGTTTAATCCAATTGCTTCATTGCTTTTATTTTTTGGTCTAGCTTTATTAGCATCAAAGTATCGAAATCGAATTATTATTGGAATCAGCTTTTTGCTGTCATTTATTTTATTTGGAAACGCGATGTTCTACGGTTTTTATAATGACTTTGTCACATTCCCTGTTTTATTCCAAACAAATAACATGGCTGATTTAGGAACCAGTATTAAAGAACTATTTACGTACAAGACATTACTTCTATTTGCGGATGCAATTATTCTAATGTTTATTTTACGTAAGTTCCC
The DNA here is from genome assembly GCF_038005885.1 of Bacillus sp. FSL H8-0534. Classification (NCBI taxonomy): domain Bacteria; kingdom Bacillati; phylum Bacillota; class Bacilli; order Caryophanales; family Bacillaceae; genus Bacillus; species Bacillus sp. FSL H8-0534. The sequence continues at coordinate 1,613,146 of NZ_JBBOUC010000001.1, forward strand.
GAAATTTTGTGATAATACGCCACTATCTCGCTCTGAAAAACAAAGCTTTTTTAGTGGTATAACAGCTCTGTTAGCATTGCAAGTTATTGTTTCTGTCGTTCATAAACCGCAGTTATTTTCACACTCTTTTGATCGTCAAACCGTTGTGAAAAATCTTGGTTTATACACATATCATCTATTTGACATTACACTTCAGTCTAAATCTTCTGCAGAGCGTGTATTTGCAAGTGGAGACGGTTTTTCTGAGATTAAAAACTACGTGAATTCAAAAAATAAACAAGCTGATAAAAGTTTATTTGGAGTTGCAAAAGGAAAAAATGTCATTTTAATTTCAATGGAATCTACACAAAATTTTGTTATCAACAAAAAAATAAATGGAAAAGAAATTACTCCATTTTTAAATCAATTTATAAAAGATAGTTATTACTTCGATAACTTTTATCATCAAACTGGACAAGGAAAAACATCCGATGCCGAATTTATTGTAGAAAATTCATTATATCCATTAGACCGTGGCTCTGTATTCTTTACACATGCAAACAATGAGTACACAGCAACTCCTGAGCAGTTAAAAAAATATGGATATTATTCCGCAGTCTTCCATTCGAATGATAAAACTTTCTGGAATCGTGATGTAATGTATCCAGCACTCGGATACGATCGTTATTTTAACCTAAATGATTATACAGGAACAGAACAAATGTCTGTTGGATGGGGACTAAAAGATAAAGAGTTCTTTGAACAATCGATCTCCAAGCTTAAATCTTTACCACAACCGTTTTATACAAAATTTATTACATTAACAAATCATTTCCCATTTCTTTTAAATCCAGAAGATCAATATATTAATGAGTATAATTCTGAGAGTGGTGTACTAAATCGTTATTTCCCAACCGTTCGCTATACAGATGAATCTCTGAAACTATTTATCAATCGATTAAAAGATGAAGGGTTATACGATAACTCAGTTATTGTTATTTACGGAGATCATTACGGTATTTCTGAAAATCATAATGCTGCTATGGCACAATTTCTCGGTAAAGAATCCATAACTCCATTTGATTCGATGCAATTGCAACGTGTACCACTTATTATTCATGTACCTGGTCAAGAAGGAAAAGTTATTTCTAAAGTATCTGGACAAATCGATATAAAACCAACATTGCTCCATTTACTTGGTGTCAAAACAAACCAATCCATTGAGTTTGGTACCGATTTATTTGCAAAAAATGAGCATCCACTTATGATTATGCGTGATGGTAGTTTCGTAACAAACGATTATGTTTATACAAAAAATATGTGCTATAAAAAAAGCACAGGTGAATCTATTGATTTAGCAATTTGCCAGCCATATATTGAAAAATCAAAAACAGAATTAAGTTATTCTGATAAACTTATCTATGGCGATTTATTACGATTTGATCCTAACAATAAATACAAAACGGGAACAATGATAACTAAATTTGAATAACCCTAAAAGCAACCTTAAATGATAACAATTTGAGGTTGCTTATTTCTTAATTAAATTTTTACCCTTTCATAAACATGATGATCTTATCTAACAAAATCTCTCCCCAACTCAAAGCTCAGTAGAATTGAACTCCCCCCACCTTCACTTCGTTTAGAGGAGGGGGTCTTCTCGGTTAAAATGATAAAAAAGTTAGACAAGGGATAAACTACTCATGAAAGCCTGCCTTAATGAACCACATCACTGAATACGATTTCACTTGATGAAATCTTTCACAAAATGGGAATTTTTTCGTACGTGGAAAGAAATTTATGTTATGATAAAACAAGTAAACTTTCATACACTAATTAAGAATTTATTACAGAAAGCAAGGGATCAGATTTTGTATAGAGCAGCAATTCCAAACTTATTTACGCTCGGAAATTTATACAGTGGATTTTTATCAATCGGCTATGCATCTTTAGGGTATTATAAACCAGCTGCTATTTTAGTACTAATCGGGATGATGTTAGATAGTCTTGATGGTCGGGTTGCTCGTTTATTGCGTGTTGATTCACAAATGGGAAAAGAACTTGATTCACTCGCAGATGTTGTAACATTCGGTGCTGCGCCTGCAGTTTTAATGTACTACACTTCCTTTTCCAATTACGGAATTATCGGACTATACATAGCAGGCCTATTCCCTCTGTTCGGAGCATATCGCTTAGCAAGATTCAATGTAACGCCTTCCTCTACTTCTATGAAATATTTCACTGGCGTTCCTATTACTGCAGCAGGAGGACTTGTTGCCTTCTTAACATTGTTTTCACATACCATTCCAAAAATTGTCCTCATTACAGTATTTGTAACGTTTGCATTTTTAATGGTAAGCCGTATTCGCATCCCAAGTTTAAAAGATGTGCCAATTCCACGATACAGTATCATTGTTACACTATTTTTAATTGGCAGTATTTATACAATGTATAAAACAAGTTTTGGCAACATTTCAGTATTTCTATTCATTGCTATTCCACTTTATATTTTGTTTATGTTATCTCAATTTATTAGGCAAAGACCTTCTCATAAAAAACGAGCAAATAAAGAAAAATAGAAAGAACCCTTCCAGTTGGAAGGGTTCTTTCTATTTTGTAACAAATTCCTTTTGGTTTACAGGTGTTAATGGTTCTTCTCCTTCTAATACAGCTAAAATGTTACGCACTGCCATTTCAGCCATAGCGTCACGAGTTTCAAATGTTGCGTTTCCAACATGCGGAGTAAGGACAATATTTTTCAGTCCCTTTAATCTCTCTGTAATTTTCGGTTCAAACTCAAATACATCAAGAGCTGCCCCTTCAATTTCATTTGTCTCTAACGCATGAGCAAGCGCTAGTTCATTCATAATTGGACCACGTGCTGCATTTATAATATATGCTGTTTTCTTCATCATTTTAAATTGTTCTTCATTAATCATATGATGAAGACTTGGATTATACGCACAATTAATCGTAATAAAGTCTGCTGTTTGTAATAGTTCTTCTAATGTTACATATGTTGCTTCTATTTCACTTTCTGTCTCATACTTACGGTTTGGACCTGTATACATCACATTCATTCCAAATGCTTTTGCACGTTTCGCAACTGCTTTTCCAATTTCACCAAGACCGATGATTCCAATTGTTTTCCCATATACTTCTCGGCCGAGGAAAAAGAGTGGTGCCCAGCCATTAAATCCCACTGTACGACATAGTGTATCTCCTTCTGGAATTCGTCTTGCAGCCGCTAAAAGAATAGCAAATGTTAACTCTGCTGTTGCTTCTGTTGAAACTTTCGGTGTATTTGTAACTACAACTCCTTTTTCTGCTGCATACTTGTAAGCAATATTATCGTAACCTGCACCATAGTTGGCAATAATTTTCAAATTTGATGCTGCATCAATCACTTCTTTTGTTACCTTTGTAGAAAGTAAACTTAACAGTGCATCTTTATCCTTAACTCGCTTTGCTAATTCTTCGGTACTGATTAACTCTTCTTTGTCATACATTTCTATTTCATGATTTTGTAATAACTGTAATCCGATTTCTGGAATATTTCCTGCTACTAATATTTTCGCCATTACTAAGCACCTCTTCTATTTAAAAATGAGAACTTCCTTACATTTTATTGTAAGAAATCTATGTCAAAAAAGCCAAGAAATTTGATTACAGTTTTGAAAATCGACACTTTTTCTCATAAGAAAAGGGGAGATGGATATCTCCCCTTTTACTTATTGTTCTTCACTAGATTGTTTTCCCAGCTTTGCATCAATCGTTCCCTCTGCTACCGTATCACTAATTTGTTCTTGTACTACAGAATCAACTTCCTCGTTCGTTTGGGAAGTATAACTTTGATTCGTCACTTTCATACTCTGTTTATTATTTTGTTTTACCATTTAAAACCCTCCTTTATCATTCTTTCTTATTTTGAGCAAAAAGAAAGGTTTTCATCACGAAATCATGTTTTACTTTGAAACAATTACCGATTCTTCTTCAAGCAGTTGCATCTTCCTCACCCGTTTTTCAAATGTAGCAACATGAGAAATACCATGATTACGTAATGTTTTCACATTTTCTTGGACATAATTTCCTAAATCATTTGGGTAATGAGCATCTGATGAAAGAGTAATTGGCACTTTATATTTTGCCAACACTTGTAAATAAAGTGGACTTGGACACATCTCTCGAACAGGATAACGATAATATAATCCAGCATTTACTTCCGTTGCTGTATTTGTTTCTATTAATGCCTTAGCAATTCTTTCGTAATGTGGAATCTGTACATTTTCATCTAATCGATAATTAAATACTTTTATATTATCAAGATGCGCTACAATATCAAACACTCTCGAACGAACGGCCTTTTCAACTGTTGTGAAAAATACATCATACAATGTACTTAGCTGATGGTTTTCGAAATATTCTTTCGTATCTGGGTTATCAAATCCCCATCCATCAATAAAATGCACAGAACCAATTACGTAATCCCAATCTCCTAATGCCAATAATTTTTGTAATTCATCTTCCCCACCCATAAAATAATCAGCTTCAATCCCTAGACGCAGTACTACTCCTCTTTTTCTCCAGCGCTCCTTTGCCTCTTGGATTGCTTTTGTAAAATCAGAAATCGATGCTACTCGCACTTGATCTAGCCATTCTTTCTGCAGACGACCGAGCTTTGACTCACTAATGTCTACATATTTCTCATAATATTCCTTCGCCTCATAAAAACGATATAAGTGATCAACAATACCAACTTCTTTTATTCCTTTTCGCAGTGCTTCTTCTAAATAGAAATCAATCCACTCTATTGTAAATGGACCCTCTTGTACTCTTTTTTGCAAGCGTTCTTGTGTTTTCATAAGCCATTCAATCGAATGCCGCTCTTCTTCTAACGGTTGATAATATTCTATTGATTGATTTATTCTCGCCAACCACCCTAGCGAATACGGCCCCTCTTCTAAATGAAGGTGATAATCCACTTTCATAGTTCCCCCCCCTTATAACGTATCAATTTCTTTACGCTCTCCTGTTTTTGAGAGCTTTCCTTGTCTCTCTTTCACTTCTTCTAACACATCTTCTAATGGAATATTTTTTGCGGCTAGTAAAACAAAGCAATGATAAATCACATCGACCATTTCTTTTATAAGTTCTTCTTTATCATCATTTTTTGCAGCGATTACCACTTCTGTACACTCTTCCCCTATTTTTTTTAAAATCTTATCTTCACCTTTTGTAAATAAATAATTTGTATATGATTCCGAAATTGGACTTTCTTTACGCTGCTCAATGGTTTCATATAAAGACTTCAGTACGTCTTCCATCCTCAGGTCCCCCTATATGATTTTATAATGAAAGCATGTTTTCTCTCCTGTATGACAAGCTGGTCCTACTTGCTTAACAATAATTACAATCGAATCTTGATCACAATCTAAATAAAGAGACTGAACATACTGCATGTGCCCAGACGTTTCTCCTTTGTTCCATAACGCTTGCCGCGAACGTGAATAAAACCATGTTTTCTTCGTTTCTAACGTTTTTTTATATGCTTCTTCATTCATATATGCTAGCATCAAAACTTCTTTTGTTTCTTCTTCTACCACAACAGCTGGCAACAATCCCTTGGAGAAATCAGGTGTCATATTCTCACCTCAATTTTCGCTTCTTGTAATTTTCGCTTCACCTCTTGCACTGTTGCCTCACCATAGTGAAAAATAGAGGCTGCTAATGCTGCATTTACCGATGTTTTTTGAAACACCTTTACAATATGCTCTGCGCTTCCACATCCTCCTGACGCAATAACTGGAATCGAAACAGCTTCTGAAATTGTTTCTGTTAAACGAATATCATAGCCATCCTTCGTCCCATCTGCATCCATACTCGTAAGTAAAATTTCACCAGCTCCTAACTGTTCTATCTGTTTTGCCCATTGTACAGCATCGATTCCCGTATCAATCCGTCCACCGTTTACATATACATTCCATTTATTTTCTTTTACTTCCCTTGCATCAATTGCGACCACAATACATTGAGAACCGAAATGTTCGGCACCTTCCTCAATTAAATTTGGATTTCGTACTGCCGCTGAGTTAAGTGAAATTTTGTCCGCGCCTGCTCTTAGCAAGGCATACATATCTTGAACAGTTGCAATCCCGCCACCTACTGTAAGCGGAATAAACACTTTCGACGCCGCTCTCTCTACAACATCTATAATTGTTTTTCTCCCCTCATGCGTCGCCGTAATATCTAAAAAAACAATTTCATCTGCACCTGCTTTATTATACAAAGCAGCTATTTCAACAGGATCACCAACATCTTGTAATCCTACAAAATTCACGCCCTTTACAACGCGGCCGCCTTTCACATCTAAACATGGAATAATTCGCTTCGTTAACATATCTTTGTCACCTGCAATGCCTCTTCTAAATCAATTGTTTTTTTATATAGCGCTTTTCCAATAATAACGCCATATACATTCATATCGTTTAACTTCTGTACATCTTGCAATGAGCATACGCCGCCTGATGCAACAATACGGATTGCCACCGCCTTCTGTAGTAATTGCAATTGCTCAAAGTTCGGACCCTCTAACGTACCGTCTTTTGCAATATCTGTAAAAATGATTGTTTGTACGCCGACACTTTCCATTTTCTTCGCAAGGTCGATATAAGAAATTTCAGATACATCTAACCAGCCTCTCGTTGCAACGTAACCGTTTTTCGCATCAATACCAACAATAATGTTTTCTCCATATAAACGAACTGCTTCTTCTAAAAAAGGACGATCATACAATGCTGCCGTTCCTAAAATGACTTTTTTCACTCCTACTGACAGTAACATTTCAACCGTTTCGAGAGAACGTATTCCTCCGCCTACTTGAACCGGAATTCGAACTGCTTTACATATATCCTCAATTACGGAAAGATTCATTGATTGACCTGCAACCGCTCCATCTAGATCAACAATGTGCAATGTTCTTGCTCCTAATTTTTCAAACAATAATGCTTGAGCAACTGGATCTTCATTCATAACTGTTTCTTTATTAAATTCTCCTTGATAAAGCCTAACACACCGTCCTTGTTTTAAATCGATAGCTGGGAAGATTTCCATGATTCTACCACTCCTTTAAAATTTCTTAACATTTGTATTCCGATATCACCGCTTTTTTCAGGGTGAAACTGTGCCCCAAATATATTTCCTTTCGCAACAATCCCTGGAATATCAATCTTATAGTCACTACTGCCACATACAATCTCACTTGGACAATCTGCATAGTAGGAATGAACGTAATACACAAATGAACCATCTTCTACTTCATTCCACAACTTAATTTCTCGTTTCTTCTTTAATTGATTCCAACCCATATGCGGGATTTTATAAGGAACTTCCAGCTTTCGAATTAGTCCTGGCAACAAACCTAACCCTTTCGTTCTCTCTATTTCTTCACTTTCTTCAAATAAAAGCTGCATCCCTAAACAAATGCCAAGGAGTGGTTTTCCTTGCACTCCAATTTCTTGAATCACTGAAACAAGATCTTTTTCCTGCAAAGCGATCATCGCTTTTGGAAAAGCCCCAACTCCTGGTAAGATCACACCGTCACTTTGTAATATCCTCTCTTTATCATCTGTTACAATATGCTCAGCCCCAATACGTGTTAACGCTTGTTCAACACTGCGAATATTCCCCATTCCATAATCTACAATTGCAATCAATTACAACAGTCCTTTCGTAGAGTTTACACCAACAATTTTGTCATTTTTGTCTACCGCTTCACGCAGTGCACGTCCAAACGCTTTAAATAACGCTTCAATTTTGTGGTGGGTATTACTGCCATATAAAATGCGAGCATGTAGTGTTATATTCGCTGCATGAGCAACCGCTCTGAAAAACTCTTCTGTCAGTTCTGTATCAAAATCTCCTAACTTAGGGTTTTTCAATTCACCTTGAAAGACAAGATAAGATCGTCCACTTATATCAATCGCTACAAAACCTAATGCTTCATCCATTGGTACATATGCTGCTCCATAGCGGTTAATACCTTCTTTATTTTGCAATGCTTCTTTCAAACAGTTTCCAAGCACAATCCCAACATCTTCAACAGTATGATGAGCGTCAACAAACACATCACCTTCTGCTTCAATTTGCAAACCAAATCTGCCATGCTTCGCAAACAAAGTTAGCATATGATCAAAGAATCCAACCCCTGTTTGAATTGAAACGTCTGTACTTTCATCTAAGTGTAAACTCAGTTTAATTTTTGTTTCTGTCGTTCCCCGTACTTGACTTGCCTCACGCATTATTTCTCCTCCTCAAATCGAATTTGAATTGCTCTCGCGTGCGCGTGTAATCCCTCTTTATCGGCGAGCATTGTAATATGGTGTTGAACGTTTTGTAACGCTTCTTTTGTATATGATACAAAGCTCGATTTTTTCACAAAATCATCAACTGATAACGGCGAAAAGAAACGCGCTGTTCCGCTTGTTGGCAGTACATGATTCGGTCCTGCAAAATAGTCTCCAAGAGGCTCTGGGGCATACGGTCCAATAAAAATCGAACCCGCATGCTGAATATATGCCAAGGCATTCATCGGCTCATTTATATGCAACTCTAAATGCTCCGGTGCTATTTCATTCGACAATTGAAACGCGTGATTTAGCGAAGGAACAACGAGAATTGCTCCGTTTCTTTCTATCGACTCACGAGCTATTTCACTTCTTGGTAATACTCGAAGTTGCTGCTTTATTTCTCTTTCTATCTCTTTAGCAAGTTCTACACAAGTTGTAATACAAATCGCTGTTGCCCTCACATCATGCTCAGCTTGAGATAATAAGTCTGCTGCGATAAAAGACGCATTTCCAGTTTTGTCAGCAATTACAACGATTTCAGATGGTCCAGCAATCATATCGATATGAACAGCTCCAAATACCTCACGTTTTGCAAAAGCCACATATATATTCCCTGGACCGACAATTTTATCGACTTTCGGAATCGATTCCGTCCCATATGCTAATGCCGCTATAGCTTGTGCACCACCTACGGTATAAATTTCATCTACACCGGCAATTTCAGCAGCTGCTAAAATATGTGGATCTATTCCCTCTTTCCCTGGTGGTGTTACCATTACAACTTTCTGAACACCGGCAATTTTAGCAGGTAATACATTCATGAGTACCGATGACGGATAAGATGCAGTTCCTCCTGGTACATATACACCAACTGTTTGCAATGGTCTAATCAGTTGCCCACGAATCACACCTTCGTTTTCACAATCTAAAAAGGATTGCCTTTTTTGTTTTTCATGGTATGAGATGATGTTTTTCTTTGCGCATTGCAATGCTTCTAGAAATGAAGATTCTACATATTCACTCGCTTTTTCAATTTCTTCTTTTGCAACACGTAACTTTTGTAATTCAATTCCATCAAAAGTTTTTGTATAAGAAAATAGCGCCTCATCTTTCCTTTCTCTCACCCGCTCAACAATTTCTCTTACGCGTATCTGTACAGTTTCTTCTATTATATTAGCCTGTTCTCTTAACTGTTTTATTCTCTTCAGCGCTTCCGTGTAGTTTTCAGATATTACCTCCACCCAGGGTCCCTCCTTTATTTATCTGCAGTGATTACACACTCCATATTATTGATAATATCGAATATTTCGTCTTTTTTTGTTTTTAAAGCAGCTTTATTTACAATCATGCGAGCTGATATTGAATACATTTCTTCAAATACAATCAATCCATTTTCTTGTAATGTTTTTCCCGTCTCTACAATATCAACAATCGCATCTGCTAATCCAAGAAGTGGAGCGATTTCTACCGAACCTTCTATTTTAATAATTTCTACATCTTCTCCCTTATCACGAAAATAAGTGGAAGTAATATGCGGATATTTTGTAGCAATTCTCTTTTTCCGATAGCCTTTCGGATTATATGTTGGGATAGAAGCGACACAAAACTTACAACATCCTACTTCTAAATCCACCATTTCATATATATCTTTCTCATATTCCATTAAAATATCTTTTCCAACAATACCAATGTCTGCAACACCATGTTCCACATAAGTTGCAACATCTACTGCTTTCACTAGAATGAATGAAACATTCCTACTAGCGCTTTGGAATACAAGCTTTCTTCCTTTATCCATCAGTTCCGAACAATCAATCCCAATCTTTTCAAACAGTGGAATGACATGTTTTTCAAGCCTCCCCTTTGTTAACGCAATTTGAATGTTACGCATGAGGTTTCCCCTTCTTTCTGTATCACCCATTTTTCTTTCCACACATATTCCACTAATGCTTTTCCAGTCGCTTCGATCACTTTTATAATCCCTTTCTTCTTCGCAAACTGAAATGTATCTTGCAAATTCTCAAACATAGATAATTCCACTTTCCACCCATCTTTCTGAAGTAAACCACATAGTCTTTCTGCTTCTGCTATCCTATCCAAAGAATAATGAATGATCATATCTAATTTTTTTCGTTTGAATTGTTTTTGCTGTTCTTGTAATGTCCGGACAATTTGATTTACTTGTACAGCTAAGCCGACTGCTGACATCGGTTCTCCAAAATTACCAAGCAATTCATCATATCTTCCGCCACTAACAATTTCTCCCCCAACATCATATATATAACCTCTAAAAATAACTCCTGTATAATAATGCAAATGTTGAATCATCCCAAGATCAATTGATATATACGAACCATATCCTAATTTTTCAATCGTTTTATAGATTTCTTTTATCCGCGCGATTGCTTGCTTCATCTCATAGTTTGAAGCAAGCTTTTCCGCTTCTTCAATTACTTCGAGTTTTCCGAATAATCTTGGTAATTTTTCAAGTAACTGTACAGTTTCATCACGTCGATCTAAATTCTTTTCTTGTAAAAAACGGGATAACTCTGCATAATTTTTACTTTCAATATACGTACGTAAGAGCGACTCCTCTTCTTCTCCAAATGACAGCTTTTTAACAATACATTTGTATAACTGAACTTGCCCTAATTCTATTGTAAAAGCCTGAATCCCTACAGCTTGAAGAGCATGAATTGCACTTACGATACATTCAATTTCAGCACGTATATTATCAATCCCAATTATTTCAATACCTGTTTGAATGATTTCATTGTATTTTCCAGATAGTGATTCATTCGCTCGAAACACGTTCCCGCTGTATGTTAATTTTACAGGCGCTTCCTCACCGTGGGTTCCTATTACTCTTGCAAGTGGAATTGTCATATCAGGCCTTAACACGATAATGCGTCCCTGTTGGTCAAAAAACTTATACATTTTCTCTTCATCTATCGGCCGATTCCGAAAAGAAAAGACATCATAAAATTCAATCGTAGGCGTTCGTATTTCCTCATAGCCTCTTTCTAAAAAAGTACGTCGTAATTTTTGTTCAACTTCTTCTATTAATGTACACTCTTCAAATACATAATCTCTTGTTCCATCTGGATTTGCTCGTTTCCATTTTGTCATACTGCTTTACACTCCTTTCAATTCTGTTCACCAAACTTTCCCCTTCTAGTGTATGCACACTAGAACAATCACGAACAAAATAAAAAGAGCCTTGTAGAAAAAATACCTACAAGGCCCCTTCATAGGATGTAGGTACAACGGGAATAACCCTTGTACCTACACGTTGTTCACGCTAGGTTCAAGGGTTTATGTATGATGATGTAGTTGTGTAAGCATATTGATAGATTGTAATGTAAACATTATCCTTACTCCCTTTCTCCTCTTATTTTCACATAGTATATAACACAGAATTCAGAATGTAAACAAAATTCAAACCTTTTTGTGTTTTTTATTACAGCTCACTAAACAAATTAGCGAGCTGTTTCTCGTTCATATTCTTCAATGTTTTGTTCATATTGAAGCGTGATTCCGATTTCATCTAAACCACTTAATAGCTTTTCTTTCCACATCTTTTCGATTGTAAAATGAAAACGATGTAGCGGAGTTGTAATCACTTCATTCTCTAAATCAACTTCTATCACATCTCTTGGATCCACAGCTGCTAGCTTTTCACGCATTTCCTTTTCCATAATGATAGGAAGCATACCATTTTTCGTACAATTCATATAAAAAATGTCTGCAAATCCCCCCGCGATAATAACACGAAATCCATAGTCAGCAAGTGCCCATGGCGCATGCTCTCTTGATGAACCACAGCCGAAATTTTCACCTGTAATTAATATGCTTGCTCCTTTTCGCTCAGGTGCATTTAGTGGGAAATCTGGATTCTCTTTCCTGTCGTCCTCATAACGCCATTCATCAAATAAAAATTTCCCAAAACCAGTTCGTTCAATCCTCTTTAAATACTGTTTTGGAATGATTTGATCTGTATCAATGTTATCATTCATTAGTACAGCAACAGTACCTTTATGAATATGAAATGGCTCCATCATAACTCTCCTTTCTCACATCAACGAAATGACCATAAAGCGCTGCTGCGGCCGCCATCGCAGGGCTGACTAAATGTGTTCTCGCACCCTTCCCTTGTCGTCCTTCAAAATTCCGATTGGAAGTAGATGCACAATGCTCTCCCTCAGGCACTTGATCTGGATTCATCCCCAGACACATAGAACACCCAGGCTCTCTCCATTCAAATCCAGCTTCTTCAAATATACGATGCAGTCCTTTTTCCATCGCTGCTTTTCGTACTCGTTTGGATCCTGGTACAACAAGTGCTCGCACTCCTTCTTTTACCTTCTTTCCTTTTACAACAGCTGCGGCAATTTCTAAATCTGATAAACGGGAATTTGTACAGGAACCAATAAATACATGCTGAACTGGAATTTCAAATGCACTTTGTCCTGACTGAAGCCCCATATATGCAAAAGCTCGTTCATCATTTTTATCACGTGTTTCTGGTAACTGTTCATCAATACGCATACCCATACTCGGGTTTGTTCCCCATGTTACATATGGCGCTAGTTCAGCAACATCTACCAAAATATAAGTATCATATATTGCATCTGGCTCAGTATAGAATTCCCTCCAATTCGCCACTGCCAAGTCAAACTCTTCCGGCGCATACTCACGCCCTTTTACATAAGCAAATGTTTTCTCATCCGGCGCAATAATCCCTGCTTTTGCTCCACCTTCAATCGCCATATTACAAAGTGTCATACGCTCTTCCATTTCCATATTTGTAATTGCTTCTCCGTAAAACTCCATCACATATCCAGTTCCAACTGCTACCCCATATGTAGCTAGAAGGTGTAAAATTATATCTTTTGCATATACTCCTTTAGGTAATTTCCCTTTTAATTCAATCCCCAGCGCTTTCGGCTTGCTCTGCCACAATGTTTGAGTTGCTAATACATGCTCGACTTCACTTGTACCGATCCCAAACGCCAACGCTCCAAAGGCTCCATGTGTTGCCGTATGACTATCGCCACATACAATGGTCTTTCCCGGTTGTGTAAGTCCTAGCTCTGGACCAATAACATGAACAATCCCTTGATTTTCATCATCAATATCCGCCAACGGAATATTAAATTGCTTACAATTTTCACGAAGCGTATCTAATTGTTGCTTAGCAATACGATCTGTAATGTTCCAAACATCTTTTGTTGGAATATTATGATCCATCGTTGCAAATGTTAAATCTGGTCTCCGAACATTCCGATTTGCAAGCCGCAAGCCCTCAAAGGCTTGCGGTGATGTTACTTCATGCACGAGATGAAGGTCAATATATAATAAATCTAACCCATTTTCATTTGTTGTAACAACGTGTCTCTCCCACAGTTTATCTAGTAACCTTTTTGCCATTATCTCCCTCTCCCTACTAGCGCTTGTTCTTCCATTTCTTGTAGTACATATTTTGTAAAAGACGATGTTGTTTCATTTCCACCTATATCAGCTGTACATTTCCCCAATCGGAGAACAGCAGAAATTGCTTCTTCAATCGCTTCTCCTTCTCTTCTTAAATCAAAAGATTGCCCAAGCATCATTGCAACTGAACGCATCATTGCAATTGGATTCACTTTATTTTTCCCTGCAATATCTGGTGCTGATCCGTGAATTGGTTCATATAGCGAAGGTCCATTCTCTGCATGACTCGCCGATGGAAGCATCCCTAAAGACCCTGCTAATACAGAGGCTTCATCACTTAAAATATCCCCAAATAAATTCTCAGTTACTATGACATCAAACCGGCCCGGATTACGAATCAACTCCATAGCAGCTGCGTCTACTAAAATATGTTCAAGTTCAATATTCGGATAGCGAAGTGCTACTTCTTCTGTTACTTCCCTCCAAAGTTTACTCGACTCTAAAACATTTGCTTTATCAATGGAAGTAACTTTTTTACGACGTTTACTTGCCAATTGAAAAGCGTAAGAAACAATGCGCTCAATTTCATGACGATGATAAGTAAGTGTATCTGTTGCTACCTCTTCTGTTTTTTCTTTTGGAAAGGAGAAATAAATCCCTCCTGTTAACTCACGAACGACAACAAAATCCACCTCATCAGCCGCCTTCAATGGGGATAAATGAGCAGTTGCTGCATCTACAGTGACAGGACGAACATTAGCAAATACACCAAGCCCTTTTCGAAGCGCCAGCAATCCTTTTTCCGGTCTTTCTTTCGCTTCATCCCAGCGAGGTCCACCAACCGCACCTAGTAATACAGCGTCACTCGCTAAACATGCTGCTAATGTTCTTGACGGCAATGGTTGCCCAAACGAATCAATCGCAGCGCCTCCAAATTGTTCATCTTGTAAATAAAAACGGTGACCATATAACCTTTCTACCATGTGTAAAACTTCCTTGGCACTCTCCATAATTTCTGGTCCAACACCATCACCCGCTAAACAAACAATACGTTTTTCCAATGATCAGCACCCCTTTTTTATAATTTTACTGATTATTCAGAATTATCTTTCGGTAAGTAGGGGTATCCCCCCCCACTTATCAAAACATTACTTTGCAAGGAATAACAAAGCCTTTAGTTTTCCCGCTGCATGTACATAAGCTCTAGCTGATGCTTCTAACACGTCTTGCGCAACACCAAAACCTGCAACTTGATGTGTTCCTTCTTTCAATTCAACATGAACATGAGCAAGTGCATCCTGTCCCTGTGTAATGGATTGAATACGATAATCGGCTAACTCACACTCAAGTCCTAGAATTCTTTGAATTGCATTATAAATCGCTTCAATACTACCTGCTCCTGTTGCTGCATCTTCGTACACATTACCTGCCTCATCCTCCAGTGCAACTGTTGCACATTGTGTACTGTTGGATACAAAATGCACTTGTAATTGTTTAATGTTATACTGCTGTGTTGAAAATGCTGTTTCTCCTAGTACTAATGCACGTAAATCTTCTTCTGTAACCTCTTTTTTACGATCTGCTAATCTCTTAAATGCACTAAATGCTATATCTCGCTCTTCTTCCGTAAACTCATAACCGAGTTCTTTCATTTTTTCAGTAAAAGCGTGGCGACCAGAATGTTTTCCAAGTACAAATAAATTTTGTGCTTCTCCAATTAGTTCTGGCTCAATAATTTCATATGTCGTTACTTCTTTTAATACACCATCTTGATGAATACCTGATTCATGCGCAAATGCATTCGCTCCAACAATCGCCTTATTTTTTGGAACTACCATACCCGTTAACCGGCTTACTAATGTACTTGTTGCTTTAATCTCTTTTAGTGTTATAGAAGACTCGGCTTCATAATAGTCTTTTCTAATGTGCAAAGCAACTGCTACTTCTTCTAAAGCAGCATTACCTGCACGCTCTCCAATCCCATTCATCGTCCCTTCTATTTGCAGTGCCCCACCTTCAATGGCTGCCAATGAATTTGCTACTGCCATACCAAGATCATCATGACAATGACAAGAGAAAATAGTTTTTTCATAAGAAGGAACATATTCTTGTAAATATTTAAAAAGAGAATAATATTCTTCTGGATTTGTATAACCTACTGTATCCGGAATATTAACAACATCCGCTCCAGCTCGAATCGCAACTTCCACAGCTTCTGCTAAAAAAGGGCGAGCCGTTCTCGTTGCATCTTCTGCCGAAAATTGCACTGTAGGAAATAAGGATTTCCCTAAAGTTACAGAGCGATGAATACTATCTAATACATCCTCCTTTGACATACAAAGCTTATATTTCATATGAATATCACTCGTTGCCAAAAAGACGTGTAACCGCGGAGATGCTGCACCTTTCAATGCTTCATACGCTCTCTGAATATCACTTTCCTTCGCCCTTGCTAGACTCATAACGGAAGCATTTCGAATCGTTTCCGCAATTCGTTTTACTGAGCAAAAATCACCTTCAGAAGCTGCTGCAAATCCTGCTTCCATCACATTAATCCCGAGTTTTTCTAACTGCCTGGCAATCTGTAACTTTTCTTGTTCATTTAAATTGACTCCGGGTGATTGTTCGCCATCACGAAGCGTCGTATCCATGAACAAAATCTGTTTCATATTATTTAACCCCCGCCTTTACTTTCGGTTGTACAAACGGCATCATTTCACGTAATTTACGCCCAACAACTTCAATTTGATGTTCATTTTCCTTAGCATTCGTTGCATGGAAATGCGGTTTTCCTGCTTTATGCTCTGCAATCCACCCTCTTGCAAATGTGCCATCTTGAATTTCTTTTAACACTTCATCCATCGCTTTCTTCGTATGTTCTGTTACAACGCGTGGTCCTGATACAAAATCTCCCCACTGCGCTGTATCAGAAACGGAATATCTCATATTTTCAAGTCCGCCTTCATACATAAGATCAACAATGAGCTTTAGTTCATGTAAGCATTCAAAGTAGGCAAGTTCCGGCTGATAACCAGCATCTACTAATGTTTCAAATCCCGCCTTTACAAGTGCAGTAACACCTCCGCAAAGTACAGCTTGTTCTCCAAATAGATCCGTTTCTGTTTCTTCTTTAAATGTAGTTTCTAATACTCCAGCCCTCGTTGCTCCAATTCCATCTGCATAGGATAATGCTTTTTCAATGGCTGTTCCTGTTGCGTCTTGATATACAGCAAATAACGCTGGAACCGCTCCGCCTTCAGCAAAAGTCCGACGTACTAAATGTCCAGGTCCTTTTGGCGCTACTAGAAATACGTCTACATCTTCTGGTGGTGTAACTTGATTAAAATGAACGTTAAATCCATGAGCAAACACAAGTGCATTTCCAGCTTGTAAATTCGGTTCAATTTCTGTTTCATACACTTCTGGCTGTAGTTCATCAGGCAAAAGAATCATTACTACATCCGCAGATTTTGCAGCTTCTGCCACTGAATATACAGAAAAACCATCCTCTTTCGCCTTTTCCCATGACTTTCCTTTCCGAAGTCCAACTACTACTTCAAAACCATTATCACGTAAGTTTTGTGCATGAGCGTGACCTTGTGATCCATATCCAACAATCGCTATTTTCTTCCCTTTTAATACATTTACCGCTACATCTTTCTCATAATAAACTTTTGTCATATTCTTTCTCCCCCTATATTAAAATGATTAATGAATTAACATAATTTGTTTATCTTGTTTTTTCATACTCCGCGTAAATGCAGTAACACCTGTTCTTGCAATTTCTTTTAAACCATATGGACGCATTAGCTCTATAAGAGCTTCTACTTTTTCTTGTGTACCCGTTACTTGTACGACGATGGAATCCTTTCCAACATCTATTACAGCGGCTCGGAACGGTTCAATTAAACTATATAATTCTGCTCTCGATACACTTGTTGTCGCTACTTTAATAAGAGCCAACTCTCTTGCAATCATTGCTTCTTCTGTTATATCAGATACTTTTAACACATCAATTTGTTTATGAAGTTGCTTGATCAGTTGCTCCACTTGTTGCTCGTTTTCAACATGAACAACAAATGTCATCCGTGAAATATCAGACGACTCTGTATGTCCAACCGAAATACTTTCAATATTAAAATGCCTCCTGGTCATAACACCCGTAATCCGATTCAGAACCCCACTTTGATTTCGAACTGTCGCCGTAACAATCCTTTTCACTGTCCCTTCACCCCCTCCATTTGATGAACTCCTTTTCCAGGAGCAACCATCGGCATAACTTTTTCAGACTGTAGTACCCTGCAATCAATTACAACAGGCTCTTGCAAATCAATCGCTTCTTGCAACTGTCCCTTCGCAAGTAACGGATTTTCAATTCGCACCCCTTTTATGCCGTATGCATGGGCAAGCGCTACGAAATCCGGTTGACAAGAGAGCAACGAGTGAGAATATCTTTGCTTATAAAATTCGTCTTGCCACTGTCTTACCATCCCTAAAGCTTCATTATTTAAAATCAAAACTTTAACCGGTAAGGAATGTTCTTTCAATACACTAAGTTCTTGTAATGTCATTTGAAAACCCGCATCACCAACAATCGCTACAACTAATTCTTTTGGTCTGGCAATTTGTGCACCAATGGCAGCTGGAAATCCAAATCCCATTGTGCCAAGCCCTCCTGATGTTACCCACTTATCTGGGTCTTCAAGTGGATAATATTGAGCAGCCCACATTTGATGCTGACCAACATCCGTCGTGACAATTGCTCTTCCTTTTGTAATTTCATACAACATATCAATTGCTGATTGTGGTTTAATCACTTCAGAATCTTGATCATAGAAAAATGGATATTGTTCTTTTCTGCTTTTTAAAAGCGATAGCCATGCACTATGATTTTCTTTTCCTCTTTTACAGGAGAGCAGTGCCTCCAAAGCATGTTTCGCGCTAGCCACAATCGGAATTTCTGTAGGAACGTTTTTTCCAATCTCTGCTGGATCAATATCGATATGTGCAACTGTAGCCTCTTTAGCAAAGTACTCTAAATTTCCTGTAAGACGATCGTCGAATCTTGCTCCGATATTTATGAGTAAATCACACTCATACAAAGCCATATTCGCTGTATAAGAACCATGCATTCCTCCCATTCCAAGAAATAATTTATCATTTGGCGGAAATCCACCTAGTCCAAGAAGTGTATGAACAACAGGTATACGATACATTCGTGCAAAATCTGTTAATTCTTTTGCAGCTTTCGCATGAAGTACACCTGCTCCGGCTAAAATCAACGGTTTTTCAGCAGTATCAATCGCTTGTAATAATTTGTTGATTTGCAATGGATTCGCCTCATAATTTGGTTGATATCCCGGTAAATCCATTTGCACGTTACTACATCGCTCACCTTTTTCTACTACCATATTTTTAGGAAGATCGATAACGACCGGTCCTGGTCGACCCGTTTTCGCAATATGAAATGCCTCTTTAATAATTCTTGGTAAATCTGATGCCTTGCGCACTTGATAATTATGTTTTGTTACCGGCATCGTAAGTCCCATAATGTCCGCTTCTTGAAAAGCGTCACTTCCAATCAACGTTGTAGCTACTTGACCTGTAAAAACAACAAGCGGTAAAGAATCAATCATTGCATCTGCAAGACCAGTAATCACATTTGTCGCACCTGGACCACTTGTTGCAATGACAACGCCAGGTTTTCCTGTAATTCGCGCGTACCCTTCTGCTGCATGAATCGCTCCTTGCTCATGTCTTGTTAAAATATGAGGAATTTCGCAATCATAAATTGCATCATAGAGCGGCAATACAGCACCTCCTGGATAACCAAAAATAACTTCTACATCTTCCTTTCCTAACGCTTCTAACAACAGCTGTGCACCAGTTGCCATCTGTTCTTCCGTTTTTGAAGACATTGCTCTTACGAACCTCCTTTAAAATTGTTTTTTTACAATAAAAAAATCCTACGTCCACACTCCAGCTATGTGCTGAAGGGACGAAAGATTTCGCGGTACCACCCTTCTTCGCAAGAATACTTCTTGCCTCAGTGACTCGGGGATGAGTCTAGCTAATAACGGAGCTACCGTCTAAACCTAGGCAAATGCTTCAGTTTAGCACTCAAGGGCGATGTTCGTCGATGTGAACCATCGGTTTCCAGCAACCACCGACTCTCTGTGAGGCTTCACAATCAACTACTCCTCCCTATCAACGCTTTACAACTTTATAATGAGTTATCATCCAACTTTATTTTCTTCGTAAATTTTCTCTCCATCTTCTACAACTAATTTACGAAACTCTTCTAATAAACGATTTGTATGTGGACCCGTTTTCCCAAGCCCAATCGTTCTTCCATCAACTGTCGTAACTGCAATAACTTCAGCTGCAGTTCCTGTTAAAAATACCTCATCAGCTACATATACATCGTGTCTTGTAAATAATTCTTCTCTTACGTCATATCCAAGCTTTTCTCCAATTTCCAAAATAGCGTTTCTTGTAATGCCTTCTAATGCCCCTGCAGAACTTGGTGGTGTAATTAATTTATTTCCTTTTACAATGAACACATTATCGCCAGACCCTTCTGCAACATAACCTTGTTCATTTAACATAAGTGCTTCTTGCACACCAGCAAGCTTCGCTTCAATTCGAACTAAAATATTATTTAAATAGTTTAAAGACTTTACTTGTGGTGTTAATACGTCTGGGCGATTACGACGTGTGGCAACTGTCACAACCGGTATACCTTTTTCGTAATATTCCGACGGAAATAAAGATAACTGTTCCGCAATTACAACTACATTCGGTTTCGAACAAGAATCAGGATCTAGCCCAAGATTCCCAGCACCTCGTGATACAACTAAACGAATGTATCCGTTAGATAACTTATTTTGACGAGTCGTTTCAACAACAATATCTGTCACTTCTTCTAACGTATATGGAATTTCCAACATAATGGATTTTGCTGACTCGTATAAACGAATAAGATGTTCTTTGAGCCTGAAGACATTGCCACTGTAGACACGAATCCCTTCAAACACTCCATCGCCATATAAATAACCATGATCATATACTGAAACTTTTGCTTCGTCTTTTGGAACAAATTCTCCATTTAAGAAAATCCATTGCTCATTCACTTAAAAGCGCCCCCTATGTTCTATGAATTTTTTATTGTTTCCTAGTTTACTCTCCTTTTTAAATAAATCAAGACAATTTTTAGAAAATTTATAATTTTTAATTTATATTAACCCTTGTTTATATTGATTTATCAACATTGTTAACGTTTACAAAATGTCAAAAATTTTTTTCGCCATTTTTCATCCTAAAAAATATTTGCTTAAAAGAAGGAGTTTTGTCAAATGATGCGAATCTATTGTATTCAATAAACGGGCGTCCGATTTCGTATATTCGGGAATAAAAACGACTTTTGATTGAAAAGGAGGAAAATAAGCAAAATAACATTGTATAAAAATAACAATCATATTTTTCATGCAGCTTTCATAATCCTATTTAAAAAAACAAATTGTCAAATGAAGGAGGAAAATAATATGGCATGTGTACAAATTAAAGGAACGAGACAAGAGGTAGTAGAAATGTTACAACTATTTGATTTAATGGATACGAAAGGTTTGTGTAAATTTAACAATTACGTAGAGGTATCTCCAAATGAAGAACAGAATAACAACTTCACTGCCTCAATTGACATTCAATCAAATGATGAATCTGCTCAAGATCAATTAAATGATCAGTTTGTAAGTCAAATGCTCACAGGTGTATATAACGACTAATACATTACGTATTTTTTCTTCCCCTCTCTAATCGAGCTTTTCTGAGCAGCTATCCCCCACCTCTTTGTTTTAGGAGGGGGATTTCCCTGTTCGTAAATATTAAATACATCAACATTTCTACCATATTTTCCTTAAAAACATAAATATTTCCTAAAAAATGGAGCATATTACTAGATGGTAGGAGGTGAAGAGTATGGCGAA
Source organism: Bacillus sp. FSL H8-0534 (assembly GCF_038005885.1). Classification (NCBI taxonomy): domain Bacteria; kingdom Bacillati; phylum Bacillota; class Bacilli; order Caryophanales; family Bacillaceae; genus Bacillus; species Bacillus sp. FSL H8-0534. The sequence goes on from NZ_JBBOUC010000001.1 coordinate 1,634,888, forward strand.
AATTGGTGTTGAAAATTCTTTAACCGATGTTCAACAAGCTTTAGAACAACAAGGACATGAAGTAATTTCACTACGTTCTGAAAATGACGTGCAAGGGTGCGATTGTTGCGTCGTAACTGGACAAGATTCTAATGTAATGGGAATTAGTAATGCAGTAATAAAAGGGCCCGTTATTGAAGCAAGTGGCTTAACAACCGATGAAATTTGTCAACGAATTGAAAGTAGTTTATAAAAAAAAGAAGCCTCCTTATAACAAGGAGACTTCTTTTTTTATATTCACCTAAACGGGAAAGTAACATATACTGGATGAAAGCCCTACCTCTCTCTCATCAACACGGTTCCTCTGACCGCTCCTGATACACTAGCATGTGTATAAGCTTACAAATACAACTTTTTGGGTCTATTCACAAAAGTTGTTGGTAAAATTACCCGATCTTTCGCAAATTTTTCATATTGCATTTACAAGAAATATCCAATATATACTAGCTGTAACCGAGACACGAAATGTCATCATAACACTTAAAAACAAATTCGTCAATATTTATTTTAACAAATTAAAAACAGACATCACAATCTGTCTGTTTTAGAATGGAGCCTTTTCTTTTACTACATACACAACAAATCCGCTTACTAACATACATAAGCCGACAGCAAAATTCTTGATATTAATCATAACTACCTCTCCCTTATTTCATAAATCATATATATTTACATTCCAATTATATTTGTCGTTTCTGAACACACTTTTTCTAATATATCATAATTCCTAAAAAATGCAAGTTTACTTTTTAACGACCGTTTACAAACTTATCTATAGTACTTGGAACTGTACTCAAAGCCTTTTCAATCAAGTGTGTGCCACTATGTAAATGTAACACTTGTACACCACTAGATCCTACTACTAAAAACGCAACAGGATCAATTGAAACTCCTGCACCACTTCCACCTCCAAACGGATGCCCTTGTTTCGCCTCTTTTTGTTGTCCTTGTCCTGCCAAACTTTTCCCTACAGACGTTTCCCCTTTAAAATCGCTTCCCCCTGCGCCAAAACCAAAGGCAACTTTTGAAACAGTTAAAACAACCTTTCCGTCCGCTGTTGAAACAGGGCTTCCGACAATTGTATTTACATCGACCATCTCTTTTAAATTTGTCATTGCCGTTTTCATTAAGTTTTCAATTGGATGTTCCATCATTTAAACCACCTTTTTCCTCTTAATTCTTTTTTATACTTTCCAAAATAGAGGAACTCATACCAAGTTTTACAATTCATGAAAAAACACTGTTCCATTATCAGCTTTCTTCAGCTTAGAATCTAAAAACAATATACATATCCTTCACTTCAGTCTGATAAAGTGAAAATTTAATCAGCCCTCACTAATCAGACTTTTACGGGCAGTTTATCTCTCACCTAACTCCTGTGCTTTCACTGAATTTTGAGGTGGGTGTGTTACCGCCTGCAAATAGCGAAATAAAGTAATGATATGCCTATCTATTTCTTGCCGGATAAAAAAGAAAAAGATATACATACTACTAATGAACCTTGCTATGAAAGGAGACTTTACGTTGACTGATAAAATTAATGAACAACATAGAACCGAAGAAGGGGACTATAAAGAAGAGTACGCAGCAGAGGTTGCTCCTCAGCATATCAACTATAACGATAAAGACGATGTAAAATCAAAAACAGCAGGATCCACAGCAGGGTTTATCGCTCTTGCTCTTGCTGTATTATCACTCTTTACATTTCCTACACTCTTCGGACTTGTTTCTGTTTTACTAGGTATTTATGCCTATAATCGTGGAGCTACTGTAACCGGTGGCATCGCTGCTATTGTGGGCGGCATTGCTGCTATTGTTGCTCTGTTATTCCGCGCCGCAATCATCGGTTTATTGTTCTCACTTTTTTAAAGAAAAAAGGTATCTCGCGCTTTGCGAGATACCTTATCCTGTGAAAACATCTTCTGATGGGTATCGAATTTTTTGTTTAGCTGGTCGCGCTAGAGAGAATACAAGCGTTAACGGACCAATTAACCCACAAAACATAACAAACATAATGATACATTTTCCAATTACAGATAACTTAGCCGTAATTCCCATTGATAACCCCACTGTACCAAACGCTGAAATTGTTTCGAATAAAAGTTGAATAAAACTAAAGTTTTCTGTAAGCATTAATAAAAATACTGCTGTAAAAATAAGAATTTGACTGGCAACTACAATCGCTAACGCTCTCGTTACCGTTGACATTTTGATTGTACGATGAAATAAAACAAAGTCTTCCTTCTTTCTAAAAAAGGAAATAACCGATGTAATTAAAATCACAAATGTTGTTAACTTAATTCCGCCACCTGTCGACACACTTCCTGCACCGATAAACATTAAAATCATCGTAAACAATATTGATGATTCTTCCATTCCTCCATAATCAACCGTATTAAATCCTGCTGTACGCGGTGTAATCCCCTGGAAAAATGAAGCCCATATCTTTTCACCTAAAGATAGTGATCCTAATGTTTTCACATTATTATACTCCAATATAAAAATCACAATCATCGCAATAACATTAAGCGCTACTGTTCCAACAATCATAATTTTCGAATGAAGTGATAGTTTCTGAAAACTACGGCTATACCATATATCAATTAACACCGTAAAACCTAAACCACCTATAACAATTAAAGAACAAATTCCAATATTAATAATAGGATCTCCTACATATCTTGTTAAATTATCTGGCCATAGTGCAAATCCCGCATTATTATAAGAGGCGATAACATGAAAAATACTATAATATAAACCTTTGCCGAAACCAAATTCCGGGATAAATCGAATGGATAAAAAAACAACTCCTACTAATTCAATACAAATAGAAAAAATAAAGACACGCTTCACTAATTTTACAAGACCACCAATATTCGTTTGGTTAAACGCTTCTCCAATTAATAATCGATGACGTAAACCAATTTTTTTCCCTAACACCCATACAATTAAAATTGCGATTGTCATTAATCCAAGACCACCTGTCTGAATTAACAACATAATGATAATTTGACCAAACATTGTAAAAGTACTAGCAGTATCTACAACTCCTAAACCGGTTACTGTCGCTGCCGAGGTTGCTGTAAAAAACGCATCTACCCAACTAATTGATTCTTTTGTCGCGAATGGTAGTTTCAATAACATTCCCCCGACAACAATTAAACAAAAAAAGCCCATTGCTAAAATTTGCGGCGGACTTAATCGTATAAAACGATTATAAAATCCTTGTTTTTTTGTTGCTTCCATATCACTAACTCCCTTAATAAAGTAAAACCTCTTTCCATACACTAATCGTTCGTTTTGACCGGACCAAATCTTACGGAAAGTAATTTTTCACCTAACTTTTTTCAATTCCTCATACTTTTAGAACAAACTCATTATTTTGGATAAATCTTTATAATCTCATAATATAGTTGAGCATAATCCTTTTTTCCATAGATTTCAACTGAAAAATTCCCATACCTTTCACTTCGAATTCACATTGAAGTCACACCTATCTTTTATATTATATCTATCGAAGCTGTTCCTCCCTAATAATGAGACATTCCCCAGTGTCTCGAACAGCTTTCCATCCCTAATTAAAATTGACATAAATTGTCCCCTTCCATGGCCATCTTGTATTAACGAGATGGTCTATTTTTTATCCACTATTCATTAGACTATGGGACCTCTAACTATGTTCTACCTTCCCTCTATTATTTAAAAAGAGGGAAATTTTTAAAATTCCCATACCTTTCACTTCAAGTTCACATTGAGGTCACATCTATCTTTTATATTATATCTATCGAAGCTGTTCCTCCCTAATAATGAGACATTCCCCAGTGTCTCGAACAGCTTTCCATCCCTAATTAAAATTGACATAAATTGTCCCCTTCCATGACCATCTTGTATTAACAAGATGGTCTATTTTCTTATCTTAAAATACAATTCAAATTTCCTAGCAAAAAAGGAGTGAATCTATTCACTCCTTTTTTGACTTACTTCCTTTGTTCGAACGATATTCTTTTCCCTTATTATCATTACCAGTTATAAACTCCGAACTAAACTCTTGTTGAAACTGCCCTGTTTTTGGTGAACCTTGATTTCCACTTCCTTGACTCCCGTTGCGATTCGTCATCTTTCTTCCTCCTTTCATCTTCCATCATTGTTAGTATGTCTTTCCTATCCCAATCATACACATCGCATTCTTCTATGTAACAAATTTCAATTTTTCATTTTAGTATGAATAAAAAAACCTCCCTAAAACAAGGAAGGATTCTCGATTAGCCATAGTTCATCTGGCTTTTTTTCTATATAAGTTTTTTCGAAATAGATATCATTAGATGCATTTCTTCTTCAGATAGGGCCGAAAACCTTTCTTTTAAATACTGTTTTTTTGCCAATTCCATTTTTGCAACTAACTCTTTTCCTTGTTCCGTAATTTCCAAATATACAACACGACGATCAGATGTAGAACGTGAACGCGTTACAAAACCTTTATTAATTAGCTTTTCTGTAACAGCTGTAATATGACTGTTTGATACATGTAGTTCATTTGCTACGCGAGAAACCATCTCTTTTTCATTACGATTTAATATACGGAGCACGAGAAATTCATTCCATGGTATGTAATCTCCAAAAATTTTCCCCATATCATTCCGCAATGAACGAAACATAGCAAAAACATTTGCAGATAGATCCTCCATTAATTGTTCGCGATTATGAGACACCGTTTACATCTCCCTTTTATTTCATATAGTTAAATAAAAACATTATGAATTATATTACCTTATATTTTACATTTTGTCATCTTTTTTTCCCATACAATCACTCATAATGTATTCACTTATTTGATAGATACACTCCCAAAACAAAACCCAATAGTAAAAATCTCCGTTATTCACTAGAGCACGTATCATTTATTATCTATTTGGAAATAAATGATACAGGTTGCTTTTCTAACATGCTGAAACTCACATCAGCCACAAAAAGGGTGCGATTCGTCGCACCTTTTTTGTTTTCACTTCCCATCAAGTATTCATGATATAATAAAATATGAATTTTTTTCCTTTTATCCCGCATTAACGGGCAGTCAGCCCCCCACCTCAAAAATTCAGCGAGAGCAAAGAAGTTAGGTGGGGGCAAAACTCGATTGATGAGGGCTAATAATCAGTGGGAGATGAAGCCCCCTACTGATTAAAGTTTCACTTTATAAGATGAACTTTTTGGGGGGATATCATGAATCCAGACGAAGAAAAGTTTTCAGATCTAAGTGGAAAAGATAAAACGATTGTTATTAGTAGTATTACCCTTCTTATAATTATTGCTTTTGCACTCATTTTCTTTATGTATGTCGGAGTTTTTCGCCTCATTGGTGTAGAATATACATCACGAACTGCACTGCTTCTCTTTTTTTTATTAGCCCTTATACTAGATGGAATTAGTAGTTTCTTGATTTTATTTTTCAAAGTACTTTTAACCCCTCTGCTCACGCACATGTCAAAATGGCTATCCTTTTTACTGCTTTCCCTCATAGAAATCTCGCTTGATTGGCTCGTTATTCATACTGCAGATGATTGGATAGAAAGTATAACGATCTCCAATAAAGCTGAATTACTTATTGTCCTTTTCTTTTTTATCTTGGATAAATTATGGTCTACTGATAACAAAAAGAAAGAGTAAGATTACAAGCATTTCACGATAAAAATTGATACAATAAAAACAAAAATATAATAAAGAGGTGTTACATATGACATTACAACAATGGGCTGATAAAGGTATGTCCTTTGATACATACGTAAATAACATGACTGTGAACCAGTATGAATTACTACATATTTATAATAACTTTTTAATTCCGAACGAATTGCTTCCTGTTTTAGAAGAACGTCAAAACGACGGATGGCGTGTTATTGTACTATCCGCTGATTGGTGCGGAGACGCTCTTCTTTGCGTACCTGTTATGAAACGTATTTGCGAAGTTTCCAATATTGAAATGAGATTACTCATCCGTGATGAAAATTTAGAGTTAATGGATCAATATTTAACAAATGGAACAGCCCGTGCCATTCCAATCTTTATTTTTATTGATAAGGATGGAAAAGAACAGGCGGTTTGGGGACCACGTGCTCCAAAAGTGCAAGAATTAGTAACTTCTATGCGTGCTACATTACCTGAAAAAGATGATCCACAATTTGAAGAAAAACAGAAAGACATGTATGCTAATTTCCGTGCTACATTAGCTGACGACACTTCACTTTGGGAACATGCGATGGAAAATATGATTGAAAAAATAGTAAAATAAAAAAAACTGCCAAATGGCAGTTTTTTTATTACATAATGAAGAAATAATAGAACACCGCAGCTAAAATAAAACGATAATAAGCAAATGGTGTTAACTTTACACGAGCTAATAATTTTAAGAATGAAACAATCGCAAGCATTGCTACAAGGAAAGCCGTAATAAAACCAGTTGCAAATAATGTGATATCTGCTGAACTTAATACGTCCCAGCTTTTAATTAAATCTAACCCTGATGCTGCAACCATCATTGGTACCGCTAAAATAAATGTATATTCAGCAGCGGCTGTATGAGATACACGAGCTAATAATCCACCACTGATTGTAGATCCAGAACGTGAAAATCCTGGCCACAGTGCTAAACATTGGAACATTCCAATTGTGAATGCTTGTTTATACGTAATCTCGTCCAATGTTTTCGCTGTACTTGGTCTTGAAAATTTCTCAGCAACAATCATTAAAATACCACCAACGATTAAACTGATAACAACGGGGCCTGGTCCAAATAAAACTTCTTTAATTTTACTATGGAATAAAACACCAAGTACTCCTGCTGGAATCATACCGATAATGATATGTAATAAATTTAAAGATGGTCCTTGTGTTACCTTGCCAATCCCAACTAATGACCATAAACGTTTCCAAAATACAACGACAACCGCTAAAATCGATCCCAATTGGATGACAACTTCAAATACTTTTGCTCTATCATCATCAAATCCAATTAAATGTCCTGTTAAAATCATATGTCCCGTTGATGAAACCGGTAAAAATTCCGTTAATCCTTCAACAGCTCCCATGATTAAACCAATTAACCAATCAGCCACGAGTAGTGCCTCCTTAATACCTTATATATACTTTTTTCACACCTTATCATAATACCTTATCCAATTTCAAAGTGCATCTCTTTTTTCATTCTTTCAAAATATAACAATACATTCACATATGTGTATTTCTTTTCTATTTTCTTATTAAATTGTATGATAGAAAGAGTTTGGTCCTACATAGAAAGGAGCTTTTATGAAAGAAACCAATTCATTTTCACAAAAAATAAAACAATTTGTATTACTATTTTTCCCGATTTTTGTAACGCAAATGTCTTTATTTGCAATGAGTTTTTTTGATACAACAATGTCAGGGCATGCAAGTGCTACTGACTTAGCAGGGGTCGCAATTGGAACAAGTATATGGATTCCGATTAGTACGGGATTAACAGGAATCTTAATGGCTACCACGCCTATTATCGCTCAACTTGTTGGCTCAAAACAAAAAGAGGATGTTCCTCATATCGTGATACAAGCCGTGTATTTGGCAATCGGAGTTAGTTTACTTGTTATTCTCATTGGTTTCTTTGCCGTTTCACCAATTCTAAAAGGCATGCATTTAGAAGAGCAGGTCGAACACATTGCTTCTCAATTTTTAAGCATTATTGCAATTGGTATCATCCCTTTATTTGTCTATACTGTATTACGTGGGTTTATTGATGCATTAGGAAAAACACGTACAACAATGATTATTACATTACTTTCCTTACCTATTAACATCATTTTAAACTATGTATTTATTTTCGGTCATTTCGGCTTTCCGAAACTAGGAGGCGTTGGTGCAGCAATTGCTTCTACCGCAACATATTGGTGCATTTTATTTATTACGATTATTATTATCCGTATGAAAGAACCGTTTACATCTTTTGGTATCTTCAGGCGCTTATACCGACTTTCTATTTCAAGCTGGAAAGAATTATTAAAACTTGGGGTACCTATCGGATTTGCCATCTTTTTTGAAACGAGTATTTTCGCTGCCGTAACACTCATGATGAGTAATTTTAGCACAACAACAATCGCTGCACATCAAGCAGCAATGAACTTTGCTTCCCTTTTATATATGACACCTTTAAGTTTAGCAATGGCTATGACAATTGCAGTTGGTTTTGAAGTTGGAGCAAATCGCTGTGAAAACGCAAAACAATACAGTTTTATTGGAATTGGTTTGGCACTTGCTTTTGCCTTGTTATATTCTATCTTACTCTTTTTCTTTGACGATCAAATTGCATCTATTTATACAACAGATATTGCTGTTCATGATTTAGCAAAAGAGTTTCTCATTTTTGCGATTTTATTTCAAATTTCCGATGCAATTGCTACTCCAGTGCAAGGTGCACTCCGTGGTTATAAAGATGTGAATGTTACCTTGATTATGACACTTATTGCCTACTGGATCATTGGTTTACCTCTAGGTTATATATTAGCAACCTATACTTCTTTGGCAGCTAAAGGTTATTGGATTGGTCTTATTATAGGGCTAGCATTTGGAGCTACCTTTCTGCTTGTTCGTCTCTTTCAAGTACAACGTAAATATACATCACAAAAGAGTCGCTAATCCTAGCGGCTTTTTTCATCATGCATAGTTCCTCTTTAAACGTGTAACATAATAAAAAAGAAAGGTGTAAATCTATGGATGAAAAGAAAAAACAGCAGTCCTACGATGAAGAGTTTGCTCCTGAAATCTCACCTGGATACAGGCAAGATATTCATAAACCGCCTCAATATAAAAATACTTCCTTTTTAGTTGGGATTGGTATTTTCGGGACAATATTACTTGTACTCATCATTTTCGTCTACTTTTAATGGGAAGGGAACTATATTATGACTAAACAATCCTCACTCTTTTCTAAAAGAGTTGTAAAAACACAAAAAGGTTATGCTGGTGATTCTATAAATGTGCATAAACAAGTCGAACAAGGCAATCTAGAAATTGCAAAAAAAGAAATTGGACAACAAAACGAGAACCTGTGAATACAAAAAATGTCCCCACTTTTCGGGGACATTTTTATTCTACACGTTGCCGTTGCTTCGCAATTTTAAACGTATTATCTTCTTTTATAATCTTCATTCTATAACTTAACTGCATTTCATTTAAACATTATGTCCCTCTCTTTTTTCAATATATTTATTCCATATTATCACAGAGTTTAAAAATTCTGATAATATTAATGCATATATCCAAAAAAAAGGAGAGAATCATATGACATCTTATATGCGAGATATCCAGCAATCACTACCCAATATTCCTATACACTCTTATGAACAAAACGATAATGGCTGGGATAATGTAGCCATTATCATTAACAATGAATGGCTCTTCCGTTTTCCACGTAAATCCCAGTATGCAAAACGAATACCTCGCGAAAAAGAACTATGCGAAATACTTTCTCAATCGTCACAAGAGATAAAGGTCCCAAAATACCACATCTTATATAAAAATGAATTAGATTTAATTCCATTTTGTAGTTATTATAAACTCATTCATGGGGAGCCATTAACAGTACAAACAATAGAAAGATTAACTGTAAAAGAACGTGAAACAGTTATCTCGCAGCTTGCTATCTTTCTCGCTTCTTTACATACCATCCCAATAGAACATGCTGTAAAATGGGGATTTGATACTGAGAAACCTATCTCATATTGGCGACAGATTCAAACGAAATTACACGTTCATCTTGCTTGCACACTTACATTGTTAGAAAAAAAAGCTTTTGATTGTTTATTCGAGGATTTTTTTGAACATATGTATGCATCTGATTTCCAAAAAACAATGATCCACGCTGACTTTACACATCATCACATTTTATTTGATGGGGAGAAAAGAAGCATTGCTGGTATTATCGATTTTGGTGATGCTCAAATTGGAGATCCTGCCTTTGACTTCGCTGGATTATATAACAATTTTGGTAGTGAATTTACAAATGCCATATATAAACGGTACTGTACTCTCACTCCCCATCATGATTTATCTTTCTTTAAGCGTGTCATTCAATTTTATCAGTATAGTCCATTACTCCATAACCTTGTTTATAACTTTGAAACAAATAACGAACAGGAGATACAGAAGCATCGAAAACATTTACAAACTATACTTCAGGGAAGGAATTAATTTCTTTCCCTATTCTTCTTTTCCTCGTATATCATTAATTTTTTATCCATTTCTACAATTAATTTATACATTTGAAACACCTGCAAAATTTACAATTGGACCCAAAAAGGAGCCTGTTGTTCTTTTAACCATTGAAATACTTTCACTCCATTTCCCATTAAGTATTCCTCCCATCATAAGTTCCCCTACGTATATACCGTAAATGATGAAAAGCTTTTCATGTCAATACCAAAAAGAGATACAAATTTGCACCCCCTAATGTAGTATAGTATTCTTCGCTATCAATGCATCTTGCATCTCGTCTACTTTGCATTCATTACGAAAAGCACATCCAATACATTCAGAACAAAATGTACGTTCTGTGTAATATTCTGGTTGCTGTAACATTTCTTTCATTCTATATAAATCGTTCATTCCATCCATAATATCTTGCTCTTTTGGAACAGATTCGTACCTAGTTCCTTCTATTAAATTAACAACTTCAATTCTTTCGGGAAGAATCCCAAAAACTTTGTAGCTAAACACTGCCGTAAGCTTTTGAAAAAGAGCAAGCATTTCTTCATTTGCATCAACAACATACTTTTTAATTACAAACGATTGTGTAGACCATTCACCCACTTCAAACGTTAATGAAATGTGCACATCTAACTCGTCCATATATGTTTGTAACTTCTCATATAAAAATAAAGGTGGTGTTTTACTCGCATCATTTTTCACAAACTGTATTAGATGGTCCGTTAACTTTGCAAGAACAATATAATATTCTGCTTTAGAAGCGAACATTCCAATACGCACTTTATCCCAATGTTTCTCTAATCGTTTTAACAACAGCATTGTTGTTTGTTTTTCTACAGGTGATGTGTAATAGTCAATAATAATTTGATTTACAATCGATTGAACCATTTGTTTCCATTCAAACGAAGAAGGTTCTCTTCTTTTTATATAGCGAAAATAAAACTTATGTGGACAACGCATAAAATCATATAAATGATAATCTGTCATCGTTTTAATTGATATTTTCCCCTGCACCCATCTTCATCTCCCTCTCACCATTAAGAAAGGTGTTTTACAAATTCAGCACCAAACTGAAGACATTTCTCTACATCTTCATCTTCTGGCGTTAGTTCTACTTTTAGCCCTTCCATTACAACTTCAGCACCGCGCTCTTGTAACTTTTCTATTAAGATATCAACAGCTGCCCCGTATTTCGGATAAGCAGAATCACAAGATCCAAATACTGCTGCTTTTTTACCTGCTAAATGAATTTCTTCCATTTCGTCATAAAAATCTAAGAAATCATCAGGAAGCTCACCATCTCCCCACGTATACGCTCCTAAAATAATCCCATCATATTCCTCTAATATAGAAGCTTCTGGCGTCGTCATAATATCAATCACTTCAATATCATTGCCTGTTTCACGAATCGCTCCAGCTATATGATCAGCCATCTCCTCTGTATTTCCACTCATACTTGCAAAAATCATTACAAATTTATTCAACTGAATCTCTCCCTTGATTATGTATCGCTTCTTCTTCCTTGTTTCCTTTCTTCTCCTCTACATATTCAGCACGAATTACACGCCGTTGCCATTTTATATCTTTATTTTTAATTTCCCTTTGCCCAAGGCGAAATATCTTTTTCATCTCTCCCTCATCCATTCTGCACTTGTGAATACATTGATAATAATTATCAATTTCAACTATACTTTTAGGTTAAATAAAAATGATTATCAAAGTCAATAACTATTTTTTAAAAAATAATGAAAAGGTACAAGCTTGTCCGCCAGCTATTCATATACTATAAATGAGCATAGTTCTTTCTCAGCCCTCTCTAACGGAAAGAAATAGAAGCAACTGCGATAAGCGCAGTTGCCTTTTTTTGTACTCTTTTAAGCTTTTAGTAAATTCATTGTCGCCTGTAAAAATAACTCTGCCCCATTAATTAAAGCTGATTCATCCACATCAAACTTTGGATGATGATGAGGATAACAAGTTTTGATTTTCTCATTTCCAGTTCCTAATTTAATAAAACAGCCTGGCGCTTTTCTTAAATATGCCGAGAAATCTTCCCCTCCCATCGAAGGAGCTAGCTTTACAATTCTCTCCTTTCCAAACAACTCTACCGCACTTTCTTCTACTATTTTTGTAATAAACGTATCATTGATAACCGGGTCATATCCATAGCGATATGTATACGTATACGCTGCACCATGTGCCTCTGCAATCCCCTTAGCAATTTGTTCAATCATCTCTTCCGATTCTTTCCTTAGTTTTTGATCAAAGGACCGGACTGTTCCCATTAAATATGCTGTATCAGGAATAATATTATCTGCTGTTCCCCCGTGAAATTGTGTTATGGAAACAACTCTTTGCATAAAAGCGCCTGTATTTCTAGATACAATATGTTGTAAGTTCGTAATGATTTGCGCACCAACTGCTATCGGATCTACTGTTTCTTCCGGCCTAGCAGCATGGCCACCTCTTCCTTTTACTTCAATCGTAAATACATCGGGAGCAGCCATCATAGGCCCATATACAACTCCAACCTTCCCCGTTTCTAATCCAGACATTACATGTAGGCCGATAATATAATCCACATTATCCATCACACCAGCTCTCACCATTTCCTGTCCACCACCAGGATACACTTCTTCAGCATGTTGAAATAAAAGACGAATTTCTCCTTCCCAATCCTCATTCTTATTTGCTATCGCTTCTGCTGTACCTAATAAAATAGCGGTATGTGCATCATGCCCACATGCATGCATAACCCCTGAAATAACTGATGCATATGGTTTAGACGTTTCTTCCTGAATTGGCAGGGCATCCATATCTGCACGAATTGCTATTACTTTGCCTGCCTTCTTTCCTTTTTTCTTTGCCATCACACTATACCGCGTCGGTCTTGTCACCTCGAAAGCTGAAAATGAACATAATGTATCATATATAAATTGTGAAGTTTTTTCCTCGTGGAATGATAGTTCAGGAAATTGGTGAAAATGTCTCCGCCACTTTATAATATTTTCCTCTGACACATATGTCTGCCATACCTTTTTCAAACGCTCCATTCCTGACAACCTCCTTTTCATTCTTCACATTTCTTATTTCACTGTGATTATTTAATTTCCTTGTAAGATTTTCATTTTCAAAAAATCGATTTATACACTCACAACTCATTAAAAAAAGACAAATCCATTACAAATTCATATAGAATGTAATATAATTGCTAAGTTAGGGATTTTCTTTTTTAGTATTTAGTGCTACTATCAAAAAAGAGCCTTTTTGTCTTAATTTTACCTAAAATGTGGAATTTTGTTTTTTTCACAATGATGTAGGACATGATACCTACATATAGTTACTATTTCATAAGAGAGGGAAAGACATGGAAAGATTAAAAGAGATATGGTCTCGACCACTCACACAATGGTTTGCAAAGACGGTTTATTACCTTGCAATTTTATTTGCACTACTTTGGTTGTATGGATTCCATGATACAAACACAAGTACATTTATTTACAATGAATTTTAGGGTGGGAACGTTATGAAGTTATTAGAACAAATCGAAAAGTGGGCGACAGAAACGCCTGATCAAACCGCTTTCGTTTGGCGAGATGCGAAAATTACGTACAAACAATTAAAGGAAGATTCTGATGCATTGGCGCACTGGATTTCTTCTGAGTATCCAGATGATCGTTCACCAATTATGGTTTATGGCCATATGCAACCTGAAATGATCATCAACTTTTTAGGGTGTGTGAAAGCTGGACATGCTTACATTCCTGTAGATTTATCTATTCCAGCTGATCGTGTGCTACGTATTGCTGAAAGTTCTGGTGCGAAATTACTTCTATCTCCGGTAGAAGTTGCTGTAACTGACTTACCAGTTCGCATCGTATGTGAAGACAACTTAAAAGACATTTTCTTTACTCATAAAGGGCAAACGCCAAACCCTGAGCATGCGGTAAAAGATGATGAGAACTTCTACATTATTTACACATCAGGGAGCACAGGTAACCCGAAAGGTGTGCAGATTACTTATAATTGCCTTGTTAGCTTTACAAAATGGGCTGCCAAAGATTTCAACTTACAAACAGGACAAGTATTCTTAAACCAAGCACCGTTCTCATTCGATTTATCTGTAATGGACATTTACCCATCGTTAGTAACAGGTGGTACACTTTGGGCAATCGATAAAGATATGATTGCACGTCCAAAAGACTTGTTTGCTTCTTTAGAGCAATCGGATATTCAAGTATGGACTTCCACACCATCTTTCGCAGAAATGTGTTTAATGGAAGCTTCTTTCTCTGAAAGTATGCTACCAAACATGAAAACATTCTTATTCTGCGGTGAAGTATTACCAAATGAAGTAGCTAGAAAATTAATTGAGCGCTTCCCGAAAGCAGCAATTATGAATACGTACGGTCCTACAGAAGCTACTGTTGCTGTAACAGCCATTCACGTTACACAAGAAGTTGTTGATAAATATAAATCTCTTCCTGTTGGCTACTGTAAATCAGACTGTCGCCTTCTTATTATGAAAGAAGATGGCACGATTGCACCAGATGGTGAAAAAGGTGAAATCGTAATTGTCGGTCCAAGCGTAAGCGTTGGTTATTTAGGAAGCCCTGAATTAACAGAAAAAGTATTCACAATGATTGATGGTGAGCGCGCCTACAAAACAGGTGATGCTGGCTATGTAGAAAATGGTCTTCTATTCTATAATGGTCGTCTTGATTTCCAAATTAAGCTTCATGGTTATCGAATGGAATTAGAAGAAATCGAACATCACCTTCGCGCGTGTTCTTACGTAGAAGGAGCAGTTGTTGTTCCAATTAAAAAAGGTGAAAAATACGATTATTTATTAGCGGTTGTTGTTCCTGGAGAGCATTCATTTGAAAAAGAATTCAAATTGACATCTGCAATCAAAAAAGAACTCAATGAGCGATTACCAAACTACATGATTCCACGTAAATTCATGTATCAATCTTCTATTCCAATGACACCAAATGGAAAGGTAGATCGCAAAAAATTATTGAGTGAGGTTACAGCATGACCGCATATGGATCATTTTATTTTTTCGCTATAGTGGGCATTTTATTAATACCTACTATCATAGCTGGATTAAAAGGTAAAATGTTGCGTAAATATAATGCCGTTCTAACGTTAGTAATGCTTGCACTTATTTTCTCTGACAAACCGAAGCAAGCAATGATGTTAGCAGCATTTATCATTTGGCAATACATCCTTATTAAAGGCTATTTATTATTAAGAAAACAAAATAATAATACGTCCATGTTTTACATGGCTGTTATTTTATCGATTTTGCCACTAATTCTGGCAAAAATCGCACCATTTGTACATGAATTAAAATTCATTGTATTTGCTGGTATGTCTTATGTAACATTCAGAGCAGTACAAATGGTATTTGAGATTCGTGACGGTTTAATTAAAGAATTCTCATTCTTTAATTTCTGGGAATTTGTTCTGTTCTTCCCAGCTATCTCGACTGGACCTATTGATCGTTATCGTAGGTTCCAAAAAGATATTCAAAAGCCACCAAGTGCTGAAGAATATCAAAAGTTACTCTATACAGGTATTAATCGTATTTTCCAAGGTTTCCTGTATAAGTTTATTATCGCTTATTTATTGCAGAAGCATTTTGTTGATGCAGTATTTGCGAATCAAGATACCATTTTCTCTAATGCGATTTATATGTATAGTTACAGTTTATACCTATTCTTCGACTTCGCAGGTTATAGTGCATTCGTAATTGGTGTCAGTTATATGATGGGTATTAAAACACCAGAAAACTTTAATAAACCATTTATTAGTCGTAACATTAAAGATTTCTGGAACCGTTGGCACATGACCTTATCATTCTGGTTCCGTGATTTTATTTATATGCGCTTTGTCTTTTTCGCAACAAAGAAAAAGCTACTTAAAAATCGCTACACGATTTCATATATCGGTGCATTTTTAAACTTTTTCATTATGGGCGTTTGGCATATTCTAGGTGAACATGTTTACCAGTACATTATTTACGGCCTTTACCATACTGTTTTGTTTATTTCGTTTGATATTTTCGAACGAAAGAACAAGAAACATAAATTTTGGCCAAACAATAAATTCATGCATGTTCTTGCAGTAGTGATTACGTTCCATTTCGTATGTTTCGGTTTCCTAATCTTCTCTGGTCACCTTAACAGATACTTTTAATGAATAGCTTCTTTTCTTACAGCTAAGAAGTTACACATAATATATTTCGGATATAAAGGAGATTTTAAAAATGGCAGAATTTAAAGATCAAGTATTAGATATTTTAGAAGAAGTTTGTGAAAATGATATTGTAAAAGAAAATCCAGATGTACAATTATTTGAAGAAGGTATCCTTGATTCTTTCGGTACAGTATCTTTATTAGTAGAATTCCAAGAACGTCTAGATATCGAAGTATCTATTTCTGATTTTGATCGTGATGAGTGGGCAACACCAAACATGATTATTAAAAAGTTGGAAGAAATCCGATGAAAAAAGCAACTTTTGGACCGATGCTCTTAGCATTGGCCCTTTTTGCTGTATTCTTACTTATTCCAACACGCTTTCTACTTCCGCTTGTCAGTGATAAGAAAGTAGAAGAGGCGGCAACTTCTCTAAAATCAGAGAAAATACAAAGTATGATTTTACAGCAAAAAATGTTAGAAGATCCGAAATACCTTCCGATGTATGGTTCATCGGAATTTGCGAGAATGGATGCTTTTCATCCATCCAATTACTTTAAAGTAAAACCTGAAGGATTCACACCATTTCTTCTTGGTCGTGGCGGAACGCAAGACCTTATCCATGTGCTAAACTTTGCATCTACAATGGATCAATTAAAAGATAAAAAAATGGTCTTTGTTCTTTCACCACAATGGTTTGTGCCACAAGGCATTGATGAAACACACTTTGCACCTAACTTTTCAAAACAACAAGGCTACCATTTCATTTTTAACAATGATTTAAAGCCTGAAATGAAAAAACAAATTGCAAAACGTTTATTGAACTTTGAAATTGTAAAAAAAGAGACGTTATTAAAAACATCTTTAGAAGGCATTGTCTATGATGATACTAAACATAAGATAAAAGCAATTGCAGCGAAACCATTTGCTTATCTTTACCGTAATATTTTAGATCGCAAAGACATATTTACAGTGATGTTCGATATTAAACCGCATAAAGAACAACTTGATCCAGCATTGAAACAAATGAACTGGAATGAAGCACGTAAACACGCGGATCAAACTGGTGAATTAGAATCAAAATCAAATCAGTATGGTATCGAAGATGATTACTTCAATAGCAAAATTAAAAAGAAATTGAAGCAACGCAAAGATTACTTAAAAAATGACGCTTATGATCACTCTCCAGAATATGAAGATTTACAAATTGCGCTCGATTTATTAAAACAATCTGGTGCAAAACCACTCTTCATTTCTGTTCCTGTAAAAGGTCCTTGGTATGATTATGCTGGATTCCCGAAAGAACGACGCGAATTATACTATAAGAAAGTTCATGAGCAAATTAAACAAGCTGGCTATCCAATTGCTGACTTTTCAAACCATGAGTATGACAAATACTTCTTAAAAGATCATATGCACTTAGGCTGGAAAGGCTGGGTATACATCGACGAAGCGATCCAGCAATTTTATAAAACAAACTAATAAAAAGACCGCTTGAATTATTCAAGTGGTCTTTTTGTATATATGCTTTGTAAATTTTCTACGGTTACCTTTACTTCTCCCAACACTCGTTCAACAATTTGCTGAGCTGATTCTTTTCTTGCTAATGAAGAAGCTTGTCCAGCCCAGAGTGACATATATTCCCCTTTGTTTTGTTTTGCAGCTTCTTGACGTATTTTAGCGGTTAATACATTTTGAACTGGATACATTGGGAGCATTTCTTCTTTTTCTTCATGTTGTTCTATAAATGTATTTCGAACCCCCCTTGCATATTTTCCAGAAAATGATCTCGTTACAGTTGTACTCGTATCTGTACTGTGCAGTACCGCTTTTTTATGTACATTATGTGTAATACTTTCTTCACTTGTTAAAAATGCTGTTCCCATTTGAATGCCTTCTGCACCTAGTGCCATTGCTGCAACAAGACCTTGTCCATTCATAATGCCTCCTGCCGCTACAATTGGGATATTTGATACTGCGGCTACCATTTGTGGAATTAATGCAAATGTACCGATCATAGAATCTTTTTCTTTCCCAATAAAAGTCCCGCGGTGTCCTCCAGCCTCGCTACCTTGTCCAACAATTACATCTACCTCTAATTCAGCAAGCACCTTCGCTTCTGCCACATTTGTAGCTGTTCCAATTATCTTTATGCCCTCTTTCTTCAACGATACAATTTCCTCTTGTTCTAACGTGTGAAATGCAAAGCTTATAACCGGAACTTTTTCTTCCTTTAACACGTGCAATTGTTCTTTATAACTTTTCGGAAGTTGTAATGATTGATTATACTCATCTATACCTAATTCTTTTCGTATCGGCTCTAATAAATTTCTTGCTACTTGTACTTTTTCTTCCTCAATTTGTATTTCTTTCGTAAGTAACAAATTTACTGCAAACGGTCTATCTGTTAACTCTCTTATTTTATAAATAGATTGACGAATTTGTTCCGGACTCATATAACCAGCCCCGAGCGTCCCTAGGCCGCCGCTATTACACACAGCCGCAACAAGCTCTGGTGTCGTAATTGCACCTGCCATACCAGCCTGAATAATTGGATACTTTATTTGTAATACATCATTTACTCTGCTTGTAAACATCCTTCTCCCCCTCCCTATGCCCTCTTATATCTTCTCGACTCAACAAACTTTTCCCTTCTTTTAAAAGGATCGAACTGCTTATAAACGAATATATTGAAAACGAAGGAGGAGATTTAAATGATTCAGCCAAATGTCTTACAACAAGGTGATACGGTAATGATTATTGCTCCAGCAGGCCCTCCAGTAATAGAACACGTTCTTGCAGGAAAAAAAGTATTAGAAACAATGGGCCTATCCGTAATAATTGGTCAAAGTGTTTACGAGAAATACGGCTATCTAGCTGGAAATGATGCAATCCGCCTTCAGGATTTACATGAATCTTTTTCCAATCCTGAAGTGCAAGCCGTTTTTTGCGCAAGAGGTGGATACGGAAGTGGTCGTCTCCTTCCTCATATTCAATATGAACTCATTCGAAACAACCCGAAGATTTTTTGGGGATATAGTGATATTACTGCTTTACATATTGCCTTTTCACAATATGTAGGACTCATTACATTCCATGGACCTATGATTGAAGAATTAGGAAAAGGAGTGAATTCTCTTTCTTTATCTTCTTTCAATCAACTATTCTATCCGTATTCAACTATTTTACCAGCAGCAGAATGCATTACCACTACATCTACTTGTACAGTTTCCGCACCATTAGTTGGAGGTAATTTAACCGTTTTAGTAAGTACACTGGGTACCCCCTATGAAATCTATACAGCGAATAAAATTGTATTACTTGAAGATATTGGAGAAGAACCGTATCGTATTGATCGCATGTTCAATCAATTACATTTAGCAGGAAAATTGAATGAATGTGCAGGAGTTGTATTCACCAGCTGCCATGATTGTATAGCCTCAAAGCAGTCTCTATCATTACAAACCATATTGTATAACTATCTCGCTCCATACAATATTCCTGTGTTATTCGGCCTTCCTATCGGGCATATACAGCCAAATGTCGGAATACCACTCGGTGTTACTGCCACAATGGACACGGAAAGAAATACACTTTCTATCCCTTCAGGTGTGAAATTTTAATCATCCTCACTGATTAAGATTTCACTTTATATTAGGTTAGAAGGAAATACTCTATATAATTTTTCATTCACAGCAAAAAAAGGAAGAGCGTGTATCGCTTTTCCTTTTTACTATATATATCCATTTTGATTTTTCAACATATAAGTCGCTGTTATGAAGAAAAAGGTGACCCGCACTTACTTTCTCTCTTTGTTTTCACTTAGCATGGGGCAGGAAGAGGGTCTGACCGCTTTTATGCATGGTCGGATGCTCTCTTCCACCTACATATTAGGTTTTATGTCGATTTTTCAATTTGTATTTATATATATTTCCTTATACCGAGTTGACTATAAGGAGTGCTGACAACAATTTTTTTACTGATAATAATTAAATATACGCCCAGATGCTATATCCGCAACCTCTTCTGGAATAAACGTTTTGCTAAGCTCTGTACCAACATTCAATACCGCCGTCGCTTCTTGATCTAGATTTTCAAATAATTCTTTCCCACGTATCGTAATAAGGGGCGTTTCTTCCGGCAACACATCTTTCACAAATTCCAATTGTGTAAAGAACGGTACGATCCATCTACCCTCTCCTTGGAAATAACGCAAACGAAGTGTTCCTTCTGATGCAGAATCATCCGCCTCTATAGATCCAGCAACATAAAAATGAGTTGTTAGCAACAATTCATAAAATTCCTTTTGTTTTTGTTTATCCTCTTCTGCTAAAACGAGTACTGTTTCTATTTTCTTTACTGGAATTTGCTCCATATGCTGCCACCCCTATTTTCAAAATAATTATACTTTAATTATACGAAATATTCTTATTTTTTTCCACATAATTATTCAAATATTTTATTGAAATAGTATCAATCATTCATCGTTACAACTGAACCAATCTTACCTTCTCTAATATTTCCGATGTTGTAACGATGGTAGCGAATTCCTCATGAAGATTTACGAGGGTCATATTATGAATTTCTTCTGCACAATATTGTAAACCATCCGGCCCTTTTCGATTAAATGTAGCTGTTGCATCACTTACTAAATACGTTGAAAAGCCTAAGTTTCCAGCCATCCGTGTTGTTGTTTCCACACAGTGATTCGTCGTTAACCCAACAATAATAACCGAGTTACAGTTCTTCTCTTTTAATTGCTTTTCTAAATTTGTTCCCATGAATGCACTGTTCACACACTTTTGAATAACTATCTCCCCTTGTAATGGCTGTACTTCCTCTTTAAACTGACTTGTTTCTGCATTTGGATGAAACATCGATTCTATATTTTCTTTGTTTACATGTTGTATATGAAAAAGCGGCAAATCTCTTCGTCTCCACTCTTCTAATAAACTTTTCATATTCTCTTCTGCAAAAGGATTATTTCGCTCGCCCCAATAAGGTAGATTAAACGCTTTTTGTACATCAATAATAATAAGTGCTGACTGTTTCAGCATTATTCCTTCTCCTCTCCTGGCTGTAATTGAAATAAAAATCCAAGTTGTTGTGAAGCAGTAATAAAGCAAATATATACACAGAGTTCTACAATCTCTGCCTCACTCCAATACTGTTTCAACACATCAAACATCTTATCATCTATCGCTGAACGATTATGTACAAATACATGTGCAAAGGTTACAGCAGTACTAATCTCTTCTACCTTTTGCACATCATCTGGCTTTCCTTTTGCCATGCAATACAAACACTCATTTCCAAAAGCAAGTGTTCTACGTACTTGTTCTTTTAATTCTGCAGAAAGTGCCCCTTTTTCATATAATGTATTTTCTAATACACTCCAAGTATGTAGTATATCTGGACAATGCCCTAATAATTTTTGAAACTTTGTTTCTCCTACATCTGATAATGAAATTCTCTCCATCATTTCTCCTCCTATTCCTTTCTGTTTTATTGTAAAATAAAGTATAGCCTTTTCACATTTCATATGAATCTTTATTTATATATTTTCTTTACAAAAATCATTATTTTACTGGAGGTATAGTTACATATGCAATTAGATCGTGTAGATCGTAAAATTTTAAATGAATTATATAATGATAGTCGCCTCTCTATGCGAGAATTATCAAAACGCGTAAACTTATCCGCGCCTTCTACTGCAGAACGTGTTCGTAAGTTAGAAAATGAAGGAGTCATTCAAAAATATACAATTGATATTGATTATAAAAAAGCCGGGCTCGTCTTAGATTGTATTTTAGAAATCACCTTAAAAAATGGTGATACAACGCGCATGCAACAATTTATTCAATCGTATCCATCGGCAAGCTTTTGCTATCGCGTAACTGGAAGTCTTTGTTATATCGTTAAAATTTCTGTTCCTTCATTAGTTGAACTTGAAGAGTTTATTAATGATGTTTCTTCATATGCAACAACTGTTTCTCATATCGTATTATCGGAAGTATCCCTTACTCCTGATATCGAACATATTTTTCCAGAAGAACAAAATTAATTTTTATTCAAAATATAATAAAAAACCCCTTACAAAAAGAATAAAAATGTTTTATTATGTATTAAAATACATAAAGTTCGAGAAAGGGGCATTACATTGAAAATTTGGTTTTACGAAAAAACGATACAAGAAGATGATTTACTTGGCATTTGGGATAATGTTCCCACCATCCCTCGAATTGGGGAAAAGGTGGAAATTTTAAAAATGGTTCGTACAGTCACAGATATTAAATATGTAAAAAACGGAAACAACTTCCACGTTGAAATTGTTATCCATTAAAATAGCAGCTCTCCTCATTTATATTGGAGAGCTGCTATTTTTCATTTCCTATACTCTTATCAGTGTTCTGCCTTTGTTATAATAATTTTTTCATTCTCTACTACAACCGTTACATAATCATTCTCTTCTAATCTCAACTGATTCACAGCCTCATCTGGCAACTCTACAGCCATAAGTTGATCCGTTAAAATGACTTGACTATACATTTTATTTTGTTGTAATGATACAACTGCCTTATCTTCATTGATAAAACGAAGAGGTGGTACCCCCACTTCTTTTACAGTTCGCCAATTTTTACGAATAAAAGGTGCCAACCATAATAAACTGATCAGAATTACAACGAGTCCAATCCATAAATTACTTTGTCCTTGTAATTCAGCAATCGAAATGACATCATCTGTTCCTTCACCACTCGTTAATTGGATGGTAGTTGCTATACAATTATTCAACGCATGAACAGCAATATTCGTCCATATATTTTTCGTTTTTATGTAAAGAAGACACATGACAACACCAAATACAAAAGCACCGACTACATCAAAATGTCCTAAACCAAAAATAAGAGAGGACACAATTACAGCACGTTTTATCCCCCACTTAAACGTCATACGCTGTAAAAAGAAACCTCGAAAGATAACTTCCTCCATAATAGGTGCAAAAATACATGCTGAAATAAAGCTAAAGATTTTTGTATATGTGCTACTCATATCAATTACACTATCATCACTTAATACACCCATTAAGAAATCTGGAACAAGATGTGCTAATATGTAAAATTGAATAAAAGATACACCGAATGCAAAAATCATTCCCATTGCGGTTGCAACTATGATTATCTTCCAGTTTAACCGTGATGGTTTATCAAAGAAGCTAGTAAATATAACATTATTTTTTCGTGTTTTTAAATATAACCATAGTAGTGGAAATACAAAAAACACCGAAATTTGCACTGCAACATCCATGACATTTTCTGAAGCGCCCGCAAAGGATAGCGGTAGCACCATTACTACTATACCCAAAATCATCCATGCAAAAAAATTCCGAAGTCGTATACGTGAAAATGCGTATTGAATAAAAAACACCCCCAAGATGATATATTTATATTTTAATATGAATATCATTAAAATTCTTCCTATTTTTCTCAGTTCGCTTTTAAATACTATACCTATTAAAATATATAATAAGGAATCTATTTTGTAATTTCCTCTTTGCAAGATTTTCTGTTATAATGTTAAACGTCGCTTTTTATACCTGTTTTTTCAAAACATATTATCATGATAGGAATAAGGAGGATTACGCACATGGATTTTTTTGAAAATGTCATTACTCCGATTCATAAGTTTATTACAACAACAAACGAATATTTATGGGGTTATATTTTAATTACATTGTTAATCACTGTAGGTTGTTATTTTACAATAAGAGCTGGATTTGTTCAATTCCGTCAAATTCGTGAAATGATCCGTTTGCTAGGCGATGGCGCAAGCCCTTCTACACGTAAAGCACAAAAAGAAAAGCATGGTGTTTCTTCATTCCAAGCGTTTTGCATGAGTACAGCATCACGTGTTGGAACAGGTAACTTAGCTGGTGTAGCAATTGCTATTTCTACGGGTGGACCAGGTGCTGTCTTTTGGATGTGGCTTATCGCTATGATTGGCGGCGCATCTGCTTTCGTTGAAAGTACACTTGCACAAATTTATAAAATTAAAGACGGTAAAACATTCCGTGGTGGACCAGCATACTACATGGAAAAAGGTTTAAACAAACGCTGGATGGGTATGATTTTCTCCGTTTTAATCACAGTTAGTTTCGGTTTAGTCTTTAACGCTGTACAAGCAAATACCGTAACATCTGCATTCGATGGTGCTTTTCATATCGATCCAAAAATAGTTGGAGTTTCATTAGCTGCTCTATTATCTGTTATTATTTTTGGTGGCGTAAAACGAATCGCACGTGTTGTAGAAATGATTGTACCAGTTATGGCAATCATTTATGTTGCAGTTGCACTATTTGTTGTCGTGACAAATATTACATTGATTCCAGAAATGATAAAAGAAATTTTAGCACACGCATTTGGCATAAAAGAAATCGCGGGCGGTAGCTTTGGTGCAGCTGTTTTACTTGGTGTCAAACGTGGTTTATTCTCCAATGAAGCTGGTATGGGTAGTGCACCAAACGCAGCTGCGACTGCTAATGTAACACACCCTGTTAAACAAGGTTTTATTCAAACACTTGGTGTCTTTACAGATACATTATTAATATGCAGTTGTACTGCTTTTATTATCCTTTTATCAGACGTTCATACTGGAACAGATTTAAACGGTATTCAGTTAACACAAGAAGCGTTAAAAGCACATATTGGTCCTTGGGCTCCAATCTTTGTCGCTGTAGCAATTTTCTTGTTTGCTTTCAGTTCTCTAATCGGAAATTACTATTATGGTGAGACAAATATCGAGTTCTTAAAAGGAAGCAAAACAACACTTATGATTTACCGCATCGCTGTAATTGGTATGGTATTCCTAGGTTCTGTTGCAACCATTCAAGTTGTTTGGGATTTAGCCGACCTATTTATGGGCGTTATGGCAATCTTCAACTTAGTTACAATCATATTCTTAAGCAAATACGCATTTGCAGCATTAAAAGATTATATGAAGCAAAAAGAGGCTGGAAAAGATCCTGTCTTCTACGCCGACAGCATTCCTGGTTTAGAAAATACAGAATGCTGGGATCGTGAAAAAACAGAAGAAAAAGTTGGTTAAGAAAAATCCCCGCGAGCGGGGATTTTTCTATTATAGTACATCACGCTTTTGGAATAATGTACTTGATGCAACGAGTAATACTACAAAATAAGCAAGTACTAGCAGTAAAGATGTTGTGAAATTAAATTCTGTAAATGGTGGTTCAGCGCCGCCACTAATTAATTTGTTGCTGTCGTACATACTTAAGTTCAAATGGAAAAACACAACAAATTTCACAGTACCTTTTCCAAACATCATAAGTGCCATCTTAATTGGCCCTTGTAGGAAAAATAGGAACAATGTAATAATTAATGGCAACACAGATTTTCTAAATACATTTGCCAAGAAAAAGGCAAGTGTTGCAAAGAAGAACGGTGCAAGAAGTTGATATGAGATTGATTTAAGCAATATGCTTAACGTTAAATCTGTTTTCCCTCCGTCCATTGCAATTGCACCGATAATCATTGCAATTAACATACCAGCAAAGACAACAAATAGCATTGTTAGTAATACAGAAATGTATTTAGAAAATAAAATCATAATTCTTTTTCTCGGACGAATTAATAATTGCTTAATCGTTCCTTTTTGAAACTCCTCTGTAATCGTACGAGAAGCAATCGTAATACCGAAAATTGTTGCAAATAAAATAACTAAACTAATATCTGACTTCGTAAAATCTAAATATGTTCCATTAAAATCTTTAGCTTCACCCCATTTTAATATTGCGAGGACACCTAAAATTTCTAATGCAGCAATTACACCTATTAAAATATACATACCTTTTTTTGCATGTAATTTTAGCAATTCATTTTGAATTAATTTAAACATTACGCTCTCACTCCCCCTGTAATCGCTAAGAACTCATCTTCTAACGTTTTATTTTGTACTGTAACGCCATATACAAGTACATCAGCATGCACAAGTTGTTTTACAATTTGCGGAATCTTTTCTTTCGCTACAGATGTCTCAACTACGCTCCCCTGTGCCTTACCTTTAATAATTTCATTCGCTTTCTGAATTTGATCTACCTCAAATGCCACTACAACCGTTTCACCATGCTTTGCTTGCTCATGTAAGTTATACTCTTGCACAAACTGTCCTTGCTTAATAATAACAACACGATCGCACATCAATTCAATTTCACTCAATAAATGACTCGATACGATGACAGCGATATTTTCCTCTTTCGCTAATCGTTGTAAATAATCACGAATTTGACGAATACCAGCCGGATCTAATCCGTTCGTCGGTTCATCTAAAATTAAAATTTTCGGATTATGTAAAAGTGCTTGCGCAATCCCCAGACGTTGTTTCATTCCAAGTGAATATGTTTTCACTTTCTTATGGATAGCGTGTTCTAATTCTACAAGTTTTACAATTTCAGTAATTCGTTCTTTACTAATCGGCTTAACTGCCATATTTGCAAAATGCTTTAAATTTTGCATTCCTGTCATATAGTCATAGAGTTCCGGATTCTCGACAATCGCCCCAATTTGTTCTAACGCCTTCTCACGTTCTGTCTGAATGCTATGACCACAAATTGTAATATCGCCTTTTGTCATTGAAATCAGACCAGTCATCATCCGAATTGTCGTCGTTTTCCCGCTTCCATTCGGTCCAAGAAATCCATATACTTCCCCTTCACGAACCTCAAATGAAAGACCACGAATAATTTCATTTTTCCCTATTTTTTTATGGACGTTTTCTAATTTCACTACTACGTTTCCCAATGATTGTTCCTCCTTTAGACTTCTAGTTTTTTGTCGATGATATGACTTGTTATTACCATCAATAAAAAAGTTAATAATAAACTAAAAATTAAATAAGAAATATTTGAAGCATCATTAAAATAAAAAGATGTTTCGAAAAAACCATTTTTATCTATAACTCCAACATTTTTTATCGAAAATACATATATATTTATTTTGTCTAGCATATTAGTTATAACAAACTGGATTCCACCGAAAACAACAAAGAAAATTATAAATAACATTTTATTTAATGAGGATTTCACATTAAATAGTTTTACAACTATGATTATGAAATACAGAGAAACTAATGTACTCACTAAATCTATAATCCATAAGAAGATAGAGAACAAATGGTGTAAAAGCCCATAATTGTATAACCTATTAATGGCTTGTTGTACCCCTCCATTTGCTTTATTCTCATATATATTGATAGAAAGAAGATGTAAAAAAGCAATTCCTATTAACGACAATAGAGTAAACATTATTATAAAAAATAATAAATTCGCATATATATATTTCTTTGATGGGATGGCAACATATTGAATCATAGACCCTCTTACTATTTTTCTGAAAGAAGAGATCGCCAATAAGAAGATAGAAAATGCAGTCATACAAAATAAGAATATAAATATGATTAATGCTATATCTTGTCTATTTGAAACCCTTATCCCTGAGGACCCCTTCATATTAAATAATAAAATTAATGAAATAGTAATAAATCCAAAATAAATTATCCATACCTTCTTTTTATTACAATTATATAAATATCGAAGAAGTGAACTCATTTCCTGAACACCTCCTTAAACAACTCATTTACAGCTTTTCCCCTCTGAAAACGAAGCTCTTCTACATTCTCATGCAGTACAATCTCACCATCCTTCAAAAAGATAACCTCATCAAAAATGTTTTCAATTTCGCCAATTAAATGGGTCGAAATGATGATAGTACAATCTTCACGATAAAATTGTAATATAAGTTCTAGCACATGCTCCCGTGAAACAGGGTCGATTCCACCAAGTGGTTCATCTAATATATAAAGTTTTGCTTTTCTCGAAAATGTTAAAATCAGCTGTAGCTTTTCAACCATTCCTTTTGACAGTACTGTAATTTTTTCTTCTAGCGGTATTTTAAATTCAGCTATCGTATCAACCGCCTTTTGAATATCAAAATCTTGATAAAAGTCTCTATAGAAAAATAAAGCCTCTTTTACAGTCATCCATTCATCAAATACTGGTCTATCAGGCATAAATGAAACAATCTTTTTTGTTTCTAAACCTACTTTCTCACTTGCTATTGTGATATTTCCTTCCGAAGGGTGCTGCAAACCTGAGATCATTTTCAATAATGTTGTTTTTCCACTACCGTTATCTCCAACAAGACCAACGATTTTTCCTTCTGTAATCTCTATGTTTAGCTCACGAATCACTGCTTTTAAACCATATCGCTTCCATAAGTTCTCTATTTTTAATAGCTCTGTCATCAGCTCTCCTCCCTTTTCTCTTCCAATGAGGAACGAAGGATTGAGAGAATTTCCTCTTCTGTAAAACCTAAATTGTCCATTCCGTTTATAAAAGAATGAAGCAACTCTTTTGCCATATCTTTGCGCAGCTCCATAATTTTCTCCCCTTCGCTCGTTACATATCTCCCCATCCCTCTGCGTGTTACAACGATACCTTCTCTCTCTAGTTCTTGAAATGTACGCTGAATTGTATTTGGATTGACTTGTAACTCACTCGCTAATTCACGTACAGAGGGAATTTTGTCACCAGGTAATAAATGACCTGTTACAATTTCCTTTTTTATGTATTCCATCATCTGAATATAAATCGGTATGTTAGGAGAAAACTCAATTTTCATTTCTCCCCTCCTTTCGTCTTAGTGTACTAGTTAAATAGTACACTAAGACGAAAGGGATGTAAATACTTGTAAGTTAAAAATATAACAAAAAAAGGTAGTGCAACCTTCGTTGCACTACCTTCCTATTTTATTTCGTTACCATTTCTGCTTCACTTTCTTCAAAAGGCCACTTCGGTAACATATTACGGAGTTCCTTATCAGAGCGATAACCCAGTGCGTATTCTGCCTGCATAATGGTATGAATCTCACGTGTTCCTTCGTAAATAACTGGAGCTTTTGCATTTCGCAAATATCGTTCTACTGGAAATTCATTTGAATATCCATAT
The DNA here is from genome assembly GCF_038005885.1 of Bacillus sp. FSL H8-0534. Classification (NCBI taxonomy): domain Bacteria; kingdom Bacillati; phylum Bacillota; class Bacilli; order Caryophanales; family Bacillaceae; genus Bacillus; species Bacillus sp. FSL H8-0534. The sequence continues at coordinate 1,664,373 of NZ_JBBOUC010000001.1, forward strand.
GCCCCGTGCACCTGCACTGCATCATTTGCCGCTTCAAATGCAGCGTCACAAGCGATCCATTTTGCTAAAGAAGTTTCACGTGTATTACGTTTCCCTTCATTTTTTAACCACCCAGCTTTATAAACCAATAAACGTGATATTTCAAGGTTTGCAGACATTTTCGCAATCATTTGCTGCACAAGCTGATGTTTCCCAATTTCTTTCCCAAATGTTTTTCTCTCTTCACAATACTTTACACTTGCCTCCAAACTTGCTTGAATCAGTCCGCACGCACCTGCTGCTACTGTGAAACGTCCATTATCTAATGAAGCCATTGCAATTTTAAACCCTTCACCTTCTTCTCCAAGAAGGTTTTCCGCTGGTACTTTTACTTCATCTAAAAATACTTCACCTGTGTTGCCAGCTCGAATGCCAAGCTTTCCTTTTATCGCTTTTGTCGATACTCCTGGAAATGTTCGTTCTACGATAAAACAAGAAATACCTCGGTGCTTTAATTCTGGATTTGTTTTCGCAAATATTAAGAAGTGATCTGCAACATCACATAACGAAATCCATGTTTTAGATCCATTTAATACATAGTGATCACCTTGTTTCACTGCTGTTGTTTGCATCGCAACGACATCTGACCCTGCATTTGGTTCTGTTAAACCGAAAGCCCCAATTTTTTCACCTTTCGCTTGTGAAACAAGGTACTTTTGTTTTTGTTCTTCTGTTCCCCATTGCAGAAGTGTCATACTATTTAGACCTGTATGTACAGATACAGCTGTACGGAAAGCTGTGTCACCGCGTTCTAATTCTTCACAAACAATAGCCAGCGTATTATAATCCATACCCACGCCGCCATATTGTTCTGGGATACAAACGCCCATAAATTGCAGTTCTGCTAAACGCTTCAAGATTTTTTGTTCAAAATGTCCTTTTTCATCCCATTCTTTAATATATGGAATAATTTCATTATCTACAAAGAACCTCACTACTTTTCTAACACTTTGTTGTTCTTCTGTTAACGAAAAATTCATTTGTACTGCCTCCTTATATCCATTGATTTTTTGTCATTCTCGTAATGATTTCCTGAGAATACCCTAATTTTCGCAAAATCTTTTCTGTATGTTCCCCGTGGAGTGGTGGATATTTTTGCATCTGTACTGGTGTCCTTGAAAGCTTTAATGGTGAACCTACAAGTTTAAGATTTTCAATTGTTGGATGTTTCATATGAACCGTCATATCTCTCGCCACGGCTTGCTCTGTTTCTAGCGCTTCTTTCACATTAAGAATTGGTCCATTTGGAATTCCTGCTTCATCCAAAAGTTGTTTCCATTCCTCTTTCTTTTTCTTCTTCATTTCAATAGCAATCATATTGACGAGCTCATCTTTATGCTGAAGGCGACTTGCATTTGTTTTATAACGTTCTAAGCTGGATAAATCTTGTCTACCTAGCAACAAACAAAACTTATGAAACTGCTCATCGTTTCCGACCGCAACAACAAGATCACCATCCTCCGCTTCAAATACTTGATACGGAACAATATTCGGATGCTGATTGCCAAGTCTCTCTGGTAATTCACCTGTACATAAATAATTGCTCGCTACATTTACTAATGCTGCTAATTGGGAATCAAATAAAGAAATATCAATTTCTTGCCCTTCTCCCGTTCTATTTCGGTGCTGCAGAGCCGCTAAAATCCCGATACACGTAAAAAGACCTGTGAGCACATCTGAAATTGCAACCCCTACTTTTGCAGGCTCTTCATCCTTTCCTCCTGTTATACTCATAAGCCCACTCATTGCTTGAATCATATAATCATAGCCAGGAAGATGTGAAGCAGGACCCTTTTGACCAAACCCACTAATAGAAGCTAGAATAATGTCTCCCTTCACTTCTTGTAACACATCATAACCAAGTCCCATTCTTTCAAGTGTCCCAGGCTTGAAATTTTGCACAACGATATCAGCATGAGAAACAAGCTTTTTCAAAATATCCTTTCCCATTTCTGATTTTAAATTTAATGTAAGCGACTCTTTATTGCGATTCGCACAAAGAAAATAAGCACTTTCTCCTTCTACAAAAGGCGGTCCCCATCCTCTTGTATCATCACCATTTCCTATATTCTCAACTTTAATTACCTCAGCTCCTAAATCACCGAGAATCATTGTACAAAAAGGACCGGCAAGAACCCGAGATAAATCAATAATTGTAATCCCTTGTAGTGCTCCCTCCAACTCCTTCTCCTCCTATAGTAAAAACCAGCAAAACCAATGAGAAAAAAAGGAGACATGTTGGTTTTACTGGTTTGTATTTACAAGCTATTGTGTAAAAAATTATTGTACTTTTACTTGTGCCAACACTGATTTAAATGCATTGATTACTGTATCTACTTCTTCATAACTAATTGTAAGCGATGGCTCAATACGAATTGTTTTCGAATTAATTAACGTTCCTGCAACAAGAATTCCTTGATCAAACATCGCCTTCGATACTTCATAACCAATTTCATCCTTATGGAATTCAATCCCAATCATTAAACCTTGGCCACGGATTTCAAATACTTTGTCTTCATGTCCTTCCGCTGCCTTTTTCAACCCTTTTAAGAAATACTCCCCAACTTCCGCAGCTCGTTCTGGTAATTTATCTTCCAATAATACATGGATTGTTGCAATTGCAGCAGCACATGCAAGTGGATTTCCACCAAACGTTGTTGTATGCATGAATGGATTTTCAAACCAGCTTTTGAATACTTTTTCTTTAGCAACAATTGCACCCGCTGGCATTACGCCCCCGCCAAATGCCTTTGCAAGACAAATAATATCCGGTACAACATCATATAATTCTGCAGCAAACATTTTCCCAGTGCGTCCCATTCCTGTTTGTACTTCATCAAAAATAAGTAGTGATCCGAATTCATCACAAAGCTCTCTCACTTGTTTCAAATAATTTTCTGGAGGTAAAATAATACCGCCCTCTCCTTGAATTGGTTCTAAAATAACAGCTGCAACATCTTCTCCAACTAAAGCGCATGTTTCAAATGTTTTTCTCATCATATCAATATCACCAAATGGGACGTGACGGAAGCCTGGAATTAATGGTAAGAATGGTTTACGGAACATTCCTTTTGCTGTTCCAGATAAAGAACCAAGACTCTTACCGTGGAAAGCACGTGTTGTGGAAATAAAAGTTGTTCGTTCACTGTACATTTTTGCTAGTTTTAATGCTGCCTCCACACTTTCCGTCCCACTATTTGTAAAGAAAGCATATTTCAAATCACCAGGTGTAATATCCGCTAAAATTTTTGCAAGAATCGCACGAAGTGGATCTAGTAAATCCTGACTATGCAATGCTTGACGCTTTAATTGATCCGTTACAGCTTTTACAACTTTCGGATTACGGTGTCCAACATTATAAATCCCGAATCCACCTAAACAATCAATATATTTTTTTCCATTGATATCCATGAAGCAAGATCCTTCATCAGACCATTCTACTGCTGCAAATTGCCCATCTTTTGTTACTGTTTTTCTATATGCGAGGAAGCCAGGATTTACGTGTTCTCTAAATCCATCTACTGTTTCTTTTTGGATCCAGTTCGCCTCTTCTGCAGAAACTTTCTCTTTTTCAATTAGTTGCAGTACTTTTGTAATATAATCATTTACACTCGTATTCTTCACATCTTGTTCATTAGATTTACTTTTCACATTTGTTCCCATCTATTTCACCTCTACAGTCTTTTTATTTGCAAACCAACCAATTGGTTCTACTTCTAGATTTATATTAATCTGCTTAATTTCTTGGAATTCCTCTAAACCAAACGTTCCTAAGCTACGACCGATACCACTTTGTTTATATCCGCCCCAAGGCGCCTCGTTGTATGTTGGGTGGTAACTATTAATCCACGTAATTCCTGCACGAAGCTTGCGGATTACACGCATCGCTTTAGCACCATCAACTGTAAATACACCTCCAGCTAAGCCGTAATCTGTACCGTTTGCTAGTTCAATTGCTTCTTGTTCATCCTTAAATTTTTGGATAACTACAACAGGACCAAAAATTTCTTCCTGCACAATACGCATATCAGGTTTCACATTGACAAAGACCGTTGGTTCAATAAAGAAGCCATCACCTTTCCCATCCGCCAGTATACGCTTTCCTCCGCAAACAATTTCTGCTCCTTCATCTTTTCCAATCTCTATATAGCGTAATACTTTTTCCATATGCTCCTGACTTACAAGTGGCCCCATCTCTGATTCTGGGTTATCACCAGGTCCAACATTAATTTGCTTTGCTCGTTCTACGAAACGATTAACAAATCTATCGTAAACGCTTTCTTCTACAAGAATTCTTGATCCTGCTGAACATACTTGTCCAGCACCTGCATAAATACCAAACAGAGCATAATCAACAGCTGTTTCAAAATCTGCATCTGCAAAAATAATATTTGGAGATTTCCCGCCTAGTTCTAGCGAAATCTTTTTCATATTATCTGCCGCTGTTCTCATAATGTGCTTTCCTGTTTTTGTTCCGCCCGTAAAGGAGATCATATCAACTTTATTACTTGCTGCAATCTCATTTCCTACTATTGGCCCGGCGCCCATTACCATATTGGCAACACCTTTTGGCAATTCTACTTTTTCCATTATTTCGAATATTTTCATTGCAGTGATTGGTGTAACCTCAGAAGGCTTAAATACAATTGTGTTTCCAGCTGCTAAAGCAGGTGCAATTTTCCAAACACTCATTAGTAACGGATAATTCCAAGGAACTATTAAACCACAAACACCAACTGGCTCTCTCACTACCATAGCTTGCATCGGATCAGCTACATGATACGTTTGTCCGTCTGGCTTTGTAATCAACCCAGCATAATAGCGGAAACAAGCTGCCGCATCTCCAATATCTCCTTCTGCCTCTCGATATGTTTTTCCATTATCCATTGTTTCAAGACGCGCAAGTTCTTTCAAATTTTTATCAATTTCATCTGCTATTTTAAATAAATAAGATGCTCTTTCCGCAGCAGAAGTTTCTGACCAAATTCCGCTATCAAAAGTAGCTCTTGCCACTTCAATCGCGTATTTCGCATCCTCGATCGTTCCTTCAGATGCATATGCGATAACCTTGCCATTCGCAGGGTTAATAATCGGTTTTTTCTCTTGATTACTAGAATCTCTCCATTCACCGTTTAGATACATTTTTAAATCTAGCACTGTATATAGCCCCCCTTTGTCAATCATTCATATATTATATAAGCAATAATTGTGCCAACATTTGAAATACGAAGCAATCATAAAAAAACTGACGATTTCCTTAAATAACCTATACAAAGTTATGCGTTTTTGCATAGATTATTACATTTCGCATAATTACAACAAAGAGAAGGGGCAGTCTATGTAGACTCCCCCCTTTCTCCTTTAAAAATACGAAATTGTATCAATTGCTATTTCCTTTTCATTCATGATTTTTTGATATTTACGACTAACAGAAGACTGGCTTATCCCAAGAGCCTTTGCTGCCTTTGTTGTCGTTTTATACTGCTTCATTGCAAGTAAAATTAATTGTTCTTCTACAGAATGCAATGCTTCTTGTAGTGGCAAAACTCTTGTAATCACTGGCTTTGATTTTTTAAAATCATATCCAGGATTAAGGAATTTACTAACAAATTCAGCATCAATGACTGAATCATCTGCCGATACTACTAAACGTTCAATCATATTCTGTAATTCTCTTACATTTCCTGGCCATGAATAAAACTCTAGTAAATTTAGTGCATCCGGAGTTAAATGATAGTTTTTATTATATTTTTCATTTAACTCTTGTAAAAAATGAAACGCGAGTAGTGGAACATCTTCCATTCGTTCTCTAAGCGGTGGAACTTGCAGTGGGATGACATTTAAGCGATAAAATAAATCTTCCCGGAACGTGCCCGCTTCCACCATTTTTTCAAGACGTTTATTCGTCGCGGCAATAATTTGAACATTGATTTTCGTAGGTATTGTGCTTCCAATTGGAATTACCTCTTGTTCTTGCAATACTCTGAGTAATTTTACTTGCAGATGTAAAGGCATTTCTCCAATCTCATCCAAAAATAAAATTCCTTGATCCGCCCGCTTAAAATACCCTTCTTTTCCATTTTTATCAGCACCAGTAAAAGCACCTTTCGTATAGCCGAACAGTTCACTTTCTAACAATGTCTCTGGAATCGCACCGCAATTTAATTTTAAAAATGGATTTGAAGATCTGTTTCCAAGTTGATGAATCGCTTGTGCAATCACTTCTTTCCCAACACCTGATTCTCCAGAAATAAGAACATTTGAAGAAAAATCAGCTATTTTTTTTGCTTGAGTAATAATTTGCTCCATTTTCGGACTACAATAAATAAGTTTCTTAAGAAAGCGATCTTTATTTTTAAAGCTGTCCAACTCTTTCTTATATTGTTCGGATATCTTTTTTATCTCATGCAATTCCGTCTTTAATCGCGTTGCTTCTGTAATATCTCTTGAGGCAATAATAATACGATGAAGCTCTCCATTTTCATTAAACACAGGATTTCCAACGGCTAATATCTTTCTACCTTTTTTTGTCTCTTGTACAATCGATACCTTTTTTTGTTGTTCCAACACTAATCGTGTAACTGATGGACTAAATAACCCTTTTTTCTCTAAGTCTAACAAATTTTTTCCTAAAAGATCCTTCAAATCTCTTCCCCAAAAATCATTGATAACGGTTTCACTATAACGGATTAATTCCCCTTTATGATTAACTACTAATATTTCATCATAAATGCTAGATAAAATTGCATGTAAGTCTTTATTTAAATCCTTTATATATTCAATTTCCATAGCCATATCCTCAACCATCGGTAAATCTTGCACAATAATGACCATTCCTTCGATTCTTTGATCGAAGCTTGGTATAGGACTGTAGTCAACTAATACTCCCATCTCATTTGTTATTTGTAATTGATTTAAAATCGTTTTTCCTGTTGCAAATACATTGTTAATATGTTCCCCATTAAAAATCTGTTCTGCTGGTGCATTCATTACTTTTTCAGGAGTGGATTTGATCATCTTCAAACCAGATTCATTACAATTCACAATTTTCTTTTCACGGTCTACTACAAAAATCCCCATTGGAATAGAAGTTAAAATAATTTTCAGTAGATCCACACTTTTATTTTCTTGTTTAAATAGTTCTGCAAAAACATCTTCTCTTCTTATGTATCCCGTTAACTCTCCTCTTTCATTTTTCACTATGGCAATAGGTGCCCCAATAATTTGAAAGAGAGCTGTTAAGGAAATATTTTTGCTAAGATGACATATTGTATCTAATGAAACAGCATTTGAAAGTAACATTTTAGTCGTTAAGCGCTCACTTCTTGATAGCAGCTCCTTAACATGGACGTATGCAGATAATTGATCTTCTCTTTTTAAAAACAGAAAAGATTCTTTCATATTTTCAGCGTCTATATTCCATTCCTGTTCAGATTGATCGATCGATATGGAAACAATAGGTCTAATTTTATCATGAGCAATGGAAAACATTTTGTTACTCCTCCTTTAAACTGCTTAACTTGTATTGTATCATTAAAATCGGAATTTTTTTAATTAATCTGACAATACATACTTTTTACTTACTTTACTAAAAAAAGAAGATGGATAGTTCCATCTTCCTCCCTAAAATTAATCACTACCACTAATTAAAATATCTTCTTGAATATACGCTAATACCATCCCTGGGATTACTTTATCTCCTGCTTCTACTTCTAAAGATTGTACTTCTCCGCTACATCCCATTTTAATTACTTCCAACTTACCATTCATATTTTTAATCGCAAACAGTGGTTCCCATTCATAAATTCGAGAGTCCTTATCAATAGCAACTTTTTCAACTGTTCCATAGCATGGGCTCGTAACTATTTCATAATACAAAATAAATCATTCCCTTCCTTTATTCTATTAATATTGCTCTGCCAACATTTGTGACTGGAGAATCATATGAAAAAAGCTTTGAAAATCTTCTACATCTTCTATTTCAATTCCTAGCTTAGGTGCCCAGTATTGCTCTTCTTCGATATCTTCCTGACTTAATAAAATCATTCTTCCATTTTGAATAGATGTGACCATTGCTTTTCCAAAAAATTGCTGTGAATACGTGACTGCTATATCATAGCGATGATGATTCGACATAATACAGTAATAACCAATTGGTTGCTTTTCAATTTGTTCTAATAAAATGTCCAGTTTCATTTGATTCCTCCCTTTAGCTTAAAAATGCAACCATCCTCTTAGACGCGACGCTTCTACAATTTTACGAACCCCTTCTATATAAGCAGCAATTTTCATATTTACCCCAAACCGTTTTGAAGTGTTAAATACATCAGAAAAGCTAGATGTAATTTTTTCTTTTAAACATTGGTCTACATATTGCTCTGTCCAATAATATCCTTGGTTATTTTGGCACCACTCAAAATAAGAAACAATAACACCTCCAGAGTTCGCTAAAATATCCGGAACAACTAAAACATCTTTCTCTTCTAATATTGTTATCGCCTCTTTCGTTGTCGGACCATTTGCAGCCTCAATGATAATCTTACACCCAAGTCTTTCTGCATTATGTTTCGTAATTACTCCTCCAATTGCTGCTGGAATGAGTACATCACATTCTTTTTCTAGCAACTCTTGGTTAGAGATTGTTTTACTAAAGAGGTTCGATACAACACCAAAAGAATCTCGATTCTCTAATAAATAAGGAACATCTAGACCGTCTGAGTTATAAATGCCACCTAAAGCATCAGATACTCCTACTACTTTCACACCAATATCATATAAATATTTTGCCAAATGACTTCCAACGTTTCCAAACCCTTGAATGATTACCCGCATATTTTGAATTGGAATATGTTTTAATTCACTCACTAATTGGAGCGTGTATAATACCCCTTTAGAAGTAGCTGTTTCTCGTCCTTGTGATCCTCCTAGCATTAACGGCTTTCCAGTAATAAAACCAGGAGAATCAAATTCCCTAATATGATCATACTCATCCAGCATCCAAGCCATAATCTGAGCATTTGTATACATATCAGGAGCTGGAATATCTTTAGTAGGTCCAACAATTTGGCTCACTGCTCTTACATAGCCACGGCTAAGTAACTCTAATTCTCTAAAGCTCATCTTCTGCGGATCACAAATAATTCCGCCCTTTGCTCCTCCATATGGAAGTCCTGTAACTCCGCATTTTAAGCTCATCCATCCGGCCAACGCTTTTACTTCCTCTGCTGTAACATCTGGATGAAACCTGATACCACCTTTTGTTGGCCCTGCTGCATCATTATGCTGAGCACGATATCCTTGAAATACCTTTGTTGTTCCATCATCCATTCGAACAGGAATACTTACTTCTAAAAAACGCATCGGCTTCTTAAGAAACTCGAATACTTCCTCTGGATAATGCAAAACATGGAGTGCTTCTTTTAATATGGCTTGAAATTCCTCTAAAGCATTTTCCGACTCAACTTTTTCTTGAATAGATTGTATTACATCCTCTTTTTCTGATTGAATTGCCACGATAACACCTCATTTATTTATTTATTTTTACTAGTTTTATAAAGCAATAATCGTGCCAACTGGAAATATAATGTTTATATTATCGTTTCAACCTCAACTCTTTCTCTTATTTACAAAATGTCTCACGTTCTTTATGAATAGTTGAATGATTTATGTATTATTGCATACTTGTAGCCTCTACAAAATAAAAAACACCGGATAAATCCCGATGTTTTTTATTATTTTACATTTCCTGCACTTCTTCAAAGTGCATTTGCGGAGGTGCTGAACGAAACATGTTCGTAATATATAAAAGATAACCGATTCCAATGGCAGCCCAGCTAAGTCCAAGAATAAGCGAATGAATATTGAGGTTAAACCATAATACAGCCACTGTACCTGCACCTAAAATAGGCATAACTAAGAAATTTAAAAAATCTTTTGTTGTTTTATATCTTTTTTGCTTTATAACATAGTAGGCAATTACAGATAAATTAACAAATGTAAATGCAATAAGCGCTCCGAAGTTAATAAGAGATGCTGCTGTTTCTAAATCAATAAACATAGCAGAGAGCGCAATAATTCCCACAAAAATAATGTTATATACTGGAGTTCGCAAGCGAGGATGAATGTATCCAAATATCTTCTGCGGAATTACATTATCTCGCCCCATTACGTATAATAATCGCGATACACTTGTATGAGAAGCTAAGCCTGATGCTATTGTTCCCATAAATGTTCCTACTAAAAAGAAAGTTTGAAATAATTTTCCTCCGACGTATAATGCAATTTCTGGAGCTGCTGATTCTTGATCTTTAAATACGGATGCATCTGGAAAAAAGGATTGTGTAAAGTACGTAGTGACAATGAATAAAATTCCGCCAATTAAAGCAGTAAGAAAAATAGCTCGAGGAATCGTCTTCTTTGCGTTTGGTGTTTCTTCTGAAAATGTAGTTACTGCATCAAAACCTAAAAATGAAAAACAAAGAATTGTTGCCCCTGCAACTAACGGTGATATTTGTATATCTGATTGAAAAAACGGCTGAATGGAAAAGACTTCTCCAGTTCCTTCTCCTGCTATCAATCCTTTTATAACGAGAACTACAAACACAACCATTACTAGCACTTGAAATGTTACTAAGAACGTGTTGAAATTGGCAGTAACATTTACACTAATAATATTGATAAGTGTAATAAGTAGAACAAAACCAATGACCCATGCCCAATCTGGAACACTTGGAAAAAGTGCCGACATATAAATTCTTGTTAATAGTGCATTCACCATTGGTAAAAACAAATAATCCAATAATGCTGACCATCCAACAAGAAACCCAAGCCTTGCACTAATTGTCTTTTGTGTATAAGTGTAAGCAGATCCCGCAGTAGGAAAAACCTTTACCATTTTTCCGTAGCTTGCAGCTGTAAATAACATCCCTGCTAATGCAATAAGATAAGCTCCAGGAACATGCCCACCCGTTTTTTCAGAAACGATTCCAAATGTATCAAACCCTACCATTGGTGTCATATACCCAACGCCTAGCATAACAATTGACCAAAGTCCTAATGAACGCTTTAACCCAACTCCTTTTCCCACCTATCATTCCTCCTACTTTCTCTATCTAATTTTCATGTACAGATTGATAACTAAACAGAAAACGCTTTCAATGAACCGTATATGTCATATAATGCATTACAAAACCCCTTTCTTTATTTTTTAAATATTCATGCAATTTTTGAGCCAAAATTGTCTTTGTTAAAAAATTTACTAAACAGCCATATTTTTTTATGCTCCAATGAAATTACAGGTGGGATTATTTTTCTAATTGCTTCGTTAATTTTCTATTCATTTTGACATAACTTATTCAATCTCTCATACCAATAAATACAAATGAAGTGAAACTTTAATCAGTCGGCGAATAAAAACTTATCATGAGATAATAACATTATGTAAACTATTCATAACAAAAAAGCTGCCTTTATATGAAAGACAGCTTTTTCAATCTTATCTATTAAAAATCGAATACGAAATCATCGTCTGATAACTTTTCAACATTTGTTGCTTTTACATAACCATTCCCTTTTACAGAGAAGAAATCATGGTTTTTCGTATCTGTACGTAAACCGTTTAATACGATTGGGTTAATTTCTTCTTCCTCAAAGCGTGGTTCTAATCCTAAGTTCATAAGCCCTTTATTCGCATTGTAACGAACAAAGCGATTTACATCTTCAACAAGACCAATGGATGTATAAATTTCTTCTGTATATGCCATTTCAATTTCATACAGTTCCATCAATAACTCTTGTGTTTCTTTTTGCACCTCTTGTTGTTCTTCTGCAGAAAATTCCGCAAAGATTTGCTGTGCTAAAATACCAACGAATACGCCGTGAATTGACTCGTCACGAATTATTAAGTTAATAATTTCACCACTCGCTGTTAATTTTCCTTGTCCTGCTAAGTAAAGCGGATAGAAAAATCCGCTATAGAACAAGTAACTTTCTAAAAATACACTTGCTACCATAGCCATGTATAATTCTTTTTTCGTTACTTGTGGCTTCAATAAACGACGATAGTAACCTGTAATAATACCTGCTTTTTTCTCAAGCAATGGATGGCTATCTACCCATTCAAAGATCTCATCAATTTCTTCTTCCGTTGCGAGTGTCGTAAAGATATGACTGTAACTCTTCGCATGTACTTCTTCCATAGCACCCATGAAAGCTAATACACTTTTCGCTTGCAAATTCTCAAGATGAACAAGTACAAGTGGCATCCCTTCGCCGCCTTGCTTTGTATCTAAAAGTGTTAAACCACCTAATACACGCTTATACACAATTTGCTCTTCTTTTGATAATTGCACCCAAGTATTTTTGTCAGAAGATACCGCAATTTCTTCTTCTGTCCAAAACTGAGCGATGTTTTGCTTCCAAAACATTAAACTAAAATCGTCTTCTTTTTTGTTCCAGTTTACCGCGCGCATTGAATCGCCCCTTCTCTATCAATAAGCTTTTCTAATATGCGGTAAAGCTTTCAGTTTGTAATGAAAACTTAACCGCATGTTAGACGTCTTAAATTTTATAACTAAGCATGAGCAGGGTCAGAAAAACCCTGCTCATGATGTCTTACTCTTTATTTTGTATATCAATCAATTATAGTTTGCATCAAACTGTACAAGCAACGCACTCTTCCACGCTTAACTTACGTGTTCTTGTATAATACAAACTCTTTAGACCTTTTTTATGTGCATAGATGTAATAACGTGCTAATTCACGCGTAGAAATATCGCTATTTACATAAAGAATTGTACTAATTCCTTGGTCAATATGCTCTTGAATTTCTGCGATTAAATCAATTAGTTTAAACTGATTCATATCGTAAGAAGATTTATAATACCAGAACGTATCTTTTGATAAATACGGCATTGGGTAATATGTTGTCGCATTTGCATACGTTCTTGACTCAATTTGACTTACGATCGGCATTACGCTTGAAGTTGCATTTTGCACGTAACTGATCGATTGTGTCGGAGCGATAGCCAATCTATATGAGTTGTATAAACCGTGCTTCTGTACTTCCTCTTTTAGACTTGTCCAATCTTCTTTTGTTGGAATATAGATTCCTTCAAATAACTGCTGTACTTTATCAGTTACAGGACTATAGTCTGTTGTTTCATACTTTTCAAAGTATGAGCCATTTGCATAATCCGACTTATCGAAGTCTTTAAATGTTTCGCCCTTTTCTTTCGCAATACCCATACTCTTTTCAATGGAGTAGTAATTTAACATCATAAAGAATGTACGAACAAATTCTTTCGCTTCTGCACTTTCATAAGCAATTTTATTTTTCGCTAAATATCCATGTAAGTTCATAGCACCAAGTCCAACTGAATGAAGCTCATCATTTGCTTTTTTCACAGTCGGCGCGTTTGGAATAACAGTCATATCAGAAACAGCTGTTAATGCTTCCATTCCTGCATGAACTGCTTCACGAATTTCTTTATTCTCCATTACGTTTACAATGTTTAATGATCCTAAGTTACAGTTAATATCACGGCGGATAATGTCATCTGTACCATAGTCATTAATTTCAGATGTTTCTTGTAACTGGAAGATTTCCGTACAAAGGTTTGACATCTTCACAGTTCCAATATCCTTTAACGGATGTTGTTTGTTCGCATTTGATTTAAACATTAAGTATGGATAACCAGACTCAAGCTGAATCATAGCAATTTTAATGAGCATATCACGTGCACTAATATCAAGTGGCTTCTTCTTCACATTCGGATTACTCATCAGTTCATCATACATTTCATCAATATCTATATCATCTAAATGTTTTCCGTACTCTTTATATACTGTATAAGGTGCGAAAACATGGAATGGTTCGTTTTTCTCTGCAAGCTCAAAGAACTTACTCGGAACGATAATACCGATTGATAGGGACTGAATACGGCTCTTCTCGTCGGCATTTATTTTTTTTGTATCGAGGAATTCTATAATATCCCAATGGAAAATGTTTAAATATACTGCTCCGGCACCTTTTCTTTGCATATTGTTACTCCATACCTTTAAAACGTATGGGGGATAGTCATTTCTGCTATCCTCTCTATATCGCTATAGAGTTCAGACCATATCTTCTTCTCACCAAATTCTTTGTTTAACCACTCATCGTATGTTTGATGTACATGAATATGACATAAATCACAAAGTGGCAATAAATTCATTATAAGGTTTGCTTGATTAAAGCTTTCAAAAAAACGGAATGGAATAATGTGATGTAATCTTAGTGTATTTATATCATATTTTTCTAAACACCTTTGACAACGAAAATCATAAAACTCAAACATATACTCTCGCATCCTGGACCAGTTTTTCCCATACTTGTTCGTTGTGCCGTAATTCAGCTCCACAAAAAATTTATTATTACAACTTTTTGAACAAAAAACTTTTGAATCTCTAACAGTATATGCTGGCCTAGAAAAAGGGTTTTCACAGTAAGAACATATTAAATTTACAAGCTGACTTCTATTCAATGTCCACCTACACTCATGCGAACATGTTTTTGTTACACTTTTATCAGAATAAAATTCACTCGCACATATAACACAAACTAATTTATATCTTTTAGTTTGACATTTCTTACTACAAAACTTTTGATTTATCCTTTTTCCTACAAATGATTTTCCACATCCAAAACATATTAAATTATAGTTTGTATTAATAAGTGCAAGCTTCTTCCGACACTCTAATATTCCACACGTTTTGGATCGTTCCATCTCTCTTTTATTATTCTGATTAACCTCATATTTACTTTTACAAATAGGACATATTTTTGTTATAAAGCTCTTTTTTCTCCCCATAACTGGATACACCCTTTGAATTCGGTTGGTTTGAGAAGCCAGGTTCGAGCTATATAGTCACCTACATAGCCACTTGGTCGTTGAACCTTCTCCCTATCTAATAGACTTAGGAGCTCGGCTGCTGATTTCCTGCAATCTTGGATTTTTAGGGGGCGCTACGTAATTTCTTCGTAGTATCCTACCTAGATATACTCAGGCGTTCCAGCAATTGACCCGGTTTTATAGTTGAGCCATAAGTTAACCCAACTGATTCGCATATGAAAACGAATCTTCAAGCAATTTCATAACTGGTACAACACCGCTTGCTGCGTTATCAATACCTTTAATTTGCTCACCGCGTGCGCGTAGCTTAGAAAGGTTTAAAGCGACTCCGCCACCAATTTTTGATAGCTGCATCGCCGTATTAATATTAAATCCAATCGAATTTAAGCTATCATCCATCTCTAACAAGAAACAAGACACCATTTCTCCTCTTCTGCTTCTTCCTGCATTCAAAAAGGTTGGTGTCGCTGGTTGGTAGTTTTGTTTTACAATCATGCTTGCAAATTGTTTTGCTTTATTAACATCACCGCGTCCTAAGTATAATGACACAATTGATACACGATCTTCGTAGCTTTCTAAGTATTGTTTTTGATTATTTGTTTTTAATGCATAATCCTTATAAAACTTAGATGCCGCCATATAAGATTGGAACTCGAAGTTTTCACCGTATGCAACGTTGTATACTTCCTCTACTTCCTCCAACTTATACTCGTCCAGAACGTTGTAATAGTAATCGTGCTTGTTCATATACTCGATTCGCTCTGCCACGCTATCAAAATGAACGGTATTCGCTCTCGCTTCTTCCATAAAGACTTCTAATGCTTCTTTATCTTTATGAAGCTGGTAGAAACCGTCTTGCATTTGCGTGATTTCATTATTCAGTTCAATGTGTCGCAATCTCCCGCACCCTTTCTTTAAAATATTCTACATCTTTATTTGTTCCAGATAACTCAAATTTTGATACAATAGGTACTTCGTATCTGGATGAGATTTTATCTGCACTTGCTCCGAACATATCTCCCCAGTTGCGATTGCCACTTGCAGATACGCCTTTTAAATTTGCATTATTGCGTTCTAAAAATTCTAAAACACGTTCCGGCACATTTCCAAAACCTGTTGTATACGTAATAAGAACAAAATCTTCGTCTAATACTAGATCGTCATTAATTTGAACGGCCGGCATATTTAATTTGTGGATGAAACGCTTCACGTTTCCTGTCATAGAATCATATGCAACTAACATTTCCGACCCTCCCCTTCTTTCTTTAATATCTAGATGTCGTTTCATGATTTCTCTATATATTGTATTACGTTTCAAAACAAGACACAAGATATATGTATAAATTCTTTCTTTTTTTAACTTTTACTTTTCGACATGACAAGTCCTTTTTTTCAATACAAAGACTATGAAACAACATTCTAAAACTCATGTCAATAAAGTGCTTTTCGAAAAAGTTGTCAACGAATTTAATCATATTTACAAAAATGTTATCAATATGTTTTGTCAAAAAACAGTAAATGCTGGAGAAATATATTTCTCCAGCATCACATAAAAAAGAACAGAATTTACGAGATAATCTGTTCGAAACCGGTTACACATTATTCAGATCACACAAGTAAGGAATTCTCTCTCTTGTGGATTAAACATTTATTAAATCGAGTACATATACTTTCTTTTTTGTTACACAATAAAACATATTATTGTAATGAAAAGGACAATTATTATGGCACACCAATTTATTCGTTAGTGTGATGAGAATTTTAAAAAGACTGTACACAAAGCACCGCTCATTCGCAATGTTCAATACGTAAAATATCCTTTATAAATAAATGATGAAAATTTTCGTCTTTATCTTGCATTGTAAATACTGGCGCTTCTTCATCAAAATATACAACCATTCCCTCTACATATTGATTCATAAGCTGAAATTTCACAGTTGCTCGAATGTGAATTTCTTGCTCATATGCTACTTTCAATTTTTCTATAACTTCTTCTGTACGTTTCTCAGGAAACATAACCATTCCTACGAATCGTTTTCCTGTACCATCTTTCCACATGTAGTCCCAGTGCGGTAAAATACCTTGTTTAAATTCTCCCATAATTCTCCTCTCCTTTTCCTTCTATTAAGAACGCGGTGTTTCTATATATGTATAAATAATTTTCCCGCCGTGCTGTGCATTCCCACTGAAATGTTTAAAATCTTCTCGATTTACTACAACCTCACGAAACGTATAAAATACATCCTTAGTTACAATATACTCTTCTATCTCTCCATTTTTCAGTTGATCTAAAATTGTATTTGCTAATTGTTTATCCATGTATTTCACCTCTCTGCAATATTTTATCCTATCTTTCACAAGTCGACAATGTTAAATTTCTTACATTCACAGCAAGTATCATATACTACCATAACGGTTCATCTATACTGAATCAATTGGATATTCAAGCTTATCCTATAAAATTCAAGAAATTGATGAATAACTGGTTGAAACTTTATTTTATGTTACAATAAGAATGACAACTAGGAGGGATAATATGATTCGGAAAGCAAAAAAGACAGATGCGAAGGCAATATCTCCTTTATTGTATAACGCTCTGCATGAAATTGCTGAAAAAATCACAGGTGGGAGAACAGGAACAGAAGTCTTGACAGGGCTTGAAACTTGGTTTTCAAAAAAAGAAAATCGACTTAGCTACGAGAACTGTTTCGTTGAAGAACAAGATGGACAAGCAATTGGAATCATCGTAGCCTATCATGGCAGCCATGCAAAACAACTAGATACTCCCATTGTAAAACACTTACGAAAAATCCATCAAGATTCATCTATTACGCTAGAAAAAGAAGCTGAGCTCGATGAATATTATATTGACACATTATCCGTTTCAAACACATATGGCGGACGAGGGATCGGCTCAAGATTGATTAAAGCAGCAGAAAATGATGCCTATGAAAAAGGCTATGAGAAAATCGCATTACTTGTAAATTTAGAAAACAAGCGAGCTTTCTCTTTATATAAAAAACTTGGCTACCAAGAGGATAAAACGGTTATGCTTGTTGGAGAGCCATATGCTCATTTAGTGAAACCACTATATAAAAAAGCTTTCGTTTCTTAAAAAAAGCACACGATTCTTTATTGTAATCGTGTGCCTTTATGTTAAATTGGTATTCAATATATTTCCATTCATTGCTTCATGAAATGTATATTCTGTACAACTCCATGGCTTCCCATGAAAAATAGGCGGACCAGACCATCCTCTAGCACGTAGCTCAGCCCCAATCATCGTATTAAAATAACTATGCCCTATGAGCGCAATTTGCCCATGTACTAACGCATATCCGACTAATGTATCAGCTGCTTGCTTCGCTCTTCCTTGTACTTCACGATAAGACTCAACACCTTTAGAATATCCAATCATCCATAATGTACGCCCAATAAATGTCCATACTTCCGGTTTGCACTTCACCCATTTCGGAACAAAGAAACTAGATGGTACTTCTGCCTCTCGAAAAAGGGAGCTTTGTATAAAAGAAAGAGAATTTGTTAATTCTGCTGCTGACTGTACCGTACGTTTTTGATCACTCGTTACAATAAGCTTCGCAGATTCGATTACTTCAACCGTCTCAATTGGTATGTCCATACTTTTTTCCATACCGTCTAAATCGTACCGCTCCATCCATTTGTGGAACGATGATACTGTCATTGATTCTGTAACATTGTTCAAGCGACCGTGACGAATAAAAGAAATTCGCATCTTCTCCACTCTCCATTCACCGCTCATCACCTATATTATTATGCACTTTTTCTTATTATCATCATACCATGGAGAAAGAGAAAGTCATACTTCCTTACATATCCGCACCGCTCTCATGAGTGACAGAAGCATGCATACCATCTAATCCATCAAAATATGTATCTGTTTCATGGATACGAATTATTTTTAATTGTTTATATGAAAATAAGAATAAAAGGATCATTATAAAACTTCCAACAATTTTAAACAACATTTTTACCGCCCCCAGTTTATTATACCCCTATATACTGATATAAGCACTTTTTTATCAATTCCCTCTCCTAAAATAGAAAAATACTTTATACATTTCTTATGAAAAATGACTATTTTTTGAAATTTTATCATGGAAACATTTACAAACAGGGGAATATAGTTCAAAATAAAGGGAAATAAAAAAGAACAACATTGTTCTTTTTTTGGTAAAACTGTAACAAGGAGAGTTGCTTATGAAAACCGCAGAAACTGGAGATATTATCGAATTTAAAGGTGGAATGCAAGGCCGTGTTCAAAAAGTAAATAAAAACTCCGTTATTGTCGATATAACAATCATGGAGAATTTTAGAGAACTAGATATGGAACCTCTTACAGTTGTAAATCACAAAAACTATACAGTTATCAATCAACATGCGTAATATAATAGAAAAAAAAGGATCTGCATGTATCATACAGATCCTTTTTCATTAACGATTATCGATTGTTTCAGGATATAAATCGTGATTCATCATGCGATATTCTGCCATTTTTTCATATTTTGTACCAGGACGACCATAGTTACAATATGGATCAATCGAGATACCACCACGTGGTGTGAATTTCCCCCACACTTCAATATAACGTGGATCCATTAATTTGATTAAATCATTCATAATGACATTCATACAATCTTCATGAAAATCTCCATGGTTACGGAAACTAAATAAATACAATTTTAATGATTTACTCTCTACCATTTTTTGCTCTGGAATATAACTAATATAGATCGTTGCAAAATCTGGTTGTCCTGTTTTTGGACATAAGCTTGTAAATTCAGGACAGTTGAACTTTACAAAATAATCACGGTTTGGATGATTATTATCAAATGTCTCTAAAATTTTTGGGCTATATTCAAATAAATATTTTGTATTTTGGTTTCCAAGTAACGTTACATCTTTTAAATCTTCATCTAATCTTCCTGCCATTTTTCATACATCCCTTCAATTCGATTCCTTATACGCCTCGTTTATTTCCCCACACTAACGCGTGAAGCTGAGGTAATACTTTTGCGTCATTCATTTCTTTGCAATGAACAGCTTTTTCAATGAGCCATTCATATTTTTGTAGTAAATTCCTAATAAGAATTGCATCATCCACTGTTTTCGTATCATCATTTCCAACTTGTAAGAAAAACGGTACATGCGGATAACGCTCATGCACTTTTATCGCATATTCAAAATCGTGATCATCAAATACAACGACTTTTAAGCTAAAATCTTTTCCTGCTAATCTTTCAATAACAGAATCCAGCATAATAAAATCAGTTTTCATCTGTGAGCTTGGGGGCTTTGGCGAAATTGTTATTTCGTCAATATGAAGCAACCATTCCTGCCATTTACTTCCTTGCGTCTCAATGGCGGTGCGAATTTGTTTTTCTTGTAATAAAGACAGAAAATCATCTATATTTTTCAACAACACTGGATTCCCACCTGAAATCGTTACATGTGAAAAATTTTCTCCACCAATTTCTACAAGCTCACTCCATATCTCTTCGGGAGTCATTTGCCGAATTTGTTCTTTCGCTGATCCATCCCATGTAAAGGACGAATCGCACCACGCGCAACTATAGTCACAACCTGCTGTACGAATGAACATCGTCTTTTGTCCAACAACCATTCCTTCACCTTGAATGGTCGGCCCAAAAATTTCCAGAACAGGAATTTTACTCACCGATCATCCACTCCCGTCTTACTTCTGCATAACTTGTTGGTGTTTCAAATAGACGAACAAATTCAACCCGTGCTCCTTTATATTCATTTGCACGGTCTTCTTTTGTAAGTGCCTCTGCCATCTTCTCATATATCCAAACGACCATATTTTCAGCTGTCGTATTCATCGCTGGTAATGTTTCATTTAAATAACGATGATCCAAATAAATTTCTATTTCATTTTTCCAAATTTCTTTTATATCTCCAAAGTCAATAGCAAGTCCAATCTCATTTACATATCCACTAATTCCAAAAACAACTTTGTATGTGTGACCATGTAAATTTTTACATTTCCCCTCATAACAGTGCAAATGATGCGCTGCATCAAATGTAAATTCCTTACTTACCATCACTCGTTTATTATGATATTTCAGTTGTTCACGTTGAATGTCCTTGTCCACTTTTTGTAAATTTTCTACAATGCGAAATCCAAAAAAATTCTGTTCCATTATGCGTTCGCTCCTTCGCGTTCTTGTAAATACGTATCTAAACCTGCTTTACGAAGTTTACAAGCTGGACATTCACCGCAGCCATCACCGATTATTCCGTTATAACATGTTAATGTTTTTTCTCTAACAAACTCAAATGCGCCAAGTTCGTCTGACAATTTCCATGTTTCTGCTTTATCAATCCACATAAGTGGTGTATGAATAACAAATGGATAATCCATAGATAAATTTAAAGTAACGTTTAACGATTTCACAAATACATCACGACAATCAGGGTAACCGCTAAAATCTGTTTCACATACGCCCGTTACAATATGACGTGCTCCAACTTGTTTTGCTAGCACAGCTGCAAATGATAAGAATAGTAAATTTCGTCCATCTACAAATGTTGATGGCAATTCACCTTCTTCATGTGTAATCTCCATATCCGTTCTCGTTAACGCATTTGGAGCAAGTTGATTTAATAGGCTCATGTCAAGTACTGTATGTTTAATTCCTAACTCTTTCGCAATATCAGCTGCACAGTCGATTTCTAACTTATGACGTTGATTATAATTAAATGTCACAGCTTCAACTTCTGCGAACTGCTGCATTGCCCAAAATAAACATGTTGTACTATCCTGGCCACCACTAAAAACGACAACTGCTTTTTCTTTTTTCATCTCACTCATTCTCCTTCTCTACTACGAATAAGAAGAAAGAACGTTCTTGAACTGTCACAATAAAAAAACAAAACAATACCTAAGGATATTGTTGTTTCCATAGTTTTTTATAGAGGGAGTTCGCGAACCTCTCCCATGTTATACATGGAATTTCTTCTTTCATTAACAACACATATTGTAACATACTGCACATATCCAGAAAAACATCTGATTTTTCTGTCTTTTTTGTAAGTTTAAGATTCATTTTCTTGTATTTTAATAGTATGATTATACTTATATAAATCCATTTTGATTTCCCAACATATAAGTCGCTGCTATAAAGAACAAAAGGTGACCGCTACTTATTTTCTCTCTTTGTTTTCACTTTGCATGGGGCAGAAAGAGGCGCTGACTGCTTCTATGCATGGCCGGATGCTCTCTCACCTAAAAAGAAAGGTTTTATGTCGGTTTTTCAATTTGTACTTATATAACACCATACATATGAGAATAGGGAGGAGATAAACCTGAAACTCTTTATTATTTATCTCTTTTTAAACATATTATCCATCCTCGTTATGATGCTAATGTATCACTCATTTTGGAATCAAAAAGGGAAACATTCACCTAAGTTAAATTCAACCGTATTTATATTATTTTGCAGTGCTGCAACAATTCTTTGTATTTCTTTTGCAGCAAGGATGGATAATGGATTTCAATTTGATATGCGTCATATTGTATTAATTGTCGGTACGTTAACAGGAGGTCCTATTGCTGGTGGATCGATTTTAGCTGTATTAAACATATACCGTTTTTTGTTAGGAGGCATAGGAGTTTTTCCATCTATTATAGCTTCCATTTGCTTATATATTATTCTCCTTGCCACATACAGACTCTTTCAAAGAGGGAGCAATCATATAAAAGTAGTACTTGCTATTTTATATAGTTTTGTATACGTATTTAGCTGGATTCCTTTTTTCCTTGCTGAAGTTCCTAGCACTGAATATTACCTCCCTCATATTATTGTGTATGAATTATGTACCATCATTGGTACCATTCTTATTCTTTATTTACTAAACGTACTACAATTACAAATACGCCTACAAGAAGAACTAATTAACGCTGAAAAATTTCACCTAATCGGAGAAATGGCTGCCTCTATCTCTCATGAAGTTCGTAATCCTTTAACTTCAACGAAAGGTTTTTTACAACTCCTACAATCCGAAGAATGCTCTGAAGAAGATCGAAAATTATATACAGAAATTGCTATACGTGGTATTGAACAAGCAAATCACGTACTCACAGATTATCTAACATTTGCAAAACCAAGTATAGAAAAAGAACAAGTATTACAAATCGAAGATGAATTACTTCGTGCTGTATCTCTCATTACTCCACTAGCTAATTTGACAAATGTTCGTATAACTTACACAAAGCAAAGCAACATCTTTTGTATTTCTGGAGAAAAACAAAAATTTAACCAATGCTTATTAAACATTTTAAAAAATTGTATTGAAGCCATGCCAAAAGGGGGAGATCTTATTCTCACATTAATACCGAGTCATACACAGATACAGTTAGCCATAAAAGATACTGGTATTGGCATGGATCTAGAACAACTGAAACGTCTTGGTTCTCCCTTCTATTCAACGAAAGAAAAAGGCACTGGACTTGGGATGATGGTCGTATTCAGCATCGTAAAAGCAATGGGTGGAAAAATCGATATTTCAAGTGAAAAAGACATTGGTACAACCTTTCTATTAACTTTCCCACTCATACAAAAAACGTGATGGAATCATCACGTTTTTTCCGTTTCATCAACAAGTTCCGCAAAAGTCTTTACTTTCCCATGCGGTTTTTGATTTTCTTTTCGTGCCTTCCAACTACGCTCTTGCTCTTTCTTTTTGTGTGACATGCTTTCAACTCCTTCTATGTTCTCTTTATGTATTATTCCAAAATAAAAGATAAAAATATGCATCAATCCAGTTTCTTCATCCTCCACTAATAATTAGTCCTCATTAATTAGGATTTTATAAGTGGTTTATCCCCTACCCATCTTCTTTTTCTGCATCTTAAGGAGTGGATATTACTACCCTCGAAAAGCAGGGATAAATAAGAAGAAGCGAGATAATTACTACCTCGCTTCTTCTTATTTATTCAATATAGTTCCCATGTAAATGGGAATTTTTCTTTACCTTTGCAAAATCGCATATTTTGCTTCTTTTAACTGTGTAAGATGGCGTTGTTCATGTAAATCAAGGAATTGAATCCATTGATATAGATTAAGCTCCTGAAACACAGGATGTTTTAACGAATTTTCGAACAATTCTTTTTCGTCTATAATACTATGCAGCGTATGCAATAATTCTGCGCGTGAATGTTCGAGTAATTGAATTCCTTGTTGTCTTTTCATTAATGTTTCTGTTGGTTGCATTTGTTGAGGTGCTTCTCGTTTATATGTTCGATCAAGAGTAAGTTGGAGATCTTTGAGTGGAACTACTTTTTTGTCTTTTTTCTGTAAAGCATACACAAGGGATGAAGTGACAGATTGTTCAATTAGGTGTAGATGATGCATAATTTGAATGATACTCCATTTATCACGGCGCGGTTTTACATTCACTTCCGTATCATTTAACATCTCAATTTCTGATAATAGTGTGTTTCTTGTAGATTGTAACGATTGCAGCAAAGTTTCCAAACTAATATTCATATTAGATTGAAGCATAATTCTCCCCCCTCTTTTTTGGTAAAAAAAGGTGTTTCCAACTTAGAAACACCTTTAAATAAATCTGAATTTTCTTATATTATCTCATTGTTTTATGAATGTGTCGATTACAAAATGTGAAAAAAACAAGGTTGATTTTTACAATTTTGTGTCATCCACTGCATGTAACCACGTTTGAATCTCAGTGATTACGCCTTGCACACACCCATCTGTAAATGGAGATGTCAAATTCGCAATTTCTACTAATTGTAAGAAGGATTGACTTCCACCCTTTTGACAAAGGTTCACATAGTCTTCCCACGCTTCTTGTCTATTGTCTCTTGCTCGCTTCCAAAATTGCAGTGCGCAAATTTGAGCTAATGTATAATCAATATAGTAGAAAGGTGAGCTATAAATATGCCCTTGACGCTGCCAGAAACCACCACGTTCTAAATAATCATTGTCTTCATAGTCTCGATGTGGTAAGTACTTTCTCTCAATATTACGCCATGCCGCTTTGCGATCCTCTGGAGATGCTTCCGGATTTTCATATACATAATGTTGATATTCATCAACAGATACACCGTATGGTAAAAATAGAAGTGCTGAACTTAAATGAGAGAAATAATATTTATCCGTATCTTCCTCAAAGAATAATTTCATCCATGGCCACGTGAAAAATTCCATACTCATAGAATGAATTTCACACGCTTCGTACGTTGGCCAATTGTACTCTGGAATTTCAAACTTCCGACTCTCATATACTTGAAACGCATGACCTGCCTCGTGTGTTAACACATCAATATCACCTGATGTTCCATTAAAGTTCGAGAAAATAAACGGAGCTTTATAATTTTCAATGTATGTACAATAACCGCCACCAGCTTTTCCTTTTTTCGCAACTAAATCTAATAATTCATTATCTAACATAAAGTTGAAGAACTCATCTGTTTCTTTTGATAATTCTTTATACATTGTCTTCCCATGATTAATAATCCACTCTGCATCTCCCTTTGGAGTCGGATTACCTGTTGCATATTCAAAATTCTCATCATAGTAAGCAAGCTTTTCTACACCAATGCGTGCTTGCTGCCTTTTTCGTAATTCTGTCGCAACTGGAACGATGTAATCTAGTACTTGTTTACGATAATTGGCAACCATTTCCGCATTATAATCTGTGCGATACATTCTTGCATATCCAAGTTCAACAAAGTTTTTAAAACCAAGTGTTTTCGCAATCTTCGTTCTTACTTTTACAAGTTCATCATAAATACTGTCTAACTCTTCTTCATGCTCTTCTAAAAAACCATAATAAGCTTCACTTGCTCTTTTACGCATATCTCTATCCGTATGTTGCATAAAAGGTCCAAGTTGTGATAATGTTCTCTCTTCTCCTTCAAAATCAATTTTTGCAGCCGCTAAAAGTTGTGTATATTGCGAAGATAATTTATTTTCTAATTGTAAATCTTTCACAACCTCATCTGAATATGTTTTTGAATTACATTCTGCTAAAGCAAATAATTGTTTCCCATAATAAGCCTCCAGTTCATCACGAAACGGAGAATTCATCAATGCTTTATAATATTTCGTTACATAGCCTTGTACAATCGGAGAATACTCATCAAAAAAATCTTGTTCTTCCTTATAAAAGGGATCCGTTGTATCAACAGAATGGCGGATATAACAAATATTTCCCATTGTACCAAAATCATTGCGAATCTCATTAATTACACCAATTACTTGCTTTTGCTCTTCTATCGTCTTTACATTCTCAAACTGTTCTAAAGCTACAGTGAATTTTTCTTGCAACTCTTCCGTATTTGGGCGTGTATATTCATAGTTCTTAAATGACATGAATATGCCTCCTCTCAATTATATGTACCCTTACTATAATTCCATTTCCTTTTCTGAATCTCCTTTTATTCTTCAACAGAATCCATTAGAAACTGTAACATTCCATCCATACTTCTTGTAGAACGGTGAATGAAATTACTACCTATATAAAATGAAACTTCCATCCGTGAGTTTTTTCTTTATCCTTCAAACCCTCACCTATCTTTCTCGCTTCTCTCTGAATCTTGAGGAAGAGGTTTTTCTGCCCGTAAATAGCGGGATAATCAAAAAAGCCTTTGACCATTTTACATCGAAAGCTTTTTTAACATGTTATATAAAACCATTTTGATTTTTCGACATATAAATCGCTACTATGAATAACAAAAGATGACCTGCACTCTTTTCCTCTCTTTGTTTCCACTTGGCATGGAGCAGGTAAAGGATCTGGCCGCTTCTACGCATGGCCAGTCGCTCTCTCTCATCAAAAAAAGAAAGGTTTTCTGCCGTTTTTTCAATTTGTACTTATATAAATTGAAATTCCCATCACTACTCGGGACTTTGCGAGATAACCCTTTGTTAACTTCCAACACATAAAGTCATGGCTATGAACAACAAAAGGAAATTACTACTCATTTTCTCCTTTTGTTTTCACTTGGCATGGGGCTGAAAAAGGATCTGGCCGCTTCTACGCATGGCCGGTCGCGCTCTCCCATCAAAAAAGAAAGGTTTTCTATCACTTTTCATATTTCCCAACTTTTTTAAGCAAAGATAACAGCTCATTTTTCTCATCTTTTGTTAACATTCCAAAGGAATCCTGTATAACTTTTTCATGCTTTGGAAAAATAGAAGCGATGAAGGTCTCTCCTTCTCCTGTTAACTGTGCATATATAACACGGCGATCATTCGGGCATGGAATTCGTTTCACAAGCCCCTTTTTTTCTAACTTATCAACAACATACGTAATACTTCCACTTGCAATTAAAATACGCTCTCCAATTTGTTGAAGCGGCTGACTACCTTTATGATATATCAATTCTAATACAGCAAACTCAGTTGGATTTAGTCTGTTACTTTGTATTGATTTATTTGTAGCATCCATAACAAAGTGGTGCACACGCGATAATGCAATAAACAATTTCAAAGATTGAGAAATCTCTTCCCTCTCATCATTCAACTTCATACGATTTCAACCCTTCACTTAAATTCACAAAAATTCGAGACAATCTACCAAATAAAAAGTTTTTCCATAAAGCAAAATAGCTATCAATGGTTCATCTTTGTCTCCGAATGATCGCTCAATCATTTCTCATTTTTACTCTTTCCCACATGCTAAGTACTAACTTTCACACATGAAATAAAAACATGACAATTTTAACACAGTTTATATATAATGATAATAAAAAAAAGGAGTAGCAATCTTGAATGGAAAATTACGAAGCATAACTTTTTATATACTGCTTGTTATATTACCGACACTGGGAATCGGTGCAACTTTCTATTCTTATCACACCTACCAAATGCAACAGGAAAACAAACAAGCTGCTCATACTGTTTTATTTTTATATAAGGACTACTTAGATCACCGTATTGGCGAAGCAATTTCCGCCTTAGAGATGCTTGCTATGGTCGTAAATACAGAAACAGAAAATACAAACGGAATTCAGCAAATATTACACGATACCGATGAAAAAGACGAGCGTTTTTCTGGATTATATTATACAAATAAAAACGGCCTAATTACTGTAGCATCAAAAGGTTTAACAACACCAATTCAGGTTGCAGATCGGTATTATATAGCAGAAGCTTTTAAATCAAAAAAAACAACTGTATCATCTGTCATTACAGATCGGGTTCTTGGACACCAAGCTATTATGATTGCCACACCCATTTTTACAAAACACAAACAAATTTCTGGTTTATTGTTGGCTAGTTTACGCTTTGATTATATATCGTCTGCTTTAAATGCTATTAAACCACAATATCATTTTGAAGTAACCGATGAGCATGATGTAGTCTTTTTAACAGATGATAATAACGAACCAACTGGGCAACATACAAACAAAATTTCTACTCCACTACCAAAATTAAAATGGAAAGTTGCTGTTTCTCCATTACCTATTCATAAAACAACTTTATACAAAACCGTTGCGGTAGAATGTATGGTTACTTTATTTTTAATGACAATTTTATTTTTACTCGTTCAATATATTTTGCTGAAACGACAAACAAGATTGGAGAGACAACAAAATGAAATACAAAAAATTGAATTAGTTGGTACTTTTGCAGCTAGTACAGCTCATGAAATCCGTAATCCACTTACTGGAATTAAAGGTCTTGTAGCACTCTTAAAGGAAAAACATATACAAGAACAAGACCAATTTTATTTTTCTGTTATCGAACAAGAAATAAAACGTATCAATGAAATTGTTAGCGAATTTCTTATTCTTGGTAAACCAACAGCGATTATCGAAAAAAAGTATGATGTAAGGGATATTATCAAAGAGGTCTCATTAATTATTCGATCCGAAGCAAATTTGCATAATATTATATTCACCTTGCAGTTACCAGACCATCCTGTTCATATCCGTTGTTCAAAAGATCATATGAAACAAGTGGTTTTAAATATTACAAAAAATGCAATTGAAGCTATGTCATCTGGTGATGTATTAACAATTCAGGTAACCAGTAATAAAGAGCACGCACAATTACACATTATTGACACAGGAAAGGGTATTCCAAAGCATATTCAAAAACACCTCTTTCATCCGTTCTTTACCAGTAAAGATACCGGAACAGGTCTTGGTCTTGTCATATGCAAACGAATTATAGAAATGTATGATGGACAAATTGTGATTGATAGCACAAAAAATAAAGGAACCACAGTTCATATAAAGCTTCCATTAGATTCAGCATAATTATCCTTCTCTGCGGAGGGTAATTATGTTTATTTCATAAAAGCAGTCACAAACATTTTCCAAAAAGCACTTGATTTTCCTTCATATTCTATTTGAAAAAAGGGTACCTTCATAAATGCGAACCATCTTGGTGTTTTTTGTTCTTTATATCGTTGATACTGTACAATAAGCTTGTCCAATTCTTGACTCACTTGAATTGTTTCAGTACTGTTTAATCCGTTTGTTAAACCTAAATGAATCATTTCTTCACGCTTCATATGAATATCACGCGAAAGTTTTTCCATTGTGTACTCCCGTTTTGCTGTAAACATCCATATCCCCCTCATTATTCTTCCATACTCTCTACTTCATTTTCACTCCATACATTCAGACTACAAATGTATATTGTAACCGAATTAGAATACTCAGAAATTCTAACATTTTCTCCCTGTAATTTACAAATCTTTATCCTCACTTTGAGAATTATTACAAATTATTCTATCTTTGTAAATACATTCGCAATAATAGACATTTTTTTCATGGTATTTTTTCCAAACGACAAATAAACTCTACTTTTACATTTTTGATTTCCAGTACTTCGACATTTTTCTCGTTTAATTTATGTAAAAAACGCAAATCATAATTATAGATTTGCGTTTCCATCTTCACAAATACAGTACCTTATTTTATTAAAAAAGATAAATTTTCTATAAAGGTAAACCTTAATCAGTACGAACTTTCTTCATTCCCACTGATTATTAGCACTTACCAATCAGGATTTTAGTGCAGTTCATGCAAATTACATATCTAATTTGTTTCACTAACTAGAAATTTGATAAAGCTTTATTTATAACAAATCACCCATTCAGAAAGGAATTTTTTATATGCGTAAACATATCATTATTTTTTTCATTTTATTATCTACTGTCATTTTTCCTTTTCAAACGTATGCCCATACAAATAAAGTTGCCATTGTAATCGACGACTTTGGAAATAATATGAAGGGAACTGAAAGGATGTTATCACTTCCCATTCCACTTACTGTAGCTGTTATGCCCTTTCTTCCATCTACAAAACAAGATGCAGTAGCTGCACATCAAAAAGGGCATGAAGTTATTATTCATATGCCAATGGAGCCTATTAAAGGAAAAAAAGAATGGCTTGGTCCTAAAGCCATTACAACTGATTTAAGTGATCATGAAATTGAAAGTCGGGTCGAACAAGCGATTCAAGAAGTACCACATGCAATTGGGATGAATAATCATATGGGTTCTAAAGTAACAGCTGATGAAAGAATTATGCGAATCATACTATCAGTATGTAAAAAACATGGCCTATTTTATTTAGATAGTAAAACAAATCCCAATAGCGTAGTACCAAAAATCGGAAAGGAATTAGGAGTTCCTATTGTAGAAAATCAATTATTCTTTGATGATGTTTATACATCATCTCATATTACAAAGCAAGCACAGTTACTTCTACAAAAAATTAAAGAAAAACCTGTCGTAGTAGCAATTGGTCATGTCGGCCCTCCTGGGGAAATTACTTCTCGTGTTATTGAGTCCACCATTCCTAAAGTACGTGAACATGCAGACTTTATTTTCTTATCCGACCTTGTCCTCTCACCACCACCTGTCTCCAAACAAAAATAGAGAGCAGCTATATGCTGCTCTCTATTTTTCATACTACTACCTTATATATAATCTACATGACTCACGCGAAATCCTTTTTTCTCTATTTTTGCAATTAATGATTCTAATGCTTTTTCACTTAAGTCATCTGTAATGTTCACAATAACACGACGAATATATTGATCACCATTGTCCAATGTAAATAATCCACCAATATGATAAGACCTGAGCAACGTTCCTAACTCCTTAATTGTCCCCTTACAATCTTGCGTTGCGATTGTTATTATATAACCACCCGTTTGCATCCCAAATGAATCTTCAATGACATCAAATATATTAGAATGTGTTAAAATGCCAACAAATTCATTGTACTCATTCAATACAGCTAAAAATGGAAGACGCCTAATTACATAAAAGGCTCGAAAAAAAGAATCCTTTTCAAAAATAAATGCAGATTTATCTTCCATAATATCTTTCACACATACATCTTCTAAACCCTCATTACATTTACGTTCTAAAATATCTACTTTATAAATGATCCCTTTAAATCTCTTCTCATCTTCTGCAAGTACAGGGATTGCTCTATATCCCTTCACGTCCATAATTTTTAACGCCTGTTCCCCCGAATCATTATCCTTACAAAATGTCACCTGTTGTTTCGGCAGAAAATGATATTTAACTCGCAAAATACGTTCCTCCTCACATGACGACATGTAATCTATATATAATAAGGAGACCCATATTTTATGAGTGAAATTATTTTTTAAAACGCTTTCATTTATTAGTTTGCACGTGACGAATTATTCTCTTTATATAACTGAACTCTTAGTTCCTTTAATCATCAATAATTTCACGTGATAATTCATTAAATACTCTAACCCTTCTAGCCATTTTTTCGTCTCTTCTGGCGAGTTTCCCCATACAATCATTCCGTAATTATGAACAAGTATAGCACCGCCGCCTTCTATAAAATTAGGAACATGATTCTCTAATAAATCAGCAAACTTCTTTTCATTTTCTACAATCGGAATCGTAATCTCTGTAATTCCTTCTTTTCCAAAAACACGTTCTACAGTGCGTTTTTCAAATGTAACTGCTCCTTCTTTTCCATATAACTCTGATATTAAATGACTATCTACAGTTTGAACTTGCAAAATACACTCCGCATTACCTTTTTTATAAATATCTGCATGCATAAACGATTCAACTGCTGGTTTTTCATCATTTGCAAATACAGGCTCACACATACTATTTACTACAATAAAATCCTCTTCTGCAAATAACCCTTTGTCTCTTCCTTCAATATTTACTAAAAATGTTAATGGTTCTTGTGATGTCCGCATAGATAAACTAATTTTTGTACCATAAAACCAATCACGGAGAGCCAATTCCATTCTTACATCTCTTAACTCTTTCCACTTCTTTAAAAAAAATAACATTTCGTCACCCCCATGAGAATATTACTGTAATGGTTTAGCCATTTCTATGTAAAAGAAGTATTTTTTGATTATTCCAAAAATTTAATTGAATTATCACATGAGAATCTCTTTTTGTCAATACAATTTCTTCATCTACCTGAAAATTAGGCACGTGTTACACAACAAAAAAAGCTCTTTCACAGAGCCTTTTTGTTCATCATTTGAAGCATCTCACTCTTCTCTTGCTCATTAATAATGCCGATCTTTTGTAACATATTTGTATACAATATAAGTTTATTATACAAGCGTTCCGACACCTTTTCCCCTTCTTTCCTCTAGTCAACTTTTTTTCTGTTGGTAAATTATATGAAGGAAGCCGAAAAATGTGTCCATTTTTTTTGCACTGATACAAAACTTTTCAAAGTACCTCTCTCATCTATGTGTAAAACAATAAAACAGTAGGCCCTACAACTTTCGGATTGGAAACCTATATTTAACTAATCGTCCAGCGAATATTATTTTTTGTAATAAATTCTTCAAAACTATGAGGCATTTTTTTATCGCAAATTACGTGCCCAATATCAGAAAAACCGGCGATTCGATAATTTCCTTTTACCCCCAGTTTTGTATGATCACATAAAATAAACGCCTTTTCCGCTAATTGAATCATCGCTTCTGATAACTTAGCTTTTTCCAATTCAAAACTCGAGATTCCAAAACTAGGTAACAATCCATCAATTGAAATAAATGCCTTATGAAAATGAAACTGACGAATGACTTGCTGTGAAATAGATCCTGATACACGACAGTGTTTTGGAGATACCTTTCCTCCAATAAATAATACTTCACCATCAAACATTTTTTTATTTATAGAAGAAATGAATTGGGTTGCAACAGGAAATGAACTCGTCACAACAGTTAAGTTTTTCCGATGAACGAGATACGGGACCATTTGCAGGGGCGTGCTTCCATCATCAATAACAATGACATCTCCATCTTCTACAAAAGTTGCTGCTTTATAGCCAATTCTTTTCTTTTCCTCAATATATAGCATTTCTCTTTCTAGCATAGGGGGCTCTATCCCTGCTCCCGGAAGTTGAACCGCTCCCCCGTATACTTTCTTCAACTTCTTTTCCCGATCAAGCTCTTCTAAATATCTGCGAATGGTTTCTGTTGATACTGAAAATTCACTTGCTAGCTCTGAAACTTTCACTTTTCCCTTAAACTCTACTTTTTCAAGAATACTACGCTTTCTCTCTTCTCCAACAATAGACATAACTTCACCTCATTTTTCTCTCTCCCACTTACTTTTTCGGTTCTGCTTTTTGCCCAAATTCTTTTTCCAAACGTTCTAAAGTTTTATCGCGATTATCAGCCGCCCATTTAAAATCGTTATTTTTATATAACTTATCTGTTACATCTTTTGGGAAACCATCCGGAAGTTTATAATCATTTTTAATCGTCGCGAATCCATTTTTCTGGCTTTTTATCATCTTTAAATTGCGAAAGTACACGATCTACACCTTTTGGAGAGTATTCTTTCAACATTTCTTTCTTTTCTAGAGCTAAAAGACTAGAAGCTGCTGTTCCCCATACAACATCTGCTTGTGTATTTTTCCCTTCTGCTAACAATTTCGCTGTAATAACCCCTGTTGAATCACGAACAATATTTAATTTCACATCTGGGTATTTCTTTTTAAAGGAATCAAGATAACTAGGTACAAGTTCTTCTTCAATTGCTGTGTAAACTGCTAATGATCCAGACAGTTTGTCATCTTTCACTTTCGCCCCAGCAGTTTCTTCTTTCTTAGTACCACATCCCATTAATAAAGAAAATATTCCCCCGGTTGCTACAGCTTTACAGAGTGTTTTTTCACTTTTTCTCTCTCCTTTTATTTTTCTTATGTACAACTCCAATATAAACGCCAAGTGTAAAAACAGTATTAAACTAACATTAATCTTTTGTTTGTTGTTTGTTTTTGTGTAATACGTTGCTACTTCAATGTTTTTTCATATTTTTTCACAACAAAAAAACAGAAAATTTACAATTAATTAAGAAAAGATTAAAAATTCCACAAAAAAATGAGGCGTTTGTAAAAAACGCCTCATTTTTGCTTACCCTTTTTTGAATTGCGATTTGCATATTTCGCTGGATTTTCATTTTCATACTCTACCGCAAATTCCGCATCCGGTAGGCTTTCTTTTGGAGTTTTATTATGATTCATTGCCGCATGTTGTTTTACTTTTCGTTTTACCACTTACAATACCTTCCTTCACTGTAATGACATCTTACTTTCTATATTAGTTTGAGAAAACTTTCAAAAATTATTGATGGGAAGTGTTAACAAGTACAAAGCAACGTATATATGGAAACACTATATCTGAACAGGAAATTCATATTTCCTACTATAATAAAGAAGGAACGATTACTTTGAAGAAAAAACAACAAATTCATTCACCCATTTTAGATGAAACCTTGCCGCATCAAATGAATTTCCCCTCCTTTAAAGGAACAGGAAAACAAATGCAACAACCCTTTATTAATCAATACGATGTTGTAATTGGAGATAGTAAATACAATTCTAAAAATAGCCCACTTAACAATTGGAGTGATGAAGTTGATCCGGCCATTATGGCTGGCGAAGAATGGATCCATCCAACAAATGATATCGGATGGATTTCAGAAGAAAATCAAGAAGTGTTACGAAACAAAACAGACGGGGTTGAAGATTCATTTATGCACCCTCAATTTGGTATTAACGATTAAAAAACCATTCTACCTTTATAGGTAGAATGGTTTCATGTTATCCAATAATAATTCTCTCTTTGGGATATTTATAGCGAGGTGGTTGTTCCCTTCCACCACTTGCTAAAATAAATGTTAAAATACCAACACGACCAATAAACATGAGAACAATTAATACAAGTTTTCCAGCAGTTGTTAAATCAGAAGTGATACCTGTTGATAACCCAGTCGTTCCAAATGCAGAACATACTTCAACAATTAAACTCATAAATGGTGCATTTTCAGTCATCGATAAAATAAATAAAGCAAAAGCACATAATAAAATCCCCATAGTCATAACAACGGACGCTTTTAAAACGTCTTCCTCATGCAATTGCCGTTTAAAAACACGTACCGTTCTGTCACCTTTTGCAAACGTATATAGGGAAAGAATATTCACAGCAAACGTCGTTGTACGTATTCCCCCTCCAACTGAACTTGGAGAAGCACCAATAAACATTAAAACACTCATAAATAAAAGCGTCGGCTGTGACAAGTCACGTATATCCATTGTCGCTAATCCACCACTTCTCGTTGTAACGGATTGAAACAACGTATAAAATACCGTTTCATGCCAGGATTTCCCTAATAAAAACTGATTTCGCTCCAATAAAAAAATAACGATTGTTCCCACAATAATAAGCGAGAAAAATGTCGTTGTTGTCAATTTTGTAAATAGTGAAAAACGAAACAATTGATGTTTTTCCTTACTCAAATACTGTTTTACTTCCATTAGCACAGGAAAGCCAATTGCTCCTAAAATAATAAGAAGCATATGAATTATTTGTACAATATAGTCTTTCTGATATGGAATAAGCGACTGACCAGTTAAATCAAATCCACCATTCGTTGTTGCACTAATAGAGGCAAAAAAACCATGAAAATACGCTTCTTTCCAACTTGGGAAATAGAGTAAAAATCTTGTTCCTAATAGAAGCGCCCCAACCACTTCTATCGAAATAATCAAAATTAA
This sequence comes from Bacillus sp. FSL H8-0534, assembly GCF_038005885.1. NCBI lineage: Bacteria > Bacillati > Bacillota > Bacilli > Caryophanales > Bacillaceae > Bacillus > Bacillus sp. FSL H8-0534. The sequence goes on from NZ_JBBOUC010000001.1 coordinate 1,700,382, forward strand.
AATAGACCGCATCAACTCAACAAGCCCTGATAAATTTCCTTGGTTATGATCTGCCATAATTAATCGTCTTCGCTGCAATCCTATTTTCTTACCTGTTATCATCCAAACAAATGTACCAAGTGCCATAATTCCTAAACCGCCTAATTGTAATACGAGCGCTAAAATCATAATACCTGCCGTATTAAACGTATCTGGAATAGAAACCACTGAAAGCCCCGTAACACTAACAGCGCTAACAGATATAAATAACGCATCTATAAAAGTCCATTTTACACCTGGCTTAATGACAAATGGTAAACTTAATAAAATTACAGAAACAATTACTGCTATGAAATAAAATAAAACAATAAGCTGTACCGGACGCAATTTTTGCAAAAATTTCTTTATATCTCTCATCCCATCACTTCGCTACCTTTTTTCTATCGATTAAACAAAGAAAAATCATCATTTTCTTTATTTGTAAATAACTGCTGAAATAGTTTTGCAAATACCATTCCATATACAGTTCCATTTCCTCCATACGGTAATGCATAATACAAATTAGAGACTTTATCATCTTCTTTACAAATAGGAAGACCATCATGACTTCCGCCAAATGCAGCAGCCCAATAATATTCAGCTCTTATATTTGAAAGATTTGGAAACATCTCTTGTATAATTTTAGTTAGCAACTCTCGTTTATGCAATAACTTTGTATCACCAAATTTCTGAAGTTGCATCGCTTCATCTAATCCGCCTACAATAATTCTATTTTTGTACGTACGAAAATACAAATACGGCCGAGCAGTTTCCCAAATTAATGATTGTTCGTGCCACCCATTAAAATGCTCTTGCTCATTTGTAACAATAGCATAAGAGGTTTCTACCGTTGTATTTGCTTCTTTTTTCCCAAATAGTGTTTCATATCCTGTAGCCATAATCACTGCTTTCGCTACAATTTTCTTACCTATTTTTGTGTAAGAAACCAAATCTTTTTGAACAGGCTTAATATGCACAACCTCTGTATTTTCAAAAATAGAAGCACCTAGCTGGTTTGCTTTATGTATAAGACCATGAGCTAACATATACGGGTTCACTTCTGCATCCCCCCCTGTATATAATGCTGCCGGTTTTGTAAATGAATATCGTTTCTTAATATCAGATTCTGTAAAATACTCAACAGGAAATCCGTAACGTTGTAATGTACGATACTCTTCTTGAAGGAATGAAATATCTTCATTTTGACTTGCATAATATAAGCTTCTTCTCGGAATAAAACAAGGATCAATATCTAACATTGGAACAACCTGTTCCAATGTTCGCAGTGCCTAGTAACAAAGCTGATAAGCTCGCACCCCTTTTGCTTCCCCAAATGTATGAATCAAAGATGTCAATGACTTATCATGAACAAATTGTAGTAATCCTGTATTAGCAACTGTGCTTCCGTGTGCAATTTTTCGTTTATCAATCAACGTGACACTCATTCCTAATTTTGTTAAAAAATATGCAATTTGAGCGCCTGATTCTCCGCTTCCAACAATAAGCACATCACATATCATATCATTTTCTAATATCGGATAACAAGGCATACAAGCTTCTTCATTCCAGTATAACTTCCCTAATGCTAATTTCATAACTATTCTCCTACAATTGAATTTCCTCCCTTTTATTTTTTGTTACTTTACATAAAAAAATCCAGCTAGCCTATGCTAGCTGGATTTTCCATTTCATTCGTATGAACAAAAAAGATATGTGTTCAAGCCATATTAATCACTTTTTCACTTCAATTAGAGCGTTCCTCAAGCCAATTTCCAACTGTAGGATACGTTTGTTTTACAGCCGTTCCACCATATACAACTGACATATGTCCTGTCGGCAAGCACACATACTGTTTGTCTGTACTAGAAATATGGTCCAGCAACGCCTCTACTTGGCATGGCAATGCAATATGATCACGTTTTGCAGAAATATTTAAGACATTTGCCTTAATGTTTTCAAGTTTTACTTTTTGACCTCGAATCACGAGCTCACCTTTAACCAATTTATTATTTTGATAAAAATCGCGAATCCATTGTCGATACGATTCACCTGGGAATGGGATACCATCTCCAACCCATTTTTGAATTAGCTTCCAGCTTTCAACAAAGCGCTCATTTTCTGAGCGATCAAGTAAAGCAACATACGGACCAACAAAGTTTGTAATTGGCTTTAACATTTTATTTCCGAAATCAATCATTTCCGGCGGTATATTTCCAAATGTATCAACTGCTTTGTCTAAGTTAAAATACTTTTCATCTAATAATGGACCATATAATCCGGTTTCAGAGAAATCAAATGGACTTGTCATAAAAATTAAATTTCGAATCGGCATATGTGGGTGAAGTGCCGCATAAATGGATGTTAGCGTACCACCCATACAATATCCGAGTAGAGATACCTCGTCCGCTTTTGCAGTTCGCATTACTTTTTTAACTGCTTTTGCAATATAGTCGAACACAAAATCATCAAACTTTAAATGACTATCTTCTAAACCGAATGTGCCCCAATCAAGCATATACACATCAAAACCACGATCTACTAAATATTCCACCAAACTATTTCCTGGTGTCAAATCCATAATATATGGTTTATTAATTAGCGCATAGATCAATAAAATGGGAACCGAATGTGTTTTTTCCTGCTTTGGAATGTAACGATACAGCTTCGTTTTATTTTTCGTCCAAATGACCTCTTTTGGAGTTAAAGCAACTTGTGGCTCTGGTTCACGCAGTAAAACTTCACTCGCTCTTTTAAAACGACGATATGCTTTTCGATATTCTTCTGGGTATAGTTCCAATTGCTTTTCCCATTCTGTTACGAATGTAGTCATTTTCCTATCTCCTTTTTAACTGATTTCCTTCTTCAAGAAAGAAGTGCACTCCTGCTATGGATATGCACTTTCTCCTTGCTTCATTACATATATAATCCGCCGTTAATATTTAACTGTTGACCAGTGATATACGCTCCATCACGGCACAAGTATACAACACCTTTTGCAATTTCATCCGCTTGTCCGAAACGTTTCTTTGGAATCTTAGAAACGATTTTTTGACGAACATCTTCCGGCACTTCTGCTACCATTTCTGTATCAATGAATCCTGGGCAAATCGCATTCACTGTTACATTTGTTTTCGCAAGTTCTAGCGCTAATGACTTTGTAAATCCTAACATACCAGCTTTTGCTGCTGAATAGTTTGTTTGTCCAAATCCACCAGCTTGTCCAATAATAGAAGAAATGCTAATGATTCTACCCTCTTCTGATTCTGTTATGTAAGGAAGTGCCGCACTCGTTGTATTAAATACACTACTTAAGTTTACATCGATTACGCGATCCCAATCTTCACGGTTTAATTTTTTGAAAGTACGGTCTCTTGTAATACCAGCATTATTTACAAGAATATCTACCTTACCAAAATGATTCACAGCTTCATCTACAAGGCGCTTCGCATCTTCTAGCTTAGAAACATCTGCCTGAACTGCATATACATCATGACCTTCTGTTCCTAATTCATTCACTAGATTTTCAGCCGCTTCTTTACTGCTATTATAGTTAATAACAACCTTTGCTCCCTCTTTTGCTAATGCTACTGTAATCGCTTTACCAATTCCTTTTGCCCCACCTGTTACGATTGCTACTTTACCATTTAATTGAACCATTTCTATTCCCCCTTTATTGAATTTGTTAGATATAAGAATGCATCACCTTGATGCATATTTTAAAACGATATTCTACATACAAACTATTTTCAGCTGTTCATACCATTCGTAAAAGAGGTTCTCCCTTTCCCTTTTTGAACGTATAAACAACACTTCTTAACTACTTTTTATTCTCTGGTTTCAGAGGCGCTTTCGCCACTTCTTTCTCTGGTTCCTGTAATTTTGCTAACACTTCATTTTGTTTTTCAAGTAATCCTAAAATCTTATCCACTTTATCTTCTAATGTACGAATATCTTGTTTCACTTTTGTTACATCACGTTTTAGCGTAGGAGATTGTCCTAAAGAATCTGCTTTTTCTTCCAAAAACTCTTCGATGTTATCAACTTTATTTTCTAAGTTAATAACAAGCGTAGCTACTCTTGCGATATCGTCTTGGGTTGGCATGTTCACTTTTTCTAAATAGCCTTTTGTTGCATCATTCAACATCTTCTGATAAAACAAATTCAAATCTAGAACGCTTCCCATCCAAGCAGAATATTCTTCTGTTTTGATTGTTTCATTGAGCGTTTTTCCCCAAAATGTTTCGGTCTGTTCATAAGCTTCTTTCCATGCTTGTAGTGGATCGAATTTTTGATCAATCACTTCTCCTACACTCCTTTATTCGTTTTTGAAACAATTCAACCTATTCACTATTTTCTAATATTCTGAATAAAACTTCAAGTCTGTATTTTGTTTTTTTCTATATTCCAACAAATGTATTGACATAGAAAACAGATAGGTGTAAATTGCACTTATAAGCAAAAAATTCCATTTAACTGATTCATGAGGTGATGCACAATCATGCTACATAATGAACCAGAACAACAAGAAAGTTTGGAAACAAACCAAGCGAAACAACCAAACTCCATGCCAAAAAACTTCTTAGTTCCCTTCTTACTTCTCTGTCTAAAAGACTGGAGTCTTCACGGTTACAAACTGATTCAAATGCTAATGGATATTGGCTTTTCTTCCGTTGACCAAGGTAATGTTTATAGAACCTTGCGCAAGTTAGAAAAAGAAAACCTCATATCTTCCACTTGGGATACAAGTGAAGGAGGGCCAGCAAAGCGAATTTATTCTTTAACAGAATATGGAGAGCAATATTTAGCAACATGCGCGACCTCTTTTGAACATTACCAAAATATGTTGCGAACATTCTTCACGTTATACACCAATGCATTCTTTCCATTTTCTACTTCTCCAGAAAAGGATGAAAAAAAATCTTCATCTTCACCTGGTGGTACAGCAGAATAATCTGCGTTCACAATATGCAAAAAAATATTTGGAGGTCAAACCATGGAAACTAAACCATACGAACTGGTCGATGCATTTTGGAAAAATTGGTCACATTCTCTTTCCCTTTTCTCTTCAGCAGGGAAACAATTGGAGCAACTTACTTTAGAAACTTTAAAACAACAGCAGGATGCTTTGCATAAATTAACAGCAGGAGTAGATGAACTCGAAAAAGAACTACAACAATTCACTACTCAATTTAATAGTCAATATACAGAATACGTGAAGCAATTCACAGGCAACTCCTTAAATGAACAAATTAACGAATGGCAAGAAAAATGGAACGAACTTTCTAATCATATTCATCAACTTACTGTGTCTCCAACAAAAACATCTTTATCGATTCTTACTCAAACGAACGGCAAGTTTGAAGAAACAACAAAACAATTCATTGAACAACAACAACTTCAACGTGACGAGGGTCAAAAACAATTAGAAGGTTTTTTGGAAGAATTCAAATCTACACAACTGGAACTCGTAAAAAAGTTCGAGGAAAACTCAAAAAATCTATTTACTTCCATCAAGTAAGGAAAATGTGGCAGCTTACCGCAGAACAAACTAAACTCTTTCTTCCTCCCATTGCATCAAGATGGCTTACATTTTTCGATATGGAAAAGAAGGAGGAAAAAATGAATCCATTTCAAGAAGCGCAGTCTGTTCCAGAGCTTCATTATGATGAGATTCAAGTTGGCGATCAAGCATCCTTAACAAAAACGATTACCAATGAAGACATTATCACTTTTGCAAAACTGACCGGGGATGTAAATCCAATTCATATTCTGGACTCTTTTGCAAAAACAACAATGTTTAAAGAAAGAATTGCACATGGTATGCTTGTTTCAGGATTTATTTCGACCATTCTCGGAACAAAATTACCAGGAAAAAACACAATTTATTTATCACAAAATGTATCATTTCGTGCACCTGTAAAAATTGGTGATACCTTACGCGTAGTCGCAGAAGTTATCAAAAAACGTGATGATAAAAAAATTATTACGTTGCAAACAAATGTATATAATCAATGGAATGATATAGTTGTCGAAGGTACAGCAACAATAATGAAAAAAGAGTAGCACACATGCTACTCTTTTTTCGTATCCAATAACTTCTAATCTCACCGATTACTTCCGTGTATGACCAAACATATAACACATACACTAACGATACCAGTTTATACAGTGAGCTAGCTTGTATCAGCAAAACATTCCTTTACTGCTCATTAAAAACAAATAAACTGGAATATAAATTAGGATGTGTTATCAATGGTAAAAACAAATAAATTACTTGTTCCTGGTGCTGAGCAAGCGCTAGAACAATTTAAATATGAAATTGCACAAGAGTTTGGTGTAAGCTTAGGTTCGAATACAGCATCTCGTTCTAACGGATCTGTCGGTGGCGAAGTAACAAAACGTCTCGTTTCCTTAGCACAACAACAATTACGTGGATAATTCTATAAATAATTGATTCAGGGGCAGATATATTCTGCCTCTTTTCCTTTTCAACATACATTGTAATTCTTTTTGACATACTACAAAGAGCAAGCCGAAAGGAAAGGTATATACTATGAAACGGATTAATATTAAAATGAGTCCTCCTCGTGTACTTACGTTATCTTTTATTGCACTATCCATTATCGGAACATGCCTATTAAAACTGCCTATCTCCACTACAACTTCAATTTCTTGGCTAGATGCATTATTTACAACTGTTTCTGCATTTACAGTTACAGGACTTGGCGTTGTTGACACCGGAAAAGTGTTCACCCTATTTGGGCAACTTGTCATTTTAACACTCATACAAGTTGGCGGTCTCGGCATTATGAGCTTTGCTATATTAATCGCGATTATGCTCGGGAGAAAAATCGGTCTCCAAAATCGAATTTTACTACAGCAAGCATTAAATCAAACAAATATCGGCGGAGTGATTCGTCTCGCAAAATCATTATTTCTATTTTCTTTTACCATTGAATGTTTCGCTACTCTTCTTCTTGCTTTTGAATGGGTTCCAAAATACGGTGTTTTTAACGGACTATATTATAGTTTTTTTCATGCCATTTCAGCATTTAACAACGCCGGATTTTCCATTTGGACTGATAATTTAATGTCACAATCTCATAGTATACTCGTCAACATAGTCATTTCCTCTCTCATTATTTTAGGCGGAATTGGTTTCACAGTCATAGTGGATATAAAAAGAAAACGCAACTTTAAGAACCTTACATTACACTCTAAACTTATGCTCTCATCTACTCTTATTGTAAATATTGCTGCTACAATTTTAATTTTTATATTTGAATTCCATAATCCAATTTCTATGAAAGGATTTACACCGTTTGAAGAAGGACTAGCAGCCTATTTCCAAGCTGTTTCCACACGTACAGCTGGTTTTAATACTGTAGACATGGCACAATTAACAAAACCATCTCTTTTACTAATGATGTTGCTCATGTTCATTGGAGCTGGTAGTGCTTCAACAGGTGGCGGCATTAAATTAACAACCTTTTTAATTATGCTACTCGGGGTTCTTAAATTTTTACAAGAGCAAGATGACATTGTCATCTTTAAAAAATCAATAAAAGATGGTTTGATTGTAAAATCACTTGCCATTGTAGTCATTTCAATCTCATTTATTTTTTTCGCCATATTAATTTTAAGTATCACCGAACAAGTTCCCCTCTTAATGAGTGCCTTTGAAGTATTTTCGGCATTTGGGACTGTTGGTCTCAGTATGGGACTTACCTCAAAATTGACAATAATCGGAAAGATAACCATTATCTTTATGATGTTTTTTGGAAAAATGGGTCCTTTAACATTAGCATTTTCTTTTGCACATAAAAAACAAAGAAAGATAAAATATCCAAACGAAGACATTTTAACAGGTTGACAAACATTTACATTATCCATATAATGAAAATACAATAGCATATTTCCAAAGGGGAGTAGCGTCCAAGAATATATTCTTGGAAACAAAGTCGTCATTACGTAGAACTCAGTTCTTCCGGCTTTGTTGGCATTTTTATTACATATGTCTAGCAAGACCTTTGCCTATCAACGGCAGAGGTCTTTTTTGTATTCTTTTCCAATTCCTTCCGTCGTTGATAGGTTGGAGTATGGGGAAACTAAACAGTGGGGAAACCTCTTCACTTGTTTAGGATTTATACAATTGAGAGGAGAATGTACATGGATGTATCATTATTATTGGAGTATGGTTGGGTATTGCTTATCTTAATTGCACTAGAAGGAATTTTAGCAGCAGATAACGCTCTAGTCCTTGCCATTATGGTAAAACATTTACCAGAAGACAAACGAAAAAAAGCATTATTTTACGGATTAGCAGGAGCTTTCGTGTTCCGTTTTGGATCATTGTTTATGATCTCTTTCTTAGTCGACGTATGGCAAGTGCAAGCACTGGGGGCGATTTATTTAATGTTTATCGCTGGTAACCATTTATTCAAAACATATGTTAAAAAGAATACACATGAAGAAACTGAAGAGAAAGAAACAAAGAAAAAACAAGAAAACTTTTGGTGGACAGTATTTAAAGTTGAAGTTGCCGACATTGCGTTTGCCGTTGATTCTATTTTAGCAGCTGTTGCATTAGCGATGACTTTACCAAAAACAGGCCTTGGTACAATTGGTAGTCTTGATACAGGACAATTTCTTGTTATTTTTACAGGTGGGCTCATTGGTTTAATCATTATGCGATTTGCTGCATCTGCTTTCGTACAAATATTAAAACGTAAACCAGGGTTAGAAACTGCTGCATTCTTAATTGTTGGTTGGGTTGGTGTGAAACTAGCAGTTTATACGTTAGCACACCCTGCTTTAAATGTTATTCCACACAGTTTCCCAGAATCAGCACCATGGAAAATTGGATTTTGGATTGTACTAATTGGAATTGCAATGGGTGGTTGGTTCTTATCTAAAGATACAAGTGTCCAAAATACACAAAAGAATTTGGATGAAAAAGCGCTGTAACAACAGCGTTTTTTCATTTACCTGACACTAAATAGTCCCCCCTTCAAAAATAGATAGAGGATAACTAATCCATTTGCCATCCTTGAAAGATAACACCCAAATGATAGAAGTTTCATTTTATTACATAAAAAGTTGCCATTTCCCTCTATTTTTACAAACATATGATATGATACCACAATTTGTTAACGCTTTCATTCAGAAGGTATGTCCTTTTTGTGAAACATTGCACAAACTTATTGAAACTAAGAGTAAATACGTGTACCTTATTCATATGAGGAGTACTTATAGACAATGTACTAAAGGAGCGTATTATTATGCTAGAACAAGGATTAGCTTACGTTGTACAACTTGCGCAGAAAAAGAAACAAATGTTGGATGCAAATCCAATGCAATATTTCATTCGCGCTGCACTAGCTGGCATCTATATTGGTTTTACTATTGTACTATGTTTTAAATTAGGGAATTTCTTCAATGTTGTAAATTCACCCGCAACATATTTAGCATCTTCTATGTTTTTTGGAATTGCACTTATATTAATTATATATGGCGGAGCTGAATTATTTACAGGAAATACAATGTATTTTACAGTCGCAACTCTGCGAAAGGAAACAACAATTGGCGATACACTTCGTAATTGGATCGCTTGTTATGTAGGTAACTTAGCAGGTGCAGTATTTTTTGCATTGTTATTTTACGCAACTGGTATTTTCCAATCAATCAATCATGGACATTTAATGAGTACAGTCGTTGCAGTAAAAATGGGAACACCTACAATGCAATTATTTTTCAAAGCGATTTTATGTAACTGGCTCGTATGCCTTGCATGTTTCCTACCTTCTCAAGTAAAAGGAGATACAGCAAAAATACTTATTATGATGTTTCTTGTCTTTACTTTCTTCTTATCCGGTTATGAACATAGTATTGCAAACTTATCATTATTTGCACTATCTTTAGTATCACCACATCCTGATACAATTTCTTTCGCTGGTGCTATCCATAACTTAATTCCGGTTACAATTGGCAACATTATCGGCGGATCCGTATTCGTTGGTATGGTATATCATTATTTAACTCAAAAAAATCCAGAGCCTAAAGCGGCAGAAGATAACTTAGAAGCAGTTCAACAAGAAGAAATCATCCCTTTACAAGCACAGATGAAACACTAAAAAAGTTCCAAGGATCCCCTTGGAGCTTTTTAACTTCCAGTGCATTTCACCTGTATATTTGAGGAAATCTCTCTCGTTTCTTTTCCTTTATTTATCCGTTCTAACATGTACTGCATACCAATTGAATCATTTGTATGTAAATGAATTTCCTGTACATAAAGGCCTTCCGTACAAAAAACTTCTAAAAAATCCAAACCATTTTTCTGACGCCATCCCATATTATAATCGAGCGATATAATATCTACATCAGAATTGTGCAAAAAATTCAAAGCAGTTTCGACTGTTGTCGCTAAGACATAACCGAAGGGGCAAGGTCTTTGATCATCCATATACACTTTCATTTTCTACTTCTCCTTTATCCCGCTATTTGCGGACAGTAATACCTCCACTGATTACAGTTTCACTTTATTCCAGATATATCATAGCCAAATAACATATTGTTCCAAGTGCAATAAACGGTCCGAATGGCAATGGTTGTCTTGATGTAATACGCTTGAGTAACATACCAATTCCAAAGAAACAAAGACTCAAACTAGAGGCACAACAAAGCACAATAAAAATTGCTTTCGCCCCTATTATAAATCCAAGTAGCGAAAGTAATTTCACATCACCTCCTCCAAGTCCATTCGGAAATAGAATTTGAACGAGATATAACACAATAAATATCGTTCCTGCACCAATCAAGCCCTCCCACCAAGGAACGAGTGAAATAAAAATATGTTCTATTACAAATAAACAAGCAAAAGAGAATAAAATTACATCCGGGATTAACATATAGAACAAATCTGTCATTGTAATGATAATGAGTAAAGAAAGTAACGTCCATATAAGAATTAGTTCTTTATCCATTCCAATCACATACGTAAAAAAAAGAAATGCTCCCCCTGTTATCACCTCAAACAATGTATAAATAAAGGGTACTTTCATTTTACAATGAATGCAGCGACCTCTTTGTAAACAAAAAGAAATAATTGGAATAAGCTCTTTCGGCCTTAGCGTATGACGACAATAGTCACAATAAGAACGAGGAGCAATAATAGATTGTCCAATAGGAATGCGTACTGCTACAACCGTATAAAAAGAACCTAGCACCGTTCCTATTAAAAAAGCATATAAATAAAATATCACACCATCCTCTCCTTCCCCAAAAAAATATAGCAAAAAGAGAGCGACACTTCCATTTCGCATTATCTTTGTTCTAATAAAAAAGCAGGCCATTTCTTAGCCTGCTTTTCCCCATTTTACACTACAAAATAATATGCTTTTAATGGTCCATGTACACCTACAACAAGATTCATTTCAATATCAGCTGAGTTACTTGGACCTGTAATAAAGTTAATACAAGATGCAACTTCTTCTCCATTCTCTACACGCGTATTCATATCATGAACCGCTTGTGTAATACGTGGTACAATTGTTTCACGTGGAATGATTGCAAAATAAATCGTAGGCAAGAAGTGTAAAGAACGACCTTGTCCTTTATGACTTTGCACGACAATTGTACCGGATTCTGCTAATGTGTAATCACTAAAAGCAATACCAATATTTGCTTTTTCAGCCAAGCGAATATTTTCTTCTTTTTTCTCTGGATCCCAAGTGTTTACTTCAACATTTTCGTTCGGAAGTTCTATAGAAAATAGAGCATTCAAACCGTACGTATCAAAACGTTCGTCCCCCGATAATAAAATAGGTCCACCGCCGTTTTCAGTAATTACTTTTCGAACTACTGCACTCAGTTCATCCTTTGTTGTTTCAATTACAGTCGTATGAATGTTGGTACATTGTTTTTTGAATACTGCTAACAATTCTTCCTCTGAATAATCTTTCAACGTTTCTACGTTTACATTATTCTTCCATACTGGACGCTGTACTCCTTCTGTTTTACGCGCTCGCCCAAGTTCTTTCGCAATGTTGTCTAAAAAGGAATCACGGTTTTGAATTGTCCCTGTCATCAGTCATTCCCGCCTTTCTTATGATCTTTATACCAATCACGGAATCTTTCTTTACTTGGAGCTGGGAACTCGCGAATATCCGTCCAGTTTTTCAGCGGCCCTACACCTTTCGTTACACGATTACCAGACGTAAATGGACTCATAGCAGCCGGAGCAATTTTAGATCCCATTTTGTATAAAGATGCGGAAGACGCACCCATACTAAACATCTTCATTGCTAATTTTTCTGCAAGTGGCGCTCGCCCTTCTTTCTCAACAATGACTTGGCGATGTTTTAATAACAAGTCATGCAATGGAATTTTTACCGGACAAGCTTCTGTACACGCTCCGCATAAACTAGAAGCATACGGAAGCTCTTTATAATCATCATATCCACCTAAAAGTGGTGTTAATACTGCCCCAATTGGACCAGAATAGATGGATCCATAAGAGTGACCCCCAACATGACGATATACAGGACATACGTTTACACAAGCTGCACAGCGAATACATTGCAACACTTGACGGAATTCAGAACCTAAAATTGTAGAACGTCCATTATCAACAACAACTAAATGAAATTCTTCTGGTCCGTCTACTTCCTCTTCCTGAATCGGTCCTGCTACCGTTACATAACTTGTTAATTTTTGACCAACCGCACTGCGGCACAGTAAACCAACAAGAACATCTAGTTCTTCCATAGTTGGAACCATACGTTCCATACCCATTACCGCGATTTGTGTTTTGGGAATAGACATAACAAGGTCAGCATTTCCTTCGTTTGTTACTAGACAAAGAGAGCCTGTATTTGCAACTGCAAAGTTACATCCCGTTACCCCAATTTCAGCATCCATAAATTTTTCACGAAGTTGTTTACGAACAAACTTTGTCATTTCATATGGATCATCAGAATTTTCATACCCAAGCTTTTCTTTAAACACATCACGAATTTGCGTTCTGTTTTTATGAAGTGCTGGTGCAATGATATGAGATGGTGGATCGTTATCTACTTGTAAAATGTACTCACCTAAGTCACTCTCTAATACTTCACAGCCAATTTCTTCAAGTGCATGGTTCATGCTAATTTCTTCCGTTACCATCGACTTTGATTTTACAACTTTTTTTGCTTGCTTCTTCTTTGCTACCTCTTGAATATACTGTGCTGCTTCTTCTTTCGTTTTTGCAAAGAAAACATGCCCGCCTCTTTTAGATACATTTTCACTCAGTTGCATTAAATAGTAGTCTAAGTTTTCTAACGTATGCTGACGAATTTGTTCACCAAGTTCACGCCATTCTTCCCAGTTTCCTAATTCATCGGCTGCTTTTAAGCGATTTGTATATAAACGCGTTTGTGCAGAAGATACTGCCCCGCGCATAAATGAATCTTGAATTCCATCGCCAACGCGATCATTAAATTTTTTCTCACTGATTTTCATAGACATAGCTTATGTTCTCCCTTCATGAGCGACTATTCAATACCTCAGCAATATGCATTACTTTTACTTCTTTACCTAAGCGCTCAATACGTCCGCCAATGTTTAACAAACACCCACAGTCAGCACCAATTAAATAATCAGCACCTGTTTCCATCACACTATCCACTTTCTCATCTACCATTTGTTCAGAGATTGGTGTCATTTTAACTGAAAACGTTCCCCCAAAACCACAACAATTTTGTACGTTTGGTAGTTCTTTTACAGTTAGCCCTTTTACATTTGATAGTAAAATCCCTGGAGCTTCTTTTACTCCTAGCAAACGTGTCATATGACAAGATTTGTGAACAGTCGCTGTTCCTTCTAAGTGCGCACCAACATCTGTAACTTTTAACACATCAACAATAAATTGTGTTAATTCATATGTTTTATCTGCTACTTTTTGTGCACGAGGTGCCCATTTCGGATCATCTTTAAAAACGTGTGGATACTCATGAAACATTGTCGCACAAGAACCAGATGGTGTAACGATATATTCTGCATCTTCGAAAGTTTCAATCATATGCTTCATCGCTTCTTTTGCTGCTTCTACATGACCGCTGTTATATGCTGGTTGTCCACAGCAAACTTGAGCTTCTGGAAATTCAATTTCACACCCTAAATGCTCCAACAATTCAACCGTTGCTTTACCAACATTTGTTTCAAACATATCAACTAAGCAAGTAACAAACAAAGTAACTTTCATAATTATAATTCCCCCTCATTACAACTTCGCCAACAATCATATGGTCATCAGATGACTTAACAGAAAGAAGAAGCTAGGCATAATTGACCTACCTAAACCTCTCCCTAAAAAGAAAACGCTTACTCAATCTTTCTCTATTTTATCAGAAAAATGAAATTTTGAAAGACTAAATCACGAATTTATATCTTGTCTACCTGTGACAATATGCTCTACATTTGTTAAATGATTTAGCATTGCTTGCTGTGCAGATTCCACATCTTGTTTCAATACCGCATCATAAATAACTTGATGCTCTTCTAAAAGTCGTTCTGCTGTTGTTTGTTCACCATATAAAATAATGCGTCTCGACTCACCAATCGTCTCAGCAATCATTTCCGAAACATGATTCATAAGTTCGAGTAAGATGTTGTTATGTGAAGATTCTGCAATTCCCATATGAAAATGAAAGTCCGCTTTTTCACCAGCCCTTTCATTCCCCATGCTTTTTTCCATTTCATCTAACCAATGCTTCATATTTTTCAAATTATCTTCTGTACGTTTTACTGCTGCTGCCCGAACTGCCCCGACTTCAAGCACTTTTCGTACTTCCAATAAATCTAAAATATCTTCCTTCTTCATTAACAACATGTTATTTAAAGGTTTTGTCAATGCTGAAGAATCGAAGTTCTTCACATATGTTCCTTCCCCTTGTTTCATTTCAATTAACCCCATAGCTCGCAAGGCACTAAGCGCTTCACGAACTGCAGATCTGCCAACTTGAAACTGCTCGGCTAATTGATGAACAGGAAGAAGTTTGTCACCAGGTTTTAATGTACCATTTTTTATCATCGTTAAAATGGCTTCAGATACTTCTTCGTAAATTTTTTTCGGCTTAATAGATTTGTACTCCAGTTAAATCACCTCAGTATCATCCAAACAACAATTCAAACGATTTATAAGAACATAGCATCCATAACCATTTTAGAACGAATTAGTAAGAAGTACAAATGTTTTGTTCATAAAATAGCCAAATTTTTGTTATATAGAGGAAATTGATGGTTATTATACCCAGTAGCGGGTTGTAACTGGTATTTAATCTGGTATTATTCGCCTTCATTTCCTATTTCCCCCTCTATTCACGGATAGTAAGACCCCCACTTCAAAACGTGTTACGTTTAAGTGGGGAAATTGACAACTAAAACATACTTCCTTCTTCATTCGCAGGTAATTTTATAATAACCGTTGTTCCCTTTCCTTTTTCACTTTCGACTCGCCATTCTCCATCATGGATATGCACGATTTGTTTGACAATCGCAAGACCAAGACCTGTTCCACCATGCCTGCGACTTCGCCCTTTATCAACCCGATAGAAACGTTCGCCAAGCTGCTCTAAATGCTCAGCATCAATACCAATTCCCGTATCCTTTATTTTCAATTCACACTGCCTATCTTTTTTCTTCAATTGTATAGAAATGTTTCCATTTTGATTTGTATAACGAATAGCGTTGTCTAGCAAGTTATGAAGCACCTGTTGCATCCGATCCTCATCAATCGTTACAATAATATCTGGATCAAGATCCGTTGAAATATACAGCTCTTTTTCCATACATTTCAATTCGTACGTTTCTAATACATCTTCAATAAGCTGCGCAAATACAATCGGTTGTTTTTTTAATGGAAAATGGTCTCCTTCAAGTTGCGCCAAATCCAATAAATCATGAACAAGCCGTTGCATACGACCAGCTTCTCTATGAATGAGCTGTGTAAATTTTGATTGTTGCTGTCCCTTTGCAACTCCATCTAATATCGCTTCACTATACCCCTTAATATAACTTAGCGGCGTCCGCAGTTCATGAGAAACATTTGCTGAAAATTCCTTACGTTTGACATCTTCCATTTCTAATGAATTTGCCATTTTATTAAACGCTTTCCCTAAACGTCCTATTTCATCTTCCGACGAAATCGTAATACGCTCAGAAAAATCTCCTGTTGCCATATGATTTGCAACTCGTTCCATTTGTGAGAGCGGTTTTGTAATCGCAATAATAATTTTTCTACCAATCCATATTGTAAGTAAAATCATAACGAAAGCTAATGGAGCTAAAATAAGTCCCATATCATAGATTAAATCTTTAATACTCTTTAATGGAATATATGAGTACACAATCCCAACTAATTTCTTTTCTTCTAAAACAGGAATAACAACTCCCATAATATTACGCTCGAAATGTTCTTCATATCCAACCTTCGTAACGGTCTTTCCATCTAACAATGTTTGTCTATCACTCTCACTAATAAGGGAATGATGATGTACATCAAAAGGTATACAAGCACTTAAATCACGAGGATTACTAACGAAAAGTACATCCGCACTCGAGATACGATCAAATGCCTGAACTTTCTCTCCAAACGCTAACGTACCCTCGTCCTTTTTATATTGAGATACGAGCCTTTTCCCTTCCATTACTAACGAATCTTCAATGTTTTGAACATATAACTTTTCATATGAATATAAGGACACGAAATAAAGAAAAGAAACTGTCACACATACTGCACATACCACCGTAAGCCAAAGCTTTTGTACCATCGTAAACATGTTACACCTCAAATTTATAACCTACACCCCAAACTGTTTGAATGTAGTTTCCACTTTCTCCAAGTTTTAAACGCATCGTTTTCACATGTGTATCTACCGTTCTCGTACTTCCTGCGTAATCATATCCCCATACTTTTTCAAGTAATTGCTCACGACTAAACACTTGTCCACTATGCCCGCAAAGAAAATAAAGTAGATCAAACTCTTTTACAGTAAGAGAAATAGGCTCTCCGTCTATTTCAATTCGACGACTTTTTTCGTTAATTACGATTGGACCAAATTGAAGTTCTTCTTCTTGTTGTTCTTGCTTCGTATATCTTCTTAATACAGCTTCCATACGAGCAATGAGCTCACCTGGACTAAATGGCTTTACAATATAATCGTCCGCTCCCATCCGTAAACCATTAACGCGGTTCCATTCTTCTCCTTTTGCTGTTAAAAAAATAATTGGTACATCCGATGTTTTTCGAATTTCTTTACAGACTGAAATTCCATCCATCTGTGGCATCATAATATCTAAAATAACAAAATCGTAATGATCTGTATCAAGCATATGAAGCGCATCTTTTCCGTTCTCTGCTTCTCCCCATTCATATCCGAAATTATCTAAATACATGCCAACAAGCTGTCTCATATCACTTTCATCATCTACAAGTAATACTTTATGTTTGTTCATCTCTCTCTCCCTTCTCGCTGCGTAAGTTGAAACGGTCCCTTTCCAACCGCAATCGTTTGTTTCACTTTCATTTTCTGAATATCAATTACATACACTTCATTACTATCATAGCTAGCTACATAACCTTCTTTCCCACTTTTCAAAAAAGCAAATGGATTAGATCCTACCTCAAGAGCTCCTACTTCTTGATATGTTCGCGCATCAAATTTTCTTAATGTATTCGATCCATGACTTAATGCATACACGAATTTTTCATCTCCCGCAAGACTAACTGGCATAAATGGTGCATGTAAAGAGCGAACCATCTGTCCATCTGCTAAAGAATAAACCAATACTTTCTCATTCACTTGCTTCCCATCTCCATGTCCACCAATCCATATTTCCTTTCCATCAGCGCTGACCATTGCCCCTGTTGATGCTGGTGGTACCATAAATGAATGCACAACTTTCTTTTGGTCTAAGTCAATTGTTGATAACTGTGTATCATAAAAATTTAATACATGTAATTGTTTATCATTCTGCACCATTGTTAGCGGGCCTTTCCCTACCGAAACACTCTCTGTCTCTTTTCCATTTATTGTAAAGAATCGTACTTTTTGTTCATTTTGATCAGCCATAAATAATTGTTTTCCATCATTTGATACGATGACATTCGTAATTCCTTTTCCCGTTTTCCATTTGTTCACTTCGTTTCCTTCTGTTAACGAGTATATATATGCATATTCTAACTGCTTACCATATACAAGCATGTCTTCCCCACTTGGCAGCAGCACGATTCCTGTAATAGGTTCTTTTAATTCCCATGTTGTTAATGTCTTTTTCGACTTTTCATCAATAAAACTAACGCTACCTTCTTTAATATTTGTTGTTATGATGATACTTTTATTTTTAGCAATCGGTGTATATGAATTCCCCTGACATCCTGCTAACAGAAACAAAAAACATAGCAGAAAAAAGTATTTCTTCAAAAGATTCCCTCCATCTTTAGATGATTTCGTTATAATTGTAAAATAGCAAATATTTGTGAGGAAAGTGTGAAATCTTCCTAGTCTTAATAAAACTACATATATAATGTACAACAAATAGAAATAGAGGTGTGCAAATTATGCTTTTTCCCGATTTAGCAAACAAAATTGTCCGTGAAGTTCGAAGGCTAATTACTGAAAATATTATAATTATTGATATACAAGGCACAATTATCGCTAGCACAAATCCAGCACGAATTGGACAATTTCATGAAGGCGCCCTTCGCTGTGCGAAAGAAAAGAAAACTGTCATCATTACAAAAGAAGATGAACGATATTTACAAGGGGTAAAAGCAGGAATGAATCTGCCTCTCCTTTTCCATGATGAAGTAATTGGCGTTATTGGCATTACAGGTGAACCCGAAAACATTTCACAATACGGGGAAATATTACGAAAAATGACCGAATTATTAATTCATGAAAATTATTTTTTAGAACAACTAGAACTCGAGCAACGTTCCTATGAAGCTTTTGTTTTTGATTGGTTGCAAAGCAATGATTGGTCTCCTAGTTTTCTCGACCGTGCGAAAACACTCGGTATCGATTTACATAAGAAAAAACAACTTATTTTATTTTCATTTGATCAAGATGATACAATGCTACAACGGAAAATTTGGCAGCATATTCGTAACTTGTTAGCTAAAGAAGAACTATTTGTACGCTGGGGAAATGACCGTTTTATATTATTTACAACAATGGAAGCAAAGAAAAGAACTTTTCAATTTTTAAAGAGATTGAAACACGATTGTGAATCTTTATTTCCGATTATACTATATATTGGTATTGGACAAACAGTAATGCCAAATGAAATGCATGTATCATACGAACAAGCATTGCGTGCGCTTTCGGTTGCCTTTAAAACAAAAGGCATTATATTTAATGAAGATTTACGTTTAGAAATGTGTTTACAAGATATTACCGCTAACACTCGTGAAGAATTTCTTCAACGCACCATTTATCACTTGCTACCTGCAACTGAACTCATGCAAACACTACGCTTATTTATCGATCATAATCAATCCTATAAACAAACAGCAGAACTGTTACACATTCATATTAATACATTACATTACAGACTTAAAAAAATAGAAGATTATACAGGACTTGACCCAAAACAATTTAAAGATTTAATTATTTTATACTTTGCACTTCTTTTATTAGATAATCATACAAAAAAAGACAGCAAAAACAATTAATCTTCAGTTGATTATACATAGAAAGAAATCCCCTACTTTTTTATGATTATAATGAAAACACTGTTACAACGTGTATATTCTTATTTTCATCATTCAGTAAATAGTCACTGAATGATGAAATGAGTCAAACTCTTATGAATAGGATAAACAAGTTAACAGTTTGAGGGGGATTTTCTAATGTTAGAACAACATATTATTGATTCATTCGTATCCATTGTTGGCAAAGATAATGTAGATACGTCCAACATGGGACGTTTAACCTATAGCTACGATGCAACTCCAAATTTCCAAGCGATGCCCGATGCGGTTGTCGCACCACGCAACACGAACGAAGTAGCTGAAATATTAAAAGTATGTAACAATCATAAAGTTCCAGTTTACGTACGAGGCTCTGGAACAAACCTTTGCGCAGGAACATGTCCACTTGAAGGCGGAGTTGTTCTTATCTTCCGCCATATGAATCATATTTTAGAAATAGATGAAGAAAACTTAACAATTACCGTGCAAGCTGGTGTCATTACACTTGATATTATTAAAGCAGTGGAAGAAAAAGGGCTATTTTATCCACCAGATCCAAGCTCTATGAAGATTTCTACAATCGGTGGGAATATCAATGAAAATTCCGGTGGCTTACGGGGTTTAAAATACGGTGTAACACGAGATTATGTTATGGGCCTTGAGATTGTCTTGCCAAATGGTGATATCATTCGCACCGGTGGTAAATTAGCAAAAGATGTAGCTGGCTATGATTTAACTCGCCTATTCATCGGCTCTGAAGGCACACTTGGTGTTGTAACAGAAGCCATTTTAAAACTTGTTCCAATGCCTGAAACAAAGAAAACAATGCTTGCATTATATCAAGACATCAATGAAGCCGCTCGTGCTGTATCAGCAATTATTGCCAATAAAATTATTCCAGCAACACTTGAATTTTTAGATCAACCAACAATTGAAGTGGTAGAAGAATTTGCACAGATTGGTTTACCAACAGATGTAAAAGCAATTCTCCTAATCGAACAAGATGGCTCTCCTGAAGTTGTGAACCGCGATATTGAAAAAATGGCTGAAGTTTGCCGTTCTATGCATGCGGTTGATGTTCGTATTGCAAAGGATGAAACAGAAGCAGATGCACTCCGTACAGCGCGTCGCAGTGCGCTCTCTGCTCTAGCAAGACTGAAACCTACCACAATTTTAGAAGATGCTACTGTACCACGTTCTCAAATTGCTCCTATGGTTGAAGCAATTAATGCCATCGCTAAAAAATATGATATTTCTATTTGTACATTTGGGCATGCTGGTGATGGAAACTTACATCCAACATGTATGACCGATGCTCGTAATGCTGAAGAAATGCACCGTGCTGAACAAGCCTTTGCAGAAATTTTCGAAAAGGCAATTGAACTTGGTGGTACCATTACAGGTGAACATGGCGTTGGTGCCATGAAAGCTCCTTATTTAGAGTTGAAATTAGGAAAAGAAGGCATCGCTGCTATGAAAGGTATTAAGCAAGCTTTCGATCCACATAACATTATGAATCCTGGAAAAATGTTTGCCAAGGACTCTCGTAAAAGAGTGGTGGTAGAAAGATGACAACATTAAATAAGGGACAGATTCAAAAAGCATTTAAAGAACGCCTGAATGAAGATGAATTATTAAACTGTATGCGATGTGGATTTTGTTTACCAACTTGTCCTACCTATATTCAATCTGGATATAAAGAGTCTCATTCCCCGCGCGGTCGTATCGCTTTAATGAAGGGCGTTGTCGATGGATTAATTGAGCCGGATGAAGATATTGAAAATACATTAAATGTTTGCCTTGGGTGCCGCGCTTGTGAACCTGTTTGCCCATCTGGCGTAAATTACGGACATTTATTAGAAGAAGCACGCGATATTATGAATCAAAATAAAAAGTTCTCAATGCCCGTCAAAGCTGTTCGCAAAATTGTATTCGAAGGCTTATTCCCTCACCAAAATCGCATGCGAACATTAACAGGACTAATCGGTTTTTATCAACGCTCTGGCTTACAAACGTTAACACATAAAACAGGCATTATGAAGTTGTTCCCAGAAACACTCGCAACAATGGATCTCGTCTTACCAAAAGTACCTAAGATGAAAGAAATGAAAAATCGCCCTGAATTTTTACCAGCTGAAACAACAAAGAAAAAACGTGTTGCTTTCTTTACTGGCTGTTTAATGGATACAATGTTTTTGGAAACAAACAACGCTACGATGAAACTCCTTCAACTTGCTGGCTGTGATGTTGTGATTCCAAAAGAACAAAATTGCTGCGGAGCACTACATGGTCATGCCGGAGAAAAAAGTGGCGCAAAAGAGCTTGCAAAACGAAACATCCAAGCCTTTGAAGATTTAAAAATTGATTATATTATTACAAACGCCGGTGGTTGTGGCGCGTATCTCGTAGATTATGACTACTTATTAAAAGATGATCCAAAATGGGCAGAACGCGCAAAACAATTTGTTACGAAAATAAAAGATATCACTGCTATTTTAGTAGAATTAGATTTTCATAAACGAACTGATTTACGCCTTCCTCCGCAAATTATTACGTATCAAGACTCTTGTCACTTGCGTAATGTCATGCGGACATCTTCTCAACCTCGTATGCTCTTACAAGCAATTCAAGGTGTGACATATCGTGAAATGAAAGAAGCGGATCGTTGCTGTGGTTCTGCTGGTATTTATAATATTGTACATTCGGAATTATCCATGGAATTTTTAGATTACAAAATGGAACGTGTTCATGAAACCGATGCAACAATAATTGTCACTGCAAATCCAGGGTGCTTACTACAAATGAAACTCGGCATTGAACGTGAAAAGCTTTCTCATAAAATGAGAGGTATTCATATTGTAGATTTATTATTAGAAGCAATTGAATCAAACTTGTAATATATGTAACAATGTGAAAACGGCTATCTCTTTCTTCTATGTAAAGAGATAGCCGCTTTTTTATTCGCTACAAGATTAAAAATATGTTACCGTCTATAAAAAAAGAACAACAAAAAGATTACAACTTCGTAAAAAAGCATCCATTATATTCCTCAAAAAAGTGGTAAAACCCTTGATGTGAATGGTTTTCATCTTTCCTAAATAGGTAATTTCACCCAAAATATCACCTTTATAAGCAAGGCAAAAAATGCTGAAATTTCCTTTTACAATCTAGTTTTCTCGCATTTCATCTCTTATTTAAATCTAGGATAAAATAGGTAATTTTATAGTCTATGTATTTTTTTCCATCTTTTTTCCGGCAATTTGTATGCTACGATGAATTTGTCAGTCGGACAGGCTGTCAAAAATAAATCTGTGTGAGAACAGTTAAAAAACTTTTACATAGGGGGACACATATCATGAAAAAGCGTGTTTTATTATCTGTAGCAGCAGCAACTGCATTTACATTCGGAGCATCTACTCTTAGTGCCGAGGCAGCAACGGTACAATCATCCACAATAAAGGTTCAGAATATTCAACATTCCAAAGTCTTTATGCAACATATGAATCAACAAGAATTACAAAAATACTTACAATCTATGGGAATTAACTCTCTAGCACAATGGAATCAAGTAAAATTCCAACAAGGGAACTGCTTCATTCCTGGTCAGCAACCAAACGTACCTACTACACCAGAGGTTACTAAACCAGAAACTACTAAACCGGTAGAACAAAAACCGGCTGAAGAAACAGCAAAACCAGAGGCTCAAAAGCCGGCTGAAAACAACAACAACAACAACAACAACAATACTAATAACAATACTAATAACAATGAAGCACAAAAACCGGCTGAAAATAAGCCAGCTGAAGAAGCAAAAGGCTCTTTAAGCGAATTTGAACAACGCGTTGTTGAATTAACAAATGCTGAGCGTGCAAAACAAGGCTTACCAGCATTAAAAGTTGACGCTGAATTAAGTAAAGTTGCACGTGCTAAATCTGAAGATATGCAAAAAAATAACTACTTCGATCATAATAGCCCAACATACGGATCTCCATTCGATATGATGAAGAAGTTCGGTATTTCTTATAAATCTGCAGGTGAAAACATCGCACAAGGCCAACGTACACCAGAAGAAGTTGTACAAGCTTGGATGAATAGTGAAGGTCACCGTGCAAATATTTTAAATAGCGGTTACACTCACATCGGTGTTGGTTATGTTGAAAGTGGAAACTACTGGACACAACAATTTATTACGAAGTAAGTATATGAATTAAAACCTTTCTTTTTAGAGGGAGAGAGAGGATCTGGCCGCACATAGAAGCGGTCAGATCCTTTTTCTGTCCCATGCCATGTGAAACCAAAAGGAGACAATGGGTGCAGGTCTCCTTTTGGTCTTCATAGCCGCGACTTATATATTGGAAAATCAAAATGGATTTATATATATAAGGAGTCTCCTATTATAGAAGACTCCTTTTTCCCTCTATTCGCGAGCAGTAAGACCCCCACCTCAAAATTCAGCGAAAACAAGACGTTAGGTTTTGGGATCAACTGCCCGGAAAAGCCCGATTGGTGAGGGCCGATAATCAGCGGAGGGGGATAAAGAAGCTCCCACTGATTAAAGTTTTACTTTATGTTTCATAATTTTCTAGTATATATGAATACAAAATACAACACATAAAAGCAATAGACCCACAGCTAATCACACCGATTAGTAGATACAATCCCCATTGTAGTTTCAAAAACAAACAAATTAATATGATAAGCGACATGTATTGAAAAATACGCTGACTAAACAAACGTATTTTCTGTAACACAATCGGCTCCTCTTCTTTTTTTCTTCCTTTTTTAAATCCTTTACTAACCATAAAAAGAAACGCGCTAATCCCTATTATAAGACCCGTTTGAAATGGTATATCTATTCCAGTGCCAATAGCAAGAATAAACATATGAATAAATAATAAAAATAGCGATACATTCTCTTTAAATCTCATCACAATATAGTGGTCATTCTCATTAAACTTATATACGTAACGTGAGATTATATACAACAGACCATGAAAAAAAACAATAAGATAAGGAATAAATAATACCACCACTTGCTTCCTCGCATATTCATTTGGTTCACCATTCTGATTCCAGTGCACCGCTAGATAATTCGGTAAATTTGGATATAGAAACAACGTAAATAGAAGGCCAGCAAAAAATATACCCATAATATATTTATATCTTACCAAGTAATCTTCACCTCTCTTTTCTATTTACGGCTTCGATTTTCACAAAAAATTTCCTGCAAAAAATATCTTTCTCAACTAAACAGAAAAACTTTACTTGTTCGACGTTTGGAAAGATTTCATGATGTTATTTAAATAGCTAGGAAGTGGAACCTCTACTGTTATCTCTTCTTTTGTAATTGGATGTAAAAATGCAATCCGCATAGCATGTAAGGCTTGACTTGACATATATGTGGATTGTCCACCATATAACGTATCACCAATTAGTGGATGACCACTATGACTCATATGAACGCGAATTTGATGTGTTTTTCCTGTCTCTAATTGTAACGTTACAAGCGTTACATCTTGATGCTTAAAATATTTCTCTACCCGATAATGCGTTACCGCTTGATCGCCTTTTAAAGAAACTCGGCGTCTTGTTGCATGATGTCGATCTCTTCCAATCGCTGCGTCAATTATCCCTTGCTTCTTTTTTACTTTCCCTTCCACCAATGCCAAATACGTTCTTTTAATGTTACGCTCCATTAATAACCGATCCATAATAGCACCAGCTATCCCATGCTTTGCAAATACAACGCCACCCGTTGTATCTTTATCTAATCGATGAATATGCCGTACTTTCGTCTCCACACCTTGCATTTGTAAATGAAAAGCAACAAGGTTTGCAAGTGTTCCTGTTCCACCTTTGCTAGAAGGATGCGTATCCATATGCGCAGGTTTATTTACAATTAATACGTGATCGTCTTCAAATATCACTTCTAAATCACCGAACTCCGGCTGGACACCATATTCTTCCTGGATAAACATATGAACTTGCAATTTATCTCCTTCTGCTAAAGGTTCACTCCATCGTTTTCGTTCTCCATTGACGATGATACCTTTTTCCATACGAAGTTGATGTAATAGTTTTTTTGGGACGCCCCATTCTTCTTTTAACAAAGAATCAATGCTGATACCGCTCCATTTAGCAGGAACCGTAATTTCGCACCATTCTCCCTTTCGTTTCATTTCCATGCTTTATCCACCTTATTTCTATTGATTCTACTATTGTAACGGAAAATGATTCATTATGCATTGTTTAAAGCAAAAGACAGTCTATTGCATAGACTGCCCTCTAAGCACGTAATTTCTTCATTTCTCGTAACATTTGTTCTGCTTTTTGCTCATAAGATAAATCTTTAAAAAAATCTGCTAATCGCTTGTAGTCATTGTAAGCATCTAATAAATCATCTATCGTTTCTTCCTGAGAAACTTTTGGCTTCGATTTCATTTTCACCGGGTACCGATAACCGGACATCTCATGTATTTTATAATATTCTTCCTCCACTTGAATTACTTTCACAAGTTCCTCTTCTTCAGCATCCATTGTGTACCCATCAAATTCCCTCAGTAATTCATAAATAATATGAGTCCATTCATCTTTTGGGTAAAACCCTTTTTCTAGTCTATAGCCGACAATGCGATACATGTGCCCATCATTTTCTGCAAACTGTACAGTATCATTTAACTTAAATTTAAAATAGCGAAACATTGTCTTCACCTGCTTTTATATGTATTGTTCTTACCACATACTATTTGCAAAAAGAGGGTAATGCTATTCATAAAAAAAAAGCGCTCATCCTATAAGAGAAACTGCTAAAAAACTTTTCTTTTTGGGTGAGAGAGGAAATGAGAGAAGAACCACTTTTGTGTTCATATCTACGATTGATATGTCAGTAAATCAAAATGAATATATATGGAAAGAATGGCGGATCAAAAAAGACCACTGAAAAACTTCCGTTTTTCAGTGGTCTCTCTACAAGATGAGCGCTTTTTTAATCCGATGATTTTACTTTTTTCTTTCGGAACGGCAGCCACCAGTTCCAATCTCCGAACATTTTCATTAAACTTGGTACAAGCATAAGTCGAATTATTGTTGCATCAAGAAAAATAGCAAGTGCCACACCGAGTCCCATTTGCTTTACTGGTAAAATATCAGTAAATGCAAATGCTCCTGTTACAACAATCATAATGAGAGCAGCTGATGTAATGATACGACTCGTTGATACAAGTCCTTCTAACGTTGCCGTATCATTATCTCCTGTCTCTTCATACAATTCATGAATACGAGAAATAAGAAATACTTCATAATCCATACTTAAACCGAACACAAGGCCGAATATAAAGATTGGTAACACGAATAAAACTGAACTTTCTTCCAATCCAAAATGCCCACCTTCAAATAGCCAAATCACAATACCAATGGTTGCGCTTAAACTAAGTACATTCATCACAATGGCCTTAATTGGAATAAGTATAGATCGGAATGCAAAGAGCAAAATAAAGAAAGTGGAACCGAAAATGACAGACATCCCAACCACAACTTTATCTTTAATTTCATCCTCTAACTCTTGTTGAAATGTTGTCATACCACCTAAATAATACGTAATACTGTCATCTTTATACGTGTCTTTAAAATCACGAACCCATTGCTTCGCAGTTTCCGTTCTCGGCTTTGTATCCAAGGAAATTTGAAGAGTTGTTTTATTTCCTTTTGTATATGCTTCCAGTATAGGTTCCACTTGCGTACGCTGTGGGGATTGTAACAATGTAGCAAGCTGTTCAGGTTTCATACCGTTTAGTTCGTCATATAGACCTTTTACTTTATATACACGCTTATCTTTTTTCAGTTTTTGAATAACATCTTCTAACTTCTGTAAATTTTCTTTCTCTATGACATTACTTTTCATCTCTAGTACTAGTGTAACATCAGCATGTGTTTTTACAATTTTGTTAAATGACTCTTCATACCTTTCATATGCAATTCGTGTATCACTTTTCTCTGGCAATGCTTCTACACCAGGAAATTGCAGATTAGCAGTACGGAGCGGCAACAAACAGACAATAATAAACAATGTAACAACGATAATCATCATAATAGGATGCTTCATAACAAATTGAGCGAACTTACGCCACATATTTGAAGTGCGAGGTGCAGTTTGATCCCTTTTCAAGATTCGCTTCCCTATTAACGATAACAATGCCGGAAGAAGTGTAAGTGAAAATAACATACTCATTACAACAACAATCATCCCGCTAATCGCAACAGACTGAATATAATCAATTTCAAAGAAAAACAAACCGGATAAACCAACAAAAACACATAACCCTGAAAATACAATAGCACGCCCCGCTGTTTGATATGTGACAGCTATCGCCTCTTTTACTGTCCGATATGCCACTTCCTCTCGAAACCGATTCACAAACAGCAATGCAAAGTCAATTGATAGCGCAAGCCCAATCATAGGTGCAACATTTAATACAAAAATAGATAACTCTTTATCTACACCAATAAAATATAAAATGCCCATTGTACTAATAACACTCAGGGCCCCATTTAAAATCGGCAAGATGGAAGCAAGCAAGCTACCGAATGAAAATAGTAGTACAAGAAAGGCAATTGGCAATCCGATCATTTCTGCTACTTTCAAATCATTTTGTGTCCGCTCATTAATTTCTTCATTAATCTTTGGAAAACCTGTTGGTGATACTTTCAAAGTATCGTTACTTTCCTTTTCTATTTCTTTTGCAAATTGTAATGTCTTTTCATTCCGTTCTTTACTTGTTTTCCCGGAAAATAAAATTGTCGCATACGCAATATCGTCTTGTAACATTTCTTTATTTTCTAATGGATGATGGAATGAATCATACGTTTCTTTCGTTTGAATTCTTGTTGTAATGTCTTCGATTCTTTTTTGAAAATCCTCTTTTGAAATTCCTTTGTTCTTCTGGAAAACAAGAAGGAGCGTATCTTGAGACTGTTTAAAATCTTTATCTAAAATTGCTTTTGTCGTTTGATAGTCTCCTTTTGTTTGGAAACCATCGCCCCCTAATACCCCTGGAAGTTTTGGTGCGAAAATGCCGAGTGCTATCGCTAACACAACTAATGTAATTATGACTGTATAGCGAAGTTGATAAAGAAAACTACCGAAATTCCCCCATTTATCTAT
Source organism: Bacillus sp. FSL H8-0534 (assembly GCF_038005885.1). Lineage (NCBI taxonomy): Bacteria > Bacillati > Bacillota > Bacilli > Caryophanales > Bacillaceae > Bacillus > Bacillus sp. FSL H8-0534. The sequence goes on from NZ_JBBOUC010000001.1 coordinate 1,729,292, forward strand.
TTTATGTACATTTGTCTTCACACATCTTCACCTACTTTATATAATTAGTGAATCTTTCTATATAAATCCATTTTAATTTTTCGACATATAAGTTGCTGCGACGAAGAACAAAAAGTGACCGCTACTTGTTTTCTCTTTCTGTTTTCATTTGGCATGGGGCTGAAAAAGGATCTGACCGCTTCTATCCACGGACGGATCTTCTCTTCCACCTAAAAAATGGTTTATGTCGGTTTTTTCATTTGGATTTATATATATTTTAGCACATATTACCATAATCAATTAGAGAATTTGGTATGAAAAAAAACGTCCGAAAAACCCAGTAATCTGAGCCTTTTCGGACGTGTCTCATCTCTCTTGATTCGTTCCAAATCGCTCCGAAAATAAGCGATGAAAATAAATAGCGATAATTAATGCCATACCACTTAAACAATAGCCAGCTAAAATATCAGTCGGATAATGTACAGATAAAATAATCCTACTTAATCCAATCCATATGATTAGCAATGCCATCGCAATCGTAATAACAACTTTCCCAGCCACATTTTTTACGTTTGCAGCAATGATATAAGCAAGAAATCCATACGTAATCATTGATAGCATAGCATGGCCGCTCGGAAAACTATATCCAAGGGCATCAAGCGCTTCATTTAAGCTCGGACGATCTCTTTTCATCATTTCTTTTATTCCTTTATTCACAAGATGTGTCATTAACACGGCCGTAGGATACACAATCATCGCGGCATAGTAACGTTTCTTCCAAAACACGAACAGACTAAGAATAAGCGTGCTTATAATCCCAATTGCAGATCCCATTTTTGTAAAATATGTAAAAAACACAAGTGAACTTTCTGTTTGTAATCCTCTTACAAGATCTTTCACATATATATCAAGTGTTGTTACACCATCTGCTTGTACTCTCCAAGCAATGAGAGCAAATGCAGCAAACAACAAGAGAATACAAGCAAGCCCATATCGATGTAATTTTCGTTTCAAATTTTTCCTCCTATTATGAAAAAATGCGGTTCCTATTTAGAAACCGCATTTTATTATATATCCAGTTTGTTTTTCCAACACATAAATCGCGGCTATGAAAATAAAAAGGAATCTCCACTCATTTTCTCCCTTTGTTTTCACGCGGCATGGGGCGAAAAAAGGATCCGACCGCTTCTATGCCCGGCCGTACCCTCTCTCCCACCTAAAAGATTCAGTTCTCTGTTTCTATTTTCCTTTTGTTTTTAACTCTGTCCAGTAACGATCATACTCTTTTAATTTATTGTCTACATCAACAAGCCACTCTGTACGAGCTAATTCGTCTTTCGATAAGAAAATCATATGATTATCACGATACTCTTTACTGTGAAGTTCCCATGCTTTTTCATTTGGATTACTATATCCAATGGATTCATAGTTTTTTACACTTACTTTTTCATCCATTAAGTAGTTCATAAACTTCTCGGCAAGATCTTTATGTTTCGCACCTTTTGGAATTGCTAATGTATCCGCCCAAATTGTACCGCCTTCTTTTGGAACAACATACTCTACATCTTTATTATCTTTTGCAATGAACGCTGCATCTCCAGACCAGACTGTTCCAATCCAAGCATCCTCTGTAATAAACTTTTGTTTAATATTATCTGTATCAAATGCAAGTAAGTTAGGAAGTAATTTTTGCAAGTCAGCAGCTGCTGTCTTTAACTCTGCATCATTTTGTGTGCTGTTTGAAAATCCATTCTTTTTCAGACCCACTCCTAACACTTCACGAGAATCATTTAATAAAGTAACATGTCCTTTATATTTCTCATTCCATAAGTCGCTCCAACTTGTTGGCGCTTCTTTTACATACTTTTTATTGTAAGCAATTCCTGTTACACCCCAAGTGTATACAAGCGAGTATTTATTCTCTGGATCAAATGAAGGTGTTTTAAAATTTGAAACAAGATTTTTTACATTTGGAATGTTCTTCTTGTCCAATGGCTCTAATAAATCCATTTTTGCCATCGTTTTAACCATGTAATCTGACGGTTGAATTAAATCATATTTTGCACCACCAGCTTGTAATTTCGCAAGCATTTCTTCGTTACTTGCGTATTTATCATAGTTAATTTTCACGTTATATTTTTTTTCAAAATCCTTTAACACTTGCTCATCAAAGTTATCAGCCCAGCTATAAATATTTAGCTCCTCTTTCTTTTCACCACAGCCAGCAAGTACACCGGCAACAAGGCTAAAGCTAATTGCTGCACCAGCTATTGTTTTCATCCATTTCATCGATTCATTGCCTCCTCGTTCTTTGTAATTCTCTCTTATAATGGAAGATGTCCTCCAGAGTTTTCTTCACCATCTGCACCTTTATTACGGAATATTTCCGATGCAACCATTAATCCAACAATAACAACAATTAATATTGTAGAAAGAGCATTAATTTCAGGTGTTACTCCGCGTTTCACCATACTGTAAATATATAATGGCAATGTTGTTGATCCTGGTCCAGACACGAAGAAACTAATCACAAAATCATCGATTGATAATGTAAATGTTAATAATGCCGCTGAAATAACCCCAGGTGCAATTCCTGGAAACGTTACATAACGAAACGTTTGCCATGGGGTTGCACCTAAATCATTCGCCGCTTCTTCTAAATCACGTCCCATACCAGAAAGACGTGCTGCTAAAATCACAACAACAAACGAAATACTAAATGTAATATGTGCAATAATAATGGTAACTTGTCCAAGTTCCATCCCAATTTGACTAAATAAAATGAGTAATGATAATCCCATTAAGATATCCGGAATTAGAATCGGTAAATATACAAGACCATTAATTGCTCCTTCAAAACGATATTTATAACGATGTAATGCAACAGCAAAAATCACGCCAAGAACCGTTGTCACAACTGTCGTCACGATTGCAATTGTAATACTATTTACAAATGCATCAATGACATCTTGCTTTTGAAACAAATCTGTATACCAATGGAAGGTAAATCCTTCCCATTCTGCGTTAATACGCGAATCGTTAAAAGAATATACCATTAGAACCATCATTGGAAAATACAAGAACAATAAAATCAACCAAGAATAAGATACTAAAAACTTCTTCATCTTTGTCTATTCCCCTCCGTTTCCGTATTTATATACTTTCGTCGCACGATAATATAAGTAAATTAACAGAACAGAGAACAGAACAACAATAATTGATAATGCAGATCCAAATGGCCAGTCACGCGCACCTAAGAATTGGTTTTGAATCACGTTTCCGATCAATGCTACTTTTGATCCACCCATGACGTCTGATACAACAAACATTCCGATAGATGAAACAAATACTAGAATCGAACCAGTAGCGACCCCTGACATCGTCATTGGCAATGTCACATTCCAAAATGCCTTCATTGGTGTTGCCCCTAGATCATATGCTGCTTCTAACTTACGTTTATCAAGCTGCTCAATCGCTGCATACACTGGTAAAATCATAAATGGAAGTAAAGAATATACCATTCCTAATATTACAGATGGTGTATTATATAATAAATTTAAAGGTTCATTAATAATGCCTAACTTCAGCAATAATGTATTTACAAGACCTTGTGAACGTAAAATAACAATCCATGCATATGAGCGCACAAGAAAGTTAATCCAAAACGGAATCGTTGCTAATAATAGAAGAATAGAACGATATTTACGATCAACAATTGTAATTGTATATGCAAATGGATAACCAATGAGTAAGCAAAGTACTGTTGTAATAACTGCAATTTTCACTGTTTCCCATAATGTATTCATATACAACGGATCAAACACGCGCGATATATTATCTAATGTAAATTGCATTTCCACTGTCCCGTATGCTCCACGCTGTAAGAACGCAAATGCTAATACGAATACAAGCGGAAATAAAAAGAAGATTAGCAACCATGTAACTGTAGGTAATGCGAGTAGTTTCCCTTTTTTCAATTTAAGGTCACCTCATCCTCTTGCTCCCAGCCTACATATACATTATCACCGATACTCCACTGCGCTGCTTCTTCGGCAGTTTGATATGCCATTAATAGTTCTGATGTTTTTTCATCGCGTACATAAAGCTTTTCCATATTTCCAACAAATTCAACATCTTCAATATGCCCAAGATGGTATTCTTTTAAAATCGGTTGCTCAACCGAACGTATTTTTACATTTTCAGGGCGCACTGCTACGTAGCTTTCCCCATTTTTTATAATATTATTTTCACCAATGAACGTCGCAACAAACAACGTTTTCGGTTCTTTATAAATTTCCTTTGGCGTTCCGATTTGCTCAATATGTCCTTTATTCATAACAACAATTCGATCACTCATACTCATTGCTTCTTCTTGATCGTGTGTTACATAAATGAACGTAATTCCTAAATTACGCTGCAAATTTTTCAATTCACGCTGCAAATCTTTTCTCAACTTAAAATCAAGCGCTCCAAGTGGTTCATCCAGTAATAACACACGCGGATTATTTACGATTGCTCTTGCAATTGCAACACGCTGTTGTTGTCCACCAGAAAGTTTTGCAGGCTTACGATTACGGAATTCAAGGAGCTGCGTTAAGCGCATCGCTTCTTCTGCACGTTCTTTTTGTTCTGCCGCTGATACTTTTTGCATCTTCATACCAAAACAAATATTTTTCTCCACCGTCATATGTGGAAATAATGCATAATGCTGGAACACTAGGTTCATATGACGCTTATAAGGTGGTAAATCGTTAATTCTATCCTCATCAAGTAAGAGATTCCCTTTTGTAGGAGTTTCAAAACCTGCAATCATACGAAGTAACGTTGTTTTCCCACACCCACTCGGTCCAAGAATTGTTAAAAATTCTCCTTCTTTAATATCTAAAGAAAGTGGTGGTATAATCACTTGATCTCCAAAATGTTTTTCTACTGCTTCAACTTTAATAATCTTTTTCATTTTCCCGTCCTATCTACCTCAAATTTTTAATCTTTATATTCATGAATAAATATTAGTTTTCTATCAATTCTTTTGTTTCGATCCAAACAAAAACGATTGTTTAACAGCGTCCTTATCTATTCTTTATGTAGTATGTTTGATTCATTTTCGCATGATACATATGTCGAACAGAAAAACCCCTTCAGGCGAGAAGGGGTTTTTATCATACGGCTACGCCTACTGATAAACACCATCATCATTTTAACAACTTTCGTATGAATTTTAAAGCACTTTTTGTAGAAGAATAACGAATTTTCATATCAAATACTGTAGATTGGGATAAAATGCTTTTATAGTGTGAAAATGTGCGAAAACTTTGTTTTCCATGATAACTTCCTAATCCACTGCTCCCAACACCACCAAAGGGTAGATATGGCGTAGCAAGATGATATACAACGTCATTTATACACCCACCGCCATATGAGACATTACGTGTAATTTGTCTTTGAATTTCTTTACTCTCTGAAAATACATATAAAGCTAATGATTTAGGTTGTCGCTGAATTCTTTCCACGATGTCTTCTATTTTCTCATACTCTATAATCGGCAAAATCGGACCGAAAATTTCATCTTCCATAACGGAATCCTGCCATGTAATATTCGTTATAATACTAGGCTCAATATGCAGAGTTTCCTCATTATATTTCCCACCAATTTCAACCCTACCATCTTGTAAGAAAGAACATAATCTTTCAAAATGACGTTTACTGACAATCCGAACGTAATTTTCATTTTGCAGTGGTTTTTCGCCATATTGATTTTTAATTTCAATTCGTAGTGCTTCAATAAATTGTTCTTTTACAGAAGAATGAACATATATGTAATCAGGTGCAACACATGTTTGTCCCGCATTCAAGAATTTCCCCCAAACTATGCGCCTTGCTGCTATTTCTAACTTTGCATCATTATGCACAATACATGGGCTCTTTCCACCAAGCTCTAACGTAAGGGGAATCAAACTTTTAGCTGCCGCCTCCATAACAATTTTACCCACTCCAACGCTACCGGTGAAAAAAATATAATCAAACGGCTCTTTTAACAGTGCTGTACTCTCCTCAATACCGCCTTCAACAACCGCAACAAGTTCAGCCGGAAATAACTCTTGTAACATATTTGCAAGAAGACTAGAAACATTAGGTGTCAATTCTGACGGCTTTAATACAACCGTGTTTCCAGCGGCTATTGCCCCTACAAGGGGTGCAACCGCAAGTTGAAAGGGATAATTCCACGGAGCCATTACAAGGGTAACACCATAAGGCTCTGGAACCACTTTTCCTTTCGAACCAACATGTGTAAGTGCGGTACGAACGCGCTTCGGCTTACTCCATGAAGAAAGATGTTTCACTAAAAATGAAATTTCCTTTAATACGTATCCAACCTCTGTCGTAAATGATTCATGATCTGATTTATTTAGATCCAATTTTAACGCTTGAAAAATATCAGATTCAAAACGCTGAATCCCTTCATATAATCTTTTTAAATGTTGCTTTCTTTCTTCTATATTTCTTGTGTGACCTTTATAAAAATATGACTTTTGCTCGTTCACAATAGAAGTGATATCCATCTACTATCCCCACCTTCTATATTTACATTGCCATTTCAACATATACATTACTGTTATGAAAACAAAAAGTGACCTACACTCATTTTCTCTCTTTGTTTTCACTTGGCATGGGGCAGGAAAAAGATCTGACCGCTTCTATGCTTGGACGGATCCTCTCTACCACCTTAAAAAAAGGTTGTATATTGATTCTTCAATATATATTCCACCTTTTACTTAACATTTTCCTATTCTTAAAGTTTAATTATATACGAGTTTGCATTTCATATAAAATACATTTGCTCATAAAAAAAGCTGTTGAAAGGAAAACCTTCAACAGCTTCTTCATAAATTAACGATATAAGCGAACTGCACCTGCAGACTTATCATCCGATTGGCCAACTACTTCAAATTTCAGGCCAAGTTTTGGTAAAATGCGTCCTGCATCTGGAATTTGCTTATTAATATAAGCTTTAGAATCGTCGAACTTCGCAACACCTGGTAGTCCACTGTATTCAAATGTTCCACGAGTTGGTGATACAACTTTCCATGCTGGTGTTTGATCGAAAGAGAACGCTGCATCAGCAATTTGATAACGTGTGCTATCTTTAAATGTTGGCTTACCATTTAAAGTTCCTGCAATTGCTTCAGGATGAGAATCAACTACACCAAGGAATCCGTATCCTGGATGCACGCCAACCCAGTTATCTGTATAGCTTGAGTCTGCATACCATACAACCATACCTGTGTTATATACTGGACCGCGAGCATATTTTAACGCTTCATCAGCACCAGCAGAGTTTCTCCACTCTACATAGTAGTTGTGCTTTTTCTTTTCAATTCCAGTAGAAGCAACGAAGCCATCTAGTTTGAATTTTGGTGTACCTTCTGCATCATCAGAGAATACAACATTACCATCTACTGTTAATGTTGCATTATCAAGAGTAAATCCATCTAATGCTAAACCACCATCAGTAATATATTCAAATACAAGCTTCACTTTCTTACCTTTAAATTGGCTTAAATCATAAGATTTGTCTACCCATTTTCCAAGAGTGGTATCTGCACCACCTTTTACATTTTTATTACCAATTGTATCGATTAATGTTTTCGACCCATCTTCTGCTACTGCATGTACTTCTAAGAGATCATAGTCTGTTTCAATTTCATATAATGATTTGTAATCAAACTTTGCATTTGTTGCATTTGTTAAATCAAATAAAGGTGTTTCTAATGTTGTATGAAGATCATCACCTTTTGTACTATAGTAGTACTTCTTACCAAACGCAGGCTGAATTCCTTTTACATCTTTATCCGGTAAATTAACACGGATCAGACCTGGGCGATCCGTTTTTGTTACGCTTTGATCTAAGTATGTTGCATAACCAATTCCTCGGTTTAACTTATCATAATCTAATTCCACAATATTCGCCCAGTTTCCACCAATTGTTTTTTGGAAGAACTCTTTGTTTTGCGGAGAGAAACTTGTTGGCGTTGTTCCAGCAATTTTACCTGCCCAGCTACCGCCACTCATAATAGACCATGACTGAACTGGCTCGCCGCCGCCAGAATATTTTGTATCATACTCATCTGGAAGACCTAAATCATGACCATACTCATGCGCGAATACACCAACTGCTCCATCTTCTGGTTCAATTGTGTAGTCAAACGCTGCCATTTTCCCATTCCAGTATGGTACTTTTGATTTTGTACCTTCTATTTCATATGGTTTTTGACCAACTGTCCAACGATGTGACCAAATTGCATCATCACCCAATTTGCCACCACCAGCTTCTTGTCCAACACCAGCATGGATAACCATTAAGTGGTCAATCAAGCCATCTGGTTGATTTTGATTGCCATCTTTATTTACATCATATTGATCAAATTGATCGAATTCTGATAAATCAAGACCGCTATCTACCGCTGCTTTTAATGCATCTTTGATCAGGTCACGAGGTCCTAGTGGTCCTTTATTATCATGACCATCTCCAGCATCTGCGCCGTAATCAGCAGCTTTTCCTGGAACTGTTAACCACTTTGTAACTGTTCCATCTACTGTATAGCTACCGCCAGATTGTTCCTCATAATACTTCTTAAATGTTTCAATTTTGCTTCCATCATCTAATGCAAATGGTTCGTCACCAAATAACATTTTTTGATAATGTTCTTGGTTAAAATCACTAGAATACATATAACCAGGTTCTTTATCAATATTGTTATGTTTGAAGTCAGCATACTCTACAAGTAAAACAAGTACTTTGTCTTTACGAACGTTTCCATTATACTCTTTTGCCTTTGCAGAAGTAGTTGGCACTTTACCATTTAATGCGCCTTTAGCGGGAACTGCTCCAGCTCCATTACCATTTGCTGGTGTTTCTAATTTTTCTTTTGTATCTGCCTTTGCATCTTTAACCTTCTTCAGGAAATCAGACGCTTCTTTTGTAACAGAATCCCCAGTTGTTTCTTCTTTTCCAGGTTTGTCACCCTTCTTTTTCTCTACATACTTTTCGACAGCTTTCTTTGTTTCTTCATTTGAAGCTGATGAATCAATCACTCCTCGGTTTTTAAGAGCATTAGCTAAGCGCTCTTCTGGAATTAAATGATCATCAATTGGACTTGTAGGTACTGTTTTTGCAGGTGTTTCTGCATAAACAGACTGGCTACCAGCCCCAAATGAGCAACTAAGAACAGCTGCTACAGCAAGTGTTGATAACACTTTAAACGGTTTCTTTTTCATCCCTTTTTTCCTCCCCCAATAAAATATGTACCAATATTTAGATAATAATAAAAATTCAGTAATTTTTCAATATTTTGTTTGATTTTGTGCTATTTTGTAACTTTTGTAACATTTTTGTAAAAATTACATGTTTTCCACAAAAATATTTCTCCATATATCAGTTATTTCTGAAGATATTGATAATTTTTGATAAAACTATTACAATTTCTTTATAGAATGACAAAACAATAACTTTTTATTGATTTTACCTACAAAATATACAATAAATTAACATTATTTTTACCAAATTAACTTTTCGAAATATTATAATGTGTTTAAAAGGTTGTTTATTTTGTACGATTCATTACATATTAGGGAGGAATACACTTTGTACAAAGAAAAGGCAGATACGCTAGATCAGGATTGGATTGATTTAATGCTTGAAGCTTTAGATGCTGGGATTGCTATTCAAGATATCGAACACTTTTTCCAACGTATGAACCAGCCTACCAGAAACTAGCAGAGGCGTTCTTTTTAACGAAATTTGTGTTATAATAATGACATCATAAGCCGACTACATACTTACAGAAAGGTGCACAAAGATGATAGGAGAACGTATAAAACGCCTTCGGTTGCAAAGAGGGATTTCTTTAACAGAACTTGCTGAAAAAGCAGGTGTTGCAAAGTCTTATATTAGTTCCATTGAACGTAATTTACAAAAGAACCCTTCCATTCAATTTCTTGAAAAAATTGCTAATGTTCTGCAAATTCCCGTGGATACGCTCCTTCATGACGAAATACCATCCGAAAATCAATTGGATTCGGAATGGACACATCTCGTCAAAGAAGCCATGAACTCCGGTGTATCAAAAGAACAATTTCGTGAATTTTTAGAGTTTACAAAATGGAAGAGAAATCAGAAATAATATATACGAAAAGAAGTGCATACTGGGGGGCACTCTTTTTTTAGTTACAAAAAAAGCGGGGAATCCCCGCTTTTTTGTCTGTTATTTCCTTATTGATTATCTCTCTTCGCCTTCAGTTTGGTTTGCATTGAATGTCCATTCTAAGTTTAATTTATCGCCTTGGAATTTATTTTGATCTTGACCATTTTCTTCAAATACAAATTGTACCCATAGGTAGTCTTCTGTTCCAGCTTCTAAGCCACCCTTTTCACCCCACTCTGGAGCAAAGATGTCTTTTGCTAGAAGATCTGGATCAGCATTTTGTAAGTCTGCTAATGTTGTTTCATATACAGGCTCGCTTTGTTTATCCCAGTTCCAAATAAATTTCACTTTAATATGCTTACCGAAATCTTCCCCAGCGTTATCGCCTTTCGCATCTGTAACTGAATATTTCGTTGCTAATTTAACATCTTTAATTGCTAACGTGCCGCTGTTCTTTAATAAGAATTCTTTCTTAACAGAATCGCCTGGTTTAAGGTCCTTAATATCTACAATTGTTTGAGGGTCCAAAGTAAGATCTAATGTACCCGCTGCAAACGTATTGTTCGATACTTCTTTGTCACTAAAGTAAGCGAATGTTCCTCCACCGATTAAAGATAATCCCAATGCCGCTGAAGCGACTCCCATACCTAATTTTTTCTTTAAACTCACTGTAAATTCCCCCTAGCTATTTTTTTTATTGTTATCTCTTAATGTAGGATAAGAGGTATAACCAATAGAACGCCTGTTATTTTTCTACGGCCAATGTATGTACAATACCCCTTGAATTTATCTGTTCTTTAAAAGCTACCTTATGTTCATTATAAAGAACGTAGAGGTGTAATTGCAACTATAAAATAATATTAATTTTGAAACTATTCTCTATTCATCCTTAAAAAGACTTAATCCTTCCGATACTTCATTTGAATATACTTTTTATAAAAATATAATCCACACCATACTAAGCCAAACCCTATTAAAATCATACTGCTTTGCTGCGTACCTGTACGTGGTAGCTGCCAGTTACTATTAGAATTTATGGATGCAGGAGGTTGCATTTGATTGATTCCCATTTCATTTTCGGTACCCTCACCATTGCCGGTTGGTCCCTCTGCATAAAAAATAAATTTTACTATTGTTTGTAATCCTTGATACTCATTTCCTAACTCTTTAGGAACATGTATCGTATAGATAAGCTCGTCAGTTCTATTAACTGCTAATGTACGCTTTTCCATACTTTGAAGTTCTTTTAGACTTCCCTCGTACAGCACTCCTTGTTTATCTTTTACAGTGACCGTAAGAGCTTCATATAATTTCGTAGACCCCTCTGAAGCCTCGCTCTTTATACTATATGATAATTTCTTTGTTCCTTCATTACTAATACGTATACTTCGATTTGCCCAGTCTCCTGGCTTCATATTTGAAACATGAAATAGTACTTCTTTGGGCTCAAGACTTATATCTATTTCTCGCCGCTCCTCTGCATACACTTGGTCAATATTTTTTGTAATACCAATGAAAACTACTAGAATCAGACATATACTCATGATAAATAACCACTTCTTATTCATGTGCATCCCTCATATAACAAGAATTGGTATGAAAAAAAGGCAGGAAAAACCTACCTTTTTTCTATCAATCCTATTATTTTTCTGACCCTTCTGTTTGTTCTGCTTCAAATGTCCATTTCAACTCAAGTTTATCACCTTGGAATTGATTTTGATCTTGCTTATTATCTACAAATTCATATTGTACCCAAAGATAATCGGAATCACCATGCTTCAAACCACCCTTTTCAGCAAACCAACCTGCAAAAATACTTTCTTCCACTGCATCTGGAGACATAGCCTTTAAATCCGCCAATGTCGTTGAGAAAATAGGCTCACTTAATTTATCCCAATTCCAGAAGAAATTCACACGGATATGCTTACCAAAGTCTTCTGAATTATCTCCTTTTGAATCTATTACATTATAATTAGTTAATAATTTCACAGTTTTTATATCTAATGAACCATTATTGACAAGCTTAAAGTCACGTGTCATTTTATCCCCTGGCTTAATATTATCAACATCAATAATCGTAGTTGGATCTACAGAAAGATCTAATGTACCTGCTGCAAATGTATTATTTGATACTTCCTTATCACTAAAGTATGCAAATGTTCCTCCACCAATTAAAGATAGTCCTAACGCAGCTGATGCAACACCCATTCCTAATTTTTTCTTAATTCCCATTCCATATTCCCCCTGAACTTCATTTTTTTATGTTAACCTCTACATTTGTAGAAGGTATAACCCAAAAATCAGTGGTTTTCATGTACAGCGCTTGAATCTTGTTTCTGCACTTCTTCTTTATTCTCTTCAGGCTGTTATAATACTGGATTGGTCTTTTTCGCTTATTGAGCTTGATTGACTTGTTCTTGTTTAGGGTTTGACGGTTGCTTTATTTCTTCTTGTTTGTTTGATTTTTTTTGCTCAGAAGAAGGTACGACTTGTTCTTGTGTAGGGTTTGATGGTTGCTTTGTTTCTTCTTGGCTGTTTGACTCTTTTTGCCCAGAAGACGGTACGACTTGTTCTTGCGTAGGGTTTGATGGTTGCTTTATTTCTTCCTGGCTGTTTGACTCTTTTTGCTCAGAAGAAGGTACGACTTGTTCTTGCTCTGTTTTTCCAGACGTGTTATTAACCTGTTGCGCTTTTTTCTCTTCTATTTTCTTTTGTAGGGTTAGAATAAATTCTTCCATTTTTTGTACTGATATTTGCTTATCAACATTATCCTTAATACTCCCTACTTTAGTAAAACCCGCTTGTACATATTGAAGCACTTGCTTACTTGAATCGCTATTATTTACTCTTACATTTTCTACTGATTGCTTATAATAATCTTCTATTTCTGTATATATGTGTTGCAAGGCTTCACGTTCCACTTTCACTTTTTCAAACTGTTCTCTCCATTGCTGCGCTTTTTGTTCGAGTACTTCTACAGAATCAGCTTGCGTTTCCTTATTCATTCCTTCAGTTCCATTTAAAATCAAATTCTCATGCTGTTGCGTTTCTTTCACCAAAGTATCAATCGTTTTTGGAAATACAATTGCAGTTGAAACAGTAGAATGTATTTTTGTCTCATTTACAAAAGCAGCCTCTGTATACGTAACTACTTGTGATCCCATATAGAAAGCTATTGAACACATACATGGTAACATGAGTATTGTTTTTATTTTTTTTGATGATTTCATCATTCCAACCTCTCCCATTACTCGCATTCAATTCTCTATAAAGAACATAATTTCATTATATAGAATAAAATCCGAAAATCAAATAAAAAATATAGAATTTTTTTACATTTTTGTGGCATATGGCCTTTTTGCATGGTAAAAAACCTAATTCTATCAATCTAATCTCTCGTATACATATCTCCGTATAATAGTTCGAAAATAATATATATAAATAGACTATCAATTTGATAGCCTATTTATATAATTATTTCTCGCTACCAACTGTTTGCTGTGCATCAAATGTCCATTTCAGCTCAAGCGTATCTCCTTGGAATCGATTTTAATTTTTTTCCATTATCTACAAACTCAAATTTCACTTTAAATGTATTCTTGTTTCCCGCCTTAATTCCCTTCTCCTTTAATAACTCCAAAAGTGCATCATTATTAACTGGTATTGAAGGTTTCTCCAATAATATCTTTATATTTATAATCTCTAAAATGGAGAAAATAACGGAATTATACAGATTGTCCTACATCTGCAGATTTCTTTTTCTTTTCGCTATCAATGCTACGGATTGCACTAAAAATAGAAATTGCAGAGTACCCAAGTAAACATATGCCTGGAATAATTAAAAGTAAGGCTGCTCCTGCTTTTGAATTCGCATAATTCAACAAATACCCCACATATGGAACTGTAATATTTCCATATTTCCCAATAACATTTTCTGCTAAGACTGGTTTTAAATCCGGCCCATTATTATTGTCACCTTTCGTTTCATACATTACTTTCCCATTTACGTTTTTCACATCAATAATACGGTGAGTTACAATTTTTTTATCGCTTTCTTTAAAAGTAATTACATCGTCTTTTTTATATTTAGATCCATCTTTCGTTGGTTCGATTGCAATAATTGACCCTGTTAAAAATGTTGGTTCCATCGATCCAGATAGTACTGTTTTAAATTGATATCCCATTACAGTCGGATCCCCGCCGCTTGCTTTTGATGAGATGACAATAAACGCTAAAAAAACCATTAACGCAAATAAAACAAATGAGATGACGTTACTCATAATCTTCCAAACTAGTTTCATCATTATCTCCTCCTCTTTATTATGTATATGCACGTAAAAACTAGGATATCCTAAGTTGTTCTTAAAAAAGAACTCAAGTCAATACTATAATGAACGAATGAAAAACGCAATAAAAAATAGGCAATTGATCATTGCCTATTCCACTTCTGAAACCGCATTCTTTTTAGCTCGTCTTACCACATATAAACCGATTATTATTAAAGCAATAATTCCAACTCCAATACTTACCATCAACCCAAAAGGATACGTAGGTTCAGCTGGCTTTATATTTTTTTTCGGCATTGCAAATGTAACATCTTCCTTAGAAAGAACATTAATACTTTCAATCTTTTGATTGTTTTTCGTCACGTCTACTATTCCAATTACATCCCCGCGATGAATCCCCTTTTGATATAGTTTTTCTTTATCAACCGGAGCCGTTCTAAAGACTGTTTTTACATTCTTACCTTCATCTTTCTTCAACATCAATTCTGCACTTTTTTCAAGTTCACAATCTATATTTTTATCTAAATATGTTGCTTTCTGATGCCAATTATTTTTATCTAAAACCATTTGCTTAGCAAATTGTGAGAAAGAATGATCTGCAATTTGACGCATATCTTCGTAAATCTCTGGTCTTTGTGACGCCATCACAACATTGACAATACGATTACCATCTTTCTCATTTAATAATACAAGTGTATTGCGTGCTTCATTTGTAAAACCTGTTTTTCCACCAATACTATATGGATTTTCGAAATAAGTAGCCTTATTAAAAATAGAAACCGTTTGTCTAGATGTTGTAACCGTTGTTCGTTTCGTATTCATAGCTTGTAAAATCTCAGGGTATTGTTGAACCCCTCTCGTGATCATTGCCATATCATATGCCGTCGTATAATGATTCGGATCATGTAAACCATTCGGCGTTACAAAATGACTATCCTTTGCTCCTAACTGCTTCGCTTTCTCGTTCATCATATTCGCAAAGTTTTCTATACTTCCGCCAATACGTTCACCAATTGCATACGCAACATCATTTGCACTTAATACCATTAAAATTGTTAGTGCTGTATTACGATTGATTGTTTCACCTACCTGAAATTCAAGTTGATAATTACTCTTTTCCTGATCTAATGCAGGTTGTGAAAACGTAAATTGCTCCTCTGGCTTCGTATGCTCCATTAATAAAATAGCAGTCAATACTTTCGTCATGCTTGCCGGAAATGCATGTTGATGTGCATTTTTGTCATACAAAACATCCCCTGTTTTTGCATCAATTGAAACTGCAAACTGTCCAAACACATTTGGACCCGGACCAGGTGCCGGCACTGGTTCAGTTCCAGTTTCAGCGTACAATGTCATAGGCGTTAAAAAGAATAAACAAATCACCATAACAAAAACCGAAATTTTCTTACAATTCACCATATGACTCTCCCTTTTCTATTTTCTTTTGCCTTATATACTAATTCTACCAATCCGACATTAAATTGGTATTTAAATGGAAAATTAATTGCCGTTTTTCACTATATCATAATTTTACAAGAAAAGACATAATCATACGCATAAAAATAAGAAGGACTCATTCTTACTTGTCCTTCTCATCAGCCAATAAATCTATTAAATTATTCCCTGCTTCCTCTTCTGTAATCTCATCGGTCATTCCCATGAAGGACCAACCCTTTGAATCTACCCATTCAATAAACTCATCTAAAAACTCATCATGAGAGACATCAACATCAAGAATCGCACCATTTATTGAGATCGTTCTATTTCTAGATACACGTATCTTGAAAGATTTTCTTACCATTTGTATATACCTCTTTAATCTATAAAGTATTTATAAACCTATTTTCTGTTTCTGTTATACCCTATTTCCACGAAATTGTAAAAAGAAGATCCTACCAAAACAAATATAAATTTAATATTTATTTGCTATGTTGCTTAATATAATCCTCATAAGTAGGTATTGCACTAGCATCACCAGCACCAGCTTTTGCACTGTTAAACACATCTCTCGCTTCCAATCTGTTTTGTCCGATATCAAGATCATGTAAAATACGGTGAACATATACTAAAGCTGTTGTATCATGATTTTGAATTGAAATATGAAGCAATTTTCTAGCTCGGTCTAAATCTTCCTTTAAATTGCCTTTAGTCAACGAGGCAGCTTCTTTTAAAGTGGTATCAATTAACTTGAATCCCCATTCGTTCACTTCCCAATCTGGAGCATCGGTCTTCTCTAGATTTTCATACCTTTCCCAACCAGTAATCGTATTTAAATCACTATGCGTTTCTCTTATCTTCATTCCAATATCTTTTGATTTATCTACCTCTTCGATTTGCTCAGTCTTTTCAGCATTCATTTCTTTCTTATCTGTTTTATAAAACAACATAATGCCACCGAATATTAATCCAAATAAAACAAGATACCCAACAAGAATAATTCCTTTTCCGCTCCTTCTAAACAATGTGACACGCCCCTTCAAATTATGTCCTATTTTAAATTATATCAATTTTAAATTGTATTATAGGATAAAATTAATATTCAACTTGATGAAACGCAAAAAATCACTTCAGCTTCATGAATGAGTAATTCTCTTACTATTTACTATTAAACTACATGAAAATGTGCTCCCAACAAAATATAAATGTGTTATTCTACCAGGTTCCATTTTAAACATTGTAGTTAAAAACTATTGTAAGGTGCCACTTAAGTTTGTATAATAAAATCAACAGAATTATCAGACATATATGAATTATCACTTTTATCATGATCCCGTAGCTCAGCAGGGAGAGCGCCACCTTGACAGGGTGGAGGTCGTGAGTTCGAGCCTCTCCGGGATCATAAAACTTAATAGTATCAAGGCTTGAGAGGACATTCTCAAAAGCTAAAACTGTGGAGGTCTCCATCAGACACCACAAGTTAAAAGAGGACTACTTCTAGTCAGCTAATCAGCTGGCTCAGAGGTAGTCCTCTTTTTTGTTTCTATAAAACTAAGAAAGGACTGATAAGAAAATGCTACTTAAGTTTGCTATGAAGGATTTCAAAGAGGAAAAAGAGTTCGCTAATCTGTCTCCTCGTACAATTCAATCTTATATGGCTACCCTACATGAGTTCCAAGAGTTCTGCTCTGAGCGTGAACTCATTGATACACGAGACATTAGAGAAGCAACTGTTAAGAGCTACCTCATGTATTGCCAAAAGACAAGAGGGAACAACGTAGTAACTAGAAATACCAAGCTTCACCATCTCAAGATTTTCTTTAATTATTTACAACATGAGGACATTATCAGCGAGAAAGAAAACCCTATTCGTAAAATGAAACTGGCTAAAGAGGACATAAAAATTGAGGTCTTCCAAGATGAACATATCAAGCAAATGCTTCGCTACTATAGGAGACTCAAAACTAGGAATAAAAGCTTCTATGCTTATCGAGACCATACCATTATTATCTTCCTTTTAGGAACTGGCTCAAGGCTTGGTGAGCTTATTAATATCCGCTGGAGTGAGTTGGACTTAGTAAACCAAACAGTAACCCTATTCGGTAAAGCTCGCAAGCAACAAACTGTCCCTCTTACAAACAAGCTTGTAAAGGAGTTTTGTGAGTACAAAGTGTTCATGGAGCGTGAACTAGGCAGGTTACCCGAGTACGTGTTCACCACACGAGAAGGGAAACAGATGAGTCCTAACTCAGTGAAGCTCATATTTAAAAGACTCAAACAAGTAATGAACTTCTCAGATGTTCGCTTATCAGCTCATACTTTTCGTCATACTTTTGCTCATCGTTGCTTAATGGCTGGAATGGACGTTTTTACTCTCCAAAGAATGCTAAGACATAGCAATTTGAGAATGACTGAGAGGTATCTTTCTCTTTGGGGAACAGCCTTGAGAGAGCAAAACGATAAGTTCAATCCACTTAATTCACTTGAGATTTAAGACAAATAAAAAGAGAACCCTGCTAGTTTGGCGACCGAACAGGGTTCTCTACAGCTACTAAAGAAACTCGAAGGAGCTTCCTTGTTTGCTATTGTATCATGCTCATTGGTACTAGCTCAAGGGGTGTTCCTTCTTAATTACATAGGAGGAAAAGAGCATGAAGAAATTAAGACAATATGAAAGCTTTCAGTCTGTTGCTGAGATGGACAAAACTATTGATCGCACTCTTAAGGAATATAATTTAAAGGACAGCGAACGAGTGATACTTCTAAAGCTATCAAACTACTCATGTAAGTTCGTTGGAGTTAGCTACCTGAAGAATAATACATTAGCAGACCTAACAGGATACTCTAAGCGTACTGTTCAGCGTGCCCTCAAACGTTTCAGCGAATTAGGAATCATTACTCGTATTGAGCAGTTTAAACCTGTTAGTGGTGGCTACTCAGCGTTTATCTGTGTAATTAATCCTTTCGAGCGTCACCATGCGTTGGCATCTTGCAAAGAAGTTGCTGAGCCTACTCTTGAGCAACTTGAGGAGCCATCTCACGAAGAAGAAGCCATTACACTTAAAGCTAAAAGCTCTAAAGAATTAAAGATACGTAATAGCGCATCTGTTAATATCGACGAGTTAGATGTATCTTATTTGACTAACTCATGTGTACCAATGGAATTTATCAATACAGTATCCCCTTTCTTTTATACAGCTAAGGAAATCTATGCTATGTGGGGAAAAGTTAAATTGGCAGCTTACAAGTATGCACCTGATTTAGTTGATACAACCGAGATAGCAATCTCAGCATTTAAACAATCTGTATTTGCTCTGAAGATGAACAAAATTAGAAAAGGCTTCAAAGGCTACTTGTTTGGCGTTCTCGCAAAGATGATGTCTGTTGGGCAAAGAAGGCTTAAGTGTGAGCTGTTTGATTTCCTACAAGGTTAACCTGAAGAGCGCCCTCTATCGAGTCACTAGCGTTTCACACATTGTTATTACTGATAAGTAATAATCCCTAGCAACTGGTTTCTGTCCTTCTCAGCATTAACCCTTGAGGTGGTGCTATTAAGTATATTCTTGATTGCATGCTAAGGGTGGTAAACTATCAGGTTCTTGTTCGAGCTTGTACGGCTTCTAAGGATATTTGTACTCGTTTCATTGTCTGCTGGAATGCCACACCAGAGAGAACAACCTCTCACATTGACTTATAAGACGCTTTATGAGAGCAACCGATTTGTATCCAACCAAAAGAAAACTCCACAGTCAAACTTATAGATGTCTCTAATAAAATTTCGTCTATTTTATCATTCTTATGAAAATAAATTAAAAAACTTTCCAATTATCTATTGATGGTTCTAGAACCTTTAGATTATGATCTACTCAAGCCACTAAGGAAACGAGGTGAGCCATTGGAAAGTAAACAACAAAAGTTTTACGGTAAAGTCAAAGACTTCTATGAACTAGATACAATTGAGGACGCTAAAAGGTTTTATACCGCTTTTATTCAACTCAACAAGATACATACAATAGACAAAGCGGATAAGATCGATAAAATGCTAACTCACATGTACGCTGGCAAGAAGTTAACAGATTAACCGAAAACCAAACAAAAGCAAAGGAGCGTTCACCTACAGTAATCCCCCTCGGATATCCTAATTTAATGATACTCCACTTCTGATTTTGCACAAAAATAAAGCAAGGATTTCTCCCTGCTTCTGTTAATTCTTTATTAAAGAGATCAACCTCCAGTGTTTCCATCTGCCATAGTTTTCACTAGGGTAGTAGTTTGCTGCTCATCTACTGTAGTATATACTCCAAGTGTTAGCGTCAAAATTGTTACAATTCCCATTAAACCAAGTATCACTTTCTTCATTTTAGTGCCTCCTTCTTGTGAACTTCTTTTTTAGCTTCATAACTTAAATAAAAGTACTTACTTCCTTGTTCAAAGTTACCTTCATTGTGGTACTGCACAGCCACTACTTCAGTATACTCTTGAACATACTCCCATAGTTGTTCTCTTTTAAAGTAATCCATTCCTGCTAAAACTACTTTTTCTAACTCTTGAGCTGGTATATTTTGAACCATAGATTTTAAAATTATCAATCGGTACTGATACTCATTGTTTTCTAGTTGTTTACATATTGTTAAACCTTTTTCGATAAGCTCCAAAGCAATTTCTGTTTGACCTAATTTAAATTGCTCTCTAGCTTCAACAAATAGAGCTCTGTAATTCGTTGGCATTTTTTCATTAACTTCAGATAAATAACGAATAGCCAATGAAGAGAGGTTTTGACTTGCATACATTAAACCTAGATTTTGGCGAACCATAAGGATAAAGTGCTCTTCCTCTATCTTTTGAAAAGTATTCATTGCAGAAGTCAAATGCTCCTCAGCCAATTCCCATTCTCTTAAATGAACACAAGCTAGTCCATAAAGGTTATTACAAAAAGCAAGATTTAACTCATTGCCATCATGTTTAGAGAATATCTCTTTAGCTTTCGTTACATGAGTAATTGCTAACAGCGCTTGATAAACATGATAACGGAATGTAGCTAATTTATAGTAAAACTCTGCATGTTCAAGTTCATCAGAAATATACCTTAGAAGAGATTCAGCTTTCTCATAGTGCTCTTTAGCTAAAGTATATTCACCAATTGCATTAGAGTGGATAGCTTTAAAAAAATGATAATAGTACGCTAGCGAGCTATTTGTTGGTACACCATAAAGGTCGATTTCATCAAAACTATCTTTAGATACTCTCAAGTTATCAATTAAGTAATTGTATCGAAAATCGAGAAGTAAGTAATGCTGCAATAACTCTGAGTTGTCTTTAACCTCATTAACTTTCGCCTCCACTTTTAATTTTAAATCCCTTGCTTTATCTAAATGTCTCGAGCGAATCTCTAAATACCATTCGTTTAATAATTGGATTACTTGCTCATTCCCCTTTGTTTGAACGTTCATAAATAACCTCCTCATCCTTTTTATATAAAAACTCCCTATAATAAACAATAGCAAAATTTGAATAAACAAAAAAGGCTATATTTCTATTTCTCAAGAATATTCAGAATAAAATATTTTTAAATATAACTCCTTAGCTACAAACCTTATTTCCCCAAGATCACATGCACACAAAGAAAGGAGCAACCTTTTAGGCTCTCCTCTTTAGCATTACAACTCTCCATACTCACTCTCTAGGAGACGTAAATTGGCTTTCTCCTCAGCTTGGCCTCCTTGGTATTCTAGCTCAGTTACTTCACTTACAGTTAATCTGAGCGGGATAACTATAGAGTTAAATATGTTAGAATACACGCTAAGTAGCTTTTGCTTCACAGAATCGATATCCTCCTCAGAGCTAGGTAAGTAATGTGTCTGCTCATAAGCATCTCCTCCTTAAGCTCGCTTAGTAGCTTGTTTGTATTTATTGTGAGGCTTGAAAGCTTCTCTCTTGTAGTCAAATTCACTAATTTCCTAGGATTTAACACTGAGGACGACTGTTTTTCTACCTGCAAAGTGTGCCTAGTGGGTCGCCATCTCATATATTTACTTACTGTTCATTTCCCATGTCAAATAACGCATTAAGATCTACTTTACTAGCGTTATCTTTATGTTCCTTAGATTGCTTAAACTTTTGGTTCAATCCTAGGGACTCAGCGAAACGGATAAGTTTTACCTCAGTATCGTTGTAAGCTTTGCTATCTCGCAAGAAGTCCTTAGAGTCCATTCTCATAGATTTAACAGTATTGATAGCAAATCGGTCTACGAGTACAAGGTTAAACGGATCGACCTCATAGTTTTCAATGTAGTAATCCATTAACCCGTTGTACAAGTCAGTCTCCCCTTGAGATAGCATCTCTTTGAATTCTTTTGAGTAAGCTCCGTGAATAAGGTTAGCTCTGGGGTTTAAATTTGCCATAGCTTTCTTCCTCCCCTCCTCAGTTTTTTGCCCGGTAGACTTACCGCCATGGAACGGACATTTTCCATTAGTAGAACCATCCTCTTTAATGTGTGGCTTTCTCAGGCACAACCTACCGTCACCCTTGATAGCACCGCATATAGTCGGTTCCTTCTTGAGCTGGCTACGGAGTTTCTTGAGAGCTTCCTGATTGTCTTTCTCCTTGGCAACCGCAACCTTCTCAGCTAAAGCTTTCAGTCTTGGATCATCTAATTTAGATGGTCTAGCTCCTTTTCTTGGTGCTGGTTTATTCATTAGTATCACCTCGTTAGTTACTCCAATGTAGATTACTTGTGTATTCTGCATAGAACTTGTCAAATTCTTCTTGAGCCTTCTTGGCAGCTTCAATCTCACGAGTTGTCGGCTTCTTAGGTGCTTCTCGCTTATTGAATTCCTTAGTTAACGGTTTTAGCCCTAACTCCAATCGTTGAGCCTTATTTCGTATCTCTGAGTATTGTAATAGTAGATTTGCTTCTCGTGAGAGAATATCAGCTTTACGCTGTAGATCAGCTATCGAGTTGCCGTTCTCATGGAATAGTTGAGCGGTTTTAACTTGAGGGAAGGCCACTAGAGGAACCTCACGTAGCTTCTCAGGTTTACCTTCATTGTTTGTGTAGAATGAGATAGAGAGTTTCTTCATTAACTTTTTGGAGATACGTTCTTTAGTGAACTCATCGATTACTCGCAGTTTGCCAATAAGCTTATCCCCTTGAACTTTTACCTCTTCAAGAAAGCCTACAGTATCCTTGATTGACTCTGAGTGATCTAACTGAATAGGTATCTGCTCCTCAGCATTAAAATTATTGGCTAACCTCTGTAGATCTACTACCTCATACTTTTGACCTCTGTGAGTGCCTACCGAGAACAATTCAGCGTCTTTCACTAGGTCTTCACCTTGTTTAATACCTTCTGAAAAGGACTCGATTAAATTCAATTCGTGTCGTTTGTAACTCATGTGTTTTCACCTCTGTAGTTTAATAGATTGCCTGCCTCACCAGTGCCACCAGCAAGGCAGAGTTGCTGTCAGTTATTATTTGTTAGTTTCTGCTTTAAAGTGTTTCATTAAGCTGTTACCCTTCTCAGTTAACTCAATGCCATGCTTATTGAGGACGGTCAACATTGCTTGTAGAGCTTCAATAACAATCGCCTCACCTTTCTTATCTGACTCGCTATTAATCTCTTTACCTAACTCCTGAATGTACTTGAACTCTTCACTATCTGGATGGAATGACTTAGTTTCTCCAAAGCCGAATGCCAAGCCTAAATCCTCGTAGCCTTTACCTGCAAAGCAATCTTTACCTAGTCGCTCTGCAAAGTCTGATAAGTGATAAGTAGCTTTATCCTTAGCAGAAGCCTCAATATGTTCTTTCTTCACTTGCTCACCTTTTGAGTGTACGTAGGCTTGCTGTGCTTCCTGGCGTTGTTCTCTAGCTTTATCTAGCTCAGCTTGCACTGATTGAACCTCGTTGTTTAACTCCCCTAGTTGCTTCTCACCTTTTGCTTTTGTATTTAAGTTTGCGTTGCTAGGGTCAATCAGAATAGTTGCCTCGATGATATTCATAGCATTGTTGATTTTAGAGATAGTACTTTGTAGCTCATTCCGTTTAGTTTCCAAGGAAACAACTAGCTCATCAACTTTATTTAAATCGCTCTGTGCAGCCTCTACAGTTTTAACCTTTTTGTTTGAGCCGAATAATTTGTTTAACATAAATGATCACATCTCCTTAGTTTTAATTAGTTTGGGTTCGCCACCTCATGGGGAATTATGAGGATTAATATTTTAGAAGTTGTACTACGTGGGGATTACTGAGTAATAATTCCTAACTGTTGAGCAATCCAATAGCGTCCCAACTCGGAGAACAACATTTGAAGTCCGAACGCTGTAGTTTGGTATCTGATGTAATTCTCATCTCTTAGGAATGAATACTCTGCTTTGTGGAGGTAATTCTTTTTTCTGCTCTTATAGATAATTTTCTTATCCACTAACTTGTTATACAACCCTTGAGGTGATCGCATACCAAATATCTTTGCTACCTCGGTTGCTGTGTAGTATCCTTCTGTGGAAAGAACCTTGTCAGTGTATTCAACCTTTGGAACTTGTATCTTAATAGTCTCCTCAGCTTGCTTAAGTTGTACATTCTTTCTTTCGAGTGTTCTCTGAGCTAGCAATAACGCTTTAGCCATGATAGCTTGTTCATCATCTTCCTCAGTTGTTACAAGATAGCCACCATCTTTACGGATACTAGGTAGCACCTCACTGGTAATCCATTTCTTAAAGGCTTTAGCTTGTGGCTTGCGACTCGTTAGAATTAAACCGTAGAGACCTGACTCGTTAATAAGTGTTACTTCTCTGTTTTGACCTGCTACATAAATTGTGTGTAAGAGCTTTTCATCATCGTCCAGCCCTCTAGTAGCGGTGTATGCGTCCCTAAACTCTAAAATGTCTGATACATCTTTAGCTACAAAGTAAATTTCTTCTCCTTGTTTGATACTTCTAACTTGTCCTAATTCTTCATGGTCAAACACTAGTAAGTTATTCATCATGATTTATCTCCTTTGTTTTTCCCTTAAGGTGATACTATTAGGGTTTTACTTTTGAAATTTCTCTGTGGTAATGTTACGGTGATGAATTCTGTAGTTTTATTTCTTGAAGTTATCTTTAGAGAAGGAGGCTTTCTCGATATTATCCAGTAGTTCCTCCAAAGTAATCTTTTTAGCTTGACGACTTACTGCTTTAGGATCTAAACAGATAGCTTCTGTGACCGACTTAATCTCTACAATCAAGCGATTCTTCCCTAACTCGTCCATTAACTTTTTAACAGTAGGCCGAGACAGTCCAAGCAACCCCTCTAGGTGCTTACGCTTTAAGAGTACAATCCTACTAGTTTCTTCCTCATCAGGATTCTCAACAATTAAGTTAGTATTCCAACTCATATAAGAAAGCATCATTCCAAACAACCCTAGAGCATTTAACGAGATAGACTTTGCTTTCTCTTGTAGGTGAGCTTTGAAGATTTTAACTACCTTGTATTCCTCTTTTAATTTCTCACAAACAAATACTGCGTCAGTCATATTTACATAAGTTGTTTTCCCTACCGTCTCACGAGTGATTAATCCATTAGATTCTAATTCTGATAGGGTTTTATTAACTTGAGAACGTGTTTTATCTAAGCTTGCTACCAAGTGTTTAACTGTTAGTAGATCACCTTTCTCAGTGAACAATTTCCCACCTCGATTAATTTTCATACAAGTTGCTAAATAAAGTAATACTCCATGCTGCTGTAAAGTTAAATTCTCTTTGATTACTTTGAAATTATCTCGTTTCATCATGATAAAATGTCTCCCATCTCGTTGGCTCATACTATTTAGGTATTTCTTTCGGGCTTCCTTTTGAGCTAGACTCACAAGTTCATATCCTGCTTCGACTAATTCTTTACCTGTCATTTCTGTAGTAACCATTTAGTTTTCTCCTCCCTGCTTTCCCTTTTTTAGTATTCTTCTTTTCTAAATGTTAGCAATTCATTAGCTTCTTTAATGTTTAACGCTATAGCAATCTTATTGACCGTTCTCATTGTTACAGGTTCTCCGTAAGCCATTCTACTAAGATTAGCCTTGTGAATCCCTGTTTTATCACTGAGTTGATCTAATGTGATTCCTCTCTTGCAAGTTAATCTTTTGATATCTACATAGAATCCCATCTCGTAGCCTCCTATATATTATTTGTTGTTAATTTGTTTAGTTTCGCTTGTTTACCAACTACTCTCCAAAAAGGGAGCCAGCTCAAGGGGGATCGAACTGACTAACCAAGCAATGGAGGTAACTTACAACAAAAAGCTTCACAGCGAACTCATGAGGAAGAAAGGTGATAAACCTCAATCAGCATCCGCTAATAAGAAGCAACTCAATATATCCCTAGAGATGAACTCTACCAACCTACAAATAATTTATTTATAAGCTAGTTAGAATCCACCTCGAAGCATTAAATTAGAAAAAGTCTTTTTTTGTGCCCTCATAAGTGTAGATAGCAAAACTGTGACAAAACTCTTAAATTTTTGTCCTCATAAAAGATGTACGGAAAGTGTTACAAGACTCTTAAATTCACCTTACATAAACTAATATGAGTCTTGTGTGACAAAAGAGTTAGCATTCTTTGGAGGAAAATAATTTTCCTCATTTTTCCCCTTCATAACTGTAGTTACCAGAAGAGTTGCATATCAGAGAATACTATATTGTGAGATATAGCTTTTTCTCTTTCTGGTCCTTCATATATATAAATAGAAAAACTGTGACAAAACTCTTAAATTTTGTCCTCATACAGTAATCACTACAAGTGTCACATTTTTCAAGTCATTCCCTGTCGAACTTACCCTCTGCGTCCGACTCATGAATCGCCAAACCTTTGGTACTACTGGTTTTATACTTATTGAAAACTTTTCGAATAGTTTTACTCATGTATTGCCTTTAGGTGTTTGAAACGTTAAGTGGTCTCTGAGCGAAACTATATGAGAAAAACTTTTGAGGTTGCTGTCTCGTGTCGCTCTACTGTTTTGAATTAGTAATCTAAATACGGTAATTGAAATTCAACAGCGGTAACCTAAAAGTCACACCTCGTGGTTCACTCGAGAATGCAAAAAAAAGAGAACCTATTGGCTCTCCTTCTCAAATTCGTATTTATCTTTTCCAGTTAACATATCATCTTCGAACATTAACATGACACCACTAACCGATTGATCTCCCTTATACTCAAGAATTATGTACTCAGAAGTTTGTTTTTGGCTGTAATACTGAGATGATATCGTTCTTTTGCTTAATCTCTTCGTGTAACTTCTTTTTATTCTCATTTAACTCCATAACCATCATTCTCTTTAGATTATCAGATAACCCTGTAAAGTGTTTCTCGATAAACTCAGTCTCGCTAGTCTCAACTACATAACCTTTATTTTGTCGTAAGCTTGGTAGTACTTCATTAAATACCCATCTTTCGAAGCGTTATGCACTAGGTAGTTTTGACTTTATAATTAAGCGATTCAAGTTCCACTCGTTGATGTACTCTTTCTCTTGAGTACCTCCTTCGGTAAGGACTGAGCGAATCGTGCCCCCTCACCTAAGCAGTTTTTTCTAATAGCCCTCTAAGGATCTTCTTTGCTGTACCTTAGAATTAAAGCGCCCGATTGTTGAAAATCAATATACAAATCACATTCAAGAAAACCACCTGTTACTTGAACAAAAGGGATGGGCTAATACGCCATATCCATACATAAAGTACTTTCATATCGAATATATTCAATTGAAAAGTTGAAACTCTAATGGGGGGAATTTTATGCCGGTAGTATATCCTCAAGGATATCAACGACCTATACTTCATGACCTTATGAAATTTAAGCAGTTGATTGTAGACGAGATGATGCGTTCAAGATTTACAAATATAAATTTTTATCAACAAGGTGTTATTGGTGAAAGCGAAACAAACGGTGCTACTGTCATAATACAATTTTTTATGGTTTCAGGACCAAATCGATACTATCAAATTATGGTTGGTTCTGGAAACACTCTAGAAGATGCCCAAAGTGTGGTTCATGCTGTTGAGCTTATAGCCCGGCGAATAGAATATCCAAGCTATATTATTGATTAACTAGGAGGGAATTCTATGGCAGTACCATTAATCACGTATATCTCGACTCGGCATGTTGGCAGCTTCGGTTCGTCCCCCTCCTCGGCGGGAGTATCTGGGCAATTACTTTCTGGTAAAACAAAAGTTGGCAGAGTGCGGAGTATTATTGCAGGTAACTTGGAAAAAATGGGATTTTCTAATGTTAGTAGAAGTGATTCTCCTCATTTTCATTTTCCACCAACAGTTTATCCTCAAAAAGGTTGGGTAGTAGGTTATAAAGACGATTGCATGCTTTACGTTACCCATTTTCCTATGGAAAATGAAATATTCTTAGAAATTACAATGGCTAGTTGTAACACTATTGAAAAGACCCACAGTATGGTTAATGAGGTTGCCGCGATGCTTCGTACAATTCGCGGAATCACATTCCCGTGAGCCGTTTACATCAAAAATTAAACAACTATATTTTTAACCCCGTTCTAAATTTAGGACGGGATTATGCTTGTCTGATTCTTTCGAGTATAAAAAAGAGCCCACCTCTATAGGTAAGCTCCTTAGTTTTTCTTCGAGTAGATCTCGCTAGCTTGTTCCATCTCAAGCATGATTCTCTTTCCATCTTCCATATCTCTTTGGATTAATCTTTTTATGTAAGTGCTAAAATACTGCTGCTTAGCTGCGTAGTGATATAGGTCAAACTCCATAGGATCTGCTACGTTAAACGCTACCGATTTTACTTTCTTCATAGTTAAAACTCCCTTTCTCATTTTAATGTTTATTTATAAAATCCAGAACAAGTACCGCATTGAATCCCTTTCTAGATGTCACCTCAGTCATACTTATAAATCACATATACTTTGAAAACAATTCATTAACCCTTGAGTTTGAATCTTATTAAATCGAAATCCACCTCTTGTCTTCTTAGATACTATAGAAATCCCAAAACAACCATCATTTAACGCTTGAAATTTCATCATTTTTCCCTCGTCATCTATAAGATCCATAGATTTATTACCATGTAGAATACTTATAAATTTATGAGCGTCCCTTTCTAAGAATACAAGATGAATAAGTCTCCTATACTCATCAGTAATAAAAAAGTTTATTGAACCTAATGTATATTCAACTTTTAAGGTAGTGCCCCACAAATCTTCATATTCCAAGACAGGAATCACTTTATGTCACCTCCCAATATAAACGATTATAGAGTTGTCTGAACTAAAAAGAAACAACCTTATAGTCATTTTTTACGATTGGTCTGCTGAGGTAATACTGCACTAATATTTAATAGAAAAAACTCGTTCAAACCGAGGATCTTACACCTCGATAGCCGAAAAGTTACGAAGATGACTGTGTAAAATGATAATAAAGTTATTTAGTTTTAAAACCTATAACACGTATAACCCCGTTCTGATTTTTTTATTAAAAGTCAGGAAGATAATTACAAAACCCTATAATTAAGTATTCAATTATAATGTCACATATTATATAGGGTAAAAAGAAAAGGATAGATGCAAGCAGGTTTAATCCCTGTTCATCTATCCTTTTTGTACAACATATGACCTCATTACATTTTCGTTTTTAAAATCAAAAGTCTCCCGGAATCATGGATAAATGATCATTCCGACAACTTATTGATGACAACAGAAGCGAGTATTTGCTTGTGAAGGATGCAAGTGATTGTTTCTGTACTAGAGATGGAACCATTCTCAAAGTATTTGTTTGAAGGAGATCCACCCCCACATAAATCAAAATAAAGACATGTATCAGCGCAGTTCTTAACGCCATTTTCAATTTCAACTTGTAGTTTCAAATAAATATCATTGTTTATAATATGCTCGAAAGAATCCAGACTGTTTATATTTCCAACTATAAAATTATTAAGTTCTTTATTGCTGCTACCCGCAAATTCAGGAGAATTCGTTGTAATACTACCATTCTTTTGAATCGTAACGATACGCAGCTTTTGTATTTCGTCAGGAACACAATAAAAATGACGGTCTTTGAGTTTGATATTTATAGCAGAGCACATATTTTGAAATTCTCGAATCGTGATTTTATCACGATGTTGTTGCCATAAGTCAAAAAGACGTGACATAAAAGAATTATACATCCGAGTAATATTTTCCAATTTTCCGGAGTTAAGAGATGTTGAATGGTTACTATTTTCAATTTCTTCTACATTAAATCCGACCCATTTAAAGTCATTTTCATAAAAAAAATAAAAAATTTCCTCCGGATAATGGAGACTTTCTTTAGTAAGAACACATATTGCTCCAAAATCAAGTCCGTACTCTTTTAAAAGATTGACACCGCGCATGGCTATATGATGACTCCCTTTACCAGACCAATCCTTACGATTTTGGTTATGTAGAAATTCAGGACCATCCATACTTATACCAATTTTAAAATGGTTCTCTTTAAAAAATTCACACCATTTTGCTGATAGTAAAGTGCCATTCGTTTGAACGGAATTGATCACTTTCCGATTTTCAATATTATACTTCTTAATATAATCGATTATTTTCTCATAAAAGGATATTCCTACTGTTAAAGGTTCTCCTGCATGCCATAGATACTCGATATGGTCACTAACAATCGTGCTGCTTAGAGTTTTTGAAAATATATTTTCCAGTGTAGAATCTTCAATGATCATTGAATTTTGTCTTTCGGGAACATAGCAATAACTACAATTCAGATTACAAAGCGAAGAAGGCTGAATGACAATTAAATTAACTGTCATATAGAATTTCCCCATGTTTTATACCAGTGGCCATGGTCAGTAAAAGTATCGTTCCAGTTACTCCACCGTGGGTCTGAAGAATACGAAGAAGTCGTAAAAGAAAATGAAAGTCCCTTATCCTTACTAATTTTCTCTAATTGTTTAAGTAATTCATCCCGACGTTTTACAGGGAAGTTTGGATCATAGAATTTTTCATCCAAGTTTTATTCACTCCTTCCTTTTTAGTCACTACTCCATGTTATGTGCTTTTTCCTTATGGTATAACTATGGAAATTAATTAGGAACCGACCTTTGTGAAGTATTGTACTTAAATTAAACTGCTTCTATAGTTTAAGTACATTTCTTCAAAATCTCATACAAAAATAATATAAATATCCGGTATTATTTGGAGGTTTTTATTCAACAAAAGGGCCATTTAATTGAATAAGAGGTGATACTTTACCTGTATCACCTCTTAAAAATTCCGAAATATTTCGCTACCCATTTTGAATTATTTTCTGCAAGGTTCAGGCGTTGTACAAGTTCTTTTTTGGACAACTTCATGTATTTTCTTTGGATGTTCTCAACAATTCAATTTGGTTTTATTTTACGAAAATAAATATCTTCCATAGTAGCATTAAAGCTTTATTAAATTAGTTAACCTAGTTAATTATGTAAAAAAAATGCGTCGATTCTTCAAATACGCGAAAAAAAAACGCGTCGATTCAAAGTAGACCAATCCCTTGCAGCTCTAAGGTTTAACCCTATTTCAATCAGAAAAACCTTCTTTATTCTTATAGACTACATAGCTATCTCGTGGTACCTAATTCGACTCCCCCTCCTTAATCCCATCTCAAGTAGCAAACAAAAAGAGCTATACCAACTAAGCAAACCATACAGTTTACTCATCAGCACAGCTCCAAGTTTTACTCATATGTAATTTATATGGGTTCAACTAAAGTAGATCGTACTTCCTCAAACAAAAAAATAAAATATCTGAGGAGGAAAGCCTTTAAGGTAAATTCACAAGGTTACTTCTTGTCGAGAATCGACTAGCCTTACTTGTGGAGTTAATCCTAATTTATTCCCATCTCGTATATATAAAATATTTCAAATATCTTACGAGACGAAATCCTTTAGTTTAACTAACTTGGTCACCTCAGTAGTTCTTTTTTATTTTCGTTTACTGAGTATTACTAATTAGTCCACCTCATAAGGTCATTTATATTTATTTATCTATGAGATGGACTAATAGGTTTAAATAATTAGATACACCTAAGAGTCACTAATTAGGTTAACCTAAGAGCGCCAGCTTGTAAGTTATTTATCTTTATTTACGAACAC
This sequence comes from Bacillus sp. FSL H8-0534, assembly GCF_038005885.1. Lineage (NCBI taxonomy): Bacteria > Bacillati > Bacillota > Bacilli > Caryophanales > Bacillaceae > Bacillus > Bacillus sp. FSL H8-0534. The sequence goes on from NZ_JBBOUC010000001.1 coordinate 1,761,311, forward strand.
TAACTAAATTAGATCAACCAATAAGCTTTAACTTCTAGTTTCCTGTATAGGATACTGTGAGGCTACAACTTTTTTAGTCTTCCCTTGAGCTGGTATTCAGTAGGCAAAACTATACAAATCCCCTGAGGTGTGTTCTACCATGCTTCCTCCTCCCTGTTTTAATCACCAAAGTTTTACTCAAAAATTTAGTTCTAAAAAATTTTTAACTCTAAAATTCAATTTATAAGCTATAACTCTAGGTGGTAAGCAAGGTAGGTGAAAACTCAAGAGGTTCCCCCTCAAATGGCGGCTAACGAGGTAAAAACTAACTGGTTGTACTCCTCTGTAATCACATTCAGTAAATACGATATAATTTACTCATAGGTATACTTTCTAAATATGGCTACTATCGAATATATATACATACCTGGATGTTATGATATTTATATATTTAACAAACCAGATATAGATTAACCTTGTGGAATGGGTAACTGGTGAGCACCTGATGAGGTGATACTCAAACCTTTCCCAATAACCTTAACCTCACACGATCCTCTCCACGAGCTGGACTAACGAGGCAAGCCTTCACAAGGTTTCACCTCACAAGTACATACATATGAGATGGTAAAATGTTGTTACCTTCTAAGATGACTACATAGTGTCGTTCTCTCATGGTATAACTACATGGTACGCTCTCGTGTGGTATCACTATAAAGGTACAGCTACAGGAGTATAACTATTGGTATGTGCCAGCAGGATCACTACAGAGGTGTAGCTCTAGTAGAGAGTGACAACTTGTCACCTTCTCAGAAGTAGTCTAATGAGCAGTACTTGTGTAGCCAATACCTACCACTATGAGGTGCAGCTACATTGTCCGTACTCGCATACAAACAAAAAAAGAAACAGCGAGGTAGCAACTTAATTGTCACCTATCTCGTAGTTCCTTCTTGTAATTTTCTCTTATTAATCTCTTTATATAGCTTACCTTGAGATATCCCCACTTGACTAACAATGTCCTTGATGGAATATTCTCCAGAGTCATACATCTGTAAAGCTACCCTTATTTTGTCATTATCGAGTTGAGGTCTACCTAGTTTAACTCCCCGTTTCTTTGCGCTTGCCAGTCCTTCTTTTGTTCGTTCTGCTATTAAGTCCCTTTCAAGTTGACTAATTACTGCCATCATAGAGAACATAGCTTTTCCAGTCGGCGTTGAAGTATCCATATTTTCCTTTAATGATATGAAAGTAACACCCATATTATTTAACTCCTCAACAGTTGTAAGGATATCAAGAGTGTTTCTCCCTAGTCTGCTAATAGCTTCTACAATAACGGTATCACCTTCTCGTACTGTATCCATGAGCTGGGTTAGTCCTGCTCGATCTTTTTTAGTTCCTGTATATTTCTCTTGGATTAATCTATCATAGCCATACTTATTGAGTGCTTCCAGTTGTCTATCAAGTAACTGCTCATCAGTTGAAACCCTAGCATAAGCGATTCTCATCAGGTTTCTCCCCCTTACATTTATTGTGCTTTTAATGTAACATGAGAGCTCACTAAGTGTAAATGTTTTATGTAATCTTTTATGTAATAACTTTATGTAACATACAAAAGGCTTAACGGTAAGGTTTGCTTCCCTAGTTAAATGATTACACTTATTTATCGTTTTATGTAATCTTGGAGTATACTACAGAGCTGGCTACCTCAGATTTACACAACATAGAGCTATCACTACATTGGTTACTATATAGTTCTGATATGAGTTTAGCTAAAAAGGATCGCATCGAGGTTGGAGTTTACCTATTTAACACACCTCGGAACATTACCTGTGAGTGTCCTACGAGTAATAAAAAGCCAATTAGAATACCTTTAAATCACTTATATAGTGACCTAGAAGTTATTCTAATCGGCTTCTCTTGTTTAAGATGCAGGCCTGATTCGTTATACACAAAAGTGAATTTATCGAGGGGGAGGTTTTCGGGATTTTGGTTCGCCGGGTGTCTGGAAAATCCGTGCTATAGATAGTATGTGGTATGTAAAATAATTTAAAAGGCTGACTTCTGTATGAAGTCAGCCTTTTAAATTATTTTACTCCTGTGTTTTCTCTTTTTTAAACTCTTTTTGTTTGTCCAGCCAAATATTAATTAAATGTACTAATTCAACCGTTTCTATCTCACAAAATTCACCTTTACCATCTTCAGCTAAATTGTCTAGGACAATAGTTGTATCTCTTCGAATTTCTAAACCACAAATGTTGCCATTTACTTCTCCATAATCCTTTTCCCCGTTTAAAACACTATGTATCTCTTCTAAAATCCAATCTCCAAATGCAGAAACTTCAACATATAAAAAGGTTCCAACAAGTTTAATTTCCTTTGGTACCCTCATGATTAATATTTCATCATCAAGCACTTCAAAAGTATATTTATATTTCATTTCTATCATACTCCCTTATATTAAAAATAGAATTTATTCTTTTGGGAAAGCAGAGATAATTTTCCCGTTGTCAGCTATATACATGATAATTTCTATACCGTCTAGACCTACTCCTTTATATGTATTATCGATTACAAGTCTTTTATTATTGTATGCTTCATTTATATTATCTACAATTTTCTGTGGACTCCAATCTTTAGGGAAAAATGTAGAGTATCCCCTATTTGCAGTCTTAGGGACTCCATTTACTTCTACCTTAGCTTTATATACTCCCTGATTATTTACTGTTCTTTCTGTTCCCGCAACTATTTTTCCTGGTGTATTCTCTAATGCTTCAGTGTGATAGCCAACTGCTTTACCAATGCCATTTATTTCACCCTCTAGAATATGCTTAAGTCCTCTTCTCGTGAATTTTTCTGTTCCTCTTAAGCTAGACATGATTTGTCTATTAGAGAGTGATGGAGTATGGTTTCTTCCACCAGAATTAGCGAACTGATAAGTGGATAGTTTTTCTTCAGTTTGTTTAAAATCAGGTATAGCAAATCTAGAACGTATATTATTTCCACCAGCAAAAGCAAAACGATCCCCCATTTGTAAATTACCAATAGTATGAGAAATAACTTCTGGAATTTTATCTTTTGCTATTTTAGTTGTCACTTTACCCAATTTACTTGCTTTACTTAATCCTTTATCGCCAATAACACCTACTGCAACTTGTGTTAAAGCATAACTTCCCCATTTCGCACGACTTTCAGCATCTCCATTTATTACATCATTAATAAATGAGTCTGACACTACATTATACATGGTACTAAGGGTATCAATAGGATGCAACGCAGCATTCCCCATGTTTTCCCACGTTTCCCGCTTACCAAGCGCTTTAAATCCTTCTATGGTGTCTCCAATTGCTTCTCCTGCACCTTCTATAGTGCCATCTATAACTTTTCGGAAAGTAGATTTTTCAGGTAACTTACCACACATTGCCCCTTCTTCAATTGAACTACTCTTTAGATGGTTTTCAGCCTGACGTGCCCTTTCTTCTGTAATCGATTGAATAGAGGTTGTCCACTCCATATTCAATCCTTGTGTACTAAATGTACCACTTACAGGACTAAAACCTTTCCCACTTTGGACTTCAGCCAAACCCGTCGCAATGCTAGCGGCTAATTGAATTGCTGTACTATAATTATTACTAGATGTTTGGTTAAACTCATACAGGTGATCTAACTTTTCTTGCAGTTTTTTCCTCATAGCAGTGAAAAGATTCGCCATAGCGTCCATACCTGGAATTGGTATAGTTTGAATGATGGCTTCCATACTTGCTTTCATTCGATCAATTTCTTGAATTTGTTCTAATATTTCTTGTTCAATTACATCAGTTGAAGCTACCTTTGATTGAAATTGACTTGGAAAGGCATCATTCTGACGGATTAATTCTTCACATAAGTAAATGATTCCCTGTGCTAAAGGACGAAAGGTTTGTACAAAAAATGCTTTCGCACTATCATAAGTCTGCCCTTGTAAAACAGTATCAATTGCAAAAGCGTCAATCGACTGAATGGCTTGTTCCATACCTTGAATGGTAGCGGTACATACAGCGTTCATGCTTTGAGTTTGGCTTTGTACTTCTCCCAAATACATATTTAAACTCATGCATTGACCTCCCTTGCTAATTGTTGTTGCTGATAGGAAAGGTCGTTTTCTAAATCACTAAGGTCTCGTCTTTCTTTAAGCAACGTTTCTTTTTGGTTTTCCAATTCGAATGTAAGTTTTCGCTCAATGTGCCCTGCTTCTTGACGCATATTCATAAAAAAATGAGATAACTCTTTATCCCCATGCCAAGTTTCGAAAATTCGATTAAATAAACGATTGCTTCGACTTTTCCATTCGTGAAAATCTGTTTCCGCTTGTTCCTGTGTTTGAATCGCAGATTGATTCCGATCCTGTTCTTCGAATATACTTTGTAATTTTTGATTTAATTGATGGATTTGTTCTTCAATATCTTGACTCATCTTTTTCCTCCTATCGTTTTACTTTACGTAGGTTGTCACATTAGCGAAAAGTATTTTGAAGTTCGTTATCCATTCTCTCAAACTCGTTAGCTACCGAATGAATATTATCAACCGCTTGTTGAAAGGCGGCAGAAAATTGTTTCGTTAAATCTAAAACTTGTTGGTTCGCTTCTTGTGCTTTGGAGTTAACAGATAGCGTAGTACGCGTCGCCTTTTTTATAGAACGATTTGTCGCACTTTGGATTGTATCCGAAGCTACTCTCATCTGCGTAGCGATTTGTTGTGCCGCTTGAAAATTACTTTGAAATTGTCCCATTGTTTAAATCCTTTCTACTATGTTCATGGAGAATTATACCATATTTCTAAGTTTCTCCATTAGGAATGATGTTGGTAATGAAAAAGGATATATAGTTAAGGTGAATCTAACCTCTTCACCTAGATTCTTTATTTCATCTTTAATAGTACGTATTGTACAAGAAACCAATATAAATATACTATCTACATAGAAAGCTACAAATCACCTGAGAAGTACAACTCAAAAATTTCCCCTGTGGAGGTTGTTGCAAAAAGTACTTGACCAATGAATATAACTCCTTTAGTATTTTCCGTAAGAAACTCTAATTGAAGTGGTTCTCAATGAAGATAATAACTTGAGAGCCTTGATACATATAAGTTTTACTGATCCTAAACCTCTACAGTTAACTGAAAGGTTCCCTTGACAGGGTGGAGGTCGTGAGTTCGAGCCTCTCCGGGGTCATAAAATACGGTAAAATAGCGTTCTACCAATTGGTAGAACGCTATTTTTATGCGATGATTTATTCGTTGATTTAGCCATTTAGGAAATATTTTTCAACCATATATACACAAAGAGAGGGCATATATTTATCCCTCTCTTCTGTCCAACCAATATTAATCTTGCTCATCCATCATTTCCTCAAACGCAGCAGACACTTTTTCAAACTCCTTGTCACTCTCGATGTATGACAATTCACCATCATCTTCTACTCTTAAAAAGAAGATATCAATGTCTTCATCTGTTTCCTTTTGAAGGTCCTCTACAAAGCCGACAGCAATGTATTCTGCTCCTTCGACATTCATCGTTCCCAGCACTTCAACTTCCTGCTCCTGATCACTCTCATCGCTAAGGGTAAAAATTTCGCCTACTTCAATTTCCTCCATATGCGTACTCCTCCTTTCATACTCTAAAAAATAGAGCGTTCAAATCGCATACCTACTAACATATCTTTCCATAAAAAATCAAATCAATGCGCAAAAAACAACAAATTCTTGCTGCTTCAGCGTAAATACCCATCCAAAAAGATATCATTCGTGAATATAAACTAACATATTTCGTATTAGATAATTGGATCAACTAAAGTAATTAAAGTCCCAACGGTTTCAAAAAATTAGAAATATCCTATTTTAGATTTTCGAAAGACCTCCTTGATCCATAATTATTTCTTTTATATAGGAAGCAGGGAAGCCATCTTGTAACAGCTGTTTCATCATTTTCATATAAGGGTTAATATGCTTAAAATATTTCTTATAGGATGCACATAGATAATTTAATCCTGGCTCATTTTGATTTGAAACTAGAAATCTATTTTTAGGACATTCACCATGACAAGCGAATCGAACCTCGCAATTTCTACACACTAAGGGCAGTGTATCTCGCTTCTTCTTACCAAAGGCAAGCTGTGATGGGGAATTTATCATATTTACTAATCCGTCTGTAATATTTCCTAATCGATATTCAGGATAAACGTAATGATCACAAGAAAACAGATCACCATTATGTTCCATAGCGACCGCTCTACCACACTCTTTTGCAAAAATACAGACTGGTGACGGAATTCCGATCCAGGAAGCTAATGCCCATTCAAAATTCATAACATAAATCGTCCCTACATCATGCTGCACCCACTCAGTGAATATTTGAATTAGAAACTCTCCATACATTTCTGGTTCTACTGTCCAAGGAGTTACTGTCTGTTGCGCTTCTTCCTTACATAGAGAAGGAGGAGTTGCATGACGCAGAGACAGCTCTGCCGCTCCTTGATTCACCTCTCTTTCTACAATAGGGATAAACTGTATATATTGAATGCCTTGCTGCTTAAAAAAACGATAGATTTCTAGAGGTCTATAAGAGGAATGTCTCGTAACACAAGTAAGTATGTTAAATTCTACGCCATGTTTCTTTAACATGACAATTGTCTTCATTACCAATTCAAATGTGGGTTTCCCCCCGCGATCAATTCGGTACATATCATGAATATGCTCGGGTCCATCTAAACTTAGACCAACCAAAAAATGATGAACTGAAAAGAATTCACACCAACGATCATTTAATAATGTTCCATTCGTTTGAATCGTATTTGTGATTTGTTTACCGTCCGCATACTTGTTTTGAAGAGATATAGCCTTATGAAAGAAATCTAATCCCATTAATGTTGGTTCCCCTCCCTGCCAAGCAAAGACAATTTCTTGCGTGTCTTGGGAGGCGATATACTGTTTAATATACGACTCTAAAACAGAATCAGACATTCGAAAGGAATGCTCATTAGGAAAATAAATTTCCTTTTCAGTATAATAACAGTACTTACAATCCAGGTTACATATCGGACCCGTTGGTTTCACCAGAATATGAAAACTGTTGCACCTACCCATTCCATTACCTCTTTCCTCTAAATGGATACTTCCAATCTTCACAGGTCATTTAACGAGAAATAATTTTCCCATTTATATTAATATGGATGGAATCTCTTTTGTTCTGTTTAAAAAACTGGCTATATTCTTGGTCATCATGCAGTTCAATGACCACTCTCTCGATTTGTCCACTAAACGGAAATTCCGGCACTGGGTAGTTAGAGCTCACGGCTGTTAATCGATCCCGGCCTATATCTAATCCCTCAGCAGAAATAAGAAATGGTAATGTACGAGGCATATAAAGTGTGCCAACCTGCTGATCATTGATATAAAGAATACCCGTTCCTTGATTTAATAGTTCTTTTTTAAATTCAAATCGTATAGTTGAATATCCAACAGGTACTTGGGCAGAAGATTGAATTTTATAGACAGTGCCAACGTAATTATATTCATAAAATAGGTAGTTATCTTTTATATATATTGTATAACCACTTGAATAGCTTCCATGAGCAATCAATACACCTTCTGTTGTACGACTTGAACGAAAGATTGGAACTGTAATTGAATAAGAAGAAAATGTTACTTTTGGAGCAGTGCTTGATGGCAAATGAGCCATTCCAGGATAGAAGATAAATATTGTTCTCCCTTCCTGCAAGCCTTCATACCCTTTCCTAAACGGATTATAATTTAATGGTAAAACACCGTACTTCTTAGCTTCCTCCCACCATATCGTTTGAAGCTCTTTTAATTTCCTTGGATATTTTTTTGCTAGATTATACTTTTGCGAAAAATCTTGGTTTACATTGTATAACTCCCAATGATCTTCATTAAAAGGTATACCTGTTTCATGATAAGTAACGGCAACCCATCCATCTTGCCAAATAGCCCGGTGTCCGAGCATTTCAAAGTACTGTGTTTTTCTCTTTGATGGGACATTCGGTTCTGTAAATGTATCTAGCATACTTATACCATGAAGCGGCATCTGCGGAACACCTTCATACACCCCAGGAGCCTCAATATCTAGGAGGTCTAGTATAGTAGGAGTAATATCAATAGCATGATAAAATTGGGAGCGAATTGATCCAGGGTCTGGAATACTTTGAGGACATTGAATGATGAGGGGAACATGTGTCCCTCCAAAAAAGGTATTTTGCTTATAATATTTAAAAGGTGTATTACAAGCTTGCGCCCATCCTTTAGGATAATTGGGGCTCGTGAAAGGTCCTCCTATTTCATCTATATGATCAAACATCATATCCACACTTTCCTGGATTCCATTTAAGTATGCAGAATCATTAATAGAACCATTCCAGCTTCCTTCTTGACTACCTCCGTTATCAGAAAGTAAAACAATTATGGTGTTATCTAACTTGTTTTTTGATTTTAAAAAATAGAGCAGTCTGCCAATTTGCTGATCAGTGTGTGTTAGAAAGCCAGCATAGGTCTGTTGAAATTTGATAAACAGTTCTTTTTCTTTCGTTGTCAGTTCGTCCCATGGCTTAATCCCTGGATTGCGTTCAACGAGTTCTGTATAAGGCGGAATGACTCCCATCTCCTTCTGTCGCTCAAATCGCTCTTCCCTTATCTCATCCCATCCTTTATCGTAAACTCCCTTATATTTCTCTATAAATTCTCTTGGTACTTGATGAGGCTCATGCTGTGCCCCGAAGGCTAAATACAGAAAGAAGGGACGGTCTGGAGTAACAGAAGTATGATCAATCAAAAATTCCAGCGTTTTATCAACCAGATCCTCTGATAAATGATAATTTGATTTATCAGGCTTCTGTACACGATGATTATCGTATACTAAATCCGGCGCATACTGATCAGTCTTAGCTAATAAAAAGCCATAATATCGTTGAAATCCTTTTGAAAGTGGCCAATTTTCAAAAGGACCACTTGATGCCACTTCATGACCAGGAACGAGATGCCATTTTCCAACCATATATGTAGCCATCCCATTCAGCTTTAAGATCTCAGCTAAAGTAGCAGCAGTATCTGAAATTCTCCCTCGTTTATTCGGGTATTGAGGTCCAAAGTCTACTTCAGTTATTAACCCGACCCCGACCGAGTGGCAGTTACGACCTGTTAGAAGACAAGCGCGAGTAGGAGAACACAAAGGAGTTACATTAAAGTTATTGTACCGCAGACCGTTTTCCGCTAACGAATCAATATTAGGCGTTTCAATCTCTGAACCAAAGCAACCTAAAGCCGAGTAACCCACATCATCTAGAACAATATATATTACATTGAGAGCAGCTTTTTTGTCGGAACTTTCAACCCCTGTCCTCATCCCCATTACCACCTATCCTTTCATAGTACAAGGTTTGTAAACAATGAATAGTATATATTAAGAAATTTATTAAGGGGACGATTTCATAATGAGTAACTACTAAAAAAAGAAGCTTTTTTTACATGACGATTCCTTCGACTATCCTTTTTTATTCTGATAATCATCGTGTACTTTTAAATATACCCTCGTTAAACCTCACTTATTTATGGTACAGCTCACCACATCAACTACTGTATATAATTGTAAAATACCAACATAAAATGAATGCCCAAATAAGCCAGATGTCGAAAAACATCTGGCTTATTTAGGTTAAATTGATAGCTATAAATATAAGTAGCGTTTTGTTTTGTCTAGAACATGAAAAAGAGGTACAGTCACATTACGTAGGATTTATATCGTTCAGTGTAAGCTATTGGTAGCCACGAGACTACTCTCCTGATCACAATTATTGAATCGCTTGAAATGTAGCACCGCCGCGAGTATCGATAATATCTCCATCGACTATAGCAACCACATAACTTTCTAGTCCAAAGTCTCCTTCACCTAAAATCACATTCACCTTTGTACCTCCAGATGAACTATATACAAAGAGGTTGCTCTTACCAGTTATCTTATATCTACCTGCAGGAATATCTTTTCCTACAGACCAATAGCCTGCACCAAGTTTCTTAGGCTCTTGCTGTTTCAATACAACACCTTCCGTAAGCTTCTGCAGCTCAGCTTTCTTAGCGTTGATATCACCATCTAGTTTGCTTATCTCTGACTTTTTACCATCCAGTTCAGATTGCTTGTTCTTAATTTCATTCTCGATGTTTGTCTTGTTCTCTAATAATTTTTTAGCCCCTTCGAATTCCGCAGAGCGAAGCTTTAACTCTGCATTCACCTTGTCCAAACCTTCTTTTGTAGTCTTTAATTCTTTTTCTGTCTTATCCAGTGAATTCTCTTTCTGTTCGATATTACTAACTAGACTCTTATATGTAGTAACCTTACCATTTACTTCTGCATCACCAGGAATCGTACCTACATTGTAAGCTATAGTGGAAGCAACAACAATCGCTCCAACCGCTCCCCATAATGCTTTTGATTTCAATAGTTTCATAAGGTATCCTCTCTTTTTTCATCTTTTATATTAATATTTTATTAATTTTCAGAGATAAACGAGATGTTAGTTTTATGAATATTCTTAATCTTAAAAATATATTCGTCGGATTTTGAAGGAAAAAGATTGTAACTACAAAATGCACATATTTCGAAGAAGCCTGATTTTCTTATGACTTTACAAATAGAGAATTTGGTGCGTCAACACTAAACAAAACAGCTTCTTCAAGTCTTCGCTTGAAAAAGCTGTTTCTAATAAAAACATATTACTATAGTAATAATGATTTTTTACAATATGTACATTAACTACAATGACTTTAAGGTAATACATATACCTTTACTGTTCTAACTCCCCAGTTCCAAACTCCCTGCTTTGAAGGTATAAATACGTCTATTTTATTCCCTTTAATAGCTCCACCAGTATCCCTAGCTCCAGCTGGTCCATATCCCTCTACATATACATTCGAGCCAAGTGGAATAACTGAAGTATCCACAGCAATCACTTTTAAATTTGGATTAGCAGTTAAATCATCTCCCATACTCGTATAAACATGTTCACCGGGCTTTGCACCATTTTCTGCTGGGTCGTTTGAGTATGCTGTTGATCTAACCGTTAGCTCACGCGTATTTCCTATCCATTTTCCACTATCTTTGAAATAATTCATTTTTTCGTCAATCTTATTCCAACCTGTTTTCATCGTTCCACCGGCTGCTTCGTCTAAGTAATACCAACTACTCCATTCTTTCAACCAGCCTGTTTTCATCGCTCCACCAGCTACCGCATCCAAGTAATACCAATTCACTCCGTATTTCAACCAACCTGTTTTCATTGCTCCGCTGGCTGCCGCATCCAAGTAGTACCAACTACCACCTGTTTTCAACCAACCTGTCTTCATTGCCCCGCTAACTGCTTCATCCAAGTAATACCAATTTTCTCCGTATTTCAACCAGCCTGTCTTCATTGCCCCACTAGCTGCTTCATCCAAGTAATACCAATTTTCTCCGTATTTCAACCACCCTGTTTTCATCGCTCCGCTGGCTGCCGCATCCAAGTAGTACCAACTACCACCTGTTTTCAACCAGCCTGTCTTCATTGCCCCGCTAGCTACTTCATCCAAGTAATACCAATTTTCTCCGTATTTCAACCAATCTGTTTTCATCGCTCCGCCAGCTGCTTCATCTAAGTAATACCAATTTTCTCCGTATTTCAACCAACCTGTTTTCATCACTCCGCCAGCTGCTTCATCTAAGTAATACCAATTCGTTCCTTCTTTCAACCAACCTGTTTTCATCGCTCCGCTGGTTGCTTCATCTAAGTAATACCAATTCGTTCCTTCTTTCAACCAACCTGTTTTCATCGCTCCGCTGGTTGCTTCATCTAAGTAATACCAATTCGTTCCTTCTTTCAACCAACCTGTTTTCATCGCTCCGCTGGCTGCTTCATCTAGGTAATACCAATTCGTTCCTTCTTTCAACCAACCTGTTTTCATCGCTCCGCCAGCTGCTTCATCTAAGTAATACCAATTCGTTCCTTCTTTCAACCAACCTGTTTTTTTACTACCATTTTCATAATAAAACCATTCACCATTTTCTAATTTCCATCCAGCTTGTTGAGTAGAATCTTGCGTTATGTTATTTGATGTTTCTGCTAAACTAGCAATCGGTTGGAAACCGAAGCCCAGAACCATAGCTAAAGAAAGTGCTGTAATTTGTTTTTTCATAAATTCATTCCTTTTTCCTAAATTTGACCATTGACTAAATTGTCATACTATGTATAAGTATAATTGTTTCTAAGATAAGAATAAGAGTAGTAACAAAAATGTAATAAAAATAAAACAGAATGAAATCCAGATGCAAACTTATTGCATACTGGACTTGATTCTGTTTTATTCCTGCTATCTTCTACCTCTTTTACTAGCTTATAAAACAGGGTTTTTCTATTTATAATTTCTTACTCACCAATACCACCAACACAATAATCCCCACAAACATCGCCACTAAACATCCAATCAGTTTATAAAAACCTCTCTTTGTCAGCGTATTATCTTTCGTAATATCTTTGCGAACGAAGAAATACATGAATAGCATTAAAATAATACTTATACCAAACGCATAAAGAAATTGCATTTTTTCTCCTTCCTATATGTAAGACCTATAATTCATTATTTTCCACTTAATATCTTTTAGATAAAACAACAAACGAAATAAAAACCGTACTAATTGTTAAAGCAGCTAACATATTAAGTAATTCTCCAGCTGTCAATATAATGATTTCTAAATGTAACCCAATTGAAAAAATAATGAAATATATCAATAATGCAAAGAAAGAATAAAACATCCCTTTTTGACGGATTAACTTCATCCTTTCGTCTTTCTCTTTAAATTGTGGGTGAAGATAACTTAAACAAAAGCACATAATCATCATCGATGCTAATGTATAAGTCGGAGTTGGCGGCGCAGAATGTGTCATAATCCCTGCCAATATCATGAATCCACTCATAATTTAAAAAAACATTCCAATAATCAAAAAGTACTTCTGTGAATAATTCATTAATATTCCCCCTTCTCTATCATTCCCGTTCTTTCCCTTCATAAATAAATACATTCTCAATGGTTGTCTGAAATGCTTTCGCAATTTCGAATGCTAAAGGAAGTGATGGATCATATTTTCCTTTTTCAATTGAAATAATCGTCTGTCTAGAAACACCAAGTTTTTCGGCTAACTTCTCTTGAGACAGTCCCAATTTTTTTCTGTATTCTACCATTTTGTTTTCCAAGGAAAATCCCCCCTCCTCCTTGAACAGAGTATAAATGTAAAGCAACCTTTACGTCAAGTATCCTTTACATTTTTTACATAACTTTTCCAATCCTTCTTACTCCCGCCTTTTCTTTTTGATCACGACTATTGTCATAACTAAAATGGAATCCTATAAAGAGCGAACATCACGATATGTTCCATCTCTAACATATAGTTAACTTTATTTGTATAGATGGTTTTCATTATATTTATCCCTCTGTAATGAGAAAAATTAATATTGTTATCTGCACTTTATCTTTTTAAAATATTACATTTTTTCTCCTATACGAATGAAGCTGGCTACCCTTTTTAAGCTATTTTCTGCTATATTTGCAAAAACTAACGATTTATGAACCATTTTCAAATCATAATCATCACTTACAAGCAAATTTTTCTTTTTTCCTTTCAATATTTAACACTATTGAAATAAAGTTAACGATAAATTCATAATTTTTTATTTTTTATACTATATCCTGTTATATTGTTGTATAATATTCTTGAAAGCGCTTATTATTTTAATATACATAAATCAAACCATATTTTAACGAAACATTCTTACAATTTATTTTATATTTTCATATGGAAGATTTCGTTCCAAGTGCGGATGTACCAGATGAAATCACCTATTTTTTCCTTAAAATTACTTTATAACATGAAAGATTAACTTGGGTGATAAGTAATTGTGAATGTTTTTTTACAAAACGGATAAGTAATAATGTTTGGTATTATGTAAATTATCGTAATAACATAAGAGTAAAGATAACATTTACATTCATTACTGGTTGATCAATTATGAAAAGAGCAAAATGCATTCTTTCGCATTATGAAAGAAGGATTACATGCATTGGGAGGTTTAAACAAATGACGAGGAAGAATACAACGACAAACCCTTGGGCCAAATTCCATGGTCCGAACCTTGGCTATGTTATTGAACAGTATGATCGTTACGTGACAGGAGAAGGTTCTGTTGATCCGGAATTACAAGAGCTTTTTGAAACTTTTGGAGCTCCTCCATTCCAAGCAGATGTCGTAACAGGGGACAACAAGGAAACAAATTTTTCTCCTCAAAACACAGGAAACATTGAAAAAATTCTTAAAGTCGTTCAACTTGTTGAGCATATCCGTTCATTCGGTCATACATCGGCTCATATTAATCCAATGGAAGAGCCTGCTGATGGACAATCTCTCATCGAGAAAGCAATGAATGAATTGAGCGATGTAGATTTGAAAGCGATTCCAGCTAAAACAGTATGGGCAGATGCACCAAATGATGTTCACACAGCTTTTGATGTAATTAATAGATTAAAAGATGTTTACACAAAATCTTTAGCCTATGAATTCTCGCATATACAAGATAGTGAAGAACGCGCGTGGTTGCATCAAATGGTGGAATCAAATTCCCTGCGTCAACCATTAACAAATAAAAAACGAACTGCTCTCTTAAAACGCTTAACAGCTGTTGAAGGTTTCGAGCAATTTTTGCATAAAACATTCGTTGGCCAAAAACGTTTCTCCATCGAAGGCGTTGATATGCTTGTACCTGTACTAGATGAAATTATTTTAGAAGGTGCTAAAGGCGGCGTAAACGATGTCATGATTGGTATGGCTCACCGCGGTCGTCTAAGCGTACTCGCTCATGTATTAGAAAAACCATATAGTCACATGTTCGCAGAATTCAAACATGCAACTATTGAATCTGATAAATCACAAGATGTAATAAATAGTAGTGTCGGCTGGACTGGCGATGTGAAATACCATTTAGGTAGAGAACAAGTTGTCGGATCTGAAGAAGCTAGCACACGCGTTACATTAGCAAATAACCCAAGTCACCTTGAGTTTGTTAACCCAGTTGTTGAAGGTTATGCACGTGCTGCTCAAGAAGATCGTAAACAAGCTGGTTATCCTGAACAAGACGTTTCAAAATCATTCGTAATTTTAGTTCATGGTGATGCTGCATTCCCTGGGCAAGGTATTGTATCTGAAACATTGAACTTAAGCAGATTGAATGCATACCAAACTGGTGGAACAATTCATGTTATCGCGAATAACGCAATCGGCTTTACGACTGATAGCTATGATTCTCGTTCTACGAAATATTCAAGTGATCTTGCGAAAGGATTCGATATTCCAATCGTTCACGTGAATGCTGATGATCCTGAAGCTTGTCTTGCTGCTGCTAACCTTGCAATTCAATATCGTATGCTGTTCAAAAAAGACTTCTTAATCGATTTAATCGGTTACCGTCGTTACGGTCATAACGAAATGGATGATCCAGCAGTTACGCAACCACAAGTTTATAAAAAAATTAAAAATCATCCAACTGTAAGAGCTTTATATGCAAGCCAATTAGAAGCTGCAGGCGTTCTAAATGCAGATGAGGTTGAAACAATTACTCAGTTTATACAAGAAGAGTTAAAAGCTGAATATGCACAAGTACCACCAGCAGATACAAGTGACGCAGCAATTCACGTTAAAGTTCCAGACGTTGTTGCGAAAGGAATTCAGCCGATTGATACTGGTCTTCCACTTGAAACACTTCGCGCAATTAACGAAGGGCTTTTAACTTGGCCAGAAGGCTTTAACGTATATCCGAAAGTGAAGAAGATTCTTGAGCGCCGTAAAGATGCTCTTGAAGAGAACGGTAAAATTGAATGGGCACTTGCTGAATCTTTAGCATTCGCTTCTATTTTACAAGAAGGTACGCCAATTCGTTTAACTGGTCAAGATTCACAGCGTGGTACGTTCGCACACCGTCATATCGTACTGCATGATACAGAAACAAACGAAACATATTCACCATTACATCGCCTGCCGAATATACGCGCATCGTTCTCTGTTCATAACAGTCCGTTATCAGAAGCTGCTGTTGTCGGCTATGAATACGGTTATAATGTATTCGCTCCAGAAACTTTAGTTATGTGGGAAGCGCAATACGGTGATTTCTCAAATACTGCGCAAGCATTATTTGATCAATATGTTTCATCAGGAAGAGCAAAATGGGGACAAAAATCAGGTCTAGTTCTTCTTTTACCTCATGGTTATGAAGGTCAAGGACCAGAGCACTCTAGTGCACGTCCAGAGCGTTTCTTACAACTAGCTGCAGAAAATAACTGGACTGTTGCAAACTTAACAAGCGCGGCACAATACTTCCATATCTTGCGCCGTCAAGCATCAATCCTTGGTACGGAGGCTGTTCGTCCATTAGTAATCATGACACCAAAAAGCTTATTGCGTCACCCACTTACAGCTTCATCAGGTAGCCAGTTAAGTGAAGGACGTTTCCAACCTGCGTTAGAGCAAGAAAACCTTGGCATAAAACCAAACAAAGTAAAACGTCTTGTCTTAACAACTGGTAAAATGGCAATTGATTTAGCGGCAGAGATTGAATCCGGGAAACATGAGTACAATTTAGATGAAGTTCATATTGTTCGTATTGAGCAATTGTACCCATTCCCTGCTGAAAAAGTTCAATCTATTATGAAACGCTTTAAAAACTTAGAAGAAATTATTTGGGTACAAGAAGAACCAAGAAACATGGGTGCATGGCATTACATGGCTCCAATTCTGTTTGAACTTGCTGGCGATAAATTAAAAACAGGCTACATTGGACGCCCAGACCGTTCAAGTCCTTCAGGTGGCGATCCACATGCACACCGAGCAGAACAAGAACTTATCGTTGCACACGCATTAGATACAAAGTATAACTTTCGTCAAGATAAACAAGAAATAGAAGTTTATAGCAACTAAAAACGAAAGTGATTTGCTCTAGCTCATGCGGGCAGAGTTCCTTACACCCGAGA
The DNA here is from genome assembly GCF_038005885.1 of Bacillus sp. FSL H8-0534. Taxonomy (NCBI): domain Bacteria; kingdom Bacillati; phylum Bacillota; class Bacilli; order Caryophanales; family Bacillaceae; genus Bacillus; species Bacillus sp. FSL H8-0534. The sequence continues at coordinate 1,778,370 of NZ_JBBOUC010000001.1, forward strand.
ACGTAAAGAATTTCTGCCCAATCAAGCTGGAAACTTTGAGATTACCGAAGAAAAAAGAAGACAAAACACACACCGTTAGGCAAATAAGGGGAGGACATTTAAAATGATCGAAATTAAAGTACCTGAGCTTGCAGAATCTATTTCAGAAGGAACTATCTCACAATGGCTTATCAATGTAGGCGACAAAGTTGAGAAAGGTGGCAGCGTTGTTGAGCTTGAAACGGATAAAGTCAATGTTGAAATCATTGCAGAAGATTCAGGTATTGTATCACAACTACTAGGAGAGCCTGGAGATACAGTTGAAGTTGGCGACATCATTGCAATTTTAGATGCAAACGGCGCTGCAGTAAGTACACCTGCTCCAGCAGCAGCTCCAGAACAACCAAAACAAGAAGTTACTGAAGCACCAAAAGCTGAGGCTCCAAAAACAGCTTTACAAGGTCTTCCAAATACAGATCGCCCTATCGCATCACCTGCTGCTAGAAAAATGGCACGTGAATTAGGAATCGACTTAAATGAAGTACGCAGCACTGATCCACTTGGCCGTGTAAGACCACACGATGTACAAGCACATGCTGCTGCACCAAAAGCTGAGCCAAAACAAGAAAAAACAAGTCCAAAACCAGCTGCAAAAACTGAATTTGAAAAACCAGTTGAGCGCGTAAAAATGTCCCGCCGCCGTCAAACAATTGCAAAACGTCTTGTAGAAGTTCAGCAAACATCTGCAATGTTAACAACATTTAACGAAGTTGATATGACTGCAATCATGGAATTACGTAAAGAACGTAAAGATTCATTCGAGAAAAAACATGATGTTCGTCTTGGCTTTATGTCATTCTTCACAAAAGCAGTTGTTGCAGCGTTAAAACAATTCCCATTGTTAAATGCTGAAATCCAAGGTGACGAGCTTATCATTAAAAAATTCTATGATATCGGAATCGCTGTAGCAGCTCCAGATGGATTAGTTGTTCCAGTTGTACGCGATGCAAACCAATTGAACTTTGCTGAAATCGAAAGCGAAATTCGTGAACTAGGTAAAAAAGCACGCGATAACAAACTTACATTAAAAGAACTACAAGGTGGTACATTTACAATTACAAACGGTGGTGTGTTCGGCTCCCTTATGTCAACACCAATCCTAAACAGCCCACAAGTAGGTATTCTTGGAATGCATAAAATTCAAGTAAGACCAGTTGCAATCGATGCAGAACGTATGGAAAACCGTCCGATGATGTACATTGCTCTATCTTACGACCACCGCATCGTCGATGGTAAAGAAGCAGTTAGCTTCCTTGTTGCTGTTAAAGAGATGCTTGAAGATCCAAAATCATTATTATTAGAAGGTTGATAGACTTTCTAAATCATACTGGCTACATGAAAGAATCGATTGATTCTTTCATGTAGCTTTTTTTATATAAATTAAAAACCGGACATAAACCCTTTCTTTTTAGGGGGAAGAGAGCATCCGGCCATGCATAGAAGCGATCAGATCCCCTTCCTGCCCCATGTCAACAAATGAAAACAAGTAGCGATCCCCTTTTCTTCTTCGTAGCAGCGACTTATATATCGAAAAATCAAAATGAGTTTATATATTACACGGATACGCTAAAATACTAATAATCTTTTAGAACTCATAAAGGACAACTCACAATACATACACTGATAACGTATGTCTAGAACAAATTTACTGATAAGGAGGAACACAATGAGTACTCTCACAGCTTCCACAAAGCTAAAAATGAACAAGGATACCTTTTTCCTCCCCGACTCAAACGGGGGTGTCTATTTTCGAAACAACTCCAGTTCATTCCGAATGCAAGGTAATGGTATCTATGAATGGATTGAAAAATTAATGCCTATGTTTAATGGAGAACATACTTTGGAAGAACTAACAAGCGGACTCCCCCTCCCTTATCAAAATAGAGTTTTTGAACTTGGAGAACTTTTGCACGAAAATGGTTTTGTACGTGATGTAAGTCAAGATTCCCCTCACCAGTTAGAGGATGCCTTACTTGAGAGATACGCATCGCAAATCGATTTTTTAGAGACTTCCTCTCATTCAGGTGCCTTGAAATTTCAAATGTATCGACAAGCGAAGGTCTTAGCAATTGGATCTGGCTCTATTTTCACTTCATTAGTTTATTCTTTACTTGAATCTGGTTTACCTGAGTTTCACTGTCTTATTACCGACTCTACCGCAACAAATCGCTCTCGATTAATTGAGATTGTACAAAAAGCCCATGATGCTGATCAAAATGTACTTGTTCAAGAAATAGATACAACGATAGATCGTTCCTTGCAGGAAATTTTTCAACATTTTGATTGGATTCTATATGTATCTCAAAATGGAAATATTGAAAAATTAAGAGCGATCCACGCGATTTGTAGAGAAGAAAAGAAAAACTTTCTTCCTGCTTTATGTTTGGAGCAAGTAGGCTTAGCTGGTCCTGTCATTACTACAGAATCTGAAGAATGCTGGGAATCTGCATGGCGACGCGTACATGAGACTGCCCTTCAAAAAGATCAACTATTAGAGCCTTTCTCTCCAATCGCTGGGGCTATGTTAGCAAACATTATCGTTTTTGAGTTATTCAAAAATATTACAGGCGCTTCAAATAGAGAGCAAAATAAACAATTCTTTTTACTAAATTTTGAAACGCTAGAAGGCAGCTGGCACACTTTCATCAAACACCCACTTATAACAACAAAAAACTTTACAATAGAAACGATACAAGACATTGATGAAACTCTCAAAAGACATTCAAACCAAAGCCCTTCGAATGAACTTTTTCGCTTTTTTGACCAATTAACCTCAAACAAATCTGGAATTTTTCACATATGGGATGAACAAGACCTAAAACAATTACCGTTATCTCAGTGCTATGCTCAAGTTCCGAATCCATTATCAGAAGGACCTACTACGCTCCTGCCTACCATAATTTGCGGCGGATTGACTCATGATGAAGCACGCCGCGAAGCAGGTCTAACCGGAATTGAAACATATGTAACTCAAATGGTTCATTTCCTTATTCCTGAACAAGATGGATTCATTGGAATTGGGGCTGGGGAAACAATGTTAGAGGGCGTGTACCGTGCACTACAAAATCATTTAACACACACATTACAAATGAGGCAGTTGACCAAAACAGAAGAAATTACACAACTACAATTAACAGAGATTCACGACAAACACTGCCAATTTTATTTACGTGCACTCTCCGCGATACATGGGGAACCAATGGTAGGAATTGGTGAAGATGTGCTAGGTTTTCCTGTGGTTTGGATCGGTGTACACAACCAGTGGTACGGTAGTACTGACTTAAATATAACATTAGCACTAAGAAATGCATTACAACAAGTACTACTTCATGTCCAAAATCAAGAAGTTCCCTATAAATCCAATATATTATTGGACTCCTCTATCCTTTTACACAGTGCAGAATCGTTTAGGGTTGAAATACAAAAAGAAGAAGAAATGCCACAATTAGAATCCTTGCAATTAGCCTTACAAAATTTAAAAGAGCATAAACTTCATCCCTTCGTCCTCGACCTAGCAATTGAACCCTTTTTAAAAGAAGGATTAGGCGGTGTAGTTGGTGTGGTAATCAAAGAGGAGGTAGAATGATGAATCGAAAAATATTAATCATAGGAGATGGCATACTAGCAGACTATGTAAATCAACAATTATCCGCTCACTATCCAATTATTCATCAACATACACTTGAAGAAAAACTCCCAGAAAATATCTATCTTGCTCTCGTATTACACGATGGTTCTCCTCCCTCTATACATCATGAAGCTGAAGAAATATTTCGCTCCGCTAACATTCCATGGCTTCGGGGCTTTACTTCATTTGGTGAGGGTATCATTGGTCCTTATGTTAGACCCGATAAGGCAGGGTGCTCCCATTGTGCTGATGCACGGCGTTTCATAGCTGGCTTTGACCAAAAAGAAATGTGGGAGCTACAGCGGAAATATTCCTTAAAAACAGATGATGCCATACAGCGAGATGTATGTGCAACGCAAACTGGGTTACTACAAATGTGTCAGCTTATTCATGCTGAAACGGAGAAGATAGTAACAAAAGGGCATACCTCTTTAGCTGAAGAACTAATTTTACTTAACATGCAAACCTTTCAATGTTCACGTCATTCATTTCTTCCTGATCCTCTATGCCCAATGTGTAGCACATTACCTGATGACACTGCAACGGATGCCTACATTTCACTCCAATCAAGTTTTAAAACTGGCAATGACAGTTATCGTTGTCGTTCTATTGAAGATTTAAATACATTTTTGACTAAAGATTATTTAGATTATCGGACTGGACTTTTAAATGGGAAAATGCAGCATTCCTTATTACCATTTGCTGATGTTATTGTAAATATGCCGTTACTTTTAGGAAATGAAGGAGTTGCAGGCCGAACACATTCATTCAAGGCGAGCGAAGCAACTGCTATTTTAGAAGGGTTAGAGAGATATTGTGGAATGACCCCTCGCGGGAAACGGACAAATGTTCATGGTAGCTACCGAGAGTTAGAAGATACAGCCATCAATCCTCTCACAATCGGTGTACATACAGATGAACATTATAAAAAAACAGATTTCCCATTTAAACCGTTTGATCCTGATTATCCTCAAGACTGGGTATGGGGTTATTCTTTATCACAAAATCGTCCCATCTTAGTTCCAGAATCGATTGCATATTATAGCCTAGGACACAGGGACGCTTTTGTTTATGAAACTTCAAACGGCTGTGCAATTGGAGGTAGTTTAGAAGAAGCGATTTTCCATGGCATTTTAGAAATAGTCGAACGCGATGCTTTCTTGCTAACTTGGTATGCACAATTACCACTTCCCCGCCTTGATCTAGCTTCTGCGGACGACGTGGAACTACAATTGATGATTGAACGAATGCGCACGATTACAGGCTATGATTTACATGTTTTTGATGCAACGATGGAGCATGGTATTCCAAGTATATGGGCAATTGCAAAAAATACAAAACAAGATGGAATGAATCTCGTCTGTGCAGGTGGTGCCCACATGGAACCAATGCGAGCTGTTAAAAATGCTATCCATGAATTAGCGGGTATGTTACTTACAATGGATGAAAAATTTGAAGCAAGTAAACAAAAATACGAACAATGTTTACGTGATCCCTATCTTGTCACCCAAATGGATGATCATAGTATGGTATATGGTTTACCAGAAGCCGAAGAACGCCTTCAATTTTTATTGAATAACAATCGGTCTGTACAAACATTTCAACAAATGAATCAGTTAAGATCTATCGATAGGGATCTAACTTCGGACCTTCGCCATCTTTTAGATCGACTACATCACTCAGGCCTTGAAGTCATCGTCATTGACCAAACTGTTCCTCTCATACGAAAGAACGGATTATATTGTGTGAAAGTACTAATTCCTGGTATGTTACCAATGACATTTGGACATCAACTTACTCGCACAACAGGACTACAAAGAGTACTTACCGTACCACTGGAACTTGGATATACCAATGAGCCACTTACATTTGAACAACTTAATCCACATCCTCATCCGTTTCCATAAGTCACAATAAGGAGGTAGATTGATGCAACTAGAAACATTTCTACACCATTTGCATTTTTCCATTGATGAAATCATGCCCCAAGACAAGGAAATTAACTGGGCTGATGCCCCCCTTCCCTATAAACTATACCGTAATCTACCTGTCATTCCTCTTTCTCTAGAGGTACCGCTAACATTGCGAGATCAAAATCTGTCTAAAGAACCCACTCTCGAGCAAATCGGACATTGTCTCTGGTATACATTTGGCCTAACTCAATTGTGTCAGCCTTCCCTCGGCTTAGAAGAACAAAATACAACAAATATATACCGAAGATTTATTCCTTCTGGAGGAGCTCTATATCCAAATGAACTATATTTGTATTTAAAAATGTATCATTGTCCACAGGGAATCTATCATTATGACGCAGCACATCATCGTCTCGTATTACTGCGTGAAGGAAATTTTGACTCTTATCTCACGGAGGCACTTGGAAATCGCTGCAATCTATCTGCTTGCTTCGGCACCGCCTTTGTATCAACAATGTTTTGGAAAAATTTCTTTAAATATAATAACTTTTCCTATCGTCTCCAAGGTCTAGATACTGGTGTCCTCATCGGCCAATTACTAGAAGTCTCTAAACAATTCGGCTATACATCTGGTGTATATTTTCAATTTCTTGATAGAGCCATTAATCATTTACTCGGACTATCGGAGCAAGAAGAAAGTGTGTATGCAGTTATCCCATTATCTAACCACCCTGCAGAAGAATGGTTTCATCCAAATAATACAGTCGCAAACGTTACTTCTTATGAACTCTCACAGCAGCTTCCTATTTTAGAGCATGAACATTTTGTTCGCTCAAAGAACTTTACTGATCACCCTCTAATAACAACAATGAATGCAGCATCTATGCTAGATTCAACTGAACAATTTCGAACTGTGACAGAAGAGGCAACTGTTCCACATCACACACAAACTTTGACACTCCCCAGAGTAGAGCGATTATCATACGATTTCGCAACAGCTTGTCAAAAACGTTATTCACCTGATTTAGATTTTGTCTTAAGGAAAATAAGCGATACGCAACTAGCTACTTTGCTTCAAGAAGCAACTCTTTCCTTTCCTTATCAAAATGATTTAGACGGAGCACATATAAAGAAAAAATCACGTGTCTCACTATACGGATGCTTTTATAACGTAGACGGTTTGCCAAATGGTGCCTATTCCTACGACAGTAATGCTCATACATTAGAAAAAATTCAATTAGGAGATCTCCGCTATCCTTTACAATCCGGTATGACAATGGACAATGTAAATCTCTTTCAAGTACCACTCTGTTTACATGTAATAGGAAATAAAGATTATTTAAAAAACGATTTAGGTTATAGAGGATATCGAATTCAACAAATGGAAGCTGGAATGCTCGTCCAAAAACTTGTCTTAGCAGCCTCAGCTATGGATATGGGAGGTCACCCGCTCTTAGGATTTGATGCAAACTTATGTGACAAACTGTATGAAACTGATACAAAAAGAAAAACGACCCTTATTCAAATTCCAGTTGGTCCCTATCGCCATCGCACTTGGTTAAAAGGATATTTGCATAGCTAAAAACACGCCCTGCGCTCAGTACACTGTGCTGGCAAAGGGCGTGTTTTTGAAGGGATTTTATATAAATCCATTTTGATTTTTCAACATGTAAATTGCTGCTACGAAAAACAAAAGGTACCTTACACTCGCTTTCTCCCTCTGTTTTCACTTGGCATGGGGCAGAAAAAGGATCTGACCGCTTCTATGCATGGCTGGATGCTCTCTCCTACCTAAAAAGAAGGGGTTTTGTCGTTTTTAATTTGGATTTATATAAGACCTGCTTTCACTACTAAATTACTTTAAAGATACTCTTAATCTGTCTTGCAAACAACCAATTCTTCGTTCCGCAGTTATCATTTAAACTATCTAGCATAATAGAATTCCCATTAGAGAACTTCAACTCTAATGTTGTATTTTTATCATTTGTTTTTAGGCTTATATCTGTAATATTCTCATACTTTAATTTTTCAACTTTAATATACTCTTCTTGCACCTGACCAATGACAACATGATCTTGGAAAAAGAAGAACACTTCCGCTTTTTTTCCAAAGCAAAATACATTTTTCGGGTAAATTAATGTAGCGTTATCAATCGCAATGCATAGTTCCTTTATTTCTTGGACAATTTCTCCAAAGTCCTCCTCATGTCTTGCGTTTGACTCTGCAATCCACTCTTCTACTGTTCTCATATTTATTGCCATTTCTTATCCTCCATCATCATTCATTACTAGCTTGTTTCTATCGTATTTTTATGTATGTAAAAAATAAATACTATATGAAAATATAATAGATACGTACTACATTTTTCAAGGACAAATATGATTTTATATATCTTTTTTATAATTCGGTGTTTTCGAAATAAAAAAATAGCACTTCTATAAGAAGTACTATTCCGCTCGCCGCGCTGCTTGTTGAACTGGATCCCAAACACTGTTATATGGCGGTGCATAACTTAAATCGACATCTTCTAAATCATGAATGCTCATTTTATGAAAGAGCGCCATTGCAATAACATCGATTCGTTTATCCACGCCTTCTTCTCCGATCACTTGTCCGCCTAATAGTTGTTTTGTATCAGAACGATACACTAATTTCACATAAAGCGGCGTTGCATTTGGATAATAGCCAGCCATACTGGTTGCATCTACTTTCACCGTTTTATATGGTATTTTCAATCCGCTTGCTTCTTTTTCACTTAAACCCGTTCTCGCTAAAGTGAGTCCCATAAATTTAATAATGCTCGTACCGAGAGTGCCTTTAAACGCTCTTCGTTTATCAACCATATTCAATCCTGCAAGACGCCCTTGCTTATTTGCAGTTGTACCGATTGGAATATGATCATGCGTTTCTTTTATGATGTGATAATGCGTTGCACAATCTCCTGCTGCATAGATATCTTCCACATTCGTTTGCATATAAGCATTTACTTCTATAGCCCCTTTTTTGTTCGTACGAATCGCTGTTCCGTTAACAAACTCTGTGTTTGGCTGCACGCCAACTGATACTAGAATGAGATCCGTTTTATACGTTCCTTTATCTGTTTCAACAAATTCAACTTTCTCTTTCCCCTTAAATGCTTTTACATTTTCATTTGTTAAAATTTCAATATTATATTTTGCTGCTTCTTCATGTATATATGCTGCCATATCGGCATCATAAATTGTGCCAATATGTTCATTTCGCTCAATCATTCGCACCTTTTTCCCAAGCTCTCCAAATGTTTCAGCCATTTCAAGACCAATTGCCCCGCCGCCAATAATGGTTACTTGCTCAACATTCTGTTCCTGTAAGGTCTCCAATATTCTATGGGCATCCGGAATTGTTTTTAAAAGATGAACACCTTGCAGGTTGTTTCCTTCCCAGTCCGGCATAACAGGTCTAACTCCTGTCGCAATTAGCAAGCGATCATATTTATATTGAAATGCCTCGTTTTCACTTGTATGTATACCATGCACAATTTTGTTTTCAGTATCAATTTTCGTTACTTCATGGTGTGTTTTCGCATCAATTCCATACTTATCACGAAATGTGCTAATGTCTCGTGCAATTAATTTTTCAGTAGCAGCAATCACACCGCTAATAACGTACGGAAGTCCACACTGCGCATATGAATATATTTCACCTTTTTCTAACGTTACAACTTTTGCTTCTTTATCATTTCTAACAATTTGCATAGCCGCACTCATGCCAGCTGCATCTCCGCCAATGATTACATAGTTCACAAAATCACTCCTTTGTACAGTCTCTATCGTTTACATTCTCCAGATTCACTGTAAATAAATCCTTTTTTCTATAAGTAGCTTATACAAAGTATATGTTTTCTCCCTTTTGTTTATAAATGAAACCACTTCGTCCAAATATAATAACGCATACCTTTGTATATACATTTTGATTTTCCAACATATAAGTCGCGGCTATACATACAAAAAGAGCCTTGCACTCATTTTCTCCCTTTATTTTCACTTGGCATGGGGCTCAAAAAGGCTCTGACCGCTTCTTTGCTTGGCCGGATCCTCTCTCACACCTAAAAAAGAATGGTTTTCTATCAGTTTTTCAATTTATATTCATATATTTTTAAACATCCTTTGAACACTATAGGTAAAGCGTCGTGTCCCATAAACCTAATTATTAATATGCTATAACAATCGCAATGGAAAGTAGGTGAAAAGAATCAATGTGCAGTAATTTTCTTATCTCTACTCCTGCTGAACCCAAAGTTGTCCAACCACTGGAACAAGAATTCAGTATTAGTGCAACACTTTACGGTGCACAGGCTTGGTCGGCTGATAGCGATACCTTTTTTCAAGAAATTTGGAAATCCACCCTGTTTGCATCCACCTCTCAGCCTGACGATGCTGTCTATCCACTTGGTATTCTAAAGATTATCAACCTCTCTTACGACACAATAACAGTTGTAACATCAAAAAAATTAAACAGTAGACTGGAGATTACAGTTCCACCGAATTCGGAAGCCATACTTTCTTCCAGTTCTTTAGCCGATGTCCAGGCTAGTACAACTGGCAGAGCAAGCAGAGTCAATTTTCTCTTTCATATCTTTTTTTCTCGCGAACCAGCTAGAACTTCCCTCATGCCATTACAGAAATAACAAAGAGGTAATCTTGCCTTTAAATTCTTCTATATTTTTCAACCGGAATAATGTAATCATTACCATGACACATAAAAGGATTTGTTACATGAAATACAAACACATAAAGTGAAACTTTAATCAGTGTGGGTTTTCTTCCCCCACTGATTATTAGCCCTCATCAATCGGGCTTTTACGGGCAGTTGGCCCCCCACCTATCTTCCTCGTTTCTCTCTAAATCTTGAGGTGGTGGTCTTACTGCCCGTTAATGCGGGATAAATAAAAAAAGTACATCACCATTATCGTTGATGTACCTTTCATTTCTACAACATAAAAAATGATAATGCCTACTCCTTTGTCTTCATAAGCTCAATATTATACGTCTCCACATCATTCAACTCTCCTGTATAATACGGATTTTCACGATACCACGACTGCTTTAAAAAGTATGATTGCATATCTTTCGTTTGAAAAACATGCCCATGCCGAGCATATATTTCATTTCTCGCGATCCGCAATTGTTCTTTTGTTAAAATGTTTAGCTCTGCGCTTGTTAACTTACGAATATGACTATCAGGAAAGAAAAATCCGTTATATACATATTTTGTTGTCACAGTTGATGGAGAAGAAGATGTTTCTTGTTTTTCAGGCTTCTTCTGAAACGAAAGTGTATAATATTGACTTGTTGATATATTTTCCACCTTTGTTTGTTCTTTTCCATTTGCACCTTCTTTTTCTAAATAAATAGAGACGCTTCCATCTGTAGCTACTGGTCCCCACTTAAACTCTTCCCCCACCAATGTCGTAATCGGTTTCTGGTTCGCATATAATGTTGCTCCCACTACATTTGTTTGAATGGTAATGTAGTGACCTTTTAACGATAAGTCAACTGTTACATTATTTTGATTTTGTTTCATAAGTACAACCTTTTCTTTACGCGTTAGCTTCACATAATCATTTTTAAACTCTGATTGAAACGTTTGAATACCTGGGAAAAATGGTCCATATTGCTTTTCAAACATTTTATCAGTTGTCTTATCTAACTCTTTTCCATTTATTTTTAACAACGCATCTTTTTCATTCGTAAGGAGCGTTGCATAATAGGTTTTTGCTTTCAATTTATATCGATCAAATAGAAAGAGGTATTTTCCATCCTTCGTTAATACAAAATCGACTTTTTCTACATCATTTTGCTTCTTCTTTTGCTGTTGTATAGAAGCTTTTAAATCATTAACATAGGACGGATATTCTTTTATATACGAAAACAACGGTCTTACACTCTCTTTATCTACTACAAATTGTGGGTCATCTGTTGTAACAATATCAATGAATTTTTCCGTATCTCTGTCTTGTAAAATCGTAACCATTCTATCAATTTGTGCTTCTGCAGAATAATACTTTGTTCCATACAGGTATGCGCCGCCAAAACCGACAATAAAAAGAATCACAAGCACAATCCATATTTTCTTCCCCTTGCTCATTTTCTTTCGTATCTGTGGTTCCTTTTCGTTCCCTACTCGCTGGTGCTCATCTCTTCTAGCCCCACACTTTTGACAAAATTGCACGTCATCCATTACCTGTGAACCGCATTTTGCACAAACGTTCATCCATTCATCCACCTTTTCATTAGAAGTTTGTTAAACCTCCAGTTAAGGTATCAAGTATTGTTTTTATATAGGACCAAAGCACAATCCAGCTCGCAATTGAAATCAAAATATTTGCGATAATAAGTGTATACACTGGATCTAATCCACCTCTGTCTAACTTTAATATGGAAACAATTGTGCAAATCGTCATCCCTGTTACAGCGAATCCTAAAAATAGTGGAGATAGGAAGCCTAACAAAAAGCTAAATAACAATGCAAGAATAAGTATAGCGACAACCGGTGTTGAAATTGTTCCCCATACCCCTAATGCTTCTAAAAAAGAAAAAGATGATTTCATGAGCTTTCCACTTACAAAAATTATACCCCCAACAAATAGAAATAAAATTAATAAAAATAAAAAGACCTTAGCTGATTCCCCGAAAAAAGAAGGCTGTTCTTCAGGTACAAATCCAGCCCTACTTATAATTCCAGTTGCAATTGCTGCCGTTGCACTCATCAACCGGTAAAACATACAAGCAAAAAAGAAACAAATAAGAACAAGACTTGTAATCCCATTCCTTACCTCAATATGTCCACTTTTCATAATTGCTGTTGGAGCTTTTAATGCATTCTTAAAAAACTGAATGTAATCACTTGCAAATTGCTTTGCTTGCTCTACCGTTTCATTCGAACGGTTTTCCTGTACAGGTGCTGGTTGGGACAACTGCTGTTCCCCCTGTTCTGCATGATGCTCTACAGCTTGCTCCATAAGTGAATGTCCACAATGACCACAGAATTTCGCTTCACTTGCATGCTCAGTTTTACACTCTGGACACATCATCCTACCATCTCCCTTGCATGTATCTTCTAAGCTGCTACAAATTCAATATATGTATAAGGACAGAAAACATGCCTACAAGAAAAAGCTATATATGCTATACATTTCCACCCTATCTATTCTAGTAATCTATTCACAAAGTGGTATGATAAACAGTAGTAAAATACATAGATTGGATGAAGAATATGGAACTAGCATACTCAATTTTTCATATATTCCTTAAAAGCTTAATACAATTTTTTTCATTACTTGGTGTTATCATTTTAGTTGGTTTTCTATTAGGATATTTAGAATCTCTTACACGAACGTATTGGACGAGGGCTTTTGGTAGAAAAGGCTTCCTTTTATCAGCTTGGATTGGTGTTCCTATTCATGAATTAGGACATGCGATTATGTGTGTCGTATTTAGGCATCAAATTGTGGCAATGCAGCTCTTTCCAACCAATACAAATAACGGTTATTTAGGTTATGTCAGGCATCAATATAATCAAAGAAGTATATATCAACGAATAGGAAATTTCTTCATCGGAATTGCTCCTATTTTCTCGGGAATGGCCGCCTTGATCCTTCTTATGTATTATTTCGTACCACAATCTTATTCGGTCTTTATACATGCTCTTGAAACAAATACTCAAACCGCTTCTATCAATATCGATATGTTACAAAATATTTTATTATCAGCCATTCTCTTATTAAAAAGTCTCTTTACAGTTAACAACTTATTTAATCCTTTGTTTTGGCTTTTTCTTTTTATCGCGATTTGTATCTCTGCACATATTGCCTTGAGCAAGCCGGATATAGAAGGTTCATTAGACGGTGTAATTACTATATTTATCGTTCTTTTCCTCTTCAATGCAATAGCAGGTCTATTTCATTATGATAGTAATCAACTAATAGGGAATGTAGTGAAATATAATATGTATGTACTTGCTTTCTCTAGTATTGCCATACTATTTTCATGTATCGCTGTATGTATCAGCTTTATTTTCTACAAAATTAAAACAGCTAGTTCGAGATGAACTAGCTGTTTTAATTAATTTTTGCTCTTATAGTTGCAATGCTCCACCGGAATCCGCGCATGTCCCTCTTCGTCTGTACACCAAGACTGCGACTGAAATGCGAGGAAAATGCCAACCCATTGCTGCTTTTTCTCAAAATGGATGAATAGGCCACCATCTTGCCATGTGCCATCATCCCCTTGCCACTTCTCCACATTTCCTTGATTCATATGAATATCATGTATCCCATTACCAGGTTTAAAATGAAAATATCGATCAGGTGTATCATTTTCTGGACCCCATCGTTCTCCAAATGCATAAATAATTGCCTTTTCCTCTATCGCTCGTTTTATATAGTGTTCTATTTTTTCATTTAAATCGTTGTCAGCTCCCGATTTTTCTGGCGGCAAAGGAATCATCTGTTTTGACTCAAATAAATTTCCCCGCACATAATCTAAAGCCACCTTTGGTTCATTATTTTTCACTTCTGTAAAACCAAAAGGTAATGTCGGTAAAATCGTAATAGCTTCTGATTTAATATTTTCACTTGCAAAATATAATACTTCTGATGGATAGCTCTGCGATTTCACATTAATTGCAATCCGGTAATCTACTCCCGATTCATCTTGCAAATGAACTTGATAATGAGGTGTTTTCCCTTTTCCAATCATAGATTGTAGTGCGGTACCTTTTAAAACGCCATAGTTTTTTAAGGGCATGGGATCATCTCCTCTTCATGTAATGGAAACACTTGTTCTTTTATAAATTATCCACTAACAAACAAAAATCCTCCTAAAGTAGAGGATTTCATCAAATATTTCATCGCAATACATACCAACCTGCAACTTCCACCACCACAATTAACACCGCTCCAAAAATCATAAGCGTTGTCTTCTTTAGTAGTTCATTCTCACGAAATGGAATATTACATAAATAGGCCCCAAGCGTAATCCGTGACGGGCAAGCAATTGTCGCTACGGATGATGCTGTATTTTGCAAAGTCGTAACATATTGCCACGGAAGTCCTACATTCTGCGCCGTTTGCATTTGTAGTTTAATAAACATCGCATTTGATCCTGCGTTACTTCCCGTTAAAAAACCACCAATTGCACCGATGAACGGGGCAACGAAGACAAATAATGTTCCAAATGTACTTCCTGCTGCTTCTGCTAATAATGTATGCATACCCGCGGCACCCATCAATTCTGAAATAGCAATGAACATTGTCGTTGTAATCGCAAACGGTATCCATTGTTTAATCGTTTGCGATAAAGACTGTTTTATAATAGAAGAAGGAATACGGAAAAAAACGATGGTAAATAAACATGTAATCCCAAGCCAAAATCCCGGTGAATATAATAACGCTAGTTTGTAAGAATACGATGGTAAATCAAGAATCGCGTAAGATTGTAGCATATTATGTAACGACGGAATGAGACGAGAAAGTAAAATACAAACTGTTAAAAATAAATAAGGGCTTATAATTTTCACGATAGAAACTTCTCGCTGCGTCGTGGCAGCATGCTCCGATAAAAACCCCTTTCCTTGCCTCGCTGTCATCTTAATGATAAGAAAGCCAAATGTAATCGTTACGATGGAACTTAAAATCCCGGCTAGTTCAACGCTTACGTATGCATTAGACAGATAGATTGATATAGAAAATAAGAGAAAAAAACCGAACCCTTCCTTCCATTTTTCCTTCACCGCTTGCCAACCACCAACTACATACAAAGAAAGTAAGACAAAGTATGCAAAAAAAGGAATACTGAGTAATGCTGTACTAGATCCTAAGTTTACTAATGGCATATTGATAAGCTGCGATCCAATAATTGTCCCTGTTGCCATCGCACCCCAGGAACTCGCCAATAAACCGATAAACGATAACAAGACTGCTTGGAACGGTTTATAACCAAGCGAAAGAAAAATAGGAGCTGCCACCATAAAACCAATTCCAAATCCGCTCACTGATTCGATAAGTGGACAAATTCCAAAGCACATTAAGAGCATTTGTAATAATCGATCATGTGTAACTTGTTCGATAAAACGTGCAACTTGATCGATATACCCCATTTTGTTCATGAGGTGAAATAAAAGAATACCAAAAAACAGAACATACCCTACAATAAAACAAATTAACCCGCCCTTAATTGTTGCATGCATGACCTCTCCCATTTGCAGTCGAAACATTGGCGTTAGTAAAACGATTCCAGTACATACAACATAAGAAATCAGCGAGGCTTTCAGCGATGTTTGCTTAAATACAAATAAACAAATGAAAATCATCATAATTGGAATAAGGGCTAACCATACAGCCATACCATCATCTCGTTTCTTATAAGATACAATTGTAACTATTATATAATAGATGTCAGAATATTCAATTCGTTTTATAACAGTTTTTCACTATTCTTTATCAAGTGAATGATCGAAAAAACGATACACTACAAGAAATACTATATTCCTCAAAAGGGGTTATAGATATGAACAAAGGACAATTTTGGCAGCTGATTTCAGAAATGAATCAAAAAGAGGAAACGAGCGAATGGCTGGTGGAACACTTAACTTCTCAGCCCACGGGCGAAATTGCAGATTATGAAATCCATTTCCAAACTGCTCTTAAAAGAAACGGGAGATACAGAATGGGACGACGATATTTGGGATACATTTGATTCCTTATTAGATGAAAAGGGACATGATTCATCTATGCCTGAAATTGAGTTCGATTGGGAAGAAGACGATGAAGAAGGATTAGCAAAACGTTTTGGTGAAAATCCTTTATTATATTAACTGAATAAATTCAAAATACTCGTATATGAAATGGTATAATTTACATAATGAATTCCATTTTATAAAGTGAAACTTTAATCAGTGGGGATTTTTTGTCTAAAAGAAAAAGAAGATTTTCAAAGAGGCTGAGCATAAATCAAATTTTGACTTATCTCTCAACCTCATAATATCTTTATGCTTATTGTGCCACGGCTTGTTTGTTTTTTTTCATAGTTCTCATGGATTCAGCTACTTTAACCATCATGGAACATTCTACTCTCTTACGGAAGATGTCACAGCTAAAATCGTAGATTCCATTGATGGAGCCGGTTGCATGCAATGCGTTGGCAGGGCAACCACCACTGCAGTAAAGTTTCGCCCAGCAGTCCTGACATTCTGGCTTCGAGTAGCAACTGCTCTCTTTAAATTGACATTGCATCTCTTGTTTTGTAATCCCATCCCAAATGTTTCCCATACTGTATTCGTTATCCCCGATGAACTGGTGGCAAGGAAAAATCTCGCCCCATGGTGTGACAGCGAAATATTCGGTTCCTGAGCCGCAGCCAGAAATTCTCTTTTGGATGCAAGGGCCTTCTGAGAGATCAAGCATGTAATGGTAGAAAGTGAATCCATTACCTTCTTCCTCACGCTTTAGCATTTCCTTGGCGAGAATTTCGTACTGGTTATAAATATCTGGAAGGTCCTTTTCGGTGAGTGCATATGGTTCCCGTGGATTACAGATGACCGGTTCCATCGAGAGCTTGTCAAAACCAAGATCTGCGATATGAAAAATGTCATTGGTGAAGTCAACGTTGTTATGAGTATAGGTTCCACGCACATAGTATTCTTTATCTCCACGGCTTTTGACGAATTCTTGGAACTTCGGAACGATATACTCATAGCTCCCCTTTCCAGTTACCGTTTTACGAAGGTGATCGTGGACTTCTTTTCTTCCATCAAGACTCAATACGACATTGTACATTTCTTTATTCAAAAAATCAGTGATTTCATCGTTTAGTAACATGCCATTTGTAGTAAAGGTGAAGCGAAACGTTTTTTTGTACTCTTTTTCTTTACTTCTTGCGTAAGCGACAATCTGTTTTACAACTTTCCAGGCCATGAGCGGCTCTCCCCCGAAGAAATCGATGTCGAGGTTTCGGTGATGACCGGAGTTTTCCAATAGGTAATCGATAGCTCTTTTGCCAACCTCATAACTCATAATCGCTCTGCTTCCATTGTATTTTCCTTGGCTGGCGAAGCAGTATTCGCATGATAAGTTACATGTATGTGCAACATTGAGGCAGAGGGCCTTTACATAAGTTTGGCGGTTTCTTAAATCAATTGAGAGACTCTTATATTCATCCTCAGTAAAGAGTTCCCCATCATTTTTTAGCTCTTCGATATCTGCAATGGTTTCTCGAATGTCTTTCTCAGAGATATCGGAATCATATACGTATTTTTCTAGCATCATTGTTATGATTTCTTCTGCAGCAGTAGTCTCATAAAGCGTGATGATTTCATAAGCGAGGTCGTCAACAACATGTACTGATCCACTGTAGGTATCGAGTACGATGTTGTATCCGTTTAATTTATATTGATGAATCATATTTAATAATCAAACTCCTTTTATCTATAAAGTAAAACTTCCGTTAATGGGGTTTTTACTTCTTGTTCATGCGGGATAAAAATGGCCGCCCATCTGGGAAACAGTTGGGCGGTACGTTTCTCATTTTCTATCTGTTCATTATGTTTTCACATTTTTGATTTGCAACTCCGCAAGATGTCTTGCAAGCTGATTGGCAAGATGTTTGACATGCGCCACACCCACCATGTTTTACTGTATCTGTCAGTTTACGAGTACTTAGTGTTACGATTCTTTTCATAACGTATAACTCCTTTTAAAAAAATTTTTAAGAAACAAACTCAACATTTGTGAATGTTTTCACATTAAAAACTACAATTTGTGAAATACTTCACATTAATTCCAGTAATAATTTTAACAACACCTTTGGTTTACGTCAATCATTCTTGATATTTTCATGTCAGTTGGGGAATCAACTGACCGTAAAAGCCAATTCGCTCAACTAATAATTAGTGGGAGATGAAGAATCCCCCACTAATTTGCAAGGTCTTAATGGCTTGAAACTTGCTCATATAATATAGAGGCCCCTTAACAGGCAGCCTCTTCTTCTTATTTCACTGCAGCAATCAGTTCACAAATTTCCTCTTCTTTTTCTGTTTCTAAAAGCTCAATTACCTTACTTCCCACAACCACTCCATCACATAACGTAATCATTTCCTCAATTTGCTCAGTCGTTGAGATTCCAAATCCAGCAACTACTGGAAGATGTACATGTGCTTTTACCTTTTCTAAGTAGCTATGAATTTCTTGCTTAAAGTCACGTCTAACCCCAGTGACCCCCGCTACCGTTACCGCATAAACAAACCCTTGTGACTCCCTCGTAATCTTTTCAATTCGTTCGATTGGACTCGTTACTGTTACAAGCGGAATAAGTGCGATATGCGCATCACGAAGGAGCGATGCGATAATATCTTGTTCTTCATATGGCAAGTCTGGAACAATAATTCCATCTACACCAGCTTCAAGACAACTTCCGATAAAACGTTCTTTACCAAATGCTAAAATAGGATTCAAGTATGTCATAAGTACGAATGGAATATTTACTTCTTGTCTGACTTCCGCTAGTGCCTGAAAGATTCCTCCGAGCGTTGTTCCACTGTCTAATGCTCGTTTTCCTGCTCTTTGAATTGTAGGTCCATCTGCAACTGGATCAGAAAAAGGAATACCAATTTCAACAATGCTCGCTCCTGCTTCATCTAGAAAATGAATTTGCTCTTTTAACTTCTCTAGACCTCCATCTCCTCCCATTACATAAGGAATAAATGCTTTTTTTCCATTTTGAAACGCTGCTGTAATTCTTTCTACTCCCATCGTTTACACCTCTTCCATATAACGTTTTATACTTTCAACATCTTTATCACCGCGGCCCGATAAACAAATGACAAGTCCTTCATCTTGCTTCATTGTAGGCGCAAGTTTTAATGCATACGCCACTGCGTGTGAACTTTCTAATGCCGGGATAATTCCTTCTTTTTTCGTTAGTAACTGGAATGCAGCTAGCGCTTCGTCATCTGTAATTGAGTTGTAAGAGACACGGCCAATATCTTTTAGCAGACTATGTTCTGGCCCAACTCCTGGATAGTCTAGCCCTGCTGAAATAGAGTGCGCTTCCTGAATTTGTCCTTCTTCATTTTGAAGGAGATACATCATCGAACCATGAAGAACGCCAACGCTTCCTTTTGTTAATGTTGCTGCGTGCTTCTCTGTATGAATCCCTTTTCCTGCTGCTTCTACGCCGTAAAGAGCAACTTCTTTATCATGTACAAACGGATAAAACATTCCCATTGCATTACTTCCACCGCCGATGCAAGCAACAACTGCTTCTGGTAATTTCCCTTCTAGCGCTTCATATTGTCTCTTCGTTTCTTTCCCGATTACACTTTGGAAATCACGTACAATTTGCGGGAATGGATGCGGTCCAAGAACAGATCCCATAATATAGTGCGTATCGTGCACATGTGCAACCCAGTAACGAAGCGCCTCGTTTACTGCATCTTTTAATGTTCCACTACCTGCTGCGACACTTTCCACTTTCGCTCCTAATAGTTCCATTCTGAAGACGTTTAACTTTTGTCGTTTTACATCTTCTTCTCCCATGAAAATGACGCACTCTAAACCGAGTAAGGCGCATACCGTCGCCGTTGCAACCCCGTGCTGTCCAGCTCCTGTTTCAGCTACAACCTTTTTCTTACCCATTCGTACTGCAAGAAGCGCTTGCCCAATTGTATTGTTAATTTTGTGTGCTCCGGTATGATTTAAATCTTCACGCTTTAAATAAATCTTCGCCCCTCCGCAATACTTTGTCAGATTCTCCGTAAAATAAAGCGGTGTTTCTCTTCCGACGTACGTTTGTAAATAATGCTCTAATTCTTGTTGAAATGCTTCATCTTGCATCGCTTCTTTATACGCTTCTTCTAATTCTAAAACAGATTGCATAAGTGTTTCTGGAACGTAACGTCCTCCGTATATACCGTAGTGACCTTTTTCATCTGGATATGCATATTGCATGTTTAACACTCCTTCGCTTTTCTAATAAATTGTTTTATTTTTTCGCTATCTTTCTTTCCATCCGTTTCTACTCCGCTGCTGACATCTACCATATATGGCTTAACAGTTTCAATTGCTTCTTTAATGTTTTCAATGTGTAATCCACCAGCTAAAATACACTTTTTACGAATTTCATTTGGCATATCATCTAGCAACTTCCATGAAAATATTTTCCCATTTCCACCATGAAACTTTTCTTTCGGGCTATCAAATAAGAGAAAATCAGCTTCATAGTCTGGTGATTGCTCTATATCTTCGCTCGAATGTACACCAACTGCTTTTATAGACGGAATATTCAATCTTCCGATATGATGATTTCCTTCATCCCCATGCAGTTGTACATGTGTTAAACCACAATCATTTACAATTTTCTGAATGACCTCTACCGATTCATTTACAAAAACACCAACTTTCATTACATCAGCTGGAAGCTCATCAATAATCTGTTTTGCTCTTTCAGGTGTAATTTCCCTTTTGCTTTTCGCAAATACAAATCCAATAGCATCTGCGCCGTATTCACACGCTTTCTTTGCTGTTTCTACATCGATAATGCCGCAAATCTTTACTTTCACGTTGTCACCTTCAGTGATTGAAAGAAGTCTCTTACAGAAGGTGCAGTCATCAGCGCTTCCCCAACAAGAATTCCTTTTGCACCTGCCTGCTTCACACGTACGATATCTTCTTCCGTATGAATACCACTCTCACTAATCCAAAGCATATTTTCTTCATTCAATCGTTTCCCTAGATTTTCTGTCGTACTCAAATCCACTTCAAATGTTTTCAAATTCCGATTGTTTATTCCAATCACATGAGGATTTAATGCTAGTGCTACCTCTAATTCTGTCTCATTGTGAACTTCTACAATTGCCTCTAATCCTACTTTTTGCACGTATGCATATAACTCTCGTAGTTTTTCTTCTGATAGTGCAGCAACGATAAGTAAAATGAGATCCGCTCCAGCTTCATATGCCCGATCAATTTGAATTGTATCGATAATAAAATCTTTACATAGAAGCGGAATATTACTATTTGCTCGTGCTGTTTCTAAATCTTGAAAAGATCCTTTAAAAAACTGTTCATCCGTTAAAACAGAAACTGCTCCGGCGCCACACTCTTCATACATTTTTACTTGCTTTGGTACATCTACATGTAAATGAATATCACCTTTAGATGGAGAAGCTCGCTTCACTTCAGCAATGACTGTGAAGTTTTGCAGTGCTTCTACAAGAGAGTGTGACTTCCGTTGTTTCTTCACCGGCGTATATGTTTTATACAACGCTTCTACCTCTTTTTTCTTCTGCTGAACAATCTTTTCTAAAATGGTTTCCATTTAATTCACCCTCTCTAATCTTTTATTACTTGCACTAATTAATAGATTCAATTTCGATAACGCTTTTCCAGAATCAATACTTTGAGCTGCAATATGAATGCCTTCTTCAATTGTCCCTGCTTTTCCATTTGCAAAAAGTGCAAGACCTGCATTGAGTAGAACCGTATCACGGTATACACTCTTTTCCCCCTCTAGTACTTGCAGTGTAATATTCGCATTTTCTTTTGCATTTCCACCTCGGATTTCTTCATTGCTCACACGAGAAAATCCATATTCTTCTGGAATAATACTCTCTTCTATAATTTTGTTATCCTTTAAAATCACTACATGATTTTCCCCTTGCAGAGATGCTTCATCTAAAAATCCGCTCCCATTTACAACAAGCGCTTGTTTTCTACCAAGCTTTTGCAATACCTCTGCTACAGGCATTAGCATATCTCGTTTGTATATGCCAACAAACTGCGTTTCTAAATCAATCGGATTTGTAAGAGGACCAATTAGATTAAAAATGGTCGGTACATTTAGCTCTTTTCTTATTTTCATAATGCGTTTAAGTGCTGGATGCATAGCTGGTGCAAACAGAAATGCGATACCAACCTTTTCTAATAAGTAGTCAATTTCTCTTGGCGTACATGCAATATTGACACCAAGTTCTTCTAATAAATCCGCACTCCCTGTTTTACTAGAAACCGCGCGATTCCCATGTTTCGCCACCTTCACACCAGCCCCGGCAAGTACGAAAGCAGATGTTGTACTAATGTTGAATGTTTGTGCACCGTCTCCGCCCGTCCCGCAATTATCCATTGCTCCTTTTATATGACTTGCAAATGGTAATGCCTTTTCCCGAAGAGCACGAACGAGGCCATATATTTCATCAGAAGTTTCACCCTTTGCCTTTAACAATGCTAAAAAAGCTGCAATTTCACTTTCTAATATATCTTCACTTAAGAGCACAAGGCCTGCTTCATACATTTCCTGTTCCGTTAAGTTCTGTCCATCTACTAATTTCCGAAGATAACTATTCATACTCGCTCCTCCTCTTTCACACTGGATAAAAATGCACGGATTAATTTTCCGCCCTCTTCAGTCGCAATTGACTCTGGATGAAACTGCAATCCGAAGAGTGGATAATAGTTATGGCGAACTGCCATGATTTCCCCATCATCCATCGCTGTTGCTAATACATCAAAACATTTTGGAATCGTATGCTTCGCCGCTACGAGTGAATGGTAGCGCATCGCAGTTAACGGTTGCGTGACATATGAAAATATCGATGTGCCATTATGCTTTACACGTGATGTTTTCCCATGTTTTATATGCTCTGCTCTTACAATTTCCCCGCCAAATGCTGAAACAATCGCTTGGTGTCCAAGGCAAATGCCAAGGATCGGAATTTGTTTGTAAAAATGTTGAATCACCTGGGTGCAAATCCCTGCATCCTCTGGTTTTCCTGGTCCTGGTGAAAGAATAATTGCTTTTGGCTTCATTTCTTCGAGTTCTTGAATCGTCACTTTATCATTTCGCAGTACAACAATCTCTTCCTCATATGCCCCTAACAATTGATACAAGTTATAAGTGAATGAATCATAGTTATCGATGAGTACAATCATTTCATTACCTCCAAAAGCGCCTTCGCTTTATTTAATGTCTCTTCATATTCAGCAATTGGATCTGAATCATAGACAATACCTGCTCCCGCCTGCACATATGCTGTCTGGTCTTTTACAACCATTGTGCGAATCGCAAGCGCCATATCAAGGTTTCCAGAAAAAGCTATATATCCTACTGCTCCGGCGTATACATTTCTTTTTTCCGTTTCTAATCCGTTTATAATTTTCATCGCCCTAATTTTCGGTGCCCCGGATACAGTGCCAGCCGGCAAACAGTAGGCTAGTGCATCAAAACAATCCATTTGTTTTCGCAATGTTCCGGAAACTTCAGATACAATATGCATGACATGTGAGTACTTTTCTACTTTCATATACTTATCGAGCCCAACAGAACCGACTTCGCTCACCCGCCCGATATCATTTCTTCCTAAATCTACAAGCATCATATGTTCTGCACGCTCTTTCTCATTTGCTAAGAGCTCTTTTGCTATCTCTTCATCTTCCTGCTTTGTTTTTCCGCGTGGCCTTGTTCCTGCGATTGGATTTGTCATCACTTTTTCATTTCGTACAGAAAGTAAACTTTCTGGTGAGGAACCAAGTACAACATAATCTTGGAAATCAATATAAAACATATACGGTGATGGATTTGCAATCCGAAGTTTTCGATATAATGCAAATGAATCGCCTATAAATTCACTTTGCAATCGCTGAGATAATACAACTTGAAAAATATCACCAGCTCGAATGTATTCTTTTGCCTTCTCCACCATTTCGCAAAACTTTTCTTCTGTTATAGAAGAAGTAAAGGATAGAGAAGGCTGTATTTCTTTCACTTGTTCTTCTCCATGTAAGACATCTTGTTTATATGCCTGCAATCTCTCGTGAACTTCTTCAAAAGAGTCCGTATCTTCTCCCCTGCATACATATACAAACGATAGTTTCTGACGTAAATGGTCGTATACAATAAACTCTCGGTACAGTAATACATGAACTTCCGGAATATCGACCGGATCAAACAGTTCTTCCCCAATGTCTTCATATTGCCGAATGACATCATAACCAATATATCCAACTGCTCCTCCGCAAAATGGAAATGGGCTTTCTACCTCTGATGGCGCAAGGGCTTTTTCCAATGCTTGTAATACATTTTCTTCTATCTGCTTCGTTCTACCATTTATCGTAATCTCTACCGCCGCGCCACTACTTTTGATTTCTCCGTATGGATCACATCCTAAATAAGAATAACGTCCCTTATCTTGATGAAGCTGCGAGCTTTCGAGTAAAAATTTTTTCTCACCTTTCATCTGGCGATATAAAGCAATTGGCGTTACACTATCTCCTTCTTCTTCATCAATTACCAAAAATGATTTTCCTTGTCTCTTTTGCATATTAAATTGTTCTTTCGTTATCATGTCTGTCACCTCACTATTGAAAATAAAAAAAGTCCTCTGCATATCGGAATATGCAGAGGACGATAAATTTACCGTGGTACCACCTCTTATTGGATGCAGAAGCATCCCTCTTTATTCAGGTACAAATATATACCTTATCCTTGTAACGGCGGAACCCGGGTTGCCTACTTATTTAGAATCTGTTCAGCATACCTCTCGTAAGCCCATTCCGCATATGGCACCGCACCGGGCTCCCACCTATCCCCGGCTCTCTGGAACGTCTCCAATATACGTACTCTTCTTACTTAAACGATTTAGTTTATTCAGTTCATTTATTTTTATACACAAAAAGGGAGTACTCATCCTATAGAAAGGACGGGTACTCCCGTGGTGCCACCTTAATTCGTTACAAATGTAACGCACTTTGCCGTATCCAAAATGAATACGTGTCTCTTGTATCGATGAGATCATGTCGCCAAAGCCTACTTCTTTCGGTTCGGTTTGGAAGCTCCGAAGGCCATTCCATATTAATTCCATACTGATTCGCACCAACCATCAGCTCTCTGACATGTTCATAATACGTACTCTTCTTCATCAACGCTTGCATTTTTTAAGTTGAAATCATTATATGCCGTTCCTTTTTCATAAGTCAATACTTTTTAAAAATTTTTATTTATTTCTCAGCTCAATATTATATTGACAAAACAACCTATTTCTATGTAAATATAATAAATACCCTATTAAAATTAAGGTTTTTTGTCAGAAAATTATATATTCGAAAAATGAACCAATGTCAAAAAACGCTTACATTTCAGAAAATTCGTATTTGTATATGGATTTTCTGAAATAATCATGATAGATTATAATTATGCAAAGTTCATCAAAAGACATTACAAAAGGAAGGGGAACTACATGAGTACGCAGATGTTAATTTTAATTTCTATCTCTATCTACATGCTCGGGATGCTAGTCATTGGCTATTTTGCCTATAAACAAACATCCAACTTAACAGATTATATGCTTGGCGGGCGTACACTAGGCCCCGCAGTAACAGCATTAAGTGCGGGAGCAGCTGATATGAGCGGCTGGCTGTTAATGGGATTACCCGGTGCAATGTTTAGCGTTGGATTAAGTAGTAGCTGGATTGCGATTGGCCTAACACTTGGCGCATACGCAAACTGGATCTATGTCGCTCCTCGCTTACGTACCTACTCAGAAATTGCAAACAATTCTATTACTATTCCAGAATTTTTAGAGCATCGTTTCCATGATGCATCTCATATGCTACGTCTTGTTTCTGGACTTGTTATTATGATCTTTTTCACATTTTATGTAGCTTCAGGATTCGTCTCAGGTGCTGTATTATTCGAAAATTCATTTGGCTTAAATTATCATGTTGGACTACTTATTGTTGGAAGCGTTGTTGTAGCTTACACATTATTTGGTGGCTTCTTAGCTGTAAGTTGGACAGACTTCGTTCAAGGAATCATCATGGTAGTTGCTCTTATCCTTGTTCCGGTCGTAACAATTATGAATGTAAACGGCATTGGACCAGCATTTGATACAATTAAATCTATTGACCCAGCGCTATTAGATATTTTTAAAGGAACATCCGTATTAGGTATTATTTCATTATTCGCCTGGGGTCTTGGTTATGCTGGACAACCTCATATTATCGTGCGCTTTATGGCCATCTCTTCTGTCAAAGAAATCAAAAGCGCACGCCGAATCGGTATGAGCTGGATGATTTTCTCTGTAGTAGGAGCTATGTTTACTGGTCTTATCGGTATCGCTTACTATTCAAAAGCGGGATTAAAGCTCTCTGACCCAGAAACAATTTTCGTTGAACTAGGTAACATTTTATTCCATCCATTAATTACTGGATTTTTATTAGCAGCTATTTTAGCGGCTATTATGAGTACAATCTCTTCTCAGCTTCTTGTTACATCAAGTGCAGTAACGGAAGATATATATCGAACATTCTTTAAACGTTCTGCATCTGATCGTGAGCTTGTATTTGTTGGTCGTATGGCCGTTCTTGTTATCGCACTTATTGGTTGTGGATTAGCATTTAAACAAAACGACACAATCCTAGCGCTTGTTGGCTATGCTTGGGCTGGATTTGGTTCTTCATTTGGTCCTGTCGTTTTACTAAGCTTATACTGGAAACGTATGACAAAATGGGGCGCGTTAGCTGGAATGATCGCTGGTGCTGCAACTGTTATCACGTGGACACAATTTAAGTTTTTAAAAGATTTCCTATATGAAATGATTCCAGGTTTCACAGCAAGCTTACTAGCAATTGTTATCGTTAGTTTACTAACAAAGCCTTCAAAAGAAGTCGAAAAGCAGTTCGAGGAATTTGAGAAAACTGCATAATATTTTTTAAAAAAGGAACCTCCGCTTTCATCATAAAAGCGGAGGTTCCTTTTTTTATTCATTGTTCGACAATTCTCTCCTTGAAATTAACAATTTCTTTATATTTCGTTAAATCTACCATAACACTACTTCGTTATAGTATGAGTATCAACACTTATACAGAAAGGAGACTTTAGAATAATGGCATCACTACAACACCAAAATTCAAAAAAGCTATCACTTATTACAAATTCTTCTTGTCCAAACATACAGTCAAAACCTCAAATTTCACTCGCTCCTTCTGTTGTATCTGTAATTGGTGTGCATATACAAAAAAACAAATTAAAAATAAAAGTAGAACAAAGCGCAGAATTATCAGCTTTCGTTCTCCCAGTTCAAGCAACAAATCAAGGGCTTATATGGACAAATATGAATCCTGACGTCATAACAGTCCATGCAGATGATGACAAAGCAATCATAACTGGAAGAAACCCTGGACGAGCTGTCATAATTGTAACAACTGCTGAAGGGAAATTTCGAGATTTATGTGTTGTTCATGTTCAGCCTTATATGACAAATCCGAATTGAACTCGCCCCCACTTTATTAAAGTGGGGGCGTTCAATTTTATTTAGTCTTGTGATTTAAAATAATCATGTGCCTTCTCTGCTAACATTTTACGTTCCTCTGGCTTTTGGAGATACTCTAGAACTGTCTCCGCAATCTTTTCATGGGGGACAAAAACAATTCCCGGCCACTCTACTTCATCTTCAGGGCTACTAGATTCAGAAATAATAAATTTATGATTCGCGACAGCGTGAGAAACTCTCGGTGTTTCAAGAATACCAGTTAAGTAGTAGTGTATGTTTAAAATAATTTTGGATCTTACTATAAGTTCATTTCTAAGAATTCCCCATACATTGCTTTTAAAAATAATATTTAAATCTGGTGCAAGCTTTTTTAACTGATCAAAAACTGCTTGACGGCGTCCATTCATAGCACCGATAAACAATACATCAATATCTTCAGAGATAGGCTTTATAAAAGTATCTGTTTTAATTTTTAAAGTAGGAGCATACTTCATTTTGACACGTTTCACTTCTTTTCCTAATTCTTTCTTTTTCAACCAAGCAATATTTTGAGGACTGTAATCCCACACTATCCTGTTTTTTAATATATTACGATAAATAATATTATCATACGGACACCCATCATATAGCTGCTCTAAATTATAAATAATCACATCTTCTGGAATCTTAACAGGAGTATGGACATATGAATGTGCACCAAAAACTATTGTATTATTCGCGTTTGTTAATAATGTTTCTGATATAATTGCCGTTTTCCCCTGCTGTTCTAACTTCCACTTTAAAGCTCTAGCAACATCTATAAAACTTCCATATGTATATGGCCATATGTAAAGACAATAGTCATAATAACTGTTGAAATACGCTTCAAATGCTTCCACATTATTTTGGTAAAGAACTACTTCAGGATGCTCAGCCAGAAGTTTATCGGCATATTTTTTCCCAACCTTATACAATCCCGCATAGTACGCTGATATACATTTTTTCAGCTCAACAGCCTCTCTTTGACTCGGTGACAACTCCATTTCAAGAAGAATACCTGCAAGCAAAAAGGCTTTCAAATGATCTCGATCATAATAATATTCTAATGCAGGTAATAGTTCATTGGGTGTATTACCATGTACTGAAGCTCCTAGTTCAACAGCCCATCTAATTAATTCCATTTTCTTTCCGCTCTCCCTTCTGAGAACAAATTACATAAATTTCACATAAAAGACAAATATGATTCCTTTTACTATTTATGAAAATTCCGTTTTAGTTATTCGACTTTTCATACAATTAATATAAGTATCAACTTCACATCCCATATAGCCAGTAAATATTAAGTTTTAATATCAAAATATAAAGTGAAACTTTAATCAGTGGGAAGTCTTCATCCCCCGCCTCTCTTCCTCGTTTTCCCCTGTATCTTGAGGGAATAAAAATAAGAGTGGCCCTTGAGACCACTCTTATCAATCGTTCATTATATGATTTTCTACTTCAATTTGCGGATGAATGCTTTTTAGCAAAGAAACAAATTTCCACTTATCTTTCGGTGAGACAAGGGCTGTTTCAAATTGAGAACCATAAAGTATTTCAAGTCTATCAAAAGACAGTGCCGGAGCTGCTAGGATTTCTCCTAGCAGCTTACTAACTATCTATAAATACACTACAGCTCTTGCGTAACTGCTGCGCTGTGTGCTGGTTCTTTCTGCACGCGCTTTTGCTGCTGCAACAAGAAAATAAATACACCGAACAATACGAGAATACTTCCGATAATTTGCATCATATTTAACTTCTCACCAAGCAAGAAAAACGCAAGTACCGATGCTCCAACAGGCTCTCCTAAAATACTCATTGAAATCGTTGTGGCATTCACATAATTTAATAGCCAGTTATTAATCATATGTGAAGCGGTTGGTACAATCGCAAGCAAACTGAAAATCCACCAGTCCCACGTAGAATATCCTGTAAACGGCACACTCATGATTACGTTATAAATAGCGATAAATATTCCCGCAAATACAAACACGGTAAAGCTATAAATCCAGTGTGAAACTTTTTTTACCGTTGTTTGCCCAATGAATAAATAACCAACAACTGCAATTACACTTAAAAAGGATAAAATATCCCCGAATATCGCTGCTCTGCTTAACCCTAAATCTCCCCATCCAATGCACATTACACCAAGGATAGCAATCCCCATTGTGGCAATGGCTGAATACGTCGTTCTTTCTTTAAACAGAAAAAAACCTCCAACTAATGATACGATTGGCTGAAGCGCTAAAATGATAGTCGAACTAGCAACAGTTGTAAACTTTAAAGATGCAAACCATAAAAGGAAATGCAGTGCTAAAAAGAATCCTGATCCTATTAAAAAACACCAATCTCGCGTTTGAATTCTGCGAAATTCTTCGCGTTTTTTCCAAACAATCGGAAGCATAAAGATTACAATAATCCATAATCGATACATGCTTAAAATTGAAAATGGTGCTGAGGACATCTTAACGAAAACAGCTGCAAATGAAATAGCTATAATGGAAACTGCTAATGGTAGTGCAATTGATTTTTCTTGTTTCAAAGTTGCTTTACCCCTCTCTCTTTAAAAATCCCCACTTCATTATATATAAACCCAATTTAATCTTTCAACATATAAATCATTGCTACGAAAAACAGAAGGTGACCTGCACTCACTTCCTCTCTTTATTTTCCCTTCGCATGGGGCAGGAAAAGGATTTGACCGCTTCTATCCATGGCGGATTCTCTCTTCCACCTAAAGATTAGGTTTTATATCGATTTTTCTTTTATTATATAAATACTAATTTTTTAGATTCTTCTTACCATTATGGTAAAATAGAAAATGAGAAGCACAGTAGTAGATGCATCCTTACATCTTCACTACCTGCGCTACCCTCACAGGGCAACTACAGCATATTTTTATTTAGGGGGATCATATATGAATCAAGCAACAGGGAGAATAGAAGAACTTTCATTTTACAGTACATCACTTCAAGAAGAGATTACACTTCTCGTCTATTTACCAGCTAATTACACGCCGCTGCACAAACACACCGTTGTAATTGCACAGGACGGGAGAGATTATTTTCAGCTTGGTAAAGCGCACCGCGTAATTGAACGTCTTCGTGAAAATGAAGAAATTGACCGAACAATTATTGTCGGTATTCCATATAAAAATGTTCACGATCGTAAAGAAAAATACTTTCCAAACGATGTAAAAAATAGCGCATACATTCGTTTCCTTGCGCATGAACTCGTTCCATATATTGATGAAAATTATCCAACCTATCAAATGGGAAAAGGTCGTGTATTAATCGGTGATTCCCTTGGTGGTACAGTGTCCTTTATGACAGCACTTATGTATCCGCATACATTCGGTAAAGTCGTTATGCAATCCCCATTTGTCGATGAAACAGTACTTAGTCTTGCAAAAGATTTTACAGAACCACACGCATTGGAAATTTATCATGTAATTGGGACGGAAGAAACCGCTGTAAAAAGAACGGATGGACAAGTTTCTGATTTTGTAGAGCCAAATCGCGAGCTGCATGCATTACTTACAGAAAGAAACTTCATCACACATTACGAAGAATTTGAAGGCAATCATACGTGGAAATATTGGCAAAATGATTTACCGAAAGCATTTTCTTATATTCTATCAATGAAATAATAGGAAGCAGTGTTCAGAATTATTTGATATAATAGAAAAAGAGATTTATTTTCTCGAAATCTAACTAGACTTACAAAGGGAGGAATATAAAGATGAAACTAGGCATTGTAATTTTTCCATCAAAAATGATTCAAGATAAAGCAAACGGATTGCGTAAGCGTTACGATCCGCATTATGCATTGGTTCCACCACATATCACATTAAAAACACCCTTTGAGGCACCAGATGAACAATTAGAAGCGATTGTACAAGAACTACATGCAATTGCAAACAAAACAAATCCGTTTACCCTTCATGTTGGAAAGGTAAGCTCATTTGCACCTGTTAATAATGTTATTTATTTCAAAGTAGATAAAACACCTGAACTCACATTCTTAAACGAAGAAATGCATAAAGGATTCTTCACGCAAGAACGCGAGTACGCTTTTGTACCACACTTAACAATTGGACAACACTTATCAGATGCAGAGCATGCTGATGTACTAGGCCGCTTACGTATGAAAGACTTTTATTACGAGCAACCAATCGACCGTTTCCACCTTCTATATCAATTAGAAAATGAAACATGGACAGTATATGAAACATTCCATATTGGAAAGGGGAACAACTAATTTGCAAGCACAAATCGTACAAACAGACGAACAGCTAAGAGACGCATTCTCTGTACGTAAACAAGTCTTTGTTGAAGAACAACATGTGTCTGCTGAAGAAGAATACGATGAATTTGAAGAAACTTCTAAACACATCGTTATATATGATGAGGATATTCCAGTTGGGGCAGGTCGCTTTCGCATTGTTGATAGCATCGGGAAAATGGAACGGATATGCGTTCTCGCTTCCCATCGCAAAAAAGGAATCGGAAAAATCATTATGGACGCGCTCGAAGCATATGCGAAGGAAGAGTCGCTACCAAAATTGAAACTCCATGCCCAAACACAGGCTGAATCCTTTTATAAGAAACTCGGATATCAAACCGTTTCTGATGTATTTATGGAAGCCGATATCCCGCATGTTGTTATGATAAAAGAATTATGATTTTCTAAACAGGAGGTAACCCCCTCCTGTTTTTTACATTGCTATTTTCTTTTTCTTCCGCTAAAGTTAAAAGTTGATGCTATAGTTTTGAAGGTGAATATATGACTCAAGAAAAATTTTCACAAAAATCATTAACACACGCTGACGTTCCGCAAGCAACATATCATATTCCAAAAACCTCTTCCCATTTAATTATGGAAAAGGATGCGGATGCTGCTTATTTCCGTGCTTTGGAACAGCAAGGCGTCTATTTAAATGAAAAACAATTAGAAGCAGTCAGAACGACAGAAGGTCCCGTTCTTACATTAGCTGGAGCTGGGAGCGGGAAAACATCTGTTTTAACAACTCGCGTTGGCTATTTAATTAATGTAAAAAATGTTCATCCACGCAACATTTTACTGCTTACGTTTACACAAAAAGCTGCTGAAGAAATTCGAAGCCGTGTAGCAAACTTACCTGGTATGAACCATGCTGCAAGCCGCTATGTTGTCGCAGGTACATTCCATTCCGTCTTTTTAAAATTACTTCGCAGTCAAGGATACAACCAGCAGATCTTAGCAAATGAAAAACATAAACAAATTATGATAAAAAAAATCTTAAAAGAATTGCGCTTAAAAGACGATTATGACGCTGAAACGATGCTCGCAATGATTTCACTCGAAAAAAACAAATTAAATCGTCCAAAAAATGTCCAAGCAAAAACACCCGTTGAACAAGAATTTCGTGAAGTGTATGAACGTTATGAAGATGTAAAACAAAGATATGGATATATAGACTTTGACGATATCTTACTAGAAACATTCTATATGCTTGAAAATAACGCACCTTTATTAACACAATTACAAAATAGATTCCATTACATTGAAGTCGATGAATTTCAAGATACGTCGTATGCGCAATATGAGATTGTAAAACTGTTAGCTTCACCGCGAAATAATTTATTTATCGCGGGAGATGACGATCAAGCTATATATGGCTGGCGCGGTGCAAGCCATCAAATTATCTTATCCTTTCCAAAAGAATTTGATGATACAACCATTATTGCGTTAAATACAAATTATCGTTCTAATCCTTTTATAGTGGGGCTTGGAAACGAAGTAATTAAACTCAATCAAGAACGCTTTAAAAAAGAATTATATTCCGTTCATGAAGAAGGTATACAGCCATTTTACGCACGTCCTGCAACTACTCTTGATGAGGCAAATCAAATCCTGCAACTCATTCAAGATAAAGTAGCGAGCGGCGAACGAGAATACAAAGACTTTTGTTTATTGTATCGTACGCACTCTGTCAGTCGTTCTTTACTCGACCAACTAACGATTCATAAAGTTCCGTTTATCAAACACGGTGCAAGCCAATCGTTCTATGAGCATTCTTTAATTAAGCCCGTACTCGATCAGCTACGTCTCGCATATGAACCGTTTCGAATCGAATCGCTCTCAAGCATATTGCCGACGATGTATATCGGCCGTGATGAATGCATTTCATTTATTGAACGTGAACAGTGGAAATACGGCGAAGGAAGATTCCCTTCCCTCCTGCATTTTCTATTGCTGAACCCGAGTTTAAAACCATTCCAAGTCAAAAAAATAAACGACCGAATTGACTTCATTAAATTCATTAAAGAATTAGAACCAAAGAAAGCACTAAAAGAAATTATTAAAGGTAAAGGGAAATACTTAGAGTACTTACAAAGTAATGACCGTTCTTCCTTTACGATGCATAAAGACATCCAAGAAGAAATGCTTGAGGAACTTATGGAATCAGCAACTCGTTTTACTGATATTCCTGCTTACTTAGAATTTATTAGTGCAGCTATTCAAAGCCAAAAAGAAATGGAAGCATTAAAAACAATGCAACAAAAAGATGCCGTATCTCTTATGTCCATTCACAATGCAAAAGGACTGGAATTCCCGTGTGTCTTTTTACTCGGAGCAAGCGATGGCATACTGCCTCATTCGTCTTCTTTAAAAGATGCAAATGACCGCGTAACTGACACATCTGAAGCGTTAGAAGAAGAGAGACGGCTCATGTACGTCGCCATCACGCGCGCAAAAGAAGAACTTTACATTTCCTCCCCGCAATTTTTTAGAGGAAAAAAATTAGATGTATCGAGATTTTTATATATTGCCCGGAAAGACTTACCAAAAAATCCAACACCTTAACATGTGGTGCTGGATTTTTTCATATCTTTCTCAAGTAATATCTGCTTATTGTCCAACACAATTTATAAAAATCTCCTAGACCTCACCTTTGTCCCCCGTAATATCAACTCTTCTCGACTCATATTCTAATAGTAAAAACTTGAGGATAGGGAAGTGAACAATATGACCTGTAATTCTAGCGACGAGCATGATACATACTTTGATGAAAGTTGTGTATGTAATATCGTCAAATTCATATATGAATTACAAGAATGTGCATCCACTGCTTATTTATCACAATATAATGCTCCATTCCTCCGTCCGCAATATACAGCAAAAGCAGCAAACACACGTCCATTTATTTTATTCACAAAATCAGGAGACCCATTTGAAGCATATGTTCCTTCTGCAAATAAAAATTGCCACTCTCCTATTTTCCGTGTAGAAAGTGTAGATGAAAATTGCTGCGCTGTACTTCGGGCATTAATCGTTATTATAGGTAAAGAACCTGACAAGAGCCCAAATTCCGTCTGTACTTACTTAACGATCCCGCATGCTAAATTACGTGCAACCTCTTCTTGTGTCACGGTTGATTTGCATTGCTTTTGTGGTATTCAATGTTTACGTGATGCATTTGTTACAAACTGCTGAATATATAACAGCATAGTATAACCTTTTAACATATAATTTTTCTTGTCCATTAACTTCCCGATTCTTCACCATAGTATCTCAATATGTCCGCAAAATTAACCCTTCGCTATATGCCCTGCTTTAAAGGTATATAACTCTCCGATGCAATATAGCTTCATTGTCTTATTACAAAAATTCCTTTTCATATATTTTCATACAAAACAAAAACACTCACGATAACATGAGTGTTTTTTCAACCTTGA
The DNA here is from genome assembly GCF_038005885.1 of Bacillus sp. FSL H8-0534. Classification (NCBI taxonomy): domain Bacteria; kingdom Bacillati; phylum Bacillota; class Bacilli; order Caryophanales; family Bacillaceae; genus Bacillus; species Bacillus sp. FSL H8-0534. The sequence goes on from NZ_JBBOUC010000001.1 coordinate 1,813,985, forward strand.
TTTTGTTGATTAGAAATGTTCTTTTTCTTACCACAATTACAACCCTTTTTCTTTACGAAGCCTTGTTGCTGTAATTGCTGCGCTTGCTGTTGTTGCTGCGCTTGCTCTTCCTGTAACTGTTGTTGCATTTGCTGCCATTGTTGCATATCATATGGATTTGGTTGCAGGTTATCTTCCATAACAAACATCTCCTCTGCTGTGCAATTCTATCTATTCACTATATGAACAGCCTTTCCTTTCTGTTCACCTATTTTTATGTTATTAAAGTCCGATTTTCCGACTAATCATCAGTTAAAAATCCCTATTCTTCAACAAATCTCCCAATTATCGTTTCAATAATAGCTGCTGCCCCTGCGAGTGCCAACAACGCTAATACAGGTTCTGCAACTTTAGGAATCCAATGATAAAAGAGAAGTAAAAATGCACTAATCCATACACCTGTACACCAATAACAACTTAACAATTCACCAATCCATTTTTGAATTCCAGTCCCCTTCACTTTCATATATGTAGACATAGTTCCATCGTGTTCTTGAATTTGTACTTCTTCAATAAAAGGAGAGCGTATAAAGCTGGTAATTTTATCGTATACAATGAGACGCGTAAACCGAAACACAGCTAACGAAAAAATAAAGAATAAAAACCAACTATTGAAGAACATTCTTCCCATCTCCTTATTTCCATTTACCGAAACATAAAGCATATCGCAGTATCCAACAAACGGAAGATTTTACTCTCCTTTAAATGAGGACAAATAAAGGCTTATCCTTGAAAAAAAAACATCCTATGAACCGTAACCGATTTGCTCCTATTTCAATACTCTAATAGTGTAAATGAAAACTAAATATAAGGAGTGAAATTCATGAGTTGTAAAGATGAAAGACATGATCATCACCATCACCGCTCAAACTGCGTATGTGACGTGGTAAAATTTATCGATGAATTACAAGATTGTGCTTCTTCCGCTTGCCCGACAGGCTGTGACGCTCCATTTTTAGGAGCAAATCAAGGTGCTAAATTCGCAAACACTCGCCCTTTTTTGTTATATACTACAGAAGGCGAACTTTTTTCTTCAGTATTCTTCCTAGAAAATGATCCTACAACACCAAATGATGATATCTGTGCACGTTCTCCTATTTTCCGCGTAGAGAGTGTAGATGATTGCTGTGCCGTATTACGGATATTAGTTCCACCTACACTTACACGAGAAACGTCCCAAACACCTGAGGATATTGTTTGTGCGTTTTTAAAACAAACAATACCACAATTAATCTCTACAAATTTATCCATCACAGTTGATTTAAATTGTTTCTGTGCTATTCAATGTTTACGTGATGTAAATGTTCCAGGCGTATAATCGCTTGATTAGAACAATTTGTAAAACTAAAAAACTATGAGGTGGTAGGTATTACTACCACCTTTTCTATATCCCCATAATTTGAATCGATACAATCTCTTCAAACTTCACATGAAATGTTTCAAATGTTTGTGGTGAATTAATAGATACATAACCATCTTCGTAATTGGTAATAAATCCTACGTATATATCCTTCTCTGCTATGACACGGCATTTTACATTTGGAATGTAATGCGGTCTATGCATAAAAAAATATATTTTCTCTTCATTGTTCATATCTTTAAACGATTTTCTCGTCAAATCCTTAAAAAAAACTTGAGATTTCCCATCCTTTTTTTCTTCCGCTTCCTCATCTATCACTTCTGTTAATTTTTCAGCTTCTTCTAGTCCCTCTGCCACATTTGTTACTTCTGTTACTTCTTCCACTTCTTCCACTTCCGCCACTTCTTCCACTTCTTCCACTTCTTCTACTTCTTCCACTTCTTCCACTTCTTCCACTTCTGCTACTTCCGCTAACTCAATACTTTCTGCAATATCTGAGCTTACTTGTTGATCTACCTCTTCATCCGATGTAACAGTTTCTTCTTGAATCAACTGTTCTACTTCGTCTTCTTTCACAACATTTTGCATGTTCTCCTTTTGTTCAGAAACGCTGTGATTCAATTTAATAATAAACGTTTGTTGTATACTTAACTTACCTTTCTCCAAATTAGGTTCCGCCGTATAAAGAAGCGGCTGGTTTTTTATCTCCTCAGTTTGTTTTTTAGTCAAGGTTCTCCCTCCTGTCAACAACACTTCTCTTCAAAGTATATTCCCAAAAGTGAAGAACTTGCTTTTAAATTTATAAACAATACGGAATCTACATCATTTTACATAAAGATATTTTAAGCTAAGTTTTGATAAAAAAAAAGCGCCCTATTTTTAGAGCTACCCAGTACCATCATTTTCCACCTTTCATACAATATATACAAGTTAGACATTTTAAATTATTTTTATCAAAAAAATTAGGAGGAATTAATTTGAATAGGTTTAATAAACATAACTGCATACCGCTTAATTGTTTATTTCCTTTACCTGAACCCGGACCGACTGGACCGACTGGGCCTACTGGACCGACTGGACCGGCTGGGACTGGCGCTGGGCCTACTGGACCGACTGGACCGACTGGACCGACTGGGCCTACTGGACCGACTGGGCCGGCTGGGACTGGCGCTGGGCCGACTGGGCCTACTGGACCGACTGGGCCTACTGGACCGACTGGGCCTACTGGACCGACTGGGCCTACTGGACCGACTGGGCCTACTGGACCGACTGGGCCTACTGGACCGACTGGGCCTACTGGACCGACTGGGCCTACTGGACCGACTGGGCCTACTGGACCGACTGGGCCTACTGGACCGACTGGGCCTACTGGACCGACTGGGCCTACTGGACCGACTGGGCCTACTGGACCGACTGGGCCTACTGGACCGACTGGGCCTACTGGACCGACTGGGCCTACTGGACCGACTGGGCCTACTGGACCGACTGGGCCTACTGGTGGTGGTGGTGGTGCTATAGTTGCATTTTCATCTGGACTGACGCCAGCTAACATGACTGTTATTGGCCCTGGGTTAATTGGTATTCCGAGTTTCATTGGATTTGGAACTGCTACTCCTGGCGCGGTCGTATTAGGTGCTAATATAAACTTGTTGGGCTTAGAAAATGAAGCATTTACCGTACCTCGTGTTGGAATTCTTGATTCAATATTTGCCAACTACACCGCGACAGGGTTTTCTGTGGCTAGTACTGCAACCGTTCGAGCACAATTATATATCAATCTCGCTGTCAACAATAACACCAACGTATTTACTCCATTCGGGCCTTTGGTGACATTAGCTCCACCCATCGTAGGAATTGTAGGTTTCTTAAATGCTGATGGCAATGCAACTGGAATAAATTTACAGGTAAATCCAGGAGATCGTTTGCTAATGGTCTTTTCTTTATTAGGCGGTACTGGTTCTGTTGCTTCTGTTCTTTCAGGCAACGCAAGTGCTGGCATTTCAATTCTTTAATTTAATCATCTCACCAACAAAATCAAAAGACATCGTTACACCTTTTCGACAAAAGAGAGAGATGCTAATCCAGTAAAGATTGAACTATTGACTTAGCGGGTAGGTATGAAAAAAGAGATGTCTTTTTAGATAGCAAGAATTCGATATTCAATCGGATTCTTGCTTTTTTCTTTATCTTTTCTCTTATCGCTGTCTGTGGCTATGATTAAAACAATCAAGAGGCTACGAAGATCCCAATATCCCTAAAGTACATGTGTAATTCTTGTGAAACAATCAAATTTAGTCACCTCACAAGAAAACAAAGTAATTTAGAACTATTTCGGATTAAGACATGATTTTTTTTAAAGCGCCCCTATTTCGTAGAAAGTACCCAGTACCATTATCTTCTATCATTCATACAATGTATGGATGTTTATATTTTTATTAAATTTCATACAAAAGATTAGGAGGAATTAATTTGGATAGGTTTCATGAACATAATTGCATACCACTAAATTGTTTATTCCCTTTACCTCAACCTGGGCCGACGGGGCCTGCTGGACCGACTGGACCGACCGGGCCTGCTGGAACAGGTAATACTGGACCTACGGGGCCGACTGGACCTACGGGGCCGACTGGGCAAGCTGGAACAGGTAATACTGGACCGACTGGACCGACCGGACCGACTGGACCTACTGGACCGACTGGACCTACTGGACCAGGATGCTGTCCATGTACCAACCTGCTCAACAACCCTGGATTTGATGATGGAGCTACAGGTGGTGTTATAGATTGGAACTCTTCAGCGACTGGAGCCACAGTAGTAGATACAGGAACTCAGCCAGACAACAACTCACACAGCGGTGTTTTGACAAGTCCAACCGGAGCTCGCATCCAGGCTGTAGCAATTGAACCCGGTGCATTTATCACCCAATCTGTTCATGTTGATCCAGGTTGTTGCTATACACTTTCCTTTGCTGCTAGTTCAAGGGCTAACGCACTGCTCGTAGCATCTGTAGCTTTTAGCCAAAACTTTGACTGTGTGACTCCGCCTTCTCCTGCGAACATTGTTGATCTGGGTATCCCAAATATTGTACCAAATAATCATCATCCTCAATCTACTTTCTCTCATTATACTCTCGTTGTATGTGTGCCTGCCGGTGCGACAAGAGCGTGTATTTCTTTCCAAAACATTTTACCTAGCCAAGGAAGTGGGGGAACGGCCTTTATTGACAACGTCGTATTCCAGCCTACCGGTGGAGGTTGTGACCCAAATTCATGCGTGCAGAATTTCTAATTGATTGACGAAATGGTAGCTTCTTAGTGAAACTGCTATTTCCAGGCTGTGGAGAAAGTCTTCTCCACAGCCTGCTTTGTATCTGAATGCTTTTTCATCTTTCATTACGAAGTTTCTATTACATATTCTCTCAGCGCTTCTTCCCATTTCCTCATAGGAGCAAAACCACTCAGTTTTAGGCACAGGTGCTGTAACACCGAATAGTATGACCTTTCTACTTTCACTCCATATTATTCTGTTTTCACAGGAAGAACCGTAACACTAGTTCCTATTTCTTAAAAAATATCAGCATACTATCATTCCTAAAGGTAGAATACTTCTTTTTTAGTTCTTTCACAAATCTGAGAATTTCTTATCTTTTTTCTGTTTACAAGAGAAAGCTCATTTACATAAACTATTTTACGTTATCAGAAAATATTGTGCATAACAATAAAATCCCAAAACTAACTCCAATAGCACAATATAGAACAGACTCTCAAATAATTTGGAAATCTCACTTTAAAATACTGTACTCATTTACACCTTTTAGAGTAAATACCTGGTGCCATTATTTTTTACCATTCATACACTGTATTGTTGTCACCATTTATTAATAAATTTTATACAAAAGATGAGGAGGAACTAACTTGGATAGGTTTAATAAACATAACTGCATACCGCTTAATTGTTTATTTCCTTTACCTCAACCCGGACCGACTGGACCTGCTGGACCGACTGGGCCTACTGGGCCTACTGGACCGACTGGACCGACTGGGCCTACTGGGCCTACTGGGCCTACTGGACCGACTGGGCCTACTGGACCGACTGGGCCTACTGGGCCGACTGGACCGACTGGGCCTACTGGACCGACTGGACCGACTGGACCGACTGGGCCTACTGGACCGACTGGACCGACTGGACCGACTGGGCCTACTGGACCGACTGGACCGACTGGGCCTACTGGGCCTACTGGACCGACTGGGCCTACTGGACCGACTGGACCGACTGGGCCTACTGGACCGACTGGACCGACTGGGCCTACTGGGCCTACTGGACCGACTGGGCCTACTGGACCGACTGGACCGACTGGGCCTACTGGACCGACTGGACCGACTGGGCCTACTGGACCTACTGGGCCTACTGGACCGACTGGACCGACTGGACCTACTGGACCTACTGGACCTACTGGACCAGGTTGCTGTCCATGTAACAACCTACTCCACGATCCTGGATTTGATGGTACAACTGGAGCATTTGCTACAGGTTGGAACCCGACGGATGGAGCAACTTTAAACAACCAGCAGCAAAACACCCACAGCGGTATTTTGGTTACAGGCCAAACCGGTCCATCCGACCCAGCAGCAACAACACGCATCGTAGCCCTAGAGCTTCCACCAACTCCAACAAACGCAGTTGTCTTCACAAGTGTCAGCCAGGCTGTCGATGTTGATCCAGGTTGTTGCTATACGCTTTCCTTTGCCGCTGATGTAAGGGATGGGGCGATACCTGTAGCATCCGTTTCTTTCCCACAAGTGCTACCGGCAACGCAATGTCCTCCTAGCCCTGCGGATATTGTTTCACATAATTTCCCACACATTGTCCTACAAGGTCATCAAGGTCAGAGTTCCTTCCAACCTTACACTCTCGTTGTATGTGTGCCTGACAATGCGACAGTAGCATGTATTACTTTCCAAAACATCTTTGTCGACAATGGAAATGGAGGAACGGCCTTTATTGACAACGTCGTATTCCAACCTACTGGCGGAGGTTGTGATGGTTGTGTGCAGAATTTCGTCTAATTAATTAACAAAATCGCAGCTCCTTAATGGAGCTACGATTTACAGGCTGTGGAGAAAATCTTCTCCACAGCCTGTTTTGTATCTGAATGCTTTTTCACTTGTCATTACAAAGTTTCTATTATATATTCTCTCAGCGCTTCCTCCCATTGTCTCATAGAAGTAAAACCATTCAGTTCTAGGCACAGGTGCTGTAAAACTGAATAGCGTGGTCTTTCTGCTTTCGCCCTATATTCTTCCGTTTTCACAGGGATGACCTTAACGTTGACCCTCATTTCCTGAAAAATACGAGTAGCAAACTCAAACCAAGAACATTCCCCCCGATTTGACACATGGTAGGTTCCATACTGATTCGTTTGTATCATTTCGCCGGTTTTACATACTAAATCTTTTGTATAAGTAGGACACCCAATTTGATCACACACAACGCGTAGCTCCTTTTTTGTCTGAGCCAACGTCTGCATTGTCCGTACAAAATTTGGACCTTCCCCGCCATACAACCATGATGTTCTCATAATAAAGTACCGACTGTGAAAGTTTCTTACTGCTTCTTCCCCTGCTAGCTTAGAAGCACCATATACATTGAGAGGATTTGTTTGATCAAATTCGTGGTAATCACGCGCATGCATTCCATCAAATACATAATCCGTACTAAAATAAACAAGTTTCGCTCCTATTGCTTCCGAAGCTACCGCTATGTTTCTTGTCCCCAATGCATTTACAGCATATGCTTCTTTCCAATTTTCTTCAGCAGCATCTACTTTTGTATACGCAGCGCAGTGAAGGACAAGATCTGGTTTTAGGCTTTTCATGATAGGATTAAGTGACGTAGCATCTGTAACATCTAATTCTTTTCTTGTAAAACTATAGAGTGTATCCCCTTTTTCTGTAAAATAAGCAATAAATTCTTTACCAAGCTGACCTCCTGCTCCTGTAACAAGTACTTTCACTTTATCTCACCTACTCTTTAATGGCTTCCACCATTGTTCATTCTTCCTATACCATTCTATTGTATCCTCTAAGCCTTTTGTAAAGGAGTATACCGGTTTCCATCCCAGTTCTCTCTGTAACTTAGACGAATCGATTGCGTACCGCCAGTCATGACCAAGGCGGTCTGGAACGAAGGATATCATATTCTTTGATTTTCCGAGCTTTTCTAAAATCATTTCCACAATCTCTATGTTTCTCTTTTCATTATTACCTCCAACATTGTATATTTCTCCGTCCCTTCCATTATGCAGAACTAAATCAATTGCCGTGCAATGATCGAATACATGAAGCCAATCCCGCACGTTTTGTCCCCTCCCATATACAGGAAGTTCCTTATCTTCCATTGCATTTGTAATCATAAGCGGAATGAGTTTCTCTGGATATTGATATGGACCGTAATTGTTAGAGCAGCGTGTAACAATTACAGGAAGTTTGTACGTTTCGAAATAAGAAAGAGCAATTAAATCCGAGCTGGCTTTACTAGCAGAATAAGGGCTATTTGGTGAGATAGGAGTCTCTTCCGTAAAATGACCAGTTTCTCCTAAAGAGCCGTACACTTCGTCTGTTGAAATGTGAAGGAATCGCTGAATACCGAAAGTTTTAGCAGCTTCCAATAATACAGCTGTTCCTACTATGTTTGTCGTATAAAATTGCATAGGACCTTGTATACTTCTGTCTACGTGCGATTCCGCTGCAAAGTGCACGATACTATCAATTTTGTAATCTTGCATTACAGCTTGAATTTTCTTAGCATCTCTTATATCCCCTTGTATAAAGGTATAATTACTATGAGGCTCTATATCCTTGATACTAGATAAATTGCCAGCGTATGTTAACAAATCATAATTAATAACATGGCAATCAGGATACTTCTTGAGAAAATAACGGACAAAGTTACTACCGATAAATCCTGCTCCTCCTGTGACTAGTACATTCATGTCGATATCTCCTTAAATTGAAAGTAATGAGTGGTTTCGTTGAACTTAGGCAACATGCCATCTTTTTCTGATAAAACCGGGTTACTTACGGGCCATGAAATAGCAAATTCTTCATCATTCCATGCGATTCCACTATCACATGACGCGTCGTAAAATTCATCTACTTTATAATGTACAATTGTGTGAGGAACGAGTGTACAAAAACCATGTGCAAATCCCTTTGGTACAAGTAACAGTCGATGATTATCACCCGTTAGCAAAAATGATTGCCATTTCTTATAGGTTGGGGATCCCTTCCTCAAATCCACAATAACATCGAAAATCGCACCTTGTATAACCTGTACGAGCTTTGTTTGAGCTCTTGGTTCTAGCTGAAAATGCAGCCCTCTTATCACACCCGCTTCCTTTGAATACGATGTATTGTCCTGTACAAATTTGTGGTGAATACCGAGATGCCTCAGCACCTTTTCATTATAACTTTCCTTAAAATACCCGCGCGCATCATGAAACACACTCGGCTCAATGAACTTAACATCAGAAAGAGATGCAGGAATCGTCTTCAACTCTTCCCTCCCCCTCCATTAAACTCATCACCAAAATCTACATGTTGCGCTAATGTATTCGCTTTATGCAGTGAAGGGTGCGTTCCGGCATCCGTCCACCATCCTTTCAGCGTATCGTAGGTAAGTACTCCTCTTGCCAAATACTCATTATTAATATCTGTTACTTCCAATTCTCCTCGATCAGAGGGTTTTAACTGACTGATCATCGAAAACACACTGTTATCGTACATATAAATTCCGATTACAGCATAGTTGCTCTTTGGAGAAGCCGGTTTTTCTTCAATGCATACAATCTTACCATCTTGAATATGAGGAACCCCAAAACGACGCGGGTCATCTACTTCTTTTAATAAAATTCTGGCTCCTGCCCCTTGCTTTCTGTAATTTTCTACATACGGTTTCAAGCTGTCAGAAAAAACATTATCACCTAGAACGACAATCATCTTCCCATTTCCCACAAACGTTTCGCATAACCCAAGTGCTTCAGCAATTCCTCCCGCTTTCTCTTGTACACGATATGTGAAGGACACCCCAAAATCAGCTCCACTGCCAAGAAAACTGACTACATCACCCATATGTTCTTTCCCGGTAATGACAATAATATCTGTAATCCCGCATTCCCGAAGCTTATATACAGAGTGATAAATCATTGGATAGCGACCGACGGGAAGCAAATGCTTATTTGTGACCTTTGTAATCGGGTACAATCGAGATCCAGTTCCACCGGCAAGGATAATCCCTTTCATTTTATCCCTCCCCCTTCAAACCATTTGTATTTTTGGTTCATACACTACACCCTTCAATTTTCATACATTATCAATTTAACCTTGTAAACTCTCTGCATACCCTATATATGTGCATAATGCTTTTCTATATTCCTCTTTATCTAATTCCTTGCTTTAAAGTTGATTACTTTCTGTTAAGGGACTACTAAACAACAAGAACTTATACACTCTCCTGTTTACCATCTGAAATATTGGCACACTTACACTTAAGCTCTTGCTATCTATGGTTTTATAAAAAAGGCATATACTCTTGTATAAATACCTTTCTATACGCTTCATATGAAAGCGCATCAAAGTCATCCCCGCAATAATGTATACACCATGGTTCTAATTGACTTGCTACCCCTACTTTATATCCTTTCTTAATAAACTCTAAACACTGCGAAATATCATAAAAGTGGTAGCCCGTAAACAAGTCTTCCCGCCAAGGTAAATCATATTGTGTAACCATTAACAGACCATCTACCGCTTGCACGGGCATATAAGGTATACGATGCCCGTACTGATCAAACGTAAGAGTGCGAAAAGCTCCCCTTCTCTCCTCAATAACTTTCCCAACCGTCTCTTTTCCCTCCCACCATATCCCACTCTCAGGAATGTTTTTACATCCAATCATTCCAAACATACCTAATGAAGAGTCATTTTGAAATAAAGATAATACGTTAAATAAAAAATAGGGGGAAATAATGAATGTATCTTGATGTAGATAAATTTTATACTGGGCATCATGTAGCATTGCTTGATTATATCCTTGTGTCATACTCTTAGAATTACGAACCGCTAAGAATTCTATCGTATACGCTTCTGGAACGTACAAACATTGTATATGCCTCTTACATTTTTCATATAGTTGATCATCATTTACACAAGTAACAAATAAAAATGTATTTTCACTCATTATCCAATTCACTCTCCTTAAATTTACCGCTTAAGAGCCAGTTGAAAATATAATTTGTACCGAAGCAACAGCTTCAGTACTTTTCATCACTGTTTAAAGCTGCATGTAATTTTGAAAGTAAACAGAGTGTAACAGCTACATTATTATTTAGAAACAGTATTTTTTTATTCTCCTCAACCACTTCAACACCTTGATTACTGTGAAATTAGATCTGACTATTGTTCTAACCATCATTTAGCTTCATTTGATAAACAAGTATTTAATTTCATCTTTTATATAAAGAAAAATACTTGCTACACACTGCTTTTTACGCTCTAACTTATCCTAAGTCAGAATAACCATATGGATCTCCAAATGCCTTTAAACAACTCCTATCTTTTATTTTCCTTACACATTATATTTACTACCTACATATATATGTCTTTCGTACAAGCAATCTAGTTGAAAGCGGAAAATAAAGAAAGTTTTTTCATCATCATGTTATGTAAAAAATAACTATTTACTAAGTTTTAGAATACCTATCATAGGAAAAGGGCTTTCTCATCAGATATAAGAAAGCCCCAGTAATTAAAAATATTCTACTTTACATTTCATAATTTCGCTGTAATATTTCTTTGTTCTCTAAGACAGTTTTAAAAATTTCACTATGTCCCTTTGGAAATAAAACTCCTAATCCAAATGAATGTCTAAATTCAATAGAAGGATATTGGGTTTTTAAAGTATTCCACAATTTATAAACCCCAAATTCCCTATCCATCACAGCAATATCATGAAATAAAACAATACCCTTATCCGCTACTTTAGGTAACCATGTTTGAAAATCATGTGAAACTGCTTCATAAGAATGACACCCATCAATATGAAGAATATCAACTGTTTCATCTTGAAACATTTCTAAAGCCTCATCAAATGTATTCTGAACTAAGGTCGCTATATTAGGATAGAATTTATTGACTACTCCTTTAACTGTTTGATAAACATCTTCTCCATAAGAACCACAATGTTGATCACCTTTCCAAGTATCAACTGCAAAACATTTAGTTGATAAATCTCCGTCTTTCACAGCCTGACAGAAACTATAAAACGAGGCTCCATAGTGTGTACCTAATTCAACAATTTTTTTAGGCTTCATAAATCTTACTAAATCATATCCAAAATTCAGATGTCCAGCCCATGCTGACATGCTTATCACAGTAGGATTATAATTATTTATTTCACTTAAAACATTATTATTTTTTTTCCATTCATGATGTATTAAGTCCGGATAATTTTTAAGAAATATTTGTCTTTCTTTTTCAAATCCCTCATAACTGATAATACCGCAATCATGTATGCACCACGGTGCATCTTGCTTAGGGACTCCTATATCATAACCATGATTAATAAATTCAAAACATTGAGATATGTCATAGAAATGCCATCCTTGAAATAAATCTTCTCTCCAAGAAAGGTCATATTGCGTAGCCATAATTAATCCATCAATCGCTTTTACCTTTTCATATTCATTTTCTACATTATACCTTCCGGTTAAAGACAATTGTCCTTTTCCTGCTGGAGTATGATAGACCACTCCATAAGGTTGATTACTTTCCCACCATACTCCTTTTGGTACTGTTTTTGAACCAATTACTCCTATCATTCCTAATTTAGCATTTTTCCTAAATAGTTCAATTATATCAAATATAAATTTTTTATTAATAATTGAAACGTCTTGATGTAAATATACTTTATATTTAGCATCGCTTTTTTTCATTCCCTGATTATAGCCGGACGTCATACTTTGAGCTCCTTCGATGGTCACAATTTCTATTTCATAACCCTCAGGTATTTCTAATTGTTTGATATGTTTTAAAGCTATACTGTATTCAATAGAATCGTTAACACAAGATATGAAACATATTTTCTTATCATTCATTTAATCATCACCTTAACAAATTAAATTTATTTTATCCTCTGGACAATTAAACATGAAATTCATAAATCCATACATTGAGTAATGAAATACAAAATAAATTATAAAATACTCACCGACTTTAACCCTACAACCTATATACTAGCTGTATTTCGATTTCCAGCTTCTCTCTTGCTAAAACCCTAACCTCAGTTTATATAACACCTCCCTTTTTTGTTAATGAAAAAGGGAGGTGTTAGGAAACTTAACGATAACAACAATCATTTTATTTATATTCTTTTGTATCAAAAGAGGTATGATTATAAAAGATTGTTAATTACACTCTCCTAATCTATTTCTAAAAAATATAGTTTTCACGGATATGATACAACATATTTTATTTTTAATATACCTTTCATCTTACCTTGTATAAAAATCCATTAGGGTGAAAAGTTACAAAGAACTTATGTTTACTCCCATCTATAACAAACTGATTATTTTCCTTTAAAAATTCTGTTAATGCTTCCATTGGCCCTGGTCCCCAATTTGGTAATACAGGATGACCATTTATGTTCGTATCTTCTACAACTAAATAGCTTCCTGTAGTAACTACCTCACTATATAATTTTAATTCATTCAGTACATGATTTTTGCTGTGATCGGAGTCCAAAATTACCATGACCACATCTTCCGGATTAATCATGCTTTGTACTTTTCCCATAGCTTCAGAGGATGTTGAAGATGCTCGTAAATAAGTTAATCGTGGGTGAGTAGGAAGGTTTGACTGAGGTGCTATATCAATAGAAAGAACTTGCCCTTTTTGGATTAAATCCAGCATCGATGAAAAAAACAGCGCGCTGCCTCCATCATATGTCCCACATTCAATAATAAGATCAGGCTTAATTTGATAAATTATTTCCTGATATAAAAATAAATCTAAAGGACATTTGTGAATTGGAACACCTAACCATTTGGTGCTTTTTGACCATACTAAGCTATCATAGTAATATTTATGGAACTCTTGAATAAAATCCTTCATATAAAACACCCCCTTTAAAATTTCCATTTATTTCATAAAATTGCGTGACACCAAACATAATATGTTTAAAAAGAAAAATTATGAATTCATTCATTCCAGAAGGCAAAGTAACTAAGTTCAGAAAGATGCTATATAATAACACATAAGGTATAGTTCCATGCAACTTATGAAGATCTTGGCGCTGTAAAAAAATACAGATGTTCTTCGTTGTAAAGTATGCTACCTTTTCATTTCTTGGTAATTGTACCTAACATCATTTCCTTTAGGGCAATATTTATCTTTTCTTCTAACACCCATATTCTTCATAACGTAATACAAACGGCCTATCAACATTAGAAATTATGGGTCATCTTGTTCCTTATAAAGACCTCATATTGTAATTGTCGAACTGGTGCCGTTTAAACAAGGCACGTTGAACAAAGTGACTCGCATTGTACCCGAATACAGTGTAAACGAATATGATAGTCAATGACGGACAGGGATTCCCAAAACCCACCAATCAACACCATAGATTAATAAATGTTTCCCACGCCCTTTCGTATGTTATTAATCGTATTTACATTAAATATGATAAAACTTAGTATACGCTTCTATGATAATTTTCAATTTTATTCTTTATGGAAAAAAGAAATCGTCTCCCCTAATCCTTGAAGCAATGAAAATTCCGGGTGCCAATTCAAATATTTTCTAGCTTTATCATTTGATAAATAACTATGGATAACATCCCCTGGTCTTTCCTCTTTGTATATTCTTTTATTTTCTATTTTCATTAAATTGCAAATTGTATCTAGCAGTTCATTAACTGAAATTTGTTGATTCGAACTAATATTACATATTTGATTGTCAGCATTTCTAAATGCCAAGAAGTTAGCATGTGCTACATCTTTAACAAAGATAAAATCTCGTGTCTGATTTCCGTCACCATATATAATTGGACTATCATTCTTAAATAAACGATCCATAAAAATGGAAATGACACCAGCCTCTCCATCTGTATTCTGCCTTGCACCATAAACATTGGAGTATCTGAGAATTGTATATTTTAAACCATAAAGCTTTGCAAATAATTGAATATATGCTTCACTGGTCAATTTTGATAAACCATAAAATGATACAGGATTAAGATCATGGTTCTCATCAATAGGTAAGTATTGGGGATTACCGTATACAGCAGCAGTTGATGCGTAAATAATTTTTTTTACATTGTACTTTATACAAGCTTGAAGAATATTAACAGTAGCCATGACATTTTCACTGCAATCGTAAAATGGCTGTTTTACAGATTCCTGTACAGATACTTGTGCTGCTTGATGTATTACAAAATCAGGTTTTTCAACCATGAAAATTTTATCGATATTGGGATCCCTTATATCAAAATGATAGAAAGCAACTTTTGATGGAATATTATACTTATGCCCAGTAACTAAATTATCAACAACCACTGTATCTATATTGTTTTCTAATAAGAATTCAACAATATGTGAACCAATAAAGCCAGCTCCACCTGTGACTAAAACTTTCAAATATTTCCCCTCCCAAAAAGTTATATTCCCTTACATATAAGACAACTAAAAATATTCATTTCATTCAATTAATTGAATGATTATTTCTATAAAATCAATGTTGTTACAATTTATGTTGACTATATATTTTTTGATACAGTAAGCCTTATAACTATTCAATGCCGAATTAAAGAGACTCACAAAATTAAATCCGACTGCATATGATAAATCTAGCGCATGCCTAATATGGTTTCACACATAAAGTAAAACAAAATACTTACATGCTTTACTATTGTAATTAATTACGTATATGAAGTTGCACATACCCAATAGCGCCCCATTAGATTGCAAGGCGAATGATTAAAATGAGGAGAATTTGTAAGATTGAGAGTTACTAGCAATACTTTAGAGAACTTATAACTCTTTATTAGCATTTGTTCAAAGTATATAAAATCAGATGTTGTTGAACGAATAAAACCTTTTGAACAAAAATAGGGGGGAAAATAGTGGCTAAAAATAAATCAAAAACAACAAAACACATAAAATCGCAAAAGAAAATATGTCTTTGTATGATTGTAAAAAATGAATCAAAAATTATAGAAAGATGTTTAAATCCGACTAAATCTATCATTGATTTTGTTTCTATTTGTGATACGGGTTCGACTGATGGAACACCTGAAATTATTGAAAACTGGTGCAGAGAAAATAACATACCTGGTACTGTGCACCATGAACCTTTTAAAAATTTTGGATATAATCGAAGCTTAGCTGTATCTTTGGCGCAAAAAACTTATCCAGAGGCAGATTATTTGCTGTTACTCGATGCTGATATGGTCTTAGAAGTTAAGCCACATTTTGATAAATGTAAGTTAGATAAGGACCATTATTTGACTATGCAATATGATCCTCAAATAAAATATTGGCTTTCTCGTCTACTTAAGACATCTTTGCCATGGCGATCCGTTGGAGTTACACATGAATATTGGGATTTAGATCGTTCTAAATTAAAGGCTGATCAAGTTACTTACTTTGATACAGTTGAAAAACTCGATAGTCTAATTATCAATGACCAAGGAGACGGTGGGAGTAAGAGTGATAAATTTGAACGAGATAAACGGTTGCTATTAGAAGGAATTCACGATGAAGCAACCCCGCCCGATTTAAAAATCAGATACATGTTTTACTTAGCACAAACATTATCCATTCTCAACGAATTAGATGAAGCAATCAAATGGTATAAAAAAAGAGTTGAAGCGGGCGGATGGGCGGAAGAAGTATTTTATGCCCTCTTACGAATAGGTCTCTGTTATGAACGTTTGGCAAATACGGCTTCTTTCCAACGTGAACAATTAATTACAGAGTCAGAAAAAAATAAATCAAAAGTTGATCAATCTACAATAGATACCTTCATCCATCAGGAGGAACAATTTTTTGCTCTTGCTACTACTTATCTTCAGAATGCTTGGGAGTACAGACCCTGTAGAGCGGAACCTTTGTCCCACCTTGCAAGAATGTATCGACTGAAAGCTAAAAATAATTTAAGCTTGATGTATGCATTACAAGGAAAAGAAATTCCATTCCCAAAAGAAGATATTCTTTTTGTAGATTACCACGTCTACGACTACCTTTTTGATCATGAAATTTCCATATGTGCGTATTATATCGAAAATAAACGTAATTTAGGTCGCGCTGCTCAGAAACGCCTCCAATCTAAAATCAAACAATTACCACCACATATAGCGGAGGTTGTTGAAAATAACTCGAAATTTTATTAGTTCATATAAGAAATAAAAAACACCTTTTATACCCCATTTCATTGGGTGGTCTGACCCCATTTGGTGAGACAAAGAAAAAACACCTAGACAACATGTTTCCTATAAGCTATAGGTGACATGTTATCTAATTTTCTCTGAATCCGTTCATTATTATAGTAGTGGATGTATTCATCCACAGTTTGTATTATACTAGCATTATTCGATTGTTTTATATTTTGCGCATAGAATCCTTCGGATTTCAAGTGAGAATGAAAGGATTCTATGAGGGCATTATCATGGCAGTTTCCTGTACGAGACATGCTTGTGATAATGCCTTTTTCTTTGGCATATGTTTGAAATTGTTTTGATGTATACACTTTTCCTTGATCCGAATGTAAAATCGTATCAATCACATTTCGCTTTCTTAAAGCTTCTTTTAGAGTATCTAATACAAGAGAAACATCCTGTGTCTCACCTATTTTATAACTTATAATTTCATTGTTAAACCCATCTATAATAGATGAAAAATAAAGAGTCTTATTGCCGAACATCAAATACGTGATATCCGTGAACCATTTTTCATTAGGCTTGGTAGCTTTAAATCTTCGTTGTATTCTATTTTTAGCTACCACTGGTTCATGACCGAGTACAAATGTCTTTTTCTTTTTTCTAACCCGAGATAATACGTTGTATTTTCTCATGATACGTAATACTTTTTTATGATTGATTACGATGTTAAATTGATTACGTAGACAAGCTGTAACCCGACGATATCCATACCGATATTTATGATGTTGACATATTTCTATTACGGTTTTTTCTTCATGATTAGTTACTGTTTTCTCCTGCTTTTTCCAACGATAATAAGTAGCACGTGAAATATCAAATATGGAACACAGTTCTGCAATTGTAAAAATTGATTGCCATTCCTTTATCATTTTCATTATTTCTTCTTTTCCTCCCACCTCCTTAAAATTTCTTGGCACTTTTCCAGCAATATAATCTTTGCCTTTAAATAACGTATTTCTAATTCTTTTTGTTCAAGTTCTGTTAACTTTTTTAAGCCTTTTCCATGTACAGATTGTCTTCCAATAGATTGTTCAAACCGATAGGTTTCGCCTTCACGATACCATTTCATCCAAGTTTTAATTTGAGCCACATGTTTAATTCCTAAGGCATCCATAATTTCTTTATTTTTGAATCCTTGGTGTTTCATTTCAACTACTTTCCACTTTATTTCGGCGGGATAATGCGTCTTTTTCCCCATACGAAAAACACCTCCATTAAAATCATAACTGATACTTACGATTTAGAGAGGTGTTTTTTATCGTCTCATTCTCAGGGTTCACTCCATTGGGGGTAGAAGGTGTTTTTTCATCATTTTATATTTAATTACCTAAAATATGATACCCAAAATCCCCATGAATGTTCTCACCAGTAACACGACTTGCTAAGTTACTAAATAAGAATAAAGCTGGATTACCAACCTCCTCTTGTGTTACGTTGCGGCGAAATGGTGCGCGCTCTTCGATTTGTTTTAAGATGCTGTTGAAATCACCAATCCTTTTTACTGATAACGTACGGATTTCTCCTACTGCCACAGGGGACACACGAATATTATGTATGCTATCCTAAGTCGTTCGCTAAATACCTTTTACTTGTGTCTAGCGAGTCTTGAATCACCCAAATATTGTTTAATGACATGTAATGTTTCTTTATTAGACTTGTCATCCATCATACAAAGTTCCCATTCATTTAAAGATTGAATACGTACACGTTCCATTGCTTTACCTACTAATACAGACTTGTTTAACAAGTAAAAATGATTACAACCTTTGAATTCAAAACCAATCCTGTATATAGTAAGTTGATTCATATAGAATTCATCAATATATATAATCTCTCAATTGGACTTTTACTCTTTAGTAGTGTATGAAGATTTCCCGAAAACATATAGCCACTAGCAGGGCATGTTAAAGACATACTCCCTCGCTTTTTAATTATCTGCATTAGGTAATATAAACTAAAAGCATAAATTTGAATTGGTATAAGAGGGTGTATTCACTAGGATGTTCTCTGCACAAAAATATACCTATAAACATATAGTATAAGTGTTATTAAATATTAACTTAATGAATAAGAAGGAGGGAATATTTTCCCATGGCATGTAACAGTAGTATCTGCCACCTGCTGTTGTTCTCCGGCATATTGCCAGGAACTATTATAACAGTTGTAGGTAAGTCCGGTTTTGTTTATGGACCAGCCAAGTTTATAAGCCTTAATATAGGAAATTGCATAGTTACATTGGAAGAGCAAGGTTTACCATCTCCAGGTTTTACGACTACTATTCTAATTAGCTGTGACGATATTGAGAGCATCATAACAACAGATGATTAGAAAATGACCACTACAATTGTTGATGTATAGTGAAGCTATTGTATATCTCTTCCGATTAACTCGGTATTTACAATTATTTAGATCAGAGTATGAAAGCTGAGCTAAGCAATAATGGCTATGAATGGACTTACTTTCATCCATTTCCTTAAAAAAACACTAACTATCAAATCACACTCATTGGAAAAGGCTGGCGTAATAGACTGCACAATTGTTCTTGTATCCGAATGTGCTCTTTTACACTTTCTAGTTGTACTTTTATGACTTCGACCGGATTCAAATTTGGCTTTTCTATCATCTCTTTAATCTCAGCCAAAGCAAAACCTAACTGTTTAAGTGACATAACTTGTTGCAGCTTTGCAATATCTGTTTCAGTGTAGAGCCTTTGTCCCTTATCAGAAGACTGCGGGAGAGAAAACAACCCAATTTTATCATAATGATGGAGCATCTGTACCGTAAGTCCGGTTTGCTTAGCCAACTCTCCAACTTTCCAGGTTTTTCTATTCAGAATCAACCCCTCATTTCGCACGAGTTAATTTTGCCGGCGACATTACTATACAACCTGACACCGTGTTAGGTTCAAGTAGCTTTTTTAAACTTTTTGCTGTTTATATAAATAACGCCCTTCATATAAAACGCCTTCTTATTTAAGAATCGTGCCCGATTGCGGAATTCATAAATCTTACACCAATATAGCTTTTCAATAAAATGTAACCAAAAACACCTTCCCCTATTCACATTGCATAAAAAGAATCCATTTTGAAAAAATTGATCAAAATGGATTTTTTTATATAAATCTTTATATGGATTTTATAGAAATAACACTGTGTTACCTACTTTTTCATGTTACTTTATGACAAGTTCTTGCATTTTCTTCACTTTATTTTAAAATCCTGTTCCCTCTTTTATTGATAACCGCTGAATTTCCTATAATACTCAAATGAACATTATACTGCTCCCAGTCATACCTTTTCATGCGCTATGCTAGTGAATATATCCTTAAAAATAAACGTTTTAATTTATGAAAGTACTATTTTCACGAAACTCTATCTATTTGCATATAATAGTATATATGTTATCAAATATTAACAAAGGAGGAAGATTTATTTATGTTTCTATGGATATGTAAAAGTAGCATCTGCCGTCAATTCTCCAACATACCACTTGGAACGATTATAACAGTTGTAGGTAAATCAGGTTTTGTTTATGGACCAGCCAAATTAACAAAATTTAATAAAAAAACTGGTATCGTTACATTAGAAGAAGAGGCTCTACCATCTCCAAACGTTACAAATGTTATACAAATTAATTGTAAGTGTGTTGAAAGCATCATAACAGCAAAAGATTAAAAATGATGAATACAATTGGTGATATGTAATGAAGTTATTGTATATTTCTTCTGGTTATCTTGGTATTTATGATTATTTAGATCAAAGTATGAAAACTGCGCTTAGTGATAACGGATATAAATGGACCTGCTTTCATCCATCAGAGCCAATAGAAAATATAAGGTCAATTGTTACCACGTTTCAGCCACAAGTAGTCCTAACAATATTAGGAGACAATCTCTCTATACAAGCTATCCAGTATTTTAAAGAGAATGGTATTCAATTGGCTTGTTGGATGACTGAAGACCCTTATTATTTTGATAAGACTTATCAAATCATTGATAGGTTCGACTATATCTTTACCATCGATACTGGAGCTTTAAAACAGTACCAACTCGTTCATCAGAATGCCCACTATTTACCGTTAGGTACGAATCATTCCATTTTTAAACCGCGCTCAGTAGAGCATGTATATAAAAGTGACTTGCTTCTTGTAGGATATCCATATCAGACAAGGGTAAACCTTATTCATTTCCTTCTAAAGAATACAAATTATGCCCTAACACTAATTGGAAAAGGATGGCGTAATAGACTACAAAAGGTCTGGAGAAACAATGCAAGGGTTATGATTGAAGATACATGGATGAATCCAGAAAAGGTTTCTTATTTTTATAACGGAGCTAGCATTGTATTAAACCCTCATCGAAGTAACAATTTCTTATATAATCAGAATACGTCCAAGGTTATGAATGAAAGCATTAATAATCGAACGTTTGATATTGCAGCATGTGGAGCTTTTCAATTAATAGAGGAAAAGCCTAATCTTCGTTCTTTCTTTACTGAAGAAGAAATGATATCTTATCAGGATTATGAAGATTGCCTGTGTAAAGTGATTACCTATATGAATGATAAAAAAAAGAAGGAGATTATTGCTCAAAAAGCTCAAAAAATAGTTATAGGACAGCATACATTTTGCCAAAGAATAAAAGAAATGGTGAAGACTATTCAATCATAAAAATCATGTTCTACAACAAATATAACTTATCAAAAAAAATAATATCTAATATCCATTCATTACACTCTAAACAATCTGTGTTTAAACCAAAATTTATTGGGGACAATTCTTACTTTCCACATTATCAAAAAGAAAAATCATCGGTTATATTATCGATGATTTTTCTTTTTATAAAGCATTTCATTAACCTATCTTTCTCGGGATATATAAACGAAAAGATTTCAAACATATAAAAAATGTACCAAAAAACTTAGATACAACCTTCACATTCTTTTAGCTTACAAACTGAATGATAAATCATTGGATAACGTCCAACAGGTAGCAAATGTTTATCGGTCACTCTAGTGATAGGATATAATCTCGATCCTGTACCTCCAGCTAAAATAATCCCTTTCATAAAATTGCTCCCTTCTTCTCTAACAATCTAAAACGTACCCCGATGTTTTAAGTAAAAATAGAGTAATATTCATATTTCCAAAGTATCTAAAGGTCATCTCCCGTATCCCTCATCAAAACCCCCATTGTACTAATAAAATTCCTTTGCAGTATTAATACAATTCTTTAGGGCTCATTGAATTAACAATCGTAAATTTCTTTCTAACAACGGTTTCAAAACTAAATGCTATGATTGATTTATTATAAAAAAACACGCTTTAGAAACTTTGATTCTTCATTATATGAAATAATAAAAACCCTTGTTACCAAGGGTTTTTATCTAACTAAGGAAGTTACGTTAAGCCTCATAGAAAAAAGGACTCAACTGTTATTAGATATTATTTCAAATAAATCAGGAGCTAATGTTCGAACACTCACTTCATTTTTATTCATTTCTATTAAATCCAATTTTTCAAAGAAACTTTTTATTTCTTCCTCTGAAGTCAACGTATGATCCCCTTTTATTGTAGAGAGCGCTCTTACTGAAGATTCCTCAATGGAACTTTCACCCGTGAAACTGATTGTATCTAATAAACGGATAATATTTTGATAAGCATAATTTTCTACATCCATGGACCCATAATAATTTTTTGATAGACTCCTTTTTTCTTCACCTATTTCTCCTTTAGATAAACAGAAATCGACTAAGTTGAATACTTCACTACTATTCACTGATTTATAGGTAACTGCATTAGGTAAATATTTCTTCTCTTTCTCATAATTAATTGGCATATAAGCAATGACTGGTTTATCAAGTAACAAAGCTTCAATGCCTGTCGTACAACGATTGTGTATCACGACTTTTGAGGCCAAAATCCACATAACCACATTACCATCATGGGCAACAAACACATTTTTATAATCCGACAATTCTTTTCGATAACTATCTACATTTTCATGAATATGAGGACGAACAACAATATTGAGATTCGGATATTTCTCACTTAATTCTTTAATTAATTGGATAAAATGTTCGTATACTTCCTTTATATAATGTTCGTTAGGATTGAACCCTCTTATAAAGTGATTATATTGCGTAAATCTTGTATTTACTAAAATAAAGTCTCCAAACCGCTGTTCAATCATTTTCACTTCATCATTATATAACCCCCGGAACTTTTTCTTGAGTAAATCGAACCGTGGATGACCAGTTAAATGAAATTTTCCCTTAAATTTAGGAAAAGTATTTGTAACTATTTCTTTATGAGCATCTCCCCAGCAATATACATGCTCAAGTATTTTAACATACGTATCATCTTTTCCAAGACGACTATAATTATTACTATTAAGGAATAATCCTTCTTCTTCATCCAATTCAACAATAGAATAGCCTAGTTTGTATGCACGAGTCATATATTCTTTCCTTGCATCACCATAAGGAGTTCCCTTTGAACAAATGATGCCCTTAGGTAATAACTCCAAGTGAGAGAGAATAGGCGTGTGCGTTCCCAGAATAATTCGATAATTCCCTTTAATTGCATAATAGGTTAAGAGTAATTTTGCGTCTAATTCCCTTGTTTTTGATTCGATTGGTAAGTAGAGAAACTTTTGTGACATAACCATCACCCCTTCTTATTTTTTCAATCGAAAATAACCTTGTCTTCAGTATCATTTATTATATTCTTTCTTATAAAAGATAGCACAAAGACAATAATGGCATTTATTACATAAAAGATCCCTATTTTCACTACAAATCTATTAGATATGTGGACCTTATCCTAAAATTCATTTCCTTCCCGCAAATCTCTTAATTTCTTTGCTTTTTCGTGGATTTGTTCTCTATTTTTTAATAAGTTTTTTAATAAATTTAATATTTCATTACTATTCATGTTGTCAAGAATCCATCCACACTGATATTTTTCTACTCGTTCAGCAGGGGCGCCTAGATCAAATGTAATAATGGGGTATCCCGATAACATTGCTTCACTTGTTGTATAGGAATATGTTTCAGGGCAAATGGACGGATTAATAACCAATGCTATTTCATTTTGAGCTAATATATCAGATAAATTATCCACCTGATATCTTCCTGTGACTTCAAACTTTCCTTCAGCACTTTTGTGTGGATTAAAATGAATATTTGTTATACCAATCACCTTTATATTTATTGGTAAATTTTCTTTAACAATTAAATCCTTTAGCTCATATATAATACTTGATCCTTTCGGATAATCAATGGCTCCCATAAAAGCAATATTTAAAACTTTTTTATTTAAAAACTCCTCCTTAAAGGAGTATGATATTTTTGGATTAATAACATGCTCTCTTACTTCTATCTCAATATCTTTATAGTATTTTAGAATAATATCTTTCGTGTTATGACTAGGGGTAATTACCTTTTTCGCACCCATTAAAAAAGAATAAAACGCTTCTCTCCAACCTTCAATATGAATAGCTTCTTTCGGAAATATTTTCGCAATACATCCCTGACAGATATCTACATTTGTTTCAGCATTACAATACTTCTTTTGATGATTTATTAAATTATAGCTTGGGCAAACACAATAAAAATCATGAATGTAAAAATAATAATCCACAAGTGAGTGTTTTATTAAACGAAACATTTTTTCAATGGGATACTTAAATAAATGATTAATAAAAATCAAATCAATGTTTAGAGCACTTAATAATTTTTTAAAGTTCATTTCAGTTAGTTTACTTATTTTAAGATTATAATTTATTGGTTCGGAATGATTATGATCAGTTAAAATCACATAATCTGTCCCAGGTGTTAACGTGTATATTCTCTCATCATCTTCTAATGTTTTTATATAGTTAGTTTGATAGATTGAGGCACCGCCACCTAAGCCATGATCGATAAATAATCTGCCCTTTCTATAAGAAAATTTATCGGCAACCATTATACTTTTCATGAATTCTCTTATATTTTTTATTGGATCCAGCCTTATAAAGTCTTGTATGATTTTATTATAATCTGGGTATCGGTTAAGTAGTTTTTTTAAATTACTTGACATTAGCTCTTGTTTACTTCCATCTATTTGATTAAAACTTACACCATGTTTATGATAAACAAACACATTTGGAATCAATATATTTTGATATCCTTTATGACGTGCTCCCATACACCAATCATTTTCCTCGCCATACCCCTTGCCAAAAACCTCATCATCAAAGATTCCGATATCATGAATAACATTTCTATTTAATGCCATACAGAAGCCTACACCTGTTGGGATTACTATCCCTTTGTTAATGACATATTTTGAAAAATAAGCATCGACTTCATTTGCAGTCATATTGTATGGCAATTCATTATCTTGAACAAAATTAGGATAGGAACAAATCGTAGCACTATTTGAGAAAGGGGTAACGGATGAAATTTTATCATTTACTAAAATAGGGTTGATTAAGCGCCGAAAACAATGAGGTGGAATTTCTGTATCGCTATTTAATAAGATGGGGTGATTTGTTGTTAAAAGTAAGCCTTTATTAATACTTTGTACATATCCTAAGTTTTTATCATTGTGTATAACCACTAATTTTTTTAAGCTTTGAGGTAATTTGTTAGATTTCAAGCTTTCCAAAAAACGATATATCTGTTGATCTGTACTAGCATCATTAATCAAAAATAAATTACAACGAATGTCTATATTATTGTATATACTTTCTATACATCTCTTTGTAAATTCGTAGCCATTATATATTGGTATAATCACATCCACTTCAGTATCTTCAAGTAATTCATTATTATATTCAATATAATTTGATTCATTTAATGTTTCTAAACTAAATTGATTACGAATAGAATCATTTAAAAAAGATGGTTTATCAGCTTCCTCGTTTGTATTCGAAATAGATTGGATATATGTTGGCTTTTCGTAGTTCCAATTTAAAATCAATCCTTGTTCGTCACCATTTAAACATTTATCCATATGGAGCTTAATCTCTTTTTCGTTTTTTGAATAACCCCAAATCCTCAAACTATTCATTTTCCCTTCAAAATATCCGTATGCTCCACATCCTCCAATACTTCCTGAGGCAAAGACATTAGTCTTAGTACTTTTTAATCCTCTTTTTACAAAACTTCCATTCACATATAAATTTGGAGTTTTATTTTCATAAACAATAGCTATATGAGTCCAATCGTCTATTTTTATTTCATATGTGAGTAGAGGAGGTAAATAATTGTGACTGTGTTCATATACCGTTATACCATTCGTTCCAACCGATACTCCGGCACCCGATTCATCTTTTCGTTCAATTACAGGATGCCCTGGACCAATAATATATCTTTGACCAAAAATTCCATGTTTTCCTTGATCCGATTCCTCATTTAATTGAATTTCCTTTTGAGGCTTTATCCAAAATTCATAGGTGAAATCATTTTTAATATTTCTAAACAAGTCCTTGGTCATTATTATTTCTTGCCCTTTAAAATTTAAAAACCCTTGAAACACATTGTTCACCCTCGCTTATATAATTCAAAAAACCAAAAAATAACTATTAAAATTAAAAGATATATATTTTTTTATTAATTGCGCCATTCAACATCTATTTCAAAGTTCTTTGAATTACGTGTTTTTATTACTGAAGATACATTTCTATTATTTAAGTTTTTAATCAACTAGTTGTACACGATCGATGTTTTTATTAATTACTAATTAGTGGTATAAACTATGCGATCGAACAATAGAAAGCAGATTTAGGCTTTTACTTTTACTATGCTATGTTTTGTTTGTCTTTTTGTATAGTTACATAGTCTAGCTTGAAAAAAGATGGTGCATTATCTCTATATTAAATACATAATCCCTCTCTGAACTTGAACAGCTTATGAACATGTAACACTTTTTGATTAGAAAACCTGAAGATACCTCTTATATCTAAAAACGAAGATTTTGATTTCTAGCCTCTCAATAATATAAAAAACTATTTAACATATTTATCATTTCCTGAACCAAGAAATAAATCACAAAA
Source organism: Bacillus sp. FSL H8-0534 (assembly GCF_038005885.1). Classification (NCBI taxonomy): domain Bacteria; kingdom Bacillati; phylum Bacillota; class Bacilli; order Caryophanales; family Bacillaceae; genus Bacillus; species Bacillus sp. FSL H8-0534. The sequence continues at coordinate 1,840,914 of NZ_JBBOUC010000001.1, forward strand.
CAGTTAAAAGTAGACTTCAATCTAGGCTTATTCACCATTTCGGGAAAATTATAAGGAAATGTAGAGATGATACCCAAACGTTTTCCCGAAATATTCATAGTAATAGATAGTGAAAATGGATTCAATAAAAAAAGGCTGTGAAAAAAATGGATTTAACAGGAAAAACAATTTTAGTTACAGGTGGAACAGGCTCTTTCGGAAAGAGATTTATAAAAAAAGCCCTAGAACTTGGTGTAAACAAGATTATTGTTTTTAGTCGTGATGAATTGAAACAATACGAAATGGCTCAAGAGTATACAGATTCGCGTATTCGTTTTTTTATTGGGGATGTACGTGATAAAGCTCGTTTATACCGTGCTTTTGCTGGGGTGGATATTGTAGTTCATGCAGCTGCTTTAAAGCATGTCGGTGCATGTGAGTACAATCCGTTTGAAGCAATTAAAACAAATATCTATGGCGCTCAGAATGTAATTGAAGCTGCTATGGATTGTGGTGTGAAACGTGTCATTGCTTTGAGCACAGATAAAGCTGCCTCTCCAATTAACTTATACGGTGCAACGAAATTAGCATCAGATAAACTTTTTGTTGCAGCAAATGCTTATGCAGGGAAAAAGGACACCAGATTTGCAGTGGTACGATACGGAAATGTAGTAGGCAGCAGAGGCAGTGTAGTACCATTTTTTAAAAGCATAAAAAAAACCGGGAAAATCCCTATAACGGATGAACGTATGACACGATTTTGGATAACACTTGATCAGGGAGTACAATTTGTTCTTGATAACCTTCAGCGAATGAAGGGCGGGGAAATTTTTGTCCCTAAAATCCCCAGCATGAAAGTAACAGACTTGGCAAAAGTAATTGCACCTAAATGTAAAATTGAGTTTATAGGCATCCGTCCAGGCGAGAAGCTTCATGAGGCTATGATAACTGAAGATGATGCCCGTCATACTTTAGAATTTGAAGATTATTATATCATTCAACCAGAATTTAATTGGTGGGATAAAGCGTATATAAGTGAAGGCAAACCGCTTCCAGCAGGTTTTAGTTATACAAGCGACAAAAATGAACATTGGTTAACAAAAGAAGAGTTAAAACAGTTAATTAGTGAATAAGATAAAAAAACAGTCTAAATAAGTCAAAACAACATATAAGGGAGTATTAAGGATCATGAAGTATTGTTTAGCAATTCATGGCGGAAAACCCGTACGGAATCATTATTTGCCATACGGCAAGCAATCCATTGATGAAGATGATATTCAAGCCGTAATCAACGTTTTAAAAAGTGATTTTATTACAACCGGTCCAACAATAAAACAATTTGAAAATCAAGTGGCAGCATATGTAGGTGCGAAATACGCCGTAGCATTTTCAAGTGGAACAGCCGCCCTACATGGCGCCTGTTTTGCAGCGGGGATATCCAATGATGATGAAGTCATCACGACATCAATGACGTTCGCTGCCAGTTCTAACTGTGTCCTTTACCAAGGTGGCGTTCCGGTATTTACGGATATAAAATCCGACACTTACAATATTGATCCTAATTTAATAAAAGATAAGATTACAAATAAAACAAAAGCAATTATACCTGTACATTTTACTGGACAGCCAGTTGAACTTGAAAAAATTTCAAAAATTGCCCAAGAATATAACCTAACAGTAATCGAAGATGCAGCTCATGCATTAGGCGCTACTTACAAAAAGAAAAAAATTGGTTCAATTAGTGATATGACCATGTTCAGTTTTCACCCCGTCAAACATATTACAACAGGCGAGGGCGGAATCATTACAACAAATAATGAAGACTACTATCAAAAACTTCTTCAGTTTAGAACCCATGGAATCACCCGTAACCCTAATAACCTAACTGAAAATCATGGACCTTGGTACTATGAAATGCAATTTCTTGGCTATAATTATCGGATGACAGATATTCAAGCTGCTCTTGGATTATCACAACTGCAAAAATTAGATTCTTTTATTGCTAAAAGAAAACAATATGTATCAATGTATAATATGGCACTAAAAGATTTACCTGAAGTTATTCTTCCAAAACAATTAGATCATGTTGATTCAAGTTGGCATTTGTATATCATTCAGTTAAATTTACCAATGCTAAAAGTTGATCGAAAAGAAATCTTTCAAGCGTTACAGCAAGAAAATATTGGTGTCAATGTTCACTACATTCCAATTCATTTACAACCCTACTATCAAAAATTAGGTTATCAAAAAGGAATTTGTCCTAATGCTGAAAAATTATATGAAAGTATCATTACTCTACCATTATTTTCAGAAATGAGTGAACAAGACGCTAATGATGTCATTCAAGCAGTTAAAAAGGTAATCAATTTCTATAAAAAATAAGTGAATAAAAAGGTGATGAAATGAAAGTTGCCGCTATTATTCAAGCTCGAATGGGCTCAACTAGACTTCCGGGGAAGATAATGAAGAAAGTTCTTGATAAAACACTATTAGAATATCAAATTGAACGAGTAAAAAGAGCGAAAACAATTAACCAAATTATTGTAGCGACTACTACAAATCAAAATGATAATCCAATCATTGAGCTTTGCGAACAACTTTCTGTTCCTTATTATCGTGGATCAGCAGATGATGTATTATCACGTTATTATGAAGCTGCAACACAATTTTCTGTAGATGTTGTAGTTCGATTAACTTCAGATTGTCCCGTTATTGATCCTGATATTATTGATAAGATAGTTAATTGCTATTTAGAACATCAAAATAAATATGATTATGTATCTAACACATTAATCCGTACTTATCCAAGAGGTTTAGATACAGAAGTTATGCCCTACCGAATTTTAAAACAAACATATGAAAAAGCAAATCAGCCATCCTATCGCGAGCATGTGACTGCATATATATATAACACCCCTAAAACGTTTAAACTGTTCAATGTCCAGAATCACTTAGATGAAAGTAAACATCGCTGGACTGTAGATACGAAAGAAGACTTTATCTTTATAAAAAAAATTATTACAAAACTATATCCAGTTAATCCCCAATTTTCTTTCATTGATATTTTAAATTTATTAAAACAAGAACCAGACCTGTTTTATATTAATAGCCATATAGAACAAAAAAAATTAGGGATATAGTTTAAATGAACATACTCATTCGTGTTGACGCTTCTATAGAGATTGGAACAGGGCATGTTATGCGATGTTTAACCTTAGCAAAAGAGTTAAAAAATCAAGGACATCAGATTTCCTTTATATCTAGGGAATTGGACGGTCATATGTGTAACTTTATAAAATCTCAGGGACACACAGTATATATGTTGCCTAAAATGAAGTTAGTAAGAAATAATTGTAATACTACACATGCTCAATGGCTTCAAACGAGCTGGGAAATTGATGCTCAACAAACAATAGAAATGATACGTAAAAGCATTCACTTTGCTGATTGGCTCATTGTAGATCATTATGCTTTAGATAAAAAGTGGGAAGAAAAGTTAAAGGAGTTCGCCCACTATATAATGGTTATAGATGATTTAGCAGATAGGTTACATATATGTGATCTACTGCTAGATCAAAATTATTATGCAAACATAGATCAAAGATACGAAGAATTGATCCCTATAAATTGTATAAAATTATTAGGCCCCAAATATGCATTGCTAAGATCCGAATTTTTAAAAGCACGAAAAAATGTAAGAAAAAGAACAAATCCCCTTAAAACAATACTCATATTTTTTGGTGGAAGTGATCCCACTAATGAAACTTCCAAAGTAATCAAAGCTCTAGAAGCAATAGAATATACGCAGCTTCTTATTCATGTAGTTATCGGTCGATCAAATCCTCAAAAAGATTTCATCCAAAATTTATGCAAAAAGCATCCAAATATGGTCTTTCATCATAATATTGATTATATGTCTAGATTAATGAATGAAGCGGATTTAGCCATATGTGCTGGAGGTTCAACCACTTGGGAAAGATATTGTTTAGGATTACCCGCACTATTAATCTCAGTAGCGCATAATCAAGTTGAAATATGTAAAACAGTAGGAGATTTAGGGATTGATTTTTACATTGGAAAATCAGAAGAAATTTACGAGAAGGATATTTGTAATGCCCTTGAGATTGTTAGGAGCGGAAACTTTGATTTAGAGGGATCTTCTAGAAAAGCATTGGAGATTGTAGACGCTTTTGGAAAAACACGTGTAGTATCAAAGATTTTACAATATTAAATGTTAAGGAAGATATTATGAACATTCTATTATTAGGATCTAAATGTAATAATTTGTACAGTTTTCTTAAATCATCTGGAAATAGTGTTGTTTTCTATGAAAATAGAATAGACATTCACTCACCTATTCTTATTAATATTGACTTTATCGTCAGCTATGGATACAGATATATGATTCCTCCTTCTATTATTGAGAAATTTAATAACAAAATTATTAATTTGCATATCTCTTATCTTCCTTGGAATAAGGGTGCTGATCCAAATTTATGGAGTTTCCTTGAAGATACACCTAAAGGGGTTACAATTCATTATGTGAATAACGGGTTAGATACGGGCGATATTATCACTCAATCGGAAGTTCCCTACAAAGAAAATGATACATTAAAAACCGCCTACGATAGACTATGCCAAGAAATAGAACGACTTTTCATTGAAAATTGGAAATTCATTTATTCTGGAAAAGTTATGAGGAAACCGCAACCTTCTGGCGGTAGTTATCATAGATTAAAAGATAAAAAAATATATTTGCATTTACTTACTAATGGATGGAATACGTCAGTAAAAGATATAATCGGTAAAGCAAAAATGAATGGTTAAAAAGGAGAAGATAAAATGAATGAAATTGAAATTAATGGAAGGAAAATTAGTCGCAACCACCAACCATTTATCATTGCTGAAATGTCTGGAAACCATAACCAGTCATTAGAACGTGCATTGCAAATAGTTGAAGCTGCAGCAAGAGCTGGCGCACATGCTCTAAAAATTCAAACTTACACAGCCGATACTATGACACTTGATATCGATAACAAAGATTTTAAAATAGAAGATACAAACAGCTTATGGAAAGGAAACACACTTTATAAACTATACCAACAAGCTTACACACCATGGGAATGGCACAAACCACTCTTTGATAAATGTACAGAATTAGGTATCATCCCATTCAGCACCCCATTCGATGAAACAGCAGTTGATTTTCTAGAATCTCTCAATGTCCCTTGTTATAAAATTGCTTCTTTTGAAAATACTGATATTCCTTTAATCCGCAAAGCTGCCTCTACCGGAAAACCTCTTATTATCTCAACAGGTATGGCTACAATTTCAGAATTAGATGAGACTGTCACGACTATCAGATCAGCGGGCTGTAAAGATCTTATTTTATTGAAATGTACAAGTACTTACCCTGCTTCTCCAGAAAACACTAATATTCATACAATCCCCCATATGAGAGAATTATTTCAATGTGAAGTAGGTTTATCAGATCACACATTAGGAGTGGGAGCTGCAATCGCAAGTGTTGCAATGGGTGCAACTGTAATCGAAAAGCATTTCACTTTATCTAGAGCTGATGGAGGAGTAGACTCGGCGTTTTCAATGGAAGCAGATGAACTAAATTCTCTTGTTATTGAAACAGAAAGGGCATGGAAGTCACTAGGGAAGATTTATTACGGACCGACTGATATGGAAAAAAGCTCATTAAAGTTTCGACGTTCTCTATATGTGGCACAAGATATGAAAGCTGGGGATCTTTTAACAACAGAAAATATAAAAGCTATTCGACCTGGTTATGGTTTAGCACCAAAATACCTCCCTATTTTACTAGGAAAAAAAGTGAAAAAAGATGTTGCTAAGGGGACACCTGTAAGTTGGGATTTGATTTAACGAAAAGCCTCTTAAAAACATAAAGTAAACTTCCTATCTCTGTAAATCAAATTCTCGCATAAATTTCATCGTTCTTTTTTACCTATGAAATATTTCCTGTGGGGGCTATTGTTATTTCCTGTAAAACAGCCCCCTTCACTTAATATGATTAAAAAAAGCATCTAAAAACATCTTTATCAACAATAGAACGATTTAATGCGACTCTTCTACATACACAATTATCATTTTTGAATTCGAGTTACAAAACACGATAATATCTTAATGCATCTTTTGAAAAGATTAGAAAATCCCTTTATTTTGACAGACTACTGATAGATTACCCGCTTTTTCTAAAATCTCACTGCGATTTACTAAGAGCTTTTGTAACAATTGTAAGATACTCCTACCACTCACTTCTTTCAAAATCCATCCCCCGTTATATTTTTTGATTAGCTCCGCTGGCGCTCCCATATCAAATGCAATGACAGGATACCCTGAAAACATAGCCTCATTAGTTGTATAAGAAAATGTCTCTGGACATATCGAAGAAGTTATAACGATAGCTATTTTATGTGTTGCCAACAGATTAGAAAATTCCCTATTATCATATGGTCCTGTTACAACAAAATGTCCGCTTGGACTGACAAATCTTCTTTTGTGCCTATCTGTTAACCCAATTACTTTTATACAAAAAGGTAGCTTCCTCCTTTCAATTTCCATTTTAAGTTTATATAAAATGTGTGATCCTTTATTTTTGTATATATTTCCTACGAAGGCAACATTAAGCTGTTTTTCATTTGCAAATTCAGAGGTATATGTATAGTAGATATTAGGAGATAAAGGATGTTCCTGTACATCTATAATAATGTCAGGAAAATGTTTTTTTATAATTTCTTTTGCACTGTTGCTTGGAGCGATTACCTTCTGGGCATTTGATAAAAAAAACTCGAAATTTTTTCTCCAAGTTTGAATATCTGTTTCTCTCCCTCCATCCAAACATGCCTTACATATATTCACATCTGTTTCATTATTGCAGTAAGGGCCATTTCTTTTAATCAAGTTAACTAGAGGACATACACAAAAAAAATCGTGTATAAAATAAATATACTCAATCCCAGAATATTGAATAAGATTTATAAACTTAAATATAGGGAATTTAATGAGATGATTGATATAAATTAGTTCAATATCCATTGACTTGAGTAGCGATCGAAAACTCGTTTCATCATAATTATGTAACTCTAAATCATAGTACAGGGGGTGTTCCTGATTCATATCTTCTATACAAAACATTCCAGCTCTAAACGTCATCTTATAAATTCTATACTTATGCTGATTCTGTTCAATATACATATTTTGATAATGTTCTACTCCTCCACCTATAGGATTCATCACAAATAAAACGCCTTTCTTTTTTGGAGCACCAGCACTCTTCGACACCGCTCTCCCTCCTTGATTTAAATTTTTCATCTTATCATTTCAACTCGTTTTCTTCAATAATTTATAAATATATATTTTCGCAAACAAAAATATTTCACCATTTATTTTCACATAAAATAATAAGACGAGATTATGCCTTTCGCTTCAAGTAACCGCTACAATAAGATGAATGATTATTAAAGTTTATTTCCGTCATCTTGAGAAAATCACCTACATCCGGTTCGGTTTACTTATACATTTTATACTTTTCATACGTATATACAATTATCAAATTTAAGTAATCCTTTTTATTACTTCCTCAACACTTGCTCTCCCATCTGAAGCATAATAGAAAAACGCTATCCTTTCTGCATATTTTTGCAAAAAGGATAGCGTTTGTTCTTTATGTTATATGGATATAAGCTTATCTTAGTTTGATGAACATGTGTGGTGCTTTTCCACCTAAAATATTACATCTAATTTCAACTCTGATTCTTCATTACCCTAAAATATGATACCCAGAATCCACATGAATGTTCTCACCAGTAACTCCGCTTGCTAAATCACTGAATAAGAATAACGCTGTGTTACCAACTTCCTCTTGTGTTACGTTACGACGAAGTGGTGCGCGTTCTTCGATTTGTTTTAAGATGCTGTTGAAGTCGCCAACACCTTTTGCTGATAGCGTACGGATTGGTCCTGCTGATACAGAGTTTACGCGAATGTTGTGCTGCCCTAAGTCGTTTGCTAAGTATCTTACGCTTGCGTCTAGTGATGCTTTTGCAACGCCCATTACGTTGTAGTTTGCTACAACGCGCTCTCCACCAAGGTATGTTAATGTAACGATGCTGCCGCCTTCTGTCATTAATGGCTTCGCAGCTCTTGCTACAGCTGTTAATGAGAATGAGCTAATGTTTTGTGCAAGTAAAAATCCATCACGAGATGTATCAACAAATTCACCTTTTAAGTCATCACGGTTTGCGAATGCGATGCAGTGTGCTAATCCGTGGATAACTCCTACTTCTTCTTTAATCGATTGGAAGCAACGCGCGATATCTTCATCGTTTGTTACATCACATGGTAAAACAAGTGATTGTTGTCCTTCTAATGATTCTGCTAGATCACGTACGTTTTTTTCTAGACGCTCACCTGCATATGTGAAAATTAAGTTTGCTCCTGCCTCGTGTAGTGAACGAGCAATACCCCAAGCGATGCTTCGTTGGTTCGCAACTCCCATTACGATAATGTTTTTTCCTTTTAAGTTGAGAAGATTCATTTATTTATCCCCCTAAATTTATTAAATAATATCAGTTATTAGTACCTGGTAATATATTTATATCATATCACAAATTCAAAATAAGGCAAAACAAAATTATTAGTATAACTGGTTCTTTACTTCTCTTTTGCTCTTTCACTTTCCTGCTACTACGAAAGCTCAATCTTTATTTCCTCTATTTAAAAGTACTTGCTGGATAAATCACGGCTATGAAGAATAAAAGGGAACCGCTCTCACTCCCTCCCTTTGTTTTAAACTTGGCACGGGGCGAAAATAGGCCCTGACCGCTTCTATGCATGGTCGGACGCTCTCTCCCATCTAAAAAAGAAAGGTTTTATCTCAGTTTCTCAATTTATATCTATATAATCTAACATCTCACACTCAAAATCCAAACAACATATTTGCAAACCATCCAAAATCCGCTAATATGGTAATAGCGTCTTTTTTTGTATTACGCAAAGAGCAATAGAAAGGACTACGTACGTTGAAAGATAAGAATTCTCAATATCGAATAGATTACATATTAATCCTGATTGTACTCGTAATCGGGGCTGTGAGTTGTTTTGCTATCGCAAGTGCACAACCATCTTTACCACCGGCTTTACAACAGGTAAACTTTGTTGCGAAACAAATTCAATGGTATTTCATTGGGGCTATCGCAATTTTTGCGATTATGGTTATTGATTTTGACCGATATAAACAAATCGCTTGGTACTTGTATGGATTTGCGATGATTTTACTGATTGGGCTTGAATTAAAAATCCCCGGAGCTGTAACAATTAAAGGGGCTACTGCTTGGTATAGCTTGCCGGGTCTTGGTAACTTCCAGCCTTCCGAGATTATGAAGTTATTTTTAATCATTGTCGTTGGCCGCATTATCGTCAATCATAATGAAAAGTATCCGTTTCGGACGCCGCGTGAGGATCTCATTTTACTCGGCAAAATATTTGGCGCAAGTTTACCACCACTACTTTTAATTGCGAAAGAACCAGACTTAGGAAATACGATGGTTATTTCAGCGATGCTCGCAGCGATGATTTTAGTTTCAGGTATACGCTGGCGCTTTATTTTCGGTTTAGCTACACTTGTTATAGCGGCTGGTTCTGCGTTAACGTACACTTACTTTGCGCATACAGCATTCTTTAAAGAACATATTTTAAAAGAATATCAATTAGATCGTTTCTACGGCTGGTTAGCACCTTATGAATATGAAACACAAGGATATCAGTTAAGGCAAGCTGTTTTAGCAACCGGATCAGGTGAATTGCACGGTAAAGGCTGGGAGAATGGTCAAGTATACTTCCCAGAACCGCATACCGATTTTATTTTCACAAACATTGCTGAGCAATTTGGATTTTTAGGAGCAAGCGTTGTTATTTCACTGTTCTTCCTATTAATTTATCGTATGATTCATATCGCTTTAGAAAGTAATGATCCATTCGGTAGCTATTTATGTGCAGGAACGATTGGAATGTTTACATTCCAAGTATTCCAAAATATTGGGATGACAATTGGATTACTTCCGATTACAGGGATTACCCTTCCTCTTATGAGTTATGGCGGTAGTTCCTTACTGACATATATGATTGCGATTGGCTTTGTACTGAACGTACGATCGCGAACAAAAACGTTTATGTTTGATTAGACCATATCCAGCGGGTATGGTTTTTTCTATATCCAATTTAGGTATACTAAGTAAAAATAAGATGGAGGTTGTGAAATGAAGTACGATATTATCGGAGATATCCATGGCTGTTTAGAAGAGTTTCAAACATTAACAGCGCAGCTCGGTTATAACTGGGATAGCGGTCTTCCTGTCCATCCAGAGAAGAGACAACTTGCTTTTGTCGGAGATATTACTGACCGTGGCCCGGCATCCCTAAAAATGATTGAAATTGTATGGGAGCTTGTAATAAATAAAAAAGAAGCTTATTACGCTCCGGGAAATCATTGTAATAAGTTGTACCGATTTTTCATCGGACGTAACGTAACAATCGCACACGGATTAGAAACAACTGTCGCTGAATATGAAACCCTTCAAACTCGCGAACAAAAAATAGTACAGAAAAAATTTATCGATCTTTACGAACAGTCACCTCTCTATCATGTGCTTGATAACAAAAAACTCATCGTCTGTCACGCTGGTATTCGCCAAGATTATATCGGAAGAAGTGATAAGAAAGTCCAAACTTTCGTATTGTATGGGGACATTACTGGAGAAAAACATCCTGATGGTTCACCTGTCCGCCGTGATTGGGCGAAGCATTATGAAGGAGAAGCTTGGATTGTGTATGGTCACACTCCTGTGGCAGAACCTCGTTTTGTCAATCATACGGTAAATATTGATACAGGAGCTGTTTTTGGCGGGAAACTGACAGGGCTGCGCTATCCAGAGATGGAGACGATTTCAGTTCCTTCTTCGATGCCGTTTGTGCCTGAGAAATTTCGTCCAATTACATAACTAAAAAATAAAGCTGCCCTCATGTGAAGGCAGCTTATTTTAATAATTCTTTCATATCTTCTGGCACATCCGCATGAAATTTCATCTGTTTTTCTAAAATAGGATGATAGAAGGTTAAACTCGTACTATGAAGCGCTTGTCGTTTCATCTGCGACTTACTTCCCCCATACAAGTCATCCCCTAATAGCGGATGGCCTAAATATGCCATATGTACACGAATTTGATGTGTTCTTCCTGTTTCTAACTGCAGTGAGACTCTTGTTTTATCAGGAAATCTCTCCATCACCTGAAAATGCGTAACTGCTTTTTGACCGTCTTCACATACCATTCGTTCAATAATGCTATCGCCTTTTCTTCCAATTGGCGCATCAATCGTTCCCGACTCTTCTAGCAATTCTCCATGAACGATTGCTTCATATGTTCGTTGCACTTGCTTTTGCTGATGCTGTTTTGATAAAAGATGGTGAATGAAACGGTTTTTCGCAATAAGCATAAGTCCTGACGTATCACGGTCCAGTCTCGTTACAATATGCACCGTACTTGCAAGATTCTGCCTGTCATAATGATAAAGAAGCGCATTCGCAACACTTCCTGCCGGATGTTCCCTTGACGGAATGGTTGACATGTATGGTTCTTTATTGATTACCATTACGGATTCATCCTCATACAGGACAGTCAGTGGAATATTTTCAGCCAGCATTCCTTCACTTCTCTCCTCAACCGGAAAAAACACTTGCAATACTTCCTCGGCCTGTAATACGTGCCGAACCGTCGCATGCTTACCGTCAACTTCAATTGCCCCACCTTGAAACTTTATATCTGTCAAAGCAGCTTTAGAAATCCCTTTCGTTTTTAGAAATTCCCGAATGAGCATTCCCTTCTCTGCTTCTGTCATACACCATTTTAATGTAAATCTTCTCAAATACATAAATCCTCTCTATTCACCCGCAACGAACGAATCGCGAACACGTTTCCAAAATGGGAATGGGCGAAAACGAACGAATCTCACCTTCTCGTTTGCAACGCGGTATTGAATTGACTTTACGTCTTGATGAACCATCGTTAAATGATCGACCGTAATTTGTAAATTCATTCCTGCCGATGGCTTTAAAACACATGTATGGTGCTTCGGTAAAACAAGCGGTGAACCGACTGTACGGAACACACGGTTATTAATCGAAGCCATTTCCGCAATTTGTATCGCTTCAATCGAAGGATGAATGATTGCTCCGCCTAGCGCTTTATTATAGGCTGTACTTCCAGAAGGAGTAGAAATACAAAGACCGTCCCCGCGGAACGTTTCAAAATATTCTCCGCGAATTTCCACCTCTGTTACTAATGTTCCTTCTGCGCTTTTTACTGTCGCTTCATTCATTGCTAAATACTGTGATTCCTTACTTCCATTCACATAGCGAATAATGACTTCTAAAAGCGGATATTCCACCACTTGAAACGGTGTTTTCGCAATTGCAATCACAAGTTTTTCTACTTCTGTTGGCAACCAATCTGCATAGAACCCTAAATGTCCCGTATGTACACCAACAAAAGCTGTCTCATCTAATCGATTATAGTAACGATGAAACGCGTATAAGAGCGTCCCATCCCCCCCAACAGAAATTACAATATCGGGTTCCGCCTCATCCATTGTAAACCCAAAATCTTGCAAGTAACCTGTCATTGTACTTGCAAGTGCGTTTGATGATTGATCTCCCTTTGACATAATTGCAAATTTCATCGCCCAACACCCTTTAGTTTATGATTCGGATTCTTTCGCTTCTTGTTTGCGCGAAAAAACCTTTTGTGCTTCTTGAATTTCAAGACGAATCGAAGACATTTCTTCATCTAATAAAAATGCTGCTTCTGCCGCACGCTGAAGGCGCACTTTAATATCTTCTGGAAAACGCCCACTATATTTGTAATTTAAAGAATGCTCAATTGTTGCCCAAAAATTCATTGCTAATGTTCGAATTTGAATTTCAACTAATACTTTTTTCTCTCCACAAATCGTTTGAACAGGATAACTAATTACAACGTGATATGAACGATAACCACTTTCTTTCTTTTGCGTCACATAATCTCGTTCTTCCACAATTTCAAAGTCATTTCGTTTTCGAAGATATTCGACAACAGGCTTAATCTCATCAACAAATTGACACATCATCCGAAGACCAGCGATGTCCTGCATTTCTTCTCCGAGTCGGTCAAGCGGTACATTTCTCTTTTCCGCCTTATCAATAATACTTGCAACCGACTTTACCCGACCTGTTACAAACTCGATCGGAGAGTGTTCTGTTAACATTGTAAACTGAGAACGCATTCCTTTTAATTTCACTTTTAGCTCTGCCACCGCTTGGTGGTACGGCGCTAAAAATTCTTCCCAATTACGATTCATTTCAACCACCACCAAAGTCAATCCATTTGCTTATAGAAATACCTTTTCTACAGTCGTTACAAGTTCTTCTCCGTAATTTGCATTACCTTCAATATTTTCAATTAAATATTCCACTTCTTCTTTCAATTGTGCTAATTCAATTTCAGTATTATTTACACGAACAAACATTGCTTTATCATTCTTCATTGCACTGTGCATTGCTTCCCAACATGTATGCGGAATACTTACATAAATGAATGCTGATTCGTTTTCTAAAATATATAAAAATGATAAATGATCTGAGTCTACAAGTACGTGATTACGCGCCTTTAACTCCTCCACTTGTATTTCAATATTTTCCGCACAAAAAATAAGAGCATTCTCTCTTTCTTCTACGCTCTTAACTTGGATTTTATTTTGCATGCTCTAACTCCTCCATATCAACTTCCTGTCTTACTTCACACTATTATTGTATCATAACATAGACGCAAACAAATAAAACATTGAACCAAATTTGCGAAAAAGCGATAATGTCTAAAGAATTACTCTTAAGAAGGAGCTTATACAATGACACAAGAAATTGAAATTGAATTTAAAAATATGGTCACAGAAGAAGAATTTCAAGCATTATGCGATGTGTTTTCTATCGAATCATTTACAAAACAAGTGAATCATTACTTTGAAACACCTCATTTTTCTTTAAAAGCAGCAGGCTCTGCTCTTCGTATTCGTCATAAAGACGGAGCTTATACATTAACTTTAAAACAACCAGCTGAAATTGGGTTACTGGAAACTCATCAACCTTTAACAGCACGAGAAGCACAACTAATGATGGAAACAAACGGGCTCATTCCAGGCCCTGTAGCAGATCAACTACATGCCCTGCAAATCCCTGTTTCTACTTTAGCTTATATGGGAAGCTTAACAACAGAACGAGCAGAAACTACATTTAAGGGCGGCACACTTGTATTTGATCATAGTTTCTATTACAATCACGATGATTATGAACTTGAATATGAAGTACAAGATGAAGCAGCGGGCAAAGCTGATTTCCTCAATTTATTGAACAAATACCATATACCTGTTCGCCATACAAAAAATAAAGTGCAACGCTTTTTTCTTGCCAAACAAAACAAAGCACGCTAAAGTGAAACTTCCATTAGTAGAAGTTTTTTCTCACTGATGGAAAGCCCTCACCAATCGGGCTCTTACGGTCAGTCCTTCCCTCTTTGTTTTTTCTTCTATGAAAAGGAAGGTTACTGATTGTGAGTAGCTGGGTAAAATGGAACTTCCATCAGTAGGTGCTTTTCCTACTAATGGTTCACCTTTACCAATGTTGCACTTATATTTAGCTTTATCTTAAGGAAAAAATGGGCAAAGGATTACACAAGAGCTGTTTAGTTGCTCTTCGTGACAATCCATTGCTACAATAGATATACATTTGATGGAAAAAGGAGTTTATACAGGATGAACAAGCAACCGATGACACCATTTGAAGCAATTGGCGGTGAACAAGGCATTGCAGCATTAGTCGATACGTTTTATTCCTATGTCAGTAAACACCCTGACTTATCTCCCATCTTCCCAGACGATTTGACAGAAACAGCCAGGAAGCAGAAGCAATTTCTAACGCAGTATTTAGGTGGGCCGAATTTGTATACAGAGGAACATGGTCACCCTATGCTAAGAGCACGCCATCTCCCTTTTGAGATTACACCAAAGCGCGCGAAAGCCTGGTTAGCATGTATGGAGCAAGCAATGGAAGATACAGGAGTACAAGGGCAGATTCGAGAATTTGTTTTTGAACGTTTAGCATTAACTGCGCAGCATATGGTCAACACTCCAAACGAAACAGGTGAAGCGTAATGGATAAACAGGAAGCAAAGCATATGCGCATTCCTTCTCTTTCCAAATGCGAACATAAATCTGTGGAAGCCTATTTGTTTATTGATCCACTTTGCAAAGATTGCTGGGAAATCGAACCAGTCATCATTAAATTATGGCTCGAATACGGAAAATATTTTTCGATTCGGCACATATTAACCGGCAAAGTGGAAGGGGCAATCGCCTCCCCACACAAATGGAATAAACCTGCTAATATTCGATTTGTGTGGGAAAAGACAACAAGTTTGCACGGCTTTTCATGCGATGGAAAAGTACATATGCAGGACGCCTCATCTACACCGTATTTAGTTTCTATGGCAATTAAAGCAGCTGAGTTGCAAGGTCGAAAAGCAGGTTCGAAATTTTTACGGAAACTTCAAGAATACATTTTTCTTGAAAATATATCAAAACCAGATTTGCAATCACTACTTGCATGCGCACAGCAAAGCGGCATTGATGTAGAGGAATTTAAAAAAGATTTGCATTCGATTAGTGCAAAAAAAGCATTTCAGTGCGATTTAAAGTTCACAAACGAAATGCACATTACCGAAATCCCTTCTCTCGTATTCTTTCATGCAAATTCAGATGAAGAGGGCATTAAAATTGCAGGAATTTATTCGTATGATGTGTACGTACAACTCTTAAAAGAAATTGTAAAATGTGACATTGAGCCAGCACCTTTACCACCACTGGAATTCTTATTAGAAATGGTCCAATTTATGTCATCAAAAGAAATTGCATTTATTTATAACTGCTCAGAGCAAGAAATAGAACGAGAACTAAAAAAATTGTCATTGAAAAGAAAAGTACGAATGATTGAAGTGAAATGCGAACGTTATTGGAAATGGATTGCAAAAGAAAAAGACCTGGTGTAAACACCAGGTCTTTTTCTTTACGGCTTATAAAAATATTAAAGGGGATGGGAGAAATTTTCACGTTCAAACAAAGGGGTATATGTTTGTATGTGAATTCGTTCACGCTTATTATATTACAAGATTCGACGTCAGATGACAAGCCTTTTTGTCGAATTTCACACTTTTGTCACATTCTAAACGTTTTCATTACTGAATAAGCTATGAAAAGAAGCTTTTTAGGAGGGATTTCATGAAAAAAACACATATCTTTTTTCTACTATTTGGCATTTGTATTTCTTTTTTTCTGTACATTCTTTCACTATTACAAGCATTTCCAAAGATGATTGCTTTGCCACTTTTGTTTGCAGTCATTGTTATTGGCCTCTCTTATTTCAATCATAGAAAGCGGTTCAAAGGTTTTTAAAAAGAAAGAAGGCGAGAAATTCCACTCTCGCCCTCCTTCTTTCACTATTATTTACCTTCAAATAATAGCGCTTCTAATTCATTTAACTTCTCTTCAAATACTTGTAATGCCTCTTTAACAGGCTCTGGTGATGCCATATCTACTCCTGCTTTTTTCAATACTTCAATTGGATAGTCGGAGCTTCCAGCTTTTAAGAATTCGTTAGTATAACGTTCTACTGCTGGTTGTCCTTCTTCTAAAATTTGCTTTGATAAAGCTGTTGCCGCACTAAATCCTGTTGCATATTGATAAACATAATAGTTGTAATAGAAGTGCGGAATACGAGACCACTCTAAGCCAATTTCTTTATCGATGACTAAAGCATCGCCAAAGTATCTTTTATTTAAATCATAGTAAATCTCTGTTAACATATCTGGCGTTACTGCATGGCCTTCTTGTACCTTTTTATGAATGATATGTTCAAATTCAGCAAACATCGTTTGACGGAATACAGTTCCGCGGAATCCTTCTAAATAATGATTTAATAAATATAAACGTTCTTTCTTATCTTCT
This sequence comes from Bacillus sp. FSL H8-0534, assembly GCF_038005885.1. Classification (NCBI taxonomy): domain Bacteria; kingdom Bacillati; phylum Bacillota; class Bacilli; order Caryophanales; family Bacillaceae; genus Bacillus; species Bacillus sp. FSL H8-0534. Next base: position 1,858,005 of record NZ_JBBOUC010000001.1, read on the forward strand.
GTCGTTTTTAATAAGTAATCATTTAAAATTGCTTCGTTACAAGTTGATGCAACTTCCGCAACGAATATGGAATAGTCACCATATACATGTGGCTGTGTTTTTCTTGTATAGTAGCTATGCACAGAATGACCAAACTCATGTGCAAGTGTAAATAAATTATTTACATTATCATGCCAGTTCATTAAAATATACGGATTTGTTCCATATGCACCAGATGAATACGCACCGCTTCGTTTTCCTTTGTTTTCATATACATCTACCCAGCGATTTTCATATGCTTCTTTCAAAATCTCAACATACTCATCACCAAGGACGTTTAAAGATTTCAACAGAATCTCTTGTGCCTCTTCATATTTCACATTCATTTTCACTTCTGGTACAAGTGGTGTATATAAATCGTACATATGCAGTTCATCAAGACCTAGTGCACGTTTACGAATATCAATATAACGGTGCAATAAATGTAAGTTATCATTTACTGTCTCGACAAGTTGGTCATATACTGTTTCAGGTATGTTATTATTGCTTAACGCAGCTTGGCGTGCAGAATCGTATTTACGAACGCGCGCGTTGAAATTATTACGTTTCACTGCACCACTAAGTGTGCTTGCAAATGTATTTTTATATTTCCCATACGTTTCAAAAACAGCATGGAATGCATCATGACGAACACGACGATCATCACTTTCTAAAAATTGAATATAACGGCCATGTGTTACTTCTACTTCTTCACCATTTTCATCTTTAATAGATGGGAATTTTAAGTCCGCATTATTAAGCATACCAAATGTATTACTTGATGCACTCATAACTTCAGATGCTTCTGCTAACAACGCTTCTTCCGCCTCTGACAGTACATGCGGACGCTGACGTGTAATTTCTTCTAACGCATGTTCATACACACTTAATTCTTTATTTTCTTGTAAGAACGACTGTAATTGTTCTTCTGAAATTGTTAAAATTTCAGGAACGATATACGCCATGCTGCTGGACGCTTGAGAATATAAGTTTGTTGCTCGATCATTTAGCGCTTGATAAGCAGAATTTGTTGTATCTTGATCGTAACGCATATGAGCATATGTATATAATTTTCCTAATCTCATTGAGACTTCATCTTCATATTGTAAAGCCGCTAATAATGAATCCGCAGAATCACCAAGTTTCCCCTTAAATTCAGTTAACTTTGGTAGTAATTCTTTTACTGCTTGAAATTCTTTTTCCCATTCTTCATCAGTTTGGAAAACATCTTCCAAACGCCATGTGTTCATTTCTTCAATCTCACTGCGGTCTGGCAATGTTTTTGCTGTTTTTTGATTAGACATCAATAAAAACCCCCTTTTAATCTCTACTAGTACAATTCGATTCTGCTTATGTAATTCCTTCAGGATACTCCTTTATTATATCCGCTTTTCCTTTTCCCATGTTGTACTTTGTTTCGAATAAAGATAGCGCATGCGACAAACAAATCGCATCGTATTCTTTGATTTCCCCTTCTGTTTTCGGCATCATAAATCGCCTTATTTTTCGGTACTTATGCACATCCACCTTTTCAATCATTCCTACTTTACATAAAAACGTTACATACTCTACGATTGCCAATTGCCATACATGTTGCGAAAAATATGGTAACGTGCGCCTCTGAATACTACGCTTTTTATTTACATAGTAAAAAACAGCATGTAATGAAAAATATTCTCCAATTTTAAATTTGCCAATAAAGTCTATACAAAGAAGAGCCTGCCATACAAAAGGATGTGTTTGAAATGCAAATGCAGATGGAAGAGGAACACCAATTTCAGATGGAAAACAAGAGGGAGAAAGGTGATATTGATATAGAAGATGTAAAAGTAATTTATGACTATAATTCCATATTGGAAGGACATTCGTTCGAAAGTAGGTCTTTTTATTCTGCCATTCCCGCTCCAATCGTTCTTTCGTAATTGGTGCTTGGCAAAAGAGTTTCTCAAAAGTAACGGTACGTACCGGGAAATACATGATCTGTGAAAAATAAACCTTTGCAGAAAACGGGGTAAGAAGTTCGCATTTCAGAAATGATTTTTTATTTGGACAAAAAAAGAGAAGTGAAGGCTGAGGATAAGATTGTATGCAGAGAAAATGAAACGAGGATAATGAGATCCAATAAGCAGAGTGCCTTTTCAGTTGATTTCCACCTAATATCCAAATGATTTGTATCCCTATTTCCCAATAGGAACGCGTTCGTTTTAATAACTGCTCAGTGGATAAAGAGGCGCATTGATATTCAATTGCAATCCGTCTTCCTTTCATTTCAATAAACAGATCGGGTCTTTGGCGAATCTCTGGGAGGTAATGTTCGATTTTTACATGAAATCCTTGCGACTTGAGCCATCTATATAACTGGTCCTTCCCGCGCATATGATAAGCGGATTCAGGCTCAAATGAAACGAGGCACTGATTTAATTTTTTATGAGCAAAATGCCATCTCTTTTGCTTCCCTAACTTGAGCTGCACCTCTCGCCTGCAAATCGGGCAAAAAAAGCGTTCCTTCTTTCGCATTGCAAGTAGCTCCTTTTCATTGCAGCTTTCAAGAAGGTGAACTTTCCCTCCATTTTCTCTCCTTGCAACAAACATAATACCACATCCTTTCTATACCGCTTTGTATTCTACAATTTATTACAAATTCCTTTTTAGACAAAAAGAGGACGTCCTTGTAAGAACATCCTCCTCATAATAAAGGTGATAATAAACGATATGCCGATTCTACAATTCGCCTATGAAGGCGGCGTTTATGAAAATGATCCACATGAATTTCACTGGATTCTTGTAAATCCTCCTCAAAATCCTTAACAAGCTTTCGAATACTATCCGTATCATATAAAAAGGCATTCACCTCAAAGTTTAAATGAAAGCTTCTCATATCCATATTCGCTGTCCCAATTGATGCTAAATCAGAATCGACAATGACAATTTTACTGTGAAGGAAACCTTTTTCATATTCGTATACCTTTACCCCTGCATCTAATAACTCCGGAAAATAAGACCTTGATGCATAAAACACCGTTCGTTTATCCGGTTTACTCGGCATTAATAAACGGACATCAATGCCCGCAAGAGCTGCTACTTTTAATGCAGATAAAATATCATCATCTGGAATAAAATAAGGTGTAGCAATCCATATAGACTTCCTTGCCGAAGCGATCATTGCAAAATAAAGATGCTTAATTGTCTCCCATTTATTATCTGGCCCACCTGCGACAAGTTGGACACCGCCCCAATGATCTCCATCCACTGCTTCCGCCTGTAAATATTCAGGTGCTAATACTGCTTCCCCTGTCATATAAAACCAGTCTTGTACGAATATGAGCTGCAGGCTTTGAACGGCCTCACCTCGTAAATACAAATGCGTATCTCGCCAAAATCCAAAATATTTATTTTTCCCTAAATACTCATCACCAATATTCAGTCCGCCCACAAAACCTTCATTTCCATCAATGACAACGATTTTCCGATGATTTCGATAATTAATTTTATCGTTCAAAATCGGAAAACGCACTGGAAAGAAAGGAATCATCTCGACACCTGCATCGTTTAATTCATCAATATAAGCATTTGACAGCTTAAAACTTCCAACCGCATCATATAAAAAACGGACGGTAACACCTTCCTGCGCCTTCTGAATTAAAATGTCTTTAATTTGTGTACCAAGCTTGTCATCACGTACAATATAATATTCCATATGGATATGATGCTTCGCTTTTTGCAATCCTGCTAAAATTGCTTGAAACGTTTCATCCCCATTCGTTAACACTTTTGTTTCTGTCTGAAATGAAATATTTAACGCACCAAGCCGATCTGCTAAATGAAATAGCAGTTCTTGATGTTTATGATTCTGTAAAATGCGTTCTTGATAATCTTCATGTCCTTTGTACTGTAAGAAAGCTTGTTCATCCAAAAGAGCCTTCTTTTGAAACATTCGTTTTCTGCGGAAGTTTTGTCCAAACAATAAATACGCAAAGAAACCAAATACAGGAAAAATACCGAGTACAATTAACCATGTCAATGTTTTAGATGGATGCCGATTTTCCAAGAAAATAACACAGCCAATTAAAAATGCAGAAATAGTAAATACAATACTTATAATTCCTAAAAACGAAATATCTTTTATACCTATAACATCCGAATAAAATGCTACATCAATAACCATTCGTAACGAAACAAACACTGCGAATAAACCTAGAAAAAAGAAAAGTAACTTTAATGTATTTTTCATTCCTACCCCCCTTACTTACATAGCTTTTCTACTCTTATCATACCCATCATATAAAAAGCCGATTTCATAATATTGAAATCGGCCTACGTTTTAGGAGAAAAATGACTGCGAATCGTCTCAAGTGCGCGTTCTTTAACAACCTGTTTACCGTACTCACTTACACGGTGAACCGTTAAAGTAGACTCTTCCCCATATTCTAAAATAATACTTAAAATACGGTCAATTTCTTCTTCATCGTGTAGCACTTCATCAAATTCAACATATACATAATAGCGGTCTTCAAACGAATACAATTCATCTTTTATATCTTCAAATATAAGACGATGACTTAACGAAATAACGTCTTCAAAATCATCAAATTTAATTAAAAAACCAAATGTTCCATCTTCGTTAAAGTTTGTTCCCGCTTCCATCTCTTCCTCTAACTCTTGTTGAAATAGTGATTCAATCCGCTCATCTAGAGGAATATCAATGATTTTATCTAGACCTATTGGTAATTCTAATTTTTGTCCATCTTTTGAAAGCTGTGCTTTCGTTACAAGTACTTCAATGCCTTTATCCATCGCTTGTACTTGGATCCATAGTGGCCCATCAATAAAGAAATCATCATGATCGCGAGCTTCATCCATCATTTCCCAAAACAATTGTTCGCTTCGTTCACGACTGGACCAAATCTCTTCTCGATTAAACCCTCTATCTTCTATATCAACGTACGTAATAAAAAACTTCATCGTATGATCGTTAATTCTTTCAATGTCCAAAATCCAACTCTCCCTTCCTATTCGGAATTGTTATGAAGGGATTCCCCACTCATATGACAAATCAATAGATTCTTGTACTTTCATTTTATGATAAGATTCTCCAGAATGGAAATAAAATCGTTTCATTTTAGAAAAACAGTCATTCGCCTAGATTATTCTATGCTAATACATCATACTTCCTTCCTCTTATATATTCCATTATATACACTTGCGATATAAATTCCCTCATTCCTTCTTAATAAAAAATCGGACATACAATTCCACCTAGCGCCGTACAATTGTAATAGAGCTGGTCAAGCTTTTTCGTTTCATACATACAACTGCACCTATATTACTGATTAAAACAGAATAAATGGAGGCAAAATGATGGAGTTAGATTTTTTGACATCTATACTAATGATTGTCGGTATCGATGTTGTACTAGGCGGTGATAACGCAATTGTAATTGCGCTTGCAAGCCGAAACTTACCTGAATCTAAACGGAATAAAGCTATTTTTATTGGTACGGTCCTAGCAATCGTGCTGCGAATTCTTCTTACAATACTTGCTGTATACTTACTCGATATTCCCTTCTTACAACTTATTGGCGGCATCCTACTTACACTGATTGCCGTAAATTTACTAACCGACAATAATAATGATCTTTCTTCTATACAAGGAAAAACGACATTATTTCAAGCAATCCGTACAATTGTATTTGCCGATCTCGTTATGGGTTTTGATAATGTCCTTGCGATTGCTGGAGCGGCTCATGGGAATTTTACACTCGTAATTATCGGATTATTAATTTCTATCCCTATTATTATTTGGGGAAGCAAACTCATCTTACTATTTATGGAGCGGTTTCCTTTTCTCATTTATTGCGGAGGAGCAGTTCTTGCTTACACGGCTGGCAGAATGATCACCCATGAAGCGAGACTTGCGAACTTTTTCCAGCATAACCCGGCCTTTGCAACAAGTATACCCTTCCTCTTTATTTTCACAGTATTAACAATCGGGTTTATTGTTCAGCATATCAAATTAGGGAATGTAAAGTAAAACTTGTATTTCTTGATTTGATATAGATTTATATAAATCCAAATTAAAAAACCAAAATTAAACCATTCTTTTTGGGTGGAAGAGAGCATCCGGCCATGCATAGAAGCGGTCAGTTCCTTTTTTCGCCCCATGCCATGTAAAAAACAAAAAGAGGAAATAAGTGGAGAACTGTTTTTGTTTTCATAGCCGCAGCTAATATGTCGAAAAATCAAAATGGAGTTATCTACAAATACTGAGACAAATAATGAATATATGTATGCAAAAACCTTCTACTGTAAAGTAGAAGGTTTTCATATACAAAACTTTTATTGTTAATTTACAAGACGCTGTGCCTCACGTAACTGAAATGTTCTTACTGTACGTGGTAAGAAACGACGAATTTCATCTTCGTTATAACCTACTTGAAGACGTTTTTCGTCAATCATAATAGGACGACGTAAAATGCCTGGGTAGTCACGAATCATCTTATATAAATCTTGAAGTGGTAAAGATTCTAAGTTAACGTTTAACTCTTGGAAAACTTTCGAACGAGTTGAAATAATCTCATCCGTTCCGCTTTCTGTCATGCGTAAAATTTCTTTAATTTCCTCAATCGTTAATGGATCTGAGAAAATATTACGTTCTGTATAGGGAATATGATTTTCCTCTAGCCATAATTTCGCCTTTCTACAAGACGTACAACTTGGAGAACTATATAGTGTTACCATACAAGACTCACTCTCCTTAAAGAGTACAGATTCTGTACTAATTACAGTTTGAATTTCTATTTCCCAGCAATTCTTCACTATGACTTGTCTTACAACAAAATGAAAAATTGCTTTCGATGTAAACAACAACTTATGAGCAAGCAACTTTTAATAAACAACAATTACTTTAAATAAGTAACTTCTATAATCATTATACAATAGATTCAGAAAGAAATACACAGTAAATTTCCTTATTAATAGGGAAAACACCATATGTCTTTAACTGTTGCTTAGGACCAGTAAAGCTGGCATAAATACTTGAAGACATAAGCCCTATATCCCATTCGTATACGTCTTTAGAACTATTTTTTTAATAGACTCTCTTTCATATAATGTACTTCACCACATGTTTCCGATAGCGCTTTATTACCTTTTTCTGATAAAACAATGGTGAAATGTAAGACTTACCGCTATGTAAAACAGCCATGAAAAAGGAACGTTTGTTCTTGTTTATTTTATCAAACCTCATTATTATTGTCTAGACTATTTTTAAGTAAAATAATTATTTTCTAACTTTTCTTTCTTTTTAACTTTTTTTCTCATACAATAATGATACAGACAGGCAAAGGGGGAATTTTCATATGGTTGCTTTTTTTATTGATTTTGCAATTGTCGCTGCCCTCGTCATCGGAATTACAGCATTGATTGGTGCCATTACGAATGGCATCGGTGAAAAGCTATTTGGTGGGAAAGAGAAAATGAAATTTGTTAATAAAAGTGCGGAAGTACAATCTGGATGGAAGCAAGTTGGCGGCAAAGGGATTTATAAAAAACGAACATACTAAAAAGAAGCAGGAAATTCCCTGCTTCTTTTTAAATTATTTTCCGACAGATGCCCACTTGAAGCTTAAATCTCCGCCATAATTATGCTTATAAATATCTTTAACTGTTCCTTTTTGTAAATAAGCCGTGCTACGTTGATATACAGGAGCAATTGCTGCATCATCCATAAGGATTTTTTCTGCTTCAAGTAAACTATTCCAGCGCGCTTGTACATCGCTACCGTCAGTCTTCGCTTTCATAATAATTTCATCGTATTTCGGATTAGAGTATTTCATTTTATTTTGCGTGCCATCTGTTATAAACATATCAAGGTAAGTTACTGGATCTGGGAAGTCTGGACTCCATAAAGCAAATGTCATTTCATAATCTCCACTTTCTTCAAGTTTAAGCTTTTGCGCAAATGGCTGTTGCTTAATTTTCAATGTAAAACCAGGTAAGTTCTTTTCTAACTCTCCTTTTAAGTACTCCCCTGTTCTCTTAGATAAATCTACATCTTCATTTAATAGCTCAATCTCAATCTTATCTTTTCCTAATTCTTTTTTACCAGCTTCCCAATATTTCTTCGCTTCTTTCGCGTTTGCTTTTACTAACTCCCCATTTTCAGCTCGGAAGTCTTTTTTATTTGGCCCTGTAATAAATTTGCTTGGAATTAATCCTGTTGCTTCAGTAGAGCCATTGTTTAAAATCGTCTCAACAAGTGGTTTACGTTCAAAGGCAAGAGAAATTGCTTTACGTATGTTTTTATTTGCTAAAGCTTCATTTTTCTGATTGAAACGAAGATAGGATACAGTAGCTTCATTTGCCGTTTTAAAATCTTTATCCCCTTTATATTTATCAACAAACTCAGATCTTAAGTTAGCACGGTCTATCGCTTTTGTATCATATAAGTTAATCGATGTTGCCATATCTTTTACAATATTAAAATTCACTTCTTCTAGCTTCACTTCTTTATTGTCCCAGTATGATGGATTTTTCTTTATTTGGAAACTTCTTTCATGCTTCCAGTCACTTAATACAAATGGTCCATTATATAGTGTTGTATTTGCCTCTAGACCAAACTTGTCCCCTTGCTCTTTCGCATACTTTTCATTTACAGGATAAAACAGTGGATAAATCATTAAGTTTTCAAAGTATGGAACTGGATGCTCTAATTCTACTTCTAATGTATAATCATCAATGGCCTTTACACCTAATTGATCTGGTGTCATTTCTTTTTTATTAATTTTCTGTGCGTTTTTAACATCAAACATAATATATGCTGATACTGCTGCTTTATCTGGATTAATTGCTCGTTGCCAAGCATATACAAAGTCTTTCGCTGTTACAGGATCTCCATTTGACCACTTCGCATCTTCGCGTAATTTAAAAGTATACTTTTTCCCGTCTGCTGATTTTTCACTTGATTTCGCTACACCTGGAACGAGTTTATCCCCTTTATCAAGGCGGTATAGCCCTTCCATCGTATTATTCATCACTCGCGATGATACTGCATCAGCTGATAACGCTGTGTCCATCGTTGGAATTTCTTGTGTTTCAGTTAAATTTATAACTTGTTTCGCATTATTATTGCCGCTTTCCCCTTTTGCTTTCGCTTGCGACTCATCTTTTTGATAACTACATGCTCCTAAAACCATGCTCATCGCTAATGTCGACGCTACTAAAACTGGTACTTTTTTCTTCATCCTTCCATCCCCCTAAAAAAATGTTAGCCCTTTCATTTTCAAACAGAAAGAAATATTTATATGTTCTAATAATTCATATTATACATATAAATATATTATTTGTATATTTGTTTTTCTATCTTATTAAAATTTTCTGTTACCATAGCATTTTCTGTAAACGTTTTATATTACTTATTTTCCTGCCTGAAATACTAAATATACCTGTTTTAATAATTATCTAAATTATCAGAGTATAATTAATTTTATATCATATAATATCTTTTGTATAATTATTCCCTTCTAATATGCACCATTTTGATCTTTCAACATATAAGTCACAGCTTTGAAAATAAAAGAAGATCTCCACTCCTTTTCTCCATTTGTTTTCACGTGGCATGGGGCGAAAAAAGGGGATGATCGCTTCTACGCATGAGCGGACGCTCTCTCCCAACCAAAAAAAGGATTTTTATTGATTTTTCAATTTGTACTTATATATGTCCTATTTTTTCGAAATATATATTTATCATTTCAACCGAGAAGACCCCCTCCTCTAAATGAAGTGAAGGTGGGGGTAGTTCAATAACCAAACTGCAAAATGAATGCAAGTGTTGCTGAAGTGTGTTAAGATACATTTTGTTTCAAAAAGGATATCGGTAAAGTGGGGGATGATATGACAGTGACTACGTCCAAAAAAGGGCAGGAAGAAAAATTAAATTTATTTTTCTTAACATGGCCTATTTTTTTAGAGGTTTTTCTTTTTATGTTAATGGGGATTGCTGATACTTTTATGCTAAGTGCACTATCAGATGACGCGGTATCAGGTGTTGGGGCAGCGAATCAATATCTTCATATCGCAATATTAGTACTAGAAGTAATCGGAAACGGGGCCGCAATTGTTGTTTCTCAATACCTTGGTTCTAAACGATATATGGAAGCATCAAAAATATCAGCTTTAGCGGTAACATTAAACTTAGGAGTCGGGCTCATCATAAGCGCCGGTTTTCTTTTATTTTCGAAAAATATGATGATGACGATGAATTTACAAGGTGACGTATTAACTTACGCACAAAATTATTTATCAATTGTTGGAGGAGCAATCTTTCTTCAAGCCATTATTAATTCACTGGCTGCCATTATTCGTGTTCATGGATTTACAAAACAAGCAATGTTGATTTCATTAGGAATGAACATTTTTCATATTGCTGGAAACTATGTACTTATTTTCGGGAAATTCGGTTTTCCAGAAATGGGCGTTCAAGGTGCTGCTATATCATCATCTTTCAGCCGTTTAATCGCACTCATTGTCTTCTTCTGGTTACTATACCGCGTCATGGAATATCGCGTGAAGTTGAACTACTACATTACCTTATCAAAAGAATATATCGGCAAGATTTTAAAGATTGGTATTCCATCGGCTTTTGAACAAGTTATGTACCAAGCATGTCAAATTGTCTTTTTATATTATGCGACATACTTAGGAGCAGAATCATTAGCTGCAAGACAGTATGCAACAAATATTTCAATGTTTACTTACTTATTCGCTATCGCCATCGGAATGGGAACAGCGATCATTGTTGGGCGTTTAGTCGGTGGAAATGAGAAAGACGAAGCATATGTACGTGTATGGAAAAGTGTAAAGTGGGCCATTGGTGTTACGTTATGTATGGTCATTCTCGTCATAACATTTCGCACGCAGTTAATGGGGTTATTTACAGATAATCCTCATGTCATCGCTTTAGGCGCAACCGTTCTTTTATTAAGCATTCTACTAGAAACAGGCCGAACGATGAATATTGTCATCATTAATTCCTTGCGGGCTGCTGGTGATGCAAAATATCCAGTTTTAATTGGCGCATTCTCAATGGTATTAATGAGTTTACCACTTGGCTACTTTTTTGTATTTTATTTGTACATGGGACTGCCCGGCATTTGGTTAGCCATTGCGATTGATGAATGGACACGTGCCATCATTATGTTCTTCCGCTGGAAAAGCAGAGCATGGGAAAATTATGCCCTTGTTAAACCGGAGACTTCTGAAGAATCAGCTCCTGTTCAAGCTTAATATTAATGTTGATATTCAGAAAAAACAGGTTGGAGAAAGCCTTCTCCAACCTGTTTTTGTGCTGTTCTTTATCGGAACGCCAATATATTTTGAGGAACGGTCGATATATTTGGACTTGCGCCGATAAAATTTCATTTACTATTTTTCTATCCCCCACTCTATTGCTGAAATCTCTACTCCAGCTTTTCCTTCTCTCCTTTTGTTTTCACTCGGCATGGGGCGAAAAAAGAACCTGACCGCTTCTATGCTTGGGCGAATCCTCTCTCCCATCCAATAAGAAAAGGTTTATATCAGTTTTCTTATTTGTATGTATATAAAAAAGAAGCGACCTCTCCAGCCGCTTCTTTTCTATTATTGATAGATTTCTTTATATTTCTTGTATTCTGCTTCTGAACAAAGAACAAAATGTCCAGGGCGAATTTCTCGCATAGTAGGCGTTTCATTACCATATTGATGCTGAGATGGATCATATACGATACGCTTACGATTGCGTTCATAATCCGGATCTGGAAGCGGAATTGCTGATAATAGTGATTTTGTATACGGATGAATTGGATTCTCGTATAGCTCATCACTGCTTGTTAATTCAACAATTTGTCCACGGTACATAACACCAATACGATCACTGATGTATTTTACCATCGATAAATCATGGGCAATGAATAAATATGTTAAGCCTTTTTCTCTTTGCAGTTGTTTCAGTAAGTTTACAACTTGCGCCTGAATGGATACGTCAAGTGCTGAAATTGGTTCATCCGCAATAATAAATTCCGGTTCTACCGCAAGTGCACGAGCAATTCCGATACGTTGACGTTGTCCACCAGAGAACTCATGCGGGAAACGATTGGCATGCTCTTTATTTAACCCAACTGTGTTCAATAATTCATGCACACGATCCATACGTTCTTTTTTGCTTTTTGCTAAACCGTGAATATCAATGCCTTCTGCAATAATATCCCCAACTGTCATACGAGGATTTAATGATGCGTATGGATCTTGGAAAATCATTTGCATTTTACGATTAAATTTCTTTAATTCTGCTCGTGATTTCTTACCATGTACATTTTCACCGTCGAACAGCACTTCTCCAGCAGTTGCATCATATAACCTGATAATCGTTCTTCCAGTTGTTGATTTTCCGCAACCAGATTCCCCTACAAGTCCAAATGTTTCACCGCGGTAAATATCAAATGAAATGTCGTTGACCGCTTTTACAACACCACCACTAACGTTGAAGTGCTGCTTTACATTTTTTACTTCAATTAATTTTTCACGTTGATTAGTCATGTTGTTCACCTGCTTTCATTTGAAGAATTCGTTTTTGAACGACTTCTGGCGGTTGTACTTCTGGTGCTTGCTCATGAAGTAACCATGTTGCCGCATAATGTGTATCACTAACTTTAAAGAATGGTGGTTCCATTTCAAAGTCAATTTTTAGTGCCTGTGGGTTACGTGGTGCAAATGCATCCCCTTTTGGCGGTTTTAATAAATCTGGAGGTGTTCCAGGAATTGCATATAACTCCGCTTCTGAGCCATCTAAACTTGGCATAGATGCGATTAATCCCCATGTATACGGGTGTTTTGGGTTGTAGAAAATTTCATCAACCGTACCAATTTCAACGACTTTACCTGCATACATAACAGCAACTCTGTCCGCAACGTTTGCTACTACACCTAAATCATGCGTAATGAAAATAATCGCCGCTTCTGTTTTCTGTTGAATGTCCTTCATAAGCTCTAAAATTTGTGCTTGAATTGTAACATCAAGTGCTGTTGTCGGCTCATCCGCAATCAATAGTTTCGGATTACAAGCTAATGCCATCGCAATAACAACACGCTGTCTCATACCACCAGAGAATTGGTGTGGGTATTGTTTTAAACGCGCTTCTGGATTTGGAATTCCAACAAGATCAAGCAGTTCTAACGCAACTTTACGCGCATCCGCTTTGCTCATCCCTTGGTGTTTAATAAGACCTTCCATAATTTGATTACCGATTGTCATCGTTGGATTTAGTGATGTCATCGGATCTTGGAAAATCATTGCAATTTCTTTCCCGCGCACTTGCTGCATTTCTTTTTCTGTTAATTTTGTTAAATCACGACCATCAAATACAATTTCTCCATTTTTAATACGTCCTGGAGGATTTGGGATGAGTCCCATTAGCGCTTTCGAAGTAACTGATTTCCCAGAACCAGATTCTCCTACAATCGCTAATGTTTCTCCCTTTTTCAAATCAAATGTAACTCCGCGAACAGCTTGTACTTCACCAGCATGTGTATCAAAGGAGACTTGTAAATCTTTTACCTCTAACAATGTTTTCATTTTCACTTCTCCTCCCTCGTTTACTTACGCATTTTTGGATCTAACGCATCGCGTAATCCATCTGCCATTAAGTTAAATGCTAAAATTAACATACTGATGACAACCGCAGGGATGAACATCATATGTGGATATGTTTGAATTGACTTATATCCATCATTTACAAGAGAACCAAGTGATGCAGTTGGCGGCTGAATACCAAGACCAATGAAGCTTAAGAATGCTTCACCAAACACCGCTGTAGGAATTGTAAACATTGTCATAACGATAATTGGTCCCATTACGTTCGGAATTAAGTGCTTCACAATTAATTGTGTGTTTGTTGCACCTAATGTACGAGATGCTAATACATACTCTTGGTTTTTTAATTTTAATACTTGTCCACGTACAATCCGCGACATTCCAATCCAACCTGTAATTGCCATCGCGAATGTAATTGATAAAATACCTGGATCCATAATAATTACCATTAAGATTACAATGATTAAATATGGAATACCGTTAATAATTTCCATAACACGTTGCATAATGTTATCCACTCGTCCACCATAGAACGCTGAAATACCTCCGTATGCAACCCCAATTACTAGGTCAATTGCCGCTGCTAAAAGAGCGATATATAATGATACGCGTGTTCCTTCCCATGTTCTTGTCCAAAGGTCACGTCCAAGATCATCTGTACCGAACCAGAAATACTCTTTAATATCACGTTTCTCATATTGATCAACACCATATTGATCTGTACCATCAAATGGTAACCAATGAATATTTTCTATCACTGGAATTTTCGGCGGCATTTTTGCACGTCCTAAATCTTGGTCTTTATAGGAATGTTTACTTACCATCGGTCCAAAAATTGCTAAAAGCGCAATGATGACAAGCAATACAAAACCAAACATTGCTCCTTTATGTTTAAACAAACGTCTTCTTACATCTTGCCAAAACGTTAAGCTTGGTCGGGCAATGACTTCATTATCAACATTGCTTCGATTGGCTGGTTGAAATAAATCTGGAGATAATTTTTGTACGTCTTTCATCATTTTTTCCCTCCCGCTAAACGAATACGAGGATCAATTATTCCGTATAAAATATCAACAATGAAAATTACTAAAATAAAGATTGCACTATAGAAAATTGTCGTTCCCATAATAACCGTATAATCATTCAATTGAATCGATTTAACGAATTGCTCCCCAAGTCCAGGTACAGCATAGATTTGCTCAATAACAAGCGTCCCTGTAATTAATCCCGCAACCATTGGTCCTAAAATTGTAACAACCGGAATCAATGCATTACGAAGTGCATGTTTTATAATAATGACACCTTGACTAATTCCTTTTGCTTTTGCTGTTAAAATATAATCTGCTTGCATTACTTCGATTAACTCCGCACGAGCGAAACGTGCAATTGTCGCAGTAACTGCCATCGATAAAGCAACCGTTGGCATGACTGTAAATTCAGGACCTTTCCAGAATGCAACTGGGAACCAACCAAGTTTTACCCCTACAAAATATTGTAGTAACGCTGCGAATACGAAGGATGGTACCGACATTCCGAGTACAGAAATAATGGTTGCCCCGTAATCCACCCATGTATTATTACGAAGTGCTGCGATAATCCCTAAAATTAGACCTATAAATGTTCCTAATACGATCGCCTGGAAACCAAGCTGTGCTGATGGTCCAATACGATCAACAATCATATCCGTTACAGGACGGTTATCGTACTGGAATGATACTCCTAAATCACCTTTTACTAAGTTCCCTAAGTAGCGCGCATATTGCACTGGCACCGGATCATTCAAACCATATTTTTCTAAAATGATTTCTTTCTGCGCCGGAGATAATTTCTCTTGGTTTTTAAGCGGAGAACCCGGCAGTAATTTCATTAAAAAGAATGTCAGCGTAGTGATTAAAAATAACGTCAAAGCCATGTACACGAAACGTTTTAATGCATAACGTCCCATAATCAAGCACCTCCCCATTTTTCTCAAAAGCAATAAGATAGTTTGAAATATTCTTACTTTTATTTTTTTAAATAAAAGCATATGCCCATCATAGGCATATACCCTTATTCATGATGGAAACCAATTTTATTTTTTGACTTCAACCCATTTGTAGCTAAATTCGCCACCATATTTATGTTCTAGCAACCCTGTAATAGAGCTGCGTTGTAAATATGCTTTTCCTGGTTGATATACTGGAGCAATTGCTGCATCATCCAACAATTGTTTTTCAGCTTTCAACAGTGCATCCCAACGAGATTGTACATCTGTCTCTACTTTTGCCTTCTTAATTAATTCGTCATATGCTGGATTTGCATAGTTGACTTTGTTTTGCGGATTTCCTGTTGTATACATATCTAGGAATGCCATCGGATCCATATAATCTGGGGCCCATCCTGCATACGACATTGCATATTCTCCACTTGCTTCAAGTTTTAATTTTTGTGCAAATGGCTGCATTTTCATTGAAATTGTTAAGCCTGGTAAATTCTTTTCAAATTGCCCTTTTAAATACTCACCGATTTTCTTAGCATCATCTGTATCAAAGTTCAGCAACTCTAAATCTACTTTATCAACACCAAGTTCTTTTTTACCAGCTTCCCAATATTTTTGAGCCTCTTTTATATCTTCTTTGATCAGATTTCCATTTTCTTCACGGAAGTCTTTTCCATTTGGTCCTTTCGCTAAACCTTTCGGAACAAAACCGTACATCCCCTGTGAACCATCGTTTAAAATAACTTTCCCGATATTTTCACGTTCAAAGGCCATTGATATTGCTTTACGAATGTTCTTATTCGCTAAGAACTTGTTCTTTTCGTTTAAACGAATAAACTGTGTAGAAGGTTTCTTAATTGTCTTGAAATCAGAATCTTTTTTGTATTTATCTACAAATTCTGATGTCAATACGACACGATCAATTGCATTTGTTTCATATAAATTTATTGCAGTTGAACGATCCTTTAGAATATTGAAGTTTACTTCTTCCAGCTTCACTACTTTATTGTCCCAGTACGTCTCATTTTTCTTAAGCTGGAAACTTTGTTCATGTTTCCACTCATTTAAGACGAACGGACCGTTATAGAGCGTCGTATTAGATTCTAATCCAAATTTATCCCCTTGTTCTTTTACGAACTTTTCATTTAATGGATAGAATGTTGGATATACCGTTAAGCTAACAAAGTAAGGAACAGGGTTGTCTAATTCCACTTCTAGTGTGTGATCATCAATTGCTTTTACGCCAAGTTCTTCAACTGGCAACTCTTTTTTATTAATTTTTTCTGCATTCTTTACATCGAATAATATGTAAGCAAATTTTGCACCTGTATTTGAATCGACAGCTCGTCTCCAAGAATATACAAAGTCTTTAGCTGTTACAGGTTCCCCATTAGACCACTTCGCATCATCACGTAATTTAAATACGTACTTCTTACCATCTTCCGTTTTCTCATAAGACTTTGCCACACCTGGAACGAGTTTATCGTCTTTTCCAAGGCGATATAATCCTTCCATTGTGTTATTCATTATGTTAGAAGATGCCGCATCTGTTGATAATGTTGTATCCATTGTCGGAATTTCAGCAGCTTCAGGTAAATTTAGTACTTGTTTGCCTGAAGCACTGCCTTCTTTCGTACTCGCTTTCGTATCTTCTTGCTGATAACTACAAGCACCAAGCATACTGACCGTCAATGTCGATGCAAGTATTAGTGGTATCTTTTTCTTCATATTGTACTACCTCCCCTAATTGCACCTCCTGTACCCCCACTTACTAAAAAGCAGAATTGAAAGAATAATCTCCAAGTTTCTACAATTTTCATTATACATATAATGTGACGATTGTGAATATAGTTTTTTGTTTTTTTGTTAAAATTTTTAATAAAATGTTTATTTTTTTTATTTTTTGTAAATGAGGCACTTAACATTGCTCCCATCATATTGAAAGAAAATACAAAATTGCGTATAATTTTCAAATAATTATCCCTAGTACTCATTATAACTTTTATAGTATAATAATTCTAGTAATATTTTGACGGAGGGGAACATTTTGAATAGACTTTATTCTCACACTTGTATATTAATATTGTTAGCAATAATCGTTTCTAGCATTGGTGCATTCCTATTTTCAGCTCAATTTTTGTTGAATTTTGTCAATATCATGTTTTACATTGCATTATTTTTTGTTATTTTAGGAGGTTTTTTATTTCTATTTCAAAGTGGATTTTTCAACATAACAATGTACGCTTTCCAAAAAGTATTTGGAACAAATAAAAAGGTAGAATCTTTAATTGAAGAAGAAGAATCAGCAATAGATAAAAAAGAAAGAATATATAAAACGTATTCTTTCACATGGACATACCCCATCTGCATTACAGGTGTTCTTTTAGGCCTCATCTCTACGATCATTAGCTTTACTATTTTGATGTAGTTTGCAAACGTTTTTCCATATGATATAATTACTTGCAAAACATTTTGTTATAAAAAGCGCAAGTGGCTCGCTCAGAATGCGAGGGGGATGGAGCTCCTGACGTAGAGGCGCTTTTTGCCTCGCTGGAAGGCGCGAAGCCACCGAGTATTCTTGCCACTGGAGCTGGATTACTCAAAAAGCGCAAGTGGCTCGCTCAGCTGTTAAAAACAGAGCTATATTATAATAAATTCATATGCATGCGATGAGAAAGAAGAGTACATATTGCAGCAATTTCAGAGAGCTTGTGGTTGGTGAGAACAAGTAATTGTACAGTATGGAATGGGCTTTTGAGCACCAAACCGAAACAACTTAGGAGTAGGCTTTGGCGTTATATCCAGGCGTTATAATGGATAAAAGAGATTTCACTATTTGTGAAATAATTAGGGTGGTACCGCGGTCCATTCGTCCCTAGATCATTTGGGATGAATGGGCTTTTTTGTATTTAAAAGCGGAAGCGGCTTGCTTAGAATGTGAGGGGGATGGAGCTCCTGATGTAGAGGCGTTTTTTGCCTCGTAGGAAGGCGCGAAGCCACCGATCATTCTTGCCGCTGGAGCTGGATTATATAAAAAGCGGAAGCGGCTCGCATTGACCTACTTCCCCCACTCTTCAACAATACATACAAATTTCAAGGAGGCATTATTATGTCAGTTATTTTTTCTGGTATTCAGCCAAGCGGAACAATTACGCTTGGAAACTATTTAGGAGCAATGAAACAATTTACAGAATTACAAAACGAACATGATTGTTATTTCTGCATTGTAAACCAGCATGCGATTACAGTTCCTCAAGATTCTGTACAACTTCGTAAAAACATCCGCAGCCTTGCTGCGCTATATGTAGCTTGTGGTATTGATCCTGAAAAATCTACTTTATTTGTACAATCAGAGGTACCTGCGCACGCTCAACTCGGATGGATTATGCAATCTATCGCATATGTTGGAGAATTAGAACGTATGACGCAATATAAAGATAAATCATCTGGTAGAGAATCTGTTCCAGCTGGATTACTTACGTATCCACCATTAATGGCAGCTGACATCTTACTTTACAACACTGAGATTGTGCCAGTTGGCGACGATCAAAAACAACATATGGAATTAACTCGCGATTTAGCAGAGCGTTTCAATAAACGTTTCCGTGAAATTTTCACAATTCCAGAGATTCGCATTCCAAAAGTAGGCGCTCGTGTTATGTCATTAACAGAACCTACGAAAAAAATGAGCAAATCTGATCCAAATCCAAAATCAATGATTAGTATGCTTGATGAGCCAAAAACAATTGAAAAGAAAATTAAAAGTGCAGTAACTGATTCTGACGGTATCGTAAAATACGACAAAGAAAACAAACCTGGTATTTCCAACTTATTAACAATCTACTCTTCATTCTCAGGTAAAACAATTGAAGAACTAGAAGCTTACTATGAAGGAAAAGGATACGGCGACTTTAAAGGTGATTTAGCACAAGTAGTCGTAGAAGCAATTCGTCCAATTCAAGAAAAATATAACGAACTAATTAACTCCCCTGAATTAGATGAAATTCTTGACAAAGGTGCTGAAAAAGCAAATCGCGTTGCAATGAAACAACTACGTAAAGTTGAAAATGCAATGGGATTAAGCAGAAAACGTAGGTAATGAAAAAAGCGGAAGTGGCTCGCTTAGAATATGAGGGGGATGGAGCTCCTGACGTAGAGGCGCTTTTTGCCTCGTAGGAAGACGCGAAGCCACCCATCATTCTTGCCGCTGGAGCTGGATTATACAAAAAGCGGAGGTGGATCATTCAGCTCTGACGGTCTAAGTTTTTTTCGCATAGAATTCGTTCTTTGCCTTCTTATGCGGAAGGTTCTTAGACAAGAAGAGCTTGCCACCGGAGCTGGATCAAATTAAAAAACCGCCAATTTGGCGGTTTTTTAATTTACCTTTTGTTCATTTTCCATTTCCCATAACTTTTCAAAGAATGGTTGCCCTTTTACAAGGCGTTCACATAGCTGTTCATGCTTTTTTGACCAACCATATTTCGCTTCCTCATAAAGGCGCTCCCAGACGTCTTCAAATTTCATATGTTGAACAGTCCCATATGCAGATGGATCCCATTCTGTATACCAATAGCGAATTTCAGCTGGATTTTTCGTTGTATGTAGTTGATCTAGCGCCATAAAAAGCAATTGTTTTAATTGTCGTTCTTTACGAGTTAAGCCATTCATAATATATGGCGATGGTGATAAAATATGATGCTCTTTTTGTGATTCTTCCACTTGAAACTCATACTTTTCTGCTTGGACATTTTCCACCATCTCATATACCATCTGCTCTTGACGAGGAATAAGCCTACTTTTTCGAATCGGTACATTGTACCCAATTGAATCCACTGCAATAATTCCTTTTCCATCTGTAACAACAAAACAATACTCTTGTTGCAAACGCTCATGATTTTTACGAATATACGCCTTATGATGTACGTCTTCCAATAGTTTTTGCGGAAGTTCCAATAATTCGTTCTCGATGTAATGATATAATGTAGAATCTACTTTTAATAATGGCACTTGATCTAATAATTCGATCGTATCATCCTTCCGCCATTCGTAAAAATGACAAACGTTATACCCATTTTCTTCACCTTCAAACCAATTTACCCACACATCATGTAGATATAACATTTTCTACCCCTCACTTCACTACTGTTTGTACATCTCATTATGTTCATTTCTTGTGAAATTTATTCCATCCAAGGGAATATATTCTACTTATTATTTCTTCACTACTTCTCACTTCCATTTTCATCATGCAAAAAAACTTGGCAGCGCCAAGTTTTTTATATTTATCACCTATTAAGAGGTAAAAGTATTTGCTTTATTTAATATACATATGGCATCCATAGACAATAAAGAAAGCGTGTTATCTTTCTCAAATTCCACACAATCTTTTACAATATGAAATCCAACGCCATATCCAAGCATCTTCGGGTACATTTGCATTCCATTTAGTAAGCAGTCATGCTCCCTTGTTCCTCTCTTCATATCCTGTTTCTTTTTTACAACCTTCTCCCAATAATGAACCGCTTCCTCTTTTGTATAGTACGATGTCCACGGTGCATAACTCTTTTCTGAGTGCCTTTCATACACCGCTTGCTCTGCAAGCCCCTCCATTATCATTGTATCAAGTAATGTATAATCCTTTTCTTTCTTTTCAATTTGATGTAACCGACATATGTGATGATATTCATGGGTAAGCAATGCTTTTAATTCCTTCACTGTATTCCGTCCACAGACAAACAGGAAAATCACATGACGCATTGTTAAGCCAGCTTTTCCGTTATATTCCGCTTGTACCGTGCGATTATATGAATCTGATAACAAAATAAAGATAGGGACATCTGGCCCTTGTAACCAGTGCTTTAGTTCCTCATACTCCTCAGAAAGCTCTTTCCAAATCTGCTTTTCCTCTAGTCGCTCAATTTCTTTTTGTCCTTCCATCACTGGACGATACATACCTTTAGAAATTAAAAAACGGTACAACCTCTCCTTTGGCAATGGAATGTATTTTGTAAACTTCTCACAAAGCTTTTCTGGACGCCCATAATAAAGGTGCAGCCAATCTGCCGTTTGAATAACCCCCATCTTCACTCCTCCCTTTTCTTCTATATATATATATGCAAGAAAAGGAGCGAACGCGAAGTGATAAAATGAAACTTTTGATTGGCTTTACTTTGTTTCTGATTGCGCTATTTCATCTTTCCTGCGCCCAAAAAGATTAGTAGTAAAGTCCTGATGCCGAAATAAATCCCCTTCATTTTTACTACAATTATTTATAAGCTTTAAATACTAACACTACGTTATGACCACCGAATCCTAGTTATGGCTATGCAATCAAAAGCTGACCCGCTCTCACTTTCTACTTTTGTTTTCACATGGTATGGGGCGAAAACAGGCACTGACCGCTTCTACACATGATCGGACGCTCTCTTCCATCCAAAAAAGGGTGTTTTAAGAAGTAGCTCTCCTTTGCTACTTCCCAAAACACCCTTTTACTACATTATTTATAAGCTTTAAATACTAACACTACGTTATGACCACCGAATCCTAGTTATGGCTATGAAATCAAAAGCTGACCCGCTCTCACTTTCTACTTTTGTTTTTACATGGCATGGGGCGAAAACAGGCACTGACCGCTTCTACACATGATCGGACGCTCTCTTCCATCCAAAAAAGGGTGTTTTAAGAAGTAGCTCTCCTTTGCTACTTCCCAAAACACCCTTTTACTACATTATTTATAAGCTTTAAATACTAACACTGCGTTATGACCACCGAACCCTAATGAGTTACTTAAAACAGTGCGTACTTCTTGATGTCTCGCTTTGTTTGGTACGTAATCTAAATCACATTCTGGATCTGGTGTTTCATAGTTAATTGTTGGCGGAATCACTCCATCTGTAATAGATTTAACAGAGAAAATCGCCTCAACAGCGCCAGCTGCTCCTAATAAATGACCAGTCATTGATTTTGTAGAGCTAATCGCTACTTTATATGCATGTTCACCAAATGCTTCTTTAATTGCCATCGTTTCGTATTTCTCATTCGCATCTGTACTTGTACCATGCGCATTAATATAATCGATATCCTCAGGCTGAAGACCGGCATCTGCTAATGCTTGACGTATCGCACGAACACCGCCCTCACCGCCAGGAGCAGGCATTGTAATATGGAACGCATCACCTGTTGCACCATATCCGACAAGTTCAGCATAAATACGTGCACCTCGTGCTAACGCATGCTCCAACTCT
Organism: Bacillus sp. FSL H8-0534; assembly: GCF_038005885.1. Taxonomy (NCBI): domain Bacteria; kingdom Bacillati; phylum Bacillota; class Bacilli; order Caryophanales; family Bacillaceae; genus Bacillus; species Bacillus sp. FSL H8-0534. Next base: position 1,880,868 of record NZ_JBBOUC010000001.1, read on the forward strand.
TCTAGTATAAGAATACCAGCTCCTTCTCCCATTACAAATCCACTACGATTTTTATCAAATGGACGACAAGCAGTTGCTGGATCCTCATTAAATGTTAATGCTTTCGCTGAACTAAATCCTGCAAATGCCATACTTGTTAACGGCGCCTCTGCACCGCCTGTAATCATTGCATCTGCATCACCGCGCTGAATGACTTTAAATGCGTCACCAATTGAGTTTGCCCCAGATGCACAAGCTGTCACAGAACAAGTATTAATTCCTTTTGCACCTGTAGCAATTGAGACTTGGCCCGCAGCCATATCAGGAATCATCATTGGTATCAAAAATGGACTTACACGGCGCGGGCCTTTTTCCGTAAAGATTTTAAATTGCTCTTCATACGTTTCCATGCCACCAATACCAGAACCTATCCATACACCAATACGCGGTGCATTTTCTTCTGTAATGTCCAACTTTGCATCTTCAACTGCCATTTTCGCTGCTGCTACCGCATATTGTGTGAAGCGATCCATACGGCGCGCTTCTTTTTTCTCAATATATTTTTCAGCTTCAAAGTCGTTAATTTCCGCTGCTACTTTTGCTGGAAATTGTTCCGGATCTAAGCGTGTAAGCCGTCCGATTCCAGATACACCATTTTTAATGTTTTCCCAAGCTGTTTCTACATCTGTTCCGATCGGCGTAACAGCTCCTAGTCCTGTAATTACGACACGCTTCTTTTCCATACAAAATACACTCCTTTTTTTCTCTCAGTCCTTATTTGCCCCAACGAAGAGCGACTGCTCCCCATGTTAATCCGCCACCAAAGCCGACTAATATAATTAAATCACCGTCTTGAATACGTCCATTTTGCAATTCCTCTACCATCGCAATTGGAATTGAAGAAGCTGACGTATTCCCAAACTTTTCAATTGTTGTACTCATTTTTTCTTGTGGCAAACCTAATCGTTCCCTTGCCGATTCCATAATACGAATATTTGCTTGATGCGGAACTAAAAAGTCCACATCTTCTTTCGTAAGACCTGCTTTTTCTACAACACGAAGACAAGAATCACCAAGTTGACGAACAGCGAATTTAAAGACTTCTCTGCCATTCATCATAACATATTCATCTTGATAAAGGTGCTTGCCACCACTTCCATCTGCGCCTAATTCAAATGAAAGGATACCGTTTCCTTCTGAAACAGCTCCCATTACAACAGCACCTGCTCCGTCTCCAAATAACACTGCCGTATTGCGGTCGTTCCAATCTACAATTTTAGATAATTTATCACTACCAACTACTAATACGTTTTTATAAGTTCCAGTTTGAATAAATTGCTGCGCTGTAATCATTCCGTACATAAAGCCCGCACATGCTGCACCTAAATCCATTGCTGCTGCATGTTTCGCACCAATTTGTTCTTGAATTACACAAGCAACGGCTGGAAAAGAGCGATCTGGCGTTACTGTTGCAACTAAAATAAGGTCAATTTCTTCTCCACTAATCCCTGCATTTTCAATAGCTTTCTTGGCAGCTTCTACCGCCATATATGAAGTATCTATTGTATCATCGGCAATGCGTCTCTCTGCAATTCCCGTTCTCGTACGAATCCACTCATCAGATGTATCCATGATTTTCTCTAAGTCGTGATTTGTGACTACTTTTTCTGGCACATATCTTCCGATCCCTAAAATGCCTACGTTCACATCGCAGCCCTCCGTTTTATATCAATTATTATGACTTGGTACTAATTCTAAAACATAAATGTTTATTTGTCTAGAATATATTTCTAAGTAAAAAAATAAAGCCGACATATTGTCGACCTTATCTCATAGTAGAACCAAAAGCAAACTACCTATATATCCCGCTCTTTTCCAATTGAACTCCCCCCTCCTTCACTTTGCTTAGAAGAGGGAGCCTTCTCGGTTAAAATGACAAAAATACTTCCGTATCTGCTTTTACTTGGCGTGGGGCAGAAAAAGGCTCTGACCGTTTCTATGCATGGCTAGATGCTCTCTTCCTCCAAAAAAAGGGTTTTTGTCTAGTTCACCTTATTTTCCCGCTTTTCCAAGCTCATATGCTTCGTTCATTACTTTCATTAACAACTCTAGTACTGGCTGCGCTTTTTCCATATCAAGTGCAATCCCATTATCATCCAAAATGGCCTTTGCTTCCGGCAGGTGTTTCATAGCGATTTGTAAAAACTGCATATTTTTTTCATTCATATTTCTTCATCCTTTCCATAAAAGGAGCACTAATCTCCTTACTTCTACACTATATAAATTCCTTTTGATTTTTCAACATATAAGTCGGTGCTACAAAAACAAAAGGTGACTTGCACTCGTGTTCTCTCTTTGTTTTTAACTTTTGGTATGGGGTATGGCTTCTATGCATGGGCGGATACTCTCTCCCACCTAAAAAAGAAAGGTTTTATATCGGTTTTTCAATTTGTATTTATATTGATTTTCCAACATACAAACCACGGCTATGAAAATAAACGGAGATTTTCACTCGTTTTCTCCTTTTGTTTTCACTTGGCATGGGGCCAAAAAAGGACCTGACCGCTTCTATGCATGGGCGGATACTCTCTCCCACCTAAAAAAAGGTTTTATATCGGTTTTTCAATTTATATTTGTATAGTTTAACATATGTTATGTTCTTCGTATAACTCTTTATATCGTTTTAAATGTGTCAATTGCTTATTTAAACCGAATTCTAACGGCGTGTTTTTCACAATACAAACACTCTTTATCTCTTCTCCTTTTACTTCTTTAACAGTTTTTTTCACTTTATGCTCGGCATTTAAAAGGATAATTCCTTTTTCCCATAGATTTTCTTTACCACTGATCATATTATATACACCTAAATTTTCTATGGTTTTACCTTTTTCCCATAAATATTCACACACATCTTCTACATAAAGAAGGTCCTCTCCATTTTCATTTTGAAGAAGCTCATATTCCTTTTCCATAAGTTCAGAAAGAATAAGCCTGTGGTACGTCATAAAGGAAGGCTGCCATGGGCCATATAAAGTTGGAACACGAAGTATACTATAACGAATATTCCCCTTCTCCACTTCTTCCTCTACTTTCATAAATAATCGTTTATTTTCAGATTGATCTTGCACATTTGCTATTTCAATAGAAGAAAGTACATTTAGCTTCAGTTGTTTTCTTTCGCACATATGAATGACGCGCTTTAAATATTGTAAAATGATTCGTTCATTTCGAAATCCGCTTTGCCTGTTCGGTTCACATAAACAAAAGTAAGCCGCATCAAATTGATCGGTTTCTACTGTCTTCCATCCGCTCTCATCTCTTATAGACGAATACATAAACAAATCATTCCGCCCAATTAGAAATAACTTTTCTTCACTTACTTTTGACATACTTTCCAGATCAGCAAAATCAAGGCCATATACTTCTACTTCTTCCGCAAGCATTTTATTTACAAGATGATAGCCTACAAACGAAAGTGCTCCTATAATTAGTACGCGCTTCATGTCACCAACCCTTTCTCCCTCTAAACAAATAGCTCCTCATTTATGTATATTGGAGCTTCATAAATCTTCTTCATATTTTTTAAAGAAATGACATGTATGTTGAACCATCTTATATTTTACATGTTGCAAATGAAACGATAGTGAGGTCTCACAATTTTTATTTATCCGCTTTTTTTCATATTCACGTAACAATTGCTTGCGCGCTTTTTGTTCTTGTGTGGATACAAATATTTTTACAGGCACACAAGAAGGTAAATAAGAAAAAGACTTCTTAGCAATTTCCGCTTCTAACTGAGCTTCCTTCACATCATACGCAAGCAATAACTCTCTCACTAACCTTTTATAGAAAAATTTATGCTCTTTTTCAAATTCCACATGTGCAGGCAAATCTAGGCATGGAGTAAGCATCACTACAGATCGAATACATTCTGGGTATCGATTCATCATTTCAAGAGCCACAAGAGCCCCCATTCCATCTGCAATGATATGAATTTGTTCGTTTAGTGTTTCTTTTTTCATAACAACATGATACAAACGCTTCGCTAAACGAACCGATTGATCATTCCCCCAATGTCTCCCGTATAAATTAGATGAAAAAACGGTATATCCATTTTCTATCAGCCCATTTAAAAAATGAGCGCGCCCCGCATGCTGCGTCCATAAACTTGTACCATTCTCAATAAAATAATTGTAATCACCAAGAAGCATGACACCAAATCCATTGGGCTTCTCTGGCAAATAAATCACACATGGTTCTTGTTCTAAGTAAAAAAAACGTTCCGTAACACTCATCATTCTCCCGCCTTATTTTCTAAACATAAAAACTACTCCTTTATAATGTATGAAAGGAATACAATTTTGCTTTGAAAAATCTACAAATATTTTTTCTATATTCTTTTTTCAATTGTGTTACAATAAGGACAGATTGAACGAATAGGGGTGTGAAAAGATGCGTGTAATTTGGGCCTTTATTTGGTCGTTCCTGCTTGTACATATGATGAGCTATGTAATTAGCTCTATGACCGGCGGTGTATACGATTTCCAACAAGCGTCTATTTTCTCAGTTGTTCTTGCTGTGCTTGTAATGGCAATTGCAGCAGCAATTCCAAACGAACCAGTAGAACAACACTAATAAAGAAAGAGCCCGGATTCAATCTCCGGACTCTTTTTTTATTGGACATGAACAACTAGTTCGTTATTTTCCACATCAACAACTACATGACTATTATCAGTAATTGTTCCCGCAATCAATTCCCGTGCTAACTTTGTTTCAACTTGACGCTGTACATATCGTTTTAATGGACGCGCTCCATACATCGGATCGAACCCAGATTCCACAACAAACTCTTTTGCTACTTCTGTTAATTCCACTGTAATATGACGATCTATTAAACGCCCTTGTAACTCTTTTACAATTTTATCAACGATTCCTTTGATCTCATTTGTTGTAAGTGGTTTAAATAAAATAATTTCATCCACACGATTTAAAAACTCTGGACGAAAATGTCCTCTAAGCTGCCCCATAACAAGATCTCTTGCTTCCTCTTTAATTGTACCATCTTCTTGTAACCCTTCTAATAAATGCCCTGAACCAATATTTGATGTCATAATAATCACTGTATTTTTGAAATCCACTGTTCGTCCTTGTGAATCCGTAATACGCCCATCATCTAACATTTGTAATAAAATGTTGAATACTTCTGGATGTGCTTTTTCAATTTCATCTAATAAAATAACGGAATATGGTTTACGGCGTACGGCTTCTGTTAATTGTCCACCTTCCTCATATCCTACATATCCAGGAGGAGCTCCAATCAAGCGAGACACAGCATGTTTCTCCATATACTCGGACATATCAATGCGAATGATTTGCTCTTCACTATCAAATAAAGATTGTGCTAATGTTTTCGCAAGTTCTGTTTTCCCAACGCCTGTTGGTCCTAAGAAAATGAATGAACCGATTGGACGATTTGGATCTTTAATACCAGCGCGAGCACGAAGAACTGCATCCGCCACAAGACTAACTGCTTCCTCTTGCCCAATAACACGTTCTGATAAAATTTGCTCTAAGCGTAGCAGTTTTTCACGTTCACCTTCTACAAGCTTTGCAACTGGTATGCCAGTCCAACGTGAAACGATATTTGCAATTTCTTCTTCACTTACTTCTTCACGAAGCAAACGGTTCTCTTGTTCGTTATGCGCTCCCGTTTCTTCCGCCTCTCTTAATTCTTTTTCCACTGCTGGAATTTTACCATGACGAAGCTCTGCTGCTTTATTTAAGTCGTAATTCCCTTCTGCTTCTTCTAATTCACGACGTAAACGTTCAAGGTGTTCCCTTAAGTCACGAACTTTATGGATTTCTTCTTTTTCTTTTTGCCATTGCGCTCGCATTCCATTTGCAACTTCTTTTAAATCAGATAGTTCACGTTGCAATGTTTTTAGTCGCTCTTGACTACCACGATCCGTTTCTTTTCCTAAAGCAGCTTCTTCAATTTCCAGCTGCATAATGCGGCGCGTTACTTCATCCAATTCTGTTGGCATAGAATCAATTTCTGTTCGAATTGTTGCGCACGCTTCATCAACAAGGTCAATCGCTTTATCTGGTAAAAAGCGATCAGATATATATCGATCAGACAATACAGACGCCGCTACAATCGCACGGTCATGAATATTTACACCATGATAAATTTCAAAGCGCTCTTTTAAACCACGTAAAATAGAAATTGTATCTTCTACCGTTGGCTCTTCCGCTAACACTTGTTGAAAACGACGTTCTAGCGCTGGATCTTTCTCAATATATTTTCGATATTCATCTAAAGTAGTCGCTCCAATACAATGAAGTTCACCGCGTGCAAGCATTGGTTTTAACATATTCCCTGCATCCATCGCCCCTTCTGTTTTACCAGCACCAACAATTGTATGGAGCTCATCAATGAATAAAAGAATACGCCCTTCACTTTTTTTGATTTCATTTAACACAGCTTGCAAACGTTCTTCAAACTCACCACGGAACTTTGCACCCGCCACAAGCGCGCTCATATCTAACGCAAAGATTGTTCTATCTTTTAATCCTTCTGGTACATCTTTTCGCACAATTCGTTGTGCCAATCCTTCAACAATTGCTGTTTTCCCAACGCCTGGTTCACCAATTAAAACAGGGTTGTTTTTTGTTTTACGAGAAAGAATGCGGATAACCCGGCGAATTTCGCTATCACGACCAATGACAGGATCAATTTTCCCTTGTCTTACTTCTGCCACTAAATCACGGCCATACTTTTCTAACGCTTCATATGTTACTTCTGGATTTTGACTAGTCACTCTCTGATTCCCCCGAACTTCCATTAAAGACTGTAATAATGTATCCTTCGTAATGTGAAATGCTGTGAACAAGTGATTCATATCACCTTTTTCCTCGCAAAATGCGAGCAATACATGTTCCACTGAAATATATTCATCTTGCAGTTTTTTTGCCTCTGCCTCTGCTTTAACGAGTAATTGCCCTAAAGCATTTGTCACATACACTTTGCCAGCTTCTACACCACTTCCTGTAACAGATGGTTTCTTTTGAAGCAATCTTTCTACTTCTTTCGTTAATTGTTCTATATTGACATTCATTTTTTGAAAAATACGCACTGCTAATCCATCTTGCTGCTGTAATAATGCAAGTAATAGATGAACAGTATCAACTTCTTGATGATGATGAGATACCGCTAAAGATTGAGCACTCATAATTGCTTCTTGTGTTTTCGTCGTCATTTGATTTAAGTCCATCTTCATAAACCTCCAAACATTGGAATCCTCTTGATGTTTGACCTTTTTTGATTTTTTGACTTTATTTGACCTTTAATTTAATTATACGCCAATTGTCTTTTTTATACAATGAATTTGATTATGAAATTTGAACTTTGTTTCCCAAAAATAGTATGTATACCTCTGCTCTTCAATCACAAAAGCCGCAATATAAATTGCGGCTTCTCTTACGGCTTTCTTTTATATGTCCACTGGCGGTTCTGATTCGAATTCTCAGGAAACCTTTGACCAGCAGTTAATTTTACCAGTTGTGGATCTTTAACCATACTTCCTGTTTCACCAATTTCTACATAAATCCCATCATTTGGTGCTTTCTGTCCAGAACGAAACCTATGATTTTGTCCCATTTTCATTCTCCTTCCATGACATCTTTACACCGTTAGTATATCCATTTTTGAGAAAGCCTTTCTGTTATGTTTAGGAAACGAGTCATATTTTTTATTACTGTTCATATGTATGACTTTACATGATAAAGCAGGAGAACAAGCATCACTTGTTGAAAAAAAAGAAACCGACCTATTCTAGGCCAGTTCCAAAGGAGAGTCAAACATATACGAGAAGATTACATGTTCATTATATGTCTTGCTGCGCCCGTAATGTAACCCTTTTCACAAATTGTACAAAATGAAAGAAACATTATTTGAACTTTCAAAAAAATCATTGACTTTTCTGATTTTGGGTAGGAAATAGTGGACACTAACATGTTTCGCGACGTAAGATGAATATATAATGAAACTTCCATTCATGGTTGTTTCTCCCGCATTAACGGGGGATGGAGACCCCCGCTGATGGAAGTTCCACTTTATCTATACACTTTCCAACCTCTTATTTCTGCATCTTAAAACGGAAATACAGATAGAAACAAAAAATTTTTCATAAGAGGTGAAAACATGAAAAAACAACATTTAATCGCATTAGATTTAGATGGCACTTTACTTACAGACAATAAAATTATTTCCGCACGAACAAAGCAAACAATTGAAAAAGCAAAAGAACAAGGACATGTTGTTGTCATTTCAACAGGACGTCCATTTCGCGCTAGTCACGCTTATTATAAAGAACTTGGTTTGAATACACCTATCGTTAACTTTAACGGCGCTTATGTTCATCACCCGCTTGATACAAATTGGGGAACGCACCATTCCCCCCTTGAGCTTTCTACTGCACAAGAAATCGTTCGGGCTTGCTTTGATTTTGGCGTTAAAAACATTTATGCCGAAGTAATTGACGATGTATATGTTCGCGAAATTGATGAGGATAAAAAGCATATCTTTGAATTTGGCTCTCCAAATATTTTCACAGGAGACTTACTAAACATTTTGCAAGATCATCCAACATGCTTATTAATCGATGCACTGGATGAGCAATCAACAGCTATTCGTAAGCATTTAACAGATATGCATGCAGAAGTGATTGATCATCGAAAATGGGGTGCTCCTTGGCCGATTATTGAAATTGTGAAAAGCGGCCTCAATAAAGCGATTGGACTTCAAAAAGTTTCTAGCTATTATAACATTCCACAAGAACGAATTATTGCGTTCGGTGACGAAGACAATGATTTTGAGATGATTGAGTTTGCAGGTCACGGCATCGCCATGGGTAATGCCATTCCTGAATTAAAAACATTAGCGAATCATACGACATTAACAAACGAAGAAGATGGAATTGCTCTTTATTTAGAAGAGGTTCTTGGATTGTAATCTAAAAATTCCCTACTTATAGTTTGGCTCAAAACGCTCATACTATAACTAGACACAGCGATGTGTCAGTTGTTTTCTGCTAAAAAAGGGGGAATTACGAATGGGTAAAAAGAACAAATCAAAACGCTTCACCCAACAAGGGGCCGATGCTGTTATGAAGCATGCTGAAAGATTCCCGTACCGCGGTACATTAGCTGATGCAGAAAAAGAACGAAACAACTCTTCTCTCGGAGGGGTTTAAATGGGTAACTTATTATTTCAGCAAGCACGAGATGCTGTTGCAGGCGCCGTTTCTTGTTCAAGCGGCACAGAACAGCGGGAACTCGTTTATAGAGCCAAAAATGCTTTGCAATCCGCTTATGCCAATTCTTCAACTGCTGAAAAGGTACAACTGCGTGAGATGCAACAGCAACTGCAAAACATTACTAACACACATTAAAACAAGAGGACCGATTCCCGGTCCTCTTTAATCTTTCCGAAACAACCCAAATATACCGACCGTTTGAATGACATTTGTAAATGCGCCAGGATCTACCTGTCTAATAATTCTCTCTAGTTCATATAGCTCGTAACGGGTAATCACAATCATTAGCATTTCTTTATTTTCATTTGTATATGCCCCTGTCGCTGGTATAGTTGTAATACCGCGTACTAAACGTGCTTGAATCGCTTTTCGTACATCTTTACCATTTTTCGTAACGATAAATGCTGTAATTTTCACATGACGAGTATGAATTGCATCAATAATCCTCGATGATACATATAGTGTCACTAACGTGTATAACGCTTTTTCCCATCCGTACAAATAGCCAGCTGCAATAATGATGATTGCATTAAAGAAAAAGAAATATGTTCCGACAGGCTTATCTTTTATTTTTGACAAAATCATTGCAATAATATCTAAACCACCTGTGGAAGCTCCCCATTTTAAGGCAATTCCTACCCCTATCGCTGAAATGAGACCACCAAAAATAGCATTCAATATAATATCATTTGAAACAGCCTTCACTGGTATAATTTCTAAAAACAGTGTCATAAATACAACACATAAAAAACTAAATAACGTAAACGCTTTTCCGACCTTTTTCCATGCTAAAATAACGACCGGAATATTAAATAAAGCAAAAAGTACTCCCGTCGATATGTGAATCGATGCAAAATCGCCTAACACTTGCGAAAGCAATTGAGATAATCCCGCGAAACCGCTCGCATATACTTTTGCTGGCGTTAAGAACAAGTTCATTCCAATTGCATTTAATAAACCTGCGATGATAACAACAATTAGTTTTTTCGTTAATTCGGCATAATTTAATTTTAAGTCCATACCCCATCCACCTTTATACATAATAGGTTCACCACTACTCGTATACATAGTCTTTACGAAAACGGAAATGATAAACGTACAACTGTTTAGAAATGGAGTTGATATGTATGCCGCATACAAGCGATAATGACAAAAAAGCACGCGATAATAATGCAAAGCGCACACAAAAAAATGAACAAGAACAAAAAAATATTCAGCAAGGAAAACGTGCATACTCTAAAAAAACAGATCATCTTTAATTATTTCGTACATCAACATAATTGTTGATGTACTTTTTTATTTCACAAAAAACATCTCAAATTCACTTCTTGTTCACTTCTCTATTTTACAATAATAACAGCATAATTAGATGAGGTGTTAGGATGAAAAGAAAACAATTATGGATAGCAACAGCTGCGCTCGGAACGTTAATGCTGTCTGCTTGTGGTCCAAAAGATAACTCAGAGGCGATTGCAACATCAAAAGTTTCAACCATTACAAAAGGTGATTTTGACAAGCAGTTAAAAGAACGGTACGGAAAAGATATGCTATATGAAATGATGGCACAAGATATCATGACAAAAAAATATAAAGTATCTGATGATGAAGTCGATAAAGAATTCAAAAAAGCAAAAGATCAATTTGGTGATCAATTCAAAACGGTATTAGAAAGTAACCGCCTAAAAGATGAAGATGACTTTAAAAATCAAATTAGGTTCAAATTAGCAATGAACGAAGCCATTAAGAAAAGCATTACAGATAAAGATGTAAAAGCAAACTATAAACCTGAAATTAAAGCCAGCCACATTTTAGTAAACGATGAAAAAACGGCAAATGATATTAAGAAACAACTGGATGAAGGTGCTTCATTCGAAGAGTTAGCAAAACAACAGTCACAGGACCCAGGTTCAAAGGAAAATGGCGGAGACCTTGGATACTTCGGTCCAGGTAAAATGGTACCTGAATTTGAAGAAGCGGCTTACAAATTAAATGTCGGTGAAATTAGCAAACCTATCAAGTCATCACAAGGCTATCACATTATTAAACTTACCGATAAAAAAGAATTAAAACCATATGATGAAGTAAAAGATTCCATTCGTAAAAATCTGGAAGAAAAGTTGTTAGCAGATCAAACTACAGGTCAGAAAATATTGTTAGACGAATTCAAGAAAGCTGATATTAAAGTAAAAGATAGCGATTTGAAAGATACATTCTCTCGTCTTTCCGGGCAACAATAAAAAATCTAGCAACAGAGTGGGCTGGTAGAAAAATAGTAAATGAAATTTCACCCCGCATTAGCGGGCAGTAAGACTCTCACCTCAAGATTCAGAGAAAAACGAGAAAGATAAGTGAGAAATCAACTGCTCGTAAAAGCCCGATTGGCGAGAGCTAATAATCAGTGGGAGATGAAGAAAACCCCACTGATTAAAGTTTCACTTTATCGGAGCAAATTCGAATATATCGACGTTCCGACACATAACGACAAAAAAAAGGAGCCTGCTGACTCCTGTTTCCCAACACTCTGAAAATCCGAACAAGCATGAGCCTGTTCGGATTTTTTTATTTCTTGAAGTACGTCCAACCTTCTTCTTGATAAACCTTTTCTTCTTTCATCAACTTACCAAGCGCACGTTTAAACGCTGCTTTACTCATATTAAAACGTTCTTTAATGTCTTCTGGATGGCTCTTATCCCAAAACGGCATTGCTCCTCCGCGGCTCTCCATGTACTCATAAACCACCGCAGCATCATCTTCCATTCCCTCTTCTTTACGCGGAAGAAGTGAAATATTAATCGTACCATCATCTTTCACATCAATAATACGGCCCGTTACACGCTCACCAATACGAACTTGTTCTTTTCTTTCTGTGTGGTGTAAAAAGGCACGGAAATGTTCATCCGTTAATACAAACGAACCAACTTGAAGTGAGCGATATACACGTCCGTTCACATTTTTATTACGCATAGATGGCGTTGCCTCTACAATAATTTCCTGCATATCTGAATCTCTTGCCGGAAGAGCAATAAGACGACCACGATTTGTTAATTTTAATGTACAATATAACTCATCGCCTTCTTCTGGCCAAACTGGTGTATAAATTGGAAACTCATCAGCTGGGATTAAGATATCCTTAGAAACACCGATATCAACGAACACACCTAAATCAGGTTTTACTTCTACGACTTTTACCCAATTCCAATCACTTATCGTAATAAGCGGCGTCTTCATTGTCGCAGAAATTCGCTCTTGATGATCAAGATATAGAAATACATCAATCGTATCGCCTTCCTCAATTTCTCCCGCTACTTCATTTTTATGTAAAAATACTTCTTCATAACCATCCTCATCGTCAAATCCAACCATATATCCAATTTCCGTTTCTCGTAAAACAGTTACCTGTTCAATCGATCCTGGCTGCAAATACATATATTTTAATTCCCTTCTATATATAAAGTATATTTTTATCATTCCAAAGAAAGCTTCATTATAACACGAATTTTCCTTTATTTGTCCAACTCGCAAAAATTCACTATAATAAGAGGTGGAATTTAATTTGGAGGTGCTTACTATGGCAAAAGATAGTTCTTTTGACATCGTTTCAAAAGTAGAATTACCAGAAGTAACAAATGCTATTAACATCGCATTAAAAGAAATTCAAAATCGATATGACTTTAAAGGAAGCAAGAGTGATATTAAATTAGAAAAAGAAGTAATCGTTTTAACTTCTGATGATGAATTTAAATTAGATCAAGTAAAAGATGTTCTTATTTCAAAACTAGTTAAACGCGAAGTACCAATTAAAAACTTAGACTACGGAAAAGTAGAAAGCGCTACTGGTAACACAGTACGTCAACGTGCAACACTGCAACAAGGTATCGATAAAGATAACGCGAAGAAAATTAATAACATTATTAAAGAGTTAAAATTAAAAGTGAAAACACAAGTACAAGATGATCAAGTACGCGTAACAGCAAAAAGCCGCGATGACTTACAAGCAGTAATCGCAGCGGTTCGTAGCGCTGATTTACCAATCGACGTACAATTCATTAACTATCGTTAATAGAAAAATAATAAAAAATGATAAACACACGTAAAATAGCGCTTCACCTAACCCTTTTTGGTCAGATGAAGCGCTATTTTTTCATATTTTGGCAGGCTACGATGAGATAGGCCTGCATTTGGACAGACTTCAGCCCTCAGAACCGAGCGTATCGATAACCATCTACTTTTGTCTATAATTGAAATTTATCAGGATTATACTTTTTTCAAATATTCTCATTAATCAATTCTATTTTACAGAAAAAAACTGTTTCACCTTCTAACTAATTGAACTACCCCCACCTTCACTTCGTTTAGAGGAGGGGGTCTTCACGGTTAAAATGATAAAATCCATTATTCTACCCATGATATTCCTTATATATAAAATTATAAATTATAACATAAAAATATAATAACTTCGTATGCAATATTGCATACGAAAACAGATTGCAAACCATCTATTTTCTGAATATAATAAACATAAAATATGGCTAAATTTTCAGAAAATAAATAAAGGTAATTTTAAAGAGCGGATTGAATACCAAAAACGTTCATCTAATAAACGAATTATTAATTGTGTTTATTTTCAAATAGCTAGATTTCACCTTTCAAAACTCATTTTTTTGAAAAGATTTTTAATAGTATAGAATAATATTTATATCAAGAAAGTTAGTCCAATACATAGTAATCTTAATAAAGGTTATAGCTCAGATAAGTCAACAAATATTGTCAGACATTATAAGATTCTAAAATAACCATTATTTTAATTTAAATTTTCGGAATAATCAAACTGAAATATCCGAAGTAAGAAAAATTAACATGTACATATTTATTACTAAAACTTTAATGAATGGTGGGAATGAAATGAAACGCAAAGTATTAACAAAATGGTTTGGAATTATAAGTTTAATCATTATGTTGCTAGGAGTTTCTATTCCACAAGCAGCAGCTGAGATAATACATCAAGAAAAGTTTCAAATTAACTGGAATCACATTAAATTCAAAGGTGCTGAAGTAAAAATAAAGGCAGATCTCTTAAAAACTTCATCAAAAGATGTTGCATATTGTTTATCACCTGATTTGAATTCACCAAACGGAGAGGAACTTCCTGAAATCGGGAAAGAAAATGATTTTGTATATCGTGTTTTACTTTATGGCTATCCTCAAAAAACACCAGCTGAACTGGGAGTTTCTACAAAAGAGGAAGCATACTATGCAACTCAATTAGCTATCTGGGTTGCATCTAAAAAAATCGAAATTGCTGATTCAAAACCAGAGAACCAACCGGTATATAATCTTGTAAAACAGCTGATAGACAAAGCTTCTAAAGGTACTGAAGTACAGGAAACATACTTAAACATAATACCTAATGAAAAACAGACAGTAGAGCAAAATGGGGACTATCTTGAAACCAAATTATATACGGTTCAATCAAATGCCTTATCTGGAGTATATTCCGTTCAATTGGAGGAGGCACCAGAAGGAGTGAAAATTTTAAATGAACAAGGTGAAGAAAAGAATGAATTCTCTATAAAGGAAAAATTTAAAATTTTAATTCCAAAAAAATCGACAAATGGAACTTTCAAACTAAGAGTACATACAAAATTGCAAAGTTTACAAGCAGTTATTTTTGATGGCAAACAAAAGGTTCAAAATACCACAGCTTTATTGCCAAGAATGAGTGAAAAAAGTAGTACTGATATAGCAGTGCAATGGGAATCATTAGGATCTCTAAAAATTACGAAGGTAGGAGAGAATAGAGAAACTTTAAAAGGAGCGGTATTTGAGGTTGCAAGTGAAAATGGCGATTTTAGGAAAGAAATCACTACAACTAAAGATGGAGTTGCACTATTAAATCAGCTTCCTATTGGTACATATATTATAAAGGAAATTCAGGCACCAGAGGGTTATGTACTGGACCCTACAATACAGAGAATGGAAGTAAAGAACGGCGAAATAGCAAAAATAGAAATAAAGAATAAAAAAATAAAAAATGAGCTGCAAGTTACAAAAATACATGATACATATAAAAACACTAAACAATCTGATGATATACAAAATAAAGAGTACACAGAAGAAAAAGAGCATGTAAGTCAAGAACAATATTACTTACCATCAACAGGAGGGAAATTTCCAATTACATCATATATAGGAATATCATTTGTTGTTTTAGGACTCTACATATTGAAAGTAAAACACAAATAAGTTACAAATAGTAGAGGCTTATTATTAAAATTTATAGAAGGTAGTAGCTAATACTTAATATTCAAGATACCTTAATAGCCCTATATAATGTTAACAGATGTTTCGTGAAAATGTAGCTTATAATGATTCTCAAAAATGAAAACGCTTGCAAAATTAAAGGTTATTAAACTATAGGTATGTCTTTTTATCCTAGGAACTATGAGAGACACCTACTAAAATAAATGAACATTAGTTTTGTATTCAGGAGAATCCATCCAATTTTGCAAGTGGTAATAGTTTAGTAAATAGGTAAGATAAAGAATAAGCCAAAAAACAAATTTATCAAATAGAACCGTATAATGCACAAAAAGGGTATTCATTGGCAGCAATTACATTTACATACTAAAGCATAAAAAGCTTTTTCACCATGAAACTGATACTGTTGAACCTATGTCCGCAGAACAGGAGGAGCTACTTAAATAGAATCTGCGATGTCTTTTCGAATCTCTGAACCATTTAAATAACGTTTTACAGCCTTTAACTTCTCTTCGATTGTAACTTAAAAAGCACCTCCAATTGTTAAACTGTGTCTAACAATTGGAGGTGTTCTTCATAATCTCCTTTTATTTTCATAACCACGGCTTGTATATAGTCTAAAACCTACCCTCTCCTATTATTTCTTCTTTTTCTTTACCGCGATTAAAAAAGCAATAAACAAAACATTTACCCCAATTAGTAAAGAGATAAAAAGCCAATTAACCCCCGTTTTTTCTCTAACTTGATATACATTTGCTTCTTCTCGCTTCAATACGAGATAATAATTCCCATCTTCTTCTCTAATGATTTCATCTTCCAATAATCCCTTTAATTCCCGATTTTCTCCTATCTCATTTGCCGAAAGTGAAACTTTTTGTGTCTCTTTCGTGTTGTTAATTGCAACAAGTGTCACTTCATCTTTATACGTCCTTTTTAGCACACTCATCCCAGTCTTATCATATAACAACTCAAACGTCCCACGGCGAAGAGAGGGGAATTTTTGACGAATCTCTCCCAATCTCGTTACATACTGTAAAAACTTTTCATCTGTTTTAAAATCCATTAAGCGGCGATTATCTGGCACTCCCCCGCCATCAAGCGCAATTTCCGTTCCGTAGTACACAATCGGCATCCCTGGTGTTGTATATAAATAAGTAAGCGCAAGTTTTAAACGAGTCGGCGGATAATATGCGTTCTCTTTCGCGATTCTGACAAACCGCTTTGTGCCTTGATTATCTAAAAAATTACTTGTTACTTTACCATTTTCGATTAAACTAACGTCATAAAGTGGTTTAATAGGTGTATCCGTTTTCGTAAAGACATCTGTTATGTGCTTATAGTACTCATTATGTATACCCTCTCCCTCATCAGTCATAACGAGGAAATCTTTTTTTATTCCTTGAACACTTTGTTTTACTGTATTTAAAAAGGCACGTGATATTTCTTTACTATGCATAAGATAACTTCCATCTATGTTTGCTTCTTTCATCCACCATTTTATCGAATCAATAAGCGTTTCTTGCTCTTTTTCTACAACAAATTGAAACACCACTTTCATATCTCGTTTATGTGCTTCTTGCACAAGTTGTTTCACATCTTGCATTGACCCAAAATATTCATTCACTTTTTGCAAATCAACCATACCATACCCATCATACGTTTCACCTTTAAAAATCGGCGAAAGCATAATAGTAGTGAATCCCATCTCTTTTATGTAATCAATTCGCTTTACAATCCCTTGTATATCTCCCCCTTGGTATCTTTCTAAATTCCCTACATCAAGCTGTTTATCATTTTTTGCATCTCCATTATTAAAACGGTCAACCATAATAGAATATACTACTTCATCTTGCCACTCTCTTTTTTCTTCTGCTGATGTATGTATAGGCGCTAAGAAAGCAAATACCATACAAAAACAAATCAACACTCCTCTTCTCCATATCTTCTTCACATAATATCCCCCAACTTCTTTTTAATTGTAAGAATAGTATATCAATTTTCTGAACAAACCGCACTTACACAAACGACATGTCAGGTTTCCTCACGTGATATTTGAAATTTTCTGAAAAACATGTTGATTTTTTATTTATTATTGAATATGATATGAAACATAACATTGAATGTAATATTTTATAACATTATAGGAGGGGAAAAGAATGAACATGGGAGATACTGTGTTTTTATTTTTAGCGACGGTAATGGTTATGATTATGACGCCAGGTTTGGCACTTTTTTACGGCGGAATGGTTCGTAGCAAAAATGTACTGAGTACTACAATGCATAGCTATAGCGCGATGGCGATCGTTTCCATTCAATGGATTTTTATCGGTTATTCTTTATCATTCGGGCCAGATTGGAATGGCGTCATTGGTACATTAGATTGGTTCGGCTTGCAAAACGTAACTTACGCACCAAACGCAGACTACTCCGCTACTATTCCTCACAATTTATTTATGATGTTTCAACTTATGTTTGCAATCTTAACACCAGCGCTCATTTCAGGAGCATTCGCTGAAAGAATGCGATTTTCTGCTTTTCTCATTTTCATCCTTATTTGGACGACAATCGTTTATAATCCCGTTGCCCATTGGGTATGGGGCGTTGGCGGATGGCTTCGCGAACTCGGAGCATTAGATTTCGCTGGCGGTAACGTTGTCCATATCACATCCGGTGTCGCTGGGCTTGTATTAGCGATTTTCCTCGGCAAGCGAAAAGACGTAAACGGATCTTCTCCTCACCATCTCCCCTTTACACTTTTAGGCGCAGGCTTATTATGGTTTGGATGGTTCGGGTTTAACGTCGGTAGCGCCCTTACACTGAACGATGTAGCACTGACCGCATTCATTAATACAAATACCGCAGCCGCAGCTTCCGCCTTAACATGGATCTTAGCAGAGTGGTTCTTCCAATCAAAACCGACTGTAATGGGAGCGGCTTGCGGCGCTGTATCAGGCCTCGTTGCTATTACACCAGCTTGCGGATTCGTCACTCCTTTCTCCGCTCTTTTAATCGGAGCGATCGGAGGCGTTCTTTGCTTCGGAGCTGTCTTCTTTTTAAAACATAAACTTGGCTATGATGATGCACTTGATGCATTTGGATGTCACGGTATCGGCGGAACATGGGGCGGCATTGCAACAGGACTATTTGCAACCACTTCTGTAAATAGCGGCGGCGCTGATGGATTTTTTTATGGAAATGCCGCACTCCTTTGGAAACAGCTAGCTGCAATTGGAGCGACTTATGCATTTACAATCGTGATGACGTACGCCATTATTAAAGGAATTAGTTTCTTCCTTCCCGTTCGCGCGCATGAGCATGAAGAGCAAATGGGGCTCGATATTTCGATGCATGGGGAGAAGGCTTATGAATATAGTGAGAAATCACTAGGCGAGGTGGCAATACAAAAAGAGGCTAAGTGATGCATTTTATAAGTATATAACTTTTATAATAGAAAAAGGTTTATCTCTTTTTAATACGAGATAAACCTTTTTATTTGTTACCTCAGGTACTTATCGTCTATGTTTTATTAGAGCATGTATCCAAAAAGCAGACCTTCGGAAGGCTATGTCTGAAGGCGGAACGATTGACCCTAATCCATGAAGACCATGAATTTCAGGGGAATAGACTGAGGCTTCTCCAGTCATTGATCTTTGTGCACTACCTATAATTTTAAATCCCCTTTTCTTCTTCATAGCAGCGATTTATATGTCGAAAAAACAAAATGGATTTATATAATCGATACACGATATTCTCATTCATCTCTTTTTAAATTCGAATTCAGAAAGTAAAAAATCTAATAAAAAATAAAGTTCTTATAAGTATTTTAAAAGAAAAGACGACTGAAAATTCAGCCGTCTTTTTATTCATTATATTAGTAGACACATATAGCAATTAAAATTTGAGAATAAAATAGAACCATGAATATTATTATTTCTTAGGATTTCCTACATACGCTGAAATATCAACGTTTAATGATTTTGCTAAGCGCATACCGTAATCACGATCTGCACGGAAGAAGTTACAGATTGCAAGTAATTTTGTTTGCTCATGCACATCTTTTAAATCGTTTGTTAAGTTGGCAATTAAGTTATCTTGTTCCTTTTTAGAGAATGAACGGTAACGCTCACCCGCTTGCTGGAAGTCGTTTGGTTTATCGATTTTTTCACGAGATACATAACCTTCAAGCTTCATAGTTGAATCACGGTATGCTGGATCCTCAACTGGATTTTCCGCATGACGACTTGGCTCGTAGTTAATTGTTGATGGTTGTTGATTCATTTGCATTGCACCATCACGTTGTTGATTACGAACAGCTGCATATGGGCAGTTCACAGGGATTTGTAAGTAGTTCGCACCAAGACGGTAACGTTGTGTATCTGGATAAGAGAATAAACGTCCTTGTAATAATTTATCTTCAGACGGTTCAATACCAGGTACAGTTGCACTTGGAGTAAACGCAGCTTGCTCTACTTCTGCAAAGAAGTTTTGTGGGTTGCGATTTAACGTCATTGTTCCGACTTCTATTAACGGAAAGCGATCTTCTGGCCATACTTTTGTTGGATCTAATGGATCAAAGTCTAAAGAATCCATTTCATCAAGTTGCATTACCTGTACGTGAAGATCCCATTTTGGATAATCTCCACGCTCGATTGCATCAAATAAATCACGAGTTGCATGGTTGAAGTCTTTTCCTTGTACTTGTTCTACTTCTTTTGCACTCAAGTTACGAACACCTTGCTGTGGTTTCCAATGATATTTAATATAAACAATTTTACCTTCTGCACTAATCCATTTAAATGAATGTACACCGAAACCTTCCATTTGACGATAGTTTGCTGGCGTACCGTAATCAGAGAATACCCATGTCATCATGTGTGTAGACTCTGGAGACAAAGTCATGAAATCCCAGTAACGATCTGGCGTTTGAATATTTGTATCTGGTGCTGGTTTTAAAGAGTGCACCATGTCAGGGAATTTAATTGCATCACGAATGAAGAAAACTGGTAAATGGTTACCAACGATATCATAGTTTCCTTCCTCTGTATAAAACTTTACAGCGAAACCACGTGGGTCACGAGCTGTTTCCGGAGAACCTTGCCCATGAATAACCGTTGAGAAACGAACGAATACAGGTGTTTCTGTTCCCTCGTTTTGCAAAAACGCTGCTTTCGTATATGCTTTCATGCTATTTTTCGTTACGAAAACACCATGAGCACCTGCGCCACGCGCATGAACAACACGTTCTGGAATACGTTCACGATCAAAATGAGCAAGTTTTTCTACTAAATGATAATCTTCTAATAATACCGGTCCACGGCGACCAGCTGTACGAGAATTTTGGTTATCCCCTACCGGAGCACCTTGGTTTGTTGTTAAGCGATTATTTGGATTCATCAAGAGGAACCTCCTATTATTTCATAATAATAATTACTTATTTAAAATTATTATAATTTAATTATTGTTCAAAATTAACTTTTTGTCAATTATTTTATTCACTTTTTTGGAAACAATTTCTACTAAACAATCAATAAATAAGTCTTGAGCATTCGGCATAGCTGGTCTGAAATAGGATGCACCTAGTTCATCCGTTACAACTTTACATTCATAATCGTTGTCATACAGCACTTCTAAATGTTCTGCCACAAACCCGACAGGACAGTATACAAAAGATTCATAACCATGCTTTTCGTATAAATCTTTCGTTACATCTTGTACATCTGGTCCAATCCATGGATCTGGTGTATTTCCTGCACTTTGCCAGCCAATTGTATAATTTTGAATACCTGCTGCTTCAGCAATTAAATCTGCCGTATGCTGTAGTTGCTTCACATACGGGTCTCCTGCTGCAATAATCTTCTCTGGTAAACTATGCGCTGAAAAAATTACAACAGCTTTCTCTCCGTCTGTAATTCTAGTAAATGTTTCTTTTATTTGGTTTGCCCAATACGCAATAAATTTCGGTTCATCGTACCATTGCTCAATCGGCTCTATAACAGGACCATTTATGTTCTCAGAAATCTTTTGGGCACGCTCGTTGTACGCTTTAATACTAAAAGTTGAATAATGAGGTGCTAACACAATACTAATTGCTTCCTCAATACCATCCCGCTTCATCTCTTCCACCGCATCTTCAATAAATGGAGCGATATGTTTTAGTCCCAAATAACATACAAATTCAAATTCTGAAAAACTCTTATTTAACTCATTTGTTAATTTTCTAGCTTGTTCCTTTGTAATTTTCGCAAGTGGTGAAATACCACCAATCGCTTTATAACGCCCCACTAAATCATCAAGCGCTTCTTGAGATGGTTTACGTCCATGACGAATATGCGTATAATACGCCTCTACATCCTCAAGTGATTCTGGCGTTCCGTACGCCATCACAAGTAAACCTATTTTCTTCTTATTCATCTATATTCACCTCAATATCAGAAATGAGAATCTTTTTCAAGAACATTCGTTTTCAGTATACCAATCGATAATGAGTACGTCAAAATAATAATTATAAATAAGTATTATTTATAATATGATTTTTAATTTTATTTGACAATTTATTTAATATCATTTGTCATATTCTGGTTTGCTTCCACTGAATTTTGAGATAGGGTCTTACTGTCCGCAAATAGCGAGATAAAAATGTAACAGTTAACATTCTAAAATCAAAATAAAATGAATAACAAATGAATAAAAATTATACGTAAGATATAAGATCATTAAGATATTCAGTTACATAAAGACCATTAATATATTGATACACAATTAATGACGATACTCATTCAATTTGTTAGTATATAAATGACTTAACCATTAACGATAAATAAACATTCTGGTTTATGAATTTTTATTCACAACTAAGTATATCTCAACGATTTTCAGGAGGTTTTTTTCAGATGAAGTTACATAAGATGAAACATTTGCTACCTATATCTGCTGCAACAATTACACTCGTATCTAATCAAGGAACGGCCGATGCAGCAACGGTTTATACTGTTAAAAAGAATGACACTCTCGGGGGTATTAGCATCCACTATGGAGTTTCAGTTCAAGCCATTAAACAAGCGAATCATAAGACGAATGATCGAATTTATATTGGAGAACAATTAACCATTCCAGTCTCGCCTTCATCAAGCGAATCTACACAACAAAAAGATGTGGCAGCTTCAAATCATTCAGCTCAAATTGTTTATCAAGTTCAACGAGGAGATACATTAGAAGCTATCGCAAAACGATACAATGTATCCATACAATCAATTAGACAAGCTAACAATACAAACGGCGATCGGATTTATGCAGGTCAACACTTAATTATTACGACAGGTATTTCAGAACAAGAACTGGACTTAATGGCTCGTTTGGTCACTGCCGAAGCCGGAGGAGAGCCTTACGCTGGGAAAGTCGCAGTGGCCAAAGTTATATTAAATCGCGTTGATGCAGTAGAATTTCCAAATACAATTACCGATGTTATTTATGAACCTATTAAATACGGCTATGCCTTTACACCAGTTACAGATGGAAGAATTGATCAACCAGCAACCCGCGAAGCGAGAATGGCGGTAGAAGAAGCAATTTCTACTAAAGGAATTAATTCTGATTGGCTTTATTTTTATAATCCAAAAACCTCTACCGACAAATGGATTACGACACGCCAAACTGTTGCAGTAATTGGGAATCATGTGTTTGCTAAATGAGGAATTGATTCATTAACTATATTTACTCTCGGACAGATTTCTTCCCTTGGAAGGTCTGTCCCTTTTTATTTCTCTTCTATAGATTCATAGAGAATATTCAACTACCCCTACCTTCACTTCGTTTAGAGGAGTGAGTCTTCTCGGTTAAAATGATAAAGAAGACACTCTAACAAGTGTCTTCTTTCGTTGTAAAAATCTCTTAAAATATGTATCTAGTATCCTACATACTCATAAAAAAACTTTCGTTACATCATAACGCCATTATCTTTGAATGAATACCATTTTCCATCAATGAAATGTTTACCTGTTGCCATTGCACCGTTAGACTGTAAATAATACCAATTGCCATTTTCTTGTAGCCATCCTGTTTTCATCGGGCCATCCCCATTCAGATAGTACCATGTACCCTCATCTTGCACCCAGCCTGTTTTCATCGGGCCATCATAAAAGTAATACCATTTCCCGTTATAACTTAACCAACCTGCGTGGCTTGCTCCAGTTTTATCATTAAAGTAATACCAATCACCATCAACTAATTCCCATCCCGTTACCATTGATCCATCTGGATTGAAATACCATACAGTACCACCTTCAGCTAGTTTTCCTGTCCGCATAGCACCACTGTCATCAAAAAAGTAACGCTTTCCTCCCTCATCTAACCAACCTTCGTTCCACCCATTTGCTGAGCTTTTCATTGTGCCATTTGCATTTAAGTAATACCATGTGCCCTTATCTTTTAACCACCCTGTTTTCTTCACACCATTTTGATCATAGAAATACCATGTATTCCCCTCTTTTACCCAACCTGTTTTCTGCATTGCCTGTTCTGTTTTTGGAGCAAGTTGTTTTACAGCTTCTTGGTTTTCAGCATGAGATACTGCAGGAACTACAAACATTGCAGACATTAAAACTGGTAAAATAGTTTTCTTCATTTTCCATATCCCCCAAATAATGAATAATTTGTGTTTTTATTTCCACAAGGAGAATTATATTACGACGTTTCAATATAATCAACATTTTTGTAATATATTTGTAATATTTTTTATTTAACCGAAATAAAAAACGAATTAAAATTAATTTTTATTACCTTTTTGTTATATTTTTATTTTAATAAATTTTCAAATTAGTTATTTCTTTGAGACATTAAGAATAGATGAAGGTCCTATATTCTGGAAATGTATATTCAAGTTAAATAGCGAAAAAAAGCGGCTCACAATGATTGTGAGCCGCTTTTTACTATTCTTTAATATTTACCCCATACTCCTTAAACCACACATGAATTTGTGCCAAATGTGCCAATAGTTGTGGCCCGGTCATCAACTGACCAAACCATGGCGTTTGAAACGCACTACCACCTGATTGAATCAACCCTTGTAATTGTTCTTTATCAAACAACTCATGCAAAATTGAGTTTTTATCCGTTAACAGATTCTGTAACCACACTGTTACTGCTTCCGTGTAGTGCGGATTGTGCGTTTTTGGATACGGACTTTTCTTTCTGTATAATATATCATTTGGTAATACACCTTCTAACGCTTTACGTAATAGACCTTTTTCGCGATTTTTATACATTTTCATTTCCCAAGGAATATTCCACGCATATTCGACCAGACGATGATCCGCAAAAGGAACACGTACTTCTAGGCTCGCTCCCATACTCATGCGATCCTTTCTGTCTAATAATGTCGTCATAAACCAAACCATATTCAAATAAAATAATTGTCGTCTTTTTGCTTCAATTGTACTTTCTCCTTCTAAAATCGGCACTTCCTGTATAGATTCTTCGTAGCGTCGTTGTACATATTCTTGCAGTTTTAATTTATCACGCCATTCTTTTTTCAGGAGTTGTTCGCGTGCCTCTGTAGAGCGCATCCAAGGGAATGCACTTGATTGCAAATCATCTTCCCGGTAAAACCATGGATAACCTCCAAAGATTTCATCTGCACATTCGCCCGACAAACCGACGACAAAATCTTGTTTAATTTCTCGGCAAAACCATAATAATGAAGAATCGATATCTGCCATACCAGGTAAATCGCGAACGAGTACTGCTTCTGTTAAATACTCCGCTAACTGTTCATTGGAAATCACACAGCGGTGATGAATTGTACCAAATGTTTCTGTCATCAAATCAATAAATGGTGCATCCGAATTTGGTTGAAAAGCATTTGCTTTAAAATATTTTTCATTATCTTCATAATCAATCGAATACGTATGCAACTTCCCTTTTCCTTCTCTTTCATATGCCATTGCCGCAAACGCTGTAATGGCACTTGAATCTACCCCACCCGACAAAAATGTACATAACGGTACATCTGAAACCAATTGTCTTGTAATTGCATCCTTAAGCAGAAAACGTACTTGTTCTACTGTTTCTTCAAATGAATGTTCATGTTTTTTACTCTCAACATTCCAATAGCGCCATATACATAAACCATCTTTTGAAAAAGTAAGAACATGACCTGGACGTAGCTCTTGAATTCCTGCATAAATACCATGTCCAGGTGTTCGAGACGGTCCTAATCCAAATATTTCTGATAGTCCCTCTGTCGTAACTTCTGTCTTTACATCTGGATGAGCTAAAATAGCTTTTAATTCTGAAGCAAACAATAATCTTCCGTTTTCATATTTATAAAATAATGGTTTCACACCTAATCGATCCCGTGCAATAAACACTTGTTCTTTTTTCTCATCCCAAACCGCAAAAGCATATATTCCATTTAAATGATTCACACATTCTTCTTTCCATTCGATATAAGACGCTAATAATACTTCCGTATCAGAATGCCCTTTAAATCTATAACCTCTTTGCATTAATTCTTTGCGAATATCTTCTGTATTATAAAGTTCCCCATTATAACAAATTGTGTAATACTCTTCTTCTTTCATACATGTACATGTCATCGGCTGTTTCCCACCTTCAGGATCAACCACAATTAAACGTTTATGCCCAAAAGCAACATGCCTTTTGATCCAGACATTCGTATCATCTGGACCGCGCTTTGCAAGTGTTTCTGCCATCTTCGTAACCGTTTCTCTTTCACCTTCTAACAACCGCTTATAATCAATCCATCCTGTAATCCCGCACATATAAATCATCCTTCCTATCCTATATCCGTATAACTTTACTCCGTTCAAAACCCACATAGAACCAAAAAGGCTGAACTGAAACGTCTGCACGTAAAAGCCTAATTGATGAGGGCTAACGATCCAGACGGAATTTCTCCGCCGGATAAAAAATTCACTGTTTGAAGCATGTTTTTATTCTATGCCCACCTTTCTTTAGGTGTTCCATAGTTATAAAGAATGCCTGAACTGTCCATAACAGGAATAACTACTTCTATAAAAGGAGAAATCACGAATGAAACAACGCAAACATATTTTGTATAATCAACCGCGTGCTCATACAATTGGGAATGTGGAATATATAAACAATGAATGGATATTCTTTGATGATGAAAATGATGAAGCATTTTTGCTTGAGGATATTATTGAAGATGGATTTGAAGTTTTATATAACAACAATTGGCTACCGGCAAGATTCTACGAACAAAACATATTACAAATTGCAAATGAACATCATCCATTGCAAAATGGTGAAATGATACGAATTCGTAAAAAATTACTACTCAGTTATCATGAATGGTTAGAAGAACTATCCGATTCCGCTTTTGCGTTATTTGCAGAAACATTGCAGTCCTTCAATTATTCTTTATATGACTGTATATATTGTCATAATTTCCTATCGTTTCAGCCGAAAGAAGGGCCTTGCGAAGGTGTAAACCTGCTATTATTTGATAACGAAGAAATGATTTGCTCGTTGCACCATCATTACGTTCGGTATTCCACTTGTAATAAGAATATATTTCAATTTACAAAAACAAACGGGGAACAACTACATATAGAATCTACGTGAATACAATAGCTATATCTCGTCTCTATCTTTCCCGTAATCAAACCTCATAAATGTATTTCATTTCATATAAGTTCAAATTTGACAAACCATTAAACAAAAACCATCTTATTCTCCTTTACAGAAAAATAAGATGGTTTTATTTTACGCAAATGGTGAAAATCCCATCGGTAATCGTAATCCAAGATATAGTACAATAACAAGCGCAATAATAAATTGAACCCAAAACGCCCCTGCTGGTTTCTTCTTACTTGTTTTCACAAGAATCATTTCCATTGCAGCAATAACCCAAACACCAACTAACATTTTTAGGCCATACCACATATGCATGTTCCCTGTTGCTGTTTTCATAATGCTTTGATACAGTAAGAAACCCGTTACAATGATGATGATATACACAAGACGAAGCCCCATATGTACGCCTTTACCTTTTCTTCCTGCCGTATACATAGAATACGCCACAAAGAATAAAATAAGCCCTAGTGCCCACGCTGTAATATGCATGTGTGTTGTCACGATATCCCAACCTCCTCTTTTCACACTTTTTCACTTTATATGATACCATGTCCACTTCTTTTCAGGAAATATTTCGCTTTTTTACATTTAAATGATATAATATTTAGAGTATTTATAAACTTCTTGTAATAACAAAAGGGGGAACAATCATGATTCAAACAAAAGATATTATCGAACTAACAGACACATATGGAGCTCACAACTATCATCCGCTACCAATCGTAATTTCGAAAGCAGAAGGAGTTTGGGTAGAAGATCCTGAAGGAAACCGCTACATGGACTTACTTAGTGCATATTCTGCGGTAAACCAAGGACACCGTCATCCGAAAATTATTGACGCTTTAATTGAACAAGCAAACCGTGTTACGTTAACTTCACGTGCCTTCCATAGTGATCAATTAGGTCCTTGGTACGAAAAAGTAGCGGAATTAACAAATAAAAATATGGTACTTCCAATGAATACAGGTGCGGAAGCTGTTGAAACCGCAATCAAAACAGCACGTCGCTGGGCATATGATGTGAAAAAGGTAGAAGAAAATAGAGCTGAAATTATCGTTTGTGAAGATAACTTCCATGGTCGTACAATGGGGGCAGTTTCCATGTCATCCAATGAAGAATACAAACGTGGCTTCGGACCAATGCTTCCTGGCATCATTGTGATTCCTTACGGTGATTTAGAAGCATTAAAAGCTGCAATTACACCAAATACAGCTGCATTTATTTTAGAACCAATTCAAGGAGAAGCAGGAATTAACATTCCACCAGCTGGATTCCTAAAAGAAGCATACGATGTATGTAAAAAAGAAAACGTTTTATTTGTAGCTGACGAAATTCAAACTGGTTTAGGTCGTACTGGTAAACTATTTGCATGTGATTGGGACAACGTAATTCCTGACATGTACATACTTGGTAAAGCACTTGGCGGCGGCGTATTCCCAATTTCTTGCGTTGCAGCAAATCGCGATATTTTAGGCGTATTCGAACCAGGTTCTCACGGCTCTACATTCGGTGGTAATCCACTTGCATGTGCTGTTTCTATTGCGGCTCTTGACGTATTATTAGATGAGAAATTAACAGAGCGTTCTCTTCAATTAGGTGAAAAATTAGTAGGACAATTAAAAGAAATTGATAATCCTATGATCACAGAAATCCGTGGTAAAGGATTATTTATCGGAATCGAATTGAACGAGCCTGCTCGTCCATATTGCGAAAAATTAAAAGAAGCGGGTTTATTATGTAAAGAAACACATGAAAATGTAATTCGTATCGCACCACCTCTTGTTATTTCTGAGGAAGACCTAGAGTGGGCATTCCAAAAAATTAAAGCGGTATTATCTTAATCAAAACAAGCTGCCTCTTACGAGGCAGCTTGTTTCATGAAACAATCATTTTTGAGAAAAGTAATATCCCAACGATAACCGGAAATAGAAGCAACACACCTGCTATACAGGAGACAATCACATGTTTCAATTCCCACCAATCATTTCTTATCCCTTTCCGAAACCAAAACAATGAAAAAGGTATAATGAATATCACTGCCGTTACCAATCCTGGAACATATCTTTCTGTCAAAATTGCCCCAGTGATATGAAACAACCCATTCATAAAAATCATCGCTTGTATAACGAGCAATATATAAAGCGTGACTTTCTTTTTAAATATAGAATGAATACACACAAGCAGAAAGACAATGCTTGTTAACAAACATAATGCAATGAAGAAATATTGTTTTTGCCACGCGTTTTCTTCCATACGAATCGGTTGGAAATATTTCATTTCAGGGAAAAAATAATATTCCTCAGCATTATGAAATGCAAATAGAATAGGGATGAGCCAAATATATAACGTACTATTTGACCAGGTTTTGAAGCGTTCCAACATGCTGCACCGTTATTGTTACTTCATCACCAGCGCTTAGAAATTTAGGTGGTATAAACCCTTTCCCAACTCCCGCTGGTGTTCCAGTCGCAATAATATCCCCAGGCTCTAACGTCATCCCTTTACTTACGATAGAAATAATATCTTCTATTGAAAATATCATATTTGCAGTATTTGAAGTTTGCCGAACCTCTCCGTTCACTCTTGTTTCAATATCTAATTGATTCGGGGTTTTAATAGCCGTCTTATGAACTAAATACGGCCCCATTGGGCAAAATGTATCAAAACTTTTTCCTAAGAAAAATTGTTTATGTTTTCTTTGAATATCTCGAGCAGTTATGTCATTTACAATTGTATAACCGAAAACATATTCAAGCGCCTTATCTTTTGCAATTTGTTTTCCGCGTTTCCCAATCACAATTGCGAGTTCTCCTTCATAATCTAGTTCACTCGTTGCATGCGGATGACTGTGAATTTTCTCTCCATTCCCGATAACCGTCGTCGGCGCCTTTGTGAAAATCATGATATCTTTCGGAATAGACTCTTCTCCACCCATCTCTATCGCATGATCACGATAGTTTTTTCCGACGCAAAGAATATTCTTTCTTGGTCTTGGAATAGGTGCTAATATTTTAACGTCTTGCAATGGATAATACGCCGTCGTTTCATTTTCCTTTGCCCAATTTATAATTTCTACCACCTTTTCAATAAAAGCATTTCCTTTTTCGATACACTCTAGCATTGTAATAGGAACTGTAATCTTTTCGCCTTTTTGCCGCTGTGCTTCTCTAATATGCAGCACTTTTTCTTCATACTCATCCACAATGCCAACAAATACTTTCTCTTCCTTCTTCACTGTAACAAACCGCATGATTTCCACTCTCCATCCTAAAACTCATACAATGTAATTGTATTCGCATTCCTTTAAAAAAAACCTGCCAATACATTTTAATTTTTACAAGATTCTTCATTTTTCACACTGTCCGATGTTATTTTGGAATAAAATGTAGAATTTTTACTTTTTTTATCGAAGCTATTTCTTTTTTATGGAACTTTTGTATAATATGTACTACATATATACTTAAAATTTATAAAGAGATGGAGCCGATTCTATGTTTGAGCAAGCGATTGAAAAAAAACGTGAGAAAATGATGTATTTTGCTGAACGTTACGGAATAACTTCTCAAAAAACAGTGAATTGTAGCCAAGAACTGGACAGGCTCTTAAATGTGGTTTGGCTTTTGAAAGCGGATTTCACCTCAACTTATACTATAGACGAACACACACAATGAAGTGTGTGTCTTTTATTTGAAAAAAGACACATTTTAATGAAAACGCCCATACAATAATAGAAAAGGATATTGATTTTTCATATAGAACATGGATGATAACAGCAGTAAAAATTTTATTTATGAAAGGTGTTTGCTATGCCAGCGATGGTTGGACATATTCATATCGTTAACATTGGATCAAGTGGTATTTTTCATGTTGGAGATGTATTTGCAATTAGACCGATTAGTTACTCACGTGCTTTTGCAGGAGCTGGTTCTTTTAATGTTGGTGAAAATATTTCAGTATACAATTATCAAAATGCGACAACAGTCAATGATACAGACATAATCGATCAAGCTATAATTGGATCCAACTAAAGGAGGCGATTCGTAAGTGAACTTTTATGTACAGCAAAGTATTATCATTAACAATATAAGAATTGATAGCATTACAACATCCTCCGTTTTTCAAATTGGAAGTGCCGGTAGCATTAAAGCATTATCTAAATTTTCCAATACAGGTGGATTTACAGCGCCACTTCGCCCCTTGAAATCAAAAGGACAAATTATTTCTATTAAACCATGATGGGTTCTTCTTAAGCTCTTTATGTCATAAACATATAGAGCAAGCATACACACCCCTCCCTATTGAAAAGGAGGTTTCACACAGTGAATCAAGATGTATATATTTACCTACAACAATTTCAACAAGTTCTTCAAAAACAACAAGAAGCAATTCATGCATTAGAAGAGCAAGTACAGACATTAAGGAAAGAACTTGATGAACTAAAAGGCCGGCCCTCCTCTTCTATAGGAAAAGTAGAATATAAATTCGATCAATTAAAAGTAGAAAACTTAAATGGTACGTTAAATATCGGCTTAAATCCATTCGCAACGAAAGGACAACAGATTGAAGATTTTGAGGTGGATACAGAAACATTAAAAGTAAATCCAGAAACACAAACAAACCCTGATTTTTATCAAGGCATTATTCAAGAGATGCATCGCTATTTAGATGAAGAAGCATATAGCAGAATTCTTCATTTTGAACAAGAACAGCGGACACCACTCGATGATATGTATCGACAAATGATGATTGATGATATAAAAAAACAAATGGAGCATCGCCTTCCTTACTATTTATCACAAGTACAACCGTATGAAGAGATTACATCAGATCCTCAGTATATGAAAGATGCAATTATTCAAGCTATGAAACAAGATATTGATAAAGCATTCCTTTCCTTTATTCAGCACATACCGAACAATTTTCGAAAGGAGTAAGTTTATATGAATTTTAACGTGATAAATCGTGAAATGAAAGTTGGCCAGATTAAAATGAACGGGGTATCTTCATCTGCACTTTTTTTAATCGGTGATGCGAACCTTCTCATTCTCTCTTCTATTCTCGATACACCTTTCGAATCAGTTACTGAGGGTCCATTTGTACCTCTCGTAACTGCCGCGCCTACTACTCCAGGTTAAGGAGGGAGCTTTATGCTTCAGCACATTTCAGTTGTTCATCAATCCAAAGTTATTTCTATGGGGATTGCTAGTGTTTTTCAAGTTGGCGATGCGAAACAGATGGAATTAAAAAGTCGTGCACTTATTGTTCATCGAGAAATCCCTTTTTATTTAAAAGATGAAGGAAGTTTCGAGGCTTTTAAAATCTTTACAGATGAGTATATTACAATTCCCAAAAGATCGACAGATGTCAAAGTGAATATTATAAATGAATGCCCCTTCATTGAAGTAAATGATGTTACGATTCGTACTTTATTAAATTCTGCCTGCTTTCAAATCGGCTCCGTTGACTATGCATTTAATAATTCACGCATTCACCAACTCCGTCAATATATTACAGATGAACCTTTCAACAAATAAATCATATAGTGATGTTAAAGAAGACTAATGAAGTAGGTGAATAACATGCCCTCTGTCGTTGGAAACCTCGTTGTTCAAAATAGTAATGGCTCTTTTAACTTAGGTGACTTCTATAATGTCTCTCCTAAGGAAAATACAAAGGCATATAACGGTTCAGGAGCATCAAATGTTGCTTTTGTTGTTAATACATTTAACGGTGTCAGCGCAACAAATACATTCGATTCAGATGTTGCGGATCAAGATCAAATTGGAACGGCTTAAAAAAAGTAGGAGAATTGTTCTCCTACTTTTTTCGTTCTTTTGATTTTCTTGTTCGCGCTTCAATAAGTGTAATCATTCTTATTGTTTAGCCTTTGAATGATAACCCACTTTCCTTCAAAGCAGTTCTAAGTTTAGGTAAAGATGCTGACCCCATACCGTGCAGTTGTAAAATCTCTTTCTCACTACATTTTGAGAGCTGCTGCAAAGAAGTTATTTCATTGTATTCCAATGCTCTTCTTGCTGGTGCCGAGAGAAGTGAAAGAAATCCACTTTCCGGTTTTCGTTCTTTCTCACAGATCGGGCAAGAAGGACAATCGCTACTTTTATAGTATTGGTGTCCATTATCACAAGTTCTTAAACTTTTTTTGGAAGTTACCATTTTACATACTCCCTTCCTAGAGTTACATCTTTCCCCTTTTTCACATTTATACTTTGATGTATGTTTCACTTACTTTGTTAATCAACATGTACTATGTGATTTCCATCAAAGAAATATAAACACTTTTCTTTCACTGGATGATGTAAACTTTTCTCTAACGCTTTCGCATATAATGAAAGCTGTACTTTATAACGTTCTGCTAAAATCGGCTTTGCTTGATCGAATCCACCTGAGAACTTTCCTTCAATTGTATCTGTTTTAAAATCGATTAATACAACTCCATCTTCCTCTTCTATCATACAATCGATAACCCCTTGGACAAGTACAGATTCTCTGCTCTGATTTTGCCAATCTTGATACGCTTCTTCCGCTGAAAGCATCATCGTAAACGGCACTTCACGTTCTACACTTTTCGCAGCTAAAACACGCTTACCAAGATCCGTATCAAAAAATGCTACAATTCGATCAATCGCAATTTCTTCTGCTTGCTCAAATGTTAGTAATTCTTTATTTACCATTTCCGCAATTTGCTCTTGAACGGTTTCAAGCGTGATCGGTTGTTGTAAATTAACATGTTGCATTACGGCGTGAACAGCTGTCCCCCGTTCAGCATAAGTTAACCCCTTTTTCTCCATAAAACGAGGACGCGTTTTTATAGGCGTACGAAGTTTTTTAATAAAGGCATTATCACTTCCATCTTCCGATTGATAATTCCGCTTTATCTCAGTAACAGACTGCTTCGCCCGATGCGCTGTTGCACCTTCATACGCATATTCCCAAGTTAAACGAGCATACACCTCTTCTTTTCGTTCACTTTCTAGAGGAACAGGTTTTTTCTCACGAAGCGCTTCTAACAATTCTTGCTTTTCTTCTTGTACTGGTTCCGGTGCAAGTAAAGTGCCACCATCAACCACTTCCACTTTCCAGCTCGCATTGTATTCATAAATTTCATTTGGTATATTTCCTTGTCCAAGTTCAAGAAGCATTTCGCTATCATGATGTCTATATAGTGACGGTGCAATCCAATCTAAGTAACAAGATGCTCCTGCACGAACGTAATCCGGTAACAGCCAATCTGTATGCTCACGCGAGTCAAGCCATTTTTCAATTTCTTTTTCTTTATCTTTCACCGTACCAATTAAAATCAATTTTTCTTTTGCACGCGTTAGAGCAACATATAATACGCGCATCTCTTCCGCAATTAGTTCCATCTTCATTTTACGTTTAATGGCTAGTTGTGATAACGTTGTATATTTAATTCGTTTACGAGGATCAATAAACTGTGATCCAAAACCGAAATCTTTGTGTAATAAGAACCGTTTCATTAAATCTTGTGTATTAAAACGGCGTCCAAGCCCCGCTACAAATACAACTGGGAACTCTAACCCTTTACTTTTATGAATCGTCATAATTCGAACCACATCTTCTTGTTCGCCAAGCGCTCTCGCTGTTCCCATGTCGTCCCCGCGCTCTAAAATACGTTCAATAAAGCGAAGGAAACGGAATAACCCGCGGAAAGATGTTGCTTCGTACTGCCTTGCGCGATCATATAGTACGCGTAAGTTAGCTTGACGCTGTTTTCCCGCTGGAAGACCACCAACGAAATCGTAATAACCCGTCTCACGATATACTTTCCAAATTAAATCAGAAAGAGACTGCTGGCGCGCAAATTCACGCCACCCTTGCAAGAGATTATAGAACCATTGTAATTTCCCATGTAATTCTGCCTCTTCTTCAAGCGGCGCGCCTTGTAAGAAGGAACGCATCACTTCATAAAACGAACCTTTTTTCTCATGAGCACGTAACATCGCAAGCTCTTCATCATTTAACCCAACAATCGGGGAACGAAGCACAGCAGCAAGCGGAATATCTTGCATCGGATTATCAATTACCCGAAACACATTCATCATAACGGTCACTTCTGTCGCTTCAAAATAACCTGTCGCGAGCTCAGCGTAAACAGGAATGCCTTGTAATTTTAACTCTTCCATAATTTGCGGAGCCCACGGCATCGAGCGAAGTAAAATGACAAAGTCACGGTATTTCACAGGGCGCATGCTATCTGTTTTACGATCATATACTTCATAACCTGAATCAACCATCGCTTTAATTCGCTGCGCCATTAAACGTGCTTCAAGCTGTGCTTTTTCTACTTCTACACCGTCTTCTCCCTCTACCGATTCTTCTCCCTCAGACTGATGAATACATAACAGTTCGGCTGCTACATCTTCTCCTTCTGGGTAGCTCGCACCTAACTTTAGTTCAGCATCAGCATCGTAATCGATTTCCCCGACAGTTTCGCCCATAATTTGTTTAAAAATAAAGTTCGTACCTGCTAGTACTTCATGACGGCTGCGGAAGTTTTTGGCTAAATCAATCTTCATCCCGCCGTCTATTCCTTCAGGTGTAAAACGTTTATACTTTCCTAGAAATAAGCCAGGCTCTGCTAATCGGAATCGGTATATCGACTGTTTTACGTCGCCGACCATAAACAGATTACCTTTTTGTTCAAAGTCTTTCGTTACAAACTTAATAATTGACTCCTGCACAAAGTTCGTATCTTGATATTCATCGACAAGTACTTCGGCAAATTTATTCCGATATTGAAGCGCAACTGGTGATGAACGAAGCCCGCCATCGTTCGCACGTTCACTTAAAATTTGTAAGCAAAAATGCTCTAAATCTGTGAAATCAACCATTCCTTTATCACGCTTTATCGTTTGAAAACGCTCAGTAAATACTTTTACAATCTGAACAAGCTTTTCTAGTACAGGGTGCATATCCTTGAAATCACGTAAAAAGCTTTCTGGTTTCCGGCTAAACAACTCTTCTTGTAGCTTCTTCACTTCATCTTTCGCTTTATTTCTAAGTGAATCTACTTGTTTGACAATCTCTTCATTGTAATCACTCTTTTTAATACGCTTTAACGTTTGCCACGAAACATTTTGCATCGCTTCATATACACTTGTCCAAGACTGATGTGCTGCACTAGATAACGTCCCGAGTAACACAAGGTCCGCTTGTAGTGTCTCAATGCGAGGCGCTGGCCCATCCGGAAGCATAGCTAACTCAATTGCTTTCCGAATATGCTTTTCAGCAGTTTCCAGCTGAAACTTCACATCTTCTAATAAATAAGTTGCATACGTTAAGTCTTCAATTGATTTCCCTTCCACATCATATGCTTCGACAAGCTTATCCAGCCACTTCTCTGGATCTGGATGCGCCCTCGATTCCGTATGAAGCGCTAAAATCATACGCTGCAGGTCATCATCACTACGATCGCTTGTATATCGATCAACTAGTTCAAAGAAAATGTCATTTCCTTCGATTCCATATTCCTCTTCTAATATGTCATCTAATACTTCTTCTTTTAACAATTCATTTTCCGTCTGATTAGCAATGCGAAAACGTGGATCAACGTCGAGCATATAATAGTACGTTCGAATCACTTGTAAACAGAACGAGTGAATGGTTGAAATTGATGCTTTATTTAATAAGCTGAGCTGTTTCCGAACATGCCCTGATCCTGGCTCATCAATTAATACTTTTTCTAACGCTTCACCAATTCTGTTTTTCATCTCTTGTGCCGCTGCATTTGTAAATGTTACGACAAGCAAGCGATCCACATCTACTGGATTCTCAGCATTAATAATTTTGCGAATAATTCTTTCTACAAGTACAGCTGTCTTTCCCGATCCCGCTGCCGCCGCTACTAAAATATCACGGCCATCTCTGACGACTGCCTTCCATTGATCATCTGTCCATTGACTACCTTCAGGCTTCTGTGGCCAATTCTCTATCATTCGCCAACCTCCTCTCTCATTTTCTCCATCGCTTCACTATCTTTCATATCTTTTAACGTGCGGAACTGATTATCTTCAAGTGATTCATCAAACTGACAAACAGAACGGAAATTACAGAATGTACAAGCTGCTTTGTTCCCCATTTTATACGGTGCGATATCAATAACACCTTCTGTAATGTCTTTCCCGATGTTTTCAAATGTATGATGTACATATTGCTGTAAGGTTGTAAATTCTTGCTCACTTGCAATACTAGAACGCGCACTAAAGCTACCATCTTTTTTCAGACCTGCAGAAATAATGTCTGAACTTCCTGTTGAAAGCTTGTTATCCATCAATCGAACAACATCCGCATCTCCTAGTACGAGACCTTTCATTTTAAATTTCTTTAAAATTTCCTTTTCAATCTCTTCTTCCGAAGCGTCGCCTTTCATCTCCACAATCGGGTTATGAATATGGAAATATAAAACGCCAGCAGGTGATGCCGTTCCATCTTTTTTCATCCACGTATTCGCATTTGAAATAACAACGTCTAAATACGTTAACATTTGAAGTGCTAACCCATAATATACTTCTGTTAAATCTAAAGCTTTTGTGCTCGATTTATAATCAATAATGCGAAGGAAGGTACCATTTTCGTCTTCCGCTTTATCTACACGGTCAATCCGGCCAACAACTTCCATTTTCACACCGTTTGGCAACGAAAACTCCATCGGCGGAAGTGAGCCTGTCCCGCCCATACCAAATGGAACCTCTAAATCAACTGGCACAAATCCACTGGACTTCGCATGTTCACGAAGGATAAGTGACGTACGGAAAATGATTTGCTGTAACTTTTGTTTCAAATAATAATTCCGATTAGAACTTAATAAAATTTGTCTTTGTAATAACGGTGCGATTTCTTCAATTACTACGGCAGAAAGATGCTCACACTCTTTTATCGATAAATCAGCCCAAGTACGATTTTCCCTAAGTAACTTGTCTGCAATTTTCTTTAATGCTGCATGGAATAATTCGCCGATATCCGGTGCATCTAACTTGAAAATATCACGCTCTCTCAGCGATAATCCATGCTGCGCAAAATGAGCATATGCGCATCGATTAAATAATTCCATGCGAGAGACGCTTCCTTTAATTTTATCTCCGTATAGATCTCTACTTACAACTGAGCTAAGCTTCTGCGCACGGTTTCGATAAAATAAACTAGATAGTACACGACTACTTTTTTGCTTCCACTCGGGCGATGTAACATAGAAGTTGTAAACATCCCACCAAAAATCAAGGTTCCCTTCAAAACCATATCGTTTCCAATTTTGTAATTGCTGCGTTACATATGACAAGGTAACCTCTGGCGTTGCTACATACGAAATTTGTACCTGACGAGATAAATCATTCACATCATTCGTTACAAATACTTCTTTAACAGAAGGAAACATTCTTTTCACTTTCTTAATAAAGCTAGATGAAAGTAGCGTCTTTCCTTCTTCATCCGCAAGGGGGCAAGAAATATATAACTTCTCAGATGCACGAGTTACTGTTTGATAAATAACAAATTGCTCTTCTAATAACGTCTGCCTTGTTGTTGGTGCTAATTCTACACCAGCCGTAACGAGAAATTCCCTTTCTTCATCCGATAACATCCCTTCATCTGAAGGGGCTGCCGGAATGATTCCTTCATTCGCACCAATCACAAAAGCCGCGCGAATATCCGATAACCTTGAACGATCAATGTTCGCAATGAGCACTTGATCTAAAGAAGGCGGGATATTTGCAAATTGAAGTGCCTCAAGTCCCGTTGTCATTACATCGATAAACATTGAACGAGACATCTTTTCCTCACCAAGCATTTCTACAAATGTATCAAGAAGATTCATTACTTCTTCCCAAACTTGATCATGGTCACTTGCAAATAGAAAATTCCCTTCTGCCTCAGCACGCATACGCAAATCTTCCAGTTTTTTAGGAACATCTAATTCTTCTAAAAACAAATAAACCGCTTCACACATTTGTACAACTGAACTTGCACGTTTTAAACGCTTCTGCAAACGAATAATTGGTGTCCTTACCACATCACGAAGGCGGTTTATTTTCTCTTCCATTTCACGTTCGCTATCTGTTTGCATTCCGTTTACTCCATCTAGCGAACGATAACGACGATACGTCCAAGGCTCATCTGCCGTCCATCTCTTTCCTTGTACGCCATATGCTAAACAGTAATTTTCAAACTCATCCATTTCTTCGTGCATTGATTCTTTTCTCACATCCAACGGATATAATAATTCCGTTTTTATACAGCGAAAAATAGCATCATAGCGCCAATTCCCACTAATCACTTCTAGTGCAGAACGAATACATTCAATCAATGGATGATGTGACATTGGACGCTTTTCATCGATAAAGTGCGGAATATCGTAATCAGTAAACAATGTTTTCATTACATCATAATAGCTTTCTCCATTACGAAGAAGAACCGTAATATCTCTGTAGCGATACTCCTCTTCCGCAACAAGTCTGCGAATTTCCCTAGCTACACCTTCAACTTCCGCTCGCAAGTTTGCCGCTGTATATAATGTAATGTCTGGTTCACTTTGGAACTTCTTAGACGGACGAGATTCAAACTCAGCTTCTAGATGTGCCAATGCTGGCGAAAGAAAACGTGGCTGTTCTCTCATTGAAATTGTACTTTCAACTGCGATTTTCTCCTCACGTGCCAGTTGTTTTACCTTTTCATACGTAAGTACTGTTTGATAAAACAAATCTAGTTCACTTGTTGGCTGCGATAATGTTTTTTCATCTACTGTTAACGTAATTGTTATTCTTGCTCCGCAAATCATGAGCTGTCTAATAATCTCTAATTCCCCAGGTGAAAATGAATGAAATCCGTCTATATAAATTTCTGCGCCTTTTACATAATCAGAATCCGGAAGCTTTTCTACAAGCAACTGTAAATAATCTTCTGAATCTAAATATTTACCAATTAAAGCCCGTTCAAAATCATCATATAAAAGCTGAAGGTCGTACATTTTATTTGCTAATAATTTTTGTTCATCACCGCTACTGTGAGCATCTAACTGTTGCCACATCTCATATACATTCGATGGCGTTACATTATAACGTTTAAACTCGGCAATCATGCTGCCTAAATGCTCAAAAAAGCCATTTTGTTCTGCTGCTTTTTGAAACACATACAATCCTTCTTTACGCGCTTCTACAATTTTACGTAGTAACATATGCACGCCAGCCTCATCAATATGAAGGCGGCTTGCACCACCAACTTCTTGCAAGACCTTCCACGCTAACCTTGAAAAACTAAAGACTTGCGCCCTGATGGAGGCGCTAACTCCTTCATTACCTATTAAAGCTTGCTGCGTTTGGAACGTCATTTGTTCCGGTACAAGATATAAAATTGTTTCGCCTCTTGGACGCTGCCCTAATTCTTCTTGCACTTCATGTAAACAAAATGTACTTTTTCCACTTCCAGCTCGTCCAATCACAAATCGAAGCGACATGTAATCCCCACCTTTCACTTACATAACGAACGTTAGTTTGCTGTCATCATTGTATTATAGGACAGGAAAAAAGACAAACAGAGGCTGCTTGTCTTTTCCTTCCCTATAGGCTGTAAACTCTTTCATTATCCTTTTGAAAAATTCGTCTGCACTTCATTAATCGGCCAATAGCGTAAATCCACTTTCCCGACAACAGTATCTGCTTTTACAAATCCAAAATGCCTGCTATCCCAACTGCCGAGACGATTATCACCAATCACAAAAATATACCCCTTCGGAACAACCTTTTCTCTCGTTAATTCTTCTAACGTAAAATCACCTGTCAACTGCTGGCCTTCCGCTTGCCTCTTATATGTTTCCAAATAAGGCTCATCAATAAATTGACCGTTTATATACAATTTGTCATGCTTATATTCAACCCGATCGCCTGGTAAACCGATAATTCGCTTTACATAGTCTTCCTTTTTATTCGCATGAAACACGACAACATCAAATCGGTTCAACTCCCCAACTTGATAGCTAACCTTATTCACAACAAGCATATTTCCATCTTGAAGTGTCGGCATCATTGACTTTCCCTCTACAACATACGTTGAGAAGAAAAACGTTCGAAAAAAAACAGCTAATAGCACACCTATAAAGATTGTTCTCATCCACTCTAGGCCTTCTTTTTTCAAAGCTCGCTTCATCCGCCTCTCCCCTCACCCTTTTCCTATAATGAAGTTGTAATTACAGTGAAGACTAGTCTTAATGTAGTTCTAGCTTTACCTCAATCTTCTTACCGACATACCATAAAATAAAAATGACACCTATGACAATAATAGTTTTCACAGGCTTATGGATAAAAGAAGTTAAATCATGCCCAATATAACTTAAAATAAGAATCATGACTAACTTTCCAAGCGCTAACGCTAACACAAATTGTCGTCTACTAATACGTGATAAACCAGCCACAACATTAATAAGTGCAGACGGCGTAAAAGGAAAACAAAATAATATAAAAATAGGTGCGAATCCTTTCCGCTCAATCCATCCCATCGCTTTGCGCACTTTCGGATGTTTATTCACAAACGAGAAGAATCGACTTCTTCCAAAACGACGAATAACTGAAAATACAATTAATGCACCAAGAACCGATCCAAGCCATGAATACAAAAAACCAAGCCAAAACCCGAAGGCAACTGCATTTGCCATCACAAACAAAATAAGTGGCAGTGCCGGGATAAGTGCCTCTACCATCGGCAAGCTAATACCAAGGAGCGGTCCAAGTGCCCGATAACTAGCTACAAGCTGATCCATATTTTCTGCTGAAAAATACTCTTTGATTGTTTGAAAATCCATTCTACAATTTACCCCTTTGCTATATTCCTATCTCTACTTTATCATCGCTTATTGTAAAGAGGAAATGGTAGATACGACATATGGAGATGTATTTATTAAAGTTCCATAATTTTATGTAAA
The DNA here is from genome assembly GCF_038005885.1 of Bacillus sp. FSL H8-0534. NCBI lineage: Bacteria > Bacillati > Bacillota > Bacilli > Caryophanales > Bacillaceae > Bacillus > Bacillus sp. FSL H8-0534. The sequence continues at coordinate 1,922,985 of NZ_JBBOUC010000001.1, forward strand.
AATCCTTCATTATTATTGTATGATAATCTATCATTATTTGACAGGATGTTACATATTGAGAAATAAAGTACAACTTTAATCAGTGGAGTTTTCTTCATCCTCCACTGATTATTAGCCCTCACCAATCGGGTATTTACGGGCAGTTATCTCCCACCTATCTTCTTCACTTCTCCCGGAATCTTGAGGTGGGAGTCTTAATGCTCGCAAATAGCGGGATAAATTTATATCCCAAAAAACGTCCTTTATCTTCCTTCATATTGTAAATTATCAATCCAGTTTTCAACTAAAATCAACAACCGCATTATTATAAATGGGCAAAAATACTATAACAGTGGTTCCTTTCCCTACTTGGCTTCTTATGTTTATTTTTCCACCATGACTTTCAATAACTTGATAACTAATCATAAGCCCAACACCCGTTCCCTTTTCTTTTGTACTATAGAAAGGTTCCCCTAGCCTTTTAATTCTTTCTGGTGGAATACCTACTCCTTTATCTGAAATACAAATCATAACCTCGGTACTATTATGTGTTTTCACGTTAATGGTGATTTCTTGACCATTCTGTATAGCTTCAATAGAATTTTGTAAAATATTAAAAAAAACTTGTTTTAATTGAATTTCGCAGCATTCAACCAATAAATTTTCAAAATCCATGTTTAATGTAATACGAATATTCTTCATAATTGCTTGCGTACTTATTAAAGCAACCACGTTATCTAATATAGTACAAAGATTTTTAGGTTCAAATACTACAACGTTCGGTTTTGCAATAGATAAAAATTCTTGAAGAATTGTTTCAATACCTCTGATTTCAGAAAATATTAGCCTAAAATATTCCTTGTCTTCTCCTACTTCTTGTTGTAATAATTGCATGAACCCTTTAATTACTGTTAAAGGGTTACGAACTTCATGAGCAATTCCAGCTGCCAATTGCCCTACTGCTTTAAGGGTGTCTGATTTTTTTAATAATTCCGTTGTTTTTTTACGTTCTGTAATATCACGTACAATAATCATAATTTTATCCTTAAAAAGCGGTAAAAGTCTCGCTTCAAAATAATAAATTTCATCATCTAGTTGTAGAGGATAATCTATTAAAACCGGAACAGCTGAAATTTGTATTTGATTAATGGCTTTCTCAAATTGCTTTGTTATAGAAACAGGTAATACCTCTTGAATTTTTTTCCCTATAAATTCTTCGATTTGAACATAAAATTTAGATATAGAATTAGTTTTACACTTCCTAATGGTCCCATCAAGGTCTGACAAAAAGTATAAATCAGGAATTGCTTTAAAAATTAATTCCAGTTCAGCCGATGTTTGTTTAAGATTTTCTTCCATTCTCTTACGGTTGGTTATATCAATCCCAATTGCTCCAATATTCCATCCTAAAATAGGAATACTCTGTAATATATTTGACCACATGATAGTTTTTATCTCACCATTTTTACAAGTTATGTTCACTTCCCAATCCCTAAAATCATTTCCATTTTTTAATAAATCGTTACATAACTGATCTCTATAAGCTTTATCAGGGTGTAGCAATTCTATTGCTGTAGGATTGTTAATAATTTCATCTGCACTATATCCAGTTACTAATTCACATTCCCGATTCCACATAATAATACTTCCTTTTTCATCAAGAGCATTAATCATAATCGGCATATTTTGTAATATGCTATATAAATGATTTTCATCATGTTGTGTTACGGTTTTTATTTGTGAATTTTTTTCATGAAAATTTTTTAAGTATAATTGTTGAGTTGCCATCTCTTCAATGAGATTTACAATACATTTAAAAGGTGTTATCTGAGAATCTACAATAACCTCTTTATTAATACTTGTCCCAATAACAAAGGTCCCTATATGCTCCTGTTCAATAACGATGGGAATATGAGTTTCTTTGAACAATTTGCTTTTTTGATTATAAAAAAAAGGTTCGCCTTTGAAAAATATAACATTTTGATTATTATCGAGGAGACAGTATGGAACTTTAGTTAAATTATAAAATTGTTCTGTTATGTTCTTGAACTCGTTTATATTTATAAGGTCTTTAAGTGTATATCTCATTATTTAACCCATCTCCTTTTTATTTAATATATCATTATAACTCTCAGGGAAACTAATTATTCAGAAAATAACACGAGCACTTTAAACAGTTTCCTAATACAACGATAATTTTGTTCTACATTGTGATTTAGATATTTCACCTGTCTTTTCGTAATGCTTGCTGGCATCTTTTTCTCTTCCTTCGACTCTACGCCAGATACTTGTCTAGAGTGATAGCACACGGATTTGAAATATGAAAAGGCCGCAAAGCTTTCTTGAAAAAGCGCTTTGCGGCCTTTTGATCTCTTGTTTTTCCTAAATAAAAATCAGTTGTATTTCCTTCTGAATCAACGGCACGCTATAAAGTGAAACTTCCACCGGTGAGGGGTCTTCATCTCCCACTGATGGAAAGCCCTCACCAATCAGGTATACGCATTAGATAATCTATGTTCTCCTATTATCTTCACTAAGTCACTTACTATTAACAAGATAATACCTTGATAGTTTCTATTTGAAATTATTTGACTTTGATATACATAATCTCCAGTCTTTCTAAGTTACTAGGATCAGCATGTCCAAGTTTGATAGATTTCTTGCACCAGAACCAGTTGTTTATTATCTCATTCGTTGACGACCGAATAGGAATCCACCTAAAACGAACAATACCATACCTCCAATAATTGAAATCATTTCCGTTGGTGTTCCACCTGTTTTAGGAAGTAATGCTGTCGTCTTATCATTTTCTTTAGTAGGTGGAACTTTTGAATCGCTATTTATGTTTGTGTTTGTATTTGGATCTTTGTTTGGATCTACACCTGTTTCGTCCTTGATTTTTGTATTCGTGATATCATAACCATTTACTTCTGTTTGATATCCATCTACCGGTTGTTCTTTCACTTCATACTTGTAGGCAACACCATTCGCATCGTATGCCGCTAAGTCTTTAAATTCGTATTTCCAACCTGTTGCTTCACTTACTTCTTGCGTATCAATCAATTTGCCATTTTGGAGTAGGTCTACTTTGATTGTTTTCGGACGATCTTTCGCATTATCGTCTTTCCACGTTTTCTTTCCTTCTACTTTTGTTTGACCTACTTTTGTATTTGTGATGTCGTAACCAGTTACTTCTGATTTGTAACCATCTACCGCTTGTTCTTTCACTTCATACTTGTAGGCAGCGCCATTCGCATCGTATGCCGCTAAGTCTTTGAATTCATACTTCCAGCCGCTTGCTTCACTTACTTCTTGCGTGCTGATGGCCTGACCATTTTGTAGTAAGTCTACCTTGATCATTTTCGGACGATCTTTCGCATTGTCGTCTTTCCACGTTTTTGTTCCTTCTACTTTTGTTTGACCTACTTTTGTATTTGTGATGTCGTAACCGTTCACTTCGGATTGATATCCGTCTACTGGTTGTTCTTTCACTTCATATTTGTAGGCAGCGCCATTCGCATCGTATGCCGCTAAGTCTTTAAATTCGTATTTCCAACCTGTTGCTTCACTTACTTCTTGCGTGCTGATGGCCTGACCATTTTGTAGTAAGTCTACCTTGATCATTTTCGGACGATCTTTCGCATTGTCGTCTTTCCACGTTTTTGTTCCTTCTACTTTTGTTTGACCTACTTTTGTATTTGTGATGTCGTAACCGTTCACTTCGGATTGATATCCGTCTACTGGTTGTTCTTTCACTTCATATTTGTAGGCAGCGCCATTCGCATCGTATGCCGCTAAGTCTTTAAATTCGTATTTCCAACCTGTTGCTTCACTTACTTCTTGCGTATCAATCTTTTGACCGTTTTGAAGTAAGTCTACTTGAATCGTTTTCGGACGTTCTTTCGCATTATCGTCTTTCCACGTTTTTGTTCCTTCTACTTTTGTTTGACCTACTTTTGTATTTGTGATGTCGTAACCAGTTACTTCTGATTGGTATCCCGCTACTGGTTGTTCTTTCACTTCATACTTGTAGGCAGCGCCATTCGCATCGTATGCCGCTAAGTCTTTAAATTCGTATTTCCAACCTGTTGCTTCACTTACTTCTTTCGTATCAATCTTTTGACCGTTTTGAAGTAAGTCTACTTGAATCGTTTTCGGACGTTCTTTCGCATTATCGTCTTTCCACGTTTTTGTTCCTTCTACTTTTGTTTGACCTACTTTTGTATTTGTGATGTCGTAACCGTTCACTTCGGATTGATATCCGTCTACTGGTTGTTCTTTCACTTCATACTTGTAGGCTACTCCATTCGCATCGTATGCCGCTAAGTCTTTAAATTCGTATTTCCAACCTGTTGCTTCACTTACTTCTTGCGTATCAATCTTTTGACCGTTTTGAAGTAAGTCTACTTGAATCGTTTTCGGACGTTCTTTCGCATTGTCGTCTTTCCACGTTTTTGTTCCTTCTACTTTTGTTTGACCTACTTTTGTATTTGTGATGTCGTAACCGTTCACTTCGGATTGATATCCGTCTACTGGTTGTTCTTTCACTTCATACTTGTAGGCTACTCCATTCGCATCGTATGCCGCTAAGTCTTTGAATTCATACTTCCAGCCGCTTGCTTCACTTACTTCTTGCGTGCTGATGGCCTGACCATTTTGTAGTAAGTCTACTTGAATCGTTTTCGGACGTTCTTTCGCATTATCGTCTTTCCACGTTTTTGTTCCTTCTACTTTTGTTTGACCTACTTTTGTATTTGTGATGTCGTAACCAGTTACTTCTGATTGGTATCCCGCTACTGGTTGTTCTTTCACTTCATACTTGTAGGCAGCGCCATTCGCATCGTATGCCGCTAAGTCTTTAAATGTATATTTCCAACCTGTTGCTTCACTTACTTCTTGCGTATCAATCTTTTGACCGTTTTGAAGTAAGTCTACTTGAATCGTTTTCGGACGTTCTTTCGCATTATCGTCTTTCCACGTTTTTGTTCCTTCTACTTTTGTTATTTGTACCACTTTTGTATTTATAATGTCATAACCTTTGACTTCTGTTTGATATCCATCTACTGGTTGTTCTTTTACTTCATACTTATATCCTTTGCCATCTGCATTGTATGCCGCTAAGTCTTTGAATTCATACTTCCAACCTGTTGCTTCGCTTACTTCTTGCGTTGCGATGACCTGACCATCTTGTAGTAAGTCTACTTTGATTGTTTTCGGACGTTCTGTCGCATTATCGCCTTTCCATATTTTTGTTCCTGTAATGAATGTAGTTTTCACTTTATTCGAAATCGGCAACTTAACTCCATTTACAGCACCTGATTTAACTTCAAAACTTACTTTTTCCTGAGGATTGAAATCAATATACTCTGGAGCTGAAACCTCTTGCACATAATATTTACCTGATTGTAAATTAGGAATTTCAATTATTCCTTTTTCATCCGTTACATATACATCTCCAACTTGTTCACCTGACTCTTTATACAACTTAAACGAGACATTCGGTATTACTTTGTCTTCATCCGTTCCAAGGTGCTTAACAATTCTTAATGTTCCTTTAGGAGGTAAATCACCTTGAGCACCACCACCAGATGTTATATTTGTGACTGTGGCACTACCCGACTCAGAAACCGGTTGTTTGTATAGAATTTGATAATCAATCTTATAATCATTCTTAAAAGATTCTTGGCTCTTTCCGCTTTCCGTTATAGTACTTGTATAAAAAACGGTAAAAGACCTAGCACTTCCCATATTCCAATTAATCACGACTTTAAATGAATGACCGTCGTCATTAAACTGAACATATCCATAACGTTGATCTTCAAATTGTTTAATTGATAAAGATTCTCTGTCATTAACTGTTATCCGAAAACTATCTTTATTAAGTGTTTGACCTTCCTGCAAACTGTCAGACACAACAATATCTCTACTTAAATATTCTTTATTTAAGTTTATACTCAAGAACCAACGCACTTCATCCGGGTTATCTGGTTGAATATCACCAGTTTTGTAGAAAAACGGTTTAGAGCCTGTACCACCACCACTAGTTGGACCGGTAATCGTTACAGTTTGCTTATCTAAAGTTGTGCCTAAATTTGTTTCAACCTCTTTCGTTTGATCCGTTCCTACATTAGTAGCTTGAACTGTAAAATTAAAATGCCCTTTAATATTGTGGAGTTTCTCAACCATATCATTAAATGTACATACCACATTACCTGCATTTACTTGACAAGTACCAAAATTCTTACCTTGCTCATCATTTAATGGAATCGCTCCCTTGAATCCTTTTAATTCTGGGGGCAGCGTTAATGTTAGTGTATCTCCAGACTTCATATTATTTCCAGATTTATCACTAAAAGTTACATTTATTTTAGCCTGTTCGCCGTAACTTAGTTTTGTTTTATCAATCTTAAAACTATCCACAAATCCTGTTGTATTTAACTCTTGTGCATTTGCTATTATAGGCATTAAACTTTGACCTATTGTAAACATAAAAAGCATTAGAATTGAAAAAATCGAAGTTACTCTTTTTACCATATCATTCTCCTATCAATTATTTTTAGATGGCTTCTAATATGAATATGCTATGACAATGACTCAATAGGCTGATGGTATTTTTCTCTTTCGACTGTTATAAGCTTAAAAGCTTGAAAATAGATCTCTATAAATGATTCTTCTACTCTCCATACATCTTCATTTTTTCTAATGTAACACTAAATCTATTAATTTTAATATTTACATCCCTAACATATCATGATAGTATTACAACTAGGAAAATTATATTCTCTCACCATTCCTATCAAATCTCAAAATCTTAAGTTGTATCATATATGCCATCTTATTGTGAGCATAAATTTCTGGTTAATAATGTTTTCATTTAAGTGCTATTGGTTTATTCATATTACTTTCCGTTATTATTAGATTCATAACATCATTATGTCCAAGTTTGATAGCACCTTTTTAACGATTCACAATTTTATTCACCAGAACCCTTCACCTCCCTCTTAAAGGCATTTTTCATGCTCTCATCCGTAATATTAGGACTATTTCAACAATAAAAATAGTTTTTGTAACTTTTGTAACCAATTTTGTAATTAAAGAAACCTAACAGTTGTTCCAACATGGATAAATACCAACTTTTGGATAGACCTCCTGTTTTATAGTCCCTCCTATCTGTACCGAAATATCCATTTTTAATGCTTAATATATAAAACAAAGAAAGAGTAGTAAACATACACGTCAATCAGATGAAAGTTAAAAAGCTGAATTTTCAGTCTTTTTATTTTAAAGGAGGATATTTGCAACTACTCTCTCTTTGTGATTATGAGTTTAACACTAAACATAAGGTATAACAAGACAAAAATATACATTTTTCTGATAAATTCGACAATTATTCGAAAGTTAATATAACACCACTTATCGTTAATTAATATGTAATACAAAGAGGCTATTTCAACAATAAATATTTAAACATTAAAAAAGAAGAACCCCCACTTACTGAAACTCTTGAAGTGGCTCATAAGCGGATTGAGCCAACTGGTGTTTCCCTTTCTTCTGATGGTTTGAATCAACATTTTATTTCTCATACCTATATCTAACAAAAATAAACCCGATGCTGAAAAACATCTGGTTTATTTTTGTTAACTTCATGACCATGGATGGTTGTCCCATCCTTTCCACCTATCAATTATCATTCCTTTTCGTCTTCTTCTTTCACAAGATACGCTTTTTCATATGCAGGCTTCAATGTAGATTCATCTTCTTTATCGACTTGCTTAAAATGAAGCCTCCTTTGTTTATCTTTACGATCCTCATACTCTGTCCGAAGTTTTGCGGTTCGATTTTGCTGATTCTCGAAACTACTCTTTGATATTTCTAATTTCACTGCGAGGCCATTGATAAATCGAATGATTAAGTTACCATCTGCTAATTCTTTATTGTTTTCAATATGAAAGTGAGACAACCAAGCACATTCCTTTCTAGAATAAGAATACGTAGGAAAAAAGTAAAGTTGATCTGTCGGACTAATCGCAATGGGTGCTTTGTGCGTAATACGTGTCAACTCTTTTGTACCGTCTTTTCTACCTAAAAAACTAGATCCGTGCTTGCGGCAACTTCGTTCGACAATATCAAGTGGCTTTTGAAACATGAAAAAAGAGTCTTCTACTTCAACCACTCGCGTTACAATACGTTTTTCTCCTAAAATAACTGGAAGTAAGGCCATAGTGTTCTTGTTTACGACATAGTTTTCGACGTAGCGTTCTACTTGTTCACCCATCTTACATTCGCTCCTTTATTATTTTTTCTTACAATCCATAACAGCAGCTGCATGGATAATTGTACCACCCAAAACCCAAAATAGTTAATATTTTCAAATATTTTACATTTTATTATAAAACTTTAAAATTTCATAATATTCCTTCATATAAATATCTATATAAAATCTCCATATTTCTCTACAGGAAAAAGATATATTGTTATATAAAAACAGAAATTTTCTTTTTTGAAATATTTGTAACATAACAAAATCTTGTTTCACATATATGATTTAGTAAACTTGTACAAATTACCTATTCCCTATATATTTCCACACCCATTTACGTATCTCTCTTACAGGAAAAATAAAACTTTTATCATTTTTCGGTAGATGTTTTACAATCGTTGGCTTAATTGTAAAGGAAGTTTTTTTGCTACGCTCAAACTCGAATGGAAAGATGATTACAAAATTCTCAACAAAAAAAAGGATGGCATATGCCATCCTTTTTTATCACGTACTATAAAATTATAGTTTTACAACGTTTTTAGCTTGAGGTCCGCGGTTGCCATCTTCGATTTCGAAGCTAACTTTTTCGCCTTCTTCTAAAGATTTGAAACCTTCAGTTGTGATTGCAGAGAAGTGAACGAATACATCGTTTCCGCCTGGAACTTCGATGAAACCGAAACCTTTTTCGTTGTTAAACCATTTTACTTGTCCTGTTACTGTCATAATTATTTCCTCCTAAGAAAATATAAGTTTTTTTAGTCTTCATACATAAAAAAAGAATCCACACATTATCAAATACGAAACATAAAACAGTTCTCACATACTTTTTCTCGTTCGTTTTCAGCACTTGATAATATATGGATTGCTTGATTTAGTTATTCAACTGAGATAATCATAGCATACTTAAAATAGAATGTACAATATTTTTTGAAATTCTAATTTTCTAATTTTTGGTATCCCTCATAAAATACAGTATTCCTCGCTGATAGAATGTTTTCACCCATCGAGCTTTTTATGAGCAATTATTGTTAAATGGCATTAATCATTACAATCGAAACAATGAAATGAATTACGCCGTCTGTCCAGGAATAACATTAAATGGTGTTAACATAAACAGCTTCATACCAAAATCTAGCAACAACATTTTCACTAACGTAATGCTTACTATACTAACTAATGCAAAATATAAACTTTGCATAAATGTTAATTCGTCCTGTATCAAACCTAAACTTAATAGAAACAGCAACAACATAATAATATTAAATTCCGGATAACCTGTTACTGTCACCACGATTCCAAGTAAAATTGTAAAGACAATACTTAAAGCGATTACCATTGTATAGGACAGGCGATTGTAACGAATTAATTGAATGTATAATAAGACGTGACTAATACCAATCAACATAATCGCGATCATATCATAAACATACATTACAGCTCACCCTTTAACAGTTGACGTACTTTGCGCACTAAACAGCGGAATACATACAAAAGAAAAGCAGGTGCCCTTAAAGGACACCCGCTCCCTCACTTATTTCGTAAACTGCGCCTCTTCCGTAGACCCTTTCAGAGCCGTTGTAGAAGATGTTCCGCCTGTAATCACTTGTGCTACTTCATCAAAGTAGCCTGTTCCAACCTCGCGCTGATGACGCGTTGCAGAGTAGCCGTGCTCTTCTGCTGCAAATTCTGCTTGTTGTAATTCAGAATATGCTGCCATACCGCGCTCTTTATAGCCACGCGCGAGTTCAAACATACCGTAGTTTAATGCATGGAATCCTGCAAGTGTTACGAATTGGAATTTGTATCCGTATGAAGCAATTTCTTTTTGGAAGTTTGCAATCGTTTTTTCATCTAATTTTTGTTTCCAGTTAAAAGATGGTGAACAGTTATACGCTAGTAATTTCCCTGGATATTTCTCATGAATTGCTTCCGCAAAACGCTTTGCATCTTCTAAATTCGGTTCAGATGTTTCACACCAAACAAGATCTGCATACGGTGCATATGCTAAACCGCGCGCAATTGCTTGATCAAGCCCTGCGTTTGTACGGTAGAACCCTTCTGGTGTTCTCTCTCCTGTAATAAATTCTTGATCAACTGGATCAATATCACTCGTAATTAAATCCGCAGCATCTGCATCCGTTCTTGCTACAATAATTGTTGGCACGCCCATTACATCCGCAGCAAGTCTAGCAGAAATTAGATTACGTACCGCTGTTTGCGTTGGTAGTAATACTTTTCCGCCTAAATGTCCGCATTTTTTTTCTGAAGATAATTGATCTTCGAAGTGAACGCCTGACGCGCCTGCCTCAATCATACCTTTCATTAATTCAAATACGTTTAACTGTCCACCAAATCCTGCTTCAGCGTCCGCAACAATTGGTACAAAATAATCTGTATCACCGCTTCCTTCCATATGCTGAATTTGATCTGCACGCTGCAATGTTTGATTAATACGCTTTACAACAGCTGGTACACTGTTCGCTGGATATAAACTTTGGTCCGGATACATGTGCCCGGATAGATTGGCATCCGCTGCCACTTGCCAACCGCTCAAATAAATTGCTTTTAATCCTGCTTTCACCTGCTGCATCGCTTGGTTTCCTGTTAACGCACCAAGCGCATTAATATAATCTTCTGTATGAAGTGATTCCCAAAGCTTCTCTGCCCCGCGGCGTGCTAATGTATGTTCAATATCAATTGACCCGCGCAGACGAATTACATCCTCAGCAGAATAAGGACGCGTTACCCCTTTCCAACGTTCATCTAACTCCCAGCTTTCTTGTAACTTTTGTACTCTTTCGTTTTTCATCTCTTCCATCCCCTTTTCCTTTTATAAAATCTCGTAACCTGGTAATGTTAAAAATGTTTCAAATTCATCATTACGCACCAAATTAGTAAAAAGCTTTGTTGCTTCTACAAATCTACCTTTCTCAAACTGTTCCTTGCCAATCTCTCGTTCTATTTTCGCTAGCTCTTCCGATTTAAACTCTTCTACTAAAGCAAATGTTATCTTGCGACCATCGTTTAGCTTCCCGCCTTCATGACGAATCCATTGCCACACTTGCGCACGTGAAATTTCTGCCGTTGCTGCATCTTCCATCAAATTATAAATCGGTGCTGCCCCGCGGCCACTTAACCATGATGCAATATATTGAATGCCGACGCTAATATTCATACGAAGCCCTTTTTCTGTAATCGTTCCCACCGGTACTTCTAACAAATCCTTTTCTGTTACATCAATCTCTTCACGCTTTCTAAAAATTTGATTCGGTGTTTTCATAATGTGATTAAACACTTCCAGCGCAACCGGTACAAGTCCCGGATGGGCAACCCAAGTCCCGTCATGTCCATCTAAAGCTTCACGTTCTTTATCAGCACGAACTTTTTCAAAAGCAGCTTCATTCGCTTCCGGATTATTTTTAATCGGAATTTGTGCTGCCATTCCGCCAATTGCTGGTGCATTCCGGCGATGGCACGTTTGAATTACTTTTAAAGAATACGCACGCATAAACGGAGCCGTCATTGTAACTTGCACCCTGTCTGGAAGCAAGAATTTATTATGATTACGAAAGCTTTTTAAGAAACTAAAAATATAATCCCAACGCCCGCAATTTAGCCCTGCTGAATGATCACGGAGTTCATATAAAATTTCATCCATCTCAAAAGAAGCGTGGATTGTTTCTAATAACACTGTTGCTTTAATCGTTCCATTCGGAATCCCGATATATTTCTGTGCAAAAATAAAAACATCATTCCACAACCTGGCTTCTAAATAGCTCTCTATTTTCGGTAAGTAAAAATATGGTCCGCTTCCTTTTTCTAATAATGTTTTTGCATTATGGAAAAAGTACAAACCAAAATCAACGAGACTACCTGACATCTTTTCTCCATCGACTAACATATGTTTTTCTTCTAAATGCCAGCCGCGCGGACGAACAATAAGTACAGCTGTTTTATCACTTAAACGATATTCCTTGCCACTAGGGTTTTTATATGAAATCGTTCCCTTTACTGCATCTCTTAAATTAATTTGGCCATCCATCGCATTTTGCCACGTTGGCGAATTAGAATCTTCAAAGTCTGCCATAAAGAGATGTGCGCCTGAGTTTAAAGCATTAATAACCATCTTACGATCTACTGGTCCTGTAATCTCCACACGACGATCTTCTAAATCTTTTGGAAGCGGGGCAATCGTCCAATCTCCAGCACGTATATGTGCTGTTTCTGGTAAAAAGCTTGGAAACTCCCCTGCATCAATTCTTTTTTGCTTTTCCACACGTTTTTGCAGTAAATTTTTACGGCGTGTATTAAAATTCTCATGCAGCTCTTTTAAAAAAGTGAGCGCTTCCGATGTCAAAATTTCTCCATACGCCGGTAATACTTCTAAAGCGAGTGTAACCCGTGAAGTTTGCGTCGACATATTAGCATCCCCTCCGTAAGCTGTTTTATAACAGATTTGATTTTATGTTTTATATTATATAACAAATTCTCTGAAAGTGAAGAGAATTTTTGGAAATTTTACTTATTTTTTTTATGGAACATCGATTTCATCTACATATGAAAGCCATTTTTTACACATCAAAAAAAAGCCACTGTTATACAACAACCGCTTTTTCATTTCACACCTAATCATCATGTACTTATTTTATTCTTGAGAAAGGAGTCCCATCCCATATCCATTAAACTAAAAAAATTAATACCCCTAATGCTATTCTTTCGAAAGAATAGATAGTGTTTTTTATGAATCATTCAATTTCAAATGAATTAAACTTCTTTTCCAAAGAACTATAACAATTTTTTATTTTTCATAAACAGCTGTATAAAGCTTTTCTTAGTTCAAGTTCTCTTGGTTCATTGGCCATACCAAATCCATGTTTGTTCATCGCATAGGCATAACCTAGCTTCTCATCTGGATCGGCAAAACAGAACGACCCTCCTGCGCCTGGATGGCCAAAAGAGCTTTCACTTTGTCCGAATTGCATATCCGAAAAGTGTTTCCAAAATCCCAAAGAATAGGCTATGTTTATACAATTCACATGATCATAATACCCTTCTTTCGGAGGGACAGCTTTTTTTCTTAATTCATTTATTGTTTCTTCCCTTAATCCGAGTGCTTTTCCACCACTAGCAAAAGCACCGTAAATTTTCGCCATTGCTCTTACTTGCCCCACACCATTTCCAGAAGGAAATTCTATCGATAAAATTGGACGATGATTAAAATTATCATTGGCTACAAATTTTTTAGGATCTACTAAACTTCTCGCTACTAATGACTTTGCATTAAGAAAACCAAGTAACATTTTTATAGGCAACTTTGTTATCCCCCTAAGTAACTGAATGGGGTGATTTATCCCTTCAATCGTTGTTATCCTCTCTTCAGAAATATCTTCAGGAAGCCCAATATAAAACTCTGCTTTTAGTGGCTCTGCTATTTCCTCTTGAAAGAAATCTTTTAAGGCTCGATGTTTAGGATCTGCCCTTTTAATCAGTTCTCCAATTAAGGTTCCAATTGTCCATGCATGATAGCCCTGGATTTTCCCAACCTCCCAAGCTGGTTTGCTTGCAGCAAGGGAATTTGATAGATGAGAAGTATCTAAGTCTTCTAACCTGTCGATTTTAAGTCCATTGAGAGGTGACAAACCAGCTTGATGTGCTAGAAGCTGTCGAACAGTTATTTTTTCTTTTCCATTCTGAGCAAACTCAGGCCAATATGAACTCACTTTCTCATCATAGTTAATGTACCCCCTAGAATGCGCTAAACTTAAAGCCAATGCAGCAAAACCTTTTGTAGCTGAAAACACTTGAACAAGTGTATCTTTTTCCCATTCCGCACGAGTCTGTCGATCTCGATATCCACCCCATAAATCAACGACTGCTTCATTATTAATGTATACAGAAAAAGCCGCTCCAACTTCTCCTCTCTCCGTAAAATTTCTAATAAATTCCTCCTTCACCAATTCAAATCCTGGTGCAACAAATCCATGAATTGACATATTATTTCTTCTCCCCCTTTGTTGGTATAATCTAGTCTTTTATCCGAGATAACATTTATATATTCACAAAATGCAAATAATTCAATAAAATAAACCTATCAAATATTTGACTAAATGTCTATAAATAGTCAAATAAAAACAGGCGGGGATATATTATGGCAAGAATTACATCTGAACAGAGAAAACAAATACACGAGACTCTTCTCGTTAAGAGTAAAGAGCTGTTTATTCAATATGGATTCTCTAAAACTAGTATTGATGACATAGTAAATGCATGTGGAATCGCAAAAGGGTCTTTTTATTCATATTATTCATCAAAAGAAGAGTTATTTTACGCAGTGTTGCGAAAAGAGGAGAAAGTGAAAGATCAAATCATTTCAGAAATTATGTGTGAGTCTCTACCACCAAAAGAACTTTTAATTCGTTTCTTTGAAACATCTTTTAAAACCATAGAACAAAACCCATTTTTACAAAGTCTTTATCAAAGAGGTGAATATGATCGAATTGTGAAAAGACTTCCTAAGGAACTTCTAGATAAACATGCAAGGGAAGATTTAGATAGTTCTTTGAACTTCGTAAAGTTTTTACAGGAAAAAGGTGTTACAGAAGATGATCCCGAAGTACTTATTGGCCTTTTTCGAACAACTATACTTATTCCATTACATAGACAAGAGATTGGAGAACCAACTTTTTCGAAGATGATGAAAAAAATGATTGAATGTTTATCAGAAGGTTTAACACAACAACAAAAGTGAATTTCATTTATTATAAAGTCACTTACTTGAAGACTTCAAATTTCACTTTAATAAAAATTATGATTCAAAGATGTACGCTATATTCTCTATTAACATAGGATATATACATACAAAAATAATAAAATCACCCCATTTTGATCCATACCTTTGCAAAATGGGGTAATTTTGTTCCCTTTACATACAGTAACCATGCACTTAGCATTCACACTCTATTCATGATGATAAAAAACAAATTACTTCGAAGATACTATTGTACTTGGTTCCTTTTCCTTACTCGTTACTTCCTCAGGTTTCGATTTTCTAAAAGTAAATGCCATCCCAACAAAAATCAAAATAATTCCCGCTGTCTGCATCGTGGTCGGACGAAACCCTGTAAATGCTGTATCAAGTAAAATAGCTACACCTGGATCCAAAAACACTAATACAGAAATGAGCCTTGTTGGTAAATCTCTTAAACTATCAAAAAATAAGTAATAAACAAAGCCAGTATGAATAAGTCCTGTCGCTGTAATCGCAATCCAATTACTCTCTGTTAACCCTTGAAATGCTCCAAAGTCTACAAATGGTAGTAACAGAAATATCCCTAAAAAAGTTTGCAAAAATGTCATTGCATATGCACTTGTTTGTTTAATCCCTTTTCCTAACAAGGTGGTAAATGCATAAAATAATGCTGCAAGAAGTGCCCAAACCATCCCAGAGGACATTAACTTTTCTATCGAAACACTTCCATCTACTCCCGCTACTAAAACAGTACCGAGAAAACAAATAACAATTGAAATAACAGATAGCATTGTTAATTTTTCTTTAAACACGACACTCCCAATCATTAATACGATAATTGGTGCAAGATGATACACAGAAATTGCAATTGTCACTGACATGACTTCGAAAGCTTTAAACAGAAACACCCAGTTAAAAACAAGAAAGACACCACACCCTAATATTTGCAGTATTTCTTTTCGATTCCACTTTTCTTCTTTAAACTGACCTGTTGCAATCCAACATAACGTTAAAAATATAGTGGCACAAATACAACGAACAAATACTAATTCAAATGATGGTAAATTTGTTTTTACTGAAAAAAATCCGATTGAGCCAAAAATAGACATCGATATGATCATTTTTATAGCTGGCGATGATTTTGTTTGGAATAACCTATTTGCGGCGCTCTTTTGAAACAATATAAACAACCCCCATTAGTTTAAAACGAACATTTACATTTCAAGTTTCGTAATATTCTCAATTTTAAATATACAATAAGATGAATGGAATGTAAAAAATCGTAAAGATACTTAAAGCCATTTATTCTCACGAAGTGGCATTTGCAATCCTCATTCCTTTTACAATGTAAAGCATCATTGTAAAAAATAAAGATGATAAAAGGCAATATAGAAATACTCGTTTTCCCCGTTATAGCCACCTATATATTTTACCATATTTTACATAAAAATATTTTTTCCTAAACAATCTATTTTGATTTTCTAACATATACATCACGGCTATGTAAACAAAAAGTGACATCCTCTCTTTTGTTTTCACATGGCATGGGGCGAAAATAGGCACTGATTCTTCTATGCATGGACAGATCCTGTTGTAGCTTTGGAATAAAGTTTGATCAAAAACATGTTGTTTATTTTAGAATTGACATGAAATTATATTAAGTTTATACTGTCAGTAACACACCACTGTTAATGACAGTATAATGTTATTAACAGTAATATGTTACTGTTTTGATAACAAAACTATTTTTTACATTTCATTAAGGAGGTTAGATGTTTTATGAAACATACAGGGAGACATACAGGTGCATTTCTTTTGCTGTTTTTAACAGAGGGAGATAGTTATGGAGGGAAACTTCTGCAGAAATGTGAAGAAGAGCTTCCCATCAATCCAATTGATAGTGCCATTATATACCGCACCCTAAAAAAATTAGAAAACGAAGGTGCTGTTGAGTCTTATTTGGATACATCTGATCAAGATAAGCCGAGAAAGATGTACAAAATTACTACAGTGGGAAAAAAACAATTAGAAGAGTTTCAAATAGATATTGAAGAAAAAATTAAAAACTTATCATTTTTCTTAGACAAATATAAAGACTGGAAAGAGTCTAATCATGATTAATGGCGCTCTCCTTTACTCTTTAGCCATTATTCTTATCAGTATTTCTTTTGTAAAGGATCGGAATAAAACAAAAGATGCTCTATTAAAGTCATGGAAAATGTTTCGTAATCTTATACCTTCCATGCTATCAATTATGCTTTTCGTTGGACTATCACTATCTATATTAACGCCTTCCTTCATTTCTTCCATCATTGGGGAAAAATCTGGATTCATCGGTATTGTTTATTCAGCAATAATTGGCTCTGTTGCACTCATTCCAAGCTTTGTTGTGTTTCCTCTTGGAAATACATTAGTCCAAAATGGTGCGGGCCTCCCTCAAGTTGCGGCATTAATGTCTACATTAATGTCAGTAGGAATCACAACTTTACCGATGGAACAAAAGATATTTGGGCGAAGTTTTGCTTATTCTCGTAATGCATCCGCATTGTTAATGTCTCTCATATTCTCGTATATTATTTGGGTGGTGATGGTATGAATGAATTAAGAAGATATCGTTTCTTTTTCATTTTATTATTTGGGCTCATTATATGTACTTTTATAAACCATTCGTTGGGATGGAACGCATTTCAATTAACAGGAAAAAGTATTTTAGATATGCTGTTTCTACTTCCTCCTGTCTTAATATTCGTAGGATTGCTTGACCAGTGGGTGAAGAAAGAAACATTAATTAAATATATGGGGGAAAAATCTGGCATCTATGGCATCTTATTCTCCCTATTATTAGGAGGAATTGCAGCTGGTCCCCTCTATGTTGCTTTTCCAATCGCGGCACTTTTATTAAAAAAAGGAGCGAGCATACGATACATTGTATTTTTTCTAGGAGTTTGGACAACTGCAAAATTACCGGTTATGGTGTATGAATTTTCTTCATTTGGAGCTAAATTTACACTCATCCATATTTGTTTTGGTCTATTATTTTTCTATTTAATGGGTATTATTTATGAGAAGTTCTATGATAAACGACAATTGTTGAAATATGATATAACTAAAGAAGGATAGAGTTAGAGGAATCGTTCTTTAAGCCTCTAACTTTTAGCTCCTTTCGTAACTGTAACTTTTAATTGAGCTCTCCCCACCTTCACTTCGTTTAGAGGAGAGGGCTTCTCAGTTAAAATGATAAAATTTCACAAAAAACACTTCATACTTTTGGGATTTCCGCATATAAATCACAGCTATGTAAACAAAAATTGATATCCTCTCTTTTGTTTTCACATGGCATGGGGCGAAAAAGGGCTCTGACCGCTTCTATCCATGGACGGACACTCTTTTCCTAAACTTATACGCAAAGAAATGAGAAGCAGCGTTACCGCTGCTCCTCATTTCTTCTGCTTCTCATACTGCTCAAACACATGAATTCTTTCAAAAATTGGCGGATGTGTATATAAGAAAAACTTCACTAACGCCGGTGGATTCACTTGACTTAAACTTGTTTTCGATAAATACTGGAACGTCTTTACACCAGAATTTCCATCTTTCGTTATATCTAAAGCATATTGGTCTGCTGCCCGTTCTTCTATACGTGATACGTAGTTTGATAGTGGGCTTACTGCAAAAGACAACACAGAGGAGATAAGAAAAAATAATGGGATAATCGATAAGCACGCCATCTTTGATAGGCGCAATGTATCTCCCCATTTTCTGAGGCACATATTGATAATACGGCTAATCAAATACATCCCTACAAACGTTAACACAATATAACTCGCCACACCCCAATATATATGTTTCATCACGTAATGTCCCATTTCATGAGCCATAATAAATAAAATCTCTTTATCTTTTAACTGCTGGAGCGTTGTATTCCACAATACAATTCGAGAATTCAATCCAATTCCTGTCACATATGCATTTAGGGCCGTTGTTTTTTCAGACATGTTCACTTCATATACATGCTCAGCTGGAATATCTGCCCTGTCCGCAATTGCTAAAATTTTCTTCTCTAAGTCTTTATTTTGCAATGTAGAAAAATCATTGTATAACGGATCAATTACAACGGGCTGTACAAAGGTTAAAAAAATTGTAAACGGTACTGACAAAGCCCAACCGGCTAGCCACCACCGCTTCGGAAATTTATAAATCAGCCATAAAAGAACAGAAACAACGAGAAACATCATAATATAATTTACCCAAAAATCAATTACATGATCTTTTATCCAACTCGCTGTGGATTGCGTTGAAATACCGTAATCAATTGAGATTTGATGCCCCATCCATTGCAGAGGCAATGCAAGAACGGTTGTAAGCAATGATAAATAAAAGAGATAGATAGCAACTTGAATAACCCGTACTTTCGTCGTTTCTTTTGACCATTTTTCAAAACGATTTGATATACCTAAAACAAGCACAAACAATAAAATAATCCATTCAAGAGGCGTCGCTAAAAAAAAGAGTAAATTTTTCACACGCGAATAATCTTGACTTAATGTAAGTTCCTTTGCATTCATAAACGTCTCTGGATCAGCACTCGTTCCTTTATACATATCTGGAATAATTTCATGATTCCATCCAAATAAATACCAATATATAAATAACGCAAAACCAACGTACAAAAAAAGTGACCACTTCACAACCTTCTTCACGGTATCTCCTCCTCTATGCTGCCTGTCTCTTATTATTGTAAGTTCGTTCCTCCTAAAATAGAACAAGCTAATACATCGAATTGTCATGCAATTTTCAATCCCTCCCCATGAATTTTCGGATTTTTCTTATAAAATAAAATTAGGAGGAGGATGGAAATTGAAAAAAATTTATATTACGTTTACATTAGGTTTAGTCATCGTAATTGGAATTGGAATTTACTATTTTACAGATTATCGTAAAGCTTCTGCTGAAATACCACGTGGAATCGTTATGGAGGATGTAAATGGTACAACGCTATCTTTTGATCAACTACCAAAAAAACTTAAACTCGTAGAATTTATATACACAAAATGCCCTGATATTTGTCCCGTTACTACATACAAAATGAAGCATTTACGAGACGAACTAGAAAAGGATAAACTATTTGGTAAAAAAATTGAATTTATTACAATTACCATTGATCCTAAGTTCGACACAAAAGAAATATTAACTACATATGCCAACACATTTGAAATGAAAAAAACGAAAGGGTGGCACTTACTGCGCGGTGATGAAGATGAAACGAAAAAACTAGCAGATACATTTAACTTTCAGTACCGCGATCCAGGAAGCGGACTCTATATTCATACTTCTAACTCCTATCTACTCGATGAAAATGATCGTTTAATCGAAGTCTTCGGTATGGGAGAACGTGGTTTTAACAGCAAAAAAGTGCTTGAGAAAATTAAAAATGCATTATAAAAACCTCTTCATCATTCGAAGAGGTTTTTCACACATATTATTCTATATAAACTATGCTACGAAACTTTAAACCTATCCATTCTACACTCTCTATTTATCCCGCATTAACGGGCAGTAAAAGCCCGATTGGTGAGGGCCTTTAATCAGTGGGTGATGAAGAGCCCCCACTGATTAAAGTTTCACTTTATCTATCTGTATGTTTCTTCGGCTCATATGTTGGAATAAGAAGCGCACTCGCAATCCAGCAAACAAGACCGAAACCACTTATATATTTCCCGTATTCATAATGGTTTAGATAAACCTTCCCTACAAGAATTAAGATAAATCCAAGTAACACAACTACATAGCCAACTTGTTTTTTCGACAATACCAATCAGCACTCCTTATTGAAAAATGTTAACAAAAAAACTTAAATCCTGAAAAGAAATGAAGCTATATTTCATAATTCCTTGTACAGCTAGAAGTAGTATAAGACCAAGTACACATATATAATTAATTCCATCTTCACTTCTTTTCTCAACTACAATTCCGCCCCCAATGCATAGTAGCCCTAGAAGATGAAGTGCTAAATAAACAAAAAAGTATGCTTCATTCCAGCGAAAGCCTACATTCACTGTTGTAATCACAATTAAACTCACCATGATTACATAAAACAATTTATTTGATTGAATTGTTTCATTCATAGAATCATATCCATTCCTTTCTATATAAATCTTTTTTGATTTTCCAACATACAAATCGCCGTTATGAAAACAAAAGGTGACCTGTATTTTTATTTTCACTTAGCATGAGGATGAAATATGCTCTGACCGCTTCTATCCATAGACGGATTCTCTCTCTAGCCTAAAAAAGATAGGTATATCTTTTTTATTATTCAATAAATTCTACGTTCTCTAACCTATATCTCTCATTTTATTCGTATATACTACCGACACCTCTTTATTCATATAACGACGATTCACGAACAAAAAGACGAGTACTAAATTTAATCCAATGATAAAAATAATAAGTCCTGTAAAAAATGGAGTTTGATTAGAAAAATCCGCAAAGCTTATCATTTCTTCCTTACTGAACATAAAAGATGTAATAAGTACGATTGCATTATTTAACATATGAATACTAATCGGCATCAGTAAGCTTTTCGTCCGAATGTATACAATTGATAGTACGATACTAAACATGACAGCACTGAGGAAATCAATATGAAAACATCCGAAAAGAATCGCTACAATAACCATCGCTTTTCCGGTTCCCCATTTCGCTGCAAAACGCTGAAATAGAAATCCCCTAAATACAAATTCACATACAATAGGAGCTACTAGTACGATTATTATAAATTGATATATGTATCCGCCTGCACTCCCTATAATCGGTTCATGTAATATATTTATAATAAAATCCGGTGTAATCCATACAAAGCTATACATATACAATACAAGATATCCATAACTAAAAAGGCATAGCATTCCCGTAATCATTAAAACTTGTAAAAGATTAAATGCTTCTCTTCTATTTACAAATAAAGTAAATGGAATACGATGGCGCTTACATTGATACCATAACCAAAGTGATGGAAATATGTAGAGTACAAGTGTGCTTGCAAAAGAAGAAATTGATATATGAAATGTATTCTCTAACAATTGTTTACTAATACGTTCAATCAAAACAAGTAGTGTAAATACAATCAAAAAATATCTGGCTCGCATCGAACAAAACGGATTCACACTCATCTCCTCCCCTATGTTACATTTATCATATCATTCGAATCTTATTTTTAAGCAAAGAAAACCTTAAATTTTCCTTAAAAATCCCATAACTTACAATAAAATGTTATGATATTCGATGAAAATAGGGGGCGATTCAGATTGTATAATGCAAATGTTTTACTTGTTGATGATGAAACGGCAATTTTACAACTATTAACTACTATTCTACAAAAAGAAGGATTTTCTCATATTACAACTGCTACATCTGCAGAAGAAGCTTTACAATTCGTAGAACAAAATCGTTATGACTTAATGATTTTAGATGTCATGCTTCCCGGGCAATCTGGTTTTGACATTTGTCCAATTATTCGTCAAAAAACAGATTGTCCAATTTTCTTTCTAACAGCAAAATCATCTGATTTAGATAAAGTATCTGGCTTCTTATACGGGGCAGACGACTATATTACAAAACCATTCAATCCACTGGAAGTCGTCGCTCGTATGAAAGCTCAACTTCGAAGACATATGAAACAAACTACACAACCTATGAAAGAGACACACTTTCTTTCATTTGGGAGATTTCAGGTCGATAAACATGCAGCTGAATTACAAGTAGATGGGAAAATTGTGGAATGTTCAGCTCAGCTCTTTCAACTACTACTCTTTTTCTGTGAACATCCTAATTACGTATTCTCAAAAGAAGAAATATACGAAAAAGTATGGGGGGCTCCTGCCTATAATGGAGATGACAACACAGTTATGGTTCATATTCGAAAACTACGTGAAAAAATTGAGCTTGACCCAAGTAACCCTCAATACATTAAAACTGTTCGCGGACTTGGTTATAAATTCATCGCAAAGTAGGTACCAACTATGAATTTAAGTAGAAGAATTATTATACAATTTATTATACAACATATTTTCGTCTTGTTTACTTTACTCATTGCAGTCATCGTCGCTTTCGTCTACCTGGGGCATCTTTTTAGTACGACCCTTTATGAACCAAATGTTCCAGAGTTTGATAACTTTACTATGTCTCAGCATGTTTCTTCAGAAAATGGACGTATTACATTAAGTTCTGAGGTAAAGGAAATGATTGAGGAGAAAAATGATTGGCTTCAAATTGTCGATAAAAATGGAAAGGTACTCTATGACTTCAATACTCCTGAAGATGTTCCTGGTTCTTATACAAAAACAACATTAGTTGCTTATTTGCAGCATCATATACAAAGCCCTTACAAATTTACGTATTGGGACATTGAAGTTAAAGAGAAGACAGCAATTGTGATTTATGGTGGAAAGCTAAAGAGTAATACTTTACTGCAAGAGTTAAAACAAGAACACGGTTCACCATTATCAGCTGAATTTTCTTTAACAGAAAAAGAAAAGAAACAGCTTACCGCAGAAGGTGCTACGCTGCAAATATTTAACGCACAAGGAGAAGAGATTTTTGCTTATCCTAAAACAAAAAGAAACTCCTTTTCAGCCATTCAAGCTGTACTTTCTGAAAAAGAGCCTTGGAATCACAAAGAAAATATCTCGAGTTTATATAATCCAGAGGACCAAACCTTATTTACCATAACAGTAAAAAATGATCATTACTATCCATCTGATATGAATGAAGATTTATTAACAAAAAAAATATTCATAGGATTTGGAGTTATTATTCTAATCGCTTTTGTCTACTTAGTTATTCTTTCTATTTGGTACGGAAGAAAATTTGGTAAACCATTATTACACACAATGCGTTGGCTCAAAAATATAGCTAGTGGAAAATATGAAGAACCGGTAAGTAAAAAAGGAAGAGCAGTTCGCTTCCGGCGCTCAGGTAAAGAAAAATGGTCATTCAGACTGTTTAAAGATGTAACAAATGCTCTAGAGCACCTTTCTATTACACTCAAAAAAAATGAGTCCATACGACAAGTTATTCAACAAACACGTGAGGAATGGATTACTGGCCTCACTCATGATTTAAAAACACCACTCAGTTCCATTTATGGGTACTCTCTATTACTAGAATCGAAACAATATAACTGGGATGATAACGACATTCAACAATTCGGTCGTGTTATACGAGAAAAATCTCAATATATGACAACATTAATTGATGATCTAAGCTTAACTTACCAATTAAAAAACAACGCAATTCCCTCTCAGCACGTTAAAGTTGAGATTAATCAATTTGTCCAAAAAGTCTTGTTACAATTTATTAATAACCCGACACTTCAAAATCAAAACATAGAATTTGTTCCTAGTTCCAATGCAATTCATTACTCTATTGAAGAAAAATGGTTCCAACGTATCATTGAGAATTTATTAGCAAATGCAGTAAAGCATAATAATGAAACAACAAATGTTATTGTAAAACTTGGACAGAATAAACAATCTTTTACACTCTCTATTTCTGATAATGGAAAAGGAATGGATGAGCAAACGAAAGAGCTTTTATTTGAACGATATTACCGCGGTACAAATACTGAAGAAAACAACGCAGGAACAGGCCTTGGCTTAGCGATTACAAAACAACTTGTTCTTGCACATAACGGTACGATTTCCATTGAAAGTGAAATTGAAAAAGGAACAACCATTACGATGGTGTTCCCATTCTCACCTAATAGCAAAAAAGAGTCCTAATATAAAGTGAAACTCTAATCAGCGGGGATAAACTCCCCCCGCTGATTCAAGTTTCACTTTAGTTATCATTTGCTCCAATTCTAATGGTTGAAATGTATATGGTTGTACATCATATCCGATGTTGTAAGTAAAAGACAGGTAACAATTTTGATATTAGGAAAGTACTACTATAGTTAATAGGAAATCCGTATATAGTAGTCCACCAATAATACGTGGTACTACATTTCATGAAACTTTGTACTATGAAACCATCTACTTTTTAACTTTTGTTTTGAATTAACCCTTATTTTCCCTATAATATATGGACCTATTTTTGTCTTATTTAGGAGATATACCACAGGAATTGGACATAGTATACCAACCAACATATCAATACTTATTGTGCCAAAAAGAGTATTAAACTGAGGCATTTTTGCTAATATCATATTAGATATAGTCCGATGAAAAAACGGATGTAGCAAATAAATTCCAAATGAGTATTGATTGATTAGTATTAAAAATTTAGGTACATGTTTTATTTTTGATGCAATATGGAAAAGCACCAGTATTGTAGATATTGTAAATAAAAGAACATCCACTCTTTTAGAACTAGTAACAGTTAAAATATTGAAATGTTGAAAAAGAATAACGATGATTCCTGTTAATATCCATGAAGAGATGATCCATTTACGGTTTTTATTTAACCATGTTTTAAAGTATTCATAATGAGCACCTGCATAATATCCAATAAAGAAGTAAATGATCCAGCCCGGAAATGGAATCCAAGAGTAGTAATACCAAATATCATTTGCATATGGAATATCAAACGGTTGAATAAAATTAAAAAAGCCTAAGTAGATTAAATTAATCAGTAACGAGAAAATAAGAACAAATTTAGGAGAAAAAAACTTCTCAATTTTATTAAAAATAATGTGCAAAAAGTAGAACTGAAATATAATTAAAACAAAATAGCCATGGAACTCTCCTAATACAATATTTCTTATAGATTGTACTAAGATTGCATGGAATCCATTCGTATAATTTGAAATAGCTGCATAAAAAATACCCATACATATAAAAGGCAATAAAATAAATTTTACTCTTTTTAAAATGAATTGATTAGGTACTTTATCCCTATAATTATAAGCTATTACAAATTCAGATATAAAAACAAACATAGGTGTACCGTACATAAGTAGTAATTGAAGATACGATACCAATACATCTATTGTATTTTCAGATGCAAAATTTGCAGAACTTCGTGTTATGGCATGTATGAGAACTACACTTAAACATGCTAAACTTCTTAATATAGTAATTTCTGAAACTTTGTTTTTCATAAATTCCACCTTCAACATAAATTACATATCCATAATTCCAAATGAATTTTCGACATAGCAAATTTATTTGGAAAAGCAACTTATTTTTCAAAATCTACAGCCGCATCTATCTCAATTCCTGTTTTTCTTTTAATGATAAGAAAGTAGTTTGTTCAGTGAATAATGATAGTGAGATGCCAGTCCTATTACACCATCATTAAATTTTTACGTATTTTGAAATATTTCCACATATAACTGTTCTTTCATTTGCTTTACTTTATTTCTTTATTTTTCCTCTTAAGAGTAATATAGACAAGAGGAATAGGTACTTAAACGTGGTAAAAAATAAAGTGAAACTTTAATCAGTGGAGGTTTTTTTCATCCCCACTGATTATTAGCCCGACCAATCGGGCTTTTACGGGATAAAATAGGATTTGTAGAATAGATATGCAAATCATATGATACTGGCTATTTCTTAAAAAAAGCTTAAAACCGATTAAAGCGATAATGGATAATCCAAATTTTAATCCAATCAAAATTATCAAAGTACATTTCCAATTTTTCTAGCTAATTGTTTCAAAGCATATGGTAACATATATTGTTGTAATTCTTGAGAAACCAATTCTAGTTTATTAGAAATCGATAAATTTGTTCAAAAAACGCCATACTTCCTGCATACTTTCTGCATACTTATATAAAAAAATGGCGTTTTTCTAATTATTTAGATACAAATTCACCTCAGCTTAATAGCAATGAAATGATATTCTATTAGTATGTAAGCCTTTCAAACCTTTTGAAGGATTTCTTCATTCACATAGTCTTTGCTAACAGAAATATATATAATTCGTTTAAGAAAACATAATTCTTTTTACGATTCAGTATGCTTCTTCGTAAATAAGGCCGTCCACAGTCCAGAGACGCCAAATACTTTATTCGATTGTTTTATTTCTTTCATTCTACGTATTTCTACTTTAAAAAAACCTCTAAAGATATCTCTAAGCTTTTCATCTGTAAAACCTAATCCACTTTTAAGATTTTGTAGTTTGTACACTTCCCAATCCGTTTCATACGAATACTTCATGAACAGCCCCTACTTCCATACCGTCGTCACTTTTCATAATCGTTGGACGCAGCGCCCGAAGCCGAGCTATCGTTTACACAACTTCTTTAATATGATTAATCTTAGCCTTAATACGAAAAAAAGTTTCCTAGAATCTAGGAAACTTTTTCTCTTCTTATTGTTGTTTCTTCTGCACCGGCAACCAAATCTCAACTTGCGCAAACTCGCTCTTATCCTCATGACAACGTTCATCGTATAATTCAAACTCTGTAACTCCAGCATGTTCATACCCTGAGTGCGGGAACCATTCTGTGAAAACTGCATTCCACGTTTGTTGAATGGAAGATACCATATCTTTATGCGGTACTTTAGGCGTTGTAAATACAGCGTAAGTTGCTTCTGGGAACGTGCGCTGCGCTAGTTCAGTCGGTACCCCATCAAAACTTGTAACTTCCATTCCAATAATATACGTAAAATCCCCTGTTTCTAAATTAAAATCCGTGCACATTCCAAGCTCTACATATTGATCTGTATGTTTACGGTTTGTAATGTTACTCGCAAGATTGTTTTGTAAATAACGGTCCCAAAATGCCGGAATATCTTTAAGGTTTTTCCCTTCTTTACTAGACGTCTTCATCTCATATCCAGCCACATGAAACGCTGGTTTTTTTTCAATACGAAATTCCATTTGTATTCCCCCTAAATATGGATTGAACTTCCGCTGCTTCACATTTGCTTTATAATACATCGGTGTCTTAATTCCTTGCCTTCGGTAGCTACTTGGCGTCATCTGAAACAACTTTTTAAAGGCTCGAATGAACGTTTCATGAGATTGAAAGCCATGTTCTAATGCGATATCAAGAATTTTTTCTTCCGTATGAGAAAGCCGATAAGCTGCCCGGGCTAGCCTCCTCCTACGAACATACTCCATGACAGTATCGCCTACTAGCGCTTGGAATACGCGATGAAAATGATACTCCGAGAACCCTGCAATACGAGCCAAATTACTTAATGTTTGCTTCTCCATTACATCTTCTTCAATATAATCAATTGCTTTTTGAATTTGTGTTTCATAGCTTTCCATCTCTGTTCACCCGCCTTATGTATTATCATAAAAGAGAAGACAATTCTTTTCTTGACGTTTTTTGCTTTTATTTTACAGAAATTTGTAACTTTTTCATATTACATTCGTTGTTATAAGTGAAAGGAGGGAGATAATTGAAAAAACATGGTGTGAAAGTGTACGGTATTGTCATTACTGGCCCATCGAAAGAATTAGTAAAATTACAAAATTCTCCTCATGTTCGCGACGCTACTCTTGGAGATATTGAGTTTTGGAATTGGTTTAAGCGTCCAAGTGGTTCTCGTCACTAAAGTGAAAACAACCATTCGAAGTTGAATGGTTGTTTTATTATTACATCACTCAAAAGTAACATCGATATGAATAACTTCCGACCGGCTCCCAAGTCTAAGCGGCGGACCCCAAAATCCGAATCCAGAAGAAACAATCGCATGAAATGTTTCCTTTTGTAAGTATCCCCAGTCCAGTTCATACATTCTTCTAGTAATAAGATGATTCGGTGCCATTTGTCCTCTATGCGTATGGCCCGATAATAATAAATCAACGCCAGATTCCGCTGCCTGTTTTAATTCAAACGGCTGATGATCTATCGCTATAACAGGAAGCGATTTATCTACGGTGCTCATTAACTCTTCGAAACTTTGACGATCTCGCTCCGTTTTATCTCTTCTTCCAACGAGATAAAAACCCTCTTCCATTTTGATTACTTCATCTAACATGATATGAATATCGATTTTCTTCATTTCTTGCAAAAATTCTGGAATGGCTCTTCCGTAATATTCATGATTTCCGAGTACTCCATACACACCAAGAGGCGCCTGCATTTGTTTCATAACTTGTCCCATGTTCTTTTTTATAAATTCTCCAGGATGGTCATCAATGATATCCCCTGGCAACAAAATAATATCGGGCTTCATTTCATTTACATGGTGCACGAGTCTTTTCAAATGAGAAACACCTGATAATTTGCCAAAATGCATATCAGACGCCATCGCAATGCGAAGCGTTTTCCGCCTTTTCGCTTCTTTTGGTATGTGAATTTCATACTTTCGAACAATCGGACTATATGCATTAAATGTTCCATAACCAAATATGAAAAGAAACATAATAAGGGTAACAATTCCTGTCCAAATAATAGCTGTATCTCTCGGCACCGCTACCAGTTGTAAGATAAATACTGCTATATCAGCTAGCGGCAGCAAAATAAGTGCATATTGCATTACCGCAAACCAATAGGAACCAATTGTCCTTAAGAACGGAAGGAATTTGAAAACCTGGACGATTACATACGCATATGAGAATAATGCAACTAACAAAGCATAATATCCCCAAGATTGCCAACCAAAACTTGTTTGAAGCCAAACCCATCCGTTCCATCCGATGTAGAACATCAGTAATGTATATAGAATCAAAATAGTAACTATATTAAAATACCGACGAATTTTCACAGCGTGCCTCCTTTTCTCTTTCTTTTATTATAACTCGATAGCTATTCAAACTATAAATATTACGTATCATGAACGACTAACAATTCCCTATCATTTCATAAAATGAAGCTTTAATTAGTTGGGATTTTCTTCCTCTCCCCCTAATCTCTTTGCTTTTGCTGAATGTTGTAGTACGTACTATCCAAAAAAGTTTGCTCATTTTAGGATACGTTTTGTTGAGCAGGGACAGGAACATTTTCTTTTATTGAAAAGTTTTAATATCTTCTGCTATATTTAAAAAGAAACTAAAGGAAGTGCTACTTGATGAAACAGGCTCTAGTAATCATTGACATGCAAGAAATTTTCTTTAATTATCCTCAAAACTATTTATTTAACAATGAGCAATTAGTTACAAATATAAACGAACTAATTAAGCAAGCTCATGAAAAAAATGTACAAGTTATCTTTATTCAACATACGAGTCAAAACGAACAAGACGAACTTTTTGAAGGAAAAGATGACTGGAAACTTCATAAAAATTTATTCGTATCCCCTACCGATAAAATTATCCAAAAATCAAAATGGGATTCATTCTATCAAACTGAACTCTTAGATTACTTACAGACCAATGAAATAGAACAACTTATTTTTGCAGGAGCACAGACGGAATTTTGTCTCGACACAACGATTAGAGCTGCCTTTAGTTTAGGGTATCAAAAAAATCTACTTTTCAAAGAAACACATAGTACAATAGATGGTGCTATTTTAGATGCGGGTGATATTATTAATCATCATCAATCGATTTGGAATAACAGATTCCTAACTGTCATTGATGGTAAAATAAAATTATAAATATAGAATTCTATTATAAAAATAAAACGAACCATCCTTATTTACGGACGGTTCGTTTTATTTTCCCTAACAGGTATCCATGTTTTATGCTTGCACTGCCTTTTCCCTTAACGCTCTTCTAAGTAGTTTACCAGTCGTATTCTTCGGCAACTCCTCCAAAAACTCGATACTCTTTGGCACCTTATATTTTGCAAGATGTAAAGAACAGTAATGCGTTAACTCCTCTTCTGTTACCGCACCATTCTTCAGAACAACATAGGCGCGCACTGCTTCTCCTAAGTTTTCATCTGGAACACCAATCGCAACAACTTCCGCAACCGCTTCATGTTGATATAGTACTTCTTCTACTTCACGAGGATATACGTTATAACCGCCTACAAGGACAATATCTTTTTTACGATCAACAATATAAAAGTAACCTTCATCATCCATTCTTGCTAAGTCCCCTGTATACAGCCATCCATCACGAAGCACTGCCGCTGTGTCTTCTGGTGCATTATAATATCCTTTCATCACGTTTGGACCACGAACAATTAATTCACCTACTTCGCCTACAGAAACTTCTTCCCCAAGCTCATTCACAATTTTATTTTCCACATGCCAAATATTTGTTCCAATCGAACCTGGTTTACGCGGACGATCTAATGGATTAAAGCAAGTAACTGGTGAAGCCTCTGATAATCCATATCCCTCTGAAACAATAACATTAAAGCGATTTTCAAAGTTTTTCAGGAGAGCAACAGGCATAGAAGCCCCGCCAGAAATACATAGACGAAGTGTCTGAACATCGTCTGCGCTTGCTTCCTCATATAAATATAAATAATTGTACATTGTCGGTACACCGGCAAATATTGTCGGTTCATACGTACGACAAATACGAAATACTTCTTTCGGACTAAACTTTGGTAGCATTAAAATCGTTGCACCGTTAACAATTGGGGCATTGACTGCAACGGTTAAACAAAACACATGGAACATTGGAAGCGCAGCAACAACGCGATCATCCGCAGTATATTGTAAATACGATGCTACATCGCTAGCATTACTATATAAATTTTTATGTGTAAGCATAGCACCTTTTGGCTTTCCAGTTGTTCCTGACGTATACAAAATAACAGCTACGTCTTCTTCATTTAGCTCAGGACCTTCATAAGATAGGTCACCGGTTCCTATAAGACTAGTAAACGTTTTCATTTTTTCGGTTTCTGTATGATTGAAATCTGCTGAGGTTTCACATATGATGATATGTTCAAGAGAAGGAAGTCTTGTTGTAAGAGATTGTATAACAGGTAGAAGAACGTCGAGTGTGATGATTGTTTTTACATCTCCATTTTGTAAAATATAATGCATTTCGTCTGCTGTATAAATTGGATTAATTGGAACGACAGTTGCTCCAGCTTTCATTGTTCCATATAAACCAATTAAAAAATGTGGTGAATTACCAACAACTAATGCAACATTGTCCCCTTTTCCAATGCCCATTTTTGCTAAATTACTAGAAAACTGTGTGACCATTTTATTTAATTGGTCATATGAGACCGACTGATCCATAAATATATACGCCGGTTTCTCTCCTTTCTGTTTTGCTGTTTCAGCTAAAGATTGAACGAGATTCACACAAACCCCACCTTTATAAAATTTAAAAATTCTAAATACATTATATTAAAAGAAAATTAAACTAGCAAGTAACATTTAATTAACTGCATATAAATGAGCATTCATTCATTTTTTAATTAGAGACTCTATTTCTTGTTTTTATGCGCTTTTTTGCAACAAAATAAAAAACAGTCATACGAACAATATGACTGTTTTTACGAGTTAAAAGAATAACGCTAAGAAATCTTCTTTTGTTATATTACCAAAGTAGCGTTTTACATCTACATCTTCTAAAGCCGCGGCAAAAGCTTCTTTATCAAACTGTACCCCTGTTAAACACTCTTCAATATCATGAACATCTTCCACGCCGAAGAAATCACCGTATACTTTACATTCAGTTACTGTTCCTTTTGTTACCTCTAGGCGAACATCAACTTGTCCAACTGGGAAACGGTGTGAATGTTGTAAGTTGAACTTAGGAGACTTTCCGTAGTTCCAATCCCAATTACGGTAGCGCTCTTCAGAAATTTTATAGATTTCTTTCCAATCTTCTTCTGTTAATTCATACGTTGGAATTTCTGTTTCTCCTTCAAAAATCGTCGCTAGAAGAAGCTGTTTAAATTCTTCCGTTGTCATTTTTTCATTTAAAAATTCCGTAATGTTCGCTACGCGGCTACGAATTGATTTAATCCCTTTTGATTGAATCTTATCCATTTTTACTTTGAGTGCAGATACAACGTGATCGATTTCAGAATCAAATAGTAATGTACCGTGACTAAACATACGACCTTTCGTTGAAAACTGCGCATTACCTGAAATTTTTCTACCTTCAGCTAAAATGTCATTACGACCGCTAAGCTCTGCATTTACACCTAATTTTCCAAGCGCTTTCGTAACAGGCTCTGTGAACTTTTTAAAGTTATGAAAACTATCCCCATCATCTTTCGTAATAAAGCTGAAGTTTAAGTTCCCTAAATCATGATATACAGCGCCTCCGCCAGACAAGCGCCTTACGACATGAATACCTTTTTCTTTTACATAATCAGCATTAATTTCTTCTACTGTGTTTTGGTTTTTTCCAATGATAATAGAAGGTTCGTTAATGTAGAACAAAAGGTATGTTTCATTAATATCTAAATTTTTCACGCAGTATTCTTCAATCGCTAAGTTAATTGTTGGATCTGTAATTCCTTTATTATCAATAAATAACATCATATCTCACCTCATGAATTCCAAACATAACCGCTATGCGCAAGCGTAATGCGGCCGTCAAAAATTTGTTTTGCTTCTTCTACTAAATCAGATATGTTTCCTGTGTGCGGCAGATGCGTTAACAGTAATTCCTTTACATTTGCATTCTTTGCAATATCCGCTACTTCTGTACTATTCATATGCCCTGCTTTTGCAGCTTCCTGATGTGCATACATATTACACTCACAAATAAATAAATCTGCATCTTTTGTAAATGGAATAAATTCAGGAATGTAGCTAGAATCAGCACTATATACGATAACTTTATCTCCCACCGTAATACGCATCGCATAGCATATAACAGGATGCACCGTCTTTAAAAATGAAATAGAGAACGGCCCAATCTGTAATGTTTCTTCCGGATTGTACACAATCCCTTTCGTGTGTGGTGCATGTGTTAAGGAAGAGAATCCTTGCACATCAAATCCATGTCCATAAATCGGTAGTTCTGGTAATTGCCCTTTTGCCATGCTTGTAATTAATCTTGCATATTGCAATACTCCAATATCCGCAACATGATCGTGATGATAATGTGACAACAGAACCGCATCTATATCAGATGGTGTTATATATTTTTGAATCTGTGCTAGTACACCACTACCACAGTCAACAAGTAAACGAAAACCATCGTGTTCAAACAAATACCCCGACGTTGCTTCTCCCACTTCTGGAAAGCCGCCCCAAAAGCCAACAACAGTCATTTTCATATGTATCCATCCTTTCTAAACCACTAGAAATGCAGTATTCTTCCTCTAATGAGAAAGATTTTTACTTACACTCTACATTGTTAACTATAATCCATTTCCTAAACTTTTTCATTATTTTTCACTTTGTTATAAAACAGTTGTTGACATTTCATTTTTGTACTAATACAATGATACTAAGAAATGGAAATGGAGGGATTTACATGATCGATCAACCGATGGAATTTTTCAGAAATTTACCAACAAAAACGTGTGCGCACTGCGGGAAGGAAATTGATGAGCAACACGAAGCATATCATAATAAATGTGACGATTGCGTTCACGAAGAATAATAGTTTGTAAACATAAGAAAAACCTAGCAGACATTGTCTACTAGGCTAGTAACATCGTATTTTTCATCGTTGAACCTTTCACCAAGAGCTCCAGTTCAAACTCATACAATTCTTTTTTACGATAATTTTTCGTATGGATTTTATCCATCATTAAATCAACAACTTTATGAGCCATTTCATCAATTGGCTGTTCAATCGTTGTAATACCCGGTTCTGTAATCTGTGATAAAATTTGATTATCAAAGCCAACTACAGCTAAATCATCAGGAATGCTCCAGCCATGGCGTTTCGCTTCTGCGATAATTCCAGCTGCGACTTCATCGCCTCCTGCCAAAATAGCGGTAGGATTTTTTTTGTCCTTTAATACTTCATGGAATATTCTTTTTCCATCTTCCCAAGAGAAAGCGTTTTCAAGAAAGTCAATCGCTTCTACTTCTTTGCTCTTTTCAGTGATTGCACGTAAAAAGCCCATTTTTCGCTGTTGGCTCACTACTTTTGTTTCATTTCCACGGCAAAAAATAAGGTTGCGATAATCTTGTTCTAGCACATGTTTCGCAGCTATGTATGCCCCTTGCGCATGATCAAATTTAACCGTTGGAATATTTGCTTCTTCAATGTATTCATTACATAACACGATTGGACCGTGTTGTAAATATGGCTCCACGTTCTCCCATGGATTCTCAAGTGAACATAAGATAATACCATCAACTTGTTTTGTTGATAACAGTTGTAAGTATTCCATCTCTTTTTCTGGTAAATATCTTGTTTGACAAATAATCAGTTTATATTTATGTTCGGAAGCAGCAATTTCAATTGCTTCAATAAATCTACTGAAAAAAGGATTTGTAATTCTTGGAACAAGAACTGCAATTGTTTCTGTTTTCTGTTTACGAAGTCTTCTTGCTGCAGAATTAGGAACGAATCCTAAATGCTTCATCGCCAATTGAACTCTCTTTTTCTTCTCATCTGATACATACGGATGGTTGTTAATCACCCGAGAAACCGTTGTTCTTGATAACCCCGCTAATTTCGCCACGTCCTCGATCGTTGA
The DNA here is from genome assembly GCF_038005885.1 of Bacillus sp. FSL H8-0534. Taxonomy (NCBI): domain Bacteria; kingdom Bacillati; phylum Bacillota; class Bacilli; order Caryophanales; family Bacillaceae; genus Bacillus; species Bacillus sp. FSL H8-0534. The sequence continues at coordinate 1,958,406 of NZ_JBBOUC010000001.1, forward strand.
CACGAAATTCTCCCCCTTTGTATGAAAACGTTTTCTTAAGTAGATTATATAGTATATTATTGGAAACCGCAATACAGGCTCGCATGATTTTACTATATTAATATTATACATAGAAAAAAGTCTGTTATTTGCAGGAAGATTTGACTCATATTTAGAACTTCACAATAAGGATATTTATTACATATGAAGGATGATATTTCATGAATCGAACAGATTGTTTACTTTCTATTCTCATTGAATTACAGAGAAAGCAAATCGTCACAGCTAACAGCTTAGCTGAAAAATTTGAAATATGTAAAAGAACAATATACAGAGATATGCAAGCACTCAGTGAATCAGGTGTCCCAATCTTTTCAATGCCTGGACAAGGTTATTCTTTAATGGATGGTTATTTCTTGCCGCCCATTCAATTCAAACCAGAAGAGGCAGTAACTCTTCTATTAGGAAGTGATTATGTCGAACAAAATCTCGACTCAGCTTTTTCTACACATGCAAAATCTGCTAAAGAAAAATTAGAAGCAATCCTCCCTTCTGAACAGCAAAAGAAGGTCAAGGAGTTAAGAGGAACTTTTCGTTTCCTCTCCGGTACTTTCTCTCATCAAACATTTGCTCAAGAACAACTAGAGAAACAACTTCTTCTATTACAAGAATCTATTCAGGAACAACAATGTGTTTCTTTTTCTTATCGTAAACTGAATCAAAGTGAACAAAATAAACGTACGGTAAATCCTTATGGTTTAGTCAATATTTCAGGGATTTGGTACATTGTTGCCCATTGTCTACTTCGGCAACAAATACGTCATTTCCGTTTGAATCGCATGGACAACTTACAGCAAGAGCAAACGTTCTTTACTAAACCGGAGAACTTTTATTTACCAGACTATCAACCTGAAAATAATCGAACCATTATCATTCATTTATTATTTCCATCCCATATTGCACACAAAATTATTGAGTCTCGCTACTTTTTTATAGATTCCTATGAACAAAAAGATGATGGCTTTCATGTGCTTCTAACATCAAGAAGTATAGATGAAGTATTTCCATGGGTATTGAGCTGGGGAAGCCAAGTAAAAGTGCTAGAACCGACTATTCTTTCTGAGAAACTTCGAGAAGAAGCAAAGAAAATGCTACAAATGTAATTTTTTCTTTCACTGCTGACATAATGGTGTCAACATCACTCGTTTATAGTGATCCTTAAGAACCACATTTTATAAAAGAAAAGGAGCTAATCCTATGAATCCAAATGTCATTTTAGAGAAATTTGAAAGTGTAGCAATGTATTACATAAAAGAATTAGAGAAATACTCCCTTGAACAATTGAGAAGAAAACCTTCCGAAGACGAATGGTCTCTTGGACAAATGTATAATCACTTACTTACAGCTTCAAATATGCAATTAGATGCCATTGCAAAGTGTACAACTGATTCTGCAACTATAGATGGTAAGAAAACAGAAATGGGTGAAAAAATATATGCAATGGGTGCTTTCCCTCCAGTACAAATAAAAATACCTGATCGCCCAGGATACACGCCTGAAAATCTTACAGATAAAGAGGAAATTAAACAAGCATTGTTACAGATCATTGAGAAAATGAAAGGGATTAAGCCACAACTCCCTTCAATTCTAGCCAATTATAAAGTGGCACATCCAGGACTTGGGTACTTAAATGCTGTAGAGTGGTTTCAATTGATTTATATGCATTTCTCTCACCACCTTCATCAGAAGGAAAGGCTGGAGCAGCATATTATTCTAAAATAAGTGATACTTTATTACTAGAGATATAGTTACTTATTAATTTAAAAGAACTCCTGGTGAATAAGAAAAAGGATTCCCTATATTTTAGGAATCCTCTTTTTGATCTGGAACAGAAGTAAACTAGTACACTTACTTAAAGATTATTTTCAAATTAATTTAACCTGATTTATCCCGCATTAACAGACAGTACCAATCCTTTTAGGCTAAGTCCTCAGTTACTAACATAGAACGGTTTTGAAGGCCTTTGGAACGCAGACTATACCCGACTACTTTTTTCTTGTATTGTTTGATTACATCAACGTGATCGTCGTAACTGTACACAGAAAAACGAACATCGGTTTTTCCTTTTTTCGTATTAATAACTACTGGAGTCCCACTGCTCTGTGGCGGAAAATAATATTTCTCTAAAAATATCGCTTCATTAAATTGATCAATAATTTGAATTTTATCTTTACCTTCTAATTGCTTTCCGTCGATGGTTACAGTGACAGCCGCATCACTAAGTTTTGGATGCAATTCAAATTTGCTGGAAAGCGACTTCACAACAGAGCTTGGAAGGCACGTCACTATTATTTTAAGACCACCGAGAATAATTAACATAACTATAAAATATGTCGTCATATTGTATCATCTCCATTACGTTCTAAATTAATATGATTACATTATTAATATTACCATAGTGTAAATGGTTATTTTTTGTACATTATGTGAAACTTGGTAACACAAAGAAACATACTAGGATTAGTATGTTTTTCTATAATCTATAAATCCCCCCACTTATTCCACGCTTCCTTGACATTTACATGATACATACTTTTATTCCGATCCATAAATCCATGAATGATGAATTCTCTTCTAATTGTACAAAAATCTTCATGATACTGTTTAATAAAAAACCTAGAGGATCACTCCCCTAGGCTTCTATCGATTTTTCTTCTACTAAATTCCGAAATTGTCGCTTATGCATCCAAGTCAACGAACCAATTGTTCCAAGTGATAATATAACAATAAAGATCATTAATATCCCTGCATTTTGCCACATAAATCCGAAGTCTCCACTTGATACAACTGCTTTAAATCCGGATACAGAATATGTCATTGGTAACCACGCATTAAAGTGTTGTAAAAATTTCGGGATTAACTCAAGTGGGAATGTACCTGCGCTTGTTGTTAACTGCATAATTAATGTTAAAATCGCAATAAAACGTCCTGCATCTCCAAAAGCTGTTACTAAGCATTGAATTAACGCAATAAATGCTAAGCTTGTAAGAATACTAAACAGAATGAAATATGGAACACTCTGTACTTCCACACCTAACCCTAGCAATAGCACTAAATCTGCTACTAAAGCCTGAATAATACCCACTGATAATAAAACACCAAATTTACTAATAAACCAGCTAAATCCTGATTTTGGAACACCAACTGTATCACGTAATGGATACACAATCGATAATAAAAGTGCCCCAACAAATAAACCTAGAGATAAGAAATATGGTGTAAATCCTGTTCCGTAGTTTGGAACCTCTGCCATTTTCTCAGTTTGTACTTTCACAGGATCTGCAAACATATTATATGTTTTATTCGTTCCTTTTACTTTACCTGTTTTCTCAGCCCCCTCGCCGAGTTTTGTAGCGAGTTCACCTGATCCATCATTTACTTTTACTAATCCATCTGTTACTTTTCCGGAGCCATCTGCTAGTTTATTTACTCCATCAACTAATTGTCCTGCTCCACTTGATAATGCGCCTAAGCCATTGGTTACTTGACCGGAACCATCCGCTAACTGACCTACTCCCCCAGCCATTTGGTTAGCTCCAGCCGATAAGGTACCTAGTCCGCCTGTTACTTGATTAGAGCCATTTGCTAATTGATTAACACCATCGATTAACTGGCCTGAACCGGTAGATAATTTACCTAAACCACCGTTTAATTTACCAGCTCCTTCTGTTAATTGATTAACACCATCAACTAATTGTGGACTACCACCCGCTAACTCGCTTATACCACTATTTAATTGCTTACTTCCTCCTGCTAATTCACTAGCACCATTCTTCGCTTCTCCTAATTTTTCACCGAATGTTTGGAATCTAGCAACAAACCCAGTTTTTGGATATGACAATCCATTTGCCAATTTGTTTGCTCCTTCAGCAAGCTGTTGTTGACCACCTTTTAGTTTATCAACACCATTTTTCAGTAAAACTTGACCATTTTGAAGGTCATTTGCACCATCAGCAAGTTTTTGCGCACCTACTTGAATTTTCCCCGCACCCTCTTGACCTGCAAGTCCTTTTGTACCTTCTGCAATTCCGCCTGTGCCACCTACAACTTTTTTACTCCCCGCTGTTAGCTCCTCCATAACAGGTTCTAATTGTTTTCTAGATTCTTCAGGTAAACTTTTAATTTTTTCATTCAATACTGCTAAACCATCATCCACTTGTTTGGCACCATCTGCAGTCTGACTAGCCTTAGTATATAGACTATCTGCGTTTGCTTTCCACTGTGATACACCTTGTTCCAGTTCATTGGCTCCCTTACTAATTTGTTCAGATCCATGTGTTAGCTCTGGTAATTTATTTTGCATATCGGTTACACCAGCTAATGATTCCTGTAAACCACCTTTTAAATCATTCGCACCTTTTTGAATATCTTGTACGCCTGCTGCTAACTTTCCGTGACCATCTTGAAGCTGACCAAGACCTGCTTCTAATTTATCCGCTCCTGTTTGCAACTTAGCAGCTCCATCAGAAGCTTTTTGTAAACCATTATTAAATACTAACGACTTACTAGCTAGCAATTGTAAGTTTTGATATATTTCCGAAGAACCATTTGACAATTCTCCAATACCATTTTGCATTTCACCTGACTTACTGATTAACGTATTTAAACCGTTTGTTACTTGACCAGATCCATCTAGTAATTTTCCAATTCCACTCTGCATTTCACCAGTTTTTCCATTTAACGTATTTAAACCATTCATTACTTTCCCTGAACCATCTAGCAATTTATGAATACCAGCTGTCATCTCACCAGACTTCCCTTGCAGCGTATGCAAACCATCTGTTACCTTGCCAGAACCATCCTGCAACTCCCCAGCCCCATCATGCAGCTTATTTGCTCCATCTTTTGCATCAGTAAACCCTTTGGAAACATCTTTTATAGAATCAAACATTTTCTCTGCATACGTTTTTGTTAACGTATTAGATACTTCACCTTTAATTTTTTCAATAGCTGTTCCGCCGATTTGTGAAGATAAGAAGTTCAAGCTTTCGTTTGGAATATATTCTAAGTTTAATGGTCTTGGATTTTCTTTTAACAGCGTTGTCGCATTGTCTGAGAAATTTTCTGGAATCCGAACTAACATATAATATTTTCGATTTTCCATTCCCTCTCTTGCTGTTTTTTCACTAACAAACTCCCATTTAAAGCTTTTTTTATCTTTTAACTTATCTACTAGCCCTTTACCAACCTCAATTGGTTTTCCGTCAAATACTGCGCCCTTATCCAAATTAACTACCGCAACTGGTAAATCGTCTAACTGTTCATACGGATCCCAAAAGGCCAATAAAAACATACCAGCATATAAAATGGGTACAAATAAAACAGCAATAATAGGTATTAAGATTTTTTTGCTTTTTATAATTTCCGTAAATTCCTTACCAAGCAACGTAAATCCTCTCATTCGTTTTCCTCCTCTTCGTTTATGACCGAAATGTTCAATCAGTCATTTTAGAGTAAATAAAAAGGTTACATCCTGTTCTACATATTACCTAACCCTAACTTTTATCCCGCTATTTGCGGACAGTAAGACCTCCGTGGAATCAACTTTCCATAAAAGACCGATTAGTGAGCGTTAATAATTAGCCGGGGATGAAGCGCACCTACTGATTAACGTTTCACCTTATCTCTATACTCTATGCACCTTTTTATTTTGAATGACTATTAAATTCATTTGGTCAACGTGAACGTATTCAAAAATTATCTTTTCACAGCCTTACATACGTAATCTGATTTTTTCTCTACTTCCCCCTTTTGGACTTATGACCGATTTGTTCAATTGGTCATTTTTAACTATAATAAAAGGATTATCTTAGTTTGACAATCCCTTTAACAAATAAAGTTCAAATAATTCTGCAATTCTTTCCTTTTCTAATGGTTCATGATTCTTTTCCCAATCGAAAATAAGTGATACATATAACCGAAGCATGATAAACGCGGTAATTTCTGGATCACACTTACTAATTTCACCTTTTTCAATCGCAATTTCTAAATAAGATTGAATAACAGATACAATTTCAACATCTACTTGTTGCATAACATCTTGTACTTCTTTTGTTCCCATATCTCGCTCTTCTTGAATCAGTTTAATCATGAGCTGATGTTCTTTTCTAAATTCTAAGATGTTATATAATGCTCTATGTACATTTTCAAAAAATGAAACATCTGGACGAATTGCTTCTTTTGCAACTTGCTTCATTTCAGTAATTAAATTAGAAATAATTTCGCCAAATAATTCTTCTTTATTTTTGAAAAAAGTATAAATTGTTCCTTTCCCTACATTCGCTAATTTTGCGACTTGATCCATTGTTGTCGCCTTATAACCAAATGCTGAGAAAGATTTTGTTGCAGCTTCAATAATAGAACGTTTTCGATCGACAGCCACATCTTCACCTCCAAAAATGACCAATTGGATAATCCGGTCAATTAGTACATTTTTGATATTATCACGGTTTTCCATTGTTTACAAGTTCTCTTTTTATTTATTTCCAAGTATAAAACATTTAAATCTATACATCGACCTTTATTTAAGATACTACTGTCATAGTGTATCAAAAAAAGGGAGAAAATGAAAAGGTAAAGAAACATAGTAAAATCCATTAGCAAATATTAAGCAACAAAAACAATATCTTTTATGAATTTTCCCTCTTTTTCAAATTATCAATTGAAAAAACAAGAAATTTTTTACAATTAGTAGTAATATAAAACATAGATATATTTATTAAAAATAGTGGGGGCTCTTTCAATCATGATACGTGCACTTAGCTTACATATAAAACAAGCCTTTTTAAATAAGATTTCTCTCACTCTCTTGTTTAGTTGGTTGATTCTTGTTTCAATTTATCATTATTTCTATATTTTAAAATATTTAGGAGGGGTACCTGACGAGCTTTTAGCAACGGCTTATAAATGGATTGGCTTTCGTGATGATGAAATGGATGTGTATTTGCTTTTAATGCCTGTACTAGCAGCACTCCCTTTTAGTACAAGCTACAACTCTGATCAAGCTGATAAATTTAAATCATTTGTAAGTAAAGAAGTTCCCTTTTTTCCCTATGTATGTACGAAATATATCGTTACCTTCCTAAGCGGGGGGCTTCTTTATATTCTCCCATTCGTATTTTCATTGCTTTTTTGTAAGCTGACAATCCAAGATGGTATTCCTACACCCGCCTTAAGTATTATAAAAGACAACGGTATGTTTGCATCATTGTATTTCTCTTCTCCAATTACTTATATTTCCCTATATATTGGGATTAATTTCTTGTTTGCTGGTCTTATGGCGGTATTGGGTCTCTCTGCATCCATATGGTCCAGAAAAGATTACATGGCAATTCTATTCCCTTTTGCTATAACCTCTCTACCATATGTTGTTTTAAATATCGTATTCCCTACGATTGGAGGAGCACCTATTCATTTATACGACCCAAAACAGCCGCTCCAAGGAATGTCGCCTTACATTTTAATCATGCAATGCACCTTATTTTTTGGAATCAGTTTATTTATGTATATGAAAGGTGTACAGAAAGATCGGAAGAAATATATGCGGAGACTTCAAAAAAGAATGCGATGTAAAAAATCGATTCAAAAATCAGTTAGTATGTAATGTAAAATATCCCTCAGCAATTATGCTGAGGGATATTTATACTTAGGAAGCTTTTTTTAAATCAATTTGCGCAAGCACTGGATCATGGTCACTTACACGGCCATGTTCTTTCATAATGTTTGAATTTAAATGTACCGGATCGACAACTGTATGCGGTGCAATATTATTCGTTACTAAAATATGATCTAATACTTGTGCATTTCCGTCATGAATATACGTGTAACGATTTTCTTTCGAAACCGTTTCTAACATATCTTGCATGTTTTCTGCTTTTAATGCTTGCAGTGGTTTCGAGAATTCGAAGTCATTCATATCACCAACTATAACAACTGGTGCATTCACATCTCGTTTTTGAATTTCTTTTACAAAATTATTTGCTTCTTGTGCAAGCTGAATTCGTTTCTCTTCACTCTTTAATACAAGTGGTTGAATTTTCCCAAACGGCGTCGCATCACCAAGTTTTGAATTTAAGTGATTTGAAACAACGACGATATTTTGTCCTTGGAATGTAAACTCCGCAGCTAACGGTTTACGAGTATTATCAAACAGCGAATTTTCTTGTCCTATGCGCGTTGGATTTGTTTCTAACAGCTTTGGCTTATCTGCCAATTTCACACGTGATGGATTATAGAAGAAACCAACGCGAATGTTCGCTCCTGGCGCTCCTCCATCTTGATTATTTTGCGGAGCAACTTCTACATATTCATATTTTGGCCCGCGAATCTCTTGTACCGCATCAATAATACGCTTTGCACTTAATGAAGCATCTGTTGTTCCATCATTGATTGATCCATTATTATCTTGCATTTCTTGTACACCAATAATATCTGGCATCTTTAAATTATATTTAATAGAATAAGCAATTGCTTTTACCTTTTCATCAGATGTTTCTTTTGCATTCGCTGAAAAGTTTTCAATGTTATATGTTGCTACTGTTAATTTTCCAAGGCGAGGCTGAATATTTGCCCCTACTTGTTTAAATCCACCATCTGTTACTGATGGTAATTCTGTTACTGGTGAAATTCGATACGCACCATAGTCATACCCGACTACACCTGTTATATCTCCAGTAAACTTGTCTCCTGCTTTCGCTACATAATCACGAGGTACTTTTAAAGATAGACGCTCTGGATTGAATTGGTTCTCGCCTAATAACGGCGTTCCATATTTCGTAGTTACTTTATCTCCACCATTTGCAATTGTTACATATAAATTCCCATTTTTCTGCGGTCCAACAATTTGAGGAGTCGGCATTGTAACACGCATACCTTCTAAACTCTCATAAAAGTCAATTGCATCCTCATTTGGATCGAATACACCAAATGCATCATTATCAATAATTTGATCAGGAATCTTTACGCCATTTTCACCTAATACAATCGCAGATGGCAATTGTTGATTATTTGCTTTCACAGCAATATTGCTTGCTTTAATTTCTGTGATGGATAAATCTGTATCAAATCTGTCAGCATATCCAGATCCAATGAACTCTTCGACTTCTCCATCAATTTGAACAAGATCTCCGGCAGCTACATTTGCCTCTTTTTTATATACATAAATCCCTTCTGAAGTTGCAGGATCATTATCAGGCTGCGAGTCTTGCATATAAAATCCATTCTTATCTAGCGCTGTTACAATACCTTCTACATTTCGTACTTTTTTCCCATTATAAGGAGAAATATGTGATGCACCTTGAATATCATGAATGCGAACTTGCTCATTTTTTACAACCGTAAAAGAAAAAGTAGCAACGGCTGAAGATGAAAGACCTTCTTTTACTCCAATTGCTTTTAGAACACTGTTTTCATTTAAAACAATCGGTTCATTATAACGAATACTTTTATTCGTAGGAACAGATCCATCTAACGTATAATAGATTGTTGCCCCTTCTGTATTTGTTGTTAATGTAACTGCCGTTCCCTTTGCAATTTCTCCACCATTTGGTGATGCAGTAACATCGCTAACACGATTTTCTGTTTCACCTTGAAATTTATATGCTGTTACTGACTTTAAACCAGGACTATTAAAATATAATTCAAGTGTCCCCGTTAAACGAACCTTCTTCCCGACATTTTCAGGATGATCCTTTACATTCACTGCTGTTCTCACGTCACCTTTTGGCAACTGAACAGGCATAATTTTCGCTGGATCCGTCTCATTTGGCGAATCCGCTATCGCTACATTCGTATCTCCAAACTTCGCTGGATCCTTCGTATACTTAGAAGAGCTTTCTGTATATCCAACAATATACCCTTCCACTACCCCTTTACTGCTTCCTTGCTGCTTAAACATTTGAATCGCATCCTGCACAGACAATGCAGAACGTTCTTCTGCTTTTACTAAAGTTCCAGTAAATGAAATCAGTAGTATAAATGATAGCAAGATACTTACTAGTTTCTTCAAATTCATCGTCCTCCCCTAATTTTAATATTCTCTTAGCATGTATTATCATAACAAAAAATTCTTTATAAAGAACTTAAAATTCGACAAATTTTACAAAAAATTAATCTCATACTTCCGTATGAGATTTCTATTATGATTCCCCTACTATTTTCTTACAGTATTCCATTCTTTTTATGGATTTTATTGATAGCTGATTTTCTTACAATATAAGTAAGAATCATACAGAAAGAAGTGACTTGAAATGTTTATCTATATATTATGCAGTGTTTTAGTCTTATCTTTTCTCTACGACTTTGTATTTGATGCAAATTTATTACCAGCTCTTGTACTGAATGACCACCCTACGAAACAACCTCGTGAGTATGAAAGAGAGTATTATAACAGCAAAAGCACCCTTATACATTAAGAGTGCTTTTTATCATTGCTCAACTCATTCAGTTTTATCTATTTTTTCTAAGTAAGATAACGCGCTGCTTCTTAAAATACACCTTTCTATTGAGTTGCTAATACTATTAAAGTGTCTGTCCATTATCAATTGTAAATATCTGTCCTGTAATAGATTCCTGAGTCAATTGAAAAAGGATAGCCTCTGCAATATCATTTGGTGTTGAAATTCTTTGAAGTGGTAAGTTCCCCGCAAGTTGGTACATCTTCTCCTCATTACCTGACCACCATCTCGTATGAACTGCACCAGGAGAAATACTATTTACTCTGATGTCAGGTGCTAATGCAATAGCGAGCGACTTTGTCATCGTATGAATGGCTGATTTTGTTGCTGCATACGGTATAGATGATCCTAGTCCCGTTATCCCTGCAACGCTCCCCATATTCACAATCGCACCTGATTTTTGCTTCTTCATATAAGGAACAACAGCTTTTATACAATGAAACATCCCTTTCACGTTTACACTGAAAAGAGAATCCCACACTTGATCCGTTACGGACTCTAGGTCATCCATCGGTATTTGAGCTGTTATACTCGCATTATTCACTAAACAATCTACTGTTCCAAAAAAATGAACAGTTTGAGATACCATCGCCTCCACTTCTTCTTTTTGTGCTACATTTGCTTTCAAAGTGATCGCTGTACCTCCTCGCTGCTTTATTTCATTCACTGCTTCTAACGCTTCTTTTTCTGAACGACTATAATTAATCACAACTTTTGCTCCTAAACTAGCTAACTTCAAAGCAGTAGCCTTTCCGATACCCGTACCGCCACCTGTTATAATAACGACTTTATCTTTTATGTCCATTTTAAAATCTCCCCACTGTATCTGATTCCATTTCATTTTATCTTCGTTCATTTGAGGAGTATAATACTGAATAATGAAGACGATATCATTTTAAATGATACCTAGTGGAGGGATCTATTCTTGGAAAGCCATGACTTATGGATTTTTAAACATGTTGCAGAACTACAATCAATATCTAGAGCTGCTGAGAAATTAGGATATGTACAACCGAATATAAGCCAGCGCATTAAAAATTTAGAAGATGAATTAGGCGTTAAAATATTAAAGCGTAATAATAGAGGTGTCACATTAACAGAAGAAGGAATAGTGTTATTAGATTACACAAATGAAATTATGCTTTTAATGAATGAGGCAAAATCAAAAATAAACCCTCAGAAATGGAGAGAATCTTTAACAATTGGAGCATCTCAAACCATTTCCGCGGTGAAAGTGCCTCAGCTATTCTCTTCTTTTTTGGCATCCTATAAAAATATTGATGTGAAAATAAGAACGAATGATAACGCAAAGTTACAGGAAATGCTTTTATATGGAGAACTTGACGGAATTTTTTTAAGCGGGACATACAACCATTCACAACTCGAAACCGTGTACAGTTATTATGAAAATATCATACTCATTTCACCACAACATACTCAAATTGAAACGAAGCCTCATCAAACTTTACTTGTAAACAGTGATCCAAATTGTATCTATAGAAAAAAGCTATTAGATTACTGTAAGAACCATGCCTTTAATCCGAAAACGATAATGGAATTTGATTCACTTGAGTCTATCGTGCAAGCTACTCAAAATGGACTTGGTATTACGATTATACCGGCTAATGTGGCATATAGCCGAACAAAGACAAAAGCGATTCATTATGAAGAACTACCTGAAACAGTCAAAATTGACTTTGTGATTAAGCGTAGAAAACAACAACCGCAAAGCTTAAAGAAATTCATTCGTTTTTTAAAAGCGTTATAAATTTTAAACAAAGCCCCTTTAGTTTTTCAAAAGGGACTTTGTTTGAAACCTCACTTGAACAGAAGATACGTTTTTCCCCTCTCCTAAATCAATATGGGTATTTATAACAACAACGATTCAATTAGTTTCATAAGTTGTTGTTTTGTTTGGCTCAAATAGTTTCTTTTTTTAGAAGAAATTAATAATCCTATAGGCACTTTAGGATTAAATCCTTTAATCTTAAATGATATATTACTTTGTTTTAAGACCGTTCCCTTAGGGAGAATACCTATGGCATTTCCAAAAACCATTTGTGGAATGAGATGTACCGCACTACAATTGTAGACTCTTTGAAAAGATACATTGTTTTCTACTAAGAAAGAGTTTACAGCTTTGTAATAATTACAACTATTTTCTCCAATCAAGATTGGATAATGAATGATATCAGATATTTCAACTGACTCTTTTTTTAATACTGGATGATTCGGGTTATTGACTATAAATTCGATTTGTTCTTTGCTAAGTAGGGTGAAATTTAGATTAGAAATATTTTCGTTGTTTGCACAAACAGCAAAATCAATCTTATTTTGCTCTATCATTTGTGATAAAAGCGCTGTGTTTCCTACAACAAAATCACAATGTATGTACGGTTTCTCATCGTTTAAATATTTTAATATGGGGGGAATTAATTTTTCTGCAACAGATTCTAATATCCCGATTCTTAATGTTCCTTTCTCCTCATTACTTATACGCTGCGCTTGAGATATTGAATAATTCCAATGCATTAATAAGTTATCTACTTCCTCTGCAAATAAAATGCCTTCCTCTGTTAACCGAGCATCCCATCCACGTTCAAATAGAAGAAAACCCAGTTCATTTTCGAGTTTTTTTATATGTGTTGTTACGGTTGATTGAGCATAGTTTAATTTTTTTGCCGCAAGTGAAAAAGTTCCTTCCTGGACAATCATTTTGAACGTTTTTAACTCTTTTATTTCCATTTTCACACCTAATCTCTATCGGTTTTATTGATAATTGTATTATATATTTTCAATTATACAAATCAAAATCACAGCAGTAAAATAAATCCATAAGAAAGGGAGTGAATATATGCCATTTGTTACTGTTTATTATCCAGACGGTCAATTGCATAGAGAAGAGTTAAAAAGAGTAAGCAATCGTATTCACTATTCATTAATTGAACATTTTAGCATTCCAGAAAATGATTACTTTCACATGTTTTTACCCTACCCACCCGATCAATTTTTTTACGACCCGCATTATCTCTTAGAAGAGGAGAAAAAGAGAACAGATAAAATGATACATGTTTCTATTACATGTGGACCTGAACGAACAATACAGCAAAAAAGAAATTTGTATCAATCAATCTCAGAAGCTTTTTATGACCATTTAAACATCTCTACAACTAATATTTTTATTACATTGAATGAAACATCTGCTGAAAACTGGTCATTTGGTCAGGGAATAGCCCAAATGGTTACAATGAAGGAGAAAAAGAATCATGAATGATCGTATCGAACTCAATATTTCAAAGAAAATGAGGGATACTGCTCCCAATTTTATTGATTATAGTGAAAATGTGTTATTCGAAAAGGTATGGAGAGACCCTGCTTTAACACCAAAAGAAAGAAGTTTCATTACACTTTCTGCTTTAATTAGTATTGGTAATACTGAACAACTACCATTTCATCTACAACTAGCCGAAAAAAACGGAATGAACCAACAAGAAATCATCGCTCTCATAACACATTTAGCCTTTTACGCCGGATGGCCAAAAGCAGCTGCAGCACTGAACGTAATACTGCGTTAAAAATAAATGACTTATTACATTATCCTCTGTTCCCTATTGGCATTCGGAAACTTATTAAAGACTTTCATACAGGTAATCACTCTAGTTCTGTTTATATAGGGGGAATTGATTAAATGAAATCACAAACCCTAATTTAGCAATTAACGTAAAAACTCCATTTTGAATAAAGATTGTTCAAAATGGAGTTAATTCTTTAAATTATGTTTTTGATTTTTATAGAAAAGTTTAATCATTTCTTGCGATTATTATTAAAAAAGCGCCTGTTAACTTAATAATCACTCTTATGCTTCGCAAAATAGGTTAGAAAAAGTATGACCACCTTCTAATTTAAAGGTGGTCTGTTTCATCATTGCGCAATTAATTCCGCTTCATCTATTTTTTCTAAATAGGATAATACATGCTTTACTGCCGCCTCACCTTGATCAATACAATCTGGAAGACCAGATCCAGCATAAGAACTACCTGCTAAATAAACACCCGGTAATTCTTTATCCATAAATGTTTTTAACTTTGTCATACGTTCTTTATGTCCCACTGTATATTGCGGCATTGCATCTTTCCAGCGGCTTACAACAGTAAAGTCTGGATCTGCCTTAATATCCATTGTTTTTTGCAAATCTTCTAATATAAATTGAACAATTTCTTCATCTGTTTGCTCTACGATTGCTTCATCACCAGGACGCCCAACGTAACAACGAAGAAGAACTTTTCCTTCTGGTGTTGTATGCGGCCACTTCTTATGTGTCCACGTACATGCTGTAATAGAAAAATCACTATTTCGAGATACAACGAAGCCCGTACCATCAATATCACGCTTGATTGCTTCTTTCGGAAAAGCGAGTGCAACATTCGCAACCGATGTTGATGGAATATTGCGGAAGAAGCGGAACTCTTTATACTGTGCAAACATAGATGGCAATACTTTATGAGACGCAGCAACAACGATGGAATCCGCCTCAATTTCTTTTCCATTACTTAGTGTAATATGATAACCATCACCCATTTTTGCAACTTTTTCAATGCGAGTGCCCTTCACAACAGTTCCATCTTCTAGCTGCTCTTCTATTTTTTCTACAATGGATTGTAAGCCTGTTTTTAATGTTAAAAAGATTCCTTTCGGCTTTACATCTTTTATTTTCTTCGGAGCCAACGTACGCATACCTAGTGAAATACTACGATATTTTTGCTCCACTTGATAAAATTGTGGGAACGTGGCCATTAAACTCATTTGATCAATATCCCCCGCATAAATTCCAGATAACAATGGTTCGATTAAGTTTTCAACCACTTCATTTCCTAGACGACGACGGAAAAATTGACCAAGTGATTGATCAGAAACAGGTTTTGAACGTGGCAATACAAAATCAAAACCTGCTCTTACTTTACCAATCGGAGAGAACAATCCTGAAAATAGAAACGGGGTAACTTGCGTTGGAATGCCCATCATAGATCCGCTCGGCATCTTATGTAATCGATTGTTCACGAGAACAAATGATTGACCAGTTGCATTGTTTACAAGCTCATCTCCAAGTTCGAGTTCTCTTGCTAGTCTAGCTGCACTCTCTTTTCTTTCTAAGAAAGAATCTGGACCACGCTCAATTGTAAATCCATCTTTTCGAACGGTTTGAATTTTCCCTCCAAGTTTACCCGATGCTTCTATTAACAATGTATCAATCGGCAATCCTTTTTCGCGAATTTCTTTTTGTAAGTAATACGCTGTTGTTAAACCTGTAATTCCACCACCGATGATAACAACTTTCTTCTTCAAAACGGCTCCTCCTTTCCCAAGGTATTAGGAAACATCCATTTGTTTCTTTAACACTACATCTGCTAAACAAGAAATAAATGAATCTGATGCATTTGGCATTTCTGGACGATAATACTTTGCTCCAATTTCTTCTGTAACGATTTTGCATTCAATATCATTGTCATATAACACTTCTAAATGTTCAGCTACAAATCCAACCGGTGCATATACAAATGAAGTGTAGTTATACTTTTCATGTAGCTCTCTCGTTAAATCTTGTACATCTGGCCCAATCCATGGGTCCGGTGTATTTCCAGCACTTTGCCAACCGACTGCATAATTTCGAACTTCCGCACCACGTGCAATATAATCAGCTGTTTCATTTAACTGTTCTGGGTAAGGATCACCTAACGCAATAATTTTCTCTGGTAAACTATGCGCAGACACGATTAACACTGCTTTTTCACGTTCTTCTTCTGTCATACCATCATATATTTTTTTCACTTCGTTTACCCAATACTCGATAAACTTCGGTTCTTTATACCAGCTATCGATACCATGAATTGTTAAGTTTCCAAGCTTATCTGCTTCTTCTTGCGCCCGGCCGACATAGGACTTTACGCTGAACGTAGAATAGTGCGGAGCAAGAACAAGGGCAATTGCCTCTTCAATCCCATCATTATGCATTTCTTTCACAGCATCCTCAATGAAAGGTTCTATATGTTTTAAGCCAAGATACATGTGGAATTCCACATGATCCTGCATTTCGTTTAAACGCTTTTCTACTTTTTTCGCTTGTTCTAATGTAATAGTAGCTAAAGGAGAAATACCACCAATCGCGCGATAGCGTTCCGTTAAGTCCTTCAGCATTTCTGGACTCGGCTTTCGCCCTCTGCGAATATGCGTATAGTACCGTTCAATATCTTCTTCTTTATACGGTGTGCCGTATGCCATTACAAGCAAACCAATTTTCTTTTTCATACACCTATTCTCCTTTACTTCGCTAACTGTTCTTTAGAATACTCATGAATAAATGTCGTCAAGCGTTTTAATGTATCTGGATTTACTTCTGGGAATACACCGTGACCTAAGTTAAATACATAACCAGGCTGCTTCATTCCTTGATCGAGAATCCCTTTTACATGCTCTCTGATAACGTCCCATGGTGCAAGTAAGAATGAAGGATCCATATTGCCTTGTACTGCTTTATGAATGCCGCGTGCACGCGCTTCTTCAATTGACAGGCGCCAATCAAGTCCGACTACATCAAGAGATAAGTCATTCCATTCATTTGCTAAATGTCCTGCTCCAACGCCGTGCATAATCATCGGAACGCCCATCGTGCGAACTTCCGTGAAAATACGCTCCATTGCAGGTTTAATAAACAAACGATAATCTGCTACATTCACTGTTCCAACCCAAGAATCAAAGACTTGCACTGCTTTTGCCCCTGCTTTGATCTGTGCCTTCAAATATGTAACTACCATATCTGCAAGCTTATCCATTAAAGCAAACCAAGCTTTCGGTTCTGCATACATAAACGCCTTCGTTTTGTGGTAATTACGAGAAGGTCCGCCTTCGATCATATAACTTGCTAATGTAAATGGTGCCCCTGAAAAGCCAATTAGCGGAACATCTAACATCTCGTTTGTTAATAAACGAATTGTATCTAATATGTATGGAACATCCTCTTCTGGATGAATTTCACCAAGTTTTTCTACGTCCTGTAAAGAACGAATTGGGTTATCAATAACCGGTCCAATCCCAGATTTAATTTCAACATCAACGCCAATTGCTGGAAGTGGTGACATAATATCTTTATAAAGAATTGCTGCGTCTACATTATATTGATCAACTGGAAGCTTTGTAACATATGCACATAACTCCGGATTGTGTGTAATTTCAAATAAAGAATACTTCTCTTTTATCTTTCTATACTCAGGTTGTGAACGCCCTGCTTGTCGCATATACCATGCTGGTATATATTCTGTTTGTTCCCCTTTACATGCTTTTAAAAATGTCTCATTTATATTTCTTACCAAAACCCTTGCTCCCTTCCTTACCTATACGAACCCTATCCTATTATTTATCTTTTTTTACTATACAGCTTGTAAAAACAAAATGCATAACATTATGTACGTTGTTCATGAAATTGACACAAACGCTCGTAAAACCGCTTACTATTTTCATAACATTCTTATTATATCACAAGCAAAAATTACGGTTTAGCTACTTTTGTCTTTTCTCCTTCTCGATTTGTTTGTGGATTGTACGGAACTACATAAAAGCTTGGTTTAGAGAATATGTTAATAAACTTTTCCTCATACTCACCAATCCCTTTTACCGTTCCAACGTGAATATGCTTCCCTTGTTCTACTTTATAGATTCTATATACAACTCGTTTATCGAGAAGTGGAGTCCAGTGTAATTTTGCAGTAAACAAGCTAAATGGACTAAAAGATAACTGTGCTTCCACGTTCTCAATTTTACTTAGGCGGATTGGTTTTCCAATTGTTTCGACACCTTTTGGCCGCTTGAAATTTGAATTATCTTGTACATTTGCCTTCGTTAAAATCTTTTTAAATAATTCTGTTGCAGATAGCTTTCCATCATAAAGTTGGTGTTCTTTATCCGTACGATCATACCCAATCCATACCGCGCCTACTAAACTCGGAGTATATCCAACAAACCAAATATCCCTAGCGCCTTCACTTTGATTAGGAAGTGACGTTGTACCCGTTTTCCCAGCTAATGCACCGTTATATACTCCCGCTCTCGCTGTTCCCTCTCTTACAACCCCTTCTAACATTTTTGTCATATACCATGCTGTTTGTTTTGAAAAAACTTTCGTTTCGTTTTTAGGTGATTCTCCAATCACCTTTCCGTGTCGATCGAGTACCTGTTCAATAACATGCGGCTCAATAATTTTTCCATTCGCTAAGAACGCACGGTACATCTTTACAAGTTCAAATGGAGAGACCCCTTCTTTAAGTCCGCCAAGTGCCGTACTTAAACCAGATTCTGCAATATGAATATTTCCCTTCTCTAAATATTGCTTCCCTTGCTCTACACCCATTTCATGTAATAAAGATACAGCCGGTACATTCGCCGATTCTAAGAGTGCATCATACATCGTTACTTCTTTTGAATACCTATGATTATAATTTCGTGGTTCATACCCTTCAAAAGATGTTTGCTCGTTTGTTAATAAAGAATACGGATTATATTTTTTCGTTTCCAGCGCTGGTGCATACACAATGAGCGGCTTTAAAACAGACCCTGGCTGTCTTTTCGCAAACACTCTATTAAATCCTCTTGGGACATACTCTCTTCCGCCAATTGCGGCTTTAATTCCTCCAGTTGCATTATCCATTAATAAAAAAGCACCTTGTGCCCCGTTTTCTTTACCTGGAAAATTTCGTGCATCTTGAAATTGATCATAAGCTACTTTTTGAATTTTTTCATCCATAGATACAATAAATGTATATCCTCCGCGAAGCACTTCTTGATGTGACAAACCATATAACTGTGCTGCTTCATCTACAACCATATCCACATACGGTATATAAGCAAGTTCTCGCTCATCTAAACTTTTATAAAGAGCAATTGTCTTTCCTTGGTAACGAACACTCTCCTCAGCTGATAAATATCCTTGTTTATGCATAAGAGATAAAACTAAATCACGGCGCTCTTTGTTCTTTTCTGGATATAAAAAGGGAGAATATCCATTCGGTGCTTTCGGAAGACCTGCAAGCATCGCCCCTTCTTCAACTGTTAATTTTTCTACATCTTTATTAAAATACAATTTCGCCGCTGCTTGAATCCCGTAAGCACCATGACCAAAATAAATATGATTCATATACATTTCAAGAAGCTGTTGCTTCGTATATTTATGTTCCAATTGAAGAGCGATTGCCACTTCTTTTAATTTACGTGTAAATGTTTTTTCATGAGTTAAAAAAACATTTTTAACTAACTGCTGCGTAATTGTACTTCCGCCTTCCACTTTCTCTCCTGCTAAAATGTCTTTATACAACGCGCGAAACACAGAAGGGTAATCGATTCCATAATGTTCATAAAATCTAGCGTCTTCTACAGCTATAAACGCCTCTGCTACATGTTTTGGAATTCGCTCAATTGGTACAAGCTCTCTATTTTCTACATATAACTTCGTAATTTCTTTTCCTCGCTGATCAACGATACGTGATGAAGAGTGGAAAACAAGCCGTTTTTCATCCATTATATAACCACCAGCTAACACAATCAGTTTATAGAATACAATCGCCACTACAAACACTGCTACGCCGCCCATTAGGCTCCACTTTATTTTCTTCATACATCGTCCTTCTTTCCAAATGATGGTATGTTTATTATTTGAAAAACGATTATCTTTATGTATATAATCTTCGAAGTTTTTTGTAAGAGTTGCTATAATGAAACTAAACTCATAAAGGGGGCATTACAATGAAAGCGATTATTTCATACGAAACACCTCTAGAACAACCACATTTCACTGCAAAGAATGATGAGAAAGATATGTTTTATAAAGAAAATACCGAGGAAACTGTAGAAGGATCACTTCAATATGACGTGCTAGATGCAGTCGGGGAATTTAAAGGACAACCTGGCTATATTGTGTGTAACAACATTTCTGTTACAGATGAAGGCCGTCCTGTTTTTGAAAATCGTTTTAAAAACCGTGCAGGACTGATTGAAAATGAGCCTGGTTTCCAAGCAATCCGCGTTCTTCGCCCATTAAGTAACGATACATACGTCATTATGACAATGTGGGAAAATGAACAAAACTTTAAAGATTGGACAGAGTCACGTTCTTTCGAAAATGCACATAAAAAACGCCCTGCACAAACAAATGCAGAGCCGCAAAAGAGCATTTTTTCAAGACCTTCTTTTGTGACTACTTTTGATGTGTTAGCTTAAACAAAAAAGCTGTAACTTCGATTGAGGAGAAGCTACAGCTTTTTTCTCTGTCTTCCACGAACTCATCGCTCTTTTATCTTGAAATACTTTCCACTTCATTTACGAATTGCTACATATTATCCCATGTCCCCAACATAAATTGCGGACTTCCTACTTTGAAGACCATATTCTATTAAGAACGGTATGATTGCTTTTGGATAAAGGTTTGTGTTTAAAAAGTCTTCTAGCGGCAACCATTCAAGTGCTAGTTGATCAGGATCAAATTCTGTCCCTTCCCCAAAAGAACGATCGTCATCCGGATACAGGCATTCAAAAAGATGAACAACGACATGAACATTACGATCCCACTCGGCATGTTCATGATTCTTTCCTATATACTCATCACTTACAAATAGCAATTCTCCTGCTTGTACTTTTAATCCAGTTTCCTCCAAACATTCTCTGACAACAGCTTCTTTTAAAGTTCCCCCCGGTTTTTGACCACCACCAGGTAGGATGTTCATAAAGTGAAACTTTAATCAGTGGGGTTTTTCTCCATCCCCCACGGATTATTAGTTGAACCAATCGGGCTTTTACGGACAGTTCATCTCCCACCTAACTTCCTTGCTTTCGCTGAATTTTGAGGTGGGAGTGTTACTGTCCGTTAATGCGGGATAAACTTGTTATAGTCATATTTCTTAATCGTTAATATTTGGTTGTCTCTAATTATAATCGCCTGCACTGAACTTCTAATTTTCACCTATCTCTTCCCCCTTTCACAATACTTGCGTCAAAAGCACTTCTATCTTAAAAATGACCATAAAATACATGCAATAACATACAAGAAACCCGAATAATAGAATTTTTGAATTATCCACTATCCGGGTTATATATCTAACTTTTTTATTTTTTCTTATACCATTCATGAATACGGGCTACATCCTCTTCACGCACATGCTTCAATTCATAATGACGTCCCGCAACACTGCAAGCTACTGCTACAATATACGTATACAATCTATCTTTTCGTTGAAAGTATGATTGCGTTTTTGTCATTGCTTGTACATGTCTTCTTTTCACAAATCCTGTATACTTTGCAATGCCCCTGTACACAAGCGTTAACTGATCAGATTTTATCGCATATCCACCCGTTTTATACTTGCCATATCCAAGAATCGTAAAGAACAAAAATAATGGCACTAATACAAATAAAGCACTATATTGCTGAAAATATACACTCGCTCCTATAATCGGTACTGCTACAGCTACAAAAATCATCCAACTCATAATGAGATAACGGCGTAATGCTGCTTTCGGTAAATGGACGATCTCCTCTTCCATTTCATAAGGCAAATCTAAATATGCCAGCAACTCTTGCACATCTTTTTTCTTCATGAGCGGGTGCAATATGACATTCATATTATTTGTATCTATGCTCTGAATGACTTCTACTTCAATAGAACAATACCCAAACGGTTGACGAAGGATTCCTTCTTTCATTGTCAATGCCTGAATCCGGTGCAGTTTTAACACAATCTCTTTCTTTTCAAGTAGCCCTTGTGAAATACGAATTTCATTTCCATTTCTCTGCACTGTAAAGTTCGCATGTTTTAAAGCATAACCAATTGTAGAAATGATCCATGAGATTACAATTAAAATAGCAACCATACATAACAAATCATACACACTATTGTCTTTCACATACGTTTCTACTTTTTCTATTAACCATTTCGGAAGAACGTTATCAAACTGTGTATAAAGGAAAATCAACCCAGAAAATAATAAACCGAACCGACCAGATGTAATAGATGCTAGCAAAATTTCTTTTGGCGTTAACTGATAGACAGTTGTATTTGTTTCTGACGGTAGGGTTTCCTCTTCTTTTAAAGTTTTCTTACTTTCTACTTTATTTAATAAGGCGATTAATTCTTTCGCTTGCTCTTCCTTAATTCCAGCTAACGTCACCTCTGGGTCCTTTCCGCCACCAGCCGTCTCAATTTTGAGCTTCGTTAACCCAAATAACTGATAGATGATATTTGAAGCTGTACTAATTGTTTGCACACGCTCTTTATTTAAATAGCTTTCTTTTTTGACAAATACCCCGTGTTTTATATGTAAAATATTATTTTCAATCCAATACACTTTAAAGTACCATTTCGCAAACGAAAATATGGCCAAAATCAACAAAAAACCTAGAATGAAAATGGGAAATAAGTACCAAGGCTCTACTTCATCTTTAGGACCAAATAAAACAATGATAATAAGGGGAAATAAAATAGAAATCCTTATATCAAATAATATAGTAATCGGATGTTGCCTCTTATACATCCTTATCACTCACTTTCGCAAGTTCCCCAATTTGTCGTTTCAACTGTTCTGCCTCTCTCTTTGTTAGTCCTGGAATACTATGAGAAGTCGCTGCCGTTGAAATTTGTAATTCTGCTAGTTCATATTTTCTCATAATCGGCCCTTGTTCAATCGTCACATGCTGAACACGAATCATTGGAACTAACACACGCTTTACAACAAACATCCCTTTTTGAATTTCAATCTCTTCTTCATCTAATCGATAGCTATAATAACGCTGACGTAGTTTCGGAAAGATAAAATAGTCTAGTGGCGTATATATAATCGTGGCAACGACCAATATACTAAACAACCAACCCCACCAATTAAACTTGATCATAAAAAAGAGATATGCTAAAACAATACTTACAAGTACCCCTGCACCAATTAATGTATGGATCTTCCACACCTTAACCATATTCGAATGAATTTCATTTTCTAATGGCTGCATTTGATCACTCCAAATTTAGAAATCTATTAAATATGTATACTTTGTAATATGCCATAATCATACAATACAAAACAAGGAAGAATAGACATTTTTTGTAAAAATAAAACTTGTTATTTTCTGAATATGTAGAATACAACCAACAATAGATTAGATTTACGTATTTTACTTTTCCAGTCATTGAATATTTCCCTGGATTTGAGTCAATATATTTATGATAGAACTGAACCTTTTAACTACATTACACTATTATTAATGTGCATATTAAATTATAAGTATGTAGTCAACCGTTGAAAGTAAACTTTTAATAATAGATAAAAATACTTTGTTATCCATATCATCCGTAAACATAAATATCCAATAAAGATATTTAATTACAAATATCTTTATTTAATTTATAATTATATTTAGAAAATAGAATAGGAAGGTCTTGGTGATATGTTAGGTATTGATGTTATAAAAACAACAGAGGAACTAATTATTAAATGGCAATTAGCAAAGGTTAGTATTCCATTAAATGAAATTATTGAAGTTACTGAAGATGATACTTATGCTGGTATTGAAAAAGCTGATGCGATTCGAATAGGAACAGCATATGGCACAAGTGATCGCATTTTAATTAAAACTAAAAAACAGAATTATATATTATTTACCACTAATAAGGTTTCAATTTTAAATAAAATAAACGCTTAATTACTTAATGATTTAACATGATTTTTTAGAAAAAAAGGCGACTAATGTAAAGTCGTCTTTTTTTCTTCTTATAATAAATATGAAAGTAAACCTCTTATTATTAGTTTACTTTCAAATCCTCTGATATCCTCAAAATCAACAATAAAAGTATACATTCAAAACAATATAAATAAAGGGATTAAATCCCATGCAAGCAAAAAAACGAGTATCTCATCACTATTGAGATACTCATCAAAGAAAGCATAAATTAACTAGTAGTATTTAGCTCCTTACTGTATTTCTTTACAAAAAACGCCATTATTAACGTAATAATTCCTATACTTAAACCAAGTAATTGATCTAACGAAATTACATCACGAAAAATCCAACGTATAATAAATCCCATACCAAATACTAATACAAGTAAAAAACCAAAATATCTTAGTCCTCCATATACGTCTTCCATACCCACACCCCTTTTAACTTCACAACTAAATTATACCATATTGTAGAATTCAAGTAAGGGTATCTAAATCAGTTCACATAACCCCACTTATCAGTAGCAAAAAAGAATTCAAAGATCGGATTCTTTTTTATTTTACTTATATATGACGGGACCCCTATATATGCTATAAAACAATAATCTGTGAAAATTGAATATTTTAATATTGAAAACTATGAATGTTTTTTTCACAACATAAACATTCATACAATAAAAAGGCACCTTTTTAACTTTACTTATTGTACACCATATTGAATATAACTCGCATCATAATAAATCCATTCATTTGTTCCTAAACAAAGCCAGCCATCTTGTTCACCCCATACTCGATACGCTTCTCCATGATGTAATTGACGTATAATATTCCCGCTTAGCGATGGTACATCTCGTAAATTCACGTTATCTCCAGTGATAGTAGCAACGTAATGTTTATACTGAATATAACTAGGATCATCGTAAA
The DNA here is from genome assembly GCF_038005885.1 of Bacillus sp. FSL H8-0534. NCBI lineage: Bacteria > Bacillati > Bacillota > Bacilli > Caryophanales > Bacillaceae > Bacillus > Bacillus sp. FSL H8-0534. The sequence continues at coordinate 1,983,566 of NZ_JBBOUC010000001.1, forward strand.
CCCATTCATTGGTCCCTAAACAAAGCCAATTATTTTGTTCACCCCATACTACATACTCTTCTCCATGGTTCAATTGACGGATCACACTTGCTTGTAAAGATGGACCACTTCGTAAATTCACATTATTTCCATTAATGACAGCAATTCCATATACCGATGTTGCGTTGCCAGATGATGATCCACCATCCTTTAATGCATCTAAAGAAATAGCCGCTGATACATCACAATTCCCTACCCCTGAAATATAACCAGAATCTGTATATTGCCAAGCTGTCCATTTTGTCCACCCACCACAATCAACAGGTGGAGTATTGGAATATCTTGCAACCCAAAGTGGCACATCACTTAGTCCACTAATCCCAAATTCAGTGATATACCAAACACCTGTATATAACATTACATTTTTCCCAGTAGCTTGTTTCACATAATTAATAAAATCTCTTGCCCACTTGGATAGAAATGCTCCGGTTATGTTACTTGTATTTGAATTTGTTGGAGATTCAAAATCTAAAACTGGTATAAGATCCGTTTGATTTTCTTGTAAAATACTAACAAAATACTTCGCCTCGGAAATCGCATCATTTTGATCCGGGTGGGCAAAATGATAAGCTCCTATCAATACACCAGCACTTCTCGCTGCTTGTACATTTTGAACGAAAATAGGATCTGTATAACCCACACCTTCCGTTGCTTTCGCATACGCTGCTGGAATCCCTGAGGTTTTAACAGCATTCCAATCAATAGTCCCTTCCCAATGCGATACATCAATAAACTTAGTATCTGAACTTGATCTATTTTGCATACCATATTCTCCTATCAAAAATATTTTTCTTCCATATATGGTATGTACGATTTTAACGGACGGACACTATCACATTCTCATCAATTTTTCCTCAAGAATATCACAAAAAGAATCTTATTTTTTATCTCATTTCGAAAGTAAACTTTAGTATGTTAGTTTACAATTAATAAAAAAGTTTAATCAAAACCCAATTGGTTTTTTTGAAGTAATGAAATATCGCGTCTTTCTTCAAAACATCGTGACTTTATTTCAAACCCACACAAGAAAAATTAAATTACCTGTGCACTAAAAAGTATAGCGAACAGGTAATCTAGGTGTTTTGATGTTTGTTCCATTTTCAGAACTCACTTCACTAAGAGGGATGAGGCTGATTACGAGTGCCCTGCATCAATGTTTGTATTTTGAATCCCGATTTTTCCTGATTTAATCTTGCTCCGGAACAGTGCAAAGTATACAAGAGTTCCCGTTAAAAATAGTGTTCCGCCTACAATTGCTACTTCATGGAACATATCAGGGATGGTCAATATCCCCATTTCGAACACGAGCCATATTAAAGCACCGTACGTGACAGGTGCTCTCCATTTCCCTAAATTAAATGCCTCTGCGTCAGGTAAATCTTTTCTACGCAAATAGTAAGCCAAAACTGTTATGAAGTATAAAGCTGTAAGAACAACGGATGTTGATCCGACTAGCAAAGTCAAAGAATCAGAGAATAGGCTCGCTATAATATCGAGCACTAATACAAGCACAATTGCATTTACCGGTACGGATGTTCTTGGGTTTACCTTTTTAAAATAACGCGAAGCAAAAAACACATCATCCCGCGCCATTGCATAAATGATACGGGAAGCAGAAGCCATTCCGATTAAGCCACATGCGAAAATGGAAATGATAACAAGAAGCATAAACAAAGTGCCAATGAATTGGCCGAGCTTTGTTTTAATAATAAGTGGAAGCGGGTTGACAGAAGCTGTCACATCGGCTAAATCTGAAATGGAAATTGTAACAGTAAAAAGAAAAGCAAATCCAATGATACCGCCAATCAGCAATGCGAAAAATACAGCACGCGGTACATTTTTGCTCGCGTCAATTGTTTCTTCCGAAAGATTCGCCGCGGCTTCAAAGCCGACCATGGTCCACGACCCCATCAGCATAGCGATCACAAAGCCACCAAGGTACGTACCGCTTTTTTGCTCGCCAATATTTGTTAGCATATCCCAATTCGGAGTTGTGAATAGCGCAACGATAGCAAGAATGACAAGAATGCCTACCATACCGATTACTTCGGTATATACTGCAATGTCATTGAGACGGGAAGCCAGTTTTACGCCGAAAATGTTGAGGACAGCCTGTAGCAGTAAGGTTGCGAGTACAATATACAAAAGGGTCTTCCCACCGATATTCCAGCCGAACACATCCGCAATGAGTGGAGCCAGGCCAAAATCGACGGCAGGAATGACAATGACAAAAAAGCAAAATCCGAGCCAGCCGGAAAACCATCCTAATCCTTGATTTGCCAGCCGCGTCACCCATTGATACGAGTAGCCGCTGAGTGGCATCCTCCCTGCCAATTCAGCAATAACAAGAGCGACAAGCAAGTGACCTGCTAATACGATTGGCCACGTCCAAATACCTGCGGGCCCCGCATTGTTTAAAACAAACCCAAAATTCGTGAAAATGCCCGTTGTGATGGACATAAATGAAAACGCGACTGCAAAGGAGCTAAAAAATTTTAAAGACCTCTTTAACTCTTGCTTGTAGTGATATTGCTGCATGTTATTCGTTTCCTGCTTGACTTTTGTGTGCATAAAAAGCCTCCTTCCACTTTTCCTGTACGTTGTATATCTTCTTAGCTTGTTTCCATCCTTTCTCTTTTTTATTTTGAAAATTCAGTCTTCTTAGAGCGATTTCATTCACTCTCCTCTATTGCAAGTACCATACCAATTATACAATTTGCGTCATGCTTGGATTTTGCAAGCTTTTCACTGTTTAAAATGTTGCCCCAATATGAAATTTTGAATAGTTTATTCAAGATTTCATATTCCGTCGGGGACTGATTTTCTGTTTTAAAGATATACAAAAAAAGAAAAAGCTAGATCCAGACTAGCTTTTTTACATAATCAGCGTTATTGGTATTCAATTAAAACAAATACTACTACTCAACCATCTACAATTCCCATATAATTGAAATATCCTATGTATAGAGGTGAAATTATGGATTCTTCTTCGTTTTACTCTATTGTGATCATAGTTGCTGCGTTGGTCTTATGGCGTAGAATCAGGGCAATGCATCATCCTATTAAAGGAAACGGAACCCGTCTTCTCTTACCCATACTATTTTTGTTAATACCCTGCATTCCCATCATCTTAAATCCAAAAGCACATGCCGCTGGCTGGGAATGGATTTGTGCAGTTATCTTTGGGTGCCTTTTGTCAATTCCACTTATTTGGACCAATAACTATGAACTCCGATCCGATCAGCATATTTATGCTGTAAGAAACAAGAGCTTTATCATTACCTTTCTCATCATACTTATTATCCGATTTTTACTTCGTGATTATTTAAAATGGCTAGGTCCAGAAACAGAAGCAGCACTATTTATGACTGTAGCGCTGGGGTATATCTTACCTTGGAGAATTATCTCTTTCATCAAATTTCGTCAACTATACAAAAGTCGAATCCAAACTAACGACAACATTGACTTCCGATAACCCCACTTATCAGCAGTCAATGTATCTCGAAACCTATAAAAAAAGTCCCTACAGAATATCTGAAGGGGCTTTTTACTCACATAATCATCATTATCAATAACAAAGTAAGGCTCACTTTTTATCTATGACTCCTAAACAGAAGTAATCATTACCGTACCCGATAAACGAAATTATAGGTAGTTAGTTACACCATTCTTATTCATTTCATACAATATACATTGGTTAAATGACTACTCTTTTATAAAAGGAGGTGCAACAAATGATGCCTTATTCTGGTATGCCGTCTCAAATGTATTCGGGACGGATGGTGTCTACAGACAGTCAAATACCTCAAATGGTACCCAGTCCCTGTTGTTGCAAGGCAAACAGCTCGTAATCAAATTGAAATAACTTATGACCAGCCTACTGATTTAGAATCTGCAATAAATGTAAGAAATTACTGGATTAGAAATAATCTAGATAGACCAGCAGTTGGAGAGCTTGTGGAGATAAAAAAGTAAGTTCAGCTGATACCTCATGCAAAAAAACACCGTCTTTTCTGTTCGTTCCCTATAAAGATTCTACTCTTACAAACACAATTAACACAGTTCAAATAAATTGAACTGCGCTACTAAAGTTGTTTAATATTGTTTAACCTAATCCCATTTTGAACAATCGAATTACAGCATTTTATATATCTCAATTAAGTTATCGTCAGGGTCACGAAAATGTGCAACACGCGCTCGCCATTCCTCACGATCATGCGGTTCATTAACAAATTCAATTCCTTTTTCTTTGAAACGGTTATAAGTCTGATCGACATCTTCAACTTCAAATTGAAGCAAGAATTTTGATTGGGACCCAGCTTCTAAAGGCTTATTTCCTTCTCCGACCAATTCGGCCATCACGTTTCGAGATACAAGCTCAATTTTCGTTTCTCCATTATTGAAAAGCGCATATTCCATGTTTTCCTCGTACCAACTCACTGGAAATTCCAATAGATCTCTGTAAAACACGGCACTTTCCTTAAAATCTTTGACCAAAAGTCTTATTTGCAACAACTTCAAATCAATCATCTCCTAAAAAATACTATTGAAGAGCCAACACCATCGTCATTCATTGAACATTTCGTTACTGATTCCAATATCCCTTCATGTTTCATGTAATTATCCTGCTGTGTTATCTGTATAACAAATGAAACAACATTGTTATCATTCAACACTTTCTATCGTGATACAGAAAGAATATTCTCTATATGGTTAAGTTTTGAGATTAAAGCTTTAGAAAATAGAATAAGGAAGCACTCTTCATCAATTAAAGTTGCTTCCTACCTTCCAATGTACTATCAAATGCAGTTGTCTAGAACTACAATATATATTCGTTAAGATTAGACTTCTTAAGTGTAGCCCCAATAGTCGCTACTATCGTGAAAATTGAATCACTATATATTCTATGTTTAACTAGTTTTATTGATATGTAATATTAAATATTTATTTTGGTTTTGCAACGCCCTCTACGTGAATACATGTACTTTTTCATACGGATATTACTCACCTTTATAGGCTCATCATATCCGTATGTCTAAGCAAATGTATTAAAGTTTTTGTACCAAAAGATACAGTTTAACGTTTGATGGCTTTTAAAATGTCCTGGTATTTCCATGATTTCGAGCTACCTGACTGGATTTTATTTGCTAATTCATTCGTGTAATTTGTTGTTGCTGCCGCAAATTTATTACGATCCCACTGGTGATCTTGAGCGATTTGTGCATCAGACAGATTATAGTATGAATAAGTTACTCGTCCTTGCACATCTGGAATTGGATCATCAAAAGTTGTATCAAGATGGTACCATTTCCCTTCAATTTTCACTTGATTCCAAGCATGTGGTTGTCCATTTCCAGTTCCTGTTACAATATGATTTTCTATTCCAGCCTCTTTTAACAATTGATATGTTAATAATGCATATCCTTGACAGACAGCAGAACGGTTTGCTAAAGCTTCATACGCTGTATAAGCTTGGAAAGAAGTATCATAAGAGACATGTTTTACAACATAATCATGAATTGCTTTTACTTTCTCGTGTTCATCCATACCAGCTTGAACAATGGAATTGATAATTGATTTCGCTTGTGTCTTTACATAGTTCGTTTGTTCTTTGGATTCACGGTATGTAATCTTTAATGTAAACGTGTAATTTCCTGGAATACCACGAATAGAGTATTGCGTATTTGCGATATTATAATTTAAGTATTCGTTAGATTCGACTGCCTTGTCGTATTCTTTAACAAGTGTATCCATAACTTCATTAATATTAGAGTTTTTGGATTTGTATGTCATTGTTATATTTTCTTCTTGATTATTAATATGCTTTTTTATTTCATTTTGAAATGCGTCTAATAGTTGCCCGTCAGGTCGTGAAACGTTATTTGCATTTTCAGCGTTTGGATTCCAAACACCATTACTTTCAAAGTAATACTTTTTACCATTATCTTGGATCCAGCCTGTTTGCATTGCTCCGCTTCCACTAAAGTAGTACCATGCTCCATTAATTGACTGCCAACCTGTTTGCATTGCTCCACTTCCGTTGAAGTAATACCATGCTCCATTAATTGACTGCCAATTTGTTTGCATTGCTCCACTTCCGTTGAAGTAGTACCATGCTCCATTAATTGACTGCCAATCTGTTTGCATTACTCCACTTCCGTTGAAGTAGTACCATGCCCCATTAATTGACTGCCAATCTGCTTGCATTGCTCCACTTCCGTTGAAGTAGTACCATGCCCCATTAATTGACTGCCAACCTGTTTGCATTGCTCCACTTCCGTTGAAGTAGTACCATGCTCCATTAATTGACTGCCAACCTGTTTGCATTGCTCCGCTTCCGTTGAAGTAGTACCATGCTCCATTAATTGACTGCCAACCTGTTTGCTTCGCGCCGTTTACATTGTAGTAATTCCATACCGATCCAGTTTGTTTCCACCCTGTATCAGCACTTGCATAAGTAGCTACTGTTGACCCCATAACTGTTAGACCAACTGCCATAGCTAACATTTTGATGTTTTGTTTCATAAATTCATATTTCCCTTCTGTTGACCTATTTATCTATCAAGCATTAACAGTGAGGGCGTTGCAAAACTAAAATAAATATTCAATATTATAAGTTTTTCGTTTTCATAGACAATATTAGCGACTAAACAACAAGATTTGAAGTGTACAATTATAATATTATAACAAAAATTCCAATCATTTTTCATGCGATATTGCATAAAAACGATTGGAAAGAAAATAGAGGTTGCCATTCACTTGTTTGTCTATCAATTAACTGTCCTGCTGTTTTATTCGCATAACAAATGAAACAACATTATTATCATTCAACACTTTCTATCGTAATACAGAAAGAATAGTATTTTTTCGTTTTTTGGGTAATGATTTGCCTTAACTTGATGAATCCCTTTTTTACATATAAGTCGCTGCTATGAAAAACAATATGGACTTGCACTCGTTTTCTCTCTCTGGTTTCACTTGGCATGGAGAAAAAAAGAGCTGACCGCTTCTACCCATGATCGAATCCTCTCTCTTACCCAAAAAGAATGGTTTTCTATCAGTTTTTCATTTTATATAATTTTGATTTCCAACATATAAATTACGGTTATGAAAACAAAAGCAGATCTCCACTCATTTTCTCCTTTTGTTTTCACTTGGCATGGGGCTAAAAAAGGATCTGACCGCTTCTACGCATGGCCAGATCCTCTATTCCCCCTCTAAAAAGAAAAGGTTTGTCTTTTTTCTATTTAGGTTTCTACTTATTCTTATACCAATCTAACATACACTCTGCATCTTCTAAACGCGTATGCTCTAATTTATAATTTGTGGATGCACTAGAGAAAGTCTGCGAACATAAATGCGCTCCACGCTGAAAATAAGATTGCGTTTTCTCGATTGATTGTACATGTCTTCTTCTTACTAAACCTGTATATTTAGCAATGTTACGATACACCATCGTTAACTGTTCTCCTTCTACTCTATAGCCACCTGCACGGAATGTCGCATATCCGAGTGACAAAAGTAATCCAAACAAAGGTAACAGTGTCCAAATCACAAAATATTTTTCAAAATATACACTTGCGCCTGTAATCGGAACTGCTAATATACAAAAGAAAAGAAAACTCTCTAATAAATAGCGGCGCAGTGCCGTTTTTGGCAAGGCTGTAACATTTTGATTTAGTTCATATGGCAACTGCAAATGAGCAAGCAATTCTGCGACGCGGTCTTTCCGAATGACCGGATGAAGCGTAACATTCTCCTCACCTTTTTCATCGTTTTGAATCACTTCTACATGCACAGAGCAGTAACCAAATGGTTGACGGAATATCCCTTCTTTTATCGTGATTCCTTGAATACGGTGCAGCTTTAACACAAGTTCTTTTCTTTCTAGAAGTCCTTGTGAAATGCGAACTTCATCATTTTTCCGATGCACGGTGAAGTTCGCGTGCTTTAAGGCGTAACCAAATGTGGATACAATCCAAGAAACAACAAGTAAGACCGCAACCATATAAATCCAGCCATACACATCATGATCCATCACATATGTTTCTACTCTTTCTTTCATCCATTTCGGGATATATTCATCTACTTGGGAGTAAATAAAGAATAATAAAGAGAACAACAAACCAAATTGACCAGATGTAACGGATGCTAATAAAATCTCTTTCCAAGTCAACTTATATTCCGTCCGATTTTCTTCTGTCAAACTAGCATTTACAGTATCCTCTTCTATTTCTGTATGTTCCTCTGCCCGTTCATTTAACATTGTAATTAATGTTTTTGCTTCGTCAGCTGTAATACCAGCTAAGCTAACCTCAGGCTCACCACCACCGCCAGCTGTTTCAATTTTGAGCTTCGTTAAACCTAATATTTGATATAACATACTTGAACTTGTATTAATCGTCTGTACGCGCTCTTTATTCAAGTAACTTTCTTTTTTCACAAATAGTCCTTGTTTAATGTGCAGTACATTATTTTCGATCCAATATAATTTATAGTACCACTCAACAATAACAGAGATAACTGAAATCACTAAGAAACCTATCGGTACTAAATACCAAAATGGAAATTTTCCTTTTAAACTAAACAGAAAAATAATAAATGGTATAAAGTCTGTAATCTTTAATTCAAGTAACATTGTGATTGGATGCTGCCTCTTATACATCCTCATCACTCACCTTCGCAAGTTCTCCAATTTGTCGTTTCAATTGTTCTGCTTCTCTCATCTTTAAACCTGGAATACTATGAGAAGTAGCGGCAGTTGAAATTTGTAATTCTGCTAAATCATATTTTCTCATAATTGGACCTTGCTCAATTGTAACGTGTTGCACGCGAATCATCGGAACTAATACACGCTTAACCGTAAACATTCCGTGCTGAATTTCTAATTCTTCTTCATTTAACCGATAGCTGTAATAACGCTGACGTAATTTCGGAAATATAAAGTAGTCAAACGGTGTATACACAACCGTCAATCCAATAAGTACATAAAACAGCCAAGCCCACCAATTAAATTTAATCATGAAAAAGAGATAAGCAAGGATTACTAATACACTTATGCCTAGTTCAATTAAAACACGAGCTTTCCAAACTCTGACCATATCAGGATGAATTTCATTTTCCAATGGCTGCATCTAATCACTCCAAATTTAGTAATCTAATATACGAATTCTCTCATTTACTATTTTACAGAAAATTACATGGAAATAGAAATGTTTTTATTATAATTCTTTCTTTTCATCATCTTTCTTCTCCGGGATGAAATAACCGAACCAAATAAACCAAATGAGGCTAATCAATGCCGTCCAGTCCTTTTCGCCTTGAAACGCATCAATTACATTCGGAAACTTATAAACTCCAATTAACCCAAGAAAACCAAGCCACCAGTCTTTTCGAAATTTCATCTTTTCCTTCTCCCCTCTACCGATTCATTGATTCTATCTATTTTCGATTCCCAATATCCACATCTCGGCTATGAAAACAAAAGAAGACCTGCACTCATTTTCTCTTTTTATTTTCACTTGTTGTAAAACAAAACATAGTCCCGTCTTCACTTGATTGTAACGTATATTTTATATTGAGCATTCTAGATATATCCTGAATGATTTTTAATCCTAACCCCGCTCTTTTACGATTCATATCGAAACCAATTCCATTATCCTTAATAGAAACAACCTTATTTTCAATGGTTATCTCAAGTTTTTTAGCTTTTGAATGTTTTAACGTGTTCTGGAAAATGTTATCAAATAACCTTTGAATCCATAAATCGTTACTCGTCCATATTAAATCCTTATTTATTGGATTATATATTAATTCAATATCATGAATACTATACAAATAGTCCCACTTTTTAACCATATCTTCTAATAAATCGTGTATATTCACCTCATGATTTAAAACATAAGAACTCTCTAATGTATCAGTGGATTGTAAATTAAATTCATTGGTTAATTCTGCAATATACTGTATTTGTTGATATAACGATTCTAGTATTGGTGCTTGATCATTATATTGACCTTCTAAGTAGAATAATTGTAACCTAACAGCTGTTAAAGGTGTATTAATATCATGTCTTAATTTATTTAAAAGTTCCTTTTTTATTTCCTCTTGCTGTTTAAGTTCTAATTCTCGATATGTAGTTCTTTCAATTAATAAATTTACCGCCCTGACGAGTTCCCCTATTTCATCGTCGTTTTTAACATCTAATTTATTCGGAACTTTTTCATCACTAGCTAAATTTCGAATGGTTTTATTCAATATATTTATTTTATTTAATAGTGAATTAATGGATTTCGAAAATAAAAAGGCTAACAATAATAACGATAAAAAAAAGACGCCTAGCATAGTAGGATATGCAAAAGATTCATGAAATGGAATATTATTATTTTTCGTTTTAAAGGCAAGATTATAAATGACTGACATAAAGATACTAATCAACAGTAATAAAAACGGTACGCTTATAACAGCAGAAAATAATAATAACTGGTATTTTTTCTTTAATTTCATTTCTTTATATAGGTATTTAATCTATACCCTTCTCCATATATATTTTGAATAATTTCACCCGTGTTATCATTGATTTTTGTTCTTACTTTTTTTATGTGCACATTCACGATATTTTGATTTCTATCTTCGAGTTGCCATAAATAATCAAAGAAATGTTCTTTCGTTAAAATACGATTCCTATTTTCATATAAATAGAAAAATATTTTACGCTCAATCGCAGTAAACTCAACTTCATTATGTAAGTTATTGTTGAAAACTTTTTTATGCTCAGCATCAATATATAAATGTTTGATTTGTGTAAAAGTACCATATCGATTATCTAGCATTTTCTGCATTCTTAGTAATAGTTCTCTAGGATCAAAAGGCTTTATCATATAATCCTCTCCGATTGTTAAACCTTGGAGTTTGCTGTCCATATCACTTCGAGCAGATAGAAAAATAATTGGAATATTTAATCCTAGATTTTTTATTTTCTTTGTAATTTGATAGCCATCTTCACCTGGCAACATAATATCCATTATGACTAAATCTATCTCGTGGATGATATCAATAACTTCTTTTCCTTCTTTCTTCCAACATACATAATACCCTTCGCGTTGCAAAATCTTTTGTAATACATCTCCAATCATTAAATCGTCTTCAACAATTAAAATTTTATATCCCTTCATCACATAGACCTTCCATTTTCAAAATAAGAATCTCTTAATGTTTTTCTACTTTTTTATTGATAAAATCCATGGCAAGATTATATATCTCATCAGGCTCATATAAATAAATGCTGTGTGTACCTTGAATTTTTATTACATCTGCTATCAATAGTTGCTCTGCAAACTCCTCATAATCTTTGTTTTTTTGTTTTGTATATTTCGAATTTTTATTTTGTTCAGCGATCGCAGCTAAAAATAAAATAGGTGTTTCTTTTGGTATCGGTAGGTTAACTGATTTTTTACCATTATTGTAACTCTGTAAAAGCTCTTGCTCCATATCATTATTAAAAAATTGTTTATATGATAGTGCTTTATACATTTCTTTTTCATGTTCAGTTAAAAAAGATTGCCGGATCACCTCGGGATTATACGTAACAGAAGGAAAAAGACGATGTACACCCATTTTCGTTAACAGATTGAATCCTCTTACTTTTAATGAATCCACTAGGTTCATTTTATGAGTTACGTATTGCTTCGGTAAACCAATATCTAAAGCAATAATTCCCTTCACTTCATTTGGATACTTTTGTGTCCAGTAAATTGCTTCGATACCCGAGATAGAGTGTGGCACTAATATATACGGAGGTTTATTTCCACTTTGTATGAGCGCTTCTCTACTTTGTTCTAACATCGTATCAATATCTCTATCATCGTGAAAAGCATCACTGTATCCATAACCGGCTCTTTCAATAACCGCAATCTTGTTTTCTTTTGAAAACTTGCTATATAGTCCTTTCAGTTCATAAGCAGGAGCAGCTATCCCAGATCCAGACATAAATACATATGTATCCTCACCGCTCCCTTCCTTGTATACATTGATTTTTTTATTATTAAAATTGACTAATGTTCCCTCACTTTTGATTAATGACGATTCTTTACTTAATTGATAATTATGGTATATAAAAACAGATAGTAACACCAGTAAGATAACCGTAATCGACACAATACATATATTCTTTAATACTTCACATAATTTTCTCATAGAATTCTCCTTTCAAGCTATATTGAAAGGATACGATACAAAAATAAATTTCTAATAAATTTTTCTAAATAGAAATCATTTGTTTGTAAAGGAATAATAAACGCCTTTAATTTTAAGCCTTCCAGTCAATGACTGTTGGCAAGCTTTTAAAGTTGTTTCTGTAATGTTTAAAGAAATGAAAGTATCATTTTAATGAACTACATGCTTCTGATTTAAAACTTTAATTTATAACGAATTACCTATCAATTTCGACAGGTTTTTTATTGTTTTAGAAGGAATATTATGGTTAATGCCGAATACTCCTGTTTAATAAATTATATAGAGAGATTTTAAAACAAATATAGTGAATAGTGTGCAGTTGAAACTCTAAAAGTGTATGAAGCTAGTTTTCATGTAGACTCTTATATTAAATCTGATGCTCTTTTAGCCCCAAAAGAAATTGCATAGTAACGAACTAAGACAATGAAATTTAATTCTGATATTACAGGGATTGCAGAATTTTTAAAGGAGACATATATATGGGATATATTATGGATTTGCGTAATTTGGTTGGAAGTAGACCTTTAATTATGGTCGGGGCGTGTGTCCTTGTTATAGATCATGAGCAGCGAGTTTTATTACAACTTCGAAAAGATAATGGATGTTGGGGACTGATTGGCGGTTCTATGGAGTTAGGAGAAACACTTGAACAAGTAGCTCATAGAGAATTGTTTGAGGAAACAGGACTAACGGCTGAGAATCTGAAATTAATTCATACATATTCAGGGGAAGCTTTTTATTATCAATATCCTCATGGTGATGAAGTCTATAATGTTGTGACGGCTTTTGAATGTAAAGAATATAACGGTCATTTAAGTCATGATAAGAATGAGGCAACAGACCTTCAATTTTTCTCTTTATATGACTTGCCAAAAAATATAAGCCCACCAGATAGACCTGTACTCGAAGATTATAAATTAAAATACTCATACCATCACTCACTTCAAAGCAATCTATAAATAGCGTAACACGATTACTTCCATTTGTTGAGCACTACTTCCCCAATCATTTTTCTACATATAGAAACGGGTAAAGAATACATACCAAAAGACCTCCAAGTATAGAGGTCTCTTTAATTTCTTTATAACTGATGTACGAATGATTGAGATAATCCTTTTTTACTAAAATCTCATCCACACTCCCACTCCAGATGTTCTTCTTTTAGACATAAAAACCCCCTTTGGTAAGCATAACCAAAGAGGGTGAAACTTCGTGACTTCATTTCAAAGCCACATATCAAATCGATATTCCCTTCCGCTGAAGCAACCGCAAACGATAACAATTCATCGTCACTTCTCCGAGGCGTTGCAACAATTGATAGTTTGCATATGCACCGACCGGAGCACCAATAATCGGCACAAGCTGCAGCATCTTCGCTAAATCGATATAATCGCGGTACTCTTGCTGGAATTTCTCCCAGTCCATATGATTTTCTTTCTCTGTGTCCCACGTTTCGATCGCTTTCCATATTTCCTTGCGATGATCATCACTTGAAAATGCTAATTGAAACACGTGCAGAATAAAAAGTCGCTCTTCTTCTTTACTCGTATCGAATCCATACATAGTCGCTGCATCGAATAAAAATTTAATTTTAATGCTGAGCAGGAGCGGAAAATCGGCCAGTCCTAAAAGAATACCACCAGCTCCTGTTCCGGCGCCTTCTGCTGCGGCAATCTTTTTGTACTCGTCCATTTTCTTTAACACTTCTGCATCTCTTCTTTCGAGCGACCAGTCTGTTTCTTTTAACTTCGGTTTTATAAAATTGGATCCGGCGCTAATACCTTGCACCATCTTTTTAATTGTTTCTGTTAACACATTTTGTACTTTTTCTGGAATTAGCTGTTGTACTTTCGTTTGTACCTTTTTCGAAAACCTGGTCATCATAGAAGAACTTTTCATGATTGTAAGTTTCCACTGCTGTAATTCTTTTATGACCTTCCCTTCATATTCAGTCATAAGTTCATTCCTTTCAGTTTAAACGCTCGATACGCTTTGCACCGTATTGATATACGAAAGCGATACTAAATACTATGCTAGCGGCAAGTAAAATACAAGTCATGATGATATCTTTTGTTGCGAAAGCAAAAATGATGGTAAATACAACACTGCCTATACATAGAATTGCATTTAACAGTTTCAGAAAATCCTTTTTCTTTTCTTCTGCGGTCACTGGATATAAATCAAGCCAAAGTTTTAAACGATGGTGTTTCCAAAGGCTTAATAGTTGATATCCAATTAAGTATAAAAATACGATACTCACAATAAAGCGTCCATATAAAAACGGTATAAAGTAAAGAATGACACCGCCAATCGCAAGTAAGCGAACATATAGACCAAAGTAGTTGCCAGATCTTAAAAATGTCCGTGTATACAAATATAAATATGTACGTTTTTCACCAATCATGGAAAGTACAAAATCAAGCCATTTCCGGCGTGATACTCGCTCTTTTAATGCTGGTACATCGACAAACATGTTGGCGATGCGGTACAGGCGCATCATTTTCTTTCCTTCTTCTGCAATTAAGTATTCCCAGTTTAACGGTTTTCCTTTTACCTTTTGATACATGAAAGCAAGGTATACAACCATTACAAAGAGAATTACTCCGGTGTAAATCACTGAAGTTCGCTCAACAAGGAAGTATACAAATAACCCGTTACATAAAAAGCGAACAAACCAATCCGCGCGCTGCATGCCTTGATCTGTTAAAAATGATTTTTCCCATGCTACAAATAAATTCCATGCTTTAACGAGAACAAGTGCAGCCACAATCCATATGTAAGCCCCTCCTGTTTGCTTCATCTGCTGGAAATATAGCGGAGCAAGTGCCGCCGCTACAATTGCGATTACATATAGCTGAATCATAAATGTAAAGAGAAATGCTTTTGTAAAGTATGGTTTTAATTTTTCTTCAACTGGAAGTAAATACACGAGATCCGCTTCTTTTAATAACGTTTGAATCGATCCTGCTGTTAATACAAGTCCTAATAGTACCGCCATAACTAGCGCGGTCGGAAATAAAGGAGTCAGTGTTTGCAACCATTGCTGATAATAATAGGCCCCTGCTCCAATGATAAATACGAAAATAAATTTTAAATGATCATTAAAAACATACTTACTATATGTACGAACTTCTTTTAAGAAATATTTGAACCGTTCTTTCCATAATGCTTTGCTATTCATAATCTTCTTCCTTTGTTAACGCAATATAAATATCATCTAGCGTCGCACCTGGCATGTTAAATTGTGATTGCAACTCAGATAACGTTCCTTTCGCACGAATTTCACCTTGATGTAAAATAATAAAGGAATCGCAGTAACGTTCTGCTGTCGCTAAAATATGGGTACTCATTAAAATACCAGCACCGCTCTTTTTCATCTTGTCCATCATTTGGAGTAATGATTGAATCGCTAATGGATCGAGTCCAACGAAAGGTTCATCGACAATATAAAGTGACGGTTCAACAAGAAAAGCACTCATAATCATCACTTTCTGCTTCATACCTTTTGAAAAATGAGCTGGGAACCATTTTAAACGATTCGTCATTCGAAATTCTTTTAATAATTGCCCGACGCGTTCTTCATATTGCTTCTCATCTATACCATATGCCATCGCTGTTAACTTTAAATGTTCTTCCAATGTTAACTCGTCATATAATACAGGTGTTTCAGGAATAAAAGAAAAACTAGATCGATACGCTGTCATATCTTCTCGAATTGTTTTTCCGTTAATTGTTACCGTACCTTTTTTCGGTTCCATTAAACCGATAATATGTTTAATCGTTGTACTTTTACCAGCACCATTTAAACCGATTAAACCAACAAGTTCACCTTTATTAACAGAAAATGAAACGTTTTGCAGCACCGGCCGCTTCGTATATCCTCCTGTGACATTTTCCACACGTAATAACTGTCCCATATGACACCACTTTCTTCGTTATATTCATTTGTTTTTACAAAAGCATATATTCCATCAGAATGTATACATTCATCTTACCAAAAAACAAAAGATACTACATAGTATCGAATTTCTTCAAAAAAAAAAAAATAATTTCTTTACATATCCTCTGCAAAACGGGACATCATAATTAGTGAAGAAGGAACACATTGAAAAAGCAACCACCAAGTTGATGAACATAGCCTAGCGAAATCATCATGAAATGGGGTGTCCATAATGGACAAAGAAAATTTACACGAAACCAGATAGTTTGTTTTATTTTAGAAACGGGGTGTCTCGAGGAGAGTATATACTGTTTTATAAAATAAACAAGTTCATTTCATAAAGGATTATCATTTCATTGTAAATGGGGTGTCTAAGGCAGAATACGAGCCGAATTGTCACATATTTCCTAAATAAATGAGGTGTCTGCGAACGGTAGATTATATTAAATGCTTTTTCAATCCCTCTTCAGAAAGCAGGAAGCTGAGTCAGCTTCCTGTTTTTCGTGTTTGTTCTCCTATGTAAGTATGGTAAAATACGGCTAAGACTACTTGAAAGGATGAGAATAATGAATCACACAGCCGATAATTGTATTTTTTGTAAAATCATTGAAGGACAAATCCCTTGCTCAAAAGTATATGAAGATGAACATGTGCTTGCATTTTTAGATATTAGCCAAGTGACAAAAGGACATACACTTGTCATTCCAAAGGTACATAAACAAGATATTTTTGCTTTAACGCCAGAAATCGCATCACATATTTTTTCTGTCGTTCCTAAAATCTCAAATGCGATTAAATCTGAATTTAACCCAGTCGGCTTTAACCTTTTGAATAACAACGGTGAGAAGGCTGGACAAACTGTATTCCACTTCCACCTTCATTTAATTCCACGCTACGGTGAAAACGATGGTTTTGGCGCTGTTTGGAAATCACACCAAAATGAATATACGACGGAAAATTTACAAAACATCGCAAGTACCATTGCAAATAGTGTAAAATAAGGGTAAGAATTCTCTCTATTTTGTACGAATTGTAAACCGTACTATAGAAACATATAAAATACGATTGTACATAACAAGCCTATTCCTCCAAAAGAAATGTACTGCATGGCTTGTTTCTTAGCCCAAAATGCTGGAGGATACGATCTTTTTTGCTTTATAAATAACAATAAATGCATAGCACGTACAAGAAAGAAAAGACTTACGATAAAACAAATTGTTGTCACAAGTTTCACTTTTCTCCCCCCTTGTCTTAAGCATATGCATTGTTTTATACATCATGAATACCAACAAAAAATAAGGAGGTTTCCTTTTATGTCAAAAGCTAAATCCTTTGTAACAGGTATCATTTTTGGCGGAGCTGTCGCTGGACTAGCCGTTCTTTTTTCTACTCCTTCTTCTGGTAAAGATATGCGGAGTAAACTAAAAGAAAAAGGAAATGATATAAAAAAAACGCTGGCTGATATTACTGCTGATACAAAATTATTAAAACGTCAAATTGTTGAAACAGCTTCAGAAGGTAAAGAAGTTTTTCAAGAATTGAAAGACGATATGCAGGATACGCTTTCCACATGGAAACAAGATATTTCCCAAAACAAGCTTCATATTGAACAAGAGATTTTAGACATTCAAAAATCAATTGAAAAACTGCAACAAGCAGTTCCAGAAAAAGCGTAAACAATGTTTCATTCTTAGTTTTTGCATATAACAAATATTTTTTATGACTATTTCTCTTCCCGCGACATATCACATAGATATGTCGTGTTTTTATGCATTTACAATATATGTTATCCTCTATTACGTGAAGATAACACATATAGTTATGACACCTAAAACGCTTCCACAGTTATGCATGATTTGTACAAGAATATAATTTTTCCTAAAAATTTTCACAATTCTCACAAAAAGACTTTATTAATTTTTATTTTACTGGCATAATAGATACTAATGAATAAGAATGTAAAAGTGGGTGAGTAAATGAAAAGTGGAGAAAAAGATTATTCGGTAAAAGAAGCCATGATTTTCAGTCAACGCATTGCTCAATTATCGAAGGCATTATGGAAATGCGTAGAAAAAGATTGGCAACAGTGGATTAAACCATATGATTTAAACATTAACGAACATCATATTTTATCCATTGCTTATCATTTAAAAGGGGCTTCTATTTCTGAGATTGCAAAGTTTGGCGTTATGCATGTATCAACTGCATTTAACTTTTCCAAAAAACTTGAAGAGCGCGGCTATCTTGTATTTTCAAAAAAAGAAGATGATAAACGAAATACGTATATTGAAATTACAGAAAAAGGGGAAACATTGCTGCTGCAATTAATGGAGGAGTATGACCCTGAAAATAATTCGGTCTTTAATGGCGCTCTTGCACTTCGCAATTTTTATGGTAAGTTCCCAGAAAATATCGAGTTAATCGCGATTTTAAGAAATATTTATGGACAAGATTTTATCGATATTTTTGAGAAATCACTAGAAAATATTGAGGAAAATTTTACGGAACACGATAAAAAATTAATTAAAAAATAATATTGATTATTTTTTCGCTGTCATGCGTAAAAATTCTTGCATAATTGGCTGAAATAAGCCCTGTCTATGTAGCGCTTCCGCAGTCTCGTTTACTTCGAGCTGATGTGGAAGCGCTTTTTCAAACTGATCCAAAAGAGCATCAAACAAAAGTAAGCCTTCTTGTTTTTCTACTATGTATTGTTCGTTCAATTGTTCACAAAGATTCAGTATACGTTCAATATCTTTTTTACGAGCTTTTTTCTTTATAATTAAAGAATAAAATGGACACTTATCTTCATCGATCATTTGGAAAAGAAGTTCTACATAATATTCAGCTTGCTCTAGTCGTTTTACAACGTCCATTTTTCCCCTCACTTTCTAACACAAGGTCTTCTATTTCTGAATTTTATAACACGAACAAAATATCGTATGATACAATATATAAAAGTATATGTATTTTGGCCAAAAGGAGGTATCTCCTCGTGACTCTTATAGAAATTGTTTTTGTCACATTTGCACTTATTGTTCTATTCTACACGAATTTCCTGACACATACACTGTGTGTGCGGAAACAACTATCCGAGAGCCGACAAACGAGCGCTTTTCGGGTTATTAATGTATGTATTACCATTCTATTAATTTCTAGTTATATAGAAATTATATTTCATGCAAAGTGAGGAAGGAAAGCCCCTTCCTCATTTTTTCCTCTATAAGCAAATTATACCTATAATGACTAATAAAATAAACAGTACAACCAATAAAATAAGTGATGAATTCATTCACCCATCCCCTCTCCTCTTTCCTATATATGCACATCCGCCCAAATTGGTACTCATTCCCAATCTGACAATCTTTATAAACAAATAGGTAATTTTTCTTTATCAATAGGAAAAGACGTCGAAATGTGATATATTAAATTTTGTACATATTGCTTATACTATAGAATAAAATTACCTTCAGCTAAATTTTATCCTCAGCCTCGGTAAGCCCTGTTAAGCAGGCTTTTAACTTTATAAGAAGGCGAAACCAGTGAGACTTAATCGGGCTCTTTTGGACAAGCATCATCTGAAATGAGGACGCTCTCCATTTGTGCGGGATAAATTAAAAATACATAATAGTAGGAGTGTTTATTGAATGAAGAAAGCTATGCTTGCCTTAGCAGCAACAAGTTTGATTGCTTTATCAGCATGTGGATCATCTGACAAAATTGTTACATCTAAAGCTGGTGACATTTCAAAAGAAGACCTTTACAAACAAATGAAAGACAGAGCTGGTAAACAAATTTTACGTGGTATGGTACTTGAGAAAGTACTTCTTAAAAACCATACAGTCGACGATAAAGAAGTTGACAAAAAATATGATGAATACAAAAAGCAACTTGGCGATCAATTTGACGCAGCTTTAAAACAACAAGGCTTTACAAAAGACTCATTTAAAGAAAGCGTTCGTGCTGAATTAGCGATGGACAAAGCTATTGAAAGCAGTATCACTGACAAAGAATTAAAAGAGAATTATAAACCTGAAATTAAAGCAAGTCACATCCTTGTAAAAGATGAAGCAACTGCGAAAAAAGTAAAAGAAGAACTTGGACAAGGTAAATCTTTTGAAGAATTAGCAAAACAATACTCAGAAGATAAAGGTTCTGCTGAAAAAGGCGGCGACTTAGGCTACTTCGGACCTGGTAAAATGGTAAAAGAATTTTCAGATGCTGCATATAAATTGAAAAAAGATGAAGTAAGTGAGCCTGTGAAATCACAATTCGGTTACCATATCATCAAAGTAACTGATATTAAAGAACAAAAATCATTTGAAGAAGAAAAAGCAAACATTAAAAAAGGCCTAGTTGAGAAGAAAAAACAAGATCCTCAATTCATGGCTGAGCTTCAAGACAAAGAACTTAAAAAAGCTGATGTGAAGGTTGAAGATAAAGATTTAAAAGATACCTTTGAGACTCCAAAAGCTGAAAAAGAGAAGAAATAATAAAAAAAGCTCGGCATATGCCGAGCTTTTTTTATTAGGCCGTTGAAGAGACAGGAGAATTTGTTGTAGAAGAAGTAACAGAATGGGTTAGCAGAAATTAGTAAATGAAATTTTATAGGCGCAAATCCAAATATATCGGCGTTTCGACAAAGGATATCGACTTTGCGATAAATAAAAACAAAAACAGGAGCCGTCCAGTTCCCGTTTCCCAACATTCTGTTAAAAAACCCCGAATTGTGGACAATTCGGGGTTTCGTTCGGAAAAAGGTGTATTTATTTTTATGCTAATGCAGCTGCTTGTTCTTGCTGATCTACAGGCACTACAGCGTCCGTTAATGCTTTCTCTAATTCAGCTGTGTATTTCATTTGTTCTTCTTTGCTCCAACCTAATTTTGCTGCCATATATGCAATTACTGCTTCTTTCCAATCATATACCCAGTGAATGTTGAAGAATACAGCCCCTCTGCGGCGTACGAAGAAGTCAACAGGTTTTGCTGTCATTTCATAATCCATCGCGTATACAAGCGGTACAAGCACGTCTAACGGCATGTTATATTCTTTTGCTTCTGCTTTATGTTGTTTTGCTAAGTTAAAGAGAATATCTACGTTAGATCCATAGAATTTCGCAAACTCTTCTGCTTGCTTTGCTGTTAAACCATATTTTGTTCCCTCTTGTGCTTTTTTCGCAACGAATGTTGGGAATTGTTTTGATCCACTTACATGTCCACCAGAGATTGGCATATGCTTCGTTTCACTTTTCGGATACGCACTATGTCCTTCTTTTTGTAATAATGACGTTACATAATCTACTACCATTTCAGCCATCTTACGATATCCTGTTAATTTTCCGCCCGCAATTGTGATTAAACCAGATTCAGAAGTCCAAATTTCATCTTTACGAGAAATTTCAGATGCACTCTTACCTTCTTCATAAATTAATGGGCGAACACCAGCCCAACTTGATTCAATATCTTTTTCTGTAATCTTCACAGTTGGGAACATATAGTTAATCGCATTAATGATATATGTGCGATCTTCTGTTGTCATTTGTGGTACTGCTGCGTCTTTATCATAGAACGTATCAGTTGTACCTACATATGTTTTCCCGCCACGTGGAATTGCGAAGACCATACGCTTGTCTGGTGTATCAAAGTAGATCGCTTGCCCTAGTGGGAAACGTTTTTGATCGATTACTAAGTGAACACCTTTAGATAACTGCAATACTTTTCCTCTTTTTGAATTATCTTTTTCACGTAATGTATCTACCCAAGGTCCAGCTGCGTTTACAATTTTCTTACCGTATACTTCATACACTTCTCCATCTAATAAATCGACGACACGTACACCACATACTTTTCCATCTTTATATAAGAAACCGTCTACTTTTGCATAGTTGACTGCTTTTGCACCATGTTCAATTGCTTCTTTCATAACTTCGATTGTTAAACGAGCATCATCTGTACGATACTCTACGTAATAACCGCCGCCCTTTAAGCCTTCTTGTTTTACAAGCGGTTCTTTTTTCATTGTTTCTTCGCGGCTAAACATTTTTCTACGTTCGCTGCGTTTTACACCCGCTAGGAAGTCGTATACACGAAGACCGATTGATGTACTGAATGAACCAAATGTACCGCCTTTATGGAACGGAAGTAACATCCACTCTGGTGTTGTTACATGGGGACCGTTCTCATATACGATCGCACGCTCTTTCCCAACTTCTGCTACCATTTTCACTTCAAGTTGTTTCAAATAACGTAAACCACCGTGTACAAGCTTCGTTGAACGACTTGATGTACCTGCTGCAAAGTCTTGCATTTCAAACACAATTGTTGATAAACCGCGTGTTGCTCCATCTAATGCAATACCAGAACCAGTAATACCTCCACCAATTACGATCACATCTAACTCTTGTTTATTTACTCCATTTAATACGTCTTTACGTTGTTTACTTGAAAATTTCATGGTAATTCCTCCCTTTGATAACGAAAAAAGAGACCACAAACTCCGCTATAGAATTCGCTTCTATAGCGTGTTGTGGTCTCTCCAAATCTCCTACCGAATTATTAACTTATCATCATTATAACACTGTTTATAATTATTTAAAAGCTTTTGTTGCTTCAATTGCTTTTTTCCAACCAGCATATAGCTCTTCACTTGTTTCCGCTTCCATTGCTGGTGCAAAGCGCTTGTCCATATTCCACTGCGCCTTAATTTCGTCTTGGTTTTCCCAATATCCAACTGCAAGACCTGCTAAATATGCTGCACCTAAAGCCGTTGTTTCATTCACTTCTGGACGCTCTACTGGAACATCTAACATATCACTTTGGAATTGCATTAAGAAGTTATTCTTAACTGCTCCTCCATCAACGCGTAATGTTTTCAGTTCAATACCTGAATCTGCTTCCATAGCACATAATACATCTTTTGTTTGATATGCTAATGATTCTAGCGTTGCACGGATAAAGTGTTCTTTCGTTGTTCCGCGTGTTACGCCAAATACCGCTCCGCGTACTTCACTATCCCAATATGGTGTTCCAAGCCCTACGAATGCTGGAACAACGTAAACGCCATCTGTTGATTCAACGCGAGATGCGTATTCTTCGCTCTCACTTGCATCTTTAAACATACGCATGCCGTCACGTAACCACTGGATTGCAGAACCTGCTACGAAAATACTTCCTTCTAATGCATATTCAACTTTACCATTTAAACCCCATGCAATTGTTGTTAATAGGCCATGCTCAGACGCAACTGCTTTTTCACCTGTATTCATTAACATGAAGCAACCAGTTCCGTATGTATTCTTCGCCATACCTTCACCGAAGCAAGCTTGTCCAAATAACGCTGCTTGTTGGTCACCTGCGATACCTGCGATTGGTATATTTTGGTTAAAGAAATGATAATCAACTGTATGGGCATATACTTCAGAAGATTGACGTACTTCTGGAAGCATGCTTTTCGGCACTTCTAACATGTCTAGAAGCTCATCATCCCACTGCAGGTCGTGAATATTAAACATTAATGTACGTGATGCGTTTGAATAGTCTGTTACGTGCGCTTTACCACCAGACAATTTCCATACAAGCCATGTATCAATTGTACCGAATAATAATTCACCGCGTTCTGCTTTTTCTCTTGCACCTTCAACGTTATCTAAAATCCATTTTACTTTCGTACCTGAGAAATATGCATCAATTAAAAGTCCTGTTTTTTCGCGAACCATATCGCTATAGCCTTTTTCTTTTAACTCTTCACAAATTTCAGCTGTTTGGCGAGATTGCCATACGATTGCGTTATAAACTGGTTTACCAGTTTCTTTATCCCATACAACCGCTGTTTCACGTTGGTTTGTAATTCCGATACCAGCGATTTGCTCTGGCTTTACGTCCGCTTCACTTAAACAAGTTGCAATAACCGCTAAAATTGATCCCCAAATTTCTTGTGCATTATGCTCTACCCAACCTGGCTTTGGAAAATGTTGTGTAAATTCTTTTTGAGCTGAATGAACAATTTTACCTTCTTTATTAAAAAGGATTGCACGTGAGCTTGTTGTTCCTTGGTCTAATGAAAGAATGTATTTTTTCATAATCGGTTCCCCCTTATGCTACTTTTCTACTATTTGTATTGTTTTCGCTCTTTTTACTTGTCATATAAGAGATTGCTAGTACAATCACAGTTGCAATTATCACATAAATAAATGCTGCATTTTGTTTTCCTTCAAATACAACTTGATGGAATAAACCTGCAAGTGATCCACCTAAAATCGGTCCTACTACCGGAATCCATGCATATTTCCAGTTCGATCCACCTTTACCCGGAATCGGTAAGAAGAAGTGGGCAATACGAGGTCCTAAATCACGAGCTGGGTTAATTGCGTAACCTGTTGTTCCACCTAATGATAAACCAATACTTACGATTAAGAAACCTACGACGAATGGATTTAAACCATCCGCAAATTTATTTGCACCAATTGCTAATATACCAAATACTAAAACGAATGTTCCAATCATTTCACTTAAAAGGTTTGCAAATGTATTCGGAATTGCTGGTCCTGTTGCAAAAACGCCTAATTTTGTACCTGGGTCTTCTGTTTCTTTCCAATGAGGTAAGTAATGTAAATATACGATAATTGCACCGATGATTGCACCAATCATTTGCGCTGCGATATAACCTGGTACATCATTCCATGGAAGCGCTCCCTTAAAAGCAAGTCCAATTGTTACTGCTGGATTTAAATGTGCCCCACTAATCGATCCTACTGCATATGCTGCGATGGCAACCGCTAAGCCCCAGCCCATCGTAATAACAATCCAACCAGAATCCTTAGCAAACGACTTCTTTAAACTTACGCCTGCACAAACGCCGCCACCAAGAACGATTAACAACGCTGTCCCTATTAACTCCCCTAAAAATGCTGACATAAAATCCCTCCACAATCAATTTAAATAATTCCAATGTGATAGAGGTAAAATGAATGGCCATTCGTTTTTTTTCAAAAGAAAAAGATCCACACCTGGCATGCTTCTATATAAAAAATATAGAAACAATGAAATGTGGATCTCTTCTTTTCTCCGTCACGTTTATTAACTTATCTATAATGTTAACCTTAAATGAAAGCGGTGTCAATACATTCTTTTCACATTTTCGACACTTTTTATTTTTCTCAACATACAAGCCACTGTTACGAGAAAAAAGCGGTCTTTCACTCACTTTCTCCCTTTGTTTGTACAAGGCATAAGGCGAAATTAGGTACTGACCGCTTCTTTACACAGGCGGATCCTCTTTCCCGCCTAAAAGAAAGCTTTTATTTCGGTTTTCCCACATATAAATCGCGGCTTTGTAAACAAAAGCGGTCTTCCACTCATTTTCTCTCTTTGTTTTCATACGGCATGGGACGAAAATGGGTACTGACCGCTTCTATGCTCAGACGGATCCTCTCTCCGCCTAAAAGAAAGCTTTTTCTATCTTTGGTAATGTTTCCAGAGTTCTTTTTTCGACGTTGTAATCGCCGTCGCACCAGCGGATAACGCTCTTTCTACATCATCAACCGTACGAATAAATCCGCCTGCTAAAATCGGTACGCCCGTCCGTTCTTTCACCTCAGCAATCACACCTGTTAAAGCTCCGGGAAGCACCTCAATATAATCCGGCTTTGTTTTCTCTAAAAGATTACAACTCTTTTCCATCGCACTCGAATCAATTAAAAAGATACGTTGAATCGCGACAACACCCTTTTGCTTCGCCTTCATAATTACACTTGCCTTTGTCGACAATAGTCCATATGGCTTATACTCTTGGCATAAAAACTCTGTCGCATGGCCATCGCTTTGCAAACCGTGAATTAAATCGACATGTAAAAATACCTTTTTACAATGCTGCTTCGCAAGTGCAACAACACTTTTCAATTGACCGATATGAATGTCTAAAATAACAATATACTCATAAGAACTATATAGTAACTTTTCTAAATCTTTTATTTGCCGAACAGCTGGCAAAATATTTTGTTCATGAAATTCCATTCAAAAAGTCCCCTTCTTTACGTCTTCCTACCTTTTATAGTACACAATTTAAGCGAAAAGAAAAGCTAGCAAGAGAAATTTTTAATTCTCATTCTTGTCGCATTGTGTTGAACAGTCGATATCCTATGTCCAATTGCCGATATATGACGAGAAACGGTCGATATATCTTAAAAATCGCCAATATAATGATGGCGCAAAAAAAGAGTGAATAACCGATTAGTTACTCACTCTTTACTAGGATTAAAGCAACACAGAATCCTTATCACTCTCTTGATTACGTCTCTCGCGTTCTTCTTCTAAACGCTTCATATATACTTCGCCTTCTTTTTCAATAAACTCATTATCCATATCTTGCTCTTTTTTCGAAGTATATAAAACCATGTAACCACTTACGACAATCCCGATAATAACAAGATAAATCCACCATGGTAAAGTTTCCACTCTTCGCCCTTCCTTTCCTGAGACAAGCCTTGTTAGTTTCACTATATGAAGGTAGGACAAGAGTTATGACAATTTCTTTTTCAAACAAGTAAAGCAGTACTCCCATCTACAATCACCGTAGATAGAAGTACTGTCTTTAAAATTCTATCGATGAATCCAAACTGCACCTGCAGACTTGTCTTCAGCTTGTCCTACTACCTCAAACTTCAATCCTAGTTTCGGCAACTTACGTCCTGCATCTGGAATGATGCTGTTGATATACTGCTTAGAATCATCAAATTTCGCAACGCCTGGTAATCCTTTATAGTCAAAGATACCGCGAGTTGGCGAATCTACTTTCCATGCTGGCGTTTGATCAAATGAGAATGCAGCATCGGCAATTTGATAACGCGTACTGCTCTTCACAGTCGGTTGTCCGTTTAATGTCCCTACGATTGCCTCTGGATGAGAATCTACTACGCCTAAGAACCCTTCACCTGGATGAACGCCTACCCAGTTATCTGTAAAGCTTTGATCCGCATACCATACAACCATTCCTGTATTAAAGACTGGGCCACGTGCATGTTGTAACGCCATGTCAGAACCAGCGTAATTTCTCCACTCTACATAGTAGTTATGTTTTTTCTGTTCAAATCCGTTAGACACAGTAAATCCTTTTAACGTCATTGCAGGTTGTCCTTCTGCATCATCAGAGAAAACAACTTTGCCATCTACAGTTAATGCTGCATTATCTAATGCAAATCCTTTATAAGCTACTGCAATATCTGTTAAATACTCAAATTGCAGTTTTACTTTTTTCCCTTTGAATTGGCTTAAATCGTATGATTTATCAACCCACTTACCATCAGTTGTATCCATACCGCCTTTTACGTCTTTTTCGCCCATTCTATCAATACGTGTCTTCGTTCCATCTTCTGCAATAGCGTACACGTCAAGGAAATCATACTTCGCTTCAAGCTCATAGAATGCCTTATAATCAAACTTAGCATCCGTTGCATTTGTTAAATCAAATACTGGTGTCTCAAGTGTTGTATGAATGTCATTTCCTTTTGTACTGTAATAAAACTTCGTACCAAATGCCGATTCGATATTTTTTATATCTTTGTCCGGCAAGTTAACGCGAACGATTCCTGGCCGTTTTGATTTCGTAACACTTTGATCTAAATATGTTGCAGCACCGATTCCCGTGCCAAGTTTATCATAATCTACCTCAACGATATTCGCCCAGTTACCCTTCATATTCTTTTGGAAAAACTCTTTATTTTGTGGTGAAAAACTTGTTGGCTCTGTTCCTGCAATCTTTCCAGCCCAGCTGCCGCCGCTCATAATAGACCAAGATTCAACTGGTTCACCTTGTCCAGTGTACTTTGTATCGTACTCATCCGGTAAGCCTAAATCATGACCGTACTCATGGGCAAACACACCTACTGCTCCATCTTCAGGCTCGATTGTATAATCGTATGCAGCCATCTTTCCGCCCCAATTCGGAACAGAAGCTTGTGTTCCATCAATTGCATATGGTTTTGATCCAAGTTTTGAACGGTGAGACCAAATCGCATCATCTTTCAATTTACCGCCGCCAGCTTCTTGACCCACGCCAGCATGAACAACCATTAAATGATCAATAATGCCATCTGGCTCATTTTTATTACCATCTCCATCTTGATCGTACTGATCAAATTGGTCAAAATCAGCTAAGTTAATCCCTTTTGCTACTGCTGCTTTTAATGCTTCCTTCACAAAATCACGCGGTCCTAAAGGTCCTTTATTATCATGACCGGTACCAGCATCTGCACCATAATCAGAAGCTTTTCCTGGAACAGTAAGCCACTCCGTTACAGTTCCATCAACTGTGTAGCTACCACCTGATTGCTCTTCATAATATTGCTTGAATGTGTTAATTTTTGACCCATCAAATAGCGTAAATGGCTCATCACCAAATAACATTTTTTGATAATGCTCACGATTAAAGTCCTTAGAATACATATATCCTGGCGCTTGATCAATATTATTATGTTTAAAATCGCTAAATTCTACGAGTAAAACAAGCACTTTATCTTTTCGAACAGTTCCATTGTACTCTTCTTGCTTTGCTGGTGTAGTAGGTACTTTTCCATTTAATTTTCTAGGATTCAATCCTGCATCTTGTCCAGCTACTGGTCCTGCTGTTGGCTGCTGCGCCTGTTCATTTTCCTTCATTTTTGCATCTTTTACTTTTTTCATAAAATCAGAAGCTTCTTGCGTAAGACTATCTTCTGTAATGATTTCTTTCCCAGGGTTTTCCCCTTTCTTTTTCTCAACATACTTTTCAACAGCCTTTGACGTCTCAGCTTGTGATGCAGATTGATCAATGACTCCCCGTTCTTTTAATGCTTCTGCCAAACGCTCATCCGGTATTAAATGCTCATCTATTGGTAGAGATAATGATGGTGTTTCAGCATATGCTGCTTGACTTCCAAATGCAAAAGTACTACTTAGCACTGCCGCTGTTGCTAATACTGATAAAGGTTTTAACTTCTTATTCTTTTTCAATGCATTTCCTCCCCGTTGTTTGCGAACTATCGTTTTTTTGTCGATAACAACATAATATTCGTATTATGACGAATATTCAATATTTTTCAACAAATAAAATGTTGAGAAATATTTTTTTATGCAGGGTGAAATACATAAGATAGCAAAATAAAAAGGTTCTGCCCTAAATAGCAGAACCTTTGTTTGAATCATCTTCTTAATTATGAAAGAAGGAACGGGTAATTTTATTCATTGATGGATACAGCATGCTTTTCAAAAAAAGCTTGGACATATTTCATAAACTCTTCCGGCTCTTGACGGAACGGAGCATGATACCCTTTTTCAATAATATGGAATGTACTATTTTTAAATAGTTGATGATATGCTTCACCATTTTTCCATGAAACGCTTTTATCATTTCTGCCCCAAATGATTAAGGTCGGCACCTTGATTTCATTCGCATCCATCGCTAATCGATGTTCTCTCATCTTACTTAATTCACTATAATGCTCTTTATCATCTCTTCTATTTTTCACCGCATTTTTATCATAATCCGTAATGGTAGATACCGTATTTAAATCAACCGATAAATTCGGCTTTTGGAAACCTTCTTTTTGCTGGAAGGATTCTATTCCTGTCGAGTCCGCTAAAATAAGGTGCGTAATCGCCTCAGGATATAGGTATGTTAAATTAAGAGAAATCTCTCCCCCCATTGAATGACCAAGCACCGCAAACTTATCATAGCCTAATTTTTTCATTAACTTATAATATATATTTGCTTGCGCTGGAAATGAATACTGAAAATCCATTGGCTTCGAAGAACGACCAAATCCTAAAATATCAACTGCAATGATCGTATGATCTTTCGCTAATTCTGGATAAATATCACGAAATCCATCAGAAGAACCTCCAAAGCCATGAAGCATAAGAAGCGGCGGTTGTCCTTCACCAATTTGTTTAAAATATATTGTTTGCCCATCAATTTCTGCCATTTTTTCTGTTGTGTTCAATTTTGTTGCAACAGTATTTTTTACTTCTTCTACTTTTGCTGTCGGTTTCTCAACGATATTACAAATCACTAATACGACAAGAACAAGGCAGCTAATTACATAGAACTTTAATCGTTTCAAATTTATTGTCTCCTTTCCGCTACTTTAAATCATGAAAAAATACACTTAACATAAGCTTTCACTTTTTGTCATTATTTTATAGCCGATACAGTCGTAACCATTTAGGTTACAACTGTATCAAAAAAATATGCTTTCTCTCTAAGTAAGAATGCATTGGGATATTTCTTGTATTTGATTATTTTCGTACTGTTCAACTCTCTTGTAATCATTATAGTTACAAACAAAAAGTAGGTCAATCATTTTTCAAAAGTTTTATATACTTATAGAAATGAAGGATAAAGAAGACAAATAAAAGAAGAACGCCTTTTAGTGAGGGTAAACGTTCTTCTTTTTGTTATAGGTCTACATGAGTATTCATTATAGGTGTTCGTGGTCTATTCTGAAGCACTTATACCGGTGTTTCCATCAGTATATGAATAGGTAGATGTATCGCTAACGCTATATGCTAAATCAGGCTTTGATATGAAATGGTCTGCGTGAGTAGCTTGTTGTGTTTCAGCAAAATGATTTAATCCAAGGGAAAGAATTCCGATAACAGATAAACCAACAGTAATAACACCCAATTTTTTCATTATTTTAACGCTCCTCTACTTAATAATTTTTGTTTCGCTTCATAACAGATATTAAAATAATCACTTACTTTTTCATGATTATTCAATTTACGAAATTCGACAGCTAACAACTCACCATATTCTTCAACATAATCCCATAATCCTTGTTTTTCGAAGTAAAATAGTCCTTCTTTTATCTCTTTTTCCACTAAATCCATTGAACATCTTTCATTTAGTCTTTTCAAAATGTTGAAGTGATACATATATTCTTTGTTTCCTACTGCAGAACAAATATTTAAACCGTTTTCAATTAATTTTTGTGCAATATTTATTTCACCTAATTTATAATGTTCCCTTGCTTGTAGGAAAATGGCTTTGATATGATTAGGAAGTTTCTCTGTTACTTCTGATAAATGACGAATAGCTAAAGTGGATAGATTTTGGGTAGCATACAATAAACCTAGATTATGTCTAACTATTAAAATTAGCTTATCTTCTTTAGCTTTCTGTAAAATGTCAATTGCACGATTTAAATGTTCTTCGGCTTGTTCAAATTGTTTTAAAAATATACAAGCTGTCCCTATAATATTTTCACAGGATGCAACTTTGACTTCATATCCTTCTTGATTTAAAAATATCACTTTCGCTTTATTTATATATTCAATAGAAGATAGCATTTTGTAAGTATGGTGATACAATACAGCAAAGTGTTGATGAAATTCAGCTTGTTCTATCGGATTAGAAACTTGCTTTAATAATTCTTTAGCTTTCTCAAAATGTATTTCAGATTCTTTGTAATTCGAAATGAACATTAGATGAATACCTTTAAAGAGATGATAATAATGTGTTAAAAGCAGATCATTCGGAAGAGACAAGGAATCAATTTTATCGAAGCTATTGCTTGTAATACTTAAACGATCTGCTAACACTTGATAGCGAAAATCTAATAATGAATAATAAAACAATATGTTTTGATCTTCTTCCATATGATTAATTTTTGATTCAATTTCCTCTTTCAATCGTGTCGCTTTCTCTACTTGTTGTTGCAGCATTGACTGATACCAAGCGTCTAATGAATGCTTAATCTGTTCTTTCGTTACTACATGTGCACTCATAGAAATTCATCCCCCTCGTTTACAACTGTAATTATCTAAATATTATCACTTTTCCACAAATTGTATATCCCTCTAAATATATAAATAACTTGAGAAATAATTATCAGAATATTCAACTCAAAAGACACAATTAAAATCCACCTCATAAAAAATAGCTTTCATATCCTTATTGCGGGTAGTACCAGCGAAACTGTCACTACCCGCAATAAGGATATGAATTAAGAATGCACTGATTCCTCTAGATATGATCTCTCTTCAATTTGAATTCGTTCCATCATATCCAATTTAAAGGTCCCGTAAGGATTTATATGGCTATAGATGAGTATTTCTTGCAACATGGCTACATCTTTTGTTTATAAAACCAATAGCTGAAGGTTTTGCGCATAGTGTGCGTACCAATGGATTCTACATCGGTAAAATCTCCAGCTTTTTGTAATTGTCGGTACGCTTGGATTTGGCTAATGGGTTGATATCCTTTTCGAGAAGGAAATAAGCAGGTACTTTCTAGGGTTTGGGTATAGGAATAGACTTCATCCAAAATAGAAGTGAGATTAATCATGCGCTCTTTTTTCGTTTTTGTAGTAAAAATAAAAAGAACTTGTAAAAAAATACAAGTTCTTTTTAAAATAATGTAAACTGAAGGGTAAAACAAACTATCTTATCAAAAAAACTAGGGATCACTATTTCTTAAGACTACTAGGACCTCTTTATTATATAACAAATATTAACATGCAAAGTTTATAGTTTTGAAAATTATGTGAATTAAGATAACAGATCAATTTATTCCATATATAAAGTTACGTTAAATTCGTGGGGTTTAACCCCACCTTTCCTCCATTGTATGAAGAAATTCGGTAAGTATGGATATGTTGCCGAGCCGAACATACCAAAAACAAAGGGTAATACATTTATGTTTGATATCCGCTTTATTAAAATATTTTCCGTATAGGAAGTGAATAAGCTTCCTATACGGAAAATATTACATATTAATACTTTAGGAGATTTTAAAAATAAAGAGGTGATTTTTAAATGTATAATGAGTCAATATATTTTCCTTATATAAATTATAATCAATACTTCGATCGTCAATTCCCTGGTCCTCCGATTCCAAGTATACCGGGAATGCCAAGTTTTCCGGGTGCACCAGGACAGCAAAGTTCACAAGCTCCAACATCTCCTCCTCCATCATTTATTCCTCAACAATCAACTGCTTCACCATTTGCTGTTGATCCAGGGGCAATTTCATTCTGTTTATTTCGAAATACCTATATATGGCTTACAAATGGTGAACAGTTTTGGTATTATCCGATTTTTGTAGGACGAAGATCTGTTACTGGTTTTAGATGGAACGGTAGGTTTTGGGTGATTTTTGGAATTGATACAAGAAGGATTAGTTCATTTACATGTTTTTAAAAATTATAGAGTAACGATAAAAGTTTAATTATATAAACAAAAGAGGTATTAGAATGAAAAACTTTCAATCATTTGATGGGACAATAACTATGATTAACGATTTTGTAACAGGATCAAATGAAGAAATAGGATGTACTAAATTAATATCCGTAGAT
The DNA here is from genome assembly GCF_038005885.1 of Bacillus sp. FSL H8-0534. NCBI lineage: Bacteria > Bacillati > Bacillota > Bacilli > Caryophanales > Bacillaceae > Bacillus > Bacillus sp. FSL H8-0534. Next base: position 2,017,107 of record NZ_JBBOUC010000001.1, read on the forward strand.
AATGGTTATGGGACTCTAACAAATTTTGTAGTGAAACCAAATACTTATTTTATTGACTACGCAGCGGTAGTAGTAGGAGATAAAGTAACTGGATTTTACGATGCTAATGTCCCTGTTCCTCTCATTTTCCCACCACAATTTCAAGCAATTGTTATAGCGAAATATATACCCTATCAAAATGTAAAAGTAGATAATTTTAATGAACAGTTAGAGAGTAGTGATGGAAAATTAAAATTAAATATTTCTCCTTCTACTCAAATTTTATTAACAAATGGCCAATTTTTTACAGGGAATCTTGCGAATCGAAATTTAATAGTTATTTATGGTCTTACAACAATGAGTATACCAGCCCAAACTACGCCATATAAAATCATTGTTTTGTGTCAAAAGTGATTTTTATTTTAAAGGGTCTCTCGGTTTATTTGAGAGGCTTTTTTTGTTTCTGAAGAAAAAAATAATGAAAAGTAGGAAAAAAGGTTTATTTTTTAAGATAGGGCCACGCCCCATACTCATCAAGCTAAGATTTTGAAATATCCCCAAAACGAAAATTTTATATTTCTACAGTTATTTATAAGAATTCAGCTTACTTTTTTCGTTTTGGGAAACAACCAATTTCTTAAGTTGATGGATATGTGTTACTACCCCCACTTTTAAAAATAAAAAAGGCAAGCAACCCCAGCTATACGCTAAAATCACTTGCCTCATAAGTATTATTTAGTTATGAAAAGTAGGCTTATAAAACGAACGATTATCAAGTGCAAAGACACGTTCTGTGTATTCACCTGGTTTCGTGCGCCCAAGGGCACGATCCATCATGTTCATCTTCGCATCTAAATTATCGATGTAATGCAGAATTTCTGCTTCTTTTACTAATGGCGGTTTTGGGCTACCCCATTCCGCTTTCCCGTGATGGGATAAGACGATGTGCTGAAGAATTAATACTTCTTCTCCTTCGATTTTCAGTTCATCTGCTGCTTTTCCAATTTCGTTTACCATGATGGAAATGTGGCCAAGTAGATTTCCTTCTAATGTATACGTTGTTGAAATTGGACCAGACAATTCAATTACTTTACCAAGGTCATGTAAAATAACACCTGCATACAGTAAATCTTTATCTAAAGATGGGTATAGCGTAGCAATGGCTTTCGCTAAATCAAGCATCGATACAACGTGATACGCAAGCCCCGATACGAACTCGTGATGATTTTTCGTCGCTGCTGGATAGTCTAAAAATTCATTTTGATGTTTATTCAATAAGTGTCTTGTCAGACGCTGAATGTTCGGATTTCTCATTTCAAATATGTACTGTGTAATCTTTTCTACCATATCTTCTTTTTTCACTGGTGCTTTTTCTACAAAGTCTGAGATATCTGTCACTTCATTCGCATTTGCAACGCGAATTTGCTTCACACGAAGTTGAATACGCCCTTTATAGTTTTGAATATCTCCAGCTACTTTCACAATCGTTTCTGCTACATATTGTTTCTCAACTTCTGGTGATACATCCCATAGCTTCGCTTCAATATCTCCAGTTTGGTCTTGTAAGATTACTGTTAAAAATGGCTTCCCATTACTCGCGATACCTTTTGTCGCTGTCTTAATTAACAAGAAGATATCGACTTGTTCACCAACTTCATATTCTGCAATTTTCTTTTTCATCCTGATTCCTCCACCAACTTAAGTACTTTTAGTATAGCACATTATACCTTATTTTCTTTATGCTCACGTGTTAATTTTATAATCTGTTTTTCCGCAAAGAATGATAATAGATGGGCATGACATGTAAAGAAAATCACTTGTCTATCCTTCGCAATTTCTTTTATTAACTGGATTGTTCGTTCTGTTCTTACTGCATCAAAATGCACAAAGCTATCATCAATAATAAATGGATAATCATGTTCAAACGTCCGGGCTAGCGCAAATCTTAGTGATAAATAAAGTTGCTCCGCTGTCGCTTGACTGAGTTCATGACTATAAAAACGAATACCATCACTTCGTTCTACAATAAACGGCTCTGTTTCTGATGGTGAAAAAATCTTACTATACTGACCGCCTGTTAAATATACAAAATACTCCTCTGCCTTTTGTAAAATGCGCGGCAGCTGCACTTCATGATAGTATTGCTTTGTTTTTGTTAACACTGTTTTTGCCGCTGCATACGCCGCCCACTTCTTCACTTGCTCACGCACTTGGGACTTTTTCATTTCCCATTCATGGAGTAAATCGCCGTACGTACTACCTTCTTCTAAGTTCGCAACATCTACGCGGTGCTCCGCAATACGCTCGGTCAACTCCTTCTCTTGTGAAAGGAAGTCTTGTATATAGAGCGCTTCTTGTTTCAGCTTTCCTTCATACCCTTCCACTTGATAGTGTTCCGCTAATGATAAGCTTGTTAAACGTTTTTCTAACATGTCAATTTGAGGTGATAACCGCTCTACTTGCTTCTCTGCATCTTCACGCTTTTCTGCCCTCTTGCCAGCTTCTAAAAACATTTCTTCATCAGTAGCTGCTGCCATTTCCCAGAGCGCATCTCTTTCTAATGTAAGTTGTTCTACTTGATGCTGTAATAGTGCTTGTTCTTCTTTCCAATCAGCTAGCTTCCCTAAAAGCTGCTCTCTCTTTTGTTTCTTTTCTTTTTCCTTTTGAATACGATTACTGATCATATGAAGATGATCAAAATCTGTATTTTCCATAACGTTTTCTAGTTTATGTTCAAACTGCGAAATCATTTCATATAATATTCCTTTTCGCTCCGCCAGCTTTCCTACCTCACGATATAACTGCTGCATCTTTTCAATGCGTTCAAATGCTGGCAAGACATGTGCATATGTATAAAAACTTGGGAAAGAATAACGCGCATTATATGTATCCACTTGCTCTCCCATACGAAACGTATCTCGCTCCCATTCTTCATATGCAGAAACACCTTTATCATAGGTTCGTTCTATTTGTTGTAATTTATAAGACTCTCGCTCAAATAATTTACGAATTTCTTCATCTTTTTCTAATTGATAACGAATGGATAGCGCCTCTTCATTTTGCCTTCCACCTGCACTTTGCTGCAGCGAGAGCAGTTCTTCTTGTAAACCATCGGAAGAAGTATCTTTATACAAAACAAGTGCAAGTACAATTAGGACAAAGACGATAACACTTGTAAATAATAACGCACGATTATCTAGAAATATACTTGTCAGCAAAATCACTGTATTAATAGCTAACAAAAGGAAACAAATCGTCTGCCAGCGCTTTTTCTTTTCCTGCGCGGTTTTCATTCTTTCTTCATATTTACGCTTCATTCGTTCCACGCCAGTACCCATAAAAACTGTATCTTGAAACGATCTTTCCTTTTCTACAAGCGCCTGTCGCTCTTCATCCGCTAACATCTGCTTTCGGATGTGCCTTACATTCTCTTCCTGTTCTTCTAGTTGCTCTTGCACTACTTTAAAGCGCTCATCTAGCTGCTCTTTCCGCGTCTCTAATGCTCTCGCCTTTTGCACCATTTGCGTTATCATTTCTTTCGCTGCAAGGCTTGTATCAAATGAAAGCACACTTTCTTTCTCAAAAGTAGCACCAATTTGCTGCTCAAGCTCTTCTATCTCTTCTTTCATATTTCCAATACTTACTGTAATATCACGCATTTCTTGACGTGCATTTTCATATGACATATGCTGCATACGAAGTTCTTCTACATAGCTATCCTTTTGCAAGAGCTCTTCTTGTACTTCTACCCCATCCACTTCCGTTTGCACCATTTCCATCCTTTTCTGGATGGAATCCAATTGCACCCCGAGCGGCTCGAGTTTTGCTTTTATCGTTTCGAAACGTTCTACTCCTCGAACAGGAAACGGATTCTTCTGTTCTTCTAGCACTTTTTCATATGCATGTTTTTCAATCACAAGAGGTTGCAATGCAGCCAATACTTCATAGTCTTGCTTACGCTTTTCTGCCATCTCTTTTTCATTCCGAATATGGGCAAGACGCCCTTCATTTTCTTTTAACTGCCCCATTAACTTTTCATACGTACCAATCTTCCCTTGCCACGCCCCAAGCTTTTCTTGGAGCTTCTTTATTTCTTGAAGTGACGCATTGATCTCAGGCTTACGACCATTTGGCTTAAAACGCTGCTCCATTTCTTTTTCTAACTTTTTATCTAACTGCAGCAGGGCATCGCTCCCAACTGCACTCGCCGAAAATAAATAATTTCCGATTTCAGCTTCTCCAATATGATGAATATTTTGAAGACCGTGCATATCAAACGAAAAGACAGAATCAAACAGGCTCTCATTCATCCCGCTTAGCACAGTCTGTAACACTTCTTCTCCAGCTGTTTTTCCATCTTCAAAGTATACTGTTACTTCCCCAGCAGCCGTTTTCGGCAAGCGCTCGATTTGGAGTCTCCCATACTGCTCAGTCATAACAGTCACCCTGCCGCCGTACTTCCCGCCTTCTTTCGGCTCATAACGCCTTTGTCCTCTCATTGGGAACCCAAACAAAATACTCTTCATAAACGAACGAATCGTTGATTTTCCTGCTTCATTTTCACCGTACAACACCGTCAGCAATGAAAGATCCATTTCCACATTTTCTAATTTTCCATAACCATAAATATGGAGTTTTTCAATTTTCATTTTTTATCCCTCTCTTGCTGGAATAGTTGCTCTAATATAATATTTTCCGCTTCCTTTTGAATTTCTGCTTTTTCCTCATCTGAAAAGGATTCAATCACATTACGCGCAACTGGAGATGTCCAAATCGTCCTAAGCACCGCATCCATATTCGTAAATGATTCCAATTCTTGCAATACACTACCAACAAAATGATTCTCCTCTTTTAATCGCTGGATTTCTGCAAATGAAACCGTCTCATTCTTCCACTTCATCACATACACAAAATCTCTTCGTTCTTCTCCCGCTGCTAAAATATGAAAAATCTCTTCCACACGTTTTTCATCACGTAAATAAGGAAACAATGGCCCTTGTCCGATGAATACAATTGTCAAAAGAGTTCCTTCCTCTTCCTGACGCCATTCATTCATCACTTCCGTACAAGCTGTCATAAGGTCATCAACTGTTTGCAGTTCATCAATGCTAATTTCCGTCTCTTCCCAAACTACATCCGCCGCACCGAAAAATGAGCACACCGTTCCCTGCTCTGTTATCTCAACAAGATACGCCCCCTTCTCTCCTGTTTCCTTCCGGTGGCGTCCTTGTATATTGCCTGGATAAATGATATATGGCTCCTCTGCTAAAATCTCTCGCTTATGTATATGCCCAAGAGCCCAGTAATCAAATCCCTTTTCTTTTAACTCACGAATTTGAAACGGCGCATAGCGATTATGTTCCGCATCGCCTTCCACACTCCCGTGAAGCATGCCAATATGAAAAGGCGCATCGCTCATTTTTGCATACTGCGCCGTCATATTATCCGTTACAGCCTGCTGCAAATAACTAAACCCATAAATAGATGCAAGCAGTTCATCATCTTTATAAAACGGCTTTTCTTCTACATATGGCTCTGCAAACACATGAACATTTTCAGGAAACTCAATTGCTGCCCAGCTTCCCCCTAAATGATCGTGGTTACCATGAATGATATAAACCGGAATCTCATACTGCGAAAGGCGCTTCATCTGCTCCCTCACAAACACTTGCGCCCTAAGACTTCTCGTTTCCGCATCATATAAATCTCCTGCTAGTAATACAAAATCAACGCGCTCTTGAATTGCTTTATCGATAATACGCTCAAACGACTGAAACGTACTTTGCTTCATTCTTTCCCAAACAGATGACGGCACATTCATTTCCATCCCTTTAAACGGACTATCCAAATGCAAATCTGCCGCATGTATAAACTTTACTTGTTTCACAAATAAACGATCCTTTCTTTATCCTATAAAAGTTTCACTCTATTTTACCACGCAATGTCACATATTTCTTTGCATATTCTAGCATTTTATGACAAAATAGTTATAAGATTCTGATTTTAATTTTTGGAGGGAATTTTCATGGGAGTATACGTTCTAACAGTCTTTGAAAAAGATGGTTCAAAAATGCTAGACGAATCATTCGAGGCGGCAACAGAAGCAGAAGCGAAATCAAAAGGAGCATCCATTTTACAAGAAAAGGGATTGCATAAGCACACACATCGCTGCACATCTTCAGCAGGAAAGCTCGTTTTATTCCAGCGCTAAAAAAAGAAGCGTCATCCGCTTCTTTTTCATTCTATATCTTCATCACACCACGTAAATACCACATCTAGAATCCGGTTACCAATACGCACGCGTCTGTTCCACTTTCCAGTTTGAATTTGGCGCATTAGCTCATCTTTCATCTTTTCCGTCCAGTCGTGAATGGTTCCATTCCCGTCGTACGGATATACATTAGGAAACTCTTCCTGCAGAAGACTCAAGCTCTCTGCATCCAAATGAAAATGGAAATAGTAGTTGGCCGTAAGCGATGGCTCTTGCAATTGTAAAAACGGATCGTCAATTTGCTTTCTATTTCGGTAGAAAGTAAATATATTTACCTTTCCGCTCGTAATTTGGTCAATTTGAATTTCGTGCTTCTCTATAATCACGTCGTGCCCACCTCGTTATATACTACCTTTAGTATATATGTCTTTTGCATCAAAGTTAACCATTTTCACACGAAATTCATTTCCTTCATCTATTTCCCGTACCTCCAAGTAACAATCAGAACACATAAAAAAACAAATTTGAAGGGGAGCGATTCTATGTATTTCGGTAGCAAAGGTTGGTATGTAAAGGAACTAAAAAAATTAGGTATCCGTACTTATGAAGGTAAAAAACTAGAATCCTATCGTACGCATGTGTTGGCTAGTTTGCTTGAGAGAGTTCAGAAAGAATCGGCTTAATACTAATACAAGAAAGAAGCAACGTTTGTTTTTGCGTTGCTTCTTTTTTATTTTTCATAAAGGCTGTTTTCGTATATATTGGAGACACAAAATCTTGAACGTATTAGGAACTCTTGGTTTTAATCAATTACAAGGCATCATAGTGAACGACGAAACTTTCTTTCGAGAATCTTTAAAAGGTCATCGTGAAATCGCTCATAGAAAAGACAAAAAAACAACTTGAATTAATCCAAATTGTTTTCCCTTAAGAATTGTATAATTTGCCCTTTGTGGTGGTTATCGTGGTCTGTAAATTCCTTAACAATATATATAAGTGAGTAAGGTGCTCCAGTATGTGGACAATGAGTTACACCATTTGCAGTTAATGACTTGTTTAACTTTTCGATTGGAAATTCGTTAAGTTCTTTTATAAGTAGTTCCCTTGTATCTTTTGCTTCTTCAAGAAGTTTTGATTGTGATATTCCTGATTTTGCATAGTCTGATGCCTTTTTATTATGTGTATCAAAATTTGGAAACTCCATTCCCTTTTCATTTTGTACAGATGGGAGGACCTTTTTTAATAGATGATTATCCCAATTCATAATATGGACTATTATCTCCCTTACAGACCACTTACCTTCGGCTATTGATTTAGACCATAATGTGTCATCAATTTCTTCTAAAGTGCTTAACCAAGATGAATAATGACTAAAATTACTAATTATGTTTTTTACCTCACTCAATTTAATCCCTCTTTTCTAAATTAATTTAATATAATTATAACATTAAACTCACAATACACAAACATACGTTCTTGTAAATGTTTTCAGTTATAAAACCAACAGCCTTTTATAAAAAAAGAAACCGATGATATGCATTTCGTTAGCAAAGGTTGGTACTTAAAGAAATTAGGTACCCGTTCCGATGCTTCGCCACATGAACCTCGGTAATATCCTTATTCTCTGTCTCCTTATCATAATAATCCTCTCTTTTATAATTCCTATCAAATTGAACTATTCGTCTACTCTCATATTTAAGAATTGCACAAGTTGATCATTTAAATAACTTGTACTATAAGAAAAATCATTTTGATACCATTCAATAATAATGCCAATAATCGCATTCGCTTGGTAGGAACAATAGAGTGAATGATTAACTCCTTCTTTAAGAAAAGCCTCTTGATCTTGAAGTAACAAACGCTTTATTTCCTCAAATAATAAATAATAGTACATTAATGGAACCTTTTTGGAAAAAACAATTCTGTAGAATGACTTATATTTTTCGATATGATGAAAAACCCGAATGGTAGACGGGTCTAATTTACTCGTTTTCAATACTGATACGTGGCGATAAGGTTCTTGATAAGAACGGACCAAATCCGCTGTAATTTCTTTAAAATATTCCTCGAATAAATCTTCTACTTGTTTATAATGCAAGTAAAATGTACCACGATTTATTTTTGCCTTTCTGCAAATTTCCGAGATTGAGATGACTTCTAGATTTTTTTCATTTAGTAATTCTAACAATGCATTATGTAACGCCTCTTTTGTTTTCACAATCCGCATATCTGTACGCATCTTTTTTCACCTCTTATTGAACACATTTCTAACTATGTGTTAATTATTGAACATTTATCGTTTTTTTGCTCATTGTAAGCGCTCTTTTATATGATTATAATTTTTATTGAACAACTGTTCAATAAAGTGAAACTTTAATCAGTGGGGGGGCTTCATTCCCCACTGATTATCAGCCTGCACCAATCGGGCTTTTACGGGCAGTTGATCCCCCACCTAACTTCTTTGCTTTCGCTGAATTTTGAGGTGGAGGTCTTACTGCCCGTTAATGCGGAATAAACAGACAAAGGGGGCCGTTTCGAATGAGATTAAAAGGAAAAGTAGCAATTGTCACTGGTGCTGCGTCAGGCATGGGGAAAGCAATCGCAGAAGGTTATGCAAAAGAGGGCGCAAAGGTCGTTGTATCAGACTTAAACTTAGAAGGGGCTCAACATGTAGTACAGGGAATTAAGGCTACAGGTGCAGAGGCCATTGCTGTTCAAACAAACGTTACTTCCGATGAAGATCTACAACGTCTTTTCAATGAAACAAAACAAGCTTATGGAAAATTAGATATTCTTGTTAATAATGCAGGCATCATGGACGGAATGGAGCCTGTTGGTGAAATTTCAGACGAACGCTGGGAGAAGGTTTTCTCCGTTAATACAGTAGCTGTAATGAAAACAATGCGGATTGCAGTGAATCTATTCTTAGAACAAGGACATGGTACGATCGTTAATAACATTTCTGCAGGCGGACTATACGGCTCACGTGCTGGTGCTGCTTACACAGCATCTAAACATGCAGTCGTTGGCCTAACAAAAAACACTGCCTTTATGTATGCGAACAAAAACATCCGTTGTAACGGTATCGCTCCTGGAGCAGTCATGACAAACATTGCTTCTTCAATGACTCATTTGAGCGAATTTGGAGCAAGCCGCCAAGCATTAGGTATGGCAATTAATCCACGTGCCGGACAACCAGAAGAAGTTGCAAGGCTAGCTATCTTCTTAGGCTCAGACGAGGCTAGTTTCGTAAACGGACAAGTGATTGCGGTAGACGGCGGTTGGACTTCCTATTAATACACCTATTAGGGGTTACAACACATAGCTATCAAGTTTAGAGAAATGAGTTGATCTGTTTTCTTAACTTGATGGGTATGGTGTTCATTCAGAATACATGTAAAAACGGGTCATAACATGAACTGACCCGTTTTACTCTTTATATCATTATACTCTTCATCAAAATAGTAAGTTTATGTTAAAATCGTAAATCTTCTGCATCACTCAGTTGTTCTGGATGTCTATTTTTCCGTTTTTGAGAAATCATCTTTGGTCACCATATCCTGGTAGGTCGCCCGTTCGTTTCCAATCTTGACATCAGCGATAAAAATCTTCCGTTCTTTTACCGGACTAGGTTTCGGTTCACCGTACTTCGGTTTCCACTGTGGGTGGTAAAGCCCTGTTTTGAGGTAAGGCGTACGCGCACGTGTAGTATAGGCATTAGGACCTTGCACTTCCCATACAACTTTTCCATCCTTCCATATTTGTAGCAATCCGTCGTTCCCTGATGACCACTTTGCATGAATTACCCAAGAAGACCAGACTCCTTTTTGCACCAGTTCGTCCAATGTCTTAGAATCGCGCTCTATATTTGCAGTAGGACCGAATGCGCGTTGTATACTCCATCTGTCACCTTTCACTGCAATAGCCAATTCCGGAAAATCCCGATCCACCCGCTCACTGCCGAGTACAGCATGCCATTGCATGACGATATCGTCGCCACTGCCCTTGTCGAACACCCAATCCTGCGGGATATAAATCCGTGCTGTATACCAACGTTCGTGGAACCCTTCTTCGTATGGTTGTGCAATTTCCGAGCGGAATTGTCCTTGAGAATGCGGAACAACGAACTGCACTGCTTTGTGATCTCCCGTCATGCCTGGCGCATTTACTACATGTACACGCTGCGTGATCGTGTCAATATCTAGGTTGGTGCGGTTTTCCGAGTCGTTGATTGCTATTTTCCATTTTTCTAGCCCAGATTGAAAGATATCTTCTAACATAATAGAATTGTTTGTTTCCTTCAACTTAGGCTTCTTTTCTTTTTTGGATATATAGGGTTGAGTCACTGTCTCTTTTCTATTAACCAATACGATACCACCTACAAGTAAACTGACAAATAGGAAAGATATAGCAAGAATTTTTTTCATCTTTCGTTACACTCCATCTGGTTGATGTTTCTTTTGCATTTGATGGCATTAAAATCTCTTAAGTTGAGGGCGATGTATAGTTCCCCTATTATGTAATGCCAACCCATTCCTCTCCTATTATATCGAATTAATCCATCATTAAATGAAACAACAGAATAAATATTGAATGTCCCATAGCAACCATCTCTGGTCATTTCACTTCCTCAACTCACTATATTGCTTATGAATTCTGTTTTCTGGTTTTTTGTCCACTGTATACAACACAATAAGGAATAACCATTCCAAAGGCTTCATGATAAGATAGATAATGTCTGCAGACCATTTTGAATTGATATGCCTGCTGATTGGGTAGCCATACCTGTCATAAAAATTACGGATGGCTTTATGGAAGTTTGGAACATATTGTTCAAGAATGTTCTCAAATGCATTAGCAATTAGTAGCTGGCGGTTCACAGGGATTCTTTCTCCACTTCTGATGCCTGCCCTAACTGGCTTGACCAATTTTTTATGTCCTCTAGCAGAGACCGTACACAAATAATGCCCGTCACCCGCCACTATCTCTGGTTTTGGCGCAGGGATATTCGAATAGTTGAAAGAACTTGTTTCAAGGAACACACGAATAAAGCTATCTGGTCGTTGCCCAAACAGAACCAAAATTAGTTGGATGATAATCAGAACTGGAAACAAGCTTATAGCCCATAGTTTTGACATCTGTTGATAGTTATTACATACCCGGAAGAGAAATAGCATACATTTATTGTTGTACTCAATCTCTTTTTCATGCTGACTAGCAAGAAAATGGTTCAGAGAATCTTTCAAGCTTGCGATATATAAAACAAACAACGATAGACAGCTAGTTTGCAGAAGAAAAACCGAATATTCTTCACCATCATTTGAGAAGGCTGTATGAGTGAGATAGGCAACCGCAAATATGATATTCAGTATCATTAATGTACTGCATACCACATAAATAAGCGGAGGAAGATCCCCATAATTAAGGCTTACGATCCAAAAGCTAATCATCCCCAATGTTATTAAGACAATTACTGAAACTATATATTCATTTGCAAGAGAAGCATATCCATTATTCTTAGCACCAGTCCTTTCAAAAATATGCAATTGCTCACCAGCACCCGCTGCCACTCCATTTAGAAAAAAGCCAAGCATGAATAAACAATAAATAACCATGGAGGCAAAAACATCTATTGATTTGATTTTGACTGATTTCTCCTTCGTAAAATTCCGAGACATCCTAAAAAAGGCATACCTAGGAATTGAAATAAATAAGAGCACCTTTATAAAAACAAGCAACTCTCTCCCTCCTCTAATCCATCCAAACACTTTGTTAGTATTTTAACAGTTTACCTTTTGCAAAAAAACTATCATCTTATTTCTCGCTATTAATAATCCTAAGAACGAGCAAAAATATGAGAATAAATGTTTAATGATAAATAAAACGGACAAAATCCCTTCGCCCCGACCGCTTCTATGCATGGCCAGATGCTCTCGACCACCTCTAAAAAGAAAGAGATCTTTATCTTTTATCCAACTGGCTCATTATTTTCTATCAACATTTGAATTTGACAGCTATAAGATTCTGTATTAAAGAAATCGTTAAATAACTCCACTTCAATGAAACCTTTAACTTTTAAATTATTTTCTTTTACATATTTAATGATTTTATTTCGACGTTCCTCTTCATTCTCTTTACTATAAGATAACGTTACATACTTTCCCTTTGGTAATATTTTTATATTTTGTTCAGCTTCTATATTAGAATCCCCTTGAAATCTACTAAAAACATATTTTGGTTCTGCATCCCCCTCTGAATTAAAGTTATATATGATTCCTCTTTCCATTGACATTTTCCCCTCTTTATCTTGAATGATTTTCTCTAAGTCTGAATAGTAAAGTAGCTCTTGTAAACTTCCCACTTCTTTACATGGTGCTACAATTACATAGCGCGGTTCAAAGAACTGAATAGATATCTCATCACTATTTAATATATCCTTAGAAGTCTCTACCTTCATATTTAAGCTATCAATGGTTTTGATTACTTCTTGCATTTTCTTTATGTTTTCTTCTGCTTCATATCTTTTTAATTGTAAAAATTGTAGTAATTGATCAGTATCACAGTCCTTAAAAATCTCTTGAAGCTCTACTATACTCGTTCTTAACTCTCTACAGCTTTTTATAATATCTATATGAATAAATTGATCTATAGAATAATACCTATAACCTGTTGTTTCATCAATATATCTTGGAATAAGAATCCCCATTTTGTGATAATATCGTAACGCTTTTATTGTGATGTCCTTTATTTTCGCAACTTCCCCAATAGAAAATAAGTTTTTCACCCTAATCACTTCCTTTATATTTTTCTTATATTATCATTGACTCTCCTCTTAAGGGAGACCTTATGATCATAATAAGATATTTGCAATAAAATACAAAATTCACTTATATACAAGGGAGTTTCGAAACATGAATACAGTAACATACAGAAGTCTAGTTAAAGAAGATTATGAATCTGTCAAAGCTTTGATTGGTGAAGCATTTGGCTTCAATGAAATGATTGAGGATAAAAAATTTTTAGATTCCATATTAAACATCTATCTACAGAGTTGTATTTTAGGGAGCTCATTTAGCAAAGTAGCAGAAAAAGACAATAAAATTATTGGTGTTATTTTGGGGGATTCAAAAAAAGACAAAAAACGTTTAAAGAAAGCTCATAATACTTTAAGTTTTGCCTACACCATGCTGAAAGTATTCATGACTAATAAAGAGAATAAAAAATTCATAAAAGAATCCTCAAAGGTTGAAGACACATATAAAGAACTTATAGAAGGAAAGGAAGATGATTTTCAAGGTTGTATACAGTTATTTATTGTATCAGGGGAATCTAGAGGTCTTGGGGTTGGAAAGGCTCTAATGAATCATTTGTCTAATTATATGAAAAGTACGAATGTGAAATCTTTATATCTATATACAGATAATAAATGTAACTATGGATTTTATGATAATCAAAACTTTGAACGTATAAATGAAAAAGAAATTTATTTTGATTCAATGAAAACAAAACTTAATGTATTTTTATACTGTTATGATTTTTAACTGTTGGTAAAAACCGTATCACTTATTCGGGGTACGGTTTACCATAACTCATTTAAATGAAATTTCCTCTGAAACAAATTGCTTTTTTACAATTCCAGCCTATTTCATTCATTTCCTGTTAGAAATTCGTCTATACCGACCTACATTAAATTCATATTATATATGACAAACAATATTTGATGATTTAAAAAGGAGGCAGTGAATTGTCTTTTAAAAAATTTGTCGATGCATTACCAATTCCTCCTGTCTTAAAAGCAGAAGGTAACCATGATGGAGTACCATTCTATGAAGTAACAATGAAGCAAGTCAAACAAAAATTACATCGGGATTTGCCGCCAACTACTGTCTGGGGCTATAACGGTATGTACCCGGGTCCTACATTCGAAGCAGAAAGAAATCACCCTATTCTTGTAAAATGGAAAAATAAATTGCCCTTTGAACACCTGCTTCCTGTCGACCAAACTGTTCATGGTGCGGAATCATCCATACCTTCTGTTAGGACGGTTGTCCATTTACATGGAGGCCGTGTTCGTCCAGAAAGTGACGGATATCCTGATGCATGGTTCACAAGAGATTTTAAAAATGTTGGGCCGAAATTCGTGACTGAAGTCTACTATTATCCAAACTGTCAACGCCCTACAACACTTTGGTATCATGATCACGCCCTTGGAATTACTCGTTTGAACGTTTATGCAGGTCTTGCGGGCTTCTATCTTCTCAGAGATGAAGAAGAGAAGAAGTTGAATCTTCCGAGTGGAAACTTTGAAATCCCGCTGGTCATCCAAGATCGTTCGTTCTATGCCAATGGTGAACTCTTTTATCCATCCCAACCAGGAAATATGCCGCCTCCAGCCCCACAGCCACCTCCACCAATCGATCCTACATTACCAAATCCGTCAGTGGTCCCTGAATTTTTCGGTAACACAATTTTAGTCAACGGAAAAGTATGGCCTTATCTTGAGGTTGAGCCGCGGAAATACCGGTTCCGCATCCTAAATGGCTCCAATTCTCGTTTTTATCGTATGAAGCTGAGCTCTGGGCAAAATTTTGTCCAAATTGGTACGGATGGAGGACTTTTGGAAAAACCAGTCCTAGTATCCGAAATCATCCTTGCACCTGCGGAACGTGCCGATGTCATTGTCGATTTTTCAAACCATAATGGTCAGAGTATTATTTTAACAAATGACGCACCAACCCCGTTCCCTGACGGCGAAAGTCCTTCTGAAGATCTGAGACAGATTATGCAATTTCGCGTCAAACAAACATACTGCAAACATGACAAAAGTAAAATTCCAGAGAAGTTGAGTTGCTTGGAACAGTTGAATCCCCAGGATGCTGTAATCACACGAAAAAACACTTTACTTGAAGCTATCGATAGTTTTGGACGCCCTATGCCATTATTAAATAACATGGAGTGGAATCAGCCTATTACAGAAACCCCGTATAATGGAACTATAGAGATTTGGGAGCTGTACAATACGACACCAGACACTCACCCGATTCATTTGCACCTTGTCAATTTTCAAATTTTGAATCGTGCTGTATTTACTGGCGATCCAAATGGTTCTGACCTCAAAGTCGGACCGCCCATACCACCCGATCCAAACGAGAGAGGATGGAAAGATACTGTTCGTGCTAATCCCGGAGAAGTGACCCGGATTATCGCACGCTTTGGTCCATTTACAGGAACTTACCCGTGGCACTGTCATATTCTTGAACACGAAGATTACGATATGATGAGACCATACGAGGTGCTAGCTAACCCTAGCTTTAACCCATGCGAACGAGATCCTGAACAATGTAGCGATAACGCCTTTTCTCAATGTTTTGGCTGCTATCAACAACGGAAAAATAAAAAAGAAGAGAAATCATAATTCCATGATTTCTCTTCTCTTTTTCATTCAGTTGATATCTTTATCATAAAACTATTCAAAGTTCCTTATACATCTTGAAATATAGAGCTTGTTCAAAAAACGTATTTTTGAACAAGCTCTTTCTAATTAAGCAAATACTCGCTTAACCTCTTTTGCAATTTCATTTATTAAATCTTCCGCTTGCGGATACAAACCAATTTTATCCATAAATGCATGGTCTGTACCGTTGTACTGAATAAGCTTCGTAGGTACGCCGCTTCGTGCAAGTTTTGCTGCGTAAGCTTCGCACTCTACTTTTAAATAATCAAATTCAGCAGTTGCAATTAGTGTCTGCGGCATATTACTTAATTGATCTGAAAGGAGCGGAGAAACGTGAGGATCAGTAATTTCCGCTTTACTTTGCAAGTAAAGCCTGAAAAATAACTCACCGCTTTCAGCCAACCCTTTAATCATTGGAATGATGAGCTCAGAATAGTTACGAATCTCATATTGGTCGAGGCTCCAGTTGAAATCTTCAGTTTGGACGCCGGCCATATTCACTGTTGGGTAAATAAGCGCTTGTAGCTTAATCATCTCTGTTCCCTTTTCAATATCCATGAGCGCGCACACCGTAGCTAAATTCCCACCCGCACTGTCTTCCAGATACGGCAATTTGCTGTGGGTTCACACGAATTTCTTCAGCGTGCTCATACACCCATGTTACGGATTCGAAACAATCTGTCAGTCCTGCTGGATATGGATGTTCAGGCGCTAAACGGTAATCAACGGAAATCACAACAGCGCCTGCTTTTTCTGCCAATGCTTTACACGGATTTCCCACGACATCCACACTGCCGCCTATGAAACCTCCACCGTACCGCGCAGCACAAAAATAATCTCTACGCTGTTATGCCAATGACTCGGTACATAATTGACACTGTTCAATGAAACATCAAAAGGCAGACTATCATTCGTCTCAACCAACTCGTATACAGCATTTCGCATGAAGCTTTCCTCCTTTTAGAACGGTACTCTTATCTGTTTTTTGGAATGGAATTTTCTTTTCCATTAGGCTCTGATTTGTAGTATAATCCCTTAAAATCACAATAATGATAGATTTATTGGGTATATCCGTTTTTTTAGTATTATACCAGTTTCACGTGCAAGTGATTCTAAAATTGAAAGTGAAAATGTACTCTTTAATTCCTAACCTAATAGCTGTAATTCTTCTGTAAGACTCATTGAGGACATAAAAACAGCCACCCTTTCATGGATACTCCATGAAAGGGTGGCTGTTTTCCTTGAAATTTATACACAATCTTAACTTGCTAGCTATAGCGTCACCCGCTTCTTTTTCAACCCATCTCTGCATCACACCACGTAAATACTACATCTAGAAGCCGATTACCAATACACACGTGTCTGTTCCACTTACCGAAAAGCTGAAACAAGCTGTTGTTTACATGCAAGAATGCCTTTCGGTATCCATCCAACCATCCCATCTTTTTTGACTAAGCTATAACCCGTACAGCTATCATCAACTACAGAAACAATATCCCCTTTTTTTACGCTTAATTGCGCACAAGGCACGTCTGTTTTAGCAGTGAAAAGCCCTCTTTGATTTTGTTTGAGATATTCATTCTTAACATGTAGGAATCGATTTGTTTCTAATTGTCTACATAAAGTGAAATTTTCGTTTCTTTCAACTGGAAAGATATCATATAGAGGATAATGAATAGAACCAATCATTGTAGATTCTGCGTTAAAATCTTCTAACACCACGTAATTTGGAAAATGATCAAGGTATGTATACGAAAACATATCTTTAGCAGGTGATCGATGAATGATAAACGCATTTAATTGTCCCGTTGGTTTGATTACATTCCCACCATCGATTGCAATGATTTTTTTGTCTTGATCAATAATTGGATTATGAACAGATACATCTGAGGAATAATTCACAACGGGCCAATGTCCGACGATCACATATTTATTCGTTTGGTGCGATTTATCTAAAAATGCTGGAAGTGTTATTGCAGTATCTCGAGCCGTATCTTTCCAATTATCGATATCTTCTAACCCACCATGTACAAAAATATAATCTTCTGCTTCGATCGCTGTCGGTAACTCTGTAAGCCACTTTATTTCTTTTGAAAAATGAGTAATTAATATTTCTTTTACTTCTTGAATATGTGTTTCTTCGTTAACAGCATAACCTAAATACGCAAGCCATTCATTTAATATAGAATGTTTTCTCGTACATAAATAATGGATTAACTTAGGATTCTCATGTAGTAGCTCTTCAACTAACGTATCACAATTCCCTTCTATAATATGAACATTAGGATGATGAGCCGAAAGTTTCATCAAGTAGCTGACAACACCTTTACTGTTACTACCTTTTTCACACAAATCACCATTTATAATTAAATAATCTTTTTCACTATAATTTACCTTTTCTAGTAACCCTTTCAAAAGCTCTAATTCTCCGTGAATATCAGAAATAACAATTACTCTTGCATAGTTTGGAATTGATAATCCTTTTATTTTGTCCAATGGGGATGCTCCTTTTTCATACGATAGATTCATTGCGCTGTAGAAATCTTTCGACAAAATTCCACTAACCCCCTTTTGGTAACTCGCTAACTTTTAGAAGAACGTGTTGCTTTATGTATGATTGACAATTTGAAATAAAGTCAAAATGTTCTAACATTTATTTAGAAGCTGTCCCAAAAGTCCGTTTTTAACGACCTTTTAAGACAACTTCTTTTTTAATTCAGCATGGAAAACATAATCTTCTCTAGTTCAGCCTTATTTAAAACATCATCAATAATTACAACTTGGTAGGCACTGTCTTTTCCTTTTGCAGGAACAATCATCTTCATGCCCTTTACATTGCTTCCCGTCATTTTAGCAAGCGTGAATTTTGCTCCTTCTCGTTCATAATTTTCGATCTTATCGTTATCATTAATCCAAAAGTAAAATGGATCCCTTCCTTTTTCTAAAACGGCGGATTGATAAATTGTATAGCCAAACTCCCCGGCTCTATATTCTGAGTTAATGATAGGATTCAGCTTTTTTGTTGTAATTACTGTTTCAACTTTTTCCCTCTTTAGTTCATAACCTTTCGCTACATAAGTTGGTTTCTTGATTGGAAAATCAAATGAAGTAAATGTGAAATGCGAATAAATTTTTCCCCATAATGGTTCAATAGCTTTGCTATTCTCCTCTAATTTTTTTTGATCGTCTGGTTCTAAATTTTCATGTGTCCCTACTGATCTTATCTTCTTGTCTATGATATACTCCTCTGGTTGCAATTTGATTAATTGGTCAAATTCTTCTTTTGTTAACAGATTCCGTGCCACTTCCATTTCTTCAAGTATATATTCATATCGACCCTCTGAAACATGAAATTCTGCAAATGCCTGTTCTTTTGTACCAATCATCTTTTCTACAATTTGCTGAATAGGAACTTTAGTTTGTGTTTTTGCTTCTTTGATATTATTTTTCACTTCCGTTTGTTCTTTCTGCGGGTTAGCTGGCACATCTGCACGTGCATTTAATAAAGATACAGATGATACAGCAATAATAGCAACAACTCCAAGTGCAGACCAACGATATGATTTCTTTTGAAATTTTTTAATCATACGAATTCTCCTTTTCAACGTTCTTTTATTTCGACTTAAATTCGCTAAACTAGGCACTTGATAATAACTTGAGTAATGTTCTAGAAGAGTAATAATTGTATGACCATATGCAATTTGTTCCTCGGAATCTATAAATGTCAGAGCGAATGCATCACATGCCATTTCTTGATCTTCCCGCATGCACGAGTAGGCATACCAAAGAATCGGGTTAAACCAATTTAGAATGAGTAAGCCATGCATTAGCCAATTTACCCCAACATCTCTTCGTTTAATATGAGCCAATTCATGATGAAAAATATATCGTAGTTGCTGCTCATCTAGTATTTTCATATGTACACTTGACAATAACACCCTAGGGCGAAAAAAACCGAACACTGTTGGACTTGAAATTTTCCCAGCTGAAAGTAGTGGAATATTCTGCTGAAGGGACATCGATTTTTTACAATTGTCAAAGATTGTGACAATCCGTTCATCTGTAATAACAGGCTGGTTCTTTATATAGAGACGTAAACGCCTATTCATGATCATAGTTGCAAGCCCTAAAACGATAACCCCAGCTAGCCATATGTATAAAAGGATTGTATAAAATGAAAATGTCACATCACTTTTATTTTCATTACGATGCGTTTGTTGCTTATTTTCCTCAGCTACTTGTGTGTAACTAGGTGCATAAGTATTTTCGTTTGTGACCATCTTTGTATCATCTATAGCTGCCTTCTCTTGCACAGGTTCTTTTTGATGAAAGATAACCGAAGTGTCATTACTGTATGAAAGGATAGAGTAAATACTGTAGGAGCTGTCTGGCGACCATGGTAATAGAAGTCTTACAATTAATATCATCCATAACAAATACTTCCACCTTGGTGTTAACTTGTTTCTAAATAAGATTTTGATACATAAAATGAGACCAACTACTATACTTGCCATAATGGATGTTTCTATCACCCAATCAAAAAAGTGGGGTAGATAGATGTTTACAAACATATCTATCATCATGATCTACCCTTCCTCTGATTTTCTTCTGTTTTCTCATCCAAAATACGTTTCAGTTCATTAATATCTTCTGAAGATAGTTTTTCTTCTTTTAAGAAATTCACAAGTAGAGGTTTAAGTGCCACACCATAGAAACGTTTGAGGAAAGATTTTGTTTCTACTTGTAGATAGTTATCTTGTGACACTAACGGATAATACGCATACATACGTCCTTTTTCTTGATGATAAGAAAGGGCTTCTTTTTGAACTAATCGATTTATCAGCGTTCGAATGGTTTTTGGCTTCCAATCCATTGTTTTCTCTAACTCTTCGATTACTTCATTCGCCGTTTGAGGAGATTTGGACCAAAGAACTTTCATCACTTCTAATTCAGCTTCCGATATTTTAGGTAATTCTTTCATTGTTTACAATTCCACCCCTTATATTACATTTGTAATCTATAAGTAGATATTACAAATGTAATCTCTGGTTGTCAACCATATTTTGGATTTCTAACTACATTCTGGACACTACATAACTATCAATCTAAGAAGATAAAAGGGTATAAAAAAATGGCTTCGATGCAATATCGAAACCACCTTTTAAGTATCTTTTTATAAAACTGTCCAGTTTATAGGGATAGTTCATTCATTTATATACGCACAGCCGTACCACTTACAGCAACCATTAACATGCCGTCACGAACAACCTCGTAGTCTACATCAATGCCAACAATTGCATTTGCTCCTTTTTGCTTCGCAAGTTGTTTCATTTCTTCCATTGCAATATCACGAGCTTCTTTTAATTTACTTTCATATGCACCAGCACGGCCACCTACAACATCACGAACGGAAGCGAATAAATCACGAACAATATTTGCACCCATAATTGCTTCACCATTTACAATATCCACATACTCAATAATTTCTTTTCCTTGAATTCCAGAAGTTGTTGTTACAATCATTACTGACACTCTCCTATCATTTATTGGCGTTTCTTATACCTTTATTATTACATTAAAAAAATAAATGAACTATCTAATAATCTTACAGAAAGATGACATCTTTGTAAGATTTATAAAAAAAACAGAATCACTTTATGGACTCTGTTCTAATCGTTTCGCTTATTTTTTTCTATTAAACGCTCGCTCTATTTTTTCTAATCTCAATTGTACGTAAGCTATATAGAAGCACCCCTAGCCCTAGAATTTTTTCATTCTTAGACGCATTGGAACCTAATGTAATAGTAGGCACATTTAGTCCCATAAACCTTTCACTCCATTCTATAGGCATATACCCTTGCTTACCGATTGCTAATGTACGTCCATCTGTTGTACGAAGAGTACTTTGAATAAAATCAAACTCTACTTCTACATCGGACAATTTTGTTACTTTATCAGTCATTAAAGAACCACGTATCGCCGCAAATCCTTGTATCATCTTCTCTTTAAACATACCAATTTGGTTATAATTCGAATCATAGATTACCCAATCATACCCGTCAGCTTCAGTATGAAAATATGCAAGAATTTCCCCGCTACTCGCTTCTAATCCATAAACATCTTTATTACTTAAAAAAGGTATCACTGAAAAAAGAATGTTAGATGAAATGATCTTTGTTCCAGCAACATATCCCCCATCAGGATGATATAAACCAAATTGTTTATTCTGTTTAGGCAATTCTAATACAACAAACGTATCGACATCCCAAAACGTTACATTACTTTTCACCGCATTCTTTTGTATCAAATTCCCTTTTCGTAACTGCCAAAATCCAATTCCGAAAAAAACAGAAGAAACGATTACAATAAAAATAACTTCTCCCCAATTCACCATTCCCCAAGTTCCATATACACACCATAGTGCAAATAGAAAAATACAGGTTCCAATAAAAAGTTTAAACTTCCCTTTTCGCTTATAATAATCAAATAATTCCATATCTACGTCTCTACCCCTTATTTGTATTTCCCAACTATTAATGTATCAAAAACAAATTAGATCCTCTAGAAAAAAATAGATTCGTTGCGATATTGAAACCATCTTCTAAGTATATAATTTTAAGGCTCTTTCTATAAAACTGCCACTCGCAGTGAAATAGCTCATTCATTTCATTCCCGTACCTTCAGTACCATCAGAACAAATCAAAAAACAAAGTTAAACGGATGCATAAGTTGTTTGAAATAAAACAAGGTAATATCCAGTAGCTTTATTACAAAACTCTACTGATACATGTTCTATCTACATTGCTTTATCGTCAAAATCATGCCCTAAAAGCGTCACAACATATGAAGAAATGAGTACATCTCCACCGAAAATAAGTGCTTTTTTGGTAATCTCATAGCCTACACTTTCGTAAACTTTTCGTCTAATCCAAAAAGGCGAGTTCCCCCACCCAGTCCAATTGATAAAATATCAGGCATCCTAAATTTAGTATTTACACCCAATGTTTACGGCTAAAGAAGACTGTCTTGGAAATCCTCTTGTTCATACACCAAGGTCACTCGCTTTCCCTCCAGCATCAAGTACAATGACCTTCTTTAATCCCGATAAATGGTTTGAACCGCTTGATTTCGAAGGTCATAACAGAAGTCCTTCCCATCATCCTCTTCTTCATGTAACGCAAGCCACTGAAATTCGTAATCTTGATTAATGAAGATGTGGTCCGCAATATCGTTCATCTTCATTTTGAGTGACAAATACACCTAGTGCAAATTATAATGAATTTTTGAAAGCGTATTAATTTACGCGAAAAAGTAAGCTACAATAGAAAAAGAAAATAAACTACTATAAAACGAGAAGAAATAGAATTTATCGTCACGAATTTGAAAAACTATAGGGGTATAAGAAAATGAACAATAAACTTCATGAACTCAATAAACAAAAAAAACCACTATTCGTCATTGTGTATGACCAATTGTATAAATTAATTACGGATGGAACCTTTCCTCTAGGCAGCCAACTTCCAACAGAACCCGAATTGGCCAAAATATTTGGTGTGAGCAGAATGACATTAAGACATGCTTTGGCACTTTTACAAGAAGATGGATTGGTTAAAAATATTCATGGAAAAGGAAATTTCATTACAAGATTTCATCATAATGAAAGTAGCGATGGCTTAGAGAAGCTGGGGAATCCTTTATATAAATGCTATACGGAAAAAATAGATGATATCGAACTTAATTTCCGAATTGACCTAGTAACGGACTATGCAATGCAAGTATTAAATCAACAAATGACTGCAGTGGTTGCGTTGGAACGCTGGTATAAAAATCACGATAAGATAGTAGCTTTTGCTTTTACTATGATGCCAATAGAAGCCGTTTCCAAATTGAACCTTGACTTACATAACGAGAAGCAAGTATTGGAAATGTTGGAGGAGAAAGTATATGAACTGGCTAACTCCTCTACCATTGAAATTAAACGTTCTAATTCCGCCAATACTCCGTCATTAAAATACCAAATTTTCCACGGGGAGGAATTTGATTTAATTTTAGAAAGTGTATATATCAGCGACAAATACCCTGTGGTTTATAATAAATACTATATACCAATAGAATTTAGTCAAATTAGGATTAAAACATCTAAATAACCGAATGAACAATCCATTATCTCTTAGAAATTTCCATTTGTGGAGAGCTATTGGCTTCTTTTAACTTCTCCAAATGCGGTATGAAACAACGTGTATTTGTCGGAATTTAGTGAAGAGAGTATCCTACAATACACTGATTTTCTGTTCCTACTTGCACATTATATCCAGCTTTCAGTTGACTGTTTTTCATGGGGTCTTCTTTCATTCTCATAAACGTGGCATCTGGATCTGTCTTCGAGAAGCTATTACGATCACCGAAAGTCTCTTGATGTGACTCATATTTTTGTAGTCGTGATAAATAGTCTTCTTTCAGTTTCTTATGTATTTTTCGTTTCTCTTGATACACTTTCTTTTTCTCTTTTTTTGCTCCCTTATCTTGTTCCTGTTCTACTTCCGTTTTCACTTGTTCCACCATGTCATGGATCACTCTTACCACATAATCTTCTGGGATTAAATTGCTATAGTCCATTGGTAGAATTAACCGACCCATGTTATTAATGAATGAAAATAGCTGAATGGTTACTCATAAAGTGAAACTTTAATCAGTGGGGGCTTTCTTCATCCCCCACTGATTATTAGTTGAGCCAATCGGGCTTTTACGGGCAGTTGATCTCCCATCTAACTGCTTTGCTTTCACCGAATTTTGAGGTGGGAGTATTACTGCACGTTAATGCGGGATAAAAAAATCGTCTCCTATTTCTTGTTTGTGTGGTTACTTACAATTATAATGGGGGCGATTTTTTTGTAACAAAAAAGACAAATTCCAAAAGAAAGATGGGTTGTGAGCAAAGGAAAGGTATGATATCCTTTTCATTGTTCAGATGCATACAAGTTTTTAGACAACTATACAATATTGTATATCCCAAAGAGTCGTCATGAAAGCGCAATCAAAAAGTAAGATGTTTTTGGTTGTTCATGAAAATGCTTCCTTGTAAGCATCATAAGAAGGAAAGGCATGATATCCTTTTCAATATTCAAGTGCATACAAGTTTTTAAATAACCAAACAATATTATATAGTTCAAGGAGTTATTATGCATCATCATGAAAGCGTAATCAAAAGATAAGATGTTTTTGGTTGTTCATGAAAACGTTTCCTTTTTAAACACTATAAGAAGGAACGAACAAAAATCGGTACAACTGTGCACAAGAAAGCCTCGCATATGAAACAAAAGGTGTAGAAATTACCGAAACCATCCTTTACAAAAGGATCAATTGGTAGTTAAAGGCCAGACAATCATGACTCAGGAAGACAATTCCCTGAATAACAAGAAAAGAGGAATATAGCTATGTCTACAATTAATGAAGATGTGAGCATGAAGAAAACTCAGAAATATAGTGCTAAGAAAGCAGTACCTGTTACCTTACTGTTATTTCTATTATGTTTAGTAATTGACAATTCGTTTAAGATTATTTCTGTTGATATGGCAAAAGATTTTCACATTTCAGCGACAACAGTTAGCTGGCAAGCAACATTAGCTGGTCTTGTGATTGGAATTGGAGCAGTCGTTTACGCAGCTTTAGCGGATTCTATTAGTTTTAGAAAACTTTTTAGCGCTGGGATTATTTTAATCTGTGTCGGTTCCGTCATGGGATATATTTTTCAACATTCGTTTTTACTAGTTGTTATTTCACGTATTATCCAAACTGCTGGTTTAGCATCAGCTGAAACATTATATGTAATATTTGTCACAAAGCATTTACCTGCAGATGAACAAAAGAAATTTTTAGGATTAAGTACAAGTAGTTTTGCTCTTTCACAGCTTATCGGTGCATTAACTGGAGGTTATGTTTCAACATATTTCCATTGGACAACTCTATTTTTAATTTCTTTAGTAACACTTTTCACTCTTCCTTTTATTTTAAAATACATTCCTAAGGAAGAGGCGAAAAACAGTCATGTAGATGTATTAGGATTATTCCTAGTGGGAGCCATTTCAGCATCTCTACTACTATATATTACAGATTTCAATTGGCTTTACCTAGTCTTGTTTATTGTTGCAATTGCCTTGTTCCTTACTTATATTAGTAAGAATTCAAAAGCTTTTATCGGAATCTCATTCTTCCAAAATAAGCAGTTTATCTCATTGCTTGGCGTTGCATTTATCATTTACTCTGTACAGCTAGCATATATTTTCCTATTCCCATTCTTGCTTGAAAAGATTTACGGTTTGCAGCTAGATGCAATTTCACTATTATTAATTCCAGGATATATCGCAGCAACTATCGTTGGAGCTCTTTCAGGAAAAGTTGCAAAGGTTATGGGAAGCAAGCAATGTATTACGCTCGCTATGTGCAGCATTATAATCAGCTTACTATTAGGCGGATTCTTTATCAAAACTTCTGTTGTTGTATTCGTAATCTCTATGGTTCTATTCTCTAGTTCATTTGCATTCATGTATGCACCATTACTTGACTCTTGCATTTGTACAATTGATAAAGAAAAAACAGGAACAGCAATCGGATTTTATAACTTAACACTAAATGTCGCAATGTCAATCGGAATTGCCTACACAGCAGCGATGATGGACCATTCCGCAATGAAAAAAAGTTTCTTCGGAATGACAAACAATGTGGATGCTTCCATGTTTAGTAACATCCTATTCATTCTCGTACTCGTTACCCTTTTCAGTTTATCTCTGTACTGGGTATTAGTAGGACGAAAAGCGACAAAATAGATTTATAAAGGTTCTGTTGCAAAGTTACCCAAAACATAGAGAATCTAGGGTTGCATCGTTAAATGGTTATGCAACCCTTAATAATTCCTGTAATTCGTTATACACCGAAAAGGCGGAGTCTATTTAAAGACTTCGCCTTTGTTTGTATAGGGCATGAAATCCCAATAACACCCGCTCCAATAACTGTAACAGGACTAAACATTTGCAAATTCTCAGTATACGAAAAAGAGAGAATCAATTTGATTCTCTCTTTTTACCCGTAAAGTTACTATTCAGGAATGAAAATAAGGATGTTATAAAGAGTGTGTACGATGGAGGAGATGTAACATTTTTGTTAACTAGACTTATATAGCTTTCGTTTCTTTACACTTACGTACTTATGTAAGTATGGTGCTGGTTTTAATTTCTTTTTCACTTTTATGCGACTACTATCCGAATGATAGACCATCCACAGTTTTACATCTAATAAAGAAAGAATTATGTTTGTTTCAAGTGACATTTTGATTACCTCCTTCTTTCTTGTAGTTTTTTATATCATATCTCTTGAATCTGGAGCTGATATGATATAAATATAGTTTTCCTGTGAAGTTTTTATATTGTTTCTATGTATTCTAATACGTCTCCACATAAACTCCAGATAAGCAGGTTATAATGGCTACAAGAGGTGATATAAGGATGAACTATCATATTCTTGTGGTAGAGGATGATCAAGAAATTCAGGAATTAATCAAACAATTTTTAATGACTCAGCAGTATGCTGTTACAGTTGCATCAGATGGATTAGAGGGCATGAAACAATTTAATAAACAATCCTTTGATTTAATTCTACTAGATGTGATGATGCCAAACCTTAATGGATTTGAAGTTGCCAAAATGATTCGAAGTCAGTCAAATATACCCATTATTATGCTAACCGCGTTAGAAGAAGAACAAGATCAAATGAAGGGATTTGATCTTGGCATCGATGATTATATTACGAAACCTTTTTCTTTTCATGTTTTGATTAGACGAGTCGAAGCAGTGCTGCGGAGAAGCTATGATCAAAGTACGGAGAATCATTTATTTTTTAAAGAAATACATGTTGATTGCGATGCATATAAAGTATATGTAAATGAGGTTGAAATCCCCTTAACGGCAAAAGAATTCGAAATTCTGCAACTACTACTTCAAAATAAGAAAAAAGTAATCACAAGAGAAAGCATCGTAGAAAAGGTTTGGGGATACGAGTATCACGGAGAAACTCGTATGATCGATACACACATTAAAAACATACGAAAAAAATTAGATATTTCCTACATTAAAACAGTAAAGGGCATTGGTTACAAAATCGATGAATAGGATTGTGAAAATCATGAAGACGAAGAGAATTACCTATAAACTCTTTATGACTACATCCCTCATTTTGTTAGCCTTTGCAGTCCTGATTTATTTAACTTTATACTTCTTTCTCCCTACATTTTATGAGCAATACAAAACAGATCAGCTTCAAACAGGAATAGAAGAAATAATTGATAAATCTAAAGATCTTACGTTTCAAAATGCTATACCACTTTTTGATGAATACGCACAAAAAAATAACGCAATGATTTCCCTTCAAAATAAGGAAGGCGTAGTTATGTATTCTCCTTCTTTTAGTTTTATTCAAAGAGGTACCCAAGCACATGTGATTGCCAAAGCAACACCATTAGGGAGTTCAGATTACCTTCGTAATTCATATGATGTTACTGTGCCGATTCAATTCCAAGATATTACCTTAACACTTGTGGTGTTCGCAACATTTCAACCTATTGATGAAGCTACGCAAGTCTTAGTACGTTTTCTTCCCTATATCAGTATCATTGTACTTGTGATTGGTATAGGAAGTGCTTATTTCTATTCGAGGTTTATTACAAAACCACTCATTTATATTAATGAGGGTGCACAAAAGATGGCAAACTTAGATTTCTCCGAAAAAATTGAGGTTCGTTCCACGGATGAATTAGGAGAATTATCCAATAGCTTGAACGATATGTCTATTAATTTACAACAAGCTATGTTCAATTTACAAAAAGCGAATCAGCAATTAAAGAGCGATATTGAAAAAGAAAGAGAAATAGAAGCAAAACGCAGAGAATTTTTTGCAATTGTATCACATGAATTAAAAACTCCTCTCACTGTTATGAAAGGATACCTAGAAGGGATGATCTATAATATTGGTCCCTATCAAGATCGTGACCAATACTTAAAGAAAAATCACCAAATTATTGAAAGTATGGAACAACTGGTTCGCGAAATTTTAAGCATGTCAAAACTAGAACAACATACCTTTAAACTACAATTAGAAGAAGTAAATCTCTCAGAATTAATGGATACAATCACAAAAGATATCGGATTTTTTGCTTCTCAAAAAGACATTCAAATCATAAAACAAATTGATTCTGACCTTTTTGTTTATACGGATTGTGTTCTGTTAGAAAAAGCCTGTAAAAACATTATTCATAATGCGGTTATGTATTCACCGCATAACGAAAAAGTCTATATACAGTTAACCCAAGATTCTAAACAAAACCACATCCAAATGCAAGTCATCAATACAGGTGTCAAAATTAATGAAGAGAATATACAAGATATCTTCAAACCATTTTATCGAATCGAAAAGTCAAGAAATCGAAATACTGGAGGGAGTGGCTTAGGGTTATATATCGTCAAACAAATTTTTGAAGCACTGGGTATAAGGTATTCTATAAATAATGTAGAAGAGGGTGTACAATTTTTAGTTACCATTCCATTATCTATCAAATAAACAAAAAAGAATCTTAATCTTATTTCGGGGTCTCACCACATCGCTATCAAGATAAGATTAAAAAAGGTCAGTTTCAAAAGAAACTTTTTTCTTTTTCTAAAAAACCAGTGTAGATCATTAGAAATTCTGCATATCAAAAAACAAACGGGTTTCATTCTTTTATTAAGCTGCTTGATTGTGAGACATGGTACAATTTTAATTGACACCTAATATCAAAGACTGTTTTCTTCTCGTATCGATGCGATTTTCGTTCGTTTCACTGTAGGAGTTTAAACAGACGAAGAAGAATCTTTGATAATTCTTGGGTGTCTTTTGGTATGGATCGAAACAGAAAAATTCTCTGAAAAATATACTGAACGAATTAATGCTATCATCTATATAAAACAGTTATTGGAACATAATATGGAAACTGGTTCTTTACTGCATGATAATTTACATTGGAGTACTTTTTATTACTATAAGCAAGGACAAGATGCTTTTACACCAATAGTGAATGCCCCTCCTTAACACTCTTACAAGTCGTTTGAAGAAGGGGCTTCCTGTTTAGCAGTCTTACATACTCCCCACAGGCGTCGTTTATACTGTTTGGACACAACCTTGTCCTACAGTTTCAATCTTTGGTCGTCCTCATAAGTAATTGTTCTAACCCTTTTTGCAAAATATTTAGGCCTGCATTATGATCTCTGTCTAATACCGTTCCACACTTTGCACAAATATGTGTTCGAATAGAAAGTAATTCTTTCACACGATTTCCACAACCAGAACAATCTTGCGATGTGTATACTGGGTCTACTTTCACAAGTAAATCTCCAAATTTTTCGCACTTATACAAAAGCATCCATTTAGTTTGTTTCCATTCTTAAGTTGATGATGTAGGCTTAATTTATAAAGTAAGCTACTATTTATGAACCGTCATAATTACTCCGTCCATATTGTTCCCTGAAATTTCATAATGCTGATTTACCGGGACATTAATGGTCGTATTTTTTGATACTTTATAATAAGAAACCGTATACTCTTTCCCCTCAACATTAGTTGAAATCTCCTTTTTCTCCTTCAAGAAATCTAAGTATTCTTCTAAAGTAAATTTATTTTTTTGCATGATTGCACTATGAGGCAAACCGACGTAACGTATATGCCATGGCTCATATTGAATTCCTGTAATATTACTTTTATTTTTCGGATAACGTAAAACAAAACCGTATTTCCATACATTGTCTTCAATCCATTTTCCTTCAGGGGCTTTCTCCATTTTCATTTGAGTAGACCCTACATCAAGTGATAGCCCTAAATTATGTTCACTATACCCTGCTGGTAATGCATAATCAGAACCCATTTTTTCATATAGCTTCCTTTGTTCTTTAAAATCTCGATAGCCGCTACTGATCAAAAAATGATGAATCCCTTCTTTTTCTGCAGCATCTACAATCTTCAAAAACTTTTTCACAATATCCTTTGATAAATGAATATTTCTATCAAGCACTACATACCCTCTTACTAATTCCGTATTTTGAAATACATTTATAATATCAGACCTTATGCTATCTTTCTGAACAGGATAATCTTTATTGACTAATAATAAATCACCTTTATAAATTTGTTCTTTTGTAATCTCTTTCTTTTCAGTATTCGTAGAGTTTACCTTATCACCTTTTTCTACGATTTTAACATCTACTCCATTTTGAAATAATGGTGCTATATAAATACCAACACATACTGTGCACAATATAAAAAGAGAAATAAATATCCACTTTTTCATTCCTAGTTCCTCCTTGACCTAACTTACGTATAGGATAGAAAAAACTATTTAAATAAAAAGTGGGGTAAACTTTAAATTTTTATTAAATTATTAAATGAGATTCCACGCCATCATCTTTCGGTAACCTCACTTCAAATATTGTTCGTATTACATTACTTTCTGCAGAAATCGTCCCATTATGCTGTTCCACAATGTTTTTCGCAATAAATAGCCCCAGCCCTGTACTATCTTGCTGTTGAGTTCTTGCTTTGTCTCCTGTATAAAACATATCAAAAAGATACGGTAACTCTTCCTTTGGAATGCTATCTCCATAATTAATAATTTGTACGACAACTTTTCCATTATCAATATACCCGTTCATATCAACAAATTGTCCATCATATCCGTAGCGAATTGCATTCGTTAAAAGATTTTCAAATACTCTTGCTAATAATTTTCCATCTCCATTAATAGTTAAGTGAGGATTCACATTCATTCTGGCTACTAAATCTTGTTTCTCTAATAACGGATATAATTCTTCATCTAGCTGTATAAGTAATTCACTTATATCAATTGGTCTTTTTTCCAGCTTCAGCATGCCATAGTTCATTCTTGTTATTTCAAATAACTCATCAATCAAGTTCTCGAGTCGTTGAGATTTCGTAAAAGCAATAGTAGAAAAATGTTTAATTTGTTCCCTCGTCAAATTCTCATCTTTAAGAATTAAATCTAAATAACCTAAAACAGATGTTAATGGTGTTCTTAAATCGTGAGCCAGATTAACAATTAACTGATCTTTACTGCTTTCTGCAAAATCTCCTCTTTCTACCGCTTCTTTTAACTTTTCACTCGCTAGGTTAATTTCGTGTGCGATATCCCCGAACTCGTCATTCGATGAAACATAAACCCGGTTTGTAAAATCACCGTTAGCAAGATGATGAATCCCATTAGAGATCTCATTAAAATACTTCAAATATGGTCTAGTAAGAAAGAAGAAAAACAAAATAGCTAAAGGGATAAATATAATTAAAAAGAAATTAATGTCTCCAATTTCTCTTATCGTTGAACGGAATTGAGCTAAAGGATCCTCATAACGAACCACCGTTTTATAGTAGAGCTGCAGCCCTTTGTAGATCATATACGTTACGCTACCAGCTAGTATCATACTTAACGCAAATAGTGCGATCATTTTTGAACGAAAGCTTCTTATCATTTTAGCCATTGAAAGTATAACCTACCCCCCAAACCGTTTTTATCAATTTATTCTTTCTTTTATCTTCTCCAAGTTTTTTTCTTAAGGTACGAATATGTACCATTACTGTATTTCTACCTTCGTAATAGTCTTCTGCCCATACTTGTTGAAAGATATTTTCCACACTGTATACTTTCTTCGGATGACTTGCTAATAAATATAAAATATCAAATTCTTTTGGAGTTAATTCAATTTGTTCTTCATATACACTAACTGTCCGTTGTTCAGGATAAATGACTACTCCACCAATTTCTAAAACTGATTTATTGTCCTCTGCTTTCGGTTGATTTAACATTAAAAATCGGCGTAATTGCGCATTTACACGGGCAACTAATTCAATCGGAGTGAAAGGTTTCGTCATATAATCATCTGCACCTATTACAAGTCCTGTCACCTTATCAAAATCTGATGTTTTTGCACTTAAGAAAATGATGGGCATATGATATTGTGCACGAATTTGACGCGTTACTTCATAACCGTCCATTTTAGGCATCATAATATCTAAAATCACCAAATCAATTGGTTGAGAGTGAATAACACGAATAGCTTCTTTTCCATCAGCTACTTTAATAACATGGTAGCCTTCTTTTTCTAAATGTATCGCAATTAAATCCGCAACTTCTGCCTCATCGTCAGCTATTAAAATTGAAATTCGATTCATTTTACTACACTCCTATATCATTCCGCTTCTATTCCACTGGCACTCTAAAAAATTTGTTCATTATATATTTTCATACACTCGATTTTATACTAGTCCGCTCTGCTTGTACAATAAGGAGATTACAGTCGAGATACGCGTAAAACTAGATCATAGTAATAGGGAATCTGGCTTCCAGTTTAGTTTTTTATATAGTCTCATTATAAATACCCGTCAACTTAAGAGATTTTAATACTCAAAAATACCTAAATAGGTTAGAATGGATGACGTTTTGTTATGAGTCTCTCAATTCAAGATGAGCTACAACTATTTGCCAAAGGATTACAACGATATGTTACGACTGTATTTTTAGAAAAACTTGCAAGAACACTCGAGCTTGTAAAGCGAGAACGAAAGTTCATTTTGCTTCTCTTCTTAAGTTGATGGGCATGTATGGTGACCCCTAATATTCCAATATCTAACTAACAAATAAACTCCCCTATTAATAGGGGAGTTTATTATTTAAGAATTATTAATATCTTTTACTACTAATTGCTTCTTGCTCAAATAAATTACTCGATCCGATTGTTTTGCAACTTCTTGTGAATGTGTAACAACAATTACACATTTATTCTCTTGATGGGCAAGCTTCTGAAACAAATCAATAATCTCTTTTGCGGTTTCTTCATCAAGGTTTCCTGTTGGCTCATCAGCGATAAGTATATCAACATTGCAAGATAGCGCTCGAGCAATTGCTACACGTTGCTGTTGTCCACCACTTAGTTGCAGGACATTTCGCTTCGCCTCTACTTCTGTAAGTCCTACCTTCTCTAATAATTCTAATGCCCTTTCCTTTTTATTTTTCACCTGAACACCTGTAATTTCCATTGCCGTTAGTACATTTTGAAGAGCGGTCATATAGGTAATTAAATTATAGGATTGGAAAATCACGGATACATATTGATTCCGGTATCGATCTAAACCAATCTTTCGAATATCCTTACCCTTATACAGCACATAACCATTTTTAGGTATATCCAAACCACAACCTAGGCTAAGAGCTGTGGTTTTGCCAGATCCAGACGGCCCTAAAATCGTGTAAAAATGCCCTGTTTGAAAAGAAAAATTCACATTATCTAGTATCGTTACTTTTTTTCGGTTACTTTCATAATAATAATTTAAGTTTTTAAATTGTAAAATTGTCTCCATGCCGAGCCTCCTTATTCATCTTTTAAAAGGATTTGTTTTGGATTTAAGCGTAGAATAGATAATGCCGGAAGAATGGTTGCTAATATAGCAATAGTCAGTCCAATTCCCCCCATTTTTCCTAAATCCTCTCCTGTTACACTTACATCAATTTTATCAATTGGATCTTCGCTTTGGTTTTGTAGATTACCACCAGCTCCAACCATCATTACACTACCATTTTGTGAATTGTCTTTTTCTTCGCTTGCTGTAGCAATTTCACTCGAAAGTAAATTATCCCCTACGAATTGAGAAACTTTAGCTCCTGTTGTTAGGGATAATCCAAATGCTAAAATAGCAATACATACTACTTCTACTACGAACTGTGCCATCAGTTTCCATTTTTTCTCTCCAATGGACAATAGAATCCCCATTTCCTTACGACGTGCTTTAATTGATAACATAATGATTAATCCTAAGATAATAGCGCCTGCAATAGATACCATATAGATAATCATTTGAGAAGTAGAAGAGATATTTTCGATAGGACCAATCATTTGTTTGTACAATGAATCATGTGCATCTAACTTAAAATAATTAAAATCAATATCAGATTGTTTTGCTTCTTTTTTAAATGCATCAATGTATTGTGGATCGTTCAAGAAGTACACGACTTGAATGCTACTACTAGTACCTTCATCTGCTTCTAATTTTTTTAAAGTAGAGTGAGGCATATATAGCTTATTAGCTGGATCCATCATAGGAGGTGCATGCTCACCCAGTGGTTGCTCATTCGTTTCGTAAATACCAATAATTTCAACTTCAAGAGTTTTCTTCTTATCCCCTGATTGAATTTTAACCTTATCTCCTACTTTCAAATTGTTTTGTTCCGCTAATCGTTTTTCCATTAAAGTTACATTCTGATCGTTCATCTTTTCTGTAATTGGTTTCCCATCAATGATTTTACTTTTTCCATTTTTAAAACTTTCTTGTAATAAAGTCTTGCGCACTCCTTCTATTATAAGAGAAGAATTCATATCTATTTCTGAACCTGAACCTGATCCTCCTCGTACAGTCGCCACTCCCGCTCTACCTTTTCCTTCTTCTTCTCCTTCTGAAGCCCCTACTAATTTAAATCCATCCGAAATTCCGAAAGTATTGGTTATATAATTATAGTCTTTTACATACTTGGACTTCGCTAATTGATCTGCTTCTTTTGTGTTGAGATGCGGCGGATTAGGCATTTCTCCAGTTCCCCTTGCTTGTTTTCCTAATTTATCAAAATCAAGACCCAAAGTAACATCTGCACCCAGTTTTTTTCTTGCAGCATCAGCAGCTTTTTTTGATGCATTTTGGATTGTGAATCCTGCCAACACTAAATTGGTAACAATCAGAAAGACAGCCATCAAAATTAATGATGTTCCTTTTCGTTTTTTCATACTGAGAATTGCGCGTTTTATAAAATTCATTTTTTCTAACCTCCTTGATAGTTTTTATTCTATATACACTATCTGGAGTTTGTATGGAGTTATTCAGTAGTTTATCTAGAGGGCTAAGGAGTTTATATGGAGTTATTCATGTACATATTTCTAACGGGTTCTGTTGCACAGTTTTGTAACATCAACATAGTTGAAAAAATAACTGATCAAGGTGTTACTGTGCATTTTAAAGAATTATTTGTGGCAGATTCACGTATATCAGTTCATTATAGAATTGAAAAAGCTGATGGAAGTCTAGTACCGTTTGAATTTGATACAACTGGATTAGACCTTAAAAGTGATGGTAAGGCAAATGGACAACAAGAAGAAAATCCTGAATATAATACTAAGGATGGTATGTTCTCACAGTTAGGATTTATTCAAGGTGCAGATGATTTACCATTCAAATTAATGGCAGATGGAAAAGAATTAAAACATGTAGGTATTCGTGATAAAGATAAACCCGAAGGCGTTGTTACATTTGTTGAAGGTCCTGAAGGGAAAGGATCCTTTAAACAACCACTTACGATAAATGTAAATATAAATAAAATCGGAAAAGTAACTGGATCTTGGAAAGGACAAATTCAAATTGATCCTGCAAAATTGAAAAAATAAAACAAATTAAAATGAAAAAAAGAATAGAACAATGTGTATCCAATACGATGCTTATATGTTTCCTTGTTTTCATTACATTTATTTCGTACATTGTTTTCATCCTATCTTTTATTTATTAATTAGGTTCATAAAATCAATATGCGTAATTCTGATAAGAAAATAACGACTAAAAGGCGTACCCGTCTACATTTCAACGGAAATATAGGCTAAATAGCATAAATCTTTTATTCACAAAAACATCCCAATAGAGTAAACCCTATTGGGATGTTTTAATGAAATAGATTTAACGGTATTTCACAGTATGCCATATGACTTGTTTCAAAATAGGTATCTTTCTTATTTTCCTTCTATTCACCTACACAATTGAGACTTTCCAGTATCCCGAAATACCATTATCTTAAACTACGAGAAAGCTCCGTAAAAATAACCCCTAGCGCATAGGCACCAGCATCAGGATAACCTAAGCTTCTTTCACCAACCGTACCAGCGCGGCCCATTCGAGCGACGATTTCTTTTGTATATTCTGCTCCTTTAACGGCAGCCGCTGCCCCTTTTTCAAAAGCAGTCTTAAAGTCTGTACCAGCTGCAGCGCTTTCTGACCAAGCATTTGCACAAGGTACAAGCGCATCTACAAGCGTCTTATCGCCTACTTCTGCTCCTCTTCCGAAAGAGCGCTCACCGATAGACTGTATACCATGAAGTGCAGCTTGCAACATTTCAGCAAACTCTCCAACTGTTAATTCCATTTTCCCTTCCATAGCCTTACCTGCAGCTCGGAAAGCTCCGCCCCAAATTGGACCAGAAGCTCCTCCGCAATGTTCCATAATCACCATAGAACACGCATCAAGGAAAGTTCCAATATTTAAATGCTCTTGATCTAAAATCGAGCTCCATTCACGCTTTAATTGTTTAAATCCTTTCGCGACACTCATTCCGAAATCACCATCACCTGCATGCGTATCCAGTTCGCAGAATGGTACTTCGTTCTTAATAATAACTTCGCTCATTTTATCTATAAGATAAATCATATTATTTAATGTGATTACCTCATTCTTAATGATTGCATGTTCTTCAGCTGTTTCCGTCTCAAAGAAAACTGGCTTCTCTTCTTCGTGCTCCGCAATATCAACGTATTCTACACTCTCAATTGGTCCATCTACTTTAAACGCAGGTGTATTACATTCTTTCGATAGCAATGTCTTCAGCTCATCGTCTAGTTTCATCACTGTTAGAGAAATTCCAGCCATATCGATACTCGTCATGTAATTACCGACAAACGCTCTATTAATTCGTATATTTTTTTTACTTAACTCTCTCGTAACTGCATTGTTAAACAAATACAGTTCTTGAAGCGGTGTACCACCAAATCCGTTTACTAGAACAGCAATTTCAGCATCTTCATCTAGCCCTAAATCTTTCATAAGGTCATTTGTCATACGTAACGCTAATTCATCTGCAGCCATAATTTTTTCGCGTTTTCTGCCTGGCTCTCCATGAATGCCAACGCCATATTCCATTTCATCTTCACCTAATTTGAAAGTAGGTGATCCACTCGCCGGAACCGTGCAGGAAGTTAATGCGAGACCAATTGTTCGAACATTTGCCGCTGCTTTTTCCGCTACAGCTTTCACCTGCATCAAATCCATACCTTCTTCCGCTGCTGCACCGGCTATTTTATGTACTAACACAACTCCCGCAACACCGCGACGTCCTACTGTATAAAGACTATCTTCTACCGCAATATCATCATCTACGCGGACATATTCTACTTGAATTCCATCCTCCGTAGCTAAGTGAGCACCATTTTTAAAGTTCATGATATCTCCACTGTAATTCTTAATAATTAGTAGCGTACCCTTTTTGCTAGCTGTTGCTTTAATCGCTTGATACACCTGTATTTGCGATGGAGAAGCAAACACATCTCCGCATACTGCCGCATCCAGCATTCCTTTTCCTACTAGCCCCGCATGTGCCGGTTCATGTCCACTACCGCCACCGCTAATTAAAGTTACCTTATTTTCGTTCATTTCTTTTTTCTTAATGACCTTATACTTTTTTAATAACTCGAGTTCCGGATGAGCCATAACCATCCCATTGCACATCTCCATAACGAGCGTTTCAGGTTGATTTATAATTTTTTTCATTTCTTATTCCTCCTCTGTAAGTTTTGTTACACTCTTCGCAAACCTATTCGTATCCACACTTCCATAATTTTATTGCTTTTCCTGCCACGGTACATTCTCTTCTGAATTATGATATATTTGAAAGCGCATTCTTATTAACTATAATAAAATGAAAGCGTTTTATGGTAAACGGACAAAATGAACGATTTGTCTAAAGACACCCACTTCATTTATAGGTAGGATGTTAATTATTAAAAACGAATAAAGCTGTAGGGATGATTATAATGACCTCTTCTATCATTTCAAAAAAAATCATAGCCAACTCATTAAAAAAATTAATGGAAACTGAACCTTTCCATAAAATATCCGTGAGTGACATTATGTTAAATTGTCAGATGCGCAGGCAAACTTTTTATTATCACTTTAAAGATAAATTTGAATTGTTAAGTTGGATTTATAAAGAAGAAACAAAAGAGAATATTATAGACTTTCTTGATTATGAAAAATGGGAAAATATTTTCGACCTATTATTTGATTACTTTTACCAAAACCAATGCTTCTACCGAAATGCATTTAAAGTAATCGAGCAAAATTCATTTAATTATTATCTCTTTGAACATACGAAAAACTTATATCTCAAAATCATCGATGAACTATTAATTGGCTGTAAATTAGCAATTTCTGAGGTAAAAAAAGATACACTGGCCTCTTTTTATAGTCACGGATTTGTTGGGACAATAAAAGATTGGATTGAGAATCATTGCGCTATTGATCCGTCTATCATGTCTTCGATGATGAAAAATATGATAAACAATCAATTAGTCCTTTTACTAAAGCAATCAGCAAACAAATCATAAGGTGGAAAAACAATGAAAAAAATTATGAATGATGCTCAAAATATTGTTCAAGATATGTTGCATGGTTTTTATTTTGAACATAACGATAGAATATCTTATAACAAAGAACACAACATCATTTATCAGAAAGACCTTGCTGAAATTGGGCAAGATGTTGCCATTATAAGCGGCGGCGGTAGCGGGCATGAACCAGCTGATATTGGTTATGTAGGAAAAGGCATGCTTTCAGCGGCAGTCAATGGAGAAATTTTCACCCCTCCTACACCAGAACAAATAGTAGCGGCAGTTCGCTCTGTGCCCAAAGACAAGGGCGTCCTATTAATCATTAAAAACTTTCAAGCTGACGTGGAAAGCTTTTTAACTGCTGAATCTTTGGCAAAAGAAGAAGGAAGACTTGTTGATCATGTCATTGTGAATGACGATGTTTCCATTGAAGATGATGCTTCCTTTAATAAAAGAAGACGAGGAGTAGCTGGTACGATTTTCGTTCATAAAATACTTGGAGCAGCGGCTCTTGAAGGCCATTCATTACAACAATTAACAGGCATCGGCCATTCTGTCATTCGGAATCTGCATACATTAGGAGTTGCGCTCTCTCCAGCAACCGACCCTATCCAAGGAAAGACTTCTTTTACCTTACAAGACAATGAAGTCTTTTACGGAGTCGGCATCCACGGAGAAAAAGGATACCGGAAAGAAATGTTATCTTCTTCTGAAAAATTGGCGATTGAGCTTATGAATAAGCTCAAAAGTATTTACCGCTGGAAAAAAGGAGACAAGTTTGCCATCTTGATTAATGGATTAGGCGCTACCCCATTAATGGAACAGTATATCTTCGCAAATGACATTCGCCGTTTATGTGAGCTTGAAGGATTAGATATTCGATTTGTCAAAGTCGGAACCCATCTAACCTCCTTAGACATGCAAGGCACTTCATTGAGCTTACTTAAAATAGAAGATCCACTTTGGGAAAAATGGTTAAAAGCGGATGTTGAGGTGGCTAGCTGGTAGTTTCAATTAGCTTGAAAAGGTGTTTTCCATATGTGAAAACACCTTTATATTGTTTAGAATCCTTTGTTCTTCTTTAAATTGTAGTGCCCATTCTGGTGTATGCCCCTCAATAACAACTTGCTTATCCATAGTTCTGTCTCCTTACTCGTTTTTTGCTTGAATATAACACCAACTTAAGATACATAAAACTATTAGATACTGTATATACATGAAGTCTACATAACATTTCATTATCAAAATTTCAAATTAACTTTCTGGTCTAAAACTTTATTTTAATAAAAACTCTTTTCCCTAAATAAACACTAATTTTGCCCATAGAAAAATCCCCTCCATAGTAAACAGATTAATGTGCTTTCTTTTTACTGTCTACAATAAGGGGGATCATGTCATCGTGCCACCTTCTTTTTTTATATCACTCTTTAATCCCGCTATTCGTGGGCAGTAAGTCCCCCACTGACGGACACTTTCTTTCGTTTAATAATATTTCAGTTCACTCTCCGGTGTTTGTACAATCACAGGACTTTTAGCAGGATTTAACCATCTTAAAACAGAAAGAACATTTTCCCGAGATGTTGCTG
Source organism: Bacillus sp. FSL H8-0534 (assembly GCF_038005885.1). Classification (NCBI taxonomy): domain Bacteria; kingdom Bacillati; phylum Bacillota; class Bacilli; order Caryophanales; family Bacillaceae; genus Bacillus; species Bacillus sp. FSL H8-0534. The sequence continues at coordinate 2,057,830 of NZ_JBBOUC010000001.1, forward strand.
TGCAACCGTATGTATACATATCTGAAATATGGAAGAAAATCGCCGAGCCAGCTCCAGCTATTCGTTCTGTATTATAGTTAATCACAAACCCATAATCATATTGAGGAATATTCATATTTTCGGCACTGCTCCAACGGTCATTTGCTGGTTTTTGCTGCCACGTGTTATATAAAGGTGAATTAGAATCATCCACCCAAACATCATTTGATGTAATTTGTCGATATGGTAATTTTGTTCCTGGATTACCGTAGCGACCAAAAGCTGTTCCAATTGTATATTTACCGCGCGGAGAACTTTTTCCTCCTTCTGCCATTGTATAAGCAAATCCATCACGTCCAATATATCCTTGCATAGCAGCATACACTGGATACCATTTATTATTTCGCTTCTCGAATGTTTGAATTTCTGCCTTACTAGTTCCATAATCATTTGCCGTCACAAGAATAAGCTGTTGATTTTCTCCTATTGTATATAAATAGTCAGCATCATTGCTTGCAACCCATACACCGCTATTCTCAAAGTAATACCATGCCCCGCCTATTTTATTCCAACCAATCTCCATTCCACCATTGCTATTCATATAAAACCAATTCGTTCCATCAAAATACCAATCTGTTTTCATTACGCCATTACTCTCAAAGTAATACCACGTTCCTTGAATCTTTTTCCATCCTGTCTCCATTCCACCATTGCTATTCATATAAAACCAATTCATTCCATCAAAATACCAATCTATTTTCATTACGCCATTACTCTCAAAGTAATACCACGTTCCTTGAATCTTTTTCCATCCTGTCTCCATTCCACCATTGCTATTCATATAAAACCAATTCGTTCCGTCAAAATACCAACCTGTTTTCATTACGCCGTTACTCTCAAAGTAATACCACGTTCCCTGAATCTTTTTCCATCCGCTTGCCGGCACATTATTCACATAGTAATACCAATTGTTTTGTTCAAACACCCAGCCGTCTTTTACGACAATTTGCTGATTTCCACCTGTCTTTACTTCTGCAAAACTTTGTATAGGTGCTATTAATAAGCTTCCTGCTACACATATTGATGCAATCATTCGCTTCATTACATTTCTCCTCTTTTTCTTTACAGAATATACACTTACATTTTTAAAATATCTAACAGAAAATTTTTCTAGCCTCCTATGAAAAATGCTAGAGAATCAAAACCACATTGCTAATTTTTACGAATTTCTTTCTTCTATAATAGAATGGAAAAGAAACAGCTAGCAAGAAGGACTTTAAAACTCCTTTGCATACTAATGATAATGGTGATTTTATTCCTTATTAACAGATAATAAGGAATAAAACCCTTACAGAAAGAAATACTTTCGATATTTTTTAACATATTTGTAACATATTTGTAATAAAAGTATTGAATTTGTTTTATTAGTTAGATATATTAGTAGTAGGGAAAGGCATTTTTCTAAAAAAGGAGCAGATTATCATGAAAAAACAAATCGTTAGTATGTTATTTGTTGCAGGTATATTGTTTAGCGGAATACAACCTCATGTTTATGCAGAAACAAATAAACAGTCTACTCCAATAACGGGTTGGGTACAAAAACAACACGCATGGTATTACTACATAAATGGAAAAATGGCAACAGGATGGGTAAACACAAATAACAATTGGTATTTTTTAAATAAAGATGGCGCTATGCAGTATGGATGGGTTTCCGACAGTGAGAAATGGTATTTTCTTGGAAAAGATGGTGTCATGAAAACTGGATGGCATCAAAACTCACCATATGATTGGTACTACTTAAATAAAGATGGCGCTATGCACACTGGATGGGTTCTTGATCAAAACAGATGGTACTTTTTAAATGCAAAGGGTATTATGCAAACGGGTTGGGTACTCGACCAAAACAAATGGTACTTCCTTGATAAAAGCGGTGCAATGAAAACTGGATGGTTTGTCGACGATCAATTACAATGGTACTATCTCGATAAAGACGGTGCATGGAATCCTGATGCAAAACCAACTTCTATTCTATACAACGTTCAAGGAACATGGTCAGAACAAGAACTACCGACGAAACCACCGTATATCGGCCCAGCTTTCACAATGATGAAGATTAGTCCTATTTCTGAAAACGAAGCAGTTGTCGGTGTATCTTCTTATTCCGATAACGCTGAAGATATAGCATATATAGACGGTACTGTAACATTCAAAAATAATAAAGCAACTTTAATTTTTGATCAATTTGGTAAACAAGGTCAAATTGATATTGAAATCGTAGATGGCAAAGCATTGTTAAATATTAAACTTCTAAAAAGTTCGGATGAGTGGAACCTAATTCAAGGGAAACATACATTGCCTATTTATAGAAGATAAGATTTCATAAAAAAGAGGAGAACCAATATATGAACTGTGCCCTATAAAATGGACAGTTTAATAAAAAGACCTTTAAAAATTAAGCACTTAAAAGATGGTTCCGGTATTGTACCGGAGCCATTTTTTTGAGAGTCCATTGATAACGATCATAATTATAATCTTGTATATAATTCTCGATTACTAGTTGAAGAGCGCGGAACGTTTGACAACACTTATAGTCTAATCCATCTTTCATATGACCAAAAAAGGATTCCATTAAGGCATTATCTAGACAGTTTCCTCTACGTTACATAGACTGTCTCATACCCATTTCCTTTACACAGCGCTGAAATTCCGGGTGCGTGTAATGAAAACCCTGATCTGAGTGTAAAAGTGCTTCAGGATGAATCATATCTCCTAATCTATCTTTTAATTTGTCTAATGTTTGATAGACGATAGCCATTTGTAAAGAAGGGGAAACATGATAAGCTAAAATCTCTTGTGTCGTACTATCTTTTACGCAAGATAAATAAGCTTTCTTTAGCTTGTCATCAGAAGATAGCTGTTTTGAGGAAGGGCCACCAACATTTCCTTTTCCGCGTCGTTCTGTATGGAAGCCTTCCTCTTTTGTCCTCTTTGTCCATGTATAACTATTAAAGTATTATATTATGATGATATTTTCTTCAATATTTCTTTAGACTGAATATCTTTTCTAATGAACAATCCAGTGTATAAGAGGAATGTGCCAATTATCACAATGATTCCAATGTAAACGGACATTATCGTAGGAATCAAGAAAGCACCAACGATAATGGTAATTCTTGCAATCAGGTCAGCACCAATATCTGATAGACCTGCAAAAGCTGAATAAGATCCTCTTTTATCAGCCGGGATCATATTAGCTTGTTCTGCATTTCTGACAGGCGAGTAGACAAGTTCACCAACAGTAGCAATAAAATTAAAAATAATAAGTACGTACCAAGTGTTTGCAGATGTTACTGTTACATATCCTACACCATAGAGAACCAGACCTAAGAGTAACGCCTTCTTTCCACTTAAACGATCTGTAAATTTATTCACAATAAACGTCAAACATACCACTAAAAGCATATTTTGTATGTTGAGAATACTCAGCATCCTTACTCCTACTATTTCAAAGTTCCCCACGTTTATTGTATTAAATGTTTCTGAAAGTCGTATACCTATATAGCTATTTAAGGAGAACTCTGCCGCAAATATGCATGTAGATCCTATTACAACTTTTAAAAATGCTACATCTTGAATAGCAATTTTATAGTTTTGGATTAGATCCAATACTATATTTTCATGTTTTGGTTCTAAGAAATTATTAAATTCAGCAACTAACCACAATTTATAGGTAATTGGTAGTGTAACAGAAACTAAGGTTAGTAATATAAATAACTCTTTTTGGTGATTAATGTATAAAAAACCACCTAACGCAGCACCAATTGCCATCGAAAGATTCATGAGCCAATAGTCAATTGTATAAACAGCCTTTCGATTTTCTGGTGTAGTTGAATCTATTATGATAGCGTGCATGGATGGACGACCAAGACTGCTAGATATTACAAAACCTACATAAGCAATTGCAAATAACCAAATCAACTTATCTGTAGGATATAAACTTAAGGTCATTAATAAAAACATTACAGCACTAGAAGAAGAAGTTAACAATAAAACTTTCTTCCGTTGAAAGCGATCGGAAATGTAACCTCCAATTAAACTTGAAAAAAAACTTAAAATAACAGTCGAGATTAAAAATAACCCGGCCCATACTTTATTTATTTCTTGAGCAAAAAACAATGCCATGAAAGGCATTACTGCTGATGTAACAGCACGATTAAAAAATGATGTAATTAAGCGTACTTTTATATTTTGCTCAAAGTCTTTCCAATTCATAGTATCTCCTCCTTTTATCTAATGTTATATTAAACTAGACTTATCAAACTAAAAATGGACATATCTAGAAAAATATGTCTACTTATAGAAGGAGATAGGAAAATGGATAAAAATTTATTGGATCTATGGCGATCATTTTCTTCAGGACACATAAAAATAAAAGACCTAGCAGATTTTTTAGGTTTAAGTACAAAGCAAACAGTACGTTACTTACATAAATGGATGGATGAAGGTTGGCTAATTTTCAATTCCGGAAAAGGAAGAGGACACACTTCCTCTCTTCAATGGCTTAAAAATATAGAACAAATCTATGAGTCACAAGTGATGGAGATTATGGATCAACAACCTGTTGAAAAAAGCAGTAAATATTTACTATATAATTGGTCTCCAAACAGTAAACTACGTTTGATGACTAAGTTTCACTCAAAATTTGGCTATATACATAATTCGGATGATAAATTAATTATTCCTAGAAGAAAGCCCTTTTTAACAACACATCCACTAGAGGCTGCCGATGTACATAGTGCACACATTGTCGCAAACGTGTTCAATCGACTTGTTTATATGGATGAAAAGGGGAACATATTTCCTGAAATAGCTCATAGTTGGGATTTAACTCAATCTAAGCTTAGACTATACTTAAAAAAGTCCATAAAATTTCATGATGGATCCATCTTAACAGCGACTGACGTGAAACTATGTCTCTCAAAACTACGGAGTCATAAATACTATAAAGACTTATGGGCACCAATAGAGAAAATAGATATTGTATCACCATTAATTATTGACATACATTATCCGGATGGTTGTAGCTATTGTTTACAAATGTTATGTATGATAAATACAAGCATTTATAAAGAAAATAACGGTGTAATTGTGGGAACTGGTGGTTTTTATATAGGAGAGAATAACCAGGAAAAGACATCATTGATAGCATTTAATGATTATTTTCAGGAAAGACCATTGCTAGATACAGTAGAATTCATTCAGGTTCCTATAGAATTTGATACTATTTATCAATCTTCCAAGCGCAACGAGAACACTTCCACCTTTCAAGTAGAAAGAAATTCTGGCTTTGGCGTTATAATTATGAATGCCTGGCGTAATTCATCTATTCAACGAATCGATGTTCGTAACTACTTACATTATATTATTACTAAGAATATCAATCATATCCATGAATATGACTTTAATAAGATCCCCAACCCTACGAGTTGTTTGAAGGAAATAGATCATCAAATCGATATGCGACAAAAATCACGCCCCTCATTTAAAGAACCACTTATTATAAAAGCTACTCAGTATACAGAAAAACTGACAAAGTGGTTAATGAATGTCTTAGAAAAAGAAAATATACCTTTTCTAGTTAAATGGGTTCCTTTTGAAAGCTATCTGAGAGATGAAAAACTTAATGAACAAGTTGATCTCTTTATTCATGGTGAGGTATTCGAGATGAATCAAGAGATATCATTTTATTATTTTCTAACAGCTAGATATTCACCGTTGGCTAAGATTGTAAAAACAAATGAAACAATAAAAAAACACCTTGATAGATACAAACTTACACATTTTGAGAAGTGGCCCTCATTAAATAAAGACCTTGAAAAAGAACTGATAGAATCCTCTATTATGATTCCCTTATATTATGATAAATGTCAGATTCCTTTTTCATCAGATCTAACGAATATTAGGATGAAATATTTTGGATATGTGGATTTTTCTCAACTTTGGGTAAGGCCTTTAATTTAAAAGCTACAAGAAATCTGATACACCGTAATAATTATCACCCTATTTGGGGTACGGAAACATCGCCATCAAGTTAACGAAAATGAGATACCCCATGCTCATCAACTTAAGATCTCATAATACCCCCAGAATGAAAATTTTGTGCATTTTTCTCGTTTGTATTGTTTTGAGATAACTCGTGCATTTAGCTTGATGGCGATGTGGCGGACCCCCTATGTGAAAGCATCTTTTATTTATTCTTATAAACATCTATCTATTTCATTATGAAGTGTTTTAACACGCTCTTTATAGAATATGCCTTTATCCTCTATTTTCAGTTGCGCTATAAACAGGTTTGCAAGCATTACCGCTGTATCAAGCTGATAAAATAAGCTGACAATAGGAGGAATAGACTCAAAGATATCTTTATTCTGATATCCATCTGTGAATTCATACCAATCGATCTCATTAGTTTCAGCTATCCTCATAAGTTCTAGCAGCGGGTGACCAATTAGAGCATTATCCCAATCAACCAACGCCTTAACTTCTCTATTATATCCAATTAGATTTGCTGGTCGAATGTCCATATGTAATAACTTCCTTACATGATCCGCTTGTTTAAGAATCTGTTCGATTATTGATATATCAGGAAATTTAATATCGCAATGCGTAATTTTATTAAATCCTTCTACTCTTTTCACGAGACGTTCAGCTATATACTTGCTAGATGGTTTTCTAGTCCTATGTTGGTAATTTAAATCTTCAATTGGCATACTGTGAAGCTTGTTAACTACTTCTCCTATTTTGTACGCAGAAATTGGAATATGATCAGTAGCCAGGTAATCTGAAATTAAAAAATCAAGTTCCGTAGAAAGATGCAATCCGTGAATCTCTGGTACTGGAATGTCTTTAGAATTACAAAACTTAGAAAGTTCCGCTTCCTTTTGTAACGAAAGTCGACTACTAAACAACTCTTCATTTATATTTTTCACTTCACGTTCCCACGGTACTCGAAATGCTAAAGGTCCTTTTTCCGAATCTCCTCGAAACACAATATTTTGTACTCCATTTCCTACTACTTTTAACTCCTTAACAGCCAATTCTTTATATTCTCGACTCAATATAGTTTTTAATTTTGCTCTTAGTTCTTCTGTTTTCGAACGTATATTAATCATTTTATCCCCCGATTCGCAAGTTATTTACAACCTGTAACAGCATCTCTGATTAATCTTCCAGATGTATTTCCCTTCATTTTAATACATTTGTTTTTTCATATTTCCAATCGTAATAAAGCTAGCCAATATTAAGATAGAAAATAAAAGCAAAATATGATTCACTCCCATACGAGTTATTAAAATACCAGTCAATAGAGCAGATGATATCTTAACAAATGATGCTAGAATCGTTCTTAAGCCTATTACCCTACCAATATATTCTGTTGTAGTATTCAACTGTATTAACGTTTGCACAATAATCAAGTGCGACATGGTAAATAGTCCCATTATAAATATACAAATAACGGCCGTTGTTTTATAGTCATTCAAATATATTAAAAAAGAAGAGGTTGCCATACCCACCATCGTAATAAAAATAACTTTATGTTTAAACTTTTTTAAAAAATAGATAGCAATAAAACCTGCCATAATCCCTCCTACTGAAAATGCCATCTCAAATATTGAGTAGAGTCCGCTCCCTCCTTCAAACTGTTCTGCAAGAGGTAATAATAAAGTTGTTGTCATTTGTATACTAATGCTATTCAAAATAGATAAAAACAGTAAGTATTTCATTCCTTCTGCTTGATTAATAAAATGCCATCCCGATATTAATTCTGCAAGGTAGGATATTCTCGTATTCTGTATTTTTTTAGGGTTCATTCTTTTTATGGAAGAAAAGAAAATAGCCGCAACTAAAAATGTTACAGAATTAATAAAGAAACTAGTAGCTAAAGAAAATTCAACTAGAAATAACCCAGAAATACCAGTTCCCACTATTAATGCTGCTTCATTTAATGAAGATGCTTTTGATATGACAAATGGTATATCATGATTACAGAATGCTTCCTTAATAAATGCAGAAGATGCAGGTTTGTAAACGGTGTAGCAAACTGCTAATAAGAATTGCATAATGTAAAAAACAAATACTGATTCAAATCTTATGAAAACGAGAATCGCCATGATTAAAACAAGTACAAATCGAATACTATCTGTTAAAACAACAATATTTTTAGAGTCATGATGATCTACATAAACAGACACAAAAGGTGTTAAAATGACACTTGGTATATAATAAATAGCAATCATTAATCCGATAGAAGTTGATTGTCCTGTTAAATGAAAAATATACCATAGCAAAGCAATTTGTTGAATTCCATCCCCGAATCCGGTAATGCTAATCCCTAATAAATATTTCAATTTATTACTCATAAAATTACCCCTTATATAATAGTTACCTTCATTTTAGGTGCATCACTTCAACAGAGTAAATTACAACTTAATTATCTATATTTATAATTAATTCTTATAAAGTAATAATTTAATCTCTCAATCAAAATAAAAGAAGTAAAAGGGTATTACATATTATAAATGACTTATATGTAATACCCTTAATTTTTTATGACCTTTTACAATTTAGGTCTTGATAATATACGATGTCCGCGTTTTGACGTCAGGACCCCTAATAGACCTCAAATAACTTCATTTCCATTAAATATAAAAACATAATTATATAACTGTCCTCTAGTGAGTGGCTCAAAAAAGAAGGAATTCTTGCCGTGCCCCATAATGAGATTTTACTGTTTTGTTAGTGGAGGAATATTGTTGTAATATATGAGTACATTCACTCTTTATCTCTGCACAATGTGTGGGGATTTTTTCATAAAGAAAAGACACTCCAATGAGTGCCTTTTCTTTACTAGCAACCGAATCCGCCGCCCCAACAACTGCAACCAATGATAATTAGCAGAATGAACAGGACAATTAGTAAAGCGAATCCGCCACCAAAACCACCACAACTACCTCCAAAGCCCATAACATTTCCTCCTTGAGTAAGAGGGACCATACACATGTGTTTTAACGGATACACATTACTTTATGTTTTTAAACAATATATGAGCAGGTCCTTTTTCTTTATGGGTGCACCACATCACCATCAAGTTAATAAAAATCCTCCAGATGCTGAAAGCATCTGGAGGCTGTGTGGGTCTCATTTAGCAAGTCATATTTATAAAAAATAGACTTTTTTTGTATCATTAATAGCCTTTGTGTCCATGGCTATCAAATTTATAGGTTTTTCCGTTAATTTCAACCTTGGTATCTGTATAAATTGAACCATCCTGTTTAGCATAATACGTAAAGTATCCGTAATAAGGGAAATGATACCCACCACCAACTGAGAACCATCCTATCTTAGCTGCTCCAGAATCATCGAAGTAATACCATTTACCATCGATTTCTTGCCAGCCCGTTTGCATTACGCCTTTATCGTCATAATGGTATATCTTACCATCAACTTTATCGAACCCTGTTAGCTTAGCTTCTCCGTCATGATTAAAATAATATCTTTTTCCGTCAATGGTTTCATGTCCATCGAAAGTATAGTGTGCGCCATCTTTGAAATGATATTTCTTTCCATCAATCGTTTTCCAACCAGCATAAGTAGCTCCTTCTTCTAAGCTATAATAGTGGATTGCATCCTTTTCGCTTCCATCCGGTTGAGGGAAAGCTCTCTTTTCAGTCACTCCTGATTTTCTAATAGCACCGTTTTTCTCAAAGGCTAGTTGTTTCTCGTTAAAAATAACAGTTGTAGGAGTAGTTAGTGCGTTTCCATTCAGATCAGAAGCTCTCTCAAGCACGCCCTTGTCAGAAAAATGAAGAATGACTTTTTGATCTTCTAAACGTAGTTTATTTTTAGTAGGTTGGTAATTTTGGAAATCATAAATTTTACCATCGATTTCCCGCAAACCTTCTTTAACCAACGCTCCAGAAGCATCAGAATAGTAATTATCTCTCCATGCTGATCGTTGCAAAGCACCAGAATCATTAAAGTGATAGTACTTACCCTCAATTTGTGAATTTATTCCTGAAGCCATCATGTTAGACTCCGGATTAAAATAATACGTATTCCCCTCAATTTTCTGCCAACCCTTCAAGAGAACTCCTGAAGCATCTGCATAATACCAACCGGGATTTTGCGTACCTTGGTTTATCCAACTATTTTTAATCAATTTTCCAGTAGAATCATATGCAGTCCATATAGAACTATCACCTTTATCATTACTTCTGAACTCTATTCCGTCATAATTCTGTTTCTCATTTTCTTTCCCAGGGTACCATTCTCTTAACCAGTTATGAATTTCATTGTTAGTTTTTGCAGTGAAACGAATTTCGGATTTGAAACTCCAATCAGTACCAAATTGTTGAACATAAGAATTACCAGCCAAACTTACTCCATTCTTGTTTTTTAAATAGAATTGGAATTTATTATCATGAGAATTACCGGTCTGAACAAGTTCAAACACTTCATCATCACCAATCGAATCAGAATATTGAAGTGCATTTCCTTCTTTCCCTGAAAGATATTTTGAACCTGTTTTTACCAATACTTTATTCGTCCCTTTTTTATAGGGGATAATTTGATAAGGTTTACCGTCATTTAGTATACTAAATGGTAGTGTAATAGGTGTCTCTAGGATTTTTGTAGATTCCGCCAATATATTAGTTGACCGGTTATTAAAATCCGCACGAGCTTCAGGGTTATTCATAACATAATTAGAAAGAACTTCTCTGCCTACTGGATGTGAAGTCAATGTTGCTATCTTCTTTTCTTCTTCTGTTAAATAAGAGAATAGGTCAGTAAATAAACCTTTAAATCCGTCAAGAGAACGTTCCCCAAATTTTTTCTTATAAAATTCGTCACGAAGAATTACATTTTGACCAGATGTTTTTTCTACATATATAGTATTAACTTGGTTAAGCGCAACTCCCGTTTTTCCTTCATCTAATTGCGCTTGTGTAATATAAAGAAGATTGTGTTCTGACACAGATTCTGCATCAGGATTTAGATCTACAATGGTACCCGCTTCTGTAAGCTTAAGCTGCTGTCCTGATTTTAATTTATGAATTTCACTTTTTCCATCTGGATAAAGTACTTTAATCTGCTTAGTAAAATTCGAATCATTTTTCGTATGATGCATAGAGATATTGAATTCCCCAGATTTAAAATTAGGAGCTCTGTAAGATACATTCTCTGCATAGGGACCAGTGTAATCAGTTAAGTCGGGATCCCCTGTAGATATTCCAAGTCCTTCATAAATGTCTTTCACTATACCTAATGAAGTAATCGTCACATCGAGTACGGTACCTATCCCTGCGCTAGCCTTGTTTTCTGCAATAGGAGCTACTGAAAAAAGAATACCTAATGCCGCTGCGGTAGGAATGACTTTCTTTCCAATTCCAATTGTATTAAATTTTTTCTTCATTTTTATTGTCCTCTCTTAGTAAAATTTAGCCTAGATTGCTTACATGTAACACTGTAAAAAATAAATATATAAAGACTGTCGTATGTTGATTTAAAAATATAAAATCAATATTTATAAGTTCATCTTAGTTTAAATACCTTTCATTTTTCTTGCGGAAATGTTACAAAACTCTTTCGTTAATATCTTATAAAATTCCGAATTTTATAAGATATTCTGTATTTTTCAGCTTGGCCGCTATACAGAAAAACACCCAAGAAATAGCAAAGATTCTAATCCCCCTATTCCACCTAGTACAGAAAAATGGTCGGAAATCTCATCGATATGAGAAGAAAACAGTCTTTGATATTATGGGTGTTGTCTATGCGTATGATGGAGTGAGAAGACAAAAGAAAGCTGCATCATTTTTAAGGACAAAAAGTATCTTAAGAGTTTTTTAGTTCATTTGAACGAAAATTTATTTTGTTTTCGTTCTTAAGTTAATGGGCATGGGGCATGTACACAAGCCTCATTTGTATGTTCTTTCTTACTTTTCAAAATAAGCCGCACCAAAGTTTTCATTAAATCTCTTACACCATATAGAAACCGAACCGTATGTGCTTACATCTATCCCTTCAGGAATTTCATAGTTTTGGTCTCCTTTGTTTCCCTTTAACTTTCCTAATTCAATATACTGATGGTTTTTAACATCTTCGTTATTTTTCAAACGATTCGTAGGAACTAATACAACTCGAACATCTGGTCCATTAGAAGTTGAAAAATTTGAAAGTCGTAAAACACGTTTTCCATCCCCTAATTGATGGATCGTTGCCGTTCCAGTTGTTTCATGAACACCGTTTTGAAACTGACCTGTACTTATTACTCGTTCTTCTTGTTGTTTTGTTTTGTTTGATTGTATTTCTGTTTGTGGCAATGCTTCATTCACTTGCTTATCAATAAATAATTTCTCGGGGCGGAACAATGACCATAAAATTCCCCCAACAATTATGGAACCTCCTATAAGCAATACATATTTTCTTTTCATAAAGTAAAAGTCCTCCTGTAGTATACTGTTTAATGGTATAGTAACAAGAAAGTCTTTCATTTCTATAATATAAATATTACAAAAGTCTTTCAGCAGTCTTATTTTTTTCTGATGTGATGGGAAGAGTAAACCAAAATTCACTTCCCTGTTTTCCATCTGAGCGATCTCTCACACCAATTTCTCCTAACTCTCCATATTTGCTTCTTAACTAAAATCAAATTGATATCGTTTCATAGCATACCGTTAAAAACCTTTTCAAAATTCATCGGTTAAATATAGAAGAAGTAGACACATTATTGTTAACATAAATTAGAGACTGAAATTCGCTTGTTTTTCATTCATATTGGTTAAACTTCTTTAAAGTCACGGCTCTTTTTGTATAGATTGTTGTTTTTTTGCGATAAAAATAAGACCTCAGATTAAATCCAGGTCTTAGGTATTTATGAACGCTTTCTTCGTATGGCGATATTAATCTTCATCACGACTTCCAAGTACAAGATAGAATCCGAAAATCAGCTTCGCGAATGTAAATATTTACTAGCATTCTATTTTTTGTGTATGTTGGAATTTAGAACATTCTTACATTTTCTAATATTTTGTTTGATTTGCTGATTTTCAAAAAAATAAATCTCTGTACCTGACCAAACAAAAACCCAACACACTATGCTTAAAACTCCTGCAATATAGGCATGATTGCTTGAAAGCTTCAAGTATATCAACCCAACAATAATACCAACCACAAACAAAACAATAGCCTTATTGACATTTCTAGCATATGTATATTCCTCTTCGTTCAAGATGTTAGAAAAAGTGTTACATGTGGCAGTCTTCAGTAACTTTTCGTCAAAATCATTCTGACCTAAAAAAAATATTTCAACTTCTTTTCTTTTGCCACTGCGTAGCTTTGACAAAAGAAAATCTTCAAGGTCAGAGCTTAGGTGAACATCATCTGAGCTATAATATCTTGAAAACGGAGTATCAGTTTCATCTAAATAGATATTTATACTTAATTCATCTTTCATGTTAACCCTCCTTTAACTCCAATGTACTAGTTGAAAGTCAACCTTTTATCAGTATGGTCAAGATAGCAACAATTCTTACGAAAACAAGGAAAGTCAAAGAAAGACTTTTGTAACAATTACGAAAGAAATTTGAAAGGGGTTTAAATTAAGATAAACTTACCGATATTAATTTAAACATGTTGGTAACAGTATATTTAGAAAGTAAGGAACAAAGTCATGAAAGAAAAGATAAAGAGAAGTATAAAAAAAATTTCCCCTGTAGGAATAGCGATGGGAATCTTATTCAGTTTCAACCCAATTACAAAACATAAAGCGAAAGCAGACGTTAATACAAGAGAAACGTCTCTTACCACATTTGGAGATACCTATGATACGTTTCTAAAAGAGCCTTTTGTTATTCTTTTATCAGAACAAAGTGCTAAATATGATTATACAGCTAACAATGAAAACCGTGCTTACAAAGCTCCTACTTTTAACAAAGGAGAATTTGGTATTAGTGTGTATGATTATTATAAGAACCAAAACTTTTCTAAAAAAATTAAAGTTTTCTATGAAGATGGGAAAGTTGAATATAAAACGATAAAACATGGTCAACAACTTCTGATTAAGCAAGCTGGTATAATAGTGGACTTAAATCCCGATGCCTCAAATCTATATGAACATGATACGTATTATATTACACAAAAACAATTAGATGCAGGGAATACTGGTATTGCGCTGACGAATTGGCAAACATATTACTTAAAAAGTGACAATAATGGTCAAATGAATGGTCCTTTAGCTCTAAAATATATTAAACAGGAATTTCCAAATATAAAACCAGGTAGTGCTTCTTTTGACCTAAATAAACTTTTTCATGCACTACCGGGAGAGAAGCGAAAACTCGCAACGATAACTTCGAATCCAGTAAAAGCATCTGGAATTTTTAGTTATACCTCTGATGAGCTTGCTGAGATAAAGAAACATAAACTCGCCGTCGTTACACAACATAAAAATAAAAAAGAAAGTCCCAGGTGAATGAATTCATTAAGAAATTAAACAAAAACATTTTTTTTTGGTAAACAATGTTTTTGTTTAACGTAAAATTTTCTTTTTTTGATATGATAGCCTCTAGAAGCTTTACAAGCATTTTTAACGAGTAACTAATCAACAAGCCAATTTTCTATACATTAAGGAAATTGGCTTGTTCTTTGTCTAAAGCTACTTAATGCTTTGATCTCGACGCTTTGTTATATAAGGGGTCCCGTCCCATCGCCATCAACCTAAAGTTTTGATTTATCCCCATAACGACAATTTTATGCATCGTTGACACAAAATGCTTATTTTAAGTTGTTCACGATGACTTTCTTTAATGTGTTAATTAATTTAAAAGCAATTAAGAAAACCACTACTATAGCTAAGAGTGGTTCTTATATATCAAACTTAATTAATTGATATATATTTCTTGAAGCCCTTACTTATAGTTCCATTATAACCATTTTTAGCAAAGAATTTATGTGCTTCTATTCTAGTTGTACTACTTAATAAGATAATTCTTGTGGATCCTCTTGCAATTGATATTTGCTCTACATGCTTTAGTAACTTTTCACCTATCCCATTACCTCGAAAATCTTCATTTACAATCACATACTCTAGAACAGTATATGGTCTAAATTGGTATCCTGGATCAAGACAAAAAGTCATAAATATACTTCCTTTAACTTTACAATCTTCCTCATAAACAAATAAGAAATTATTAGAATCATTCCTTATCTGCTCAATTCTTTCTGGTAAAACCTTAATGTTTTTACTATGCGGTGCTAATTTTTTATATAAATTTTCAATTACATTACTGTCTTTTGGTTCAGCTTCACGAATCATATAATTACCTACCTTTTGTATTAACATATCAATATTTCGATTCATCTTAACATTCTGATTATATTATATCCTAAAACAAGATCTTTTTGGTATAATTCGGAAAAGGAGAGGATAAAAATGAAGAGGATAGGAATAATTGGAGCTTGGCAACCTGAACTAAATTATTTACACGAAGAATATCCGAGTAGAAAAGTTCGTAAAATTGCCGCATGGGAATTCTATCATCATAATATTAACAATTTAGAGATTATATCCGTTATAAGTGGTGTTGGAAAAACAAACTGTTCTAGTTGTACACAATTACTTATATCAGAGTTTCATCCTGATGAAATATATATGACAGGAATTTGTGGAAGTTTGTCAGATAGCATCAAGGGTGGAGAAATTGTCATTGCAAGACAAATGCTCCAACATGATGTTACGAATGCTGGAAAAGGCGATGATGTGTGGGACCTATATACTGGTAGAACATCCATTATTGATGGCAATAATTCTATATTTAGTGATTTTCTTAATTTTGCTATCAATACCAGTGAACATAAAATCAACAATGGGATGGTTATATCGGGAGACCAACGTATTAGAGAAGATGCTTTGAGACTATCCTTAAGCAGTACCCATAATGCTATTGCTGTTGACCAAGAAATAGCATCTTTTTCATATGTTTCTTATGTTAATAAAATACCATTCCTATGCGTGAAGTCTGTATCCGACCAAGCAGATAATAAAACTATTGAAGACCAAAAAAGATTTAAGCTCTTGGCATGTAAAAATTCATGTAAATTATTAATTGAGTTTCTATTGAGATAGGACTCAATAAGATCACTAAATGAAAGTAAACTTTTAAATATTAGTTTACTTTCATTTTAATTTGCATAGTAAATAACACGCAAAAAAAACTCAAAGTCCCTATATGACTCTGAGCCTTACTTTTGTATAAGACTTATTTCATTAAATCCACTCTTTTCCATGTTCACGAATGAATTTAATATCGTTTTGATAATGTTCAAGATGTCCTTCATCTATCATTTTTTGAAAATTTATATCGCCTTCTTTGGCTTTTCTTTTCATGTATTTACATAACCCTTCTAATCGTAGCAATACCATCTCCAAATAATCTTCTTCCATACCCTCACCGTAGGATTCAAAAAACAACTTAACTCTTTGTTTTATACGGTCGGCATGCTGTAATAAATTATAATAAACTGCCTCACCTGTTTCAGTATGATAAACTCTACTTAAGGGGACACAAGTATAAAGAGTATAGGCTATGTCCCAAAGTCTTGGACCAGGACCAACAACATCAAAATCAATAATACCTACTGGTTTTTCGTGATTAAAAATAATGTTGTATATTGCAAAATCATTGTGGCATACAACCTCTATTTTATTTGGAGTATTATCCATTGGTTTCCAATCATCTGATAACGGAAAGTCACTCACAGCATCATGGTAAAGACGGAGCATCTTCGCTATTTCTTTTAAAACATCATTAGACCACATGTATTCTTTTAAAGGATAATTACCAGCTTCTCCTTCAATAAATGATAATATCTCTCTATCTTTTTCATCAATACCTAAAAACTTTGGTGCATAACTAAAACCTTTGTTTTCCAAATGATTTAATAGCTTATGAATTTTGGTACTGTCTGGCTTTAATTCTCGTCGAACAGTACCTTCCGAACGATATACGTTTGAAACATTCCCTCCCGTTAGCATTTCTTCGTTTTCGTAGTTTGACATCTGATAATTCCCTCCTCCATTATTAGAAAACTAGACACTCTTAAAACAAATGCCGATTGTTCAACAATCCTGCTCGTTAACGGAACAAGAACCACTTTGCTTGGCTTTATATTTTAACATAAAGTTCCTATTCCTTTTTTTTAACACCTCAAATAGCAACTTTAATCGCATCAAAAATAACGAAATGACAATGGTTATGGTCATCCTGATAATTGATGTGCTATTGCACTTGTTAATTCAACAGTGAAAACCGGATAAACTTTTACATATCAACAAAAAAATCGAGTATAAAACCTTTGTGATTTTACACTCGATTTAGCCTGTCATTTATACGGCTTCTCCATGTTATCTGAACTACTTAAAATTAATAGGACTCTTTTTTAGTTTTGAAAGTAAACTTTAGTATATTAGTCTACTTTCAATACACTGGTTAACTAAATAAT
Source organism: Bacillus sp. FSL H8-0534 (assembly GCF_038005885.1). Taxonomy (NCBI): domain Bacteria; kingdom Bacillati; phylum Bacillota; class Bacilli; order Caryophanales; family Bacillaceae; genus Bacillus; species Bacillus sp. FSL H8-0534. The sequence continues at coordinate 2,075,374 of NZ_JBBOUC010000001.1, forward strand.
TATCTTCAGCAAAATAAGTTAATTTTTTCTATCCCTCGTGAATTTCTTTAATGCTTTTTCCTTCTAAAAACGCATGTCCCGTTTTAATTTTTTCTACTGTTTCAAATCCATACTTTTCATACACTTTTTCTACTGTTTCGTTAATTGGGATCACCCAAAGATTATCTAGTCCTCTATTCATTACTTCACTTTGAATAAAGTGAATAAGTTCACCTATTAACCCTTTACCTCTAAACTTTTCAATTGTAGCTACACTTTCCATTCGGGCCTATTTTTCATGTTCAAAAATACAAGCGATGGAACATGCTACTCCATTGTATCTAAGTAGATAGTGAGTGAATGCTGGATGTTGGAATTCATCTTGAAAAGCTTTTTTTCTAACTTCGCCTCCTAACTCTTTTATATTACATTCAATATCTAAAGCTTCTTCAAAATTTAATTCAGATACCTTTTCAATAGTAACTTTTTCATTTTTATCTTTTTTAGTTAATTTCTTATTCCATAATTGGACTGGACTTATTAATTCTTCAAACCCAAAATTCTTTATTTGTAATTCAGAAATCAGTTTTTCTTGCATATCTAAGTTGTATATATAAAATCTAGGTACTATATTTTTAGTCTTATAGAAATGGACTACTTCATCTACTATCGTTTGTGGATTTAAACTTACTACACTTACATGTGCATGATTTGCATCATAATAATATGGGTTACTTTCATTACAAAATATAGAACCCCATGATTTCTCTATTTATTTCTTCAATATCTTCTGTTCTCTATTATACATTTTAATATTTTAATTTTCAGTTTTTTAGTTAAAATATATCTCATACCTTCAAAAAAATATTTTCAAGCAAAAATGAATGTAAACTTTTTATTATTAGTTTATATTCAAATTCCCTAATCATTAACTTTATCCCAATTCCCCTGATATCATCAAAATACAGAACAAAAGTATACATTTGAAATACTGTAAATAAAGATTTAATAGAATATCTGAACAAAAAACAATCTTATTATTTATCTTTAAATATGGTAACACATGCGTTAGTCAGGAGAAATGCCAGTTTGCAGATTTATCTATAAATCGAAAATCCTCATATCCTTGTGACAAAATTTCTTGTTGTATATTTGGAAAATCCTCTATATTATTTACGAAAACTGCTATCTCATAACAATCTATAATTACAAACATTAAACTACATTTACTATTTAAAAATTCAGGGATAGTATTCACTGAAGTATTACTTATTTCGAATGTTGGTATTTCGTGTAAGTACGCTCTAAGGTTTAAAAATATTGGATAAAAATCTGTTGTCGTTAACGCTTCTTTTAACTTACTTCCAGTTTCAAACTCTTTGTTATCTAAAAAGTTGTTATCACCGTATTTATTATTAGTGAATACTAAACAATCGTTTACAGGAATGTGCCAATTATAATTCTCTATTTTGATGAATAATTCTAATATGCTCTCTATTCGCAAGTTGCCTTTTTCCATAGGAATTTTGAAAAACAAACCAATTTTCTCCATTTTTCACTCCATCCTTTTGCTTTTTAAGATACTTACAAATACATCTTTTATATTTGCTGTTATCGCGTCAAACCCCTTCATTAATATATTAAAATTATAAGAAAACACTGAGAAAAATACATCCTTATTAACATAACACCACTTCTCGGTAGCAAACATGTTAATGCCGTAATTACATAAAGAAAAAGAATCCCTTATGATTTCTGGGATTCTTTTTCTTGTTTAAAGTTTGCTCACACAAATGATCTGCACATCAATTCGGTTTTGATATACAGATCATTTGTATGATAATTTTTATAAATAAGTGCAGAGAATTCTATTACATGAATGCTTTTAGAAGTGTTGCTACTAATGGAATTACTCCACCTAAGAATGATAAAACTGCCATTGCGATTGCCATATTATTTCCTCCTCTTATTTTGTATAGTAAGATAATGAACCTACATTACTGCTTTTAGAAGTTCTGCTACGAATGGGATGATTCCACCTACAAATTTTAAAACTGCCATTGCGATTGCCATATTATTTCCTCCTCTTATTTTGTATAGTAAGATGTTGTAAATCTTTATACTCCTATTATAGTAAGCGCTTACATATATATATCAATACATTTCGATATGCAATATTTCATATGATATGCGTTGGTTTTATTGCTATAAACTTAATCAAACTCATTTATCCTCACATTATTTATTTCTCTGTTTCCATACCCCATTCTTTTTACGATAAGTGTTCTTGCCATTCATAAAGTCAGCTGTATTGCCAGGAATGCTATATTTCTTATTCTTTTTCTTAGTCTTCTTCTTCAACCGCTTCTCTTCTTGAACAGCTTGTAAATCCGCCTTCCATTGCCTTAACAAAACCTTTTCTCTTCGCACCGAATTTATACCCCTTAGTTTAAATTACCCACCAAAGGTAAAAATTCTATTTTTCAACATAAATATCCTCTTATTTGAATATTAAATGTTTCCGCATCCTCCTGCACCTGGATAAACGAACGAAAAGGAATCTGGGAGTTGAAATGCCGTTGAATCTAAAATACGAATACGCTTGAAAACAGAAGTATATGGAGAAGAAACTTTGAACTTCTTGAGCAAATAGTTGTAATTCATCAGATACAGAAATAGACATACAAACACGCCATCCTTTCCTATGATTCTACAGAAAGAATAGCGTATTTTTTCATTTTAGGGAGGATTTTGTTTTATTAGCTTAATAGCATTGGGTTGTCAACAAAATCCCAAAAACTCCCAATTTTTTTAGAGTAAGTTGGGAGTTTTTGAACCAGAAAGGTATATTTATAAAAACTATGACAAAATTTATTCGTTTTTCCTTTTTACCTACTTGCTAAATTCAGCAAGTAAAATATTTTTAAAACAATCAGGACTGTTAGCTTTACCCATACTGTTCAAATTGACGGCCAACGTATGCTTGCCTCCAAGTGTACCCCCAGCAAAAGTAACAAACCCTGGAATGCTACCTGTGTGTCCCCATATCGAGACACCGTTTGGAAGCTTAGTTTCATAGATTCCAAGACCATATCCGCCGATTTCAGCACTTCCTGTTGGAACTGTAGTAAGCATTTGTTTTAATTGCTGTTCCTTCAGTAATTTGCCACTGAGTAAGTAAGAGAAGAATTTGTTTAAGTCGTCAGCAGTAGAAATCATATCTCCAGCCGAGCTAGCTATACTTGGGTTATAATAAGTAACGTCTTTTAGCTCACTTGCTCCGTCTGGTTGGAAATATCCACGAGCATGCTTGGTGCCTGGAATAACGCTTGAATTGCCAGGTAGGAATGTATTCGACAATTCAAGCGGTTCAATAATCCGATTTTCAATCTCTTCCGCATAGCTGTTCCCGGTTACTTTTTCAATAAGGATACCCAGTAATACGTATCCTGTGTCTGAATAAGACCAGCCCTTTCCTGGGGCAAAGTCTGGAGGCAGAGAAAGCCCAATCTTCACTATTTCTTCAGCGGTATATGTTTTTTTGGTATTCATCATATCAGCGTCTTTTGACCTTAAGTATTCAGCGATACCACTTGTATGGTTCAATATCTGCCGGATAGTAATCTGGTTACCATCATATCCGTTTCCTTGAATGACACCAGGCAACCATTTTTCGATGGAGTCGTCTAGATTCAGGCGGTTCTCTCCAGCTAATTGAAGTAGAACTGTTGCAATGAACGTCTTCGTCACGCTGCCAATGCGAAAGCGAAAATCTGTTTTCATTGGTTTCTTGGTGCTCAGATTCGCTACCCCAGCGGCATAACCCCACGTTTTTCCATCCTCGGAAGTTTTAGCAAGTATCCCCGGGATTCCAAGTTGCAATGTATCCCGCATTGCTTGCTTGACGGAATTACGATCTCGTTGAGTACTTGTTTGTAACGAACTAGATACATTTTGAGTGGACTCTGCTTTTACAATTGAGGCTGGCGTTGTGTATAACAGGGAACTTCCAGCTATTAAAAGGGCCAGACTTGCAAATGTAATTTGACTACGTGTTTTCATAAGGCATTCCTCTCCTCTATTCATATTGTATAGGTGGTTGCTTGCTGTTTCATACTAACGACACAGCTATCATCTCCACCAATGACAAAAGGTCAACATTGAATTCGTAATCATCTTCATAATTATTATTTTTACAAACGCCATTCTGTCCTAACAAACGGTAAATCCCTCTTTTTCCACATGTATGTTGACCCCAGAATTTACTTCTTTTCCTTGAAACACTCTTGTTACTGGTTTGTTTTTCATATATAAGTCACATCTATTCCGCCTTTCACGCCTCGTTATATTTTTATCATATACAATAAAAATCTCTTTTTTCTTACCCATTCCTTACAAATTACTTACGTTCAAAATAGCTCCTATAATAGGGTAGAAGGAGCATCTGTGCCGGAAAGTTCAAAGTATTTTCCAATAAATATATGAATCAAAAAGAAACACAGAGGTTTTTCACTTCTATGTTTCTTTTTTTCGTCCTTTAAATATTAAAGGTTTACTCTTAACAGGGTGAATTCCGGCTCTTTTCTAATGTAATTTTTCTTCTTGCGATACAACATAAATGACATTGTGCTGCATGAAACACTCCTAACGTTGTTAAAATCACTTGTTTCTAAGTCGAAATTTATTTAACCTAGGGGGGTACTCCATATCTATCAACTTAAGAAAAGTAAACATCCCCAAAACGAAAAAATGAGCTGACTTCTCAAAGTAACTACCTGTAGAAAAAGAAAATGTTCATTTAGGGGGTACATTAAAACCTTAACTTGATGGACGTTTGGCGGGACCTCATAAAGGCATAAGAAGCTTGATGATCTCGTTTTTTACGAAATGATATAGTGATGAGCTCTTATAGCTTATACAAAAAGAAAGAGCATCTAATCCTAATAGATCAGATGCTCAAACACGGATAATATATCTGTCAAGTTCCTAACATACTATATTACTTAGTAATAATTTACTTCTTATGAGATTGTAAATCATTTTTAATTACATCCCAAAGTGGATTATCTTGACGTATTGGTTTACCCTCTTCATCCCATTTTATTTTTCCTGTTCCTAATTCATAATTCATTCCTGTCCAAGTATCTTCACGGAATGCATAGAATGATTTGTGCCACCCTTTCTGATTGAATATAGAAATTAAGTCCTGCATGTATTGAGGTGCTCCAGGAACAGTACGGTTAATTCCAAATTCCTCAGCAATGATTCGATTAGATGGTACATGATTTTTCTTAGACCAATTTTGCACAGGCTGTAAGAATTTATTTAATCCATCTTTATCCCACATCATAGGTTTTTCTACATCTCCTACTTTTACAATTCCAGGATATTGATACTCTTTATTTTGATTTTCACGCTGACTTGTTAATTGATATGGCTCATACATATGAAATGCATACAATGTCTTCTTATCTTTAACTGGTTTAAGATATTTAAAAGCCCAAGGTGTGGCATATAGGCCTGAATCTAAAATAATGGGTGTTTCTTTATCTACTTCACGAATTGAAGTAACAACTTTTTGATAAAATTTATTTAAATCTGCTGGGGTCCCCTTCACTTTTGAATACCATTTCTCATAATCTTCCGTCCAAAAATCATTATATCTATTTTTCTTAGATGTTTCTGGGTGTGGCTCATTTATAATATTGTAGCCAACCACAGCAGGATGATCCTTTAATTCAAGAGCAAGGTCCTTCCAAAATTGGCTTGCTTGTTCTTGATATTTCTCTTCCTCCCAGATTCTATCATCATTCTGATTATTATTAAATTGGCGCCAACGGTCACCAGGTAATGAAAGCATTGTAAGTACAACTTTAATCCCTTGTGATTGTGCAGCATCTAAATCTGTTTTTAATTTTGCTACATCCTCTTTCACTAATCCTTGATAGTTATCTGCATTACCGATAAGAAAATCTTTTCCTGGTGTATCTGGTTTGTCACCAGAGAAGAAAGCTTTATCTTTTGCCCATTTATCAGGTGCTAAACGAACATATTCAATATGAGCCTCCTTTGCACTCTTGTAATTCTCAGGTAATGAAGTGCTATTCATAAAATTAGTACCTGTTCTTTTAGAATTCCAAAAATCCATTTTGGAATCTGCACATTTGTATGTCTCAGCTTTCACATTCATTTCTTGCATCCCTAAACTTAGTATGCCCATTAATGCAACTATCGGTATGATTTTTTTCATAACTTCTCCCTCTTTCTATGTTAGTTACCTATATAAAATAAATCACTTATGTTACAGAAAAGTGACAATTTCAAAAAAACATATTTTATTGATCTATAGAACTCTTTTAGGAATTTGAAAAACATAAAATTCTTTCCTTTACTTACTCATATCTTATATTTTGTGTAACTGCCTCGAACTCTAAATACCTTGGTAGTCTTAAGTTTATAAACATTTTATTTTGAGTTACACAACATATAAAAGACTGTTAACTACACTATTTGGCGTACCATCACATAGCCATCAAGCTAATATTTTAAAGTGTCATCAAAACGAAAAAAGAAAATCGTACATTTGAACATAAATTAACTAGTTCCCTGTCGGCTTAGTGACAAAGTTCTTGCTGTAGAACGCAAAGTAAAAAACACAGAGGTATTCACATCTGTGTTTTTTCAAGTTTCGGATGATTAATCGTTCTATATAAAGAATATTAAGGGATTCCAGTTCCTTCAACTATTTCTTTAATGTAGGATTTCTGACTATCATACATAGGTAATGCAATTGAGAGTCTATCTTTTTCTAAATTTGGTCTGCTTGTATTTTACTATTTTTTTCATTTTTCTACTTACTTTTAAACCTTCGCCATACCCCTTATACAATAAAAAGCATTGAAACCATTCATGACCTTTACAACAGAACCACCCACCAGCCTATCTAAAGTTGATAAAGCTTATCTATTATCTTTTCGATTTCACCTTATGATTCTAAGCAAGGAAGGGGAACCTTCATTTTTTTATTCCGCTTTATGAACATCGGAACTAAAATCCCTCATTTCTTTATTTTATCTGCATTTCATCTGCATCTGTGTCCACTAAACTACATAATTGTAAGATGTATTTATGAAAATAGACTCATAAAAAAGAGGGATCCACGAATGAAAATAAACAAAAGTCGATCATATATTGGGAATGTTTTTTTGGATCGCGACCATCGATCCTTGAATAAACTTCAAGATAAAAAAAAATCCCCAACAAAATTTCGGGATTTTATGCAAAAGGATACAAGTATAGCATTATTGTTCCTTCTACCAAGTACAATTGGTTTTTCAATTTTTTATCTGATTCCATTTGTAATGGGAATGATTTATTCGTTAATGGACGGTACTACTGATGGTTCTTTTGTCGGTTTAGCCAATTATAAAGAACTGCTAGGTAGTGCTTCTTTTCTCAAAGCAGCAACGAATACGTTTTGGTTTACCGCAGTGAGTGTACCTCTCATCATCATTATCTCCTTATTACTGGCACTTTGTTTGAATCAAAATGTATATATTCAAAATTGGTTACGAAGCGCGTTTGTATTACCACTTGTCGTTCCTGTTGCTTCCATTGTTATGCTCTGGCAAATTTTATTCGATTGGAACGGTACGTTTAACGTATGGATGCACAATATGGGGTTTGAACGAATTGATTGGATGAAATCAAATTGGGCAATTATTGTCTTATCAATTGTATATCTATGGAAAAATATCGGGTACAACATTATTTTATTCTTAGCAGCTTTACAAAATATCCCAAAAGAGTATTACGAAACTGCAGAAATTGAAGGTGCAGGTCGTATGCATACATTTTTAAATATTACACTCATTTATTTAACACCAACAATGTTCTTTGTCATATTAATGTCGATTATCAATTCGTTTAAAGTCTTTCGAGAAGCATACTTGATTGCTGGAAGTATACCACATGACAGTATGTACATGATGCAGCATTATATGAACAATATGTTCGTGTCGCTTGATATTCAAAAGTTGACAGCGGCTGCCACGTTGATGGTGGCGGTTATTTCTATCCTTGTATTCGTATTGTTTGCAATAGAACGTCGTTTTCGAAAGTTTATGAATTAGGTGGGAAAAGCAGATGAAAAAAGGAAATGTATTTCGTAAATGGATTTTAACGCTATTTTTGACAATATTAGCGGTCATGATGCTATTTCCAATCGTATTTACCTTGACCAATTCATTCATGACTGAGCATGAGATTGGATCCAATTATGATTCTATTGGAGAAGTGAAAAAGGATACACCTTTCATTAATTTAAAATTAATCCCAGATTTAGTGTCATTTGAACAGTATGGAACAGTATTAGTGAAAAATCCGACATTCTTAAAAATGTTTTGGAATTCAGTATTCATGGTTGTACCAATAATAGTAGGTCAAGTAATCGTTGCATCGTTTGCAGCCTATGTCTTTGCTAAGATTCAATTTCGAGGAAGAGACAAGTTGTTTATCGTTTATCTTTTGACGATGCTCATGCCATTCCAAGTTACGCTCGTACCAAATTATATCATGGCGGATAAACTTGGAATTTTGAACAGTATAGCGTCTATTATTCTTCCAGGAATCTTTGGGGCATTCGGTGTATTTATGCTCCGGCAGTTCATGTTGCATATCCCGGATGCGTATATAGAGGCAGCTAAGATGGATGGAGCTGGCCATATTACAATCTTTTTTAAGATTATTCTTCCTCTTATTCGTCCTGGAATTGCTGCTCTTATTGTCTTATTATTTGCGGATTATTGGAATATGATCGAACAGCCGCTTATTTTTCTGAATGATGAATCCAAACATCCATTATCGCTCTATTTATCAAAAATTAACAAAGAGGCACGTGGGGTTGGGTTTTCTGCTTCTATTCTGTATATGACCCCAATGATACTTTTATTTTTATATGCGCAGTCCTATTTTATTAAGGGAATTCAGTTATCAGGTGTGAAGGAATAATGAAGAATTACAATGTAAACATTCCTTCGGAAAGATTTTAGGAGGGGACACAATGGAATATAGAACGGAACAAGACGTCACAAGGAAAAAACGAAATATTAAAATCATTTCCAGTGTATTTATAGGGCTTTTAATTATCCTTACACTCTTTAGCAATACGTTAGCGAATTGGAATTTGCCAAAGGTTATTACAGAGAAGCCAAAAAATAGTGAGCTTAAACAAACGTTTACAGGTAATGGCGAATTACAGCCACAAGAAGAAGCAAAGTTAAGTAATAGTAGCATAGAGGCGAAAGTGAAAGAGGTACATGTAAAAGAAGGAGACCGTGTCAAAAAAAATCAATTATTAGTGACATACGATAGTAAAAAGAGTGAACAAGTAATTCTTGATGAAGAAGCAACTCTTCAAATTCAAAAGTTAGCACTGAATGACGCTCAAGCAAATTATAATGAAGCAAAAAAAAATCAACAAGAAAACAAATCAAATGATCAACCAAATAATCAGCAAGAAAACAACTCAAATAGTCAACCCAATGGGAGGATAAGTGAGACAAGTTTACAAAGTCTCAAAACAGCTGTGGAGAGCAAAAAAATTGAGATTAGTACGCAAGAAAGAAAAATTAAAAGTTTAAAAGAAGAATTAGAAATGAGCAAGAAGCTGATCGCTCCTTTCGATGGAGTTGTTACAAAAATAAATGCAAAGAAGGATCAGCTTTCTACGAGAGATGAAGGTGATGTAATTCTCTCTGATGAGAGTAAAGGCTTTAAGGTTGAAGTACAAGTACCTGCTGATTTAGCCACGCACTTGAAGGTTGGAGAAAAGATAAATTTGAAAGGAAATGCTAAATCCTTAGAAGGTGAACTTATAGAGATTAAAAATATAGAAAGCAATGAAAATCAGAGACCCGAAGAACAAGGTAAACAGCAAGATGAACAAAAGGATGAACAAAAAGGTGAACCAAAAGATGAACAGCAATTTCAACAAACATCAGCAACTCCACAACCACAGAAACGTATTCTTGTAAAAGTACAAGGAGAAGAACTGAAAAAAGGGGAGCAGGTAGAAGCTACACTGACTAAACAATTGGCTAAAGGCGTGGTTATACCAAATAAGGTGATTAAGAAGGAAGGACAGAGAACATTTGTCTATACAATAGAAGAAAAAAAAGGCCCTTTAGGTAATGCCTTTTATATAGAAGAGTCTCCTATTACTGTTGGTGAATCCAACGGACAAGAAACAGTCGTGTTAGAAGGAGTATATGAGAAAGATCAAATTGTTTTACAAACCAGTGAACCTTTGAAAAAAGGAGAACGAGTAAAGATAAAATAACAAAAATAAGGAGCGAATTTAAAATGAAAAAGGTTTGTATGATGCTAGTAGCAAGTCTATCAATCAGCTTCGTGGCAGGTTGCGGAAATAATGATAGTAAAGGAGAGAGAAAAACAAAAGATGGAAAAACGATAGTCGAAGTGTCGACTTTAGGTGATACTAAATCCCTAAAACAGGCAGAGAAACTATATGAACAAAAGAATCCTAAAATTGACATCCAGATAAAAGGTGCTTTTCCGGAAGATGGATCAAAGACAGAAGCATCAAAGACAGACGAGACCTCTGCTGAGAAAATCATTAGTAAGGTGAATACAGAATTTTTATCGGGTAAAGGATCCGATGTGATTGTACTAGACGGTTTGCCTGCGGACAAGTATGGGAAGAAAGGCTTGCTTACAGACTTAAGTAAAATGATGGAACAGGATAAATCTTTTGATAAAAATCAATATTTTAATAGCATTTTAGATAATTCGAAAACAGGTGAAAAACTTTATGGTATTCCATTATATTTTTGGTTGAGTGGACTGCTTGGGGATGATAAAGCGATACAACAATCTGGAGTAAAAGTGAATGACAAAGAGTGGACTTGGAGTGAGTTCACAAGCATTGGAAAAGAATTAGCAAGCAAAGGAACACATACACATGTTATTGGAAATACTCCTCCGGAACAAATGCTGCAATTTCTGGTGCAAGATCATTACAGTAAGTTAGTAGATAAAACAAGTGGACAAGCAAAGTTCCAATCTGATTTATTTGTACAGATGCTGGAAGACGTAAAGAAGATGTATGAACAGAAAATAGTCACTGCAGATTCTGTGGCTTTAGGAGAAGCATATTTTGTCCCAGCACCAATCATGTCGGTAGAAGAATATTTCAGTTTTGGATATAGCTTGGGTATAACAGAGTCAAAAATGTATCAAAAACCACATATAGCTGGACAAAAAAAGGGAGTTGCTTTTACACCGAACACAACAGTAGGTATAAATGCGAAATCTCCGGTTAAAAAGGAAGCTTGGGATTTTCTTAAGTTTTTAATGTCTGATGAGGTCCAAAGTAAAGGGAATGCATTTCCAATTAATAAAGCTTTATATGAACAACAAATCAAAACATTGAAGGAAAAAGGGAAAATTGAGCATATAAGTGGCTCTATGATTAACGTTACTGAGAGTGATATACAAGAATTAGAGAAAATGGTTGCTGAAATAAGCGTTCAGAGCCCACAAAGTACTAAAATTGAATCCATTATTGCTGAGGAGTCCAAGTCATACTTTAGTGGTCAAAAATCAGCTGAGGATGTAGCAGCGCTGATCCAAAATCGAGTGACGACATATATCAACGAATAAGTTGTATTTATTTCATGACAGGTAGTAACAATTAAAGAAAAATAAAAATAACTAGCAAAGTGAGGAATGGAATTGAAGAAGAATAAAATGATCTTGATGTTATGTAGTAGCATATTGCTAACTGGTATGGTGGCATGTAGTAACAACAGTGATGAGAGTTCACTGAAAACTGTTGATCAAAAAAAGAGTACAGAAAAAATGGAATCAGCTTCTAAAGGTGATGAGAATCCGGCGAAATCTGTTGATCAAAAAAAGAGTGCAGAAAAAATGGAATCAACTTCTAAAGAAGCATCTGTTGAGGAAATCAAACTCTCTATAGAAGATACACTTTCAAAAGAAGATCAAGAAATTGTTGACGGATTGTTTAACTCGGTCCCTAAACTAAAAACTCTCCTTCAATTAGAAGCAAAATACTCGACATACGCGAAGTTATTAACAGTAAAAGTTACAAAACCAAATTCAAATTCAACAAATAAAAATGAGGAAGAATACTATAAAGTGAGGTTTGAAGAAGGAACTATGTTAGAACATTGGACGTTTGATGTGAATCCAGATAGTAAAGAGGTTCTATTTAAAGAATCGTCTAACGGAAGTAAGGATTATACTCTTGAAGAGTTCAACGATTATGTAAAGGAAATTGATGAAAAGAAAATTAAGGAGGACCAGAAAATGCGTGAGCTGAAGTACCCGGATCTTAAAACTCAATAAACCATGCCATTTATGGTGACAACGAAGATATTGTTTCATAGAAATTCATGACAAATAAGAGAAACTGCTCAAAATTGGACGGCGGTTTCTCTTATTCTACTTTTGAGCCCAAGGGATTTTTTTGGTTTCCTATACTTGTCTTATGGCTTGAAATACAGACTGGTCCCCTAAATCTATACAATAGAGTTTCTAAAGTATTATTGTTTGTTCTGATAGATGAGCAAAAGCGTTTGAGGTTCAACATGAATACGTAAATTTTGAATTCATACTATATCTTTAAACATACAAGGAAAACAAAAATGATAAAAACATATATAGTTTTTTTATTACAGGAGGTAGAAACATGACAGAGGTAGTATTAAAAAACATTTATAAAATATATGACAATAATGTGCCAGCGGTGGAGAATTTTAATCTTCATATTCAAGATAAAGAATTTATAGTGTTTGTTGGTCCTTCTGGATGTGGTAAGTCGACCACTTTACGTATGATTGCCGGATTAGAGGGGATTTCACAAGGAGATTTATACATTGATGAAAAATATGTGAATGACATACCACCAAAGGACCGTGACATCGCAATGGTATTCCAAAATTATGCCCTCTATCCTCATATGACCGTGTATGATAATATGGCATTTGGTTTAAAAATTCGTAAGTTACCAAAAGATGAAATTGAGCGTCGTGTTCAAAACGCAGCAAGAGTTCTTGGATTAGAAGAACTTTTAAAACGGAAGCCAAACGCGTTATCCGGTGGTCAAAGACAACGTGTTGCTTTAGGGCGTGCCATTGTCCGTGATGCAAAAGTATTTTTAATGGATGAGCCATTATCAAATCTAGATGCAAAACTACGTGTTACCATGCGCTCTGAAATTTCAAAACTGCATCATCGCTTACAAACAACAACCATTTATGTTACGCATGACCAAACTGAGGCTATGACAATGGCAACGCGCCTTGTGGTTATGAAAGATGGACGGATACAACAGGTTGGTACACCAAAAGAAGTCTATGAATATCCCGAAAACGTATTTGTTGGTGGCTTTATTGGTTCACCAGCCATGAATTTCTTTACGGGAAAAGTGGAAAATGGAAATTTTATTTTAGGTCATATCAAACTGAGTATTCCAGAAAAAAAATTAGAAGCACTACGTGAACAAGGTTATGAAAATAAAAACATAATTCTTGGCATTCGCCCGGAACATATCTATGATAATCCAAGTATGCTAGAAACATTGCCTGATTATATTATAAATATAAAAATTGAAGTTGCAGAATTGCTTGGAGCCGAATCGATGATCTATGCTACGTTACACAATCAATCCTTTATTGCACGTTTAGATACACGTAATGATTATCAAACAAGAGAGGCTATGCAACTTGTATTTGATATGGACAAAGTACATTTCTTTGATACCGAAACACAACTACGTATTAAATAAAATTGTATCTTTTTGCAACAGAACGCACCATATTATTTCGGGAATTTTGTACATTTGGATACAAATCAACCTATTCTCTTTACGTTAAAGAAAAGGTAAAGATACTATCAAAATAAATGAAAAAAAGTGTAGAACCTTCGTTCTACACTTTTTTCTGTAAATAGAAATAAAACAACACGCCATCAACTGTATTGTGTACTCCATACTCTGCTCCATGAAGTTCTAAAATATTTTTTGAAATGGCAAGTCCAAGACCTGTTCCACCTTGTGAACGTTGACGAGCTGTATCAACTCGGTAAAAACGATCCCAAATCTTATCTAATTGATCTTCTTCAATATGGGCCCCTTTATTTTCGATACAAACTTTTATGCGACTTGGCTCATCTATTGTAGAAATAATAATATCCTCTTTTTCTGGCGTATAACGAATAGCATTCGTGATAAAGTTTGTGATTACTTGTTCCATACGACGATGATTTGCAATGACTTCAGTTGCAGCAAGATGTGTGTGAACATGTAATTGCTTTTTTGTTATCTCCAAAGATAATTGTTCACAGACATGCTGAATGGCTTTGTCAATATAAAAAACATCCATCTGCATTTTATACGTACCAGATTCAAATTTTGCTAACTCAAGCATGTCCACAATTAACATATCCATCTTATCCACTTCTTTTTCCATTGCCTTAAAGTAATACTCTTTCTTATGACTTGCAACACCATCTTTTAAGATAGAAATACAACTCTTCATAATACTTAGAGGTGTCTTTAACTCATGCGATACCCCTGAAATAAACTCTTTTCTTGTATTTTCTAATTTTTTTTCTTTCTCTATGTCTAGTTGCAATTGCTCAATATGTGAATGCAATGTATTTGAAAGTAAATTAATATTTTGAGATAAATCACCAATTTCATCTTTTGACATGACTGGAACCCTTTCCGAGAAATCTAAGTTTGCAATTTTCTTGGTTGTCTTATTTATTTGTAATAAGGGCCTTGCAATCTTTTTTGAATAGTAAAAAGAAGCTAGAAAAATAAGAAGCAGCACAAACATAATAATATAGACATAATACTCTTGTATCATTTGTACAGCTTCATCAACTGGCTGCAACGAAGTCATTGAAAAAATGTATGTTATTGCACCGCTCTTATCCTTTATCGGTTTTATTATTAACTTATATTTAATATCATTCTGCTCATAATCGATTTCTTGTAAGGAATCATAGTTAGTAGTCTTTTCATTTAGCAATAAGTCTGCCTGAAACTCTTGTATCCTTTCCATAAATAAGTTATTTGTATAAACAAAATTCGATTGTTCATTCCCACCCGAAAGTTGAACCTTTGTAATTTTCCCGTCTAGATATTTTACAGGCGTTTCTTTTTCATATTTTCTTTTATAATCAATGTCCTCTTTTTTAGACAAGTCTTTAGTTGTATATTTATTTTTAAGTTTTTCTCCAAATTCATTTACTTTTTTATCTAATGTCGTATTTACCAAATTTGGAGTTTCTGTTTTAAAGAATGCAGAAAAAGGAATGAATGTAGCATTTTTTTCTATACCCCTCAAAGTAACTGTTTCTCCTAAAGGGAATATTTCATTTGCAATATTCCTCGCATGATCGTCCTCAACCTTGAAATTGTACAGCGGTATGGTAATTGTAGAATTAGCGAATTGATTTTCTTTATCTTTAGACTGATTTAATTTTACTTCTATATAAAAATCATTTACATTCTTTAAATTACCATTACTATCTAATGTTGTAATCCATGTATTATGTTCTCGGTAAAAATCTTGTTCTAACTTTTGAATGCCTTGTGAATTTCCTCCACTATTTAAATAATCTGTTTCAAAAGATTTCATGTTTCTTTTGATATCATCCACTTTTTTATGCGCATAAAATTGTTTAAAGAATATCGTTTGTCCAACAAAAATAGTTGCCAAGATCAACATACATAACGCTGTTGTTAACATAAATAATTTTAATACAATCCCTCTTTTCATACTTTATCCTCCAATTTACAAACTGCTCGAACAATGATTATAACACTCTTGGATTTAATTCGTTAGAATTTAAGTGGTGGGTAGTTCACTGTCTTTCCCATCTATTGCTTCTAATACTTCATATCCTAAATCTAATTGAAATGACTATCGAACACAAAAAGCCAAATTGCTCTTGATTAGCAAGAATTTGGCTTTTGTGGGTTTGAATTATAAAAAACTCTCACAATACACTTCGTTTTTTACAATCGTTTTATTTTTTACTTTCTTTAATTTTAATATTTGCTTGTTTATAAAAGGCTAATTTCTTCTGATTATACTCATTCGTGTACTTATTAAATCTATCCTGATCTGAATGAATTTGTTCATAAGACTGATTGATCGTTTTTACTTTCTCAGTAATTGATTTAAGTTTTTCATCTTTTGCTTGTAGCATTTTGTACAGTTCTTGTTCTAATTGTAATGATTTTTTATAACTATCATGTAATTTTTTGAAAGAATCAGCACGATTTCTATACAGATCTTGAACTTTTTCAGCCTGTTCTTGTAATTTCTTATCTTCTAATTTCTTTATATATTTATCAACAGACTTCACTTCATTTTGTGCATTTTCTAAGGTGTTTTTCTCTTTCTCTAATACCTTTTCACGATCATGTATGTTTGTTACAGCTTGATCTAACTTTTCTTTTACTACTTGATTATTCTCTTTTCCTTCAAGTGTAATTTGAGTATATAACTCTTGTCCTTGTTTTTCTAATGCCGCTAATTTTTTTGTATCTTCAAACATTGTCTTTTCTTGTTTTGTAGCACTTTCAAATGCCACATATAATTTTTCTTCTGGTTTTTGTCCTGAACAGCCTGACAACAAGGTTACTGATAAGGCTGTTATAAGTGCTAGGTTTCTATATATCAACTGCAATTCCTCCTACTTAGATGCGATTATCCTTCCAAAAATTTAATGGGAAATGAGAGGCTTCATCATATACTTCAAATTCATAACCTTTACTACGAAGATCATCAATAATTCTTTGCAACGCCTGCACTGTCTGTGATTTTTCATGCATTAAAATGATTTCGCGATTTTCACTGACCTGAGAAATCGTTTTTTGAACAACAGCATCTGGATTTCCTGGGAACCTCCAATCTGAAGAATCTATTGTCCAATCCCACTCTTTCATACCGACATTTACCATTTTGTCTCTTAATGCCTGTGTAAGTCCGGGCATACTCCCATATGGACAACGAACAAGATTTGGATGAATTCCAGTTACTTCTTTCATGATATTTTGCGCTTGTTGCATTTCTTCAACAAATTTGCCTTGGATATACAGCTTTTTATTATCGTGTGTCATACTATGAACACCTGGATAGTGACCTTCATTTACTAAGCGTTTTACGCTTTCTTTATGAGCTGGGATATTTCCACCAATCATAAAGAAAGTTCCTTTTATATTATTACTCTTTAAAATATCTAAGATTTCTTTTTGAAATTGACTTGGTCCATCATCGAATGTTAAGTATGCTACTTTCCGAACCTGACCATTATATTTATCGGGGGCTGTTTTTTTCATTTCTCCTTTTGTTTGCTCACTTGCCAGTTGAACACTATTTTCTTGGTTCATTACCCCTTTGGCAGGTGAAGTGAAGAATTGAAACATAAAAATTCCTAGTGTGATACAAGCAACTATTGATATAATCAACGTTATTTTTAGTCCTTTTGTAAACATTCTAGTATGTCCTTTCTAGTAACCTTTAGTTATATATTTTCTACTGAATAAATTTATTCAGTAAAATTGAAATTTTTAATTATATACTGAATTTTATTTTTGGTTTAGTAGTCTGATTTAACTAGACTACTATTTTTTAAAATATTCTATAACACCATTAACAATTCCAGAGGCTACATCTGCTTGGAATTGTTGTGAATTCATTCGTTCCTCATCTTCTGGGTTTGTAATATAACCTAGCTCAAGTAAAATTGATGGTTGTTGATTTTCTCGTAAAACATAGTAATCGCCAGATTTTACACCTCTATTTTTTGCCTGTATATGTTTGAATAAATGTTCGTGTATCGTTTCTGCCAATGCTTGTTCTTTTAATCCCTTGTAATAGTATGTTGTTACTCCTTTTACATCATTAGTTGTGAAACCGTCATAATGAATACTAAGAAAGAGATCAGCTGATTTATTGTGAGCAATAGCTACGCGATTTTTTAGTGGTACAAACGTATCATCTTCACGCGTTAAAATTACAGTCATTCCTTTTCCCACGAGCTTTTGTTGAATGTTTTTAGCTGTTTTGAGAGTTATATCTTTTTCTTTTGTTCCTTTTGATCCAATAGATCCAGGATCATTTCCTCCATGTCCTGGATCTATGACGATAACTTTTTTCGATAATGTATCTTCATACATTGTTCCTTTTACTCTTGGACTGAATAAAAAATAGACCGATGTAATACATATAAAAATCAGTATAGGAAATATAATCATTTTTTTGTTCATAAAAAAATCCCCTTTGGATCAACTTGCTTTTGATAATATGTTTACAATTTAATAGATTTTTTTAAAATAAAAATAATATCGTGAGCGTTACAAAACTCTTACAAATATAAATGCAGACGGTAAATTGATAAAATTCCTCCTTCTTGAACCATCTATAATGGGCACAGACCGCAAATCAGAATTAAGCAAATTTCGACATTAAAACAAGTAATTTTAACAACGCTAAGAGCATGTAGTGCAATACAATGTCATTTATGTTGCATTATATGGAGAAAAACTATTGAAATCGGTCACCAACACAATTTACTTAAAACACGGTTAAAATGACTCAAAAACTTTTAGTATGTTTTTTTCAAAATGGTAGATTCCTATAAGTTCTGTATTACCTTTTGGGTATATTTATATGGTATAAGTTTTATATAAAGATTAGATGCAGATAACATGCATTTGTTTTAAAGATTGTTATCTACAAAAGGAGACACAATATACATTCATTAACGTGTATGTCTGTTTTTCTCATATCGATGGGATTTCTGCCCGTTTTTCTATAGAAGATTAAACAGATGAAGTGATTATCATTGATAATTTTTTGGTATCTTTTGATAGAGGTTGATAATGTTTGAAGTGGTTATGCGTTAGTGGGCATCATTTAAGTGGTGTTTAAATAATTTGTTTTTTAATTTACAAAAATGGCGTTATACAGTTTTGCTAGTGGAGGGTGTATGTACTAAGATAAAGATACGATACAGTTGCTCCTGGTCCCAGCACATTGTGTAGGGATTTTTTCATAAAGAAAAGACACCCAAATGAGTGTCTTTTCTTTAATAATGAAATTCGATAAGTTGTTAGTTTTTTCTGGTGTGATGGGAAGAGTAAACCAAAATTCACTTCCCTGTTTCCCATCTGAGCGATCTCTCACACCAATTTCTCCGTTGTGCATTTCAATTAATGATTTTGTAATGGCGAGTCCGAGACCGGATCCTCCAGATTGTGAACTTCTGGATTGACCTGTTCTAAAAAAGCGTTCAAATACGCGTAATTTCATTTCCTCCATTTGGTTCAAAGCAATATCCTATTCCCCAAACCGTATGAATCCAACGATTCTTTATCGTATGTTTCTCCAGCTTCTCACGTAAACGACTCACTAACACGGTTACCGTGTGTGTAACTCCGTCATATTCAAAATCCCAAATGAGTTCAAGAAGTTGCGAACGAGAAAATACTTGTTTTGGATGCTTTGCCATGACATAAAGTACCTCAAACTCTTTCACTGTTAACTCCACTTTATTTTCACAAACAAGTACACATCTCGTCTTTGGATAAATTTTTAAATCCGGAAATTCTATCACTTCTGATAGGAATTCTTCTTCTTGTATCGGTATCTGATTACCTCTCTTTAGTATAATTTGAACCCTTAATACTAATTCACGAGGTGAAAACGGCTTTGTTACATAATCATCCGCACCAATTGTTAAGCCTAAAATTCGATCTCTTTCCTCGCCTTTAGCAGTTAACATAATTATAGGGACATTTGATTGTTGACGAATTTCCTCGCATAATTCCCAGCCATCTTTTTTCGACATCATCAGATCTAAAAGAATTAAATCTGGTTGATGAGTAAGAAATAAATCCCAGCCTTCCATTCCATTCATAGCTGTGTATACTTCATATCCTTCTCTTTCTAAGTATCGTTTGCATACTTCTCGAATATTTTCTTCATCTTCTATGATTAAAATTCTTTGTTTCATATATAATCCTCTCTTCTTTTTCATCAATCACAAAAGAAATGTTTCTTTTATCTGCTTTCATCTAATAAATCTATGAAACTTAGATATACAGCTGTTATCACTGATAGTATTGTTAGGTTAGAAGCCAGCACTTTGGTCTTCTATTCACTAAAAATTATTAAAAGCGATTCTATAATCCAGATGGTAGTTTTAACAATTGATTCCTCGTATGTTTAGATACGTTCTGTTTATATACCATTTCTAAAAGAATAAATACTGGAGAATGTTCAGTTTGGGGCGTACTTTCTCTATCACCTCTCCTAGCTCTGTAAAGACTGTATCACGCTGTCCACTTCGTACAGTATGACCACTTTCAGAAGGAGCTGTAGTACTATCACTTACAAACATACCAACTCCTTTTTTCAATGTGGTGTCATTGTTCCAGGAAACGCACTTGTTACCGAATATTCTACTGTTAATAGCGCCATCGCATGGATTGATGAAATTTTCTTTTTTATTTTTCTCCTCGTATACTTTTTCACATCCCATTGGATATATTAATAATATATATCCGTTATATAAAGATGAAATGCAGATTACATGCATTTCATTTAAAGATATAATTGCGAAAAGGGAAAATGATAATTGTATCCAAAACACCTATAAATGTGTATATATAAAATTCTTACCTAATTAACTATATTTACATTCAGTTTATAGAAGTTATAAAAATATGTGATGATAGGTAAAGATAACTATAATTTTTTAACACAAACAAAGTACAGCTATTTCTATAATGTATTTTGAGAAAAGTTAAATTTGTATATTTTTTACAAAAATAAGATGTAATTATTATTGAAGAGCAATCTGTAAGTCCCATTGAAATATGTGGTAAATTTACATGGGATATGAAATACATATTCGAAAAGAGATAATGCACTTAATAAAAGTGTTCTTATCTCTTTTTTACTTATATGATGTAGCATCAATTGTGAGGACATTAAACGAACATTTGTTTAAAACATTTCGACTCTGAAAGTATAGTACCTAGAATAAGTGTGAAATTTTTTAAAGCATCTAATTTGTTCAATTTCACGTTTATTGTGTAGATTTTATATAACAAAGAAGAAGTAGGGGGAAAGAAAAACAAAACTGCACAGATATTTAAAAATACATATTTTATTTTTATCAAGTAAAAGACCTCCTGTAACACACTGTTTAGTGGTACGTTACAGGAGACCTTTTATTTCTATAATATAAATATTACACAGATCTTTCAGCAGTCTTATTTTTTTCTGATGTGATGGGAAGAGTAAACCAAAATTCACTTCCCTGTTTTCCATCTGAGCGATTTCTCACACCAATTTCTCCGTTGTGCATTTCAATTAATGATTTTGTAATGGCGAGTCCGAGACCGGATCCTCCAGATTGTGAACTTCTGGATTGATCTGTTCTAAAAAAGCGTTCAAATACACGTAATTGGTCATTTGGAGTAATTCCTTCTCCTTCATCACGCAAAATGAATTGGACTTGTTGCTTCTGCTTATTTTCCTCTACAATCAACTCAATTGTTCCGGAGACAGGAGAATACCGAATCGCATTATCTAACAAATTACTGATAACTCGTGCTATTTTACATGGCATGATTAAAAGTCGAGGTAATGTATCAGGAACATGCAATTGTAAATCAATCTGTTTGTTTGCTGATAAGACAGAGTATGACTCAAGTACATCTAATAGGACTTTGTCCATATGTGTGAAACTTGGATAAAAATCTACTTGTCCAAGTTCTAACTTTGAAAGATCAAATAAGTCATTAATTAATCCACTTAATCGTTTTATTTCTTTTAAGGTCGTCGCTAAGTACTGCTTTTTCATTTCAGGATCTTCAATGAGGTCATCTTGTATTGCTTCTATCATTAATTGCATGCTAGCCATAGGCGTGCGTAAGTCGTGTGAAATATTCGTAATCAGCTCTTTACGTGCTTTTTCCCCTTCTTCTAACTTAGTAAACCCTTCTTCTAACTTTTTTGCCATCTGTTGAAAGGCTGTTGCTAATTCTTTAAACTCCTGTGGTTCTTTTCCAATTATATACATTGTTTCAAATTGTCTATCACTAAATTGTTTCGTTAATGCCATTAAATTTTTGATAGATCTCATGATAGGGCGTGTCATTAACCAGTAAATAAACGTTGAAATCATGAATGCCACAACCGCAATTATTGTTAATAATTTTGTTTGTTCCGGTTCAAGTAACATTTTCGTCTCACTATACCATATAGCCAGTACCATGATACTGGTACTTAATACATTCATCAGTAACAATTGAATACGTAATCTCATGTTTCACTTCCTCCATTTGGTTCAAAACGATATCCTATCCCCCAAACCGTGTGAATCCAACGACTCTTTATCGTATGCTTCTCCAGCTTGTCACGTAAACGACTCACTACCACGGTGACTGTGTTTGTAATCCCTTCATGTTCAGTACCCCAAATGAGTTCAAGAAGTTGTGAGCGAGAAAATACTTATTTTGGATGCTTTGCCATGACATAAAGTACTTCAAACTCTTTCACTGTTAAATCCACTTCATGTTCACAAACAAGTACACATCTCGTCTTTGGATAAATTTTTAAATCTGGAAATTCTATCACTTCTGATAGGGATTCTTTTGCTTGTATCGGTATCTGGTTGCCTCTTCTTAGTATAATTTGAGCCCTTAATACTAATTCACGAGGTGAAAACGGCTTTGATAGATAATCATCTGCATCCATTGTTAAGCCTAACATTCGATCTCTTCCCTCGCCCTTGGCAGTTAACATAATAATAGGGACATTTGATTGTTGACGAATTTCCTCGCATAATTCCCATCCTTCTTTTTCGGCATCATCAAATCTAAAATAATTAAATCTGGTTGATGAGTAAGAAATAAATCCCAACCTTCTGTTCCATTTACAGCGGTATATACTTCATATCCTTCTCTTTCTAAGTACCGTTTGCATACTTCTCGAATATTTTCTTCATCTTCTACGATTAAAATTCTTTTTTTCATCTGTAATCATCTCTTCTTTTCACCAATAATACAAAATGTTCTCTTATATGCTTTCATCTAATAAATATGTAAACATCCCCCTACTCAAGTAGGTGGCATCACGCTCGGCTAAGATCCGACTAAAGTTCGTTACAACAAACAAAACTTATAAGGCTAAAGTTGATACCGTCTAAAGACGGTGGTTTTTAACCACTCGTTTGGAAAATAAAATTTAGATATGAAGATGTAACAACTGATCGTATCACTAAATCAGAATCTCACACTTCGGTCTTTAAATAACTAAAAATTCGAAAAATACTATATAATCCAGATGATAATTTTAACATTGGTTTATTTATATGACTAGATAAATAATCTAAATCGTCGTATTTATCTAGTCATACAAACAGAAATTTTAAATCAGATTTTTTTACGAAGATTATTCATTTATCCTGTCAGAATCGACTTTATGATGTATCTGTTGTCCAAGATCTTTATAATCATAAGATTGTATCTTGAAAAGGCCTATATAAGACGCTACTCTGCATTCTGAATCAGTTTTTCAATATATATACATCTAACCTACCGTATAAAAGCTTACAATCTGATAAGAAGTCGTTCCCATAAGGAAATGATTTGGATCATGCTTATATTGAATATTTTTTTCGCATTTAAAAACAGAGACAGCCAATTTTTAGAATGTCAAGTCAAAGAACAATGGGTTCAAACAATTGAAAGCGATATATAATTCTACAATAACAAAAAATCACAGAAAAAAACAAATCAGTGTGCCCCGATTCTATATCGAAACACACTGATAGCTTCGCCTTTTTAGAGATGTCCACTTTACAGAAACAAAACCAATATTCACCTAAATTAGGGTCCAGTAAATGTTGACAAGTCCAAAATCAGCCTACATTCTTGTGTCTAACTTTTTGGGTTCCGTTCATTACCGGTGTTTTTTTAAACTTTGCAACAAAACCGTTCCCTTTTACTTAGCTTTTTCGAAAGTCACTCTATTGTTATCCTTACTACCATATGACACATAACCGTTAAAATGCGACCCTATATAGTTACCATCAGATTGTAGTGCCCAATCCCCATTGGAAGTACTGCCGAAACGGGCATCTACATGATCAAATTTAAAAGTACTTGCATTTTGTTTTTGGTCTAAACGAATATAACTATCATGAAGTTTTAAATATGAATAGCCTGAATGAACACTATTTTGAAATTTAATGTTTACCTCTTCACCTTTTTTGATTGGTTGTCCAGGTTTAGGCTGCCCTTTTCTTTCAATAATTACATTAACTGGTTTAAGGTAATTCCCAGCAACCGCAAGGTATTCCCAATTATCATTTCCTTTATAACTTTGCACAGGATATCCATTAGATTTCATAGTATAAGGAGTTCCCTCTACAATAAGTTCATCGCTGTATTGAAGTTTCAAATAATCTTCATATTCTTTATTATATGTAACAACTGTAGAAATTTTTTGTGTCGGAAGTTTCTTTTGTGCATCATTGATTTCAAATGTAACTTGTTGTGTTGGATTGAAATCATTCAAACTTACAGTTTCTTTAGACTCATATACGTTTCCTTTTTTCACTAATGTTACTTGTTGTGTTTGTTTGGACTTTTTATTTTCAAAAGAAGCAGAGATTTCATCACTTGCTCCGAATAAGCCAGGCACGACTGATGCATAAAACTTTTTCGTAAATGGATTATAAGCACTATGTGACAACTCCGGTTGCTGAATTTTTGTGAAAACACCGACTTTTGTCCTTTTCGAAACATGAGATTCTTTAACATTTTCTAGCATATCTTTCGCAATGATAGTTTGTTTTCCTTCGCTATTCTCTATAAATTCATTTATCTTTGTAGAATCTACTTTAACATGCTTAAGAACCTCGTTAAACGTTAAATTTTTATCACTACTAGTATTGTCTGGTGCATACATTCTAAACTTCGGTTTATTCCCGATATCAGTCTCTAGTAATGCAGTAGCAGAATTTACATCAGATTCATATTTCCCTGAATCTCCTAAAGTTATATATTTTCCATCTTCCTGCATATACAAGTCCATTGTACTCGTAGGTAGTACTTCAACAGAAAGAGGGGCACCTTGTTCAACAGCTTTTAATTGATCTAACGATAAATAAATCTTTACATCTGGGTTATTCTCTACACTGTCTACCAATACTTCTGTTGTATTTCTTCCACCTTTTTCTGTACTTAACTGATTTGCTTTATAACGTTCTTGTGTTCCCTTTGATGTATGGATAATATCTTCTCCTAAACGAATGTTAAAATGAGGTGAAACATTTTGAGCAGACGCCGTCCCTGTATTTTTATATTCTAACTGTATGCTCACTTGCGCTGCTTTTGCTGAATCAACAGTTTTTGCGGTAGACCAATCAAGATTAGAAGAATATCTTTCTGTATCTGTTGATGTTTTCGAGTATCCATAACTTACATTTACTGAGGCCTTTCCAGAAGGAACAGGACCAGCTGCTGAACCTTCAGCACCACCTTCTACACCTGCTCCTATACCAAACGAATGTTGTGTCGATACACTTTTTTCCCAACCTTGATTAATGGACCCACCGTTTGAATCCGTAATAGACGCAACAGGAGTAATCTTAATACGTTTTACGCCAATTTGTAAATTCGGCATATTTGCAACCATTGGATTAAACTCAGTATCAGAGTTATTGCCATAGTGCTGAACTTCATATGCATCTGAAAAAGCATCTCCATCCGAATTCCCCATCATAGGATCCGTGATAAATTTTAACTTATTTTTGTCTGTCTCTGGATTCCATGCCCGAGCCTCATTTTTCCCAGTTTGTCCATTGAATTCAATTTTATAGCCTTTTATCTCTAAGTCGTTAGAAATACCATCGTTATCCCAATCGTTATTTTGTAAGTCAATTTTTTCAGTAGACATCTTTCCCTTTTTTCCGTCAGTTCCATAAATAACTTTTCCTTCTTTTGCATTTGCATCCTCTTTGAATATTTCAACTGTACTTCCTGCATTCGGCTGCTTTACGTCTGCTAAAGCAGGGGATGCTATAGTCAGTGCCATCGTTACACTACCTAATACACTAAGTGCTGGTTTCAATTTCTTCATTGTTATTTTTCCTCCTTGATTTTTAGGTGAGTTCGAACACCTACTAGTAAGATTAACTTCATCATATCTAACATATCTCTCATTTCTCTCTCATAAATGTTATAAAACTCTCTCATAAATGTTACAAAACTCTTACAGAGGCTTTAATGGGTACACAATTTGTTTTTTATTCTATTTAAATATCTGACGGACTAGAGCACGAATCATCTTACTACCCCTTTATGGAACATTAATCAAAGATTCAAAATAGGAGAGTAGAATATGAGAAAAATAGGTTACGTACGAGTAAGTTCTGTTGATCAGAACCCAAAGGGACAATTACAACAAATGAAGGAAATTATCAAGGACGAGTTAAAAAATATCATGAAAAGCATGCTGGAATGAATTATGCACTTAAGCTGTATGAAGAAGGAAATATGACAGTGAAACAAATTTGTGAAATTACGAGTGTATCTAGATCTTCTTTATATAGGAAGATACACGATTTAAAATAAGTGGTTT
This sequence comes from Bacillus sp. FSL H8-0534, assembly GCF_038005885.1. Taxonomy (NCBI): domain Bacteria; kingdom Bacillati; phylum Bacillota; class Bacilli; order Caryophanales; family Bacillaceae; genus Bacillus; species Bacillus sp. FSL H8-0534. The sequence continues at coordinate 2,102,076 of NZ_JBBOUC010000001.1, forward strand.
GATTATATCCTGATATACATTTCCTTATTATGGAAAAATCACTGTGGACTAGAGCAGCAACCCTGTCAATAGGTCTTGAAGGATTAAACCTTTGACGGGGTTTTAATAGTTTTATTATTCCTCTTTTATAACCATTCTTCAAATTCTTCAAAAATAAACTCTCCATTGACCTCGATAGTAGTATCTGGCTTACTTCCATCATAATAAGATATATCCCTAGTTATCCCTGTCCAATTAATATGAAAAATCCCATTTCCGTTGTATTTCATTTTCAGTACATTATTATTAACCTCTTGGTGTTCAAAGTAATATATTCTTACTGCTAAATCGTTACTGTCTTCATCATATCCTTTAGAAATAATAAATTCTTGTTCTCCAAAATTTTCGAGTTTTAAGTTATCCATATAAACAGTTACCTCTCCACTAGGATTCATTTTACAATCTACTGTATCAGGTAATGATTGAATTGGTTCTTGCTCTGTTTCTACTTCAAGCCATAGCATTATTTCATTTTCTTGCTTCTTCACCGCATATATTTTAGCTTCAGAAATTTCGTATTTCTCAATTCCATTAAAACGGTTGATAGTAAAGCTCCCCATTAAACCATCTCCTACTCATATGTTATTAAAATCGGATTAATAAGTATCTGCTTCATATAATATTAACTTATTACTAAGTCCACTGTTATCTATCTAAAAGTAGAAAAGTATACATTTCTACTTTTGCGGTTCTGTTGCAAATTTTTCGAAACTCAAGTACACTTTGCAACAGAACCATAAAATCACTTTCGATATATTTATCTTATTATATATATCTTTCAATTTACTTTTATAAATGTTGCAAAAACCTTTCAAAGGTCTGACGTATTTGCTGATGAAACTAATAAAAAAGGAAACCCGCATGTTCATTAGATTTCTAGTTAATCTTTTTAATTAAATATATAAATTATATATTTATGTAATATTTCATAAAACATTGGTTGTTTATTCTATTATAATATTCAAGGGTAGTAGACGAAATGCAACATAATAATTTATCAGACGGAGAGAGAATAATCATATGTATCCAAAATTCATTGACAAAATGGCGTTTTCGAAGGCGCATAAAGAGTTATTAATTAAACTGTATAATAAAGAAATTTCAAGAAGCGAGTATAATCAATTGGTAGATGCCTTTTATCGGCCACAACAAAAGTAAATATGAAGTAAGTGTTTATGGTTTTGTGTCTTTTATAGCAACGAAGTTCATTTTTATCATTTTTGGGGCAAGCTGTTCTGTTAGGTTGATGGGCATGTGGCGGTACCACACATCCATCAACTTAAGAATATTTACTACCCATTATTGTTAAAAACGTTATTCTTTCTAGATTAATAAGAAAGGATAACACACAAAAAGTAGCCCTAAAATATACACCACTCATGTAGTATATTTTAGGGCTACTTGACGTTTACTATACCTCCTTATTAAGAAAGGATTAGGTTTCAACACCTAACCCTTTTCATACGTTTATTTTTGTTTTACGAAACGGTATGTTTGGAAATTCTCGCCATCAAACAGTTGCATTTTATTATCTCCAAAATTTTGGACTTTTAATGCTATAATATGTCTTTCTGAATCAATAGGTTTTCCCTCTGCATATGCTTGTTTAATAGTTAACATTAATTCAGAAGAGTCTTTACGGTATACCCAAGTCCCTGTTACATAATTCTTTTTACTAGGATACTCGGCTCTTGCATAAGTTTCAAATGTGTTACCTTTAAAGATAAATGTAGGTATAAATTTACCGTCTTTTTCAAAACCCCAACTACCTTCAAACTCTTTACCTTCTTTTGTTGTGTTTTTCTTAACAGCATCTATGTCAATACCGGCTTTTCTATCTAAATCTTTTAAATCTTGTTCAGTTACCGTACCGTCACCTTCACTTACTGTTTTCCTAGTACCGATTGATTTCTTATCGTTAATAACGTTCTCGAACTTTGACCAACACTCTTTTGCTTTTTTCAATTCTTCATCAGACTCTTTTACCATCGCTAAATGTGATGATGTAGTTTTGTCTTTAGCACCATATATTTTCTTATTGAGTTCAAATGATTTTTTAAAGTGATTCATTGATTCTGCTACGTTTTTATGTACATCTTCATACTCACTAGGAGGTTCGATATTTAAGACCTTATCAGTTACCGTTATTAAACCGTCAAGTTGACTTTGTAGTGTTTCTAAGGAACTATCTTGGGTACTTTTTCTTGCAGGGCGGTTTAGTATCCGTTCGTGCTCTGTATACTTCCTATTAAAATCTAGACAAAGTTCATAGACTTTGTTAGGGTAGTCCTCTTTTGAAAGCTTTACTTTCTTATTTTCTTGTTTTGCTTCAACTTTTGACTTATTATCAGTCGATGCTTTATCTACCCCACCACATCCCGCTAATAGCATGATAGGGATTGCTACCGATAGTACTTTGTTTCGTTTCATAGTTTACTAGTCCCCTTTTGGCATGATACATTTATTTTTTCTTTACTAACCTAATATTATCTTTTGCCTTACCGTCATTTAATTCAAGCTTACCGTTTTCTTGAAAAACATATATAGATTTTGCAATAACGGTAAATGAACAGACTTCGTTTATAACACCATCAAATCCTTTAAGTGGTATTACGTTGACTTATAAGGGGCACACATCCTAAAACGAAATGCTTACTATGATTATTTAATAAATACTTTCATAATTTGATCTGCGGAGGCTGTATCTAAACGCCATTGATTTTTTCCGTGTTTCAGCATAGTAATTTTAACTGTTTCTTCCGTATCACCAGGTCTTGCTTCTGGTATTAACTGTACTGCATAATCGAATAATTTCTTCGTCAACTCCTCTTTGGTGATATTTGGATTTTGATTTGCGATTGTCATCGCTTCACTTTGAAATCTAGATTTCAACTCGTTCAACATAATTGGTTTCGCTTTTAGTTCAACTTGAGCTCTATCTCCATCTAGGGATACTACCTTCGTTTCAAATTTCACATTTTTTTGGAATGCTGTTTTTAAAGTTTTATAGTAATTTAACATCCCTTGCTCATCGATTTGATTGTTAAACATTCTTTCATTTGTTCTTTTAAAAGAAGATTCTACTTCTTTCACAAACGCAGTACCATCTTCGCCTGATAAATCATTAATTTTGTTAGAATCTTTATCATAGAAGGCTGCATTTAAATATGCGGTCAAAGCCTCAGCAGGTCTTTGTAGCTCTTTTGCTTTTTCCGCCAATTCTTTTCCTTGGATTTTAAATGAAATTTTCTCTTCTTTTTCTTTTTTCGGATCCATAATGTACTTTTTATAAACCAATTCATAAGAAGACGAATCTTTCACATTATAATAAATGGTTCCAGATACTTTTTTCCCGTTATCGACATCTCCTCCTTTTAACTCATTTGGATCTGACGTATAATAAAGGTTCGTTTTTTCATCTTTTTGGTATAGTGAAAAATCTTGTGGCAACATTTTAATTACCTTATCACCTTTATTTTTCAAACTCACCTTCACCTTTAAAACTCTGTCATTTGTTTGCTTCGCAAATTGTCCTGGTAAGACAAATTCCGCACTTTCTAATTTCAGCTCAATATTTTGTGTTTTTCCTGTATCCCCAACTCCATATACCTTATTCTCTTTTACTTCCGTTGAGCTTTTGGATGAATCGCAACCACTTACAAAACCTACTGTAAGAATAGCTGCAAAACAAACACTCATAAACTGCTTAATCTTCATACTGCATTTCCACCTTTCCCCTTAACAACTTTAAGAATTTTTTCTCAACATTCCCATTTTATAACAAAGTCGAAAGATTTGTACATATCCTAGCATTCACTTTTCGTTAAAGATTAATATCAGGATATTATGTTTGTCCTCGCTGATTATCAGCCTTCTGAACCGAACTTTTACGAACAGTTGGTTCCTCTTGTATCTCTTTGAAGACTGCTGTGAAATTCTTAATTTGAAATAAACAAAGGAGTGCTTATTTCTATAAAATAAGCACTCCTTTTATTTGTAAACGTCAAGTAACTTTAATAGATGTTTTTCCATAAAAAAACCTCCACATATAGTATGTAAGGAGATTATCTCATTGGTTATTTTCAAATGGCAGGTGGGGAATAGTCGAGTAGGCCCAGGGGATTTCACCCTGAGCCTCTCACAGAACCGAACGTGAAAGTCTCCCTTCATTCGGCTCTTGTTATCCAATTGTCGGACGTATCCCCATTTGCCAGTGATAAAACAGGTTTGGTTGTGCTTTTGCCATACGTACTAAATATCTAAAGGCTTTAGCTTTGCTTCTTTTCACCGTTTTATACTTAAACCTGATAAATCTGACTAATGTGAGATTCACAAAGTCGAGTATCTTTCTTGCCTCACTTGCACAGAATTTTATAAAGTAATTTGCCCAACCACGTAAGATTGGATTCATAATGTCTGCTAGTTCCTCTAATGAGTATAGTTTATTCCGCTTTCTTATCTCGCGGATTTTATCTTTAAGGTGTTGTCCAGCACTTTTACTAACTGCAGGAGTAAAGACATGAAAAAATGTTCCGTATTTACTCTTGGCCCATCTCCTTCGAAATGTGTAGCCTAGAAAGTCAAACGATTCATGCTCATGTCGTTTTGAGAAATTATCACTTCTACAGTAGACGACTTTCGTCTTTTCTGGATGTAACTCTAACTTACATGACATCATTCTTTCTTTGAGCTTTTCTAAGAGTCTTTCTGCTTCCTCTTTGGTTTGACAATGTATCACTGCATCAATGGCAGAGCGATTAAGTCTATATCCATAAGAATCAGCACAGAATATCAGTTCAACAAGTGACTCAAAATTCATACGAACTACCATTTGGGCAATTCTATCACTAATAGTTGGAATACCTAGCAATCTCTTTTTCCCGTTCTTCTTCGGTATTTCTACTCCTTTTACTGGATTAGGAAAATAGCTACCCGAAGACATTCTATTCCAAGGCTTGTACAAATTATTCTTCAAATCCTTATCAAACTCTGTGAAGTCAACTCCATCAATACCTCCAGCACCTCGATTCGCTTTTACACGTTTGTATGCTTCCAGTACTTGATATTGTGAAATCTCAAACGATTTTCCTTCTTTCATTAAATCCTCCCATTTCTGGTTGTTCAATTTCTGAAGTATAGATAACAGAGTCCCTTCGCTCCATTGCCATTACAGCCATTTCATCACTACTACGGATTCTTCCGCATCTGTATTCTGCATCACTACTTTCATCCTTGTCAGTTCATCGCTTGGATTTTTCGCTTATCATCAGAATACAAACTTCTCCTGTTCCTTGTAAAAACCTGTGCCATACTCCTGCAACCTTTACGCCGACAGCCATCTGAACAGTAATCAGGTTTCTTTCAGACTCTTCCTAGAGGTGTCAAAAGCCCCTAGTTTTGACTGTATAGAAGTAGTAACGACGCTTCATCGGATTGTTCACTCTCGTTCAGCTTTATGGCACACACCTGACTAATCTCTGTTAGCCTTTTCCATTTGCGCTCAGTACCACAACTTTTGATTGCAGCACCCAAAGGTGGTTTGAAACCTGTACCTGAATACTGATTTTGATGGGCCTTCCCCATGCCCATCAACCTAAGCTTATATAAGTTTAATTTCAGGTGAGATTTTTTCTTTTTTCTAAAGATCCAGTGTAAGTTCTTTAAAGATTTACATACCAAATAAACCTATCGGGTTTCATTTTTTTTGATTACGCTACATGATTGTGAGACATAGAAAAGTTGTATACGACGCTTAAGATATCAAAGACTGTTTTCTTCTCATACCTATGGGATTTTCGGCCGTTTTTCTGTAAGAGATTAAACAGACGAAACAATATCTTTATTAATTCTTGAGTGTCTTCTTGTAAAGGTTGATAAATAAGTGAAAAATAATCTTTTATGATATAAATCGCTTTATATTCACTTAATTCTCGTTTCTTCTTGATGAGGAGTAATTGGCGCATTTGAAACATGGTGGAAGAACAAAGAAGGATACTTATTAATTGTCCGTATAAGTGGCACTCTAGTCGTTCTAATTTTACAGAATTACAGTGATGAATACGAAAAAATGATTTCCATGTTTTAAATATCAGTTCAATTTGCCATCGTAAGGAATAAAAATCGTATACTTGTTCCTTGGGTAGATGTTCCGGAGAGATATTCGTAATATAAAAGTGAATTGCACTAAGCCGCTTACTGCGTTCTTTATAGGTAATTTGCTTCTTATGTTCTTTAAGTGCTAAATCCTTTTGTCTACGTTTCATTTGCGTTTCAGTTAATTTATACAGAATTAGTCTTGCAGGAAGCTTTTGATACATTCCAATATAAATCTCGGGAATTTCATATGTTTCACCTGACTGTAATTGGTCAATGAATTGCTCCATATCTAATTGGATATACTCAGAGTGCTTTTTTATAGTTCCATTTTGAAAGTATTCAGGATCTTTATTTTTCTGATATATACGAGTATTGAGCTTAAGCCGTGAGATGAAATAGGCACCGTGCTCGTCTATAGTATGTAAATCGTTTAAGTCAAAGTACCCTAAGTCACGTATACATACATCCTGCGGTTGGAGCGATTTTAGACAAGTAGAACCATATGTTTTATCATTGTGCTTTCCAGCACCCACATGGACATGTAGAAACTGGCCACTTAACAAATCGTACTCTAATTGAATTTTCACACCGGCACTTTGACCACTACCACCTGAACCTTGATATGTAGAAGTGAATTTATCCGGAATCTGAAAATGTGTAGAATCCAATACACGAATACGTCGAAAATAGTTTGTATACAAAGTTGGAATCTTGCTAGAAGAACAAAATTGCTGATGGAGTAAAGAAGCTAATATTTGTTGCAGAAACTGTACAGCTCGAGAGTTAAAACGTTGGTTGAGTCCTTCTGGACTCATAGAAATACCTGTGTTAGCTTCTAATCGACTACTTAGTTGTGTCAATGAAGTGTTTGCTATGTTTTCGCTTAACCAAACACAAAGAGCTACTAAATCTTGTGCACGATATTTACTTTTTCGTTGAACAAATCCTATCTCTCTAGCAAATTTCTCCAAAGCATGTGGTGACATATATCGCTGCAACTCTTTAGAAAACAATTCTAGTTCATCAGAAATCGATAAATTCATAGCCACAACGCCATCCTTTCTGTATGGAGTGAACCCTGAGAATGAGACGATAAAAAACACCTCTCTAAATCGTAAGTATCAGTTATGATTTTAATGGAGGTGTTTTTCGTATGGGGAAAAAGACGCATTATCCCGCCGAAATAAAGTGGAAAGTAGTTGAAATGAAACACCAAGGATTCAAAAATAAAGAAATTATGGATGCCTTAGGAATTAAACATGTGGCTCAAATTAAAACTTGGATGAAATGGTATCGTGAAGGCGAAACCTATCGGTTTGAACAATCTATTGGAAGACAATCTGTACATGGAAAAGGCTTAAAAAAGTTAACAGAACTTGAACAAAAAGAATTAGAAATACGTTATTTAAAGGCAAAGATTATATTGCTGGAAAAGTGCCAAGAAATTTTAAGGAGGTGGGAGGAAAAGAAGAAATAATGAAAATGATAAAGGAATGGCAATCAATTTTTACAATTGCAGAACTGTGTTCCATATTTGATATTTCACGTGCTACTTATTATCGTTGGAAAAAGCAGGAGAAAACAGTAACTAATCATGAAGAAAAAACCGTAATAGAAATATGTCAACATCATAAATATCGGTATGGATATCGTCGGGTTACAGCTTGTCTACGTAATCAATTTAACATCGTAATCAATCATAAAAAAGTATTACGTATCATGAGAAAATACAACGTATTATCTCGGGTTAGAAAAAAGAAAAAGACATTTGTACTCGGTCATGAACCAGTGGTAGCTAAAAATAGAATACAACGAAGATTTAAAGCTACCAAGCCTAATGAAAAATGGTTCACGGATATCACGTATTTGATGTTCGGCAATAAGACTCTTTATTTTTCATCTATTATAGATGGGTTTAACAATGAAATTATAAGTTATAAAATAGGTGAGACACAGGATGTTTCTCTTGTATTAGATACTCTAAAAGAAGCTTTAAGAAAGCGAAATGTGATTGATACGATTTTACATTCGGATCAAGGAAAAGTGTATACATCAAAACAATTTCAAACATATGCCAAAGAAAAAGGCATTATCACAAGCATGTCTCGTACAGGAAACTGCCATGATAATGCCCTCATAGAATCCTTTCATTCTCACTTGAAATCCGAAGGATTCTATGCGCAAAATATAAAACAATCGAATAATGCTAGTATAATACAAACTGTGGATGAATACATCCACTACTATAATAATGAACGGATTCAGAGAAAATTAGATAACATGTCACCTATAGCTTATAGGAAACATGTTGTCTAGGTGTTTTTTCTTTGTCTCACCAAATGGGGTCAGACCACTGTATATTTCTACAAAAAGAATAGCGCTTTTTTCGTAAGTTTAAAAGTTATGTTAGCGTCTTTTTTACAAACAAAATAAAAATTAACAGACTAACAAACCCAGAGACAGCACAAACAATGAATAGCATTTGATATCCCATGAGTTGTGAAACAAATCCTAGAAGAATGGACCCTAAACCAATCCCTAAATCAAAAGCAGTAAAAAATGTAGCGTTCGCTATTCCTCTTTTCTCTGGTGAAGTTAATCGTATCATGGCTACTTGAAGAGCAGGTTGTGCTGATCCGAATCCAATCCCATACAAAATAGCTGTAATAACTAGTCCAACAATCCCATTTGTCATTGCTAGAACTAATAGTGCGACTATCAGTGTAAAAAGCGCAGGAACAATAATGACTCCTTCTCCATGTTTATCAGATATCTTCCCTGCAAGTGGTCTAATTACTGTGAGCGTAACAGCATAAACTAAGAAAAAAGTACCAGCATTAACTTGAATATTTGACGCAAACAGTGGTAAAAATGTTGTAATGCCACCAAAAGTAAGGGATAGGAAAAATGTAACAATAGCGATTGGTAAAACAGTTTTTTCAAAAAATGATATTGGTTTTTTTGATGTATGTTGAACTGCTGGAATTTTTGTACCCAGCGAAAGTATGAATGCAATAAGTGCTAATGCTGTGCATAGAAGAAATAGATAATGAAATGAAAATGATTTTGCTAACCAAAGACCTAATATTGGTCCTATAGCCATACCTAAAGTCATTGCAAGTCCATACCATCCCATTCCTTCTCCACGACGAGATTGTGGAATAACATCAGTCACAGCCGTTCCTATCGAAGTTGTAGCAACTGCCCAGCTGATTCCATGGAGAATACGTAAGACCACTAAAAATATAACCCCTGTTACCCAATCATAAAAATACATTGTAATTGCGAAAAATAGTAGTCCGCTTATTATAAATACCATTCGACCATATCGATCCATTAATCCTCCAACAATAGGACGAAAAATGACTGCCGATATTGTAAACACCCCAATAATAAATCCAACTTGAGATTCACTTCCACCTAATTGTTTAATAAACATAGGTAGTGTTGGCATGAGTAAATAAAAACCACTGAATAGTAATAATGCTGTAATGGTCAGCATTATATAGTTTTTTGTCCATAAACGTTCCATTGTAATGTAATCCTGCTTTCTTTCGTTTAATAAGTTGAGAATGGAAAGCTCGCATCAATTGGATCCTTACTACCCAATTGATGCGAGCTAAGCGAATAAAAAAGCAGTACCACCGCTATAAAAGTGTTGGTACTGCCATATAGAATGACAAGTGTTTTGTTAATTAAAACGTACTTGCTACTTTAATCGCTTTTTCAAGCCCTGCAGCAATAATTTCTTCTGCTTTATCTGGGAATTGGTTGTGACCTTCAATTACTATTTTTTCTATATCTTTTGCACCGAAGAAGCTCATCATACTTGCTACATATTTAACAGCCATTTCCATTGGGGCTTTTGGTCCTTCAGAATATACACCGCCACTTGCGTTTAATAATGCAATTTTCTTATTTCCAATAAGACCTACTGGACCTTCTGACGTATATTTAAATGTTTTTCCCGCGCGGTTTAAGTAATCAATATATGTGTGTAATACAGCTGGGATTGTTAAATTCCATAATGGGAAACCAAAAACAACTTTATCAGCTGCAAGGAATTGATCTAAATATTTATCAGCAACAGCTACTGCTTTTGCTTCTTCTGCTGTTAAATCCAATCCTCTACTAGACTTAAATGTGCCGTTAATCATATCTACTCCTACATATGGCAATTCCTCGTTGTATAAATCAAGCTCTACTACTGTCTCATTTGGATGAGATTCTTTATAACTTGCTAAAAAAGCATAATATAATCTCACGCTAACTGATTGATCTGCTGGACGATTGTTTGCTTTTACAAATAAAACTGTTGTCATTCGCTTTTCCTCCTGTTACTCACTCTTTGATGTTGTTATATATTTATTTAATAAAAAGGGTATTATATTGTTCTTTATAATATCTTTTTAAAACTATACTCCATGTCTCCACCTAGAGCTTCAGCTGTATCACCAGTTTCTCTGAAGTCATGTGTATGAATTTTCTCAAACTGACCAAAATTTAGTTGCTTATAAAATTCATAACAAGGGAATCCATCATGTGCACCTTCAATATCGACGGTACCATCTTTTTGGACATGTACAGTTAATAGGTAGTCAACAGGAGGTGCATATACATTTAATGGGTTGCTAGCACTTGCAGTCATCTTAAATTTGACGTCATTTGACTTCCATACAACATCAGTGCACAAAATATTTTCCGTACTAGCTTTTCCTGTTCTCTTATTAACGGAACCATCAGGAGTTTTGATTCTTTCTGTTGTTATGCCGGTATTCGCATATGTGAAAATTTCTTTTTTATAAAAATCTACAACTATTTCTTGTTCAATTCTGGAACGCATAGTATTTACAGCATATGGTGTAAATTCACGTGAGTCACCTTCGAATTGAATCACGTTTCCTGTTTGAGTATCCTTCTTAGGTTCAGTCCAAGACATTGGAATAAATACACTTGCTCTAACTTTAACGATATTAGTCATGAGACACACCTCTGCAATTCTTAATTTTATTTTGGGTAATAATAATATTGACCCATTGAGCAAAACAGATCGCAATTTCTTTCGTATAAATAATTTTGCTGCTTGTAAACTTCTATTCAATATTTATATCTAGATTGTCGTTTTAAAACTGTATTCCATTTCCCCAGCTAGTGCTGCTGGAGTGTCACCAGTTTTTCTGAAATCATGTGTATATATTAATTCAAATGGACCAAAATCTGTTTGTTTATAAAATTCATAGCAGGGGAACCCATCATGTGCACCTTCAATTTGTGCAACCCCACTTTTGTTAACGTGTATAGTTAATACATAGTCAGCTGCAGGTGCTGCTGTATTTAAAGGATTGCTGGCACTTGCACTCATTTTAAAAGAAACTTCATCAGTACCCCACACAACATTAGTGCATACAATATTTTCTGTGCTTGTTCTCCCTTTTTTATACTCGATAGAACCATCTGGATTTGTAATTTTCACAGTTACGATACAAGCATTTGCATGTGAAAAAATTTCTTTTTTATAAAAATCAATAATCACTTCTTGCTCTAATCTTGACCGCATTGTGTTTACAGCATAAGGTGTAAATTCACGTGCATCACCAGTATATTCAAAAAGTTTTCCTGTTGTAGGATCTTTAATAGGTTCTAACCAAGCATACGGGGCAAACACACTTCCTCTAATTTTCACGATGTTAGCCATGAGAAACCTCCATAATTTATTAATTTTTGTTTCGTTGAATCCCTTATTTCTCTTATAACTAATTATAGTCAATTTGATTGACTATATGCCATATAGTACAATAGAAATCAGATGTAGTCAACCATATTGACTTTATTTAAGGAGGTTTTATGTATGAGTCATCCAGTATTTAGTGAATTGGACCTTACGTCACTTTTGTCATTATCCTTTAGCGCATCAATCAATGAACTACATGACAAATTGAGTGAATTGGGATTTGGAGATATTAGACCTGTACACGGTTTTATGTTTAAATGCATCACTCCTAATGGAGCGACAGGTATAGAACTAGCCGAATATTTAGGAATTACAAAGCAAGCTGTGAGTAAAATGGTGGATTATCTTGAGAAAAGTGGTTATGTAATGCGCAAAGCTCATCCAACTGATAAGAGAGGGAAAATTATTGTTTTGACCGAAAAAGGTTGGCTAGTAGTGCAAGCAAAAGAGAAGATACTAACTGAAATGGAACAACGTTGGATTGAAAACATAGGCGATGAAAGAATGCAAATGCTCAAGGAAGATTTAACAAAGTTAGTTTATGAAGCAAATGAGGGTAAATCATCATCGAGGTTAAGACCTGTCTGGTAAATAATGAGTTTATAAAAGGGGACTAACCGTGCACCCATCAAGTTAAGATATCATAATACCCCAGAACGAAAAATCTTTGCATGTTGATCGTTTTTATCGTTTTGGGGTAACTCGTCCTTGTTAGCTTGATGGATATGGGGGCCTTCCCTCATCTCTTACAAAGCATGAATTTCTCGCATTTTTTTCACTCCTTTTCGTGCAAGAAATCCTTCAGGACACACTTTGACGCTTACATTAATAAAAGATAAATAACAAAATCAAAAGCCTCAATTATCTAAATATATATTAGATAATTGAGGCTTTTACATATCAATCTAATCCTTAAAATTTCTTTTTCTCAAACTTTTAATGTAATAACAAAGATTCCCTATAAATACAAAAAACCATATAATACACACAATCCATTTTAAAATAGAGCCTAACTTAAATCCATCCCCTAAAAAAACGACAATTATCATTGCGATACTTATTACCATCATAAATAGATAATAACTCATTTTATCGTGAGTTAATCATTTTCTTCAAAAACATTAAGAAAAGTATACATTCGAAACACTGTGAATAAAGAGGATATAATGTTTGTAACAAAAAAAGAAAAAGTTAGATCCATACTAACTTTTTTAGTCGGATAAGCGAGGGGCATCACTGCCCCTAACTCTCCTAAGAACCGTACGTGACAGCTTTCCCGTCATACGGCTCAAGCCTTCTTTTTATCCAAACAACTTCTTACTTGATGCAAGGTACATGTACTAGCTTTGTAACCTTATTTGAGTGTATTGGTAAATCACGTATAATAACCTTTTCTCCATTTTGTAGTGGTTGTCTGCATAACGCACAACGATACCCTTGTTTTTTCGCCAGTTTAATTCTATCTAAGGTATTTGTTCCATCAAAGACCTTACGGTCTCGCTTTTCCCAGTATTCTTTAAGAGTAGGGTCATCGGGACTGTTCTTATATAAGACCATCACATGCCGTTTAATTTTAAACCAAGGCATTTGTAAGAGCTGGATATTTGTTAGAGGACAGGTCGGAGTCCAAGATTCCTTGCCTCCGTGATGAGGCTTTTTGAAGTAAGTCTTCTTTATCCATTTCCATGATTTCTTAGGGTGCAATCGGATAAGATGTTTACATATTTTCTCGAAAATATAATGACCGATTTTATCATATGTCTTTTGAGATACGACATGTCTCCAATATTGTCCATACCCTCTAATAATTGGGTTTAACACTTTAATGAGTTCCCCAATAGGCTGTCCTCTCATGATGCGGAACGTATTCCTTATCTTTTCCTTTGCCTTCTTAACGCTATCTTTGCTGGGTTTAATCAGTAATTTATTCCCTTTCCACGTTTTGTACTGACGTACGGAAAAACCTAGGAAATCAAATCCCTCTTCAATGTGAGTCACCTTTGTTTTTTCAATACTCAGCTCAAGTCCTCTTTTATTCAAGTACGGTTGTATCTTTTCATATATGGATTGAGCCTGTTGTTTCGTTTCTGTTAAGACAACGAAATCATCCGCGTATCGAACAATCGCTATTTTGCATTTAGGATGAATTGCGTAGCTTTCATTGGATTTATATGTCTTTCGATATATAACGCCAAGTTCCTCCTCCATTCCGTGTAATGCAATGTTAGCTAGAAGCGGGGATATAATTCCTCCTTGCGGAGTTCCTTCCTTTGTTTCAGAGAAAGAATGTTGATCTATATATCCAGCCTCCAACCATCGCTGAATCAGTGTTTTTCCTGGAAAACTGTAAGTTTGTTTTCGTATCCAATGATGACTTAGATGGTCAAAGCATCCTTTAAAATCACCTTCAAATATCCACTTTTTCTTACTGTTTGTGTTAATCTTATTAAAGATATTACTAATGGCATCGTGTGTACTCCGCTTCGGTCGGAACCCGTATGAGGCGGGGTCAAATCGTGCTTCCCATTGCGGTTCTAGCGCCGTTTTCACCATATTTTGATAGACTCTGTCTTTGATAGTTGGAATACCGAGAGGTCTCAGTTTTCCGTTTTTTTTAGCGATATAGGTTCGTTTCGCTGGCTTGGGAAGATGTTGAAATATACTGAGCCTCTTTAGCTGTCGGTATAATTCGTTTCTTTTTCCAGAATGAAGTGCTGTATAACCGTCTACTCCAGAGGTACGCTTTCCGTTATTCTGTTGTGTTACTTTTCTAATGGACAACAGTAAGTTAGCTTCACTCCGTAGGAGTAATCGTTGAAGTTTCCTGACTCTTCTAAGTTTCTTTTGTTGTTCGGCACGATAAATTCTTTGTCGTAGCTTCATCACATACTTTTGGACTGTATGCCAATCTACTGAATTCCAATTTGTATATGAAGCGTGCGCCGACGCTCGTTCTGAGGTGTTCATAACTGCACGCTCCTTTTCATCAAAAGTTAACCACAAATGTATTTATGTGTTGAAGACCTATGGGAAGTGGGCCCTCTTTCAAGTCTGTCATAATGTGTTCAAAAGGACGACAGTATCCGTTCAGTTATACATTTTTGCTTTCCTGTTACCTTTCGGTATAACGGCATTTGCTTTCTCCCATATCCCATACCCTCTGTTACATCGTTTGACCTTTCGATCTCTCTACTGTTTATACAGATAACATAGGGCTTACCAAGTTCCACATTCCACAGATGCGATAGGGTTAGGCAGGTTCTTTACTCCGAGCAAGATGCGGGACGCAGCACAGTAGTATTATGACCCTACTTTTCCTCTTGCCAATACCCAAGCAAAGCCATGCATTATCTTGAGCTAACGTTTACGAAGCTTACAAACCTTCACTCTCGTTTACCATACCTATCTTCTCCTAGCAGTGTTCCGGACCATGCATTTGTCCTCTGTTTCCGCATTTCCTCATGCAACCTACATTCCCGTTACCAGAAATACAGTTTCGGATGGAGACCTTCTTTGCGTCTAGAGGGGTAGCGTAAGCTACACTGTGGGAATGCAACTTCTTGTCGCACCATAATTCTCGTTATCGGTAGTAAAAAGGATCTTTGAATAAAGATCCTTTTTATTTCATAACTATTATCAAATTTTATTCATTAAAAAAAGAATTTATTGGAATGAATCTTTAAGCTCAGGTGAATTAGAATAGAATTTCGCTTTTGATGGTTGAACACTACAAATAAATAGTGTAATAGATACCAAAAACATTATAAATGCTCCTGAAACTACAACAAATCGTATAGATATAAGCTCGGAAGAAATACCAAAGATTGCAGTAACGGTAATAATTAAAAAAGCCTCAATAAACCCGTAAATACTTATAACCCTCCCCATCACATCAACAGGTATATTGTTTTGATAAAATGTGTAAAAACCAGTATTAGAAAAGGCAGTAGCAAATGACAAAACAAAAACTCCTATAGATGCTATAAAAAAGGTATTAGAGGATGTAAAAACCATATAACCTACTGCAGTTATTAAGGAACCCATACCAATAAGCCATGAGGTAGGTATTTTTTCAATAATTATTGCATTGGATAAAGAACCTGCTAATACTCCTGCTCCAGCAATACTGACTAAGACTCCATATTCACCTTCAGATAAGGAAAGTATCCTAATTGCAAAAGCAGCTTCCAACGAATCTGTAGCTGTCATCATGACTATCATCGCACTAAACAAAAGATAAATCATCATGATATATAAATACTTACGGCTAAATCTAATAACAAGCTTCCAATCATCTATTAATAACTTAAGAGATAATTTTGTTGTATCTGATGTTTTTTCTAATTGTGCGGAGGATTCAACATTAGGCATTCCTACTGTAATTAATGCAGATAAAAATAAAGCTACAGCATTGATATAAATAGCCATATTAGGTGTACCAATTGTAAACATCATTCCTGCTATTGCTGGTCCAGTCAAAAAAGCTCCGGAATCAAGTAGGCTACGTAAAGAATTGAAACGTTTTCTTTGTCCTATTGGTATTAACTTCGTGATATAAGTTACCGATGTTGAGTGGTACATAGAGCTCGCTATTGTAATAAGAAAGACCATAGCATATATAAGCCCTAAAGAAGAGAAGAAAGGTAATAATGCAATTAGCACAGTCTGAAAAACATCTAGTGCTATCATGAGATATTTTTTATTTAAACGATCTACAAGACTTCCTGACCAAATATTAGTAAACAACGTTGATAAAGCCCTAATAATATATAAACCAGAGACAGCAATGGCCGACTCTGTTATGTTAAGAACGATAAGGTTTAGAGCGATAAAGTAAACCCAACTTCCAACACTTGAAACACCAATGCTAAACAATAAGATAGATGGATACCGCCAATTTTCCAATGTTTTTTTTAAACTCAATTGAATTCCTCCTAAAATATAATCAGATAGAATGCAACACTTAAAACAAAATAAAAAATCCCACCCCCAAGACTTAAGTGTCTTGGGGACGAGATTTTAGATCGCGGTACCACCCCAGTTTATTAATATGTCGCCATATTAACCTTATCAGGTACAACAAAAATGCTTATACCCTAGCTCTATAACGGGAGCGCCCGTCACACTATCCCCCTATAGTCGGTTCCAATGTGCTGCTCTGAGCCTTGCTTCAATAAAGAAATTCTAACCCCTTTTCAGCTACCAGGGTTCTCTGTATAGAATTCACTTTATTTACTCTTCTCTTCATTGCATTTAATTTCATATATACTAACATTATTGGATATATATTGTAAATGTTTTTTACATCTCATATACAAACTTAGTTAACATAATCCTGCTTATCAGCAGTCTCTATATCTAGAAACTTAAAAGAGTCCCTTCAGATCTTCGAAGGGACCTTTCTTTTATATAATCTCCGTTATCGAAAGTTATCATATTCATGTTTTAAAAGAGAATATATCTTAGAATCGCAATACATACCATTGATCATTACACTTTGTCTCAATGTTCCTTCATATGTCATTTTTAGCTTTTGCATAACTCGTTCAGACGCTGTATTCCTTATGTCACATCTTCCTTCAATACGATTTAAATCTAATTCTTGAAAGCCAAACTTTATTAGTTCTTCTAAAGCTTCGACGATAACTCCTTTTCCCCAATACAGTGGGTTAATAACAGCTCCTAAAGAAGCGCTACTGTGTGATAATTTCCAGATCCCACAGGTTCCAATAGCTTTCTGATCACTCTTAAAGATAATAGACCATATGAAGGACTTACCTTTCTTAGCTGTTTCCATCGTGTTTTCTAAAAAAAGACGAGTTTCATCTTTATTTTTGTGTACCTCTCGAGGTACATATGTAGTTGTTTGAGGATCCGAATAGACTTCAAATAAATCATCTAAATCATGAAAATCTAGTTTTTTTAATAAAAGACGCTTTGTTTCTAATTTGGGAATTTCATATGTATTTTCCATGCTCTCACCTCAGTTAATCGTTATTTTTATATTATATATCTTATTCATGTGAAGTTTACATATCCTATCATTATTGGTAGTATCCGAAAAAGCTCACTTAGTATCTTTTTTCAGATAAGAAATGAGCTTTTTCGTTTTTTTGGGTGACTCGATTTCTTAGCTTGATAGACATGTGGTGCTATCCTATAACGGTCTCAGTTGAGCGGGTTTTGTTTTAAATACGACTGTTTCGAATTCTTTTCTATATATCTTAGTTGGTAACTTAAGACGTGATAAATAATATCCTTGCTTATCTTGAATAGACTTAAAGTTCTTGTAAACGAAAATATCCTAAGTCACGAATATATAGTTCATTCTTTTGTGCCATACCTGTTCGAGCCGCACCATACGCCTGATCACTTCGTTTTCCTGGTTCAATTTTCACATCAGAAAATTCTCCACTCAACAAGTCATACTCTAGTTGAATTTTTACACCAGCTTTATGACTACATCCTCCGGCACCAGGATAAGTAGCTGCGAATCGATCTGGAACTTGAAAGGTTGTAGAATCAAGAATGCGAATACGCTCAAAGTAAGCAGAAAGAGAATGAGAAATCCTAGATAACCCTCCAATTTTAGCTTGTAGAAGTGTAGTAAATACATTTCGAAAGAAGGCTACAGAAGCCGCGTTAAATCGTCGATTAAGTCCCTCAGGACTTAATAAAATTGCTGTTGAAGTTTCTAATTGACTACAAAGTTGAGTAAGAGAGGTAGTAGCGATTTGCTGATTTAACCATACACACAAAGATAAAAAATGGTGCCCATGGCACTTACGTTTTCGTTTCATTCCGCCTGCTTCTATAGCTAATTGATTAAGTGTAGCGGGAGACATATAGCGATATAACTCTTCGGCAAATAAAGACAACTCTTGTTTTTGATGCATATTCATAAAAAGCACGTCACCCCTTCTCATTAACATAAGAGAATAGTAACGTGCTTTTAACTTCAAGAATAGTCTAAATCCTTAAGTTGATGGATGTGTGGCAGCATCCCTTAAATAAATTCGAAGAACTCTATTCTAAAAAATACATCTATATTTTACTGGTGATGATAAGTTAATTAAAGTTGATGGATAGCCAAACTCCATTGAAGCATCTATAAATTCTTCTAAATGTTGCACCGATTCAGTGACTATTTTCACCAAATAACTATATTGTCCAGCTAATCTGTGGCACTCAAAGACCATAGGATTTTCTTTGCAAAAATTTCTGAATTGTTGACATTTTTTTGATTCAAACAAAACAAAAGCCGTTACATTCTTATTTAATTTCTCTGGGTTTATAACTGCACTATAGGCTGTAATAATATTTTTATCCTCTAATTTTTTTACTCTTTCTTTTACAGCTGGTGTTGATAAGTTCACCATTTTTCCTAGTTCAGTCATAGATATACGTCCATCTTCTTGAAGAATATGTAAAATCTTTCGGTCAATATGGTCTATTCTAAACATCCCCTTTTTATTTAAAGCAAAACGCTTATAATGAATAAATTTTTTAAGTCTTTTGGATGAAATAGCTAATAATTTGTATTTAAACAAAATTATATTATATTTATAATTTTATGTATATAATGAAAAAAATGTTATTGGAGGAATAAAAATGGGACTTGAGATGAGGAAATGTTGTGAGAAATGTAATAATAAGATTGAAGAGCAATCTTTGGCTTTTATTTGCACACATGAATGTACATTTTGTGAGGAGTGTACAAAATTAATGAATTATGTATGTCCTAATTGTCAAGGAGAACTTGTTAAAAGACCTAGACCCCTATCTAGTAGTGTCTGCTCTCTTAACATATAACAATACTACTTATTAGGTTCGTAACGAAATAGGTTCAAAAGATAAAAGGGGGCGATATTATGATTATTAGAATGAAGAAAGATATGGAGAACATATATATAAATTATAGCATAAAGGAGTTTTTATATTGAACCAAGCTTTGCTTATTATTGATGTCCAACAAGAATTAGTTGATGGTAATAACGAAACTAAAAATGTGCTTAATAAAGAAGCATTGTTAGATAATGTTAATTTGGTTATTAATAAAGCACTAGAATCACATGCTTTGATTATCTTTGTGAGGGATAAAGATGTTGCTGATGGCAAAGGTCCAGGTTTTCAAATACACCAAACAGTAAAAGTACCAACCAATGCAAAAATATTTGATAAAGTAGCTACAAATGCGTTTTATGGTACACTATTAATGGATTTTTTAAAGGAAAACGAGATCGAACATCTTGTTATCATGGGATGTAAAACAGAACACTGTATTGACACAGCGGTTAGAACTGCAACGGTGAATCATTTTGATGTTACTTTAGTTGGGGATGGTCATTCAACGACAGATTCTTCAATCCTATCTGCTGAAAAGATAATAAGTCATCATAATGAAATACTTCATGGTCATTACAATGTTGACAATTTTTCTGTTGTTCGGACCAGCCAAGAGGATTTGTTTCAACCAATTCATAACAATTACCGATAAATCACTATTTACCCTGTTAAATTGAGAACCTTAAAAAAATTATTGATCTATAGCAATCAGGCGTGATTGTGGAATAACCCAAACCATATTTAAACGAATGTGTGTTATTATATTTTTAATATGGAATTATATCACACCAGAAACTAAAAAAGTTTATTTTAACCCCGTTCTAAAATTGGAACGGGGTTATGCGTATTTAAGAAATTAAAATAAAATACATTTATTTTAATTTTACATTTAATGGTGTATTTCTTAGATAGAAATTTCGTTTTGGGGAACAACCAATTTCTTAAGTTGATGGGAATGTGATGCTATCCCATCGCTATCAAGCTTAGGAAAGCAAATCCCCCCCAAACGAGAAAATTGACATCTCTAGTTGAAAATGTACATTTTTTTTGTTTTGAGGCATTATAAAATTCTAAAAAAGATCATTTCAATATACTATGAAATGACCTTTTATTCACCTTAACTATTTGCTAAATATTTCTCTAAATTTTAGTTTACGAGGATCTACGTTATTTTCTATCTGTAATTTTGAGTCGAATCCTTTTGCAATCCTTTTCCAATCTATCATTTTGAAATTCTGATTTACTATTTTCCCATGATCCATATTCTCTCCATCCTGTGCTAGAAAAATGCCATTTGGATATTTTTCTCCTAATCCAAAACTCATTACATCAATACCGTCTGTATCACTCGTTCCATCAGCATTTTTACCATCAACAATAGCAAAATTACCAATATACTCATTGTTGCCTTTACGGTCATACACTGCATAACTATTATTCCCCTGACTAGAAGCAATTAAATACCCTGTCCCATTTTTTCCATAATATATCGTCAAACCCTCAATATCTGCTGTTAAATGGTTTCCATCCGCACCATCTACTTTTGCAATCGGTTGGTTTCCTCCGTCTGGTTCCGCATTGAATTTCCAAATTGCCACATCTTCTTCACCGATATATATTGTTCCATACTCATCATCTGCTACAATTCCTTCTGATTGAGAACTTAGCTTTAATTCACGTACTTTCTTTCCTTCTATTTTTCCTTTTCCATTGTCAAATAACTCATATTGTTCAAAAGTTCCATCCTTCCCTACAACTAATGCGTAAAAAACACCCGTTTTTTGACTATGATAGAGACTAAACCCATATACTTCTTTCATGCTAGATTGAATGGGAGATCCCGTAATATTTTCTAATTCTCCTGTTTTAGGGTTTATCGCAAAAATATCGATTGTATTTGTAGAACGATTTGAAGCTGCCGCAATATCAATTTTTTTACCTCCAATTGGAAATCCATATCGTACATCAACATTATTTAGTTTCCCAAAGTTATACGAATGTAGTTGTTTTCCTTTTAAATTGTAGACAGCTATCCCCCCCTCTTTATTCGTTCCAATAATTTTACTTTTTTCAGAATCATGAGGATGAACCCAAATTGCTGGATCATCAGCTGCATCACCCGCATTAGCAACTGCATCTGTTTCCTCTTTTGCTTCCACTTTTACAAGTTTTGAATGTTTTTGTTTCTCTTGTACACTTGGATTTGAAAATTCCCCCACCAAATTCGGTGTAGAATTTACTGTTAAAAATAATACACTCGTCATTAAAGCAACTGTTGATATTTCCTTTAACATTTGTAGTTCCCCCTTGAAAAAAATAATTTTCTTTATCCTGTTAACTAGAACAGATACACTTTTCTTGTATTATTTTATCTATTAATTTTTAATTATTTATGTATTTATTGTAAATTTTCAGATAAATTATTTACAGGATCTATCGTAAGCAGAACGTTACGTGTATTGTGAAAATTATCCATCCAAAATAAAGTTGCACTATCCATAAAAAGTGTGGTTCTGGTGCAAAAACTCTAAAACTTTTGCAAGTAATCTCCTAAACTTGGACAGATTGATTTACGGGATCAGTCTGTCCAAAACCAGAAAGAATTCATCCATCGATTGTTTGGGCTTACAGCATAAAATAGAATTCCGCTAGAAATATATGAGCTATATTCTCTTTTATTTTATCTTTGCACCAGAACCCTTGCGACCAAGTAAAAAAGCGCCCTGTAAACAGGGCGCTTCACTTTTACCTAATGACTAATATTAGCACTTGGGTATAATGTTGTTCCTCCAATTGAAACTTTCATTTCATTTGTTAATGGAACATTTTGTTCATTGATAATTGTTCTCCACCATTCCCATGCAAGACCTGTACATTCTCTTGCTACGACTTTTACATTTTTTGAATTCGGCGGAAGTGGTATGACTGTATTGAAATGAGCAGTTCTGTCTCTGCCGTTTCCTTCCCAAGTTTTATGGGTTAGTACTTCTTTTCCATTTTGATCATATGAGACTTCATCCCAAGATACATCAAATTGAGCAACATATCCACCAGTATGATCAAGCGTCATTTTAGCACTAGAATATTCTGTAGTTGTAGTCTCAATATAATCTGTATTGTTATGAACAGCAGCAGTTGCGTTATCTTTTAAGAAAGTGCTTGTATATGAAATTGGGTATGCTGGATTT
This sequence comes from Bacillus sp. FSL H8-0534, assembly GCF_038005885.1. NCBI lineage: Bacteria > Bacillati > Bacillota > Bacilli > Caryophanales > Bacillaceae > Bacillus > Bacillus sp. FSL H8-0534. The sequence continues at coordinate 2,124,975 of NZ_JBBOUC010000001.1, forward strand.
TTAGAACTTAATTCCGCATTATCTTTAATGATATTTCGGATTTCATTAAAATCTTTTGTAACAACCTTGTTATGCTCTTTTGCATCTCCGCCTAATACTACAGCGGTAAAGGTACTGTCTTCAAAAATATCTTTGTACTGTCCACTCGCTTCAACACCTTGACCCTTAATTAAGGCTTTAAAAGCAGTTTGTACATCTTTGCTCTTAGATGATGTTTCTAATTTCACATAAACTGTTCTACCATAAGCTACATTTGACACCATAACAGGCGGAGCCGCATTACTTACCCCTTTACGAGTTAACTCATCAAAAGTAACACTATTATCAAAAAGATCTGATGGATTGTTAGGTAGTTCTGCACTTACGGTATAAAAGATTTGCTTATATGCCGCAACCATCACTTTTTTCTCTCCATCTGCAATCGCTTTAAAATCAATGTTCAGTGCATTGTCAAGATATTTAGCGTTAACATTAAGAGCACTTGCTATTTGAGATTTACTATACACCATAGATTCTGTATACTGCATTCTTGCAGGTAACGTATGTGTTTTTGAATACTTTTCATTCCAAGTAGATACTAATTCATCTACTGCTCCAGACACATTACCATATGTAGGATTTTGGACAGTAATTGTATTGTCTTTTCTCATGCCAGGTAAGTCTATACTAATATTCAAAGGTTTTCTCTTAGCTACTAACAAACTAGGTTGATTATCCGCAAAAGCTTTATTTGCAAGTTGTACTGCTCCTGGATATGTACGATTAGCCACAGAATCAATAATCGAAATATCGACTGGTGAAGTTGTAAGTGATTTTTTCTCACGTTCAACTACTACAAATTTACCATTTGAATTTGTACTTTCTTTCGGAACAAAACTCTCTACTTTATCACCATTTACTGCTAAAACCTCTTGATTATTATACTTAAGATTTGCTATGCCAGTATCAATGTTAATAGCTTTTTTTGTTGCATCAGCTGCATTACTTGTTTTTGTTTCAGCGAAGGAAATAGAAGAATAATTAATAGTGCATAAGCCAATTGATAAACATGCTAGTAATTTTATTCCCTTAGTATTTTTCTTGATTTTCAAAAAAATCAACTCCTTCCTTTTTTTCGTATTAAGGTATGATAATTATTTATAAATAATTGCTAAATAGTGAACTTACATAAATGCTTTTAAAAGTTCTTGAACGAATGGAAGTGCTCCACCTACAAATTTTAAAATTGTCATTGCGATTGTCATATTATTTCCTCCTCTTTTGTTGTTTCTAAGATGTGATTTATCTTTATGCTTTCATTATAGTAAGCGCTTACATTTTTATCAATACATTCTTATATGCAATATTGCATACCTGAGTAAGGTCAATGAAATATCACATTTTCGCATTAAGACATGTATTGGGAATTAATTGTTCCCTAAAACAAAAAAATGAACTGAATTCTCATAGACAACTATGGTGAGGTGAAATTTTTGTTTTGCGGTACTCCCAAAAGTATAAATGCTAGTTTTAAAATCATCTTATAATTACCTCTGTCTATTATATTTTTTCTATGTATGTATTTCTTATACCTTTATTATTACATTGAAATAATAGCGTATTTTTTCATTTTAGGGGGTATTTTGTTTTGTTAGCTTGATGGCGATGGGGCGGCACCCCAATATGCTTGGATTAAAATCATTGCAAACAGCTAAAAAAGTGATTGCTGGAATAGAAGTTATGCATATGATCAAAAAAGGACAAACTCCCCAAGGTGAGAAGTCTGTCCAAAAATAGATATATCTTATCCATGATCTCTTTGGTTTAACAACTTAAAATTCAATTCCGCTAGGATCTTTCGTTCTTTTTTCATATCCCACTATTTTTGCACCAGAACCAACAATAGTGAATTAGAATAATGACTTAATACTTGCTAGGACAGTAAGTATACCTATAATAATGACAAATACATTGCTCATTTTCCCTCTGTATTTAGCTAGTACTGGTACTTTACGGATCGCATACATTGGTAATAGACATAAGATAGCAGCAACTAACGGACCGCTAAGGGCATCAATGATTCCAAGAATACTTGGATTTGCATAAGCGACATACCAGCATGTTAATACGACAAAAGTAAGGATCATTGTCTTAACTGTTTTTTCTCCTATATCTTTTCCGCGTGTTTTACTGGACTTGATAATCATGTCACGCATTACCTCATATGCTCCTATATAATGGCCAAGGAAGGACTTTGTTATAGCCATAAAAGCAATGATAGGAGCTGCAATAGTGATTATAGGCGAATTAAGCTCATTAGCAAGATATGATAGGATTGACAAGTTCTCTTTTTTTGCCATTATAAGATCATTTGGAGTCAAACTCAAGGTACTGCTCCAAACAAAGAACATAACAACAACGAATGTCATGATATAACAAACTTTTTGTATTTGAGCACATTTGGCATCAGTAGCTTCTATTCCATAGGTAGCTCTCTGTTTCATAACAAATGACGAAATCATAGGAGAATGATTAAACGAGAATACTATGATTGGTAGTATCATCAATATCGTTCCAAAATATCCTGTTCCTGTTGAAGCAGTAGAAACACTTGAAAAACTAAGCATTGACGTATTCCACTTTGGAATCAAAGATATTGCGATAAAAAGTAGAGAAGCTATGAAAGGGTATACTAGCATACTCATTATCTTTACAGTGATATCTTGACCAAAATTTAGTATAGCTATAAGACCGAGTACTAATACAAGTGATAAAATGGCCCTTGGAGGCTCCTGCATGTGCAATTGATGCACGATAAAACTACTTGCAGTATTTGTAAGTGCAACCGAATACATCAGCACGATAGTATAAATTGAGACGAAATATACTATGTTAAAAATTATACTTGCCTTATTTCCGAAATACTCTCTTATTGTACCTGTAATCCCCTCATCAGCAGAATTGGAAGCGTATATCATTTTAGCAAGCGCCCTATGTGAGTAATACATAACAGGATATGCAAGTATGGTAATTAACAGTAATGATAATAAACCACCTGAACCTGCATTAATAGGTAAAAAGAGTACTCCTGCTCCAATTGCTGTTCCAAAAAGGCTCAATGCCCAGGTAGTATCCTGTTTATGCCACTTTTTAGGGTCTGGATATTTCTCATTTTTTACTGCAGTATTTTCAGCTTGAAATTCTATTGTTTTTGCAGTATTCCCATTCATATAATAATTCCTCCTTGTATCCTATTCTTACGTCTCTTTTTAAAGCTTAGGAATATAGACCATTCTTGAAAAGCGAATTGCTTACAAGATGCTCCACATCGTGTGTCCTTCTTCTAAGTTGATCAAAATCGAAAAATTCGCTAGTCATCAACCCGATGAATTTGTTAGCGTTTACAAAGCATTTTAATTATATAGTAGTATATTTTAATTGTATAGTAGTATATTTCAATGACAATGGCTCTTAATATACAGACATCCTTAGGAGAACAATAGAGAACAGAATTGTTAACTATTTCACAATATTTCAAATAACCGTTTATTTATTTAATTGTTTCTCTCCAAAAATTTTACTTTTAATGGAAATACCTGTAGGTGTGGCCGCAATTCCGCCTAAACCTGTCTCTCTTAATTCGCGAGGCATCTGTCTTCCAACTCTATACATCGCTTCAATAACTTCGTCAGCATTGATGATATTGTTTACGCCGGCTAATGCGATGTCCGCTGCTGCTAAAGCATTTGCCGTTCCAATGGCGTTTCTCTTTACACAAGGAATTTCTACCAAACCAGCGACCGGATCACAAACTAAACCGAGTAAATTTTGTAATGCGGTTGAGAAAGCTTCAGAAGATTGCTGTGGCGTTCCTCCAGCAGCTTCTACCGCTGCAGCCGCCGCCATTGCTGAGGCACTGCCTACTTCAGCTTGACATCCTCCGTACGCTCCGGAAATACAAGCGTTATTTGCGACTATCATTCCAAATAAAGATGAAGTGAATAGAAAATGGACCATATCTTCATGACCTAACTGAAACGTATCTTTAATACTAAATAGGACTCCCGGGATTGTCCCACTCGCACCTGCTGTTGGAGTCGCACAAATAGCCCCTAATGAAGCATTTACTTCATTAACACCGATAGCACTTTGAATCCCTAACACCATCAAATCTCCAGAAAGAGTTTTTCCGTTTTCTCGATATTTTTTTATTTTAACAGCATCGCCTCCGGTTAAACCAGTCGGAGAAAATACCCCGTCGCCCTCGATACTTTTATTTATGGCATTTTCCATAGTCGCTAAATTTTTTTCCATTTTACTCCAAACTTCTTCATAAGAAGTTTTAGTTTGTTCGATTTCCTGTTCGATTGCTAATTCATAAATTGGCTTTTGCCTTTTATTAGCTGCATCCACAATTTCTTTTATGGTCATATACATATTTTTTCACCCCTTAATGTAACTAAAGAATAATGATATTAGCTAGACCGCTTAAACTTCCCAATTCCTTCTGAGCATCACCAGGCAATAGCGAATCCAAAGCGAATGCATATAAATATTTTCCGCTTTCTTCTAAACTATGAAAGTCGTTAATTTCCACATCATATTGTTTAAAGATCCTGCGTAAGACAAATTCAAAGTCAGCTCTTTCGGAAATCGCAATAATAACTGGCAATGGGCCCTGAAGATCTAAGCTAAATCCGTCAATTTCAACATGTTTGACTTCAATTAATCCGCCGCCGACCGAAATACCCACCGTTCTAATACTTCGATTTTCATCTTCTAAATATACATCTGCCGTATTTGGATGACCAGCAGGACTATCACCTGCTTTTTCAATAAAGGTAATGTCCATGCCTTTAGATTCTGCTATTTTAATAGCATCTGGCACTTTGCTGTCATCGGTAGCAAATCCTAATATTCCAGCAATAATTGCAAAATCAGTTCCGTGTCCTTTATGGGTTTCAGCAAATGATTCATAATACCTTACCACGACTTTTTTTGGAAGACCTTGAAATAATTTATTAGCAACTGCTCCAATAGCTAAAGCACCTGCAGTATGTGAGCTTGAAGGACCTATCATGACCGGCCCAATCACATCAAAACAACTTTTGTATTTAACAACCTTTTTTTCTTTAATAGATGCTACATTCATGTTCATATAAGCACCCCCATAATTTATTATTTTTAATTGCAGTTGAATCTAAGTTATTAGAATGACCAATTCAAAATAAGATCTGGCTGATAACGCTTCCATTTTCATGTTGAATAAATTTCCCTTCTGATCACACACCTTTCTTAGAGTAATCGTATCAGTATGTCCAATTTTAGAAGATTACTTGCAAGGTCTTTAGAATTTTGCACCAGAATCAGGTTTGATATTTTCTCCAGAGGTAATAGATTATCTCTCGACGCCCTCATTATAACTTGTATATTTATGAGTTTAATATTTTTTTATTTTTAGAAAGATTGAATAAACAGAATTTTGAATGGGTAATAAATTACACTTGGCATGTAGCAATTGTGTCCATTGTTTGAAGCTGTATTAGTTAGTAAAAAAATAAAAATAACACAGAGTTCCTTTGATTAACACATTGATTATATTGGGAACTCATTATAAAGATACTTATATTTTCCTTTGTTGAAACATCTTATTTTAAACGTGAAAGCTGTTGTAATAAATGATTAGTGTAGATGGAAAGGAATAAATTAAGGAAATATAAAATCCTTTCGGGTATTTATTATTAATTTTGCATTTATATACATTTCTCAGAAAAAAGGAACTTCTTTTCAAGGTGCCGCCACATGCCCATCAACTTAAGAAATCCAACTACCCCCAAGTGTAAAAAATGTTATTCTTTCTAAATGTAGTACTTTGAGAAAAAACGATAAATCCTTTACAAAGAATATTCCCTACTTTCTAAACCAAGAGTAGGGAATTATGGCGTTTTAATAGACTTAGGAAGATAAATACGGTTCTGACTACAGATAAGGCTCCTTCCTTAATTTGCGCATTTAAAAAATTACAGAGAATAGACTTTTACAAAAATACCTTTCATCGTACAACAAAATATCTCAGTAACCTCATTGAGTAAGATCATCGATACGTGAAGCGCCGTTTCGCTCGTTCCTTAGGATTTCAAAGTCTTCGTCATGCCTCACGTACGATAAAAGGGATAGAAACGCTTCATGCCATATACAAACAAAGACGAAGTCTTCAATCAGACTCCGTCTTTTCGACGTATAACGAATTACAGAATTTATTATCGGTTTCATAAAATTTGACCACAATCTTCCCATGTCTCTATGTGTAAAAAAACTTTGCAACAGACCCGTATTTTCTATTATTTATATGTTATGCAAAAGTTACGGGTGGGGGGATTTATCAAGCCGCAACTATTAGGTATAATTCTAAGTAAATTGCATATAATGTTATTGAAATCTAGGGAAAGTTGCATAAAAAAGACATCTTCAACTGGGGAAAATGTCTTTTTTGCTGTTCCTTATTAGGCCTCGCCATATCATTTCGAGAATTTCGCACATTTGGACACAATTTAATCCTCTGTTTTTACATCAATATGCTTATTACGCATTATAAAGTAAATTGGAAGGCCTAAAGCCGTTAGTCCTATTCCACATAAGGCTAGTAATGTTTGTGTAAATAACGTATTAAAGACTATAAATAAGCCACCTAATAAAGCTATCGTCGGTACAATCGGGTATAAGGGTACCCTGTAAGGACGTGCAAGTTCTGGCTCTCTTTTACGTAAAATGAATAAAGCTAAAAATGTCATTGTATAGAATATCCATATAACAAATACTAACATATCTGTTAACGTATTAAACCCTCCTATAAGCATCATGATTATTGAAACCAACAAGACAAATATTCCAGAATTATAAGGAACTCTGCTCTTATTAGATAATGTAGCAAACCATTTACTAAAAGGTAGTTTATTTTCTAATGCCATAGCATAAGGAATTCTCATACCTGTCATAATATATCCATTAATTGTACCAAATACAGATATTAAAATACCTATACTAACTAGTTTTCCACCCATTGTACCAAAAAGAATTTTTGCAACCTCAGATGCAGGTGTATCAGTTCCTGCAAGTGCTGTTGCAGACATAACCATTAGGAATGCAATATTAATTAATAAATAAACGACCGTAACAATTGATAATCCTAGTATTATTGCTTTAGGTAGATCTTTTTTGGGATTTTTCATTTCGCCAGCTATATTCCCTACGTGTATCCATCCATCATAGGCAAACATGGTTGCAAGTAAGCCAGAACCTAGAGCAGATATAAAAGATTTATCTGGTCCTGCCTCAATTGGGTACAATTGAAAAGTTACATCACCTTTGTGTAGCAAACCAAAAATAATAATAAGAGCTAAAGGAAGTAATTTACCTATAGTGGAAGCGGTTTGGATCCCTCCAGCAGCTTTAGCACCTAAAAAGTTCATAAGAGTTACAAAGGTTGCGGTTATAACAGCAATTCCTACAATCATCATTTTATTTTCATTAGCATTTAATCCAAACAGGTTAACAGTTTGGGTTCCGAAAATAATAGCAAGTGCTGCAATATTTGCTGGAAAGTAAATGACGGTTTGAGCCCAACCTAGTAAAAATGCTGTTAAATTTCCGTAAGTACGTTTTAAATAAGCCATCATACCACCTGTTTCTGGAATAGCAGCCGATAATTCAGCCCCTGTTAATCCTGCACAAACAGTTAATATTCCGCCAATAACCCATGCGAGCAACCCTAAACTGGCTGTACCAGTGATACCATATAATGCAGTTGGTTTAAAAAAAACACCAGCCCCTATTACGGTACCAATAACTGTAGTCAAAGCAGCAAAGAAACCAATTTCTTTTTTTAGTTGTTGTTGTGACATAACAATCACTCCTGTTTTATAAAAATAAACAAAATCTCTAATGAATCGCAGCACTTGGTGTTCTCATATTTAGATATTATCCCTAGTTTTTCACATAATATTTTTAAGCTTAAACTTGAATATCTAATTAAATATATATTTGCCTAGAATTAGGAATAGAAAATGAGTACTAATGACCAAACATATTTGTGAAATGATTCACAAATATGTTTGGTCATGCTTCTAGTAGAGAAGTCTTCCTAACACAATTAATACTCAACGCACAGATTTTTAATTTGTATTACATAATGATAAGTTGCTTTAAATTCAGAAGAGATGTTATTCGTGACAAAGTCTAGCACAGACTAAAATGCTATACAATAATAATTTTCAAGATAGAATTTTATTACCGAGCAAATAAATACATTTTGTGAATGATTTCACAAATTGATTGACTTAGGGTTTTGAATCTTGCTATCTTGTAGGGGCAAAACAGCGAGATAAATGAAAAATAGCATGTATACACATAATAAGTTTGGTGTACTTGTCATTTTTTATTTAAATTGTTAGATATATTAATTTTAAAAGGAAGTGTGAGTATGAAAATCGGAGTAGTAAAAGAAATAAAAAAAGGTGAATCTCGTGTGGGAATGACTCCCGAAAATGCTCAAAAGTTAGTTGCAGAGGGACATCAAGTTTTGGTACAAAAAGATGCTGGATTAGGATCTGGTTATACTAATGATGAATATACAAATGCAGGTGCAAGCATAGTAACTCAAAAAGAAGCTTGGGACGTCGATATGGTAGTAAAAGTGAAAGAACCACTATCTGCAGAATATCACTACTTTAAAAAAGATCTCATTGTATGGGGATTTTTACATCTAGCAGCTTCTAAAGAGTGTGTTGAAGCAATGAGACAAGCAGGAACTACTGCAATTGCTGGAGAGACAATTAGTGAAGATGGTGTTTTGACTCTGTTAAAGCCCATGAGTGCGATTGCTGGCCGCCGTGCAGTCTTTATGGGAGCTTATTATCTAGAAAAACAACATCAAGGAGAAGGGATTTTATTATCAGGAATTGAGGGTATCCCTGCTGGAAATGTTGTCATTTTAGGTGGAGGAAATGCATCTATTAATGCATGTGATATGGCAATTGGAATTGGTTGCCATGTGACTATTCTAGAATTAAACAAAACCCAAATTGCTTATTTAAAAGAAAGATATGTGAATGATTCTGTAGAGGTTATTGAATCCAATACTGAAAACTTAGAAAAGCATATAAAAGAGGCAGACTTATTTATTTCAACTATCTTAATACCAGGAGCGAAACCACCGAAAATTGTAAAAGAATATATGGTTCAATCAATGAAACCTGGCAGTGTTATTGTTGATATTGCAATTGACCAAGGTGGAACAGTTGAAACAGTTGATCACTATACAACACATGATAACCCTATATTTATTAAGCATGATGTAATCCATTATGCTGTACCAAATATGCCTGGTGCCACCCCACGTACTTCGACCATGGCTTTAGCAAATGGAAATATTGAATATTTATTATTAATTGCTAAAGAGGGATTAGAAAATGCAATAAATACTAAACCGGCTTTAGCATCTGGTATAAACATTTATAAAGGTTTTATTACCTATGAGAATTTAGGAAAGACGTTAGAGTTAGATTATAAACCACTGAAAGAAGTGTTACTATGATTAACAAAAATTTACCACTTAACATTGGTGATATAAAAAAAGCTCAACAAATTCTTTCTGGAAATGCACGTAAGACCCCCCTTGTTAAATCATTTTATTTGACGAGTAAAACGGGTGGAGAAATTCATTTGAAGTTAGAAAATATGCAATTAACTGGATCATTTAAGTTTCGTGGTGCATTTAATAAAATTTCAAATTTAACAGATGAAGAAAAAGCACATGGTGTGATTGCTTGTTCAGCTGGGAATCATGCACAAGGTGTTGCATTATCTTCTCATTTACTTGGAATCAAAAGTAAAATTGTTATGCCAATTTCTGCACCACAAGCCAAAGTTGATGCTACCAGAGGATATGGTTCTGAAGTTATTTTACATGGGGATACCTTTGATGATGCTAAGGCTAAATGTGAAGAGATTATACAGGAAACAGGAGAAACATATTTACATCCATACGATGATGTAGAGGTAATGGCTGGCCAAGGAACAATTGGTTTAGATATTCTTGATGATATGTGGGATGTTGATACTGTAATTGTGCCTATTGGTGGTGGAGGTATTATTTCAGGAATTGCAGTTGCACTTAAATCATTTAATCCATCAATTAATATTATTGGTGTTCAAGCTGATAATGTCCATGGAATGAAAGCTTCTTATGATGTTGGAAAAATTGTATCCCATTATGAAGCACCAACAATAGCTGATGGATGTGCTGTTAAAATACCGGGAGACTTAACCTTTGAAATTGTTAAAGAATTAGTGGATGATATTGTAACGGTATCAGAAGAGGAATTAGAAGTAGCCATGAAAGACTTACTACAACGTGGAAAAGCTGTTGTAGAAGGAGCTGGAGCATTAGCTACAGCTGCTCTTCTTGCAGGAAAAGTTGATCAATATACAAAAGGTAAAAAAGTAGTAGCGGTTATTTCAGGTGGAAATGTGGACTTAAAACGCATTTCCAGTGTATGTGAGCATTTCTTTGTTGCGAATGAAGTAAAATAACTCTTTGAATATCTTATAAAATAAATTAATTTTACCAAAGAAGAGCTAGGAGAAGACATCTTAGCTCTTCTTTGGTAAAAGGGGACATATATCGTGGCCAACCTGTTTAAAAAGAAATCTGTTATGCAATTGTTAGAAGAAAGTAAAAGTAAAACTTTGTCAAAAAATTTAGGGGCATTTGACTTAACAATGCTAGGAATTGGCGCAATAATTGGTACAGGCGTTCTTGTATTAACTGGATTAGTAGCAGCAAGAGATGCTGGTCCAGCAGTTATTTTTTCATTTATGATTGCCGCAATTGTTTGCGGATTTGCAGCATTATGTTATGCAGAAGTTGCTTCTACACTTCCTGTTTCAGGTAGTGTGTACACATACTCTTATGCTACAATTGGGGAGTTTGTAGCCCATTTAATGGGATGGACCTTACTATCGGTATACGTTGTAACAACAGCAGCAGTAGCTGGTGGATGGACAGGTTATTTCCATAACTTGATAAGTGGATTTGGATTAGAAATTCCAAAAGAACTGTTAACGATTCCATCACAAGGTGGTATCGTTAACTTACCAGCAGTAGTCATTACGTTAGTACTAACATGGCTATTATCACGTGGTACGAAAGAAAGTAAACGTGTGAATAACGCAATGGTATTAATCAAAATTGCTATTGTTATCTTATTCATTGCGGTTGGTGTATTCTACGTAAAACCAGAAAACTGGGTACCATTTGCACCGTATGGTTTAAGTGGAGTCTTTGCCGGAGGAGCAGCAGTATTCTTTGCTTTCTTAGGTTTCGATGCATTAGCAACTTCAGCAGAAGAAGTGAAAAATCCACAACGTGACCTTCCAATTGGTATCATTGCTTCGTTAGTTATTTGTACAATCATTTATGTTGTGGTTTGTCTTGTTATGACTGGTATGGTTTCTTATAAAGAGTTAGATGTACCAGAAGCAATGGCTTATGTATTAGAAGTTGTAGGACAAGATAAAGTAGCTGGTGTAATTGCTATTGGAGCTGTAATTGGTATTATGGCTGTAATTTTTGCTTATATTTACGCAACAACACGTGTATTCTTTGCAATGAGTCGTGACGGTTTATTGCCAGAATCTTTTGCGAAAATTAACAAGAAGACAGAAGCACCAACATTTTCAACTTGGTTAACAGGGATTGGTAGTGCTTTAATTGCTGGATTTATCGATTTAAAAGAATTGTCGAATTTAGCGAATATTGGAGCGTTATTAACATTTGCGATGGTTGGTGTATCAGTTATCATCCTTCGTAAAACACATCCGAAATTACAGCGTGGATTTATGGTACCACTTGTACCAATTTTGCCGATCATTTCAATTGTTTGCTGTTTATTCTTAATGCTAAATTTACCGTTAACAACATGGGTGTACTTTGGTGTTTGGTTAGCAATTGGAGTAGTTGTATACTTTGTTTATTCGAAAAAACATAGTCACCTAACAAAAGAAGAAAGCTCATAGTTATTGTAATACAGATGAAATGATTCTATACTTATCATTTCATCTGTATTTAGAAAGTTTTATATGAAATAAAAATATGAACAATTGCAAAGACTTTAATTTCAAGGTTATATATTTCTTTTTCATATAAAAAACTAATATTCTTGAATTCGACATACTTCTTTATAAAAGATACATGATGTAAGTGATATACTTAATACTGTAGTAAATGAATTGTGTCCAAGTACAATAATAATTACTACATTTCACATAGGGGTAGTACCACATGACCATCAAGCTAAGATCTTGGGGTACCCCCTAAACGAAATTTTTACTTTTCTACATTTTGTTATCTTATTGTAAGCGTTGATAACATAAGATTCGTTATCAGAAGTAAAACCTATACATTTAAAATCTTAGACATATAATAACTATCAACTAAATCTCCATCAACAACACAAGAACCTCTTTTTATGCCCTCAATCTCATAACCTAATTTCTCATATAAAGAAATGGCTGATGTATTATTTACTCTTACAGTCAACTCTAATCTGATTACACCAAAAGTCTTTGCCCAATTTTCAAGTTCTTTAAATAACTTAGTTCCAATTCCTTTTCCACTATTTTCATGAGTTACACCAACAACAATATAAACACTATGCCTAATTCTTTTAGGTTGACCACCAATTGCCATCAAGTATCCTACTAATTCATCTTCAATCTCAGCAACAAAAATAGCTGAATTAGAAGATTGAGACATTCTTTTGATAGCACTTTTTTGTTGTTCAATTGTAGTAGTTCTCTCCCCTTCCTTAAATAACATAAATTCCGTTTCTTCATCAATCTTTCTACATAATTCTAAAAAAGGTTCTGCATCTGTTTCCTCGATTAACCGAATCATAACTCATAAACCTCGCTTTAATTAATATGTTGCAACAATAAATAATTCGACAAATATATTAAAAAATCATCTTATTTAAACTATGAATAACCTATATATATAAAGTTTACATAGGACATCATTATCTGTAGCAAAAATGTTAATGCCGTAATTACATAAAGAAAAAGAATCCCTTATGATTTCTGGGATTCTTTTTCTTGTTTAAAGTTTGCTCACACGAATGATCTGCACATCAATTCATTCTTGATATACAGATCATTCGTATGATATTTATATATATAATTGCAATTGCGGAATAATGAACTTACATTACTGCTTTTAAAAGCTCTCCTACTAACGGGATGATTCCGCCTAAAAATTTTAAAACTGCCATTGCGATTGCCATATTATTCCCTCCTCTTTTTTTGTATAGTAAGATAATGAACTTACATTACTGCTTTTAAAAGCTCTCCTACTAATGGGATGATTCCACCTAAAAATTTTAGAACTGCCATTGCGATTGCCATATTATTTCCTCCTCTTATTTTGTATAGTAAGATGTTGTAAATCTTTATACCTTTATTATAGTAAGCGCTTACATATATATCAATACATTTTAATATGCAATATTACATAAGCTAGTTTTATTGCTATAAAGGGTCACTATACATGCCCATCAAGCTAATATTTTAAAGTATCCTCAAAACGAAAATTTTATCTCTTTATAGTTATGGAATTCAGTTCGTTTTTCTCGTTTTGGGGAACAAAAAATTTCTTAACTTGATGGCAATGTGACGGGATCCCTTATTACAGAAATGAGGAAAAGGAGACAAGTTCTCGTATTTATCATGGCTTCGACAACCTTCAGGTGTTGTTTCTGTTAAAAATTTTCACAAGATTATGGATCGAATAGAGTTTATCCAAAAATTAAATCTGTACCGTCAATATTTTCATGTAAATAAGTGGTCCCTTGGCTTGTCTGAGGGATTTTTTTTGGGTGTAACTTGTTTTCTTAAGTTGATAGGCGTGTATGGTGCCTCCTAATAGAAGAAACTTATCCAAAGTGGAAAAATAGAGAAATAACAGGTGTCAAATTTATGGAGCTACTTCAACTGAAGAAAAATACTTTTTATAAAATAATGAAGGAATATGAAGAAGCAAAATAACAACTAATCTATAAAAAATAAGAGCCGAATTTTTCTTAGAGTAGAAAATTCGGCTCTTATTATGGGGCGGTACCCTATTTACTGACCTAAATTTTGAATCTTATCTTTTAATTTTTGAACTTGTTGAATTGTCTGCATAAGCTCCGAGTTTTTGAATTGATCTACATCCATTTTCCCTTCTTCTACCTTCTTCATAGTTGTATCAATTAATTCATTTAACTTTTCATTATATCCAACAATTTGCTGATGAATATCCTTTGCTACATCAGGAGGTGTCAATTCATTAAAAGCTGGAATATCCTTTTGAATTTCTCTCAGTCTAGTTTCTAATTCTTTGCGGGCGGCACTATCGTTGATTGCTTTTCCTGCTAATCCCGGCGCTTCATTTGCAAACGTACTCACTTCATTAACATAATCTATTGCCTTTTGAGCATAGTCAATTGAATTCTTACCTTCTTTAATCATAGAACATCCTGTTAAACCAATTACCATCATAAGCAAGAATAACCAAGCTTTTTTTATCGTCATTTCTTTATCTCCCCTCAATTCGTACAAATCCACCTTAAAAAAGAAGATTTAAGCATTCGCTCTTCTTTAGAAATATAAGTTTAGTCTTTATAGACTAAGCTTCTTTTAACACCTTAATACCTTTTACTATATTCCAAATGAAATAGTAAATACTCAAGATAAAAGCAATAGCAAAAGTTCCGATTAATAATGCAATTCCAATTGCATTTTCACTTAATGTACTAAATCCAACTACTCCAGATATAGCAAGACCAATGATGACTGTTACACAGGGAATTAGATGTGTCCATAATGCTTTTTTTGCATGATATTTCACTTCTTCTTCTGCTACAAAGTAAATAATAATTGGTACTAGAATTGGTGCAAAAAAGATACTAATGTAACTTAAAGAAGATAAGATATTATTTCCTTTCATGACTTTCACCTCTTAAAAATTATTATGATTTCTTATATTTTTATTATTACATTGAAATAGTATATGAACTATCTAATAACCTTACATCAAGATGACAGTTTTGTAAGATATTATAAGTGAAAATATAAAAAGAGCCCTTATATATATAGGACTCTTTTATGAAAATGAACCAATATGTTTTGAAAGTGAAAAAATAGGAAAATAGGTCAAATAATAAAAAGCTAGCAAAATGCTAGCTTTTTTTATTATTTCGAAGTAAGAGCAACTAAAACATCTACTGGATAATTAACTGCTTCTTTTGCTTGTAATTTATAATAAGGTTGTTTACCAAGCAATTTTAAAACTTGATTTGTAGGATCATTATTTTCCCAATTAGACATCCAACTTTGTAATCCTGCACCTGGAGCAACTGAATAGTTAGCTACTTGTTGATATAATGCAGTTCTATATTGATCATATGCATAATCAGGTTTTGGATTAAAATCAAATGTTTTCGTAACTGTCTCTTCTGAATTTAATGTAATACCATAACCGAAACTTGCAGTTAATGATTGATTTACTTTTGCAATACCTTCAAGACCTACTTCCATCCCAATTGTATAAGATAATCCCACAGTTACATTATGAGACATTCCGCTTGTAACGGATTTACTCCAATGATAACCTGAATTTTTATCTATTACATTTGAATCAATTAATTTCCAGCTCATTTTTTTCTTTAATTTAGTATCAGCTAAAGCTGGATTAGTTTTAGGAATTGCAATTGAGTACAATACTTCTCCTTTATTTGCTGTTTTACTATATGATTCTCCATCTTGAAGCCAAGTACCATCGGCTTTTAAAATTTTGTAATCCTTATATCTAATTACATTGTTAATAGTCACTGCATTTTCATTAGCCACTACATCTACATAAACATAATCAATTAAAGCACCATCTTCTGTAGATACATGCCACTCTTTAGGGAATTCTTCATAAGGACCTGTAGGAATATAAGGAAGCTGTGTACCATTTGCTGCAACTTGCTCTGCTGTCATAGGTGCTTTTGGCCCTTGTGAATCTACTACTATTGGTAGACTTCCTACTTTTGTAGAAGTATCAGTAGCTGCAGAAGAAAATCCTGGTGCTACAAATAAAGCTGAACTTAACACAAATGCTGCGGGAATTATTTTTTTCATACGTTTCATACTATCTCTCCTCTTCCTTCATTATTTCTACAAGATTACAAAAGATGAAATTATACTGTACATTGCTTATACTTTTACTGTGAAATAATATCACTTTTGCTATGTAGAAACTTAGAATGCTATTTTTATAAATATGATACCTTTGTGATTCTAGATGATTTCTACACCATGCTAAAAAACTGAGTATTTAGATAATTAACCAAACATGATGTTACAGACAATTTTTCTGCACTTTTATTAGTCTGATTTTCTCCTCTCTTAGTGGTCATACCAATTACACCTTTATTAAAACATTAAATTTTTAATGCGTAAATAATAGAATTTTGTCGATTATATTCAACTATTCAACTATTGCGTATTAGTGCGAGTAGAAATATTATACTTCTAAAATCACTGTTTAATTTCATTTAAGTAATTGCAATAGTTACAACTTAATATATCCGGTAAAAATATAACTATTTTAATTTTTTTAAAAAATTAAAATAGAATTTAAATGTTGTTAATATAATTTAATCACGTTTTGCATATCAGCTCCCTTTATTTGGATATGTAAAATTACATAAAAATATAGGTATATATTGTCTATGAAACCGTCTTAGCGTACGAAATTTTCGTTTTGTTGATGCTACCCCATCGCTATCAAGATAACAAAACAAAATTCCCCTAAAGTAAAAAAATACGCTATTCTTTTTGTAGAAATATACAAAAAGAATAGCGTATTTTTTTGCTTTAAGGCGTTATCTCATTCCTTAATTTAATAAATAGTACCTACCTGACAATAGATGCAACATCCTCAATCGCTTTCTTACCAGCTGGACTGATACCAGCCAATTGAAAGAATCCGTGGTTTACTCCGAGGTACCGACGGCATTGTACTTTCACGCCTGCTTCTAGTAAACGGCGATACAACATCTCACCTTCATCGACAAGAGGATCAAATTCTGCTGTTAAAATGTGAGTTTCCGGAAGATCGGTAAAATCTTCTCGATATAATGGACTAGCTTCTGGATGATTGGGAGGTAGATTAGATAAGTAGGCCTCAAAACCACTAAGCAGCATATCTCGGGTAATCACATAATCGTCTCCATATTTTTTATAACTGTTGCTTGAACCGTTCGCGTCCAGCATTGGATAAATAAGAATTTGTCGCTGCGGAAGCCACTTGCCTTCCACTTTAAGTCGAAGGCAAGTAACTAGAGTAAGATGTCCGCCTGCACTGTCACCTGCAAGAGTAATGTTGTCTGGATTTCCACCCCAAGCCGAAGCATACTCACGGACAATATATGTAGCTTTAACCGCATCGTCGTGTGCGGCTGGATAAACGTGTTCCGGTGCCAATCGGTAACCGACGGCAATAACGAGGGATTTGCTCAAGTTAGCTAACCGACGCATTTGACGATCATGAGTTTCGAAATCGCCGCTGACAAAACAGCCACCGTGATAATAAATCAGAATAGGAAGATTGAGTTGATTCGACGATTTGTATATACGAAGCGGTAAACCGTCAATTGTTTGATCAACAATATTCCATACAGGCACGGCTTCTCCGGCAAGATCAATTGTATTCAAATATCCTCGTCGACGTTCATGAAAGCTCTGCTGTCTTGCTGAAGGTCGACCAGCCTCTATGAATTGAGTGACCAAGGTCCGGATGCCAGGTTCCAAATCATTTAAGTTTATCATATGTGATGCCTCCTACTTTTTAGGTACATCTTCATTATTCTTGAGAGTTTAAAGTATGTCTAGTGAGTAGCCTCTGGTCTCTTACATATCTAGAATTTTTCCATACTTTTAGAGAGTCAAGTAGATTCCTTATTTAAAAAGCGAAAAATCTATGTTGCTACTGTTGTCTATGACAGTTCATTTTTTCGTTTTGGGGATACTTCAAAATACTAGCTTGATGGGCATGGGGTAGCACCAACAGAACGCGGATTCCGTACGCTAAGGCTGAATTACTTGATATAACAGTAAGCATCAAACTGTCCCCACCTACCAATAGAATCAGTTCCATGTCAAAATCTCCTTACGTACAAGACGGAAAAGAGATTTTGACATGGCTAAAATAGATCAATCAATAGCGTGGAAGAATCGAGTGGACGCTTGTCGTTCCAGTGGTTTAAGCATCCGAAGCTCGTAAGAAAAAGAAAGATGTTTATTTAAGTCTTAATGCGTTCGCTTTTACTGTTGGTTATGATTGGTAGGGACATTCTCCATTAATAATTCGTAGGAAAGAGATAAACATTAGAAAAACTGTCAATGAAAATTCATGTAAATCCTCTAAAAAAGTCTTACAATCAAAGCAGAGAGACTTTGGAACGGGAGGCACTAGCCATGAATCGAATTGAACGTGAAGAGAAAACAATTAGCATTATGATTGATATGTATTGTAAAAACGAACATGAACAAGATACTATATGTGAAGAATGTCAGAAGTTAAAAGAGTATGCTTATTTTCGTTTATCAAAATGTCCATTTCAAGAGAAGAAGCCAGCATGTCAAAATTGCAAAATTCATTGTTATAAACCAGATATGAAAGATTTCGTTAAGGATGTTATGAAGAAGAGCGGACCGAAAATGATTTTAAAACATCCATATTTCGCGGTCATGCATGTTGTTGACACAATGAAGAAGGCTCCTGACTTACCGAAAAGAAAAAAGAGCTAAAAGAAAGATGGTCAAAAACCAGTTCCGAAACTCATTACCAAAAACAAAGTCCCGTAACAAGCATTAAATATCGTTTATGGAACTTTCTTAACGTATGGTAAAACCAAGTTTTTGAACTTAGGAATTCCTTAGCGTACGAAATTCGCGAAATGTTGGCGAGACCCCATCGCTATCAAGCCAATAAAACAAAATACCCCCTAAAATGAAAAAATACGCTATTCTTTCTGTAGAATCATAGGAAAGGATGACGTTTTTTTCGTAAACTAAAAAGTTATTTTAATGTCTTTTTTACAAACAAAATAAAAATTAACAGACTAATAAACCCAGATACAGCACAAACCAAAAATAACATTTGATATCCCATGAGTTGTGAAACAAACCCTAGAATAATAGACCCTAAACCAATCCCTAAATCAAAAGCAGTAAAAAATGTAGCGTTCGCTACTCCCCTTTTCTCTGGTGGAGCTAATCGTATCATTGCTACTTGAAGAGCAGGTTGTGCTGATCCGAATCCAACTCCGTACAAAATAGCTGTAATTACTAGTCCAACAAATCCTTTGGTCATTATTAGGACGAATAGTGCGACTATCAGTGTAAAAAGCGCAGGAACAATAATGACTCCTTCTCCATGTTTATCAGATATCTTCCCTGCAAGTGGTCTAATTACTGTGAGCGTAACAGCATAAACTAAGAAAAAAGTACCAGCATTAACTTGAATATTTGACGCAAACAGTGGTAAAAATGTTGTAATGCCACCAAAAGTAAGGGATAGGAAAAATGTAACAATAGCGATTGGTAAAACAGTTTTTTCAAAAAATGATATTGGTTTTTTTGATGTATGTTGAACTGCTGGAATTTTTGTACCCAGCGAAAGTATGAATGCAATAAGTGCTAATGCTGTGCATAGAAGAAATAGATAATGAAATGAAAATGATTTTGCTAACCAAAGACCTAATATTGGTCCTATAGCCATACCTAAAGTCATTGCAAGTCCATACCATCCCATTCCTTCTCCGCGACGAGATTGTGGAATCACATCAGTCACAGCTGTTCCGATCGAAGTTGTAGCAATTGCCCAGCTGATTCCATGAAGGATACGTAATACCACTAAAAATATAACTCCTGTTACCCAATCATAAAAATACATTGTAATTGCAAAAAATAGTAGTCCGCTTATTATAAATACTCGTCGACCATATCGATCCATTAATCCTCCAACAATAGGACGTAAAATGACTGCTGATATTGTAAACACTCCTATAATAAATCCAACTTGAGATTCACTTCCACCTAATTGTTTAATAAAAATAGGTAGTGTTGGCATGAGTAAATAAAAACCACTAAATAGTAATAATGCTGTAATGGTCAGCATTATATAGTTTTTTGTCCATAAACGTTCCATTGTAATGTAATCCTGCTTTCTATCGTTTAATAAGTTGAGAATGGAAAACTCGCATCAATTGGGTCCTTACTGCCCAATTGATGCGAGTTAAACGAATAAAAAAGCAGTACCACCCGCTATAAAAGTGTTGGTACTGCCATATAGAGTGACAAGTGTTTTGTTAATTAAAACGTACTTGCTACTTTAATCGCTTTTTCAAGCCCTGCAGCAATAATCTCTTCTGCTTTATCAGGGAATTGATTGTGTCCTTCAATCACTACTTTCTCTATATCTTTTGCACCGAAGAAGCCCATCATACTTACTACATATTTAATAGCCATTTCCATTTCAGCTTTTGGGCCTTTCGAATATACACCGCCACTTGCATTTAATAATGCAACTTTCTTATCTCCAATAAGACCTACTGGACCTTCTGGCGTATATTTAAATGTTTTGCCCGTGCGGTTTAAGTAATCAATATATGTGTGTAGTACAGCTGGGATTGTTAAGTTCCATAATGGGAAAGCAAACACAACTTTATCAGCTGCAAGGAATTGATCTAAATATTTATCAGCAACAGCTACTGCTTTTGCTTCTTCTGCTGTTAAATCAACTCCTCTACCAGACTTAAATGTCCCGTTAATCATATCTACTCCTACATATGGTAATTCTTCATTGTATAAATCAAGCTCTACCACTGTATCATTTGGATGTGATTCTTTATAACTTGCTAAAAAAGCCTCATATAATTTCACACTAACTGCTTGTTCTGCTGGACGATTGTTTGCTTTTACAAATAAAACTGTTGTCATGCTTTTTTCCTCCTATTACTCACTCTTACGTTTTTCTATATTTACTCACTAAAAAGGGGTATCCTATTACTTTTATAACAAAAATAATATAGTCAACTTAATTGACTTCGTTATGCATTTTACAATAGAATCCCAATACAGTCAATCTGGTTGACTGTATTTTTTAAAATTTATATTTCACCACTAATTTAATCTAGCATTAACAATCCCCATCTATACTACATTGCAGTCCATCCAACTCATTCTCTTTATTCTTCTCTATTTCTTGATCAATTGCCTTTGTTAATTTTTCTTTGCTAGTAAAACCTTGAATAACTTCGTCACCAATAATGAACGTTGGAACAGCCATAATTTGTGCTTCTACATGGGCATGCTTTATAGCTTCTCGATGCATTTTTCGGTACTTTCGTGATACTAATGCTTCTTTAAATGCTTCCTGAGAAAGTCCCACTTCGTCCGCTAATTTTGTTAACACTTCGATGTCTTCAATACTTTGTTCCTCTTGGAAATGTGCAATAAACACTCTATGGTGAAACTCATTTCCTTTTCCATGTTCCTTTGCAAATTGGTAACCTTCAAACGCAAGGTGCGTATACGAACGCAAATGTGGTAACTTTATTTCTAATCCTAATTTTTTAGCAGTAGGATAAATAAATGAATTCCAAGCTTCCATTACACGAGGTTGAGTCCGTGGATCAATTTTCGGAGATGGACTAGGACGCAATTCAAATGGCATCCATTCTACTTTTACATCTTTTTCCTTTACAACCTCATCTAAAGGACCTGTTCCTAAAAAACAAAATGGACATATAAAATCAGAATAAACTATAATTTTCACAGTCATATATACGTTCCCTCACTTTTCTTTTTATCGCTCTAAGCATAACTATACAAGTTACAATTAGAGCGATAAAATATACACTTTATACGAAGAATTTATTTTTATTTACTAATGATGTAACGAGTTGTTCCATTGCCATATTCTCTAATACTTGATCCATCGCTTCTTGTGTGTGGGCTAAAATAATTTGTATATTTGCTCCCATAGGACAAGTAAAATTCGGTTTTTTATGGAAATGAATCAACTTTTCCTCTTCTACATCATCCTCCACTCGATACATGTCTAATAAGGTATCTACACTGGTTTTTTAGAAAAAGAAAATAGTTTCTTTTGTAACTGATATTTTCTAATCCTATCTTGATAACGATGGTATACCGCCAGGGAAATGAGAAAACTCTAATTTTTCTTAATGTGAGGTCTTCCCAGTTTGCGTACAATATACTGATTATGAATACAAATTTATCTTGGTTCGATTACAATGTAGCAATACATTGACTTTACAATATTTTTTTAAAACTATAATCCATTTCTCCAGCTAGCGCTTCAGGCGTATCACCTGTTTCTCTGAAATCATGTGTATAAATTTCTTCAAATGGTCCAAAATCTATTTGCTTATAAAACTCAAAACAAGGGAATCCATCATGTGTACCTTGAATATCGACAGTACCATCTTTTTGGACACGTACAGTTAATAGATAGTCAACAGGAGGTGCATATACATTTAATGGTTGGCTAGCACTTGCACTCATTTGAAACTTGACGTCATCAGAACTCCATACAATATCAGTACACAAAATATCTTCCGTACTAGCTTTTCCTGTTCTTTTATTAACAGAACCATCTAGTGTTGTGACTTTTTCTGTTGTTATACCAGTATTTGCATATGAGAAAATTTCTTTTTTATAAAAATCTGCAACTACTTCCTGTTCAACTCTTGAGCGCATAGTGTTTACAGTATAAGGGGTAAATTCACGTGAATCACCTTCGAATTGAATTATATTACCCGTTTGAGTATCCTTCATAGGTTCAGTCCAAGACATTGGAATAAATACACTTGCTTTAATTTTAACAATGTGAGTCATACAGAACCTCCATAGTATATTGATTATTTATTAAATCATATTTCTTTCATAACAAAAGCGATGTAGTCAATTTGATTGACTATACCGCTTATAGTACAATGAGATTTAAATAAAGTCAACTTGATTGACTTTATTTAAGG
Source organism: Bacillus sp. FSL H8-0534 (assembly GCF_038005885.1). Taxonomy (NCBI): domain Bacteria; kingdom Bacillati; phylum Bacillota; class Bacilli; order Caryophanales; family Bacillaceae; genus Bacillus; species Bacillus sp. FSL H8-0534. The sequence continues at coordinate 2,148,104 of NZ_JBBOUC010000001.1, forward strand.
AGGTTTTATACATGAATCAACGAGTATTTAGTGAATTAGATCTTACATCACTTTTGTCATTATCCTTTAGTACGGTGATTAATGAACTACATGACAGATTGAATGAATTGGGATTTGGAGATATTAGACCTGCACATGGTTTTATGTTTAAATGTATTACCCCTGATGGAGCAACAGGTATAGAACTAGCCGAATACTTAGGAATTACAAAACAAGCTGTAAGTAAAATGGTGGATTATCTTGAGAAAAGTGGTTATGTAATGCGCCAAACTCACCCCACTGATAAAAGAGGGAAGATTATCGTTTTGACCGAACGAGGATGGTTAGTATTGAAAGCAAAAGAAGAAATACTAACTGATATTGAGAGACGCTGGATTGAAAACATAGGTGCTGAGCGCATGCAAATGCTCAAAGAAGATTTAACAAAATTAGTTTATGAAACAAATGAAGGTAAATTGTCATTGAGGTTTAGACCTGTTTGGTAAATATAGAGGGTTCTGTTGCAAAGTTTTCTACATGAAGCTACACTCTAGAAAACAGGATCTAGGAGAATCAGACATGAGATATTTTAAAGGAAAACAATTCAAGAAAGATATTATTTTAGTAGCCGCCCTGTACTACTGCCGTTTTTCTTTAAGTTATCGTGATGTATCTGAAATCCTGAAAGAACGTGGTATTTCAGTTCACCCAACAACCATCATGCGATGGGTTCATGAATATGGCAATCTCACCTATCAAATTTGGAAAGTGAAAAAACTTCCCTGAAAATTTCCTAATGTAGTCTTAGCTTGATAGCGATGTGGCGAGACCCCTTAGTATAGTGAGTTTTAAAAATATGGCTATATCCCTTAACAAAATTAAGCTTCTCTCTTAGGGAGTCGTTTAATTTTGTTTTTTATGGTTTGTATTTTTTAAAAATATAGTTTGAATTGCAATTGTTAGAAAAGTAGACTATATTAGCGAGAGTGTATGAAAGAAAAGCATTAAAAAGATGGGGTTTGTTGACCAAGATACATGTAATTTCAGTTCACAGCCTGTATTATATATATTTCTAACATCAGGTTTTGATATAGAAAAAAGGTATTGCACTAATAATGGTACGGATTATTTTTGATAGAGTATTTTTGTTACATCTAGTTCATCAGTTAGGGTATTTCATATTTTCAAATAAAAACGAACGTTTATATTACAAATATCTTCAGAAAATAGTTTTTGGTAAATAATGTATCCCTATGATCTAGTTTTACACGTATCTCAGCTGACTTCTAAGAGCAATTTAAAATTCATTATTTTTCAGGAGATGAGTAATATGTTTGTTTATTTCTATTATTTGATTTTGTATTTTTTTGCAGTAATATTCGGAATGGATATTATTACTTTTGCAGATTCATTCATTACTAGGTTTATAGAGCCAGATTCAGTAGAAATATTTATTTGTATGTTAATAGTATCTAATATATTGTCAGCTATATTTTCATTCAGTTTACACTTTATCTATACTTGGAAACATGATTCAAATACATTTTTAAAAAGGTTCTATCAGGTACATTTTTTTGCTACATATATTTCCGGGGCGTTTTCTATAGTAAATATAGGAGGGAAAACACTGGAGGAATGGGGAATTAAAGGTACTTCGGTAGATGGGAATACAAAAGTGTTTTTTCTTATGTTGTTCTTTATTGCAATATCAAATAATGCTTTTTATAAAACTTTTGAAAAAGGGATTGTTGATAAACTTGAATTCACGGTAAATATAATGAAGTTAAAGATAAAAAGAATAAAGTGAAACTTCCATCCCCACTGATAAAAGATAGAGATATTTGTATCTCTATCTTTTTTATTTGATTTTTTATTCTTGCGTCTATGCAAACGACAAGCGTCGGCAAAATATGTACGATTGTAGTCGATGGATCATTAAAGGATTTGCAAAACACCTATGGGATTTTTTTATTAGGAGGTGTTTACTTTTCTTAAGTTGATAGATGTGTGGCAGTACCCCATCGCCATCAAGCTAAAATTTTGAAGTACCCCCAAAACAAAAATTTCATCTCACTTTTTTGTTTTATAGATTATTAATTTCTTTTATCACATGAAGATTTCGTTCGAACTCAAATAAAAAGGAAATCATGATTTTCTCTAATTCAGCCTTATTTAAAACATCATCAATGATTACAACTTGATAAGTACTGTCCTTTCCTTTTGCAGGAACAATCATTTTCATGCCCTTTACATTACTTCCAGTCATTTTACCAAAGATGAATTGTGCTCCTTCCAGTTCATAATTTTCTATCTTGTCATTGTCATTAATCCACTGATAAAAGGGATCTCTTCCTCCTTCTAAAATGGCGGATTGATAAATTGTATAACCAAACTCTCCAGCTCATAGTGCTTCCATTTAAAATCCACTGGTTTTTTCATCGTCGTACACGTCCTTTATTTATGAATATTTTCAGTGTACACAATGATAGTATTTTTTGCACCAGAACCAAGTAGTTTATGTGAAATGAAACATTGGGATTTTTCAGGAATTAAAAATAAGATATTTTTTTATTTTATTAATTCACATAATTTTAAAAATTAAAATCTTTAATTGTTAATATTTGTTATATAATGAAATTGTCAACCAGTCATCAAATAGTGTCCCTTATGTTTCTGTTGGAACCGTTTGATGGTCCCGTGTATTAACCGTCTAAGTTACAATGCACATGCGTATATATGATTTTCAATCTATCCATGAATGTATATAAACAGCTAAAAGAATGATAAAGGATTAAAATTATTTTACTTTTGAGAAGTATATTCTTGTACAAGAATCAATAAACAAAATATCATAACATAAAAAAAGAATTGCAAGCCATGTATTCTCTAAAAATAATAAATGTAAAATATGGCTAAATTCCCTAAGGATGCAGCCGGTGTTTTGTGAAGGTAAATTGAATAGAAAAAACATTCATTTAATAGGTGGATTGTTAAGTGTATTTATTTTTAAATACATAGATTTAAATTCTAAAAATTGATTTTTTGAATTAGTTTTTAATAGTATAGAATAATATTTACGCCCGTACATTTAGTTAAGTAAGTAGTATCTTTAACAAATATGGTAAATCCAATTAAACGATAAAGATTATAAGAAAATATGAAATTATAACACAATCATTATTTACACCTATAAATTTCTGAATAATCAAACTAATATTCTTTTACAGAAAATATAATCAGCATGTAAGGTTTTTCCTGAAAATTTGATGAATGGTGGGAATGAGATGAAACGTAGAATGTTAACAAAATGTTTTGGAATTATAAGTTTAATCATTATGTTGCTAGGGATTTCTATTCCACAAGCAGCAGCCGAGATAATACATCAAGAAAAGTTTCAAATGAACTGGAATTATATTAAATTCAAAGGTACTGAAGTAAAGGTAAAGGCAGACTTACTAAGAACGTCATCAAAAGATGTTGCATATTGTTTATCACCTGATCTGAATTCACCTAATGGAGATGATCTTTCTGAAATTGGAAAAGAGAATGATTTTGTATATCGTGTCTTACTTTATGGATACCCTCAAAAAACGCCGGCTGAATTAGGAGTTTCTACAAAAGAGGAAGCCTACTATGCAACTCAACTAGCTATCTGGATTGCATCTAAAAAAATTGAAATTGCCGATTCAAAGCCAGAAAACCAACAGGTATATAACCTTGTAAAGCATTTGGTAGAAAAAGCTTCTAAAGGTACTGAAGTTCAGGAAACATATTTGAACGTAATACCTACTGGAAAACAAACTGTAGAGCAAAATGGGGAATATTTTGAAACAAATTTATATAGAGTTCAATCAAATTCAGTATCTGGAGTATACTCAGTTCAAATGGAGGGTGCACCAGAAGGAGCTAAAATTATAAATGAACAAGGTGAAAAAAAGAATGAATTCTCTATAGAGGAAAAATTTAAAGTTATGATTCCCAAAAACGCAACAAGTGGAAATTTCAAGATCAGAGTAAATGCAAAATTGCAGAGCTTACAAGCAGTTACCTTTGATGGCCAACAAAGGATTCAAGATGTAACTGCTTTATTACCAAGAATGAGTGAAAAAAGCAGTACAGATATAGTAGTAGGATGGGAATTTTGGGGGTCATTAAAAATTATGAAGGTAGGAGAAAATAGAGAGGCTTTAAAAGGGGCAGTGTTTGAGGTTGTAAGTGAAAATGGGGATTTTAGACAAGAAATCACTACAACTGAGAATGGGATTGCTACATTAAATAAACTTCCTACCGGTACGTATGTTGTAAAAGAAATTCAGGCTCCAGAAGGTTATGTACTTGATCCTACAATAAAAAAAATGGAAGTAAAAACTGGCGAGATAGCAGAAATAGAAATAAAGAATCAAAAAATAACAAGTGGCCTGGAAATTAAAAAAGTGCATGCTACATATGGAAATGCTAAACAATCTTATGATATACAAAGTAAAGAGGGCGCAATGGAAAATGATCTTGCAAGTAAGGAAAAGCATCACCTGCCATCAACAGGAACGAAGTTTCCAACTGTCCCGTTTGTAGGACTAGGATTGATTATTTTAGGAATCTATATATTAAAAATAGGGAAAAATCATAGTTAAAAACTATAAACAATAAGGGTTTTGTTACCAATGCTTAAAGTTAAATATGCTAAGAAATGTTTTGTGAAAAATGTAGATTATAACAATCCCTAAAATTGAAAACGCTTGCAATAAATGCAATTATGAAAAATCTATATGATATACCTAAACGTGCTCTCCAGGATCAAATACAACGAGCGAATTTATTAAGTATTCCGATTAATCCCATTATTATATGAAACGCCGTATATTTAAGTAAATCTGTAGAAACGTTAAAAAGTAAGTATGAGTTTAATGAAGAACTATTAAAACATATCTCATCATTAGGATGGGAGCATATCAACTTTTTAAGTGAGCATCGATTTGATATAAAAGATTATATATTGAGTTCATTCCAAACTGATGTATATTCATAAAAAGCACGTTACTATTCTCATTAACATAAGAGAATAGTAACGTGCTTTTTACTTTGAGAATAGCCTAAATGCTTAAGTTGATGGATGCGTGGTGCTACCCCATGCCCATCAAGCTAAGGTTTTATTACACCCCCAAAACGATAAAATGAGATGTCTTGTTACAAGAGGGTTTAAAATTTCGTTCTGAGATGCTGCAAAATTTTAACTTGATGGGCATGAGTCTGTACCCTTAAAAAAGAAGTGATGTTTAGAAGAAAGGCGCGATATTTTAAAAGAAATTTGCGGAATTTTACCCCCTTAAGTATTTTTTCCTAAAGAGGATTTTTATGTCCAAAGAAGAACATTTTATATTGAAAAGCGGTTTAAAGAGGTCTGCGGGATAGGTTCTGTGTCTGAATATTAGTCGTGGTTAAAAATGCAAGATGTTTCGCCACAAGGGCATTCTACAAGATTAAATTGATGAATAAAAAACTTTTTTTGAGTTGTGCAGTATATTCTAAATATAATCTCACTTATGAACGAGCAATCAGTCGGTGACGACATCTCAGTAAAAATCCTCTCTTAATGTTATAAAAGAAGCGATAGAAATTAGTAGCCTTTTGTGTCTGCACACTAAACTATTGGAGGGATTAAAATGTTAAACAAAAGTGTCGTCCTCTACACTGAGGAAAATGGTATTGCAAGAATTACATTAAACAGACCGGAAGCACTAAATGCGTTAAACCGAGATGTTCTTGAGCAACTTTCCTCCGTCTTGGACAGGGTTAAAACTAATTCAAGTGTAAAAGCATTGATAATTATCGGTGCTGGAGAAAAGGCATTTTCAGCAGGTGCTGACATTCAGTTTCTCAATAAAGCCACTCCACTAGAAGTACGGGATTTAGCTCAGTTGGCTGTTACGGTTACTCATAAAATCGAGTCATTAGGAAAAGTGGTTGTTGCTGCCATCAACGGATTTGCACTAGGAGGTGGACTTGAGTTAGCTGAATCCTGTACGATTCGTATTTGTGCTAATCATGCTAGATTAGGACATCCTGAAGTTCGTATTGGAGCTGTTGCCGGATTTGGAGGAACTACGAGATTGCCCAGACTTATAGGTAAGGGGCGTGCTACAGAGCTGCTGCTCACTGGAGCCGCGATAAGCGCAGACGAAGCTTATAGAATAGGACTGGTTAATAGGACTGTTGAGCCTGATAAATTATTATCAGAGGCAGAAGCGCTTATCCAAGAAATTCTATCTCAGGCTCCTATCGCAGTAAAAATGACTTGGGAGGCAATTCATCGGGGAGGTAATTTAACTTTAGAAGAGTCCGCACGTCTTGGAGCAGATTATTTCGGCTTGATAGCGTCCACAGAGGACTTCAGAGAAGGTACTAAATCATTTTTAGAAAAGACCAAACCATTATTTAAAGAAAGATAGTTAATCGAACCAATTATTTTGGGAATTAATATAAAGAATGAAAAAAAAAACAGGCCAATAATAGTTTTGATCCCCCATATTATCTTTCCCAACTATCCAACTTGAAGGTAATTTCAATAATAATTCTGCATATTTAAACTCACTTTCTTCATTTGAATAATCCATAGGTGCATCACTCATACCTGTAGTTACGAGAGTTACAAAATCATTATTCATTGACGGAGGAATTATATGAATATTGACTGAAACTCTACTACCAGGAACAATCTCACTTATAGTATTTTGAATAGTTCCAAAGTATTTAGTTACATGCTCTAAGATTTCATCATGATAATCTTGATTTTTACCATTTACTTCGGTTATAGTAGCGGTCAATTCTTTTTGGCCTTCTATTAACTTAACAATTTCCACTTGACCCTGTTCCCTTGCAAAAGTTAATGCATCCATATCTTTCACGGATTCACCACTATATTTAACATTAATATCTATACCGCTTTCGATTAAAAATTGAGCTTTTCCATTTCTAAATAACTGTAGAGATATAAAATTTTTGTTTTGGGGTTATTTCAAAATCTTAACTTGATGGATGTGTGGTGCTACCCCATTACCATCAACTTAAAAGTACTTACTACCCATTATTGTTATAAACGTTATTCTTCCTAGATTAATAAGAAGAGATGAAAAAAACACCTTCACAGGTGTCTTTTTTCATTATAGAAATATCTTAAAATAGATATCTGATGTCATTTATTCAATAAAAAAACCTTTGTTACATCATAGCGCCGTTATCTTTGAATGAATACCATTTCCCATCAATGAAATGTTTACCTGTTGCCATCGCACCGCTAGACTGCAAATAATACCATGTGCCATTATCTTGCACCCAGCCTGTTGTCATCGGGCCATCATAAAAGTAATACCATTTCCCGTTATAACTTAGCCAACCTGCGTGGCTTGCTCCAGTTTTATCATCAAAGTAATACCATTCACCATCAATTAATTTCCAGCCTGTAAACATTGATCCATCTGGATTGAAGTACCAACAAGTACCTCCTTCACACATTTTCCCTGTCCACATGGCACCACTGTCAGCGAAAACGTAACGCTTTCCTCCCTCATCTAACCAACCTTCGTCCCACCCATTAGCTGAGCTTTTCATTGTGCCATTTGCATTTAAGTAATACCATGTGCCCTTATCTTTTAACCAGCCTGTTTTCATCGTTCCATCTGCATTCAGGTAGTACCAATTCCCATTATCTTCAATCCAACCTGTTTGCATCTTAGAAGCCACAAAGTAATACCAGCTTCCTTTATAACTTAGCCAACCATTATGAGTATTAAAATGCGTCCGGCTTTCTTCGAAGTAGTACCATTCATTATTAATCAAATTCCAACCAGTTGCCATTGCTCCATCAGATAAGAAATAATTACCATCAGGATGTGAACCTATCCAATTGTTTACTTTCATATCTCCAGAGCCTGGATTCATGTAGTATATCTTACCATTATATTCAAGATAGCCCTCGTGTAAGTTTCCTCCTTGGTGAACGTAATACCATTCTCCTTCGTACTGAACCCAGCCTTCGTTCGTATATAACGCACCGTCTGCTCCTAATAAATAACATGAACCTTGATTAAAAATATTACCCGTTTTCATTGCTCCACTTTCAGCAAAGTAGTACCACTTTCCTCCATCACTTAACCAGCTATTACTTTTCATTGCCCCATCCGCATTCAAGTAATACCATGTACCATTATCTTTTAACCACCCTGTTTTCTTCACACCATTTTGATCATAGAAATACCATGTATTCCCCTCTTTTACCCAACCTGTTTTCTGCATTGCCTGTTCTGTTTTTGGAGCAAGTTGTTTTACAGCTTCTTGGTTTTCAGCATGAGATACTGCAGGAACTACAAACATTGCAGACATTAAAACTGGTAAAATAACTTTCTTCATTTTCCATATCCCCCAAATAATGAATAATTTTAGTTTTTATTTCCACAAACAGAATTATATTATGATATTTAAATATAATCAATAGTTTTTGTAACAAAAATGTAATCTTTTTTAATTTAACGACACAAAATATCTATTAATGTAATTATCGTTACTTTACAGTTACAATGTAAGTATCATTACACATCTATCAACTTAAGGGATTAATTGTCCCAAAAACGAAAAAGATGAGTCGAATTCTCATAAATAACTGTAAAAAGGTAAAGTTTTCGTTATGGGGGGTGACCTGTTTTCTTAGGTTGATGGCGATGTGGTGCTATCCCAATATTATCTTTACAAAAGTGTATCTTCCCCCCTTTATAATAAATCGAATTCTCTACCTCAGAACAATTTATCTTACTAATTGCATACGAATCCCTAAAACTACAGCTTGCGTGCGGTCTGCCACCTCAAGTTTCTGAATAATGTTATGTACATGGGTTTTAACAATTCCTTCTGAAATATACAGTATATTTGCTATTTCTTTATTCTTCTTTCCATATGCTATGAGTTACAATATCTCAATTTCTCGATCTGTTAATGGTTCTATAAAAGATGAAGCCTTAGGCTGATTTGTTGAAATATTATCTCTAGAATTTATAATCTTTGTGAGCGCTTGTTTCGCTGTCATGCTATTATATAAAGTGGCGCCGCGCTGTATAGAACGTACACCATCTAATAGCTCTTTCGTTTGAGTATCCTTTAATAAATATCCGGCGGCATTTGTACATCCATCAACACGATATCAGGTATGCAGCGCAAAGCAATCTTTCCGGCATCCTTACCATTATCTGCTTCACCTACAACTTCCATATCTGATTGACTATTAAATATATACGTCAGCCCTTGTCTGATGATTGGTTGATCGTCCACTAACATGATTCGAATTTTTTATCGTTTTCATTCGTCGTCCCTCCTATCTCTAGGCTTCATCACATACACGATTCATTAAAGGAATAATCGCTTCCACCTTCAATCCCCCGTCTGAATTAACCGAAAAATTACAAGTTCCCCCAACAGATTGACACCGTTCAATCATTCCTTTTACTCCAAAACCATTTTGGTATAAATTTTCACTTAAAAATTGTCCATTATCGGAAACAATGAGCGATAATTCTTGTGCATGTTCTTGTATACATACATCTACTTCATTGGCAGCAGAATGACGTATTACATTTGTAATGGATTCCTGAAGAATACGGAACATTACAATGCTAATGTCCTCAGACCATTCAGAGAATTCTCCTTTTTCCTTTAGTTGAAACCGAATTTGTGAATTAATTTTTCGACATCTAAATCCCTGCTATACAGAATACAAAGTAACCTACACTCATTTGCGCTTTCTGTTTTTACTTCGCATGTGGCAGAAAAAGGCCCTGACCGCTTCTATGCATGGCCAGATGCTCTCTCCTACCTAAAAAGAAGGGTTTTATGTCCGGTTTTTAATTGATGTATATATAGTTTAAAATTCTTTAACAAATTCATTATGAAATTCTCCACCCTAAAAGTTGCATCATATCTTCATAGAGTCATAGAATTAATCTGTGGTCGAAAACGTAAAGAGCTGCTAGAATGCATTCCTGAAGAATACGAAGAATAAAGGAATGAACCGAAGTAAAAGCTAAAAAAATTAGAAAAGGAAAATGGAGAGATGAATTAAATGTTAAAGATCATCAAACATTTAAAACCATTTGTTGCCTCAATCATTGCAGTTATATGTCTATTATCCATACAAGCCGTATGTGACCTGTCACTGCCAGACTACATGTCTAACATTGTGAATGTAGGTATTCAGCAAAAAGGTGTAGAAAACGCAGTACCTGGGGTTATTCGTAAAAGTGAGCTCGATAAACTTACACTCTTTATGAATGAAAATGAGAAGAAAAAAGTAGATGACAACTATGTACTTTTAGATAAGAATAATCTTTCTCAAAGTGAGCTGAAAAATGACTTAAAAGATTATCCGCAGCTTGATAAAGAACCGCTTTATAAGCTACATACAGAGGATAAAAATACAATTAACGAACTTAACGATATATTCGGGAAACCAATGTTAATTACACAAGGAATTGAAAAAGACGGCTCATCTGCTTTCACTGCGCCAGGTGATAACAAAGCACCGGCGAAGCTTCCGCCAAATACAGATCCTTTTGCAGTAATTGCTAAACTGCCTCAAGATCAAATCGATGCAATGAAAGAAAAGGCGGATGAAAAGTTTAAGAATATGCCAGGCAGCATGGTAACACAGTCAGCCGTTTCATTCATTGAGAATGAATATAAAAAGATCGGTATCAATACAGATAAGCTTCAATCCAATTATATTCTTACTTCTGGCGGAAAAATGTTGCTTTTATCCTTAGTAAGTATGGCAGCTACCGTTATCGTGAGTTTACTTGCTGCAAAAGTGGCTGCTGGATTAGGTAGAGATCTTAGAAAGAAAGTATTTCGGAAGGTTACAAGCTTTTCTAATGCAGAGTTTGATAAGTTTTCCACTGCATCTCTAATCACAAGAAGTACAAATGATATTCAACAAGTGCAAACACTTATGGTTATGCTGCTTCGTATCGTATTCTATGCACCGATTTTAGGCATAGGCGGAATTATTAAGGTACTTACTACAGACCTTTCAATGGGATGGATTATCGCAGTTGCAGTTATCGCGATTTTAAGCTTAGTCATTGGTCTATTTAGCATCGCGATCCCTAAGTTTAAGAGTATCCAAAAGTTAGTAGATAAAATTAACTTGATCACTCGTGAATCTTTAACAGGTATGCTCGTTATTCGTGCTTTTAATAATCAAAAGCATGAAGAAAAGAAATTCGAAAAAGGAAATCAAGATTTAACAAGAACTAATTTATTTGTAAGCCGTTTAATGTCATTTATGATGCCAATGATGATGCTTATCATGAATGCCGTTACTGTACTTATTATTTGGGTTGGATCACACCAAGTGGATATGGGACATATGCAAGTTGGTGATATGATGGCATTTATGCAATATACAATGCAAATCATCATGGCCTTCTTAATGATTTCTATGGTATCCATTATGGTTCCGCGTGCTTCTGTATCCGCACAGCGCATTGCAGAAGTTTTAGATACTGACCTTTCTATTCATGACGCAGCGGAGCCAAAAACATTTGCCTCTGACAAGAGAGGCTACGTTGAATTTAAAAATGTTAGCTTTAAATATCCAGGTGCAGAAGAAGATGTGCTTTCCAATATTACCTTTACCGCAAAACCTGGAGAAACGACAGCTTTCATCGGAAGTACAGGTAGCGGTAAATCAACATTAATCAACTTAATTCCACGCTTTTACGATGTAACAAGCGGCCAAATATTAATAGATGGCACGGATATTAGAGAAGTATCTCAGAAGGAATTAAGAGAGAAAATTGGTTATGTACCGCAAAAAGGAGTTCTATTCTCAGGTACGATCGAAAGTAATTTGAAATACGGTAAGAAAGAAGCAACTGAAGAAGAACTCGCAAAAGCGGCAGAAATCGCGCAAGCTATGGAGTTTATTAACGCGAAACCTGAAAGCTTCCGTACAGAAATATCACAAGGTGGTACGAACGTTTCCGGTGGTCAAAAACAAAGACTTTCTATTGCGCGTGCTCTTACGAAAAAATCGGAAATCTTCATATTTGATGATAGTTTCTCAGCTCTTGACTTTAAGACAGACGCAGCCTTGCGGAGGGCTTTAAACAATGAGATTGCGGGAAGTACTATTCTACTTGTTGCCCAAAGAATAAGTACAATCATGAATGCAGATAAGATCATTGTACTTGATGAAGGAAAAATAGTTGGAACTGGTACTCATGAAGAGCTTATGGAAAACTGTGAAGTTTATAAGCAAATTGCTTTATCACAACTTTCAAGAGAGGAGTTGTCATCATGAGTGATAGAAAAATAGAAAATAGAAGACAAGGCAGTCCTGGTGGTGGCCATGGCGGCGGTCATATGGGCGGCGGCATGAGAAAGATTGAGAAGGCAAAAAATTTCAAAGAAACGATGAATAAGTTACTTCAATACTTAAAGCCATATAAGTTCTCAATCCTAATCGTTATTATTTTCGCAATCGGTAGTGCTGCCTTTGCAATCGTCGGTCCAAAGATTTTAGGTAAAGCGACAACAAAACTTTTCGAAGGACTCGTAGACAAAGTAACGGGCGTGCACGGTGCTGCTATTGACTTTACCTATATCGGAAACATTGCCCTCCTGCTCCTTGGATTATATATAGCGAGCACTGTGTTTTCCATTATACAAGGATATATCATTTCGGGAGTCGCACAAAAGGTATCTTATAACTTCAGAAAAGAAATTGATGAAAAGATCAACCGTATGCCGCTTAAGTACTTTGATAAAACGACACATGGAGAAGTATTATCTAGAGTTACAAATGACGTAGATACTGTGAGCCAAACTTTAAACCAAAGTATGTCGCAAATCATCACATCCGTTATTACAATCATCGGTGTACTCATCATGATGTTATCAATCAGCTGGCAAATGACATTAGTGGCGCTGTTAATACTGCCAGTATCCATGATGCTCATCATGGGAGTCGTCAAGAGATCACAAAAATACTTCAAATCCCAGCAAGAATATTTAGGGCACGTGAACGGTCAAGTTGAAGAAATTTATAGTGGTCACAATATCGTAAAAGCTTTTAACACTGAAGAAGAAGAAGTGAAAAAATTCGAAGAGGTGAATGATACTCTTTACCACTCTGCATGGAAATCTCAATTTTTATCCGGAATGATGATGCCGATTATGATGTTTATCGGTAATATCGGTTACGTAGCTGTATCCATTTTAGGCGGATGGCTCGCTGTAAAGAGAACAATTGCAGTTGGAGATATTTTAGCATTTGTGCAATATGTAAGAAGCTTTACGCAACCAATCGCTCAAGTAGCCCAAATCGCTAACGTACTTCAATCCACTGCAGCTGCTGCAGAAAGAGTTTTCGAATTTTTAGATGAAGAAGAAGAAATTCCGGAAGCAGAAAACCCAGTGAAGCTTCAAGAAGTTAAAGGAGAAGTTACATTCAAAGATGTTCAATTTGGATATAATCCAGATAAGATCATCATCAATAATTTCTCAGCTAATATTAAACCTGGACAAAAGGTAGCCATCGTAGGACCCACCGGAGCAGGAAAAACAACAATCGTAAAACTGTTAATGCGTTTCTATGACGTAAACAGCGGTGCGATCTGTATAGACGGTCACGATATAAAAGACTTTACGCGAGAAGACCTGCGCAGCATGTTCGGCATGGTACTGCAAGACACTTGGCTATTTAATGGTTCCATCATGGAAAACATACGTTACGGTAGACTGGGTGCAACCGACGAAGAAGTGATTGAAGCAGCAAACGCAGCCCACGTTCACAGCTTCGTAAAAACCTTACCAAATAAATATCAAATGGAACTAAACGAAGAAGCAAGCAACGTATCCCAAGGACAAAAGCAACTACTAACAATTGCCCGTGCCCTTCTAGCGGATCCGAAAATACTCATACTCGACGAAGCAACAAGCTCTATCGATACTCGTACAGAAGTGCTGATTCAAAAAGCCATGGAAAACCTCATGGAAGGCAGAACAAGCTTCATCATCGCTCATAGATTATCAACAATCCGTGATGCCGATTTAATCCTTGTCATGAAAGACGGGGATATTGTAGAACAAGGTAATCATGAAGAGTTATTGAAGGCTGATGGTTTCTATGCTTCGCTTTATAATAGTCAGTTTGAAGGTGCGGATGCTTCTTGAGTTAGGTGGGATGAGGGTGAAGATCAGCTTGATCAATTTTATTTTTCTAACACATCTGAACGAATTAATTTTAAATCATCTGTTTTAATTGCACCTGTTGAAGTAGATGATGGTTTAACTTTTGTAGCTGTATCCCAATAATGGCTACCTTGCCAAAACTGTGCAAAAGGTGAATTGATTGTTTTATTTACAACTCCAGCAACTACGGAACCTGGTTTTAAAGTATATTCAGCTGATGGAAGTTTCACTTTATAGCATAAATAACTTTTGCCATATATAAGGCCACTGAAGAAGCCCACTGAAGAAGAAAAAGGAGTTCACCACCTACTATATACAGGTAATGAACTCCTTTCCATTTTCTACATATTAATAAAATACACGTTATTTTTTCACAGTAATCACTTTTTCAGTGCCTTCCTATGCATAAGTGTATTTTGTTATTTGTTATTCACGTACGTATCAAACCATAAATGAATATATCCAGCTGTAATACGCTGTGCTTCCATTAAACGTTTTCCTGTTACCGGTGTTACTTCAGCACGCCATTTGTCAGCAGAGTCTTGTGATACCGCTGCTTTTAGGAACCAACTTTTCGTATTATCATTAACAATTGATGGGAAATCAGCTTTTGCAGCTGATGCTGATGCATGAACCCACTCTTCTGGATTTGTACTTTTCCAATTCCAATAGCCATCTCCATCTGTTACTCTATAATTGTCTTTCACTGTATCAACGAAGTTTTCATATTTTGAGTGGAAGCCAAATGGATGCGAAATGTTAGTAAAGTTTGCTGCATGCATTGGTTGGTTGACATCCCCTAAATAATGAAGTGATAATCCTAAATAAAAGAATGCATTTTTCATATCTTTATTTTGATAAGCTTCACCAGCTAATTTAAAATACTTTGCTCCCGTTTGCTTTGCTTGTTTAGCAAATGGAATATACGTTTTTTCTGAATCAGGATCATAGAAGTGTGAAGCGAATGTGGAATTATCATAGTATGGGTTTTTATAATCTGCAGAATAAATACCTTCCTCCAAATTAGTACGCCATTCATTTAATAGAGCTGTCTCATTTTGCTTCACCACAGTCGTATTTTGGGACATAATATCAATGGCTCTGTTTACAATCCATAAATGAGAACTTACTCCTTCATTATGTACAGATTCCGCTGACCATTTTAGAGCAATAGGTGGATCTTGGCGGTCAATTTCATGTGCAAACGCCACACTTTGAATAGGAGCTGTTAAAGCAATTACAGAAGCTATAGCTAAAATTTTTCTTTTCATAAATATTCCTCCAATTGATGTATAATCTAAATTTCCTTCATATGCTTTTATTGCAACTTATTAGCAAATATATTGAACAATGCGTAATATAGTTAGATAGATTTAATAGATGCTTTATTGTAAAGGTACTAATTCATAGCCAGCGTAGTCTTCAGGGGCAGATATTCCCCACAATTTATCTTGATTTGCAAATAGTTGCTCTGAGGTCTCTAGCTGGAAAGTTGTTATAACTCCATAACTAGATTGCTGTGGATCTGCATTATACCAGTCAGTAGGTCTACCAAGTTTATCTCTAAGATAATCCGTTTTACCTGTTACTAAATCTATTTCCTTCGAATTTTTTTTCTTAACTGTTAAAGTGCTTCTCGATTGGTCACTAAAATAGATCCAGCTTCGATTGCCTGCATTTACATATTTTTTTGTTCCTCCTGCATCAGCATTTGATCCCCCAATCCACATTGACATTGTAATTGGAGTATTATTTCTTACATATCCATCACTCTCTACTCCAGCCGGTGCTTCAAAATTGATAGGTGTACCATAATACTCATTACCTTTTGTATCCTTATGCTTTTCAGCAGCACCGTAATAAGACGAGTTTTTATATTGAATTACATAATGCCAACCCGCAAACTTCTCATAAGTTATTCCAAGTCTATTCTGACCTACGGGTGCTACTCGTTTTTCAAAAGGAATACCTGTCACCCACAAATATTTGTCTACTAGTATATAATCTTTATTTGTGGTAATTGGATCACCATAAATATCAAGTATACGATCGTCCTCAGCTGCATAAGCAGAATTTGTAGGAAAAACAGTTACTATCAAACTAAATATTAGTGCTAAGAATGTAAGTATAGGTAGTTTTCTTTTCATAAACATGTCTTAACTCCTCCTTATTTTTACTAATGGTTTTACCACTTGCGCGCATCGTCTACTAGTAGATAAGCCTCATCCTAGCTAACAAATCTTTCATTTCTCTTTCATAAATGTTACAAAAGTCTTTCAAAGGTCTGACGTATTTGCTAATGAAACTAGCACACAAAGAAGGAAACCTGCATGTTTATTAGCTTTATCGTTAATTTATTTAATCATATATATAAATTATATATAAATATGCAATATTGCATATCAAAATGTATTGATATTAATGTAAGCGCTTACTATAATAAAAACATAAAGATGTACCACATCTTAACACATAAAAAGAGGAGGAAATAACATGGCAATCGCAATGGCAGTTTTAAAATTTTTAGGTGGATTAATTCCAGCCGTACAAGAGCTTTTAAAAGCATTTATGTAAGTTCATTATTCCGCAATTATTTATAAAAATTATCATACAAATGATCTGTATATCAAAGATGAATTGATGTGCAGATCATTTGTGTGAGTAAATTTTAAAAAAAGAATCCCAAAAGGAATTAAGGGATTCTTTTTTATTTCATTCAATTTTTTCTCGAATATTAAATTATTCTTTGTTAAACAGATGAACAAGGAATAGCAAAAGTCTCTTATTCATTACGCTTCGTCGTTATATAATTAAACGAATTTATTTTACTAATAATGAATATGTTCCCTTTCTATTTTCCTCTTCAAAAAATGCAACTAAGTAATACTTCCCAGGTTTCGCTGCAAATTTCCCTTTTATATTATTTCCATCCGCTCGGCCTGTGATTACAGGATTTCCTAAATCCGATTCGTGATACACATCCCAGTTTATTCCAATTCCCTGTTCATCTATAAAAGAAATATCTACTTCTTTTGGAGATGTGACATTGAATGTGTACATATACGCCATATTAGGTCTATCCATATTTCCTTTTGAAAGCTTATTAAAACTAAGTACCTTTGCCTCTTGATAGTTATGACCTGCTGGCTCATCTTTTTTTACGGTAACCGTTGTTTGTCCTCGGCCCACTTTTCCTTTATTATCTTTTACTGTTAGCTTTGCAGTATATGTCCCCTCTTTTCCATATACATGGGTAGGATTTGCTTCTGTACTTGTTGTACCATCGCCAAAATCCCAGAGATACGAAACAATTTTTCCACCTGTGCTTTCTGTACCATCGCTATGAAACTCAACTTTTTCATTTAATATCTCATTGTACGGTCCATTCATATTTACTTTAATCGTCTGTTTTTCTTCTTCTCCCGTTGCAACACCATGGAATACAACATCGTATTCAAATTGATTGTTCGCATTCACACGATAATTGACAAAATACGCTGTAACTGTTTTGTAGCCGCTCCATTCTTTTTGCGCTAATTGTTCTAAAGATTGATTGATTTTCTTGCTCATCGTTTTCCAATCCTCAGATTCTCCTTTTGTTACGCCACCTGTATATGTTCCTTCTAATGTAAACGTATCAAAAAATTGAGACTTATGCTTTGTAATCGTTGCATCTTTTATCTTTGCTACATCTTTAATTTCTTTCTTTACATCAGCTAACGGTTTTGGTGCATGTTCAGCTAAATAATCATCTGATACTTGTGGGGTATTATATGTATCTTGATTATCAATTAACTGCTTCATATAGTCTTGGTATTCTTTATTTAAATTTGGATCCTTACTTAAAGCTTCACGATATGCATCATAATTCTTCACATCATTTGCACGAATGAAATCTTGAATCTTATCGAAAGTTTCAAATTGATGAGTATATAAGTAAGACTGCAGTGCAAAAGAATAATTATAAAAGTCCCATTGCTCTGGTCCTTCTCCATATTTCGAAAATAATGTTCGTTCTGCTGTATAACGTTTCGCAGGATCAGATGATAATCCACTAATTATACTTTTGCGCGGAACAACATTATTCGTACGAGTAGATCCCGCAAAAAATTCTGCATTTCCTTCTTCAAACCAAGTCAAACGTTGATCTTGATACATTTCTCCTTGTCCCCATGATCCTGGAACTTCGTATCTTCCCTGTAAATAGTGTGTAAATTCATGACGGAACAATTCTTCCAAACTATAACGACTTTGCTGCGGTGTACGCTCAAATGTAAAGAACGTTCCTTTTCCTTCAATGTAAATGCCACCATTATTCGTATCATATCCATATAGTTGGCTATTTCGTTTATATTCATCTGGATTATTATAAATTACGATTGTCAGTACATCATCAGCTTTCCCTGATTCTAACGCTCCATCTTTTCCAATTACACGATGATACTGCGC
This sequence comes from Bacillus sp. FSL H8-0534, assembly GCF_038005885.1. Lineage (NCBI taxonomy): Bacteria > Bacillati > Bacillota > Bacilli > Caryophanales > Bacillaceae > Bacillus > Bacillus sp. FSL H8-0534. Next base: position 2,166,767 of record NZ_JBBOUC010000001.1, read on the forward strand.
TTTTACTTCTTTAGCAGCCCAATATAGTCTCTTAACCTTTTCTTCTGTTACTTTATCTCCTGTTTTAAATACAATAGAACCGTCATCGAATGTATACGTTTTTGGTAAGTACTGCTGTTGGCCTTCTTCACGGATTTTCTTTAAATCTACTGTATTTCCGTTATAATCTTTTCCATCATAGTTTGTTGAAATTTGCTCTACAGCATTAAAATAAGCTTCACTAAAACGAGGGTACATACGCATTGCTTGTGTAAGTACTTCTAAAGGTTTATTTGGATTACTATGGAATTTCCCGAAACGACCAGTATAATAAACACCATTATTAATTAACCAGGTATTTTCTGTTGTCATTTGATTCAGAAGAGCCAGTCGACTGATTTCATTTATGAAACCATCAATTTTCCCATACCATATTGTTTCATCCGCTTTTTTACGTGTATCCTGCAAGTAAGACTGTATATCGTTATCAATCGCTTGGATAAGATTATACAAGGCGTCCCCTTTATTCTTATCACTTATATATGTAGAAATATTATCGTTATATTGTTTTAATATATTCCCTGCATATTGAACTGTTTCAGCATCACAAGAAGCATTTCTAATTAATTTACCGTATGCAGATACCACTGCATCCTGTTTATCTGTACCAAGTTTAAAATTCGGGTTTTTTGCAATTGCTTTTATTGCCGGTAAACATTTATCACGGAAGCTCCGCTCATATAAATAGTTTACCTCTTTATTATTAAAGCCTACATAAGATACGGAACGTAATACTTCAGCAAATGTCTCAATCCCTTTTGTATCATCTTTTGTAAATGTGCTTCCACGACGACCTAACTCATCAATAATAACCTGGATTCGCTCTTTATTTTGATAAAACGCTTTTGTTTCTTGATTAAATTGATCTAAATCTGTAATTTGATTCCAACTAATACTTGCCAATGTATCGATGAATTCGTCATTACTCATTCTATTTAGCTCTGCTAAAGAATACTTTTGCTGAGATTGTTTTGCCACTGCTCGTTTCACGATCGGAGTCGGACGTTGCGAAAAATCGTTCACTTTTAAACGTTCTTCATAAGACAATGTTTCGTCTGCTTTTGTAGAATGTGCAATTTCATCTGTTGAAGTTTCTATCCCAATTGGTTTCTTTTTTAACACATTATAAGGTGTATTTTCTTCCGCTGATACTTGTGTTTGAATACTTCCAAATGATAAGGCCACTGTACTAATACCGAGCATCATTTGGGTAAACTTTGATTTCTTGTTCATAACATTTCCTCCATTTATAAAATCCATAAAAACACATTATTAATATAACATAATATATAATATAATATTTCATATTATTTCTTTGTATATTTCTGTATACTAGAATACTATATCAAAAAGAAAATGATACGTTTTGATATAATTCGAACAAAAAAAGGCACTCTAATGAGTGTCGAATGAGTACCTTTCTCTGGTTTATAATCTTATTGTTTTAAATCAAATTGAATATGCTAAATGATAAATATTTTGTAAATTACTTGAGCCTTTTGTAAATTATTTAACCCTATAGATTTAGTACGACCAGGTTCATTGTAGTAATATAGATCAACAATATCATATCTGTATGGGAATCTACCAGGATAATAAAAGTTATCTCTATATACTAGTGATAATGAAGCTGAGCTTGATTTTCTGTTTTTCACTTAGATATAAGAGTTAATCAAATATCTACTGGATAATCATATACTTTTCTTAATTTAGATTTATGCAATCTCTCCCTTTTTTTATCATCTCTACATGAATACAAAAGATGAAATTATACTATACATTGCTAATACTTTTCACTTCAGACTGAAATAAAATCACCTTCGATATATTCATCTTAGTATATAAATATTTCAATTCTCTTTCATAAATGTTACAAAAGTCTTTCGTTTTTTTATCCCGCATTAACGGACAGTAACACTCCCACCTCAAAATTCAGCGAAAGCAAAGAAGTTAGGTGCGAGATGAACTGTCCGTAAAAGCCCGATTCGTTCAACTAATAATCAGTGGGGGATGGAGAAAACCCCCACTGATTAAAGTTTCACTTTATATAAAAGCTTTAGGATAATTGTATCTAATCTCTGAATATTAGATTTAGGGGACTCGTCACATCGCTATCAAGCTAAGTTTTTATTCAGATTTTCTAGCTGACTGCTCAACAAATCATCTAGCACCATAAGTCCATCTACTCCTGAAAACAAATCAATTATTTTAAACGTTTTTTCTCAGTATTGGTCTAGCGTTAGAAAGTACAAATAGAGAAAATATTATTTCACCTATAACACTCCCAACAGCAATGCCTGTATTAAATAACCCGAATATTCCCATTCTATAGTCCTTTACTAAAAAAGGTACACTAGAAACTCTTCTCCCTTTACAACAAGTTTAAAAAATCAGAGCCCAATGTAGTGCAGTGTTTAACAAATATGTGTGATTATTAAACATAGAAAAAACCCCTGATTTTTGTTCAAAAATAAGGGGTTTTTGGCAATTTATTTCTTCTCCATCACAGCAAAGTAATTCTCTTCATGATCCGCAAAATTAAACACTCTACCTGAAGGCATATTTACAATTTCTCCGACTGTGATATTTTTATTTAATAAGGTGCTACGTAATTCATCGAGATTTTCCGAAAAAAACATTAAAGAAGGTGTACCGAGATTTAATCCAGGTGACATTTTAGCAACGAATTCCTTATTGTGCAAAATGATGCTTGTTTCTGCGCCCTTTGTTGGAGCAATTTCAATCCATCTCATTCCTTGACCGTTATTTTCTTCAGAAACTACACGAAACCCTACTTTTTCTGTCCAAAAATCCACTGCCTCATCTTGGTTATTAACATACAACATAATTTGACCAACTTTATGAATCATAGACTTCCCCACTCCCTTATATAAGTAAATACCAAACCCGATGCTTCTAATTCTTTCCATCGCCAAGGTTTCTGAAACCCCGTGACAACTTAATAAATACGCTAATAAATGAAAACTTCCTTCTAAAAGAAACGGAGCATTTTCGTTTAAGTAGGAGATTATAAAAGAAAGATAGAATAGTAACAAAAGATTTTATAAGGGAGGTATATCATTGCCAATTTCAAAAGATACTGTTAGTTACATAATTCGTACTGGAAAAATAGAAGATTCCGAGACCATTTTAGACATACAGAAATCCGTTGTTTCCGAAGGCAAGTTTCTCATTTCGTTATCCGAAGAGTTTAAGAAAACGTCATCCGAGCAAAGAGAATGGGTACAAGGCGTATTGGAGAATGAAAGAGAAACATTACTTGTTGCTGAAAAAGATGGTGAAGTTGTTGGTTGGATCGTATTTCTTACCGAAAATAAAAAACGATTGTCTCATACAGGCTCCTTTGGAATCATGATTAGTAAAAATTACAGAGGACTCGGAATTGGAACAATGCTACTACAAGCTTTATTAGACTGGGCAGAGAAAAATCCTCTCATTGAAAAAGTAAGTTTAGGAGTTTTCTCAACAAATCATAGTGCAATATCGTTGTACAAAAAGATGGGCTTCATTGAAGAAGGTCGTAAAATTAAAGAGTTTAAAATGACTGATAATGAATATGTGGATGATATTCTTATGTATAAATTCGTTTAGTAGAATTGATTGAATGAAGATTTTCAACTACAAGACAATCACAGGTACCACGCAATAAAAGCCGTTCTCCTATAAACTACGGAAATCGGCTTTTATCATTTATATTGAACACTTTTATTCATGTAAAAAGATTAAGATTTATTAGCGATTATCATAAACCGTTTTGAATTTGTACGGATTCCTTTTTCAGTTTTGTTTGTTATGATGAATTTCCCCAAAATGTCAAAGTCCTCTTTCTCTTCACCAAATCTTGGTATGATAGGTGTGTGTTTTAATAGGAATAGGAGGTCTTCAGGCGTTTGGTAATAATCAATCGCATCATATTCTAATATTTGCACATCAGTAAAGCCTGCAGACTTCAACTCTCGAACATACTTTTCTTTTAATGTGCCGTCTTTTTCCCCTAAACATTGCCCTCTTCCAAACGTTTCTTTTAAGTTCCATTTATCATGTTCGCTAACTTGCTGCGTCAAAAAGATACCATCTGTTTTTATTACTTTTGCTACTTCTGCTGCAACAAAAGGCGCATGACAACAAGACACAATGTCAAAAAAAGAATGTGGAAACATCAAGCTTTCGGACTCCATTTGGAAAAACCTAACGTTTGATACACTTGCTTTTTCCAAATTAGACTGTGCTGTTTCTATCATTCCACTTGAATTATCAATCCCAATCATGAATAAGGCTGCCGGTGCAATTCTTAATACATTCTCTCCCCCGCCTGTACCAATATCTAGCAAAACATCTGAGGATTTGCATCTCTCTATGACTTCTTCATAAAACTCCCACGTAGCACCTTCTGTTACGTATTTCAGTTTACTAAAATCCCAACCGTTTGATCTTCCGACTTTATCATAAAAATTTTTGTAATCTAATTCATTCATTTTGTGTATCCACCTTCCAAAAGAGTGTAAAAACTAAGTTTTTGAGACTTGTTAACGAAATAGTCCAGTGCCTTAGTTTGATAAGAACAGTGACTACCGCAACGGATTCAAAGCTTATATTTCCGAAAAAGGACAGACTTCTCCCTTGATGGCTGGTACGCGTTTTTTCCAGCCCGAAAACTAGTTACTTCAAACAATACGGAAAGTCATCTACTTCACCTCATTTGAAAGATTATATTTCATTATACGCCGTAACAATTTTTGTATCTATTGTAGAGTTCAGACTATTAGATGAATTCTATTGAAACGTATTTTTAATTCTATTTCGCACTATTAATATAATTCCACCTAAAATTGATAACATCCCTAAAGGCATTGTATTGGATTCTGTACCTCCGGCGTTAGGAAGTTCCCTGTTATCGTTTTTCATTTTAAGAGGAGTGTTGGTTTGTTTCGTCTGTGTTAATTCAGATACTTTCTTTTCTACATTTTGCTTTGTCTGTGTTAATTCAGCTATTTTCTCTTCTACATTTTGCTTCGTACGTGTTAATTCAGTTAATTTATTTTCTATAGTTTGCTTCGTCTGTTTCAATTCAGTTACTTTCTCTTCTTCTACATTTTGCTTCGTACGTGTTAATTCAGTTAATTTATTTTCTATAGTTTGCTTGATCTGTTTTAACTCAGATACTTTTTCTTCTATAGTTTGCTTCGTACGTGTTAATTCAGTTAATTTATTTTCTATAGTTTGCTTGATCTGTTTTAACTCAGATACTTTCTCTTCTGCATTTTGTTTCGTCTGTTTTAATTCAGTTAATTTCTCTTCTGCATCTTGCTTGATCTGCTTTAATTCTGATAACTTCTCTTCTGCATTTTGTTTCGTCTGTTTTAATTCAGTTAATTTCTCTTCTGCATTTTGCTTGATCTGCTTTAATTCTGCTACTTTCTCTTCTGCATTTTGCTTCGTCTGTTTTAATTCTGCTACTTTCTCTTCTGCATTTTGCTTCGTCTGTTTTAATTCTGCTACTTTCTCTTCTGCATTTTGCTTCGTTTGTTTTAATTCTGCTACTTTCTCTTCTGCATTTTGCTTCGTTTGTTTTAATTCTGCTACTTTCTCTTCTGCGCTTTGCTTCGTCTGTTTTAATTCTGCTACTTTCTCTTCCGCATTTTGCTTCGCCTGTTTTAATTCAGATGCTCTCTCTTCTGCATTTTGTTTCGCCTGCTTTAGTTCGGATAACTTCTCTTCTGCATGTTGTTTGATAGAATCGTGTATTTTGACGGTATCAGGAACTTCAGCATTAATGGTGTCAGCTCCTGTTATCATTGCTAAAGCTAGTGTGGATATTGCTACTGTTTTTTTCGTACTCATCATTTTGGACCTCTTTTCTTTCATGAGTAATGAACTATTATGTACAAATCTGAAGATGAAAATATCATAATACCAGTATAACATTATACCAAATGTTTACAAATAAAACTAGAATAGTAGGTCTATGTGTAATTGGAGCCAGTATAGTTATGTGGACATAATGTAGTTCAGTCCTTACAATGGATTTCAAAGAGGAAATGTACCTATGATAAATACGAAACTTCAGGAAAAATTTAACGCATTAACTCTCCCGTAAGAAAGGAAGGTATATATATGACAGAGATATTGAATTTATTTTTATACTTCATTTTGTTTATCCTAATAATATCCATAGTCTGTTTCATCTTATTAGTACTCATGAAGGTTTTCGGAAAACAAATGAATAATCGTCGTTCTGTTGAAAAAGAACTAAAAAAACATTCTTCAATAACAGATACAGCAGGACATAAAGACTCAAACATAACTACCAAAGATGCTGAAGCAGATTGGATGAATGCAGTGATGACAACATCTTTTCTTGCTGCAGCTATGAAAAGTGCCAGTGAAAATTCAAATATCGATCATGATTCAGGAACTAGCAGCGATAGTTCCGATGCAGCAAGCCATACTGATTCATTCGATAGTGGGGACTCATAGGGTGAATCAGTATGAAGAATACTTAGCTGTGAATGATAACATTCGCTAGTTTTGTATACACTTCATCACCAGGCTTATATTTTGTTATATTTGTACCTACTTTCACTACAATACCTGAAGCATCTAATCCTAAAATAATAGGAAATGAAAAAGGCGATTTCTCTTGCAATTCTCCCTTTCTCGTTTTCCAATCAACTGGATTTATCCCACATTAACGGACAGTAACACTCCCACCTCAAAATTCAGCGGAAGCGAAGAAGTTAGGTGGGCCGTAAAAGCCCGATTGGTTCAACTAATAATCAGTGGGGATGGAGAAAACCCCCACTGATTAAAGTTTCACTTTATAGCTGCCGCACAGAATATCAAGAAAATTGCCAACCACTTAGCCTAACTAGGCTAAGTAGCTGGCAGGCCTTTTTGATTCTTTTTTAGTTTAGCGAGAATGCTTTGTGAATAGATGAATTGCTTTTTCAGGTACATAGAATTTTCCATTGCTTTCTACAACGATGCTTCCTAATTCATAATCTTTTCCATCGATACGGATCATATTTTTATTAACAAACAATTGAGCCTCCGCTTTATTGTGTTTTACTACAAGCACCGGGTTTGCTACATCTTTTTTGTCAATCGTTACAGTTGCACCAATTTGTTTAAAGGCTGTTTCGGCATCTAAGAATAATTTGTTTGTTAATTCTCCTAAGTGAAAGCCCATTGCTTTGGCCATTGTCTTCGCAATGTCCGTATTTTGGACGAAACCGTATGGCTTCCCGGGGCCGTAAGAGTATAAGAATACATCTTCACCCGTATGACCACCTGTTGTAAAACCGATGTTCGCACGGTTGGCCAATAATTTAGTAAGGATTGGACCTACATCGGCTTTTTTTTGTGCAGCTTTTAACTTTTCTTTTTCATCATCAGTTAGGTTATCTAAACCGTAAAGTGCAGCTACCTCTTTTATATTAGATAAATCATCTTTTAGTTTATTTGTAGCACCTTCAAGTGTCATTTTTGCCTTTTTCAGTGGAGCAATGTAGGCAGATACCGGTGTGGTATCATATCCTTTTGTAGTATTTTTATTACCAATGGAAATACCGCTGTTACCATGGTCCGCTAAAGCAATGACCATCGTGTTCCCATCTTTTTTCGCAAACTGTAACGCTTCTGCAACTGCAGCATCAAATGCCAATACATCGCTAATCATCCCGATTGGATCATTGGCATGTGCTGCCCAATCTGGCTTACTGCCTTCTACAAATAAGAAGAAACCATCTTTATCTTTTGATAATGTTTGAATTGCTTTTCTCGTCATTTGGGAAAGTGTTGGCTGCTCAGGGCTGGTCGCTTCACGATCCATATCGAACGCAAGTGCAGCATTTGAGAACGAGCCCCAAATTTTATCGGATTTGGAGTTTAACAGGGCATCCTTTGTTTCCACAAAGTCGTACCCTTTGTCTTGAATCACTTTTATTAAATCTTCGTTGTCTTGCCGGATTCCACTGCTTGCCGCAGGCTGAAGTACTGCCTTTCCCCCGCCTAACACGACTTCTATATTTTGATACACTTGCTGCTCACCAATCACCTCAAAATTTTTTCGAATAACATGGTGAGCAGAAAAACCAGCCGGAGTAGCATGCTGAATTTCCGATGTAGCAATGATTCCTGTTGCGCGGCCGGAACGTTCTGCTCCTTCTAAGACGTTGGCAACTGGACGAGACTTGTCTTCTTCTTTGATTTGTTCTAAGCCAGGTGAATTCACAACAGAAGGTAATACGCCCACGTAGCTTGAATTTGATTTATTTCCTGTCGCTAAAGCTGTTGCTGCTGGCGCTGAATCGGTAATAGCTGATTCTGCCGAATAAGTACGAACGCCTCCTGATACGATTTGATCTAGTGCAAGAGGTGCACCTTTATACCATCGAGCCAATGTTGTGGCTGAAGAGCTTGTCCCATCCATAACCATCATAATGACATTTTTTGGTTGCTTCCCTACTTGTGTCGCCTCAGCCTTTACCTCGTTATCGTTCATCATGCTTCCTGCACCTAACGAACCTAGTGCTACTATTCCCGCTAATGTTAATCCCATCATCTTTTTACGAAGAGTAGTCATTGTTGTCCCTCCAAAATTTTTCAGCATCCCCAATCTAACATTCGTATGTAAACAAGCTGTTTCTTCTTATTTAGTAGTACCCTATTGTCACGAAGCTAACAATAACTCGTTCCCTTTGCAGCCAAGTAGTTGCAAAAGTTTTTACAGGAATTACTGTTACTGTTTTAACCGAATCCTAATTTTTAATATTATAATGAATACAGGATTACCAGAAAATACAAACAAAGGAGAGACCATATGAATGATATGAAGGATAATTTAATCCCCCTTTTAGAAGAGTTAAAAAAAGAACCTACGAAAGAAAATGTAACCGAAATATTAAAAGAATTCGGTGTACAGTCTCCGGAATATTGGGCTAAAGATGAGATAGAAGGTAAAGAAGCTGTTCTTGCTAGCTTTCGTTTTTTAAGACCCTTGCAAGAAATATTAGATATGTATTTATATGACAGTGAAGGCTGGGTTCAACACTCTAATGAACGTGCTAATGAACAAGCGACTCCCGCTTCAGACGATTTGATTATAAAAGAAATGGTGCAAGCAGGAATCTCGCCTGAAAAGATAGGATTGTTTGCGTACTGGATAGCTAGATCAACTATTAACGAGATTCTATATCGTCTATCTGATCCATGCGGTGGAGATTATGATTTACCAAATGAAGGAGAAGAGCTACCCTCTTGGAGACTAGAGGAATATACAGCGCAAAGTGGAAATCCAATGAACGTAGAACGTACAGGACGGCTTTTACTTGAATTACATAATATTTTTCCATTCCATAATCCAGGTGAAAAATAAGAAAAAAGACAAACAATTGAATTCTCTCCCCTCTAGCATAATAGCAGGGAATTTTTTGATCATGTAGAAAAAGGTCATATGCTATATTCTTCAACTATGTGAATCGTATAGTGAATCGAATGATATAAGGGTGGGAGTTAATGTGTTAAGAAAACCAAAGAGATTACAACCGGGAGATCGCGTCGCGACAATTAGTCCTTCTTGGGGAGGCGCAGGCGATCCGGAACTGAGATGGCGTTATGAGCAAGGGGTAAAAAGATTAGAAGAAGTTTTTGGTCTTGTGGTTGTACCTATGCCAAATAGTTTGAAAGGCTCTGATTATATTTACGAGAATCCACAAGCCCGTGCGATAGATCTAATGACGGCATTTCAAGATAAAAGTATTAAAGGGATCTTTGCCAATATTGGCGGAGAAGATAGTATTCGCCTGCTTCCTTATATTGATTTTGATGTTATACGTGAGAATCCAAAAATTTTTATGGGATATTCAGATGTGACCATTCCACATTTATTTTGTCATAAAGCAGGCATTTCTTCTTTTTACGGTCCAGCTATTTTAACCGATTTTGCTGAAAACGTTGAAATGGATCCATATACGATTGAAATGGTTAATCGAATCCTTTTTTCAAATGAGACGATTGGCAACATTCAACCCGCTACAGAATGGACAAGTGAGCGTTTGGAATGGATTGAATCGAACAAACATACACGTCGCACTATGCAACAAAATACTGGATATGAACTCCTTCAAGGATCCGGCATCGTACAAGGCCGTTTAATCGGAGGTTGTATAGAAGTACTAGAATTCGCAAAAGGAACAGAACTTTGGCCTGAGAAAAAATATTGGGAAAACAGCATTCTATTCTTTGAAACATCTGAAGACAAGCCAGATCCAACTTATATTAGATATTGGTTACGAAATTATGCAGCGCAAGGCATTTTACAAAACACGAATGGAATCATTTTCGGCAAACCGAAAGACGAGAAATATTATGAAGAATATAAACATGAAATTCTAACAGTTATGAAAGAATATAGTTTAGAAGATTTACCGATTCTTTATAACTTAAATTTTGGTCATACCGAACCTAAGTTTATTTTACCTTATGGTGCAATGGCAGAGATTGATTGTGAGAAAAAGACATTCTCGATTTTAGAGAGTGGCGTGCAATAACGTAAAATTACCATCATTAAGGGGTCACTCCTCCCCTGCTGATGGCTCTCAGGATGTATTCCTATCGAGTTCTATACATGTGAACGAGCACGTTGTCACAGAAGAAACTTTTCTTCCGATAACGTGCTTTTTTATTTACATAATGTTCCTTGGCTTCAGAAAAAGATATAATATAAATCTCGAATATACATTGAATTCTTTATACTATCACGAAAAAAGGAGAGTGTATGTTGAAAAAACAAACAATAATAATAGGTATTACTGTATACAGCTTATTATGTATGGCATCTATATATACATATACAAAACAAATAGCCAATCCTGTTATGAGTGATGTGGGCAGATTGCTTCCTACAAAGATTAAACGGGTTGAAAACGTGGAGAATGAGCAGACCTTAAAGAAGCTAGTTAAAGATACAAATGCTTCAGGTGAGAAGATTTCAATTGCGGGCATGCAGCATAGCCAAGGCGGACAGACCTATTATCCAAATGGTACAGTGCTAGATATGAAAGGTTATAACAAAATATTAGAGTTTGATCCAGAGAAGAAGAGAATTCGCGTGCAAAGCGGCGTGACATGGGATGATATTCAAAAGAAAGTAAATCCATATGGTCTTGCTGTTCAAGTGATGCAGTCTCAAAATATTTTTACAGTTGGTGGTTCGTTAAGTGTAAATGTACATGGACGTGATATTCGTCATGAAGCACTCATTGATACAGTAGAATCATTTCGATTGTTAATGGCAGATGGTACGGTTAAGAATGTAAGCAGGGAAGAAAATGCTGATTTGTTTCCTTATGTTATTGGTGGCTACGGGTTATTCGGTGTGATCTTAGATGTGACGCTTAAGTTAACGGAAGACGAACTATATGAAATGCAGACGAGAACGCTAGATTATAAGGAGTATACAGCATATTTTAAAGAGAAGGTAAAAAAGGACGAGAATGTTCGAATGCACCTAGCGCGTATTTCCGTAGCTCCAACCTCATTTTTAAAAGAAATGTATGTAACAGATTATGTTTTAGCAGAGAACCAAAATAAACGGGAAGAATACAGCAAACTAAAGGAAGAAAATATTATTGCTGCACCGAAATTATTCCTTGGATTATCAAGGTATAGTGACTGGGGAAAGAATACGTTTTGGGATATGCAAAGGAACTACATTGAACGCATAAATGGAACATATGAAACTCGAAATAATGTGATGCGATCAGATAGTACTTTTATGGAATACGAAAATCCAAATCGAACAGAGGTTTTACAAGAATATTTCGTACCTATCGATCACTTTACAGCGTATATAGATGATTTGCGAAATGTATTAAACAAAGAAGAGTTGAACCTTCTTAATATTACTATCCGTTATGTAGAAAAAAATGAGAATGCGGTTTTATCCTATGCAAAGGATGATATGTTTGCACTTGTACTCCTTATTAATCAAGGACGTTCTGAGGGTGAAATAAAGAAAACGAAAGCAGTGTTAGGGAAGATGATAGATGTTACTTTAAAGCACAATGGCAGTTATTATTTACCCTATTATTCTTATCCAACAAAGCAGCAACTTAAGAAGGCATATCCACGTATAGAGGAATTCTTTCAAAAAAAGAAAGAGAGTGATCCGCAAGAACGATTTGTAAATCTATTTTATAAGGAGTACAGTGAATGACATATAGAAGATTTGTAACTTCGCAAAGCATAATTATGATGGCTGGTAGTATGGTATTCCCCTTTTACATACTGCTGCTTCGAAATGTTGGAGATAGTTTCTCTCAATTTGGTTGGGCATATGGCTTATTTGCGTTAACTTCCGCTTTAGTCTATCCACTAATAGGAAAGATCTCTGACAAATTTGGAGATAAAAAACTATTAATTGTATATGCTTGGTCTATGGCGGTATTAATGCTCTTTTTTCCCATTGCTACAGAAGTTTGGCATGTTTACATTCTGCAAATTATTATGGGTTGCTTAGGTGCCGTGCAACGAAACACCGAAAAAACTTCACTTGCACGAAAAGTAGAAAGCAAAGAAGCGGGCTATGAAATAGGAAAATACCACGTATGGACTTCAGTTGGCGGTGCAGTAGCTGTCATTGCAACAGGGTATCTAGTAGATTTTTTAACGATTGGTACCATTTTTTATATTGCTTCCGTTTTATATATGGTGAGCGGTATTGTAATAGGAAGGCAGCATAAGTAGACAGTAATCTATCTACTAAATAGTGCTTTTTTAGTATTCACTTGGACAATTAATAAAAAAGAGCATTAGCACTGCTCTTTTTTGTGGTTCTAGTGCAAGAATTTTATCAGTTTGAACTAGTCTGTTTTTAACCCCTCCACAAACTTCCCAAACTCCTTCAAAAACCTTAGCTGCATCCCTCCAACAGGTCCGTTCCGATGCTTTGCTATCTGAATTTCTGTTATATCTTTATGCTCCGTCTCCTTATCATAATAATCATCCCGATACATAATCACACCCGCATTCTGCTCAATCTGCCCTTTCATCCTTAGATCAGACCAAAGCAGACGCTTATCTTGACGCGACTCTACCCCGCGGGACAATTACGACGGCACTACGACGCACACGTTTAAATCACGTGCTAGCAGTTTACGGGAAACCTCACCCATTTCTTGAAACACGTTTCCTCTATTGGTCGAATCACCTGTAATAAGCTGCAAATAATCAATACTAATAACTAGAAATTGAAGAATTTAACATACTTTCAAAAATAGCGAATTGTTATGGTAATATTTCCAATGTATAATTATGGTATTGTTTGTTTTTATGAAAAAAATACGGGGGAATTTTTAATGAAAAAAATCATACTAGGGACACTTACAACTTTCTTTTTATTGGCTGGATGTAATAATTCTACTGAAAGTAAACCAGTCGATACAAAAAAGACTGCGGCAGAAGAAACAACTAAATCTACAAAAAATGAGGATAAACAGGATACGAATCCGAAAAAAACTGAAGAAGTTTTATCACCTACCAATCAGAGTACAAAAGATTTCATCACACCATTATTAGTAAAATCAGAAACACCTGCTGATATTATGACAATACAAATGCAAGAAGATAAGAAACAAAAATTTGAGGAAATTACGAAAAAAACGCAAGCGAGTATTCAAAAAAATTATGATTGGTACATAGAATATTTAAAAACAGTACAACCTGGAGAAAGATTACCTTACCATGAAAACATGGGAATTACACAAGAAGAATATGAATTCTTCTTATCATCTGATCAATATATGAAACTTGTTAAAGGACAAGAAGGAAAAATTCACTTCAAAAAGATCAGTGACAATGTATACGAGATTCAAACGAGTTCTCCAATCAAATTATTAAACAAAGTTCAAATTGATTTTGCTAGCAATACATTAAAAACAGAGTTTGGCACACTAAATTACGATGATAAAATCGAAGCTGCTGATGGTCAAAAAATAACTGGTAGATGGAATGGTGAACAGTGGCGACTAAGCAATGATAACTTCAATGTAAAGTATGCAATTGGTCAGCTGGAAGACTCTAAGAAAACAATTATTTACATAACAGCAAAAGGTCTTTTAGATGGTAAAACAATCAATCAAGAGCAAGTAATCGAATTTAAAGCTCAATAATTCATACGCTAAAAAGGATAGATAGTGGTAGAACATTCTACTGCACCTATCTTTTTTATCTTATAAATTAAAAAATATTAATCAAAGTATACCTTTTATTCAGGATATCTACAGCAACAATACTTTTAATCTGTATTTATAGGGGGAGCACCCCATGCCTATCAAACTAAGAAAATAAGTTACCTCAAAACAAAAATTCACTCCATCACAGTGGTCTATGAGAACTATATAAATATGATAGATATAGGGATAACGACACTTATGCGCCTACGGGTGAATAATTAGAATCGGCAAATAATTCCTACCTATACAAAAGGATGACGATTCCGTAATCAGAAAGGTTTCAGACTTATCCCTCCATATGAAGAAAGGACTAGGTTCATGACAACCCCGTCCCAAATTCCCTCTCATTTACTTTTGTTTTGTATATCGAATCGTTTGAAAAGATTCTGGATCAAACAACTGGATTTTCCCCTCACCAAAGTTCTGAATTTTTAAGTTGTCATTCTATGATAATGATAGTGCCATTCAAAATATTTCTTATTTTCCTGATTCCAATAAAAACACTTTCTACCGTTTATTTTCGTAAGTTCATTTAGTGAATTTTACAATTTTTCCAGAGTTCATATCCTCTATGCAATCTACATATCCTAACGAATTCACAGTAATATATCCTTCTTCGAACCATACATCACAAGCCTTGCACATAGGTACAACAACGTTTACATCCTGTCTCTCTCGAATGTCACATTCTAAATGTTTCTTTATATAGGTTGCTGTCAATCCTTTTAAGGGAAAATGCCTTCCACAAATGCCCAGCTCGTTTTCCCCCAGTCCTCTATCGTATAATGAAGCGGCTTTTACGAATGTTTTTCTATAAGATGAATTTGAAAATATCCGATTCTGTTATATCTAACATCCTCGTTTTTTCTTTACATGTTCGAGAAGATTCAACTTTGATCTCTTACTATATAAACTCCTATGAAATACGATCCCTTATTTTTATTTCCTTCCAGAATATATTTCTCCATCTCCTAGTTAAATACCGTCCAAGGTTTATGCAGGGTTTTTCAATAAATAAATACCCCAATGAAGATAGTAAAAAAGAAAGAGAAAAGGAAAGAAACACTATTAATATGGTAGGTAGTTTATCATAAAATAAATACATAACTGAGAATAAAGAAACAAGATGATATAAATAAAGACTATAAGAAATCTTTCCAAGAAAAACAAATACTTTTCTTCTTAATAACGCACTAAATGTCCATGAAGAGATACTCATAATCATTACCATACAAACCCCAAATGAGACAACGTAGTTTCTCAATACATAATTGTTCAAAAAATCCACTTCGCCAATTATTCCTTCGTACATAAAACAAATAATTGCAATTAGCAGTAATGCAATTTTTATCATTTTATTCATATTTAAAACATAATGGAAAATAAAATAACGATACTTCGCTAATAGAGCTCCCATAAAAAAAAGAGTGATGTAGTGAAAACTTAAAAAACTACTAGTTATGCTTCCACTAGGATTAAACAAATACAAACCCATAGTCGAAGAAAAACTTAGAACAATAAACCATAATAAGGAATATTTGAGCCTTTTGCGTATAAAAAAGAAAGTCAGAAATGGAAATATAATCGAAATTCTCATTTCATGAACAAGAGACCATATAACATTGTTATATGCGTCTGTGTTATACTCACCGATAAAAACAAGATGTTGTAATAATAAAGCTGGTGTATCTGCAGTGGTCCATGATTTACTAAACCAATCACTAATAAATGGCATATCATTACGACTAAAAAGCATTTTAGCAATAATAGAAATGCTGATTGCTACTAAATATGGTATATAAATTCGGCAAATCCGTTTTATTATGTATGTATCATAATGAAATTTCTCATTATTAATAGATAAATACAAAACAAAACCACTCAATACAAAAAAGAGAATAACAGATTCGTTGCCGCTACTAAAAAAAAGACGTAAAGGAGTTTCCTTGAATAAATAAATTATGAAGGGACTGTTTAACTCATACTGATAATTTTCATACGCAGGCAATAGCATCATATGATGCCCGATTATTACAAGAAGTGCTGCTAATCCTCTTAGAGAGTCAAACTCCTCATATCTTTTCATCATATTACACCTACTAAAAAGATTTTTATTAAAATACAAGGTGACTTCAATCTTGTTGTTTACAGAATTATAATGTTACTTATAGTTGCAGGAGAATAATGGAGTTCTAAAATGCGTTCTATATATACTCATTTCGCTTTGATACATACGAATACTAGCCACCCATTTCTACGGTGATATGGGGCGAAGGATTACGTTTGAAATCCTTCGTTTCAATTACGAGGAACAGCTAAACCTTACATTTCCCCATATTTTGTATCGATTATTCGTTGATAGCAGTCATTTCGACTATTCGCTACGTCTTCCTACTTAAGCGAAAGAAATTGGCAAATCTACTCTTTCTTTTAAGAATTGTGATACTTTTCTCTAGTTGCTTATATAAATGCGCTTTCATTCATTAAGGGGGGTACTCCTCTCTTAATTTGTTTAGTCGCAAACTTAAAAATCTCTTGTATTTTCCCTATTCACAAGACAAGTATATTTACACAAAATATTTTACGCTACCAAATATAACATGTATTGGTAAAAAATGAAAATACAGAATGATTATTCTTTAATAGGCAGCTAAAAAAGAATTCCATAAAGAATAAGGGATTCTTTTTTATTTCGAACATTCATTTAATCCACGCTAAAAAGGTAAACATGGAAAAGCAAAAGTTTCTTAGCTATCGCATTCTATTCCTATATTAATTCAAATGGATTTATAAATATTCTTTCTGCACTATTACATACTGAAAGTAAAGGTAGAAATCTTAAAGTATTAAAATCTATTTCCTTATTATGTTCATGTAGTGAGCAGAATTATAAGGAAATGGATTCTACATATTTTCAAATAAAGTGAAACTTTAATCAGTGGGGGTTTTCTTCACCCCCACTGATTATTAGCCCGACCAATCGGGCTTTTACGGGCAGGATCCCCCACCTATCTTCTTTGCTTTTGCTGAATTTTGAGGTGGGGGTCTTACTGCCCTAAAATAGCGGGATAAACAGAGAAAATTTTTGAGGTAAGAGTATTATTTCTTATAAATAGCGAGGTAAATTGAGTTGATGCATTATATATATGTGATCAAGTATTACACATATCTCACCTAGCTGTTAAGATATCAAGCCTATATCACGGTATACTTTTCACGATATTGTCTAGGAGTCATGTTACATATTTTTTTGAAAACTCTTGTGAAATAACTTTGATCATAAAAGTTAAGCCAAGCACAAATATCTGATAATGGATATGTAGTTAATGTTAATAGTTTTTTTGCTTCTTCTACTCGTTCCCTTTGAATATATTCACTTAAAGGAATTCCTACTTCTTTTTTAAACAATTTAGATAAATAAGTAGGATTAATGTCAAGTAGCGTAGCGAGATTATTGAGAGATATTTCATGGTAAATGTTTTTTCTAATATGATTTAAACATGTAGTAATTGTATTCGAATATCTTTGAATACTATATTCTTTAACACGATCAGCAAAAGCACATAAAGCGTCCTCAATTAATCTATTGACCGAATACATGTTATCTAGTTGTTCAATGGTCTCCATATAGAGAGAACTAAGCGAAAAAGCAATTTCTGGCGGGAGATTCCCCTCTATTGCATAACGAGTAGCTAAAGTAATGGCCATTATTCCATTATTTTTTTGATTTCTTAGTTGATTTCTTTTTGATGAAATTGCAGCATCTTCTTGCGGAAATGCATATGCATATTTTATTAATTTTTCTTTGTCCCCTTCTTTAATGCTTGTGAAAATTTTCCGTTCCAATGATATATCGTAATGATCAGAATTATTTTGACGCCGGGCTGAAATATATAAATCAGGATTCGCAATTTCATAGGAGGTTTTCTCCAATAATTTATTTTCTCTCCAAACAGCACCTACATCTAACTTTTCTTTAAAAATTATGTAATGTAATAAAATTCCTATATCAATTAAAGTTATTTTTTTTATCACAGGTATGGAATGATAGTATTCAATTCCATCTTGTATTCTAACATTTCCCCCAAATTCATTCATAAGTCTAATGGCCATATCTTCTGATACCTTGGGATATGTAGAGGGTCCAATAACAAAGGTTCCTTTTATATATTCATGATCTACTATGTGAATAAAAACGAAATTTTCTAGATAACTGTTCCCTCTCATAAGCGGAAAATTATAGAGATCATTCTCTTGAAAAAGCTCACTAAGTTGTTCTTCCTGAGAAGAATAAAAAGGACTGCAAATATCATTAGAAGTAGATTTATATAAGATTTTTTCATCTGTAGATAAAAATTGAATAGATACTTGAAACGTTTTATATAAAATATCACACAAATATTGTATATCCATAGAATGATTCATTATATTCTCCTTTTAACTAGCTAAGATTATAAAGCTTCATATAAAAACCAAACATTTTAATTCATACATTTATGGATTTATAAATAAATTTGCGAAAAGTTAAATATACCCAAAAATTACTAGTATTTTCAATAAAATACAATTTATATCAAAATATTACCATAAATATTCAGAAAAAACACTTATTATTTAGATTTATAAGAACAATAGCATAATGATCAATTTCTTTATTTAAGTAGCCATTTGATTAATTTATTTGTTATGTACACCTTTTTTGTAGTCATAGAAATTTCAAAAAACACACTCACATATACCCCCTTGGCACTCTTAGCTTGATGACGATGTGGCTATACCCTACATAGTAAAAATTTAGGAAGAAGCATTCTGTTCAATTTTTGTTCAGATGCTAGGTTTATAATTTTTTCACCCTAGTATAAATGTTATAAGGACCTTTTCAAAATCAAAAGTGATAATTCCCATTCGGAAAATCACGCCAAAACTCTACTATTAAATTGAAAAAGTGGTGAACTAGATGAATGAAAAAGTAAAAATAAAAGAGTTTATGCAAGTTTTAAAAAGGCGATTCTTAATTATTATACTTACGACAATTTGTACTAGCGGGTTCATTATTATTTCATCCATGTACCTTATGAAACCGATTTATCAGTACTCCACCCAAGTTCTTGCTGGATCTTTAGGCGTAGAAAAAGAGGAAAATCCAGTAAATAGAGTACAAGATAACAAACAGCTAGCTCTTTCATATATGGATATCATAAAAAGCCCATATATCATGATAGGTGTAAAAGAAGAGTTAAAGCTAACTCGTTCAAGCTATGATTTGCTTAAACAGGTTTCCGTTACTAACAGAAATGATTCACAGATTATTACGATTTCAGTGAAAGACTCTAATCCACAATTAGCTAAAAAAATTGCACAATCCGTCGCAAAGCAATCCATATCTAAATTTAAAGACTATGCAAATGTAAACCGCCTTAATATTCTTAGTGATTCCGGGGTGACGGAAGAAGCCGAACTGCTTTTTCCAAAACCCAAATTCATTATAGCCATTTCAATCATAATTAGCTTTTTTGTCGGAATTGGCTTGGCAATTCTACGAGAACACTTTGATGATTCAACTTACAACAATCGAGAACTCGAACATCTTGGACTCCCATTATTAGGAAGAGTGAACTTAAATACCAAAAAAAGAAACAACAAGCAAAAAACAGCTTATAAAAGCTTATCTTCAATGAAACAAGGTGAACATAATGACCCTCAAATTTAAGAGGAAATATTTCTTTAATCCATACGATATCACCATCAAAGAACGATTTTATAGCATATGTAACCATATTGAACCGAACCTTCAAAAGGAAAAACCAATATTAATGATTACTTCACTTGCACAAACACAAAATATAACCAATGCTACTGCTTATTTGGCCCTAGCTTTTTCAGAACAACGAAAACGAGTGTTGGTAGTGGATGCGAATCTGCGTCAACCTTCTTTACATCATGTGTTTAATATCGATCATTCATTTGGCCTAACCACCTTACTCCTAAGAGAGCAAAATAAGGATACTACAATAAAAATAACGGATTATCTATCTTGTTTATCTACAGGTGAAGATCTTTATGAGCCAGTGGCATTGTTAACATTAGAGACCTTCCCAATCCTAATTGAGGAGTGGAAAGAGCATTTTGATATCATTCTGTTTCACACATCCGATTTCCTAAACACACCAGATGCACAAATCCTCGCAAAACATTGTGATGGGATTGTTTTAGTGATACAGGAAGGCCGTGATAAGTTAGATAAGATTACGAATGTAAAAAAACAACTAGAACATAGCAACCATGAAATAATCGGTACAGTCATTATTTCATAAAGGGGGGTAACTTTTGGACCCAAAAATAAAGATTGATAGACAGGTGGAAATACAAGTAAAACCTCTATCAACTTCATCCTACCTTCTTGTTAAACGACTTATAGATTTTGTTTTTTCGCTTTTCATGCTGTTACTTTTATCACCCATTTTAGTTCTTTTTTGCATCCTTATCCCAATCGAATCAACTGGTTCTCCCTTCTTTTATCAACGGCGTCTAGGAAAAAACGGAAAAGATTTCAAATTAATAAAGTTACGCTCCATGTTTTTAGATGCTGAAAAAAACGGTCCTCAGTGGGCAAGTAAAGAGGACCCTAGGGTTACAAGAATAGGTACGTTTATAAGAAAAACTAGAATTGATGAAATCCCTCAAGTTATTAACGTGTTAAAAGGAGATATGTCACTCATTGGCCCTAGACCTGAAAGAGAATATTTCTATAAAAGGTTTGATAAGTCATTGCCTAATTTTAAACATCGTTTACTTGTAACGCCTGGAATAACAGGATTGGCGCAAGTGAATGGTGGATATGATCTAACTCCCGAAGAAAAATTAGCATTCGACTTATACTATATCCAGCATAGATCATTCGCTATGGAAATCAAGATTTTATGTCGAACACTGGTCATTGTATTTACTGGAAATGGAGCTAGATAAATATTGAAGGGAAGAATAAAAAATGAAGAAAGTGCTAGTAACGAAGGGCTTCGGATTTATCGGATCCCATATTGTAGACAAATTAATTCATAATCATTATGAAGTGGCTGTGTATGATAACTTATCCACCTGATCCGTAAATAATGTTCATTCGAAAAGTATAGCTTTCTTTGATAACGTAGAAGATGAAAGATCATTAGAAAAAGCGATAGAGGCGTTTAAACCTGACTTTGTAGTTCACCAAGCTGCGCAAATTAGTGTACAAAATGTTTCCCCCATTTACCAACCTGCAAAAGACGGTGACGTCAAAGAAAGTTTGCTCTGCAATAAAAAGCGCATTCAAAAATTAGGCTGGCAACCTATATATGCATTGAAAAAAGGTCTTGCGAATACATATGATTATTACCTTAAGCAAAAAGACGCTATTTTACCTAGTGGAAAAGAACCTACATCTGTACTTAAGTGACTTTACAGTTGTGAATTGGGAGAGAAATAAGTGAATAAGAAAACAAACTCAATTATTAAAAATATATTCCACTTACTTTACAGCACGATTTTAGCTAATGTTTTAAATGCAAGTACGCTCATACTATTGGCAAATTACTTTAACTCAAAGAACTATGGAATATTTAGTGTAGCACTAGCTCTTTCCATGGTCATGCATTTTTTTACAGATTTAGGAGTCAGTAATACGTTCCTTCGAGAAGGAGCAAAAAAGGAAAACCCAGGCACTACATTTTTTTCTTATATAAAAGTTCGAGTAGTATGTTTACTTTTAACATTTGTTATTTTTTCTTTCGGTATCCACGTCTTTTATCATGAACAACAAATTCTTTATATGATGTATAGTTTAATGATTCCTTTAATCATCGGCCTAGTGCTGCAAAGCATAGGCATAACCTACTTTCAATTATCTGAAAGAATGCAATTTATTGCATCCATAAAAATCTTCTCAGCCATTGTATTAGTCACATTAACCATTTTGTGTATAAGCTTAAAAGTGGATATACATGTAACAGCTTTTTTATATGGTTTTTCTTATTTAGCTGGAGGCATTTACTGCCTGTATTTACTCAGAAAAAACATGGAATTTAAGTGGAAAGTCCCTTTTCAAAAAGAATTATTGATCAATATTAGCCCGTTCTTAATTAGTGGGTTATTTATTATATTAACTCCTCAACTAGGTCCATTAGTATTAGAAAAAACACTTCCCTTAGGGCTTGTTGGGCTCTTTGCAGTAGCTTACCGAATCCCCTCAGCTCTCTATCAAATACCAGGGGTTATTGCAGGCGCATTTTTCCCACTGTTATTTAAGCATCATAGTCATGGGGAGGTAAAGAAACATACAGAATTAAATATCCTGCAAATGAAATTCATGTCCTTGATTGGGATGTGTATGACAATAACTTTATTCTACTTATCCCCCTATCTGATCACGATTTTATTTGGAGATAAATGGGGATCTGCGGTTCAACCTTTAAAAATATTGTCCTTTATTATTGTCTTACAAGGATTTAACATCGCCATTGCTGATGGTCTCACAACAAGAGGAATGCAAAATCGCCGTACTATTGTTCAGTTTATAACCATCTCTATTGGCTTAGTGTCTTTTTATTATCTGAGTGTTACTTATGCAATAGCGGGGGCAGCTTTTTCTGTTTTAACGATGGAAATCGTATCATTTATTGGTTATATATTAGCTAATCCAATCAGAAAAACAGTATTAACCAAAGTCGTTATTCCATACGGATCCTACTTTTCGATAAGTTTTATCCTATTACACTACTTATTATATAAGTTTCCTTTTATAGCCATGTTCTCTACCATTATCTTAATGTCTACGATGGTTTTACTATTTGATCAAGCTACTCGGAACTTGATTAAAGATTTTATAAGAAAGAAAAAACAACAGAATATCAACCATTTAAAAGACGGGAGACAACGAGGGAATGGAAAGATTACAAATTAAAAGAAATACTTCTACCTTAGAAGTCTTTCTTTTGTTATTTTTTATTACACTTAGTAAATATAATTTGTCCATCGGTTTTTCATTAAAAATTTACATGATTTTTTTAGCCATTTTTTTCTGTATTTATTTTCGAGACTTTTACTTTCGTCCCCTTTATCATTATGAAATTTTATTGCTTTTATTTTATTTTACCTATTGTCTAAGTGGTGCTTTTTCACAGTATCCAGAATCAAGTATTCGCGTCATTCTAGGAGTAATCCTTGTCCTTATCTGCTATTTCATCATGAGATATATGCTGGAGCAAGCTTCAATTCGTGCTATTGAAGCTTCCATTGCAAATGTCGGGATACTATTTAACATGATTAGTTTGTTATTGTACATAATTGGACTACAAATAACCGGGGGATCCCCAACAGGCGTTGAGATTACTTCTTACGGATTATTATTAGATAGAGATTATCCAAGGTTAATTGGACTACTTGACGACCCAAACATCTTCATTTTTTATAATACATTGTTTTTTTCTTTTTATTTAACACACTTAAAAGGATTTAAAAACTCCTTTGGATTTATCTTATGTATAATTACCAACCTTCTTACCTTTTCTCGAGGCGGTATTGTTGCCCTAATACTCGTTATCATTTTGTATATAATATTAGCGGATTTTCTAAAAAAGGTAAAAATGATACTTGTTGCTCTGTTATGCCTAGTTGTAATCTACGCCGCATGTTCTTTTATTCAAATCGATTTGAATCAGATCATTTCCAGCCGTATCAATGATTTTTCTTCTGATAATGGAAGTGGTCGATTTGAATTATGGAAACAGGCGATTAACTATTTTATGTCCCATCCCCTTTTGGGAATCGGTGCCTTTAATTTCTCGGATTATTACGCATTTGAACATAATGAAAAACTATATGTCCATAATACATATCTAGAAATCTTAGTAGAGGCTGGAATTATTGGTTTTCTTTTTTACTTTTCTTTTTTATTACTGTTCATTATCAAGCTCTTTAGAACTAAATTGCATATTGAAAAACCCTTTATTATTCTTACACTTTTTGCTTTTTTATTGCAGATGGTATCCCTTTCTCTCATGATTAATGAAGCGCTTTTCTCCTTTTTAGCAATTACTTTAAAATATATTTCTGTATATGAAAGAAAAGAGGCTGATTTTTATGATATACACCAAAAAAGATAGCGAACCATTGGTTTCCGTTATAACCCCCTCGTATAACAGTTCTCCATTTATAAAAGAAACCATTGAATCTGTTCAGGACCAATCATATGCTAACTGGGAAATGATTATCGTTGATGATAAGTCGAAAGATGACTCCGTTCATGTCATCAAACAATATATAGAAAAAGACCCACGAATTAAACTTATTACTTTAACTCAAAACGCTGGTGCTGCTAGAGCTAGAAATATAGCATTAAAAGAAGCTCAAGGAGATTATATTGCCTTTTTAGACAGCGATGATCTCTGGTTACCTACCAAACTAGAAGAACAAGTCGCTTTTATGCAAAAAGATAATCTTGCTTTTTCTTTTACCTCTTATTCTTTAATTGACGAACAAGGAAATTCAATGAATATTAAAGTTAATGCACCGAAAGTTGTAGATTATAAATATCTGCTGGGAAATACGACGATTGGCTGTTTAACCGTGATGTTAGATAGGCATCAATTTAAACAAATTGAAATGCCCATTATCCAGCCTGAAGATACTGCCCTATGGTTAGCATTATTACGGCTAGGATATCAAGCCTATGGCTTACAAAAGATTTTATCTAAATATCGTATTGTAAGTAACTCTACTTCAAGGAATAAAGTAAAAGCTGCCTACCGATATTGGAAACTCTTACGAAACCAAGAAAAGTTAAACTTTGTAAAAACCAACTTTTATTTTAGTCAATATGCCTATCATGCATACAAGAAAAACAGAGGAGACCGACCTCCTTCTATGACCAGTGGGGGGAAATAAAAAATGAACAATATTCTACTATTAACCGATAAACTCATAACAGGTGGCGCTGAGATGTATTTTTGCAAATTAGAAAACCATCTCAAAGATGAAAATATGACGTTTTATTCAGCAGCTGCCACAGGTGAGTTGTATCATCAAATTCATAATAAGCATCATTTTATTCCTTTAAGTTTAAAAAATCATCCTGCTAACCTCTATACATTAAGTAAACAAGTGATGAAATTGGACATTGATGTTATCCATGCAAATAGTTTCAGAATGTTACTGTATTCTATCGTAATTAAAAAAATCACGAAAAAAAGAATTAAGCTCATTTATACAAAACATAATGTTACAATACTTGAAAAAAAGTTTCCCGCGCTATTTAAAAAAGTGTTAAATCAACATGTTAATCAAATTATCGCCGTGAGTAACTTCGAGAAAGAGAGATTACTGCAATTGGGTATAAGAAAAGACCTTATCCGAACGATTTACAATGGTGTTGATGTAAAACATTTTTCTTTTCAACAAATACAACCTAAAGAAACCCTCAATATCGGAATTTTAGCCCGATTATCAAAAGAGAAAAACCATGAACTTTTTTTAAAAATTGCAAATGAGTTAAAAGATGTACGTAACGTAATGTTTTATATTGCTGGAGATGGACCTGAACGGGACTTTATTGAAAAAATGATTCGTGATTTCAAGTTAAATCATAAGGTGACGCTTTTAGGTAATATATCTAATCCATATGAATTTATTTGCAATATGGACCTGCTGCTTCTAACGTCCCTAAGAGAAGTGTTTCCAATGGTAGTCCTTGAAGCAATGGCTTCTGGAACGCCTATTATTTCTGTAGATGTTGGCGGTATCCAAGAAGCCATTATAGATGATGAAACCGGAATTCTCATTTCCCATCATTCTGAAAAAGAATTTGCAAAGAAAATCCAGTTACTTCATGACAATCAAGACTTAAGAAAATGTTTAGGAAAAGCGGCAAGAGAAAAAGTAGAAAAATCCTTTTCCCTCTCAAACATGATTCATTCTACGCTTGAAACCTATCAATATTAAAAAACAAACGAGGGCATCGTTTGTTTTTTTCTTTTATACATGTGCATTTTTTTAAACATACATATTATATAATATCCCACTATATAAGGAGTGTTATAAGTTGACAGAACCTCTTAATTTTGCTGAAGACTGCCAAAATCAAAGTGTTGTTAATATTGATTGTTTTGGTGCCAGTCCAGATTTACTCGATAATTCCCAAGCTATTCAAGAAGCCATTAATTATTGCGCGGCCAACAATTATTCCAAAGTTGTTATCACCGGGAAGAAACAATATACTATATCCTCTCCTATTGTTATTAAGTCAAATGTACATCTTGAAATGGATCCCACTGTGACATTAATCGTCAAAGGGAATTTCCAAGTGTTTGAACTTCAAAAAAACACTTTAATCTCTGGTGGTTCCATTGAAATCGTGGATAATAGCTTTAACTCATCCGTTCTTTATCTTTCTGGTGCCCAACAAATAGAAATTCCTAATCATACTTCTATATCAAATATCAATATTATAAACCGTACAACAACTTACCAAGGTATCGCAATTCATTTATCCTGTAAAAAGGCATGGGATTTCATAAGTTTCTTTCAGGCATACTCAATCCAAATCACAAACTTTAATACGGCTATCTATTTAAAAACAGAAAAGCTTGCGGATATAAACAATCCTTGTTGGATTAATGCAAACTCCTTCCATTCTATTTTTATAGATGGTTGTCAGTATGGTATCGAGATTATAGGAAATAGTGCATTACCTTACGAAATTTCAGGGAACACCTTTACGGGAATCCAAGTTCAATGCCGGAAACAAACAAAAAAGGTAATCCGATGTTCAGGCGCCTATAATATGTTTGAAGGAGTGATATGGGACGTCTTTCGTATGGATGCTCCTCCACTCGTTATCGAATTCTCTTCCATTTCTCATCATAACCACCTATTCTCAAATCAAGTTTCCACATCTATTCTCGATCGTGGCCTATACAATCAATGTACCTCACCACATGAAGAATCCCTTCCTATATATCCTCCTCTTGCATTAGGAAAAGCACATCTAGTTGGGAATCAAGATGATATATTAGTAAATGCAAATATTCGCTACGCAGTGCGCCAACTTTCTGGAAAAGCCCCCTATGGAGGACATATTAATAATTGTTTTAACTTACTCGATGAGCAAAGTGTAAATTACGTGGATGTTCCTAGCAATCAGCCAATTGTAATCGAGTTAGATTTTTCTAAGCAGCCTATTAACATGCTTAATTGCATCGGTATCTATTTTGGATGGAATGAAAGCCCAAGTCGTATTTTA
Source organism: Bacillus sp. FSL H8-0534 (assembly GCF_038005885.1). Lineage (NCBI taxonomy): Bacteria > Bacillati > Bacillota > Bacilli > Caryophanales > Bacillaceae > Bacillus > Bacillus sp. FSL H8-0534. The sequence goes on from NZ_JBBOUC010000001.1 coordinate 2,194,331, forward strand.
ATTGAATATCAACAGAGCCTAAATGGACCATGGGAGGTGGCTAAAGATCTCCAGTTTAATGTCGGAGACACTGTGATTTCAGAAGTAAGGTCAGCTATGTTGTATAAAGTTAAACTAACACTAAGCGGATATACACAAGATCACAAACGTTTTCGGATAAATCGAATATTCGCAAAATCATCTTTACAGCATGGCTCCTCATGGTTGCCAACTACTGGTGGTACATTATATGGAGATTTAGAATTTCAAAAAGGGAATGCTGTGACGTTGACTTCTCCAAATGGAACAAAATGGAGATTGAGTATAAATGATCAAGGGCAAATTAGCACATCAAAACTATGAAAATAATACAAACTAAGATTCATTTACTTCCATTAATAAATATTAAAATACTCCCCTTCGATATCTTCAAATGTTAACGATTCAAAAAACTTTGCGTAACCATCACCTCTTATACCAAATACACGAAATACTCTAACAATTCAACTTATACGTAATAATTGTCCCCGTCTCTACATGAATCTAGGGGGCTCCTCCTAAAAAAGCCATGTCCGATTGAGAGAACCTTACAGTTACTGTTTCACTTTATTTGCTTGTCCCCTATCAGAGATTCTGCTCGTAGGCACAGAAGAAATATCAATGGTCGTATCCATACTCTTATCCGTAAGCTCAACAATCGTGTTTCCATGATTGATTTGGTTCAAATCCCACAACATCCCATGAAACTCATTATGTTGCCCGCTCACCTTCAAAACACTTTTTGTTTTACTTGAAGGTTGTATCTGTAAATTGGTAAATTGATTCCCGCTAGCCTCATTCGGTATCGTTGAATGACTATCCATGTAAATCATGTTTACACAATCCTCTAAAGAAAAATTCAGAAACCGATTAGCATTTATCCAAGCATATCCAGAATTCGGTTTATCCACTTTTAACTTTACTCCATTCTTCATTCCTACTACCTTAACGTTTTCGAAGTTAACAAAAGAAATCTCATGTTCTCTTCCACCAGCGTATAACGATATCCCTGTCCCCTTGTTCGTTTCAGACCAATTGATGATATTTATATCCTTTATATGTGTTTTGTTCCAAGTGTTATAATATTTATGTTTACCATCTAAATAGATCACTTCCGAGTTAAAATTCGCATCATCAATGGCAATATAGGCCCCTTCAATTGAAGCATTCTTCTCAAGTTCAATCACCCTGAAGTCACCATCAACAATAAACTGTGTTCCATACCCGAATAACAACTTAACACCTTGCTTCACAACGATAGGTGAAGTAATCTTGTACTTTTTGTCATCAAGCAAAACAGTCTTTATTTTATTATCCTTTGCTTTATTAATAGCTGATTGAATTTTATCAGAATCATTTGTCCCTTTAAAATCCTCAACATATATCTTCTCTTTTCGATCTGAATTAGAATGATTCTGATAGTAAAAAAGAAAAATAATTAGCACTATACCTACGATTAAACCAATCATTTTTTTCATCGTACTCATCCCCATATTTAGCTTCCTTTCTTCGGTTCGTTATATATGAATACTCTATTGTTGTCTTCAATAGCTTCCGGTATTAACACTGTCACGAAACGAGATTAAAAGATAAAAAGACCACCATACATTCTTTATGAACTGATATGATCTCACCTAAGCAGGAAGTATAAAAAATCCACCTTTTTATAAAGTAGCTTTTAAACTTTATCTATAAGATATATTTTACTAAAAAGATAATAATTGGGTTTTAAACCATTATTTACAACCCTTACCTCTTTTATTTTCTTGCAGATAGATGTTTTTTGCAAGCAAAAGGTGTATAGGCTTACCATTTTCTTTTCCTTAAAGATTTACGTCCGAAGTATCAGCAGAAAACATATGGCTCAACCGATCACTTTTGCAATAATCTGAGCATGGTGGACCAACTAGTTCACCATATATGCTAGATAAAGTGAAACTTTAATCAGCCCGACCAATCAGGCTTTTACGGGCAGTTAATGCGGGATAAAAGATATCATTTCAATAAAAAAGACACTCGATGAAGTGTCTTTTTGTATTCCTAATATAGACCTCAATTCGATTACATTACCTATTGCTTGAAGAAATTTTAATTAGCAACCTCTTAATCTTATCTAAACTGTTTGAAAAAAGAATCAAGATTATTTTAGGTATGGAACTCACCAGACTATTTTTAACCATCCTCCAAAAACCTCCCAAACTCCTTCAAAAACCGTAACCTCAGCATCCCAACAGGACCATTCCGATGCTTCGCTATCTGAATTTCTGTTATATCTTTATGCTCCGTCTCCTTTTCATAATAATCCTCCCGATACATAAGCATAATCACATCCGCATCCTGCTCAATCTGCCCTGTCTCTCTTAGGTCAGACAAAAATGGGCGCTTATCTTGACGCGATTCCACCCCACGAGACAATTGCGACAGCGCTACGACGCACACATTTAAATCGCGTGCTAGTAACTTCAGCTTACGGGAGATTTCACTCATTTCTTGAAACCTATTTCCACGATATTTTGAATCGCCTGTAATGAGCTGTAAATAATCAACAATAACAAGCAATTTTTTATCTGCATACTTCCGTTTTAGCTTCCGCACTTGCACCCAAATCTCCTGCGTTGTAACGCCTGCCTTATCATAAATCTCTAGCGGCAGATCCCCAATTTCTGCGAATGCCCGACTCGTTTTCCCCCAGTCCTCTATCGTAAAACGATGCTTCGGGTTTTTCAGCCTTTTCCCAGATACCTCACCCAAGCAAGAAACCATTCGTTTCAATAGTTGCTTGTTGCTCATCTCCAGAGAAAACAATCCAACTGCCGTACCCGATTTTGCCGCATGAAGCGCAATGTTTAAGGCAAATGCCGTCTTTCCCATCGAAGGCCGTGCCCCAATCACAACAAAATCCCCTTCCTGCAAGCCACACGTCATCTTATTTAAAGCTGAAAAACCTGTCTCAATACCAGTGAGTTCTTCTGTATCTTGATGAAGCTCTTCATAAAGATCGACTAACGTATCCTTCAAATCAAAATCAAGTGTGCAATCCACCTCTTCCAGTTCACAAAGTCTTGTAATCGTCTCTCCGATTACTTTCTCATCCTTCTCCGCAAGAAGCCGTTCACACATGCTGTGCGCCATACTTCCCGCCTGATTCATTTTCCAGGCATTCCGAACAAGCCCCTCATAATAGGAGAAATTAGCAGTAGTAGGCACACTCTCAATTATATTTACAAGGTATTCCATACCACCAATTTGCGCCAAAAAAGCAGGTTCCATTTTTGAAACAAGCGCAACAAGATCCAGCGGCTGTCCTTCCTCCTCTATTTTCCGAATCAACTTAAAGATAGCTTGATGCACAGCCGTAGAAAAGTGCTGATTGGTCAGCCTACACTCCTTAATCAGTTCACCATCAAGCAGCAAAGACCCTAATACCGTCTGTTCAGCCTCAATATTTTGAATGCTCATGGCCGCCATCCCTCTTCTTTCAAGAACCTCTGCAACTCTTCTTCAGACGGCACGTTTTTCTCCCACTCTTCACACTCCTCTAGAAATTTCTCAGTCTCATGCATAGCAGTCGGCTCCTTCTTCCGAAACTTCGCTGCCGCTTCCTCTACTTCAATAACCTTCGTATATCCCTTACCGTGCCAATCCCGCAGAATCCCCTTCACATAAGCAAGCGTCCGCTTATTATTTTCAAAAGCGATTTGGAGCGCTTTTAAGACAAGCTCCTCCGATAAATCTGCCATCCATTCACTTAATTCCTCCGCTGCATACGACGACAAACTACCAAAGTTTTGTTCATAAAACATGAACACACCACCACCTGGCTCCGTCTCTTCTACTTCCTCATCCTCTTCATAGCTTTCAATAGATGCTTGCGGAATAACCTCAGATAACTCACCTGGCATACCGAAATGCTCTAAAAGTAGCGGAATATTCATCTCTTCCTCCAAACATTTTTGCAGAAACATATATACAAACTCTTTACTTTTCACGCTCTTCAACTCACGTAACACACACTTCTCCATATTCGTATTCGTAACCGGGTTATAACGCAGCCAATTTAAAATATATAACTCCTTCGTTTCCGCATCATACAATATCTTTCCATACTCAACAAAGCGCTGCAGCAACTTCTCAACAGTCTCCCGGTTATAACCTGTCTCCATCTCCGCCAAACGCTTCGGCAACGGATAAATCCCGCATTGCGTCGTCTTCGAACAAGTCAGCAAATAAATATAAAAATACCGCTCCTCCGGTGTTAAATCGAGTACAAAATCATCCTGCCAAAAGTTCACCTGCACATTACGGTATACTGCCATGTTTATTCCTCCTATCCCTTAATGAAACATATGTAATCGGTGGTTCCTTAATGTATATAGGGATAAGGGAGGAAGTTTGGCGGGGTTATTTTATATTTTTTACGATTACTACGACTACTGTTTTTTGAATGCGTGCTTGTAGTAGTTTTTTTGTTTTTTATTTTGTTTCTTTTTAGTGATTTATTTGTTGGTAGGGGGTTGTAAGGGGCTTGGGAGGGGTTCTTTTAATCTGTACATGGCCGACTTCCGCACTTATGAACAAGAAGTACAATGTATCATTGAATGTAGCAAAGAGCATAAATTTTTAAATTGTGTTAACTTAACAAAATTTTGGTGTCGGAATAGTTAGTTTGAATAGGTAACTACATGTCCTCTTTTTCAATCATCACTCTATTTTTTGTAAAGAATGAATAGTGAGAAAAATGTGATATATTAATGCTATCTAATCATTTTTTTAGGGAGATGGGGCAAATGTCAACGAAAAATGAAACAGTTAAAAATACAGAACTAACGATTTTTAACCACACAGGGAACACCATTGTGACAGAAGATAGAGAAATACAAATTATTTCAAGACTAGAAGAGCCTCTTATTGTCGTTTTAGCAAATGTATTAAGTGATGAAGAGTGTGAAACGTTAATTGAAATGTCTAAAAATAAAATGAAACGTTCTAAAATTGGTGTTTCGCGCAAAACAAATGACATTCGGACGAGCAGTGGTGCATTTTTAGAAGAAAGCGAGATTACTACTAGAATCGAAAGACGAATCGCTTCGATCATGAATGTTCCTGCCCCACATGGAGAAGGGTTGCAGATTTTAAAGTATACAGTTGGCCAAGAATATCAAGCACATTATGATTTTTTTGTAGAAAATAGTGCGGCAGCAAGTAACAATCGTATGAGTACACTTGTGATGTATTTAAATCATGTAGAAGAAGGTGGAGAGACCTTCTTTCCAAAACTCAATCTTTCCGTATCTCCGAAAAAAGGAATGGCGGTATATTTCGAGTATTTTTATCAGGATGAATCAATAAACAAACTTACTCTACATGGCGGTGCACCTGTTATCAAAGGTGAAAAATGGGTTGCGACGCAATGGATGAGAAGAAGAGCATTGTTGTAACAAGTAAATGTACCGACTTTATCATTTTAACCGAGAAGACCCCCTCCTCTAAACGAAGTGAAGGTGGGGGATGAATCGGTTTTGTCTTTTTTAAAGAAAATGTCTTTTTAATAGAACGTACGTTTGTTTTGTTGTATAATAATCTTATCAAACAAAATGAGGTGAGAACAGGTGAAGAAAGCGTATTTTTCGAAACGGATCTATAAGACAGAAATAGATACTGGGAAATTCTTTTTATGTAAATCATATATCTTTCTAATAAAATCGGTACCCGCTTTATGTAAATCTGGGTTTGCTTCTTTATACTCTGGATCTGCCTACTCTGCTAGCCAACAAATAAAAGCATCTTGAGATGACTCACTAGTCGCATATGAAAATAGATTAGATCTCTTGTCCATGATACAATTCTCACCTACGATATACAAATTGTTGTCCCTGTTATATTTATTATTTTCAATACACCTTAATCTCTACTTAACTGCCCCAAAACACTCTTAAACAACATCGAAGAATTCCTAACAACCAAATCCAAAGCCACCTCTTTAAACTCTCCCCCTTTTCCAACCATCACATTCCCCTGCTCATAATCAATTTTAATTTGAACATCTTGAACATAATAACCCTTAATGGCAGATGCCTTGTCCAAATCAGAATGATCAAGCTCGACCTTCACCTGTTTCGTAAATCGGCGCAGCATTTTCCAAAGAGCTCGCTCTTCTTTCGATTTCATAAATAATTCAGGAAGCTCTTGTACTTCCTTTAATAATGACATGCTCGTTAACATATATGTTTGAATTCCATATCCCACCGGACAAATGTGATGACCTAACTTTTTCCATGGCTCTAGTTCGAAATAAACACAATCATTTGTTTCATCACCAGGTAGTACATTCTCTCTGTTTATATGGATATCTTTAATCCTTGCGACATGTTGAATCCCACCGTTTTCTCCATACCACTTTTTCGGTGCATATAAGGCTATGTATTTTATTTCTTGCCAGCCTGGTTTTAATTGTGAAACAGGAATTTGATAGAAACCTTCTTTCATATATGTTTCATAATCCTTTTCTGTTTTCACATTACCGACTAATACCTTTTCATCTAAAGAGGATTCCCATTCTTCTTTTGTTCCTCTTGGAAGAATTCCTTCTCTTATAATCTCTTCTGGACTTTTTTCAATGAGATGATCAAGAAATTGTTCTACTAGTCTTGTCGCGTTTGGTAAAAATGGAAAACCGCCAATATTTACTTTTTCAATGCTTTTATAGAAAGGATGATGCTCATATTCTTCCTCTTGATTCCACGGGAATAATACATAAGCTCCATAGGCTGTTCGCTCAAATGGTCCACCTTGATCTACTACTAATGCATCTCGATATCGGTGCATCGTGTTAATATCTTCTTCCATTGGACCCGGTGTCCCATACTGTCTTTTATAATGGGAACCATTTTTGGCAAAGTCGATTCGATATTTAGCATCAAAAATATATTGGTATTGATAGCTTTTCCCTTTCTTCTCAATCGCAAGCACCGTATCCGGCTTTTGAGTGACAGTTGGTAATGCTTTATTTCTTTTTTGAAAATAAAGCTCAATCACTTCATCTGTTTCAGGGTGCCTAAATGTTCTTTTTGCAGTTTTACTTTCATCAAGTGTCACATATAATCCATCTTGCCGAACCTTAATAATATCTTGATTCACTGTTTCATATTTTTTAGATAAAATTTGTCCAAGCTTTAAATACGTCCAATATTCATATAACCTTGCGACGTCCTTTACAGACATTTTAAAGATCTGCCCTCTTAGCGTGAGACCTCTCGATAACATTAGAAAGATTTGATACGCATCCCTATAACCGGATGCCATTTGAATGACAAGAGAAAAGACGGAGCGGTCTAATTTACCAATCCCATTCCAAAATGGATCATTCAACTCATTCTTCATTTGGGATTTCATTTTCCTCACGTTTTGAATCAGATCATCGTCAATTGGTAAACTCTTGAATCCAGTATCCTTTTCCAACGATTTAAGTAAATCATCGATTTTATGTACGACTCTCTGAATCATCCACTTAACAAACCGATTTTCCAATGTATCGTAGGATACTTCCTTATAAGCTGTAATTCCTTTTGATGAAACCATGTTTGCTCCTACTTCTTGAAACAAGTGAGGTCTTTTTCGTAAGTAATTCATCCCAACAGAATCAAGCCTACGAATCTTCTCTCCTTGTACAAGCTGATGTCGAGTAGTAAGTGTATGGTGCGGCTGCCTTTTAATATGAGAAATTGCCTTCATAAATCTACGAAAAGAGTCATTTAAAATACGATAAAACTCACTTTTAGATGGATTAGCCGCATAGATTGTTGATGCTCCTAAGTAAGTTCTTTTCAATAAATGAAACGCCAAATTGTAAATTTCATCATTTACTTCTTCCAATAATGCTCGATAGTCGTCTTTATAATCAAGCTTTGATGGGAAAACTTCTAATGTAATTGCTAGTAGAGATTTTTTATCATCTCGAATTTCAAATGTTGTATAACCTACTTCATTTGGAAATAAGAGATTTCCCATTAATATTTTCAATGAACCCATTTGAGTAGAGCTGATTGCCTTTTGAAGAGATGGATGTTCATGGTAAAAAGACAACCCTTGATCATTTTTAGGAATTACAACAAGCTGATAACTCCTATTCTCGAAAAAGATAGGAGGGTGCTCAGTTAATTCGCTAAGCTTTTGTAACCGAGCATCATATACTAAGATAGATTCTACTTCTCCAGACACATGAAAATGCATCATTTCATCCGAAGCAATTGATTGATGTTTTTTTAAGCTCTCATATTTTTCATGATAGGGATTCCCTTTAATAGTCAATGAGAAATCTGCTGTTTCAATCTTAACTAGTTCTATATCACTGTTAGATCCAGAAAGAGGTGAAGCCATCATACTCGAACCTCCTTAACATATGAGACAGCTTCTTAGCAGAACGAGGATACTTCGCATAAGACATCATATCTTCATTATCAAACTCTTGATTTGTACATAGCGTATATAATTTCTTTAATGCCTCTTCTGTTCTCCCATCGCTCCCTGCAATACGCGGTAAGATTTTTTGATATATTTGATAGTCTAACGCCTCGTCAAACGATAATAGTTCACTTTTTTCATTGTAAGCCATATAAAAACAAATTTCGTCACGTATCCGATACCCGACTTGTGCTCCGATCGGTTCAAAAATTTTATTAACTTCGATTAAAATATGAGATACTTCCTTCACAAGATCTTTATTGAGCTGAAAGCATTCTTTTAAATGTAGAAACGTGGCTGTCAAGGAATGATTAGAAACACATTTTCCCTGTACTTCTTCTACATCCATTAAAAACTCAAAGGAATCTAATTTTACTTGATTAAATTCAATTGTATTCGCACGATCCAATACTTTTTTACTTAACGGATGTGTTGTTTCATCCATGTTGACAGTTCCAATGACGTACACATTTGATGGAATCGTAATTCGTTTCCCAACAATCGATTCTGGAAGAACAGCCGATGTAACAATCTCTCTTCCTTCCCATTTTCGGCTTTCAATGACACTTAGAAAATCACTGAAATAGTACTCTACACGTGCTAGATTCATCTCATCGAGCACGACAAAATAAGGTTTGTCCGGATTCTCTGCAGCTTTTTCAAGAACTTGAATTAACGGTCTTTCCTGAAATTCACCTTGAATATTCACGTAGCCAAGTAAATCAGAGCTATCGCTCCAATCAGGTCGCACAGGAATAAGCGTGAACTGTCCATTTTCTTCAGTTGCCCCTAAACTTTCAGCGAACCACTGAACAATTTTTGTTTTCCCCGTACCTGAAATACCAGACAAAATAACAAAGGGCTTCGTTTTTAAAGAAAGGAAAAAGTTAATAATATCTTGCTTATCGTAATAGAAACCTTTGCTTTTCATATAGGAAGATACATGATCTACAATTTCCTTCCCATTCAAATCCATTTCTTTTTTCTCCTCGTGAATCACTGCACGATTAGTTCCTTTCTCTCTAAAGGCAATGTATCCCTCATAATAGCGAAGCATTTCTTTTAAATCTTCCACTAATTCTGCTTCACTTGGCATTTGTTCAACATCATATGGAATGTATGCAGCTGTAGAGTTGGCATATCCCTTCGCTTTTGGACTTGTACCAAGGAAAATATCATCATCTTTTTTTATTTTTTTAGACATTTGTATATGTTGACGGATCTCAGACTTAATCTTTTCCATTTCCTCTTTAGAAGTTTCAGTTACTCCTTGTGCCATTGTTAAATATAATTGCTTCATATCTTCACTAAATAAATAAACGATATAATACCCTCTCTGCGTCGATGTCGTAATGTCTTTATTCATGATAGCAAGCCATGGCACGGCGGCCCAATTCCCTTGTCCAACTGAGCCCGTAACAATGTACTGATTATGATCGATAAAAGATAAACGAGTTACCTCCGTTGTCATTTCATTTCGAACGACTGAACCAAGTTTATGACCCGCAAATTTTTCCGTTCTTGCCTCTAAATACTCATACATAACAGTTAAAAATTTTTCACGTAAGTTACTATTCATATTATCGTCCTCTTCATCATTTCCTTTTAAATATTGTTCAACTGGAACCCACCTCTCGTTAATTAACCCTACCTTCTCAAGCCACATTAACAAATTATGAGTACGTTCCTTGGCTACTGATTCAACCATTAAATTATCTCCTCGTGAATTTCGAACGATCGTCATTCCTAAATTCACTAAAACCGCTTTCTTTTCAGCCTTTGAATAACTATTTAAAAGTTCGAGTACAAATAGAGCAATTTGAAAATATTCCTGTTTCAAAATCAAATTTCGAATAAAAGCATCCTTATTTTTTGATTCAATATATTCATTTAATAGAGCCCGATTAATCTCATGAGCTTCATCCAAAAAGCCCAATAATCTCAAATCTTGCCGTCCACGAGATTTCACTCTATATAAATTCCCATCAATTTGGTGACTAAGATCTTTCGGATCATATGTATTATCTATTACCTCTTCTAAAAAAGTGATTACTTTATGATATTGCTCACAGGGTAAGTCATCCGTTCGAAATTCTTTAAGTGTAATAGATTTTGAGTCAGTTACATTCACAAAAGGAAGTTGTGAAAAGAAAGCAATCAAAAAAGCACTGTGTTCACTTACTTGTCCAAAATCTTCACTCGTTACCGTACGTATATTTATGAATTTTTGCCAAGCTTGCTGGAGAGTTTCAAAAGTTACCATAAAATATGGATGTGATTCTTCTCCTCCTTGGTACTTCTCACGTAAAAGTTCTGTTTCAACGTATAGTCCTTCATCATCTGTCTTTATAATCAAATAAGATTTACTAGTGTGTATGTCATTAACTTGATTGGTTACTTTAGCGAATTCAATTATGAGTTGGTCCAACATTTTTACCTCCGCAGTTACAATTAATTACAATTACTACTATTTTAACAAACTATATACAAAAGAAAAATGATACGCTATAACTCATGATTAAATAACCTTTCAGGAGGAGATATAGTTAAACATTCTCTTTTCTACTTTGTATTGTCTTTCCGCTTCTGACAAAGTCATTGCCACCACAGCAATCGCCTATCAATTAAAGCACCTACAGCTCCTCCTTATTTTCATACACAAAAAACTCAAACTCTTCCAGATTGTCTCCAAACAATTTGCTCAACTATAAAATAGAGTTATTTTTCATTATATTGAGATTTTTCAAACAAAAAGATATAATTTATTTACATTTATACGCCTTCATACTTAGTTCATAATGATATTTTTCAAATTACTTCAATTAAATAGGGAGGTTTTTAATCATGTCTCAATCCATCGAACGCGCCAATACAAGGCGCATCACAGGAAACATTTTCAAAGGTTCAGTTGGAAATCTGATTGAATGGTACGACTGGTACGTCTATTCTGCTTTCGCCGTGTATTTCTCAGCAGAGTTCTTTCCCAAGGGAGATTCGACCAGTCAACTGCTCAACACAGCAGCCATCTTTGCCGTAGGCTTCCTAATGCGCCCACTAGGAAGCCTGCTGATGGGTCGTTATGCCGATCGTCATGGTCGTCGCGCCGCACTGACGCTTTCCATCACCATCATGGCCGGTGGTTCTCTAATTATTGCCTGTACCCCAGGTTATAGCACCATTGGTATAATGGCCCCTATTATTCTCGTTCTCGCACGTCTGCTTCAAGGGTTGTCATTAGGTGGAGAATATGGAACTTCGGCTACATACTTGTCCGAGATGGCAAGCAGCGGCCGACGTGGTTTCTACTCGAGCTTCCAGTATGTAACACTCGTTGCTGGACAGCTGGTAGCACTTGGTGTTCAAATCATCCTTCAGCAAATACTCAGCGAACCCGATATGAAGTCTTGGGGCTGGCGTATTCCCTTCATCATCGGAGCAATGGGAGCAGTTGCTGTATTGTGGCTGCGTCGCACGATGGATGAATCGGAGCAATTCTCAAAAATGGGATCTGAAAGCCGTGAGAGTGCTGGAACTATTCGGACTCTGATGAAACATCCTAAGGCAGTATTAACAGTCGTTGGGCTAACGCTCGGTGGAACTGTTGCATTCTATACTTACACGACGTATTTACAGAAATTCATGGTGAATACTGTAGGCCTTCCTAAAGAAGTCGTTAGCTGGATTAACTTTATCGCCCTATTGGTATTCGTCGTACTTCAGCCACTTGCTGGTATGTTATCCGATCGGATTGGACGGCGTCCGCTATTGATTGGTTTCGGCATCCTCGGAACTTTACTGACAGTGCCACTGTTCCTAATCATGGAGCAAACGAAATACCCTATCGTTGCTTTCTTACTTATGATGGTAGGTCTCATTATTGTCACCGGTTATACTTCCATCAATGCAATCGTGAAAGCTGAGCTCTTCCCAACTGAAATCCGTGCCCTTGGCGTGGGATTCCCTTACGCAATTACTGTTGCAGTGTTCGGCGGAACGGCGGAGTTCATCGCATTATGGCTGAAAAGTATTGGGCTCGAGTCGCTCTTCTACTTCTACGTAGCTGGCTGCATTGCCATAAGCTTCATCACTTATTGGCGTATGGCTGAGTCATCGAAAACCTCTCACATCGAAGCTGAGCTAGACGATGAAAACACGCTAGCTGCTCGCAACTCTGGTTCAAGGCACTCTTAAGTATCATAAGTGCTTAAAGTACGCAAAATGTCTTTTTTAAAGCGATAATTCACCTAAAAAACCCCTTGTTTATCAAGGGATTTTTTAGGTAAGAAACCTTTCTCGAGCATATTCAACTCACTGAACCTCATAGTTACCTGAGCACAAACACCTTCTGTACATAGTTAGCTAACTCTTCATTTCCAGAGTGTGAAGGTCAAGTTAAACACTTACAAAAAGAGTTGTTTTCTACCTAGAAAACAACTCTTTATAAAACATTAAGCCAATAAAAACCCTCGTTTCAACGGATCCCTCGGATCCATTACAAATTGATGGAATCCTGTAATAAATGCCTGGCCAGTAACTTTTGGAATAATTGCCTCGTATTCATCTACTTTTGTCACTGACAATATTTCTCCGATAAACTGTCCGTCAGTGATACATTCATGAATGAAACTTTCTTCCTGCTGTAGAGCCCCCTTTTCAAAGAGAGTTGTAAGTCTTGCGGAAGTACCAGTGCCACAAGGAGAACGATCTACTTGCCCATCAGCAAAAATGGTTACATTTCGTAAAGTGGCGTCTTTTCCATTTGGTTCATCTGAAAAGATAACGCCATATATTCCCTTTAAATCTTCTTCGAGAGGATGTTTTACTTCCATTTGATTTTCAATGTAATGTTTTATTTTCCCGCCCCACGTTTGAATAGCTGATAAATCTTTAAAATTCACTTTCAAACCAAGTTCTTTACTGTCTACAACAGCATAAAATGCTCCTCCAAAAGCAATATCCACTTGAAATTCATAGTCATCAATTTTTATAGGAACATCTTTCTTGTAAACAAAAGAAGGAACATTTTCAAATGATACTGATTCCACTTGGTTTCCACTATATGTTGCGTACGCAACAACTTCTCCTGCAGGGCTATCAATAATGAACTTTTGTTTTTCACCCGTCACTTCGAACATACCCGTTTCAATTCCTACTGTGACGACAGCGACAATTCCATGGCCGCACATTGTACTCCAGCCCTCATTATGCATAAACAATACCCCAAAATCAGCATGAGGACTTGCCGGCGGCGTAATGATACAACCATACATCCCATGATGCCCTCTCGGTTCATACATCAAAACTTCGCGAAGATGGTCCAAGTGCTCCATACAATAAGCTCTTCTTTCTAATTGCGTTTCCCCTTTTATCTCCGGCACTCCGCCTGTAATAATACGTAATGGTTCCCCCGCTACGTGTGCATCAATTGTTGTGTATATTTTACTAATCTTCATTCCTATCTCCTCCATGTTTGTATTTTAAAAGTGCCCTACTTTTTTATTAGCAAATACCGTGCCAACCACAAAGTAACCTTAATATTATTAATATTCAATTAATTTTGTTTACATTGTTTCAGAAAAGTTGTATCCTTTTAGCGACAAATCTGTCTACGAGTGTCTACTTTTGTATACGATTTAAAATCATTGGGGGATATTTTATGGAACAATCTGATACCTTTGCGATTCCTACATTGCATACACTCCTCTCTTCTGTAGAAGAAGCGATTTCTATTGTAAATACGAGAGGGATCATGCTTTATTGGAATGAAGCAGCAGAAAAAATGTATGACATAAAGAAGGACGATATTATTGGAAAGAATGTTCAAGATTTTTTCTTAGAAGAAGATATTATGAATTTAAAAGTTCTTGAGAGTCAGCAACCTGTTCGAGATATTTATCACCTCCCGCGCCCAGATAAGCATGTATTGATTAGCACAACTCCAATTTATAATAAAAACAATGAACTGATTGGTTCTATGTCCGTAGAAAAAGATATTACCGCTACGATCAAATTAAATGAAAAGTTATCCTCTACATCTGAAGAATTGCAGCAACTAAAACAACAAATGATTCAAAATAATAGAGACGATCCCTTCAGCAACATAAAAGGAAACAACTTAGCAATCCAGCACATCATTCATGACATGAAAAAAGTAGCGAAGACAGATGCGACGATTTTGATTAGTGGGGAAAGCGGCGTTGGAAAAGAGCTTTTTGCACAAGCGATCCACGAGGCAAGTTTAAGAAGTAAAAAAGCATTTATTCCGATTAATTGCGGTGCCATTCCTAATGCTTTGTTTGAGAGCGAGTTATTTGGTTATGAATCAGGAGCATATACTGGAGCTGCCAAAGGAGGAAAGCCTGGAAAAATAGAATTAGCAGACGGAGGTACTTTATTTCTAGATGAGGTAGGAGAGCTCCCACTTGATATGCAAGTGAAACTACTTAGAGCGTTACAAGAAAAAGAGATTTATCGAATCGGAGGACAAACACCAAAAAAAATTAACGTCAGAATTATCGCCGCAACGAATCGTATATTAGAAGATATGGTATCGAACGGAACTTTCCGATCTGATTTATTTTATCGGCTTAACGTATTTACTGCCTGCATCCCGCCACTTCGGGAACGAACGGATGATATTTCCTACTTAGCTCATCATTTCTTAAAAGAATTTTCTTTCAAATATAACCAATCAATTCCTTTTGTTCATCAAGAGGCAACGAAGCGATTACATGTATATTCTTGGCCAGGTAACATCCGCGAGTTACGTAATATTATAGAAAGGTTGATTGTTCTTCACGAAGGCAGCGAAATATGCGAATCAGACATTCTCAAGCTACTGCCGCAAGCAAAATCTTTTTCAGAGCCCCTTAGCCAAGCTACGCTTTCACTTACTGACGAAAAAGAAAGTCTAGAGAAAACTCGCATTCTTCAAACCCTGCAAAAGACTTATGGGAATAAAAGCGTTGCGGCGAAAAAATTAGGAATGTCGCGAGCTAATTTGTATAAGAAAATCAAAAAATATGGGATTACTTTTGATAAAACGGATATTTAATACATCAAAACCCCGAATTATGGACTTTATTAAAGAGGCCATAATTCGGGGGCATTCAAGTTTCTATTTAATAAAAACTAGAATTTTTATAAATATTATTCAGCAATCTTCACCATCCATATAAGTAAACTTTCTATCTTGTTAGTAACAATGTGTTGTCTAAACTACTGCCTCTAAATAGATTCAGCAATTACTTATCTCTTTGTATTATTTAAAATACTTCTCATAATCATCTTCATTCTTAAACTCAATCGGCCCAACATCCATGCGGAATTTTCCATCCTCATACAGTAATGGTGAAGCTTCTGAATGATCTCTAGAATAGCTTTCTACGTGGGGGATCGTCAGGGAAATGCGGATTTACAACGTTAAGGAAATTTCAATATTAAAAAGCCCACCGTTGTTCAATAAGATTAAAAAGAGATTTAGTTACCAGTTCTATTTATAACAACTTCAGGAGTGCTTTGTAAGTTTTTTACTTCCATAAACATTTTTAAGTTATATACAAAAACCATGCTTTGACATCGTCTAAAGCATGGTAATTATTTAAACTAATATAAAACTGCTAAATTGATTTTTTCTATCCCTCGTGAATTTCTTTAATACTTTTCCCTTCTAAAAACGCATGTCCCGTTTTAATTTTTTCTACTGTTTCAAATCCATACTTTTCATACACTTTTTCTACTGTTTCGTTAATTGGAATCACCCAAAGATTATCTAGTCCTCTATTCATTACTTCACTTTGAATAAAGTGAATAAGTTCACCTATTAACCCTTTACCTCTAAACTTTTCAATTGTAGCTACACTTTCCATTCGGGCCTGTTTTTCATGTTCAAAAATACAAGCGATGGAACATGCTACTCCATTGTATCTAAGTAGATAGTGAGTGAATGCTGGATGTTGGAATTCATCTTGAAAAGCTTTTTTTCTAACTTCGCCTCCTAACTCTTTTATACTACATTCAATATCTAAAGCTTCTTCAAAATTTAATTCAGATACCTCTTCAATAGTAACTTTTTCATTTTTATCTTTTTTAGTTAATTTCTTATTCCATAATTGGACTGGACTTATTAATTCTTCAAATCCAAAATTCTTTATTTGTAATTCAGAAATCAGTTTTTCTTGCATATCTAAGTTGTATATATAAAATCTAGGTACTATATTTTTAGTCTTATAGAAATGGACTACTTCATCTACTATCATTTGTGGATTTAAACTTACTACACTTACATGTGCATGATTTGCATCATAATAATATGGGTTACTTTCATTACAAAATATAGAACCCCATGATTTCTCTATTCGGCTAGTAAAGGTTTCAAGATATGCAAAATCAAGTTCAAGAACATTTTTTAAACTAGTCATACGATATTTCCTCTTCTCTATTTATTTCTTCAATATCTTCTATACTTTATTATACATTTAAATATTTTAATTTTCAGTTTTTTAGTTGAAATATATTTCATACCCTTCAAAAAATATTTTCAAGAAAAAATGAAAGTAAACTTTTGAATAAAAGTTTACTTTGTACATTAATTAATAATTGTATACAAATTTATAGATATGATAGTCGTTTTTCCCTATACTTACTATAAAGAGGTGAACTTGAATGAAATTTAAGATTAAACAAAATCCTATTCATATGATTATATTTCTATTAACTATTTTCATTTTTATTGCTATGCTGTTCATACAAGGTACTAATAATATTTACCTAAGTTGTATGATTCTGTTAAACATAATCAATTTTTTATTTATTTACAGATCCACTTATAAAATTACTGACAAATCATTAATTATCAAATATTATTTTACAAATACTGAAATACCTTTTGAAGATATCCAGCATATCAAATACCATGGAAAGTCATTGAATTCACAAGACTGGTCAAGACAACGATTAGAAATTATGTATGGATTATTTAACACTTTGACAGTTTGTGTACCAAAAAAAGAAGAAGAATTCATTAATTTATTAAAAAATAAATGTCCTCACATACAAATAATAGACAAGCCCATTAAACAATAAGAACAATGGGCTTATTTTTATTTAAAATCTAGAAAACTGCCAATGTAAACTTTCAACTATTTTATAAAAAAGTTTGATCAAAAGTGCCAATAGTTTAACTGTTGTTTTATATGTCAAAACTGTTATTAGAATTATTAAGGGGAGTTGATCATTTTGATTGGTACTCTCACAAAGAATCATCAGGGTAGATATGTATTACCCGATGGACAATACTTTACAACTGGTGATGATATTGAGGTTAAGCTAGAGCTAACTTGGATTTTTTAATAGGATTCACTTTTATTTATAATTGTTAGTGATTAATCAATTACTTATGTTTAATTTTAAGTTAATCATTATTTCTAGTTTTAGTCTGAATTTTCATTTTCTGCTTTATTTTATCTTATCCATTAAGAAATTTAATGTTTCTTTTAGCCCACCTTTATAAGGGGTAGCTATAATTTCACCTATTCTATTTTCATATTTTTCTCCCCTTAGAGTAAATCCTTCTTCTGTAGGATACATTATTTCTACTACTTCCTTCATAACCGGATCAAACAATCCACTTATACGAATTACATTTTTATTTAATGGAATAACTAATTTTTTATTTCCAGTAATTTCACGTGCAATTTTTATTATTTCTTTTCCTGAAATCAATTCGGCACCAGGTATATTCCAATTCTCTCCATAAGAATCGTCTCTATTTGCTATTTCCACAATCATCTTAGCGGCATCTGGTAAATAGACATAGTCTCGTGGTATTTTTAGATTACCAATGAAAATAGAGATTTTATTTCCTGCTAGTCTAGTCAATGTTGGTTGTAAATACGAGTTCTGCGAAGTTATACCATAGTAGTCTGGTAACCTAACAATTAATGCTTTTGCATTTTTACACCCTTAACGGAAATCAGGGTACAGTCTCAGTATTTAATATCCAAGATGATGGTAGTCTGGTTAGATTGCAGGTTGCTGCTTCGACTAACTTTCCTTATTATGGATCACAAGGGTTAGCTGTTCTTTGATTCTATTTGGTCCATCACATTTGCTGGAGTATAAAAGTCTCTCTTAATGTATGAGTCATCTTCAACTAACGAGGACTTGAGTTGAAGGTAAAAATAAAAAACGAATCATCAAATAACTTCCAACAAAACTAATTATCAATAGCAAAGTAGAGGTCTCGCCACATGCCCATCAAGCTAATATTTTGAAGTACCCCCAAAACAAAAATTCTATCTCATTTTTTTGTTTTATAGATTATTAATTTCTTTTAACACATAAAGATTTCGTTCAAACTCAAGTAAAAATAGAGTCTCAAGATTCTTTTCTTGAGACTCTATTTTTTATTTCAAAAAGGAAATCATGATTTTCTCTAATTCAGCCTTATTTAAAACATCATCAATGATTACAATTTGATAGGAACTGTCCTTTCCTTTTGCTGGAACAATCATCTTAATACCCTTTACATTACTTCCCGTCGTCTTTGCAAAGGTGAATTTAGCCCCTTCGAGCTCATAATGTTCTATCTTATCGTTGTCATTAACCCAAAAGTAAAATGGATCCTTTCCTTTTCCCATAATCGCTGATTGATAAATCGTATAACTGAACTCCCCTTTTTTATATCTTGAATTAATAATTGGTTTTGGTTTTCCAAGTGTAATATCTGTATCAACTTTTTCCTTCTTTAGCTCATAACCTTTTGCTGTATAAGTTGGTTTTTTAATTGGAAAATCCACCAATTTCTGCGCTTCCTTAACTGTATATCTGAAATGTGAATAGATTTTTTCCCAATAATGGGCCAAGAGCGTTGCCAATTTCCTCTGATTTTTTTCATCTTCTGGTTCTAAATGCTCAAGGCTACCTAGGGCTATTGTCTTTTTATCTATGATGTACGCCTCTGTTTGCAATTTGATCACCTTTATATCTGCATCGACACCAAATTGGTTACGTTGAGCAGCACACTGACTTTGAGTATTTTATAATGGAAATATCCTCAGAATATAGTTGTTTCAGGATTGAAGTACCTGTTTTTTGTTGAATTCTTTTGCTCCTCGATGGGTCAATATGCAGCATATGATGCAACATACAGTTGCCGCTAGTAATACATAGAAACCACCATTCCATCCTACCTTGTCAACCATTACACCAAAGAGTGTAGTACCTAAAGATGCACCTAGAATATAACTCATAAAACCTCGCAAACCAACCGCAGAACCAACGGCGAAAGGTGGAACCACCTCCATAGTTTGTACTGAAGCCAGAAACTGCGGAATGTAAATCAAGCATCCAATAATAGCAGCGAAAATAGTGACCCAATGTAAAGATGTACTTTGCCAGTAACCAATGATACAGATGAATATCAATGTCATAGCAATGATTGCTGGAGGCATGCGGTGCCCTTTGAATAACTTGTCTGATAGATAACCGGCCAGAAGAGTAGAAGGAATGGCTGCCCATTCAAAGAATAAAAAGGCAACACTCATCTCTTCTTTAGTGAAATGTTTTACATTCAACAAATAAATGGGTAACCAGCTTATAATGCCGAAACGAACCATGTAAACAAAAACATCTACCAAGGAAACGAACCATGCATTTTTGTTAAATAAAACATAATTCCTAAAAATCTGCCAAGCATTCATGTCTACTGGCGGTTTGGAATCAGCCCTTTGTTGCATTTTCGAATCGGGTTCATCCTTGATGATTTCGCTTAACGGAGGCAAGCCCTCGCTTACCGGTGATCCTTTAATAAGGGTTAGTATCACCATTGCAATAACAATAGCTATTGCAGCCGGAACCTGGTAGTTTGCCGCTTGCCAGTGATTGGAGCCTAACATAGCAAAACTGACACCAACGATAGGCGCTACGATGCCTCCACCTATATTGTGCGAAATATTCCATATGGCACCGACAGTTCCTCTTTCCTTACGCGGGAACCAGTTTGCAATAGTAATAAAGCTAGGTCCAACTCCCATTCCCTGAAAAAATCCATTGAGAACAACGAGAACTGCAAACATCCAGAATGCGGTGCTGAAGCCCATCATAATATTGACCATAGCGCACAGAAGCAAACCAAGCGCCATATACCTTTTAGGATTAGCTTTGTCTGCTATACTACTCATTAACCCCTTACTAATTCCATAAGCGATAAGCATGGAACTGCTTAATAATCCTACTTCTGTAGCACTAAGATTGAGTTGTTCCTTCAGATAAGGAGTAGATAAGGCAAAATTGTTACGTACTATATAGTAAGCTATATAACCGAAGAACACGCCTAATAAAGATTGTAGCCGGAAAAGCCTATAGGTTTTTTGAACCTGGTCTGATGCTATTTTTGTAGTAGCGATTTTAGGTTTCAAAAATGAGAACATACTATCTACCTCGATTTCTTTACTTTGATTTACGGAAAAAACTTAGATTGGCATGAAATTTAGTATTTCAATAGAGGCCAACTTGTCGGAAACGTTTTCAAAAATACTTGTGTTATATCATCCCTCCTTTGTTAAATTATCTTATATGTCAACTCGTTAAACTATCAGCAAATATCTGATTTTATGTAAGATAATATCCTACATAAAACCATTTATGGCTATTTGCTGTCACACCTTCGACATAAATAATAGTTTTGTATACAATCTTCCATAGATTTCGTGGATCGTTCTGAAGTAATATATAAATATAAATTTTGAAAACCCTGAATCGAGTAGGATTCGGTAAATCGGATTCAATTAGGGTATTTTCACATATTACATAAATCCCTCGCCTGCAAGAATGGAGGAAAGTATGATAAATTGGTTGAGGCTTTTTTTTATATTGCTTATTACTTTACTTTCGATAGGATGTCAGCATGAGCGTTCAAGCCCTCAAATTATTTTCTCCGAATCTGACACCATGCCTGTTGGTTCACAAGGTGACAAGCCCTCTCCTGTACGGATCGCAATTTCAAGTGTGTTATCACCGACTGATACAATTATGTACTATAGGAAAATAGCTAACTATATCGGAGAGAAGCTTCATAGACCTGCAATTCTAATTCAGCGCAAGAGTTATAATGAAATTAGTATGTTGATGATGAATGGAGGTGCTGATATAGCCATACTTTCAACAGGAGCATATATTACCTACAGACATGTTGAAGGACTTGAAGCAATTGCCATGCAAGAGCGAATGGGAGTTCCATATTATTATGGTTATGTCGTCGTAAACCGCAAAAATGAACTATCCAGTATACATGATTTAAGAGGGAAAAACGTTGCTTTTAGCGATCCAACCAGTTATTCCGGATATATTTTTGTGAGGAAAAAATTAGCTGAATTAAGTGAAACGCCCGAGCATTTCTTTGGTCGTTATGTTTTTACATATAATCATGAAAGCTCCCTAAGCGCTGTGATAAATGGTGTTGTTGACGCTGCAGCTGTTGATAGCTTAGTCTTTGAGCGTACCAAACTTAAAAATCCAGAACTGATTAAGAATTTGAAAATTATTGCAAAAACGGAACCGATTGGTACCGGTCCTGTTGTCATCAGCAGTAATTTACCTGATGAAGAGAAGCGAATTATCAAGAAAAGTTTCATTTCTATGCACGAACAAAAAATAATAAAACCAGCGTTTCAGGGACTGTTCATTGATCGTTTTGTTCCATTTGAACCCCAATTATATGAGGGTCACCTATGAAATGGCTGAATAAATTACAAATAAACCAAAAGATATTTGGAGCTATATTCGTTTCGCTACTCTTTCTCGCTCTAGTATTAGGATGTATCATTTGGGAATCACTCACAAAAATCATGACAGAGGACCTTAAAAAACGTGGTGTAAATATCGCTGAAAATATTGCGGCATTGTCTTCGGATTACATTCTGACTGATGACTACTATTCGATTCATCTTCTCATTACCCGGGCACAGGAAGCTAACAAAGACGTTCGTTATATACTGGTCATTAACAATAATAATGTTCTTGTCGGAAATACATTCTCCAAACACTTACCGAAAGGAATATTAAACGCACATAAGCCTGATGATATCAATAATGGAAATTACGCTATACTAACTTCAGATGAAGGAAATATCCATGACATACTGGTTCCAATCGAAGAGGGAGATGTAGGATTTGTTAGAGTTGGAATGGCAGAAAAACAGGCGAAAAGCTATATTTTTACTAAAATTATAGAATTGGTTGTTGCTACATTTTTGGTCTGTATGGGGGCTGCAGGTATAGCTTATTATGTGACTCGTATCATTACTCGACCAATCAATAGTTTAGTTGATACAGCAACAGGCATATCAGCCGGTAATTTATCCTTAAGGGCTAAAGCAGAGAGTGACGATGAAGTTGGAAAATTAGCACGGGCTTTTAATGAAATGGCTGACAACCTAATTAGTTCCAGCACTGCAGTAGAAAAATTATTGAAGGAACTTCAAGAAAAGGATGCCCTTCGAGATACGTTGATTTTGAAACTATTATCCGCTCATGAGGAGGAGAGAAAAAGAATTTCTCGTGAACTTCATGATGAAACAAGCCAAGCCCTTACTTTTCTAATGGTTACAATGCGGATTTTGGCTAATGAAGTTAAAGATATCGAGCAACAAGAGCTACTTAATGTAAGCCGAGAAACTGCGGCAAGTATTTTGCGAGAAATTAGAGATTTAGCGGTAGAATTAAGACCACCCATCCTTGATGATATAGGTTTAATTCCGGCATTAAGGAAACATGCAAGAAAGTTTGAAGAAAAATTCGCTCTTACTGTAATTCTACACGCTCCCGATGATGACATTGCTGCCATAGATAGTCATACTGCTGTAGCACTATACCGAATTGTTCAAGAAAGTCTTACCAATGTAGTGAAACATACAGTAGCAACTGAGATTGTGATTAACATGGAAATCAAGGATTGTTCTATCGAGTTGAGCATCCATGATAACGGTCACGGTATACGTGAGACCGATTTTGAAAAAGCTCGCCAGCAAAATCGGATCGGAATATATGGAATGAAGGAAAGAGCCGAATTACTGGATGGTTCATTTTTTATCAAAACTCACAATATCGGTGGGACCGAAGTTAGGGTGTCTATCCCATTAAAACAGAGAGAAGGGTGTCATGATGAAAAAGACAATCAACATAATGCTAGTTGATGACCATGCCTTGATGAGATCAGGTTTAAAACTCCTATTGCAAAAAAGACCGTCCTTAAAAGTTGTAGGTGAAGCCTCTGATGGACTTGAAGCACTCCGGCTTTACGACATTTTAAGGCCCGATATTCTGATATTGGATATATCTTTGCCGCGCTTAGATGGAATCCAAGTTCTCACAGAGATTAAATTACGTTATGAACAAGCGAAAGTCATAGTGCTCACCATGCACGAGGACGAAGACTATGTAACATTAATCATGAACGCGGGAGCTTCAGGTTACGTCCCTAAAGCAGCCGTAGATGAAGAATTATACACTGCTATTGATTCCGTTATGGATGGATACCTATACCTTCGCCCAAAGGAAATTTCAACGATGCTAAAAAGATTGCAAAACGAAACAGAGTCCCGAAATCCTTATGTAATTCTAAGCCCACGTGAACGGGAGGTATTGCAGTTTCTTGTTAAAGGATTTTCATTGTCTGAAATTGCTCAAGAATTAACTATCAGTATAAAAACGGTTGATACTCATAAGACGAGAATGTTGAACAAACTTAATCTTTCTAAAAAAAGTGAACTTGTTCAATATGCCATAAAGTATAATTTAATAAACATGAAATAACAGGGTAATGTATGTTATAAAAGATCTTATCTCTTCCGACATCCTTATCATATAGCTTTTTTAGGTTCTGTTGCAAAGTTTCCGAAGACATAAAGAGATGGGGAATATTGCGGACTAGTTTTATGAAACTATTAATAATTCATGTAATGTGTTATACGTCGAAAAAACGAAGTTCGGTTGAAGACTTCGCTTTTGTTTGTATATGGCATGAACAGTTTCTATACCTTTAATAGTACGTGAGGCATGGCGAAGCTTATCAAGAAGTAGCTATATATATTGAGTTTTACAACAACCGAAGGATTCATTCTAGTATTTTAGATTTATCACCAAATGAATTTTATCGACGAATACAAACAGAACCGTTACAAATCAAAGAAGTTAGAGTATGAGGCGAGATTTTTTTCTTGTCTCACATAAAAAGAAGTAATTTTATGAAATAAAGAGCAATTCTATGAAACAATGAGTTAAGGATAGTATGTGTCCAAAATTAGGGAGTTAATCCGCTTTGTTATAATATTAAATTTTTTATATATATTACATTATTTTCAAATAAAACCTTTCATTTCAATTATCATGAATATATATCTTATGCTAGTGAGGTTTACATAATCTATCATTATCTGTAGCAAAAATGTTAATGCCGTAATTACATAAAGAAAAAGAATCCCTTATGATTTCTGGGATTCTTTTTCTTGTTTAAAGTTTGCTCACACAAATGATCTGCACATCAATCCATTCTTGATATACAGATCATTTGTATGATGTTTTTACATATAATTGCAATTGCGGAATAATGAACTTACATTACTGCTTTTAAAAGCTCTCCTACTAATGGGATGATTCCACCTACAAATTTTAAAACTGCCATTGCGATTGCCATTTTATTTCCTCCTCTTATTTTGTATAGTAAGATGTTGTAAATCTTTATACTCTTATTATAGTAAGCGCTTACATATATATCAATACATTTTAATATGCAATATTACATAAGCTGTTTGGCTGCCCTCACCATTTAAATAACTTTTTATAACTTGTATCTTTAATTCATCTGAATAAGTTTGAAATTTATCCCCTTTTTTAACCATAATAAAATCCCCTCCAAGTAAAAGTGTAACATCCATGTTTATTCATGGTCTTTTTACACTGTCTACCTTAAGGGGATAATATCACCCTCACCTCAAACAAAAAAAGAGACCACCCCAAAAGGCAGCCTCCCCCTATCTAAGCCTTCACTCGAAACATCCCATCCGTACTCACCCGATCCACAACCACATCCGGCACCTTCCCCACAATCTCCTCCCCAATTTTCAAGCTAGCTGTTGCCGCCGGAGACGGGGCATTACAAATATGCATAGAGTTTATACCCGGGATAATACAGAAGTCATCTACCATATTCCCATTAGATAGAATCGCCTGCGCCCTTACACCAGCGTGGGTCGGAACGATATCTTTCTCTGTGAGCTCTGGTATTAAGCGCTGCAAGCTTTTGAGAAAGGATTGTTTACTGAAAGAACGAATCATTTCCTTCATGCCTTCTTTCATGTTCGGCATTGCCATTTTCCAAAAGCCGGCGTATGTCATTGTTTCCATGAAGTCTTTTATGTTAAAGTCTTTTTTTGTGTAGCCTTCACGCTTGAAACTTAGTACTGCATTTGGCCCTGCATGTACGTCCCCATTTATCATTCTTGTAAAGTGAACACCTAAGAATGGGAAGTCTGGGTTTGGAACAGGATAAATTAAATGTTTCACGAGATGACGCTTTTCTGGAACGAGTTCGTAATATTCGCCTCGGAACGGGACGATTTTCATGTCTGTTAGTATGCCTGTTTTTTTGGCGATTCGGTCGCTATGTAGTCCAGCGCAATTAATGAGAAATTTTGTTTCGAATGTGCCTTTGTTTGTTTCGATTGTAACGAAATCTTTGTGTTCAAAAATTTGTTCTGCTTTTGTGCCTAAATGCACTTCTCCCCCATTTTCCTCTATGAACCGTGCAAATGTATGACTGACTCCTTTATAATCGGCGATGCCGCAGGAAGGAACGCGAATAGCTCCTAATCCTTTTACGTGAGGCTCGATTTCCGCTAATTCTCCTTTGTCGATTTTCGAAATATGTAACCCATTTTGCAGGCCTCTTTCATACAGGTTATGTAAAAGAGGAAGTTCTTCTTGTTCTGTTGCGACAATCACCTTTCCGCACATGTCATAGGCAATGCCATTTTCTTTGCAGAACTCCACCATCGCTGCGTTTCCTTCTTTCGCAAATTTCGCTTTATAGCTGCCTGGTTTATAATAAATACCGGAATGAATGACACCGCTATTATGTCCTGTTTGATGATGCGCAAGTTCGTCCTCTTTTTCGATGACTGCGATTTTGGCATGAGGAAATTTTTTCGTTAAGGCCATTCCAGTTGAAAGACCGACAATTCCTCCGCCGATAATTAGAAAATCATACATTTAACTTCCCCCTTATGTCTGTATCCCCTATATTAGGAAAGGCAGGCCTTGTTGAAAGGCCCGCCAAATCTATTATTTAGAAAAACAACCGCGCTGGCGCATGAGCTCTCGATATAAATCTTTGTTTTTCTCAAAAGGAGCGCGCCCATGCATCCAAAAGAGATTGTTTAATAGAACGAGATCTCCAACTGGTAATTTTAATGCGTGCGTTGCTGGAGAGTTCTCCACAGAGTGTGATAATTCCTTCAAATATGTTGCCTGTTCAATATTATCTGGATAAGCGAATTGATCAATAAAGCAAATACACGGTGCGTTGTTTACATCAAAAAATGTTTCACGGTATACGATTTCTTGTGCGTTTTTACTTGGAGGTGCTTTGTACGTAACTTTTACCGATGCGAGTGGATGCTTGCGAAATTTATCAAGCTCTTCCCAATCATCTAAATGAAGTAAACGTGATTCGCCCCCTACCGCATTCTTTTCCTCAAATTTCATCATAAGGAGCCAATCTGTCGGTTCGTCAACAAATGTCCCGTCTGTATGAAGCGTGAATAATCGATATGCTTGGCGAAGGTAAGAATCACTGCCATCTGTATCTTTCACATTAAATCTCGCGTAGTACGTTCCTGTCATTGCATCAAAGTTAGGTGTACCAATTAAATGTGTTAATGCCGTTGCAAATTTCACATAGTCTCCTGCATCTATCGTTTCGCCTTGTACACCAATTGTAAACCCGCCTGTTTCCCGGTCGTGAATAATACCGCGAACATTTTCCATAAACGATTCACCAAAGAATTTTTTCATTTGATCAGCGAGGATAAAGCGAGAATACGGAATATATTGTAAGGATTGCTCCGAATGTTCTTTTACCTCTGCGAAAAATTGCTGAAGCAATTGCTGATCTAACACAATATGATACAAACGTCTATGTTCTGGATGAGGAACAATTTCATACCCCTCATATTTCTTTGCAAACTTCATCTTCACTTCTTGCTCTGTAATCACTGACATGTTATTTCCTCCTTTAGTTTAAATAAAACGAAAAAGCCAGTCATACGCATCTACAATACAAATCGTAGAAAACGTACAACTGGCTTTAAATTACGAGTGTTCTTTAATCTCTTAAAGTACAGTAATAATAGACAGTTTTTTTATGAAAATATGTGCAAAACAGAAAATGAAGATCGGATATAGAGAAGGCTAACTTCTCATATGGATCTTATCACTTTATAATTAAATGATAATTCAAAATATTCACACTGTCAATATGTTTTTATTATTTATTTCCATGCAGTTAGAGTTAGCCATAATACTTAATTTCAGCATTTTCTTTTTTTGCTCGAATCGTAATTCTTCCAGTGAATTGTGGTGGATTTTCATAATTTTTTTCAACTTCATCGAACATAGCTTTTAACATGGATTCTAATTCGCCTAATGTAGTATCTTTTGATAAACCGTTTACTCTTGCAATTTCAATACTTTTAAAAGCGTCATCAACATTTAATACTTTTTCTTCACCGAATCCTTTCACTTCGAATTCTACTTTCATTTTCTCCATATCATTCCCTCCTTCTAAAAACTGCTCTTTAGTAGAAGAGCAATCCTACTTTTATTGTATATGAAGCGGCAAGAGCTGACACTATATTTATCTATTATAATTTACGAATTCCAAAGAACTTTCTTATCCTTTGACATGTACTTTTCATTTTCCTTCTTCCGCCCACATACTTTACACATATTACAAGTTTTCACTGCATCATTTTTCGCGCACCCTCTTTTTTGTTTTACATCTTCGTTTGATTTTGACATATTCTTTCCTCCTCATTAGATAAAAATAAAAAAGCCAGTTATATTTCGCTCATCAAATAAGCTGAAATATAACTGGCTCTTGTTTATGAATGCTCTTTAGAAAGTAAAGCGTAATAAACTAGGCAGTTTGTTATAGATTTGTTTCTTCATATTCTTCTTGTGGCTTTTCGCCGTTTACATAGCTTATATATTGGCGATACAAATCTTTTACCGCACTAATAATCGCATTTTGTGCTTTTCCTTGATAGTGATACGAGATTTCTTGCGTGATCTCTTCAATGCCATCTTGTAAACTATGCCCTCTTAATATTTGAGCAATAAAGTCTCTCCCATGTTCAGTAGCAAGGGTACATGACGCTTCAATAATAACGTGATATTTATGATCTGCCTCTATTGTAATTGTTAATGTTTCATAGACACTCCGTACAGCCATCCCTTTCGGAAGTCTTGAGTGTCCTGCCATGAAAAAAGTACCTTTACGCATGTTCATCCCCCATTATTATGTGTTTATTCTATAACTCATACTTGATCGATATATACCGTTTTGACTCTTGTATAAAATTCTGCAGCTGTTTTTCCTTGTTCACGCGGTCCTGCACTCGAATTTTTCATACCACCAAACGGAACTTGCGGCTCTGCTCCTGCCGTTTCTGAGTTGACATGGACCATCCCAACCTCCATATCATCAATAAACTGCTGGGCTAGGCTGAGATTATTTGTACAAACAGATGCACTCAGTCCGTATTCTGTATCGTTCGCTACATGAATCGCTTCTTGATAATTGTTCACCTTAAACAAACAGATAACAGGACCGAAGATTTCTTCTTTCGCAATTCGTGCATCTTGCGGTACGTCTTCAAAAATAGTCGGCAGGACATAATATCCTCGTTTTAACTCATCTTCTTCTGGTGCGCTACCTCCGCAAAGTAAAGAAGCTTCTTTCTTTCCTACTTCAATCATCGCTAAAACAGATTGCTGTTGATTTTCAGATACACATGGACCCATAAATGTATCCTGTTTTAATGGATTTCCAACTTTTAGAGCCTTTGTACGTAACAGGAGCTCATTTCGAAATTCCTCATAAATGTCATCTTCAATAATCACTCTGCTTGTCGCTGTGCATTTTTGTCCTGTTGACATGAATGCACCTCTTATCGCAATATCGACTGCCTTCTGGGTATCAGCATCCTTTAATACGACTAATGGGTTTTTTCCTCCCATTTCTAATTGCACCTTTTTCCCGCTTGCAATCGCCGTTTGCTGAATGGTTTTTCCGACGCTATTCGAACCAGTAAAGGATATCGCTTTTATATCAGGATTTTCTGTTAATTCTGCTCCAACGACTGAACCTTTCCCAAATACACAATTGATAACCCCAGCAGGAATTCCCGCCTCGTGAAAAGCATTCACAAGATGATACACGGATTTTGGTGTAATTTCAGCAGGCTTTATCACAACTGTATTCCCATAAATAAGCGCTGGCGCCATTTTCCATGCTGGAATCGCAATTGGGAAATTCCATGGTGTAATGAGTCCGACTGGTCCAACTGCGACGCGCTTACTATAGAGCATTGTTTTCGGATTTGCAGAAGGGATCATTTCTCCTACCGGCTGATTTGCTTCCCCCGCATAGTATTCCAAAATACTGATTGCCCGCTTCGTCTCGCCGATTCCTTCAGCAAGCGTCTTTCCTTCTTCACTCGTTAAATCTTGACCGATTTCCGTCACTCGTTCTTTTAAAATCGCTGCTGCTTTCCATAAATAACTTGCACGCTCATGAAATGATAACCCTTGCCAACTTTGAAACGCTTCTTTCGCGGATGCGATGGCTGCCCCAGTATCATCTGCTGAACTTAGTGGAAATTCTCCCAACACGTCTCCGTTATGCGGATTATAATTTTTCGAATATTGATTCGCAGATGGCTCTTTCCACAGGCCGTTTATATAATTTAAAAACCTCATTTCTCTGCCTCCATCATCGTTTCCTATTTTGATAGTTTCGCAATTGCCGTTTCAAGAATATGAAGACCTTCCTCCAGCTGTTCATCTGTGATAACAAGCGGCGGTAAGAAACGAAGGACATTTCCATAAATTCCAGCGCTTATTGTGATTACACCTTTGTTGTGTGTTTCTTGCATAATCGCTTTTACTTCTTCTGTTGCTGGCTCTTTCGTATTTCGGTCCTTTACAAGCTCGATCGCCGTCATAGCTCCAAGGCCTCTCACATCTCCAATTAATTCGTATTTCTCCTTCCAGCTATGGAATACTTCCATCATACGGCTACCGATTACCTCGGCACGTTTTACTAACTGCTCTTCTTCTATTACATCTAAAACAGCGAGTGCAGCTGCGCAAGCAACCGGGCTTCCCGAAAAAGTGCCACCAAGTTGTCCTGGTCCAGGTGCATCCATCAATTCCGCTCTTCCTGTCACTGCGCTAAGCGGCATCCCTGCAGCAATGGATTTTGAAAATGTCATTAAATCAGGAGCTACTCCAAAATGATCCATTGCGAACAAACTTCCAGTACGAGCAAAGCCCGTTTGAATTTCATCAGCAATCATGATAATTCCATATTTATCACAAAGGTTTCTTACTCCTTGTATAAACGTTGCACTTGGAACAATAAATCCCCCTTCACCTTGAAGTGGTTCCAAAATAATGGCAGCGATATTATCACTCGCCACTTCCTCTAACATAAAGCGTTCGAAATACGCTAAAATTTGCCCATCTACTTCTTCTTTCGTCATGCCGTCTTCCGCGCGGTAATAATACGGATAAGGCAGCTTGTATACATCTGATGCAAATGGACCAAATCCATGCTTATAAGGTTTTACCTTACTCGTAAGAGACATTGTCAGAAGTGTCCGCCCATGATATGCACGCTCAAATGAGACGATGGCACTGCGCCCAGTCGCTTTCCTAGCGATTTTCACAGCGTTCTCTACCGCTTCAGCCCCGCTATTTGCAAACATTGTTTTTTTCTTAAAATCTCCTGGCGTTAATTTATTCAATCTCTCAGCCAACTCAATATAGCTTTCATACGGCGCTACATGAAAACAACTATGAATAGAAGATTCCACTTGGCTTTGAATGGCTTGTACTACTTTCGGATGACAATGCCCGACATTTTGCATACCAATCCCGCCTGCAAAATCTATTAATTCGTTACCATCTACATCCGTAATGATTGCCCCTTTTGCCGACCCGACATATAACTGCGTAATATTATAAGGACCCCCAGGCACCGCATTGTTTCTTCTCTCATGTAGACTATTTGATTTTGACGTTACAATATTTTGTTTTTCTTTTAGCATGGAACATACCCCTTTCTTACTCCTTCTCTAAACTAACTTTCGAATCTTGTATAATCGTAAAATCTTCTTTTATTGGCACTCGCTTATTTCTATCTCTTAGGAGATAGATTGCGATTACTACGGCAGTTGCTAACATCGTCATATAAAATTGCATACGCATATCCGCTATAAACGCTTGTGCAACAAATATCGTAATGATCATCGCAAGCGTTGCATATGTGAGATAAGGGAATAACCACATTTTCACCTTTAGTTTCCCTGGGTCTTCTCTTTCAGCTTTTCTTCTCAACCTGATATGAGAAACGGCAACGAACATATACATCAGCATCGTAACACCGCCTGAGCTATTCGCTAAAAAAGCAAATAGTTTATCAGGAGATATAAACTTTAGCATGGCGCAAATGAATGCGAAGATGATACTTGCATATATCGCCCAAACTGGTGTCCCTCTACTGTTTAACTTTGAAAAAATAAAAGGAGCGTCTCCCTTTTTCGCAAGTGAAAATAACATACGAGAACTCGTGTATATTCCGGAATTCATAACCGAAAGGAGCGACAGAAATACAACCCCATTCATGATTTCCGCAGCCGCAGGGATTCCTGCCATCTGAAATAAACTTGCATAAGGCAATTTCAATAATTCTGCATTGTTCCACGGCATAAAAATGACCAAAATCGATACAGACCCTACAAAGAAAATCATAAGACGCCATACAACACTGTTAATCGCTCTTATTACATTCTTCTCTGGATTATCAGACTCTCCGGCCGCAATCGCCGCTACTTCACTCCCCGATAAAGAGAAAGAAATAAACACAACGCTAAGTAATACTGGCATAATTCCTTTTGGAAAAAAGCCCCCGTTTTCAGAGATCATTGAAAGATCCGGTCTATCTACATTAGGCACAAGTCCAAAAATCATAGAAACTCCTAAAACTAAAAATGCTAGAATCGCTACAACTTTAATAAACGCTAACCAATATTCAAACTCCCCATATAACTTCACTGAATAAACATTTGTCATTGTCATCATGATAATCACGAACAAACTCGCTATCCATGTTGGTATAGAAGGAAACCAATTATTGATCATCACTCCTAACAATACCGCTTCGATCGCGATAATGATGAGCCAATTGAACCAGTATAACCAACCGATTGTGTACCCTGCCCAAGGTCCAATTGCCTTATGTGCATATGTTGAGAATGAACCACTATCAGGGTTTACCGCAGCCATCTCCCCGAGCATCCGCATCACAAGTACAACCATTAAAGCACCAATGATATAGGACAAAATGGCAGCTGGACCGGTTGATTGAATAATTGTCCCACTTCCTACAAATAATCCGCCCCCGATTACCCCACCAATTGAAATCATCGTGATATGTCTGGTTTTTAAGTCTTTTTGCAATTCTTGTTTTTCTTTCGCCAAAAAGATCACCAACCTATAAGTATTTATTTTCATAAACCCTTCGAGCTAGCATATATAAGATTGAAATATCACTATTATTGATAACGCTTTCTTAAAATCCTCCTATAAATAGGAACAATAAAAAGAGCCAGAAAAACAATGTACAAAGTTACATTGGATTTTACTGTCTCTATCCTTATGGCTCGTCTTCCTGCTAAGGAAGTTCAAGTGGAAAGAAGCCAATCATCCTCGATTAAATTGAACGAAATCATATCCGGGCATGCAGAGAGGCTAATCACTGTCATCCGATGATAAACTAATAATAATACAAATAGACTGAATATTCAACATTTATTTTAAATTCAGTTATATAGTATTAAAAACGAAATTTATCAATTCTAAAACATATACTGTTTAAAAGCAAAAAAAGGAAGTGATCTCCATGTATTTTGGAACAAAAGGATGGTACGTAGCTGAACTGAAAAAATTAGGAGTTCGTTATTTTGAAGGACGGAAGTTAGAGAGCTATCGTGGGCATGTTTTACGCAATTTATTAGCTGCAAAGCAAGAAGAACTCAAAGAAAAGTAACCTATTATGATTCATCGATAAAACGATATCGACTGTTCTTTCGAATATATCGGCGATTTTTCAAATATATCGACCGTTTCTCACCATATTCGGAATGCGTTTGTCCCGTTTGGCAACAATCAAGCAGAGCGTGACTTGCGAATGGCCAAGGTAAAGGCAAATATCTCTGGTACCTTTCGAAACGAACAGGATGGCGTTGTATTTTGTCGCATTCGCAGTGTAGTTTCTACAATTAAAAAAACAGAAACAATCCGTACAAGGCAACAAAAGAAGGCATGCCTCCTTTTGTTGCCTTCCTAGTAAACTATCTAACACTAGGCTAAGCAGTTACTACAAAGCTTAACAAGTAAATACCCTTAATCCTAGAATAGAAGATTAAACAATTCCTTTGAGTGATAAAGAAAAAAGTGATTGGCATATATACCAATCACTTTCCTTTTTTCATTACAAAAGACTTCCCCTATTCACAAACAAGAATTTCCCTAGAAAATGTCCCTTTTTTAGCTATACAGCGGTCTGTAATTTCAAATCCAGCTTCTTTAATCATGTGATCCATTGTCTCAATGGTTACAACAATTACTTTTTTCGCAAAACGACGCGCATGTGTAAGAATTGAGAATTGATCTTCTGGTGTCGCATGTGTAAATAAATTGTACGGCATATCGATAATTGCTACATCGTAATTAGTTGTGACATCCGCAATCGGCCCTACCGTTACGTCTCCTTCAAATCCAAAATGCGCAATATTCTCTCTAGATCCAATTACAACAAGAGGATTTATATCCCGGCCCACGATGTCAATTCCCATGGACAGTGCCTCTACCAGTACCGTTCCTATACCACAACACGGGTCAATCGCTTTGACTCCATCAGGATTTGGCACAGCGATATTCGCAACAGCTCTCGCAACACGTGTGCTAAGTGACGTAGAATAGCTGCGTGGTTTTTTCACGTGATGATACCAAACAGCTTCACTTTCAATATATTCTCCAAAATACCAACGACCACCAAGAGGAACAATTCCAAATACACGCTCTGGATGATGCACGTCCGCTTCCCCTTCAATCTGCATGCCGATTTCTCTCTCAATTACACGCCTCTGTCCGTATTCTATCTTGTTTGCTTCATTGAGATCGTTAATTTTAACAAAAATAACTTTAAATGTAGCTCCTGCCAAATCAATTTGTTCTACTTGTTCTAAAATATTTGCCAAGTCGTCTCCTTCATACATCACTTCGATTCGTTCTTTCATAAACGGACTTCGGCTCGGCTCAATTTTAACATTACTTTTCAAAATGTTAACATGAGACTCAACTCCAAAAAGAGAGCGCATCTCCATATAACATAAAGATCGTTCATCCTCGCGGAATGCATACGTATATATAAATGCCGGTGTTGTGCTGTGATTATTCAATCTGTTCGCATCCTTTATCATTTTAAATTGTTCTTCCCTATCATTCTCAGTAGCACCATATAACATGAAATATATGAAAAAGGAAGGAATAAGCCGAGGCAAGTTTGTCTCTTTTTATTAGTCCTTTTCATCGGATTCTTTACTTATTAAAGAACATTTTATTTCTAGGAATTAGCTCGTATTCCTAACTCCTTACACTCGCTCACATACTCTTTTAATGAAATTAAATGATATCATATGATTCAAACAAAGTGAAACTTTAATCACACTCACCTATCCTCTTTGCTTTTGCTGAATTTCGAAGCGGGAGTCTTACTGCCCGCGAATAGCGGAATAAAAAAAGTGATTGGTATACAACTACCAATCACTCCTTCAGAAAAGCATTCCTCTTCTATTCTTCTATTAAATCCGATAACACGTAAGCAAGCACAAGCGCCTCTGTATGCACAATTAGACAAACTAGAAAATGCTACACACGTCATGTGCGGGACAGGTGGCAGTATGGTTCCTAAAGAAATTATAGAAGATTATTATAAAAAGTATTTCTTTCTACTAGTCATACAGAAGGAAATGCTTTTTTATTTTAGAAATTTGGTTAATGGCCATCTATAGTAATAATTCTGGCGTTGCCTCTCTAGTTATTAGGATATTTTTTCTTAATATATACATACTAAACATACTATAGAAGGCACGTAGAAAGTGAGGGAGTCATGGCTAAATTTCTGAAACGGTTAAAATATAGAGGTAATCCTAAGTCATTTTCAATACAAGACAATACTCATTTTCGGAAAAAAAATATAGAGGACTCCCTCTTAGACGCTGATTTATCAAAAAACATAGCTGATATTCAGAATATATTTCGTCAAGCACCTGATTTAGTGATTCGTCGGTTTCAAATGAAAGTAGATGGATTAGAAGCAGCTTTAGTGTATTTGTCTGGATTAACAGATAAACAATTGATTCAAAATCACGTTCTAAATCCTTTGATGAATAGTGTTTTTGATACGAATACGGAACTTCCAATTACATTAGGACATATTAAAATTATTAATACGTGGAGTCAGATTGAAGATGCTATTTTCCGAGGAGATAGTGTTTTATTAATCTACGGCCGAACAACAGCGCATCAATTGGATACAAAAGGATGGCCACAAAGAAATATCGAAGATGCTCATAACGAAATAGCTCTAAAAGGTGCGCATCAAGCATTTGTGGAAACTGGAAGCCAAAATATCGCAATGATTCGAAGATATATTCCTCATCGCGAATTAATGATAAAAGAAATAATAATTGGTATACGAAGCAACACGAGGATTTCTATTTTATATTTGAAAGATGTAGCTTCTGAAGATGTGCTGAAGGAATTAGAAACACGGATTCAAAATATTACGGTCGACGCTGTTGCTAGTACTGGTGAACTTATCGAATTCATTGAAGATAACCCGTACTCACCGTTTCCACAATTTATGTTAACTGAAAGACCCGATGTGGCTGTATCTCATATTCTTCAGGGAAGATTTGTGGTTGTTGTGGATCATTCCCCAAGTGTATTAATTGCTCCAACAAATTTTATCTCCTTTTTTCAAGGAATTGATGATTACGGGACACGTTGGTTAGTTGCCTCGTCTATTCGTATACTTCGTTTCGTCGCTTTTATGATTGCTCTATTTTTACCTGCGAGTTATGTTGCGTTTATTTCCTTTAATTTTGAAGTCATTCCTGTAGAGCTTTATTTATCTATTGCGGAATCAAGAACGCGCGTACCATTTTCTCCAGTTATGGAAGCACTGCTTATGGAAATGACATTGGAAATGATGAGGGAAGGGGCTTTGCGGCTGCCTACTCCGATCGGTCAGACGATTGGAATTGTAGGCGGAATTATTATTGGACAAGCGGCTGTTCAGGCAGGAATTGTAAGCAACATTATGATTATTGTTGTTGCTATTACAGCCATCGCTTCTTTTATTATCCCTAATTATGATATGGGGGCGGCAGTCAGACTTTTACGCTTTCCGATGATGCTATCAGCTGCCTTATTTGGAATTGTCGGACTTGTTATCGGATGGATGACATTAATTGCGCATCTTATCAGTCTTGAATCGCTAGGAACTCCTTATGGAACTCCGTTAGCACCGTTTCGCTTTGCAGATATGAAGGATGCTTTTGTACGCTTTCCTCTATGGGCCATGAGAAGTCGTTCTAAAGGTACGGGAGCCATTCAATCTATTCGACAAGGAAAGAACCATAATAAAAGGTGAAACTATGAAAAAATATGCCTATAATGACATTACTCTTCTGCAGTATATTTTTTTAATTAATGGAATGCAGGTAGGAACTGGAGTTTTATCTCTCCCACGATTGCTTGCAGAAAAAGCTGGAACAGATGGATGGATAGCTATACTTATCGGCTGGGTATTCTCCACAATATCAGGTGTTTTCATCGTGAAAACAGCTGCAAGATATCCCGAGGATACGCTTTACGACATTCTTATACGATTATTTGGAAAAATAGTAGGGAAAGCACTCGTTGTTATTTACATGATATATTTTGCCTTTTATTCCGGTACTATTCTTGTGAACGCTATGCTTTATCTTAAGGGATGGCTTCTTCCGAAAACGCCTGACTATATCATTATCTTTTTGTTTTCGATTCCTACCTTTCTTGTTGTACGCAACGGCCTTCGTATTATAGGGCGGTACTGTGAACTTAATTTTTATATGATGCTTTGGATTCCGCTGTTTTTTTTGATACCGCTAAAAGAGGGCGGGAGTTGGCTGCCTTTCTTTCCGCTCTTAAAAGAAGGGTGGAAACCGGTATTAACGGCTGTACCGACCACTATTTTTGCTTATTTAGGGTTTGATATTGCGTTCTTTTTATATCCCTTTTTACAAAAAAAACAGTATGCAGTCCATGGAATCGTTATTGCAAACACTTTAACGATGTTATTTTATTTATTTGCTACTATTGTTTGCTTTGCCTATTTTAGCCCTGATAGCATTACACAATTTAACCAGCCGGTACTAAATTTACTTAAAGTAATTGAATTTCGTTTTTTAGAACGTTTTGACATGATTTTATTAGCTGTTTACTTAACCGTTGTTTCCACAGCCTGGATTCCTTGCATATACTGCGCTGTATTTTGTTCTAGCCAATTACTTGGGAAACAAGATCACACCTCTCATGTTCTTGTTCTATTATTACTCATTATCGGCTTCATATTTTGGACTCATCCTAGTTGGAATCAAGCCGAAACTTGGCAACAGGTAGTATCGAATGCTGGATTAGGATTAACTTATATATCACCTATCATTTTATGGATGTATAGCTGGGTATATGAGAAGTCTCGCCAGGGGGGGATACATTGAAAAGAAAGGTGCTATGTTGTATTTTGTTATCAGTGTTCATGATGACTGGATGCTTTGATCAAACAAATGTTGAAGATGTTTCCCTTACTCTTGTCCTTGGTATCGATTTAGATCGTAATAATAATTTATTGGTGTACATGTCAAGTCCTGTTTTTAATAAAGAAGCAAAGGTAAAAGAAGAAACTACTGGTGTGAAATCTGTTACGACTCGAAATTCTAGAGACAAATTTGACGCTACGGTTATGGCGCTTACCTCGGGAAGTAAAACACAGGTTATTTTAGTTGGAAAACGGCTAATGAAACGAAAAAACTGGGAAAATTACCTCGACCCATTTTACCGAGACCCCAAAAACACAGTTACCACACGAGTTGTTGCTGTAGATGGACCTGTTTCGGACGTCATCTTTTATCACCCAAAAGATAAACCGCGGCTTCCTTTATATTTAACAAAACTAGTTGATACCGCCTATTTAAGAAATATCGCAGTAAAAACAACTCTTCAAAAATTACATGAACAAGTAGCAGACAAAGGGATAACAGCAAGTATTACTGAGATGAAAAAAAAGAATAGAATATGGGTGACAGGTACGGCTTTGTTGGATGAAAAAGGAAGGTATAAATTAGCGCTAAAATCCGATGAAAACAAACTATTACGCATTTTGCAGCAAGAAACGAAAGGTGAGTTTCCATTTACAATTGCACTTAAACTAAAGTCAGATAGCCAGGATAAAGATTGGATAAGCTTTAGTGCCCAAAATATTAAAGTAAAGACAAAGGTAAAGTATGATAATCATTTTATATTTAATATAGATGTAAAGATGAGAATCAGTATTACAGAACGGCTTTTTTCGTTCAATACAAGAAAGGACGCAGCAAAATTACAAAAAGCTATTGAAACTAAGCTGGAAGCTGATTTCAAGCAATTAATAAAGAAAATACAAGCTGCCAAAATCGACCCTATTGGGCTTGGGGTATATGCAAGAACTTACACATATCCAGAATGGAAAAAAGTCCAAAATAAATGGAATAAGGCATTAGCAAAGGGCGATGTAAACGTCAAGGTAAATGTAGAAATTGGTGGGATGGGAACGATTAAGTAACATGAGTTCAACTGAGATTCATACTAAAATTACAAGCTCCTTCAGTTTTAGGAAAGTTAATTTCTTTAATAGCTGTTTTTTCATAAAAAAATCTTCACATGTAGTATGTAAGGAGATTACAGATTTTGCGATACGAGAAAGCACCTGTACGAGTTTACTCCGCCTTTGGTAGCAAGAATTTCACTGGCTTTAGCCGTGGGAGTGTCAATCC
Organism: Bacillus sp. FSL H8-0534; assembly: GCF_038005885.1. Taxonomy (NCBI): domain Bacteria; kingdom Bacillati; phylum Bacillota; class Bacilli; order Caryophanales; family Bacillaceae; genus Bacillus; species Bacillus sp. FSL H8-0534. The sequence goes on from NZ_JBBOUC010000001.1 coordinate 2,234,290, forward strand.
GACAACATTCGCCATACAAAAGAGGTTACCCAGTGCCAGGTAACCTCTTTTCGCTATTCTCCAATCAACTCTGACATCACATAAGCAAACACAAGCGCCTCCGTATGTACAATCGAACTCTCATGTGTACGCTCAAATGCATGAGAAGAATCAATTCCTGCTCCAATTAGCGCGTGTTTCACATCAAATCCTGCGCGGATTGCTGCGGATGCATCTGATCCGTAGTATGGGTAAATATCTACTTTATATTCAATGTTGTTTGCTTTCGCAAGTTCCACTAAATGTTTACGTAAACCGTAGTGGTATGGACCGCTAGAGTCTTTCGCACAGATGGATACTGTGTATTCATCTGATGCTTGACCATCCCCTAATGCTCCCATGTCGACAGCTAAGTATTCTACTGTTTCTTCTGGGATGTTGGAATTACCACCATACCCGATTTCTTCATTATTAGAGATTAAAAAATGTGTTGTGTATGGCAATGTAATGTTTTCATCTTGTAATCTTTTAATTAATTTTAGTAGAATTGCCACGCTTACTTTGTCGTCTAGGTGACGTGATTTTATGTAGCCGCTCTCTGTAATTTGGACACGTGGGTCGAATGAGACAAAGTCCCCTACTTCGATTCCTAGTTCACGAACTTCATCTGCTGAAGATACGCGCTCATCGATACGAACTTCAATATTTTTTTCATCACGTTTTGCTTCACCTGCGTCTTTGTATACATGGACAGATGTTTGGTGCATTAAAATTGTACCCGTATATGTTTTTCCGCTCGCTGTTTCGATTTCGCAATATTCTCCTTCAACAGAGTTCCAGCGAAACCCGCCAATCATCGATAAGCGAAGGCGACCGTCAGATTTAATTTCTTTTACCATTGCACCTAAAGTATCAACGTGAGCAGTTAGTAAACGATGCTGATCATCGTTTTTCCCTTTTAACGTCAAAATAAGCGCACCTTTATTGTTACGCTTCGTTTCTACATTCCACTCTTTTACGTAGTTTTCAATAAAGTTAATGATTTTGCCTGTATTTCCAGATGGACTTGGAATAGAAACAAGCTGTTTAATTAATTCCATTGTTTCTTTTGCATGATGTGCCAATGTTGGTCCCTCCACTTCATTTTTCTAATATTCAGTATACAGTAATCATTAGAAAACCACCACTTATAGATGGCGTTTCTCCTATATAGCCTTTATTTTAAACAACATTTTTTATATTTCTTTCCACTTCCGCATATACATGGATCCTCTCTCCCACAAAAAAAAGAAAGGGTTTATATCGATTTTTCACTATATATATTGATTTCCCAATATCTCAGTCACTGCTATGAAAACAAAAAGAGACCTCCTCTCATTCTCTCCCTTTGTTTTAAACCCGGCATGGGGCAGAAAAAGGCACTGACCGCCTCTACGCATGGACGGACTCTCTCCACCCTAAAATAAGAAAAAATAATAAAATTGTTTTAATATACATAAATTGATGTAATTACCAATTAAGTTTACCTTTCTTCTTATATATAATGTATAGTTATTATATACAAGAGACGTTTTTGAAGAGGATTCAGGAGAATAACAGTAGATGTTTTTCAGAAGCCCCTCGTTATTTACTTATATAGGGAGGGAATTCAATCATTCTTTATTAAAAACAATGCTCCCCCAAAAATGGCTCTGTTAAGAGCAAAAACTTTTGGTGCAATCCCACACCTCTCATTCAGATACAAAATTAAAGGCCTTTAAATTTAGATAGGCGATTTACATATAATTTAAATATTTTAATTTTATAATAAATCCTATATAATAGTTAAAATCCACAGAAAATAGGAGGTCATTTTATGAATAAAAAGTTTGAAATATTAATGAAAGTTACGCCTTTCCTAAGTGTACTTTTTATCTTAATTGGCTTAATTATGGGAGTATTAGGTGCATTGGACCATAATGTAAAAACATTGACTGCATCACTATTTCTAATAGTACAATCCGTACTTGGAATAACATATGCTATGTCGTTTAAAAAAATATGGGGAAAATAAGTCTCATTTTAACATGATAATTTACTTGCGTTTTCTTATGCGAATTAGCTTGCTAGAATGCCAAAAATACTTATATATCAACAAGCTAAATGGGTTACGAAATCATTTGCGATTTCGTAACCCATTTAGCTTATTGTTTGTTGTTTTGTACGCCAAAAGAGAACGTTTTACTCTCATTCTCTCCCTTTGTTTCAAACACAGCATGGGACAGAAAAAAGCCGAGTCCGCTTCTACGCATGGACGGATCCTCTCTCCCACCCAAAAACAGAAAGGTTTTATATCTCTATATAATTCACAGTTAACTACTCCTCCGAAACATCCAGCAAGTAAATCCCTCTTTGGAACCCACCGCGTTCTTCTTCTTTTTGCTTACGAAGACGCTCAATATCTTCAAATGTTGCGCCTTCTGCACGCGCTAGTGAGATGATGACTTCTAGTGCATCAGCCAGTGAATCTAATGCGTGTTCACGTTCTTTCATTGAGGCGAATTCACGAATTTCCTCTGTTCCGATTTTCGCTAATGCTTGTATGTATGCTTGACCAGTTAATTTTTTTGAAGTATATGTTTTTCCAGACATTAAAATCTTTTCTGGAACGAGATCTCTAACTAGTTTATTATAAGTTGACATAGTTCTACCTCCACCAAAATATCATACTTATACTATAGCATATCTTCTTTCCATATTTAGTAGCATCCTAGCTCTGCTTTATAGAAAAACCATTTCTTTTTCACACACGCACTCATCATATCAATCCCCGTTCCATGAGCTTGTACTTGAGGAAAGAAGTAATGATCTGGTTCGTTATTTTCTGTTCCATACAATGTTTGACAAGCTGCAGGAAGTGCTTCTTTCTCTATATTTCTTTCTTTCGTAATTTCTCCCCCTGTAGCAACCTTAGGATGGCCCTCAAAAAATAACGCCGTGCGAACAGCAAGCGTTGGTGTGCTATGTAGAGCAAAATAGATTAGCATAAATAAACCGATAATAACTATAACTTTTCTTTTCATCTTTTCCCTCATTACTTAAAAAAGTGCTAACACTTAGGATGTGTTAACACTTTTTCTTTTTTTATTCCCCTTTAAACGCAGGCGGACGTTTTTCTAAAAATGCAGTAATTCCTTCTTTATGGTCAGCTGTTCTTCTCATTTCGTATTGTCCGCGCTTTTCAAGCTGAAGCGTTTGTTCTAAGCTTGAGCGATTGACTTCGCATAAAATTTGTTTCGTTTGAATCATGGATTTAATTGGTTTTTGAAGCCATTCATTTATTTTTTGTTTTACAGCACCTTGGAAGTTTTCTCCGATAACTTCGTCAATTAATCCAAGCTCTAACGCTTCTGTTGCTGGTAACTTTTTACCTTCCCAAATGATTTGTTTTGCCATATTTTCACCGAGACGTTTTTGTAAGAAGAAATGCCCCCCGCCGTCTGGTATTAAAGCGATTCCAATAAAATTCATCGCAATGATAGATGAAACGTCTGCCAATACATAATCAGCTGTTAACGCAATACTTAAACCAAGCCCCGCAGTTGGGCCATGAATTGCACTGATCACAAGTTTTGGCATTGTATATAACGTTACAACAATTTCTGAAATGGTATTCATGATACTTTCAAATTTGCTTTCATCATTACTAGAAAGCATAGATTTAATGTCTCCACCCGCAGAAAAACCACGTCCATTCCCGCATAATACGACAATATGAACGGAACTTTCAGCTACTTCTTTCAGCTTTGCTAACAATTCTTTGAGCGTAGGTTCATCTAATGCATTTAATACTTCTGGGCGATTCATCATAATCGTTGCTACTCGTCCTTCATATTTCACAACTACAGACTCGGCTTTACTTTTTACTTCCATTATATATCCCTCTTTCTTCCTTAAAGATTATACTTATATAATTAAAGAAAAGAGGTGTAAAATCCTTCTTTTTTCGTAATTTTCTGTCTAATACACTCGAAAATTTACATATTCCCTATTATGAATGAAAGAAAATAACCTCTTTTCAAGAGATTTGCCACATATCCTCGTCTATTTACCATTATAATAAAATGGTGTATTCTTATGTTGATGTATCAAATGGACATAGAAATTCGTTCATCCAATCATGCGAAAATGAAGAAATGGAGGAAAACATGGTTAACAAGTTGAAACAAACGAATAACTACTTCCCACATTTCCTGTTACTATTCATCGTGTTGCAACCAATTTTAGATTTATTAACATCTTTCTCTATCTACACATTACACATGAGTGCGACAGTCGGAATTGTAGTAAGATTTGCCTTTATGACTCTCGCTTTAGGATATCTACTTTTCAATTGGAAACAACCTGGTAATAAGAAATATATTTTCTATCTAGTCTTACTTGGTATCGTACTTGCTGCTGGACTTGTAAACAATATGATCGTCAAGCACCCCGTTTCTTTTGGCGAGGAAATTAAATTCATTTTGAAAAGTACATATCCAATCGTTTTATTGTTTGGATATATTCTTGTATTTAAAGAACTAAAAGATAAACAGCATGCTTCTGATAAACTCATTACATATTTCTTATATGCATCGTTAATTGTAAGTATGGTTATGATTGTATCTATAGCATCCGGAACAGATTTCTCAAGTTATTCATACGAAAAAACCGGCTCTAGAGGATGGTTCTTCGCGGGAAATGAATTGAGTTCTATTTTAGCAATCACGTTCCCAATGGTTGTACTCTACTCTGTACAGAAAACAACTTCTTTTTCTAAAGTATACTACTGGATTCCAACAATTTTAGCGATGTATGCCAGTATTATGGTCGGAACAAAAGTGGGATATGGAGCAATTATCCTTACACTAGGCGTTGCACTTCTCTTTTCTATTATTGAATATATGATGCAACGTAAAAAAGTAGGTAAAGGAATTACACATCTTGTTAATACCTTTGTTGCTCTTGTTGTACTAGGTGGTTTATTGGCAGTCACACCACTTACTCCTATTGCAAAAAATATGGGCATTCATTTACAAATATATGAAGATAAAAAATTAGCAAGCGAAGAACAAGCAAGAAAAGAAGGGAAAGTAATTACAGAGGATCCTGAAGAAGCAAAAAGACGTGCAGAAGGAAAATTAACAAGTGGAGAAATGAATAGTTTAATTTATAGTGACCGTGATAAATTCTTACAAGTGTATAAACAATACTATAAAGAAGCCCCTATATCACAAAAGTTATTCGGTATGGGATACGCAGGAAACTATAAAGATAAAGATGCAGTTAAACTAATTGAAATGGACTTTCATGATTTATTCTTTTCATTTGGAATCATTGGTTTTCTGCTTTATCTGTTACCATTTGTTTATTTTGGCATTCGATTATTCATTCGCGTCATTACAAATTTCAAATCCATTATAACTGTAAGATATATGCTCCTTGCCAGTGTGCTAGTATTAGCACTAGGTATTGCCTTTACGGCTGGACATGTATTAACCGCACCAGCTGTTAGTATTTTCTTTGTCGTAATATTAGCCTATGTCATTGTTGATTTAAAAGCAGATTAAGAAAACGCTACAAGCAGCATCCAATTATGTGGATGCTGCTTTTCATCATTTCAACTCTACTTTTCGTTCACCATTTGTAACTTTTTTCTTTGTTCATCATTTGCCAAACTTAGCAGCGTCTGTTCAACATGCGGCTGTAAATGCTCAAGCGTTACACTTGCACCCATTTTCTCCGTATGATCCACAAAGTTTAATAGCGCCATCGCTCCTGAAGTATCCATATAATGCACATCATTCAAACGTAATGTCAAATGAGATTTGACTTCTTGCAAAGAAGAGAAAATACGGTCAACAGATAGAAAGGAAAGCGGCCCCCGAATCATATACAATGCATCTTCCCCTTCTTCTTTTACAATAGAAGCTTTTCGTTCTTTACATTGCACTATATATAAAATGAAGGAAAGCACTATGCCAAACGCAACCGCAATCATTAAATCAAATTTCACTGTAATCACCATTGTTAAAAGCATAACGACAGTATCAGCTTTTGGGGCTACATGCATCTTTTTCATGCTATCCCAATCAAACATTCCGATACCTGTTAAAATTAAAATACCCGATAGTACTGCAAGTGGAATATATTGTACAACCGCACCAAGTCCAATAATGAAAATAAATAAAATGATGCTATGCATACAAGCTGACAATGCTGTTTTCCCGCCACTTCTTATATTCACAATCGATCTTACAGTTGCTCCTGCTCCTGCTAATCCGCCAAACAATCCACTCATGATATTCCCTAACCCTTGGCCAATCAATTCTTTATTACTTTTATGGCGCGTACCTGTTACGTTATCCATCACAACAGATGTTAATAAAGAGTCAATTGATCCTAATAATGCGATACTAAGTGCTGGAAAAATAAGTTCAAGCACTACTGATCCACTAAAAGATGGTACATGAAGAGAAGGTATTGCTTCTGGAATTGCTCCAATTTTTTCAATCATCTTGTTTAGAGGAATCGTTCCCACAAAAGGTAATTGAATCGTAAGTCCTTGTAATACATGAGAAAATAATGGCAATGTTGCCGTAACTCCAACTAACGCAATTAGACTCGCCGGAATCGCTTTAATCCACTTCCCTGCAACAAGCATAACGAGAATTGTTAACAGAACAAGTAAAAAGCTATTCTTTACATGCTTCATTTCACCTAAAATAATGATAAGTGCAATTCCATTCATAAACCCTGAAACAACGGAATATGGAATATAACGTATATAAGCTCCAAGCTTACATACACCAAATAAAATTTGAAACAACCCGGCCATCATAAATGCGATAAAACTTGCTTCGAGTCCATGAGTTGCGATAACTCCTGTCGCAATCACCGTAATTGGACCTGTAGGACCTGTTACTTGCCCTGCTGTGCCACCAAACAGCGCTGCAAATAATCCCGCAAAAATCGCACCATACAATCCGACTAACGCCCCTTCAGATGTCCCCGTTGCGGCAATCCCAAACGCAATTGCGAGCGGCAGTGCAACAATCGCCACGGTAAAACCCGCTAAACATTCTTTTGCTATTTTTTGAACCATAAAAAAATCACCTCTACATAAAATGAAACTTTAATCAGTGAGGGGTCTTCAGTCCCACTGATTATTATCTCTTACCAATCGGGCTTTTACTGACAGTTCTTCTCTCACTAACTTCCTTGCTTTCGCTAAATTTTGAGGTAGAAGTGTTACATGCAGGATAATGTCCACGTTCCATTGTAACGTGAGAAAGGCGCGTTCGTCAGCGCCTTTTAGAAGAAACTCTTTACAGTATCGTGAAGTAACCGTCTTCATTTTTCACATTCCCTTCTCGCTAACGCTTTAGAAAAAAATCCCCCTATGCTATAATGAACGGATTAAATCTTTTACTATATATTTGGAGGCAATATGCTAACTTTTGAAGAAAAATTATCGATTATCGAATCTTTCCCGCAATTAGAAAGAAAGAACGTGTCATTAAAACGTGTAAACTTTCACTTTGAAGAAAGTCGCTTAGACAAAAAGAACGTTGTTTATCATTTACATCCAAATGGAAATGGCTTTGTATACGCTAGCGGCATTAACGGTTATAAAACAGACGATAAAGGCATGGTTAACATCCGTGAATTTTCAGCAGACGAACTACGCTCATTAATTCAAAAATCAATTGAACTTCTATCCCAAGAACCCGAAGAAGTAGTCGCACAGGCTGCACCTACTAAAGAAGAAGAATGGCATAATGAAGACGGCCATATTCTTACTCTTATCCAAGAAGACGATATGTGGAATGTGTACGCAGGTAGTAACTTAGACGGAACATTCAATTCTTATCCAGAAGCTGCAGAATACCTTGATGAAGAAGGTTTCTCACGCAAATAAAAAAAATGCCTTTCCAAATTGGAAAGGCATTTTTTTTATTGTTTAGCACCTTTTAATGACTCTCTAAGTACAAATTTCTGCAATTTCCCACTCGCATTACGAGGAAGTTCATCTGCAAATACGTAGTGGCGTGGTCGTTTATAGTCTGCTAATTCATCACTTTCTTTACAATACTTTTCTAAATCTTCCGCCGTAATATGTTCATCCTTTTTGACCACTACCGCAACAACACGTTCACCCCATAATTCATCTGGTTCACCAAGTACAGCAACATCTAGTATCCCAGGATGACTATGCAGGAAATCTTCAATTTCACGCGGATAAATATTTACCCCGCCGCTAATGACCATATCATCCAAACGATCGGCAACGTATAAATAACCATCTTTATCTAAATAACCTAAATCACCTGAGTGATACCATCCTTTATACATAGACTTTGCTGTTGCTTCTTCACGATTATGATATCCTGCCATCATAGTTGGTCCACGTGAAATAATTTCTCCCACTTCATAAGGTGGTAACACGTCATCTGGTTCTGCCGGCCCCTCTTCGTTCGGTTTTACAATTCGAATTTCATGACTAAAACAAGGCGTTCCGGCTGAACCAGCTTTCGTAATTTGATCTTCTTCTACTAAGAATGCAATAACGGGACCCATCTCTGTCATTCCATAAATTTGAACAAGATCGATATGCAGACGCTCTTTACATTCTTTTACGAGCGCTGGTGCCATCGCAGCTCCGCCATATACTCCAATTTTCATCGACCGTAATTCATATTGTGATAAATCCTCTTGTAACAGCATATTCCACATCGTTGGCGCCGCAAAGAATGTTGTAATTTTTTCCTTTTGAATTGTATGTAAAACCGTCTCTGTATCAAAGTGATGTAAAATGATATTCTTTCCGCCAACTTGAATTCTTGGTATAATACCAGCATTTAATTCACCGCAATGATATAACGGTGCTACTACAAGGCCAATACTATCACGGTTATATTTTAAGAAATACGTGCAAATCATACTATGTTCAGCCATATCACGATGACGATGTAGCACCCCTTTTGGATGACCCGTTGTACCACTGGTATAGAGCATCGAACAATAATCTGTTTCCTCAACGACAATATCCACTGCCTCAGATGAAGCTGCATTTACCTTTTCATGATAAGAAGCAGCGTATGAAGGTGCATGATCTTCTATGTACCAAAAAGAACTATTTGGGAAATCTCGTTCAATGGCAGCAACCGTCTGTTCAACGGCTTTTTCAAATACAACGACTTTTGAGGATGCATCCATGAGGATATAAGCTACTTCTTTTGCTTTTAAACGGAAGTTAATCGGATTGAAAATCGCACCGATTTTCGCACAAGCGAGGTAAACGTTTACAAATTCATGACAATTATATAAATAAACAGATACAGTATCTCCTTTTTTCACACCTTCTGCTAATAATGCTTGCGCCGTTTTATTGATCTGTTCATCCCATTCTTTATATGTCCAACGAATGTTCTTTTCTGGTTCTACTAACGCTTCTTTATTTGCATATTTCCCTACCGTTAAATCAAAAATCCTCCCAATCGTCATATACATGTCAAAATATGCCCCCTTTTAACTTTCATAATTCTATCATTTCGTCTATAAGTAGACATTTCCTCTACATTTTCACCTTCTTTTTCTGATCATTCTCGACAGCGTTTTACAAATATATATTCATTTTGATTTGTAGGCATACACGTATCTGCTATGAAAACAAAAGGAGTGCTCCACTCATTTTCTCCCTTTGTTTTTACTTGGCCTGGGGCTAAAAAAGCAATGACCGCTTCTATGCATGGACGGATTCTCTCTCCCATCCAAAGAATGGTTTTTATTTATCAAGCTATCCGTTCTAAGCTCTCACCCTCCAAAGTCTTTTGTATGAATGCTTGGAGGGCATTTATAACCTACACCAAAGAAAAAGGACTGAGCATTACAGGATTAAATCAGATGGAATAAGGGAACTCCTTAAATAGGTGTTCCCTTGTTTTATAGCTAAGCAAAGGTAAAACATACTATATTACTGCAAACGAAGCTTTTGTATATGTGAAATAAGAGTTGCAAAAGAGCATCCATTTAAAGGATGCTCTTTTGTATACTATGTTCTTTACAGCTTGCTCATTGATTCTATTTAAGTTGCTATACTCATCTACTAAAAATTTTGAAAGACGTTGAGTCAATTAAGGATAACTATTTTATTGTATCAATATAGCCACTGACAGATTGTATGATACCATAGTCAGCTTTAAGATTCATACATACAGAACCTGATATGTTAATGTTAAAATTCCCATCTTTGTCTAATTCAATATTAATATCTCCTCTGTATTTATCATTGGAAGATTTCAATGTTAATTCCTGTATATCAAAAAAGTCTAGTTGGACAAATACAGTATTATAGTTTAAATCTTTCCATTTTTTTGGAGGATTATCTGCGAATTTAGGCATATTAAAATTTATAGAAATTTTTTTACCTTCATCTTCAATTTTAACTGCTACAATACGTACATCTAACAATGAAGGAGCTTCGTTATATAAATTTGATATAAATCTATTTCCTTCTAAATTACTGTACCACATATAATCACCTCTATATATTATTTATTAAATGGATAATGCTCTTGTGTACCTTCAAATTTACCTGTTCGCGGTTTATCTGCAGGTCTCACATTAAAATGCGGTCCCTGTCCACCTTTAGAGTGGCCTGCACTATGGTCCTGAATTATTACTTTTTTTCCATCTTTATTAGTAAAATGATATCTTTCTTAAACTGTTTTCCTTTAAAATATCTCCTCTTGTCGTGCTCCTACTCATTTTTTCTAAAATGTAACGTGGTTTAGAAAACTTTGCAACAGAACCAAACCTCCACATGTAGTATGTAAGGAGATTATCTCATGGGTTATTTACAAATAGTAGGTAGGGAATATTTGACGCTTACATAGCTAAAATCAACAATATTATTTAAACAATAGCTCATTTATATAAAAAAGAGACTGAAACCTAAAAGCCCGCAATATGCGAACCTTTAGGCCAGCCTCTTACCCCGCTTTAACGGGCAGTAATACTCCCACCTTAAATTTTAGCAGAAGCCAAGAAGTTAGGTGTGAGATAAACTGCCCGTAAAAGCCCGATTGGTTCAACTAATAATCCGTGGGGGATGAGAAAAATCCCCACGGATTAAAGTTTCACTTTAAGAGAATAGCTCTTTTAAAATTTCAAGCTTATCTTCTGTATATTTGATATAACCATCATTATATGATTTCGGATCTTTCGGGTTTGCAAAATGTGTAATTGCCCCTGTCTCTGGATGCACAAATTTACTTGATGCACCGCAGCCAAGACCGATAATAGACTGTACTTCTTCCATAATCACGATATTATAAATACTTTCTTGCGATGGCATCGCATAGCCTACATTTTCTAAGTTACCTAAAATGTTCTTTTGGCGGTATAAATAATAAGGTACGTAATTATGATTTTTCGTCCACTCTTCAGCCTCATGCATCATCGCTGTAATTTCTTCACGACCTGCCACTTTATATTTACGCTTATTTTGCGTCATTTCAGAAGCACGCTTAAATGATAATGTGTGAACTGTTAATGATTCCGGCATTAACTTTTCCGTTTCATCTAACGTATGTTTAAATATATCTAGTCCTTCACCTGGAAGACCAATAATTAGGTCCATATTGATATTGTTCATTCCCATTTGACGTGCTAAATGATACTTTTCAATCGTTTCTTCCACTGTATGATGGCGCCCGATTGCTTTTAACGTTTCTTGATGGTACGACTGCGGATTAATACTAATGCGGTCGATGTTCCATTTATTTAATACTTCTAGTTTTTCTGGCGTAATCGTATCAGGACGACCTGCCTCAACTGTTACTTCGCGTACTTCTTTCACATCCGGGAACGATTGGTACATTTCTTCATACAACATGTCCATCTCTTCTGCTGTAATACTTGTTGGCGTACCGCCTCCGTAATAAATCGTTGTAACCTTAACACCTTTTTCTTTTAGGAACTTACCAATTTCACGAACTTCGTAGTGTAAGCCTCCTAAGAAAGAATCAACCGATCCTTGACGTCCATTAATCGCATACGCCGGGAATGTACAATATGCACATTTTGTCGGACAGAACGGAATACCGATATAAATACTTACTTCTTCTTTCAAACGATATAAATCTGGAACAACTGCTAATTGACAGTCCACGATGCGCTGCAGAAGTTCAATTTTTTCTTCATGAATTAAATAGCTTTCAAGAAGTTCTTTATGCGCTTCTTCTTTTGACATGCCATTTTGAAGCATTTTATGAAGAAGTTTCGTTGGACGTACTCCTGTTAAAATCCCCCAACTTTGCTCAATTCCAGTTAGCTGTTGCAAGACAGAAAGATACACATATGAAACAACATGTTTTACTTGTTTCATACGTTCTTTTTCTACTGTGAAGGAAGATAAATCTTTTTCAAACGTTTCTTCATATACATTTCCAGTTGCAACGTCTGTTAAACGTGCTGAAGCTGTCACGTTTCCTTCTATCTTTATTTCAACAATAAGATTCGCATCTTCTTTCTCAAATCCTATCGTGCTTTCTTCAAAAAATAAGCCGCTAATATTTTGTAGCGGACGTAAAAAACGATCATCTTGTAACGTTTTTATTGAAATTAACAACACTTATCACCTTTTCATTTGTAAACTCTCTTTAGTTTACTTGAAGGGTGACTAGAGGTCAATATAGAAGCTTTTCCTCATTTTCCCGGAAAGACAAACACTAAGAAACGCAGCTTTCAGGCTGCGTTCTTTCGTCATCTTGTCACCATTTATGAACCTGCGAGTGATTTTTTAAAAATGGAAGTGGAAATTGCTTTCGAAAATGTTCCTTAATCATATATTCCACTCCGTTTTCACTATTGGAACGTGTAATCCAATCTGCTGCTTGCTTCAATGGAATAGGTGCATCTCCCATTGCAACTCCTAATCCAACACCCGCGATGACATCTAAATCTTCCAAACTATCTCCAATTGCCACCATTTCATTCAATTCGATCCCAAGGTGTTCTCCTAATAATTGTAATCCTCTTAATTTCGATACATGAAGCGGAAGAATTTCTACCCTTCCCCCACCGGATTCTATATACTCGACATTTTCAAATGCTTTTTTCAACGTTTTAAGCGCGCGTTCTCTTTCTCCTCTACTTGCAAAGACAACATCAATTTTCGGAGCTGAAACAGGCTGATCACGCAGTGCGTCACCTAATGAATCTACAAATTGAACAGGATAAAATAACGGATCCGAACTTGATAATACAGTGCGTGCAATTAAGTTTGGTGTATTTCGCTCACGGTTACCGATTGAAAAACGTTCATGTGAAATACGGACATTACATTCAAAATGTTCGAGCACTTGCACGATATTAAACGTTTTTTCTTCTGATAATCGTTTTTGAACAAGCGGCTTATCTAATGAAGCAGAAATAAAAGCACCGCTATGCGTAATTAATATAGAATCTAGTTTTAATGACTTTGCTATTTTATGAGCCGATTGAAAGTGCCGACTTGTAAACAGCGTAACATATACACCTTTTCGTTTGACAAAATCAATAGCTTCTCGTGTTCCTTTTGGTATCTTCCCATTTTTCTGCAGGAGCGTCCCATCTATATTAAGAGCCAACAAGCGATAAATCACGTCGCATTCCTCCTCTTAGCTGCTTTTACTCTATCCATAATTTATGAACTAAATTTGTTAATTAGAACGAGTTAGAATTTCGTACGCAAATTTGGTTTAATATATACGTATATCATCAGTAAAGGGGATACCAATATGAAAGCACCTCCTTCTTTTTATGAGGGTGATACATTAGAAATTGCTAAAAATTTACTTGGTCATAAACTTGTACATATAGTAGATGGAATAAAACGAAGTGGATTCATTGTAGAAATAGAAGCGTATAAAGGACCAGATGATAAAGCTGCACATAGTTACGGGGGAAGACGAACCGAGCGAACGGAAGTTATGTTTGGCGCACCAGGACACGCTTATGTATATCTCATCTATGGTATGTATCATTGTTTTAATATCATTACAGCTCCAGTTGGTACCCCGCAAGGCGTTCTTATTCGGGCATTAGAGCCAGTCGATGGAATAGAAGACATAAAAATGGCACGTTACGGTAAAACAGATCTTACGAAATCACAATACAAAAATTTAACGAACGGACCTGGAAAGCTATGCCGCGCACTTGGCATTACTTTAGAAGAACGTGGCTTATCCTTACAAGGTGATGAATTATATATTGAATTGGTGCCAGAAGCAGAGCAGCTATCTTCTCAATATGAGATTGTAACAGGCCCACGCATCAATATTGACTATGCTGAAGAAGCTGTTCATTATCCTTGGCGTTTTTATTTTAAGAACCATCCATTTGTCTCTAAATGAAAAAGAAGCCAAATCGGCTTCTTTTTTTACTCCGCACCTTCCGCAGTCGCAATATCATTTTCAAGATTTTCTCTAGATAAATCCGCTGCCATAAAATCAGCTGTTTCTGGAAGTGCTAAATGCATATGTGCTTTTTGACAAATTTCGATCGTACAGTTTTCTACAGTAAAATCAAAAACATGTCCGCCTCCGCTTCGTTCATCATCAATATAATGTAGATGGAAACCGGCTACTCCAATACCTTGCGCATAATCTGGTGTCCAAAATCCTGCCATTGTTCCTTTCGTATGAGAGAAAGAAAAAATCGGCTGTGATTTTGTCACTTCTACAAGTGGTGTATATGGTTTTTCTTGACACGGAACGGTTCTTGTTCTTACTTCACGGAATGTTCCATCCATACGAATCGCATAAAATAAGTTTTTACTTGGCATTAATTCATGTAATAAAGATTCTACTTCTTCACGATTCATTGGACGATCAATTGTATAACTCATTTCTTTTTCAAAAAATGTTACAGTGGCAAACGGTGTTGTTTCTTCCGGTGCTACCATTTCTGCAGAACCGTCGGAACGCAAATGATAAAATTCTCCATCAAAAGCAATCATTTCACCATCTAATTGATCAAACGTACCGATGCCAAAATCGCCGTGCTCTTTTAATTTATCAAAGTTGATAATGCCATCATATATACCATCCAATAAAGCTAGCATTGTTGACGTTTGATATACTTCATTATTCGTTTTCATCTTTTTCGCATCAATATCTAATAATTGTGCAATACTCATGTCTATTCTACTCCTTTACCACTAGTTCAATTGGTTTGGTAGTAATTTTTCACTTAATTTAATGTTATCGCGATAATCAATTGGAATATCTACAACTACAGGACCTTCTGCTTTCAGTGCTTCTTGTAATACCCCTTCTAACTCTTCTGGAGAATTCACACGAAGTCCAATAGCACCGAAGCTTTCTGCATATTTTACAATATCAACATCACCAAATTCTGTTGCTGATGTTCTGCCGTATTTCATCATTTGTTGGAAGGCAACCATATCATATGTACCATCTCTCCAAACAAGATGAACAATCGGAGCTTTGAGACGTACTGCTGTTTCTAGTTCCATTGCAGAGAATAAGAAACCACCATCTCCAGAAACAGAAACCACTTTTTTACCTGGTTCCACCAATGTCGCTGCAATTGCCCAAGGAAGTGCGACACCTAATGTCTGCATACCATTACTAAATAATAAACGGCGTGGTTCATAAGAGCGGAAGCATCTTGCCATCCAAATGTAATGTGAACCGATGTCACATGCAACAGTTGTTTCATCATCAATTAACGAACGAAGTGTACGAATGACTTGCAGTGGATGTGTAAGCCCTTGTGAATCGCGAACTGGCACTTCGGCTTGCTCTGATAATTTCGCACGTAATTGATCTAAAATAGCTTCTGATTTTGTTGACAAGATAAATCTTGGTAATTGCTCTGCAATGCTATCTACCGTTAATGCAATATCACCAATTAATTCGCAATTTGGTTGATAGTCATGGTCAATATCAGCTTGATGATCGTCAAGATGAATAATCGTTCTATCCCCTAACTTATTCCAAAACTTCGGATCATACTCAATTGGGTCATAACCGATAGATAGAACAAGATCGGCCTGTTCTAATAAAATATCGCCTGGTTGATTACGGAATAACCCAACGCGTCCAAAGAAATGATCTTCTAATTCACGTGAAATTGCTCCAGCTGCTTGATACGTTTCAACAACCGGCAATTGTGTATCAGCAATTAACTCACGAACTGCTTTCGTTACTTCATTTGTGCTCGCTCTCATACCAAGTAAAATAACTGGTAATTTTGCAGATTTAATTTGTTCTACAACTGCTGCAATTTTATGTGTGGGAGCGATACCAAGTTGCGGCTGAGAAAGCGTGCCAATAGATGAAACGGACGTTTCAGCAGTCATAACATCTTGTGGAAGACTAACAAGCGTTGCTCCCGGATGAGTAGAAGTTGCACTGCGGAATGCATTTGTAAGTGCTTCTGGCACATTATCAGGATGCTCTACTTCTACGCTATATTTTGTGATTGGTTCGAATAGTGCAGCATTATCCATAGATTGATGCGTACGTTTTAAACGATCTGTACGCGGCACTGCACCCGCTAAAGCAACAACGGGATCACTCTCTGCCGTAGCAGTAACAAGACCTGTCGCTAAATTTGATGTCCCTGGTCCCGATGTAACAAGACATACACCTGGTTTCCCTGTCAATCTCCCAACAGCCGCTGCCATAAATGCTGCGTTTTGTTCATGACGACAAACGATTAACTCAGGTCCACGCTCTTGCAACACATCAAACACAGAATCAATTTTTGCACCTGGAATACCGAAAACATGTGTAACTCCTTGTTCGATTAAACAATCGACAACAAGATCGGCTCCTTTTGTTGTTGTTTTCACGTTGTTTGCTTTTACTTCTGTACTCAAACTAATCATCCCTTTATGTCAAAATCGTGTACAATAAAGCTAGTTATTATGTAAATCAGCCATATATTACACCTGATTAATTAATGTGGTGTAATATATCTTGTTGATTATTATATTATAAATGTATTACTTTTCCAACAATATGAATTCGAAATTATTTTGACAATAAAAAATGAAAACCCTTACATGTATTTTGTTATATCGAAATAATATTTTTTATAAATTTTTACATTTGTATCACATATTTTTAAAGGTTTTCTCAACAAATATTCCTTGCCTATCTTTACTTTATTTCCTGTAAAACTTTCCTTTTATGCAATTGATTGAGAAAAGGAACTTCTGCGAACTCCATAAAAAAAGACGCTTCCCTCTCAGGAAACGCCTTTCTCATTAAGCTTGATATGCAGTATATAATTCTTCAAGTGGCTTCATAATAATTTTGTTAATATCGCCGATTACAACATTTAAGCGTTGCTCTGCTTCCATTAACTTTACGATTTTTGGATCTTGTTGAATAAGCGCTACAACTTCTTGTGCTTTTTGGTTATCTTCTTCTGTAATTTCTTGTCCTTGCATCATCTTTTGTTGTAAGCCCATTTGCATTGTACGGAATTGATCAAACAGTTGTTTTGATGCCGCATCCCCTTGTACTTCTGCATAACTTGCTTTTAAAGCTTGGAAATCTGTATTTTCTGCAATTGCTTTTTGTAATTCATATGCAACATCATGAATGTTTTTTGTCATTGTATTTTTCCTCCTTTAACGGGCTTGGTCTATTGTCCCCGCCCTTTGAGTACCTTTTGATACGCACCTTCTTACAATAACAAACTATGCACGAGATGTGAAGAAATTTCACTTTATTTATCGAGAGGAACTGTTTTGTGAGGACAGAGACAGGAGAATCCTCCACCTCAAGCTCTTGTAGAGGTAGGTGGGGGTAGTAGTACAAATTGAGCTACCGATATAAAACCTTTCTTTTTAGGAGTGAGGGTGTCCGTTCATGCATAAAAGCGGTCGGCCCCATGCTATGTGAAAACAACAGGAGAACATAAGTGGATGTCTCCTGTTGTTTTCATGGCCGTGATTTGTATATTGAAAAAGTAACATGGATTTATATAGACAAAGCGTTACATTAGAAAAAGCAACACTATACCTTGAATCAAACCTATTGTCCCCCCTAACAACGCTCCCAAATATGTAATCATCTTCAATTCACTCTTCGTAATTGATAACACAAGATCTTCTAATCTCTCTGTTGAGAATGTAGATACTTCTTGTTGTACAATTTCAGCAAGATGTAAATTTTTCAAAATCTGTTCGGTATTGTTTGTCCCCCATGCTAAACCTTTTTTCACTAAACTTGGAATCATTGTTTGTACAACTTTTTCCCGAACTGGTTCACACACTTTTTGAACAGACTGATTGAAAAATCCTCTTACAGTTTCCTCTATTTTAACTGTTGATAGGATTGACTTTACAATCGTTTCTTTCTCTATAAAGGAATCTAGTTCCTTCACTTCTCTTCCCTTTAATTTCTCCCACTCTTTTTGCAGTACATCACTTAAAAGCTGCTTCGTTCCTTCTTGTCCTAAAAACTTAATCACTTCTGGCTGCAGACGATCCACTAAACTTACATTCCCTAAAAACATACCTACTAAATTTAATAATGTACCTCGCGAAGCAAAAAAGTCATCAATCATTTTGGCAAGCCGCTCTTTTCCCTCTTCACTTTCAAAAAAGCTTTTACCTCTTTCTAAAATAAATGATGCTACATTCGGAATCATTTGCTCCACTTTTTCATGAACAGAACTAGGCAAAGCTTGTTCCCACGTATATGTATAATATTGTGATAAAAACGTATCAATTTTTTCCACAATCATACTTTCAATTTTTTGGACGGTCTTCCCTTCCACATGCTCCAAGCCCCATTTTTCTAAAACCTCTCGTAATGATTGCTCATTCACCAAAATTTTATCTATCTCTACTTGTCCCCACTGAATCAGCTCTTGCTGAAAGTTTTCATCTGTTAATTTCTTGCCGATTCCTTCTGGTGTTAACAAATGATCCACAACCATTTTCCCTAATTGAACAGCAAGTTCATCACGACGCTTCGGAATCAATCCGGGCGTAAAAGGTACTCGAAACTTTCCAATATAAATAGGGCGATGCGGGCGAAATAACATTTTTATCGCTAAATGATTCGTATACCCACCAATTATTGCTCCTAACCCTGTCGTTGTTAACATATTTAACCACATATTCATTACACAATACCAGCCTTCCATTTCTCCAAATATATATATCTTACTACAACCTGTTACAAAAACAATACACAACCAGCCATTTATCTTGAGATACACTGACTTTCTCCATCCATCAGCTACCTTTTGCGATTTCTCACGGCTTAAGATGCGAAATAACTACCATATTTCCCCGAAATGCAACCACTACCATGACGCACAAAAGATGACCTCCACTCGTTTTCACTTGGCATGGGACCGAAAAAGAATCCGACCGCTTCTATCCATGGACGGATCCTCTTTCCCCTCTAAAAAGAAAGGTTTTTCCACTTGTATGTACATAAATCCATTTCGATCTTTCCATACATCAGTCACTGCTATGAAAACAAAAAGTGATCTCCACTTATTTTCTCCTTTTGGTTTCACTTAGCGTGGGGTGAAAAAAGGACCTGACCGTTTCTATGCATAATCGGATCCTCTCTTACCTCTAAAAAGGAATGTCTTTCAATTTGGCTTCTCTCGCCCTAAAACATAGATCATCCAAAAATAGAATATCGTTATACGGACAACAGTATAATGATATGGGAGCATGTTTGCAATGTACTGAAGCCATTCGCGCAATTGCACAATAGAAATAAAAAACAATTGAGCAGTTCTCTCTTCTCTTTTTACATAATGGATAAAATAGAGCACTTAGGATTATATATGCGAATGCGAAAACAGCATGATTATTCACTGGCCGAAGAAGCTTCCCGCGGCCCATTACGGTTTAATCGATTTACACCGTAACTGAAAAAGGAGTGACTATTACATTGAAAGATCATATTTACACATTACAAATTTCTATCGATCATCCAAGATCGCTAACATTGCCCTATATATTTTCTAGTACTTCTCCCCTTACATTTCTTTCCTTCGGCACACGAAATACGACATGTGAAAATATTGAAATTCATTATACTTATGCTCACGAAATTATAATTGGCGAACAAATTGCGAAAGAACTTTATCTTCCATTTCCAACTACCGTGCATGCTTTCATTCAAAATCAAACACTTGTATTTGGACCATTGATCGGTATTTTCACAACAGGTTTTACAGAATCAGCTGCTAATCCAATTGGCAATCGTTCGATCAGTTTCAAGGAGTTACTGACCCCACCTCACTCTTTACATCCATTTGTTTTCTTATTTGGTGCACAACATATGAACTGGGATGAGGAAACAATTGATGGATACTTTTTTAAAGAGGAAAACTGGATACAATGTAAAGTTCCTTTTCCAAACGTTATTTATGATCGGCTACCTAATCGAGAAGCAGAACTTTACAAACCTATTCTCAGAACAAAAAAACGATTACAAACGAAGTACACCATTCCATGGTTCAACCCAGGTTTTTTTAACAAATGGAATATACACCAGCTGCTTACAAATGAAAAAACAGTCGCTTCTCTGTTACCTCAAACAGAAACATTTCAGCACTTCGAGCAAGTAGAGAATTTCTTATCATCATATAAACACATTTATATGAAACCTGTGCATGGTAGTCTTGGACGAAATATTTATCAAATTCTTTATTCCACTTCAGAAAACAGTTATTATTGTCGTTACCGCGAGGCAGAGCAGAATAAATTACGAAAGTATCACTCTTTAGAAACACTTATCAATCATGTTATGCAAGGCCATGATTTAAAAACATTTATTGTTCAACAAGGAATTGTATTATTACGTATAGGTGGGCAGCCAGTAGACTTTCGCATTCATACAAATAAAAATCGTTTTGGGAATTGGAGAGTCAGTGCCATCGTTGCAAAAATCGCCGGGAAAGGCAGTATGACAACTCATATAAATAGCGGCGGAGAAGTAAAACTACTCCAAGATATTTTTTCTGATGCAACGGAGCGTGTTCGAATCACGAATAAATTGACAGATGCAGCCTTGCAACTAAGTTCTATTTTAGATCAGCAAACGGAAGGAAATATTGGAGAAATTGGTTTTGATTTAGGTTTAGATAAAGATGAGAAGATTTGGCTATTTGAAGCCAATTCCAAACCTGGAAGAACTATATTTCAATCCGAAACATTACAAGAATATAGTGAACTGACGAGACAGCTATTTTACGAGTACGCCATGCATTTAACAGAACATCATCTTTCTCGTCCGAAAAGGCTATTACCAGAAGATAAAACTTCCACCCTATAATAGGTGGAAGTTTTTTTATCATTTTGACCGAGAAGACCCCCTCCTCTAAATGAAGTGAAGGTGGGGGATGAATCGGTTTTGTCCTTTTTAAAGAAAATGTCTCTTTTTAAACAGAACGTATGTTTGTTTCGGTGTATAATGATCTTATCAAATAAAATGAGGTGAGAACAGGTGAAGAAAGCGTATTTTTCGAAACGGATCTATAAGATAGATGTACCGCATGAAATGGTAGATGCATTGGCAGAGACAATCGAAATATTTAATCAGGCGAAGCGCTTTGCGTTTCAAATGATTGTTCGGGAAAAACGTTGGAACCGTAAGATATATACAGACAGTCTTCATCTCGTTCTCAAGCGGAAATATCAATTGAATGATTATTATGCAAACAGTGCGGCGCAAGAAGCGAAGGCGTTGTTTACAGGTTTAATGGAGTTACAAAAGCTATATGAGAAACAAACACAAGAGAAAATCAAGAAGCTCAAGAAAAAGTTGAAACAAGAACGGACAAAACTGACAAATCTTCGTAAAATCAAACAAAGTTGTGTGAAAGGAAAGCTGACGTTTCCGAAAAACACCCGCTTGGCGAAGCACAACAACCTCATCTCCTTATCTCGTAAAAAAGACACATTGATTTGGCTGAATGAATATCTGTTTGAGCACCAATACTTGGATGTTCAAATGAAAAGGATTCAGGCGAAAATCGGCCTTTTAACCCACCGGCAATACCGCTTAACACAAAAACTTACATCACACAAAACGCATATTCCGAGCGCAGTATTTGGAAGTAAAAAACTATTTCGCTCTCAATTTACCACCCGCGAGTTTGTACGTAACCATGACAAATGGAAAACATTCTTTTCCCGTGCTCGAAATAAACAACTCATTCTATCTGGCCGTAAAGATGCTAAACATGGGAATTTTGTGTTTCAGTATGTGCCTGAGACAAAGGGATTATGGATGACGACAAGTTCCGGAAAAACACTGATGTTTCCAGCTGTTACGTTCCCGTATGGACAAGAAATCATTGAGGAAGTGATCATAACTCAATTACAGTGTGAAAATAAGAAAAAACACGGTAAACCAATTACGTGGTCTGTGGAAGACTATGGGGAATATTACATTGTAAAATGTTTAGTCGATGTACCGGAAAATCCTCACACAAATTATAGTAAATCAGATGGTGTCATTGGTTTGGATTGTAATCTTGAGCATTTTGCGTGGGCGAATGTAACGAAGGATGGGAATTACAAAGGAAGTGGTTCCCTTGGTTTTTCTATCATGGGTAAATCCACAGGACAAATCACAAAGATCATCGAAGTGGAAGCGATTCGCTTAGTGGACTTAGCGGAGCGGTATAACAAGCCGATTGTCATCGAGAAGTTAGATACAACCCAATCGAAAACAGGGAATCGATATGGAAATAAACATGCGAATCGAATGAGGAGTATGTTTGCTTATGAGAAGATGACAAGTGCAATTCTGAATCGTGCAGATAAAAGGGGCGTGGCTGTCTTTCAAGTGAATCCCGCTTACACTTCAATCTCCGGAAAGATGAAATACATGCGCAAATTCGGCATCTCTATTCATCAATCTGCGGCTTTTACGATTGGTCGCCGAGGGTTAGGGTATAAAGAAAAAGTACCTGGGGTGCTTCAGCCTTATCTTCCAAAGAAAGACGCACATCACTGGAGCCATTGGCATCAATTAAACAATCGATTGGATATTCGCACGCATCATTTCTATCAGCTATACGATGTAGATCAACCGAAAGAAGTTTTACAAATCGAACGGTTACACTTGTTTGAAAATGAAAAGAAAAAACTAGCAAAACTATTAGCATGATAAAAAAGAGCACTTTGTCCCAGATTTTTACGCTTATTACCAGAGCAGATAACAAGTCTAGGAACTGGATGCATGACAAAGTGTTCGATCCTCGATATAAGAACAAAGTAGTTGTACCTATTTTGTTTGCCTTTCGTCGGAAGATAGAATGGGTCGTCTTACATACAGACACTACCGAACTCTATATCGTTGTATCCTCTTTGTTGAACGAGAGGAACTGTTTTGTGAGGGTAGTTCAATACACCAGTTTCACCGTTAATTCAGTTTGTGTACCACACGTCCCGCAATAGAAAACATGAACACAATATTGCTGAGAATTCTCCCCTGTTAAACCGTCTACCTCTATTAATAAATCTTGATCCATATATGCGCTATAAGCATCTGTATAATCTACAACTTTCCCATAATCTTGGAGTACATTCAGGCAACTTTGACAAGAATATACTTGAGCTTCCAGTGCATTGCAAAGTGGACATATTCCCATTTATAACTCCTCCAATCATAGAGGTTTCATATTTACAATTAGTGTAACCTTCTTTTAGAAAAATACAAATTAAAAAAACGAAATAAACTCCTTCTTTTTAGGTGGGAGGGAGCATCCGGCCATGCATAGAAGCATTCAGATCCTTTTCCTGCCCCATGCCAAGTGAAAACACAGAGAGAAAAAGAGTGCAGGTCACCTTTCATTATCCATAGCTGTAACTTATATGCTGAAAAATTAAAATCGGTATATATTTTTACAAAATTTACAAATTATTAACTCGCATATCTTTCTACGTAACATCCATACTATGAGTACATTCACTTCAAACGATGGATTAGCGCCAAACGAGGCGATAAACTGGTTCAACTCCAGCTAATCCAACCAAAAAAATTTCTATACTTTAAGGAGGATACATTCCTATGGCAAACCAAAACAATCCATTAGTAGTACCAGGCGCAACAGCTGCAATCGATCAAATGAAATATGAAATCGCTCAAGAATTTGGTGTACAATTAGGAGCAGATTCTACAGCTCGTGCAAACGGTTCTGTTGGTGGCGAAATTACAAAACGTTTAGTAGCAATGGCTGAGCAAAGCCTTGGCGGATACCAAAAATAAATATATATGGCAAAAAAGGTCTCAAGCATTCGCTTGAGACCTTTCTTTCTACCCTAGCATTTGTAAAAATCGCTTCGTTCGTTCTTTTTTTGGATTTGTAAATACTTCTTCTGGTGTACCTTGTTCCACAACAACGCCGCCATCCATAAAGATAACACGATTCGCAATTTGATGAGCAAAGCGCATTTCGTGCGTTACAATCACCATCGTCATTCCTTCTTGTGCAAGTTCCTTCATTACCTTTAGGACCTCTTGTACAAGTTCTGGATCTAACGCTGACGTTGGTTCATCAAATAATAAAACTTCTGGTTCCATCGCAAGCGCACGAGCAATTCCAACGCGTTGTTGCTGGCCACCAGATAGTTGGAATGGATATAACTCCATTTTGTCACCAAGTCCAACCTTCTCAAGGAAATATGTCGCTTTTTTCTTCGCTTCTTCTTTCCCTACTTTTTTCACTGTAACAAGCCCTTCCATTACATTTTGGATTGCTGTTAAATGAGGAAATAAATTATGATGCTGGAACACCATACCTGTTTGTGTACGAAGATTTACAATATCTTTCTTCGTTACTTTTTTAGAGAAATCCAGCTCTTTGTCACCAATGCGAACAATACCTGCATTTGGTGTTTCTAATACATTCAGGCAACGTAAAAATGTTGTCTTACCAGATCCAGATGGCCCAATAATGACAACAACTTCACCTTTCTCCACTGATAAATCAATATGCTTTAGTACCGTGTTATCACCGAAACTCTTTTGTAAATGTTGAATTGAAATCATAAAAACAAAAACTCCTTTTATAAAAGGATTATTATTTAAGCGTATAACGCTCTGAACGTTTTTCTAATATTTGTTGCACGATAGATAATAAGAAACAAATCGCCCAATAAATAAGACCTGCTTCAAAATAAACAATTAAAAATTCATAGTTCATTGCTGCAATTTCCTGTGCTTTTCGAAACAGCTCTGTTACTAAAATTAATGATGCTAATGAAGTATCCTTCACTAAGCTAATAAACGTATTCGAAAGCGGTGGAATCGATACACGTGTCGCTTGTGGTAAAATAATGCGTTTCAGCGCCTGTGGATATGTCATCCCAATTGTATATGCTGCTTCCCATTGTCCTTTTGGAATAGACAAAATAGAAGCACGAATAATTTCAGATGCATATGCACCAACATTTAATGAAAAACCAATAATAGCTGCTGTATATGGATCAATCTCAATTTTTAAAGTTGGAAGCCCATAGAAAATAATAAACAATTGTACAAGAAGTGGTGTTCCGCGAATAATAGATACATAGATACGAGCAATCCATTGCAGTAGGCGACTACCTGAAATACGCGCTAAGGCCGTCAAAGTCGCCAATATAAGACCAATCGCGAACGTGATAAGCGTTAATGGGATTGTCGTGAAAAGAGCACCCTCTAGCATAGGCATGAAGGATGCTTGCATAATATCTATCCATGTAGATAATCGATCTGTAATCAATGCATTACTTAGATACATTTTCACCGAACCATTTTTTCGTTATTTTGTCATACGTACCATCTTTTTTCATATCTTCTAACGCTTTATCTACTTCTTGTACAAGCTTATCGCTACCTTTACGGAATAAGAACCCACTTTGTGACGCTTCTTTTTCTGTTGCTGCAATTTTAATGTTTGCATCTTTTTTCGTTTGTAAATAGTTTAACACTGATAATTTATCATTGATTGTGAAATCAACGCGACCTGTATTAAGTAGTTCTACTGCTTGACTAAAGCCTTCTACACCTTGAATCTTCGCACCATTTTTCTTTGCAAGATCTGCATAGTTACTTGTTAAAGACTGCGCTGCTGTTAATCCTTTTACATCTGTAAATGAAGCAGGTTTATCTTTATCCTTTGCAACGACAAGTGCTGCTGAAGAAGAAATATACGGTTTAGAGAAATCATACTTCTTTTGACGATCTTCACGAATTCCGACTTCATTCGCAACCATATCGAAACGTTTTGCATCAAGCCCTGCAAGCAAGCTATCCCATTGTGTTTCTTTAAATACTGGTTTCACACCGAGACGTTTTGCAACTTCTTCTGTTAACTCAACGTCAAATCCAGTTAATTTTCCACTTCCATCGTGGAATGTAAACGGTGGGTATGTACCTTCTGTACCAACAACGAATTCACCGCTTTTTTTAATTTGTTGCAATGCATCTTGACTAGTAGCTGTATCTTTTTTCTCTTCTTTGCCACAGCCCGCCACAATACCGACTGCTAGTGTAGCTACTGCAAGCACTGAAAATAATTTCTTCATGATATTAGTCCTCCAAGTATTCTGATAGGAATTTAAAAACTATATTGATTGTATGCAATCTTGAACAATTTTTCAATGAAAATGTTCGTCATTAGTGTATCCTTTTTTTTCATAATCAAACAACATGATATAAAATCACCACATACAAAAAATAAGTAACATTTTTAAATATAGCACTTCTAAGAAGAAAGGTAAAACAATACTTACTTTTATATAAATTGACAAAACCATTGTTTTTTAGATGGGAGAGAGGATCCGACCATGCATAAATGCGGGCAGGGCCTTTTTTTGCCCCATGCCGTTTGAAAACAAAAGGAGAAAATGAGTAGAAGTCTTCTTTTCTCCTTCATAGTCATAACTGGGCTGTTGAAAGATCAATATGGATTTTTCTACACAAAAAGCTATGTTAAACAATGTTGTTTTTTTGAGATAAAGAAAGGGAACTCCTATTATTGAGTTCCCTTGTTCCATTAAAGCTCCCGATTGTGGAATAATGAGTGTTTAATTTACAAGAACTTTCGATAAACCTGTGTATTATGAAGCGGCTTAAAGCCTAAAGAGGTGTACAACCTCTCAGCACTTTCATTTCCCTCTAGAAAACATATTCGGATTTCTTCGTATCCTTCTTCTAACATCTCGTTCATACCGAATTGTAAAGTCTTACGTCCATATCCATTTCTTTGGTAACTTGGAACAACCATTAAATTATCTAATATCCCTTCTCCAGTAGTAACTGATGCAACAATTTGTTCATTTTCTAACACTAAATATACATTATTTTTATTGTTTAATTTGTATTTTTTTACACCGTCTTCTGGAGCAAGGTAAGGTTTAATATCATTCTTTTCGTGCAACTCGTAATAACATTCCTGTACCATTTTTACAAACTGGTCAAAAAATCTATCTTCATATTTAATCAACTCAATGTCTGCTTTAGGAAAAGTTCCTCCCTTGTATACCGATTCAAGTGAACCCCACCATTTTTCAAACCCCATTTTCTTAGCAAAACCAATAGGATTTTCTGATTCGACTCTCATATAAGTACACACAAAATCTGGTTTTGTTTTAGAAATTACCTCTTCCATTGCTTTATATAATGTAGAACCAATACCTTTTAAACGGGAATCTGGTTCTACATAAACACTGATTTGAGCAATAGACTCTCCAGCACTATTTGTATAGACAGATGAATATGAGAACCCTTCAATTCCATTTTGTTCATATAGGAGAAATTGCATAGAATTTAGGACAATATCATCTAAAGAACCTACCTCTTCTTCTATCCCCATACTTTTTATTAGATTTAATATACTGACCTTATCTTCTTTTTCCCTATAAACACGTATCATTTAGATAATCCCCCATCTCCCATTTAATAGTTAGTCTTCTGCTAAATTCGGTTATTACTTAGTTAAATTTTCTTATGCTTATTCCTCAATCCTATGCTTTAACGAAACATCAAACAATCATCAGTCCGGAAAATTCTGATAAATTAAGTTTATCAGAGGTTAACTGCTCTCAACAATCATTTTACTAACTATGGGATTATCATTTTGACAAACAACGACAAAAATAGGAGGCAGCTATCCCCCTGTTTCCCAACACACTAAAAAAGAACTTGCTACACCAGCAAGCTCTTTTAAGAATCTAATACACAATACCCGATCATTCCGCACAATAATAAAAAGAAAGCAATGTTAAATGTAACTGATAATTCTTCCATCTCTATCTCCCCCTTGCTTCCAACATATCACATGGATAAGGAAAGGGATGGGAGCATTTGTAAACATTGCTTTAAAGTTTTCTGAACATTTCGTGAAAGTTACGCACTTTGACTTCCTTCTATTTGCGTTTTATACATTTCATAATAACGACCCTTTTTCTGCATTAATTCTTCATGTGACCCTTTTTCAAGAATAGTCCCTCGATCGAGCACAATGATTTGATCTGCACTCTTAATTGTGGAAAGGCGATGTGCAATAATAAATGTTGTTCTTCCTTTCTTTACAACTTCTAGTGCCCCTTGAATCATCGCCTCAGTCTCTGTATCAATACTTGAAGTCGCTTCATCTAACACTAAAATGGCAGGATCGAATGCTAACGCGCGTGCAAAAGATATAAGTTGGCGCTCTCCAGTCGATAGGGTACTTCCTTTTTCCGTAATTTCTTCTTCTATATTGTTAGCAAATCGTTCTGCCCCTACATCATGCAGTGCTTTTACAATTCGAGCCTTTGAAATCTTTGGATGTTCTAAACTTACATTCGACGCAACTGTACCACTAAATAAAAATGGATCTTGTAATACAATTCCCATGTGCTCGCGGAGTGCTTGCTTTGGTATATTTTTCACGTCATGCCCATCGATTGTAAGTTTTCCTTTTTGAAACTCATAGAATTGGAAAAGTACATTCATAATAGAACTTTTCCCAGATCCCGTATGACCAACAAGGGCCACCGTCTCTCCTTTTTTTGCCTCGAAAGAAATGTTTTTTAACACTTCATCTTTCCCATTATAAGAAAATGAAACATCATCAAATCGAACATTTCCATTAAGACGTGGTATACGTTCCTCTTCCACTACTTCGCCCTTTTCATCCAGCAGTTCAAATACACGTTCCGATGCAACGCGCGCTTGCTCTAAATTCGCAAGCTGGTTTACCATATTTGTAATTGGTGAGAAGAGCCTTGTTAAATAATCGACAAATGCATACAGTATCCCTAAAGAGATAATCCCAGCAGCGCTCAAAGAGGCACCGCCAAAATACCAAATAACCGCCGTAAAAGCAATGTTGCGTAAGACACCCACTAAATTATGCGATGTCGCTGCATTTAAATTTAAAATTTTATTTTGGTACTTAAAGTAATCTTCATTTAATTCTTCAAATTCTTTCTTTATTGCACGTTCTTGACGAAATGCCTGGAT
Source organism: Bacillus sp. FSL H8-0534 (assembly GCF_038005885.1). Classification (NCBI taxonomy): domain Bacteria; kingdom Bacillati; phylum Bacillota; class Bacilli; order Caryophanales; family Bacillaceae; genus Bacillus; species Bacillus sp. FSL H8-0534. The sequence continues at coordinate 2,263,788 of NZ_JBBOUC010000001.1, forward strand.
GATAGGCATTCCTTGGATGGATTCATTCACTGTTCCATTAATATCTGATAACCGCGAGCGCATCTTATGATTGTACACAGAGGCATATTTTCTATATACAACAGCCCAAACAATTAAAATTGGTACGATAATTAAACATAACAGCGCTAATTTCATATCAAGTAAAAATAAAGCAATAAAGATTCCGATAATATAAATAAAACTAGAAACAAATGTCGCTAAAACTGTTACATATAACTCCCGAATGGCCTCCGTATCATTCGTTACACGCGATACAATTTTCCCTGCTGGTAAATAGTCGAAATAACGAATCGGTAATGTTTGAATATGAGAAAAGACATCTTCACGCATAATTTGAATGATTTTATTAGATGCTTTCTGTAAGAAAAACTGTTTACCATATACAAATAAAGATACAACTAACAATAGTGCAAAATATCCTCCGCCAAGTAAAAGTAATCGTTTCATCTCAGGTTCATAAAACGAATACACTTCTTTGGTTGTTAACATTTTTGCTTTATACACTTGCGCTGCTTTTCCACTTTGAACTGTAATAATATCTCCCTTTACAGAACGTGTTCCCTCTGCAGCAACCTTATTAGGTACAAAATAATAAGTGAAACCAACTTGTATAATACGAACTTCTTTTCCTTTTTGTTCACCTTGTTCAAAGCGGTCGCTTCGCTTATACCAAGCTCCGTTATAAAGTACGGCATCGTCCCCTTGCACTGTTTCATGCCATGGTTTCTCAATACCGACAATATGATCATCAATCATTGTCTTTGCTACAAATGGGCCTGCAAGCTCTGCAATAACGAAAATAAATAACATTGCCAGTGCCACAAAAATGGTTCCCTTTACTTTCATAGCGTATTGAAATAACCGTTTTCCAACACTCATATTTTCACCTCACCCTCTACGTTTTCGCCCTGCTGTCTTTCAAACTGCTCCGCATACCAGTCACCATTCAAAACGAGCCTATCATGTGTTCCCTCTTCGATAATTTCACCATTATCCATAACGAGAATCCAATCAGCATGCTGCACAGCTGACAGGCGGTGCGTTGTTATAATTGTTGTTTTTCCGCTTCTTTCTCTCCGTATATTTTCAATAATCGCTGCTTCTGTTCGAGCATCCACAGCCGATAATGAATCATCTAAAATTAAAATTTCCGGATTTTGAATCACAGCCCGCGCAATCGAAATCCGTTGTTTTTGTCCACCAGATAGAGAAACACCTTTTTCTCCAACAAGCGTCTCTAATCCTTCTGGAAGAAACTCCAGATCTTTTTTAAATGCTGCAATTTCAATTGCTTTTTGAAGCTCCTCCTCATTTGCTTCTCTGTTCCCAAATAAAATATTTTCTCGTGCTGTTTTTGAAAATAGAATATGCTCTTGTGGTACATATCCAATCCAGCCTCGTACGTTTTCGGTTGAAATTTCATCAAGCGTAACATTCGACACCGTAATATCCCCTTCTCCAAGTGGATACTGACGAAGGAGTTGGCGAACAAGAGTCGTTTTACCACTTCCTGTTTTCCCAACAATACCAAGCGTTTCCCCTTGCTTTAATGAAAAAGAAACATTTTTCAAATTAAGCTCAGGTGAAGCAGGATACGAAAAGGAAACTTTATCAAAGTCGATATACTCTGGCTCGTGTACACGCGTCGGCTTTTTCACGTTCTTCACGTCAGGCTCATACGCTAACGTTTCATTGACACGATCTAGCGAAGCATTTCCGCGCTGCATGACATTTATTAATTCACCAATCGCAAACATTGGCCAAATCATCATCCCAAGATAAACGTTAAAAGACACAAGTTCACCAAGAGTAACCTTCGATTGGAACACTAAAAACGCTCCATATACAAGACCAATTAAATAACTAAGACCAACTAGCATCTTAACCGTCGGCTGAAACAGTGCATCAATTCTTGCTACTTTCATATTTTTTTCATATACGTCTGTTCCTAATTGATGAAATCTTTGCTCATCAGCTTTTTCCTGTACATATGCACGGATAACACGCACGCCTGCAATCGATTCAAGTACTTTATCATTCATATCTCCAAAAGCATCTTGAGCAATCGTAAAGCGTTCATGTAACTTTTTCCCATATATATTCATCGCATATGCCATAATCGGCAAGGGAAGAAGTGCCGCAATTGTAAGTTGCCAACTGATTGAAAATCCCATCATAAAAACAATTGTGAGCATATATAAACTAGAATCAACAAGTGTCAAAATCCCAAAACCAGCAGTCATAGCAATCGCCTTTAAATCATTTGTCGCTCTCGCCATTAAATCACCAGTACGATTTTTGTGATAAAAGGTCGGCGTCATTTTCAACAAGTGCCCCATAAATTTTGAACGCATCGTTTTTTCAAGCACGAATGCACCGCCAAATAATTGGTGCTGCCATACGTAGGTGAGTACATACCCACCAACTGCCGCCCCAAATAAAATCCAAACATACTGTATAATCACTTCGTTTGTTAAAGAACCTACTTTTATATGATCAATTGTTAATCCAATTACTTTCGGAGGAATTACCTCTATTACATTTACAATTAGAAGCACTCCAATTGCTATGCTATACCTCTTCCAATGTTCTTTAAAAAACCATGTTAACTTTTGTAATACTGAAAACAATGAAATCTCTCCCTTCTCGATTTTGTTTCAGTCTATTTCTGTTATCCACTATCAAAAGCCCCTGCTTTTACACCGTACCAATTGTACTGTTTCACCATAACTTCTCACCTTCCATATTTTTCCACCCCGCTATTTGCGGGCAGTAAAATCCCCACCTCAAGATTCAGCAAGAAATGAGAACGATAGATAAGGGGATAACTGCCCGTAAATGCCCGATTGGTTCAACTAACCATCCGTGGGAGATAAATCCCCCTTACGGATGGAAGTTTCACTTTATCGAAACCATACAAAGTATGGAAACAACCAAAATAGAGACAAAAAAACGCATACCGCCGCTTGACGATATGCGCAAAAACGCATAAAAGCGTACGTTACGAAATACGCAACGTACGCTTTTTGAAAAAACAAAAAAGCACTATCTTTCCGTACGGGTTGCGTAATGATATGAATGTTTCCCACCATGTAATCCAACTAAGCCAGTCATATTTACCATTACAATCATTACGCGCACCCCCTTCATTTATTTTCCATTTTTAATTTTATAACTTTATCAACTTTTCTGTCAATTGTTTTTTCATTATTTTACAAAATAAACTTTTATCACCAAAAATAAAAGATGTACAATACCACCTCGATACTCGAAAAAATTATCTATCGATATTATTATAGATAATCCTATATTTCACTTACAAATAAGGTAAACCCCTTTAAGAAAGGGCATACAAAATAAAAATCACATAAGAAATCGTTTCCATAAACATTTTGTTTGAAAAATGTTCTCAAACCCCCTACAATCACCATATACTCACTCTTACAAGTTGCTATTTTAGGAGGACAAATCATGACAACTAGCAATACGTACAAATTTTATTTAGACGGTGAATGGAGAGAAAGCTCTTCTGGGCAAACAATTGATATTCCATCACCATACTTACACGAAGTAATTGGTAAAGTACAAGCAATTACTCGTGAAGAGGTTGACGAAGCAATTAAATCAGCACAACAAGCTCAAAAAGAATGGGCTGAAGCTTCTCTTCAAGATCGTGCAAAATATTTATATAAATGGGCTGATGAGCTCGTAAATATGCAAGATGAAATTGCCGATATCGTGATGAAAGAAGTCGGTAAAGGTTATAAAGATGCGAAAAAAGAAGTTGTTCGTACAGCTGATTTAATTCGTTATACTGTAGATGAAGCATTACACATGCATGGCGAAAGCATGATGGGCGATAGCTTCCCTGGTGGATCTAAATCCAAGCTTGCAATCATTCAACGTGCACCACGTGGTGTTGTTTTAGCAATCGCACCATTTAACTACCCTGTAAACTTATCTGCTGCAAAACTTGCACCAGCTCTTATTATGGGGAACGCTGTTATCTTTAAACCAGCAACACAAGGCGCAATTAGCGGTATTAAAATGGTTGAAGCTCTTCATAAAGCAGGTCTTCCAAAAGGACTTGTAAACGTAGCAACAGGACGCGGTTCTGTTATCGGCGACTACTTAGTAGAACATCCTGGCGTAAATATGGTATCGTTCACAGGTGGTACACACACAGGTGCTCACTTAGCGAAAAAAGCTGCTATGATTCCGCTTGTATTAGAACTTGGCGGTAAAGACCCTGGTATCGTACGTGAAGATGCTGACTTACAAGAAGCAGCAAAACATATCGTTAGTGGCGCATTCTCATACTCAGGTCAACGCTGTACTGCAATCAAGCGCGTGCTTGTACATGAAAATGTAGCGGACGAGCTTGTTAGCTTATTAAAAGATCAAGTGGCTGAATTAACTGTTGGTTCTCCAGAACAAGACAGTACAATCGTGCCATTAATCGACGATAAATCTGCTGATTTCGTTCAAGGATTAGTTGACGATGCAGTAGAAAAAGGCGCTACAATCGTAATTGGTAACAAACGCGAGCGCAACTTAATCTACCCAACATTAATTGACAATGTAACAGAAGATATGAAAGTTGCTTGGGAAGAGCCATTCGGCCCAATCCTTCCAATCATCCGTGTTTCTTCTGATGAACAAGCAATTGAAATTGCGAACAAATCAGATTTCGGCTTACAAGCAAGTGTCTTCACAAAAGACATTAATAAAGCATTTGCAATTGCAAACAAAATCGATACTGGTTCCGTTCAAATTAACGGACGTACAGAGCGTGGTCCTGACCACTTCCCATTCATCGGTGTGAAGGGTTCTGGTATGGGAGCACAAGGTATTCGTAAGAGCCTTGAGTCTATGACACGTGAAAAAGTAACTGTATTAAACTTAGTATAATATTTCGTGTTAGAAGCTAATCTACGGTTGTAGACTTAGCTTCTTTTTTTATTCCTAGGCTCTGTTATATGGTAATATTTCAGCACAGAAAAAAGAGCTACAATGAGCCCGCTTTCTCTTCTCTCATTAACCAATCCATCACATTCTCAAGTAAAGTTACAGAATAACTATGTTGTTTTTCTAGACTCAAGTGAGACAAAATATCAAAAATATTTGCTTCATTAGGTTAACACACAGATTAACAGAGCCTATTTCTAAAAAAATCCCTCTTCTTTTAATGACAAATTGTTCACTATAGTCTGATTATTGCTATATCCATTGACGTATAAAAATTCATTTGTTACCCTTGATTATGTTAATTTAATACATAAATCCTCATTCGTATCTCGGTGAGGTAGAGGTTGCAGTCATTAAGAGTATCATTTCAGGAGATGTAGTGGCATCGATGAATGAATGGGAAAGGAATGGTTGCCGAAGTAAGAAATGCCCACTGTGCATTCTTGCTGGGTCTGCTATTTAATAAGTGCAGAACTGTCACAAACAACTTGTTTGTGGAGAGCTATCGAGAGGTATGTCGTGGGTTTCCTATAAGATAGAAAGCACGTAGCGACAATTACACGTGCTTTTTTTGTTTTGTATGAAGCTTACCTTTCTTTCCTTTTTGGAAGACATACATATCTCCTCGCTTGACTTGGTTATACTAACTTTGGAGGTATTTTTTATGCAACAAAAAAAATGGGGTTTTTGGGTACTGACAGCATTTGTTGTCGGCAATATGGTTGGCGCTGGTATTTTCATGGTGCCTAGTACATTAGCACAAACAGCAAGCCCACTCGGTGTTACATTAGCTTGGTTAACAACAGGGTTTGGTGTTTTAATGCTAGCTCTTGTTTTCGGTAATTTGGCAATTCGTCGTCCTGACTTAACAACAGGACCACAAAGTCATGCATATGCTTTATTCTCATCACCAAAAAAGAAAAAAATGGCTGGTTTCAGCATAGTTTGGGGCTACTGGGTCGCAAACTGGGCAAGTAATGTTGCTATTATTACATCTTTTGCAGGTTATTTATCACTCTTCTTCCCGATTATGAAAGATACACGTATCTTATTTTCAATCGGCTCTTTCGATGTGGAAGTTGGAAAACTGATTACATTTTGCATCTGTTCATGCTTACTATGGGGAACACATATGATTTTAACAAACGGTGTAAACGGAGCCGGGAAATTAAACTTCCTAGCAACAACAACAAAGGTAACTGGATTCCTTCTATTTATCGTTGTTACTTTGTTTGCATTTCAAGCTTCTAAATTTGGACAATGGTACACACCAGTGATTGATAAAGAAGGCGTGTCACATGGACTACTTTCACAAGTGAATTTAGCCGCTCTTACAACACTTTGGGCATTTATCGGTATTGAATCAGCTGTTCTTTTATCAAACCGTGCGAAATCGCCAAAAACAGTAAAGCATGCAACTGTAGCTGGCTTATTACTAACAGTTGCCATTTATTTAGGAATTACCATTTTAACAATGGGTGTTCTGCACATTGATAAACTTCAAACTTCTGAACGTCCATTAGCCGATGCATTAAATGCTGCAATGGGCCACGGCGGTGGGAAATTGATGGCACTACTTGCTCTTACTTCCCTATTCGGCTCTATCTTAGGCTGGATTTTATTAAGCTCAGAAGTACCTTATCAAGCGGCGAAAGAAGGATTCTTCCCTTCCTTCTTTGCAAAAACAAACAAAAAAGGAAGTCCAATTTATTCACTAAGACTGACAAATATTATGTCGCAAGTCTTCCTTTTCTCAACGTTATCAGGGACCATTGCTGAGGCCTATACATTCGTTATTACTGTCTCAACCTTAGCTTACTTAATCCCTTATCTCGTTTCACCAATCTTCCAATTAAAACTCGTTGCAACTGGTGAAACGTATAAAAACGAACCCGGTTCAAGGATTATGGATGGTATTATCGCAGTCATTGCACTTTGCTATGCACTGTGGGTCATTAAAACTGGCTCCTCAGATATAAAAACATTCCTTCTTGGAATCGGCTTATTTGTAATTGGCTTTGCATTTTATCCATTAATGAATCGCGATAAGAAAAAAAATGAAGAAAATAAAAACGAGCAAATTGCTTAAAGCAATTTGCTCGTTTTTATTTTTGTATAAGAAAGAAACCTATATAATAGAAGACAGAGGTGAAAAAACATGTCAATCGAAACACTATGGAGCACTCGTTTCCAAAAGCATATTCAAAACGTCATCATGTACTTTGCACGCATGATTAGCGGTCTACTATACAGTTTCATCTTCGTCTCATGCGTTGGTGCGTATTATTACGCCAAGTTTCTTAAAACATCTCCTTCTAAAGGCATTTCATTAATCATCATTATATCTCTGCTTACCATCATGATAACGAGATGCCCGATTCGTACTTTTATCCAGAAGCCTGACGCTGTCTATTTACTGGCACTCGAAGAGAAATTAACATCTTATTTCAAACAGTCTCTTCTATACAATTATGTCATTCAACTTTTTCCATTGCTATTTACGTTTCTAATCATTACACCGCTAGCAATGCAAACATTACAGACAACCGTTCCATTCTTATGTACGATCTTTTTCATTTTAATGTTAATAAAAGGTTGGAACCTATATATCAATTGGATATGGCGTGATCAATATAACAGCCAAATCTGGTTTATTATTCGCTTCACTTGTAATGCACTTATTCTTTATATGCTCTTTCAGTCCGTATCAGTTGTTCTATTAGGTGCAATGCTATTACTTCTTGTCTTCCTACTTGTTTATACAACAAAACAACCAACAAAACAAATTGGATGGGAATATATAATTGAGCAAGAAGAAAAAATGGACATGCACTTTTACCAATTTGCAAACTTTTTCACAGAAGTTCCACAGCTAAAAAAACAAGTAAAACAAAGAAAATGGCTAACAAGTTGGCTAGAACCTATATTACATAAAAAACAATCTACTTTTTTATATTTGAACACTTTATCATTCTTACGTGCGAATGATTATTTTGGTATATATATTCGTTTAACTATTATCGGTTCTTTTATTTTATATTTCGTACCGAATGTATTTGCAAAAGGCGCTATTACTTGTTGTCTCTTATATATGACCTCTATGCAGCTTCGTACTTTATGGAAATATTTTTCGGGAAATAATATTGTAGCATTATATCCTATCTCACACGACACACGAATAAATCAATTTCTCATTCTTGTATTTTCATTAGCAATCGTTCAGCTAGCGTTATTTTCCATTATTTTATTTGCTGCACTACAGGATTTTTTGCCTGTTCTTTCAACTGTTATAGTCAGCATATTTTTCATCAAATTTATTATCTTACCAAAAACAAAAAAACGAATTTCTTCTTCGGGAATTTAAATGAATGATTGTGTATTCTAAAAGAAAAAACAGAAAGTTTAGCTAAAGAAGCTACACTTTCTGTTTTTATATTCTCAACAATCAAATAGATTAGGGAAAATAAAATGAGTAAATTAAAGAATTCATCTGTATCCTCTTTTCTATTTTTTCTTCTTATCTATATCTTTTTGTAAGTGTACAAAATGGCATATTACCTTAGGATCATTCAAGAAAGCATATTTTCCCTTTCTCTCTTTTTCTACCACTTGCATTTTTCGTTCCACATCATTCATAACTATTGTTATTCAAAATAAGAAGCTACTAGTAAAAAAAGAGAGCAGATTATCTGCTCTCTTATGATGCCTCATTATGTTCAGAGGAGTGCTTAACACTTCCCATTCTCTTCAATTTATTCCATCCTACCGCAACCCCACGAATAGATGAAAATACAGATTTAATTACAACATAAGTCATAAATTGACGATAAATAAAGCGTTGTAAAATTAACCATGCTAATGGTTTAGGATTCTCTTTCTCTAATTTAAATGCAAAAAGAGAAGCGAGAAGATCCATTAGAAAGAATACAAGATAAAATCCCAAAACTTTTAGCGGATTGCTACCAAATAGCCCTATAATCATTAATATATCTGCTAAAGGAGCAATGAACTGCAGGACATATTGGAACAACCACATATTAGGTAATGCAACAAACCCTAATGTTTTATGCTTTGGATTAAACAATGCCTTTCGATGCTTCCAAAGACATTGGAGTGTACCATACGACCAACGATATCGCTGTTTAATGAGACTTTTCACATCTTCAGGCGACTCCGTATAAGCATATGCTTTTTCTTCATATACAATTCGATGCCCTTGACGTAAAAATGTTATAGTAAGATCCGTATCTTCTGCAAGTGTATCTTCGCTTAAATATCCAGATTCAACTACATTCTTTTTACGCCATGCTCCAATAGCTCCAGGAACTACCGTGATACAATTCAACTCATCAAAAGCTCTGCGTTCTAAATTAAATCCTGTAATGTATTCAACATGTTGCCAAGTAGTTAACAAATTCCGTCTATTTCCCACTTTGACATTGCCTGAAACTGCTGCTACATTATGATCTTCAAAGTGTCTAATCATTAGAGAAATAGCGTCTTGCGCAATAATAGTATCCGCATCTAAAGTGACAATAATTTCTCCTCGTGATTTTTGAAATCCTAAATTCATTGCGGATGATTTCCCACCATTTTCTTTCTGAATTAAACAAACTTTAGGATGTTTATGGAATGCTTCTTGAATTACTTTTGACGTACCATCTTTCGATCCGTCATCAACAACAATAACTTCAAACTCTCTATAATCACTATCCAAAATTGAGCGAATCGTCTTGGTTATAACCTTCTCTTCATTATATGCTGCTATCACAACACTAACGAAAGGTTGATAAGACGAATTAGTAAATAAACGAGATCTTGTTTTCCTTTTTTGCTTGAATGCAAAATAAATTAAAAATAGGAATCGGAAAATACCTAATCCAATAGCAATATAAAAAATAGTTGTTAATATATGTTTAGAATATCCCGCTCCTGAAAAAACAGCTTTATTGTAAAGTAAATATTGCTCACCCTCAGAAGAAACGGGTGGCATAACTTCATCTCGTTCTTTATCCATTAAATCTGAAATTGTTACAAAACTATATCCATGCTTTTTAAGGTCTTTAATAATAATTGGCAGCGCCTCTACCGTATGAGTACGATTTCCTCCTGCATCATGGAGAAGAATAACATTTCCCTCCCCCTTATAAATAGGATTTAGAGCACGCTTTACCAATTCATTTGTTGATGGCGTCGCCCAGTCCTCAGGATCAACTTTTTCTGCCACCATTGTATAGTTCATATTTTGTGCACGCAAAATAGGTACTATTTCATTTGGTGAATCCAGCTCAGCATCCGCTTCATATGGTGGCCTAAATAAAACCGTAGAGTGTCCAGTTATTTCCTGAATCAGGCGCTGAGTTGTATTCAGTTCTACTTTTGTTCGTAGTAAAGACGTATCAGCTACGTTCGGATGCTTGAAGGTATGATTGCCAATTTCATGGCCTTCATCGTATATTCTTTTAACAAGATTAGGATTTATTTGGGCGTTTTCACCAAGTACAAAAAAGGCTGCTTTTACTTTATGCTCTTTTAATATATCTAGAATTTCCGGTGTGTATTTAGGATCTGGTCCATCATCAAATGTTAGTACTACTTGTTTTCCTTTTGGTTTTCCATAGCGTTTCACTTGATATGCAGATGGTAGTGATTGATATACTTCATCTGTAAGATAACCTTCTTTGCCTACTTTAAAATCTCTCAATCCATTTTGTCTTTCATTCTCAATCTGTAAAATTTCGCCTTGCCCAGAATAATTTACTTCATCTAAACTAGCGATTTTATGTAATGCATCAGGATTATTTTGTACCTCAATAGGATCTTTTAAAGCTTTCCATACAGTAGGATCTTCTGCTCCTAGTCTCCATAATGCAAATCCCTTTGCATTGTTGTTCATTGCGATTTTTGCTTGATTATAAAAAGTAACACCATCTAAGAACCAAGCAGTATGTTCTTTCGCTCCTTTTTTATATCGAAAATAAGGATTTCCACTGATCTTATCCCATTGAATTTTTATATTTGAATCATGAGCCATTGTCATAACTTCTGAGAAAGTTAAAGACTTCGCAGGTTTTTTGCTATTTACTTCCCAATCATATCCATAGTTACCGAAAGCAACTATAAGTTTCTCAGAGGGAATGTTTAGATCATTGAGCGTATGTTCAAACCATTTATTTGAAGCAATTGGTCCTGGTGTCCCTGCTCCATAGTGCTCATCATACATCATTACAATCATACGATCTATTACTTTGGCTAATGCACCATAATCAAAGGCTTTATCATTAGCAGGGACATCTTGCGTTACGAGCAAATGATGTTTGTGAAAGACCGTAGTAAGTTCTTTCATGAAATTTGTTAATTTATCTCTATCGCCTTCAGGTATTGACTCAAAGTCAATATTAATACCTGCAAATTGATTCTCTTCAATTCGCTTTACTAAATCATTAATAAACTTTGTCTGTACATCATCTGAATCATTCAGTAACTTATGAATAAGTTTACTATCAGGACCAGAAGCTTCTTGCGTATAGTTAGTAAGCAAAGGCATAATTTTCACATGATTTTTTTTTGCTAACTTTACAATGTCAGGCTTAATCTCACTACTAATTGTTAAGTCTGCTTTTAAGTGATACCATTCTGGTACTAACATGGTTAATGAATCGATATTTTCTTTTAAAGAAGCAGTACTATTTTCATCCCAGTTTACATAAAAACCATAAACTTCTTTAGGTTGTTCGCCATTGCCTGTTAATTTTTCTGAATTTTCATTATTCTTTATTTCGGTATTAGGAGATTTGAATTCTTCCTTCTTTAATTGCTGGTCGCTGAGTTTTTGATTAATAGGTACAAGTTTAGTATCTTGCTTTACAGAAGGATTCATATTTGGAATTTCTGGTGTTGAAAAAATACTTCGAAAGAAAAAATAAAATACAATACTTACGCTAACTATTGAGATACATAGAAACCAACTGAAAGCTATTTTTCTTCTTCCTTTAGGATCATAAAAAACGGGTTTTGAGTTATCTGTCTTTTGTTGAATTTTTTTCTCCATTATTTTTTTACATACTCCTTTTCTTTTTATTCTAAGTACAAACGCAAACTATTTTAATAGATAGACCTTCTAGGGTTCTGGTGTGAAAATAGCTTAATAGGAATATAGAACAGTAATTTCCCGTTAACTTTGAGATCAAACGACTAATCCAAATAACTTATGAATGACTTCAACCTCATTTTGGGCAGATTTCACCCTTTGGTGAAGTTGCCCTTTTTTCATCATATGCATGGCTTCGATACCTCTCAAAATCAAGGTTGCTGTACGACATGATTTCAATTCTAATTGCTTTCTTCACTATACATATTCGGAGGAAATAAAAATTTTATGGGGGTCAAAAAAATATTTTTTTATAAAAATAGATAAACAATTTTTTTCAAAAATAAAAAGCTGACAATTTCATCAACTTTTTCATAGATTCATATGTAAAAATACTCGTATTCATTTTATCTCGCTATTCGCGGGCAGTAAAACCCTCACATATCAATATTCTTTATACAGTTTCATCCCACACCGACCAAGCCGCTTCGAACATATTTCCATCTAAGTCCCAAAAATAAAAATACTTAGCTTCATTATTCCCTAGCGTTACAATTTTTTCTACTCTTACTCTGGCTTTGAAATAAAATCACGATGCTTTGAATAAAGACGCGAAGTTCTTAAGAAAGTTGCGACGTTTCTAAAAAAGATGCGATGCTTTATCCCTTCACGTAAAGAATTCTAAGTGAATTTTGATTAAACTTTTTTATAAAAATATCATATTTTGGGTTATATAAAATATGTATTGTCCTTTACTTATTGGGAATTTTTCATTTAGGTCTTGATAAACAATGTCCCCTATACTTCTTAAATATTCTATGGATTTTTCTTTTCTTTCCCCTGATGTTGCGTGGCAGGAACGTTTTTGTCCTCTTTTTTATGCCCGTTGTTTTCGTTTATATTGCCTTTATTTTCTTGCTGAGACTCTTTATTTTCTTGTTTATATCCTTTACCGTTGTTTTCTTGCTGAGACTCTTTATTTTCTTGTTTATATCCTTTACCGTTGTTTTCTTGCTGAGACTCTTTATTTTCTTGTTTATACCCTTTACTGTTGTTTTCTTGTTGAGACTCTTTATTTTCTTGTTTATACCCTTTACCATTGTTTTCTTGCTGAGACTCTTTATTTTCTTGTTTATACTCTTTACCGTTGTTTTCTTGCTGATGCCCATTATTTCCTTTTGATTGCTGGGGTTGCTGTTCCTGGGATTGCTTTTGTTCTATTTGCTCTTGCTTCTCATATCTTTCTTCTTTTACAGGAGACAAATCCGATGATGCATCGGATGATGACTTTGGTTGCGAATGTATCTCCTGAGGGTGTTCCTCCTGATTAGACGGCAGTGCAGGAGGAGTAAGCGATTTCTTCTTCTCATTCTCTTGCTTTATATAGACGCCTGTGCTGACTCCTGCTTTCTTGGCATTCTCTCGCACTTGCATCGTACTGCTTTGATATACGACGGTAACATGTTTTGTCTCATACTCTTTCTTTAATCCTTGCATAGTCTTTTCCAACTGTGGTTCTAGCGACTTGTCCTTTGTAACAGCTGTTAGCATAACTTGCTTGTCTTTCGTTAAGTATCCATCCTCTTGACTTTGCTTTACAATGGTACGTACTACGTCTTGCAAAGGTTCATTTTTCCATCGTTTCATTTCTTTTAAAATGCGCTTTCCATCATCATTACAAGCTCGCAAATCTATAACACGAAGATCCTTTGTTACGCTCGCCTCTAAACTGGGATTAATATCAATTGAGACATAAGCGAATGCTTTTTCTTCCGGTTGGTTGTAGAAAAACAGAAACACACATAGAAAACAAGCAACAAGTAATGATGCAGGCTTTAAGAAAGAAGGGATTGAAAAACGCGGTACTCTTTGTTCTTGTACGTTAAACGAGATTTCCTCTCCAATCATATAAGAGTGCGATTTTCTTTTAAACGTAATAAACTCTCCATCCGGAGTTAAAATAACTACGCTATGTTTTTTTATATCCATCACAATCCCTTTATTCATCATGCTTCCCCCCTCTTATATAATCAAGAATATATGTATAGTTGTTTGCAAAGATAATACACATTGCAATAATGTATTTTCTATGCCGCTCCAACGTTTTACGACTTGCCCTAACACGCGGTTCAATGTGTTTAAGCGGTAACTTTTTCTTTCGGAACAGCTCTTCCATCATTTTCTCTTCTTTTATAATAATCTTTACAATTTCTATTAAGTGCTCACGCGTATCACGATGCTTTGGAGATTCCTTAGCAAGCTCTGAAAATGTGATTTTAAACTCAGCTAGCACAATTTGAAAATGAAGAATCTCCTCCTTACGGTTTCTGTTTTCCATCTCTTTCATATACTCCGTAAGCGATACCTGCATTTCTACCATTTCCTCTTGCTGGTCTTCTTTTAAAAAGACGAGATTATGCTTAGACTCCTTGCGTATATAGTCAATTACATCCCTTTTTATAAGAAGCTCAGCAAACGCTAGAAAAGATTTTCCTTTTTTATATGAATACTGTTCAATTGCTTGATTAAACGCAAACAATCCAATGCTGTATTCATCATCCTGCTCCGTAATATACCGGCGGCAGACAGACGAGATTGATTTTCGAATAAAAGGCCGATACTGTGCGATAAAAGCTTCCTTATCTCCTCCGTTGTTTTGTATGTTACATACGATATCTTCTATTTTCGGTTTTTTTATGATCTTCATCACTAAACTCAACACTAGTAATCCCCCTCCCTCCTTTTGCTTCAAATAGCAAAATGGTCACTAAAGAAGTGACCATTTCATCACATTTTCTTACTACTTTTCTTTGTGCTTGTCTTCTTGCTGTTGTTCATGTTTTTCGTGACCGACTTTTTTACCGTTGTCTTGATGATCATTCTTTTCTGTTTGACCCTTGTGGTTTGATTGCTCAAGCTTCTCATAAGAAACAGCCGGTTTATGTGCTGGTTGTGCTGGTTGTGCCGGTTGTGCTGGTTGTGCCGGTTGTGCTGGTTGTGCTGGTTGTGCTGGTTGTGCTGACTGTGCCGGTTGTGCTGGTTTTGCTGGCTGTGCCGGTTGTGCTGGCTGTGTTGCTTGTGTTGCTTGTGTTGCTTGTTCTGGTTGTGTTACTTGTTCTGGTTGTGTTACTTGTTCTGGTTGCGTTACCTGTTCTGGTTGTGCTGGAGTTACTTCTGTATTTTGATCTGCTTTCTTGTTTTCTTTTGCAATAGCGTCCGCTTGTTTTTCTTTCTCTTTCTCTTTCTCTTTCTCTTTCTCTTTCTCTTTCTCTTTCTCTTTCTCTTTCTCTTTCTCTTTCTCTTTCTCTTTCTCTTTCTCTTTCTCTATTTTAGCTGCAATCTTTGAAAAACTCTTCTCTATATTTTTGGTAATTGCAGCTTTTGCTTTCGGATTTTTCACTTGATCTAGCACTTTTGCTAATGCTTCGATGTTGTTTCCGATGTGCACTTTTACTTTCGCTGCTTCTTTTTCTTCTTCGCCAGCAGGTTTTTCTGTTTCTGCTTTCTCTTCGCCAGAAAGCTTATCTGCTTTTTTTAAGTCTTCCACCGCTTTTTCTAATGTATCTTGTGTAAGATCGCCTTTTCCTTTTTCAATTAGTACACTTGCTTCAGTAATTCGTTCCGCGGCTTGCTCAGACAATAGCTTCGCTTTCTCTAAATCGTTTGTCGCAAGAGCCATTTTAATATCTTCAACCATAGTTTTCACAAAATAAAAGACGTCACCTTGTACTAAAGATGTTTTTTCAGTTTCCGTTGTTTTTACCGCATCTGTGTTTTCGCTAGCATACGCTGCTGTTCCCATCAGAAACGGGCTGCATGCCATCATAGTTACCATAGTGCCTTTTAATAGTGTTTTTTTCATAATGATTTTTCCTCCATTTGCTTTCTTCACTATACATATTCGGAGGAAATAAAAATTTTATAGGGGTCAAAAAAACATTTTTTTATAAAAATAGATAAACAATTTTTTTCAAAAATAAAAAGCTGACAATTTCATCAACTTTTTCATAGATTCATATGTAAAAATACTCGCATTCATTTTATCTCGCTATTCGCGGGCAGTAAAACCCTCACATATCAATATTCTTTATGGGGTAGCACCACATCGCTATCAAGCCAATAAAACAAAATACGGTTCCGGTGCAAAAACTTCAAGATACATGCAAGTAACCTCTAAATCTTGGACATACTGATACTATTACTCTAAAAAAGGTGTGTGATCGGTATGAAAAAGGAAAAATTGTTCAAGTGGAAGCATTATCAACCTGATAGGATTTTTAGAGAGGCGTATAAGTATGAACTGAACACCCCTATTTTTAATCACTTTTTTAGGCATTTCTCATATAGTGAAAATGACTATGATTTTGATTCTTTTTATTTATCATCCATAAGTCATACAATTGTTTAGCACATATATAAATAAAAAGATGGGAGCCCTACGATGAACAACACTCAAACTTTAACGCCCCCAAGTAACTCTGAGGAAAACCAAAGAAATATTAGTTTGCAAACATTAAGGGTCATTGGACTCATTGTATTAATTAGCGGTTACATCATTGTCACACTCTCTGAAGTAGGTGAACTGAAGAACCTTTTAATGAACCCAAGCACTAGCAATACATTAGCTGAAGCAGACGCTTTTTAGAAAAAATGGTATATAAAAAGCGAATCATGATAAAAATGATTCGCTTTTTACATATTCCCTTATCCTATATGATGTATATTTTCTTCACTGTATTTTGTCCTATTAATTGCTTTCATAAATAACAAAATACTACTTATACCAACTAAAAAATATACAATGCTCATTCCCCATGATGCTATAAAAGAACCTAGCATAATCCCTAGTGCTCCATTCATTTTTGCCACCTGAAAGACCATACCATTGATTGCCATATAAGAACTTCGAGCATCATCTGGAACCATATCGGCCATAATGGATTGCCGAACTGGCACATACATCATCTCGCCGATTGTTTGGAAAAGCCCTGCTATTAATAAGATCCATAAGCTATTACTTGATCCAATTATTGTGAATCCAATTGTATAGATAAATAAGCCAACATATAGGATTTTCAAGTCATTAAAACGTTTCATCATTTTAATAACAAGTGCTGAAAATAAAACAATCAAAATCGTATTCTCCGCAGAAATCCAACTTAGCATCCGAATACCTGTTAAATCAAAACGAATATCATTTCCAAATGCAAATTGAATTGTTTCAAATTCCTCTTGCAAGCGTACACCTAAATAATTATTAAGCTGAAATTCTAACGATAACGTACATATACTTGCTAAACAAAATATCAAAAATGCCCGGTCTGTCATAACAACTTTATAACTTTCAACCATTTCTTTTAACACATGCTTCTTTTTTATCGTTTTCTGAGTTACATATACTTCTTCCATATATACTGAAATTAAATACAACGTTAGCAATGCTACTGCCGTCAATAATATAAAGAGTTGCAAACGATAATGTTCGAATAATAACCCTCCGAATATAGCCCCAATAGCAATCGATAAATTGATTGCCCAATAATTAATACTGTACATTACTTTTCTATTCTCCGGTGTACTCACATCAATTAGCATCGCCTCTGTTGCCGGGTTCATAAGTCCTGAACCAAGGCTATTTGTTAGCATAAACACAAAAGTGAGCCAAGGTGAATCTACATAATCTGAATTCGCAATTCCCATACAAGCGATAGAAACTACTTGTATCACTTGCCCTATAATCATAACCTTTTTTCGTCCTAATCGATCTCCAATATAACCGCCATAAAGCCCAATGACGAGTGCCGCCATTACGTTTATTAGTAATAAAACACCTGCAAGGACACTCCCGAGCTTTACTGAAAAATAAATCGCCATAAACGGGAAAATCATTGTTGATACAGTGCGTGTTAAAAATGATGTTATAATTCTAATTTTTATATTTCGATGCATACTCCAAAATCCCATTGTTTCTTCCCCCTTATGTGTATTCATTTTACTTTGAAAAAGTGGAAGAAAAAGGTTAGAATATTCTAAAGAATTTCCCCTTTTATTGGGAAGGAGTCGTTTAAACATGAAAGTGATGGACTATTATATTCAACTACGATTGCATGATCCAGAAAAACAGTACATGCAAAATAGCTTGCAAGAATTAGCCAATATTTTATATTGCAGTACAAAAAACGTAAAAATTTTACTGAGAAAAATGAATGAAGAAAAATTAATTACGTGGACACCAGGACGAGGACGGGGAAATAAAAGTGAAGTTCTCTTTCTCCATGCCATTTCAGAAGTGGTTATGCCCTATGCGGAATCCCTCTTACAGCAAGATAAATTAAAAGAGATATTCCTTCTTTTAAAACAACCATTTCCTGCTCCCCTTCGAAAAAGCTTAGAAAAAAAACTACAGCAGCACTTTGGATACCAACCTTTAAACGATATGTATGACGTGTTAAAGATACCTTGCTCGAGAAAAATATTGCCGCTTGATCCAGCATTTGCAGCTGTCACAACAGAGAGTCATCTCATTAGTCAAATTTTTGATACATTAGTTACCTACAACTATGTCACAGAAGAAATTGAGCCGCATCTCGCACATACATGGGAGATTAGTGACGATCAACTTACCTGGACCTTTTATTTACGAAAAGGCATTCAATTTCATCATGGGACAATCTTATCTTCCAAAGATGTTCAATTTTCATTTGAAAGATTACAACGTGTCCAATCTCCTTATACTTGGTTAACTGAAGAGATTGTACAGATTGAAACACCCTCACCGTTACAAATAAGCTTTCACCTCCGAAAGCCGAACTTGTTTTTTCTACATTATGTAAGTTCGATGCAATTAGCCATTTTACCGCATGATGTAACAATACAAAATCATCATTATATGGGGACGGGGCCTTTTAAATTACATAGTTATTATGAAGATCAAGTTGTATTAGAAGCATTTACAAATTATTTTAAAGAGCGCGCGTTACTTGATCGAATTGAGTTATGGCGTATTCCGGAACATGCACAAATACATACACATTATGAACTACCAAATACTGAACATACAAAAGAGCACGAAGTACAAATAGAAGAAACTGGCTGTATATATGCTGCATTTAACTTTACAAAACCTGGTCCACATCATGATATTTATTTTCGAAAAGCTTGGAGACAACTGTATGACGTTGAATCAATTATTCGTGATTTACAAGGAATGCGTACAATCCCAGCATTCAGTTTCTTTCCAGAGAGGAGTCGGATAGCAGAAAAACAATCCTATTCTTTACATAAAGCAAAAAGCTACTTACAAAAGAGTGCCTATCAAGGAGAAACAATACATATTTATTTCTTCTCTTTTAAAGATAGTGCTCATGATGCCATCTGGCTAAAAGAACGTTGCCACAACTTAGGTATACAAGTAGAATTGCATCCTTTCCCAGTCTCTGACTACTCGGATGACTCTATTGATCAAAATGCCGATATTATTTTAATGGGAGAAGTTTTTGCTTCTGATTTAGAAATCGCCTTTTTAAATGTATTTAAAAGTAAAAGCTGTTTTATCAATCGCTTTATGTATCCTCACTATCAAAAACAGATTGATTGTTTACTAAATACATTCTTAGCCGAAGAAAATAAGGAACATCGTTATAAACTTATATACGGAATTGAAGAATTCCTTCGAACGGAATATATTATTTTATTTAATTATCATGTTCTAAAAAAGAAGATCTATCCATCTTCTTTAAAAAATGTAACGATCGATTCTTTTGGCTGGACGGATTTTTCAAAGCTCTGGATTCATCCTACAGAATCAGCTAAAGAGTATTGAAATCAAATTACTTAACTATTTATATATATTCATTTTAAATTTCCGACATATAAGTCGCGGTTATGAAAACAAAAGAAGTTCTTCACTCATTTTCTCCTTCTGTTTTCACATAGCATGGAGCTAAAAAAGGAATTGACCGCTCCTACGCATGATCGGATCCTCTCTCCCGCTTAAAAGAAATGGTTTTATGTCGGTCTTTCAATCCGCATTTATATAATATGGATAACTTGCATAACCGTAAAACCTCAATCTTCAGATTGAGGTTTTACTAGCTATTTATTTTTAAAATTTAGGAAAGATTCACCACTTCTTTTACATGCATTTCAAGTTCTGCTAAAAACATATCAATATTAGGATTTTTGACTACATCATAGCACGCAAAACTCTTTAAAGGACTCATACCAATAAATTTCTGTACTCGGTGCAAATGACCAATTGCTTCTTCTAAACTCTGACCTTCAAAAAATTGTGAGGAATCTTGAAACGCTGTTTTAGGTGCATTCCATGTAGTGGAAAACATATATTTTTTCTCTGTTAATAACCCTCCTGCTCCATATTGATCTCCTCCTTTAAAAAAGAGGCCGTACTCATATACTTCATCCATATACGTTTTAAATAATCCTGGTACACTAAACCAATAAATTGGCGTTTGATAGATGATAACATCCGCCCATAAAAACTTTTGTTGTTCTTCTTTAATATTGTATCCGTCTTGAATAATCGTTGTTTTCACATGACTCTTTTCACTTAGTAGACTGACCATGCGATCAACCAATGTTTGATTTAATTTCCCTCGGTCTGCACTATATTTTTGATGACCATTTATTATTAATATATTTTTCATCATTTTCTTCCCCTTTATCTTTTATTGATTGAATTGCATATATCTAAATCCACACTTTTTCGTACCGCTATCATTTAGTTCTCAGCTACTACTCCAAGTTGTTGCATAAGAGTAAGGTTATCTTCTAGATGCCAATCTTCAGTAATTTTTCCATCCTTAATACGTAAAATATCAATGGCAAAAAAGTTAATCGGTTTTCCATCATGTGTTCCTGTAAAGGAAAGACGAGCTGTGACCTTATCACCAACCACTAATAAATCCTCAATTTTGCAATGTATATCTGGAACGACTTTACGAAAGTTTTTTGCAGCAAATGCTAAGCCTTCGGGACCTTGTGGGCGCCCTTTTGGCAACGTATTATCAAAGAATTTCTCTGTAACGGTTTGTGGAATAAGCTCCTCATTGCCAGTATCCCAAAATGCATAAAAACGTTGGGCTGCATGAATCATTGCTGTAGCTTCTTTTTGATTTAATGAAGGATCGATTGTCATTGTTTTAGGCTCTGGCTTGCCTTTCAACAATTGAATTTCACTTTTAGAAGCAGATATTTTTGTATTGCTGCACGCAGTAAGCACGGTACCGATTACGACAATGCAAATCACGAGAAAACTAAATGACCACCATAACTTTTTTGTTTGATTTTTTATTTTCATCATAGTCACCTCCTTAGTTTAGAAATCATTTGTGGTTCCTAACACTATTTTATATGTAGTAATTTCCCTTTTGGAAGTAGTGATATTTTTTTCATATAGTTACTAAAAGGATAGTTTTGTGATACTATAAAGCAAATCAATTCAAAAAATTTTTATGGAGGCTATTTCCATGAGCACTATAGATCCGATTGTATTAACGAAAGGTTCACCTGGTATACCTTGTCCTATTGCAAAAACACTCGACGTAATTGGAACAAAATGGACATTTTTAATTATTCGGGACCTTCTTATTGAAGGAACATTGCGCTTTAGTGATTTGCTAAAATCAATGGATGGTATCAGCCCAAAAACACTCTCACTTCGCCTTAAGGAATTAGAAGGCCAAGGTATTGTAACAAGAAAGGTTTATCCTGAAGTTCCTCCCCGAGTGGAATATACCCTCACGGATAAAGGGAAACAATTAGAAGGTATTTTTATCGAATTAAAGCGCTTTGGGCTAACTCTAGAAAACTAACAAAAAAGGACCCGTGGGTCCTTTTTTGTTAGTTAAAGTACTTTAAATTTTTTCCGCTCCGATTCCCCTTATATAATAAAAAACTTTCCGAAATGTAACTATATGAAATAAATATCACTACTTCAAATATGGAATTCTTCAAACTACAATGATGGCAACAAAGTAAAAACGAAATAATTAGGAGGCATAAAGATGCTAAAAGGAAAAAAAGTAGCTATTATTGGCGGGAGTTCAGGTATTGGTTTAGAAACAGCAAGATTGGTATTAGCGCAAGGTGCAGATGTTATTATCGCCAGCCGATCCGAAGACAAATTAAAAGAGGCACAAAAGGTATTAGCGGGAAATGTAACAACTTATACACTTGATATAACAAACGAGCAACAAGTACAGTCATTCTTTGAAGAAATAAATACAATCCATCATTTAGTTATTACAGCAGCTGAAACATTCGGAGGAGCTTTCCTTGATACAGAAGTAAGCAAAACGCGCCAGTTGTTCGAAAATAAATTTTGGGGACAATTCTATGCTGCAAAATATGGTGCACCTAAGATTACGAAAGACGGATCAATCACATTATTTTCAGGCGTAGTTGCCTATAAAACAATGGCTGGTTCAGCTACGCTTGGTGCAGTAAATGCAGCAGTCTCTAATCTTGGAGAAACATTAGCATTAGAACTCGCTCCTATTCGCGTAAATATCGTCTCTCCTGGCATTATTGATACACCGTCACGTAGCAAAATGCCGCTGAAAGCGCGGGACAAATTCTATAAGGAGATAGCAAATAAACTCCCTGTCAAACGAGTTGGACAGGCAAAAGATGTAGCTGATGGTGTACTATATTTAATGCAAAATCAATTTGTCACTGGAACTACTCTTCATGTTGAAGGTGGACATACATTAATTTAATTAACGAGGAGGCTATCCCCTCCTCCTTCTGTTTATCTTAATTATCTATTTCATACTAAACCTCAAATCACATACCGAATCATCGCAACTTCATCACAACAATCAAATTTCAGACAATGTCTGCAATCAATCCACACTTTTTCAGGTAGCGATTCCTTATCAACAAAATCAAATCCACACTTCTTAAAAAATGTAGTTTGATACGTTAAAGAAATGACCCTTCTTACCTTTATTTTAGAAGCCTCACTTATTACATGATTGACTAACATACGTCCTAGCCCTTTACCTGCATATGTATCCGATACGACTAATGATCGTATTTCGGCAAGATCTTCTCCTAAAACATGTAAACCAGCAACTCCCAAAATTTCTCCTTCCTCTTTCACAACATACAAACACTGTAAATACTGATAAAGGGACAAAAGTGAGCGCGGTAGAACAACTCCCTCTTTCGAATATATTTCTATTAAGTTATATATTTCTTTCACATCACTTGTAATTGCATTTGAAATTCGCATGATTTATCTCCTCAAATTAAATATTTATAACTTAAAATGAATAATAATTCATAAATTTATATAATAATACACCCATCCATCCGAACACGTCAATTATTATTCTGAATTTTAGATATACTCATTCCAAAAAAACAAGTCCTATATAAATCTATTTTGCTTTTTCAACATACAAGTCGATGCTATGAAAATAAAAAAAGACCTCTCTCATTTTCTCCCTTTGTTTTCACATGGCATGGGGCTAAAAAAGGCCCTGACCGCTTCTACGCATGATCGGACCCTCTCTCCCATCTAAAAAATGGTTTTATATCTCATTCAGTACTTGTTTTCGAATCTCTTATCGGTAATACTGTAGAATACTTAATTTCACGCAGCGCTAAGCTCGTTTGTATCCTTGTAATTCCTAACTTATTTAACTTCCTAATAAAATGCTCCAGTTCCTTTCGATCTCGGTTCGCGACTTTTAGTAAATAATCATATTCACCTGTTAAACAATGACACTCCAGCACTTCAGGCATAGATTCCAGTTCTCTTTCCAATACCTCTAGTTTTTCAGATTGATGAATATTCGTACTCATAAAAATAAAACACAACAAATCAAATCCAAGTTTCTCTTGATTTAGGATTGCGACTTGTTTATCAATGAAACCTTCCCCTTCTAGCCTTTTTATTCGTGCATGCATAGCAGCTGGCGACAAATTAACACGACGCGCAAGTTCGGCATTACTTACTTGTGACTCCTTTTGTAAAATATCTAAAATTTGTACGTCTAAATCATCTAACACTTTAATAACTGATGACTCCATAAAAAACCTCCTTTTCTTTACCGACGATTCTTCGGAAAAACATATAATACACTGAATGAAATTGAATAAAATTTCTTAATTATAACCCTTAACAAAACATTTTATTGAATTTTCACCATTATACAAAAGAATATATTAGATAACAAAGAAAAATGCTAAAATTATTTACAATTCATACGATATAAATCCATTTTGTGTTTTCAACACATAAGTCACTGCTATGAAAACAGAAAAGGACATACACTCATTTTCTCTTTTTGTTTTTTCTCGGCATGGGGCTAAAAAAGGACCTGACCGCTTCTATCCATGGACGGATCCTCTCTTCCCCCAAAAAAGAAAGGTTTTTTATCAGTTTTTCAATTTATATACTAATAAAAGGAGTTCCAAACTATGCCTTATTTTTATGTATTTTTATTATTGCTAACAAGCTTACTATGGGGGGGGAACTTTGTCGTTGGAAAATCTCTTGTCGATCATGCTTCTCCGATGACTCTCACAAGTTTAAGATGGATCATTGCGATTGTTTGTCTATTACCAATTGTTTGGTTTAAAGAAAAGAAACTTTTTCCACCGCGCGCTGCAATTCTTCCCTTACTACTTATGGGAGTCACTGGCGTTGTTCTCTTTAACATTTTTCAATTCTTAGCGTTAGAAGAAACATCCGCAACAAACGTTGGACTTATTTCTACGTTAAACGCGATTTCAATTGCACTCTTTTCATCTTTATTCTTAAAGGAAAAAATAAATATACTTCAAATTCTTTCTATGATTCTTTCTTTTTTTGGTGTAATTCTCGTCCTTTCAAAAGGAAATATTGCACTGTTATTTTCATTACATTTTAATAGTGGAGATTTGTGGATGATGGCTGCGGTTTGTATTTGGGGCATTTATTCTGTTTGTAGTAAATGGGCAACAAAAACAACTACGCCGATGATGGCGACTCTGTATTCAGGAGTTTTTGGCGTTATCATATTGCTTCCATTTAATATACCAAACTTTACGGTCTCTCATATTAATGCTTCATTTATCACTTCACTACTATACACAGGCTTAATTTCAACTGTGGTCTGTATGGTGTTTTGGAATATTGGCGTTCAAAAATTAGGAGCAACTACATCAGGTATCTTCCTAAATTTCAATCCAATTTTCACTGCCATTTTAGCGTTTCTTTTCTTAGGAGAAGAACTAACTTGGATCCAAATCTTTGGGACGATCATCGTTGTTACTGGCTGTTATTTATTTTCTCATTTTAAAACAGTTGCTCATCAGCCTAGCCAAACTTTAGTACGGCAGCACTCTTAATAGATCAACATCGCCATTATCTTTAACATAATGGCGATGTTTTTACATTCTTCACTTTTTACTTCTCATTTCTTTTAAATATTGCTGTTCTTCTGCTGGCGATAAACGTTCTGTTGCTTTTCCAGTATCACCGCCTTGAATTTCCCAAAAAAAGTTATGTTCCTCAACTGTTTGCGAAAAATCCCCTCTTTCCCAGCGTTCTAAAATGGAAAGTAATTTTGATTTATAATTAAAATTTTTGCTACTCTCTACAGCTTTCTTTGCATTACGAATTTCCTTTTGTGTCATTTCAATAAATCCCCATTTCTCAGAGGATTTTACTTTTTGATGTACCATCTTATGCATAGTAGATATGATTTCATCTTCACTAACTCGCGGCGTTTCTTCCACTACCTTCTTTTCCTTTTGAGCAATTACTTTCTGCTCCTTTAAACGTTTATCCTCTACTTCGGCATACTCAAGAAATTTATAAGCGCCAAATATAACACCCATTACAATTGCGATAGTCGTAATCGCCCTTATTATCCATTTTTTCATATTATGTATTTTGATATCTCCTCTAATTGTTACAAAAACAAATGGAATAGCCTGCAAATAGCCGATTCCATTTGTTTATCATTTTTAAGCTTTCATCGCTTCCCTAACAACGTGACTATCCACATATTGCTTGAACTTTACGATTTTTCCATTCTCAAGCTGCCATACATGAACGAAATCTGCTTCAAATGCTTTGCCAGTTTCTTTATAAATTCCCGAATAAACTCCTTCAGCAATGATGACATCTTTTCCTTCTACTTCATGGTACATATTTACACTCGCCTTATAATCATTCCATTCCGATCCTAAACGACTAAATACATTCTCCATTACTGCTTCCACACCAATATATGTCCCACCGTAAGGAAAACCAGCCGCCTCTGTCCATTCTACTTTTTCAGAAAGAGCTTCTAGTAAATGTTTTGCATTAGATGAAGATGGCCCTTCATATGTGCTTCGGATAATCTCTAAATTTGTTTTTTGTTCCATTATTTCTTCCCTCCAAATGCATTTGCTGCTAAAACAAGTCCGATTTCTAGTGCTTTTACATTTGGAAAGTGTTTCTTCATTGCAGTTTGAATTTCTTCACTTGAAAGGTTTTCCGCAAGAACCTCATCAAATGCGATTAAATATTTACGGGTATGTTCAATCGCATCTGCTGTATTTGGTGTATCATAATCACGATGACCAGCTACAACAATTTCTGGATGTAGGTTTTCAATTTCTTGTAATGTTTCTAACCACTTAGTACGAGCTTTTACATCCGTTTCTAACGTCCATGCGAATGTGTTGTTATAAACAATATCCCCTGTAATCACAGCCTTTAATGACGGAATCCATACATAACTGTTATTAGGTGTATCACCTTGTAAACTACCTTTAACAAGCAGTTCGTTCCCTTCTAAAATAAGCTTATCTTCTTTTAACTCCTCGGGAATAATAGGTTGATGAGGGACATTATGTCCAATAGACGGTTTCCATTGCTCAACTTTCTTTTCAAATGTATTTCGAATATCTTCTACGGTATTTGGCAACGCTACAATTTTTGCATTTGGAAATGCTTCATGTAATACATTTAAGCCAAAATAATGGTCTGGATGAAAATGCGTAATATAAATATGAGTTAAGTTCTTTCCTGTTTCAATAATTTGAGCTGTTAAACGGTGTGCATCACTTAATAAGAATTGTGCATCCACAAGAATTGCATCTTTCTCTCCATAAATGATCGTTGATGTAACTTGAAAGGCTTGTTCAGATCCTGTAAAGACTTCTAAATGTAATTTTGACATGTTGTTCCTCCGTTTTTCTATATACATTTACACTTTTATTATTTTATATTTCCTTACTTGTTATAATAACTCTAAGTTGTAACTGAAATAGTTACAATTAGACCAAAAAAATATGCTATCTATTTACAACTCACACTTCATTGCTAATTACTCCGTTGTAATAATTATAGTTACAACTAAGTGCCAAGTCAATACTTTAATATCCAAAAAATTCCCCAGCAAAATAGATATATACAAAAACACTGTTCTTTTCATAAATCTTCTTCAGAAAAGAACAGTGCTTTATATAATAATTTATTTTGCTTTGAGTACTTTTTCTTTTAAGAAACGATCTACATACCCTTCTGCTTTTACAACAAATAAATACGCACCCATTGCTAATAATGCAAGATCTAATTCATATCCAGGATTCTTTCCGTCTCCTAATAAACCAGCTGCTCCGTTTACCTTTACAATTGCACCAACCAAGATAAGAGCAAATAATAATCCCACATATCTAACACCTAAGCCAATGATTAATAATAGACCACCAACTAATTCAAATGTTGCAACCCCATATGCGAGACCACCTGGTAAGCCAATGCTTGTAAACCAACCTGCTACATTATCAATACCTGATTGAAACTTTGCTAAGCCATGTGCAAAGAACGTAACTCCTAACACAATACGAATAATTAAATTACCAATATATTGATTCATTCTAAACTCTCCTTTTTGTTTTGTTATATAAACATTTTATTAACAAGACAAAACAATACATTGTTTCTTTTTATTCGTCAAATACTTTTTTTAATAGAAATAAAAAAACATTATCCATTTTACGGATAATGTTTAACAAAAAATAGCACTCCTACAAGGCTCGACATGTGGAAATACATTCGAAAAAACATCAATAATTTTCTATTCTTTCGAGATAAGTTCAAATTTCTTTCCTGCATTTACGTAAGACAATAATGATAGATCTTCCTCGAAAACCGTTCCAATTACGTTCACCTTTTCATTTTCTGATAGATCATTTATAACGATTTGTATTTCACCTGCATATCTACCGTACAGTTCATTATCAATTGTAATACTCCCTATCTTTCTTTGAACTGTATTCATCGCTGGTAAAATAACAGTATCTCCTTCTCTTGATTCTACAGAACGAATGACATCACGCGCTGGATCAAGCCTATTCGTATGTACTCGCTCTACTGTTTCTAATACTTCTCTTTCACTAATCAGCGGTTTATAACGTATTGGAATAATCCCTTTATTTGCACTTGTAATTTCTTGTACTCTTTGTAAACTCCCACTTATATCTCCAATTAATACTTTATCAACGAAGCAATCTTCCACAAGTTCCAAATATGCCTCAAGCGGGCGCATATATCGGTGTTTTTCTAATGTAGGAAGCCCTTCATATAAAGGTCCTCTTTTTTCACCATCACCTGGAATAAATGCCATTGTTTTTATACCGCATTCACGCAAAAATTGATTTTGCTTTTGTAAAAATGATTTAGCAAGCCCTGTTTCAGGACGTGGATAAAAATTATGCCATGCTTCTACACAATCTACTCTCACACTTTCCTCAAGAAGCGTATTCCAAAATGATTCAGTAATTGTACTAGCATTTAATGCAATCTTCATTTTGTGTGATATACGTGCAATTTGTTTCGGATCTATACCATAATCAATACGTAACCCAGTAATCCCCCAATCTAATAGCTGTTCCACATTTTCATACATAAGACCTAAATGGTGTAAAGAATTTGGTGAAACATCCACCATTAGTTCCATCTCATATTTTTCCGCTTGCTTCCCAAGTATTTGTATTAACTCTTTATAAGTTGTAGGATCGTCTTCTGGAATATGAAGAGAAGTAAAAATAGACGTAAAGCCGTATTCGCTTACCGTTTTCAACCATTTTTCTTGCTCTTCTATCCGGTCCTTTGAAAGATATATTGAAACTCCTATCATAGTAATCTCTCCTTCTACTTATCATGAAAAAAAGAGAAAGGAATCCCTTTCTCTATATGTTCTCTGCCATTTCCTCTTTAAACCCGAAGAAATACGTAAAGATAAAACCAAATACATAAGCAATGACAAGACCAAGAAAATATAATAAATATTTATTATCAGCGATTAACGGAATTAACGATAATCCTGATACACCAATTCCGAGTGAAGCCGTTTTCATAACTGCCTGGAATGCACCGCCAACAGCTGCACCTAAACAAGCCGTAATAAACGGTTTACCAAGTGGTAATGTGACCCCATATAATAAAGGTTCGCCAATTCCTAAGAAACCAACCGGTAGTGCTCCTTTAATTACATTACGAAGACGCTTATTTTTCGTTTTTACATAAATAGCAATCGCTGCCCCAACTTGCCCCGCTCCTGCCATCGCTAAAACCGGTAGTAACGGTGTTACATGAGTTTGATTAATAAATTCCATGTGGATAGGTGTTAGACCATGATGTAGTCCCACCATAACGAGCGGTAAAAATGTTCCTGCGAGTACAGCTCCTGCGACCGCTCCCCCGACATTTAAAATTGCGTTAATACCACTTGTAATTCCATCAGATAGGAAACCAGCCACTGGCTGAATTGCTAACATCGTTACTAAGCTCACTGCTAATACCGTAATAAGCGGAGTCACTATAATATCCACTGCATTCGGTACTGCCTTTCGTACTTGTCTTTCCACTACAACCATAAGCCATGCTGCAAAGATTACAGCGAATAATCCACCGCGCCCCGGCACCATTGCTTCACCAAATAGTTTCACATTTGCCATAGCTGGGTTGAAAATTAAAATACCTGCAATCGCTCCGAGAACCGGAGTTCCGCCAAATTCTTTTGCCGTATTCCAGCCAACTAGAATACCTAAGAATGTAAAAATACCACCGCCAATTAAAAGTAACATTTGCAGCCATGTTGCATTTGGATCTGCCCCCGCATTTTTAGCAAAGTTGGCAACCCCATTTATAATTCCTGATGCAACAAGACCTGGAATTAATGGAATGAAAATATTACCGATTTTTCCCAATAAATTTTTAACAGGCGTATTATTTTTCTTCTTGATTGCTGATTTCATTTCTTGGCCAAGATCTTCAAGGTGGTAATCAGCAACATCACCAATTCGTACCCCTGTCAAAGTCTCCATTTCGGCTGCTACTTTATTCACAGTTCCGGGCCCAACTACGACCTGCAATGTTTCATCTTCAATCACACCCATGACACCGTCTACTTTTTTCAAAAGCTCCATATTCACTTTACTTTCATCATGAAGTGTTAAACGTAACCTCGTCATACAATGTGCAATACCATGAATATTTTTCGTTCCCCCAAGTTGCTCTGTAATCTCTTTTGCCATCCGCTGTTCTTTCTTCATTGTAAAATCCCCCTCCCCACTTTTTATAATGCCTTTTTCACAAATCCTTTCGCATCTGTTAATTTTTCAAGTGCTTCCCCATATTCGCACTGTAGTAATATCATGACGATTGCTGCTTTCACATTACGCTTTGCTTTTTCGTAATATGCTTCCGCTTCTTTGTAATCTACTCCCGTCGCTTCCATAATAATTCGTTTGGAACGCTCGACTAACTTTTCATTTGTCGACTGAACATCAACCATTAGATTTTTATAGACTTTCCCTACGCCAATCATAGAAGCAGTTGAAATCATATTCAGTACTAACTTTTGTGCGGTTCCAGCCTTTAAGCGTGTAGATCCTGTTAACACTTCTGCACCTGTCCCTACTTCCACGCTAATTTTTGCAAATTTACTTATCTCTGCTCCCTTATTACAGGAAATGCTAGCTGTACTTGCTCCCGTAGAATTTGCATATTTTAATCCACCAATTACATAAGGTGTTCTACCACTTGCAGCGATTCCAATAACAGTGTCCTTATTACTTAACTGAATCGCCTTTAAATCATCTACTGCAAGATCTTCTCGATCCTCTGCACCTTCCACAGCTTCAGTAAACGCTTTCAATCCACCTGCTATAAATCCTTGTACCTGTTTCTCATCTGTCCCAAATGTCGGTGGACACTCGACAGCATCTAAAATTCCTAGTCGTCCGCTTGTACCAGCACCAATATAAATTAATCGTCCACCATTTTGAAAAGATGAAACAACACTTTGAACAATTTTTTCAATTTGTTCGATTTCATTTTCAACCGCTACAGCGACTTTACGATCTTCTCGATTCATTGTTTGTAAAATTTCTCTTATGCTCATCTCGTCTAAATTCATCGTATTTTCATTTCGGTGTTCTGTTGATAAATTCTCTAACATATTCTCACCTTCTTTGAAATTTAATTTCACACTTTTATTATAACTTTACGAAATTTAAAATCAATATTTATATTGCGTTTTATGAAACAAAATTTCTTTTTATAACAAAATTGCGTCTATTTAACCAAAATAAAAAGATGAGTTTCATCTCATCTTTTCCTTTACTTCAATTTCCGTAATCGTACTGCTTCTTCTCTTGTTTCTGTAAATTTATCCAATACTTGATTACCTATCCTATTAAATGTAATCACATACAAAGCATCAATTATATTAAGTTGCGTCATTCTTGAAGCAATACTTGCAATACGATGATCTTGTTCTACATCTGGCATACAAAGACGGATATGTGATTCTTTATATAATGGAGACGATTGATCTAGCTTTGTAATAGCGATAACAGTAGCACCTTGTCTACTAGCATATTGCGCCATTTCTAGTACATCCTTCGTCCGGCCAGATGTTGAAAGAGCGACAAATATATCTCCCTGTTTTAAGTTAGTAACAAGCGGGAGCATCATATGAAAATCAGATAGCATCATAGCCGTAAACCCTAGACGAGTAAACTTATACGCTCCATCCATTGCTGGCGTAGCTGATCCACCCACTCCATAAAATAATATTTTCTTTGCTCCTAAAATGGCATCTGCTGCTTTTTCTAACTCTTTTTTATCAATAGCAGTAATACCCGCTTCAATCGCAGCCTTATTGACATATGTAACTTTATTGAATAAATCAAACGGACTATCCTCTGTGTTCATCACTGAAAAATCATTAATATTATAATCGGCAATTGTTAATTCTCTAACAAGCGCTAACTTAAAAGCTTTAAAACTTCCTATACCAATCGTTTTACAAAAGCGTACGACACTTGCTTCACTGGATCCTGCATTATTAGAAACTTCTTTTGTCGTTAAATTAGGAACAATTTCTGCATTCTCCATAATATACTGAGCAACCTTTTTTTCAGCTGGTGAAAATTGATTCATATGATTTTCTATTTTAAATAGTAGCGTTGATGGTTTCACCATTCATCCCCCATTCTTTACGGTTGCTTTTATTTTTCATATCCCAATTCCATATCTTGCGAATCATAAAGATAAAAGACATCTTCACCAGGAGGATGAAACACATTTACAATTCGATCTCCTTTTTGATAGACCGTCCTTTCTCCTTCCGACCACTTCTTTTCCCATCCATTTATCCAAATTGCAGCATCAGGCAAAAAGGAAGTGTATCTATATCCTTTCGAATCATCTCCTGCAATATAAGAAGAGAAAACAGAAACAGGAAAATCTTTAACTTTTGATTCTTTTCCTAATGTAAATGGCAAACACATTAAAAGAATTACAACTACACATATAACTTTTTTCCATGTAATTTTCATTCATTTTTCTCCTTCTAGTACTAAAGCACACATAAATTTTAACACAATTACTACATAGAAACTCTATTTTCAATTGAGTTCATATTACATTTCACAATCAAAAAAAAGGAACTTATCGACATTCGATAAGCCCTTTCTTTACACAAAATACTTCTTCAATAACGGTGGTGTAATAATCGTCGTAAGGATAACAACAATTACAATTGCAGTGAAATTTTCTTTCGCTAACAAATTTGCTGCAAGTCCATTTGCTGCAATAATAAGTGCTACTTCTCCACGCGATACCATCCCAGCCCCAATGCTAATCGAAGACTTTAAGTTAAAACCTGTTAACCTCGCTCCTAAGCCTGATCCCACTAGCTTTGTGATAATGGCAACAATCGTCATGATGACAATAAACCAAATTTGGTTTCCGATACCTTGAAATGTAATCTCCATCCCGATGCTAACAAAAAAGATTGGTACAAAAATCGCATAAGCAATCGGTTCTATTTTATGTTCTACTTCGTGTTTATATGTTGTTTGTGAAATGGCAATCCCCGCAGCAAATGCACCAATGATACCAGCAATCCCCATTTGCTCACTATAGTAAGCAAATGAAAAACAAATAATAAGTGCTGCACTAATTAACGCCTCTGACACACGGAGCGGCACCAACATTTTCATAATCCACGGAACCACTTTCCATCCAATGAAAACAATACTTACGAAAAAAATGATTTTCTTAGCGATAACAAGTGTAATACTCACATCTTGTGTGCCTAAAAAACTCATAACAAAGGCTAATAAAATAACAACGATAACGTCATCAAATACAGCAGCCCCTAAAATCGTTGTACTTTCCCTTGTATTCATTTTCCCTAAGTCTCGCAATGTTTGAACAGAAATACTCACTGATGTTGCACAGAGCAGTAATCCTAGGAAAATAGCATGTGATTGTAACATCCCAAATGCGAGTCCCGCCAAATATCCACCGAGGAAAGGAAAAATGATACCTCCCATCGCTACTGCGAATGAAGATTTCAAATTGCGATTTAATTCCTCCAAATCAGTTTCTAATCCTGCCATAAACATGAGTAACAGAACACCAATTTCACTAAGTTCATCAATAAGTTCAGAACTATTAATAATTCCAAAAACAGCGGGACCAATAATAATTCCAACAATTAATTTTCCTAGTACCGATGGTTGACCAAGTCTAACACTAATATCACCAGCTAATTTCGTACAAAGTAAAATAACGACAATTTCAAAATAAAACAGCATAATATCTTCTCCTACTTTATAAAATACATCTATTTTTGGTGTTAGTTTTTCCTTACATCTAAGATTTTATTTGTTACATTTTATTTGACAAAATATTCTGAATTATAATAAAATGACTACAGCAATTCTAGATTTTTTATCAAAGCACACAACTGTGCCTCTATTCGCTTATGGACTATTTTGCAGTGGGCTCGTATTATATTCGCAGTTGTGAAAATCGAAGAATGAGGGGAGAGTCCAAGTGAAATCATTATTACGAAAAAAACCACTTACTACTGAATCACCACGGCAATTAGAAAGAACGTTAACTGCGTTAGATTTAACCTTTTTAGGAATTGGAGCTGTAATTGGGACAGGTATTTTCGTCTTAACAGGTATTGTTGCGGCCAAACATTCTGGTCCTGGTATTATGCTATCTTTTCTTATTGCTGCATTTACCTGTGCATGTGTGGCCTTCTGCTATGCAGAATTTGCTTCTTCTATCCCTATTTCAGGAAGCGTTTACACCTATGCGTATATGACAGTTGGAGAAGTCGTTGCCTTCATTGTTGGCTGGTGTTTAATGCTAGAGTATTTACTGGCAGTTGCGGCGGTTGCTGTCGGATGGTCAGGATATTTACAATCGTTACTTTCCGGATTTAATATTCATCTACCCGCCATTATCGCCTCAGCCCCTGGAATGGGAAAAGGCGGAATAATCGATTTACCAGCTGTATGTATTTTACTTTTTATTACACTGCTTCTTAGCTTCGGTGTACGCGAAAGTGCTCGCATTAATAATATTATGGTATTAGTTAAATTAGCAGTGATTATTGCCTTTATCGTAGCAGGTGCAAAATACGTCAAACCGGAAAATTGGACACCGTTTTTACCATTTGGATATGATGGGATTATTACAGGTGCAGCAACAGTATTTTTTGCCTTTCTAGGATTTGATGCCATTGCAACAGCTGCTGAAGAAACGAAAAAACCACAGCGAGATTTACCAATTGGAATTATCGGTTCCCTTCTCATTTGTACGGTACTCTATATGATTGTATCCTTTGTTTTAACAGGGATGGTTCCTTATACACAACTAGATGTTTCAGATCCAGTTGCTTTTGCGCTTCATTTCGTTGGTGAAGACACCATTGCTGGATTATTAGCTGTCGGTGCAATGACAGGAATGACAACCGTTATTTTAGTCGTTATGTATGGGCAAGTTCGCGTTTCCTATGCAATGAGCCGTGACGGGCTACTTCCAAAAGCATTAGCTCGCGTGAATCAAAGAGTTAAAATACCTCTATTAAATACGTGGATTACTGGCATTGCAGCAGCTTTATTAGCAGGATTACTAGATTTACATCTACTTGCAAATTTAGTGAACATCGGTACACTAACAGCCTTTACATTCGTTTGCTTTGCTGTACTTATTTTACGCAAAACACACCCAGATTTAAAAAGAGGTTTCCGTGCACCATTCGTACCTATATTACCAATTGTTGCAATTTGTTGTTGTCTCTATTTAATGATTAACCTTTCTGCAACAACTTGGAAAGGATTTGCTGTTTGGCTTGTCATTGGACTATGTGTATATTTCTTCTACTCTAGACGTAATAGCCATTTACTGACCAAAGAAAATAATGGTGAACAAAAAAAAGCATGAAAAACAGCTCGCTATATTAGCGAGCTGCTTTACGTTCGAGTTTGTTTTTTTGTTAACGTTTGTAGAATGAAAAATATGTCGATGCAAGCTGTAAACCAGGCACAATTTCTTATTGATGACGAGTAATTTACAATACCAATCGTAATTACAATCATCATTACAACCAATTGGTACACAAGCTTCCAGTTTCGCATATCCATTCTCTTTTATCCCGCATGAACTGCCCACAAAAGCCCGATTAGTGTGGGCTAGCAATCAGTGGGGGATGAAGAAATCCCCCACTGATTAAAGTTTCACTTTATTATTTTGTTTCCTTCTTTTTCTTTTTCCATGCAGTTACACTATCAAAGAAAAAGTTAATAAACAATGCTCCTAATCCTGCTAATAGAAAAGTCATTAAAAACAGAACCCATTTACTTTTATCTTTCAAAAAATAATATCCAACAAGGAGCACAACTGCAATCCATACATATTCAAGAATTCTTTTTAGCTTTTGCTCTTCCAAATCTTTCGCCCCTTTACGTTTGTTTCATCTCTCTTTATTGTAACATGAAATAATATATCGGCGGAATCACTACATATATCGGCGATACGACATAAATTCCTACTAATAAAAGAAGCTCGCCCAAGGCAAGCTTCCCATTCTCTTACTTATTTACACTCTTTTCAACAAGCTGCATCGCATATTCTAATGTACGATTCATTGTTTCTACATACTGATCTTTTACTTTTGTATCTTTTACTACAGATTCCGCTACTTTGATTTTTCCTTCTAATGCTTTAACTGGAACTTCTTGATATTGTCCTGGTTCTTGTCCTACTTGAACTTTCGCTAATAAAACTTTTGCTGCATCAATTGTTTTTTGTAATTTCTCTTTTGGCGTTTCTGATTTTTGGTCAACTACTTTTGATTGTACAAATGTTTGATGTGCTGTTTTTAAACTGTGATATGCCCCAACTGCTTGCTCACCTGTCGTCGCCATATTTTCAAATACTACTTTTGCTCCATTATAACTTGTTTGTAATTCTGTAAAGGCAGCTTGTGAATATTGGCCTGGCTTTTCACCGAATTCATAAGAACCGGCTAATGTTTCTTTTGCTTTACCAATCTCTTCATATAAAGCATTTAATTCTTCTAGTTTTGTGCGATTTGTAAACTCATTGTATGCCGCTACTATTTCAGATGAAGTAAGTGCTTTACTATATAATTTTGCAAGCGCCACTTGTCCATGTAATGGAACTCCACCGTTACCATCGCTTGTTGGATCTGCACCAATCGCGAATGGTACATTCGGATGATATACTTTACCTGTCACTGGCTGACTATTTACTTTTTTTCCATCTACATAGATTGCTAATTCATTTCCATTATACGTTCCTGTTAAATGATATGTTTTATTTGCCTCTAATTGTGTACCTATACGTTTATAGCTACCACCAATATGAGCCCATAATTCTACATATCCAGTTCCAGTAGATTCGAATCCAATTCCGCCGCTCTCTGTATTTTCCATAATAGCTTGACCGCGAATTTCATTCATAGAAAATACCGTTTCTAATGTAAATGTGTTCGCCACTTTCTCTTTTTGCGCTGCTGAAAACGGAATATAGCCAAATGTGTTTGCTTTTCCATTTAATTTCATTACATGCTTTTTCAATGCTTTATCATATTCAATTGATACATTTCCTTTTACATCGCCTTTACTTCCAAATGATGAGTTATCTTTAAATGTACCATCTAAAAAGTTAACATCAAATACATCCGCCTTTGGCACTTTCACATTCGGATCAATAATTTCTTTTTTCGTTGTTACTTCTGCTTGTAATGGCTGTTCACTTTCATTTTCGAATGAATCGATCGCAACTGCTTCTAGCGTGTATGTTTTTCCACTATCTAGCCCACCTAATGTAAACGTAAGTTCTTTTGGCACTGGATCACGATAAAACTCTGAGAATGCTAATAACTTATTTTTAATTTCTCCTGTTTCTTTATCTCTTGCTTGTAAACGATAAGAATGAACAAGTAGATTATCCACTGCTTGCGGGAAAGTCGCTGTTACTGAACTCTCAGTTACATTTGAAACTTTTAACTTTGCATTTTTCTCGAAAGATGGTTTTTCTTTATCGCGGTTTTCTACATGTTTAAACGATTCTTTTTTAGCTGGTAGTTGAACCTTCCATGGTTCACCTGTCCAAGAATTCGTATGGAAATCACGACGATTAATTGTTACTTCTTTATCGTCTACCTCTACTAATAAACCTTGGCTTAAATCGCTTGCACCTGGCGGAATATTACCTTGAACTTTCCCGCCCTCTACTTCCATATAACTTACTGAAGATGTTCCAACAGATGTAAAGTCTTTTTGATGAATGGATCTTGGATCATCTAATGGATAGTGCGAATGACCAGAGAATGTAATTGCTTGCGGATAATCCTTTAATACTTCATTAATTTTTGCACTGTCCTTCGTTCCCCATTCATGACTACCATACACAGTTTCTTTAATATGCTGGTGCAAGAACACGAAAATTGGTTTTTCTGGATCATCAGCTTTTGCTTTCGCAATTTCTTCTTTCAACCAATTAATTTGTTTATCAGAATAATACCCATGTGTTGTTCCATCTTCTGGTGACATAACAAGGAAGTGATATCCCTTCACGACTTTATGATAATGAATAGATTCCATTCCTGTCTTTTCTAAGAAACGTTTTTGTGCATCCTCTGCCGATAAACCATTCCAATAATCATGGTTTCCAAGTGAATTCATTCTCACTGCATCTTTATTGGCATATTGATTATATACTTGCATAAAACGATCATATTGCTGATTAGACCCTGAATCTGTAAAATCACCAACGATAACAAATGCGTCTTGTTTTGGCGCAAGTGTATTAAACTGTTCAATCGCTCTTTTCCAACGGAACGTATCATCTGTTCCGCTATTTTTAATATGTACGTCACTTACAACCGGAAAGACAAGTTTTTTCTCCTGCGGTTTTTCCTCTTGTTTCTTCTCTTCCGTTTGTGCGGAAGTGTTCCATGGAAACGATACAAACGCTAAAATGAAAACTGCTAATAATCCAATAAGACCTTTTACCTTCTGAAACATGTTCCTACTCACGTAAATCCTCCTCATATGTTTGATTCAGTACAAGGATTATTGTATCTAACACATATTAACCTCGTTTAAACGAATAATGAAAAATATTACATCTTTGTAAATATACAGTCAGTTTCCTGTAAAGTGCCACAACAGCTATATAAATACAAATAAAAAACGACATAAAACCTTTATTTTTAGGTGGGGGAGAGCATCCGGCCGTGCATAGAAGCGGTCAGATCCTCTTCCTGCCCCATGCCAAGTTAAAACAAAAAGAAAAAAACGAGTGCAGGTCACCTTTTGTTCTTCATAGCCGCAACTTATATGTTGGCAAATCGAAATGGAACAACTATATATCACTCATATATAGTTGTTCCATTTAAATCTCTATTAGACTAAATAGTAGATATGATGTCGATTAGCCCTACTGGAATATATAAAAGGATTTAAATTTACAATCTAGAAACAGTATTATGTGATAACCAAAAGATGTTTGGAGGATAAAAGTAGATTTTAATCATATAAATCACAATATAAAAAGATAATCTATGTTACAAAAGGTGCTTTCTGTATATGAAAGCACCTTTTAAGTCCAATACTTTTAATCAAACAAAAGTCTCATCATCTTTCACATAGACTCCGCTTTATTTTTCTTTTTCACAAACTTGAAAATGAACATTCCTATCACAATGAAACAAACAACCCCTAGTATCGGTAATGTATATTGTTCAACAATCGTACCTGCTTTTTTCCAATGAGGTCCTAATTTCAATCCTACATATACATATAGCGTTGTGAGTGGCAACATCGCTATAAATGTGTATATGCTAAATTGCCAAATGTTCATTTTGGCGATTCCACATGGAACTGAAATAAGTGTACGAACCCCTGGAATAAATCGGCCAAGAAACGCCACAGCTGGTCCATATTTTTCAAAGAAATGATCTGCTTTTTGAATCTGTTCTTCCTTTATAAAAAAGTATTTTCCATATTTCAGTAATAACGGTCGACCACCATAATAACCGAGCGCATATAGTGTTAGCGGCCCCGTCGTTCCTCCGATCGTTCCAGCTAATACTGCGAGCCAAAAATTCATATCTCCTTCGTATACCCAATATCCAACAAGCGGCAACACAATTTCTGCTGGAATAAACTCAAATGTTAATGCTAGAATTACACCGAAATAAGAAAACTGCTTTAAATACTCAATTACATCTAAAATAAACTGCTCCATTTATGAACTCCTATCCTTTATTTAAATTATATTTTTCTTGTAAGTGCTTCGGTGCCATTTTCACAATTCGTTGTAAAATAAATAAGACAACAGCAATATCATCTAATCCCCCAAAGAATAGCAAAAAATCAGGGATAATATCAAATGGAAATACGACATACCCGATTAAAAATACAATCGATAATACTTTCTTTTTCATAGCGACTTCTTTTGATGTAAAAAAGTCATATAAAAATGGACCAAATTGACGAAAATGAAGCATAAATCGAAATCGGTTTATAAACTTTTTCATTTTTCACCTCTCCTTTTTCTGCATACAAAAAGGACCTTTACCAAATATAGTAAAGGTCCTAAAAAAAACAATAAGGGGCCTTTACCATTGCTGGTAAAGGTCTCACTAACAACAAATCGTTGCCAATAAAGCCGAGGGTTTCTCCCTGTAATGACGACTTTATTGTGACAAGTTACTCCCCTTTATATACGCAATCTTATAAAATCACCTTAAAATATTTGATAGAACTTGTCAATCTTTTTTGGTTATCCTTCATTAATAGGCTGATACATACTCGCTATGGCTTGCATTTCAGAACTTGGTGCTGGTGATAGCTGATAATACCCTTTCTTCACCATATACTGCCAAATGTCATAAGCATGGTGACTACTATTTAAAAAGGTATTTTCTAAAAGCGTTCTTAACTCTGGATTCGCACACTCTAATAAAGAACCTGCACAATTAAACGCAGAAGACTTTTGATTCAATAAATATCCAGTCGCAATTGCTCGATCATTAGGTGGTTGTGCACTGACGCTTGGTGTAACGGGGGAATACTTTTGTGAAGGTGCCTCTGTATAAGAAGCTAATACTGGTTTTAATTTAGACGGCTGAAACTTTGATATATTTGGAGTTGTCTCACCTTGTATAAATTCCACCTTCAAATTATAATCTTGCACATGAAGAGGAAGATGATTCTGTAACATTTGTTTCAACTCATCATCCTGTGCTTGCTGTATATATGTAGACATCGTATTAATTGTGTTATAGTCACCCGCTATCAGTTCACTTAAGTCACGTAATTCATGCGTTGCTAATTGCATTTCTATTCCCCCTTTCTATAATTCCTTTCTAGCATCTCCTAAAAAAACAAAAATACCATATAAGAATCCACATCATTGCGAATTTTTATCCCGCATTAACGGGCAGTAAGACCCCTCCTCAAAATTCAGCGAAAGCAAAGAAATTAGATGGGGAATCAACTGCCCGTAAAAGCCCGATTGGTTCAACTAATAATTGATGTGAGGCAAAGCCCCACACCAATTAAAGTTTCACTTTATATGGTATAAATTAAAGCGGATTACACTTTGGCATCTCTAATCCAGAAGCTTGTGCTAGTTTCAATAAATAATAGCATTCTTCCCTTGCCATATGGTCTGCCATTCTTCCAGATATTAAGCTTAATACTTGATTAGATAACTCTAATTCTTCTAATTCGTGAAGAAAACGGGAGAATAGTGTTAATTCTAATGAAACATCTTTTGTAAATTTTTTTAGAGCTGGAAAAGAATGCAGTTCTGCCCGTAAGTAACCTGTCATTTCCACAGCTTTTAAATAAAACTGTTCAAAATGCTTTTCATATTCTTCACTCTTCTCTTTCAGTCGTTTCTCGACCAGATCTAATCCACCTGAAATGGCACCTGCATGACCCGCTGCATCCGTTAGCCAAGCAAGATGATAATGCAATTCATGAAAAACAGGTGGCACTTCTCCTTTTATTAAATATTCTAATACCGCTATGTACTCTTCCACTTCGTTCACCATATGGTTAATAAAAGTTGGTGTAAAATGAATGACAATTTTTCCTTCCAGTTGCTTTTGTATAATATTTAACTTAAATTTTCTAATTTCCTCTGCTACTTTATGTGCATCTTTCGCAAATGCAATCAAATTTACCGTATGAATATTACTGAGGAATCTATCAAATGTTTGGACAAAATACATCGCTTTTTGAATATCTTCACTTTCATTTTGAGCTAAAGCATCTAAAAGAAACTGCGCATGATCGCCAAGAACCTTCAACCAGAATTTATGTTCAAACAACGCGATTTCTTCATACGTACTATTCATCCGGTTAACTCCCCCCTTATCTACTCTTTCGGCGCAATTAGAATTCTATACTGGTCAGGATCATGCACAATAATACCTCTTTTCTCCGTTTTACAGCTCTCTAATTCTTGAAATGACACACAATAGAACTCTAATTTTTTTCGTACTTTTTCCATATCACAAAATGGCAAACTAAAATTTATATAAGAAGGCACTTCCTCACCGAAATCCCCGCCTTTTTCCCTATTTAAAACGAAGCA
Source organism: Bacillus sp. FSL H8-0534 (assembly GCF_038005885.1). Taxonomy (NCBI): domain Bacteria; kingdom Bacillati; phylum Bacillota; class Bacilli; order Caryophanales; family Bacillaceae; genus Bacillus; species Bacillus sp. FSL H8-0534. The sequence continues at coordinate 2,306,333 of NZ_JBBOUC010000001.1, forward strand.
AATTCTCGTTGCACCAATATCATACCAAACGCCAGGCACATGTAATTGTGGCCGGTGTCTACTCGGCTGAAATCCCAGGATACCTTCATAAAAATATAATGTTTCCTTTAAATTTCTTACTTCTAATACAATACAATTTGTAATAGTCTCCACGTACATTTCCTCCTTGACCCTACTAGTTTTTCTATATGAGTCATAAATAACAATTATGTCTGAATACAATACATAGTGATGAATGTTTCACTTATAAAGGAGGTTTGCATTATGGACAAATTTATGAAATCTTACACACCTTACCATAGTCCAAAAGATCCTTGTCCACCGATTGGAAAGAGATTTTATTCAACCCCTCCTCATTTATATATGGGATTCCAACCAACTAATTTACCACAATTCCCTCCAAGAGACGCCTTGCAAAAAGGCACTTTATGGCCTGCTCTTTATGATTATTATGAAAGCCCCCATAAGAAAGGAAGGTGACAAGAATCGTGACTCCAACACTGCCAGATGAATATTATGAATGGATAAAAGAGTTGCAAGAACTCGATTTTGTATTAGTTGAACTTACGCTTTATCTAGATACTCATCCAGATGATGTTACAGCGATAAATCAATTTAATGATTTTTCCTATAAAAGAAGATTGCAAAAGCAAAAAATTGAAGAAAAGTATGGCCCACTCCAACAGTTTGGTAATAGCTACTCTAATGCTCCGTGGGAATGGAGTAAAGGTCCTTGGCCATGGCAAATATAAAGGAGAGAAAATATGTGGATATATGAAAAAAAATTGCAATACCCTGTAAAAGTAAGTACTTGTAATCCAGCACTTGCAAAATTATTAGTTGAGCAGTACGGTGGTGCAGATGGAGAATTGGCAGCTGCTCTCCGTTATTTAAACCAGCGCTACACGATTCCTGATCAAGTAATAGGTTTATTAACAGATATCGGTACGGAAGAATTTGCTCATCTTGAAATGATTGCAACAATGATTTATAAATTAACAAAAGACGCGACCCCTGAGCAGATGAAAGCAGCTGGACTAGATGCTCAGTACGCTAATCATGATAGTGCACTATTTTATCACAATGCAGGCGGCGTTCCGTTTACAGCCACATACATACAAGCAAAAGGTGATCCAATTGCAGACTTATATGAAGACATTGCTGCAGAAGAAAAAGCAAGAGCAACTTATCAGTGGCTCATTGATTTATCAGATGATCCTGATATAAATGATAGCCTCCGCTTTTTACGTGAGCGCGAAATCGTTCATTCCCAGCGTTTCCGCGAAGCTGTTGAAATTTTAAAAGAAGAACGCGATCGAAAAATTTATTTTTAATTTTTCCAGCTACACATATCCTATTGATATGTGTATTTTTTATTGTCCATCTATCTTTCCCTAACTTCCATACCAATGTTTTTCCAAAAAGGCATAATTATTCAACTTAACGCATTATTTTTAAAATTTTTTAAAGTTTCCTGTTGCTTTCTAGTCATCAGACGATTAAAATTATAACAGTTACTCGACAAATTATTTGAATTTTCGACAAAAAGATATTTAGGAGGATTTTCTATACATGCGTACAACTTTAAAGCCATCGCAAATTCTCTCCATTAGCTTATTGCTATTTGCAGTTTTTTTCGGCGCTGGTAATATGATTTTCCCACCACTTCTTGGGCTTTCTTCAGGAGAAAACATGTGGGTTTCTATTTCAGGATTTATTATTACAGATGTAGGTTTATCATTATTAGCAATCGTCGCCGTTGCTCTTGCAGGTGGTAGTTTTAAAAGTTTAGCGAGCCGTGTTCATCCAAAGTTTGCAGCAGTACTAGCTATCATTATCTATCTTTCCATCGGCCCACTATTTGTTATTCCACGAACTGGATCTGTTTCTTATGAAATTGGAATCGCACCACTTTTTAATGATCAATGGTACTCCATGTTACTATTTAGCTTTATTTTCTTTACGGTTGTTTACTTCTTATCATTAAACCCATCTAAATTAGTTGATCATATTGGAAAAATATTAACACCAATTTTACTTGGAGTTATTGCAGTTATGGCAACGAAGGCAATCTTTTCACCAACAGGTTCATTTGAAAATCCTGTCGGCGATTATAAAGAGATTCCATTTTTCAAAGGTTTTTTAGAAGGATTTTTAACATTAGATGCGATTGGCGCTCTCGTTTTGTCAACAATTGTCGTAAATGCGATTCGTCAAAACGGTGTAACGGAAAAAGCTTCTATCGCAAAATACACAATTATTTGCGGAAGTATCGCTGCTTTCTTTTTAACGATTGTTTATTTCTTGCTTGGCTATATCGGAGCATCGAACGGAAACCTTGGTCAATTTGAAAACGGCGGTCAGCTATTAGCAACTGTTATGTACCAATTATTTGGGACAAGCGGTAATGTTTTGCTAAGCATCGCAATTATATTTGCTTGCTTAACGACAGCTATTGGTGTAGTTAGTGCATTTGCCAACTATTTTACAAATATATTAACTAATGTCTCGTATAAAAAACTTGTATTATATGTTTGTATTTTCAGCTTTATCATTTCAAATCTAGGACTAAGCTTATTAATCAAAATTACATTACCTGTGTTAATTATTCTTTATCCAATTACAATTATTTTAATTTTTGTATCATTTATTGATAAATATACGAAGCGTAAACCATCTGTATACATCGGTGCAATGATCGCTGCATTCATCATTAGCTGCATTCACGCGCTTGATAATGTGGGAATGATGCCAGCTGCTATTACATCTATTGTAAGCACAATTCCTTTTTACAAATTAGGAATTGGTTGGATTGTCCCAGCAATTATTGGAGGTATTGTCGGATACTTTATCCCGCAGACACAAACTGAAGGTGAAGTTTCTACTAAATAAAGAAAGAAGCAAGCATTCATCAATGCTTGCTTCTTTTTCATTTTCTATCACTTAATACAGTATTTGTACAAGAACGAACGGTTAATATGTAATAACAGTTTCCTAGGCTCTTTACATCGTATGTTTAAATGTAAATAACTCTTCTTTAGGAAGTGAAATAGACTTTACTTCTTCTACTTCCTCGTCTTTGTTCATTTCTCCTAACCTTACTTTTGCTATCGCATCCTCTATACTTCGTGCAATCATATTCCCTGAAAAAATAGTAAGCCCAAAGAAAGTAATTGGTACGAGCGGGATCCATGGATGCACTGATAGAGAGCGAAAGTATACACCTATTAAACCAGACCATTCATGTGTGTAAGAATCTAACTCTTTGACCATTCCTCCAAACTGGACCGTCCCTCCAAAAAACACTTCAAGTAATCCTAAATGAAGAAAAAGAATCAACGTTTGAATAAACTGCTGCATCAATACAAGTACAAACGTCATATATAAGTGCGGAAACACATGTTTCACAACAATATGCCGCTTACTTCCTCCTAGTATACGAGCAGCGTCTATAAACTCTTCCTTTTGTAATTTCCGCACTTCATTCGCAATATAGAGAGAAATTGTAGGAAGTGCAAGCACAATAAACAATATGACTTGAAATGATGCCCTCTCAAAGAAACTAGTCGTCTCTGCTCCATTCACAAAACTAGTTGCAAACTGAAGAAAGAAATATGCAATCATAACAGTTGGAATAACTGTAAAGCTATCAAAAAACGCTTCAATTTTTGAAAACCCTCTTTTTACATAGGTTCCTAATATAACACCAAAAAAGATACCTAAAACCACCCGCATCATCGCAATAAAAGCGGATATACCAATAGTCCACTTCGCCCCTTCAATGACTAAATGTAAAAGATCATAACCTTTTCGATCTGTTCCTAATAAAAATTTTGATGAAGGCGAAAATGGTGGAGCTTCTACATTTCCTTGCGCGTCATATTGCAGCGAAACTTGGCGAATATGCCCTCCATTCCACAATGTATTCCCAATGCTAAGTCCAACTAACACGACAAGAAATAAAATACTAAACCAAAACTTTTTATCGCGCTTTATATATTTCCACATCTCTTACGCCCTCTCTTTCATCGCATCTGGAACGAAATAATGAAATGACTTAAATAGAACAAAGATCGGGATATAAATAAGTAAGATGCTCATTGTAAAAACTTCAATCGGTTGATAATTTTTAATGAATACAAAAATACCATGTGTGTTAAAAAGCCATTCTATAATATACAAATTTGATAACATAAACCAAATATTTGTTTTCGCAAAAAACAATGTACTAAGCAACACATTCCGCAATACATGACGATTTAAAATATAGAAACGATCAAATCCTTTCGCCCGTGCAAATAATACATAATCTTTTTCTAATTCTGTTTCAAAGCGAAGTAGTAACAACTTCACAAACATAATTGTAGTAGGAACACTCAAGCAAATAATTGGTAACCCCCGAATTGATTCTCCACTTAACGCAGCAATTTTGACAGGTAAAAACCCTGTCTTTTGAAAAAACCATACGACAAGAATTTGCGATCCGATAATAAGAAGAATGTCTGGGATGGACTCAAGAAAAAGCAGAAATGTTTTAATGCGCCGCTGTATATGCGAACGACTTCTCATCATCATATACACAATGCAGAAAGCTATACATAATGAAATAAAAAATGAAGCTAAAAAAAGAATCATCGTTTCTTTATAATGAATAAATAGTTGTGGAAATAACGGTCGATTCATCCCATACGTTAAGTTTGGAACATCTATCAGTTTCATAACTGACATCTTTAAAGCCTGTACATACTGTGAAAAATTAATATGTAAGCCTTCGAATAGTTTTGGAAGAGCACCTAAACAAATAATACCAATAACAGAAAGAATAAATTGCACTGTAATCTCTATTCCATTTGAAATCATCTTTCTTGTCATTTTCCCCCTTCTCTCTATACAAATTTCCATTCTATTGATACTCTGCTTTATTTTATAAATAATTTTCAGAATTGTAAATATTTTCTACAAAAAAGAATCACTAGATTATGATCCTAGTGATTCTTTTTGCACGCGTTTTTCATTTCTAACAAATGGAATATACAATAATAAGCACCCTATAAACGCAGCGATTTCTAATGAAATAATATAGTATGGATGCGGACCTAACATATCAAGTAATGAAGCTGTTTCTGGTTTATACGCCAAAAACATATAATTACCACCGGTTTTATAATTCACAAACGAAACAATTGGAATCAATATGTTTAAAAAAATCATCGTACGCTTGATTGATTGAAAAGTCGGCCTATACCCTTCTACCCATGTCATAAAGAGCGGTGCCAAAATGAGTAATACATGTGCGATGAAATATTCTATGAAGCGAAAATGCGGAAAAGCATATTGTAAGTTTGGAGTTAAAATGGCTTGTGATGCCCCAATAATCCCTGTAAAAAAGACAACTTCATATACTTTATAACTTTTTGTAATAACCATTATTGTTGCTAATACTAAACTAATGGTACATAACTCAAATGGTAATGATGTACTCAACTGAAAAATTCCAGCCTTCACTTGCCACACATCAAGTCCGATTTCACTTCCAATAAATAAAAAAGCAATTGTATATCGAACTCTTACGTTCCATTGTTGCTCACGAAGTATGTCTTGATAATGATAAAGAAAATAAACTCCTACACCGATAAGAAAAAGTATAATAACATGTTGTTTTGAATACGGAACAAATGACTCTGACGGAAATGCTCCAAAATACGCCTCCATATTCCTCACTCCTTTCCTTCATACAATATTATTGTAAGAAAGAAAAGACGCGTCAAACAATCTGCTTTTCCCCTAAACAAAAGCGCCACTCTTGTACAAATCCCCTCTCAATATATCAACCTTACAAAACTGTAATGTTATTGTAAGCTAAAACGATTTGTCATATTTTCTCTCTCTTCTATACTGAAAACAGATACAAAAACGAGCGAAAAGGTGATAAATAAATGAAAAAGAAAAATAAAGTAATCATTACTGGTTTAGTAACAATTGGAATTGCAGCAGGTTCATATTTTGCTCTTGCTGGCGGTGGCGATGTAGCGAAAGCTTACAGCAGCTATAAAGTATCAGAAAAGCAAATTGAAAATGCACAAAAATTTGGTGGCGAAGTCATTCCAAATGGTATTGAAACAATCGCATTTGATCCATCAAAAGGGACATATGAGCTAGCTGTTAAAAAAGGCGATGAAGTAAAAAAAGGACAGCTACTTTTTAAATATAATGATCCTTCCATGAAGTTAGGTGTAACAGAAGCCGAAATGCAAAAAAAACTTGCTAATAAAGAAGTAGAATTATTAAACAAACAACTAAATGCAGCAAAACAAAAATTACAAAAAGATAAAAATGCCGGTTCACCTGGGGAGATGCTAAAAGCAACAGAAACTGAAATCACACAACTTGAATCACAACTTGAAATGAAAAAATTTGAAGTTGAAAAAGCTGATCAAATGATTCAAACAAACAAAGAAAAACTCACTACACTTTCTGTAACAAGCCCAGCTGATGGCGTAATTGAAGAAATTGCAAAAAATGCGAATGAAAAAACAGGTATGAGCGGTATTACCCTTCGCACTGCCGGTCCTCTCAAAGTAAAAAGTCAGCTATCAGAATATGAATTAGCCCAAGTAAAAGTTGGGCAAGAAGTAACTGTTACATCCAAAACGGTACCAGGAAAAAAATGGACTGGTAAAGTCACAGAAATCGGTACAACACCAGTAAAGAGCATGGATGAAAACAAGACAGTATCTAACTATCAATTTATTGTTACATTAGATAATAATGAAGAATTACAAACGGGCTTCCACGTATACGTAACAAGCAAGTCTGGTGAAGCAACTGGTACAGTTGTTCCAAAAAGCAGCATTGTGAAAAAAGGCGATAAAAATGTTGTATTTATCGTGAAAGATGGTAAGGCAAAGGAACAAGCTGTTACTGTTGAATTTGAAACAGATAGCGAAGCAAAAGTGTCTGGCGTAAAAAAAGGTGACCAAATCATCTCTAAACCAGAAAAAGACTTAAAAGATGGTATGGAGGTTAACGCCCAATGATTGACTTAAGAGGCATCACGAAAGCCTTTCAAAACGGTGAAGAAACAGTTCAAATCTTACATGGTATTGATGTAACACTTAATCAAGGCGAATTCACTTCTATCATGGGGCCGTCTGGTTCTGGTAAATCAACATTAATGAATATTATCGGCTGCTTAGATAAGCCGACAAGTGGAACTTATTCGTTAGCTGGACAGAACATTTCAAACATGTCTGAAACGGAGTTAGCTCATATTCGTAATAAAGAAATCGGATTTGTATTCCAAAACTTCATGCTTCTCCCACGTCTCAATGCACTACAAAACGTAGAATTACCTCTTATCTACGCTGGAGTAGATAAAAAAGAACGACGTGAACGTGCATTAGCTGCACTAACAAAAGTAGGTCTAGCAGATCGTGCCACGCATTTGCCAAATGAATTATCTGGTGGACAAAAACAGCGTGTTGCCGTTGCTCGTGCAATTGTAAATAATCCAAAGTTCATTTTAGCTGATGAACCAACTGGTGCGCTTGATACAAAGACAAGTAAACAAATTATGGACCTCTTTTACGAATTAAACAAACAAGGCTCAACAATCATTATGATTACCCATGATCGTGAAATTGGGGAAGCGGCAGCACGCCAAATTGTAATTCGTGACGGAAATATCGTCCAAGATTGGAGAGGTTAATTTTGAACACAAACGAAAATATACGCATGGCCCTTTCCTCTATCTTCGCTCATAAAATGCGTTCTATTTTAACGATGTTGGGGATTATTATTGGGGTTAGCGCCATTATTACAATCATCTCTATTGGGGATGGAACAAATGCCAAGTTCCGTGAACAAATTGGTAAAGAAAAGAAAGATCAATTTTCAGTAAACTATACAACAGAAGATTATTCTGATATGGATGGAAAAATATCTGCAAGCATGTATGACAATGTCTCAAAAATTTCTGGTGTTCAAGATATATATCCTGATGTTAGAGGAAAAGAGAAAGTATATGCCGGAAAAAAAGAATTAGATATTGATATAACTGGTGTAAAAGGCGATTACTTTGAAGATACATCTCGCTTCAAACTTGAGCACGGCAGGTTGTTCACTGCCACTGATTTAGATAAACCTGAACATACAATCGTATTACACAAAGATGCATTTGATAAATTGTTCCCTTCTTGGGAGGAAGGTTTATATGTTGATATAAAAGGTACTCCTTATAAAGTAGTGGGTGTATATTCTATCAAAGCAATGATGGGTGGCATGGAGTTTAAAGAAGGTGCTATCTCTGCTGAAAACTGGCCTGTTCTATTTGGGAAAAATAATTATGACGGCTTAACAGTAAAAATTGCTCCAGGTCAAGATAAGCAAGCTGTGCAAGATGCAGTTGTAAAATCATTAAATGATGCGAAAAAACCAGAGCATACTGGGAAATTCAAAGTACCAAATCCACAAGACGCTTTAAAAGAGATTGATAGCTTCACAGGCATATTAAAAAGTGTATTCGGTGGTATTGCAGCAATTTCACTTTTAGTTGGTGGTATTGGTGTTATGAATATCATGCTTGTATCAGTAACAGAACGTACGCGTGAAATTGGTATCCGTAAAGCACTTGGTGCAACGCGCGGGAAAGTATTGATGCAGTTTCTCATTGAATCTTGTATCTTAACAGCATTGGGCGGATTCATTGGATTTGTGCTCGGTATTTTCTTCGCTTGGATCGTTGCAATATTCGCTGGATGGCCACTTGTTGTTTCCGTAAAATTAGGTTTAATTTCAGTAGCATTATCTATGTTAATCGGTATTCTATTCGGGTTACTGCCAGCTAATAAAGCTGCGAAACTTGATCCGATTGAATGTTTACGATATGAATAATAGAAAAAGGTTGCCCATCATAAGGCAACCTTTTTTATATTATTGAAGATTCCATACCAGCTCTCAATCTTCTCATAAACTTACTCTTACTATTCTCGTGAGCAAAGGCATGTTTAGGAACAATATTTGCACTCATCGAGCTAACATAAATAAAAATGTATGCCTCATTTTCTTCTACCTTCTCGATTCCTTTCCAATTTAGCTTTGTCTCTCCACCATTATTTGTTTCAATAATCCCCTCATCCGTTATTTGTACATTGTGCTTACCTATTAAATTGTCATAGCTTCCTTCCCGAAGCATTTTCTTAATATTTCTCTCAATAAGTTTATAGAAACACTTAGGATAAAACACGATCCATATAACCCCTGCTAGTAAAAAAATAAAAGGTAAATCCATCGATTTATAATCTGGTGGTCCAAATAAAAAAACACTAAGTGGAACAGCAAACAGAATAATAGCTACAATATAATGCTGAAGAACTAAAGAGCGCTTTACCATTTTAGAATGCCTTGCATAATGTAGATTAAATGCAATAAAATCTTGTTCTGTTAACGTATATTCTACCTGCATTTTTCGCCCTCCATCTCTAACTAAAACTCCCCTATATTGTATCATTTATCCATTTTAATTCCTCTATTTTTTTCACATCAAAGAAGCCACCATATTCATGATGGATTCTTACATAAACATATTATTTTGTTAACACAAATCTAAACTTATCCCAAGCTTGTAAATAATCTAATAAGAAGATTTCTTTGTCCACAACACGGCCAACTACGTTTGTTTTTCCTGTGTTCACCATATCTTTTAAGGCAATCTGCAATTCTCCTTTATATTGACCATATTGTTCGTTATCAATAAGAAGGTCTCCGCGTCTAATTGGTCTTGTATTATGAGGTTTAAACTCTTCTTTTTTATATTTCACACGGCTTTGTGTTGAACGAATCATATATTCAGATACATCCCCGCGGTAGAAATGTGGTTCTTCTAATACAATTTTTCTTTCTAAATCAGTTGTTGTTTCATAAATTTCTACATCAAACGTTTGCTTTTCTTTATTTACTTCTCCGAGCGCCTTTAATTCTTCTTCTGATGCATATGCATTCGCAATGATTACATCATCAATCAATTCTGTTGCAAATAAATGTTTCGCCTGCGTTGTCATTGGCAATTCACGATGTTGTTCGATTGTACATAATCCTTCAGTTACCGGCCATGGACCATATGTCGCATCAAATGATGTAATAAAGGCAGCAGTTCTCATGCCGTAATCTTTAAATTGTTTTGAGCATTTCATAAAATGATCATAAGAAATACCAGAATAACGATGTGGGTAAAAATTATGACAACCAATTAAATTTTCACAGTTCGGGCGATGACTCATAATATTATCAACATATTTCGTACCGTTACTCATATTAATCTCAATTTTTAATCCATATGGGTTATATGTCATAATGGATTCTTCTAATCCTGAAAAACCAACATCTAGACGAATACCATATGCACCTAATTCATGGAAGAATGAAAGGTCGTTATAAGAAATACCAAGTTGTTCAAAAACAGCTGGACTAATATCAACGAGTACTTGGAAACCTAATTCATTCGCATGCGAAATCGTTTCCTTAAATTCTTTAACAATGTTCTCTTTTTCTCCATCCACTGATAATAAACATGTGAATACACGTGTAAAACCATATTGATGTGCTAATGTTAAATATTCCTTATCTTTCTCTACTGTAGAATGTTCTGGATAAATAGAAATACCTAGTCGTCTCATGCATATACGCCTCTTTCTTCATCATCATTTTGTAAACCCTTTCAAACATATATAATAAAGTAGTAGAAATCCCCTTCTACTTTACTATCCGTTTGAATCTGCTTTCTTTTCAGAAAAAACATCTCTATCAATCTTAACAACTAGCAGACTATACATCTATACTTTACCTTTTTTAAGAGCATTTGTGTATCATTTACACGAATTTGTAAATTTTTTCTCCCAAAAAATTGTTACATCATTTTAGTTCACCTTTCTTGACTGTTACATTGACCTCTACATATACTCGAAAGAACAGAGAAAAATATTTAGGGGATGAATATATGGGAGAAGCAGCACTCGTAAAACGAGAACCATTATGGACAAAAGAATTTATTGCGCTCATTTTAGCAAACTTATGTATGTTTTTAGGCTTTCAAATGTTAATTCCAACATTACCTGTTTACGTGAAAGAAATTGGTGGCACGAGTTCAAACATCGGATTTGTTGTTGGAATGTTTACTGTGGCAGCTTTAATTATTCGGCCGCTCACTGGAAATGCACTACAAAAATTTAGTAAAAAGCTAATTTTAATGACTGGTACTGCAATTTGCCTACTAGCGATGGGCAGCTACCTATTTGCCTCTACTATCTTCCTCCTTCTTGCTGTTCGCATTTTACACGGAGCTGGTTTTGGTATTACAACCACAACATATGGAACTGTAGTCTCCTATTTAATTCCTGCAGCCCGCCGTGGTGAAGGTATGGGATATTTCGGTCTCTCTGGAACGATCGCTATGGCACTTGGTCCTCTTATCGGACTCTGGCTTATGCAAACTTATAACTTTACGATTCTTTTTTTATGTGCACTATCTTGCACAGTCGTTTCATTAATATTAACAAAGCTACTCAAAATTCAAACTACTGAGAAACCAATTCAACAAACACACGAAACGTTTTTAGATGGATTTATCGAAAGAAAAGCTTTACTTCCTTCATTATTAATATTGTGTATTACATTAATGTACGGAGGAATTGGAAGCTTTATCACGTTATTTGCTACGCAAGTCGGTATCGCTGATATTAGCCTTTTCTTCTTATTTAACGCCCTTGCCATCGCTGTAACACGTCCCTTCTCAGGAAGACTATACGATGTAAAAGGCCATGCATTTGTTATTATTCCCGGTGTTATCTTAACATTTACAGGAATTATTCTGTTATCGTATACAACAACAATACCAAGTTTAATCATTGCAGCAAGCTGTTACGGAAGTGGATTCGGCGCTATTCAGCCGGCCTTACAAGCATGGATGATTGACCGTGTAGCTCCGCATCGCCGCGGCGTTGCTACCGCAACATTCTTCTCGGCATTTGACCTCGGCATTGGGGCAGGAGCCATTATTTTCGGATTCATCGCACACTTTACAGACTATGCAACTGTATATCGTTATTCTTCTGTATTACTTATCGCGTTTCTCTTTATTTACATTACAAATGTACGAAAACAAAAACAGATGGATAAAAAGAATGAAAAAGCTGCTGGATAACCCAGCAGCTTTTTTCTAACCCTTATCTATCTCGATGATACTTTAAATTTGTTGTTACATTGTCTCCAAAATAAGTCTCAGATTCATACTCTCCAGAAGCAACTATTTTAGTTGTTAACAACACTTTATTTCCAGCTAATTGAATGTTTGCCTTTTGCAATACATTACTTCTTATATTTGTAAATGTAAAAGTCCCAACACCATTATTATCAAACGTAACAATAGCTCCGCATAAAATGAATATTATTATTAACACAGTAGATGCATATTTCATTATTTTCTCCACGCCTATACTTAATTCTGAATTTGATTATATCCTCTTTATTTGGATATATATTATCCTCTCATATTATATAGTTCTAAGACACTATTTACTTCGCATATTTTTTTACGTTAAACAAAAAGTATACAAAGGACTTCCAAATCAAATGTTATTTCTTTACAATACAACCCTATATAACGCATTAAAACCAATTAAATCCAGGGGTTTCTTTAAATAAATGTAAACTTTTTATCCCTTTGTAAATTTAATGTAAAGTTTACATTGATATCATTTACACCACCTCAAATTTTAGTTAATAATTACACCGTACATGAAATTTTAAGGAGTGAAATGCGTGGAATTTAATGTTCAAGACATGATCTTCCAGTTTATTGGTGGATTAGGTATTTTCTTATTTGGGATTAAGTACATGGGGGACGGTCTGCAACAAGCAGCTGGTGATCGCCTACGTGACATTCTCGATCGTTTTACAACTAACCCACTTATGGGCGTACTAGCAGGTATGTTAGTTACCGTACTGATTCAATCTAGCTCAGGAACAACCGCTTTAACAGTTGGACTTGTAAGTGCTGGATTTATGACACTAAGACAAGCAATTGGTGTTATTATGGGTGCTAACATTGGTACGACCGTTACAGCATTTATTATCGGAATTAAAATCGGAGAATATGCTCTTCCAATTATGGCAGTTGGAGCAATCTTACTATTCTTCTTTAAAAATAAAAAAGTACAATCTCTTGGACAAGTCGTATTCGGATTTGGTATGTTATTCTTCGGTTTAGAATTAATGAGCACAGGTATGAAGCCACTACGCTCTTTAGAATCATTCCAAGAATTAACTGTTAGTATGAGTAACAGCCCAGTCCTAGGAGTTATCGTAGGTACAATTTTTACATTAATTGTACAAAGCTCAAGTGCAACAATTGGAATCTTACAAGAATTATTCGGCCAAGGTGCAATCGATTTAAAAGCTGCTCTACCTGTACTGTTTGGTGATAATATCGGAACAACAATTACCGCTGTATTAGCAGCGATTGGTACTTCTATTGCAGCAAGGCGCGCAGCATTAGTACACGTTATCTTTAACATAGTTGGTACCATCATCTTTACAATTTTATTAGTACCATTTACAAACTTAATTCAATATTTCCAAACATCGTTACACTTAAATCCAGAAATGACAATTGCTGTTGCGCATGGAACATTCAACGTAACGAATGCGATTATTCAGTTTCCATTCATTGCAGTGTTAGCGTGGATTGTAACAAAAATTATTCGCGGAGAAGATGCCGCTATTGACTTTAAACCGCAGCATTTAAATCCAATCTTTATTGAACAATCTCCTGCTATCGCCTTAACAGAGGCACAAAAAGAGATTATTCGTATGGCAGAGTTCTCATTACATGGCCTAAAAGAAGCAACTCAATTTTTAAATACAAAAGAAAAGAAACATGCTGATATGGCAACTCAACTAGAGGGTGCTATTAACAACTTAGATAGAAAAATTACGGAGTATTTAGTGCTACTTTCTGAAAAACCACTTTCACCAATGGATTCCGAAAAACATTCTGTCTTAGCGTCTGTTGTCGGAGATATTGAACGCGTTGGCGACCATGTAGAAAACGTTGTAGAACTTGTGGACTCCCAAATTTCTAACCGTGTCACACTATCAGATGAAGCAATGGCGGAACTAAATGAAATGCTTGAACTAACAATTTCAACATTACAAGATGCAATTGGAGCTTTAACAAACTTCGACACTGAACTTGCACAAACGGTCATTACGAAAGAACGTAAAATTGACCAAATGGAACGTGTATTACGTAAGCGCCACGTGCTACGCCTGAATGAACGTAGTTGCTCAGGTGATGCAAGCATCATCTTTATTGATATGGTAAGTAATTTAGAGCGTATCGGTGATCACGCTGTAAATATTGCAGATGGAGTTTTAGGGGAACAAGGAAAAGTTGCATTAAAACAAACACTATAATACAAATTGAAAAAACTGATATAAAATCTTTCTTTTTTGGTGAGAAAGAGCGTCCGTCCTTGCATAGAAGCGGTCAGGGTCTTTTTTAGCCCCATGACGAGTGAAAACAAAGAGAGAAAACGAGTACAGGTCTCCTTTTGTTTTCATAGCAGCGACTTATATGCCAACAAATCAAAATGGATTTAATCGAGTAGAAGACATGGCAATCCCATGTCTTCTATCACTTTATAATTGATTTTTTTCCTTTTCATTTATAAGAATTGCTCGAAATGATGTATGATTTATTATGTCTATCTCCTTTACTCCTAACAAACAGTTTTTTCACTTCATTATATAAGGCCTATAGAAGAATGTAATATAATCTTCCTCTTGAACATATTTCAACAAATCTTACTTCTTTATTATTTTTTCATAATATGTATTTCTATTTCTAATACGACAAATTATAATTGTTCTATTGCTTATTCTCCTAAAATTCACTTTACGAAAGGCGGAAAAATCTGACTTTTCGTGAAATAAATCGGATTTTAGCGAAATGTAAATGATTTGTAATGTTCTTTTTCGCTAACATTCATTATAATTAGGTGATATGAGTATCGTATTTCAATCCAAATGAAGGAGTATATGAAATGGATCAAAACCCATCTTTGCAAGAAAATACACGAAATAATAAGAAAAAAGGAAAGAAAAAAACAAAAATCATTCTAAGTGCTCTCTTATTATTTTTAATAGTAGGAGGCGGTTATACTTGGTTTTTAGTAAATAAAGCATCCTCTGCTGTTTTTAATGCCGCCCACGATTTAGCACGCGGTGATAAATCAGATTTACGTGATAAAGCAGTTAAACCTATTTCTAACAATGTATCTGTATTAATCATGGGCGTTGATGAAAGCGATGTCCGTGGCAAAGAATACGGTGCTGCTATAAGAACAGATGCAATGTTACTTGCAACTTTTAATAAAGATAGTAAAACTGTAAAACTTTTAAGTATTCCACGAGACACATATACTTATATCCCAATAGAAAAGAAAATGGATAAAATTACGCATGCACATGCATTTGGTTCGGCTAAAAATGGAAAAGCTGGTGGCCCGCAAGCTAGTATTGATGCGGTAGAAGATTTACTCCACGTTCCTGTTGATTACTTTGTAAAATTCAACTTTAAATCATTTATAAAAATTGTGGATGATTTAGGTGGTATTGAAGTAGACGTTCCTGTTGAATTTACTGAACAAGATAGTAACGATAATGCAGGTGCAATCCACTTGAAAAAAGGCGTTCAAAAATTAAACGGTGAAGAAGCTCTTGCTCTTGCTAGAACACGCCATATTGATAGTGATGCAATGCGTGGTCAACGTCAACAACTTGTTATCGAAGCCATTCTGAAAAAACTAACAAACATTGATTCTGTAACAAAAGTTGGAAATATTATTGATCACATTAATGGACAATTCGTTACAAACTTAACATTCGATGATATGTTATCATTCTATAAATACGGTTCAGATTCTTCACTTGAAAAATTACAAATTAATGGTAAAGATTGTTATATGTCAGCTGGTGATAAAGAATGCGGTCGTGCAAGTGATGGTGGTACGTATTATTATGTACCAGTAGAAAAAGATTTAGACGATTTAACAAAACAACTTCGTACTCATCTTGGACTATCTGAGTATAAGAAAGTTGATTCTGATGATAAAGAGAACAAGAAAAAAACAAGCTCTGAGAAAACAAAAGATACGAAACAAGATAACGATAATCGTCAAAATTCTACTAACCAAAAAAGTAACAATGACGATGAAAACGTAAAGACCAAAACATCATCGAATGAGAAAACAAAAGATACAAATCACGATAGCGATAATCGTCAAAATTCTACTAACCAAAAAAGTAACAATAACGATGAAAACGTAGAGACCAAAACATCATCGAATGAGAAAACAAAAGATACAAATCACGATAACGATAATCGTCAAAATTCTACTAACCAAAAAAATAACAATAACGATGAAGACACAGAGACAACATCGAATAAAAATTAATAAAAAACCCAGCTCTATAGAGATAGAGCTGGGTTTTTATACACCCTAATATAATTTTGAAAACAACAAAAATTCTAATTTTTTTAACTATCAATTTCAATATCTTTAAATTATAATAAAAGGTAGAGTTATATTCTAATTAACAGGAGGCACAAACATATGAAAGCCGCAGTAAAGCATAACGTTTCAGACTTTAAAGATTATCTACAATCCAATGAAATACATATGGAAGAAAACATAGATGAGAATGATGGCTCTGTATTTTTTTCAGTAAACTTAGAAACAGAGAGTGGTGCAAAAGTTCGTCTTATCGCTGCCTTTCATAACGAACATCCTACTGTCGATATATATTGCTTCAATCTCGCTCAAGTTCCTGATTCAGCTAAGAAAAGCGAAATATTGCATTTAATCAACGAACTAAATACAGCATATAGATTCGCAAAATTCACAATTAGTAACAGCGACTCCATTGATATTTCAACTTCCCTTGTATTTACAGAACCATACTTTAACCCTGCCCTTGTATTTGAGCATACTAGACTATTATATAAAGCTGCAAATGATGAATATGAAAGATTAATGAAACTTATTTGGGCTTAATAACTTGAACGCCACTGGTTCTCCAGTGGCGTTCTTACATTCTTTCTATACTAGCCTTCTTCTTAAAATATCTATCCAGTAATATCTGGTAATACACTTCCCAAAAATCATATTACAATGCGATATCCATCCAAATTTTAATAGATGTTGAAACAATCAATATCGCTAATATCCACTGCAATATTTTTTGATTTAACCTCTTCCCTACACTTGCTCCAAGCGGTGAAGCAATTAAACTTGCAATCGCGATCATTATAGACGGCAGTACTACCACTTGTCCTGTAGTTACTTTTCCAATTGTAATCCCGATAGATGAAATAAAAGTAATTGCTAATGAAGTTGCAATTGTCATATGTGTAGGGATTTTAAGAATGACAAGCATAATTGGCACAAGTAGAAATGCACCACCTGCTCCAACAATACCAGAAGAAGTACCTACGATAAATGCTAAAACACTAGCTAATCCTTTATTATACGTCAATGCTTCTAAAGGAAGCTCGCTGCGATTTTTTTTCGGAATAAACATCATAATAGCTGCTATCGTAGCTAAAATAGCATATACAATATTAACTTGCCCTGCATCTAATACTCTTGAACCTAGACTCCCGACAAAACTTCCCACTAAAATACTCGTTCCCATATATAATACCAATGTTTTATTTATATAACCGCTTTTCCGATAAACCCATACACCTGCAAATGCTGCGAAAAACACTTGAATAGCTGTAATACCACTTACTTCATGTACCGTATAACCAGTAAACCCTAATAGCACAGGAATATATAAAATCATCGGATAATTAATAATAGCACCGCCAATACCAACCATTCCTGATATAAATGAACCAGCAAAACCAATAAGAAAGATTACAATCATAAAACTGAAGCTCATCTTTATTTTTCCCCCTTCTAAAAAGAAGGCATTCTTTAATTACCTTTAAATAAATAGATTCACATTCCCATCAGAAGCATCTGCTAGATAAGCTGCCACACCAGCGAATTCAACATCTTCCATAATCTCTTCTTCTTTTAGTCCTAATAAATCAACTGTCATTTGACAAGCTACAAGCTTAACACCTTGCTCTTTTGCCATACCAATTAAATCTGGAAGCGGCATAGCATTGTGCTTTTTCATAACATGCTTAATCATTTGAGGGCCCATACCGGCAAAATTCATTTTAGATAATCCCATCTTATTTGCACCGCGAGGCATCATCTTTCCAAACATTTTCTCTAAGAAGTTTTTCTTTACTTTTACATATTCATCTTTTCGAAGTGCATTTAACCCCCAAAACGTATGGAAAATAGTCACCTCTTGCTCATACGCCGCTGCACCATTGGCAATAATATAAGCTGCCATCACCTTATCGTAATCTCCACTAAACAAAACAATCGTTGTTTTTTTCTTTTTCTCCATGTTAACTCCCCACCTCAATATACCTATGCGGGTATTTTGTGAAATATACAAAAGCCTTTATTTATAAAAGAACCCTGCGTGTACTCCGTATTATTCTATTTTACCTTCCCAATCTAACATACCACCAGTCATATTTATAACTCCAAAACCATAGCTTTCTAAAAACTGAACAGCTCGTGAACTTCTCCCACCAGAGCGACACACCATAATATACTCTTTGTTTTTATCTAATTCATGCATGCGAAATTCCAACAGGCCAAGTGGAATATGAATAGCTCCCGGAATTTTCCCTTCCATCACCTCTTCCACTTCACGAACATCAATAACGTGTAATACTTCATGATTCATCAATTTATTTTCTAATTCTTTTGCTGTCATTTCTTTCATTTTTCATTTCCTCCTTAATTCCAAGCATTCATACCACCTGAGACATTCGTAATATGTTGAAAGCCTAATTTTTTTAACATTTTTGTTGCTTGTTTACTTCTCATTCCACTTTGACAAATTACAATTACTTCTTTGTTTTTATCTAAATGACTCGCTTTTTGTGCTAACTCATTTAATGGGATATTCTGAAACCCTTGAATATGATTCCCTCTAAATTCACCAAGTGTACGAACATCAATAAATTGTTTATTTTTTTATTCATCTCCGTCTTTAGTTCTTTCCCGTTTATATTTTTAACTCCTTTAACCGGTAAAAAGCGAGAAATGATAAACCAAGCAACAAGTATAGTTAAAACAATATTGAATACTACATTTGCACTCATACACCATCTCCTCCAATCTTTCTCTATACAATTCGTATCCGTAGAGCAGGTCTTTTTGTTTTACGCCTTTTTAATCCAGAACTTCAGTACACCATTTTCTTCCGTATGCTGTAGTACTTCGTGTCCACCTGTTTTTGACCAAGCTGGAATATCCTTTATTGCACCTTTATCTGTTAAATGAACCTCTAGCACTTCTCCAGATTGTAAAGCTTCCATAGCTTTTTTTGTTCTTACGATTGGCATTGGGCATGCTAAGCCTTTCACATCTAATACTTGTTTTGCATTCATATTCTATACCTCCAACATATTTTTTTATTATTAATCGTGCACCGCACAGCGGTTTGGACCAATTTCCATTTCACGCTCTTCTTCTACACTTGGATTGATTTTCCCCATATTCGTCTGACGAATATCTTGATATGCATTCGGCTGTGGCGGTAAATTTTCTGTAACTGTTTTTCGAAACTCCAACTCATCTTCAATATTTAATCCTGCATTTCGTTTAAATAGATCTTTCAATTTTGCACGAACCCGCCCTTGCTCATCCAATTCGCTTACTTTCGAATAATGCGCTGGTAAAACAATCAAATCTTGAGATAATGTTTTATAACGTTTATATAAAGTGTTACGCAAATCACTTACCCAGTCTTCCGCTTTGCCCGCAAGATCCGGACGACCAATAGAATCTACAAATAAAATGTCACCTGATAGAAGATAAACATCATCTACAATGAATGATGTACTTCCAATTGTATGACCTGGTGAATAGATCGTCTCAATAGCAATTTTTGTTTCTCCCACCTGAATGACAATCCCTTCAACAAGTGGCTCATAAGAAAAAACAACTTCTTCAGCATCTTTTGGCGGTAACCAATACGTACCTTTCACCTTCTGTGCTAACTTACGACCACCAGAAATATGATCGGCATGTAAATGTGTATCCATAACGTTTGTAATCATAGCACCTTGTTCTTTTGCAAACTCCTCATATGCTTCAATTGTTCGTATAGAATCAATGACTACAGCTTCCCCATTTGAAATAACCATATAGGACAAACATCCTTTTCCAAGACGGTTAAATTGATACACGCTGCCACCATCTTTTAAATCCCCTACTTTAATCGGCTTCACATATTCACTCCAAGCTTTCATACCACCAGCTAAATAATAAACATTTTTCAAACCAGCCTCTATAAGTTGCTCAGCAACAAACTTGGAAGAGCCTTCTTTCGCACATACAACAAGAATATCTTTTTCCTTTGGCAACTCTTCCAAGATGCTTTCTACGCCTTCTAACAAATCAAAGTATGGTTTATTAATAGAAGAAACTTGTTTCCCTTCAATTTTCCAATCCATATAATCCACTTCATTACGAACATCTAAAATAAATAATTCTCCAAATAAAACTTTCTCAGCAATATCTTTCGCTTGTAATCCTATAGCACCCACTACCTTACCCCCTATGGTATAAATTTTGTTAAAAAAATTAAAAGTTAACTGCCCTACTCAAATTTTTTCTTATTCTTTTTCTGTAGTAGCTTACCACTACATCACTCAATATACATATACCTGTACGGGTATGTTGAAATGCTTTTTAAAATCTGTCAACACATTCGTTTGACAGATTATCTGCTTTTCACAAGCAGTTGTACAGCCTCTTTAATTAAATCTTCATTTGATGTATCGCCTTTTTCAAATTGTTCTCGCAAACAGTTTTCCAAGTTCGTTCCTACAATTAATCCAATTGTGCGATCCATAGCAGAGCGAGATGCTGTTAATTGTGTAATAACCTCTTTACAATCTTTTTCTTCTTCAATCATTCGAAGTACACCGCGAATTTGTCCTTCAATTCGCTTCAACCTATTTTTAATATCTTGATTATATTCCAACGTGCTATCACCTCAATACTTTAATAGACATGCTTTATCTAAAAAAAATGTCTACTGCACCAGATTGTAGTAAAATTCTTACTTGAATTTACAACCTCATCATATACCCTTCAGGGTATTTTGTAAAGCCATATTTTTATATTTAAAATTAATTCCTACTATATTACCTTATATTATTAGCCACAGCCCCTAATATATTAATATACAATGCAGTTTGGTAAAGCAGTTGCATACAATTTAAAACCACCATCTACATTCTTCACCTTATATCCTTTTTCCATTAACATACGTGCAGCAACATAGCCTCTCATACCTAGCTGGCATGTAATATATATTTCTTCATTTACTGGAATTTCATCCAATCTTTCACGTAATTCATCTAATGGAATATTAACTGATCCCTTAATCATCCCTTGTTTCAATTCATTTGGTTCACGAACATCAATTAAATATCCACCTTTTTGGGCAATATGATTAATTTCATGCCACTGCACTGTATCTACAAGCCCTTCAATCATATTACTTGCAACATACCCCACCATGTTTACTGGGTCTTTTGCAGAAGAATACGGCGGTGCGTATGCTAATTCTAAATCTGGTAAATCCATTACCTTTAGCTTAGCTTTCATTGCCGTCGCAATTACATCAATTCGTTTATCTACACCGTCACGCCCAACAGCTTGTGCACCATAGATTTCTCCTGATTCTTTATTAAAAAGCAATTTTAATAAAATTGGATATGCATTTGGATAATAACCCGCATGAGAATTCGCCTGTACATGCACTACCTCATAGGGTATATTTAAACGCTGCAATACCTTTTCATTTACTCCTGTTGAAGCAACCGTTAATTCAAATACTTTTGCAATTGATGTTCCCATCGTCCCTTTGTATACAGACTCTGTATGCCCATGAATGATATCCGCTAATAGACGACCTTGCCGATTTGCTGGCCATGCTAATGGAATCATTGTCTCTGTTTCTGTTACAAAATCTTTTACTTCAATCGCATCACCAATGGCATAAATAGATGAATCAGACGTTTGTAGTTTTTCATTTACTTTAATTGTCCCGCGTACTCCAAGTTCTAGTCCTGCTTCTTTTGCCAAGCTACTCTCTGGCTGGACACCGATAGACAGAATTACCATATCAGTATTGATTTTCGAACCACTTTTTAAGCGTACGACTGCTCCGCCTTCTTCAAAAGTATCTACTCCATCTTCTAAAATGAGCTGAACACCATGCTTTTTCATATGTTCGTGTACATATGCTGCCATTTCATAATCAATTGGCGGCATTACTTGATTTGCCATCTCAACAAGCGTCACATCAATTCCTTTTTCTCTCAAGTTTTCTGCCATTTCAACACCAATAAATCCTCCCCCAATAACAGTAGCATGACGTGGTTTCTTCTCATCAATATACCCTTTAATGCGATCTGTATCTGGTACATTTCGTAATGTAAACAACGTTTTTGCTGTTTCAATTCCTGGAATAGGCGGTACAATTGGTTTAGATCCTGGTGAAAGAATTAAAATATCATAAGACTCTTCGTATGTTTCATTTGTCATTACATTTTTCACAACAATTGTTTTTTCTTCCTTATTAATTTTTATCACTTCACTTAAAACACGAATATCTAAATGAAATCGCTTTGACATCTTTTCAACAGTTTGCACTAACAACCTCTGTCTCTCTTGAATCACACCACCAATGTAATATGGTAACCCACAGTTTGCAAACGAAATATATTCGCCTCGCTCGAACATAATAATTTCATCCTCTTCACTTAAACGACGAAGACGTGCTGCTACTGATGCTCCTCCTGCAACTCCACCGACTACAACAATTTTTTTGCTCATCTTTTCATAACCTCCACGATTATTTTCATTTAACTTTTCTTCTTTTTACTTACTACATATAAATATACAGGACATTAAATTACATATACCCGTATAGGTATATAATAAACACAAAAAAATATAATGACAATATATAAAGCTCAAACTTTATACTTGTTCGCAAAATTGAAACAAGCTTGGTATGAAAAAAGCCACTGGTTTCCCAGCGACTTCACACATATTTCTATCATAAAATCATACTACGCTTGCTTTTAGCTTCGCAAATTCGTTTGAAATAACATCATTTATTTTAAGTAAAATATAGAACAAGAGCTCAGATTATTTCTAAGCTCCTACTATTGCTACTAGACTCTTTTTTATTCCACTACAGCCCCAAGTTATTTTATTTATTGTATAGCTCCATAATTCTGTTCACAATCAACTCAGCAGTATTTTCTTCTGGTGGCATTAATAAGTTTGTAGTTGGTCCATACACTACAGGATTCAATTCCACTTCATATCCTCCATATGTATATTCCTCTTTTGTTGGTAAATAACCAAGATAGCCATTCGTATATCCACCAAAAAAAGCTAGTTCATTGTTTAGATTTTCTTTAATAGCTAGAGCTGTT
This sequence comes from Bacillus sp. FSL H8-0534, assembly GCF_038005885.1. Lineage (NCBI taxonomy): Bacteria > Bacillati > Bacillota > Bacilli > Caryophanales > Bacillaceae > Bacillus > Bacillus sp. FSL H8-0534. The sequence continues at coordinate 2,329,992 of NZ_JBBOUC010000001.1, forward strand.
TCTGAGAAAGGTTCCATCGGTATTCCAGAAAATGATCCATCATTGATCCGAAACAATTGAATTTCCAAATCAATTGTTAACTGTTTAATATTTTCTTTATGCTTAGCTACAACGACTTTAAGCCAGTCATCAGTATTAACCCCCCACTGCTTTTCAGCTAGTAGTGCCATTCTTTTTATCTCTTCAGGTTCAGGAATTTCCTTTAATTTCATTTGTAGTGTAGTTGAAATAATTTTCAACTTCGAAATGGGGTTATAAGTAATTGTTGGCAACATGGTTAGGACGTTTCCACTCAATATGTAAGCCATTTGCTTTAATGCATCCTCTGAACCACGATATTTTGCATTAATGTTTCCAGCTGCCCCTTGGACAATTGCTACAGGGCAGTTAAGCGTCCGTTCAAGAATCTCCCTTGTCACGCCTGGGTAATCTGCTGATAACCTATCACTATCTGACTTTAATACGTTAGGATGTGCAGTGCAAAAGACAATGATTCCCGTTAAGTTCTTTGTTTTATCGTTTCTAATTGCTAAAACGCCAATTCGTTTATCTACAACACCATTTATGTTTATACCCATCTTTACTTTTCCGTCAGATGTTCTTTCTCTTCGATTTACTCCTATTTCACCCGTAGTTACATTCCACCCCACCTCTGATAATTGCATATTATCATTCGCAATAACGGATCCTTTAATTACATTAGTGATTAAAATCGTTTTATAAGACTTTACTAAACTATCATTGCCGACTGTTTCGGGACCAGAATGGGTATGAGTATAAACAACCGTTATGTTTTCAAATGAAACATTCAGCTCATTTGCTACTTGTTCTCGAATGATTATTGTATCTTCTATTAGCATTCCTATATTATCAATGCTAATAAATACCGCCTTTGTTTGATTATTTTCAAACACATATATTGTTGCATAAATGCGTTCTTCAATATTACTAATTCCCGTTTCCCTATGATATCCAATAAAATCAATACCTAAAGGAGGTGTAATATCCACCTTACATACCCCTACTTTACTCATTTGAACCTCTCCAGTCATCTATGTAATTTTTATATCTCACTCCGCTAAACTCCCCTTTAAATAAAAAAGCCCCATCTAAACAGACAACAATATTATTACATATAAATTTGATTTTTTCATTAAATTACCAATTCAAAAAAAGCCGCTGATCCCAGCGGCTTTACACGTATTTCCGATGCACCATCTTCCCATCATATGAGAAGACAACACCTTTATTCTCAACATTAGATTCCATATGCACCGTTCTTCCCCATAACTGATGAATGTACGGCAGTACTTTCTCTAAGTATTTTAAATCAAGCTCAATTCCTTCATAACAATGCTTAATATATAATTCCCCATTTTTCAAATAATCCCCATCTTCCACCACTAAATATGGAAATCCGCCATTTGTTCTCATATTAACAAGCTGATCACGAACATGTTCCCACTCTTTATCAATTACCTTATACTCTTTTCCTTGGCGCTGGAATAAGTACATATCTTCTCTCATAACCAATTCTTTATTTAAGTAATTCCTTAAGAAGGATACATCCCATTCAATTTCTCGCACTTCAAAGATTTTTTCACGGCCTGATCCAGGTTTTACACCACGACGTTTCATTTCTTCAGTTGGATTATTATAACGTTCTTCAATATCTTCGAACATTTTAATGCCAAGGTAGTATGGGTTAATGCTTGTTTTTGATGGTTGAACTACCCCAGCGTTAAGCTTCGCAAATTCAATTGCCTCATCAGATGTTAAGTCCATTTCGCGAAGGATACGTTGATGCCAGTACGAAGCCCAGCCTTCGTTCATGATTTTCGTTTCTAGTTGCGGCCAGAAATACAACATTTCTTCTCGCATCATTGTTAAGATATCGCGTTGCCACTCATCTAGCTCCCTACTATATTCTTCAATAAAGAGCAGCAAATCTTTCTCTGGCTGCGGCGGGATTTTCTTTTTCTTCCGCATATTTGGTCGTTCTCGTTTTTTATTTCTATCATCTAAATTCCACAAATCATCATACTGTGAAACTCGTTTCTTTTCTACTTCTTCCTCTTCTAAGTCATCTATGCTCCAAGCTAGCTTCGGCCGCATAAGCGATGGATCAATATGTTCTTGAATGGCCAAAACAGCATCTAAAAACGTTTCTACCTCTTCTTTTCCATATTTATGTTCATATGCTTTAATTCGTTCTGCTGTCGCTGCCATACTTTCAACCATATCGCGCTTTGTATTTGAGAAGCGGATATTATTTTTAAAGAAATCGCAGTGTGCTAATACGTGTGCTACAATCAATTTATTTTGAATCAATGCATTTGTATCGAGTAAAAATGCATAACATGGGTCAGAGTTGATGACAAGCTCATATATTTTACTAAGTCCCAAATCGTAATGTAGCTTCATTTTGAAGAATTGTTTCCCAAAACTCCAATGTGAAAACCGCGTCGGCATGCCATAAGCACCAAATGTATAAATAATTTCCGCTGGGCATACTTCATAGCGCATCGGATAAAAATCCAGCCCAAATCCAGTTGCAATTTCAGTAATTTCAGCGATTGCATATTGTAGTGCTTTATCATCACTAGTTCTCATTATTTTCCCTCCTTACACTTTCCCTTAAGAAAGTGTATGAAGGAAAACAAGCTTTCATGAAGACTAAACACATCAAAACAAAAATACTATACAAATAAGAAGAACCTTTCTTCTCTACATTTTATGCAGGATTTTATATTTGCAGAAAGAATAATTGAGATATATGGAATTTTAGCATTACGCTCTAAGGAGTCGATTATATGAAGTGGACTGTTCACCGTGATCGAGGATTTCTATACATAGTTTTTGGCTTAGGCCTATTACCAAATCTACTTTTAGCACTCCCACTATGGCTAGATCCTACGTTAACTTCCGTTGATTTTATTATTTTTCTTTCCTTTATTGCAGTTTTTAATGTCTTTTGGTTTTGGATCATGTTTGATATTCGATATGAAATTAGAGAGAAGACCCTCTATGCACGTTGCGGTCCTTTTCGATGTAATATTCCTTACGAAGATATTATAAGAGTCAATAAGACGAATGATATGCTTATGGGATTTCGCCTATCCGCATCTCTAGAAGGTATCGAAATTCACTATCCTAAAAAGAAGTTTTTTAGCAGTGTAAAACTTTCACCTCAAAATGAAGATGCATTTATAGCACTATTACAAGAAAAATGTCCTCAGTTACAAAACAATTCAATTACAAAAGAGAACTAAAATAAAAAGGCATTCTTGTACCAAACAAGAATGCCTTTCCTATTAACCCTCAATAACTTCAAGCTTCTCCATAATCGGCGTGCGCTCTTTTCCTTCTGGCTTCTTATCGAAATAACCAATATGAAGGATTCCAACAATGCGTTGTCCTTTTGTTAATCCAATTCCTTCTATAAATAAAGGATTATAATTCAATCCGCCTGATTTCCAAACACAGCCTAGTCCACGTTCCCAAGCGAGTAACTGAAAGTTTTGCATAAATGCACATACTGCTGCGTAGTCTTCATCTCGCTGGATTTGACGTGGATCTTCATCCATATACACAATGATTTGAGCTGGTGTACTTAGAAAACGATCGGATAAAATTTTACCTCGTTTTGTTCTTTCTTCTTCTGTAAAAGAATTTAATACAGCATCTACTAATGTTTTACGTCCTTCACCAATATATAATTTACATTTCCATGGCTCACGATGCTGATGGTTTGGTGCCCACGTTGCATCCTTTAATAATTCAATTAATAATTCTTTTTCTACTTCTCTATCTGTAAATGTACGAATCGAACGTCTTTCTTTAATGATATTTGCAATGGAAGTATATGTAGTCATATGTTTCTCTCCCTTATTCTCATCTATATGTATAAGTTTGTTATTGATATTGATTTTCAATTTCGATTATAACGCAGTTTTCTACCATTAATCAATGTTTTATGTTGTGAAACTAATAAATTTTTTTTGTTACATTGCGAAAAAAACTTGAAATGTTCACAAGTTTTTCACAACTTACGGACATGCTATGTGTAAAGTTTTCCATTTCATTCAATTAGGAGGAATTGGTATGTACAAAAAAATTGTATTAAGTATGACTATGGTAGCACTGCTATGTGGAGTATCTGTCTTCCCAGCTGCAGCTGCCTCGCAAAAAGAAGTTGCGGTGCATCATCATAAGTTAATCTCAGAAGAACAAATCCAGTCGTTAGAAAAACAAGGATACAACAAGCATGAAATTTTGAAAGCAGCACACATTGCAAAGATTAGCAAAAAAGATATTAAAGATGTTTTATCGTACTATAAACAAAATAAATCTTGGAAAGAAACAGCAAAGCATTTTGGCGTGGATCCAAAGAAACTGCATAAACATCATATGAGTAAAGAAATGAAGCAAGCACTACTGCAAAAAGTAGCCGAAATGCAAAACTCCACACCAGAACAAATGCAGAAAATAATGAAAGATAATAATATTCGTTTGCATCACCTTACAGTTTTAACCATCATTGCACAAAAAAGCAATACACCATTCAATGACGTATTAAAAATGAAAAAAGATGGCATGCATATTAAACAAATCGCAGAAAAATTAAACGTGAAGAAAGAAGATATAAGAGCTGAAATGATGAAATTAATACAGTCTGTGAAAGAAAAAAAGACAAATTAAACATAAAAAGGAAGAAGCATTTGTTGCCCTTCCTTTTTTATGTTTCCTGTATAAAATTTGTTCTTCCAAAAAAAACTAACGAGAGCATTCCATATAAGGGAAGGAGTGAAAATTATTGTTTAGCTTACCACGAAAAAATTCTAAAGCAAAAAACAAAAAAATGAGCTGTACCATTCCAGAATTTATTCATACGATGAAAGAATCTACGGATTTTGTATCCTACAACATAACAGAAGATGGAAAACTCTGTCTTTTTTATTATAAATCTGTCGTGGAAGAGCTCATAATTAAACGATTTATTTTGACACCTATTAAAAAGCAATTAGAACAAATCCAAAACATTGCAGACTTGACAAACATCGTCTTTATTGAAGACATTATTATCTCTCCTTCCATTGATGATATTCGTGAAAAGTTATTGGGTGGATATGTACTCATAGAGTTACAAAATACATCACATGCTGCACAGTATGCTTTAATTCAAGCAGAAAGTACCGTTCTTGGTAAGCGTTTATATAATGATACTGAAAATGAATATAGTGTAATTGGACCGAAAGTTGGTTTTGTGGAGAGCATTGATATAAATATTCACTTATTACGTCGCGGCATCATAACAGAGCAACTCATTTTTAAAGAGATTATTGTCGGTTCTATGTCCAAGACACATGTTACCATTGCCTATATAAAAGGACTAACAAATGAACAACACATTAATACAGCGACGCAGCGTCTTCAAGATATTGATTTTGATGTTCCTTTTGATGCGACAATGATTGAACAATTTTTGAGTGATAATAGTAACTCACCCTTTCCCGTTTTACTGCCAACTGAGCGAGTTGATCGGGCTGTATTCGCTCTTATCACTGGTCAAGTATTAATTTTAACAGACGGATCACCGTATGCATTAGCCGGACCAACAACATTATTAGATTTTTTTGTTTCTCCAGAAGATTATTATTTACCATGGATCATCGGCTCCTTCTTCCGGATTATTCGCTTTTTTGGTGCTTTATTTTCTCTATTTTCTTCTGCCATTTATACAGCTGTCTTAACATTTCATTATCAAATGATTCCATCAGATTTGTTAGGACCTATTATTTTTTCTAGAGCCAATGTACCTTTTCCCCCAGTTTTAGAAGCACTCTTTTTAGAAATTACAATTGAATTACTTCGTGAAGCTGGAGCACGCTTACCTACAAAGGTCGGTCAAACCATTGGTATTGTCGGTGGAATTGTTATTGGACAAGCTTCTGTTCAAGCTGCTTTAACGAGTACAATTTTATTAATTGCAGTCGCATTATCTGCATTAGCTTCTTTCACCACACCGACAGTGAAGATGTCTTCGACAATTCGTTTGCTCCGGTTTCCACTCATTGTTTTAGCCGGTGCCTTTGGCGGACTTGGTCTTATTGTTGGATTTGTGATGATACTTACGCACTTAATTCAGTTAAAATCACTTGGATCACCTTACTTAGTACCTTTATATCCATTTCGTGGTTTAGCTGCATCTGAAGGTTTTATTCGCTTCCCATTTAGCCACACAGCGCAGCGTCCTTCTTTTCTACGCCCAAAATCGAATTGGCGCTATAACCCGAGTAAAGCAAAGACAAAACGTGATGGTGAAAAGACATGAAAAAATTTTTAACTGTATGGATCATTGGGGGATTATTTTTCCAATCTGCTTGCACTCAAACTCAAATTATTGATACACAAAGAATTATTCATGTTGCGGGATTCGATATAAACAAAAATAAAGAAGTTCAAGGAACGATTTTGTATCCCGACTATACCCGTGGTGTACAGACGAAACCAAAAATTCAGTCAACATCGGCAAATTCGATTGAAACAATCGCATCTCGTATGAATGGAAAGTCCCCTCACAATGTTGTTGTAGGACAAATGCGTACTGTGTTATTTGGGAAGTCTTTTGGTACATATGGGATTGGTGATATTGTGAGTAATTTACAAAGAGATCCCAACATTGGAAGAGATGTACAATTTGCATTTGTCGACGGCTCAGCAGAAAAGCTGTTAAAACATGTTGCGTCAAATGGTTCATTATATCTCTCTGACTTGCTGGATCAAAATATGATGAATGAAAATATTCCTCGTGCTACTTTAAATGTTTTTTTATATGATTACTATTCATATGGATCCGATCCATTCATTCCTTACATTCAAATGAGTAATAATAAAGCGGCTACAGTAAAAGGACTTGCATTTCTCAAAAAAGACAAAGTAGTTATGTTTACCGATGAAAAAGATTCATTTTTAGTAAAATTACTGACTCATCCTACTAAAAATGGTCGTTATGAAACGTCCATCCAAAAAGATGGCCATAAAGGGCTTGTAGTCACACAAAACTTATCTGGAAAAAGCACCTATTATCTTGATGGAGATGGTGAGATTCCGAAAGTAAACATTCGTTTAAAACTAAATGGTTTGATAAAAAACTCTCCGAATTGGCTTAATTTAACGAAGCCTCAAAATATAGCTTATATCAAAAAACAAATCGAGCAAACGATGGAAAAACAGTCTAAAGCTTTGATTCAGCAATTTCAACAAAAACAAATAGATCCGTTAGGAATACAGGATCAAATTAGAAGCCGCACGAGAAAATGGAACATACAACAAATACATAAAATGTATCCATCTGTAGATGTAAATATTGATGTAAAGGTTAATGTTGTGCAATCTGGTATCGGAGAATGATGAGGTGACGATATGAATACCCGCAGCAAAGAACTAACAGTATCTCCTTACTTCGCTTTCTTTTTAGTTCATTCTCTTCAAATCGGAGTAGGAATTTTAGGATTTCAACGTATCCTGATTAAAAGCGCTGGATATGACGCTTGGATTTCCCTTATCCTTATGGGATTTGCAACTCACATTGTTTTATTTTGTATATTAGCGATGCTAGAGAAAGATAACGACTTAATCAATATACATACAACATGCTTTGGAAAGTGGATCGGATCTTTCTTTTCTCTATGCTTTACTGCTTATTTTCTTTTATTTTGCCTTACCATTCTGCAAACATATATTGAAGTCATTCAAGTTTGGGTATTTCCCACAATTAAATCGTGGAAGTTGAATGTACTCTTTTTATTCATTGTTTTTTATGTTATAAAAGGTGGATTTCGCTCTGTAACCGGTATCTGCTTTTGGGGGATCGTCATTCCTTTTTTTGTAATCTTTTTTTTAATTTTCCCAATGAAATATGCTCATTTCCGTAATATTTTACCTATTTTGACGCATTCACCTTTACAAATTTTTCAATCAGCAAAAGATTCTATATTAGAATTTCTCGGATTTGAAGCATTACTATTTGTATACCCACTCATTGAAAAAGGAAAATCTCTAAAAAGATGGGCACACGGTGGAATTGCTTTAACAACCATTATTTACGTTATCTTAGCACTCATTTCTTTCATGTACTTTAGTGAAGGACTTTTGCAGCGTACAACTTGGGCAACCTTAACAATGCTTAAAATTATTAAAGTTCCTTTCATTCAACGATTTGAGTACATCATTATTTTTGTTTGGTTTCTCATCATTTTACCTAATCTTTGCGTAACAATTTGGTCTTCTTGCCAATCCATGAAACGATCGTTCCATATTCCGTTTAAGTTTACATTGCCTTTTTTCATTTTCGTTGTGTATATCGCGTCTTTATTTATTATAAATAGAGAACATGTTAACACATTGAACACGCTCTTATCCCGGGCTGGTCTGTATATCGTATACGTTTATATCCCTCTCCTTTTTCTATGGCATTCCATTCGCTGGCGATTGAAAAATAAACAAAATAAAACTTCACCATAGGAAAGCACTAGCGATTTTGGTACAATTTTACTAATACAAAGGCAAAGGGGATATGCAGATGAAAAAATATCTATTCTCTCTACTTGTAATAAGCAGTCTCGCGCTTTCTGGATGTGGTGCAGCGGAAAAGAAACAATCGTCTGAACCTAAAGAAGAACACGCTTCTCATTCTCAGCAAGGTGATATACAAGAAACAACAAAAGGAATCGACACACTACCAACGTTTCTGGACAAACTAGACCCACAAATGAAAGAAATCTATACAGTTGCAGGAAAAAATGCCGAATTATTAAATTGGATACCTTGTTACTGTGGATGCGGAGAAAGTGTGGGACATAAAAATAATAAAAACTGTTTTATTCGTGAAATTAAGAAAAATGGAGAAGTTGTTTGGGATTCTCACGCAACGACCTGTGTAAACTGTTTAGAAATTGCAGTCGAATCTGCATCTATGCATCAAAAAGGAAAATCGACTCTTGAAATTCGAAAATACATTGATAATAAATATAAAGAAGGCTACGCAAAACCAACGCCTACCCCAATGCCAAAAGCGTAAAAACGAGGAATTCCCTCGTTTTTTATTTTTTACATAACATTTCCCTTAGCAAATTCTTTCAAGTGTTTTTCTTCTCGATTGACGTACACTATATATAACTCCTCAGTAAGGAGGGTACACAATGCAGACATATAACGACTACGATAAAGCTCTCTATTACACGTATTGTTGTAATTGGGACAAGTTGCTTGTTTTAATGGTGCAAACTGATGATCAATTATTTTCTAAACGAATCGAGCATTTTTTACATGCTTACAAATATGGAAAAGAACTACCAGAAGTAGATAAACAACTTCAACTTCTATTCCAATATATCGACCATGCTTCACAAAAGTCGCATATAGAAGAAATAGACCAAGTACAAATGTAAATGAAGCGCTATTCTCCCTTTGAGAATAGCGCTTTTTGAATATTTTTCCACATACCCGTTCATAATACACATATCAATAGTGGACGGACGTGATTATTTGTATAAATCCTTGTACGTATTTCTCAGCATGATGATACTGCTAATTGGTTGTGAAAAAGCGAATAATCCTCATTTATTTCAAGGGGTAAAACAAGAGAAAAACATATGGAATATCTTAATTATCGGTAGCGATTCACGAGGTGAACAACAAGCCCGTGCTGATACAATTATGATTGCCCAGTACAATAAAAAAGAAAATACAGCAAAGCTCGCTTCAATTATGCGGGATAGTTATGTAGAAATTCCTTCTTATGATAAAAAATATAATAAAATCAACGCTGCCTATTACTATGGCGGCCCTGAATTATTACGAAAGACGATTCAACATAATTTTGGAATCGATGTTTCTCATTACGTTACGATTGATTTTGAAGCATTTGTTAAAATTGTGGATACCATTGCACCTGAAGGAATTGAAGTGAATGTTACACAAACAATAATCGATGATATGGGACTACATGTAAAGCCAGAAATACAACCTCTTCACGGGAAAGATTTACTAAAATACGCGCGTTTTCGCCATGATACTGAAAGTGACTTTGGCCGTGTGAAACGACAACAAGAAGTACTCCGGGCATTGAAACAAACCCTTACTGATAAAGTTCACTCTATAGATGGGGTACTAAATTTACCAATAATGGCACATGAACTCTCTCCATATATAAAAACAAATCTAGATATACCAACGCTCTTTTCACTTGGGAATAATATTTTGTTTCAACCCATTGATAATATAGAAACGATGCGAATTCCAATTGATAACGAATATGAATCTGCTCTTACCAAACACGCTGGTTCCGTATTAAAAATAAATCCAGAAACAAATAAAGAAGCAATTCAAAAATTTTTCAATGCTACAAAAGCCGTAAACACCCCCTAAAAACAAGGTTCATGGACCTTGTTTTTTTATTTCCAAGTTTTCCCCTTATAAAACTTTCCTTGATAAAAATATTTTCTCTTTATTTTCTTGTCCTTTTCATACTATAATTTAGTATGTAACTATTATAAGAGAGGTAAAAAACATGAAACGTGAGAAAAAACAAGAATATGCATTGTTTACTGCTTGGGGAGCTTCTTTTATTGCTACACTTGGAAGCTTATATTTTTCTGAGATCATGAAATTTGAGCCTTGTGTACTTTGTTGGTATCAACGCATTTTTATGTACCCATTTGTTTTATGGCTTGGTATTGCAGTTGTAAAAAAAGACTACCGCATTGCTACATATTCTTTACCAATTGCAAGTATTGGTGCCTGTATTTCGTTATATCATTATGCCATTCAAAAAGTTTCTGCATTCTCAGCAGCAGGAGCAGCTTGTGGACGTGTGCCTTGTACGGGGGAATATATAAACTGGTTCGGATTTGTCACAATCCCATTTTTGGCACTTATCGGATTTGTCACGATTGCCATTTGTAGTTTGATTGTAATTAAAAATAAATAAGGAGATGACATAATGAAAAAAATGCTTATCTTTGGCGGTATTATTATCGTCTTATTTGCAGCTATTTTTGCTGTAACACAGATGGAAAACAAAAATACAGCGAAACAAGAAAAAAATTACTATACAAATAAAATCTCTTCTTCTGATATTCGTAAAAATAACGAGGAAAAGAAAGAACAAACCATTTACTTCTATCAAACAGATTGTCACTACTGTGAAAAAGTCTCACCTATTGTTGTACCAATGGCTAAAGACATGAACATTGATATGAAAGTCATTGATATTTTAAACGATAACCCAACTTGGGATGATTATAAAATTGAAGGAACACCAACAATTATTCATTTCAAAGACGGAAAAGAAGTAAGCCGCATTAGTGGCGAACAGCCAAAAGATACTTTTGAAAAATGGTTTAAAGAAAACAAGAAGTAATAAGAAAAGGAAACTCCTTCTATACATGAAAGCTGTGTAAAATCCCACACTAATGTATAAGGAGGGGGTTTTATGCCAGAGGTACGCTGTTCTGTGTCCAATTGTTCATTTTGGGGACAAGGGAATTTTTGTCAGGCGAATTCAATCTTTGTCCAGCCTGATGATCAAAACACGAATCAATCAAATGAATCTTATACAAATTCGGCCTTAACAGGTGAAACACTTGAAAGCTCTGCGTCAGCAAGTGTTGAGACTTGTTGTCAAACGTTTAGACCGAAATATTAAGACGTAAATCCCCATCTCCTTTTGAGATGGGGATTTTTCTTTCTTTTTTTCCCTCATGTCTTAAATAATATGTATAAACATACTATTTAAGAGACGAACAAAAATAAGACACGTTTTTTATATCGGGGAATTACTAATCGACTTTGTATGCCATGATATTCATTCATCATTAACAGATGGTAAACATTTTGAAAAGAAAGTTGTTGCCTTAACTTGTACAAATCGCGGGCAATCGTTTCTTTCCTAACGCTTTAAGATGTAGAAGCATACAGCTAAAGGTATGCTTCTACATTATAACAACCCCATACTTCCATGCATCATGCATTATCGTTATATACACAATTAATATAAAAACTGTTCCAAACAATGTTATCCTGCGATAGATTCCATCTTCCCCTTCTCTCGCTTCAACAAAGGACCAAATAAAACCAACGAAAAGTAATAAATCAATATAGGGAATATACAGATTAAACATAAATGAAACATACAAATAAATAATAAATAAGCAATTCGTTAACAAAAAGATTTTAAATGCAAATTGGCTATTCCCTTTTCTCATAACACGCCCGCCCCCAATCTGTACTGTATTATATTCACAAGAACAGAATAGTTGCGATTGGACCAACTAATTATACTTTGCTATATAAATCGCGGCTATGAAAACAAACAGAGACCTCCACTCATTTCCTCTCTTTGTTTTAACATGGCATGGGGCCAAAAAAGGCTCTGACCGCTTCTATCCACGGACGGATCCTCTCTCTCATCCAAAAAGAAAGGTCTTTCGCTTTTTATTTATATAACAAATAAGCTATCGCCTATTTACGATAGCTTTACTGTACATTATATTTCCTCTTATATATATTACTTAAAATGGAATAAGGCACTTGCTCATAACGAATTTTCCCGCCTGTTTCATCCATAATATACAAATTATTACCTATATAATAACTTCCATTTTTCCCTCGAGAATAAACAGCATATCGTTCATTCGGCAATACTGTTTTTACTTTCGTAAATTGGCCATTTGGTTCTTGCCAATATATATTCATACGATCCACAAGTGTTAACATTCCAATTTGTTCTTCTTCTATTATACGTCCATTCCAACTTGTAACACGATATCCAAGCTTATGCGCTGCATATTCTGGAGATGTATAAAACTGAGAAATAATTACTTTTGTCCGTAACGATACTCGGTCATACAGCCATTGTATATCTCGATCATGCATACGAATGCAACCGTTTGATTCTCTTCTTCCAATTGTCCCTTCTCGATTTGTACCATGAATTGCATATTCTTTTTCATTTAAACCAAGCCATCTTGTTCCAAGTGGATTATTCGGTGCACCACCCGGAATATTTTTACGGTGATATTCTTTATTTTTATATTTATTAATGATACAAAATATGCCTTCAGGAGTTGGCGTTTGACGCTTTCCAGTTGTAACAGGAAACGTTCTTACATAGTTGCCATTTTCAAAAAAAGATAATTGATTCGTTGTAAGGTTAATTAATATCAGATGATCTGTATCCGCAAAAGTGCTAATTGGTAGACAGAAAAAGAGTATTACAACTAAACATACTTTTTTCATTCATATCCCCCCAAGCATCCCCCTTTAAAACTGACCATAATATATGAGGGTACAATTAGCTTTTACTATGAATTCTATTCTTATGAATGAAAGTACAAAGCTTCTTCAAATTTAACTTATCCATTCACAATTACACCACCATTTACGTGAATGATTTGTCCGGAAACATATGTGGAATCGCCTGAAGCTAAATATACATAAGCAGGTGCTAATTCATACGGCTGCCCTGGTCTTTTCATCGGTACATTACTTCCAAATTCCGATACCTTCTTCTTATCAAAACTCGCTGGAATAAGCGGTGTCCAAATCGGGCCTGGCGCAACACCATTTACACGAATTCCTTTTTGAACTAATGATTTTGCAAGTGAACGTGTAAAAGCAACAATCGCTCCTTTTGTTGCAGAATAATCAATGAGTTGCTCGTTTCCTTCATACGCAACGATCGAAGCTGTATTTATGATTGTATCTCCCTGCTTTAAATGTGAAAGCGCAGCTTTTGTAACATGAAAATAAGAAAAAATGTTAATGCGAAATGTTTTTTCAAGTTGCTGCGCTGTAATGTATTCTAAACTTTGCTGTGGATATTGCTGTGCGACATTATTCACAACAATATTCAGCCCCCCTAGCTTCGACGCCGCTTCCTTTACAATATGCTGGCAATGTTGTTCACTACTTAAGTCACCAGGAAGTAATATACACTTCACTCCTTGTTTTTCAACAAGTCTTTTTGTCTCATTTGCATCTTCAAGTTCATCTAAATAAGCAATAGCAATATGCGCTCCCTCTTTTGCAAACGCAATAGATACCGCCCTTCCAATTCCACTATCCCCTCCTGTAATAAGCACGTTTTTCCCTTTTAGTTTTTCACTGCCGCGATAATTAGGATCTTCGTACTCTGGGAGAGGATTCATCATCGCTTCAATCCCCGGTTGTTTATTTTGATGTTGTGGTGGTAATGTTAAAAACCTTTTTTGCTCAGGCATACACATTTCAGCTCCTTCTCATTTCTCTTTCTTATGATGTACACATTTATAAAAAGTACTTATACATGAAAAGCCGAAACATAGGAGCTGTTCTGTGATTAATATTCGAAATTAAGACATAAAATAGAAATTGTTATAAAATTTTTTGTACGAAACTCTTGCAATAGAACTAAAAAACGAATATTATATATAACTGTTGTGACAATTATTCGTAAACAGAAAGGATGTTTATATGTTTAACCTTTCAAAACATAAAACTTCTATTAAAACTGAAATTATGGCAGGTATAATTACCTTCTTAACAATGGCATATATCATTGTCGTAAACCCTGTCATCCTTGGGGATGCAGGTGTTCCATTTGAACAAGCATTTACAGCGACAATTATTGCCGCTGTTGTTGGAACATTATTTATGGCAATCTTTACAAATTTACCAATTGCAATCGCGCCGGGTATGGGACTTAACGCTTATTTCTCTTACTCTGTTGTAAAAGCGCATGAAGGAATGACATTCGCAATTGCATTCTCTGCTGTATTTGTGGCAGGTATGATTTTAATGTTGTTATCATTAACTTCTTTCCGTACAAAATTAATGGAAGCAATTCCTGAAAACTTAAAACACGCAATTACTGCTGGTATTGGCTTATTTATCGCCTTTATCGGTTTACGTATGACGGGCATCGTAACAAAACATCCATCTAACTTAGTTGGACTTGGAGATCTTCATTCGCCTCCAGTACTACTAGCGTTAGCTGGACTTGGGATCACACTTATTCTTATGTCCTTAAATGTAAACGGCGCATTATTCTTCGGAATGTTATTAACAGGAATTATCGCTTATTTCACAGGTCAGTTAACATTCCCAAACGGCATTACATCTATGCCTGGATTACCAGAAGGAATTATTGTTTCAAATCCAATTACTGCTGTTTCTGATGTAATTAACTACGGTTTATACGGCGTTGTATTCTCCCTCTTCCTTGTTACATTATTCGATACAACCGGTACATTACTTGGTGTTGCTCAGCAAGGTGGACTTATGAAAGATGGTAAACTCCCAAAATCGGGACGAGCTCTTCTATCTGATTCTTTCTCAGCAACAATCGGGGCTATGTTCGGAACAACACCATCAACAGCATATATTGAATCATCTGCGGGTGTTGCAGCTGGTGGACGTACTGGTTTAACAACAATTACAGTAGCTGCATTGTTTGCCGTTGCTGCATTCTTTGGTCCTCTAGTAGGTGCTGTTTCTGGTGTTTCAGCAATTACATCTCCATCATTAATTATTGTTGGTAGCTTAATGATGGGCGCTGTACGTCATATTGATTGGGATACATTCGACGAAGCATTCCCAGCATTCTTAGTAATCTTAAGCATGCCACTTACATCAAGCATCGCAACAGGTATTGCACTCGGATTCATTTCATATCCACTTATGAAAATGGCAAAAGGACAATTCCGTGCTGTTCATCCACTTGTATATGTATTTGGTATTTTGTTTGCTTATCAATTAGTTTTCTTACCGCACTAATAAAAAAGCCTTGGCTCACAAATTCTGTGAACAAAGGCTTTTTCTAATATTCCTTATTCATTTGCAATTCTTTACTATACTTTTGAATCAAAAATGAAGAAATAAACATTGCCGTATATCCCATACGTCTAAGTCCCTTATATACATTTTCCATATGTATCATTCCTCTATACACTTTTACCCAAATTACACCACAATTAGCTCTAAATAGATTTTATATTCAGTCTATTCCGAGAGCAAAACCCCCTTAAAGAGGTTTTTCCATCCATTACCTTTGTAAAAACGCCTGTAAATCCGCAAATTGTCTTGCTGCATCTTTATAGCCTTGTTCATATAAATTTTGCAGCTTTTGTGGATCTTTTTCCATTCGATCCACTTGAAGTGGTACTTCTGGACGAATGACAAATAGATTTCCAGCTAACTCTTCTTTTTCAATATAATGAAGTGTCTCATTGTATACTTCATAACGAGAAAGCATCGTATTGACAAGATTAGGATATTTTTTATAAGCTTTTGCTGCAATCCATCCAAATTTTGATTTTTTCTTCGCATATCCATGGTTTCTCGTTAAAATAACAACCGATTTCTCATAACCATCTTGCTGTGCTTTACGAACTGGGATTGGATCCGAAATTCCACCATCCAATAATTGTTTACCACGGTAATTTACAACTGGTGCGATAAATGGCAATGAGCTAGAAGCTTGTAATAAAGTCAATGCATCTTCATTTGTTCCTTCTTTTTCAAAATACATTGGTTCACCAGTTTCACAATCTGTCGTTCCTACTAGAAAACGCTCTGCACTATTAAAATATGTGTCAAAATCAAATGGCACGTGCTGTTCTGGAATCTCACGAAAAATAAAGTCCATATCAAATAACTGACGTTTTTTCCATAAATTTTTGTAAGATAAATACCTCGGATGTGTTGCATAATCAATATTTACTGTTTTATTTCGATTTCTTTGTCTTGAAATATATGACGCCGCATGGCACGCTCCCGCTGAAACACCAATAACATATGGAAAATATAAATCCTGTTCCATAAAGTATTCTAGTATTCCCCCCGTATATACACCGCGCATACCGCCGCCTTCTAATACTAAACCCGTATTTTCAAGCATTGTTTTCTCTCCTCTTTATATACATAGACTCTTTAATTATTCATCTTGTTAAATATCTCTTTCTATTATATAAGAGTCTTCACGAAAACCATATTCAGAAGGCTTGGTGCGAACGAAAAATTATTCTTCTACTTCTCTAAATGAGCTCCTACATCCTTTACAAACCTTTGAATCAATGATAATTCCTCTTCTGTATACTGATTTAAAAGTAACAACCACTTCTCTTCAGCTTGTTGATGCAATTTCTCATGCGCCATATAAATTTCATTTCCGTTGTCTGTTAAACGAAAAAATATTTCCTTTTGATTATCTAACATTTTCATCTTTTCAACAAATTGTTTATTAAACAATTTTGTACAAATTTTAGAAATTGCTCCCTTTGTCATTCCCATCTCTTCAGTAATAGCTGTTACATTCATTAATCCTTTTTTTCCTATGCATTGGATCACATGTAATTCTGATAAAGACATACCACTTACCCCTGTCTCACGAAGAAAACGCTCATCATTTCCTTTCATATGCTCTTCTTGTTTATGAAAAAGTGTACGAATATCCGAAAGTATTTCTATTTGCCTTACAGTACGGTCCAAGTCGAATCCCCTCCATGATACTTCATAAGTTTCCACAGAAACAATTTAATTATATACCATTTCAAAATAAAAATTAAATTCATTTTTATCTTTACAAGTAAGAAAATAATGTTAAAATTATTTTAGTTTCCAAGGAAACTAAAATAAGGAGGTTTTCTGATGAATCACTCATTATCTTCATCAAAATTAAAATCTATTTTGTATATCGTTTGTATTAGCGCTCTATTAGGTTCCTTTGCTCAAAACATTTACACGCCCCTCTTACCAATGATTCAAGATTCTTTTCACACCTCTCTTTATCTTGTGAATTTAACTGTCTCTATTTTTACTTTTGTTCTTGCAATTATGCAGCTTGTTTATGGACCATTAATTGATACAAAAGGACGCAAATATATTCTTCTTCCCAGTCTATTCATAGGTACAATCGGTGCAATTGGTTGTGCTTTTACAACAAACATTTATTTATTTCTTATTTTCAGAGCAATTCAAGCATCAGGGATAGCTGCGATACCTGTTGTAGCGGCTACTATTATTGGGGACTTATTCGAAGGAAAAGAACGAGGGAAAGCCATGAGTCTTTATCAAATGCTACTTTCCATTGCTCCTGCTATAGGCCCTCTCATAGGCGGCTATCTTGGAAATATAAATGGTCACGTATCTATTTTTCTATTCTTATCTACGATTGGCATAGCCCTATTAATTGTAAATATTGCATGGCTACCAGAAACAAAACCAGTTATTCCTAAAAAAGCTACAACAACTAATAATTATTGGAGTATCTTAAAACACAGAACTGGTTCTGCTATTGCGATCATTGGATTTATGCAGTTCTGCATTTATTTTTGTTTTCTTGTTTTTTTACCAGCAATATTAGCCAATTTAGTTCATTTCAACACAAGTAAAATTGGGCTTATGTTTGTACCAATGTCTCTATGTATTATGCTTGGAAGTTATTGCTACAAGTTTTTACAAACATTACTTACAACAAAACAAGCTTTACTTCTCACCAGTTTTCTCAATATCACATGCGTTATTCTATTTTCTTTCACATATCATATAAATATCCCAATCCTTATCATTGCAACATCCCTATACGGTTTTAGCATGGGACTATCAATTCCAACCCATACAACTCTACTAACTGAAGAATTTGTAAGCGAACGAGCAACTGCCATTGGTATCTACAACTTTATCCGTTATATCGGAATGGGTACAGGACCAATCGTAGGCAGTTTTCTACTCTTTAATCAAAATTACTTTTGGATTTTCTTTGTAGAGGCAATTGTTTTTCTGATTGTGGTCTTATATTCTATGAAAAAGCTAACTTCTCATCCTGTAAGAAAAGCTAGAATTCAAAAAGCTAAATAAACATTTATGTATATTACAAACAAAAAAGAGAATGTCCGAAAACAGCTATTTTACTGCATTTGGACATTCTCTTTTTTATACTCTCTGATCCGCCACAATATGAATATCAATATGCTTCGTCTGCCTCATAATTTCATTTACAATTGATCCTTTTCGAATTTCTTCCCATCTTGTTCTTGCTGATTGACCAAGTAAAATTTGGGTGACCTGTAATCGTTTTGCCACTTCAATAATGACATCAGCTGGCTTTCTTCCTTTCGCTTCTTCCAATACGAAAGTAGCATGAAATTGATTCGTTAACGCTTGCCACTCCTCAATTGTTTGCCTTTTGCTTGCCGATAATGATTCTATATTTTCTCTTTCAACATTTAATACATACAATTCAGCGTTTAATCGATCTGCCATACGCCAACCACGCCGTATTAATTTCTCTGCTGTTGAACTATATTGCACACAAACGAGAATTTTTTCTTTTACACCTATTGGTTCTGTCACTGACTGACTAATCTTCTCGTCCATATCGTCAGCAACTTCACGAAGTGATAACTCTCGTAAAGCTCCTAAATTATTAACCGTAAAAAAATTTTGTAAGCTTTGCTGAATTTTTTCTTCTTTATATATCTTTCCATCTGTCAATCGTTTCCTCAAAACTTCAGGGGTTACATCAACAAGTTGAATTTCATTTGCTTTTTGTAAAATAAAATCAGGAATACGCTCTCGTACTTTTACATTCGTGATTTGTTCCACAATATCATGAACGCTTTCTAAGTGTTGAATATTAAATGCTGATAATACTGATATCCCAGCGTCCAATAATTCTTCTACATCCATATAACGTTTTTTATGTTTTAATCCAGGTATATTACTATGTGCCAATTCATCCACAACAACTACTTGTGGTGCTCGCTTTATAATCCCCTCTACATCGAGCTCATAAAATACTTTTCCTTTATAGTTTATTTCTTTTAACGGTATTCTTTCTAAATCAGCAATTGCTTCTTCTGTTTCTTTTCTTCCATGCGTTTCAATTAAACCTATTACAATATCAATATTCTCTTTTTTCATTTCTTGCGCATCAAACAACATTTTATAACTTTTCCCTACTCCTGGAGCAGCACCTACATACAGCTTTAATTTCCCGCGATTTTGCTGGCGTATATATTCTAAATATTCTTCCGGCGTTCGTCTTTGAAACGTCGATTTATAGTCATCTGCATACATTACACGCACTCCTTCCCAGTAAACAACGCTACCTCAATCGATTGGATTGAGGTAGCAACAGTACTATTTCATTATTTTTTGTAATTCTAAATTTAATTTCAAAACGTTCACACGATCCTCTCCAAATAATCCTAATGTAGCACCTTCTGTTTGAGACTTAATCATTTGATTTAGTTTTTCTTTCGGAATATTCGTTAATTTTGAAATACGATCAACTTGTACGTAAGCTGCCTTTGGACTAATATCAGGGTCTAATCCAGAACCTGAATTCGTCACTAAATCCATCGGTACTTCCGTAACTGAAACAGTCGGATTTTTATCCTTCCAATCCGCTACACTTTCTTCTACACGTTTTACTAAATCAGGATTAGATGGTGCATAGTTATTTGATCCTGACGCTTCTGCTTTATATTCTATACTAGAGACGCGTCCATGAAAATAACGTGGGTCTTTAAAGTTTTGGCCGATTAACTTTGAGCCAATTACTTCATTTTTTTCATTATATATAAGACTTCCATCCGCATTATCCTTCATCACTGCTTGCGCAATTCCAGTTACAAGCAGCGGGTATAAAAGCCCACAAAGAACAAGAAATGTAAAGGTAACACGAATGACCGGTGAAAGTATATTTTGTTTTTTAGCCATTTTCTTTTCCCCTCTTCCTTATATGAACAATCCTACAATTAGATCAATTACCTTAATCCCAATGAAAGGAACAATGACTCCTCCAAGTCCGTAAATTAATAGGTTTCGACCAAGCAATGCATTGGAACTCATCGGTTTATACGCAATCCCCTTCATTGCTAATGGAATGAGTAATGGAATGATAATCGCATTAAATATTAATGCTGATAAAATAGCTGAAAGTGGCGAAGTTAATTTCATTATGTTCAGTGCTTCCATTTGCGGAATTGCTAATGTAAACATCGCTGGAATAATCGCAAAGTATTTTGCTATATCATTCGCGATACTGAACGTTGTTAACGCACCACGCGTCATTAACAGCTGTTTACCAATACCTACAACCTCAATAATTTTTGTTGGATTGGAATCTAGATCAATCATATTAGCTGCTTCTTTCGCAGCTGTTGTTCCACTATTCATCGCTAACCCAACATCCGCTTGTGCTAATGCTGGTGCGTCATTCGTACCATCACCAGTCATTGCCACAAGTTTTCCTTTATCTTGTTCTGCTTTAATAACTGCAATTTTATCTTCTGGCTTACATTCTGCAACAAATTCATCTACACCTGCTTCTTTCGCAATTGTTGCTGCTGTTAATGGGTTATCCCCTGTACACATAACCGTTTTGATTCCCATTTGGCGAAGTTGTTCAAAACGTTCACGCATACCAGGTTTTACAGTATCCTTTAAATAGATTAAGCCATAAATACGATCATCCACTGCAACTACAAGTGGTGTCCCACCTTCTTTTGAAATTAAATCTGCCTTTTGACTCACATCTTTTGGAATCGTACCACCTTGCGCTTGTACCCACTCAATAACAGCACCAACTGCACCTTTTCTTACTTTTGTACCATCAAGTAAGTCTACACCACTCATTCTTGTTTCTGCTTTAAACGGAACAAACTCTCCTTGCTCAGCAAGCTCACTGTTATATGATAAAGCTTTTGATTTTACATATTCAATTACAGAACGACCTTCTGGTGTTTCATCTAAAACTGATCCTAATGCAGCCCATTTTGCTAATTGTTCAATTGTTTCGTTTCCTACAGGAAGTAATGTATGTGCCATCCGGTTTCCAAAAGTAATAGTACCCGTTTTATCTAAAATAATTGTATTAATATCACCCGCAGCCTCTACAGCTTTACCTGACATTGCTAATACATTAAATTTCGTAACACGGTCCATTCCTGCAATCCCAATCGCGGATAATAATCCTCCAATTGTTGTTGGAATTAAACAAACAAGAAGTGCAACAAGTACGGCTGTATCAATCTTAAACCCTAAATAATTTGTAAAAATCGGTAGTGTTACAACTACAATTAAGAAAATAAGAGTTAAACTTGTCAGTACTGTATTCAGAGCAATCTCATTTGGTGTTTTTTGACGGGCAGCCCCTTCTACTAAAGAGATCATTTTATCTATAAATGACTCACCTGGATTGCTTGTAATCGAAATTGTAATCTCATCACTAACAACCATTGTACCGCCTGTTACCGAACAAAAATCACCACCTGCTTCTTTAATAACAGGAGCAGATTCACCTGTAATTGCTGATTCATCCACCGATGCCAAACCTTTAATGACTTCACCATCACTTGGAATCATTTCCCCTTGCTTTACAATTACAATGTCACCTTTTCTCAGCTCAGTCGCTGAAACTTGAACGATTTTCCCATTCTCTTTTATGACATTTGCAAATACATCTTTCTTCGATTGTTTCAAAGAATCTGCTTGCGCTTTCCCACGCCCTTCAGCTAATGCTTCTGCAAAATTCGCAAATAACACTGTAAATAATAGAATGAGAGAAACTGTTATATTAAACCAACCTGGTATACTACTAGATATATTAGGAAGAAACGATAAAATAAAAGTGATAATAAATCCAATTTCTACTACGAACATAATTGGATTTTTCACCATTACTTTTGGATTCAGTTTTGCAACTGATTGTTTCATCGCATGTGTAACAATATCACGATCCATTGTTTTCGCTTGTCTAACTTCACTTTCTACAGCATGTATTGACGATGGAATCGATTGATTTGCTTGTTTTTCTTTTACCACTACTGGTTTCATCATTTACCCTCCATTACTTCAATGTAAGAAATTCTGCAATTGGTCCTAGCACTAACATTGGGAAGAACGTTAATGCACCAACAATTACAATTGTTCCAATGAAAATGCCCCCAAATAAACTATTATCTGTGCGGAACGTTCCTACTGTTTCTGGCACTACCGTCTTCTCTTTCAATGAAGCTGCGACAGCTAACATCGTAATTAAACTGAAATAACGTCCTAAAAACATTACTAAACCAGTTGTAATATTCCAAAATGGTGTATTATCTCCTAGTCCCTCAAATCCAGATCCATTGTTGGCAGCAGAAGATGTATACTCATATACAACTTGCGTTAAACCATGAAAACCTGAATGAGAAATCGCATCCGTCCCTAAATGAGTTGAAAGGGCCAATGCTGAAAATCCTAAAATAAGCAATGGATGAAATAATATTGTTACCGCAATTAATTTCATTTCTTTTCCTTCAATTTTCTTACCTAAAAATTCTGGTGTCCGTCCAACCATTAATCCAGATATAAAGACTGCAATAATTGCGTACATAATGATATTGACAAAACCTGCTCCAACACCACCAAACACTGTATTTAACATCATGTTTACAAGTGGTACCAATCCACCAATTGGTGTTAACGTATCATGCATTGTATCAACTGCACCTGTTTCGGCTGCTGTTGTTACTGTCGCATACAGTGAAGAAAAGACTGTTCCAAATCGTACTTCTTTTCCTTCTGTACTGCCTTGCACATGTTCCATACCCATTTGATTTAATACTGGATTCCCATGTAATTCAGATGAAACAATCGTTACAAACCCAATTAAAAATACCATAAATAGGGAAACGAAAAGGATACGCCCTTGTTTCTTATTGCCAACCATTCGTCCATACGTAAACGGTAAAGCTGTTGGCAGTAACATCATGAGCATCATTTGTAAGATGTTACTGATTTGTCCTGGATTCTCAAATGGATGTGTGGAGTTTGCTCCGAAGAATCCGCCACCATTGTTACCAAGTTCCTTAATTGAAACAAATGAAGCTACAGGACCACGCAAAATACTCTGTTTCACACCTTCAATTGTTTGTGCTGTAACTGCTCCGTCTAAAGTTTGCGGTACACCAAGCGCAACAAAAATCAGTGCTGCAACAAATGCAAT
This sequence comes from Bacillus sp. FSL H8-0534, assembly GCF_038005885.1. Lineage (NCBI taxonomy): Bacteria > Bacillati > Bacillota > Bacilli > Caryophanales > Bacillaceae > Bacillus > Bacillus sp. FSL H8-0534. The sequence continues at coordinate 2,354,029 of NZ_JBBOUC010000001.1, forward strand.
GGGAAGAAAGACCCTTGTTAAAGCTCGAGTAAAATCAACGAAAAAGTTCCCCAGTTCCTTGCCTGCTAATCCTCTTATAAAAGCCATAACAAGTGCTAATGTCGTTGCCGGTGCAGCAAACATTAAAAATGTGATCCCAATTAATTGTGATAAATAAGATAATCCGTTTTCGCCGCTATAATGCTGTAAGTTTGTATCCGCCATAAAGCTGATTGCTGTATTAAAAGCAAGCGTTGGCTCCATCCCTTCAATATGAGCCGGATTTAATGGAAGCACGCCTTGTAAGCGAAAGATGAAGTATACAACAACGATCATGAAACCATTGAGTGCAACTAGCGATAAAGCGTATTGTTTCCAACTCTGGTTATACGCTTTAACACCTGCAATTTTGAAAATAATCTTTTCAAAAGGCCCAAATACTTTTTCTAATCTGCTATTTCCTTGAAAGGCTTTCTCTAAATAAGTACCCGTTGGCTTTGCGACAAGAATGAATAACAACATTGTGATTACAACTGCGACCCAAATCATAATAAATGCTTCCCCCTAGTTAAAACTTTTCTGGATTTAATAACGCATAAACTAAATACACCGTAATTGCTGCAACAATAACCGATAAGGCAATCATCATGATTGCTTCCCTTCTTTCACAACTTTATCTGACCAGCTCGCTAGCCCTATCATAGATGCTACCAATACAACACAGATTCCGATCATCACAACATCAAGCATTATAATCCCTCACTTTTAAATGTTAAATTTTACCATATACCCATCGAAAAAAGAACACTGAGGCTCTACTCAGTGTTCAAAAATGAACAACACAAAAGTAAACCTCCTCTCCAAACGCTTACGAGGTTAGCTGTCGGATTCGGGCCTAAAGAGTAGCCCTACTTTCGTAATGAAAGATTCACCCCAAGTGACAATGCACAAAATTGGTTCCCCCGCTCCATTTCTGGACTCAGCGATATCAGGTTGTTTTTGGAAATATTTATGAACAATTTATGAATGTAAATATACTCCTCTATATTTAACTTGTAAAGAGTAAAATTACCTAAAATAAGAAAATATTTCATCATTTAAACGCTTACATTGATTAAGATTAATATTTTATCATCTGTTTCCTTGTCTTTTCTTTCTTTTTCATCAAAATCGATTTTTAATATGAAATAAAAAAAGAGAATGAATTTGAGTACCGTTTTAATAGTACCTTGAATTCATTCCCTTTTTGCATTATAAAAATGAACGCAAGTTTCTCCCACGAATATAGACTCGTGTTAGTTCCACATGCAACATTTCATACGCAATAATATCCGTTTCTAAATACAAACTCTCTTCTGATGGCAATATCATATATGGTTTTGGAAACATAGAATCCATTGCTAATTCTTGAACTCGCTCTACTGATACTGCCCAACGATACGCTATATCCTCGCGTAATAACACCTTCATCATCACTTCCCCCGCCCTATTCAAAAAATAAAAAAGAAATGTTATCACAATTTGTAAACACTACAAATGTAGCTCCAATTGTTTGATAGAGCCTTACTGGATATCTTTTATTTCTTGTGACAACTGTAATAGGTGCTTGAAAAGAAAATCGAATACGCTCGGTAAAAAAGCTAACTGTTGGAAGCTCATCTCCTAGCAGGATTACTTTTTTAATCCTCTTGCAAATATTAGTTAAATTCTGCTCACCATTGCAACAATAAGTTGATTCAAATCCACATGCTCGCACTTCAGCCGCTACATGTTCAGTTGCGGTAAAAATAATCATATCTTGTTGAAAAGGCACTAATTCTCGTAAACTGTTTACTTTTTCCTCTTCCCCTACACAAATGAGCGTTACCTCTTTTTCCCCATCCATGTACATCATCCTCCTTAGCATAAAAGAATTCAAATATAGATTGATATTCTCCTATACTAGTCAGACCGATGAAGTGATGTATCCATCCATGCACCATCCTCTCTCAAGACGCTTACGAAGTTAGCTGTCGGATTCGGACTTTGAGAGTAGCCCTACTTTCATCATGAAAGATTCACCCCTAGTGACCATGCACAATTTGGTTCCTCCGCTCCAAATGAATCGGACTCAGCGTTACAAAAAACAGATTCTGGCTGATATAATACTCCTAAATATGGAAAAAGTAAACAATAAAAAAAGCCAGTTATAAAACTGACTTCCCCATCAAAACTTGAATATTTATGCACGGGTTTCTTGACGTTTGCCCCGCATTAACAGGCAGTAAGATCCCCAAAAATGCAGCGAAAGCAAAAGCTACTAGATGGGGAATCAACTGCCTGTAAAAGCCCGATTGGTGAAGGCTAATAATCAGTGGGGGATGAAGCTCTCCACTGATTAAAGTTTCACTTTATATGCAAAATGGTTCGTTGGCCCATGACCACTTCCAATATTCAATTGCTGTTCAATTGCTATGCTAATAAACTTTTTCGCTTCTCGAACCGCTTCTTCGATTGGATACCCATTTGCAAGTCCTGCCGTTACAGCAGATGCAAATGTACAACCGCTACCATGCGTTTGTTTTGAATCAATTCTTTCACTTCTATACTCAATAAATTGTTCACCATCAAATAAGAAATCAATAACTTCATTTCCTTGATAATCCGCATGTCCACCTTTCATAAGAACGTACTTGGCTCCTAATCTATGCAACTCTTTTGCAGCTTCTTTACTATCTTGGATGTTATGAATCTCCATCTCTGTTAATACTTCTGCTTCCGGTACATTCGGAGTCACAACTGTTGCAATTGGTAATAAATATTCCTTTAATGCTTGCACAGCTTCTTGTTGTAACAATGATGCTCCACCTTTTGCAATCATAACAGGATCTAGTACAATATTATTCCAGCCAAACTTTTTAATATTTTCTGCAACGACCTTAATAATTTCACTACTAAATAGCATGCCAAGCTTAACAGCATCTGGTGTTAAATCAGCACCAATTGAATTTAATTGCTCCTGAACCCCTTCAAGTGTAACAGGATATACTCCTTGCACACCAAGTGTGTTTTGAGCTGTAATAGCTGTAATAGCTGTCATTCCATATACACCAAGCTCTTGAAATGTTTTTAAATCTGCTTGAATACCTGCACCACCGCCGCTATCTGATCCAGCAATTGTTAAAGCTTTATTCACTTTCATCTCACTCATCCTTTTCTATCCAAAATAGCGATGATAAATCGTTTTTGCTTCTACTATATCTTTTGTTCCATGCACAAGTACGCGTCCATCTTGAAAGGCAACTAGTCGCTTTCCTTCAACTGAAAATGATAATAAATAGGGATTTACCATTAAATCTGCTACGCGATCGCGCAGCAGCTCTTTATATCGTTTAAAATCTAATTGTTCTTTATAAGGAGGTCTAATTTGAACTGTATTTCTTCCACATAAAACTGCAGTTTTCGATGTATTCTCTTTACTTAAATATGGGTAGAGTGCTTCCCCACCACATGATGGACAATTCGGCTTTCGAAGCTTTTGCACATTCATACATGAATATTCGTTTTTCCATACATCAAACGACACAAGTCCATCACGAAGTGCTTCATAATCCTCTACTAAAATTTTAATCGTTTCCGTTACTTGATGAGAAACAACGAGAGATACAGCAGGTGAAATAATACCTGCTGTATCACATGTTGCTCCGCCAAGCGGAATAGATTGTAATAAACAAGATAAACATGGCGTTTTTCCTGGTAAAATCGTATAAGAAAGGCCGTAACTTCCTACACACGCCCCATAAACCCACGGAATTGAATGTTTTTGTGATATATCATTAACGATAAAACGTGTTTCAAAATTATCAGTCGCATCAATCATTACATCGACATTTGTAACAAGCTCTTCTAATTCCTCTGCTGTCACATCTTGAACATATGCTTCTACAATTACATTGCTATTAATCGCTTGCAAACGTCTTTGTGCTGCTACAGCCTTCGGAAGATTACTTTCTACATCCTCCTCACAATATAGCTGCTGACGTTGTAAATTGCTCCAATCAATATAATCGCGATCCACAATCGTCACATGGCCGACGCCAGCTCTTACAAGCATCTCCGCATTCGCGCTACCAAGTGCCCCAGCACCAATGATTAACACATGCTTTTCGCCTATTTTTTGCTGCCCTTTTTCACCAATTGGAGAAAATAACTCTTGGCGAGAATATCGATTATTCAACTACGCTCATTCCTTCTAACGGGCTACTTGCTGTCGCGCAACGCTTACGTGCAATACGTCCTGCTTCAAATCCTAAACGTCCTGCATGAATACCTAATTTCATTGCTTCTGCCATTTTAATAGGATCCTTCGCTCCAGATACAGCTGTATTTAATAGCACACCATCCGCTCCTAATTCCATCGCAAATGCTGCATCAGCTGGGCTACCAACACCTGCATCCACAATTACCGGTACTTTTGCTTGTTCAATAATAAAGCTTAAGTTTAATGGATTTACAATTCCAAGTCCTGAGCCAATTGGTGATGCACCAGGCATAATCGCATGAACACCAAGTTCCTGTAATTTACGTGCTAATACAACATCATCAGATGTATAAGGAAGAACAATAAATCCTTCTTCTAACAACATTTCAGAGGCTTTTAAAGTCTCCACTGGATCAGGTAATAACGTTCTGTCATCACCAATAACCTCTACTTTTACCATGTCACAAAGCCCTGAAGCTTTTGCTAATTTCGCAATACGAACTGCTTCTTCAGCATTTTTTGCCCCTGCTGTATTTGGGAGTAATGTATATTTTTTTACATCAATTTTTTCTAATAAATTGGGTTGGTCTGCATCAAATATATCCATACGACGTACTGCAAATGTTAAAATTTCTGCCTCTGATACTTCAATTGCTTTTCTTTGTACATCAAAATCAGAAAATTTCCCTGTTCCTAATAAAAGTCTAGAATGAAATGTAAATGGTCCAATGTTCAACATAATCAACCGCCTCCTACGAAAGTTACAATCTCAATTTGGTCTCCATCAAAAACAGATATATCTCGATGGTCTTCTTTTTGCAAAATATCTTGGTTACGTTCCACCACAACAATTTTTGTATCCAATCCTAAATGTGTAAGCAATTCTGCTACTGTCTTAACACTCCCAGGTACCTCTACTTGCTTACCATTAATTTTCAAATTCAAACTTCCATCCCCTTTCTATATAAACCTTTCTTGTTAGGTGGGAGAGAGCATCCGACCATGCATAGAAGCGGTCAGATCCTTTTCCTGCCCCATGCCAAGTAAAAACAAAGAAAAAAAACGAGTGTAGTTCAGCTTTTATTCTTTGTCACATTGACTTACATGTTAAAAAATCAAAATACATTTATATAAAGTGAAACTTTAATCAACATGTGTTCTCTTTATCCCCCATCAATCAGGCGTTTACTGCCAGTTCATGCAGGATAAATTGATTTAGAAACCAATGAATCTAGCAAATAATTCCCTTGCTTTCCTTCTATTAAATCTGCCATATATTGACCAGAAACGGGACTTAATAAAATACCGTTTCTGTAATGACCGGTACAAGCATATAATCCTTTTATTTCCTCGTGTGCCCCCATATAAGGAACCTCGTGATTAGATTGCGGGCGTAATCCCGCCCACGTACTTTCCCATTCAGCTTCTTTCAAAGCCGGCAAGATTGTATAAGCACGTTCTAATATCGAAGTAATACTTTCTGGTTGTACAGACTTAGTAAACGTGTGAGGCTTCATCGTTGCTCCAATTACATAGCGTCCACCACGTTTTGGCGCGATATAAAACCGCTCTTGGAAAATAGGAGATTGCAGCAATGGTTTACAGCTCTTTACGGCAACAACTTCTCCTTTTACAGGATATGTACCCCAATCACTATGAAAATGATGAAGTAGTTTTGTACTCCACGAACCACCAGCAATTACTACCTTTTCACATGTAATCATACCTTCATTCGTAACAATTCCTACTACTCGGTTGTCTTCTATTTTGATATCAAATACTTCTGTTTGTTCATATATATCAGCACCAGAAATGGCCGCAGAGTGTGCAAATGCCTTTGTAAGTTCCGGTGCAATAACATGACCATCTTTTGGATAATATACAGCCCCAATGATCGATGAAGAGAGGAATGGCTCTTTTTCATAAAGCTCATCTCCTGTCAGAAAATATGATTCTTCACCTGTTTTCTGTTGCCAGTCCATAATATCTAGTATTCTTGTCTTCTCATCTTCATTTTGGGCTATACGATATATACCTTTTTCTTCATATCCAATATCAATACCCGTTTTTTCACGTAAAGCTGCTGCAAGTTGTGGAAATATTGCACGGCTTTTTCTAGCAAGCTCAAATAGTGGATCGTACGCATCCCACTCCGCCTGTACACCAAGTAAACCTGCCGCTGCTTTAGAAGCTTCAGACGCAATCCTTTGTTTCTCAACAATTGCAACTTGGTATCCTCTTTCCGCTAGAAAATGTGCAACTGAACTCCCAATCACACCGCCGCCAATAATGGCTACATCATACTTCTTACTCATGATTTTTCGCCCACTTTCTTATTGTCTCCTTGTACAACCTTGCCTGCTTATACGGATTACTATCACTTACAATCCCAGACATAACAGCAATACCACTCACGCCAGCTCTAAGAACCTCTCCTATATTTTTAGGTGTTATCCCTCCAATAGCTGTAATCGGTATCGTTAATCGCCTTGCTATATCTGAAATCTCTTCCAACCCTCTTGCCGGAACATCTTTCTTACAACTCGTTGGAAATACATGACCATAAACAAGTGAATCTGCTCCATTTTTGAACGCTACTATCGCTTCTTCTAAAGAATGCACAGAATAACCAACATGCAAATAAGAAAACTTTTCCTTTACAGACCTGACATCAGCACTTCGATACCCCAATTGTACGCGAGAAATATTTAATAGAATTGCAATATCGATTCGATCATTAATCACAAGCTTAGATGCCGGAAAGCCTCCTTTTAGGAGACCTTCCACACCTTCATATAACTCTTTCGTACTTTTCTCTCGCTCACGAATATGCAAATAATCAATCTCACTCTCAATTTGCATCGCTACATTCGCTAACTCTTCGAATGCCATCTGGCCATTTGAGATAACGTGGAGCTCATCTTTCATATTCACTCGCCTACTTTAAAATATTTTCGAATAATTCATTGGCAGGAACACTCTCTTTTGTCATGCCTTTTTCTTTCAACCATTTATTTTGTTTTTCCCATGACTCTTTCGTATCTGATAAAAATGGCTCATCTTTCGTTTCCATTTTCTCTAACAAAATTTTCATACTTTCTTTTTCAACTTCTGGAACAAGTGGGAAATTTTCCTTTTCTTGATGATTTAATAAAATACCCAGTGCTTCGTCTGGATTCTTTTTCATAAATTCATATCCTTTTTTCGCACCTCGTAAAAAGGCTTGCAACGCTTCTTTATCTTTTTTCAACGTTTTATCACCTGTTACAAAAACAAGTTCATGATAATTTGGTACACCATAGTCAGCTGGGTTGAAGTACGCTGGTTCATGGCCTTCATGACGCATAACAGGAACTTCATGGTTAATATAAGCACCTGTGACAGCATCTACTTTTTTCGTAATTAATGCTGGTACTAAATCAAATCCAACATCTACTACTTTTACAGTATCAGGATTACCACCAGCTTCTTTTACCATCGTTTTTAAATACGCTTCACTTAAAGGTGTTCCGGAATAACCAACTGTCTTTCCTTCTAAATCTTTTGGTGAATTGATTCCCGCTGATTTTAATGATACGACGTGATTTAATGGTGAACGGACCACAGCTCCGATTGATTTCACTGGAATTTGTTCATTTGCTTTTGCAATGACAACGTCTGGTTGATAATATAAACCAACTGTTACTTTCCCCGCTGCCGCTAATGTTAATGGATCGGTTGGATTAGAAGGGAATTTAATATTCACCTTTACTCCTTCTTCTTTAAAGTATCCTTTTTCAATCGCTGCATAGATAAAACTATGCACCGCATTTGGATACCAGTCGAGCATAACTGTTACTTCTTTTTCAGCCTTTTTCTTTTCTGATGATGAATTGCTAGAACATCCTGCAATCATTGCAACTAATAATGTAAACACAAAGATGCGTTTGAATAATTTCATGAATGTTTCCTCCAACTAATGAATTTCTTTTCTAATATAGAAACAAATAATACAAATAAAATAGCTAGTAATGATAGAAGCACAATCGGTGCAAACACACCAGCTCCGTCTAACTGTGTCATCATTCGTTTACTAAAGTATCCTAAACCAGCTTGTGCACCAAGCCACTCACCAATTGCTGCTCCAATGACACTAAGTGGAACAGCAATTTTTAAAGCAGAGAAAAAGTACGGAAGTGCAGATGGCAACTTTAACTTTAGAAAAATATCTTTTTTCGTTGCACCATATGTCACTAAAAGCTCCTCCCATTCCTTTTTCGTGCTGCGCAATCCATCATACGTATTTACCGCAATGGGGAAAAAGGTAATCAAAACTGTCACAACGACTTTGCTCCAAATTGAATAGCCAAACCATAAAACAAATAATGGTGCTAAAGCAGTAATTGGAATCGTTTGTGAAGCAACTAGTAACGGATAAAAAGCTCTTTCTATCCATTTACTCGCATTCATAGACATCGCCAGTCCAACACCAAGTACAATAGAAATAACTACACCGATTAAGACTACATATAAGGTTGCTGGCAAATGAACTGTAAGTAATATGTCACGCAGTGCCCACATTTTAGCTAGAATTGCAGTAGGAGATGGCAAAATATACATCTCATCTACAATTCTAGCCTCCACTTCCCAAGCTATGAGCAGTATGCTACTTAAAATCAGTGCAGGTAGTAGCTCTGTCACACGTTTCATACGAGCACCTGCCTTTGCAGCATACCGAGTAACTCATCTTTTAGCCCTAGTATCTCAGGCTTATGCAAATCTTTTCTTGAGCGCTCCGTTCCAAGTGGTACAACACGCTCCGTTAAAGTTGTTATAGGCTGCTCTGTCACTATTAAAATCCGATTAGAAAGAAAAAGTGCTTCTTCTACATCGTGTGTAATAAATAAAATGGTTTTTTGCCACTGTTTCCATTGCTCAAACAACCATTCTTGCAACGTTGCTTTCGTTAATGCATCTAATGCGCTAAACGGCTCATCTAACAATAAAATGTCCCCGCCTGTTAATAAAGTTCGAATAAAGGACACTCGCTGCCGCATACCACCTGATAAATCTTTCGGATATTTGTTCTCGTATCCTTGTAAACCAAATTGTTCTAACAGGTCTTTTGCCTTTACATGTGCTTCTTTTTTCTTTATCCCCTGGCACTCTAACGGCAGTGCTGCATTTTCAATAATTGTTCTCCATGGCAGAAGCATATCTTTTTGTGGCATATATCCTACAGGATGACTCGAGGTTTCTGTAAGTTGAATCGTTCCAGCCGTCGGTTCTTCTAATCCTGTAATTAAACGAAACAATGTACTTTTGCCACAGCCACTCGGTCCAATGATGCTAACAAACTCTTTTTCTTGCACGAAAGCATCCAGACCCTTTATAATTGGCTTTTCATCATAATGAAAGGAAACATTATGAAACTGTAGTATGCTCTTGCTCCTCAAAACCCCACATCTCCTTACGATACGCCATATCCCAGAATAAATACTCAAAGCGGCTAGAATATAAGAAAACCTCTTCTAATTTGTCTAACTCTTGTTCAGACTTTCCTTCAGCTAGTTCATTTAATAAATCCATTAGCCAAATGCAAAGTTTTCCATACTCTTCTGAGCTATATCCTTGAATCCACTCCCCAAAGAACTCATGATCCCTTGCTCCTGGAATATCATTTAAACGCTTTCCAATTTCCCAGTAGCTCCACATACATGGAAGCAGAGCCGCAATTAACTCTGCAAGCGTACCATTTTGAGATACTGACATCATATAGTTTGTATACGCTAAATTTTTAGCAGATGGTTTTGCCTCTTCCATCTCTTGTACAGAAATACCAAGGCGTTTTGCATACTGTTTATGGATCGTCATTTCTCCATTTAAAATGCCGTCTATTTGTTCTGCAAATTTTGCCATAACTTGCGGATTAGTCGCTTTCACAACTCCAATTGCATATAATTTTGCATAATCTAGTAAATATAAATAATCTTGTATGATGTAATATTGGAATTTATCCTTTTCTAATGTACCGTCCCCCATCCCAGTTACAAATGGGTGATTATGACTTTTTTCCCAAACAGGCTGTACTGTCTCAAATAATCTCTCACAAAACTTCATTTATATTTCCCCTTCCTTTATATCAATTTATTCAAATAAAAAACCACTCCTCTATAAGAAGTGGTTACATCAAATAAAAATACATTTATTCGTTGCTCCACTTCCCTACGCTAGCATAATCTAGATCAGGTCTGTAAGGGTTAAGGATTATTCCTCTCTCAGCACATAAAGCACCCCTAGTGGTTTCTACTATAAAATTGTCAAATAAAAAAGCCCTGTTTCTTTACGCAAAGAAACAGGGACTTACTGTTAATGTCCGAATTGCTTCCCTACGCTAGCATAATCTAGATCAGGTAATAAAGGATCAAAGACTCTCGGCCTTACTCTCAGCTGGCAACACCAACTCTCCTAGCACAATATGAAATTACCATAGTCAGTATAACACTGTCATCCATCATCAGCAACTGTTTTAACTTATCCCAATCCTATTTACGAGCCATGAATCCAATACAAAGTAAGAATTCTTTACATCAAAGTTCTACTTATATAAAATATGAAAAATAAATATATATATCCATTTTGATTTTCCAACATATAAGTCGCGGCTATGAAGAATAAAAGGTGACCTGTACTCATTTTCTCTTTTTGTTTAACTTAGTACGGGGTAGGAAAAGGATCTAACCGCTTCTATGCAAGGTCGGATGCTCTCTCCCTCCTAAAAAGAAAGCTTTTCTGTCAGTTTTTCAATTTAGATTTATATATCTATTCAGAAAATATCAATTATCTTTAATCCATATTATAATGATTATTAATCTGTTATTCTTTTAATATATTTCGATTCCATTAAAAAATTGTTATTTTTCTCATTTCATATTACAGTTATATGAATAATGCACAAAATATTATATCTTTATACTATAATAGGGAATGTATTAACACATCTATGGGGGGCTAATATTAGATGAAACAGAAAGCTACAGCTTTAACGGCAACTACTGTCGCAGTCGCATCTCTACTTCCATCCATAACTCAAGTAGATACACGTACTATAGCAGCTCAAGAATTGCCTACACAAGACACTAAATATATAAAACCGAATCTAAAAATATTATATTCGAATAATAAAATAAAAGCAAGGAATAATGCTAACTCCGTAAAAAATACAAATATTTCTACATCTACTAAACGGAAAAACAGTTATATTGTAAATGTTGGTGATCAAGTTCAGATTGGGGAATTGTTAGGACATATGGGAAATACAGGCCATTCATTTGGGCAGCACCTCCATTTTAAATTACATAATGGTGAATGGAATTTTGAAAAAACAAACGCAGTAAATCCACTGCAGTATTTAGTTCGGTAATATTATATGCCACGTAATATTGCCTTAATAATTGAGTATTTGGCTTTTCTCGGTTTAATTTGTTGTTTAGTAATTTACAATACTAACATTGTTTTTTTGAGTATCGTTATCTTATTTGTTACTATCGAATCTTTGATGGAAGCATTCAAAATCCGACTAAAGAAACACATTTCTCATATATATACTGCATTTGTTATTATCGGCGGTTTAATAACAAATATTATTTATAGTGGTTTTCACCTGGCTGCTATATTCCCTGTATTTTTTATAGGGGTACTACTCATTATTTCCCAATATATTTACATTCCTGATCACCGTAAGAAACAACAAGAAGCTTAAAATGGACGTATGTCTACTTCTCATTTACGACTAAATAAAAAAAGGTCTCACTTGAAGTGTGAGACCTTTTTTTATTTATACATTATAGAGAGTGAACAAGGGAAAGCACAAAACTTTTCTTTACCCACACGCATATCGTTCATAAATAAAACTTAAATTATATTTCTTCTCTAATCCCACTCGTTGTTCATCATCACACCAGTAAAATAAAATATCATGAATCGTTGCATAACGTTTATTCTTTAGAAATTGTTTGATAAATGACGGTAAACAATCATGTAATTGTATAAATATATAATTCCGCAAAAGTTCTTCCTTATGTTCAATTCCTTTACAAACATACATCAACTCTTCACAATAATATGCATGTTGCGGAACTTGAATCATTTCAAAAAATGGTACATATGATAATAGTTTTCCAATGAAATGCTCATATCGATTCATAAATTCAAACGACATGTGCTCCATCATTTCTTTCATTACATAAAGATAATCATCCACATGCGTGGTTTTTAATGGATTAAGGCGATCAGAAATTTGAGAAATTACAGCCCTTTGACATGCAACAACAGAACGACTTGGTCCATAATATGTTAAAAAATCCGTACACTTACGATATTTTTTTAATAAGTCATATATGTATAAGTCATAAACGTATGTATTGCAGTATATTGCTAAGTTCATCATCTCTTGATCTAATTGTTCTTTGGACAATAATTTTGCCTGTTTGCAAATATAAAAGAATGTAAGTTCCATTACTTCCTTATGAGATAATAGCTTCTCACATTTTTCAATACACTCTGTATTAAATTTAATTCTTTCCCATATCATTACATCATCATTTTCCAATTTACCAATTCGATATTTTACAATTAAGTAGTTCCAAGCCACAACTTGAGTTAAAATATCCCACGTTTCATATTCCATAGATGTATGTACAAATTCATCTAATCTTTGATTCACCATAAATGTATACGCTTCCTTATACCAACCGATTTTCTGGCATAAACGAACAATACGAATTAAAGTTGGTATTTCATCCTTATGGAACTGCGGCAAGTCCTGCACCTTATTCATTCCATATAAAATAAACGGAGCCAAGTTTTCTTGTTTATAAAATTCTTTTTCTTTCCAAGCTAAAATTGTCCGTTCTTTTCCTTCGCCTTTTGGATGATTTGGTACAAGTAAAGAAAATAAATCCGCAAAATTATTTGGTTCTACATAAACATCTGTAACCAAATTCCAATTTGGATTACTTTGTACATCCCTCATGTCATTTCCCCTCCATTTCTATTTATATATAAAATCTTTGATAGCTTAGTAGATAAACATAATATTATAAATATTAATATATTCAAAATAAATTATAAAACTTATATTTATTATTATATCATTTTTAACATAACAAAAATTAGCAATAGGAATTTTTAACCAAAATTTCAAATGAAATTAGCATATATTATTCTTCATATATACTTAGTTAAGCATCTTTACACCTTATATACATCTATGCCTAACATTTTGGATACGTTTTAATAACAATATAATTTTGCTTGCAGTATTAATAAAGTGAAACTTCCATCAGTAGGGATTTTCTTCATCCACCACTGATGGAAAGTCCTCACCAATCGGGCTTTTACAGGCAGTTATCCCTCACCTATCTTCCTTGCTTCACTCTGAACCTTGAGGTGGGGGGCTTACTGCCCGTTAATGCGGAATAAAACGTATCCACTCTTACCTATTCTCTAGCACCTAAATACACTGTATGTTGTAGCCTGAAAATAATCTGCATCTATTCGTTATTCTGTATGCTCGGAAATCTCACTTAAAGCAAATCCAGCTTGATCATCAGCTTTCTCTGCTATTGCTAAATCACCTAGCGCTAACATCCCAACAAGCTCTCCATTCTCAACTACAGGTAGTCTCCTGATTTGATGCTGTGCCATTAACTCTGTAGCATTTTCAATAGGGTCATCAGGAGATACGGAAACAATTTCTGTTGTCATGACATTTGTAATTTTATTAGACCCAGGATGTTTCTCAGCAATTCCACGAACAACTAAATCACGATCTGTGACAAGACCAACCACTTGATTATTCTCTACAATTGGAATCATCCCAATGGCCTCTTCTTTCATTTTCACAGCAGCTTCATATACATTATCTAGCGGTGTACATTGCACAATATCGGTACTCATAAATTCTCTAACTGTTGTCATGTAGCTCTATTCCCTCCTTTTTATACATACTATAGTTTTTCCAAAATCCCTCTATTTATTTCATAATAAATAGAGGGATTTTGGATTGACGATATCGTATATTAGAAAAGAACGTAACTTCACATTATATTTTTCATAAGAAAAAAAGAGCCAGCTAATTGCTGACTCTTTTTTATGACCCGTACGGGATTCGAACCCGTGTTACCGCCGTGAAAGGGCGGTGTCTTAACCGCTTGACCAACGGGCCATGGCTCCGCAGGTAGGACTCGAACCTACGACCGATCGGTTAACAGCCGATAGCTCTACCACTGAGCTACTGCGGAATATGGTGGGCCTAAATGGACTCGAACCATCGACCTCACGCTTATCAGGCGTGCGCTCTAACCAGCTGAGCTATAGGCCCATATTTCTTACAGGGGCAGTAGGAATCGAACCCACACTGGAGGTTTTGGAGACCTCTGTTCTACCTTTAAACTATGCCCCTAAGTGGTGCCGGCTAGAGGACTTGAACCCCCAACCTACTGATTACAAGTCAGTTGCTCTACCAATTGAGCTAAGCCGGCTTGTCAAAAAAAAATATGGCTCGGGACGGAATCGAACCGCCGACACGAGGATTTTCAGTCCTCTGCTCTACCGACTGAGCTACCGAGCCTTTATATAAATGGCGGTCCCGACCGGGGTCGAACCGGCGATCTCCTGCGTGACAGGCAGGCATGTTAACCACTACACCACGGGACCATTTGGTTGCGGGGACAGGATTTGAACCTGCGACCTTCGGGTTATGAGCCCGACGAGCTACCGAACTGCTCCACCCCGCGACGGTATTATATTATTTTAAAAAATGGAGGAGGTAGAGGGATTCGAACCCCCGCGCGACTCTCGCCGCCTGTCGGTTTTCAAGACCGATCCCTTCAGCCGAACTTGGGTATACCTCCATGAAATAAATATTAATTATATCTTTTAGTTATCTTTGTACATCTAATAGTTTTTATTAACTATCCAATCATTCCATTTTAATTATTATAAAATGGAGGAGGTAGAGGGATTCGAACCCCCGCGCGACTCTCGCCGCCTGTCGGTTTTCAAGACCGATCCCTTCAGCCAGACTTGGGTATACCTCCAATAAATAACCAAAGTGGAGCCTAGCGGGATCGAACCGCTGACCTCCTGCGTGCAAGGCAGGCGCTCTCCCAGCTGAGCTAAGGCCCCATGTTTTAAAAATATCGGGAAGACAGGATTTGAACCTGCGACCCCCTGGTCCCAAACCAGGTGCTCTACCAAGCTGAGCCACTTCCCGTTAATAAAAGCGCGCCCGAGAGGACTCGAACCCCTAACCTTTTGATCCGTAGTCAAACGCTCTATCCAATTGAGCTACGGGCGCATATGGTGCCGAGGGCGGGGGTCGAACCCGCACGGTGGTCACCCACCGCAGGATTTTAAGTCCTGTGCGTCTGCCTGTTCCGCCACCCCGGCATGTCATATTGAAAATTGGAGCGGAAGACGGGATTCGAACCCGCGACCCCAACCTTGGCAAGGTTGTATTCTACCACTGAACTACTTCCGCAAGACATGTATGAGATATTTTATTAAAAGTGCGGGTGAAGGGAGTCGAACCCCCACGCCAAAGGCGCCAGATCCTAAGTCTGGTGCGTCTGCCAATTCCGCCACACCCGCATATTTTTTTAAAGAATGGTGAGCCATGAAGGACTCGAACCTTCGACCCTCTGATTAAAAGTCAGATGCTCTACCAACTGAGCTAATGGCTCTTAATGGCTGGGCTAGCTGGATTCGAACCAGCGCATGACGGAGTCAAAGTCCGTTGCCTTACCGCTTGGCTATAGCCCATTAATTAAGAATGGTGGAGGGGGGCAGATTCGAACTGCCGAACCCGAAGGAGCGGATTTACAGTCCGCCGCGTTTAGCCACTTCGCTACCCCTCCGACATTATATGGTGGAGGATGACGGGATCGAACCGCCGACCCCCTGCTTGTAAGGCAGGTGCTCTCCCAGCTGAGCTAATCCTCCATTTGCCTGGCAACGTCCTACTCTCACAGGGGCAAGGCCCCAACTACCATCGGCGCTAGAGAGCTTAACTTCCGTGTTCGGTATGGGAACGGGTGTGACCTCTCTGCCATCATTACCAGACTATATTCACTTGAGACAAACACTATTATACTTAATTGATTAAAAAAGTCAATAAGTTTTTTTATGTTCTCTCAAAACTAGATAACATTTGCTTCATATTATATGGTTAAGTCCTCGATCTATTAGTATTCGTCAGCTCCACATGTCACCATGCTTCCACCTCGAACCTATCAACCTGATCATCTTTCAGGGATCTTACTAGCTTACGCTATGGGAAATCTCATCTTGAGGGGGGCTTCATGCTTAGATGCTTTCAGCACTTATCCCTTCCGCACATAGCTACCCAGCTATGCCCTTGGCAGAACAACTGGTACACCAGCGGTGCGTCCATCCCGGTCCTCTCGTACTAAGGACAGCTCCTCTCAAATTTCCTACGCCCACGACGGATAGGGACCGAACTGTCTCACGACGTTCTGAACCCAGCTCGCGTACCGCTTTAATGGGCGAACAGCCCAACCCTTGGGACCGACTACAGCCCCAGGATGCGATGAGCCGACATCGAGGTGCCAAACCTCCCCGTCGATGTGGACTCTTGGGGGAGATAAGCCTGTTATCCCCGGGGTAGCTTTTATCCGTTGAGCGATGGCCCTTCCATGCGGAACCACCGGATCACTAAGCCCGACTTTCGTCCCTGCTCGACTTGTAGGTCTCGCAGTCAAGCTCCCTTATGCCTTTGCACTCTACGAATGATTTCCAACCATTCTGAGGGAACCTTTGGGCGCCTCCGTTACACTTTAGGAGGCGACCGCCCCAGTCAAACTGCCCACCTGACACTGTCTCCCGGGTCGATAAGACCCGTAGGTTAGAATTTCAATACAGTCAGGGCGGTATCCCACCAGCGCCTCCACCGAAGCTAGCGCTCCGGCTTCAAAGGCTCCCGCCTATCCTGTACAAACTGTACCAAAATTCAATATCAGGCTACAGTAAAGCTCCACGGGGTCTTTCCGTCCTGTCGCGGGTAACCTGCATCTTCACAGGTACTATAATTTCACCGAGTCTCTGGTTGAGACAGTGCCCAAATCGTTACACCTTTCGTGCGGGTCGGAACTTACCCGACAAGGAATTTCGCTACCTTAGGACCGTTATAGTTACGGCCGCCGTTTACTGGGGCTTCAGTTCAGAGCTTCGCTTACGCTAACCCCTCTCCTTAACCTTCCAGCACCGGGCAGGTGTCAGCCCCTATACTTCGCCTTACGGCTTCGCAGAGACCTGTGTTTTTGCTAAACAGTCGCTTGGGCCTATTCACTGCGGCTTTCCGTTAAGAAAGCACCCCTTCTCCCGAAGTTACGGGGTCATTTTGCCGAGTTCCTTAACCAGAGTTCTCTCGCACACCTTAGGATTCTCTCCTCGCCTACCTGTGTCGGTTTGCGGTACAGGCACCTTTTATCTCGCTAGAAGCTTTTCTTGGCAGCGGGGAATCAAAGACTTCGCTCCATAAGGAGCTTCCCCATCACAGCTCAGCCTTCACGATAAGCGGATTTGCCTACTTATCAGCCTAACTGCTTGGACGTGCACAACCAATCGCACGCTTCTTCTATCCTTCTGCGTCCCTCCATTGCTCAAACGATAAAGAGGTGGTACAGGAATATCAACCTGTTGTCCATCGCCTACGCCTGTCGGCCTCGGCTTAGGTCCTGACTAACCCTGAGCGGACGAGCCTTCCTCAGGAAACCTTAGGCATTCGGTGGACGGGATTCTCACCCGTCTTTCGCTACTCATACCGGCATTCTCACTTCTAAGCGCTCCACCAGTCCTTACGGTCTGACTTCACTGCCCTTAGAACGCTCCCCTACCACTGATACCATAGGTATCAATTCGCAGCTTCGGTGGTGTATTTAGCCCCGGTACATTTTCGGCGCAGAGTCACTCGACTAGTGAGCTATTACGCACTCTTTAAATGGTGGCTGCTTCTAAGCCAACATCCTAGTTGTCTAAGCAACTCCACATCCTTTTCCACTTAATACACACTTTGGGACCTTAGCTGGCGATCTGGGCTGTTTCCCTCTTGACTACGGATCTTATCACTCGCAGTCTGACTCCTAAGGATAAGTCATTGGCATTCGGAGTTTGACTGAATTCGGTAATCCGATGAGGACCCCTAGTTCAATCAGTGCTCTACCTCCAAGACTCTTACACTTAAGGCTAGCCCTAAAGCTATTTCGGGGAGAACCAGCTATCTCCAGGTTCGATTGGAATTTCTCCGCTACCCACACCTCATCCCCGCACTTTTCAACGTGCGTGGGTTCGGGCCTCCATTCAGTGTTACCTGAACTTCACCCTGGACATGGGTAGATCACCTGGTTTCGGGTCTACGACCACGTACTAAACGCCCTATTCAGACTCGCTTTCGCTACGGCTCCGCCTCTTCAGCTTAACCTCGCACGGGATCGTAACTCGCCGGTTCATTCTACAAAAGGCACGCCATCACCCATTAACGGGCTCTGACTATTTGTAGGCACACGGTTTCAGGATCTCTTTCACTCCCCTTCCGGGGTGCTTTTCACCTTTCCCTCACGGTACTGGTTCACTATCGATCACTAGGTAGTATTTAGCCTTGGGAGATGGTCCTCCCAGATTCCGACGGAATTTCACGTGTTCCGCCGTACTCAGGATACATTCAAGAGAGAACGAAGTTTCGACTACGGGGTTGTTACCCTCTGTGACGAGCCTTTCCAGGCTGCTTCGTCTACCTCGTTCCTTTGTAACTCCGTATAGAATGTCCTACAACCCCAAGAGGCAAGCCTCTTGGTTTGGGCTAGATTCCGTTTCGCTCGCCGCTACTCAGGAAATCGCATTTGCTTTCTCTTCCTCCAGGTACTTAGATGTTTCAGTTCCCTGGGTCTGTCTTCCTTACCCTATGTATTCAGGTAAGGATACCATACCATTACGTATGGTGGGTTTCCCCATTCGGAAATCTTCGGATCAAAGCTTACTTACAGCTCCCCGAAGCATATCGGCGTTAGTCCCGTCCTTCATCGACTCCTAGTGTCAAGGCATCCACCGTGCGCCCTTTCTAACTTAACCAAACTAAAATTAAAAAATATGAGCTACACTGTTATCTAGTTTTCAAAGAACATACATTTATTTCTGAGAGATAGTTCTCTCAAAACTGAACAAAACGAAACACGGAAACTTATATTGATGAACAGCGTTCATCAATTCTCCATAGAAAGGAGGTGATCCAGCCGCACCTTCCGATACGGCTACCTTGTTACGACTTCACCCCAATCATCTGTCCCACCTTAGGCGGCTGGCTCCAAAAAGGTTACCCCACCGACTTCGGGTGTTACAAACTCTCGTGGTGTGACGGGCGGTGTGTACAAGGCCCGGGAACGTATTCACCGCGGCATGCTGATCCGCGATTACTAGCGATTCCAGCTTCATGTAGGCGAGTTGCAGCCTACAATCCGAACTGAGAACGGTTTTATGAGATTAGCTCCACCTCGCGGTCTTGCAGCTCTTTGTACCGTCCATTGTAGCACGTGTGTAGCCCAGGTCATAAGGGGCATGATGATTTGACGTCATCCCCACCTTCCTCCGGTTTGTCACCGGCAGTCACCTTAGAGTGCCCAACTTAATGATGGCAACTAAGATCAAGGGTTGCGCTCGTTGCGGGACTTAACCCAACATCTCACGACACGAGCTGACGACAACCATGCACCACCTGTCACTCTGCCCCCGAAGGGGAAGCCCTATCTCTAGGGTTGTCAGAGGATGTCAAGACCTGGTAAGGTTCTTCGCGTTGCTTCGAATTAAACCACATGCTCCACCGCTTGTGCGGGCCCCCGTCAATTCCTTTGAGTTTCAGCCTTGCGGCCGTACTCCCCAGGCGGAGTGCTTAATGCGTTAACTTCAGCACTAAAGGGCGGAAACCCTCTAACACTTAGCACTCATCGTTTACGGCGTGGACTACCAGGGTATCTAATCCTGTTTGCTCCCCACGCTTTCGCGCCTCAGTGTCAGTTACAGACCAGAAAGTCGCCTTCGCCACTGGTGTTCCTCCATATCTCTACGCATTTCACCGCTACACATGGAATTCCACTTTCCTCTTCTGCACTCAAGTCTCCCAGTTTCCAATGACCCTCCACGGTTGAGCCGTGGGCTTTCACATCAGACTTAAGAAACCACCTGCGCGCGCTTTACGCCCAATAATTCCGGATAACGCTTGCCACCTACGTATTACCGCGGCTGCTGGCACGTAGTTAGCCGTGGCTTTCTGGTTAGGTACCGTCAAGGTGCCAGCTTATTCAACTAGCACTTGTTCTTCCCTAACAACAGAGTTTTACGACCCGAAAGCCTTCATCACTCACGCGGCGTTGCTCCGTCAGACTTTCGTCCATTGCGGAAGATTCCCTACTGCTGCCTCCCGTAGGAGTCTGGGCCGTGTCTCAGTCCCAGTGTGGCCGATCACCCTCTCAGGTCGGCTACGCATCGTTGCCTTGGTGAGCCGTTACCTCACCAACTAGCTAATGCGACGCGGGTCCATCCATAAGTGACAGCCGAAGCCGCCTTTGAATTTCGCACCATGCGGTGCAAAATGTTATCCGGTATTAGCCCCGGTTTCCCGGAGTTATCCCAGTCTTATGGGCAGGTTACCCACGTGTTACTCACCCGTCCGCCGCTAACTTCATAAGAGCAAGCTCTTAATCCATTCGCTCGACTTGCATGTATTAGGCACGCCGCCAGCGTTCATCCTGAGCCAGGATCAAACTCTCCAATAAAGTTAGTTTGTCTAGCATCTAAAATAAAAATTGACGTTTCACGTTGTTTGTTTCGTTCAGTTTTCAAAGAACTTGTCCATCGCCGATTGGCGACTTCCTTATGTTAGCATCTTCATTTTTCGATGTCAACTAAGTTTTTTAATTTCTTTTTTTCACTTTCTGCGTGTTCCGCATCAGCGACGTTTATTAATATACCATCCTTATTTTTAAATCACAAGTGTTTTTTTAAAAAAACTAAAAAAGTTTTCCACTTAATAATTTCGCCTCTTTATTTCATATTTAAATGGATTTTCTTCCTCCTGACTTCAACAGAATTTTAAAAGGCTAAAATACCCAGCCAACTCTCTAGCTCTTCCTTACAAAACCCTATTCACTCGCTACTTAAGAATAAATTTAGAATTTTTTTACATTTAATTAATGAAAGATATCCAGATTTTGTTATATAGTAACGAAGTAGGCTAAAAAACAACTTAAACGGAGGAATCATTTTTATGGATAGGTTAACAAAATTCTCATTAAAAAATCGAGCCGCTATCATCATCATGGTTTTTCTCATTTCTGTGCTCGGCATTTATTCCGGCTCCAAATTACCGATGGAGTTTCTACCCAGCGTCGATAATCCCGCAATAACTGTCACTACAATGTCTCAAGGGCTAGATGCTGAAACATTGACAAAAGAAGTAACCGAACCGCTCGAAAAAAAGTTTCGAAATTTGGAACACGTCGATACAATAACTTCTTCTACTTATGAAGGTTTATCTCGTATCGATATCGCTTATACATCTAAAGCTAATATGAAGGATGTTACACGCGAGGTCGAAAAAATTACCAGCAACGTAAATTTCCCAAAAGAAATTACAAAACCCGTCGTTAGTCAACTTAATACCTCTATGATTCCACTTGCACAAATTACCGTTCAAAAACAGAATGGTTTTACAAAAGCAGACGAAAAACAGATTGAAGAAGAAATCATCCCGCAACTTGAAAATATCGACGGCGTTGCTAACGTCATGTATTACGGTAAATCAACATCCGAGTTATCTATCCTCTTAGACCCAAATGAAATGAAAAATAAAAACGTAACACCACAGCAAGTATTAGCCGCTTTACAAGGAAAAGAAACTTCCACTCCAGTTGGTCAAGTTACTGTCAATAACGAAGACCACAGCCTACGCGTCATTGGAAATGTCAAAAATGTAGATGAAATAAAAAACATGTCACTTACCCCTCAAATCAAATTACAAGATATAGCTCAAGTAAAAATAAAACAACATTTTGATACCGTTTCACATGTGAATGGCGAAGAGGGAACTGGATTAGTTATTATGAAAGAACCTAGCAAAAATGCAGTTGCAATCGGAAAAGAAATTGATAAAAAAATAAAAACTATAAGCAAAGAATATAAAGATACTTATACAATTAAATTAATATCCTCTACTCACGAACAAGTTGAAAATGCAGTTATGAGCATGGGGAAAGAAGTCATTTTAGGAGCAATTGCTGCGACATTTATTATTTTAATCTTTTTACGCAGCGTTCGAACAACCCTTATCGCTGTCGTTAGTATTCCGTTATCCATTTTACTAACACTATTTTTACTTGATCAATCTAATGTTACATTAAACATTTTAACTCTCGGGGGCTTAGCAGTAGCGGTTGGTCGACTTGTTGACGATAGTATTGTTGTCATTGAAAATATCTTCCGGCGCTTACAAAAAGAACATTTTTCAAAAGACATCATTCTAGACGCCACAAAAGAGGTAGCTGTTGCGATTACCTCTTCTACTTTAACAACAGTCGCTGTCTTTTTACCTATCGGTCTTGTATCAGGTACAATCGGTAAGCTAATGTTACCTATGGTATTGGCCGTTGTATACTCTATACTTTCTTCACTAGTGGTGGCCTTAACCGTTGTTCCACTTATGGCATTTTTATTACTGAGAAAAACAAGGCAGCGTACACCGAAACCTTCAAGAAAGTATACAGCTACTTTAAAGTGGGCCCTTTCACATAAGTTTATTATTTTATTTTCTTCTTTCTTATTATTTGCCGGATCGATTGCTGCTTATATATTACTTCCAAAAGCAAATATCAAATCAGAAGACGATACGATGCTTTCAATTCAGATGACATTCCCAGCAAATTACGATTTTGAATCTAGAAAGCAAACAGCCTTTGATTTTGAAAAAAAATTACTTTCTAACAGCGATGTAAAAGATGTTATTTTACGAATGGGTTCCAGTGCTGAAGATGCACAGTTTGGATTTACAACTAAAAATAACCTTGCATCTATTGCTGTAGTCTTCAAAAAAGGAACAGATATCGATCAATATATCAAAAAACTTAAAAAAGAGCATGCAGACTTTAAACCAGCCGAATTCGATTATACAAAAGCAAGCTATTCTAATTCCGGCGGAGGAAACAACTTACAATTTAATGTGACAGCAAACAATGAGACAAATTTTAAAAAAGCTGCTGATGTCGTTGAAACAAAACTAAAAAGTATAGACAGTCTTTCTAAAGTAAAAACAAATCGAGAAGAGTCAAAAAAAGAATGGCAAATCGATATTGATCAAAAGAAAGCGGAACAAGTTGGATTAACACCAGAAACAGCCGGACAACAAGTTACATTCCTTATGAAAAAATCACCAATCGGGCAACTGACAATTAATGATGAGAAAACAACCATTATGTTGGAACATAAACAAGAAAAGATAAGTAACAAGGAAGATATTCTTAACACAAACATCTTATCACCTATAGCAGGGTCAATTCCTTTAAAAGATATTGCAACCATTTCAGAAAAACGATTACAAACAGAGATTTTCCATAAAGATGGAAAAGAAACCATTCAAATAACTGCCGAAGCAACAAATGAAGATTTAAGTAAAGTAAACACTGAAGTGAACAAAGCTATTTCAGAATTAGACCTACCAAACGGTGCGAAAGTTAAAATTGCTGGTGCAACTGAATCAATGCAAGAAGACTTTACAAATTTATTCAAAATCATGGGTATCGCCATCGGGATTGTTTATTTAATTATGGTTATTACTTTCGGGCAAGCACGCGCTCCATTTGCGATTTTATTCTCTTTACCACTAGCTGCTGTTGGCGGTATTTTAGGATTAATCATTTCAAGAACACCAGTCGATTTAAATGCACTCATCGGTGCATTAATGTTAATTGGTATCGTAGTCACCAATGCCATTGTATTAATAGAACGTGTTCAACAAAATAGAGAACACGGCATGACGACACGGGAAGCTTTACTAGAAGCAGGCTCTACAAGGCTACGACCAATTATTATGACAGCCATTACAACAATAGTAGCGATGTTACCATTATTATTCAGCCAATCACAAGCCGGCAGTATGGTATCTAAAAGTTTAGCGGTTGTTGTAATCGGTGGTTTAGCAGTTTCAACTGTGCTCACACTAGTTGTCGTCCCTGTTATGTATGAACTGTTAGATAAATTCGGTAAAAAACGACGCTCACGCAGAAAAGTAGTCTCTTCTATAGATACACCAAAAGCTTAACACCAAAAAACGTTATCTTCTGTTTTGAAGATAACGTTTTTTCTACTATAATATACAATTATAATTTCACGACTACTCATTCATATACGTCATCACTTCATCAATATAATCCGCTAAAGGCTTCCCAGAATCTACAATAAGATATGTAAAATCAGATGGTCGTTTACTACCATCTAACCCTTCTTTAAACACTTCTTCAGATTCCACTTTCTCAATTTGACTTATCATTCGTTCTCGTGTCTTTAGCCTATTATTAATTTCTTCTATATTATTAAGATAGCATTCAATATATTTGTATTTCACACGATGTTCCCTAGACAAGATCGTCCCCTTTTCCACCATTTCTATATAGAGACACGGGCTATCCAATATTACACTATGCCCCATGGATAAATGAAAATCTATTAGCGCCCATTCGATTTCATACGAAATTCCACCAGCGGCCGTTGTTTCAATTTGACGAGTTTCCAACGACTCTAGTAAGGCCGTTTTCACAATATCATGATCAATAACAATTGCACCTGTATTTTTCGCTATACGTCTAGAAAGTGTTGATTTTCCCGAACCCGGAAAGCCTGACATTTGTAGAAAAAACATGAAAAACTTCCTCTCCATCTCCATTCCAGCATTTACATACACAGGTATATATACAATATTTTATCTTCATACTCCTGCTATAACCGAGATTACCGGATTCACTTCACACAAAAAAGCTCCCTGTTTTTTTATAAACAGAGAGCTTCTTATCCATTTAGGGTACAAGCGTTTAAGCCGCTTTGGCTTTCGTTGTTTTACGAGATTTCTTAGCTCCCGTAAAACGTTTATGAAGTACAGATGCAGTAAAACGGGCAATAATATTAAAGAGTAATACCATAATAATTAAGACTGCTGCTGATTTTGTCGCAATTAACTTCGCATCTGGAATAATCCCTTCAGAGTTCAATTTCCAAATATGAACTGCTAATGTTTCAGCTGGTCGAAATGGATTCAACGGGTGTGCAGGACTTGAAAAATCGGCAGCAGAATTTAAAATCGGTGATGTTAATCCCGCTGTATAAATTAACGCCGCTGCCTCACCAAATATACGACCCGCAGCTAAAATAACCCCCGTAATAATTTGCGGCAATGCTGTGGGGATAATAATTCGCACAATCGTTTGCCATTTTGTTGCACCAAGCCCAAGACTCGCTTCTTTTACATTAGACGGAACTTCCGTAATCGCACTTTCACAAACACGCGTTAGACCCGGTAAATTTAAAATCGTTAAAGCAAGTGCTCCTCCCATTACCGTATAGCCCCAACCAGTCATTGTAACAAACACTAATAAACCAAATAACCCAACAACAATAGAAGGTAGTGATGCCATCGTTTCAATACATAAACGAACAAATCCTAAAAAGCGTCCTTGTTTCGCATATTCCGCAAGATAAATCCCTGCTCCTAATCCAAGCGGAATTGAAATGACTAAGGTAATAACAAGCATATAGAAAGAGTTGAATAACTGCGGACCAATTCCACCTCCAGCTCTTGTATTGCTTGGTTCTCCGAACAAGAAACTTGGATCCCAAAAACCCCAACCCTTTTGCAAAATTTCGTATACTAAGAAAACAAGTAAAGCTACTACAAACGCTGCAACTGCATATAAAATACCCGTCCAAATATTATTTACTTTTCTTGCGTTCATCGCTATCGTTCACCTCTTTGGCCAATTGCTCGTATTACTAAAATAAACAGGAATGAAATAACAAGTAATATCATTGCCAATGTCCATAAAGCGTTATTCCAGGCAGTTCCATTTAACGTATTCGTCATATCCATTGTTAGAATACCTGTCAACGTTGCCGTTGGACTATATATCCCTTCAGGCAATTTAACAGTATTCCCAATTACCATTTGAACCGCTAACGCTTCGCCGAAAGCACGAGCTAATCCTAGAACGACCCCTGTTAAAATACCTTTTTTTGCAGCTGGAACAATAACACGGCTAATCGCTTGCCATTTCGTCGAACCTAAACCATAAGAGGCTTCCAAATAATCAAAGGGAACCGAACGTATTGCATCGGAAGCAATACTAGCAATAGTAGGTAAAATCATAATACTGAGCACAATAATACCGGCAATTAAACTAAAACCAACACCACCGAATGAATCACGTAAAAGCGGAACTAAAATGGTAACCCCTAATAAACCATATACTACTGAAGGAATTCCAACTAATAATTCTAAAACAGGCTTTAATACCTTATTCCCAAACTTTGGTGAAATTAAGTTCATAAATATCGCAAGGGCAAGCGCGATTGGCGCACTAATAACGACCGCACCTAATGAAACAAGCATTGAACCAACAATAAAGATAACAGCACCAAACGATCCCTGATCAGCATTCGGGTTCCATTTTGTTGACGTCAATACCTCAGAAAATGAAATACCACTTTGCGTAAAAGATTGAATTCCTTTCCCGCAAATAAATGCAATAATTGCTAATGTAACAAGAACAATAAATATACCGCAAAACGTAACAAGCGTTCTTCCGATATATTCACTTTTTACATAATTAATTTGTTTTTTCCCCTTCATCACAGGACACAACCCCACTTCATAGATTGAAATGAACAAGGCTGGCCTCGCAGCCAGCCCGTTAAATGTTTACTTATTCAGTTTAGACATTGGAATATAACCCATATCTTCAACTTGTTTTTCGAAGTCTTTACCTTTTACATAATCGATATAAGCTTTTGTAGCTTCTTTCGCTTCCCCTTTTGTTACCATGTACTCATAAGACCAGAATGGATATTTGCCCGCAGAAATATTTTCAACTTTTGGCTCTGCACCATCAATTTTCACAGTTTGTAATGCACCTTTTTTATCGCCTACCATATAAGACATTGCAAGATAACTAATAGAACCAGGAGTAGAGTTAATTGCTTGTTCTACCGCACCGTTAGAATCTTGTGTTGTACCTGTTCCATCGTTAATCTTCGCATCTTTCATAACTGTTTTTTCAAATGTAGCACGTGTACCAGAAGATGCTGGACGGTTTACCACGTTAATTTTCTCATCTTTACCGCCTAGCTCTTTCCAGTTTGTAACTTTTCCAGAGAAGATATCTTGTACTTGTTTCACAGTTAAGTTATCAACCTTCACATCTTTATTTACAACAAGTGCAAATGCAATACCTGCCACTTTGTTATCTACTAATTCCTTCGCTTTTTCTGGATCTTTTATTTTATCTGCAGCTGGAACATCAGAGTTACCGATTTGAACCGCCCCAGAAGCTACTTGGTTAATCCCTGTTCCACTACCGCCACCTTGAACTTGAATAGAAACTTTCGAATTCTTTTCCATGAATTTTTTACCCGCTTCTTCAGCAAGCGGTTGAAGAGCTGTAGAACCAGCTGCCGCAATTGTACCCGACAATTCTTGTTTTGCATCGTTACTACCTTTAGCAGTTTCTTTGCTATCTGTGCTTTCTGATTTGCCGCATCCAACTAAAGCACCAGCAACCACTAATGCCGCTAACGAAAATTTAATACCTTTTTTCATAACCATGTCTTGTACCCCCATTTGGATTATCGCTTTTTCACATTCATCTACTTCTTTCGAACACAAATTCATTGTAGGACAATAATATTGTGTTAGTGTTAAGCGATTTTTAATTTTAAGTAAATAGAGGTCATAAGTCTAAAAAACCATATATCCCAACTCTTTTTATAAGAAAAACCAAAAGAATCCACACAAAATTGCCCGTATTGTAAATTTACTTTTAATAATGTAAATGTATTGTAAATAAAATTCTTGGTTTCACTACTTATATTAAAAATACATTTACAAATCTCTTTATTTTTTGAACTTTATAGCGTTCATTCCACATGTATCCCACATAATTTCAGTAATATTTTTCTGTACAACACAATAAATTGGAACAATTCTAAAAATAATTGAATATTTTTAAAGTACCAATTGACAACATCATTTCATGTAGTCTACTATATTAGTAACAAGAAGTTTCCCTCGGCAAACTTTTTAAACCAACACTAAAAATATAGAGAAGAGGTAACTTTTATGGTATCGGCTAATATCAAACCCCTTTCAAATTTCCAAACAGGGCAGTTTGTACAAATCGAGAAGATACAATTAGAAGGAACTATGAAACGTCGTTTATTAGATTTAGGCTTTATTCCCGGAGCTACTATTAAAGTATTGCAAAGAAGCCCGCTCGGAGATCCAACCGCTTATCAAGTGAGCAATACGACCATTGCACTGCGTAGTGAAGAAAGTTCCCTTATTTTCGGGAGATTAATAGGAGATGATTTAGTATGAAAAACCATCGCATTGCGCTAGCAGGAAACCCAAATACCGGAAAGAGCACATTGTTTAATACGTTAACAGGATTAAAACAACATACCGGAAACTGGACTGGCAAAACTGTATTAAAAGCAGAAGGTGAATATGAACATAACGGAAGTGTATATACCGTAATTGATTTACCTGGAACATACTCCCTATATTCAAACTCTGCAGATGAGGAAGTTGCACGGGATTATATTATTTTTGAAAAACCTGAGGTAACAGTAGTAGTTGTAGATGCAACTGCAATGGAAAGAAATTTAAATTTAGCATTACAAGTGATGGAAATGACTAACGACGTTATAGTGTGTATTAACTTAATCGATGAAGCAGAAAAAAAAGGAATCGTCATTGATGAAAAGAAATTAGCAAAATCACTGGGTGTACCTGTAGTCAAAATTTCGGCTCGAAACCGCGTTGGAATCGGGCATTTGCTAAATGTAATCGCTAAAGTGGCTAGCAAAAAATTAATTCCTACACCTGTTCAAATTACTTATAATGAACAAATTGAAAATATGATTCAGCAATTAGAACCTCAAATTTATAAAGTATTCGGTGATACATACCCTGCACGCTGGGTTGCACTACGAATACTAGATGGAGATAAAAACTTTCTAGCTACACTTCAAAAACATCATAAAGAGCCGCTGATAAGGGAGGTCGTAATAAATGAAATCTCACTCAGCCAGTAAGGCTCTTCCATTAGATTATATTGTTCAACATGCACAAACACTTACAAAAGATGATATACGAGATGATATTGTAGGGGATATTTATCGAACTTCCGCAAGTATATGTAAAGAAGCTGTTCAATACACGAATACTGATAAGTTATACCGTTCAGAGAGGCTAGATAAAATTTTCACTTCTCCTATATTCGGATTCCCAATTATGCTCGGAATTTTATCTATTATTTTTTATCTTACAATTGCAGGAGCTAACATGCCATCTGATATGATTGCTGAATTTTTCGGGTGGGCAGAAGGTCATTTAACCGCTTGGTTTCAAGCGATGAATGCACCGACTTGGGTACATGGCATCTTAATTCTCGGCTTATTCCGTGGTACTGGAGCTGTAATTAGTGTTATGTTACCACCTATGGCTATTTTCTTCCCTATGTTTGCTTTATTGGAAAATTACGGATATTTACCACGTGTTGCTTTTAACATGGATCGTTTATTCAAACGTTCTGGCGCTCACGGAAAACAATCATTAACAATGGCAATGGGGTTTGGTTGTAACGCTGCTGCCATTATGTCAACACGTATTATCGAATCACCACGCGAGCGTATGTTAGCGATTTTAACAAATAACTTCGTTCCATGTAATGGACGTTGGCCTACATTAATATTAATGGCATCATTATTCATGGCCGCTGGATATACCGGCAGTATGCAAACACTTGTTACGGCAGGTGTTGTAGTAGGAATGGTTATAATTGGGGTTATTGTAACATTAACTGTATCTTGGGTATTATCAAAAACCGCTTTAAAAGGCGTCCCAACTCACTATACGTTAGAGTTACCACCATACCGTAAGCCGAAAATTTGGAATACAATTGTACGTTCCACACTTGATAAGTCATTATATGTTTTAAAACGCGCGGTTATCGTAGCTGCACCGGCCGCTATGCTAACTTGGGTATTAGCAAATATTTATGTTGGTGACACAAGCCTACTTATGTATTTTGTGAATTTCTTAGATCCATTCGCTAAATCACTCGGGCTTGACGGATTTATTCTAGCTGCATTCATCCTTGGTTTGCCAGCTAATGAAATTGTCATTCCAATTTTATTAATGTCTTATTTATCAACTGGTGCTTTAACCGAACTAGATGATTTAAACCAAATTAAAAACTTGTTCTTAGAACATGGCTGGACTTGGTTAACTGCGTTAAATACAATGTTGTTCTCACTACTTCATTTCCCATGCGGAACAACATTGGTTAACATATATAAAGAAACAAAAAGTCCCAAATGGACATTTCTATCGTTTGCAATCCCTACCGTAATCGCCATTGTTGTTACATTCCTCACGTCGCAATTGGTACATTGGTTAGGGCTTGTATAAAGTGAAACTTCTATCAGTCGGGAGTTTTTTTCATCCCCACTTGTCTGTAAAGGCCCGCATCAATCGGGCTTTTACGGACAGTTATTCACCACCTATCTTCCTCGCTTTCATTTGAATTTTGCGGTGGGTGGATTACTTTTCGTTAATGCGGGATAAAGTGAGACAGGCATCAATAGAGGGAATCTCATTAACGCTTCGTTGATTATTAAAGGAATTCTGAGATTTATTCAGATTTCCTTTTTTGCTTATTCTTTTGCCACGGCTGTGCACCATACTCCATAATTTTCTTATGAAGAAAGTATACTGTATATGGGAGAATTGCCATTAATACCGTGCAGGTTATACTTAATTTAGTAAACAAGACAACCCCTCCTACTTTACCCGAGTCGGCAATGAAGAACCCGAATGTTCAATTGTTGGATGTACTTGAACCACAATGTCACAATTACTAAAATAGTTCTTACCTTGATCCCAATTCTTTTTTATTTTGCTCCACTTTTTATAATCATGACGTTTATATTCTTCTCCCACGCCTAATACATCCACCTTATAATCTTTTTGCACAATTTTTATTGTTTTTTGAATACGTTTTTCCATCTCTTTTGCAATATACTGCTTTAGTTTCTTCTCTCCCATAACTTGGTCATGATCACTAAAATGCAGTTCTGCCAAAGTTCCTTTTAACGATAAATCAATAACAAACTTTGGCTTAGTAGCATTTGTAACGGACGTAGTAATTTTACGACGCATTTTATGAATTTCATATGTAACAAATTCATTCCCTTTACGAATCGTAAAAAAACCCGCCATCTTCTTTCCAATAATATAATTTAATCCTAGTGTATTTTCTCCACTCAACCTACCGACAAGCTTATTATCCTTCCCTCTAAATAAAGCCGCTCCATTCATTTGCACCCCTTGTTTTGTCAATCCTAAAACAGGCAATACAAAACTTCTTTTAGCTGTAATTTTCTCCTGAATATCACCAATCCGAGCCGCTTCTATCATCTGTGCATTTTTCGGAGCGTGGTCAACTAACATATCAATATACTTTGCAGGTAAATTCTCAGGTTTTGCACTTTGGTTTAATACATCCTCTGCTTTTTTTTCAGAAACAAAAATACGAATGTTCCGTCTCATTTCATGGTCACGAACATATACATCCAATGTATTTTCTAACACATACGGTTTTGCTAACAAATCGTTAGAAAAAATTAGCACTTGTATATGAGGGAAAAATAGTGCACGACTAATCTTTTTAGCAACGATACGAATTTGTTCAAAAACCCCATCTGCTACCGCACTAATATTAATATAGTTTTTACTCCCCGTATTTCCTTGTGCTCCTTGTGGTGTTAGCGTTCTAGGCAAAACCATTTGGTATGTTCCCTTCATAACCGGATTGGACTTTTTTTCTTTTACAAGATCGTACGCTGCCCCTACAACAAACCCTCTCTCCTCAATTTCTTGTTGCTCGGAACAAGCGCTGAGATAACATAACAAACTAATCAGGTATATGAATTTAAGAAGGCGTTTCATTTCTACCAGCCCTTCTTTTTATTTTATATACAATTAGCACTAGTAAGGGCACCAATAGGATACACCCCATATCTATCCAAGCTAAATATGTACCATAATCCGATAACTTTCTCACATCTCCTGGAACCATATTGATCATAAAAATAATAGGTGCACTTATAAAAATAAAAATATGTTTATTTAATTTAGAAAACATTGCACAAAACAATAGAGAAGCAATGTCATAATACATAGCTGTTGTGTTATAAACCGTAATAATCCAAGTCGTAAAGAAGATTGCGTCGAATCGTTCTAAAAATCCTCCTCCAATTTCAATTTCCTTTCCCAACTCAATTGTAGGATACGTCAATCCCCTCGTTGTCATATACGAAAAAACACTAATACAGGTTACATAAATTAAAATATACGACATAACAGTTACCATTACTCCTTTGGCTACAGCCAAAGGAGCTTTTTTTATATTCCCCTTCAACATCATGGAATAAAAAAGAGCAACTTCGAATCCAATAAAAGTAAAAATAGAATCTTTAATTCCTGCTGCATATTTACTTACTTTTGTTTGAAATACTGGCAATAAGCTATCTACCTCCATTAAATTTATATTTAATAAAGACAAGAGCAACATAGCTATTAGGACAATCGGTAAAAATATTACATTCAGTCTTAGTAATGCAGCTCTTGATCCACTTACTCCGTAAATCACAACCAGTAAAAAGAAAAAAGAAAGCCATTGTATAGGCGTATCACTAAATAAATACATTTGTGAAATAATAGAAATTGTTCTGACCTCATACCCTGTCAATGCAACAAATGTCAAAATCAAAATAACACTAAATACGTAAGTAACTGGTTTTGTTAAATAAACACTTGTATATTCAACAAAATTTTGTTTTGGAAATAAAATCGCAACTTTTGTTACAAACCAAGCAAAAAATGCACATATAGTTCCACCCGCTAATAAAATGATCCAACCATCAGAAAACAAAGTTTGTGTAGCAATGACCCTTGGCATTGCCAATGCACCAGTACCAATAATAGCTGAAGATACTGCAACAGCAAGTTCACGAGATCCAATTTCTTCATCCCCGTACTCAAATGGTCTCAATTTACTCCCGCTCCTTTGGACGTAATGTATCATCCTTCGTTTGTAAATATTCTGGTCGTTCCTTAAGCATTGCTTTTGGTAAGCGAATAATTTCTTCTTTCCAATCTTTATAGAATGCTGGCGCAATAGGCGTGGTATAAGGTACTCCCACACTCTTTAAATTTGTAAGATGAATTGCTAGCGCAATTAAAGCCAAAATAATACCGTATAGTCCGAATACTGTAGCAGCTAAAACGAATACAAATAATAAAATTCGAAATGTAATTGTGATGCTATATACCGGAAGAGAAAAAGTAGCAATGGCAGTTACAGCAATGATAATTACTAAAAAAGGATTTACAATCCCTGCACTTACTGCCGCTTCTCCAATTACAAGCCCACCAACAATTCCGATTGTTTGCCCCATCGGTCTTGGTAGCCTGATACCGGCCTCTCTTATCAGTTCCATCGTGAGCGCCATCATAAACGTTTCAATATAAGCTGGAAATGGCACCCCTTCTCTCGCTCCAGCAATAGAATAAGCCAATTTCGATGGAATCAGCCCTTGATGATAAGAGACAAGAGCTACATACATAGCTGGCAATAAAACTGCAATAATACCAGCCCCCATTCGTAAAAACCTTAGTAACGTTCCAATTATCCAACGTTCATAATGATCTTCTACGGATTGAAATATATCAATCAAAACTAGTGGGGCAATGAGAGCAAAAGGAGATCCGTCTACTAAAATTGCCGCTTTTCCTTTCGCCAACGAAGCGACTACATTATCAGGTCTTTCTGTACTCAAAAATTGCGGGAAAGGCGACAAATTATTATCTTGAATTAACTGTTCAATTGTTCCTGTTTCAAGAACAATATCTGTTACTATCGATTGGAGCCTTCGATTTAACTCTTCTACAAAATAAGGATTAATAATATCTTCTATATATACTAAAGTTACTTCTTTTTGCGAACGCTTCCCCATGATATAAGATTGAAACCTGAGCTGCGGATCACGCAGACTACGACGAATTAACATTTTATTTACATTAATATCCTCATTAAATCCAATTCTTGGTCCACGGATTAAAGCTTCTGTAACCGGAGATTCTAAACTTCTTTTTTCCCACGCTCGACTGTTTACAACTACCGCAGATGGAATGTCATCAATTAGTACGATTGTATCTCCAGCTAAAAGAGCATTTATAATCCCCGGAAACGTTTTTGCAATACTCACCTCTGTAATAGAAAGGAAACGATCCAGCAGAGTTTGAATGATTGCAGCTTGTTTTGGTAATTCTTCATATTGAAGTGGCCTGATAATAAACTTATAAATATTATCTTTATCTGTTAATCCGCATAAAAAAACAACCGCACAACGTGTAGAGCAACCGGCAAGTGTAAATTCTCTAACCGTTAGATCATTAGGTGAATCTAACTTTTCTCGAATTTCCTTTGTAATTTTAGATAAGTTAGCATCTAACTTTAACAAATTCCCCACCTAACTTTCTTTTCAACAAGTTGTAGTTAGATTTCGCCAATAGAAACAAATATATACAAAAAGAGCTATCTCTTTTATAAGATAGCTCTTACATATGAATTATTTATCCCGCATTAACGGACAGTAACACTCCCGATTGGTGAGTGCTAATAATCAGTGGGGGATGGAGAAAACCCCCACTGATTAAAGTTTCACTTTATCTACTATCTCCTTTTCTCATAAAATTCAACACAGATGAAACAAAAACTTCTACCCCAATCGGCAAAGCATCTTCATCAATTGTAAAACGAGGATGATGATGCGGATACACAATCCCCTTCTCTTTATTCCCAGCACCAATAAAGAAAAATGTGCCTGGCGCTTCTTGTAAAAAGGCCGAAAAATCTTCTCCGGCCATCGTCGGCTCTAAACGAACTACTTGTTCCCTTCCGTAAAGCTCTAGTGCTGTATTTTCAACAAATTGCGTAACCTGTTCATCATTTACAACTGGACGATAGCCGTACTCATATGAAAATGTATAATTTGCGCCATAAGATTCCGTAATATGTTTAACAAACTTTTCAATTCGCTGCGCAGTTTGTTCTCGTAATTCATGCTTCAGACTTCTTACCGTCCCTTCAATTGTTGCCTGTTCTGGAATTACATTATGCGTTGTTCCCGCATGAAACTGCGTTACAGATAAAACGAGAGAATCTAGCGGATTCGTAAGACGCGATACGATTTGTTGGAGCTGCGTAATTATTTGTGTACCGATTGCAATACTATCAACTGTTTCATGCGGAATACCCGCATGTCCACCTTTTCCTTCTATTGATATTTTAAATACATCAGGCGCTGCCATCGCTGGACCATAAATCACACCAACTTTGCCAACTTCTAAAGAAGCCCAAAGATGCGCCCCGATAATATAATCCACATTTTCCATCACGCCTGCTGCAACCATTTCTTGTGCACCACCTGGAAAATTTTCTTCAGCATGTTGAAATAGAAAACGAATTTCCCCTTTAATTTTTTCCCTTTGCTCTACGAGCGCATATACAGTGCCAAGGAGCATTGCAATGTGACCATCATGCCCACATGCATGCATCACTCCTGGATATGTAGAAACAAATTCAAATTGATTTTCTTCTTGAATTGGAAGGGCATCCATATCAGCACGAATTGCAATCACTTTTCCAGGTTGTTCACCAATTAATCTTGCCATCATGCTGTACTTTGTCGGCCTTGAAATTTCTAGATGAGGAATTGTTTGAAGTATGTCGTATATATACTGAGATGTTTTTTCTTCTTGAAAAGATAACTCTGGATATCTGTGAAAATGCCTTCTCCATTTTATTAATCGTTCTTTAGAAAGAACAATATCTTTGATTTCACCCATCTATCCTCTTCCTTTCTTCACTAAGCTAAACGTTATTATAGCTCGAAGCAAAAACAAAATAAACAATATTCCGAATATTTAACTTACAATAAAAGCCACCTAACATTAGATAGCTTTTATTTTTATAAAATAGTAATTGCTTGTTTTCCCATTTGTTCCCACGCTTTTTCAAATTCAGAACGTGATACTTTTTTATTCGGATTGTTAGCTAACGGATCATTCATATATACAAAGTTTTGATCGTACCCAACAACTACTGCACTATGCTCATAATATGTAATTTTCACATCACCGTTATTTGTATTCCAGGTTTCAAAACTCTCCTCAGCTAGCGGCTGAAACGTTGTATTTGCAATTACCCATACTGGTGAGCCTGAACTAATGACTTTATATACATCTTCAATCTCTCTTCCAGTTAAATTAATCGTTTTTTCAGGTACATACTTTTCTGCAAGTTTAAAAATCGGCCCATGATAAACACCGTAACCTGGTTCGGATTTCGTATAAATATTTCCAACAAATCCTTCATGAGGATTTCCTCGAAGATTATTTTCTTTAAATGGAACATGATTGATTTCACTTGCAAGTTGCATCTTATCCACTTGTACACCTTTATACTGCAATAACATTGCTAAACTCGTAACCTCACAACCTCGCTGTAATTCCGGAAGTTGTTTTATAAATGGAACATTTTCAATCATAGCTGTTTCTTTCATATCAAACAAAAAATTCACTCGTAACTCTTGTACTTTTTGAAGAATTTTATTTTTCCCTACAAAAATAGCAACAACAAGTATAATTCCTACAATACATATATATTTGAATTTTTTAAACATATGCAAAACTCCATTACATCATTATTTTCATCAAACACTATCCTTTTTATTGTACCTTTCTTCTACCTAGTTTGCTAGAAAGATTATATGAATTATTATTCAATTCAACTGTTTTAAAATTCTAATTTTTTGTAATAAAAAGAAAAATGAATATACATTTTCAGAATATTTTGCTAGAATTAAAAATGTTTAATGTGGTTAA
Organism: Bacillus sp. FSL H8-0534; assembly: GCF_038005885.1. NCBI lineage: Bacteria > Bacillati > Bacillota > Bacilli > Caryophanales > Bacillaceae > Bacillus > Bacillus sp. FSL H8-0534. Next base: position 2,391,567 of record NZ_JBBOUC010000001.1, read on the forward strand.
AGAAATTGAATTTCTTTTATTCACAAAACAAAAATCAAGGAACACTAATCGTTTCGTTGTTGTTTTTTATGACTACTCAAGCACCCAGAAAATATACGTAATCCATTCGTATAGGAACATAAAGAAAACTACAATCAGTATGTTTTTTATCCCCCACTGATGATTAGCGAAACGAAGCAAGCTCAATATTCATTGAGTAAAACAAACAAGAGAAAAGTACGGGGTGAAGGGAATATGAATCAAACAACTACAGAACAAACTAGTTTAAAACGTACAATGAAAAGCAGACACCTTTTTATGATTGCGCTCGGAGGTGTCATCGGTACGGGATTATTCATGGGATCAGGACAAATCGTCCATAATGCCGGACCTGGTGGGGCAATCCTTGCATTTTTAGTTGGTGGTTTCGTCATGTATTTAACAATGCTCTGTCTTGGCGAATTATCCGTTGCCATGCCAGAAGCAGGTTCATTCCAAAGTTATGCAAGCAAATTTATTTCACCTGGTTTTGGATTTGTCGTTGGCTGGATGTATTGGTTAAACTGGGCTGTTACAGTTGGGGTAGAGCTAACGACTGTTAGCATTTTAATGAAGCGTTGGTTTCCAGACGTATCTTCATGGATTTGGTGTGTTACATTTGCAGTAATCCTTTTTCTTGTAAACGCTTTATCAACAAAAGCATTTGCAGAGACGGAGTTTTGGTTTTCCAGTGTAAAAGTCTCAACAATTGTTGTCTTCATTATACTTGGAGGCGCTGTTATGTTTGGGTTCTTAGATTTCAATGGGCAACCCGCACCAATGCTTCATAACTTCACCGAAAATGGTGGATTATTTCCAAATGGTGCCTTAGCTGTTCTTCTCACAATGATTACTGTAAATTATTCCTTCCAAGGAACCGAACTAATTGGAATTGCTTCAGGTGAAAGTGAAAACCCTGAAAAAACAATTCCAAAAGCAATTAAAAATACAATTTGGCGTACTTTATTCTTTTTCGTACTAGCAATTGCTGTTGTTGTTGGTTTACTTCCATGGCAGGAGGCTAATCTTGTAGAAAGTCCATTTGTACTTGTTTTTGATACAGTTGGTATTCCATATGCGGCTGACATTATGAATTTTGTCATTATTACTGCTGTACTATCAGTAGCAAATTCAGGATTATACGCGAATTCACGTATGCTTTGGGCTATGTCAAAACAAGGTATGGCAAGTCCTGCATTTGCAAAATTAACAAAAAAGGGACTACCACTGAATGCTTTAATTTTCAGCTTAGTCTTTGCAAGTCTCTCGCTTTTAACAAGCGTATTTGCAGCAGATACAGTCTTTTTAGTACTAACATCAATTGCAGCGATGGCAGCAGTTGTCGTCTGGATGTCAATTGCTGCTTCACAATTTTTCTTTCGAAGAGATTTTATAAAGAATGGCGGAAATATAAACGATTTAAAATATCGTACACCCCTTTATCCAATCGTTCCAATTGTTGCTTTTTCTTTAAATTTCATTACATTCGTTAGTTTAGCTTTTATACCGGATCAACGTATCGCACTTTATTGCGGAATTCCATTTATGATTATTTGCTACATCTTGTATCAAATTAAATATAAAAAAGTTGTCACATTTGAAAAGCAACGAAATATTACACAAGGAATAAACTAAATATATAAAATATTCAACTATCTTATCCTATGATAAGATAGTTTTTTTCTATTTTTTGGATATGCTGGTATAACTTTATTTATCTTAAAATTTTTACAATCATGTTTTCATCAAAAAAATAGTTTACAATGTTATCAAGTTACAAATGATATTCACCGTAAAAAGTGTGCATTTGTGTCTATTTTTTAACAATATGACAAAAACTATTGCCTTCTATAAATTAATAGGTTTATATTGTTTTATTGGCATAGTTTCAATCCAAGGAGAAAGGAGATTTTCAATCGTGCAACTGAAAAAAAAATTTTGGAAGTTGGCTTCGCTTCTTCCACTATCACTACTCTTGTTCCTCGGTGGCTGTGATAAAAAACTTGCAGTATTAAATCCGCAGGGGCCTGTTGCAAAAACACAGTATGATTTAATCGTTTGGTCATTCATACTCATGTCGTTGATTATTGCAATTGTATTTATCTTGTTTACAGTCATCTTGATTCGTTACCGTGAAAAACCAGAAAATATGGACTATGAGCCACCTGATATACACGGTAATACTCTTTTAGAAATTATCTGGACTATTTTCCCTGTTATCATCGTGATTGCATTGTCAATCCCAACAGTAAAAGCAACATTTGCATCGGAAAAGCAGCCAGAGCAAACAAAAGATATGAAACCAGTTGAAATTTACGTTACATCTGCCAACTGGAAATGGTTATTCAGTTATCCAGAGGAAAATATTGAAACCGTTAACTATTTAAATGTACCAGCAGGTGTACCAATTCAATTTAAGCTAACTTCTGTTGGTCCAATGAATGCCTTCTGGATTCCAGAGCTTGGTGGTATGAAATACACAATGGATGGCATGATTATGGACTTATATCTACAGGCTGATAAGCCAGGTTCTTACATTGGCCGTAGCGCAAACTTCTCTGGTGAAGGATTCACTGACATGGAATTTGAGCTTGAAGCAAAAACAAAAGAAAAGTATGACAAGTGGGTAAAAGAAGTAAAAGAAACTGCTAAACCACTTACAGAAGAAAAATACAATGAAATCATTAAACCTGGTGTAGTAGGGCGTATGACATTCACTAATACACATTTAAAATACGTAGATCCAAAATCACTTGAATATTGTGATTACAACTACTACAAAAACAAAAAGTAATAACGAATATTCCGACAGATTGGAGTGAATATAGTGAAGCTTGATGAATTTTTTGTCACAGGCGATCCGATTATCTATGGAGCGGACGTATCTATTGTTCTTGTGACGTTAGCGATCCTTTTTGTGCTAACAAAGTACAAAAAATGGAGATGGCTTTGGGATGAGTGGTTAACTTCTGTTGACCATAAGAAAATTGGGGTTATGTATATCATTTCAGCAATTGTAATGATGTTCCGCGGCGGTATGGACGGCTTAATGATTCGTGCCCAGTTAACGTTCCCTGACACAACATATTTAAACGCTGAACACTATAATGGTATATTTACAACACACGGTACGGTTATGATTCTCTTCATGGCAATGCCGTTTGTTATGGGACTTATGAACGTTGTTGTTCCTCTTCAAATTGGAGCACGTGACGTTGCATATCCTTTCTTAAATGCATTAAGTTTTTGGTTATTCTTCGTAGGTGCTATGTTATTTAACATCGCCTTCGTTATCGGTGGTTCTCCAGACGCTGGGTGGACATCATACTTCCCAATGGCTGGTACAGAATTCTCACCTGGAGTAGGAAATAATTTCTATGCAATTGCATTGCAGATTTCAGGTCTCGGGACGCTGATGACAGGGATTAACTTCATGGTAACAATCTTAAAAATGCGTGCACCAGGCATGAAGTTAATGCAAATGCCAATGTTTACATGGTCTATTCTAATTACATGTGTAATCATTATCTTTGCTTTCCCAGTATTAACAGTTGCTCTTGCATTAATGACATTCGACCGTCTATTTGATGCTCACTTCTTTACAATGGCAAGCGGCGGTATGCCAATGCTTTGGGCGAACTTGTTCTGGGTATGGGGTCACCCTGAAGTATATATCGTTATTTTACCGGCATTCGGTATTTTCTCTGAAATCGTAAGTACATTCTCACGCAAGCGCTTATTTGGATATACAGCAATGGTGTATTCAATGGTTGCAATCGCAGCTCTAAGTGGTCTTGTATGGCTGCATCACTTCTTTACAATGGGTGCAGGACCAGCAGTTAACTCATTCTTCTCGATTTCAACAATGGCAATTTCTATCCCAACCGGTGTTAAAATCTTTAACTGGTTGTTTACGCTTTATAAAGGTCGTATCCGTTTTACAGTTCCAATGCTTTGGTCATTGGCATTTATTCCAAACTTCGTAATTGGTGGAGTTACGGGTGTTATGCTTGCGATGGCAGCAGCTGACTATCAATACCATAACAGCTACTTCCTAATCGCTCACTTCCACTACGTATTAATCGCTGGTACAGTATTCGCGATGCTTGCTGGATTTACATTCTGGTATCCGAAGATGACTGGTCATATGCTAAATGAACGCCTTGGTAAATGGACATTCTGGATCTTTATGAGTGGATTTAACATTTGTTTCTTCCCAATGTACTTCTTAGGTTTAGATGGTATGACTCGTCGTATGTACACTTACTCTGCAGACCTTGGATGGGGTTGGTTAAACCAAATCGCATCTGTCGGTGCAGTAATGATGGCAATTGGCTTCGCCTTATTATGCTACAACGTAGTTTATAGCATTCGTCACGGTGAGCGCGATGTAACCGGAGATCCTTGGGATGCTCGTACACTTGAGTGGGCAACACAATCTCCAGTACAACATTACAATTTCGCAAAATTACCAGAAATTAAGTCTAGTGATGTATTCTGGGAAATGAAGAAGAACGGCGAAACTATTACACCAAAACCTGAAGAGTTGAAACCAATTCATATGCCAAGTACTACAGGCGTTCCAATCATTATGTCTTGTTTTATCGGTCTTGCAGGTTTTGCACTAGTATTTAGCTGGTTCTGGTTAGCAATTGTCGGTGGTATTGGTATGTTAGGTTGTATGATCTGGCGCTCGTTTGATTACGACGACGGATATTACGTTAGCGTAGATGAAATTAAAAAGACAGAACATGTTGCATGAGAGGTGAAACGAAATGGCGGCTTTAGATAAAAGCTTACCTCTAGAATATCAATCCGAACAAAGCAGATTGAATATTTTAGGGTTTTGGATTTTTCTTGGGGCTGAAATCGTGCTGTTCGCAACACTTTTCGCCTCTTATCTAGTACTTGCTGGTCGTACGGCTGATGGCCCTACACCAGCTCAGCTGTTTGAACTTAAAACCCTTTTAATTCAAACGCTCCTACTTTTAACAAGTAGTTTTACATGCGGTATCGCAATTCATGAAATGCGTAAGCACAACCAAAAAGCAATGTTAGGATGGTTCATCTTCACATTAATTTTAGGTGCAGGCTTCCTTTTCTTTGAAGTTGAAGAGTTTATGGCTTATGTTGCAGAAGGCGCAACAATCCAAACAAGCGGATTCTTATCTGGATTCTTCGTTCTTCTTGGAACGCATGGTGCCCACGTAACAGCTGGTATCATTTGGGCAACTTGTGTTGTTATCCAAATTTTAAAACGAGGTTTAACACCAGTTACAGCTCGTAAAGTATTTATTATCAGCTTATACTGGCATTTCCTTGATGTTGTTTGGATCTTCATTTACACACTAGTTTACTTGAATGGGATGGTGGCGTAATAATGGGACAAAACAATACTCAAGCAAACGCACATAGCGGTTTTCCATGGTCACACGTTTTCGGATTTATTTTATCGCTTGCATTAACGTTCCTCGCTGTATATGTAACGTTATATACAAGCTTGCCACTTTCAACAATCTTAACAGCCATTCTTGTAATGGCAGTGGCACAAGCAGCATTGCAATTTGTTATGTTTATGCACATGACAGAAGGCGAAGGAGTAATACAAACAATCACAATCGTATTCCACTTTTTCATCGCTGCAGTAACGGTTGTTGGTACAGTTTGGATTTTCTTCTCTATGTAATGAACATGAAAAAGACTGCTGAGGTAATCTCAGCAGTCTTTTTTTATTTATTGTACTATTTTCTCTTCCCCTCTCTTATCATCCACATTACGGCAATTAAAACATAAACATGAAACCTATACTTATTATGACAAATGTTAAGAAAACTCTTTCTTTATGGAATCGAGTTCACATGCATTGCTTTTCTTCCTATAATATGGCTAAAATGAGTACTATATTATTTGAAGGGAGAGAACGCAGTGGAACACCATTCCTCAGTCCTATCACTTATGATTGTTGTCGCAATCGCGTTTTTCATTCCCCTTTTGTTACAACGCTTTAAACTAAAAGCACTTCCTGTCGTTGTTGCCGAAATTATTGCAGGAATTTTTGTGGGAAAAAGTGGATTTAATATTATCGAGCCAGATATGTGGCTACAAGTTTTATCAACGCTAGGATTTATCTTCTTAATGTTCTTAAGCGGTTTAGAAATTGATTTTTCTATCTTTAAACAAAAAGGGAAAAAGAATAAGACGAATGAACCCAATACGTTCCAAGCAGCAAGCATTATCTTCTTATTTATTTTCATCTTATCCTATGCCCTATCACTTATATTTGTATGGCTTGGATTTGTAGATAACGCGATGTTCATGACATTGATTATCTCAACGATTTCTTTAGGTGTTGTTGTCCCAACACTAAAAGAAAACAACTTAGGAAAAACAGCAATCGGTCAAATTATTTTGTTAGTCGCCGTTATTGCGGACTTAGTGACAATGATTTTACTCGCTGTTTTCGTTGGATTAAACTCTGAAAGCGGTCAGAGCATGTGGCTTCTTCTCGTTCTATTTGGGGCAGGTATTGTAATTTACTTTGTTGCAAGACGCTTTAAAAATATTCCATACCTGGAAAGCCTAAAAGCTGGTAGTGTACAAATTGACACACGTGCTGTTTTTGCGCTTATTTTAATACTAGTCGGATTATCTGAATCTGTTGGTGCAGAAAACATTTTAGGAGCCTTTTTAGCAGGTGTACTCGTATCCTTATTATCACCAAATGAAGATATGGTTGAAAAACTCGATTCCATCGGATATGGTTTCTTCATTCCAATCTTCTTCGTAATGGTCGGTGTAAATTTAGAAGTATGGTCTATTTTTAAAGAGCCTTCTAGTATGTTAATGATTCCAATTTTAATTGTCGGACTCTTTATTTCAAAACTATTGCCATCACTCGTGCTAAGAAAATGGTATCCTCGTAACATCGTATTAGGAAGTGCCATTTTACTAACATCGACACTTTCATTAGTTATTGCCGCAGCACAAATTGGTGAAAAGTTAAATATTATTAGTCCGAGTCTGTCTGCTTCACTTATCTTGAGTGCAGTTATTACATGTATTTTTGCACCTGTATTATTTAAAAAGATGTTTCCAAAAGTGGAAACACCAAAACCAAGAGTTTCTATTATTGGTGCAAGTCGAATCACGCTTCCATTATCACTTGATTTAAAACGCGAAGACTATGATGTAACACTATACATGATGCGTCAAAATAAAGTAAATGCCGAGGAAGCAAAATCTCATGACTTCCCAATCGTAAAACTAGATACAATTACAATAGAACTATTAGAAGAACAAAAAGCCTTCGACGCAGATCGAGTTGTCGTCGCAACAAGTGATGATGAGCAAAACTTATTATTAGCAGAACACGCAAAAGAATTAGGCGTTGAGCATGTCATTGCAAGTGTAGAAGATCCTCTTTTACAGGAAAAAGCAACGCAAGAGCATATTGCTGTATTCTCGACGATTAACTCCACACGCATTTTATTACGTGCACTCATTGATAAGCCGAGTCTCGTTCGTTTAATTACGACTGCGAATGAAACGGTTCGTGAAGTGGAATTACGTAGTAATACATATAACGGTTTACCGCTTCGTCGCTTGCCATTCCTAGGTGACGTACTCATCATTCAAATTTATCGCGGTAATAAAGCATTAATACCACACGGTGATACAAAATTACAAAATGGTGATACACTTCTTGTAACAGGATCAAAAGAGCACATTGATACAATGAAAAGCATATTAGAATAGCAAAAAGTCCCCTTTCAAAATTTGAGAGGGGACTTTTTAAATCGACATGTAAAAAATAACACAAAACAATTACTCCTTGTTTCCCTAAACCATAATACTTTTAATTTTTTTCTTAAGATTCTTACTTCCTTATGGTAAAATATTACTATCATAAATTATGAGGATGAATCACACTATGTCTATTTCAACTTTAGCTCTTTTATTATTAGCAGAGGTACTTGTAGCCATTATTCTCATCGGTATTAGCATTGAAATTTGCAGCTATGGATGGAAGAAGCCAAATGGAACGAAATACTTTTGTCTCTTTCTTTCCCTTATTATTGGTACTTGTAGCATATTAGGCCTTTGTGTTGCGCCGGCCTATTTCTTTTTACAACTCATAGAAAAATCTTCATAAGAAAGGTGGATTATGTATGGTTACAATTAAATGTATTGACGCCTCCGAAACATACGAACTACGTCAAAAAATTTTACGTCCAACTCAACAGTTGGAAGATTGTAAATACCCATCTGATTACGAAACAAATTCCTTTCATCTCGGTGCCTTCTTAAATGATAAACTCATTAGCATTGCTTCGTTCTCTCATGAAATCCCCCCTTCCTTACAGGGTAACCATCACTATCGTTTACGAGGCATGGCTACAGTACCCACCTTTCGGAAACAACATGCCGGTAGCTCATTAATCCAACAAGCTGAAGTAATCTTAAAAGAGCGTCAAGCAGAGATATTATGGTGTAATGCTCGTATTACCGTTACAGATTACTACAAACGATTAGGATTCCTTGAGCATGGTGAAACATTCGATATACATCCGATTGGACTTCATAAATTAATGTATAAAACATTATGAATTGAACTACCCCTCCCTACCTCTACACGAGCTTGAGGTAGGTGGGGGATTTTTCATATTTTCTATGTCTCATTCATCCTCTTCAGATCGTATTGTTCTTCTATAATTGTAAGCATATAACGATGGTACCAAGAAACAAATAAATATAACAAGACCAATTAGTCCTGTGCCCTTTAAAGAAGCATTTGGTGTTACAATCATATTAATTCCCATAATTACAATTGCAAGTGTAATAGGGAGCAATAACAATTTAAAAAAATAGCTTCGTTTCACCGGTTCTCCGCCTTCATATCCCACTCCTTTTATGACATAACGGTAAAAAACCATACCTAATATCACAAGGTTTTGTAAAACAAATGCCATTCTAGTATGTTTTAGTCCTTGAATCATTAAGCGTTCATCTTTCACGATCCTCATCGATATCCTTCACTCCTTATCCTCCCAAAATAAATCATTTAACGTTTGATTTACGGCATAACAAATTTTTAAACACAAATCTAAAGAAGGATTATATTTTCCTTTTTCAATTAAACTAATCGTTTGCCGTGTAACTCCTACTTTTTCTGCTAATTGTTGTTGTGTTAAATCTAACTGAACACGAGCGACCTTTATTTTACTTACAGCCAATCCATGCCCCTCCTTCACTATTAATTGTAACTTATATATTCCATTATTAAATTACATTATTATTGAAATGCAATTTCTCTCTTCATAACGAATTATCCATTTCTACGAATAAAAGTTTTACCTTATTATACACGAAAAAAGGTACTACCTATGAGGAGTACCTTTTTCTATCTCATTATAAAAATAAATGACATCCAAACAAAATCGCAAAGAAATAAAGAAGCGGATGAACTTCCATCCCTTTCCCTTTCACAATCTTTAAGATAGGATAGATTAAAAATCCAAGTGCAATTCCATTCGCAATACTAGATGTTAATGGAATCCCTACGAAAATTAAAAACGCCGGTAATGCATCTTCAAATTCATTCCAGTTAATATCGCGAATACTTTGTGCCATTAGACTTCCTACAATGATTAATGATGGAGCAGTAATTGCTGCTACACTTGATAAAGAGGCAATAACAGGACTGAAAAATGCAGTAACTATCGTTAAGCAGATTACTACAATACTTGTTAATCCTGTTTTACCACCTGCTGCAATTCCCGCTGATGATTCAATCGTTGCTGCTGTCGGACTTGTCCCGAATACTGCTCCCGTTGTACCACCGATTGCATCAGCAATAAATGCTTTACCGAAACGTTTTTCAGTGTTATCTGTACTTAAACCAGCTTGTTTAATTAAACCAAGCAAGGCACCGGTTGTATCAAATAACAGTACAAGTAAAAATGAAAACACAACTCCGTATAATCCATATTCAATCACATCAGATAACGCAGTCATCGGATTTGAAACAATGATTCCCTTTGGTAAGTGAGGGATAGCTGCAATTTTATCCTCAAACTTAAGTTGACCTGTAAAAAAGGCAATGATGCCCGTCACAATCATACTAATAAATAGTGCACCACTCACACGTAATGCCATTAACACTGCTGCTAACACTAAACCAATTAGTGTTAAAATAACAGCTGGTGAATGAAAATCTCCAATTGTAACTAAATTAGATGGATGATCAACGATAATCCCGGATAAACGAAGACCAATGAAAGCAATAAATAACCCAATTCCACCCGCAATAGCCTGTTTTAAACTATCTGGAATTGCTACAATAAGCTTTTGACGAAATGATGTGAAGGATAGTAAAAGAAAAATAATACCTGTTACAAATACTGCTGAAAACGCAATGCCATATGTAATGCCTTCTGCCTTTTGTACAACAGAATAAGCAAAGTACGCATTCATCCCCATTGCTGGAGCAATGACAATCGGATAATTTGCTAAAAACGCCATACATAGTGTTCCGACAACTGTCGCAATAATGGTTGCCGTAAATGCTTGATCAAAAGGTACACCTGCATCAGACAATATTTTCGGATTGATGACAAGAATGTACGCAAATGTAAAAAACGTTGTGATGCCAGCTAAAATCTCTTGCTTCACAGAAGTGTTATACTTTTGTAATTGAAACATGCTTAAGTACCCTTCCTACACAATGAATTATTATCACACATTCTTTTCTTACTATTATATGAGAAAATGTAATACTTAATCTTACCAACCAATAAAAAGAAGAGTCAATATATTCAATAATAGTTCGAATTTTAAGTTTAGGTCTGACAAATATAGATATAGTACAGCATACATCGACTATTTTTGTAGCATAACAGAAAGAAATGTTTTATAATTTAAAATAGTTAAACATCAAGTAAGCGTATTCAAACTTTTTCATCCTACAAGGAGGCTTCTTATGCAAAACACAAACAAATCAGGAAATTTAAACCGCGGTCTAAAACAACGGCACATCACATTGATGTCTCTTGGATCCGCTATTGGCGTAGGACTATTTTTAGGATCTGCTTCCGCTATTAAATTAGCTGGACCTTCTATTCTATTAGCCTATATGATTGCTGGACTCGTTATCTTCTTCATTATGCGCGCTCTTGGGGAAATGGCAATTGAACAGCCTGTTGCTGGTTCTTTTAGCAAATATGCACATGATTATTTAGGACCGTTAGCAGGTTATATCACTGGTTGGAACTACTGGTTTTTATGGGTTGTTACTTGTATGGCAGAAATCACTGCCGCTGGTATTTATATGGAGTTTTGGTTCCCGGATATCCCGCGCTGGATTTGGGCATTAATGGCTCTCGTATTAATGAGTGCATTTAACTTTTTATCTGTAAAAGTATTCGGGGAACTTGAATTTTGGTTTGCTTTAATTAAAATTGTCACAATTATCAGTATGATTGTAATTGGTACAGGAATTATTTTATTTGGATTTGGAAATGATGGTATCGCCACTGGTATTTCAAATCTTTGGTCACACGGCGGATGGTTTCCAAATGGTTTTTCTGGGTTACTTCTTTCCTTACAAATGGTTTTATTCGCTTATCTAGGAGTCGAGCTCATCGGTGTCACAGCTGGTGAAGCACAAAATCCAAAGAAAACACTCGCAAAAGCAATTGATAACGTATTTTGGCGTATTTTACTGTTCTACGTTGGAGCCTTATTTGTTATGATGGCAATTTATCCATGGAATGAACTTGGCGATAAAGGAAGTCCATTTGTATTAACATTCCAACAAATTGGTATAGCAAAAGCAGCAGGGATTATTAACTTTGTCGTCTTAACAGCGGCTCTTTCTTCTTGTAACGGTGGTCTATTTAGTACGGGACGTATGTTATTTACATTGGCGCAACAAAAAAAGGCACCTGAAAAGTTCGGCCGTTTGAATAAAAATGGGATTCCAAGTAAAGGAATTTTAGCAACTTCTTTCGTCCTACTAGCTGGTGTTATTTTAAACTATCTTGTTCCTGCAAAAGTATTTACATGGCTTACTAGTATTTCAACGTTCGGCGCAATTTGGACATGGGGGATCATATTAGTTACCCAAATCCGATTCCGAAAAGGATTACCAGCACAAACTAAGCAAAATTTAACGTATAAAATGCCTTTGTATCCATTAAGTTCTTATTTTTCACTCGGTTTCCTTACATTAGTATTAGGAATTATGGCTTATTCAGAGGATACACGAATTGCATTAATTGTTGGTCCAATTTGGTTAATTGCATTGGTAGTTGTATATTACTTAAAAGGATTTCATAAGATAGATGCTGTAGAAAATTCAAAAATCAGTTAAATATGTTACCCCTTCCTGATAGCGAGGAAGGGGTTTTCTTATTTTTCACACAAATATTTATCAACAAAATTCATGTTATTTTTACAAATTTTTTGTATATTTCACATTTTCCATCTTTATTTTCATAAAAAAATCCATTACATTATTAAGGGACATATATTTATTATTAGGGGGATTCTTCTATGAAGAACAAAAAATGGCTTAAACTTTCTTTAGCAACAGCAATTACACTCAGTATCGGAAGCACTTATATTCCACCTGCTTTCGCTGAAAGTTCTACAGATCCAGCACCTGAAATTGCTGCAAAAGTTGTAAATCAAAACAATGGGAAGAAAGTATTATTTGATAATACACATGGGCAAACAGCAGGTACAGCTGATTGGGTCATTGATGGTGGTTTTTCCGATTTTGGAAATGGTATTTCTAAAAATGGATATTTTGTAAAAGAGCTTCGCCAATCTACACCTATTACATATGAAAATTTAAAAGATTATAATGTGTTTATTGTTCCTGAAGCAAATATTCCTTATAAAAAATCTGAACAAGATGCTATGTTACAGTATGTTAAAAATGGTGGTAGTATTTTCTTTATCGCAGATCATTATAATGCAGACCGAAATAAGAATCGCTGGGATTCTTCAGAGGTATTTAATGGATACAGACGTGGTGCATGGGACAACCCTGCAAAAGGTATGTCTAGTGAAGAAGCAAACTCGCCAGCAATGCAAGGAGTGGAAAGCTCCGATTGGTTATCTCAAAACTTTGGTATTCGCTTTCGCTATAATGCGCTTGGAGATGTTTCTGCCAAAAATATTGTATCACCTGAACAATCCTTTGGTATTACGAAAGGTGTTTCATCAGTAGCTATGCATGCTGGTTCTACACTTGCCATTACAAACACTAAATTAGCAAAAGGAATCGTGTACCTTCCAGAAAACCCATCAAAATGGAATAACGCTGTTGATAGTGGTGTTTATAATGGTGGCGGTATTGCAGAAGGTCCTTTTGCTGCTATTGCTAAAGTTGGTCTTGGAAAAGCAGCATTTATCGGCGATTCTTCTCCTGTTGAGGATGCCTCACCAAAATATGTTCGTGAAGATACAGGACAAGCAAAAAAAACATATGATGGGTATAAAGAAGAAAATGACGCTATCTTATTGGAAAATATCGTTAATTGGTTATCTAAACAAGAAACCTATACAAGTTTAGATCAAGTAAATGGCTTACAACTTGATAACCCAACACCTTTACAAACATTTGAGCAACCTAATTTATCAACTGAGCCACAACCAGAACCTTGGAGCGCCCCAAATCAAGGATATAAATGGTTCAATACAAATACATTTAAGCCAGGTTCATATGGATATAGCAGTACAGTAACTACACCTGTAAATAATTACGTAGTTACGCATCCTAGTATCCTGCCAAACAATGAAGTATTCCAAGTGAAAATTCAATTAAATAACTTATTACCAAATACAACATATAGTAATTATTCTCTAGGAATTTTCACAACTGGAGGATCACAAGTTGCGAAAATCCAAAATGAAAATGGTACTTGGCCTTCTAGCTTTGGATATAGTAATGCATTCTCTTTCATAACAAATAGTCTAGGTTTTGCTGAAAAAGTAGTAAATGTACAACTCGCACCAAATACAACTGGACAAGCCACTTTGCGTCTTCGTCAAAATACAACGACAAAATATAATGAAGCTGTCACTATTAATAATAAATAATAAAAAAAGCAATCCTAAATGGATTGCTTTTTTACTACTCATCTTTTTCTTTTGAGAAAAACATTCTAGAAATAACAATTCCTAGTCCACCAATAAGTAAGAATAATACTGCACGAATCATCATTGATACTTCTGGTAAATCTAAGAAGAATAACTTACTCACTGTCACAACTAACACCACTAGCCCCGCATACAGTATTTCATTCATTCTTCTATTACGCCCAAACCAAACTGAAACTAAAGCATATATCATCCATAAAAGAGAGACAGGTACACTAATGATACTTCCGCTTGTTGAAAGAACCTCTCCTATTCTAGTAATTGTAATAAATACAAGTACCATAAAGCCGTACAGTGTAATCGAATACACATGTTTTCCAAAATGTTGTAACATTGGTTTCACTCTCATCATGCCATAATAAAATGTTCCAAGCAAAATGAAGTGAGCTACAAAAGCAGCTGACATAAATGCTTCAAATGGACTAACGAGCGTTTGAAGCATACCAATCGCATAAATAACAGCGCTTATATAAAACTTAATTTCTTGTTTCAATTTAACAGAAGTAACAACACCTAAGAATCCTTGTAACATTAAGATGATCGATCCATTTACTAAGCTGAACTCATATAAAATCGCTAAACTAAACGATCCCATTGCAAATCCAAATAAAAGATCCGTAAATAATGATTTTTTATTTTTCGTATATTCAGCTACAAACATTACAGCGTGCACAATTGTACTAATCAATAATCCCCATGTTGTAAAGTCTGGAATTTTTACAATTGCCATAATAAAGAAGATTGCATTCGCACTAAACAACGCCATTCTAGGTTGATAAATAAAACTTCGGTTCATAAACATATGCCAAAAAAGTGTAATATGAATGAATCCATACACAACTGTTAATTGTACATTTAAATTTCCTAGTAACACTGTCATAATGACAAAGAAGACAAATGTTACAAGTACAGAAACACAATAAGACACCATATATAAATATTGATAACGGTTCTTATACGCATACCATAATAAACTAATCGTTAATATTGCTTCATATCCAAAGAAAATGTAAGAATTAGGTGTTGTACTATTTAATAAGAACGGTACAAAAAAGGCACCTACAGATACAAATATAGCGAGATACTCTGATTGATATCGCTTAGCTAGATAGATGCCAAGTATAATCCAAATAATATTTAATATAAATGCAATGGTTGCCGGAAAGAAATGATACAAATAATGTGCAGCGAATGTCGTTAAAACAATACCTGTAATACTCCCCCCAGCTAATACTAACCCTAAAGCTTGACGTTCCTGTTTTATTTGCAGATCACCTACATAGTACAAACCAACTGATAATACTACGCCAAATACAATACGAATTGCTGGAGTAAGTAATCCCGCATCTACTCCCGCTTTAAAGAGCCAAATTACCCCCAGTAGCATAATAGCAACGAAAATACGTGGCAGCCATGTTTGACAAAATTTTATAATATCAAACGGTTCAGGCTTAAATGCAGAAATATCTACTTGTTTTACTTCTGGTTCTTTCACTCTTTCTTCATTAACGACAATTTCTTCTTTTCTCACATTTGGTGCAGGGATACTAGTTTCTTGTTTCTTCTGCTCTCTCTCCTGTTGAACTTTTTCTACTTCTATTTCCCTTTGCTGTGCCTTTAATTCATAGAGCGCCTCTTGGATTGTATCAATCGCTGTTTCTAGAGCTTCTATTTTTTTGTTTAAATCCTGTTTCATTCTCTCCCCCCTCTAATCATGCTGCTAAAATGGTACTATACATATAATTGGTGAAATTACCCATTACTTACATCATACTATTAGCTTATTCATTTTTTAAGAGAAATTTCTCTAACATTTCCTAGTTTCTGCTATTATAGTAATAAATAGCATTTCTCCTTCTTCTTTTCAGCGTAACTAGAAAAATAAAAAATATTGCTTATGAGGTGTTGCTTTGGAACAATCAATTTGGAACAATAACTCAAAAAAGAAAACCCGTGGTCTAAGGCGCGCATTCCGAAATTTCTTGCAATATACGACTATACATACAAACTCTTTACCAAATGCTAATGAACAGTCTGCTTTAGGTTGCTGGTCTATTCATCTTCCCTTCAATCCTTCTTATATGCATTCAAAACGTAAATCGAACTCGATTAAACGATTTTATTTACAGACAGCAATCAATCGAGTAGAGCATTTAATCCGTATAAAAACTACAACTGAAAAAGAGTATCGTATTTATTTTGTTGTCTCTTTTCCTAATTTACAAGCTTCTAATATCTTAATTGTATGTAGTAAACAAGGAATAGAACGATTTTTTGAAGGCTTTCTAGGTAGATACATGGACGGACCACAGTGGATTCCATTACCACAAGAACGCGAGATTGAACAAGAATGCGGCTTACATATACCTAACGAATTACAAGTAAAAGGATATACAGAAATTTTTACTGATTCTGATTACAATGACAAAGAAATTTGGTTTATAGGTGAATTAGATTAAACAAAAAAGGCGTTTTCCAGTATAGAAAACACCTTTTTCTTCTAATCCTTTTTATTCATACAAGCACTTACAATCATTCCTAAGCAGCCACCTACAATCGCTGGAATAATCCATCCTACTCCTTCTGTATATAAAGGAATGTGTTCTAATATAGATGTCCATTTTGAAAGTAGCACGTTACGATTTAAAATATCTATTCCACTAAACACCGCTACTAGTCCAATAGTCACTGGATATATATACGTATACTTACCGATATACTTATGACATAGTCCTAAAATAATAAGTGTTAAAGCAATCGGATAAATAAACCCAAGAATAGGGACTGATACTTTTAAAATTTGTGTTAATCCTAAATTAGCAAGAATCATACTAACGACACTTAAAACAAAAGCCCACACTTTATAAGAGACTCTTGGAAATACTTCTGTAAAAAACTGACTACAAGATGTAACAAGTCCGATCGATACACACAAACAAGCAACTGTAAAAATAATTCCTAATAATATCATACCGCTCTGTCCAAATAATGCAGTCATCACATGAGCTAATACTTGTGCACCATTATCAAATTTTCCAAGTGAGCCACTTATTGATCCGACATATCCGAGAATAACGTAAATAAGAGATAATAATAGACCAGCACCTATACCTGCCATGCTCATATACTTTGCTATGTTCTTTTCATCTTGTACTCCTTTTACACGTAAAGCATTTGCTACAACAATTCCAAAGATTAACGCTGCTAAAGCATCCATCGTTAAATACCCATCTAAAAACCCTTGAAATACCGGAGTATTTCCATAGTTCCCCACTGGTACTTGAACATCTCCTACTGGTGTAATCATACTCTTTATAAAAATAAGGGCAATCATACATAACAATAAAGGTGTTAATAGTTTCCCAAACAGCCCCATCAATTTTGATGGTGATAAACTTAGCCAATATACAATGCTAAAAAAGATGACTGTATAGATAAGTAGCAACACACTACCGGAATCAGGAAATAATTGACCTGGTCCCATTTCAAAAGCTAAACTTCCTGCACGTGGTATACCAAGCCCAGGACCGATAAACAAATAAATTAAGCAAGGAAAAATAATTGCAAAAGAGGAATGTACACGATTTGCTAGTCCTTGGAAACTTCCGGCCTTAGCGATTGCTATTACACCTAATATCGGAAGTCCAGTTGCTGATATGATAAAGCCCAACAATGCAATCCATACATGATTCCCCGCTTCATATCCAAGGAAAGGTGGAAAAATAAGATTTCCAGCTCCAAAAAACATGGAAAATAACATCAGGCTCATAAGCAAAATTTCTTTTTTCTGTAATGATTTCATTTCTTTCTCCTTCGTTACTTTCATATAAAGTGGAATCCTTTTCACCCTATATACATTTTGTTTGTTCAACATATAAATTGCGGCTACGCCTAACAAAAGATGATTCGCACTCATCTTCTCTCTTTGTCTTCACTTAGTATGAGACAGGAAAAGGATCTGACTGCTTCTATCCATGAACAAATGCTCTCTCCCATTAAAAAAAAGAGGTATATAACTCGATTTTGATTTTCCAACATATCAGTTGCGGCTTTGAAAACAAAAGCAGACCTCCACTCGTTTTCTCCTTTTGTTTTCCATGGCATAGGGCTAAAAAAGGCCCTAACCGCTTCTATACATAGTCGGATGCTCTCTTCCATCTAAAAAGAAAGGTTTTACATTGTTTTTCAATTTTCACTTATACGCTAAAACAAACATAGTCCATAGTCTACCACAAAAGAAATCCCTATTCTACATCCGCTCTGTTTTCCAATTTCTTCTGAAAAATCAACCTTTATTGACATGTAATAGTTAATAAAGTAAACTATTACATATACAAAACTATTAACTTTGTTTTTGTTTGTGTCAGGAGGAAACTGAAATGGAATCAACGATACAACTTGAGAAAAAACAACAACGAAACAAGAAACATCCTCCAGGTTTATACTTACTCTTCTTCACAGAAATGTGGGAACGATTTAGTTACTATGGATTACGAGGATTATTAACACTATACTTAACAACAGCTTTAGTAAGCGGTGGTCTTGGATTTAGTCCCGGGTGGGCACTTTCTATCTATGGCTTTTACACTGGAGCGTGTTACTTTACTCCAATGATTGGTGGATACTTAACTGACCGATTTCTTGGAAGACGTTTAGCTATCACGATAGGTGGCGTGACAATGGCAATCGGTAACCTTACGCTATTTGCCCTGCAAAACCAAATCGGCCTATACCTTGGACTCGCGCTTATTATTATTGGTAATGGTTTCTTCAAACCAAATATTTCTACACTTGTTGGACAACTGTATGAAGAAAATGACCCAAAACGTGATAGTGCATTTACCATTTTCTATATGGGTATTAACGTCGGTTCATTTTTAGCTCCACTCGTTTGCGGATTTTTATCAGAAAATTTATTCAAAACAACAGTAGATGGCGTTGTTCATTACGGCTTCCGTTACGGATTCTTAGCTGCCTCAATCGGTATGATTATTGGACAAATTTTATTTACAACATTGTCTAATCGCTACCTTGGTGATATCGGTAAAAAACCAACAATAGATTTACAAGCGGCATCAGGGAAACAAACAGCTGGTAATACACCACTCACAAAAAAAGAAAAACAACATACAGCAGTTATCGTTATTCTAACTTGCTTCGTCGTCTTCTTTTGGGCTGGTTTTGAACAAGCTGGTAGCTCACTAACGTTATATACAAGCAAGTTTGTTGATCGTTCTGTGTTCGGATGGGAAATCCCAACATCTTGGTTCCAATCAGTCAATCCACTATTTATCATTTTGCTTGCTCCCGCTATTTCAGCACTATGGGCTAAGCTGGCTACAACAAAACGTGGAGATTTAAAAATCCCAACAAAAATGGGACTCGGTATGATTTTACTTGGAATCGGTTATATCGTTCTTGTTATCGCTACATTAAAAACAGGTAGTGATGAGCACAACATTACAGAGCAAGCAAACCTACTATTTATTGTCTTTACTTACCTTTTCCACACATTAGGTGAATTGTTCTTATCACCTGTTGGATTATCAATGGTCAGTTCTCTTGCACCAGTAAAACTCGCTTCATTACTGATGGGCGTTTGGCTCGCTAGTTCAGGGGTCGCCAACATTTTAGGTGGTCAACTCGCTAGTTTTACAACTTCACTTGGATATTCAGAAGTATTCACAGTTATAGGAGCAGTCGCTATTGTTTTAGGATGTGTTTTATTACTACTTTCTAAAAAACTGGTAAAATGGATGGACTAAAAAAGCTGAGGGATTACTCCCTCAGCTTTTTTTCTTCGCTTTTACAAACTCCCCAGTAACAACAAAACGCTTCGAGTTATCAGATACAGACACACATGTAATAAGTGTAACTTCTGTTTTCCCGTGATCTTCTACTACTTCCCATTTATCAGGTGTTACTTCTGACACATTCGCAACAACGTACTCATACTCATTTTTATTATCATATAAATAGATTTTATCGTTCTTTTTTAACGAAGATACATCGCTAAACAAAACACCTTTTTTTGACATGTTATGTCCTGCCAATGCATAATTTTCTTTTCCCATCTCTTGCTTCTCTTTTACAGTTGCTGCTCCTGATAATAAATTTTTCTCGGTAGAAGCATTTAAAATAGGTAATTTCAATGAAATACTTGGAATCTCAATACGACCAATTACTTGTGTTTCATCTAATGATGCATTCGCTACCTCTGATAAATCAGGTTGGTCAATTTTAGATGCATCTACAAATTTCGTATCCTGTTTTTGATATTCCATCTTCTGAACAGCTTGTACATTTTCTGTTTGCTTCTTCTCTGCCATATATCCGTCATAAAATGGCTTACCAATTAAAATGCCACCTACAACAAATAAAAGAACTGCTAGTATACTATATATTCTCTTCTTATTCATACATAATTCCTTCCCTTTACAAAATCTTACTTCTATATAAGATGATAAAGTAAGATGACTATATGTACAAGTATGAGACGAAAAGGAAAAGAAATTTATTTACTTATACGATAAAAACTTAATACTCCATCTACTTCATCCGCACTTACAAACAAATCTCGACCGTTTACTTTATAAATTCCTTCTGGTGCTGCCCCAGCTGATGGAGCAAGTCCAATATAAACCGGGAACATTGGAATTGTCATATCGAAAAATAATACAGCATTTGCCCTTTCAGCAGCTACTGCTAAGATGGAATTTCCTTTTATCATACCCGTCGCCACATTTTCTACTTCACTTCCGCGATTTTCACTTCTATTATCAGGATATAACCCAGCAGCTGCTACTTTTTCATCAATAAGATTCATACTATCGTACACAAGAGATCCGTCCTGACTCCATACAGAAATATTTCTCCCCCCTGATTTCACGCCATCTTTAAACTCATTTTTACCAAGATCCCCTTCATTAGCAGTAATGAGAAATCGCCCAGACGGATCCCATGTCACACCATCTGGTTCTAGGCGTGCAGTCACCTCATCTTGAAAAGATACGGTACCATCCTTTTTTAAATCTGCTTTATGTGTTGTGATGCCAAGACCAAATATATTTTCAATTCGTTTTTCTACAATATTTACAATTGCTACCGCATTATTTTCTTGTAATGTAACAGCTGCTTTATCTCCTTTTGCGCTAATCGCTACATACTCCGGCTGCGGATCATGCTTATAGATTGCTCCATTACTAATGTTACTCATATGGATTGGAAGCTCAGTATGTTCCCCGCGCATGACATCACCGTCAGGAAATGTAATCATAGAAATACTTCCTGGTCGTTTTGTTTTTTTCATATTCACTTCATTTTCATCATTTGGATCGTTTTCTTCATCTTCATTACAAATAATAAGTGTTCTTCCATCTGCTGTTAACGCTACTGAATCTGGTCCTACACCTACTTCATACGTTTTTACAACTCTCTGCGCTGCTAAATCCACTACCGCCACTTGTCCCTTATTTGCATAATATAAGTTATCTCCAGTTCGAAAAGCAGCCAATGCGTACTTTCCGTCTGGTGTAACCGTTACACTCGTTACTTCTGCTTCTGAATGAATTTCTTTAAAACTCACATTTCCTAATACTTTTATATTCTCTAAATCTGCAATTGATAGAATCTGAATTTGTCCTAAATCTGCTTCCGTAACAACAAGTGTATTCCCATCAGGTGTTGATGCTGTAATTTCAGCCTTCCCATTTGGCATTTGAAATGAGGCGATTCGATTAACTTTTGTATCCTTATGTTTTTTACCAATAAAGTCCGCCACCATCTGTTCCACTTTCCCGCGATACGCTGGGTTAGATATACTCCCCTTTGGTAACGTATCTATTTTATTCACAACCTTTTGTGCGTCCTTGTCTATTGTTTCTGCACTCACATCATTTCCTGCCCATAATACACTTGCAATCATCCCACCGTATAAGAACGCCTTTTTCATTTCCCCACTCCCTTTATTCGATACGTCCAATTTCTATCATAAAAAACATTTGTAAATCTTCACTTCGACACACATTAATTTTTTGTAAAAAATAGGATGTTTATTACAAAAAAAGACGTGCACGTGGCACGTCTTCAAGCAAATTTATTTCGATAAAGTGAAATATGGAATACAGTCATTTGTATAAAGAAGATTAAAAACACAACATATAATGGGTACGCAGGAATATACGGGGTTACAATCGGATATATAACAAGCAATGCAGCTGCAGTCGGCATAACATACCAAAGCGCCATAAAAGTCGTACGACATGCTTTTGCTGTAATGATTTCTTCCCGCTCATCATCTTGTGGAAATAACAAGGGAAACATCCAAAAAGATAATTTCTTATATTTCTTCTTTTGAACTTTATAAAAAATAGTGGATACAACAGCTACAATTAATAACAATAAAAACGGTGTGATGCTCATCGATATTTCAAATGGCACTTTCTCTGTTTGAATAATATTTGCAAATTCCACCTCAAAATAATAGAGTTCAATAAATGCCCAGCTAGCTAATCCGATAAATAACACATTCACCACATAAGACAAAATGATTCTATTCACTTTTTTCTCCCTCCTTATTTAAAACAAACACATCCTCCATCTTTAAATCAAATACATCACAAATCGTCAGTGCTAATAACAATGATGGAACGTAATCACCCTTTTCAATCGCTGCAATCGTTTGCCTTGTTACGCCAACTTTTTCAGCTAATACGCTCTGCGTAAAGTTAAAACGGGCTCTTAGCTCCTTCACTCTATTGTAAATGGTCAAATTTACCACCTCTCACCATCATTGTATGCTAAGCTTTACAAAATGTAAACTCAACTTAACATTTATTTCGTAAAAAAATCCAACTTTACCAGATGTAAAGTTGGATTTGATTTTAATTTAAAATTGTAACTTTAACCGTTCTGCGTCCCCAAGCACTAGAAGAAGCTTTATCTGGCATTAATACATCAATTCTATGACCTTTAATATCTCCGCCAGTATCCCCGGCAATTGCTTCACCGTATCCTTCAACAAATACACGAGATCCCAATGGAATAACCGCATCATCTACAGCAATTAATTTCATTCCTGGGTTTGCAGTTAAGTTATGACCCAATTTAGATTTTACAGTTTCACCTGGCTTATTTCCATTTTCAGAAGGATCAGCTGTATAAGCAGTTGCCAATACATAAATTTCACGCCCACCTTTAGCCGGTTTTGGCTCTGGCTGAGGAGTAGATGGTGTTTTTCCACTTTCAGCTTGCTTAGGCGCTGGTGCTGTTTGCTTAGCCGCGTCTGCTATTGCTTTTGCTTCTGCTTCTTTCGCAGCTTTTGCTTCTGCTTCTGCTTTTGCTTGAGCTTCCGCTGCTAATCTTGCAGCTTCTTGCTCACGAGCAATTGTTTCTTGTACTTCTTTCATACTTGATTCAATTTTTGCTTTTTCTTGTTCAGCTAAATTAATTTGACTTGCAATTTGATTATATTTTGCTTGCACAGCTTGTAAGTTTTCTTGACGCTTTTTCAAGTTTTCTTGTAAATCCGCTTGTGCTTTTGCTAATTTTTGTTTGTCTACTACTAAAGACGCTTCTTTTTCGTCAATTACTTTTTTGTCTTCTTCAATTTGACGAAGATCTTGTTCTTGCAGACGTAAAATCTCTTTATCTGCATCTAGGATTGTAGATACTGCATTCATACGTTGTAAGAAATCAGCAAAATTCTTTGATTCTACTACAACTTCTACTACTAAACTCGTATTTGAGCTATTTTGAACAGAAACCATACGTTTTTTCATAATATCTTTACGAGCAAGTACTTTATCCTCTAAAACGATAATCTCTTGCTTTTTCTGTTCAATTTGCTTATGCGTTTCATCGATTTTACTTTGAATAGCAGCTTGGTCCTCTTTGTTTTTTGCAATTGTATTATTTAAATTATGTAGTTCACTCTCAATACCTTGTATTTCTTTATTAACAGCTTGCTTCTCTTGTTCTTTTTGCTGAATATCATTGTTATTCTGCTGCAATTGCTGTTGCATGTTGTCCAGTTTCTCGTCGTTTGACTCAGCTTTTACAGCGACTGTACTAGAAAGACCAATAATTCCTGCTAATACTAGACTACTGATTCGCTTAAAATAGTTCATAATCCGACTCCCTTCTCATACAGTTATACATGATTTGTTTTACAGTTTGTTTACAAACTCATTAAATACACTTTATTTTTCATGACAAAAAAATGAAAACAACCCATAAAATGTAATGAACTCTTAACTTTTAACAACTGATTTTCATACAAATCTTACAAAATGTAAATTCGTATATTAGAAACAAAAGATTACACGACATTAAAAATATTGTCAAATCCTGTAGAAACCTTACTGATACAAAATTAGTCTGTTGACAACATATGACAACCTTCTACAAATTATATAAATCCAAATTGAAAAACCATCATAAAACCTTTCTTTTTGGGCGGAAGAGAGCATCAAGCCATGCATAGAAGCAGTCAAATTCTTCCCTTTCCCCATACCAATCTAAAAAAGAAAAAAAATAAGTACAGGGCACTTTTTATTCTTCGTAACAGCAACTTATATATTGAAAAGTCGAAATAGATTTATATGGTTTAACTCTCATTTTTCCTTACATTTGATGGCGAAAGGGAATTTAAAATATTTCTCTTTTTATTGTGTCATCGTGGGTGTACTCACTATTATTTTCCTATAAAGCTGAAAGAGTTGTCCTACTAAATAGGGCGCTCTTTTTTATAAAAAATTTGTCGTCTTCCTTTTATTTACTTTAAATTTTCAGAATAGTATAATATTAAATGTATCCTACATTATAAAAATGAATTACGAGCATGATAAATCTACGTTAAAGATACCTCCATAACCTCGTAAGCATAATAGGAGGATTGCACATGTTGTGACTGAAACAGGATATTCAATTCAATTTAATTTACTACTACAAATACAAAAGGGGTGCAATCATGTTTATTGTTACAAAACTTATTCATATTAAATTCGGCTATGAAGAACAAATTATTCGTTCTCTACAAGAATACTATCCAAACTCCGGTACATATGGGTTTATTAATCTAGAATTTTCTCGCATGAAACGTACTGAGCATGGGAATGAATATATGATTCGTATATTATGGAAAACACAACAAGATTATCATGAGTGGATTTCTCAAAAACAGGAAATTACAACGATGCCATGGAAACAACAATTCAAAAGCTATATTCTCTCATCAAAATCCCATGCTACGCACGTTAAATATTTACACTAAAAGAGCCTTCTGCAAATTTGCAGTAAGGCTCTTCTTCATCCCTCTTTCCTATCGAAACAACTCGGTCTCTAAAAAATAAAATTTGATTTTACATTTTATTAAAGCTATAATAGATTCCGAATTTTTTCGAAAGGAGCCACATTTTGACAGCTTATTTATTTCCAATTAAAACAGCATTTATTCTATTCCCCTTTTTAGCAATGATTCTATTGATTCCATTTTTAATATTTAATTACAGAAAATATGGCTATTTAAATAAATGGCGTTCATTTATTTTATATTCTTTACTGCTTTACTTGTTAAACGCTTATTTTCTTGTCATCTTACCGCTGCCACAAACCTATGATACATGTAGCTTGCAGCCAGCTAGTACACAGCACGTTCAGCTTGTACCGTTTTATTTCATTCAAGAAATCAGCAACCATACAGCAGCAGTATTAGCCAAACCAGCTACCTATTTCTATTTATTAAAAGAATCTGCTTTTTTACAAGTCGCATTCAATGCACTATTAACGATTCCAATCGGCATATATTTACGTTACTATTTCCGCCTTGGTTTTTTACAAACAATCTTCTTTTCACTTTGTCTCTCACTATTTTTTGAGATAACACAAGTGACTGGATTATACGGTATATACAATTGCGCATATCGTTTATTTGATGTCGATGATTTATTTTTAAATACTCTTGGGGGAGCAATTGGTTATTTCATCGCACCGATATTCACGTACTTCCTTCCTAAATCAAATGAATTAGATGCACATGTCGATTTAGCTACGAAACCAGTTGGATTTATTCGTCGTCTTATCGCACTGCAAATTGATTGGATTTTCTTATCTATTGTTGTGCCAGTTATAAAAAATAAAGGAAATTCTATTTTCATTTCTAGTATCCAGTCTTATACCAATCTATATGAACTTATTTTCACCCTATGTGCGGTCTTCATTTATTTCATCGTCATTCCGTATTTGACGAACGGAAAAACAATTGGTAAAGCGTTGCTTCGTATTCATATAAAAGGTAAAAATGAGCGAATTACCATTAAAGAATTATTTATTCGTTACGGCCTTTTCTATTTTGTTTTAGGTGGAATGAACTATATTCTCTCTAGTAGTTCCATATTGAATCAGACTAATCCATTAACTATGCTCATTATATTACTGTTTATGTTCTCAATTAATGGTCTCTTCATTATACATGTCCTATTACATGTATTTAGTCGAAATAAATTATTATTTTATGAGCATATAAGCCATACACGAAATGCAATTACACTCCAAAAAGCTGACAAATAATTTGTCAGCTTTTTTCATAAATAGAAAACATTTTTGCTACATATGGATTTAAAAACATCCCCATTGGATCTAGCTTTCCTCTAACTTCCAAGAAAGAGTTTAACTTTGGATAAACACATTGTAATGGTTCATATCGCATTGTATGCATTTTCCCCCAATGTGGACGCCCTTCGTACTTTTGAAAAATATGTTCTATTGCTGTAAAGTACGCAGCATATTTCATTCCTTTATACATATGCACAGCGATATACGCTGAATCTCTTCTATAAGCAGGACTTATCCATATATCATCTCCCTTTACATAACGACATTCAATTGGAAAATGAACTTGGAATTTCTTCTTTTCAATGAGGTTGTAAATTTCCCCTACTACATCTTTCATATACTGCGCTGGGACACTATACTCCATTTCATAAAAACGAACATTACGAGATGTAGCAAATATTTGATAACTTGGACCAATTGTTTTCGTACTCGGCACTGCCTTTGCTGACAGTCTACTAACTCCTTTACTTATAGAAGGAATCCACTTGCATCCTTTAGACAATAATGAAAAAGCTATATTTTCAAGTAGTTCTGTCTTGATCTTATGCCACTTTAAATCTATCCCTTTCTCTGCTGTTTCATTTGTAATTTTCACTTGGACATCATCTGAATACGGAAACACAAAAAATTCAAAATGACGATGTTGCTTATATTTCTCTAGTTTGTTTATTACAGTAGAAAACGATTCCTTTCTGCTTTCATAGATAAGTGAATAAGCTGGAATGACTTTTAATTTAACTTTTACAATGATTCCCAGCATACCCAGAGATAACTGAAATGCCTTCCAAAATTCAGGGTTCTCTTTCTCAGAACAAACAATAATTTCTCCAGATGCCAGCACAGCTGTAACTTCTACTACTTGTGTTGCCAAACTACCAAATTGAATACCTGTTCCATGCGTTCCTGTACTAATTGCTCCTGCAATAGATTGCGAATCAATATCTCCTAAATTTTCCTGCGCGTATCCTTTGTCTTCCAGCAGTTTTCCTAAGTTATATAACTTTGTTCCGCCCCATACTTCTACTATGAATGATTGTGAATCCACGTCTACTATCCCTTGTAGCTCATCTAAAGAAATTAGAATTTCCTCTGTTTGAACAAGAGGTGTAAAGGAGTGTCCTGATCCAACAACACGAATTCTCTTTCCCTGTTCCTTTGCAAACTTTACTACTTCTATCACATCTTGTATATTTTTTGGATACATCGTATATTGTGGATTCCCTTCTACATTCCCTGCCCAATTTCTCCATTTCTGCCCTTTTACAGAAAGCATTGGCCATCCCCCCGGTATGTTGAATACTCCCCTATCACTTTGTTACCTACAATACGATGTAACGATGAGAAACGCTCACATAGTTCTCCGGCTTTACTATGCCGAAATAACATACCATCCCCAACCGTTAGATGTTCTGAACCATCATAATAAACGGGCGTTTGTACTTCTCCAGCTCCCTCTAAAGCTAACAACTTTGCCCCACTTGGCTCCCAAATCTCAGGCTGTTTGTCTTTCCCAACTGCTCCTGAAGCCATATATCCGCCACCGAGGCAAGTATATATATGTTGGCTTGGTTGTCTAACAATCGGCAACGCAAAGCCAACAGCTGGTTCAAATCTAATATCTTTATAGTAATCAAAGAGCTTGGGAGAGTAAAAAGCAGAACCTATTGTAATCTCTGTAACGGATTCATCTTGCATTGTCGTTTTTATACTTCCTGTGCCTCCTCCATTTACAAAACGAAGTGTAATTCCTTGTTCTTGCAATGCTCGTACAACGCTCTGTCTACGTTCCATCACTTCAAATACAGATTTTCTCTTTAAATAAGAAACTATTTTATTTTTAAAACCTTGCTTTGGTACATCGTCCCCAACTCCTGCAATCTGTGCCTCATAGCCCATTACACCGTCTATTTGTAAAACGGAAGATTGAATTGCTTTTTCAATAACGTTTAAAGCCTCAGAGGTAGTACGTATAGGAGAACGTCTAACACCAAAATGAAACT
The DNA here is from genome assembly GCF_038005885.1 of Bacillus sp. FSL H8-0534. Taxonomy (NCBI): domain Bacteria; kingdom Bacillati; phylum Bacillota; class Bacilli; order Caryophanales; family Bacillaceae; genus Bacillus; species Bacillus sp. FSL H8-0534. Next base: position 2,420,363 of record NZ_JBBOUC010000001.1, read on the forward strand.
GAAAAAAATGACTACTCATATCGATATCAATACAAATTCGAAAGCGTCCACCCGTTTCTATTGCAATTTTCTCTAAATAAGCAATATGTTCTATGCAATCTACCATACAAGTGATTATAAATCCTTGTTTTGTAAGCAAACTAATTTCTTGAAGTGCTTGTTCATCATGTACAGGATATCCAAGCAACAAATCATTAAATCCTTGTTTTATTAAGAATATTACTTCTCGTGGTGAAAAACACATAATGCCTTGAAAACAACTATTAGAGGCTAAAATTTTCTTCATCACTGGAACAGATCGTAACGATTTACTAGCAATACGAACTTTCTTTCCTCCGCACAATTGAACAATTGACTCAATATTTCTTTCTAACGCTTCTTCATCAAGAAATGCGCATGGTAAGGGAACCTTTTGAAATATGTTACGCTCCACATTTTTCTCTCCCCTTCTATATATATGTCTTATACATATTGGAAAGAAACTATCATTTTCCTGTGTCTAAACAAAAAAAGTTTCTTCTTTACGAAGAAACTTTTTAACTATTTCAATAGAAGTGATTGCCTGTACTGGATCATGAATCATTATACGTATATGTTTTTTAACTAAGAAGTAACCAAGCGTTCTAGCGATTTACATACGTATCAAACCAAAGCTGAATATATCCCGCTGTGACACGCTGTGCTTCTACTAAACGTTTTCCTGTTGTTAGTGTAACTTCTGCACGCCATTTATCTGCATATTCTTGTGAAACTGCCGCTCTTACGAACCAATCTTTTGTAGTGCCATTTACAATACCAGCATAATCTTGCTTAGCAGCTACAGCCGCTCCATGAATCCAGTCTTCAGGATTTACTCCTTTCCAATTCCAATATCCATTTCCATCAGCCACTTTATAATTATTTTTTATTGTATCTACAAAATTTTCATATTTGGAGTGGAAACCTTGTGGATAAGAAAGATTTGTAAAGTTTGCTGCATGCATCGGTTGATTGACATCGCCTAAGTAATGAAGGGATAAACCCAAATAGAAGAATGCTTGTTTCATATCTTGCTTTTGATAAGCTTCACCAGCAAGTTTAAAATATTTAGCCCCAGTTTCTTTTGCCTGCTTAGCAAAAGGTATATATGTCTTCCCTGTATCAGGCTCGTAGAAATGAGAAGCAAATGTACTGTTATCATAGTAAGGGTTTTCATAATCAGCAGCATATATACCATTCTCTAACTCTGTACGCCATTCATTTAATACTGCAACTTGATCTTGTTTTACAACCGTTGTATTACGAGACATAATATCAATTGCACGATTGACAATCCATAAATGGGAGTTTACACCTTCTGCATGTTTATCTTCAGCAGACCAATATTGAATTACTCTTACCTTATTTCCGCCCTCATTTTCATGGGCAAACGCTACACTTTGCAATGGTGCTACTAATGTAATAGCTGCTGCTAAGGCTAATACTTTCTTTTTCATATGAAAACCTCCGTTTATATTTAATTTACTTGGAATATGTAATTCAAATCATATGGTTAACCTACGATTAGAATATCCCACCTTTCTACTCATTTCTATTGAGAAAATAAATAATGTGAATATTCACATTATTATAATTCTATGGATAATATGTTTCATTTGCATTATAGTAAACGAATATTAAATTCCTGCAAAGAAACAGCTAAAATATTGTAAAAAATAGAAGCAATCAGGTGCATATCCTGATTGCTTCTATTTTTTCTTTCGCCCTGATAATATACTTGATAATTGAACATTTACTGCTAGCTTATGAATAAATCCAAACACTAAACCAATTCCAATGAAAATATAGAAAATCGTAAAGATTTTTCCAAAGTCTGTTTGCGGGCTAAAATCTCCATAGCCAACTGTCGTTAATGTAACAACGCTAAAATATAATGCATCAATCGTGCGTAATCCTTCTACCGTACTGTAAAAAATAGTCCCTGATAGTAACGTTATAATCGTTAATACAAATAACACTTGAAATTCTTTATCTTTCCACGCTCTTGAACAAGCTTTTAGCATTCGTTTCAAAGTTAGTAAAAATGAAACCATGTAACTCTCCCTTCCTACTTAAACAATTTAGTCAAAGGAAAGTCTATCACCTTTCTATCCACAAAAAAAGTAGCCTTCTTCTATTTCTAGAAAAAGACTACTTTCTTCTATATTATATATTATTTAGGTGAAACAAGAATTTTCACTTGTTTTTTATCTTTTACAAGCGCTTCAAATCCTTCTTCTACAACTTGATCCACTGTAATTTTTTTCGTAATTAATTTCTCTGCTTGAATTTGACCAGAGCTAATTAATTTAATAACAGATGGGAAGATGTGACGGTATCCAAGAATACCTACAACTTCTTTTTCTTTTAATACTAAGTTGTTTGGAGTAATTGTCGCATCTTTTTCCCAGACACTGACGATTACAGTTTGTCCTTCAAAGCTTGTGCTTTCAATTGCTTGACGAAGTACAACTTCAACTCCTGTTACTTCGAAGCTAACATTTACGCCTAAACCGTTTGTTAAGTTACGGATTTCTGCTACCACATCTTGCTCTGCTGGATTTAATACGTAATCAGCACCTGCTAATTTTGCTAACTCTTGACGTTCTTTAGAAAGTTCAACTGCGATAACAGGTGTTGCACCTGCAGCTTTAGCAGCTTGGATAACAAGAAGTCCGATTGGTCCACAGCCAAATACAGCTACAGCTTCGCCTTCTTTTAACTTACTTTGCCGCACTGCATGAACTGCAACCGCTGCTGGTTCTACAAGTGCACCTTGTTCATAAGTCATTTCATCTGGGATATGGTGAACCATATCTGCTGGTACTACAGTATATTCAGAGAAGCCACCGCCATCTCCACCAAGACCGTGGAAAACAAGTTGTTCACAAACGTTATAATGACCATGTTTACAAGCTTCACATTTACCACAAGAATAAATAGGTTCTACAACAACGCGGTCCCCTACTTTATGATTCGTAACACCTTCACCGATTTCAACAACTTCACCACTAAACTCGTGACCTAAAATAACAGGTGCTTTCACGTGTGTTAGTGGATGTTCTTCTGTTGGAATAAAAATAGGTCCTGCTAAATATTCATGTAAATCTGTTCCACAAATACCACACCATTTAACTTTGATCTTCACTGCTCCTGATCGTACAGTTGGTTCTGGAACTTCTTCTACTCTTACATCACGTTGATTATGCCAAAGTAATGCTTTCATTTTATGCATCCCTCTCTATGTATATATACTTAACCTGGTGAAGTTTATCAATCTATTATAGTACTCTTATCCATATATTTCAAAAAACCAATCTGGATTTCACTAAATTTTAACAAAAAAAGTTCACTTTTTTGTCACTTTGTACTTTTTTCCACATCTGTTAATTCAATTTCATTGCAGGCGAAATTCGCATTATGCCATAATAGCAGAGGAGAGGTGAACATCGCTTGAAATATTTCATTTATTTTATTGTTATCGTAGCGTTTTTAGATACATTTTCACAATTACCAATTATGAGTACTTACGCGCAAAGCCTCGGGGGAACTCCTCTTATTATCGGTCTCGTTGTAGGTATGTACTCGTTTGCCAATATGATTGGCAATATTATCGCAGGTGCATCTGTTGATAAATTTGGCGCAAAGAAAGTACTCTATATGAGTATGGGAATTACGAGTCTCATAGTGTTATTGTATACTGTTGTTCAAAGCGGCGAGCAATTACTCATCGTTCGCTTTTTACACGGATTTAGTGATGGCTTCTTAATCCCTGCAGCCTTTACTTTCCTATCTAAACAAACGAAATCTACAAAACAAGGAAAAGCAATGGCACTATCTGGTGCCGCTGTCGGAACAGCAGCTATCGTTGGCCCTGCTTTCAGTGGAATTATGAAAGCAACCGCAGGTGTAGAGTGGGTCTTTGTTACGATTTCTATCTTAATGGTATTCGGAACAATCGTATCCCTGTTCTTATTACCAACCAATGTGACTAGAAAAGACACATCACGGACGCAAATGATGAACAAAGAAGATATGATAGGATTACTAAAATCCGAACCATTATTACAAGCATATATTGGTGCTTTTACATTAATGTTTTCACAAGGAATCGTCACATATATGTTACCGGTAAAAGTAGAAGCACTAGCACTCAAAGCATCTACAACAGGCATGATGCTAAGTGTATTTGGGATTACTGCCATCCTCTTCTTCTTACTGCCAACAAATCGTATTTATGATCGCTTTGACCGTTCAAAAATGATGCTAATTGGTATTGCAGTCATGGCACTTGCCTTATCATTACTTGGCATATTTACAACAAAAGGTATGCTCTTTGTTGTTATGATGATTTACGGAATTGGATTCGCCATCCTCTTCCCATCTATTAATGCTTTACTCGTTGAAAATACAACTGAAGATAAACGCGGGAAGGCATTCGGATTATTTTACGCATTCTTCTCATTAGGTGTTGTCGCTGGATCCTTTACAGTTGGAGCAATCGGGGCATCACCGAGCGTAAGCTTTGTAATTGGAACAGCATTCTTACTCACATTTGCTGGAATGATTTATTTCAGAGGAAAAATAAAAGAGACAATGATGAATTAGCTCATCATTGTCTTTTTTCAATCAAATCTTTATTGTAAAACCTCAATATATGAAGGATTAGCAGTTATATAGCTTCCTGATTTTAGCTTATACATTTTTGAACCATTTACAGTTACCGTTGCCACAACAGTGAATACATCACCTTTTTTCACAGTACCAGCCTTTGCATTCCAATCAGGTTGATTATAATAATATAATTCTTCTGTTTTCACACGAATTAAGAATGTTTTCTTCTGTAATCCAAATGCCTTTACTAAACCATTTACATGCCCTCTTGCAAGTTGTTCTCTAAATGTTGCATTACCTAATTTTTGAGCATCTTCTGCTCGATCAATAAACCCATTTTCAGTTAATACTGCTGGCATATTCGTTTCTCTTAACACATGGAAATTATTTGTTTTGATCCCTCTATCATCAAGGTCCGTTGTTTTCATAATTTCCTGATGAATTATATTCTGGTAAGTCGTAGTTGGTGCTCCTGCATTTGGATAACTATAATCTTCATAACCAGAGCCACCACCACTGTTAATATGTACAGATAAGAAGAAATTTGCTCCCCAATTATTTGCATCAGTTGTTCGCTGTGTTAGCGTAGGATATACATCACTTGTACGACTCATTTTAATTTTATGACCTGTATACTCTGCATTTAAAATGTTACGAATACGTAATGCGATATCTAATGTTAAATCCTTTTCTCGCAAACCATTTCCAACCGCTCCTGTATCTGTTCCCCCATGACCTGGATCAAGATAAATCTTAACTGTCTCCGCACTTGCATGTGCAGTTGGTATAGCAAAATACATACATGCTACACATAATAAAACAATACTACTTTTCACAAAAGCTGATAATTTTTTCAATGCTGTCAATTACTTCACTCTCCCTATATATATAACTTTACAAATATTCTCTACATTTCCTTCCTAAAAAAGAATTTCAATTAAACTATTAAACTATTAAACTATCACTATCTTAATTAATTCCTTTGAATTTTACTCAAAATAAAAAACAAAATCAATATATAATTTTGTTTTTTATAAATAATTATTTTTTAGATTCAAAATCAGTAAAAACTTGAAATATATGTATTTATAAACGACAAAAAAAGGAGCAAACTCTATTTATCTCTATATCAAAAAAATGTATTTTCATTTCATATATTTAAAAATTCCGCTTGTTCTTTTTTACTTTTCAGTAATAATCGTATCCGAATACTACTCATTGTAAATTGCTGAAACTCGTCTTTCTTCTATACCAATCAGCTTGATACACTCTTCACTCATTTTTCAAAAAAATGTATAAATACCAACTATGTCTCGACAATTTCCTCGGAAATATTCCTTTTCCCTACACCATTTGATAGACTGTATATAGGTAAACAATGTGTATTACACAAAATAAAAAAGTACGTTCTTTTTAAGAAGAACGTACTTTTCTATTTTATTACTAATCTATTAACGACGAATCCAAATAGCTCCTGCCGACTTATCATCAGCTTGCCCAACAACTTGGAATTTCAGCCCTAATTGCGGCACTTTTCGTCCCGCATCAGGAATTTGAGTGTTACTGTATACTTTAGAATCATCAAATGTTGCAACACCTGGTAAGCCTGGGTAATTAAATTGTCCACGTGTAAATGAATTTACATTCCACGCCGGTGTTTGATCAAGTGAAAATGCAGCATCTGCAATTTGCAACCCTGTATTACCGTATACTGGTTTTCCATTTAAATTTCCAACAAATGTCTCCGGGTGAGAATCAACAACACCAAGGAAGCCTTCACCAGGATGTTGACCAGTCCAGTTATCTTTAAAACTATCATCTGCATACCAAACAACAAGACCAGTATTATATGCTGGACCTCTCGCTACTTTTAACCCTTCATCTGATCCAGCATAGTTTCTCCACTCTAAATAATAATAATGTGGTTTCTTTTCTGTTCCATCAGAAACGACAAAACCATCTAACTTCATTTTCGCTTGTCCTTCTGCATCATCTGAAAATACTACTTTTCCATCGACTGTTACGTTCACATTATCCATTGCAAATCCTTTATATGCTACAGCAGGATCTGTAATATAATCAAATTGCAATTTCACTTTCTTCCCTTTAAATTGACTTAAATCATATGATTTATCAATCCATTTTCCTTCTGTCGTATCTTTATCACCTTTTACTACTTTATTGCCTAGTTTATCGATTAATGTTTTTGTTCCATCTTCTGTCACCGCATGTATTTCAATAAAATCACATTCTGCTTCAAGTTCATAGTTTACTTTATAATCAAATTTCGCGTTAGCTGCTTTCGTTAAATCAAACAAAGGTGTTTCTAATGTTGTATGCATATCATCGCCTCTTGTACTGTAGTATGCATGCTTGCCAAATCCAGTTTTAATTGTTTCAACACTTTTCTCAGGTAAATTTACACGTACAAGACCTGGACGATTGGATTTTGTAACACTTTGATCAATATATGTAGGGAAACCTACTCCACGTTTTATTTTATCGTAATCTACTTCTACAATTTTCGCCCAGTTTCCGCCCATATTTTTTTGTAAGAAATCTTTATTTTGCGGTGAAAAACTTGTTGGCTCTGTTCCTGCGATTTTTCCTGTCCAGCTACCACCACTCATTAATGACCATGATTCTACAGGTGATCCAGTTCCAGTATAATTCGTATCATATTCATCTGGTAAACCAAGATCATGACCAAATTCATGAGCGAATACGCCAACTGCACCATCCTCAGGCTCAATTGTGTAATCATGTGCAGCAACTTTTCCATCCCAATACGAAACTTTTGACTTTGTTCCTTCAATTGCAACTGGATCTTGTGCTAATTTAGAACGATGTGACCAAATCGCATCATCACCTAATTTACCTCCACCAGCTTCTTGACCAACCCCAGCATGAATGACCATTAAATGATCAATTACACCGTCTGGTTCATTTTGATTTCCATCACCATTTGTATCATAACGATCAAACTGGTCAAATTGAGATAAATCTAATCCTTTCTCTGCTGCTGCTTTTAATGCTTCTTTCACAAGGTCACGTGCCCCTTTAGGCCCTTTATTATCATGACCAGTTTTACCATCTGCTCCGTAATCTGCTGCTTTCCCAGGAACAGTCAACCATTCTGTCACATAACCATCTGTCGTATAACTACCACCAGATTGCTCTTCATAATATTGTTTAAATGTTTTTACTTTTGAACCATTGAATAACGTGAATGGTTCATTACCGAATAACATTTTTTGATAATGCTCTCTACTAAAGTCGTTCGCATACATATAACCAGGGCTTTGCTCAATATTATTATGTTTATAATCACTAAACTCTACAAGTAGTACAAGTACTTTATCTGTACGTACAGTTCCGTTATATGGAGCCTGCTTTGCTGGAGAAGTTGGTACTTTTCCATTTAACTGTTTTTTATTTTGTGAAGGCGTTTGCTCTGGGCTAGCATTTTCTACAGACTCCTTCACTTTTTCTTTTTCTTCCATCTTTTTTTCTTTTACTTTTTTCACAAAATCAGATGCCTCTTTAGCAGGGTCACCCGGAAGAATTTCTTTATTTGGCTGATCACCCTTCTTTTTTTCAATATAGTGCTCTACAGCCTTTTGTGTCTCTTCTTTTGATGCTGATCGATCAATCGTTCCACGTTCTTTTAAAGCTTCAGCCAAGCGCTCTTCTTGAATTAAATTGTTATCAATTGGAGTTGTTGAAATACTTCCTTTTGACTGAGATGTTGTTTCCGCATAAGCTACTGATGTACCAAGTGCAAATGTGCAACCAAGCATTGTCGTGATTGCCAAAGATGAAAAAACTTTAAACGGTGTTTTTCTTTTCATTACTATTTCCTCCCTTATTAATTGTAACAAGACTTAAAATTTAGATAATTGATAATATGGAATGCACAATATATATAAGTTCTATAATATAGACCTATCCCCCCTTCTATATACAATAAAAAAGACATAGTTCTATAATCATGGAATAGTAATTATTCCCTTATAGAATCATGCCCTCCAGTCCTCTGGTCAGACCCTGTACTGATTATTTACCTCGTATCAAAAAAACTCACAAAAAAGAGTTATTTATTATATATTAAATAACTTAGATAGAAAATTTAAAAGACAATATGCACAATTGCATGAAAATTCTTTTATTCATTATTTTACAAACAAAAAAACTACCAAGGTTAACGTAATGCTAACCTTGGTAGTTTTTGTTTCCCCCTCATAAACGGGGAGCAATCCTTCACAGATGGAAGTTTCACTTTATTTCCCTTGTGTTTTCTCCCAATCAGCTAAGAATTTCTCAATTCCTTGATCTGTTAACGGATGTTTCACTAATGCGCCAATTACGTTTGCCGGAATTGTTGCAATGTGTGCACCGTTTAATGCTGCGTCTGTTACGTGAACGCTATGGCGTACAGATGCTGCGATAATTTCTGTTTTAATGTCATGAATTACAAAGATATCAGCGATTTGGCGAATTAAGTCCATACCATTATGACCGATATCATCTAAACGACCTAAGAATGGAGATACGTACGTTGCACCTGCACGTGCTGCAAGCAATGCTTGTACTGCAGAGAATACTAACGTAACGTTTGTACGAATTCCTAAATCAGAGAATGCTTTTACTGCTTTTAAGCCTTCTTTTGTCATTGGTACTTTTACAACAACGTTTGGAGCAATTTTTGCTAATTCTTTTCCTTCTTCAATCATTTTATCTGATTCTAGGCTAATAACTTCTGCACTTACAGGTCCTGTTACAACGCTGCAAATTTCACGAATACGTTCATGGAAATCTACGCCTTCTTTTGCTACAAGTGATGGATTTGTTGTTACACCTGCTAATACGCCTAAATCATTTGCCTCTTTAATTTCATCAATGTTTGCTGTATCAATAAAAAATTTCATTTGTTTTTCTTCCTTCCTAAATGTAAGTTTATATTTTATTTTTTCTTAATAAGCTCTAATTCAATCGGAATGAATTTTTCCACTTTTTTACCTTGGTTCACTTGTCTTGCTGTTTCCATCGCTTTCTCTCCGATTAATTCTGGTTTTTGCGCAACAGTTGCTGTCATACGTCCGTCATTAACCGCTTTCACAGCATCATCTGTGGCATCAAATCCAACAACAACCACATCTGTTTTTCCAGCAGATTTTAATGCTTCCAGCGCACCTAATGCCATTTCATCATTATGAGCAAACACTGCTTTTATATCATTATTTGCCTGCAATATGTTTTCCATAACTGATAATCCTTTGGCACGGTCAAAGTCTGCGGCTTGCTTTGCAACAACTTTTAGCCCCTTATCGGCAACTTTATGGAATCCTTTCCCACGCTCACGAGCAGCGGATGATCCAGGAATCCCTTCTAACTCAGCAACATTTGCACCTTCACCAACAAGCTCACGAATGTAGTCACCAGCCATGGTTCCACCTTCTACATTATTTGATGCGATGTGTGAAACAACTTTTCCTGAGTTTGCAACACGATCTACTGTAATAACAGGGATGTTTGCTGCATTCGCTGCACTTACTGCTGAAGCAACTGCATCTGAATCTGTTGGATTAATGACAACTAGATCAACGCCTTTTTGAATTAAATCCTCAACATCATTCGTTTGCTTCGCTGCATCATTTTGTGCATCAACAGCAATTAACTCAATGCCACTATCTTTCGCCTTCTTTTCTGCCCCTTTTTTCAACGTAACGAAAAATGGATTGTTTAAAGTTGAAACAGAAAATCCAACTTTAATAGTTTTATTTCGACCTTTATCACTAGAATCCTTTGCCCATTCTGGTGGTTCCATTGAACAACCAGCAGTGATTACCATTATGAGTGCAACGAGTACAAGTAACCATTTTTTCATGAATTGTCCCTCCATTATGCTTCTTTTCGACGATCAATTAATACAGCAAGTAAGATCACAAGCCCTTTTACAACTTGTTGGAAGAAAGAAGATACACCTAATAAATTTAGACCGTTATTTAGTACACCGATAATCAGTACACCAATGAACGTGCCGACAATCCAACCTCTTCCACCAGAAAGACTTGTTCCTCCTAATACAACTGCAGCAATTGCATCTAATTCGTAAGAAGAACCAGCAGTTGGCTGTGCAGAATCTAAGCGTGATGTTAACACGATACCCGCAAGCGCTGCCAGAATTCCAGAAAGACCATAAATCATTACTTTTATTCGCGTTACATTAATACCTGATAATGCCGCTGCTTCTTCATTTCCACCAATTGCAAAAGTACGGCGACCAAACGTTGTCTTCTTTAAAATAAAGTACAATGCAGCAAAAGCAATCATCATCGTTACAGCTGGTACGGGAATACCAAGGAAGTAACCACGGCCAAACATTTGAAACATTAAGTGATCACCAAGGCCAGTGATCGGACGTCCGTCCATATAAACAAGCGTGAGCCCTCGGAAAATGGTCATTGTTGCTAATGTCGCAATAAATGGTGCCACTTTTCCTTTCGCAATGATGATACCGTTTACAATTCCCATTACAAGCCCAGCCAATAATCCAACTGCCATTGCAAGGAACGGATCCATGCCACTTGCCATCATTCCAGCAACAAGTGCACTTGATAATGCTAAAATAGAACCTACCGATAAGTCAATACCCCCAGTTAAAATAACGAAGGTCATTCCAAATGCAATGAGTGCATTAATCGATACTTGGCGTAAAATATTAAATAAATTTGGTATTTCAATAAATGCTGGATTTAATGCTGTAATAACTACAATAATCAGTGCCAATCCAATTAAAGAACCTAGCTGCTGCAATATATTCCCCTTTTTAGCCATAACTTACTCTCCCCCTGTAGCTAATGCCATAATGGACTCTTGTGTTGCTTTATCTTTCTCTAAAATACCGCCTACTTTTCCTTCATGAATAACAAGGACACGATCGCTCATTCCTAAAACTTCTGGAAGTTCGGATGAAACCATAATAACCGCATCCCCCTGCTTTGTAAGCTTGTTCATAATAGAGTAAATTTCTTTTTTTGCTCCAACATCAACGCCCCGTGTTGGTTCATCTAAAATTAACAGCTGCGGATGGATTCCTAGCCATTTTGCAATAACAATCTTTTGTTGATTTCCACCAGAAAGTGATTTGACGGCTTGTTCACCATTTGCCGCTTTTACATTGAGAAGCTTCATCATATCCTCTGTGAACTGTGCTTCTATTCCTTTATCCATCACACTACCTTTTGAGAGACTTTCTAGATTTGGCAATGCTAAATTTTCACGAATAGAAAAATCTAAGACAAGCCCTTCTGATTTTCGATCTTCTGTAATAAAGGCAATTCGCTGCCGGATTGCATCAATTGGACTATCAATTTTCACTTCTTGCCCATTCATAAATATTTGGCCCGAATCTAACGGTTCATGTCCAAATATCGCCTTCATAATATCAGTGCGGCCAGCTCCCATTAATCCAGCGACACCGAGAATTTCACCTTTTCTCACTTGAAACGAAATATTTTCAAACTTCCCTTTTTTCGTTGCGTTACGCATTTCAAAAATAACTTCACCGATCTTCGCATCGCGCTCCGGATAGCGCCCACCGATGCTGCGACCAACCATCATACTCACTACTTCATCAAATGATGTTTCTAGAATTAACCTCGTTCCAACATATTCCCCATCACGTAAAATCGTAATAGCATCACAAATAGAAAAGATTTCTTCCATGCGATGTGAAATGTAGACGAACGATACGCCTTCTTTACGTAATTTATTAATAACCGTAAAGAGTGTTTCAATTTCGCGATCCGTTAAGGCTGCTGTCGGCTCGTCCATAATAATAACGCTCGCATTTGTCATTAAGGCCTTACCAATTTCAATAATTTGCTGCTGTCCAACTGATAATTCCCCAGCAAGCATAGCCCCTTTTACGTGAAGCCCAAGACTTGCTAATTGTTGCTGCGCTAACCCATTCATTTGCCGTGTACGTAAAATGCCTGTTTTGCCGTACATCAACTCTTTCCCAAGAAACATATTTTCAGCAACTGTTAAGTTCGGTAATATGTTCAGCTCTTGATGAATAAAAGCAATTCCGTATTCCTCAGCTTCTTTTGCGTTTTTAAATGTCCGTTCTTGCCCATCAATCGTGACTTGACCACTATCTTTCGTATATACACCTGTTAAAATTTTCATGAGCGTTGATTTTCCCGCTCCATTTTCCCCCATCAGTGCATGGACTTCTCCTGTTTCAATACTAAACTGTGCGTTTTTTAAAACAGGATTACCATTGAACGCTTTTGAAATATTTTTCATTTCAATACGCATTCTCATCACATCCCTTTATTAAAAAATCACGCCGGCATGTAAAATAACATTCGCATATAGCGTTGCTTCTCCCGTACGAATAACTGCCTTTGCCTGTTTTGTACGTTCTTTAAACTGCTCATGCGATACGTATTCAAAAGCAGCTTCTTTTAAACGTGCTTCAACTTCTCTGTTTACTTCTGCATTATTGATCGTAATCTCTTCTGCTAATGTTAGTTTTTCAACTGCCATGTCGTCTATCACGACTTGTAACACCTCTAGAAACGATGGTTTTCCAAGTTCTACCGCTAAATCAATTCGCTTTACACCATCTGGAATAGGTAAACCACAATCAGCAATCACAATTGTATCCGTATGTCCAAGGGAAGCAAGTACCGCAGCAATTTCACTATTTAATACACCATGCTTCTTCATCCAACAATCACCTGCACTTCTCTTACCTTTTCTCTTGTTGGCATACCACCTTGTGCCCCTAACTTTGTTACAGAAAGACCACCGGCAATGTTTGCAAAGCGGATTGCTTTTTGTAATGTCTCACCTTCGGAAAGTGCAACCGCTAATGCACCGTTAAAAGTATCACCTGCTCCTGTTGTATCCACTACTTCAACATCAATACTTGGTACATGAACAATCTCTGTACCATTATGGAAACGAACACCTTTCCCACCTTCTGTCATCAGTAACTTATTTGGATATTTCGCAAGTAACTCTTCAATTGGTGACGTAAAATCATCTAATACAATGCGGCATTCATGCTCATTCGGTGTAATATACGTCGCCTTTTCTAAAATATCTACTGGCAATACTTGTGCCGGAGCTGGATTTAACATAACCGGAATTTTGTGTTCTTCACAAATATCAAGAACGTATTCCACTGTTTCTAGCGGAATTTCCAGCTGAAGGACAACCATATCAGCTTTTGCAAGAAGATCTTTTGCGCGATCGGCAATTTGCTGATTCACGAGACGGTTTGCTCCTTGCACAACAACAATACTGTTATCTTCCTCGGCCAAAACAATATGCGCAATTCCTGTCGTTTCATCTGTAACCGGTACCACATAGTCGATAAAAATACGTTCATTCTCTAAATTTTTTCTAACTAGCTTACCATAATCATCATTTCCTACAGCACCTACCATTGCCACATTTGCACCTAATCTAGCTGCGGCAACAGCTTGGTTTGCTCCTTTTCCTCCAGGCACTGTATGAAACGCTTCTCCAATCACTGTTTCTCCTGCTTTTGGTCGCTTTTTTGAAACAGCGACTAAATCCATTGAAATACTGCCGACTACTGCAATGTTTGGCATATATCTCATCTCCTTACTTCGTTGTATTTCGTTCTATAATTTCAATCGGTAAACGATAATGTTCGGTTTCTAATTGATTTCCTTCCATTTGCTCTAGCAATAATTCTGTTGCAATTCGTCCCATTTCATAAATAGGTTGTGCAACTGTTGTAAGAGATGGATACATCATTTCTGTTAAAGAAATACCATCAAATCCAATAATTTGTAAATCATCTGGAATGGAAATTCCTTTTTGTAATGCCGCTTTCACTACCCCAATGGCAATCAAATCATTTCCAGCTACAATGCCATCGATATGCGAATACTCTTCTAACAATTCCATTGCCACACGTTCGCTATCTGCCGGATCAAACGTACTTTCTGCAATCATATAAGAAAGCCCATATTGTGTAATAACATCTACAAAACCTTCAAAACGCTCATTTGCTGTACTCACATCGCGCGGTCCACGAATATGCGCAATATGTTGACACCCTTTTTCTAACAGTAACTTTGTTGCTTCTTGACTTCCCGCATAGTTATCTGCATATACCGTCGGAATACGCTCATTAAACATGCGGTCAATTGCCACAACTGGCACAGACAAGTTCATGTAATTCATACTATTTTGTGGGTTTGTTGCCACAATAAACCCATCAACATTATTTTGTCTGAGCACATCAATATATTGTTTCTCTTTCTCTAAACTTTCATCAGAATTACAAAGTACAACTGTGTATCCTTGCTTATGTGCTACATCCTCTACGGCACGTGCAACTTCTGGAAAGAATGGATTCACGATATTTGGAACAACCAAACCAATTAAGCGAGATTTTTTATTATATAAAGAACGTGCTACTGTACTAGGCTTATAATCCAACAGTTCAATTGCTCGTTCCACTTTTTTTAATGTATCTTCGTGAACATATCCGTTCTTATTTAACACCCTGGAAACGGTCGCAACAGATACTCCCGCTAATTTCGCAACATCTTTAATCGTACTCATTCTCTTCCCTCTCCATTTCATGTAACCGTTTACAGAAAATAATATAACTCATTTACAAAAATACGTCAATCATTTATAACTAAAAAAGCACCACCATAAGGCGATGCTTTTTTCTTATTATGAGTAAGATACGTTTGTATCTTTCTCTTCTACTTCAGTAGCAGGTTCTTCTGCACCTTTTTTACGATTAGAAAGCTTAATTTTTTGTAAGAAGATTGTAAATACGGCACCAACTACGATAAAGACTAACCCTGTTAGGAATACACTATGAAGTGAATCCACTAAAGATGTTTTCAAAATTGGTACAATGCTATTTGAGAATGCTTCTGGCATTTGTTTTAATGCTTCTGGGCTAAATAGCATAGAATATAAACTTTGTGGATCTGTATGAATCATATCTTTAAACTTCGTTACCATTTGTCCCGCTTCTGCTGGGAATGTATCTAGTACAGGAACTAATTTATTTGTCAATGTTGTACCTGACGTATTATTCATAATAGAACCTAAAATCGTAATTCCGAACGTCCCACCGATTTGACGGAAGAACTGACTTGAAGATGTTACAACTCCAAGATCCTTTTTCGGGAAACTTTCTTGTAATGCTAATGTTAATGTCGGCATTACAAGACCCATTCCTAAACCGATAATCATCATATATGATGTTGCAATAAGTTTAGTTGTATGCATATCCATTGTTGTTAATAACCAAAAACCGCCAGCCATAATGAGCATACCTGTAATAATTTGTGGTTTTACGCCTACCTTTAATACAAGCTGACCACCAATAATACTCATCACAATCATCGTAATCATCATTGGTGTCATTATCGTTCCAGATTCAGCCGCACTTACGCCAACAATTCCTTGCATAAAGAATGGAACGAACATAATTGCACCAAACATTCCAATACTCATAAAGAAACCAATTGCATTTAATAGTGTAAATGTACGGTTTTTAAAGAAATGCATTGGTAAAATTGGTTCTTCCGCCTTCGTTTCAACAATGATGAAGCTTACTATACCAATGATAGCAAGTGCAAATAATCCAATGATTTGCCAAGAATCCCAAGCATAGTCTTTCCCGCCAAACGTTAGTGCAAGTAATAAAGTCACAACACCAAGAATCATCGTGAAAATACCAGCGATATCAATTTTAATTGGACCTGTTTGTTTATGTCCTTTTAATCCCATTGCAATAAAGATTGTCGCCAAAATACCGACTGGCAAGTTGATATAGAATACCCATCTCCAGTTGACAGCATCAACAATCCAACCGCCCACTTGCGGTCCAATTACGGAAGCAAGACCATATAACGCTCCAAAGATTCCTTGCCATTTCGCACGTTCTTTCCCTGTAAACATATCCCCGATAATAATCATCGCCATTGGCATCATAATACCGCCACCAAGCCCTTGAATACCACGGAAAATAATTAACTCAGTCATACCATTCGCCATACCGCAAAGTGCTGAGCCAACCATAAAAATGATTAATCCTGTAATATACACGTTACGACGTCCTAATAAATCCGCTAACTTACCTGCAATTGGTACAACTGTTGTTGATGTTAACATATATGCCGTTGTTAACCATGTCATTAAACTTAATCCGCCTAGATCGCCAACAATTCGCGGCATTGCTGTACCAACGATTGTTCCATCTAATGCAGCAAATAACATGGCAATAACTAGACCGATTAACAACAGCTTTCTATTCTGATTTTCTTGTTGCTCCATGTAATCTCCTCAATTCCTTTTAGTTTGTCTCTTTCTTCTCAGATTCCCCGCAAATAATTACCTCTAACTTTTCAAATAAGCGTAGTAAATCTTCTCTCTCTTGTAATTCTAAATGTGAGAAGTATTTTGCAATATGCTCATTACGAGCAGTCATTGCCTCTTCTACTACATCTTTCCCCTTCTTCGTCAGCTCAATTACAACAACACGGCGATCTTCTTTGTCATGGTAGCGCAGTACCAATTCTTGATCGATTAACCGATCGATCATCACTGTAATTGCGCTTGGTTTCACATACATTTTCTTCGCCAATTTCGTTGCTCTTGATGCACCGTAATGGTCTAAAATTTTTAAAATATAAAATTGCGGTGGTGTAAGTCCTGATGCTTGCATTTGTTCTAGTAACTCCGTTTGCATTTTCTTTCCTATAGAGAATGCTAAAGCCTGAATTCTATCAATATGAGTCATATCATTTGGCATGTTATCCACCTCTCATTTAAACAATAAAATATTTAACGTATTTAAATATTAAATCCTATAATTAATTTCGTCAATAATTTCATTTTGTAAAAACGTTTACATTTTTGTCGCAAAGTTGTATGATTTTTGACCAAGTTAATATTGACAGTCCTGGGGAATGAGAGTATAAAGACTATGTCATAAAACGTTTTCAATAATAGAGGAGGATTTTTAGGTTATGTTTTTAACTCAGTTGTTTAAACCTGCGCCGCATACAGAGCGCTTACCTGCTGATCGCATTGATAGCGAATACCGCAAACTGCGCTTACAAGTATTTTTAGGCATTTTCATTGGCTATGCAGGCTACTACCTTGTTCGCAAAAACTTTTCACTGGCTATGCCTTATCTTGTTGAACAAGGATTTAGCAAAGGTGAACTTGGAGTTATCCTTTCTGCTGTATCCATTGCATATGGCTTAAGTAAATTTATTATGGGGATTGTCTCCGACCGTTGTAACCCCCGCTACTTCTTAGCGGCAGGACTATTTTTATCCGGTATCATTAATATTATCTTTGGTTCATTCTCTTTTATTACAACAAGTATTTTGCTTATGTTTGTTCTTCAATTTTTAAATGGTTGGGTACAAGGTATGGGCTGGCCTCCATGTGGCCGCACAATGGTTCATTGGTTCTCTATTAGTGAACGCGGTACAAAAATGTCCATTTGGAACGTTGCCCACAATGTTGGTGGCGGACTTATGGGACCGCTCGTAACATTAGGACTATTCTTATTTGCTGGTAGCTGGCAAAGCATTTTCTACTTCCCAGGTATTTTTGCAATTTTAGTTGGGATCTATGTATTAATTGTAATGCGAGATACACCGCAATCTTGTGGATTACCACCTATTGAAGAATATACGGGTGAATATCCTTCAGATGAAAGAGTAAAAGATCGTGAACGCGAACTTTCGGTAAAGGAAATTTTATTTACTTATGTACTAAACAACAAATTTTTATGGTACATCGCTATAGCTAACGTATTCGTATACTTCGTACGCTACGGTGTTGTAGACTGGGCACCTACTTATTTAGTAGAAGAAAAAAACTTTACTCATAATAGTTCTCGTACAGCATACGCATTATACGAATTTGCTGGTATTCCGGGCACACTCCTTTGCGGATGGATGAGCGATAAATTATTTAAAGGGCGCCGTGCCCCTGCTGGTATTTTATTCATGGTTGGTGTATTCATTGCTGTTCTTGTTTATTGGTTAAATCCGGCTGGTCATCCAATCATCGATAGCATCGCACTAGTGGCAATTGGCTTCTTAATTTATGGACCAGTTATGCTCATTGGATTACATGCCCTTGACTTAGCACCAAAGAAAGCTGCTGGAACAGCTGCTGGTTTAACAGGTTTCTTCGGTTACCTGGGCGGTGCTGCATTTGCTAGTGCTGCAATGGGCTTTATTGTAGATGCTTTCGGATGGAACGGCGGTTTCATTCTATTACTTACATCTTGTGTACTTGCGATTGTATTCCTTGCTCTAACTTTAAACACAGGATCTTCAAAATCACAACAAGCTTAAACGGAGGTTTTTCTTAAAAACTTCTATAAGATAAAGTGAAAAGCTTTAATCAGTGGGGAACAAAAGCTGAAGTAAAGAAATAAAATAGCTCTTAGCATTCAGATATATGCTAAGAGCTATTTTTTATTTATGTCTAGTGATATTGTCTTGCAGCCTATAACAATCATTTCCCTTCTATTTACAACATTACTTTTATAAAAACATCTGCTGAAACATTTTCATTGCAATAGCCAATGTCACCGAAGTAGTAAATCCCCCTAAACAAATAAGACTCACTCCTTGACTATATGTTAAACTTTGAAATGCTTTCATTTCTTACATCCCCCATTCTCTCCCTTTGATGATTACATCATATCAATGGAGAAAATTTCAAAACATCGATTTCCCTAACAACAGTCTTACAATTTTGTAAGATTTATCTCAAAAAAACAGACAACATTTCTGCTGCCTGTTACTTCACGATCATCACCGGACATTTCACTCGTTTTGCTATTTTATGACTTACACTACCAAGTACCATTTCTTGCAATGTATTCAATCCCCTGCTCCCCACTATTACAAGATCAATGTCTCCTGTATTTACATATTGCACAAGTGTATTTCCTGGATCACCATGTAAAATCGTAATTTTATAAGAAACTCCTTCTTGCTGTAATAAAATCTCAATTTCTTTTAATCTATCTTTTCGACTAGCTGAAATTGTTTCTATATTTGTTTGTCCCTGTATAATATCTGATTTTGCTGCTCTACTATCTACTACGTATACAACTTCAACGGTTACTTCCTTACTCAATGTAGAAATATGTACGGCATGTTTTGCTGCGCGTATTGCGTGTTCTGAACCATCACATGCTAATATAATTTGCTTGTACATCTTCTGAAACCCCTTTCATCATCATACTCGTATTATAATACAAAAAGAACCTTTTCGGTCCTCCTAAAAGGTTCTTCCTATTTAACGAACAGCTTGTTTCGCCAATTCTGTAACAAGCTCTGAACTACGCTCATTTAATCCCGTTATGTTTACTTTCACACCATTTTTCTCATACTTCACTACAACTTTATCAACCGCAGCCACAGCTGAATCATCCCATACATGGGCGTGTGTAAAATCAATTTCTACTTCTGTCACATCTTCTTTAAACTAAAATACATTTATAAATTCTGTAGTCGATGCAAAGAAGAGTTGTCCGTGAACAGCGTATACCTTTTTCTCACCAACATAAGAATGTTTCACGTGAATCTTTTCCATATTTGCTGCGAATAAAACTGCACTTATTACTGTACCAATCATAACACCAAGAGCTAGATTATGTGTAACAAGATAACACTCCTCTACTTTTCTTACTTTTTGATTTTCTCCGTAAGAAAATCGAGCCGATTGCACGAGTGCTATTATATAACGAATGTCAGATTTTTTGCTATAAAAAACTTTCCCAAATGAAAAGACGCTGCATCATGCAACGTCTTTTCTCTTAATGTCCACCGTGTCCCCCACCATTTTCTTGAACAATCTCTAACTTCTCGTCAAGTATTCCTTGCGTTTCAAACGAAATATTCTCTGTATTTCCTAATAGAAAACCGTGGTTATATGGCCCGAGCGTTGGATCATCTTTAAATTTTGGTTGAATCGTAGCTAATAAATCATATACTGGCTGTGAAACCTTCCCTTTATCTAATAATAGAACAGGTGCATGTTTCCCCATATGTGAAAACGGCGCTCCAGCAATTGCTAAATCGGGAGTTTCTGTTGAAACAAATGATACGCCGTGCCCTGGTTTTGTGAATCCCCACCCAAATTGTGTTTTCTTATCTTTAAACTTTGCAAAAGCGATTGAGTTTTCTGTTGGATTTTCTCCGCTAATGCGCGTTACTTTTCCATGCTTACTTAACTGTTTTTCTACCTCTTTTGAAATAATTTTTTCAGGTCCTAAAAGATATATATTTGCTTTCCCTTTTCTTGCTTTCAACGCTTCTATTGTAGCCTCAGGTACTTTATCTTTTGCTACATATAAAAGAGGTTCAGGCATATGAGCAATCCAATTCACAGCAGGTGTTGTATATAAGCGTCCTTCTTCTTCAGACGAACCGATAATGACACTTTCTGGGTACTTCCCTGTTATGTCTGCATATTCTTTATCAACATCTTTCGCAAAATTTGCTGAATCCGTTTCTTTTATTTGCTTTATTTTATATTCTTTCAGTTGATTTAATATGGAAGATTCTACATCTCCCATCACCATAATTTGCGTTCCATCTTTTGTTCCAAGTGGGTTTAACCGCCTGATTTCTTTTAACGTCGCCTCTGGAATACTTTCTTTATTCATAAATAAAATAGGTCCATTGTTTGGATGATGAATGAGATCCGCACTAGCAATTCCAAGTTGCCACTGATTAGCTGGTACTAAAATCACCGCTCCTGGTTGGTTCTCTTTGTGAGTCGCTGGCCATATTGTTTGTGATGTTAATACTGCCATTTGAACAGGATCATTTGTGTTTAATCGTGTTACATTTTTTAAACTTGTTGTTAATAAATCTCTAGATGCTCCAGCATTCATTTCTTTCGGTGGCATCGCTGCATGATGCACCTTCATATCTTTTTGCTGCTCATTTTTCTTCTCTTTTGTAGATTCATGATTTTCATGCTCTGTATTTGCTTGTCCACACGCTGCAAGTCCAAGTACAGCAACTATTGTCATACTCAAAACTCGAGTTGCTTTTTTCACTATATCGCCTCCATCCCCATCATGTTTGATCCTATAATCTTTACCTAAAATGTAAATTTCAACTATACAATAACAAGCAATTCTGAAGAAATTATGCAGATGCATGATAATCTGCACCATTTCTTCAGGATTTTGCATTACACTTTTAGTAGTGAATACAAATACGGAGGATATTATATGATGGATATACTACTTGTAGATGATGAACCACGTATGCTCGAATTATTAACGCTTTATCTTACTCCTAGAGGATATAACTGCGTTTGTGCGACTTCTGGACAAGAAGCTATTTCTTATATAGAAAACCAAAGTTTTAAGTTTGTTCTTCTCGATATTATGATGCCGAAAATGGATGGTTGGGAAACATGTAACAGAATTCGTTCGTTTAGTAACGTTCCTATTATTATGGTAACCGCACGCGATCAGACGATTGATGTTATTCAAGGATTAAAAATCGGGTCTGATGATTATATAACAAAACCTTTTCATGAAGGTGAACTATTAGCACGTATTGAAGCAGTATTACGGCGCAGTAATCAACATGAGCAACTACGATATAAAGGAATTTTGTGGGATGAAGCGAAACACTTTATCTCCGTTTATGAACAAGAACTCCTTCTTACACCAATTGAATTTTCTTTACTTGGTTTGTTTCTACGTCACGTGAACTACGTATTAAGTCGCGATCAGCTTATTGAGCGGATTTGGGGACTAGATACAAATACAGAGGATCGCACAGTGGATTCTCATATTCGTAACTTACGTGATAAATTGCGAAAGAACAATTTTCCAATTGACGAACATTTAAAAACTGTGTATGGAGTTGGCTACCGGTGGATTGACGCTGAAAATCAAGGAGTTACGCGATGAAACGAATTTCCGTTCAACTCGGATTTTACTTTTTAATTGTTACGCTTTTAATCGAAACCGTCCTATTTGTTTTACTCTATTATAGCCTTGTCAATACGAGGGTAAATGAGGAAATGACAGCATTATTAAAACGTGGAAATAGCCACCGAGATGTACTTGAGAAATATTTTGATTTCCAAACAATCTCTCATGTCGCTTTAATGGAGTCAGAAGCTGAAACAAAAGTTATTATTACAAACGCTCAGAAAAAAATATTAGCAAAATCTAATGATATAGATTCCACTATAAAGAGGCACATTATTGGAATGATAGCAAATACGAACCATAACGGAACGATCGTGGAGAACCACTGGAAAACTTCTAATTATATATGCACAGTTAGTCCAATAATAATAGAAGGAAAAACGCAAGGTTATGTTTATATGTTTCTTGGCACAAGTTCTATTAAAGAAATGATTACAGGTCTTACAAAACAATTTCTTGTTGCTGGTGTTGTTACATTTATTTTAACAGTCATTACGATATTTCTTCTATCGCGTCTGTTAACAAAACCACTTCTCCGTATGAAGCATGCTACTGAAAAAATGAGTCATGGTGATTTATCCGTATCTCTAACTAGTACTCGAAATGATGAAATTGGTGAACTTGCAGGGTCTATCCAAACGCTCGCGAATGATTTACATTATATGAAAAAAGAACGCAGTGAATTTCTAGCAAGTGTCGCTCATGAACTAAGAACACCGCTAACTTATGTGAGGGGATATGCAGATATCGCCATGAAAAACAGTACACCTCCTGAGCAGCGCCAAAAATATTTATCAATTATAAAAGATGAAGCTGATTATATTACAAATTTAGTACAGGACTTATTCTTGCTTGCTCAAATGGAAAAACATAATTTTTCTATTCAAGCAAAGGAAGTACACTTGCAAACCTTTCTTTCTCGCATTGTTACAAAAGTGAATATAATGTATGAAGCAAAACATATCATTGTTTCTTCAACATGTCCTTCTTCACTTTCTATAGCTCTTGATGAACAAAGGTTTGAACAAGTTATCATCAATATATTAAATAATGCGTATGTACACTCACCTGAACATTCTCGAATTACCATTTCCGTTACAGAGCATAAAACACAACTTGAAATTGCCATCCAAGATACAGGAGAAGGAATTCCAGAAGAAGATATCCCACACATTTTCGAACGATTTTATCGCGTCGATAAAGCAAGATCTCGTTCAACTGGTGGAACTGGATTAGGACTTGCCATTGTAAAAGAAATAGTCGAACTACATGGCGGAGAAATTACTGTTACAAGTGAAGTAAATCAAGGTTCTTGCTTTACTATGTCATTGCCAATCAGTATGTGAAAAAGCTTAAGAGAATTTCTCTTAAGCTTTTTCGCACATTATTTGCTCTACAAAAGTTTATTCACCAATTAACTCAATTGTTTCCGTAATTTTTATACTATCCTTCACAGATTGAGCAATCGTACAATTCTTCACCGCAAGCTCTAACGCTTTTTCTAACTGTACCTGTGTAATTCCTTCTGCTTTTATTTTATAGTGCAAATGAAGACTTTCTACCGGCCTTGGTAAAACTTCGCTTCTTCCAATTTCAGTTTCAATTGTAAACGTATCGTATGTAATACGCTTCTTTTCTAAAATTGTCCGAAATACAATTGCACTGCACCCTGCAATAGAGGAAACGAATAACTCTAACGGTGTATATCCACTTTCTTTTCCAATAGACAATTGACCATGTGAAAGTTCTGTCTCAATATCATCATGCTTGATTGTTAGTTTCATACGTTGTTCCCATCTCCACTTTCGTAATTTGCTTCCGTTTCTTATTTATATAATAATACACGTAACAGAAAATGATAAATGGAATGCCGCAATATAGCGCCATACGCTGTTCTGGAATGAATGCTAAACTAATAACAACAATGCTATTTGTAATTAACGCTAAAATAGGAACAATTGGATATAACGGTGTTCTATATTTTAAATCTTCTACTTTTCCGCCTTGCTTTACATACTGACTTCTAAATCGAAGTTGTGATAAAGCAATGATAATCCAACTTGCAACTGCAGATAAACCAGCAACAGATAATAAATAAATATATACTGTATCCTCTGCCAAAAAGCTTGTTAGTAAAGATAATGCCGCTACTGCGATTGTAACTACTAATGCCGTAATCGGAATACCGCGTTTATTTACCTTTTTGAAGGAAGTTGGTGCCATTCCTTCATTTGCAAGTGACCATAGTATACGCGTCGCCGCATATAATCCTGAATTTGCTACAGATAATAAAGCAGTGATAATAACGAAGTTCATAATATCTGCTGCATATGGAATACCGATCTTATCAAATACAACAACGAATGGGCTTTCAATAACCCCTGCATCTTTCCATGAAATTAAACCTACTAAAATCGTCATTGTTAAAATAAAGAACAACATAATGCGCCATACTGTATTACGAATTGCACGTGGGATTGTTTTTTCCGGTTCTTGACTCTCTCCTGCTGCAATCCCAATTAACTCTGTTCCTTGGAAGGAAAAATTAACTGTAATCATTGTAAGAAGCACAGCAGCCAGTCCATTCGGGAACAATCCACCATCGCTCACAAAGTTAGAAAAAAGAGGCGCTGCTTCTTTTCCGTCATACGGTAAAAAACCAAATAACGCACTACCACCAAGAACAACAAATGCAATAATTGTAATTACTTTAATACTTGAGAACCAAAATTCTAATTCAGCATAACTCTTTGCTGAGATAGCATTTGACATATATAAAATAACTCCAAATACAAGACACCATACCCAAACATCTACAGTTGGAAACCATCTTTTCATCATTAAGCCGATAGACGTTAACTCTAAACCAACTGTAACTGCCCATCCAAGCCAATAAAGCCATCCAATCATAAATCCTGTTCCTGGACCGATAAACTTCGTCGCATATTTTTGGAAAGAACCAGAAACCGGCATCGCTACCGTTAGCTCACCAAGGCAAAGCATTGTTAAATACATAATAAATCCACCGACTAAATAAGAAAGGATCGCTCCTCCTGGTCCTGCTTGGTTAATGGTATATCCTGATCCAAGAAAAAAACCTGTTCCAATTACACCTCCAAGTGCAATCATAAATAAATGTCTACTCTTCATCGTACGATGTAATTTCTCATTCGTTGTTTGCTGCATCGTAATCCTCCCCTACAAGTACCCTCTATCTCTTTTTAAAATTTTCTGATAATAAAAATATACACGAAAGCGGTTACAATTTCTATATAAAATTAAAACTTTTCTGATAAAATATAATGTTTTTTCATCTATCTTACAATTACACTATTAAAAAACCAAATATCTTCCAAACCCCAACTTTTAAACTATGTAAAAAACATAAAAAAACTCTCACATCTCATTTCATGTAAGAGTTAACGGCTTTCTAATTTCCTAGACACAAGTGATAAACTGTAGTTGACAACAAAATACATACAAGCAACAAGTAGTAATGTAGGAATCATATAGTTTACGTTTTGTCCATTAATAATTTGGGCATTATGCATGAGTTCTGGCAAGGAGATAACAACCGCTAGTGACGTATCTTTTAATAACGAGATAAATTGACTGACGAGCGGTGGTACCATTCGTCTCAATGCTTGCGGTAAAATAATATGCCAAAGTGTTTGGGTATATGATAATCCAGACGCGCGCGCTGCTTCAATTTGTCCTTTTTCAATCGATAATAAACCACTGCGAACAATTTCTGATATCATCGCTGCTTCAAATATCGTTAAAGCAACAATTGCTGCCGTTGTAATCTCTAATTTCAGCCCAGCTTCTGGGAGTGCAAAATATGTAAAGAAGATGATTAAAAGCAGTGGTAAATTTCGAATAATTTCAACGATAAAAGCTAGTAACTGTGATACGACTGGTATTTTTGCATATCGTAAGGTTCCCACTATACTACCAATAATAAAACTAAGTAAAATCGCTACAACAGCTATTTCTAATGTAACAAGTAGCCCTTTTAATAAAAATAAAACATGATCGCCTGTATAAGCACCTCGAAAATCCATTTACACCGCTCCTTTCGCTAAGCGTTTCTCAAAATAACGCACAAGCATACTAAGCGGTACAGTCAATAATAAATAAAACATACCAACAAATATATACACATCAAATGTAACAAATGTTCTTGTTGAAATTAAATCTCCTTGATACATCAAATCTGCTCCAGCAATAATGCCAAGGATAGATGAGTTCTTTACTAAATTGAGAAATTGATTACCTAATGGCGGAATTACTATTTTAATAGCTTGTGGTAAAACGATATAATACATCGCTTGCACGTACGTTAAGCCAGAAGAACGTGCTGCTTCCATCTGTCCTTTCGGAACTGACAAGATTCCAGCTCGAATTGCTTCTGCAATAAATGCGGCTGTATAGATTGTAAGTGCAGCCGTACCAGCAATAAAACCATTTAATGTAACACCCATTACCGGAAAAGCAAAATAAAATACAAACGCAATTAAAACAAGTGGAATATTTCGAATGAATTCTACATAAGCTGCGCCAAACCAATTCAAAACTCGAATGGGTGCAATTCGCATCACTGCCATAATCGTACCAAGAATGAAACTCCCAATCAGTGCAACAATGCTGGACATCACTGTATATTTAAATCCTTCTAAATACAAATCAAAATTGTTTGTAAGAATAGAAAAATCAGGCAAATGCTCCCCCTCTTTCTTTACAAGAAGAGGATGAGTATCTCTCATCCTCTTACTCTTTCTATACTTTACTTCTCTGGCTTTTCACCAATCCATTTTTCATATAATTTATCGTATTCTCCATTTGCTTTCATCTCTTTTAACAAATCATTAATTACCTTTGTTAAATCTGTTGCTCCTTTTTGAACAGCAATTCCATACGGTTCATCCGTGAAAATTTTTCCAACAACTTGATAATTTGCATCTTGTTTTGCCATACCGTATAAAATCGCATTATCTGTTGTAAGGACATCACCTTTCCCTGCTTTTAATGCTGTAAATGCTTCACTATAATTTTCAAATTCTAGCACCTTTGCTTCTGGTGATTTTTCACGAATATTTTGGGTAGAAGTTGATCCTTTTACCGCCAATACTGTCACACCGCTTTTCACATCATCAATACTCTTGATTTTGCTCCCTTTTTTCACAAGTAACGACTGTCCTGCTTTAAAATATACATCTGAAAAATCAACTTCTTTTTTACGCTCTTCTGTAATTGTCATCGTTGCGATAATCGTATCAATATCGCCGTTTTTCAACATTGGAATACGTGTTTTAGACGTCACTTCTTTGAATTCTACTTTACTCTCGTCTCCTAGAATTTTTTTCGCAAGCGCTTTGGCTATATCAACATCAAACCCTTCTACCTTCCCTGTTGCAGGGTCTTTCAATCCAAATAAGTTTGTATCATTCTTAACTCCGACTACTAATTTCCCACGCTTTTTAATTTGATCTACCACTTTTCCGCCCGAAGTTTCTTTAGAAACTTCTTTGGACGTTTCCTTCCCGCAACCTGCTACGATCAGAGTAAATAAACATGAAAATACAATTAAAACGAACAGTTTCTTCATCTTAAACATAAAACCCCTCCTCTAATGGTTTAACACTCGACTTAAAAATAATCGTGCTCTTTCTTGCTCTGGGTTTGCAAAGAAGTTCACTGGCTTTGTATCTTCAATGATTTGTCCTTCATCCATGAATATAATACGATCTGCTACTTCACGTGCAAATCCCATTTCATGGGTCACGACAACCATCGTCATCCCTTCCTTTGCTAAGGTTTTCATAACATCGAGCACTTCACCAATCATTTCTGGATCCAGTGCAGAAGTTGGCTCATCGAATAACATAATTTCTGGCTTCATTGCTAATCCCCTTGCGATTGCTACCCGTTGCTGTTGTCCCCCTGATAGTTGCTGCGGATACACATTCGCTTTCTCTGGAATCCCTACTTTTTGCAAATAATACATTGCTGTTTTTTCCGCTTCTTCTTTTGAGATATTATTTACTTTTATCGGTGCAAGTGTAATATTTTGGAGCACTGTTTTGTGTGGATATAAATAAAAATGCTGAAATACCATTCCAATATTTCGGCGTAATTGATTCATATCTGTTTTCGGATTATGTACTTCCACATCTTGTACGACTAATTCTCCTTCTGTAATTGTTTCCAATTGGTTAATGCAGCGAAGCAATGTACTTTTTCCAGACCCTGATGGTCCAACAATTACAACTACTTCACCTTTTTGAACTTGTAAATTAATATTTTTTAAGACTTGAAAGCTACCATAAAACTTATTTACATTACGAAAGGCAATCAATTCGCTTCCCCCTTTCTTCTCTATTTCTATCGTATTTTAAATTGGGGCGATTATTTATAAAGTGAAATTTCTCTGCTTCAAATTTTATTCGGCCATGCAGACATAAATTCCCATTATTTGAACAATAACGAGCAGATATACTGCCCGTTATTGTTCTACAGGTACCTTATTATGACACTTCTTCTTTCTTATCTTTTCCGTATTCATGCTCCCAAAAATCAGCATTTTTGATTCCTAGCTCCTTTGGATCAAATACAGGATCTTTTCCTTCTTTTTTCTGCTTTTCATAGTCTTTCAGTGCTAGCAGTGCCGGTTTTTGTAAAAGTAAGATTGCAATGATATTGACCCATGCCATAATCCCTACACCGATATCACCAAGAGCCCAAGCAGTTGCTGCTGTTTTGACACAGCCGTAAAATACAACGCCTAGGAAAACAATTTTTAAAACAAGTGACATCCATGGACGATCTTTATCACGATTTAAATAAGTAATATTCGTTTCTGCAATGTAGTAATACGCCATAATTGTTGTAAAAGCAAAGAATAATAGGGAAATTGCAACGAAACCGTTTCCAAATCCAGGGAATACAGATTCAACTGCTGCCTGTGTGTACCCTGGTCCTGGTTCTGCACCATTCAATTTATTTACAATGAAATTTTTTCCGCTTGCATCAAATACGTTATACATGCCTGTAATAATCATCATAAATGCTGTTGCTGAACAAACAAATAATGTATCAATGTAAACGGAAAATGCTTGCACAAGGCCTTGCTTTGCTGGATGAGATACTTCAGCAGCAGCAGCAGCATGTGGCCCAGTTCCTTGACCTGCTTCATTCGAATAAATACCACGTTTTACTCCCCAAGAAATTGCTAAACCGATAATCCCTCCAAAAGCAGCTTCTAATGCAAATGCACTTTTTATAATTAACATAAATGCTTCAGGCAACTTTTCAATATTCATAAACACAATTACGCAAGCAACAAGTATATATCCAACCGCCATAAATGGCACAACAACCTGTGCTACGTTAACAATACGCTTAACCCCACCAAAAATAATAAGTGCTAATACAACAACTAATACTGCTCCTGATACAGATGTATTAATACCAAAAGCTGTTTCCAAACTCAAGGCAATACTATTCGCTTGCACACCTGGGAGTAACATTCCTGTTGCAAGAATGGTTGCAGCGACAAACACGAGTGCATACCACTTAACCCCTAATCCCTTTTCAATATAGTAAGCCGGGCCACCGCGGAATTGACCTTGATGCTTCGTCTTGTATATTTGAGCAAGTGTCGATTCCACATAAGCAGATCCTGCCCCTAAAAATGCTACAGCCCACATCCAAAAGACAGCTCCCGGACCACCAAATGCAACCGCTGTTGCTACACCAGCAATATTCCCTGTTCCAACGCGCCCAGATAAAGAAAGTGCTAACGCTTGGAAAGAAGAAACACCTGCTTCTGATTTTTCTCCTTGAAATGTAAGTCTCACCATTTCACCTGCATGCCTAACTTGTAAAAATCTCGTTCGAATTGAAAAATATAAACCTACTCCTAAACATAAATAAACAAGTGCGGGACTCCATACAATATTATTTAGCCAGGTAACGAAAGCTTCCAATCTATTCCCCCTCCTTTTCATTTTATAAAGAATATTCAGAATATATAAAAATTATAAAGGTATCTAAAGTCTATGACAATATTATTTTGATAAAACAAACATATTTTTGTATAAAAAAACAAAGTATATATTCGATCTATATACTTTGTTACGTTGCATGTGTATTATATATTCACAATTGCTTCCTGCTTTATAATTCTTACATAAATAGCATCTGCTAGTTTTTGAAAATGTACTGGCATTTCTTTTCCTTTGAATTTTTTCTGAATCGTACCATACAAACCAATATCACGAAGTCGTAAAAATAGTGGTAGCGATTCATACCAACTTTCCTCTAATTGATGTTCTAACTCGTATCCTTTTCGTAATACTTGCAGTTGTTTACGTACAAACAATGTTTTCTCTTGTTCAGTCCATGCGGTTGAAAGAACGGAATAATAGATAACCATCGCCAAATCATGAATAAAGTAATTATAAGTCGCGTCATCAAAATCAAAAATCGTTAGCTCTTTCCCATCATAATGAAAATTCCCTTGATGAATATCACCATGCATAAGACCAAACGTTCTTTTTTCCATTGGAAGGGCCTTTATCTCTTCCATTAATATATAAGCTATATTTTTCACCTTTTCGTCATCTAACTCATCAATAATTGCTTTTTCTTCTACTTCCCACGTATCTCGATATTTCGTTTTTGGATAATCAATTGTAAGACGATGAAGTTGACCAATTGCTTTTCCCCATGCTTCAAAAAGGGGATCGCCCCAATAAATAGATGTTTCGCCCTTTACTCTTTCACCCGTTGCATAGGTAAAAAGAGAAACATAAAAAAATGTTCCATCTACTGCTTGTATTACTTCTACAAGTTTTTTAGATTTTGAATAATATGGCGCTGCAACCTTAGCTCCGTTCTCTGCAAGATACCGTAAAAAATCTAATTCTGCTTCTACTTGCTTTTCAGATCGATGTGAAGAGTGCGTTAATCTTAATACGTAAGATACTCCGCTTTCATCCTTTGCATGAAAAATATAATTTTCAAAATCACCTAGCGGATTTTCTTCAACTGTAACATTAAATCTTCTTGCAGCTTCTTCTAAAATTTTATTGGTAAAAACTCGTTCTACAGCTATTTCCATATGTAGCCCTCCTTTATGTATCTCTATATTTAATTTACCATAAATATGGAAAATACTTCTATGAATATAATTAAAAAACTCTGCCTCTACCTAGAAATAGAATCTACATCTTTCAAAACAGTCCCTTCTTTCTTGTAGAAAATATATTTCCTCTATTATCCAAAAAAAAAAACGGAACTGGTAAAATGGAAGAACTTCCACTAGCCAATCACCGGCTGTGTACTAGG
The DNA here is from genome assembly GCF_038005885.1 of Bacillus sp. FSL H8-0534. NCBI lineage: Bacteria > Bacillati > Bacillota > Bacilli > Caryophanales > Bacillaceae > Bacillus > Bacillus sp. FSL H8-0534. Next base: position 2,452,365 of record NZ_JBBOUC010000001.1, read on the forward strand.
CCTAAAAAGGCAAGACACAATACTAGTATAAAACAACTTCCATAAATTGACTATTCATCAAATGATGTAATTGTACATACCATTGGACGTAACCTTTATAGTACAAAAGATATATAGTGGTGTTTTAAATTAAAAAGAGGTTGTATGTTATAAACATACAACCTCTTTTTTCAATCATTTAGTAAGTCTATACACAATGGATTCATACGGTCTAAGGATAAGCTTTCTAATATCTTCACCAGAATCCTCATAATTTGATAATAATACTTCTTGCTTCATTCCAGTTAACTGAACCTCATCTGGTACGGAATATGTGATTGTTTCCCCATAAAAATTATTTACAACCAACAATACTTCATTATCTAATGTGCGTGTATACGCCCAAATATTTGGATGCTCTATATCTAAAACTGCATATTTACCTTCTGTAAGAACGTCATATGTTTTTCTAAGTTCAATTAGCTTTTTATAATGATAGAACACAGACTCTTTATCCTGTAGCGCTTTTTCCACATTTATTTCTTTTGCATTCTCCGCAACTGAAATCCAAGGTGTACTTGTTGTAAAACCACCATTCACTTCTCCATTCCACTGCATAGGCGTGCGCGAATTATCACGAGATTTTTGTTTCAGGATACCTATAATTTCTTCACCTGACATCCCTTGCGCCTTCTTCATCTTATAAATATTTAAAGATTCTACGTCACGATACTTACTAATATCATCAAAGTCCGGATTCGTCATCCCAATTTCTTCACCTTGATAAATATAAGGTGTCCCCTGTAACATATGCATCGCTGTTGCTAACATTTTTGCAGATTCATTTCGGTGCCGTTTATCATCACCAAAGCGAGAAACAATACGTGGTTGATCATGATTACACCAAAATAATGCATTCCAGCCGCCACCCTCTTGCATCTCGGTTTGCCACTTCGACATGATTTCTTTTAATTTCAAAAAATCAAAATCCGCTTTCGTCCACTTGTCACCATTTGGATAATCTACTTTTAAATGGTGAAAGCTAAATGTCATACTTAATTCCTTCCGCTCTGGATTCGAATACTTGACACAATTCTCAATTGTCGTAGATGACATCTCTCCGACTGTAATCACATCTTTTCCTTCAAACACTTCACGATTCATCTCTTGTAAATATTCATGAACACGCGGTCCATCTGTATAATATTTACGTCCGTCGCTTGTAGCCGATGTTCCTTCATCATCTAAAAAATGCTGTTCTTTTGAAATTAAGTTAATGACATCCAGCCTGAATCCTCTAACACCTTTTTCAAGCCAAAAACGCATCATGTCGTATACTTCTTCTCGAAGTTTTTCATTTTCCCAATTTAAATCAGCTTGTGTTTTATCAAATAGATGTAAATAATATTGCCCTGTCTCTTCATCATATTCCCAAGCCGAACCGCCAAATTTAGATTGCCAATTATTCTTTTCATCACGCCATATATAAAAATCACGGTACGGGCTATTTTTATCTTCACTCGCTTCTTTGAACCATTTATGCTCCGTTGAGCTATGATTTACAACGATATCAAGCATAATATCAATCTCACGTTTTTTCGCTTCTGCTAGTAGCTCTTCAAATTCCTCCATCGTTCCATAAGACGGATCAATAGAATAATAATCACTTACATCATAGCCATTATCATTTTGCGGTGATTGGTATACCGGTGTTAACCAAATGTAATCCACTCCGAGTTCTTTTAAATAATCTAGTTTCTCTGTGACCCCTTTTATGTCACCGGTCTCTGTGTTGTAGTAACTATTAAAGCTTTTCGGATAAATTTGATAGACAACGCTTTTATGCCAATCTTTCATACTAAACTGCCTCCTACTTCTGTTTTACTCGTTTTGCAAATAACCATGTTAAAACAAATGGTACCACTACTGCGATTATCATCCCAACAACAAACATTGGAATCGATTTCGGAATGATAGAAATAAATGCTGGTAACCCACCAATTCCAATCGCTGGTGCTAATACACCATTTAACGTGATAAATACTGCTGCAATTGCCGATCCCGTAATAGCTGCATAAAACGGAAATTTATTTCGTAAGTTTACGCCAAACATCGCTGGCTCCGTAATACCGAAGTACGCCGAAATCGCTGATGTAGACGCCATACTTTTATCATTTTGATTTTTGGAAATCCAAAACATTGCAAGCGCTGCACTACCTTGCGCAATGTTAGAAAGTGCAATCATTGGCCAAATAAATGTACCACCATTTTGCGAAATTAACTGTAAATCAATCGCAATAAACATATGATGCATACCTGTAATGACTAACGGTGCATACAATGCGCCAAATAATACTGCCCCCAAAGTAGGAACTGTTTCATATACACCAACTAAACCAGCTGTTAATAAATCGCCGATATGACGTGTAACTGGGCCAATGACTCCTAACGCTAATACACCAGTTACAACAATTGTTGTAATCGGAACAACTAATAATTGAATCGCATTTGGCACACGTTTTTTTAGGAAAATCTCAACTTTACTTAAGACAAATGCCGCTACTAAAATCGGTAAAATTTGTCCTTGATAACCTACTTTTTCAATTTGGAACAATCCTAAAATATTGAAGTACTCAATTTTTTGTCCCTCTAGCCCTGCAGCTGCTTTTCCATAATTCCATGCATTTAATAAATCAGGATGTACTAACATAAGTCCCATTACGATACCAAGTATCGGACTGCCGCCAAAACGTTTCGTTGCTGACCAGCCAACAAGTGCTGGTAAGAATACGAATGCCGTATTGGCCATCATATTAATTAAATCCCACAGTCCCCCTAAGCTTGGGTATACTTCTAATAAATTTTTGCCATCAAAAAATAAATCCTTTGCACCTAATAAGTTATTAATTCCCATTAATAAACCAGCTGTTATAATCGCCGGTAAAATTGGCATAAATACGTCAGAAAATACTTTTACAAACTTTTGAAGCGGATTTAATTTTTGATTCCCTGAATCTTTTACATCTGCTACCGTGGATTCTTTCATATCTGCAAGCATTATCAATTCAGCATATACACGATCTACATCTCCTGGACCAATAACGATTTGAAATACCCCAGCGTTATGAAACGCACCTTTTACTAAAGAAATCGATTGCAGTTTTTCGCTATCTATTTTACTTTCATCCTTCAAAGCGATGCGTAGTCTTGTTACACAGTGCGCTGCTTGTTCAATATTTTCTTTCCCACCAATATATTGCAGCACTTCTTCTGCTATCTTACGATAATCCTTCCCCATATTCCGTCCCTCTTTTCTTTTTTTGATACCGTTTACAAATACATATTAACTCGTATATATAAGTTAGTCAACACTCGTATATACGAGTTGGTGAGGTTTTTTTCATTTGTTCTCAAAATATACAAAATAAAGAGATGAAACACTGCACTGTTTCATCTCTTTATTTTCTCCGCGCCACATCAGAAAAATGAAAAATATCTAAACGGTGACGTGATTCTGTATATTCAAATTGACTACCATCATAAAGATGCGTAAAGTTTTTTACAACAACAACATAATCTGTTCCATTCAAATCCAAATAATTCCGATCATCATCTGTACAAGGTTGCACTTCAATAACACGCTGTGCATAACTAATATGTAATCCTAATTCCTTTTCAATGTATTTATAAATCGATTTCTCAGCAATTTCTTTCGTTAATCCCGGAATATGTTCAGATACGAAATAGTTTACATCTAGAATCACGTTTTCCCCATCAATATTTCGAACACGTTTAATATGATCTACCTTCGTTTTCGTCTTTACATTTAATAATTTAGCCATTTCTTTCGGTACTAACAATTGTTCCATCTCTACAACACTTGTTATACATTGGCGCCCTAAACGTTCATTTTCCTCTTGAAAACTCACAATACCACCAAAGTTAAATTCAATATTTTTTCGCTTTAAAACAAAAACGCCTTTGCCATGTATTTTCTGTACATATCCACGTTCCTGTAATAAATCGACTGCTTTCCTTACCGTCCCTCTACTTGCTTCATACTGCTTCATCAATTCTGTTTCAGATGGGATTTTACATCCCTCTTTTAATTTACGATTATCAATTGAATCACTTATCTCCGTATAGATCTGTTCATACTTACTCATCATTTTGAATAACCCCTTGTCACCTTCTATTTCTACTTGTATTATAGCATGACAGAAAATCATTCCAATCTCTCACTTATTTTCCAATACAAGAAAGTATATATAAATATTTAGTCACCAATCCGCATTTTTATAAATTTTTTTCATATTTTTCTTTTCATTCTAAAAAACATGTAGTATACTAACTTCAAAATCAGAGGAGAAAGGGAGCAAAGAACTATGCTTACAAATAATACAACTGTAGTTACATTTGCACAAAAACATCATCATCATACGTAAACCCTTGAAACCTAGCGGAAAAATTCACGCGTAGGTACAAGGGTTATTCCCATTGTACCTACGCTTTGGCAAAGAGCCATGTAGGTATTTTTTATCTACATGGCTCTTTTTTATTTTCAAAAAACGTTAGTAAAAAGATGATGAATAAGCAAAACTACTACAAAGGAGATAGACAAACATGGAAACGAAAAAATGGGGTTTATGGATTTTAACAGCATTTGTTGTGGGAAATATGGTTGGCGGTGGCGTATTTATGCTCCCAGCAAATTTAGCGCAAGTATCAGGTCCACTGGGATCGACGCTTGCATGGACAATTACAGGACTTGGTGTATTTATGATTGCACTTGTATTCGGAAACCTTGCAGTGCGTAAACCGGAGTTAAAAGCTGGCCCACAAAGTTATGCACAAGCAATGTTTACCTCTCAAAAGGCAGGTAAAGTTGCTGGATATAGCATGGCATGGGGATACTGGGCTGCTAACTGGGCTGCAACTGCTTCTGTTATTATTTCCTTTGCAGGATATTTGTCTACATTCTTCCCAGTTTTACAAAGTAAGCAAGTTCTTTTTTCACTAAACGGGTTTTCATTAGAACTTGGAAAAGGTTTAACATTTGCTGTATGTAGCATCATGCTATGGGGAATTCAATGTATCCTTTCTCAAAACATCGATAGAGCGGGCAACATGAATCTCCTTGCAACGATTGCAAAGATTATCGGATTTACAATGTTCATCGTCATTACATTATTTATTTTTAACGCCTCTAATTTTGGTGATGGCCAAACATTTATGAATGAGGCTGGACAATCGATTCCATTAGGCGGACAAATAAATGCTGCTGCTATTGCAACTCTTTGGGCATTTATAGGAATTGAGTCAGCAGTTATGCTGTCTAATCGCGCAAAATCACAGCGTGATGTGAAAAAAGCAACGATCTTTGGATTAATTATTGCACTTCTTATTTACATGGCAATTACCCTACTCACAATGGGTGCTCTTCCGCAAGATGCTTTAAAAGAATCACAAAAACCATTGGTGGATGCATTAAACCTAGCAATTGGTAATAAAGGTGCTTACATTATGGCACTACTTGCACTTGTATCATTATTCGGATCTACTGTAGGGTGGATTGTTGTTAGTTCAGAAGTACCTTATCAAGCAGCGAAGAATGGACTTTTCCCTAAGTTTTTTGGAAGAACAAATAAAAAAGGAAGCCCTTCAAAATCATTGCTTGTTACAAATATTATGACTCAAATTTTCTTATTTTCAACAATCTCTGGCACTGTTTCAGAAGCATATAATTTTGCCATTGTTGTTGCAACTTTAGCCTATTTAATTCCATACCTTGTTTCTACCTTGTATCAATTAAAACTAGTTGTTACAGGAGAAACATATGATATAACACCAGGATCTCGAGTAAAAGATGGAATCATTACCTTACTTGCATTTCTATATTCCATTTGGGTTATTAAAACTGGAACAGCTGATTTGAAAACATTTTTCTTAGGAATTGGATTATTTGTATTAGGGCTTATTCTTTATCCAATTTTGATGAAAAATTCGTCTACTCCCGCTTCAGAACAACCAAATAACAAAGCAAGCTAATACGAATACAAAAGAAGCTGTGAGAACCCTCCAAATACATTGGATTGTTCGCTCACAGCTTCTTTTATTTCTTGAATACTTATTAATTACTTTTATGTTGCTCCATATGATACTCTTTTCGAGTTAATAGAACCAAAGAAAGTCCTCCCATTAACGTAAACCCAAGTAAAATGGTCGCTACTAATTGTTTATTTTTGAAATGTATTGTATATGCATTCCACATAGAGCGGACATGAAGCACTTTTTTCTTAGAGTTCATTGGAGTACTACAGATGACCGTAAGAATCCCAAGTAGTCCTAATGCGACTCTCCATGAAGATAAATCCGTTGCAATACCGATAAAAATATGACCAGTCATACCTCCAATCTCATTACCACAAATATAGAACCACAAAAACATTTAAAGAATCTATTATCGAATATTTTCAAAAACATACGATTTAATGATAAACGTCATAAAAATAAAAAAAGCAGACTGCAATCGTCTGTTTTTTACCATAGTTTTTTGTATGCTTACCTACGTCCTTTATTAAAATCCGCCATATGGAGAATATGGATACTGCGTTGGGTAGGTTACTGGGTAAGACACTGGATATGGCGCTGGGTAATATCCGCCACCGCTCGTTAAAGCTCCTGCTGTAAGTCCCCCTACCAAACCACCCGCAAAACTTCCTGGAAAAAATGTGCTTCCTCCCCATGAGCTACCACCCCATCCGCCACCATGATGATGACCGCTATGATGATTGTGATGATATCCTCCATGATTTCTTATGTCATGCATTTTATCTTCATCCCCTTTTATACTGATTATTTACTACTATACGCAGAACAAATGAGGAAAACATGAGTACCTGTTCTTCCGCGTTCATCAATATGTGCTGTATGAATAATAAGGATAGTCCTGATAATCCGTATAGTATGGATAATCTGAGTAATATGGATAACCATATCCACCATAACCAAAAGCAGGGCTAAGTAACGCACCAGCTACAAATCCTGGAAAAAACCACCACCAAAAAACGGTGGACGTCCAATGCCTCCGGAAAATCCAGCATGACCAAACCCACCAAACGGACGACTTACTCCGTTCATATCATTCACACTCCTTTTCATACAAAAAATGGAACAATATACCTTATGTAGGACAAATGCGGAAGGCATGGGCAAAATGTCTAGATTGGTACAAAAAAATAAAACGTTTTATAATAGAAATGTTAGATTACAGCTTCCATATAAGAATCCTATATTTAAGAAAGAATAGGTGAGATTTATACAGATGAAAAATCCTATCGTTCAATTATTATTTGTATTTACACTTGTATCTATCGTACTTTTCCTTTTAGATACGTCCATTATTTCACTATACACCTTCGTTGGTGCTTTATGGTCTATCACAATTGTAGGAATTTCTTTCGTTATTTTTATTGAAAACCGTTCCCCACAAAGCACATTAGCATGGTTTTTAGTATTGGCTCTTCTTCCTGTTGTCGGTGTACTTTTATACTCTATTTTTGGCCGAAGTCGCTGGAGAAGAAAAAAACATCTTCATCGTTCAGAAGAGCAGCGAAAATTATTCCGTGAAATTTTAGAAGGAAGGCAGCTAGATGTATCATCTATTTCTTCATTAAGTGAACACTCTATGCATTTAACAAAAGTGGTACAAAAGTTTGGAGGTGGCCCTGTCGCCGATGCAACAACCACAAAACTTTTAACTAACGGTGAACAAACATTTCCAGAAATTTTACAAGCGATTGAACATGCAAAACACCATATACATATTCAATACTACATTTATCGAGCAGATGAAATTGGTACACAAATTCGAGACGCTTTAATAAAAAAAGCAAATTCCGGTGTAATTGTACGGTTCCTTTATGATGGACTCGGAAGCAATACGTTGCGAAAACGCTTCTTACAGCCTATGAAAGATGCAGGAATTGAAATTGTGGAATTCGATCCTATATTTTCAGCGTGGCTACTTGAAACAGTCAATTATCGTAACCATCGTAAAATCATCATTATCGACGGAGAAATTGGTTTTACTGGAGGGCTCAACGTTGGTGATGAGTATCTTGGTCGTTCTAAAAAATTCCCAATTTGGCGTGACAGTCACTTACGAATAGAAGGGAAAGCATTATACAAATTACAAGCAATATTTCTTGAGGATTGGCTCTATGCCTCTAGTGGTTTAAATACTTATTCTTGGGATCAATTTATGAATACAAAATACTTTCCGGGTAAAGAAAATTCTCATGCAGAAGGTGCTGTTCAAATTGTAGCAAGTGGACCAAGCTCAGATGATACAAGCATTCGCAATACTTTACTTGCTGTTATAGCTTCTGCTAAGAAATCAATTTGGATTGCGACACCCTACTTCATTCCGGATCAAGAAACTTTAACATTACTTCGTTTAAGTGCACTGGCTGGAATAGATGTCCGCATTCTATATCCAGGTAAGAGCGATAGCATCATTAGTGATCAAGCATCTCAATCATACTTTACACCACTCCTAAAAGCAGGAGCTTCAATTTACAGCTATAAAGATGGTTTTATGCACGCTAAAATTGTACTTGTTGATAATACAATTGCAACAATTGGCACGGCAAATATGGATGTCCGCAGCTTTGAACTAAATTATGAAATCATTAGCGTACTTTATGAATCCAAGACAGTTCTTGATATTAAACATGATTTTGAAGAAGATTTTAACCATTCAACTGAAATTAGATGGAAATCATTCCAAAAAAGAAGTATTAAAAAACGAATACTAGAATCTCTAATGCGTCTAATTTCCCCTTTATTATAATTACAAAAAAGTAATCAAAGTCATTTTGGTTACTTTTTTCTTTTATTATGGTACATTCTTCTCCCTCTCCTTTTCTTTGCATACCATATTAAAACAAGTTATCATAAGATGTATTGTTTACTTTATGAAAATAATGTTAGGTGGGAAATACATGTTAGAACAATTTCATATACATGCTGATTTAAAGCAGCAACTGGCAACAATTCACGAAAAAAACAAACAAGCAGCTGGTGAAAATGGACATTTAATCGGTACAAAAATGTACAAAGCATCGGATAATAGCATTATTGAGGATGCAATTACAGCACTTCTGCTTGGTAAAAATATTCTACTGAAGGGACCAACCGGAAGCGGAAAAACAGTCCTTGCAGAAACTCTATCTTCCTTATTCCAAAAGCCAATGCACAGTATTAACTGTTCGGTTGATTTAGATGTGGAAGGTATTTTAGGATACAATACATTAAAAACAAAAGACGGGGCATCTGAAGTTTCCTTCGTTGACGGTCCTCTTATGAAAGCAATGAAAAATGGGCATTTCCTATATATCGATGAAATTAATATGGCAAAACCTGAAACACTTCCACTTCTTCACGGTGCATTGGATTACCGTAAAATGATTACAAATCCATTTACACAGCAAGTTGTATATGGTGATGAAGAATATCGTGTAATTGCTGCAATCAACGAAGGTTATGTTGGAACAAGTGAATTAAATGAAGCATTAAAAAACCGTTTTGTTATCATTGAAGTTCCTTATATTCAAGGCGATACATTAAAACAACTATTATTATCCGAATCAAAATTGAAAGACATTGCAACAATTGAAAAGTTTGTGGCATTCGCAAGTGACCTCATGCCACTTGCTCGTGATGGACGTGTAAGTGAAGAAGCAGCAAGCATTCGTGGTATTATCGATGCATGTGATTTAGGCGTATATATCCCTGTTATGCGTGCGATTGAGCGAAGTATCATCGCGAAATTAAATGATGAAACAGAACAAATGACTGTCCGTGAATTAGCCGAAAGCTATTTCTTTGAGGGATAATTCATGAGACAAATTTTTAGTGACAAAAAAATTGATGCGTCGCTGTTTCTTCAAATGGAAAATTTAATGTATGCTCTTCTAAAAGAAGATGATGCTTACTTAGAGTATGGCTATAAAGCTTATTACGACGAAGTTGAAAAAAAGGTTGTCATCAGTCACTTTTGGGATGATCGCAAAGAAGAAGATACAGTAATCGGATTAAAAAGCGAAGTGTTTTTAAAAGCACTTGGCAATAAACATTACTCAGACATGAAGTTAATTCGCTCTTATGCGATCGAATTACAAGAGTCCCCTCTTAAAAAGTTTTTAACACAATTATTTGTTCTGTTAGAAGATTTACGAGTTGAAGAAATTGTAAAAAGCCTACGTCCTGGAACGAAACATATCTTTAGACGACGCAAGGAAATGTACCGAAATTATTTTGGCTCACAAAATGAAATAAATCGTGTTCGTAACTATCATGGAGATCGTCTATTTTGTCTATGCTATCTTTCACTAACAAGCGATAAATATGAAATGTTTAACAACGAATATTTTGAGCAAATTGAAGCTATTTTACATGAAGCATTCCAGGCTCGTAATACGGAAGATACAATGTATATTGTTGAAAAAATCCGTTATCGCTTAGAAGGTTTTCTTGAAAATGATATGATTAATAACTACTTTGGGCATGCGCCGCTCTATTTATCTGTTATTGCAGAAGAAAAAGATGGGCGCGTAGAAGATTTAGCAAATGATGATGTCCAAATCGTAGATGATGACGATAATAAGAGCAAAATTAATGAAAGCTTCTCTACATGGCATCGTGAAAATAAAAATAATGAAAATGAAAACTTCTTACGTTTTGAATTAGAAAGTGGTACGAAAACAAATATGATGGGCGATACGGCTCGTGAGTCTGAAGATGGTGATCAAGCACTCGGTTCAGTACAAGGTACTTCGCAAAAAAGTACGCAGTCGAATTTTGATGGAGCTGATACTGAAGATGCGAGAGCTTCCCATGCTTCTAGTCAAAATGAGGGCATATACGGTAAATATAACGTTGGTGCGTCACATACATTTAAAGAAGCTCGTAAGCCAACCCCTGACGATAAGAAAGACTATCAAGCCATCAAGTCAGTCATTAATAAAGACGTAAAAGAATTAAAGAAAATTATTGAAAAAACGATTGAAAACAAAACAAACGCGAATAGCGATAAATACTACGGAAGACTTCGTAAAAAATTTCTACGTATTTATACAGAAAAGCAACCACGTATGTTTTATAAAAAAGGACAAGAATCACAAGAGCTTGATGTTGCCTTTCAGTTATTAGTGGACTGCTCTGGCTCTATGTATAATAAAATGGAAGAAACAAAGAAGAGTGTTGTTCTGTTCCATGAAGCATTAAAATCGTTAAAAATCCCTCATGCGATTAGTGGTTTTTGGGAAGATGCTTCTAGTGCAACACCAGAAGATAAGCCAAACGTAATTCATGAAGTTGTAACATACAAAAATTCAACGTTACCAAACGTTGGTCCAGAAATTATGCAGCTTCGTGAAGAGGAAGACAATCGGGATGGTTACATTATCCGCATCGTTTCTGAAAAGCTTGCAAAAAGGCAAGAGAAACACAAATTCCTGCTCGTCTTTACAGACGGTGAACCATCTGCATTAGACTATCAGCAAGACGGTATTTTAGATACACACGAAGCGGTTAAACTTGCTCGTAAAAGCGGTATGGAAGTCATCGGGATTTTCATCGAAGAAGGCGAAGCAAAAGAAGCAACATATCAATTAATGAAAAATATTTATAACCATCACTTCTTAGTGGCGAATCATGCTGAAGATTTACGCTTAAAGATTAAACCGTTATTGAAAAAATTATTACTGAAGACGATTGAATAGGAAACAGGAGCTGATTTTAGCTCCTGTTTTTCAGTTGAAATTTATCTAACGGTCGATATATTTAAAAAAGCGCTGATAAAAGGAAATGAAAAATTCATAGAAATCTTTTTGGGTATATTAAAGAAGAAGTCTACTATCAAATATATTTGAAAGGATGTTTCATTTGTCCCCAAAAAAGGATGAACAATATACGGATTTTACAGCTGCTGAAGCAAGACATCAATATGTCATTCCCGAAGAGTTTCCTGAGGGCCCTTACGGTTCTTCCACTAACAGAAAGTTAGGAAAATCGACTCCTTGGGAGAAAGATCAAAAAGCGCATAAAGCATTTAGCTACGAATATGAGAAACAATATGAAGAAACGGAACAACAATACCCTGAATCTAGCACCGAACCAGGAAGTCTAGATACGAATAAGGTAAAGTCTATATAACGAAAAAACTTATTTCTTCCCTAGACTACGTTTAGGTATGCTGACAAAAAGAGCCGATTCAAAAAATTGAATCGGCTCTTTTTTCATTAGCTAAATACTAACTCAGTTGCTAATTTTTTTTTTAATTTAGCAAGCATATCAGCTGTCATTTTATCTAAATCATACTCCGCTTTAAAGCCCCACTCTTCTTTCGCTGCTGTTGCATCAATTGAGTTTGGCCAGCTGTTAGCAATGGTTTGACGAGCTGGATCCACAGCATAATCCATTGTAAACGTCGGAATATGCTTGCGAATTGCTGCTGCAATTTGTTCTGGCTCGAAGCTCATTGCGGTAATATTAAAAGCGTTACGATGTATCAACTTACTTGGATCTGCTTCCATTAATGAAACAATTGCTTGCAGTGCATCTGGCATATACATCATATCCATGTATGTGCCTTCCGCAATGTAAGAGGTGTAAGCACCTTTTTTAATTGCTTCATAATAAATTTCAACTGCATAGTCCGTCGTACCGCCTCCTGGAGGAGCCACATAAGAAATTAAACCTGGGAAACGTACGCCGCGCGTATCAACACCAAATTTTTGATAATAGTAATCACATAACAATTCTCCTGCTACTTTGTTTACCCCATACATTGTAGTAGGACGCTGGATTGTATCTTGCGGTGTATTATCTTTTGGCGTTGTTGGACCAAACGCACCGATTGAACTTGGCGTGAAAAATTTACAGTTTAACTCACGTGCTGCTTCTAATGCATTTACGAGCCCACCCATATTTAAATTCCACGCAAATAACGGGTTTTTTTCTGCAGTTGCTGAAAGTAAAGCTGCTAAATGAATAATTGTATCCACTTCATTCCGTTTCGCAATATCATGTAGTTTCTGACCATCAGTTACATCTAATGTTTCAAATGGACCAGATTTTACAACATCACTATCTGTTTCACGAATATCTGTCGCAATAACGTTTGATGCACCGTATACATCGCGAAGTTTCATTACAAGTTCAGAACCAATTTGCCCTAAAGAACCGGTTACTAGAATTTTTTTCATTTTCCCCACTCCTCATTTGCAAGCTTTCAAAAGATGTAATTGTGTTAAATGATTCCCATTTCCTTTCCCACTTTTTCATACTTATGAATTGCTTCATCAAGCATCTCTTTCGTATGAGCCGCTGTTGGCATGTTACGAACACGACCTGTTCCTTTTGCTACAGTTGGGAACACAATTGATTTTGCGTATACGCCTTCTTCATTTAAACGTTTACTAAACTCTTGTGTTAATACTTCATCGCCAATAATACAAGGTGTAATTGGTGTTTCACTTTCTCCAATGTTAAAGCCTAACTCTTTTAAACCTTGTTTTAAATAACGGCCATTTTCCCATAAACGGTCATGTAGTTCTGTACTTTCCATTAAAATTTCAATAGACCTCATACAAGCCGCCGCATCCGCTGGTGTTAAAGCTGTTGAGAACAAGAATGGACGTGAACGAACTTTTAACCAATCAATTAAGTTTTGCTTCCCTGCTACATATCCTCCAATTACCCCAATTGCTTTTGATAATGTACCAATTTGGAAATCTACTTTATCAGAAAGGCCAAAATGTTTTACAGTCCCTGCACCTTGTCCAAGTACGCCTGAACCATGTGCATCATCTACATATGTCATTAAATCTAACTCTTCTGCAATCTCAACGATTTCTGGTAGTTTCGCAATATCACCATCCATTGAGAAAACGCCATCTGTAATAACCATTAATTTATTATAAAGACCGGATTCTTTCGCTTCGATTGCTTTTTTGCGTAAATCTTCCATATCAGAATGTTTATAAACGATAATTTTTGCTTTCGATAAGCGGCTACCGTCAATAATAGACGCGTGGTTTAATTCATCAGAAAGAATCGCATCATTTTTATCCATAACAGCTGAAATCGCTGCCATATTACAGTTAAATCCTGATTGATATGCAATCGCTGCTTCTGTATGTTTAAACTTTGCAATTGTTTCTTCTAATTTGATATGCAAATCAAGAGTACCATTAATTGTACGTACCGCCCCTGCACCAACACCATATTTATGAATTGCACCAATTGCTGCTTCTTGCAGACGATTGTCTGTTGCTAAACCAAGATAGTTATTTGAAGATAAGTTAATATATTCTTTCCCGCCAATTGTAATGATTGGTCCATTTGGACTTTCTAGCGGATCAATTACGTTATAAAGCCCCTTTGCTTTTAAATCCTCTAAATTTTCTTCTAAAAAGTTTGCGAGTGTTTTACTAGACATCGTGAAGCCTCCCTATCGTTCATGTAAGCGGATTATTATCTTAATAATGCTAATAATCCCTCTACTAGCTTAACACGTTTTCGAAATTTATTATAGAAAAATAGCTTAAAGAAAACGCTTACAACTTTTAATTATATAGGATTAAATACAAGAAATCTATGATTTACTTCAATTGTTTGATAGAATGAAAAAAATGTTTTCAGGAGCTGAGAAAATGGCATTTACAGAATCTGAAGTATATAATAACGATTCTTTTTTTGAACAGTACATGAAGCGTAGATATCGAAATGATAATCCAAATGATACAATCGAAAAACCGGCCTTATTGCAGCTCATTGGTGATGTGAAAGAAAAGACAATTCTTGATCTAGGATGTGGTGATGCCCAGTTCGGTGTAGAGTTATTACAAAAAGGTTGTTTATCCTATACCGGTATTGAAGGCTCTCACCTTATGTATACAGAAGCTATAAAACAACTAGAAAATAAAAATGGAATCGTCCATTTTATAAACCTCAAAGACTATACATATCCCTCTTCTACTTTTGACCTTGTTACATCTAGACTCGCTCTGCACTATATTGAACATCTCGATATTATTTTTCAAAATGTTTATCAAACTTTAAAAAACGACGGCATCTTCACTTTTAGCGTTCAACATCCTGTTATTACTTCTTCATTCGAGAGTTTACAAACTAGCGGTAAGAGAACAAGTTGGCTTATCGACAATTATTTCAAAACTGGAGAGCGTATTGAACCATGGATTGAACAGGATGTCATTAAATATCACCGCACCATCGAACAATATTTTACACTCTTACAACAAGCTGGATTTACAATTACAGATTTACGAGAAGCAATACCAAAACGAAACCATTTTCAAAGCGAAGAAGAATATACACGCCGATTGCGTATTCCTCTTTTTCTCTTGTTTTCTTGTAAAAAATAAAAAAGCGATGAAATTTCATCGCTTTTTTCATTTCACTACCTGCGCTGCTTGTGGAAGTAAACATCTTCCTCTTCCCTGCGGAATACAAAGCGGCGTTCCAAATAACGGATCGGTTATGATTTGACAATCCATCCGAAATACATCACGAACTAATTTACAATCAATAATTTCTTCTGGTTTACCTTGCGCATAAATTTGTTTATCTTGAATGGCTACAATGTTGTCTGCATAGCGGCACGCTAAGTTTAAATCATGTAGTACCATAACGATTGTTCTTTGCTCTGTTTCATTTAATTCAAATAATAAATCTAGCACTTCAATTTGATGTGTCATGTCTAAGTATGTTGTCGGCTCATCTAACAGAATAATATCTGTATCTTGTGCAAGCGTCATAGCAATCCAAGCGCGCTGACGTTGTCCACCTGAAAGAGCATGAACATCACGTTCAACAAATTCCGTCATACCTGTTGCAGCAAGCGCTCTTTGTACCATTTCCTCATCTTTTTCTGACCATTGCTTCAGCCATGTTTGATATGGGTAACGTCCTTGTTTCACAAGTTGCAGTACAGTAAGTCCTTCTGGAGCTTGAGGTCCTTGTGGTAAAATTGCCATTTGACGCGCAATTTGCTTCGTTTGCATATTTTGAATTGCATTATCTTCTAATAAAATATCACCCGATGTCGGTTTTAATAAACGAGCAAGCGAACGTAATAAAGTTGATTTTCCACAGCCGTTAGAACCGATAAAAATCGTAATTTTTCCTTTTGGAATCTCTAGATTTAACTCATTAATTATAGTTGTTTCACCGTAAGACAATGTTAACGATTTAGTCTCTAGTGCTTTTTGCATGTTCATCTTCCTTTACTCCGTTTTTTATAGACAGAAAATCATCTATGTATTTTTTTCCTTTATGAATTTCGACTTTTATAAAGTAAATAAATAAAATACGGAGCACCGATTGCTGATGTAAATACACCTGCTGGAACTTCAAGCGGAGCAAAGACTGTGCGCCCAATTAAATCGGCAGCAAGTACTAAAATCGCACCGACAATAGCTGCTACTGGAAGTAATGCACCATATAAAGAACCAACTAATCTTCTTGAAATATGCGGCGCCATTAAACCAACAAATCCGATTCCACCTGCAAAAGCAACCGCTCCCCCAATTAACGCCGTACTTAGGAGTAGCAGGAAAAAACGTGATTTTGTTAAACGAATCCCAAGTCCGGCAGCAATATCATCACCAAGTTCTTGTGCATTTAAATGTCTCGCCGATATAAATGCAACCACTGTTAAGATAAGAACCCAAGGTGCCAATACCCCTACGTTTTGCCAAGAAGATCCGTAAACAGTACCGGTAATCCATACATTTGCTTGGCTCGCTTGATAGATTGGCGCTAACAGCATAAATAATGTTGTCGCTGCCTTTGTCAGTGCCCAAAATCCGACACCTATTAAAATAAGACTAACTGCTGATAATCCATCATTTCTCCATGCGAATAAATATACAAAAAATGCGACGACAGTTGCACCAATAAATGCTGCTAGCGGCATATAATGAATGCTTACTGTTAATGCATTGTTCTTATCACTAAATAAAGCAAGAAATAATACAACCGCTACACTTGCACCACCTGTAATTCCAATAATATCAGGCGAAGCAAGCGGATTTCGAACGAGTCCTTGTAAAATACAACCTGCTACAGCAAGAGCTATCCCTACAAGAATTGCAATTAAAATGCGCGGCATACGGAACTTATTTACAACCATATTAGACATCGCATCACCGTTTCCAGTAATTGCTTGCCATACATCATATGGGGCGATCTTCATCTCCCCCATACCTGCGCTTGCAAAGAATAATCCTATTAAAACAACGAATAAACCCAACAAGACGAGACAAGCTCGTTTATACATTAAAAACGAGAGGCCGTCTTTTCCTATACGAAACGGAATATACTTCTTCATTTGCTAAGCCCTCTCTTACGTGCAATATAAATAAAGAATGGTGCACCAATAAATGCTGTCATAACTCCTACTGGAACTTCTTGTGGCATAATCACATATCTCGCAGCAATATCTGCAAATAATAGTAGAATGGCACCTAGCAAACCACTATACGGAACTCTCCAGCGATGATCTACACCAACAAGAGCTCTTGCGAAATGAGGGGTAATAGTTCCAACAAATCCAATTGGTCCTGCAACAGCAACAGATCCACCTGATAATAAAACAATAATAAGTAGTACAAATGCCTTCATCATCACTGTTCGTTGTCCTAGCCCTTTTGCTACATCTTCTCCCATCATTAGCGTATTCACTTTCCCTGCCATCAGGAGAGAGGCAATCCAACCAACTAATAAATATGGAAATACGGATTGTAATACTTCTAACTTTCTACCTTGTACGGAACCAGCAAGCCAAAACAACACTTCTTCTAACGCTTTTTCATTTAATACAAGCAGTCCCTGTGTCAAAGAAGAGAATAGGGCACTTATCGCTACCCCTGCCAACGTTAACTTAAGAGGAGTTGTCCCTTCTTTTCCTAAAGAACTAGAAGCAAATACAAGTGCTGCAGCAACTGCTGCACCTAAAAAGGCGATCCACGTAAACGCTGACAAAGATGTTATCGAAAAAACAACAATGGCTACAACAATAAAAAAGGCAGCACCTGAGTTTAATCCAATAAAATCTGGGGCAGCAAGTGGATTCTTAGTTAAAGTTTGCATAAAACAACCAGCGATGGCTAAACTAGCACCAACACTAGCAGCGATAAGCGCACGTGGAAGACGTACGTTTTGAATAATAATATGTTCATTCGAACCATTAAAATGAAAAAAAGCATCCAATGCTAATTTCCCACTTGTATTTGTATATCCCAAAATAATACTCCCCCAAATACAAGCAATAACTGCAATGATTCCAACAAATAATCCAACCCATTTTGCTTGATTTGTTTTTAATAACATGCAGCGTTTCTCCTTCAATGTATAATGATACGTTGTTAGTGTATTGTAACTTAATTCGCATTGTCAATGATAGTAATAATTATTTTCAGTTGCAGTGATAATGATTGTAAATTATTACTATTGACAATATATTTATAAAATCGTAATATCGATTTTGATAATGAAAACTATTCTCAATATGTAGGGGGATACATAATGAATTTCGTCAAACAAAACTCGTTTGCGTTATTTGCATTCGTACTATCATTTTCACTTCTTTTAGGGGCATGTGGGAAATCTGATAACAAGGCTGAGCCTAAAAAGGAAGAAAAGAAAGAAATGATTACTGTAGAACATGCAATGGGTAAAACAGAAGTTCCTGCTAATCCAAAGCGTGTCGTTGTTTTAACAAATGAAGGAACAGAAGCTTTACTTACCCTTGGTGTAACACCAGTCGGTGCGGCTGAATCACCTACCGGTAACCCATGGTATCCACATACGAAGGATAAACTAAAAAATGTAAAAACTGTCGGTACCGAGCTTCAGCCCAATGTAGAAGCAATTGCTTCTTTAAAACCCGACTTAATCATTGGTAACAAACTGCGTCACGAAAAGATATACGAGCAATTAAAAGGCATTGCTCCTACTGTTTTCTCAGAAACACTACGCGGTGAATGGAAAGATAACTTTAAACTTTATGCAAAAGCAGTAAATAAAGATAAAGAAGGTCAAAAGGTATTAGCTGATTACGACAAACGTATAAAAGACTTAAAAGGCAAACTTGGGGATAAAGTAAATCAAGAAATTTCTATGGTACGCTTTATGCCTGGTGATGTTCGTATTTATCATGGCGATACATTCTCTGGTGTTATTTTAAAAGAGCTTGGCTTCAAACGTCCTGGTGATCAAAACAAAAATGACTTTGCAGAACGCAATGTATCTAAAGAGCGCATTCCTGCAATGGATGGCGATATCATCTTCTACTTCACATATGATAAAGGTAATGAGAAAAAAGGTTCTGAATTAGAAAAAGAATATATCAACGATCCTCTATTCAAAAACTTAAATGCTTCCAAAAACGGTAAAGTATACAAAGTTGACGATGTGATTTGGAATACAGCTGGCGGTGTAATGGCTGCGAACTTAATGCTAGATGACATTGAAAAACGATTTGTAAAATAAACTCTTTATTCAAAACAGTTCCCCAAAAAGGGGAACTGTTTTTTATTTCATAAAAGTGTCACATTATTTCATTTTGTATTTTTATTCTCAATATGTTATATTATAATAACAAATAAAATATATTTTCTCTATATCAGAAGAATTGTTTTAATCTAAATTTTCTGATTAATCTTTATTTTATTTTCTTTTAGAATTCAAATACTACATTTGAAAACGCTTATTATCTCGTTTTCAGGGAAAAATACGATAACGGATAGAGATTCAATAGATTGTTTAAGAAATTTTCTTTCTATTTCCATATAATTCTATTGACTTCTAAATATTTTGTAAATTAAAATGATTACATAAATATCCGTTATACAGGATTAGGGGGAAGCAAAATGGATGCAGCTTTAAAATTAAAAAAAGCTGAAGAACAACAATCACCAAAAAAACATCCACCTGGATTATATTTGTTGTTCTTAACAGAAATGTGGGAAAGATTTAGTTACTACGGAATGCGTGGCCTTTTAGTTCTTTATTTAACAACAACTGTTGTAAGCGGCGGTCTTGGATTCGACAAGGCTTTTGCAGTACAATTATACGGAATTTTTACAGCATTAGTATATTTCACACCAATTGCAGGTGGGTGGTTAACTGACCACTTTATTACAAGACGTCATGCAATTACCCTTGGTGGTATTATTATGGCAATTGGTAACTTTGTACTATTTTCAATGAATACAAAAACCGGTCTCTTTTTAGGACTAGGATTATTAGTCATCGGTAATGGATTCTTCAAACCAAATATTTCTACACTTTTAGGTGAACTATACGGTGAAAATGATTCACGCCGTGACAGTGCTTTTACAATCTTTTACATGGGTATCAACGTAGGGGCTTTCTTTGCACCACTAATTTGCGGATTCCTTGCAGAAGATTTCTTTAAAACAAGCGCTAATGGCGTTATGGTTATGGGTTATAAATACGGGTTCCTTGCAGCTTGTATCGGTATGATTGTTGGACAGATTTTCTTTAACCTATTAGCTCCTCGTTACCTTGGTAATGCAGGAACAACAGTTGTAGGTAAAAAGTCACAAGACAAAAACGCAAAAGTAATTGAGAAAAAACCTTTAACAAAACAAGAAAAGAACCGTACTTGGGCAATCATCATTTTAACTTGCTTCGTAGTTTTCTTCTGGGCAGGTTTTGAACAAGCTGGTAGCTCTTTAACACTATATACAAACACATTTGTTGATCGTACAATTTTCGGATGGGAAGTTCCAACATCTTGGTTCCAATCTGTTAACCCAGCATTTATCGTACTATTAGCACCATTCGTATCTATGTTATGGATGAAACTATCTAAAACAAAAAATGGTGACTTAAAAGTTCCAACAAAAATGGCACTTGGTATGATTTTACTAGGCATTGGCTACCTTGTTTTAACATTAGCTGTTCTGAAAACTGGAAGCGATGAAGCACATATTGCTACTAAAGCAAACTTATTATTCATCGTATTCACATACCTGTTCCATACAATTGGTGAACTATTCTTATCACCAATCGGTCTATCAATGGTAAGTGCAATTGCTCCTGTAAAATTAGCATCCCTATTAATGGGAGTATGGTTAGCTGGTTCTGGTATGGCGAACTATCTAGCTGGCGCACTAGCTGCCTTCACGCAATCTTTAGGATATCTAGAAGTATTCGCAAGCATCGGTATTATCGTAATCGTACTTGGCTTAGTACTTCTTATGTTCTCTAAAAAAATTGCACGTATGATGGAATAAAAAAGAAGCGGAGAAAATTCTCCGCTTTTTTTATTGCTCTTCTAACGCTGTAACATCTACTTGTACTGTTTCATTTGGTGATTTCACATCATGTACATTCGCAACTCCACTTCCCTCATCACAACTTTCAATCCAAACCGGTACACCATGATAAGTTACATCGATTCTACTCGAAGATGATAAAATTTGTTTTACGCGCTTTACATCCATCCTTCATTCCTCCTTTTACTTATTACACTCTTATTTATCTTCTCATTTCTCTTTGAAATATATTCCGTGAAAACTCCTGTCACTTATCTCCTTCAGATCTTAAAGTGGGGTTTTCACGCCTATTTTTATAGAAAAAAGACGTGCATTTCCGCACGTCTTTTTTCTATAATATTCAATTTTATGAAAATAATGTCTTTACAACTTCACTTACTTTCTCATTATGCACTTGATAATATACTTCTAAGCCGCGTCTTTCAAAACGAACAACTTTATTCTGCTTTAATTTCGTTAAATGCTGTGAAACAGTAGATTGCGGAATTTCTAATACTTCCTGCAATTGTGTTACGTTACAAGTTCCACGCCCCATAAGCTCCATTACAAGGCGAAGACGGAGCGGGTGAGCTAACGCTCGTAGCATTTGTACATCCTCTTCTGAAATACGACAATCAAATTGATTTTGATTCATAAAGTTCCCCTCATTTTTTCATTTTTATTTTCTCTTTATTTATTTTTATATATTTGTTTTTATATTTCCTGTTACGACACAACTTTATCAACCTAAAATAAAAAAATTATTTCCTCCTTTTATCAACATACAATTAAGGGCAGAAACCCCTGCTGATTTTGAATATTATACTACACGGCTTAGTGAAAAAGCAAAAAATACAGATCGGAATACTTTGCTTCTAAATGCTGTTTTCTCAACCTTTTTGTTATATTTTTTCACTCACAATATTCACCGTAATAATATTGTAAAATATTGTTCTTAAATGATATGTGAATGTAATCTTTTTAGTTATTCGACCTATAAAAATTGCTTTGTTACGATAAAAAGAGTTAAATTTTGGTAAAGAGGAGGATCCACAATTAAAAAGCGGTTAATAATAGTCTTAATTAATATTGCACTTGACTATACAATTATCCAAAACTTCCTCCTTTATTCTTGATGACAAAAGAATTATTCATTTTAAACATGTAGGACCAATGACATCTGAAAATATGGTTGAGTATATGGAGAGTCCATCAGTGGGGTTTTCTTCATCCCCACCTATCTTCCTCATTTCCCTCTAAATCTTGAAGTGTGGATCTTACTGCCCGTTAATGCGGGATAAATTAGGAATCGTGTACTTTAATATACACGATTCCTCTTTTTGTCTAGTTTATGAACAAAATGTAACGGAATTTTTACAGTTAACACTATCATGGAATAATTATACTTTTTTACGTTGACAATAGTGTTGAAGAGGAATATACTAGGCAATGTAAGTTGATTGTGAATTATTTCACAAATAATGTGAATGTCTTCACATATTATAGATAGGAGTTGTCATTATTATGAATACTTGGACACAAATTTATGACCCGTTGAACAACATTTGGTTATCAGCACTTGTCGCTGCTCTTCCAATCTTATTCTTTGTTCTTTGTTTAACAGTATTTAAGATCAAAGGATATTTATCAGGACTTTATAGCGTAATTTTAGCAATCATTCTTTCCATATTCGTTTACAAAATGCCTGCAACTATGGCTGTATCATCAGCTGCATTTGGTGTAGCAGCTGGATTTTATCCAATTTGTACAATTGTTATTGCAGCTATTTTCCTTTACAAATTAACAGTAAAAACTGAACAATTTAATGTCATTCGCGACAGTATTTCAAGTATTACAAATGACCGTCGCCTTCAAGTGTTATTAATCGCTTATTCTTTCGGTGCTTTCTTAGAAGGTGCAGCTGGATTTGGTGTACCAGTTGCAATTACAGCAGCATTACTTGTAGGTATGGGATTTAACCCATTAAAAGCAGCAGGTATTTGTTTAGTTGCAAATATTGCTGG
Source organism: Bacillus sp. FSL H8-0534 (assembly GCF_038005885.1). Classification (NCBI taxonomy): domain Bacteria; kingdom Bacillati; phylum Bacillota; class Bacilli; order Caryophanales; family Bacillaceae; genus Bacillus; species Bacillus sp. FSL H8-0534. Next base: position 2,475,742 of record NZ_JBBOUC010000001.1, read on the forward strand.
TGGAGCAATGGGAGCAATGGGTATTCCAGTTACAGTACCTGCTCAATTAACACAAATAGATGCCTTAACTGTCGGTCGTCAAACTGTAACATTATTACCTTTCATTAGCTTTGTATTACCATTCTTACTTGTTGCAATGGTAGATGGCTTTAAAGGAATTAAAGAAACTTGGCAAGGTATCCTTGTAAGTGGTGGTTCCTTCGCTATTACTCAATTCGTTGTAACATACTACCTTGGCGCAGAATTAACTGATATTTTCGCTGCAGTTGTCAGCATGGTTGCACTTGCATTATTCCTACGTGTATGGCAACCAAAATCTTCAGCTCAAACTGAAGAACAAGTAGAAAAACATAGCTACACAATGAAACAAATTTTATACGCTTGGTCACCATTTGCATTCTTAACTGCATTCGTAACAATTTTCAATTTAAAAGCAATCAAAAGTTTATTCGCTCCAAACGGTGCGTTAGCAAACTTAGTATTTAATATCCAGATTCCTGGTTTACACAATCACGTTATTAAAACAACACCAATTGTAAATGCGGATACACCATTTGCAGCAATCTTCAAGCTAGATGTATTTTCATCTACAACTACTGCAATTGTACTAGCAATTATCGTATCTTTACTCGTATATCGCGCAAAAGGCCAATTGGTTAAAGAACTAACTATTGAAACATTAAAAGAGTTGAAAGCTCCAATTTATACAATTTGTAGTGTAATTGCATTAGCATATGTAACAAACTACTCTGGTATGTCTTCTACTCTTGGACTAGCTTTATCATCTACTGGTAAGGCCTTCCCAATCTTATCTCCAATCTTAGGTTGGATTGGCGTATTCTTAACTGGCTCTGTAGTATCAAGTGGTTCACTATTTGCACCACTTCAAGCAGTAACTGCAGCACAATTAGATATCGTACCTTCTACACTTGTTGCTTTAAACGTAGTCGGCGGGACAATGGCAAAAATGGTATCACCACAATCTGTAGCAGTTGCTTGTGCGGCAGTTGGACTAGTCGGTAAAGAATCTGTCCTATTTAAAACAGCAATGAAATATAGTTTGATTTTCTTAGTCATAATTAGTTTACTTCAACTTAACTCTATATTTAATATCTTTTAAAAGATGAAAACGATCCCTCACGTGGGATCGTTTTTTTATCTTTTTCTTTCTAACCATTCACTCATTCTTATACTTTGGTATAAAAAAAATCCTAATACATACAGTATCAGGATTTTTTATTCTTCAATAGCGACGCACCAGCAATTTCGGGATGTGTCATTTCATATGGATCCAAAATAATATCAAGTTCCTCTTCTGTTAACACACCATGCTCTAAGCAAAGCTCACGAACAGATTTACCTGTTTCAATCGCTTCGCGAGCAATGCGAGATGCCGTCTCATATCCAATATGAGGATTCACCGCTGTAATAATCCCAACGCTTTTCTCGACATATTGTTTTAACAATTCTTCATTTGCAGTAATACCTTTAATACAATACTCACGAAATACGCGGAATGCATTATTCATAATACTAATGGATTGAATTAAATTAAATACTAACACCGGCTCCATTACATTTAGTTCTAATTGTCCTGCTTCTGATGCTAAACATATTGTATGGTCATTTCCAATAACTTGGAAGGCCACTTGATTAATTACTTCTGCCATAACTGGATTTACTTTTCCTGGCATAATAGATGATCCTGGTTGACGAGCTGGTAATTGAATTTCAGCCAATCCGACACGTGGGCCAGATGCCATAATGCGCAAGTCATTTGCAATTTTAGACATATTCATCATACATACTTTTAGTGCTGCTGATACTTCTGTATACGCATCTGTGTTTTGCGTTGCATCCACTAAATGTTCTGCACCAACTAGTGGAAATCCGCTAATACTGCGTAAATGCTTTACAACTTGCTCAATATAAATTGGATTTGCATTTAATCCGGTCCCAACAGCCGTTGCGCCCATATTCACTTCATACAAATGTTGACGAGACTGCTTAATGCGTTTTATATCACGCCCAAGCACTCGGCTATATGCTTCAAATTCTTGCCCAAGACGAATTGGAACTGCATCTTGCAGATGTGTACGCCCCATTTTTATCACATGATCAAATTCTTTTGCTTTATCGGTAAATGCACGATGAAGTGCATCCATTGTAATAAGAAGTTCTTCTAGCATCATAAGCGCCGCAATATGAATTCCTGTTGGGAACGCATCATTTGTTGATTGCGCCATGTTCACATGTGTATTCGGGCTAATGATTGCATAGTTTCCTTTTTCATGCCCCATTCTCTCAAGTGCACGGTTTGCAATAACCTCATTTGTATTCATATTAATAGAAGTCCCTGCCCCGCCCTGAATTGGGTCTACAATGAACTGCTCATGAAACTTCCCATCAATAATTTCCTGAGCCGATTTTGCAATTTCTTCCCCAATATTTGCGTACAAATAACCTGTTTCCATATTTGCACGTGCTGCAGCTTTTTTAACCATTGCCATTGCTTTAATTAATGACGTATGAATACGATATCCTGTAATCGGAAAATTTTCTACTGCTCGTAATGTTTGAACACCATAGTAAGCTGCATTTGGTACTTCCTTTTCTCCTAAAAAATCTTTTTCAATACGTATCCCTTTCGTTGCTACCATTTTTCATCACCTATACTTTTCATTCTAAATCGATGACCTAAAAAAGATTTCTATAAAAATATGATTTTTGTAAGAGATATATTTCTATATCTTCTTTCAATATATAGTACCTTTTTTGAAAGCGCAAACAATATTATTTTTCTGCAAAATCGATGACGCACTCATACTTCTAATTTATAAAGATTACGCAATTGCTGTATCTTCCACTTCAACTTTTTTTATTTCTACTCGTTTAATTTGATGCACATCTTTTTCAAGAACTTTGAAAATCCAGCCATCCGTTTCAATGACATCGCCTTCAATAATTGTCTGTTTTTGCATCATAATCCAACCACCAATCGTATCTACATCGTCAGCAAACAAATGTAAACCGAGCAAATCATTCACTTCACTAATGAGTACTTTTCCATCGATAATTTTATACGTTTCGCTTATATGTTCAATGGGTGGATGTTCATCTTCATCATATTCATCCCGAATTTCACCAACTATTTCCTCTAAAATATCTTCAAGTGTTACAATTCCCGCCGTCCCCCCATATTCATCATATAAAACGGCAAGGGGAATTCTTCTTTTCTGCATTTGCAGTAACAAGTCATGGATTGGGATATTTTCCAAAACTTCAATAACAGGTCTCGTATACGGAATAATAGAACATTCTTCGTTTTGTCCACCATCCATATAGCGAATAAATAAGTCTTTTACATTAACCATCCCAATAATCTCATCTTTATCCTCTCCAAATACAGGATACCTTGTATACTTTTCTTGTCCAATCACTTTAATATGTGTTTCGAACGGTTCATCTTCATATAAACCAACTATTTCAGTGCGTGGAACCATAATTTCTTTTGCTAACCGATTATCAAATTCAAAAATATTATTTACATATTTAAATTCCGCCTGATTAATTTCTCCGCTTTTATAGCTCTCCGATAAAATAAGTCTTAATTCCTCCTCTGAATGTGCAACTTCATGCTCAGAAGCAGGGGATAATCCAAATATGCCAGTCACGAGGCGAGCTGAGCCATTTAGAGCCCAAATAAACGGATACATAATCCGGTAAAAATAAATGAGCGGCTGAGATAGCAACAAACTTACTTGCTCCGCTTTTTGAATGGCAAAGGTTTTTGGTGCTAGCTCTCCAATCACAACATGTAAAAATGTAATAACGACAAATGCAATAATAAAAGAAACAGTACTCGCAATTGCAGGTGAAAATTCAATTTTTAAAAATAACGGCTCTAATACATGCTTTATCGTTGGTTCACCTAACCAACCTAGTCCTAGAGCTGTAATTGTAATTCCGAGCTGACATGCGGATAAATATTCGTCTAAATTTGAAATCACTTTCTTAGCTGCTAGTGCGCCACGTTTTTTTTCTCCTACAAGCTGATCAATGCGACTACTACGCACTTTTATAATCGCAAATTCAACCGCCACAAAAAAACCAGTTAATGCAATAAGAATAACAACCATGATTAATTTAGCAATTTCCAAAGAACACCTTTAGCTTTTCTTAGCTAAAGTTACACCTCCTTTTTAAAAGAAGTTTTCTCCCAATCAAAGAAGTTGATTGAATGAAAAACGAATGGAAGTTTCACTTTGTTCTTATTCTCTTCATTTGTCAAAAAGCAAACCTATATAAATTTCCCCAATTTTAGTCCTCATATAACTCCAATGGTAAACAATCAGGATCTTGAAAAAACACAAACTGTTTCCCTGTTATTTCATCAACACGTATTGGCTCTGTCTCTATTCCACATCGCTTTAGATGCCCCACTGCTTCATGTATATCTGTAACTGCAAATGCTAAATGTCTAAGACCAGCTGCTTCAGGAAAACTTTGCCGCTTTGGAGGATTTGGAAATGAAAATAACTCAATTTGATACTGTCCTCCTACACATAAATCTAATTTATACGAATCCCTTTCTTCTCTGTAAACTTCATTTAACACATTAAATCCCAATATATTAACATAAAAATTTTTAGATATTTCGTAATCAGAACAAATAATTGCAATATGATGCACTCTAGATATATTCATACTCTACTTCATTCCTCTCTTTACCAAACATGCATATTCTCCCTTGAAATGAAAAACCTATATAACAGAACATATCATAAGGAGGCTTATTATGAAATTTGTTACTTTTTTTCTCGGTCTTGCCGTTGTTTTCTTTCTTGCCTTCATTGCAAGTAACAATAAAAAGCATATCAAATTCAAACCGATTTTCATTATGCTTATAATACAGTTAATTTTAACCTTTTTACTATTAAATACAGAAATCGGCCTCATACTTGTAACCATGATTTCTAATGTATTTACGAAATTATTGGCCTATGCTGCATCTGGGGTAAACTTTGTATTTGGTGGTATTACGAATAAAGGTGAAATGCCCTTCTTCTTAAATGTACTCTTACCAATTGTCTTCATCTCCGTCTTAATTGGTATTTTACAACATTTTAAAATATTACCATTCTGTATTCGTTGGATCGGTTTGTTCCTTAGTAAAATAAATGGGCTCGGAAAGCTTGAATCTTATAATGCTGTCGCTTCTGCCATTGTAGGCCAATCAGAAGTATTCATTACCGTAAAAAAACAGCTTGCGCAAATTCCAAAACATCGTCTCTATACACTATGCGCCTCCGCCATGTCGACCGTATCGATGTCAATCGTCGGTGCTTATATGACAATGATTGAACCAAAATATGTAGTAACTGCTCTTGTCTTAAATTTATTTAGCGGCTTTATTATCGTACTTATTATTAATCCATATGATGTTAAAGAAGAAGAAGATATTTTAGAAATTAAGGGTGAAAAGCAAACCTTTTTTGAGATGCTTGGAGAATACATTCTAGATGGATTTCGTGTTGCTATTGTTGTCGGTGCTATGCTGATTGGATTTGTTGCCTTAATTAGCTGTATCAATGATTTATTCCATATTATTTTTGGAATTACATTTCAGCAATTACTTGGTTATGTTTTCTCTCCTATCGCTTTTCTTATTGGTGTGCCAAGTAACGAAATTGTCGCAGCAGGAAGTATTATGGCTACAAAGCTTGTAACGAATGAATTTGTAGCCATGATGGATCTCAGTAAGCTTGCAAACAGCCTCACTCCTCGTACAGTAGGCATTATTTCAGTTTTTCTTGTATCCTTTGCAAACTTCTCTTCTATAGGAATTATTTCTGGTGCCGTTAAAGGATTAAATGAAGAACAAGGAAATGTCGTTGCTCGCTTCGGTTTAAAACTGTTGTACGGTGCGACACTCGTCAGCATTTTATCTGCAATTATTGTAAGCATTATGCTATAAGAAGGTAAAATTTAATCCTTTTCTTATTCATACTTTTTGTATACAATACGAATAGATGTCTCATAAATACTCGAGACATCTATTTTTTTATACATGTACAACAACATCTATTTAGCGTACAATGTCTTTTATGTGTCTCGTCTATGCATTATAAGATAATATGCAAATTGAATGATTTAAAGGAGAACTAAATAATGAAATCTGATGTAGAAAACACGAATAGAACCTCAAAGAGGCGATTTAAAAAAAGACGCCTACTATGGTTTATTCTCATTCCATTACTTATTGTAACAATTGGTGGCGGAAGCTATTCCTTCCATATATACAGTAAAGCAAAATCAATTGTAAATAATGCATATTCTAAATTAGATAGAGGAGATAAATCGGATAAACGAGAAAAAGCTGTTAAGCCGATGACGGACAATGTTTCTGTCCTTATTATGGGTGTTGATGAAAGTGACCTCCGTGAAAAATCTTACGGCAAAGCAACGCGTACCGATGCATTATTACTTGCAACAATTAATAAAAATGATAAATCAGTAAAACTTGTTAGTATACCACGTGACTCTCGTGTATATATTAAATCACGTGATAAACAAGATAAGATTACGCATGCTCACGTATTTGGAGGCGTAGATAGTACAATTGATACCGTCGAGAACTTTTTAAATGTTCCTGTTGACTATTATGTTAAATTTAACTTTAAATCCTTTATAAAAATTGTAGATTCCCTTGGTGGCATCGATGTTGATGTTCCTGTTGAATTTACAGAACAAAATAGTAAGGACGAACCAGGTGCAATCCATCTAAAAAAAGGGCGTCAGCATTTAAATGGTGAAGAAGCACTTGCTTTAGCTAGAACTCGTCATATCGACAGCGATTATATGCGTGGTCAGCGTCAGCAACTTGTTTTGGAAGCCATTGCTCAAAAAGCGCTATCCATAAATTCCATTAATAAAATTAGCAGCTTATTAGATGCTGTTGATCATGATTTAAAAACAAACTTAACATTTGATGACATGATGACAATTACAAAGAGCACAATGGGCTCAAATCTAAAGATGGATAAACTCCAAGTAAAAGGTGACGATAAATATATAGGTGGCATCTACTACTACATTCCTGACGAAAAGAGTGTACAGGACATATCTAAAACATTGAAACAACATCTCGATGTTACGAATAAAACTGAACATAAAAAATTATAATAAAAAGGCTGCTAGGACTTTCCCAGCAGCCTTTTTATTATAATTTTCAACAAAATACTTTCATTTTCTTTCGCAAATAATGACAAAAAGAGACAAATGTTACAAAATTGTAACGTTTTTTATAAAAATATTACACCCACAATTAAAATAATAGTATACTAGTACATACATAATACTATTTTTATCATTTATACATTAAAAATGAATACATATGACCTTATATATTAATTTTTTGGGGGGAAGTAAATGAAGCTACGTAACTTACTGATTGGTTCTGCTGTCACTGGTGGAATATTACTATGTGCAGGTGGGATTGGTGGTTATCAATACGTGTCTAAATTGAATAAACAGCTTGATATAAATGTATTACCACATACTACATTTGAAGGCACTTCTCTTGATGGTAAAAGTAAAAAAGATGTTCAAGAAATTATTCAACAAAAAATTGATGAATCAAACAAAAAATCTCTTAACTATACATTCCAAGGCAATACACAAGCTTATACGTGGAAAGACTTAGGTGTTGAATATAAAGAAACGGAAATTGTCGAAAAGATCTTTAAAGAGCAAAAAGGAAATGTGATAAATCGCTATAAAATGCGAAAACAAGCTGAAAATGGCGAGTTAAAACGTGAATATAAACTAACGCCACAGTTAAATACAACTACTTATGAAGCCTTTATAAAAGAAAAATATAATGAAACCTTAGAGAAACCTGTAAATGCTGAATTAAGTGTTTCCGGAACAACAGTAAATATTAGTCAAAGTCAAAATGGCGAAAAAGTTGATAAAGATAAATTAAAAGAATTAACAGCAAAAGCAATTACTGCTGGTACACAAGATATTCAGCTCCCAATTGCCTCTATAAAGCCCGAACGCTCTACAGAAGATATGCAAAATATGGGGATTACACAAGTGATTGCTGAATATTCTACTCCTATGGCTGGTCGAAACGGGAGCCAATCCTTTAATGTAAACAAATCTGCTAATACTTTAAGCGGAGCAATTGTAGCACCTGATGAAACATTTAGTTTCAATGAACGCGTTGGTATTACAGATGCTGCGCATGGCTATAGATCTGCTGCTGTATTCCTACAAGGAAAAGTTGTCCAGAGCGCCGGTGGTGGGGTTTGCCAAGTGAGTAGTACCCTATATGGGGCAGCATTACGTGCTGATTTAGGAGTTGTTGCTCGTAGTAACCACTCTATGCCTGTTCATTACTTGCCACTTGGTCAAGATGCTGCTGTAGCAGATTATGGCCCAGATTTAAAATTCAAAAATAATACTGGAAAATATATTTACATTCAAGCGTTTTCCAATGGTAGCAGCATAACTACACGTATTTTCGGTACACCTACTGGCAAGAACGTAGAAGTTTCATCAAAAGTAATTGGCGAGACTGAAAATAAAATTACGGCTGTCACATATAAAAAAGTAACACAAAACGGTCAAGTCATCTCAAATGGCCAAATTTCAAAAAGCGTATACAAAAAGGCGTGATGATTCACGCCTTTTTATTTTGCAATAAACGTACAAATGTCCCCATATGTTCCCTCGTCTCTTCTAAAGACCATATACGGCTTCCTTGTTTAGCTACTATTAAACAACCTTCTTCCCATGCCTCTGTCTGCTTTATATGTAATAACTCGCTTTTTAATTTTTCAATTGTTTCCTGATCCTCTTGTTCTAGAAACTCAGTCATTACATTTATTATTTCATCCTCATACACACTTAACGTGCAATATGCTCTTAAGAAATATTGAAGTGTCGGATACATGCTCCCCCCCCTTTCTTACTTATCTGATGGATAGGAAGTAATGATTTTAAATCCTAATGCCCCTGATTTATCTCTCGCCAAAACGGTAACTGTATTCATAAGCTTATCTTTTACACTCATATCTCGCTTTAATACCGTTTTTCCAACAGGAAATGAATGCTTCGTATTTAATACAAGACGATTTTCTTTGGAGTTCTTTAACCATTTCTCAATTTCCTGCTCATGTTGCTTTAAGCTATCTTTTACAGCTTTTGTTGCTATCTCTTTATCATAATATGTACTTGCAGCTGATACTTTATCTGTCTGCAACCGCTTCTTTAGCTCATCTTCTGTTTTCCCAACATGTCGTTCTATCGTATGGCCATTTTTCGGCGGTCCTTCCATTTCATCTAAAATCGTATCTTTAATTTTTTCTACTGATGTTGAATTATTTTCTTTCGGGTTCGCTTTGTTTTGCTCTTGTCCCGTACAACCGCTTAAGATAAGAACCATTGCAAACAAGCTACTCAAGAAAGTACCCCATAATCGTTTCATCATATCACCTCTTTCATGATTATTATCGTAACTTCACAAAAAGTCAATTTCACATATAAAAAAAGCGTGTAGAATTCTAAAACCCTACACGCTTTGTCTTATTTTTTCTACATGAACATTTGCCTGATTGATAACAATTTCACTTTATACAATATCGTATCCTTGCTCTTCAATGGCATCTTTTAACTGCTCTATATTCACTTTTGCTTCATCATATTCAACAGCTACTGTGCCCGCTTGCAATTCAACTGCTACGCCATTTACTCCGTTTAGTTCTTGCAATGCATTTGTCACAGCCATTTTACAATGATTACATGTCATTCCTTGTACATTCAATGTTACAGTCATTTCCAATTCCTCCTTAATTATAAATCTTTTATTTATTATTTATGAGCAGCATAACCTATAATAAGGTGTATTGCTCGTAAAAACATTGGCTTCACTTTATATTTTAACACGCTTCAAACGCAAAGCGTTCGTTACAACCGAAACAGAACTAAATGCCATCGCTGCTCCAGCTACCCAAGGTTCTAACAAGCCACTTGCCGCAATGGGGATACCAATCGCATTATAAAATAATGCCCAAAATAAATTTTGACGAATATTTTTCATCGTTTTTTGGCTTAAATCAATTGCTTGTGGGATATGCCCTAAATCTCCTCCAACCAATGTAACATCAGCTGCTTCAATTGCTACATCTGCACCTGTTCCAATCGCCATCCCTATATCCGCTTTCGCTAGTGCTGGAGCATCATTAATACCATCACCAACCATTGCTACTTGCTTTCCTTTTTGCTGTAATTGTTCTACAATATTTGCCTTTTGCTCTGGCAATATTTCTGCATATACATGATTGATACCAACCTGTTTTGCAATTGCTTCAGCAGTTCGTTTATTGTCTCCTGTTACCATATAAACATCAATTCCCGCAGATTGCATCGTATGAATAGCTTCTTTTGAACTTTCTTTTATCGTGTCGGCAACAGAAATCATTCCTGCAAACTGACCCGCAATTGCTACAAGCATAACCGTTTTTCCGTTTGCTTCATGCTCACTCATTACATTCTCATATTCCGCTATATTGACGCTGTGTTCACTCATTAATTTTCGAGTCCCAATGATAACTGATTTCTCTTCTATAATCGATTCAATTCCATGCCCAGGTACTGCACGAAACGTTTCTACAGGTAGTAAAGAAACTTGATTTTGTTTTCCATATTCTACAATTGCAGAGGCTAGCGGATGTTCAGAAACGTTTTCTGCGGAAGCCGCAAATAAAAGCATGTCATCTTGCAGGATCATTACGTCTGTTACTTCTGGTTTCCCTTTTGTAACCGTACCCGTTTTATCTAATAAAACAGCATTAATTTTATGCGTTGCTTCTAAATACTCTCCACCTTTAAAAAGAATTCCTTTCTCTGCACCTTTCCCTGTTCCAACCATAATAGAAGTTGGTGTTGCCAGTCCCAGTGCACAAGGGCAGGCAATTACTAATACTGCTATAGCTACTTCAAGAGATTGCGGTAAATTTTGCGGAGTAATGGCAAAGTACCAAATTAAAAAGGCAACTGCTGCAACAACAACAACGATTGGAACAAATATACCAGAAATTGTATCTGCCATGCGCTGAATTGGTGCTTTAGACCCTTGCGCTTCTTCCACAATTTTAATAATATTTGCAAGGGCTGTATCTTTTCCAATTTTTTCAGCACGCATTGTTAACGTACCGTTTTTATTAATTGTTGCACCTATTAAAGCATCACCGACCTGTTTATCCATGGGGATTGATTCACCGGTAATCATTGCCTCATCAACTGACGAAATACCTGATAAAACAATACCATCTACAGGTATCTTTTCACCTGGTTTTACAACAATGGTATCACCAATAACAACACTTTCGATTGGAATTAACATGTCACGTCCATCACGAATGACCAATGCCTCTTTTGCTTGGAGACTTACTAATTTTGAAATCGCTTCCGTTGTTCTTCCTTTCGCAACAGATTCGAAATATTTTCCAACAAGAATTAATGTGATGAGCACTGCACTCGTTTCAAAATACAGCTGCGGTGAATACGATGGATTTTGTAATGTTTTCAAACCTTCATATAAGCTATAAAAATACGCGGCTGATGTACCAAGTACAACAAGCACATCCATATTCGCACTTTTATTTCGTAAAGAACGGTATGCGCCAATATAAAATTGTGAACCGATATAAAATTGTACTGGTGTTGCAAACAATAATTGCACCCACGGATTCATTAAAAAATGCGGCATCCATAGCCCCGTTTCAAATGGCATATGCGCTACCATTGTATAGAGAAGCGGTAATGATAACAGAATAGAAAGAAATAGCTGTTTTCGTTTCCCTTTTAATTTGTCTGCTTTTTTATTTGGTTCAGTTTCTTCTTGGAGCTTTCCTTTGTAACCGAGTTTCTTTATTTTTTCTAAAATAGATTCTATAGTAATAGGGCCATCTTTATATACGATTGTTGCAGTGTTCATCGCCAGATTAACAGTAATACTCTCGATTCCCTCCATTTTTCCAATTACTTTTTCAATCCGATTTGAACATGCGGCACACGTCATTCCATCAATATCTAGACTTACCTTTTTCGTCCGAACTTCATAACCAAGTTTCTCAATACGATTTGTGATTGACTCTGCAGATTGCGCGTCCACATCGTATTGAACCGTTGCTTGTTCCATAGCTAAATTTACATTTGCTTCTACACCTTCTAACTTATTTAACACCTTCTCAATTCTGGCTGAACAAGCTGAACATGTCATCCCATCAATACCAACCGTGATCTGTTTTGTCTGACCCATACAGTTCGTCTCCTTTCTAATTTGAGAACTGTTTGATGACTTTCATTAACTCTTGAATAGACTCATCTCCATTACCTTCTTGAATCGCTTTAGCGACACAATGATTTGTATGTCGCTCTAACAATGAAAAACCGACTTTATTTAACGCTGCTTGCACCGCAGAAATTTGAATCAATACATCTACACAATAACGATTTTCTTCAATCATTTTTTGTATACCGCGCACTTGACCTTCAATCCTTTTTAAGCGTTTTACAACCTTCTCGATCTCTTCGTCCGTTCGCGGAACCATCTTTTCTTGATTTGAACAACGGTCCATCTATATACCCCCTTCTCTATATACATTATACCCGTAAGGGGTATAATGTTGCAAGTTTTTAGCTGTGAAAATTTATATTTTTTAATTAAAATCCACACTTGCCTATATTGACCAAATATGGTGTAATGCTAAAAAAGACAAAGGACTATAACTATATGCAAGAAATGATTCACAATTTACTCACAGAGCATCACACGATTGCAATTCCACTCAGTATTCTATTCAATATCATCATCAGCTTGGCAGGATTTATTCCAAGCATATTTTTAACAGCCATCAACATACAACTTTTCGGTTTAACAGATGGAACAATTATTTCAATCGCAGGCGAAGCATTGGGAGCAATTGTCTCATTTTATTTCTATCGACTAGGTTTTCAAAAATTGACTCATAACAAATTAAACAATTATCCAAAAGTAGAACGCCTTCTTTATGTACAAGGTAAAGAGGCATTTTTACTCGTTCTATCATTTCGGCTTGTTCCATTTATTCCGTCAAGCATTATCACCTTATTTGCAGCATTAGGAACAATATCGTTATTCTCTTTCAGTATTGCAAGTACACTGGGAAAAATACCGGCATTACTCATTGAAGTGTATTCTGCATACCATGTCATGAACGGAACAAGTGAAGCAAAGTGGATTATCACGATTGCCGGTTGCATCGGGGTATTATATATATGGAAGAAGTGGAAGAAAAAATAAAAAGGAGCATCTGCTCCTTTTTATTTTTTCTAAAGAAGAATGAACCCTATTTTACACCAACTGCATCATATGACTGCTTCACCGCTGTAACTTCAGCAGAGTTCGCACCATATAAATCCGCAGCTGCTTGTACTAAGCCAGCACGCGCTTGACTAAACGTAGTAGATTCAGTGAAATATTGTGTATTTGCACGATAATAGATTGCGCCTACTTTATCTTTACCAATGCCATTTACTGTTACACCGTAATGCGTACCACCATTTGCTAGTAAGTAAGCCGCTTTATTAATAATACCACTGTTCGTATGAACACCACCGTTATCACTTGAACCAGTATAACGTTTAGAATAATGATCTGGATCGCCATATTTCGCTGGATCACTCATAGAGCGAAGCGCATCTCCCGATTTGCCAGGCGTATAAATATCCTCACCAATTTCCCAATCTGGATTACGATTATCATAGTATTCTACTAATGTACCAAAAACATCAGAAATCGCTTCATTTAACGCACCTGACTCATTTTGATAAATTAAATTCGAACTATTTTCTGTAACAGCATGCGTTAATTCATGCCCAATTACATCTAATCCACCTGATAATGAAGTAAATGTATAACCATCCCCGTCCCCATATACCATTTGTGAACCGTCCCAGAAAGCATTATTGTAATTACTTCCGTAGTGGACCGTTGATTTTAACGGCGCCCCTGCATCATTAACGGAGTTTCGATTAAACGTATTTTTATAATAGTCATATGTTACACCCGCATAATAATGAGCATCTACTGCAGCTGCATCACGGCTTGCATTGAAAACATTATCTGTATCTATCCATAATGTCCCTGGCAATGTAGAGCGATTTTTCGCATCATATGTGAAAATCGTTGCTCCACGTGTATTATCTTGTAAATAATAAGTAGATCCAGATAGTGTTGTATTAATAGATTTTGTATCTCCTAGTACACCTTTACCTGTTCCAACTTTATTTGTCCCTGTAACAGGTTTTACAACTGCTTTACCTTCCTGTTTAGCATTTTCTTGCTTAAGTGGCGCTTGATTTTCACCATTCACATGATCAATTGTATTGTATTTATTTAATACTTTACCACTTTCTGCCTCAATGAAATAATAATAGTTTCCTGGTTTTGGCTCTAAGAAGTTTAATTTCACAACATATGCATAAGTTGTGTCCTCACCATTTTGATATACATATAAATCTGCTGATGGCTCTACCTCATATTTTGGAGTTAATCCTAAGTCTTGCTGTGCAATTGCAATTGCTTTTTTGCCTTCAATCTTATTTTTATTTTTTAATTTTTCCTTTTTATCTAAATCAGGTACAACTGTTCCAGATAAAACTTTCAATGAACCATCTTTACTAACATGAGCTAGTTGAGTAGACCCCCATACTGGTGTACCTTCATATACTTGTTGCATACGTACCACTGTTGCATCAGTTACAGAATCTTTTTTCACTTGTTTCACTTTGAAAGAATCCTCTGCACTCTTTTCCCCTAACTTATACTCTCCTTTTGCTGCATTTAGATAATCAAATACAACAGATTCTGCTTTCTTTCCAGTTGCTCCAGTCAAATCTCCAGAGATAAACTCAGGTGACTGTACTGCTTCATTGTACTTTTTCGTAGAGAGCACATTCTTTGAATCTGCAAATGCAGAACTTGTCCCTCCAAATGTTGTAACTGCCATTCCTGCCGCTAATACAAATGCTAAACTCTTCTTTTTCATATAACCTTCCCCCTAATAAAAAATTTTTTGAAAAAGAGTAATTTTATATTAGCATTAGGTTTCCAATATTGATATACTGAAAATTCAAAAAAATCTTTTCTCAAGTTTTGTAGAATTTTGGCGAACAATTATTGAGAAAGGCCCTTTCCGTTTGGAAAGGGCCTTTTTTGGTAATTTACTATACATTTACTGTTTCTGCTGCATTCGTTTCTTGACCATAGTTATCTGGTTTCCAAGCACACTGCACATCGAATGCTACCGCTAAAACCGTTATAATTACAAAAGTTCCTAAGATTATCTTTTTCATACTATAACCCCTCCTTCTTCTTCTAACAACATAATTGCTAATTTATAATATCGATTACTTTCTTGAAATTCCGATGATTCTTCAAAGTATTCCGCTAATTCTAAGTATACCTTCTTTAAATCTTTCATATTTTTTTCACCCTTAAAGAAAGGCACTGCTTCTATTTCTAAAAACTTCTTATATACCTCTTTTTTTCCATAATACTTATATTGAAGAATTAATAATAAGTGCAACATACTTTTATACCTATCATCTTTTCTTGCAGCAGAAATTCCTTTTTCAATCCAACCTCTCGCTTCTTCAAATTCTTTTAACTGAATACATTGCAAAGAAATCTCATACATAGCATCAATATAATTTAAATCTTCTTCTTTTTTATACTGTAGACCCTCCAAATAATATTCTTTTGCTTTTTCATAATTATTTTGACGATAATATAAGTACCCCATATTATTCAAGGCAATTGACATGATATTATCTTTATCCGCAAAAGAATCAGCCTCTCTTAAAATATGATTATAAATTCCCATAGCTTCACTATACTGTTTTTTTCGTATATAACTGAAAGCGATTAAAAGTTGACAGTTGATTACATGCCGAAACTTATATTCATTTCGAAAACCTTCTAACGCAACATTCGCAAAGTACAATGTCATATGATCGATTTCCATCTGACTATACGTAAGTGCTAAATTATAATATATCCCCGTTTCATAATAACCTTGTTCTTTCGCCATAGACTCTGTTTTTAACAAATGCTCTAATGCCTGTTTATATTTATATTGCATGCAATATAATAAAGCCCTACTATACGTATACAGCAACTTCTGAAACGGAGAATACTTCTTATACATCTTCTTTAATTTCTCTAGTTCTTCTTCAAGCGCAGAAAGATCTCTTTTCATAATCAAATAACGTGTATACAGCAGATTATAATAATTTATAATTTCAAAATCTAAGACATTTTTCATTTCAGACTGTAATTCTTTATATATGCGTTCAACCTGTTGCTTGTCCAAATGAACTAATGCGTTTAACCAATCATCTAATTTCTCTTTCACTTCTTCTTCTACATCTCTCAAATCCGACACGGCAATCTCTAACCTCGCGCAGAGCAACTGCAAGATTTCCTCCGATGCTTCTATTTTTCCATTTTCAATCTTACTTAAATATGAGACGGAACAAATGCCCTGACATAATTCTTCTTGTGTCATTTTTTGCTGCAGCCGCTTATAAAAAACTTGTTTGCCGATTTTTTCTAAAGTTTGTTGCATTGTCCTCCTCCATTCTCATTTACCCCCACTACTTTAATAATACATAAAAATACCAAAAATATAAATTGATAAATGTAAATTTTCCAAAAGTTTTTCGATAAATTTGTTTTATTCCAATTGAAGTAGCTAAATTTCATGCTAAAAACATGTTATATCACCAATATTACCAAACATTAAAATCACTCTTTCTTATTAGAAATGGATTCTTTGGCATAAACTAGAAAAAACGATATAATATAACCAAATTACGGAGGTGTTTTCACAATGAATCATTATAAAGATGATAGTTACGCCTTACATACAGATTTATATCAAATCAACATGACTTATACATATTGGAAAGACGGCATTCATAATCGCCGCTCTGTTTTTGATTTATATTTCCGAAAGCTTCCATTTAAAAATGGTTACGCCATTTTTGCTGGTCTTGAAAAAATTATAGAATACATAGAGAATTTTCGTTTTACCGAAAGTGATATCACTTATTTAAAAGAGCTACAATTTGAAGAAGAGTTTCTACAGTATTTACAAAACATGAGGTTTACCGGGACAATTCGTAGTATGCAAGAAGGAGAAGTGGTTTTTAATAACGAGCCATTATTGCGCGTTGACGCACCGCTTGGTGAAGCTCAAATTATTGAAACCGCCTTGTTAAACATTGTGAATTACCAAACATTAATCGCTACAAAAGCAGCTCGCATGAAACATGCAGCGAACAATGATGAACTATTAGAATTTGGTACACGCCGTGCTCATGAATTTGATGCGGCCCTTTGGGGTACACGCGCAGCCTTTATCGGTGGATTTTCTTCTACAAGCAATGTCCGTGCTGGAAAACGATTTGGTATTCCAGTTGCTGGTACGCATGCTCATTCCTTTGTCCAAGCATACCGTGATGAATATATTGCATTTAAAAAGTATGCTGAAACACATAAAAAATGTGTTTTTCTTGTCGATACATACGACACATTAAAATCTGGTGTACCAAATGCCATTCGCATCGCGAAAGAATTTGGTGACCGCATTGATTTTTATGGTATTCGTCTTGATAGCGGCGATATGGCTTATTTATCAAAAGAGGCACGAAAACTACTTGATGCAGCTGGATTTACAAATACAAAAATCATCGCTTCTAGTGATTTAGATGAATATACAATTATGCATTTAAAATCACAAGGGGCAAAAATTGATGTATGGGGCGTCGGAACAAAATTAATTACATCATTTGAGCAACCTGCCTTAGGAGCTGTTTATAAGTTAGTTGCGATTGAGGATGCGAATGGCACATTAAATGATACGATTAAAATCTCTTCTAATCCTGAAAAGATTACAACGCCAGGATTAAAACGAATTTATCGAATCATTAATCGCGTTAACAATCATGCAGAAGGTGATTATATCGCTTTAGAATCAGAAGAACCTGAGCAGGAAGAACGTTTAAAAATGTTCCATCCTGTCCATACGTACATCAGTAAATTCGTGACAAACTTTGAAGCACGCGAGCTTCATCATAACATTTTCACAAATGGTAAAAGAACATATGAATTACCTAACATATTAGACATTCAAAAATACACAGAAAACAGCTTAGCACTATTTTGGGAAGAATATATGAGAACACTAAATCCCGAAGAATATCCTGTAGATTTAAGCCAAGAATGCTGGGATCATAAAATGAATTACATTCAAACCGTACGGGATCAGGTTTCAAAAAATATACAAAAATAAAAAGAGAAGCCTTCGCTTCTCTTTTTATCCCGCTATTTACGGGCAGTAATATCCCACCTCAAAGTTCAGCAAAAGAAGTTAGCTGGGAGATAAATTGCCCGTAGAAGCCCGATTCGTGAGGGCTAATAATCAGTGGGAGATATCCCCCACTGATTAAAGTTTTACTTTATTTTACAAATCTTTCACTCTAAGCACACGCATCGCATTCAATACAGCAAGTAGCGTAACGCCCACATCTGAGAAAACAGCTTCCCACATTGTTGCAATTCCAAATGCACCAAGTAATAAGACCAGTCCTTTCACACCAAGTGCAAAGATAATATTTTGCCATACAATGTTCCGTGTACGTTTGGCAATTTTGACAGCCGTTGCGATTTTAGAAGGTTCATCTGTCATGATTACAATATCCGCCGCCTCGATTGCTGCATCAGATCCTAATCCACCCATCGCAATCCCGACGTCTGCTCTCGCTAATACTGGTGTATCATTAATACCATCACCAACGAACGCAACTTTTTCTTTTGCTTGTTTTGCACTATCAATTTTTTCAATTTCTTCTACTTTTTGTTGTGGCAATAATTCAGCGTGAACCTCATCTAAGCCAAGCTCCTTACCAACAGCTTCTCCAACTAATTTCGCATCACCTGTTAACATTACCGTTTTCTTAATACCAAGTTCTTTCAACTTTTGAATTGCTTGTTTTGAGTCCTCTTTTACTTCATCTGAGATGACAATATAACCAGCGTATGCACCGTCTACAGCAACGTGAACAAGCGTGCCCACTGTTTGCGGCTGTTCAAATGTAATATTTTCTTTTTTCATTAATTTTGCATTGCCCGCAAAAATTTCTTTACCTTGTACTTTTACAACTGTACCATGACCGGAAATTTCACTATAATCCTCAATCATATTTTCATCAATTGATTTTCCATATGCACTTCGAATAGATTGTGCAATTGGATGATTTGAATAAACTTCCGCAAATGCAGCATATTCAAGGAGTTCTTCTTTTGTAGTTGCTCCATTTGGCTCCATCTTTGTTACCTTGAATACACCTTTTGTTAATGTTCCTGTTTTGTCAAAGACGATATGTTTCACATCATTCAGTGCTTCTAAATAGTTACTTCCTTTGATTAAAATACCGTTTTTAGAGGCTCCACCAATACCGCCAAAGAATCCAAGTGGAATAGATACCACTAATGCACATGGACAAGAAATAACAAGAAACACTAATGCACGATAAATCCAATCAGAGAATGTAGCCCCTTCTAAAATAAGAGGTGGAATAAACGCTAATGCCGCTGCCGTAATAACTACGACCGGAGTATAGTAACGCGCAAATTTCGTAATAAAGTTTTCTGTTGGTGCTTTTCGGCTACTTGCGTTTTGTACTAAATCTAAAATTTTCGATACAGTTGATTCACCAAATTCTTTTGTTACTTCAATTGTTAACACACCATTTTGGTTCACAAAACCACTTAATACATCTTTCCCAACTTCTACTTCACGCGGTACAGATTCACCTGTTAATGCTGAAGTATCTACCATTGATGTTCCTTCAACTACTTTCCCATCTAATGGTACTTTCTCACCTGGTTTAACAATGATATAATCCCCAATTTGTACATCTTCCGGTGAGACTTGTTTTGTTTCATTGCCAACTTTAACGTTTGCATAATCAGGACGAATATCCATTAATGAAGTAATCGATTTTCGAGAACGATTCACCGCAATACTCTGGAATAACTCACCTACTTGATAAAACAGCATAACTGCGACAGCCTCTGGATATTGCCCGATTGCAAATGCTCCAAGTGTAGCGATTGCCATTAGAAAGTTTTCATCAAATACTTGCCCGCGTGTTATGTTTCTCACAGCTCGCCAAACAATATCTCCACCAATGAGTAAATATGCGATAACGAAAAGTGGAATTATTATCATTTGTGGTAATCCTGCAAGTGCAGCGACTCCTGTTAAAACACCACCAATCGCTAAGCGCCATAGCATTTTCTTCACATTTCCTTCACCGTGATCGTGACTATGTCCATGATCATGACCTGTTTTTTCTTCACGGACAACTTTTACATCTGGCTCTAATTTATGAACAATATTTTTAATATCTTGTACTGTCGTTTCAAGCTCTTTTTTATTTGCCACTTCTATTTTTAATTTCTTCGATACAAAGTCAACAGCGGCCGCTGAAACCGTAGGCATCTCTTTTACCTTTGTTTCAATCTTCATTGCACAATTTGCACAATCTAGCCCTTCTAATACAAATACTTCTTTTACAACTTTTGTTTTCTGTTCATCCTTTACTTGAATGTGCGGTTCTAATTTCGTAACAAGCTGTTTCGCTTCAGCAACAACATTATTTTCTTTATTTTGTTCTGTTTCTAAAGTCATTGTCTTAGTTGCGAAGTTCACGGAACAAGAGGAGACACCTTCTAATCCTCCGACCCCTTTTTCAATTTTCATCGCACAGTTCGCACAATCTAATCCTTCTAACACAAGTTTTCGTTTCACTAGTGCTTCTGCCATCTTTCTCCCTCCTTGTGCTTTTATTTTCTATTCTTCCTCATTTACGTGTTCAAACGCTTGCTCAAAGATATGAATTACGTGATGGTCAGCTAATGAATAATACACAACCTTTCCTTCTTTACGGTTTTTCACAAGTTTTGCTTGCTTTAAAACACGCAACTGATGAGAAATAGATGATTGTGTCATGCCGAGTAAATACGCTAAGTCACATACGCACATTTCTGCTTCAAATAATGCGTGTAAAATGCGGGTACGCGTACGGTCACCTAATACTTTAAATAATTCTGCCACTTTACTTAAACTTTCGTCAGCTGGAATCGTTTGTTTCACTTGATCAACAACTTCTCCATGGATAATTGTTTGAGAACATGCTTCTTGACATGTTTCTACTTTATTTTCAGCCATTATAGCTCACCTCTTCATTTGAACATATGAACAACCATTCATATATCTTATGCTTTTATTATATGAGCGTCCATTCATATGTGTCAATAAAATCCGTAACAAATTTTCCGAACATTTTGTTCAAATTTAAAAACATATCACTTATTTTCCACATCCGTTATATTCTTCATACAAAAAGGATGTACGAAAGTTTCTATCCTTTCGTACATCCTTTTTTCTTCATTTATTCACCTTTCACTGCATCAACAATTAAAGAAACAAACCCTAACTTTCCATCCTGATTTCTATGATCAAAGCGTTTAGACCGATAAATAAATCCTTCTTTTTCATCCCAATCATTATAATGAAACTCTCCGCTCTCATCACAATACTCCAAAAGCTTCACCTGAAATCCTGCGCTCTCAAACATGGATATTATCGTTTTATAATTGTGAACAATTTTATGGCTCGCCGCTGGATGATCTAGTGGTCCAGGTCCCCCAACTTGTACCCCTTCTTGATATTCTTCATCCGGGAAAAAGCTATCCGGAACCGCACAGCGAATATAACCACCGTTCTTTAAAAATTCATAACACACTTTCGCTGCTTCTACACCTTCCTCATATGATAAATGCTCCCATACATGCTCCGCTAAAATTACCTCTAAAGAGTTACTATCAAACCTTTTTATCCAATCTTCTCTTTTTAATAAATTCAATTCATCTTCATTTGTATGTAACCATCCTGGGTTATTGTTAATTTCTCCTGCACCAACAACAATTTTTAATTCGTCTTTTACAACCATCATTTCACCCCTTTGAATATTTCAACATATAAATTCTACAAGATACTACTTTTTCCTCCTTTGACCAAAAGAAAAAACCTTGCGCGCTCCCTAGGCACACAAGGCTTACAATTTATTATATCCCCTTAATTAGCTTTTTCTAAGCTATCTTGCGAACTTGTATCTTCTTTTAAATGACTATGTTTTTTCGAATAAACAAAGTATACAACTACTCCAATTGCTAACCAAGCACCGAAGTACATCCATGTTGTTAATGGTAGATTGAACATTAAGAATAGACAACATGCGATTGAAATGATTGGTAAAGTTGGTACAAGTGGTACCATAAATCCGCGCTTTAAATTCGGATGTGTTTTACGAAGAATGATAACAGATACACCAACCATCGCAAATGTTAATAACGCTCCAATATTCGCTAAATTCGACAATTCTTTTAAATCGATAAATCCAGCAATTAAAGCACTACCAATCCCTGTTAACCAAGTTGAAAATGTTGGTGCTTCTGTCTTCTTGTTAATTTTCGCAAAAGATTCTGGCAATAAACCGTCACGACTCATTGCAAAGAATACACGTGTTGTTGCGTAAATATAAGCAAAAATTACAGCCATAATACCAATTACAGCTCCAATAGCAATTACACCAGCTACTTTATCTTGTCCGACAACTTCTAGTACATAAGCCATTGCTTCTGGTACATCTAATTCTTTATAAGAAACCATACCAGTCATAACAAGACAAACTGCAACATAAATGATCGTACAAATAACTAACGAAGCAATGATACCAATTGGAAGGTCACGCTGTGGATTTTTTACTTCTTCTGCTGAAGTTGCTAATGCATCAAAACCTAGGAAAGCAAAGAATACTGCTGCTCCTCCGGCAAAGACTCCACTTAAACCGTACGGTGTAAATGGTACCCAGTTTTCTGGTTTTACGTAGAATACACCAACTGCAATAAATAAGACAACAATAGCAATTTTAATTAATACCATTGCGTTATTTACACGCTTACTCTCTTTCGTACCACGTGATAACAACCATGTTAATACGAGCGTGATGATTACTGCTGGCAAGTTCACAATACCACCTTGAGATGGAATCGTTAACAGCGCTTTTGGAATTTCCAATCCAAATCCACTTATCAGGTTATGGAAGTAACCTGTCCATCCGCCAGCTACGGCCGCTGTTGTTACAACATATACAGATAGTAACGTCCATCCCATTAAATGGGCTACAAACTCACCAATTGTTGCATAAGAATATGTGTATACACTACCTGAAACAGGAAGTGTCGAAGCAACTTCCGCATAACATAATGCTGCAAATCCACAAACAATTGCTGCAATCATAAATGAAAAAATAACTGCTGGACCAGCATCTCTTGCTGCCACTAATCCAGTTAATACAAGAACTCCTGTACCGATTATCGCACCAATCCCTAGCATTGTTAGGTCAAATGCCCCTAGTGTTTTCGTCAAAGTTTTACTTTGACTTTCCCCTAACAGTTGCGTAACGGATTTCTTTTTAAATAGGTTGGCCACGATGTATGCCCCCTTTGACTAAGAAGAGCTAAGAGGTCTTCTCTCTTAGCTCTTATCATGTTGTATTAAATATTGTTCGATTTTTAGTTTGTATTATGCTTCAATTAGCAAGATACAGTTTCTGCTTCTAATAATTCTTTTGCACCTTTGTATTCTACACCGTGAGCTTCTGCAACTGCTTCGAATGTTACATAACCAGCTAATGTATTAATACCTTTTAATAATGCAGAGTTGCCTAGGCAAGCTTCTTTGTAGCCTTTGTTTGCAATTTGTACTGCGTATGGTACTGTTACGTTTGTTAATGCAAGAGTTGATGTACGTGGAACCGCACCTGGCATGTTTGCAACTGCATAATGAACAACGCCGTGTTTTTCATAAGTTGGGTTATCATGAGTTGTAATACGATCAGTTGTCTCGAAAATACCACCTTGGTCAATTGCGATATCTACTACAACAGAACCTGGTTCCATTGATTTAATCATTTCTTCTGTTACAAGTTTTGGCGCTTTTGCACCTGGAATTAATACCGCACCGATTACAAGATCAGACTCTTTTACAGCTTCTGCGATGTTGTAAGGGTTAGACATTAGAGTTTTCACTTGGTTACCGAAAATGTCATCTAATTGACGAAGACGTTCTGCACTTAAGTCGATGATTGTTACATCCGCACCTAGTCCAACTGCAATTTTAGCAGCATTTGTACCAGCTTGTCCACCACCGATAATTGTTACTTTACCACGTTTTACTCCTGGAACGCCTGCAAGCAAGATACCTTTGCCGCCTTTGTTTTTCTCAAGGAATTGTGCACCAATTTGTGCAGACATACGACCAGCTACTTCACTCATAGGTGCAAGTAATGGTAAAGAACGGTTTTCTAATTGTACTGTTTCATAAGCAATTGAAACAACTTTCTTTTCAATTAATGCTTTTGTTAATTCTGGTTCTGGAGCTAAGTGTAAGTATGTGAATAAGATTAAACCTTCGCTAAAGTGCTTGTATTCGCTTTCAATTGGTTCCTTAACTTTCATTACCATATCCATGTTCCAAGCTTCTTCAGCTGTATCAACGATTTTTGCACCTGCTTCAACGTACTCAGCATCTGTAAAACCAGATCCTATACCTGCACCCTTTTGAATGAATACTTCGTGATTGTTACGAACTAAATGTACAACACCAGCTGGTGTCATTGCCACACGGTTTTCGTTGTTTTTAATTTCTGTTGGTACCCCAATACGCATAATGAAATGCCCCCTTATAATTAACAGAAAAAAGGAATTCTTTTTTCTTTTTTTAATAATTAATAACTTATGTCCTTATTCTAGCATAACTTAAAAGTTATGAAAACGCTAACATACTAGATTTTAAAAGTTTTTATATTTTGAATAGTGTAAATATAAAGAACTTTATTTTTCAGGGGGATTTCTCATATTCCGTTTATCTATCACTCTCTTTTTATTATAGACTTTGCAATCCAACGTTAATCTTTTATTATTTGACAATAATATAACAATGTGAAAAAACAATACAAACCGCATACATATGCAATTAAAATCCCCTGTAACATTTTAGAAGTATATTCTTTTTTATATAAATCCATTTTAATTTTTCAACATATAAATGACTGCTATGAAGAGAAGAAGGTGACTTTACACTCGGTTGTTCTTGGCATGGGATAGGATAGGAAAAGAATTTGACCGCTTCTATGCATGGCCGAATGCTCTCGTCCACCTAAAAAGAAAGGAGGTTTTCATGTCATTTTTTCAACTTGTATTTATATAAAACAAACCTGTTAAAGGAGTTCATCAACAACAAAGGCCTATCCCTGTTTCGGATAAGCCCAATGAAATTTATTCCATCAAAGTGTTGATGACTTAATAATGAAATAATCTATAAAACAATTCGTTTTTCAGTTTCTGTGTCAAAATAATGGACTTTGTCCATATTCAAGGCTAGATCCATCTCAGATTGACTATGCACATCAACCGAGGAGTTAACACGCGCAACAAAGGATTGACCATTGATGTTGGAATAAAGATATGTTTCTGATCCCATTAATTCTGATACATCAATCGTTACCGTTATCTTTGTATTATACGTTAAATCTAAAAGCGCTTTCCCATAATAAAAGTCTTCTGGACGTATTCCTATAATGATTTCTTTATTAACATACCCTTTGTCTCGTAAGCTTTTCATCTTCTCTTCTGGAACTTCAATTTTCCATTTATCAATCATAACAGCATTTTCTATTAATATTCCTTTGAAAAAATTCATTCCAGGAGAACCAATAAAGCCTCCGACAAATACATTCTCTGGTCTTTCATAGACCTCTTTAGGGGTACCGACTTGTTGGATGATACCATCCTTTAGCACAACTAAGCGTGTCGCCATTGTCATCGCTTCTATTTGATCATGCGTAACATATACAGTTGTTGTTTGCAGCTGTTGGTGTAACTTTGTAATCTCAGCACGCATTTGAACGCGTAGTTTCGCATCTAAATTTGATAACGGCTCGTCCATTAAGAAAACTTTTGCATTCCGAACAATCGCTCGACCTAATGCAACACGCTGACGTTGTCCACCTGAAAGTGCTTTTGGCTTTCGATCTAAATATTTTTCAAGCCCAAGGATCTGTGCTGCATGTTTCACACGTTGATCAATTTCCGTTTTCCTATATTTTCGCAACTTTAAGCCGAACGCCATATTATCATAAACTGTCATATGCGGATAAAGAGCATAGTTTTGAAAAACCATTGCGATATCTCGATCTTTCGGTGTCACATCATTTACACGCTCTCTATCAATATAAAAGTCTCCCTCTGAAATTTCCTCAAGTCCTGCAATCATACGTAATGTCGTCGATTTCCCACACCCTGAAGGCCCAACCAAAACAATAAATTCTCCATCATTTACTTCTAGATTAAAATCTTTTACGATTGTCACATCATGATCATATTTCTTATAAATATTTTTGAATAATAGCTGAGCCATAATTGCCTCCTATAATTTGAGCTATTTTAAAGATACTGCTATCGACAATATTGATCACACCGTTGTTTTATAAAATTTCGGAAATATCCTTCATACTGTCTAAAATATAATCTGCTTCTCCTTCTAAATCTTCCTTCTTACTCGCACCTGACAGGACGCCCACTACTTTAATGTTGCTATTTCTTGCAAATCTAACGTCTGTTAATGTATCACCTACCATAAACACATCTTCTTCAGCCAGTGAAAATTTTTCTTTGAACATATGATAAAAATCACTTTCAGGTTTTGTTTTATTAACGCCATCATCTGCACCTAAAAAATCTACATAATCATATAATCCTGTCATTTTAAGTGAATGAATGGCTGCATCAACGTCGTCTGCTGTAACAACCCCAATTACATATTCATGGTCTTTTAAATATTTCAATGTTTCCTTTGCACCTTCCACTTCTGTAAATACGAGATCATCTGCTGTAGAGTGTTTTTTAAATAATACACATACATCATGAATAAAGCTCTCTTTATCCAAGTTTTGATTTTCTAATAACGAAAACCATGCAGCCGCAATAAAGTAATTTGTTCGACAAGCTAGTAAACTTGTACTCTCAAAATCGTTATCACTCATACCAATAATCTTTAGGTAGTCATTTCGTTTACTCTTTTCATTTGGATACATTTGAAATATATCATCTAGCACACAATGAACAATTTTGTACCAGACAGAGTCTAGCTGTATTAGTGTTCCATCTTTATCAAAAATAATTCCTTTATTCACCTTCTAATCCCCCTAAAACTTCATGCCATGTTTTAATATTCTTATGCCTAACGTTATTATGAATAGGATTTATAAACGCTACTAATTCATTATCTTCCCAACCCTCAACTCTGGCATATGCTCTTTCATTTAAATAAAAGTCAAAGGTTACATGGCTGCCAAATTCTTTTTCGATAATTTGGCCATCCACAATCAACCTCCACTCACAAGGCTTATCTGTATGAATGTTGTAATGAATATTTCCTTTAGCCCCATCACCGACATAAATGGTTTCACCTTCGTTTTGAATATCTATCTCTAACTTCCTAAATCGAGAAAAATAAATTCTGCCTCTTTGAATAGCATCCTTTAAATTTTTAATAGATAAACCATTACATAATACATACGTTCCTGGGTCGCCATAAATCGATGGATCTTTAGATCCTGGGAACGTTTTAGATGGATGTAAATGAGAATCACTTCCTCCTATCCCCCAGATTTTAAGACCATTTAACCACATTTGATCGAAGAACTTTAAAGCTTCTAAAGTAGAAGGTTTGCTTTTTTTATAAGTCGGATCACACATGATTTCCATTGTATGAACATTTTCTAAGTTAATATCAATTTGGTTCGCCCAAGGCTTCATAAACGGATGATTCACGCTAATTAAATAACCTTTTTCTTTCATGAGAGCAAATAGTTCATTCATACTTTTCGCGTAAAACGATCCATCGAGACACTCTGTAAAATTAATATATTCTTTCATACCGAACATATTGTAATGACCGTACGGAGTTGTAAGTTCCATAGATGGTATGATTAATGTGCTTCCTTTTTGATACGATGGCATGACAATGTTGTGTTCCGTCGCATATAGAAAATCCAACTCTTGTTTTTCACATACGCTCATTGCCAGTTCGTCATCTATCTCGCCATCCGTTACATTTGTATGGACATGAAAATCTCCTTTGTACCAACGATGCTCTTCATTCACTACTTTTTCAAAATCGCTTTCATGAATAAAGACATTTTCTTTGCAAAAATATTCTCGGTTATATTCTCGTTCTAACTCACCATTCACTGCTATATTTACTGTATAGTCAACTTTTCTTCCAGCAAACTTTACTGCTTTATTTGCACAATGAGGGATATATACTACTTCTAATTCCCAATTTCCAGGCGGTATTTCGCCGCCAACGCAACCAGCTGAACAAAACTTTGGATTTGTTGCAACAACTAGTTTTTCGTCAACAATTGGTGTTTGATACTGTATACGCACATAACCTTTAGAGTCTCTCAAAATTAATAAAAGCGGAATTTTCCGACTGACTCCTTGATTGATCGTTAATGTGAAATTGACAATATCGGTTACATCCATTAGAAAAGAATGTTTATTTTTTACGAATGGAGAAAGAGTCATCGTACCTTTCATTTCAATCATGATTCCCACACCTTTTTTTATATTTTAATGATAGAATCATAGAGGCACTTCTTCGTTCAAAAGCACCTCACATTTCTCTTCAAAGTAATATTATTTCTTCTTTTTCAACGCTTTATCTAATTCTTCCTGGGCAACCTTAGCTGCTTCATCTAATGCTTTTTTTGCAGGGACTCCTTCAATTTCTACTTTATCCTTCGCTACATTTAATGCGTCATTGATTTTACCACCTGTTGGATCGACAAATGGTGCAACTCCGTATTGATTTGCTTGCTCTAATGGAACTAATGCTTGTGGTTGTCTTTTTACAAATTCAGCATAAGGCTCATACTCTGTTACATTGTTACGAACAGGGATATAGCCTGTTGCCATTGACCATTCAGCCGTTTTCTCAGTACTTGTCGCAAATTTCATAAAGTCATATGCACCTTTTGCTACTTCTGGATCAACATTTCTCGTTAATGTGAATAAATACGTTTCTAATTTTGGTGCTGGTTTATGATCACCCCAAGCTGGTTGTGGTAATGCCCCAAATGTATTCAGGCGTTCTTCCTCATTCATTCCTTTACCTAACGATTTAAAAACAAATCCTTGGTCACCAGATGAACCTGTAAATCCTAACGTTCTACCTTCAACAAGATCAATTATTGTTTTATCCCAATATTCCCATCCAGTTCCGCCTGAATGAATATTCATAATTTTATCTTCGTGAAGCCATGTACGGAATTTTCCCCATACTGTAACCCAAGTTTCATCGTTAATTAATACTTTTGTTCCATCTTCACTTAATACATTTCCGCCAGCACTGCGAACCGCGTCAATTAAGTTGGACGTACCCCACATTGGCATCCAACCTGTGTATGTGACATTACCATTTGCGTCATGTTTTGCTACTTTTTTCGCTACTTTTTCTACGCCTTCCCACGTCTTTAAATCTTCAGCAGTAAAACCATTCTCCGCTAACACTTTTTTGTTGTAATAAAAAACTTGAGTTGTACCGTAAAAAGGAATTCCATATAATTTCCCATCAATTGTTGCTTGATCCATAAAACCTTTTCCATACTCTTCTTTTTTTAATTCATTATCTTTTTTAACATATTCATCTATAGGTACAATTAACTTTTTCTTAGCATATTCTTGAATGACGTCTGAACCTAACAATGCAATTGCTTCTTGGTTATTCGCTGCAAATCCACTTTGAAGTTTTTGATAAGACTCATCATAGTTACCAGCTTTCGTCGTCTTCACTACATATTTGTCCTGACTTTTATTGTATTCCTCCACAATCTTATCTACACGATCTGCAAGAGAACCACCTACTCCATTAATAAATGGGACAACAATCTTATCCCCTTCTTTACTTGCTTTAACAGTACTTCCTTTTCCGCCTGAACAGCCTGCAAGTGCACTAACAAACAATGACAAAATTGTTAGAAGCATGAATAATTTTCTCATCCCAAATGTCTCCTTTATATTTAGTTAACCTTTTATTCCTGAATCAGTAACGCCTGAGAGGAACCATTTTTGTAAAACTAAAAATACGAGTAAGAGTGGCACCGTCGCGATTGTGCTTGCAACCATAATGTGTGACCAATCTCGGCCTAAGGAACTATTAATGAAATAATCAGCAATTCCGTTAGTAATTAACTTTTGTGTATTATCTTTCAATATAAGAGCTGGCCAGATGTAATTATTATAATTACCAATAAATGTGACCAATCCTAGTGTTACAAATGATGATCGTGTCATTGGAAAAACAATCTTCCAAAGAATACTCCAATCACTTGCTCCATCAATTTTGGCTGCTTCTACTGTTTCATAACCAATCTTGTGGAATGATTGTTTTAAATAGAAAATACCGAATACACTAACAGCCATAGAAATGATGTATCCAAAATGCGAATTAAGCAACCCAAAATTTCCTAACATCACATATACAGGAACATACGATACAGCTCCAGGAATCATATAGGTTGCCATGACGATACTAAACGTTAAGTTCTTCCCTTTGAACTTATAAAATGCCAACATATAAGCAAAGAGTGCAGACGAAACAAGTACATATATCGTAATAATGAAAGAGGTATAAAAACTATTAAATAAATACGTGTTAAATGGAAGAATTTCTAATACTTGACGATAATTTTCCCAGTGAAATTCCTTAGGCCAGAAGCTTCCTTGTAATACTTCACTGGATGTTTTAAACGAACCAAGTACCATCCATATGAATGGAAAGACAAACAGGATACTTGATAAAGCTAAAAAGAGATGCTTTATGATTAATGGAGCTTTTTTCATATTATTCATCTTAATAGTTCACCCACTTGTCACCTATTATCTTGTTTATAACAGATAGTAGAATTGTAATGATTAATATAATAAATGCGATTGCCGTTGCAGAGCCCATATCGAACTGTTCAAACGCTTGTTGGAAGAATAAATAAAGTAACGTCCGCGTCGATCCACTAGGTCCACCTTGTGTTAAGATTTTAATTTGATCGTAAGCCTGCACCGAAGAAATTGTATTGACAACAACTAGAAAGAAAGTTGTCGGTGAAACCATCGGTAGTGTTACATATCGGAATTTCTGCCATGAATTCGCTCCATCAATACTAGCCGCTTCATACAAGCTCTCTGGTACTTTCTCTAGTGCACCAATATAGAAAAGCATCGTCCATCCAACTAATTTCCATACTGTTACAATAATGACTGCTAACATCGCTGTCTCACTACTCTTCAGCCAATCCAAACCTGGTATCCCGAAAAAAACTAGTACCTCATTAATAACTCCAAATTTAGGTTCATATAAAAGCGACCATACAATCGATACAGCTACTGTTGGTGTTACCCAAGGTGAAAAAATCAATAATTGATAAATTGCAGAACCTTTGAATTTTTTTCGGAAGAACAATGCGAAACCCAAACCTAATGCAATCGTTGGAATAACTGTCCCAATTCCGAAATAAAGAGTGTTTAACAATGCCTGTATAAAAGAATCCTGTGTAAACAAATTAAAATAGTTATCTAAACCAACAAAATTAAAGTCATTTGTCATGAAATCCCAGTCTGTAAAACTAATACCTAAACTAATTAAATTCGGAACAATCCAAAATAATATTAGAGGTATTCCAACCGGTAATAAAAAGAACACAGCTTTTGATAATTTTATTTGCATTCTTGTCACCTCCTAATTCATATTGTACGAGCACATTATTAACGCAATATTGTTATTATGTTAACGAATTGTAAAAACAACATATCAACAACATAAAACAACACATTAACAAAAAAGACTATTTCTCATGTCACTAAGAAATAGTCTACTTTAAGATTTTCTTTCTATACTGTTATTACTTCAACCCCTTTACTTATTAGGACGTTTTGCCATACTTCATCAAGTTTAGCATTTGTATATAGTGCATCTATATCATCAAAATTTCCACTTTTATAAAACTTTGTTAAATTAAACTTTGACTCATCTATCATCATCACAACTTGTTTTGCATTTTTCTTTAACTGCTGAAAAACTTGTGCGTCTTCAATATATGAACATGTCAGTTCTTTTTCTAAAGAAACTCCATCACACGAAGCAAATAATTTATTAACAGTGAAGTGGTCAAGATAGTTTAGCATCATGTCTCCAGACAATGCTAATGAATTGGAATTTAGCATTCCACCAAAGACTATTAATTTACAATCAAATGAATCATACTGTTCTTTAAGCTCAATAACTTTATTAACAGCTGGTATCGAGTTTGTTAGGATCGTCAAATTCTTTTTATCATGTATAAAATCCAAGACTTGCATCGTAGTCGTTCCAATTTCAATTGCAATAATATCATTATTTTCTACCAATTTACTTGCTTCCATAGCAATCTTTCGTTTTTCTTCAATATTCTCAGATCGACGTTTGTCAAAGTAAAATTCAATAGTATGATCTTTTTTCTTAACTGCACCACCGTGTATTTTCGTAAGCTTCCCTTCCTTATGCATCATATCTAAATCTCTTCGTATTGTTTCTGTCGTAACATTTAACGCCTTGGCTAAGTCATTTACCATCACTCGATTGTATTTTTCTAGCTCATCCAGTATGTGTTTTCTTCGTTCAAATTGTGTATAGGATTTCATTTCATTAACACCTCTTCGTATTACACAAAATATATATAGTTTTAAAGACCCTTATAAAGGCTAGAGTGATACCTTTAAAATCACACCATTTCCAGCAGTATTAAACAATTATCTTTCTTCGATCCATCTTTACTCATTTACTTAAAGTATAGTGTAACTAGTCAGCAATTTCATCTAAAAGGCAAATTGTATAGTTTGAGGATTTTTCGTGTATACTTCAGATTAGCAATTTCCCCCACAAAATTCGCAAACTATTTCATTTTATTAATCTTCATTTTTCGCATTTCTATTTTTATTATATCCCTTCAAAAGGAATGCTGACTTTATATTTTTATATAATAATATAAAAATGTAAAAACCAACACAAAGTGCATATATATATGCACTTTAAATTCCCTATAACATTTTAGAAGTATATTCTTTTTATATAAAGCGAAACTTCCATCACCAATCGGGCTTTTACGAGCAGTTTCCCCCCAGCCCTCTTCCTCGCTTTTCTCTGAATCTTGAGCTGGGTATTACTGCCCGTTAATGCGGGATAAATCCATTTTGATTTTCCGACATATAAGTTACGGCTATGAAACTAAAAAGAGATCTCCATTTGTTTTATCCTTTTGGTTTCACACGACATGAGGCTAAAAAAGTCTCTGACCGCTTCTATGCATAGCCGAATGCCCTCCTCTCCCACCTAAAAATTAGATTTTATGTCGGTTTTTCAATTTGTACTTATATAATAAAAATAGCTACCGATATTTAACCGGCAGCTGGATAACCTATGAATAACTTTGAAAATAAATCTTCCGTTGTTTCTGTAATCTTATCAAACACATCTGTTTCACTTTCTTCTTGCTCTTTCATTATTTTAACGGCTTCTTGTGCATCCACAGGGTAGTCTGTAACAATCCCATCGACATTAAGCTTATAATATTTTTTAAAGCTTTCCATATCATTTACAGTCCATACATAAATTGGCTTATTTAACTTTCGTGCTGCTTTTACTAAGCTTTTATTTAACATATATTCTTCTGCAACATAAAAATCTGCTTGAACGTATTTTAAATTTGCTCTACTTGCATATAAAATATATCCTACCTTTATGTTTGGATTTGCACGTTTAAATTCTTTAATGAGCGGATAATGCAATGTTTGAATGACACATTGTTTTTCAAAGTCATTTTCCTTTATTGTTTTCAATACTTTCTTTACAAAATCTTTTTCATTTCCGTGCAATTTCACTTCTATATTGAGTTTTATCTTGTTTTTCGCAAGCTTAATCATCTCATCAAGTGTACTAATTCTTCCCGTGAATCCATCTTGATGAAGAGTAAGCTTTCGAAGCTCATCCATCGTCAAATCCGATACTTGTACATTGGCATTTGCAAGACGCTTTAAGTTCAAATCATGTATCACTGCCAATTCACCATCTTTTGTTTGCAACACATCAATTTCAGCATACTCTGCTTTTGCATCAATCGCACCTTGCAAGGCCTCTTTCGTATTCTCTACTCCTTTGGAAACATATCCACGATGCGCCATAATAACGGGTTCTTTATATGAATTCGTAATAAACGTCACAATAAAAGCAACAACCACGCCCACGGTGAAAATACCAACAATATATACACCAATAAACTTCAAACGATGCTTTTTAAAAAAACATTTATCTGCTTTTGTTTTGGAATAATCTAAGCCTTCTTCTAATAAAACATCTTCAACTGGAACCTTTTGTAAATAAAGTCTTGTCAATGCCATAATATAAAACGGCGTTACAATAAAACTAAATAAATATAATGTACTCGTCAAAAATACAGATAGGGTAGATTCCGCTAATAAAGCAAATGTTCCTTTTGGATTCGTAAATTCATACACGCACCATAAAAGTAATAAGTACAGACCCATAAATAAAACGAACATAATCCCTATCGAGATAAAAAGTCCGACTAAAAAGAATAAGACTTTAAACAAACTTTCTTTTACCAACTTTGCACTCTTACGTGCAGCTGTGCGAAATGGTTTTTCTTCTAAAACAATAATAGGAAAAACAAAAATCCATCTCAAATTTAAATACGCAACTACAGCAAAAAAGGTATAATACCCTACTTGCCCCATTGTCGTTTTAAACAATTCTCCTGTAATAAAATTAGGAATTTGAATTTCAGGGATTAGTGCAGATTTATAACCGACGCTTAAAAGAGGTAACAAGATTACCGCATACAAAATAAATCCTGGTAAACAATATGTGAAAAGAGAAGGTAAATACGTTACCGTTTTATACAGAATCGGACGCAATTTTACCCTTTGTCGTTTATGTGCAAAATACGAAATAATGATAAGTACCGCAAATTCCGTAAAAATGAGAAAAAGTGCCAATATCGATAAAATGAAAATAGCTGCGATACCATATGGAGTTTTCAAAAAAGCTAGCAATTCATCGTTTGTTGCATTTGCATAGCCGCCCCAATACAACAACTTATTAAAAATCATACCGAATAACGGTATAAATACAATGGCTGCTAATAGTTTATAAACAAGCTGAAACGCCAACACATTCCAAAAAGCAAATTGTACTGTTTGAAAGGAATGTTTCATGACTCCTGGTATAGATAGTCTTTTACGGTGTAGCATAAATCCCTCCAAATTCTAACACTATATTTGAGATGGATTCCATATTTCTATTTCAAATCCATCTTTTTTATAATAATATATTCCGCTTAATATGAACACTCTTATACATCCAAAAAAGAGTGACAGGCACACCCCCATCACTCTTTCTCATTTTCACCACACTATTGACGGTCAGTAAGACCCCCACTGACTAAAATTTCACCTTATTTTTTCTCTAATCCTTGTCCAAATGCTTTTAAAAAGCTAAATCCAAAAGTAATGGCTCTGTTAATATCCGGGTCTTTTAATACTTTAAAGAAGTCCATAACCTTTGTTTTCTTACCCTTTTTTAATTCGTCTGTTGCAAATTGTAATCCTGTAACTAAACTCGATGTCACCTGTTTTGTTACTTCTGGATCAACAGAAGATAGCGCTTCTCCTGCCCCCATCATATTATTTAATGCATTTTTTACCGGTTCACGATTTAATTGCTCAACAGCAATTTTAGAAACATCTTCTTTTGCAGCAAGCAAACTAATTGCTGCATCTAATATGCCAGCTTGTTGCAACTGTGCTAACAATTGCATCGTCTCTTCTACCGCTTCACGATTCTCAGCTAATTGGGTTAGCAGTTCATCTGATAACTGTTGTTTCTTTTCTGCTTCTGTAATGACCTTTTTCTGAATCAATGTAATTTCTTTTGCCACGTTCTTCGCCCCCTAGTTCTGATCCACAAGTGATACGTACTGCTTTCTCTGCCATTTCTGCTGAATTTCAACACCATTTTGCGGATGACGCTTTTTATCTCTTGGGTTTGAAGCAGGAAGTGGACGATTTCCTTTTTCACGTAGTACACGCATTTTCACCATCGTTTGTTTATAAGCCGGTGTACACGTATATAGGTCTGTCGCTGTTCCTGTTAAAATATTAATCGCTTCTTCATTTACTGTCGCATGCATCGGTAAATATAACTCGTTTCCAGTCACACGATCTGTAATAAGTGCCTGTACTTTGATTTTCCCAAACGGTGATGTCAGTTCTACAAGGCCACCATCTTTCACATTCCGCTCAGTAGCAAGCTCAGGCGAAATCTCAACAAACACCTCAGAAATTTTGGATAGAATCCCCACTGATTTATTTGTCATATTTCCTTCATGGAAATGTTCTAACATACGACCATTATTTAATAATAAATCGTAGTCTTCTGGCGCTACAACTGGCGGCACCCATTCATCTAGTGAAAGACGGGCTTTTTTATCAGGGAAATTAAAACCATCGACATATAATAACGGTGTATCACTACCGTCATGACTTCCCCAGCATAAACTGTTCCATCCTTCTAAACGATCATATGTTGCTTGTGAATAGAGCGGCGCAAGTGATGCAATTTCATCCATAATTTCACTTGGGTTCTCATAATTCCAATCCCCACCAAGTACACGTGCTACTTTTTGTAAAATCCACCAGTCTGGTTTAGAATCACCAAGCGGTTTCATAACTTCATATAAACGTTGAATACGGCGCTCTGTATTTGTAAATGTTCCCTCTTTTTCTAAACTTGGTGCTGCTGGTAAAATAACATCCGCAAAGCGCGCTGTTTTTGATAAGAACATATCTTGAACAACAAGGAAATCAAGATTTGCTAAAATATGCTGTACATGATTTGCATTTGAATCTACTAAAGCCATTTCTTCTCCCATAACATACATACCACGCAATTTTCCTTCTTCTGCTGCAAGTAGCATCGCAATGTTATTTAGCCCTGGCTCTTTCGGAATCGTAGTTCCATATGCTTTTTCAAATTTCGCACGCATTGCATCATCCGATACCGCTTGATAACCTGGAAGCCAGTTTGGTAATGTTGCCATATCACAAGCACCTTGTACATTATTATGTCCGCGGAGTGGATATGCACCTGCACCCGGGCGACGATAGTTACCTGTTACAAGAAGTAAGTTTGAAATCGCTGCAGATGTTGTACTTCCTCCTGTATTTTGTGTAACACCCATACCCCAAAGTATACAAGTACCATCTGCTTCATATACCATACGAGCCATTTCTTTTAATGTATCTTTAGAAATACCTGTAATACTTTCCGTATAATCAAGTGTATATTTTTCTAACATCTTGCTATATTCATCAAAATTCTTCACATTTTCATCTAAGAATTTTTTATCATGCCAATCTTGATCAATAATATATTTTGTTACACCAGCAAGCCATACATAGTCAGTTCCTTGGCGCGGATGAACAAACAGATCAGCACGCTCTGCCATTTCATGTTTGCGAAGGTCCGCTACAATTAGTTTTTGTTCATGCAATTTGTGAGCACGTTTTACACGTGTTGCAAGTACTGGATGTCCCTCTGTCGGGTTTGCACCGACAACAATGACTAGTCCTGCCTCAGCAATATCTTTCACTGTCCCAGCGTCACCGCCCATACCAACAGTTTTAAATAAACCATCTGTTGCTGGCGATTGACAGTAACGAGAACAGTTATCCACATTATTTGTTCCATATATTTGACGAGCTAACTTTTGCATTAAATAGTTTTCTTCATTTGTTACTTTTGAAGAAGAGATAAAGCCAAATGCATCACTACCATGTTCCGATTTAATATGTTGCATATTGGACGCAACAACTTCTAATGCTTCTTCCCATGATGCTTCAACGAACATATCCCCTTGACGAATCAAAGGCTTCGTAATACGGTCTTCACTGTTTACAAAGTCCCATCCGAACTTTCCTTTCACACATGTAGAAATTCCGTTTACTGGTGCGTCTGATACAGGTTGTACTTTTAAAATTTGACGATCCTTCGTCCACACTTCAAACGAACAGCCTACACCGCAAAATGTACAAACTGTTTTCGTCTTATTAATCTTCGTTGCACGCATTGCAGATTCAACTTCTGAAACTGCTAAAATACTACTATATCCAGGTTCTACATCCTTTACAAAATCAATCATTGGGTCTAAAACATTTGGTTTCAATCCAGTCATGAATCCAGCTTCCCCAAGCATAGATTTTTCCATTAATGCGTTACAAGGGCAAACTGTTACACATTGTCCGCAACTAACACAAGAGGAATCGTTAATACTCACCCCATTATCCCAAATAACACGCGGACGATCTAAACTCCAATCAATCGATAATGTTTCGTTTACTTGTAAATTCTGACATACTTCTACACATTGTCCACAAGCAATACATTGATTGGGATCGTAACGATAAAATGGATGAGTCATATCCACTTCTTTTGCACTAACTTTCGGTTCATATGGATATTTCTGCTCTTCAATTCCCATCATATGTACCGTATTATGGACTTTACAGTTCCCGTTATTATTATCACATACTGTACAATACAATAAATGATTCTCTAATATTCGATCCATCGCTTCCGTTTGTGCTTCTTTTGCACGCGCTGATTGTCTTTCGATATGCATACCATTTTCTAATTTCGTTGAACAAGCACGCATTAATTTTCCATCCACTTCTACAATACATGTATCACAAGTTTGAATTGGATCAACCTCTGGTACGTGACAAATTTGTGGGTGCTCTAAATTACTTTCGTTAAATAATTGCAGTATCGTCTTTTCACCAGATGAAAGAAATTCCTTTCCATCTACGGTTACACGAACCGTTTGTTCTGCCATAGTTTCCCCTCTCCTTACAACTAACTGTACAATATAGTTTTGAATCCGTTTTCAAAACTATATTGCTATACATTTTTTGAAACGCTCTGTTGAAATCCTATCTTAGAAGTCGATTCTTGATGCTATAAGGTAT
Organism: Bacillus sp. FSL H8-0534; assembly: GCF_038005885.1. NCBI lineage: Bacteria > Bacillati > Bacillota > Bacilli > Caryophanales > Bacillaceae > Bacillus > Bacillus sp. FSL H8-0534. The sequence goes on from NZ_JBBOUC010000001.1 coordinate 2,515,127, forward strand.
AAAAAATGACACTATTCTACTACTCTATTATATCTTACATATACAATAATAACCAAATAATATATAGAAACTGAAAAATAAACATAAAACCTGTCTTTTTAGATGGGAGAAAGCATCCGGCCATGCATAGAAGCAGTCAGTTTCTTTTCCTGCCCCATGCCAAGTGAAAACAAAGAGAGAAAACAAGTAGCCGTCATCTTTTCTCTTCCTAGCAGCGACTTATATGTCGAAAAATCAAAATGGATTTATATAGATAACAGATGCTTTTATTTTTTCAATGTTTTATGATGAATAGGAAGAAAAATACATACGAAGGGGAAAATAGTATGGAGCCTGTCCAAGAAACATATAAAATGATACGTTATCAAGGAGGAGCCTTTTCCGAACGAGAAGATGAAGTTGTTACAGAATCCCCTGTAACAATTAAATTAAACGGGGAAGAATATGTAACAGTTGTATGCACTCCAAATTATATTGAAGATATGGTAATAGGTTTTTTAATTTCTGAAGGAATTATTGCTTCTTATGAGAACATTGATGAATTATGGATACAAAAAGACAAAGGGGTTGTCCATGTAAAAACATCACAAATCAATCCACTCTATCAAACGCTATATAACAAACGATATGTCACTTCTTGTTGCGGCAAAAGTAGACAAGGGTTTGTTTTTGTAAACGATGCAGCAAAAGCAAAAACTTTACATGATATACATGTAACAATTACTCCAGAAGAATGCTTTCATTTAATGAATACCTTACAGCGATCTTCCACTACGTTTCGTCAAACAGGCGGGGTCCATAATACCGCCCTGTGCGATCGAAATACCGTTCTCATATCAAGAATGGATATTGGACGACACAACGCATTAGATAAAATCTATGGCCATTGTTTACGCAATCATATCCCCATTAAAGGGAAAATTATTGTATTTAGTGGCCGAATTTCATCTGAAATTTTGCTAAAAGTTTCTAAAATCGGTTGCGAAATTGTTCTTTCTAAATCAGCTCCCACAAAATTAGCATTACAGCTCGCTCATGATTTAGGCATTACGGTAGTTGGGTTTATTCGTAATGACTCCTGTAATATTTATACTCATCCAGAACGAGTTGAAGGATATATACCAGAAACAAAATGATTCCTGCTAAAGGGATCGTTTTTTTAGTTATAAAAATGTAATATATTTATTTGTTGAATAGTTAATAAAGTTAATATATAATTTCATTACATAAAGTGAATTACTAAAAAACAAATGAAGACACCTGTCTTCCTCGCATATATCTTCTTATTCTTTTACAAATTAAGAAAGAATACGTACAGAATATGTTTATGAATACACAGTAGATGTTCTATCAATATAATCATCAGACCCTTACGGATTACAAATTTCTTCTTTAAATATTAAAGCAGATTATTTATTTTCCTATAAAGCAGGATAAACTGAGGAGGTTACAGCTATGGAAATTCGTTTATTAACAAAAGAGGATGCAAAAATTTATTTAAAAGTGTGTATGGAAGGATTAACACAAAATCCGGAAGCCTTTAGTTCCTCTTATGAAGATGTATTAAAACATGAGGATCCTATTGCTGCAATGGCAAAACGGTTAGATAACCCTAATAAATATACAATTGGTGTCTTTAAAGATAATGATTTAATTGGAATTGCTACATTAGAAACAAAGTCATTTATTAAACAAGAACATAAAGCAAAAATCGGCTCTGTTTATGTCTCTCCAAAAGCTCGTGGTCTTGGAGCTGGACGTGCATTAATAAAAGCTATTATTGAAAATGCATATAAACTACATGTTGAACAGCTCATGCTTGATGTTGTTATGGGAAATGAAGCTGCGAAAAAATTATACGAATCGCTTGGCTTCCAAACGTATGGCGTACAAGAACGTGCCTTAAAGCACAATGGACAGTATTGGGATGAAGAACATATGGTTTTATTTTTAAATGACTAATTGTATAGCATCAATTTATATAAAAAACACCTTTCGATAAAGGTGTTTTTTCTTACAACAATGTAATGTTCCCGTCATCTTATTGAATGGTTCTATTCCCTCCTCTTCGCTATACTAAAAGTACGAAATCACAACAAAAAGACATGAGAGATGAAAAAATAATAGAAGTAATAGAATGAAATCAGTAATTGGAGGAATAACAGATATGAAACAGCACAAACATCTTATTTTGTTCATTTTTGGTACAATAATCGTCACTTCAGGATTAGCAATTCTTCCTTGGTTTATTGTATAAAGCTTCTATCATTTTTTGATTCCTTCCTATACAAAAATCCCCTGTACATAGCATACAGGGGATTTTTACGTACAAATAAAAAAGCTCATTGTTTCTCAAAATGAAACAATGAGCCTTTACATCTATTATAGAATTCCGAAAAATTTATTAGCACACGTCACAATAATTAGCATAGATACGGCAATACACATCACAATAGCATTGCGCTCTTGTTTATCTTTTTGTAAACGTTCTTCTTTTTTACTCACGTGTATAGTCCCCTTTATAACAATAAAAAAAGTGTGAGATAGGAGATTTTCCTTATCCGATGCGAGGTGAATACGAAATTCCTCACTATCTCACATACACAATAGAATGGAATTGTCATTTTATAAATAAAATGACATGACGTTATGTCGCAACATAGGGTATTTTGTGTCGCTACGCTTTCTATTATAAAAAAGAGTTGTGCAAAAGTAGTGCATTTTTTATGTCAATTGCCTTAGTAGAAAAAATACACTACAATTCAATCACGTAAACAGAGTTTTTTATTATTTTCATGTAAACTATACAAAGTAGAATGAATGTTTTGAGGTGCACAAGACTATGATTAAAATCTTATTAGTAGACGATGAAGAACGCATGTTGCGATTGTTAGATTTATTTTTGAGCCCACGTGGTTATTTTTGTATGAAAGCCAATTCAGGTATAGAAGCTCTTGAACTAATTCAACAAAAGAACTTCGATATCATTTTGTTAGATGTGATGATGCCCAATATGGATGGATGGGATACATGTTATCAAATCCGTCAAATCAGCAATGTTCCAATCATAATGTTAACAGCTCGTAATCAAAACTACGATATGGTAAAAGGACTTACAATGGGAGCCGATGATTATATTACAAAACCTTTTGACGAACAAGTACTAGTTGCACGAATTGAAGCTGTACTGCGCCGAACAAAAAAGGATGGTTTTATAAGCTTCAATGGCATTGAATGGGATAAAACAAAACATACTGTTACTGTTTACAGCGAGAAAATTCCCCTTACACCTATCGAGTTTTCATTACTAGGACTGTTTTTACAAAATACAAACCGAGCTTATAGCCGTGATGATTTAATTGAAAAAATATGGGGTTATCAAACAGATATTGAATATCGTACTGTTGACTCACATATTCGCAATATCCGTGATAAATTACGAAAAAAAGACTTTCCTGTTGAAAAATACTTAGAGACTATCTATAAAGTGGGATATAAGTGGAAAAGCGAATGAAAATAATAATGCGAAACTTTTCTAAGTGGGACATGACTCACCTCACACTTAGAATTAGTTAAACAACACGTGATAAAACTTTGGTCAGTGGTGAGATTTCTTCCGCTGGCCATTAATGTGAAATAAAGGTATGGTGAAAAAATGAACAAACTTTCGCTCAAAATTGGTACATATTTCTTAATATTAGCTTTATGTATTGAAACAATTGCCTTTGTATCTTGTCATACAAGTCTGGCGAACATGCGTATCGAGGAAGAAAAATCCGCCCTTTTAGAAAAAGGAAAGCGCTATAGTAACTTTATTTCAAGACGTTATGGGCCACGAACTTTTGAACATGCTGCAGCAATGGAATCACATTCTAATTCAGATACAAAGTTAGTCATAACAGACACTAATGGGCAAATCCTTTCCTCTTCTGATCCGGTAACACAGGAAATGAAAAAGCAACTTGCCTCCAAAATAAACTGTACTTCAATAGATGGAACTTTGGTTGAGAAAAATTGGAAAACATCGAAATTTATTTCAACAGCAACGCCAATTATCATTCATAGACAAATAGCTGGGTATGTACATATGTTTTTAGATACAGCCTTCTTAGAAAAAATGATTCTTCGTTTAACACGTCAATTTATTATTATTGGTATACTAACTCTTATTTTAACAACCATTTCTGTATTTATCTTTTCTCGTGTCATTACCGATCCTCTTATTAAAATGAAACGTGCAACAGAAAAAATGTTAAAGCTGAATAAACCAATTAAATTAGGAATTAAACGCAATGATGAACTCGGTAGTTTAGCAACAACAATTGAAGAATTATCCAGTGAATTAGCCTACATGAAAAAAGAAAGAAATGAATTTCTTGCAAGTGTAGCACACGAACTGCTCACACCACTCACATATATGAAAGGTTATGCGAAAGTTGCTAAAAGAGATTCTTTATCTAAAGAAGAACGTGAAGAATACCTACAAATTATCGAAGATGAAACCGATAGTGTAACAGGACTCGTTCAAGATTTATTCGATCTTGTTCAGCTAGAACAACATCAATTTATTATAAAAAAACAAAAAGTTCCACTCTTGCCTTTTCTAGAGCGCATGATTGAGAAAACAAAAACTACACTTGCTAAAAAACAAATGAAAATTAAGTTCTACTGTGTAGATAACCTCGATGTATGTATGGATGAACGCCGAATGGAACAAGTTATGCTAAATTTATTACACAACGCCTATCAGCATTCTTATGAACAATCAATTATTACTGTACACGCATCACAAAATGAGAATACTTTTTCTATAAGTGTGCAAGATGAAGGAGAAGGTATTCCACAGGAAGATATTCCACATATTTTTGATCGTTTTTATCGAGTTGATAAATCAAGAACTCGAGCTACAGGGGGGAAAGGAATCGGTCTAGCTGTTGCAAAAGAAATTGTTGAATTACACAGCGGCTCCATTCAAGTAAAAAGTAAGTTAAGAATTGGAACTGAATTTATTATTGAATTACCAATTGAATAATATGTACGTTAAATCACCAGTAGTGTCTTTACTTCAAAACTGCTGGTGATATTATATTAATAGCCAATATTTATTCGCAAATTATTAGTAAACACATTAAAATACTACTAGTACGAGCTGACCTTTTGAAATTATTCTTATTTCAATATAAAATGTAAATACAACTGTGAAAGGTTCGGAGGGTGATACGATTGGAAATCCATGTATTAACAAAACAAGAGGCAGAAATTTACTTAGAACTTCGTGTAGAAGGATTAAAACAAAATCCAGAGGCTTTTAGTTCTTCTTATGAAGATATTATTAATAAAGAATGCCCGATTGAGTATAAAGCACAGAAATTAGCACAAGATGAAAACTATACACTAGGTGCATTTAAAGACGGTAAATTAATCGGGGTTGCAACCTTGGAAACGAAACCATACGTAAAACAAGAACATAAAGCAAAGATCGGTTCAGTATATGTATCTCCAAAAGCGCGTGGGCTTGGAGCAGGAAAATCCCTCATTAAAGAGTGTATTGAACTTGCAAAAACATTAGAAGTAGAACAAGTTATGCTTGATGTTGTTGTCGGAAACGATGGTGCAAAAAAACTTTACGAATCATTAGGATTTAAAACATTTGGTGTACAAGAGCGCTCTTTAAAATATAACGGCCAGTACTGGGATGAAGAGCATATGGTTTTATTCTTAGATGAAGAAAACTAATAAAAAAGTCCTCAAGTATGAGGATTTTTTTATTACCATTTTACATTGCAAACCACGCATTATATAACAACTGAATTGCCTCTTCAATCTCTGCCTCTGATAAAATAGCAAATCCAAGTAAAACTGTATTTTTTGAAGTAGTCCCTTCTTTATAGTACATAGAAACTGGATATACTTTTATACTATTTTCAGCTGCTCTTTTTATTAATTCTTCTTCTTCTAACATTTCATTGTGAACCTTTAATAAGATATGTAAGCCAGAATCTTCTCCGATTACTTCCACCTTATTAGAAAAGTACCTTTCTATCGCTGAGACAAGAGCATCTCTCTTTTTCCGATAAACGACTCGCATCTTATGAATATGTTTTTCCCAATATCCTTCATTTAAAAACCTTCTAATGATTTCTTGATCGATTCTTGAAACACTTTGTGTATAAAATAAATATTGTGTTTGATACAACTCAATTAGCTGTTTAGGCAGCACCATGTAGCTCATACGTAATGATGGAAGCAATGCTTTTGAAAATGTTCCCATATAAATTACATTTCCCTCTGTATCAAGCCCTTGCAATGCTGGAATCGGCTTTCCAGAGTAACGAAACTCACTATCATAATCATCTTCGATAATATAACGTCCACGCTCCCCTTGTGCCCATTGTAATAGTTGCATCCTTCTTTTAATTGGCATAATCATTCCACACGGAAATTGATGAGATGGAGAAACGAACACAACATTTGCATTACTACCTTCTAAATCTGAAATACAAATCCCATCCTCATCAAGCGAGAGCATCTGAACATTTTCTTCTCCTTTCTCAAAGGTAACCAATTTCCGGTGATATCCTGGATTTTCAACTGCAAAATGACTTCCCTTTAGCAGCTGAAACAACATTCTTATTAAAAATTGTGTTCCGGCCCCTATTACAATTTGACTTGCTGAACATCTCACACCTCTTGATTCATATAAATATTTCGCCATCTCTTCACGCAAACTCGCTTCACCTTGGGGATGGCCAAGAAAGAGTAGATCCTTATTTTCTAGTTGCCATACCTCGTTTGAAATCTTCCGATAAACCGAGAATGGAAATGCATTTACATCTACACCTGTTTGTGTAAAATCATATTTATATTTCTGTTCCCTATGCAGTACTTCCTTAACAACTTCTCTTTTTTTCACTGTATGTATCATTTGTTCAATTTCACATACAAAATACCCCTTACGTGAAACTGATTCAATATATCCTTCTGCAAGAAGCTGTTCATATGCCGATTCCACTGTATTTTTACTTACCTCTAAATGCGCCGCTAACTTTCTTTTTGCTGGGAGCTTCGTCAAAGGAGGGATTTTTCCACTTCTTATTTCTGCTTTTATATACTCGTATAACTGTACATACAGTGGGATTTTTTCCTCCATATTCAAATTTGGTGTTAATTCTAACATGAAATCTGACCCCTTTATAAAATAAATTATTGATACTTTTTATAGTACCAGAAGTTATATATAATTCCTTCTATCATGTAAATTTTAAAAAATCAATCTTAGAAAGGAGCATCATGATGATGAACAATAACAGACGACTCGGCCTCATTATGATTATTACAGGAGCTACTTTATGGGGAGTATCAGGTCCGATGATTCAGTGGCTTTTTCAACATACTAAGGTATCATCTATCGATTTTTTAGTAATTCGCCTATTGCTTGCTGGGGTCTTTATTTTATGTTTCTTACTTACCAAAAAACAAAATATATTTCGTATTTGGCAACACCCACGCCATCTTTTACAACTTATCATTTTCTCTATTCTCGGGATGCTTGGCGCACAGTATGCTTTTATCGAAACAGTGCATATTAGCAACGCTGTTACCGCTACTCTATTTCAATTTTTAGGGCCAGTTCTCATTACTATTTATGTTGCAGTGCAACATAAAAAGCTTCCTTCCATTATGCAAGTATTGGCAATTGTCTCTGCCCTGACAGGAACATACTTTATCATTACAAATGGATCCGCCCAAAATATTGTCTTATCGAAAGAAGCGATTTTATTTGGGGTGTTAACAGCAATTGGTTTTGCCTTTTACACGCTGCACCCAGCTTCCCTTATTAAACAATGGGGGACGACTCTTATTATTGGCTGGGGTATGTTAATCGGGGGTCTTGCACTATTTATTTGTAATCGCTCCTTCGAATGGAAACAACTTTCACAAACCTTTACGTTGCAAACATTCTCTATGCTAATTCTAATCATTGTAAGTGGAACACTTTCTTTCCTTCTTTACATTGGTAGTCTAAAATATTTATCAGCAACAGAGACAAGTATTTTATCTAGTATTGAACCGCTTGTAGCAGCTATTGTTTCCATCACTTGGCTAAAAGAATCTTTCGGAGCATACCAATTACTAGGCGGTGTGTGTATCGTCATTGCTGTTATTTTCTTAACAATGCCAGCAAAAGATGCAGAGCCTACATTTACAACTGAACAAATATAGTACAAAATGTCAAAAGAGGTCATACTAAACTTATGACCTCTTTTTATGAATTAAAAGGAATTGTCCTGTCTTCTAGCAAATACAATTACACTAACTATGAAAAATAGGAGTGTGGCAAGATGAAAAAAATTGGAACCGTGCTACTTTTCTCCTGTATCATCACTGCCTGTACCTCACTAGGGCAAAATTCCAAGGAACCGATAAAAGAAATAACCGAAATCTCTAAACCTCAAACTAACGCACCCACCTTTTTTCACCTTAGTGTCTTAAAGGATGTTTACTGGCAAGAAAGCCCTTCCTTTGTAGAAGGAAAGATGCCGTTAAAAGGTATTGAAGGAAAGATTGCAATTGCAGATAGTACTTTCATTGCCAATGAGAAAAATAAACAGATGTGGTTCTTCCTCGATCCACAAATGCCATCTGGTAAACTATCTATTATTGCTCTAAAACAAGGATCTACAACACCCACTCCCGTACTCTTTCCAGATGAAGCTTCTGAACAGACTTGGACTACTCCTACTCCCATTCATTCAAATACAAAAGAACTACCCCTTCTTATGTCACTGTCTTCCCCCGGATTATGGGTATTAAATGTATATATTGATGAGAAATATTATGAGCAAATTGTTATTCATGTAGAAAAGAGTGACAAAGCTTAATTTCTTCCTTACAACAATGTAATTCTTATGTCATCTACTTCGATAGTTGTATCTCCCCCTCTCTCTTATACTAAAATAAGAAATGCAACAACAAACAAGGAGAGATGAGAGATGAAAAAAGTGATGGATGTTGTAGTGGCAGTGGTAGAGGTTTTCGTAAATGGAAAGCAAGTTGCAATGGAGTTGAATAAATAATGCAGAGCGAAATATTTATTACTAATCATATAAAACAATAAGCGGGAGTAGGATTTCTTTATTGTTTTGATCTCTTATCTCACTAAAAAAGCAGCGCCCTTCTAAGAAGATGGCACTGCTTTTTTATTATTATTTTAAATAACTTGGCATTTTTGTAATTTGCGCTACTCCTGATTCAATTGCTGCTTTTGCTACTGCAGCTGCAACACTTGGGACAACTCTTTTATCTAGCGGATTCGGAATTACATAGTTTTCATTACGTTCTTCATCAGTAATGATGTTAGCGATCCCATATGCTGCAGCTAATTTCATTTCCTCTGTAACATCTGTTGCACGTACATCTAATGCCCCACGGAATATACCAGGAAATGCCAACACGTTATTTACTTGGTTTGGATAATCAGAACGCCCTGTTCCAACTACAACAGCACCAGCCTTTAGTGCATCCTCTGGGTATATTTCTGGGATTGGATTCGCCATTGCAAACACAATTGGTTTTTCACTCATTGTCTGTACAAGTTCTGTTGTTAACACATTAGGAGCAGATACACCGATAAAAATGTCAGCTTCATGAATCGCTTCTTTTAATGTTCCACGTATATATTCGCGATTTGTTTTCTTTGCAATCTCTATTTGTGCCGGATTCATCCATGATTCACCCTCACAAACAATTCCTTCTAAACTTACTAATGTAATATGCTGCGCTCCAGCTTGTAACAGTAATTTAGCAATTGCTATCCCTGCCGAACCAGCACCATTAATGACAATTTTCACTGCATCCATCTGTTTGTTTACAACTTTTAACGCATTAATAACCGCAGCTAAAACAACAATTGCTGTTCCATGTTGGTCATCATGAAACACCGGAATATTTGTTTCTTCTTTTAAGCGCTTTTCAATTTCAAAACAGCGCGGCGCTGCAATATCTTCTAAATTAATACCTGCAAATGTAGGTTCTAAGTTTTTAACAATGGTTACGATTTCATCTACATCAGTCGTTCCAAGACAAAGCGGAAATGCATCTACATTCGCAAACTTTTTAAATAAAATACTTTTTCCTTCCATAACAGGCATAGCTGCTTTCGGGCCAATATCACCTAATCCAAGTACTGCTGTTCCATCCGAAACAACTGCAACCATATTACCGCGCGCTGTATAGTCATAAGCTGTTTCTTCATCTGCAGCGATCGCTTTACAAGACTCAGCCACTCCTGGTGTATATGTCAAACTTAAATCATCTGCTGAATTTACTTCTACTTTACTTGTAATTTCAATTTTCCCTACCAATTCTTTATGAAGTAATAATGAACGTTCATTAATTTGACTTTCTAACATATAAATAAGCTCCTCCTAATTTGACAAGCTAGCTACGTTTTTACATAGCTAGCTTGTATGATAATAATTTACGAAAACATTTTTAATAAAATTGTTGCTGTTACGACCATTGCAGCACCGCCCAAACGCGTGGAAATTTGCGCAAATGGCATTAATTCCATACGATTTGAAGCTGATAAAATCGCAACGTCTCCAGTTCCGCCTAATCCGCTATGGCATCCTGTTACAATCGCAGATTCAACTGGGTACATTTTCATGACTTTCCCAACAAGGAAACCAGTCGTTATCATTGTTAATACTACTGATGCACACACCACAACATATCCAACTGAAAGAACAGCTGCTACATCTTTTAATGGGATATATAACAATCCTAAACCAACCATTAATGGCCACGTTAAGCTTGTCGAAATAAATTTATATAAGTGATATGCACCTTGCTCCATTTTTGCTGGCATTAATTTAAAGTATTTTACAAGTGCTGCTGAAAAGATCATAATGATTGCCCCTGGAATACCAATAAATTTAGAAGCAAATCCACCGAAAATAAAGAACGTACATGCAATTAATAAACCTGCTCCCATTAATGAGAAGTCAATTGGTTTTTCTGTATTTTGTTCTTTTAATAATTCATCTTGATCACCTGTTTTTACCAATGCACCATTACCGCTAAGCTCTGGTTTTTTCTCACCTAAGCGCTTCATATATCCAGCGCTTACAATCGCAAACATATTTCCGATAACCGCTGCTGGCACAAGCTGAGATACAAATGTTGCTGATGATTGATTTAAAATGTCACTGTAAGCTAAGGAAAGTGGTAAAATACCTTCTCCGATACCACCGCTCACAATTGGTACAATGATAAAGAAGAACGTTCGCTTCATTTCAAATCCAAATAATGATCCAACTAATAATCCAACTGCAATAGAAGCAATTGTTCCTACAACTAACGGAATAAACATGCGAACAAACCCTTGTACTAACACTTTACGGTTCATTCCTAAAACACTTCCGACTACTAAACAAGAAATATATAAATATAAAAAGTTCGACTTTTTCATTAGCATCGTCGCTGCTTCCATTGAAGCTGGATTCATCCAATTAAAAAACACTAGTAAAGATGGAATAAATAATGAAAGAATTGCTGGTCCACCAATATTTTTTAAAATCGGAATCCTCATCCCAATATCACCTAAGAAAATCCCCATGATCATAATGACTGCAAATCCACCAATCATATCAGCAGGTAATTTGTTATATACAGATGCTCCATAAATAATAGCTGCTAATACGATATATAACGGTAAAGGTATAACACCAATTTTAATATTCATAATTTTCGAAACAAAAGACTTTTGTTCCACCTCTGTTGTTTCCACGGGTGATACCGCTTCCACTTTTTTTTGAATCCCCATGTAGGCACCTCCTTATATTCTTATCTACAATATTAAAACGCTTTCAATAGTAAAAATAGTTTTTGTAAGTTTTGTAATTAGTTTTGTAATTAAAAAAAGTATAAGCGGCTTATATAAGCCGCTTATACATACAAACGTATTTTGTTTTCATCGATGCATCGTAATTTACTTACTGGTCTCCCCACATGTTGATAAACCATTTCATTTTCTAAAACTCCAATTTCAGTTAAGAACATTACATACTTTCGAATAGACACTCTTGAAATTCCAACTAATTGAGCCATTTCATCTGTTGTAAATGCTTGTCCATGAAGTGATTCTATTTGCTTCCAAATTAACTGTAATGTTTGTCTTGTTAGCCCTTTTGGCAGCTCTTTATTCACATAAGTTTCTACTTTTTCTTTTTGTAAAATCAACGTATCTAATTCAGACTGGCTAATTTTTTGCTGTTCTTTCATAAAGATAAATTTTTCTCGATATGCGGTTAATGCTTCCTTAAACCTTTCAAATGTAAATGGTTTAATTAAATAATCAACAACCCCATATTGAAGTGCTTTTTTAATACTTCCCATATCATGCACAGCTGAAATCATGATAACATCAATTTCTTTTTCTTGATTCCGAATATGCAGTAGCAATTCAAATCCTGTATCAACAGGCATAAAAATATCAAGCAATATGAAATCTATAGACGATTCCTTTAATATCTCTACTGCTTCTTTCACAGAATTAGCTATATGAACAAGTTCAAACCCTCCTACTTGCTCTAAATAATGCTTATTTAACATCGCTACCATTGGATCATCTTCTACAATCAAAACTTTGATCATATCCCTATCTCATCCCTACTTTTGTATGGTATTTCAATGGTTATAGTCGTTCCCTTCCCTAACAAAGACTCTACCTGTATATCCCCATTTATTCGCTTTAAACTATCCTTTACAAGATACAAACCATATCCTCGATTTTCTCCTTTTGAGGAATACCCTTTGACAAATAATTTGTCAATTTCTTCTTGCCGGATTCCAACTCCTGTATCTTTAACTGTGATAATCATCTTATCATGATATTGAATAGAAATATCTACTCGCTTATATTGACAATTTATCACCGCATCTAATGCATTATCAATTAAATTTCCTACAATTGTAATGAGTTCATGAATAATACTTTCATCATATGGCTCTGGTAAGTAAGAATTTTCGCTTACAATGAGTTGTATACTCTTTTCCCTTGCGTAACTAAGTTTACCAAGCATAAATCCTGCAAATACAGGATTTTTTATTTTTCGCATCACACCACCAATTTCATATTGATGCTCCGAGACCATGTTACTAATATAGGTCTCTAATTGTTCATAATGCTTCATATGTGTAAGCCCTAATACAACATGCATCTTATTCATAAACTCATGAGATTGTGCCCTGAGCGCTTCTGCATAAAGTTGAATATCCGTTAATTGTTCTGCTAATTGCCTAATCTCTGTTTTATCACGAAATGTTGCAATAGCACCAACAATTTCTCCTTTAACATATAAAGGAACTCTATTTGTAACAATGGTAATTCCATAAAGATTTTGTTCCTCATACAATTGTGCTTTCCCAGTTTGTAACACTTCTTTTATACATGAGTTGGGCATATACTTCTCAACATCTTTACCAATAAAATCTTCTTCGAGACCACTTTTCTTAAATAACCGTTTCGCTTCGTTATTAATTAAAGTAACTCTCGCATCTTTATCGACAGCAATAATTCCTTCTTTAACAGATTGTAACATCGTATTCCGTTCTTCTAAAATTTTTGCGATTTCGCTAGGTTCAAGATCAAATAAAATTTTCTTAATATGTCTAGCTAATAAAATAGCACCTATAATTCCAACTAAGATTCCAACACCGACACCGATATAAATAATGTATCTACTCTCTTTTATCCTCTCATGCACATTATCAGCTGAAATTCCGACAGCAACAACCCCCATTTGTTCTCTCGTTTCAGAAAAAACAGGTACAAACACTCGCATAGAGATTCCCAATGTTCCTTCTGCCATTGATACATGTTCTTTTCCTTTTAAGGCTATCCCTTCATCTCCCCCTACAAAGTGATGGCCGATTTTTTGAGGATCTGGGTGAGATTTGCGAATGCCATTCATATCCATGACCACGATAAATTGAACATCTGTATTTTTTAACAACCGATTTGTATACGTTTGAATTTCAGATATATCTTTTCTTCCTGCCAAAGCATCAATTACAAGTGGTGAATTTGCTACAATACGCGCGATTGTTTTTGCTTTTTCAGCTTGACTTTCTTCCGTCGTACGTTCGACATTATGACTAATTAATATATCTGTTACAAGTAAAGAAAGTAAAATAACAGTACATACCAGCAACGTAATCGTTTTCCATAAACTTAATAATTTTTTTCTTTTTCTCATCCCTTTATTGTCTCCCTTATTTCTTCTTTACTACACGCGAAATCTATCTTACTTATTCTTTTTTATGAATACAACGTTTTTTAATACAACTGAACTTTAATCATGCCTCAGCAAACGGGATTTTACGAGGATTTTATCTCCCACCTATTTTCTTTGTTTTTACTGAATCTTGAGATGAGAATATTACCGTTCGCAAATGGTAAAATAATAAATGGTAGCGATTTTTGCAAACGAGAAATATTCATCATTGTTTTTCTCTCCTATCTCCCGATGTATAACTAAACAAAAACAAGAGAAATTCAGTATAAAAAATTATGCTGAATTCCTCTTGTTTTTGTTAAATATAATCATCACTTTCTCTTCTTAACTCCATTTCTGTCCCATTCACTTTGAATTTTGCACATAACTAATAGCTTGACTCCCCATCTGTACCCATGCCTGTTCAAAGCTTTCGCGTGGAACACTTACACTTGCAGTATCACTAAGCGGATCATGAATATAAACTAACTCCTTATCATAACCAATAAGAAGAATACAATGTTCATTGTACGTAATAGAGACATTACCTGCATCTGTTTCCCATGTATCAAATTCATTTTCATCCAAAGGAGCATATGTTGCATTTGTAATCATAACAACTGGCTTGCCCTCTTTTACAGTTTTATAAATTTCATTTATATTTTCACCTGTTAAATCAACAACTTGATTTGGTAAGTATTTATTTGCTAACTGAAAAAGCGGTTCATGATACACACCATATCCTGATTCAGAAAAAGTATAAATATTCCCTACAAACCCTTCATGTGGATTACCGCGTACACCATCATTTGAAAAGGCAACTTTCTGTATTTCATCTGCCAGCGTCATCTTACCTACTGAAACACCTGCGTACTGTAACATCATGGCTAAGCTAGTTACTTCGCAGCCTCTATCTAACTCTGGTAACTGCTGGATAAAAGGTACATTTTGCAATAATACTTTTTCTTCATCTGCATTCCCCAGCGTCTTTTTCTTTTTTGCTTGCGCAACTGGAGTGACAAGCTGATTCTTACCGCTTTCCTTTTGAACAAATTTGTTTGAGACGATTCTCTTTACATTTTCTACACGTTTAGTAACAGGCATTATGCCGCTCCGTTTCATATATACACTACAGATAAATATCCCTAATACAATCAAACATATATACACCTTCCACTTTCGCTTCATTCTTCTATCTTCACGTCCTTTTTAATTCGTTAAATACGAATAAAATGCATCCGCATCTGTTTGAACCATAGGTAAAAAGACAAGTTCTTTTCCCTTTTCAGGTTGTTCCTTTTTTATTTTCTCTGTTAACTGTTGAATATTTGTATTTGTACTATCTATGCCAAGCTCGTCTGCAATTTGTATTGCTTTCTGCTCATTTATTTCTCTTAGCACTTGGTAAATATCTTTACCATATAAATCAATATGAAGTTCTTTTGCTTCGGCCTGAATTTTCCCCTCGTATACTTCTTGTGCCAAATCTTCTATACCTTTTCCTTTTTGAGAAATCCCTAGCTGTTTCGCTTCTTCCTTTACTTTCGTTCCATAAATCTCGGTTGCAATCTCTTCTATTTCTTTTCCTTTGGTTGAAACCCCAAGTTTATCTGCTTCATCATTGATCTTGATTGTATTAATTTGATTTATTAAATCCACAATAGATGTATTATCTATTATTATTCCTAAATTCGCTGCTTCTTTTTTTACTTTGGTTTCATAGATTTCTTCTGAAAGAGCCCCCACATCTTTTCCCTCAGTAGGAATCCCTAGCTGTTTTGCTTCCTGATCAACTTCAGTTTCATGAATTTCTTTTTCTACTGTGATTTGTTCTTTACCATCCGTTTCAATTCCTAGTTTTTTTGCTTTTTCCTCTGTATGTGCCACATGTATTTTCCCATCATTTAGTTGTTCTTTACTGCGCTGAACAAAGTCCGTTTTTCCTTTTGACATCATAGAAGAGGATGCGCCTCCCATTACGCTTAAACTCAACATTCCAATAACAAATAATGACACTATCTTTTTCTTTTCCAAATTTCATCTCCCCTTTACATTTCTTACACTGTGATTTTCTTCTGATGCTTCCTCTTCCATTTTCCCCACATTATCGTAAAAGATATGCTCAATTCGGTTCCTATTAAAATTACCCATGAACATAACTATCTAGCTATCCTCAAAAAGAATACAAAGTGATTACTTTTTCTCTCTTTTGTCCTTCTCATTCTGTGTAAACTCTATTATTAAAAATATTTCTTAACTTTCCCTTAACAAAAAGACGACCTTGTAAAAACAAGATCGTCTCCAATTTCTTTATATTCTTTGATTTTTAGGTAAAATCACTTCAAAACAAGTACCTTCATTCATTTTACTCTCTACTTTTATTTTCCCATGATGCTTTTCTACAATCCAGCTGGCAATTGAAAGACCTAAACCAGCACCTTCTGCCTTCGTTCTTGCCTTATCTCCTTGATAAAAACGGTCAAATAACTTTGGAATCTCTTCTTCTTTTATTCCAATTCCATTGTCTTTTACCTGAATCGTAATTGAACTATTGGTTTGCATGCATGCTACTTGAATCGTTCCGCCCACATCAGTATATTTCATCGCATTGTCTAATAAAATTACCACCATTTGATGAATTCGTTCTCTATCACCAATAAAAGATACTTTAGATTCGATTTCCAATGTCATCTTTTTCTCTTGATACGCAGCAATTTCTGTATAAGGATCTACTACTTCCGTTAATAATTCATCTAATGCAAATTCCTTTTTATACATTTCAATTTGATTCGAATCCGAACGAGCTAATAATAATAAATTAGCAACAAGCTTCGATAACCTTCTACACTCCTTTGAAATTGTAGAAATATCAATTGCCTTTTCCTCTATCGTGGCGGAAGGAGACTGAAATAGTACATCCGTTTTAGATTGAATGACCGCTAGTGGTGTTCTTAATTCATGAGATGCATCAGAAACAAACTGTTGTTGCTTTTCCCAAGAATTACGAATTGGTACAAGAGCTTTTCCAGCTAAGAAAAATCCCATCCCAATTGCACATAAACTTCCTATACTGCATCCAACTATAAGAATTAGCAGTAACGTATGCAACATATCCCTTTCTGCTGTTGTATCGCGTACAAATTGAACTGTCATTTGTCCAAATTCAGTATTATGCTGAAAAGCCAACGCTCGAAAACTCTTCCCTTTGATTTCAATATCCTGAAAACCCTCTAATTGTTCTGGGAAAAACGCTAAAGCATTTTCTTCAAAAACAGGATCAACAAATTTAGGATTCTTATCTATTAGGGCTACTTTTTTTCCATGCCATAACAGTACAGTAATCCTCGGATCTCCAATACGAATATCCTTAACGGATCCTTTTGGATTAGACTTAGAATGTTTCTTCTCTTTTGCTTTAAACATTTCTAGCGAATTATCTACTCCACTATAAATACGATTATATGTATAGCCATAGATAATACTCCCTAGAACTCCAATTAATATAATAAACACTAATGAATTTAACACGGTAAGTTGAATGCGGGTTCTTTGAAACATACTCTTATTTTTCATTGTTCTTTTAACATATATCCAATCCCACGAACGGTTTGAATATCTTTTTGATAACCAAATGGCTCCAACTTTTTTCGTAAATGATGAACATACACTTCAACAATGGCTACCGTTGTATCTGAATCGAATCCCCAAACGCGATCAAAGATTTGTTCACGCATTAAAATCTTTCCACTATTTTGAATGAGGTACTCTAAAAGTTCATATTGCTTTAATGTTAATTTAATTGCTTCTCCACCCACTTGAATATCCTTGTCCTTTCCGAACAACTCGATTCCACGGTAGTTAATGGTTTGCTTTGTTGTTAAATTACCACTTCTTCGTAATAAAGCTCGAATTCTCGCTTTCAGCTCGGGAGCTTGAAATGGCTTTATTAAATAATCATCCCCTCCAAAATCTAATCCTTTCACACGGTCTTCCAAAGAATCTTTAGCAGTCAAAAACAAGACAGGTGTTTCAATTTTGTCATTCCGTATTCTTTGAATTACTTCAAAACCATCTATCACCGGTAACATCACATCAAGAAGTATTACATCATAAATATTTTGTAACGCCAAAAATAAACCATCTTCTCCATTCATTGCTGTATCAACTTCAAACTCATCACATAAAATTTGTGTAATTGATTCCAATAAAGGTGCATTATCTTCTACAACTAATAAGCGCATACCACTTTCTCACCTTTCATCAAATATAAAGTGAAACTTTAATCGGTGGTGATTTTCTTCATCCATCACTGATTATTAGTAGCCCGCGAATAGCGGGATAAATAATTACTGTTACCATTTTTCATAATAACAAAAGAGAGCAGCACAACATACTTATCCTTACTTCCAAACGATTTCCAGGCTTGTATCCGAACACTTCACCTTGCCTTGCTTCCTCTAAACCCTACGTACTTATAATAATTATATATCATTGTCTATGTAGACCTGTCATAACATGAATCATTTTCTCGCTCATTTACCATCCGTTTATATATGTACTTTATTATGAAAGCTATTCCTTAACTTTCCCTTAACAAAAGAAGTTTCAAAAAGGAGAATTTGTACCATTACAACACTGTAATCCTCATGTCACCTAATTCGATAGTTACAAGACATGCTACCCGCTATACTTAAAGTAAGAAATGAGACAACAAGCAAAGGAAAGATAAGATAAGATAAGATAAGATAAGATAAGATAAGATAAGATAAGATAAGATAAGATAAGATAAGATAAGATAAGATAAGATAAGATAAGAAAGCCGTATCTTTTTTACAGATACGGCTTTCTTTTATTTTTGATTTGTACGATTCGAAATACTAATTGCCCGATCTGTTGTTTTTGCTGCTTCATCTAATGCTTCTTTACTATTTTTCCCATCATACATTGCTTCTAGCGCTTTTACAACTGCATCGCGGGATTCAGGAAATACACTAATAAGTGCACCTTGTGTTGCAACAGATGGTTTTGTTGCTTGTAACTGTTCTACCGTTACTTTTAACTGTGGATATTTTTCATATTGTTGTTTTACTAAAGGCTCATTATATGCATCTGGGTTAATAGAGAAATAACCTGTTTCCGTATGCCATTTTGCTTGTACATCTGCTTTTGTTAAGTATTTCATAAAGTCCCAAGCACCTTTTTGTGTTTCTTCTGCGACCATATTCGTCATCCATAGTGATGCACCGCCAATAACAACTCCGTTTTGTTTCACATCTTCTGGATATGGGATATATGCTACTCCTACATTAAATTTAGACGAATCAATCACATTACGAACACCTGCTGAAGAATCTAAATACATCGCAACTTGTCCAGATTGGAATGCGGCACGAACATCATCCCAACTCGCCCCATACTTTCCTAATGTACCAGCTTTATTCAGTTCATCTAATAAGCCAAATACTTTTTGTCCTTCTTTTCCGTTAAATACAGCTTTTTCCGCTGCACCTTTACGCCCATTTTCTTTATCAACATATAACCCACCTTGTGTTGCCAAAAGCTCTTCAAAGAACCATCCGTAATTTAACATTGAAAAACCGTACTGTTTTACGCTTTCGCCTTCTTTAACAGTTAATTTTTTTGCTGCTTCTTTTAATTCAGCGTATGTTTTCGGTGCTTTTTCCGGATCGAGCCCCGCTTTTGTAAAGGCATCTTTATTATAAATTAATACTGGTGTAGATGAATTAAATGGCATGGAATACATTTTCCCATCAACTGAATAGTAATTCGTAATCGCTTTTTCTAATTTCGATGTATCATATTTATCCTTTTTAATCCAGCTATCAATCGGTGTAATCTTTTTACTATCAATCATATATTTCGTTGTAATTTCGCTAGATTGAACGAGAGCTGGTGATTCTTTTGAAGCTGTTATATTTTTAAACTTCGTTAAAGATTCTTCATAGGAACCTTGAAATTCAGCTTTCACCTCATATTTATTTTGTGACTTATTATAATCTGCAACAATTCCATCTAACACACCTTGCGTTTTTCCACCCATTGCATGCCAAAAGCGAATAACTGTTTTATCTCCATTCTTTTCTGCGGGAGCTACTTTTTCCTTTGCTTCAGATTTCCCCTCTGTTTTACTACTTGAACAAGCTGCAGCTGATAAAGCCATCGTTGCTGCCATTATAATAACAGCACCTTTTTTCCAAAATCTCATCTCAATCCCACCTTTTCATATGTATGTTTATTTAATTGCCCCTTTTGTTAAACCTTGTTGCAACTGCTTCTGACCTAAAAATAATAAAATTAAAGTCGGAATCACAATAACTGTAACTCCTGCCATCACACTGCCCCAATCTGTTGCAACTTCCTGAGATTGAAGTTGTTTCACCCCAATTTGTACGGTTCTAATTTTCTCATCATTCGTAACTAGAAGAGGCCATAAATACATATTCCATGTTGTTAAAAAGCTATATACACCTAGTGTTATAAAACTTGTTTTACAATAAGGAATGACAACACGGAATAAAAACTTCACATGGCCAATCCCCTCGATAAAGGCAGCTTCTTTTAACTCATTTGGAAGCGTCATAAAATGCTGACGTAATAAAAAGATTCCAAAAGCAGTTGCAAAGAACGGAACCGTCATTCCAGTAAATGTGTTAATCCATCCAAATTGTTGTACCGTTAAAAAGTTCGGTACCATCGTTGCTTCCCATGGGATAAGCATCGTTGAAATAAACAGAAAGAAAATAAAATTTCGTCCTTTAAAATTTAAAAATACAAATGCATAAGCAGCTAAACTTGATACAACAAGCTGCCCAATCATCACTGCTGTTGAAACTATAAAACTATTGTATAAATAAGAAAACAGCGGTACTTTCTGAAAAATATGCACAAAATTATCGAATGTAAATTGTGTCGGGAACACCCTTCTCATTTGAATGTCTTCTGGCGTCATGAACCCTAGCAAAAATGCGTATAGAACTGGAAAAAAGACCATCACTGCGCTTATGGTAAGCAGTATGTATAAAAGAATATGTTGTTTCCACTTATTCGTAATCATTTATAATGCACCTTTCTCTCTGCAAACTTAAATTGAAGTAATGTGGCAAGAAAAATGAAAATAAATAATACCATTGCCTGTGCACTCGCTGTACCAAATTGATGATTCGCAAAAGCTTCTTTATAAATAGAGTACACAATTAAGTTTGTTGCATCGTTCGGTCCACCGTGCGTTAAAATATCAATCTGTCCAAAGCTTTGAAATGCACTAATTAAAGTAACTGTTATAATAAAAAATAATGTAGGAGATAGCATCGGTAATGTAACGCGCCGAAGTTTATGTAAATAGCTAGCACCATCAATAGATGCACTCTCGTATAGAGTCGTATCAATATTTTGCAAACCACCTAATATAACTAAAAATGCAAACCCCGTATTTCCCCAAACTGTTGTAACTGATACAGAAAATAATGCCCAATCTGGACTTGTTAGCCATGCAATTGCAGGAAGATTCATCGAACCAAGTATATTATTGAATAAACCGACACTCGGATGGAATAAAAATAACCAGATTACTGCGCTAGCTGCTACTGAAATTCCCATTGTTGAAGAGAATAAAACTCGAAACAAGCCTATTCCTTTTATTTTTTCGTTTGCAATTAAGGCAAGAAACAGTGCAAACAAAATACTAGTTGGAACTGTATATAATACAAAGAGTAAAGTAGATTTTATGCTTTTATAAAAAGTTGGATCAGACAATAAATATTGATAGTTTTCCAGTCCTACGAAAAGATTTGCCTCACCATGAACATCTGTTAAATAAAAACTATAATAGATAGTACGAAATAATGGATAAAACAAAAAAATTGTAAATAATATGATGGAAGGTGCTAAAAATAACAAGCCTGTGCGCAAATCTTTCGTACGGCCCCAGAATGCCTTTTTTCTTGAAACTTCTGTTTGAACAGGTGAATTTTCTACCTCAATCATTATTTCGCCACCGCCTTCAACTCTTCTTCGGCAACGAATCGAATCCTTTCATTTGTATCGTTATGAAAGAAACATAGTTTCTGTACTGGAAATTGCAATGTAACTTTATCACCTTTTTTCAAAATAAGTTGTCCGATTACTTTTGCACTCCATGTTTTTTCATTTACTATAAAATTTAAAATTGTTTCATTTCCTAATACTTCTACAGATTGCAGTGTAACTTCTTGGCCATCTTCAGCTAATACGATGTGTTCTGGACGAATTCCTAAGCGCACCTTTTGTTCTGAAAACTGTTGTAAATGCCCCGAAGACAACGGGATTTGTAATCCATCAACATGTAATCCCCCCATACCTTTACCTACGATTCCATTACCAATATTCATGGATGGTGAACCGATAAAGCCTGCAACAAATTCATTTGCAGGATAGTTATATATATCGAGCGGTGTGCCTACCTGTTGTATACTCCCTTTGTTTAACACCATAATGCGATCCCCCATTGTCATTGCCTCAATTTGATCATGGGTCACATAAATCATCGTAATACCTAGTCGCTGCTGGATCTCTCTAATTTCAATGCGCATTTGTGCACGCAACTTTGCATCCAAGTTAGAAAGGGGTTCATCCATTAAACAAATTGGCGCTTGACTTACAATTGCTCGCGCCAGTGCAACACGTTGTCTTTGTCCACCTGATAATTGACCTGGTTTCGACTTTGTATATTCCGTAAGCCCTACCATTTCTACTGCTTCTATCAATCGTTTTTGTCGTTCCTCTTTTGGAATTTTCCGTATTTTCAATCCAAATAAAATATTTTCTTCTACCGTCAAATGTGGATATAAAGCATAATTTTGAAATACCATTGATAGATTTCGATTTTTCGGTTCTAAATCATTTGCAACATTTTCATTAATAAGTAACGCCCCAGAAGTAATTTCTTCTAAACCTGCAATCATTCGCAATAATGTACTTTTCCCACACCCAGAAGGACCAACTAGAACAAAAAATTCACCTTTTTGAATCTGCACCGACACATTTTCAACTGCTATTTCCTTTGAATTCTTATAAACTTTTGACACATCTCTTAATTCAATCATCAGTTTGCACTCCTTTTTTGTTCTTGTAACCATACTTCACAACGGCTTATTGAAATCTGCTTTACCTGTAATCTCCGCCTCTTCTTACGTTTGAATGAAGCTTCCTGCAATAATAGGAAAAAACACCTTCTCTACTAGTTACTTTATAAAGGAAAGGTTCCTGAAATATTGATTTCCCTCAGCTTTTTACGTATTTCTAATATGCATGTAGGCAAATTTAAAACACCAATCTACATAGAACAACCTTCTTCTCGCTTAACCCCTATAAACTAGAGTAAATGTAAGAAATATAAATAGATTGTTATATGTAAGCGGGTGTTCTCAAATGTTCTCTACCCTAGTTACGTTGTTACCTTTACTATATTACTTATTTATTAAGTTAGTTTTGATGATTTGTTAACAAGATGTTAATCACATGTTAATATTTTTTTGTTTTTTTTTACAATTTTCACCACATTAATTATTTATTTCTCACTATAAAGTTAGTTATTTCTTTTCTTACAGCGACACAAATTAAATAGAAATAATTTATAAAAATACTAAATTTCCTAAAAATACTTTTTTCCATATTTTTTCTATAATAGTATATAATATGATAGAATTTTATAAATTTATGAAAAGATTAAGAGGCGATATGGGATGAAAAGGTATATTAAAATAAAAGGTATTGGTGTATATGTTCCAAAACGAAAAGTAGATTCTTTTGAAATAGATCGTATGTTAGGAGTCTCTGAAGGCTGGACTTTAAAAAAGGCTGGAGTGAAAACGAGATACTTTGTCGATGAGGAAACTTCTTCTTATATGGGAGCTGAAGCTGCAAAAAAAGCTGTAGCAGATGCGAATTTAACATGGAAAGATATCGATTGTATCATCTGCGGAAGCGGAACAATCCAGCAGGCAATTCCTTCTACTGCATCACTTATTCAAGAACAACTTGGGCTACAGCATTCTGGTATTCCATGTTTTGATATTAACTCAACATGCTTAAGTTTCGTAACAGCACTTGATACAATTTCTTACGCAATTGAATGCGGGAGATACAAAAATGTGGTTATCATTTCTTCTGAAATTTCTTCTGTAGGATTAAATTGGGGACAAAATGAAAGCAGCATTTTATTCGGCGATGGCGCAGCGGCCGTTGTTGTAACCCAAAGTGATCACACTTCTTCCATTATAGCTTCTCATATGGAAACGTATAGCTCTGGCGCACATCTATCGGAAATTCGCGGCGGGGGAACGATGATTCATCCTAGAGAATATAGCGAAGAACGAAAAGAGGATTTCTTATTCGATATGAATGGCAGAGCTATTTTCAAGTTGTCCTCTAAATATATGTTAGATTTTATCGAAAAACTACTTATGCATACAGGTTATTCGTTAAATGATATCAATTTAATTGTTCCACACCAAGCAAGTGGACCAGCTATGAAACTAATTCGTAAAAAGCTAGGCGTCGATGAGGATCGCTTTATGACTATTTTTGAAGACTATGGGAATATGATTTCTGCATCCATTCCGTTCGCTCTTTTCGAAGCAATTAAACAAAAGAAAGTGCAACGTGGAGATAAAATATTATTACTAGGTACTTCTGCTGGGCTTTCTATCGGAGGCATTCTCCTTGAGTACTAAGAAAACAGTATTAATTACTGGCGCACGCGCACCAGCAGCATTGCATTTATGCAGGCTGCTTAAGAAAAACGGACATACCGTCATTATTGCAGATAGTATTCCTTATCCATTAAGCAAAGTTTCAACGAGCACTGATTATTTTTATGAAATTCCTTCTCCAAAATGGAAAACAGATGAATGTATCTCTGCACTACAATTAATTATTCAAAGTCATGATGTAGATTTACTTATTCCTACTTGTGAAGAAATATTTTATATATCCAGACATAAAGAGAAATTAAGCCGATTTTGTCATATATTTGTAGACGAATTTCAGAAACTTGCATTACTTCATAATAAGTGGGAATTTATTCAGTTAGTAACGAAATTAGGTTGGCAAGTTCCTGCAACATATAGAACAAATAACGAACAGATCATACAGGAAATGATTCAGCAAACATCACCCGCCACTCCTTTTGTGTTAAAACCTATTTTCTCTCGTTTTTCTGACAAAGTAACGTTTATTACAAAAGAAGATATTGAAAAAGGCATCACGATGGACAAGCAAAATTATATCATTCAAGAGTTTATAAAAGGAACGCAGCATTGCTCCTACAGTATTGTACAATCTGGGAAGGTATTAGCTCACTCTGTTTACAAAACGGAATTCACGGCGGGTTTAGGTGCTACTATTGCTTTCGAGCATATTAACCATCCAAAAATTGACCAATTTGTTGAACATATCGTAAAGGAGCTAAATTTCTCTGGGCAAATCGCCTTTGATTTTATCATTACAGAAGATGGAGACGCTATTCCGATTGAATGTAATCCACGTACCACAAGTGGATTACATTTATTCGACGAAGAAGTAGTATCCGCTTTTTTTGCTAAAAAGGTGAACAATATGCGCATTCCTAAGCACAACTCCCAATGTGCAATTCGATTAGCAATACTTTTATACGGAACTCCTTACTTAAAAAGCAAACAAACACGTAAACGATGGTGGAAAGTCCTATGTTCCTATCCAGATATTATTTATAGTCGCTCTGATAAAAAAACATTTTTTTATCAGTTTTATAGCATGTATAAATTATGGAATGAAAGCTATAAACATGGACGGACTATTTTGGAGCAAACAACATATGACATATCATGGGACGGTGAAAATTTATGAAAACGCTAGTAACTGGAGGAACTGGTTTTCTGGGACAAAAACTTGCTTTTCGATTAGCGAGTATGGGTTATGAAGTAACAGCAACCGGGAGAAATAAGACAATCGGAAAATTATTAGAGCGAAATGGAATTGAGTTTGTCTATTGCCCTCTTGAAGACAGGCATAGTGTTCTACAAGTCTGTAAAGATAAAGACTATATCTTTCATAGCGGTGCCCTTTCTTCTCCTTGGGGCAAATATAAAGATTTTTACAATGCGAATGTATTAGGAACAAAGCATATTATCGAAGGAAGTCAAAAATCTGGTATAAAACGCCTCATCCATGTATCAACACCGAGTATTTATTTCTATTATGATGAACGACAAGATGTAGTAGAAAATGCGAAACTTCCTGATACATTTGTAAACCATTATGCGAAAACAAAGTACTTAGCTGAGCAATCTATTGATCAAGCATTCAATCATGGTTTACCTGTTATCACGATACGCCCACGTGCTTTATTTGGTCCAGGAGATAACGCCATTCTCCCGCGCCTTATTAAAGTATGTGAAAAAGGCGCTCTACCAAGAATCGGTACAGAAGATGTACTCGTCGATATTACCTATATCGATAATGTTGTAGATGCCTTACTTCTTTGTATGCATTCACCTAAACATACATTAGGTCAAAAATATAATATAACAAATGGTGAACGTGTAAATTTATATGAAGTAATTGAGAATGTGATGAAACGCCTTGGTAAAGAGGTTCAATATAAAAAGATTTCCTACAAAGCCGCTTTTACAATTGCCGCTATACTAGAAGGTATTTCAAAAACCATTTTACTTGGAAAAGAACCTATTCTCACAAAATATACAGTTAGTGTACTTTCAAAAAGTCAGACTTTAAGCATTGATAAAGCTCAAAAAGAACTAGGCTATGCTCCGAATATCAGCATAGAAGAAGGAATCACAAAATTTGTAGAATGGTGGAAAACACAATGAAAATCAAATCCTTAAAGCTATACGATACAGGATATTGTACACACCCTGAAAAAGTTGCATATTCCAAGGGGAGTTGGAGGCAAATTCGATTTCCAGCTACAGTGGGGTTACTTCAACATCCAAGCTTAGGTTATATCTTGTTTGATACCGGATATGCTCAGCACTTTAAAGAAGCAACAAGAAAATTTCCTTACTCTGTATACGCTAAACTTACCCCTGTTCATTTTACAGAGGAGCAATCTATTAAACAGCAACTACTTCTTGATGGCATCCAGCCAGAAGAAATTAAATATATTATTCTTTCTCACTTTCACGGTGACCATACAGCAGGGCTACCTGACTTTCCGAAAGCAAAAATACTAACCTTCGCGAAAGCTTATGAAGATATAAAAAAGAGAAGTAAATTTGGTGCTCTATTAAAAGGCTGCTTAAAAGACACATTACCAATTGATTTAGAACAACGGCTGACATTCATTGATCAAATCCCATCATCAAGCTTACCTCCTACATATGGAAAATTTGAAGAGGCTTATGACGTGTTTGGTGATGGTTCATTGCTCGCTGTTGATTTAACGGGACATGCAATTGGACAATTTGGTGTATTCGTCCATTTACATAGTAATAAAATTGTTTTTCTTTGTGCAGATGCAGTGTGGCTAAGTAAAACGTATGAAAACCTTGTATTTCCAAGTAAGATCGCTAATCTTTTAACTGGGGATGCAAAATCTTATCGTCTCAACATTGAAAAATTACATCATTTATCGCAAATATCACCTGAAATTGAAATTCTTCCAACTCATTGCGAACGCACATGGAATCAAATTAAAGCAGGGGTGTACTATGAATAAATTACGAATTCTCCAGCAATATTTGAAAACAAAATATCGCTTACGATTTTCAACTCGCGAACAATTGGAACAATTTCATAAACAACAAATAAAAAAACAACTTTTGTTCACTGTAGAGATGTCCCCTTTCTATCGCCAGTTATATACACCTTTTTCAAAAGAAATCGAAAAAGGGAACTTGGCTGCACTCCCTATCATTAATAAAGAGGTAATGATGGGAAATTTTGATACATTAAATACAGTTTCTATTTCAAAGAAAGAAGCCTTTCATGTAGCATTTGAGGCTGAAAAGACCCGGAATTTTTCTCCGACTATTCGTAATATAACTGTTGGGCTATCATCAGGCACTAGTGGAAATCGCGGAGTTTTTCTCGTTTCTGAGGAAGAACAAACGATGTGGGCTGGTTCTATTATCGGTAAAGTACTCCCTTCTAGCATTCTACATAAACACACTATCGCTTTTTTCCTACGAGCGAACAGCAATTTATATGAAGCGACAAAAAATAAGCGAATCTCATTTCATTTTTTTGATTTACTAGATTCGTTTCAGCAACATATCGCTCGACTAAATGAAGTAAATCCATCTATTTTAATTGCACCTCCTTCTATGTTGCGAAAAATCGCTCATTGGCAACAAGAAGGACTTATTATGATTTGTCCAAAAAAAATTATCTCTGTAGCAGAAGTACTTGAAGATATTGATAGAGAGTTTATCAGTACAATTTTTCAACAAACAGTACACCAAATTTACCAATGTACAGAAGGCTTTCTTGCTACAACATGTAAACATGGTACATTACATATCAATGAAGACCTCGTTCATATTGAAAAAGAATACCTAGATCAGGAAAGAGGGATATTCGTTCCTATTATTACTGATTTCATGAGGAAAACACAGCCTATAATCCGCTACCGTCTCAATGACATATTAATTGAGAAAAAAACAACATGCGCCTGCGGCTCTCCCTTCTTAGCATTAGAACGAATTGATGGTCGATGTGATGATATATTTATTGGGATAAGTGAATTGGATAAGAGTGAGATATCTATTTTTCCTGATTTCATTCGAAGAGCAATTATGCTTGCATCTAATGAAATTCAAGAATTTAAAGTGATTCAGCATAGCACAGACAAAATTGAGATTAAACTTAAAGTACCACCTGAACATTTCAAATCATGTAAATCTATCGTAATACAGGAGCTACATACACTATGGGCCACTAAAAAATGTGTTGCACCACACTTTTTCTTTTCACATTATGATATTCAGTTATATGATAAAAAACTAAAAAGAATAGAAAACCTTATAAAGCATGGTGAGAATATATGATTAAGCTACATGATATTCATTCTCTATACAGCATCGACTGGACCACAAAACGAGATGGAGCATATGTAAGAGACAGCTTCCTACCACTCTTACAAAATGGCATTACAGCATTTATTGAAAATGTTAATACTCAACTTTTTCTATTAGAAATTGACGATCTTGTATTACCAGTTACTGTTAATCATGAGGAGTTTGAAAATTCATATGTATGTTCTCCTTATACACATTACATATCCTATGCGCTAGAAGAGTTATGGGAATTAAAAAAACCGTGGTTAGAGAAGTTACTAACCTATCCGATTCATCTTATCGGAAGCTGGCTACGACGAACGAATATTAATAAAGTAATTATAGTAAATAATTGGATGCTATCAACAAACCTTTACCATTCTATCAATAAACAACAAATCGAACAGATTACGAATTTACTTGTTGAGAAATTTACAGAGCATACAATTTTATTCCGTTCTTTAAATAGCGAATTATACCCTACAATTACACAAGCATTGTCTACTGTAGGTTACAATAAAATTATGTCTCGTTCTGTATATTTATTTAATCCAAAAGACTATAAAAAAATGAACCGAAAAGCACGAAAAGACTTATTAAATGATAAAAGTTTATTAAAGAAAAGTAATTATGAAATAATTACGAATGAGGAGTTAACAAAAGAGGATATTTTACAGATTTCCGAGTTATACAATCAACTATATATCGAGAAATATTCCGATCATAATCCAATGTTTACACCAGCCTATTTATGTAATGCACTTCAGCATCATTTATTTGAGATAAAAGTTATAAAAAAAGAGGGGATAATTGATGGTGTCATTGCTTACTTTATTAGAGATGGAGTTATGACAACTCCTATACTTGGATATGATACAAACTCTGATCAGCAACAAGGCTTATATCGCATTCTTTCCCTCCTTATTACAATGGATTCTATCGAAAAAAATTTAATTTGTCATTGTAGCGCTGGGGCTGGAGAGTTCAAACGAAATCGTGGTGCAAAACAGCAGATTGAATACAGCTATATATATAATGACCATTTGCCACATAAACAACAAAAAGTCTGGAGAATCTTAAGTTGGATATTAAATACATGTATAGAACCGATGGCAAAAAAACATCGCTTTTAAATAAAAAAGAGATAAGATTCCCTCTTATCTCTTTTTCTATACCTTACATTATTCTGTAGATTGTTTGATAATTTCATTTGCTCCTGCTACTCTTAGCATATTTGCGATTTCTTTAAAACCTCGATTTTCCGCATGCTCTAGTGGAGTAACGCCGTCTCGATCTGCCATATTTACATCTGCCCCATGATCAATGAGTAACTGAACAATTTGTTTATGATTTTCACTACCATTACCAAGAACAATTGCTTCTAGTAATGCCGTCCAACCACGGTCATTTCTATAATTCACATCGATATCTGTGCGACCTACTAGCTCTTTTACAACTTCCACATGTCCTCTTTCAGCCGCTGGAATGAGTGCTGTTCCACCATGACGATTTGTTTCTCTAATATTTGTTCCTGCATCAATTGTTAGTTTCACAATATTAACATAGCCCTCTTTGCTCGCATAAAGGAATGGATTTTCTTTATTTTCATCTGGCAATTCAATGTCTGCACCTGCATCGATCAATGCTTTCACTGTCTCAACATGATTATGATACGTCGCTGCCATTACAGGTGTTTCTCCTTTATCCCCTGATACATTTATGTTAGCTCCATCTTTTATTAATTTCATAACTGTTTCTGTATCGCCTAATGTTGCAGAAAGTAATAATTGCTTATCCATTAAATTCATATTCTTTTTCTCTTTGTTCTCTTCTTCCTCTTTATGCGTCTTCTCTTGTTTTTTTTCATTTTTCACTTGAACCGGTTTAGATTCAACCTCTTCTTGCTTCTCACAAGCTACTATCATAATGAAAAGCCCTAACAACATAAATAATAAAAAATTTTGTTTCCTCACAACTACAGCTCCTATGAAAGATAATGTTTTTTTAACCATCCCTTCATCACATGTAACAACTCTTCTTCAATAGATTTATCCATAAGCCCCTCATATTCCTTCATTAATCGAATCATTGTATGCTTATGTTCATAATTTCTTAAAATATGGTTCATGTTCGGAATGATATGCCACTCTGCTTCACCATTAACATATGAAGCAATCAGTTTAGCATGCTCAGGTGGCACTTGTATATCACTGTCTCCCGTAATTGCTAAAACAGGACATGATACTTGCTCTAAATATGTAACTACATTATATTGTAACTGTTCTCTTAGCCATTTTGCATTCACTTTTGTACCTTTGATCCATATAACAGCTTTTGTTGAATGTTGCACCTTTTTCATCAGTACTTCATTTTGCTTTCTTATATGCTGCGGAATTTTCAACATTTTAGATAAACACCCTCTGAATCCTGACGCTATTTCTAACTCGTTAGCAACTTTATCTACTTGTCTCTCGAGCAACAATTTAGATGGTTCTGCTGCACCAGCAAGTAATATTAATCCCGCAACTGATTCTCTTACGTAGACAGCTGGTGCAAGCAAAGCTCCCTCACTATGCCCCGCAATAATAACACGTTTCGGATCTATTTGCGGATGATCCTTTAAAAATCTAATCCATAAAGCAGCATCATCAATAAAATCTGTTATCCCTGCTTTATAGTAATTCCCCTTACTTTTATGAGTACCACGTTTATCATAACGAAGCACTGCAAATCCTAAAGAGGTAAAATAATCAGCTAATTCTTTATATAAGTTTAACTGTAAACGACTTGTATTTCCATCACGATTTCCCTTCCCAGTACCACCAATCAACATAATAACTGGATATGTTTCTGAATAATATGTAGGAATTGTTAATGTTCCTTGAAGTGTAAAAGTACTTTCAATTGTCACAGACAGTTCTTTCCCCATTTCTATTCGCCTCTCATTCTTTTTCAGGAATGATAATCGTTGCAATCGCTCTTCTTTCCTACTATATTCTATGCCTATATTATCAAAAGTAAGAACAGGTATATAATCCAAACAGCTGTTGAAAATGATTCAACAGCTGTTTGGATTATATGAAAAAATCTATTCTGTTACTTACGATGAAGCTGCAATAATTGTAATATCAAGTTTTCCGTATTTCCATCGTCTCTTATTTCTTGTGTAATCTTTCCATCTTCCATAAAGAGAATCACATCTCCAATATCTGCTGCTACATCCATCATATGTGTAGAAAAAACAATGATTGTACCACTTCTCTTTATATCTTTTAATAATGTAACAAATTCATTTACCCAATATGGATCTAAACCATTTGTTGGTTCATCTAATAGTAGTAATTTAGGCTTGGCGAGCCACGCTTGTCCAAATAAAAGCCTTTGTCTCATTCCTTTTGATAGTCTGTGTAAACACTCGCTTTGCTTCTCTTCTAATCCAAGTAATGCAATTACTTCCTGGACTCTCTCTTTTCCTACCTTCCGAAAAGCTGCATAGAATGATAGAAACTCTTGTACAGTCATAGATTGTTGCGCATGAAAATCATCTGGCATATAACCAATTTCAGCTACATATCGCCTTCTATTTTTACGCAATTCTATGTCCTGTAACCTTACTGTTCCAGATGTAGGTGAAGAGATTCCTGCTAATATATTAAGGATCGTACTTTTCCCCGCTCCGTTTCCACCGCATAGTACAATACATTCTCCATCTCTACCGTGTAGCGAAGTAGGAAATAATGCCGTTTTCTTTTTATACTGCTTACAAATTCCATCAATTTGCAATACCGTCATTGGTTTCTTCTCCTTTCTAGTCGCCAAACAGCTAATAATAAGAAGATTACTGTATAGATCGCACTATACATAAAAAGAACTATAACTACTGCCCCACTCTGAAAAAACATCACAAGCTGATCATAGGATTGTCCAAATACTGCCCCTCCCCCTAATTGAATAACAAATATGATTCTTAGCAGTTCAGCCGGATTACAAAACACAAAAACTTTTATAAGCGACGCTATCATCGTATATGGAACAAGATTAAGAATACTAATTACTGCCGTAGGCCACATCATAATGAGTAAAAACCAAACTGCAATTGAAATTGCTAACGCTTGCCACCTTGTCAGAGAAAATGCACCAATTGTTATACCTAAAACTATAAAAAAGAATATAAGAATAATAGAAAATAAGTAAATTGCTAGTATCCAGCTACTTTTAAACATACTTCCACTTAATAATCCAATCATTACACTACTTCCAAAGCTAAGTGTAAAAAGAATAATTTGCGCTATAAATTGACCAGCAATCTTTCCTATTACATATGAGGATGTAGTTAAAGGATATGTACACAGAAGCCGCCACTGTCCATTTTCCATCTCATTTGCAATTGAAAATGATCCTGCGATTAACATAAATAAAGGGATAATGTATAAAATTAAGTTTAAAATCGTTCCCATTGTGTTCGTATATCCCGCTAAGGATGGTACATTCCGTTCCATCAAAAATAATAAAGAAAGTATTACAATCCAAAGTAATAAAAATGTATACGAAGACTTTTCTCTTACTGTTCTACGCCACTCTGAATAGCATATATTCCACATATCATCACCCTTTTTATAGAAAAAGACAACCGCCTAAGGTTGTCTTTTATCCAGCTATTTGTAGGCTATAAAGCCTCTTTCCATTTTATTTCATATTAATGGGAGTGCCCTGAGTTATTCTCTTTCCCATGCTCCTTCTTCATTTTCCCCATCATTTCTTTATTCATTTCCCATTTATGATCCGTTAACTCTTTATATGAAAGGACTTTTCCAGCATGTTTAGATACAAAGTTTTCAGCATCTTTTTTCTCTTTAAAAGAAATTACATTGTATGCCATTGGCGTTTTAATTGTTTTATCATACACATAAGTAGCTTTATCTAATGAAATCCAATCCTTGGTATGATAATCTCGAACAAATTTTTCTTGTGTTTTTTCATTTTTATGTTCGTCCATCCATTTATACATACAACCAATGTCATCAAATTTTAGCGCTTTACCATTTTCTAAAATAACTTCCGTTGCGAATTGATTATCCATTACTGCCATATTACAAACATCACACTTATCATTTTTTTCATCGACCGCGACTGGCTCTGCGCCCTTCTTTCCACACCCTACCACTGCAAATACTAGGCACATACACATAACAAATACAACATGTTTTATTTTCATCAATACTTCCTCCCTAAAAAGAACAATATACTTCCCATAAGCAACATACTTACACTAATAATCCAAGCTTCAAATTGACTTTCTGTACCTCTTTCTATCTTCGAAAACTGCATACTCATACTTGGTTTATAATCAATTAACATCGATTCATCTGGAATTTTGATTAAATTTTGTAAAACAAGCAGCCCAGGCGAATGAAAAAACAACTGGTATTCAGGAATATCCTGCGTTAAAACTAAAAAAAAAGAATCAGCCTTATAAGGTAATGCACTAATACCTGTATGATTTAAATCTACTTTTAAAGCACCATCCCAATAATTACGATGAATTACATTATTCGTGCTTTTCGCAGCTTGTGAGCCATTGATATTACTTAAAAAGGTATTCTCAGCTATTTCATTTTCATTTGCATTTTTTAATTGCACTCCAATAAAGTTATTTGTAACGATGTTTTTTATAATCCGACTATCTTTCGCCTTTTCAACATACATTCCCACTCTATTGTTAGTAACTTGATTCTGCATAACTTCTGTTTCTATCGCATCGTACAAAAGTAATCCTTGCGCATGAACATTTCTTCTATTATTGATAAATTGATTTCCCTTTACAGTCGTTCTTTTCGTACCCATAATCATCGCACCAGTTATATTATATTGTGATATATTATTGCTCACATTCGTACCATCAGAATACATAAGGTGAATACCATAACGAGATTGCCTAATGGAATTTCTTAATATTTGATTATTATCACTTTGCTCTAAATAAATCCCATCCCTTACATTTTTCATTCGAACATTTTCAATTTGATTCCAATGGGACTTCCATAAATCAATTCCATTACCGTTAGCTTCTCCTAGAATACTGCTATTCTGGATTTTCGTATTTTGAGTACCTTCCAACTTCATCCCAATTTGCTGTGTACGAATTTCTAAATCAGTGAAATTATGCCCGGCTCCTGCAACATATACAGCGGCTGTTCCCTCTCTTTTCTTACACTGCTCTATTTTTAGTCGTTTAACAGTAACATTTTCCCCATTCACCTTAATAACAGGTTTATTACCACAAAAACGAATCTTCGTATTTTTCTCTCCTTCCAACGTAATAGGTTTTGATATTTCAATCGTTTCATTATACATACCATTTTTTAGCTTTACAGTTCCGTACGCAGGAGTATCATCAATTTGTGATTGAATTGTTGTTTCAGCATGAATACGAAATGGGATACAAAGTAATACAAAAAATAAGAGAAAAGAAAATCGAATCATTTTCATATGTAATTCCCTTCTCTATCAAATTCTATTTACTTACTCATTTAGGAGAATACCAAAGAGTTGTGTGAAATTTGTGTGAGATTTGTGAAAAAACAATGCACTTTTTGTAATAAATGGAATTTTTCCTAATAAAAAAAAGATGTGTAGCAATTTCTACACATCTTCTATCATTCGCAGCCCGTAATCAATAAATCATCTTCTAACTTAAGTAACAATGTATCCATATCAATTTCCTGACCAACCTCTATATTTACAGATCGTATATGACCACTAATTCCCACTGCTACTTTCTCCAGTGTTCCGTCATTTTTTCGAATCGTCATTAATTTTGCCCATTCATATACGTAAGATGATTCATCAACGAAAATCTCTTCTACTCTTCCTTTATATGAACTATAAATCTCTTCAATCATTGCTTTCATTCAAAATCTACTCCCTACTTCACGCTTCTCTATTTTCTCATCTATTCTATCACTCCTACAATAAACACATTATATTTTTAAAAATTCAAAATAAAATTCATGAACAAAATGAACAAAATAACGATTATGCGTTTAATAACGTTATTTTTCTAATTATTTACCATACATATTCCATCCTTTATGATAAATAGAAAGGTTTTTCTGAATTTTCAGCATTCGTTGAAAGCGCAATCATTTTCAGAGGGGGAGATTACATGTTAGCGGTACTCGGGTTTGCGATGGTCTTTGTCTTTATGTTTTTAATTATGACCAAACGTATGTCAGCATTAGTTGCATTAATATTAATTCCTATTATATTTGCATTAATTGGGGGATTTTATGCAAATGTAGGACCAATGATGCTAGACGGGATTAAGAAATTAGCACCGACTGGTATTATGCTTATGTTTGCCATTTTATATTTCGGAATTATGATTGATAGTGGATTATTTGATCCAATCATTAGTAAAATCTTGAAGATTGTAAACGGTGATCCATTAAAAATTGTTGTTGGTACAGCAATTCTTACTATTATTGTTTCATTGGATGGTGATGGCACAACAACATATATGATTACAGTTTCTGCAATGTATCCACTATATAAACGCCTTGGAATGAATCCGCTTATATTAGCTGGAGTTGTTATGCTAGGAGCTGGGGTTACAAATCTTACACCTTGGGGTGGTCCAACAGCTAGGGTTATGAGTGCACTTACTCTCGATGCTTCACAGTTATTTACACCACTTATTCCAGCAATGATTGGTGGAGCAATATGGGTTGTTTTTGTTGCTTACTTCCTTGGAAAAAAAGAGAGAAAGCGCTTAGGAATTGTCGATATACAATATACACAAAAAGAAAAGGCACTGATGGATGAACAAGCAGCAACTACAGAAGCTACTAGCTATAAACGTCCCAAATTATTATGGATTAACTTTTTATTAACAATCGCTCTTCTCGTCTGCCTTATCATAGAGGTTATGCCACTTCCTGTATTATTTACAGTTGCTTTTGCTATTGCAGTTATGATTAATTATCCAAGTCTGGAAGAACAAAAAGAACGTATTGCTTCTCATGCAGGAAACGTATTAGCGGTTGTTTCTTTAGTATTTGCCGCTGGAATTTTCACAGGAATTTTATCGGGGACAAAAATGGTAGATGCGATGGCACAAAGCCTAGTTGCCCTTATTCCTGATGCGCTCGGACCACAGCTTCCTATTATTACAGCTATTATAAGTATGCCTTTCACATTCTTTATGTCCAATGATGCTTTTTATTTTGGTGTATTGCCAATTCTCACAAAAGCCGCTGCGGCTTATGGAATTAGTGCCGCTGAAATGGGGCGTGCCTCTCTCCTTGGACAACCAGTTCACTTATTAAGTCCACTCGTTCCATCCACTTATTTATTAGTTGGAATGGCAAAGGTTGATTTTGGTGAACATCAACGCTTCACTTTACTTTGGGCAGTTGGAACAACAATGGTCATGTTAATAGTCGGTATTATTACTGGCATCATTCCAATATAAAATGAAATAAATATCCTCATCCTTCCTATTCAAAAAGTAGAGACCATAGAAGTCTCTACTTTTTCTATTCTATGTTTTTCTCCGCTATTCGTAGATAGTAATACTTCCACTGGTTAAAATTCCACTTTATGAAGAGACCTGAAAATATCTTCTTTCTGGTCTTCCAACATTTCCATATATAAGTTCTGCATAAACCGTCTTTTCAGAAATTAAATACTCTAAATAGCGTCTTGCTGTCGATCGGCTTACGCCTACTTCTACACTCAACATTTCCGCCGTAATTCCTTCTTGTCCAACGTTAGATACATATTTTCTAATTTTTATTAGTGTTAAAGGATCAATTCCTTTTGGGGCATAAACAATTTGATTATATTCCACCTGTCCTTTAAACCACAAATGCTCAATTTGTTCTGCAGATAGTTGCTCAGTTTGTTTTAATTGTTGTATTTTTTTTTGATAGTTTTCTAAACTTTTTTTGAAACGATCAAACATAAGTGGCTTTACAATATAATCCGACACCCCACCTCGCAATGCATGACGGACAATTTCGACTTCTGATGCCGCTGTAATCATAATTATATCCGTATCATGTAGGTTACGCCGGATATATGTAACAAGTTCCGTCCCTTGCATATCAGGTAAATAAACATCCAATAAAACAAGTTGCGGCGAGACAAGATCTAACCACTCTTTCGCTTGTTCTCCTGTTGTTGCAGTCCCAATTACCTTGAATCCCCCTACTTTTTCAGTAAACCGACGATGAATCTCTGCGATGCGAATATCATCTTCTACAATCAGTACTTCAATCCCCTCGTTCATTACAATTCGCCTCTTTCCTTTGGCAATGCAACTATAAACAGTGCACCACCTAGCTCCCCTTTTTCTAGCGCCATACTCCCATTTAAATCTTCAACTAACTCTTTTACCTTTGCTAACCCATAACCTCGTTTTTCTCCTTCTTTTGTCGAAAAGCCTTTATCAAATATACATGTAATTACCTCATCATCAATCCCAAGACCTGAGTCTTCAACTTCAATGACAATCTCTTCTCCAATATCTGTCACAAACATTCTAACTTGCTTTTCATATCCCTGATTATATTCAACTGCTTCAAATGCATTTGTAATTAAATTACCTACAATAGAAACAACATGATTACTATCAATATGCGAACCTAACTTTTGCAAACTACTCTCGCGATCTAAAATAAAATCAATTTTCAATTCTCTAGCTCGATTATAAAATCCTATTAAAATTCCACCTAGCCACGGATTTTGTATACGTTCCATAATAAACTGAACAAAGTCTTGGTATACAGCAGTCTCTTTATGAATAAGCTCCAATGCTTCATCATATGACTCTAATTGGATAAGACCCGAAAGCGTATACAAAAGATTGTTATACTCATGTGTCTGCGCTCGAAGTGCTTCTGTATAACGCCTCGCTTGAGATAGTTCTTCAGTTAACTGATCCATTTCTGACTTCAAGCGAAAACTAGAAACGACTCCCATTACCACATTGTTTACTTTAATAGGTAATCGATTTACAATAACAGCTTGTCCCCTTATATCTAAATATCGATCAAATTGCTCTTCTCCAGTTCGGAGCACTTCTAATATTGAGGAGTTCGGAATAATTTTCAAAATAGAATCCCCAATGATAGTCTGATGTTTTTCAAGAGAAAGAATTTCATACGCCGCCTGATTGACTAAACGAATGCAACCTTCTTTGTCTATTACCATAATTCCTTCCCGTACAGATTGGATGATAGCACTATGTTCCTCATATAGAGAGGAAATTTCTTCTGGTTCAAAACCAAACATTAATTTTTTTATACTACGTGCTAAATATATAGAACCAAATATTCCAATTACTAACCCAGCAATAGCAATCCAAAATACTCTCTTACCGTATGCTTCTGCCACTTCATGAATATCCTCCATAGAAAAACCAACAGATACAACACCGATAATATGATTAGTCTGATCACGAATTGGTACTTTCCCACGTAAAGAAAGACCTAACGTCCCAGTCGCTTTTGAAATATATGATTTCCCATCCGTTAAAACCCCCTCGTTATCCCCACCAACCATCTCTTTTCCGATTCTCTCTCGCAAAGGATGCGCATAACGAATCCCATCTTTATTCCCTACCACGATAAAATCGGCATCTGTTTCTACTCTTATTTTCTCAACAATTGGTTGAATAATAGCAGATGGGTTTTCTTTCTGAAATGCTTCTTGAATTTCAGGTATGGCAGCAACTGTTTTTGCAACGTGTAATGCCCTTTTACCAATTTGCTCTTCCACCGTTTCAGATACAATATAGTAAAAAAGAAAGCTCGTTAAAACAATAACAAAGAAAATGAGTGTACCAATCGTCAATGTAATTCTTGGCTGTAATTTTAATTTTTTAACCTTCAAAATCATTCCCCTAACTTTCATTGCCCATTACTCTGTATAATCTCCTTAATACAAAGATCACAATATGAAAAAATAGCTTATAATATATTAGGAAACCTCCTTAAAAGATGTTGTACAAAATCTACATACTCCCTTTCTTCATCACTACTATCTCCCTGATTCAGCCAATAATCCCCATCTACTAAATCAAACATTTCAATAGCAGTTATTTCCTGACAATTAGCATGTTGCAATACCATTTTCATCAGCTGTAAATCATCATCCCAATTAAAATGTAATACAAAAGCATGTAACAATTCCAGAGTATTTAATTGAGTCAAATAAACATTTACTTCAGCAGATTCTCCATACAAACAACCATCGATGATTGCTTGTTCGCTTTCTGTTAATTTCAGTCGAATAGCTCCTTTTGTTTCCAATAATAAATCTGCTATTTCAGGATTATGTCTTGCTAAAAACCAAGGAGTTTTCTTTATCCCGGCTGAATGATTCAGTTCCACTCCATTTTCGATTAAACACTTCACAGCTTGTTTATTATTAAACTTAATTGCTTTAGTAAGTACTGACTCATGTAAACGATCTGTTATGCCTGTTTTCGCCCCGAAGGCTAGTAATTCTTTGAATATTTCAATAGGAGCCTTTTTTACAATTACGTAATGCAAAGAAGTTCTTCCAAACTGATCTTGTTCATTTATATCCACCTTTGGCATAGCTCCTATCACTTTTTCAAGATTTTTACTCTTAATTGCTTCAAACAGTATATTCATTTCATCCACCACTTTCGAACTAAAGTCTCTTTTTTACAGAAAATACTGATATCTAAAAATGGATTAAGCC
Source organism: Bacillus sp. FSL H8-0534 (assembly GCF_038005885.1). Lineage (NCBI taxonomy): Bacteria > Bacillati > Bacillota > Bacilli > Caryophanales > Bacillaceae > Bacillus > Bacillus sp. FSL H8-0534. The sequence goes on from NZ_JBBOUC010000001.1 coordinate 2,556,192, forward strand.
CTTTATCAGTAAAAAAGGATACCTCACAAAAATCAATTAAGCTTATTCAAATGTTAAAAGTTAAGTAAAACTAACATATTTATTGTACTCGTATATCTACTTCCTACACAAGAAATCCCAACTGAAATGCTGTATTACGTTATCTAATTCTATACTTCCTTCAAGCCGGTTCTCTTATCTTTTTTTCTTATTTACAGCATCCAATATAAATACAAACGCTAAATTTTATTTATTATTCAAAAAATACCCAGTAAAATAGAAAGACACGGTTATAAGAAAGTAGGGCGAAAAATGGAGTCAAAAGAACTTTTATTACAGGAAATCGCAATCATTGACAAATGGGAGAAAGAACAGGAAGATCTTTGGTTCTTTGAAAAGTGGGGGAAAATTCCATTTACTATTCTTGATAAGTTAACTCCAAAGTTTATCCATAAGAAAATTAATATTTTACTAGATGAGCTCATTCAATATCTCAATTCTGGAAGTAAATATTTAATTCATCCACAAACAACAATAAAGAAATTTGAAAACGCAGCTTCTTTAACAGATGTTCAAAAATCCCTTTTAAGTGAGATGGATACAATCGTTGATAAAATTATCGAAAATAGAAAATCTGTCGCAACTGCACAAGGGGCCACAACTGGTTTTGGTGGCATTTTCACCCTAGCAATTGATATTCCAGCTGTTTTAAGCATGTCACTAAACATTCTGCAAGAAATTGCAATTTGCTACGGTTATAATCCTGAAGATATTCAAGAGAGATTATTTATCGTAAAATGCTTACAATTTTCCTCGTCTGATATTGTAGGAAAACAAACCATTCTTCATGAATTAAAACATTTTGATGCTCGTGTCAATCACGACGACAGTATGTCCCAAATTAAATCATGGCGCGAAGTGTTTACTGTATATCGTGACAATTACGGTTGGAAGAAGCTATTTCAGATGATTCCCATTGCTGGTATGATTTTTGGTGCTTATTTAAATCGAAAAACGATTGAAGAAATTGCTGAAGTAGGTAAGATGCTTTATAAGAAAAGAAGGGTACTAGATAGACTAGAAGGAATGAAATACACTTCTAAATAGTGTCTAAAAAGGCGGGCTGGTGCAAAGATATAATAAAAGAGAATATACCACATATATTTCTTGCACCAGAATCCCTCAAAAATTATCAAAGATCTTTCTACGTTTTTCCCCTTTAGAGAAGGTAACTCTATTTAAATATAACCAAAATAGAAATCACATCGTTCCCCGTATCAGCAAAATAAAAGGAATTAAGAATACTAACACATTTAATACGATCCCAATCTTTGCTCCATTATTTTTATCTACTTTATAAGAAAAAATAGCTAAAATAAATCCAATAGGACAAAGAAATAAAGGTAAAACAAGAGAAATCCCCTGAAATACAGTTAAAATAATTTCATTTATAAAGTTAACTATGAGTAAGATCAATAAAACTGGTATTAAAATCGATATACTTGTAGTTACCCCACTTTTTTTTAACAAAATATTCTCCTTTTTATTAAAAATATATTTATTATGAATTGAACATCTTCTTCCGCTAAAAAATATACCATAATTGGAAATATTAACGGTGCAAAAAAACACTAAAGTAACTTAAAGAAAATAAGATATTATTTCCTTTCAGGTGTTTCACCTTTCTAATTTTACAAAAAAGAAAAAGTACCTCACTCTTAACAAGGTACTTTAGCAATTATACTTTTTATTTTATACACGTACAGCTGTACCACTAACAGCAACCATTAACATTCCATCACGAACGACTTCGTAGTCTACATCAATACCAACAATTGCATTTGCACCTTTTTGCTTCGCAAGAGTTTTCATCTCTTCCATTGCAATATCACGTGCTTCTTTTAATTTACTTTCATATGCACCAGAACGGCCACCGACAACGTCACGAACAGAAGCAAATAGATCACGTACAATATTTGCACCCATAATCGCTTCACCGTTTACAATATCGATATACTCAATAATTTCTTTTCCTTGAATCGTTGAAGTTGTTGTTATAATCATCACTGACACTCTCCTATAATATCTAAAAATTTACTGGTATTTCTTATACCTTTATTATCACATTAAAATAATAAATGAACTATCTAATAACCTTACATAAAGATGACAGGTTTGTAAGATTTCATAGGTGAGGACTGATAATCAGTGGCAAACTCTTCATTCCCACTGATTATCAGTCCTCACCAACTAGCATTTTACGGGCAGTAATACTCTTTGTTTTTAGGCAGGAGTATTACTGCCCGCGCAAATAACGAGATAAACTTAACTTTTATTAATTGTTACCGCACGTAGCTTTCAAATATGCATAGCTCACTAAGTTTTCTAAAACCATACTTGCGGCCTTATAATCTCTTACTTTACTTAATGCTTTCTAATTCCCATTTATGGTTATTACCTGGTGAATTTGTATGCTCAGGTTTTAAAATAAACTCACTAGAAGCTACAACTGGGGCGCTACCATTATCTGCGACACTAGCAGTCCAATTATTTTGTCTAAATGTGATATAAGTAGAATCAGATTTTAGATAGAAACTCTTCTCATTAGGAAGCTTGTCTAATTTAATAGAAGATCTATTGTTTTCAGTATCTAACCAGTTATAATCATAACCATTTCCAATATTTAAATACTGGTAACCACTATAACTACTGTTAGTAAACTTAAGGAACACTTCTTCATCTTTTTTGAATGGTTGTCCTGGTTTAGGCTGTCCTTTTCTTTCTATCATTACTGGTGTTGCTTGAATGTCTGCTCCATGTATTGCTTTTTGTATAGGACCGAGTCTCAATCTATCCCAATTGGACTGAGGTGAAAAGTGTACATATCGCCCATTAATTGTTTGGCTTAAACCAATGTGCCAATCCTCCTGTACACCTTCACGTATGTTAACATTCGTCTTCAAATAGTACTGTTTTCCTTCTAGAATAGGTTCTCCGGAATTATCTACTACTAATTTATCGATAGCCTCTAGATAGCTTTTATTTGAAACAAGAGGCACAGAAACTTCAGTTTTATTATTTTGGACATCATTGAGTTCAAACTTAACTGGGGTTTCTCCAAGAGCTCTTTTGTTTACTGCTAAGTCTACAGGTTCATTCTCTTTAGATTCATACACATTTGAATTCTTATTTCGAACTAATTTTACCTTTTGTTGCTTACCTTCTTTATTATTAACCGTAACAAAGATTTCTTCACTTATATTAAATAAACCTGGTATAACCGATGCGTAAATCTTTTTCTTGCTATAATCATAACTGCTATATGATAGAGTTGGTCGTAGTACGCGGTTATCAAAGAAACCAAGGTTCACACCTCGTTCTAAAAGAGAACGATTTGGACCATAACGAACTAGATTTTTGTTTAGCTGACCATTTACTACAGCGTTTGCTGTCCAAGCATAACTATCTATCCCGCTATTTTTAAAAAATTCGTCCAATGAAAGATTATGATCAACGCTAGCAGGTTTTGTTTTATCCTTTTTTGGTGTATACACTCTAAATTTTGGTATAGAACCCAAATTTGTTTCTACTAATGTAGTAGAAGCATTTACATTAGACGCAAAATGCGCCCAATCTCCTAAATTTTCAAATTTCCCATCTTTCATTGTATACACATTCATCGTACTAGTAGGCAATACTTCAATAGAAAGAGGTGCCCCTTGTTCTACTGCTTTTAATTCATCCAGTGTTAGGGAAATTTTCACATCCGCTTGACCTTCTACACTGTCCATTAGAATTTCAGTTTTATTGTTTCCACCTTTTTCTGTAGTTAACAAGTTTGCCTTATAACGGTCTTGTGTTGCCTTTACAGTATTGATAATTTTATTTCCTAATCGAATGTTAAAGTGAGGTGAAACATCCCCAGCAGATGCTGTACCCGTATTTTTATATTCTAGATGGAAGCGCACATTTGCTGCTTTAGCTGAATCAACAGTTGTTGCTGTTGACCAATCAAAACTATTAGAAATACTTTCTGTTTCTGTTTTTGTATTAGAATAACCATACCCCACATTTAACGATCCTTTTCCTGAAGGTACAGGACCCGCTGCTGATCCCTCAGCACCGGCTTCACCAGCTAAACCTACATTAAAAGAATGTTGTACCGATAAACTTTTTTCCCAACTCTTAGTACGTGATTCACCATTTGAATCTGTAATACTAGCAACTGGAGTAATATCGATGCGTTTTACAGCAATTTGTAGATTTGGCACATTCGCAATCATGGGATTGAAATCTACATCAGAATCACTGCCATAATGCTCCACTTCATAGCTATCTGTAAAAGGATCTCCATCTGAGTTTGCACTCCTAGGATTTGTTATAAATCTCTTTTCACCAAAGTCTTGCTGTTGATCCCATGGTTGGGCTTCATTTTTCCCTGTCTTTTTATTAAATACAATTTTAAACCCTTTTTCTTCTACATCATTAGGAATGCCATCATTATCCCAGTCATTATTTTCCTGAGGCTCTTCCATAATTATGATTCCCTTTTTTTCAGAACCATCATAGATAATATTTTGCCCTTCCTTCATATTTTTATTTTCTTTAAAAGTTTCCACTTTTCCGTCTTGTTCAGGTGTTGTTTCAGCTAACGCAGGGGATGCCAAAGTCAGTGCCATTGTTACACTACCTAATACACTAAGTGTTGGTTTTAATTTCTTCATCGTCATTTTTCTCCTTGTTTTCTAGATGAGTTAGAACATCTACTAGTAAGATTAACTTCATCATAGCTAACAAATCTTTCATTTCTCTCTCATAAATGTTACAAAAGTCTTTCAACCGTATTATTTCTTTTCTGATGCAATGGGAAGAGTAAACCAAAATTCACATCCCTGTTTCCCATCCGAACGATCTTGAACACCAATTTCTCCTTTGTGTATTTCAACTAGTGATTTTGCAATGGCGAGTCCAAGTCCAGACCCTCCAGATTGTGAACTTCTTGATGGATCTGTTCTGAAAAAACGTTCAAATATACGTAATTGATCATCGTAAGAAATCCCTTCCCCTTCATCACGCAAAATGAATGTAACTTGCTGTTTTTGTTTATTTTCCTCCACAATTAACTCGATTGTTCCAAATGTGGGGGAATGCCGAATCGCATTATGTAACAAATTACTGATAACCCGCACTATTTTACATGGCATAATCCAAAGTCGTGGCAATGTATCCGAAACGTGCAATTGCAAATGGATATTTTTGTCCTTCAATAAGATCGCATGGGAATCTAGTACTTCTAATAGAATGCTGTCCACATGTGTTAAACTGGGATGAAAGGCTCCTTGTCCAAGTTCTAGCTTAGAAAGCTCAAACAAATTATTAATTAATCCACTTAATCTTTGAATTTCGTTTAGGATTGTTGTTAGATACTGCATTTTCATATTAGGATCTTCAATTAAACCATCTTGTAACGCTTCTATCATCAATTGTATGCTAGCCATAGGGGTTCGTAAATCATGGGAAATATTCGCAATTAGTTCTGTACGTGCTTTTTCTCCTTGTTCTAACTTAGTAAAGCTTTCTTCTAATTTTTTAGCCATTTGTTGAAAAGCTGTCGCTAATTCTTTAAACTCTTCTGGTTCTTTCCCGATTATATACATCGTTTCAAAGTGTCTATCACTAAATTGTTTCGTTAATGCAATTAAATTTTGAATAGATCTCATAATAGGACGTGTCATTAACCAGTAAATAATCGTTGAAAGAATCATCGCTACCATCACAATTCCTATTAATAGCCGTGTTTGTTCCGGTCTAAGTAACATTCTTCTGTCACTATACCAGATCGAAATTACTATGATTCCCGTGCTTAATAAATTCATCAATAACAATTGATTCCGTAACTTCATGTTTCATTTCCTCCATCTGGCTCAAAGCGATATCCTATGCCCCAAACTGTATGAATCCAACGATTCTTTGTTGTATGCTTCTCCAATTTTTCACGTAGACGACTCATTAACACAGTTACTGCATTTGTGCACCCTTCATACTCAAAATTCCATATCTGTTCAAGAAGTTGAGATCGTGAGAATACTTGTTTTGGATGTTTTGCCATTATATAAAGTACCTCAAATTCTTTCACTGTTAACTCAATTTCATGTCCACAAACAAATACACGTCTTTTCGTTGGATCAATCTTCAAATCTAGGAACTCTATCATTTCTGATACAGGTTCTTTCTCTTGTATCGTTGCTTGATTTCCTCTTCTTAATATAATTTGCACCCTTAATACTAATTCACGAGGTGAAAACGGCTTTGTCACATAATCATCCGCGCCCATTGTTAATCCTAAAATTCGATCTCTTTCTTCTCCTCTAGCGGTTAACATAATAATAGGGACATTAGAGTATTGGCGAATTTCCTCACATAATTCCCAGCCATCTTTTTTCGGCATCATCAAGTCTAGAATAATTAAATCTGGTTGATATTGCTGAAATACATTCCAACCTTCTGTTCCGTTTACAGCGGTGTATACTTCATATCCTTCTCTTTCCAAGTACCGTTTACATATTTCTCGGATATTATCTTCATCTTCTATGATTACAATTCTTTTTTTCATACATTAAGTCTCCTCTGTTCCTTATAAAAACTGCGATAACAGCACACTAAATAAAGTGAAATTTTAATCAGTGGGGGTCTTGATCCCCCACCTAACTTCTTTGTTTTCGGTGGGGGTCTTACTGCCCGTTAATGCGGGATAAAAATACATGATTTTTATTATGCTTTTACGAAATAATGCTGATATAAATAGCCTTCCTAAGATATTTCTCGCTTCTTACCATCTTTAAAGAATGTTAAAAATAAAGTGAAACTTTAATCAGTGGGGGTTTTCTTCATCCCCCACTGATTATTAGTTGAACGAATCGGGCTTTTACGGACAGTTCATCTCCCACCTAACTTCTTTGCTTTCGCTAAATTTTGAGGTGGGAGTGTTACTGTCCGTTAATGCGGGATAAAAATGGAGTTACACAATAATTTTTATGTCACATTAACAATTCTGTTTATATAACTATAAAAACATTTGAGTTACGCTATACACAACAGTCCATCCTATTTGTAATCTCCCTTGAATAAAAGTAGCTTTTTCAAACGCTATATGAAGTTCAAATTCCCCATATTAAATTAATTCTGTTTCTCTAACGCTATTTTCAATCCTTTTTGAAATTCTTCGATATCAGGATTGATTCCAAATACTTCCTCCATTGAAATGAGCCTGTTTAGTAAAGGATATTAGCCTTTCCATACTTGTATATATTTGCTTTCAATTTCCTCATCTTTCTAATCCTCCTAATGTTCTTGTAGCAAGTTGTGTAACGAATTATAATTAAACATATTTTAATGTAGTTTAACATACAATCATTTCTCCATTAATCTAAATTTACTTTATTTCAATTAAATTTAACACATTGAAAGAAATAACATAATTGTATGCAGCAGAAAAGATATCTTTAGCCTTGATATTATTCAATTTCTTTATTTTTAGGAATCAATCTCGTTGTTCCTATAATGTCTTTTTATATGAATACGTTACAATTAGTTACTGATATAATGAAATATTGCTACATTTACTCAATTACTAACACCTCCTATCACCGGAATATAGATAGATTTAATCAAAAATTGATTATACTGGGGTTACTTCTTTGTTCTTCATCTTCATCTGAATCTTTATTTGAATTTGCCAATCATATATGGGCATTATTTCTTTCCAAAGCATTAGGTGGTATGAGTGCGGCATGTATGATGCTAGCGAGATTCTGGTGCAAGAAATTTATAAAACCTTGACATACTGATACTATCAATCTAAAAAAGGACATGATCAGTATGAAAAAGAAAAATTGATTTACAGAATCAACCTGCCCAAACTAGAAAGAATTCATCCATCAATTGTTTGCACTTATATCATCAAATATAATTCCGCTAGAAATATATGCGCTATATTCTCTTTTATTTTCGCTTTGCATTAGAGCCTAAAAAGGCCCCTAATGCTAGAGGCCTTCTTCGTTATTTTTCACTTTTCTCGTTTTCTTCCACTACTTGCACAACAGGCTTCTCACTCACCACCTGCTGCACAGCACCTTTTCCAGCAAAACTTTCTAATAGTTCTTTTAAATCAATACCAGAAGAAGCTTTTAATGTTTCTTGCATCGTTGCCATTAGATCAGTCGCATATCCTGCCACTTTTCCAGCTCCGCTGTTTTTTCCACCGCCGCCTGTATCCACAACAGTAATCTTATCAATGTTACTAAGTGGGCTTGCAATTTCTTTTGCGTAGCTTGGAAGCATTTTAAGAACCATATCCATAATTGCCGCTTGCCCATATAATTCGAACGCTTCCGCAATTTTTTGCTTCGCTTCCGCTTCTGCTAAACCTTTTAATCGGATAACATCCGCTTCCGCTGTACCTTGCGCTTTTTGAACTTCTGCTTTTGCTTGCCCTTGTGCCTTTTCAATTTCGGCTTTTGCTAAACCTTCTACACGCACCTCTTCCGCACGTGCTCTTGCTTCTGCTTCAATCTTATATTGATCTGCATCTGCTTTTTTCATTTGTTTTACTTTTTCCGCTTCCGCTGATTGTTCAACTGCATAACGATCTGCATCTGCTTTCTTCTTTACTTCCGCGTCGTATTGTTTTTCACGACGTGCAATTTCTTTTTCTTCTAATTCAATTTGCTTTTCACGCTCAATGATTTTAACGCGCATTTGCTCTTCTGTAACACCTTGTTGTGCTTTTGCTTGTTGTAATTCATAAGAAAGGTCCGCATCGGCACGTGCTTGCTCTTGCTCTCTCTTATATGATTGTACTTTTAATTCTTTATGCTTTTCAGCCTCTGCAATTTGTGCATCGCGTTGATATTCAGCTTCTTTTGCTTCTTTCTCCGCACGAGCTTTTTCAATACGTGCTTCTTTTTCACGCTCTGCATTCGCAATTGTTGCATCACGTTTCACTGTTGCGATTTGCGGTTGACCTAAAGCATCTAAATAACCATTTTTATCCATGATTTCTTTAATCGTAAAGGAGACAATACGAAGCCCCATCTTCTTCAAATCTGTCGAAGCAACTTCATGTACTTTTTGTGCAAATTGCTCTCTATTACTATAAGCATCCTCCACTGTCATTGAAGATAAGATAGCACGTAAATGGCCTTCTAATACTTCTTTCGCTTCAACTTTTAACTCTTCCGTTTCTTTCCCTAAATATTGTTCAGCTGCTGTAGATACTTCTTCAATTGTTGAACCTACTTTAATAATAGAAACACCATTTACCGTAACTGGCACCCCTTGCTTTGTATACGTATCACGTGTTCCAACTTCTAATTTATAGTTTAATAAACTAAGAAGTTCCGCTCGTTGCATAATTGGTACAACAAATGTACCACCACCACGAATAATTTTAATTTTTTTACCATCATCTGTTGTGACAACGTTTTTCCCGCCACCAAGCCAGTTTCCTGTTACAATCAGCGCCTCATCAGGACCAACTGTACGGTATTTTGTGATAAACACCAAAATAAGTAAAAGTAAGATTGCGAGTAATATACCACCGATAATTAATGGAATCATTCAAATTCCCCCTTATAACTTTGGTTTTTTTAAAGAATAAGCGATGTTCTGTACAAGCAAAACACCATCTTGAACTTCCTCAATAATGACCTCGGTTCCTTGTAAAATATCTTTCTTTCCAATTGTCTTAGCTGGTATCGCATTACTTCCAAATTGCGAAGAAACTAATACTTCTCCAAATCCTTCTTTCGGGATGGTAATAATCACTTCTCCTTTGCATCCAACAAATTCAGCCATACGTTGCACTGTATTTTGTTCAGCTTCTGCAATTGGTTTTAAAATCAATATTTTCATTAGGAAAACTCCAATAAAAGATATGCCGAAAGAAAGACTAAAAATAACAATACTATTCCAAGTAAATAAATACTCTCCTATATAACTAAAACCACAAAGCATGGCAAAGAAACTGAGCAGCAACGTTACAATAGATGTAGATCCACCTCCGAAGCTACATATGGATTCAAATATATCTCCAAAAAAGATATAAATAACAGTAAGTACGGTAGCAATAATAAATCCATATAAATAAATTGTCTCAAGCGGATAACCCAACAATGTCATGCCTTATCCCCCTTTCATCATTACCTCTCTCTTTGTTATATGTATGCCTCACCTCTTTCAAAAATTATTTTTCCTAATTTTCAGTTATTTATTCTTTTAAAAAAAACCTGTACGACAGGCTGCTTAAAAAAGAACAGGAGGAGCCTATGGTGACAGGCTCCTCCTAGAAAATAACCGTTATATTGTATATTTATATAATATACTATTTTACATAAAAAGTAAAGTTATATAAATATTTCTACTTCGATTTTTTCCCTTTTATTACACATGAATGAATATTCTATTATATAAAAAACCCCTTAAAAAAGGGGCTACGCCATTTTCTCACCTGATTCTTCTCTAAAAAAGCTCTTCATTGCATGAAACACATCAGCTTTCTGCTTTAAAATATAGTATCTGAAATTCTCATCTTTAATATTTTTATAGGCTGACATAAGCGTACTGTGACGATTGTACTGGTTTACTTCCCCATACCCAAACATATTACATACCTTCATCAATTCTTGCACAAACTTCACACACCGAGCATTATCTGATGTTAAGTTATCTCCATCTGAAAAATGAAATGGATAAATATTATAGCGTTCCGGTGAATACTTGCCATCTATAAGCTCAAGTGCTTTTCTATAAACAGAGGAACAGATTGTTCCACCACTTTCTCCTTTTGAGAAAAACTCTTCTTCTGTCACGACCTTCGCTTCTGTGTGATGTGCAATAAACTCTATATCTACCGTTTCGTACTTTGTACGTAAGAATCTTGTCATCCAAAAGAAGAAACTACGCGCCATATACTTCTCCCAAATCCCCATAGATCCGCTCGTATCCATCATTGCTAATACAACAGCTTTGGAATCTGGCTTCAACACTTCATTCCATGTTCGGAACTTCAAATCTTCTTGACGAATTGGATGAAAAGCTGGCTTTCCATTCATCGCATTTCGTTTGTAAGCTGAGATCATCGTCCGTTTTTTATCAATATTTCCCCACAATCCTGTTTTTCTAATGTCATTAAATTCAATATGTTCAATACGATTTTCATCCATTTCTTTCCGCTTTAAATTAGGCAGCTCCAACTCTTTAAAAAATGCTTGCTCTAATTCTAAAATTGATACTTCTGCTTCATAATAATCTTCTCCAGCTGCATCCCCTGCACCTTGCCCTTTTCCTGGTCCTTTTTGCTTTTGACCACCTGCCCCATCTCTTGCAACCACATCGCCAACTTTACTATCACCAGTTCCTTGCCCAACATGTTTATTCTTATCGTAGTTATATCTAATTTTATATTCATCTAAAGACCGAATTGGTATTTTTACAACGTCCCTACCATTAGACATCACGATATTTTCTTCTGTCACAAGGTCTGGTAAGTTATTCTTAATTGCCTCTTGTACCTTTTCTTGATGGCGTTGTTGATCGTCATGTCCTTTGCGATGGAGGGACCAGTTTTCCTGTGAAATTGTATAATTTGGTTGATTTTCTTCGCCCATCTTTTTCCCTCCTTACTGTAATTTCCCTTATTTTCTCTAATAAACAGTAATATACAAATTTAAGGTTATGATGTAGCAACAAGAATAGTTAAAAAGTATCTGTTCATTAGAACTTACTTTTTCCATAATCATAAGGCACCCATAGCTTTTTTACGTATTGCTCCGAACTTCCTTAACAAAAACTTTGGCATTCATTTTAAATTGAAACTTCTTTAGCTGATAAGAAAGAAACACAATTCATTGTTGCACACTTTTCCACTCTGCAACATATTGTATTGTGTTGGCTTTTTCTGTATGAATGATTGGTTACTCTATCATATGCGTATTGTAAAAATAATTGACAATAAATTCATGAAATTGCACCTTAATTTATTATATTTGGACAAGTCTCCAGGAAACATTCACTATATAAATACAGATTGAAAAACCAATACAGCACCTACTTTTTAGGTAGAAGAGAGCATCCGACCATGCACAGTAGCGGTCAATGCCTTTTTTAGCCCCATTCCACGTGAAAACAAAGGGAGAAAATAAGTGGAGATTTCCTTTTGTTTTCATAGCCGCGACTTATATGTCGAAAAATCGAAATGAATTTATATAGTAAAGTTCCATTACTTCAATCAGATAGATACAAAAACGCTGCCTCTGCTTTCATTAGAGACAGCGTTTTATTATCAAGCTATCGATTCAACAAGCTACCTACATAGCGAAGCAATTCATTTGCTGATGAAGAGTTATATCCATGTTCATCGATTAAGCGTGCTACAACATCATTAATTTTCTTCAGCTGATTTTCATCTGGTGTTTTCGTAGATGTTGTAATTTTCACAACATCTTTCAAATCAGCAAATAATTTTTTCTGGATTGCTTCGCGAAGGCGTTCATGTGAGTTATAATCAAAACGTTTTCCTTTACGAGCATAAGCAGAAATGCGTATTAAAATTTCTTCTCGGAACGCTTTCTTTGCATTTTCTGAAATACCAATTTGCTCTTCAATAGAACGCATCAGCTTTTCATCTGGACTCATTTCTTCACCTGTTAATGGATCACGTAATTTTGATTTATTGCAATATGCCTCAACGTTATCTAAGTAATTATCCATAAGCGTCTTAGCTGATTCTTCATACGAATACACGAATGCTTTTTGTACTTCTTTCTTAGCAATTTCATCGTACTCTTTCCGTGCTAATGAAATGAAATTCATATAGCGCTCCCGATCTTCATTACTAATAGATGGATGTTGATCTAACCCATCTTTTAATGAACGTAACACATCAAGCGCATTAATCGATGGTACTTCTTTTCTAATAATAGTAGAAGAAATACGGTTAATGACATAACGCGGATCAATACCACTCATACCTTCATCCTGATATTCACGCTGCAATTCCTCTACATCAATTGCATTGTAACCTTCTACCATTTCTCCGTCATATAAACGCATCTTTTTAATTAAATCAATATCTGGGCGCTTCGGATCCTTCAAGCGTGTTAAAATCGTGAACATTGCTGCGACGCGAAGTGTGTGCGGCGCAATGTGTACATTGGCAACATCGCTTTCATGAATCATCTTTTCATAAATATGTTCTTCTTCACTCACTCGTAAATTATATGGAACCGGCATTACAATAATCCTTGAATGTAACGCCTCATTCTTCTTGTTAGAAATAAAGGAGCGATACTCTGTTTCATTCGTGTGGGCTACAATTAATTCATCTGCTGAAATAAGTGCAAATCTCCCCGCTTTGAAATTCCCCTCTTGTGTAAGAGATAATAGATGCCATAAAAATTTCTCATCACATTTTAACATCTCCTGAAATTCCATCATACCACGGTTTGCTTTATTTAACTCTCCATCAAAACGGTATGCACGTGGATCTGACTCTGAACCATATTCTGCAATTGTAGAAAAATCAATACTCCCTGTTAAATCTGCAATATCCTGTGATTTTGGATCTGAAGGACTAAATGTACCAATTCCTGTCCGGCGATCTTCCGAGAAGAAAATACGTTCTACAATTACATCTTCAATTCTTCCACCATATTCTTTTTCTAAACGCATCACATTTAATGGTGACAAATTCCCTTCAATTCTTACCCTATATTCATCGTAAAAGTCATCACGTAAATGATGTGGTATTAAATGAAGAGGATCTTCATGCATCGGGCAACCTTTTATCGCAAAAATAGCTCCTCGATCTGTACGCGAGTATGTCTCTAATCCCCGTTTTAACATAGTGACTAACGTTGATTTCCCACCACTAACTGGTCCCATTAATAATAAAATCCGTTTTCTAACATCTAAACGTTTCGCAGACGGATGAAAATATTCTTCCACAAGACGCTCTAATGCTTCTTCTAATCCAAATAGCTGATTGCTAAAAAAATTATATTTTTTTCTACCCTCTACTTCTTCAATGCCAGCATCTTTAATCATATTGTAAATGCGAGAGTGTGCAGTTTGAGCCACCCATGGTCGTTCTTTAACAAGCTCCAAATATTCCGCAAACGTACCTTCCCATTGTAAACGTTCTTCTGCTTCTCGATGCTGTTCAATTTTCTTTAGAATATCCATTATAGCTCCTCCCCCATCTCCTTGTTCAATCGGATTATTATAAAAGGTATGCGAGGATGTCCTTAAACATTCTTTAAATCAAAATGAAATCTTCTACAAACATTATAAATTTCACCCCAAAGTTAAAAGAAAATTCGGTATAATAAAAATACTAGGGAACTTGTTCTCCATTCTTACAGGATATATCTTCTTTACTTCCATAGAATCTACATAAACTTCAGATCAAAATTATTTTAAATAAAATATGAAGAAGGAGGTCTCACATGAAATTATTATTAATTTTAGGTGTCTCACTTACATTTCTTACTGCAATTTTCACTTCAGGATATAATGATAAACCAGGTACAAACAAAAAGTGATGGGCCTAAGCCCATCACTTTTTGTCTGCTATTACATTTAAATTTTAATATACAATCTCTAAATCTAAACCTGGATAATTTTGTTGGCGGAATGCCTCATAAATTAAAATCGCTGCTGTATTAGATAAATTTAAAGAACGTACTTTGTCAGTCATTGGAATACGTAAACAATGATCGAAGTTTTCTTCAATTACGTTTGCTGGCAATCCGTTTGTTTCTCTTCCAAATACAAAATAATAATCTTTCTCTACCTTACTATAATCAAACGCTGTATGTGCTTTTTCACCATACTTTGTTAAATAGAAGAATTCACCGTCTTTATTTTTTTCATAAAACTCTTCAATCGAATCATAATACGTAATTTTTACGTGCTGCCAGTAGTCAAGACCGGCACGTTTTAACATTTTATCATCCGTTGAAAATCCAAGTGGTCGAATTAAATGTAATTCTGTTCCAGTGGCTGCACAAGTACGTGCAATGTTCCCTGTATTTGCTGGAATTTCTGGTTGATATAAAACAACATGTACTCCCACGTTATATTCACCTCAATCTTTTGTCTACTACGTATTATACCACTTGAGTGAAAAATCTCTACCCATTAATAATATGAAAAAATTTATATTTCATTTGTGGTGTATATTTACTGGAATCTTCATAATTCCAATAACGCCTGCGGCTATTAGCAGAATGGGCATTTACAAGCGGCATGCCGTCCGCATCTTTGGCTACAACTATTGTTGTATGATTCCATCTACCATCATCTTCAAAATCATAAACAATTACATCACCAAGTAGAAGGTCTTCCGGATTTTCTACCGCTTTAGCACGAAGTCCTGTTGTAGCTCCTGATAAATACCAATAAAATGAATGAGCAACTGCCCAGCTCCAGCTCCACTGATTCTCCCTTTGCCACCATCCTTTACGAATGTTAGGATACCCAGTCATTGGTGTTTCACCAATATGCAGACACTGTGAAATAAAATTCGTACAATTATCAGGAAAATTACGATACGCCGGGTTTCGATCATCCCACCAACGCTCCGCATATTTGACAGCTTCTAAGCGATTATATTGATACGAATCATACTTTCCTTTCGTTATCTCACGCTCTAACGTTTCCCCTTGGACCTTTTCTTCTTTCACTGCAATATCTTTATCTTCTACAATACGCCCATCTTTCAGATAAACACGCCGTTCTAATTGTTCTTCTTCCATGTAGAATAATTCATGATGATGAACTAAATACTTCAAATGAACTTGATAATCTACTTCTTGATATTGCTTACTATTCAATTGTCTTATAAAAGATACGTCTGCTGTTGCTTTTACAATTTCAGCATCACGTTTTTGAAACAAATTTCTTTTTCGTTGTAACACTTGTAGTAAATCAGCAGGAATCTTATCGACACCTACACGTTTATTTGTAATATAAGCTAAAAATTGTTGCATCTGTTGTTCAAGCTGTTTCTTTACCAACATAGGCCTCTCCCTCCATATTACACAATATGAAAAAAAGAGGCATTATCTACTGTTTTTTCTCAGCTAACATTTCAAGACCGCGATTCATTTCATGAAGAACTTCTTCATCCTTTTCACGCTCCATTGCCTTTTCAATCGATTCTCCTACACCTTCACCACCGATTTTTCCTAGAGCCCATGCTGCTGTACCACGAATTACAGGTCTTGGATCCTCTTTCATAACACCAATTAAATCAGGAATTGCTGTGGTTTCCTTGAAATGAGCAAGGGCTAAAATTGCATTTCGTTGCAATGGTTTTTTCCCGCGCCATGATCCAGACATAATGCCATATTTTTCTTTGAAATCCCGATTACTTATCGTTAATAATGGAGTTAATAAAGGTTTAACAAGCTCTGGATCTGGCTCCATTTCTAGATGGTTATGAAAGTCCTTCCCTCTGTTCTTTGGACAAACTGTTTGACACGTATCACAGCCGTAAATACGATTTCCAATTTTATCTCGATATTCTTCTGGGAGAAACCCTTTTGTTTGCGTTAAAAAAGCAATACATTTTTTTGAATCTAATTGTCCTCCCTGTACAAGTGCACCAGTTGGACAAATATCAATACACTTTGTACAACTTCCGCACTGATCTTCTATTGGTTGATCCGGCGGAAATGGTACGTTCGTAATCATTTCACCTAAATACACATAGGAGCCAAATTCTGGCGTAATAATAGAACAGTTTTTACCGCTCCATCCAATACCAGCACGCTCCGAAACAGCGCGATCGCTCAACTCTCCCGTATCCACCATTGATCTCACTTCTATATCAGGAAGCTTCTCAATTAAATACGCCTCTAATTTTTGCAGGCGATCCCGCAAAACAAGATGATAATCTTGTCCCCAAGAAGCACGGCAAAAAATACCACGTCTTTCTCCTCGTTTACTTAACGGTGCATTTTTCAACTTTGATGGATACGCTAATGCAATTGCAATAATGGATTTTGCTCCTGGCAATAGTAACTGTGGATTCGTTCTTTTTTCAATATCAGGTTCTTCAAATCCAGACTGATAATTTAATTGTTGCTGCTGAATTAAACGCTGTTTTAATTCTTCAAATGGTGAGGCACTCGCAAAGCCTATTTTATCTATTCCAATTGTTTTACTATATGCTATAACATCTTGCTTTAATTGCTCAAAATTCATGCTTTGCCTCCTTCTACGATGAATACATATCCTCATCAAACAAGTAATCACCTACTGATGGTTAGCAATCCACTTCGTAATCATAGTCCTTAATTCTATTTTCGCATAAAATCTTCATTTCCAAACATTAAAAAACGCAATGCCTCGTTTATCTTAGAAACGAAACACTGCGTTGATCACAATTTATTATGAGAATATGAAATAATATCTGGAGCGGGTGAAGAGAATCGAACTCTCGACCAGAGCTTGGAAGGCTCTTGTTTTACCACTAAACTACACCCGCAAATATGAAAAAACATAAGATATTGAAATAACTTATGTAAAATAGTATAGCATGTAATAAAAGCCCAAGCAAGAATTTTATCGAAAAAAGTCGAAAAGTGATGAATAATCATCACTTTTTCAATTCTTTATCGATTGCCTTTTTCATACTATCATAATCAGGATTTGAAAGATTCCCATTTACATATATTGAAGGAGCACCTTGTACTTTTAATTTTTGTGCACGATCGGAATCCTTACGTACTTTGTCTTGGGTTTCTTTGCTATGTAAATCTTTTTTAAACTGTTCTATATTAACTTTCGGAAGTTTTTCCTTCACTGTATTAAGAAGCAGTTCTTCTGTAATCCATTCTTCAGTATCTTTCTTCTGAATTTGATAAATTTCATCATAGAATGTCCAGAAAGATTCTGGGTCTTGTTTATAAATCGCCTCACCAGCCGCTGCACCTAAATTAGAATCTTTTCCAATAAACGGAAAATTAATGAAATAAAACTGAACTTTCCCTTTATTAATATACTCCTCTTTTAAACGAGGTAATACTGTCGTATCCCAAGTTCGACAAGCTGGACATTTAAAATCCCCAAATTCAACAACCTTAACGGGTGCATCTTCCTTACCTAAAGATTGCTGCGTGGAATAAGCAAACATTTCATTCCCTTTATCTTTTTTGTCATTTATGATACTGTACGCAACTGTTCCAATTACAATTAACACTGCAATAGAAAAAACAATACCAAGAGCCATGATTTTATTTGATGATTTCATATACATTCCTCTTTAAATTCATATTCTGTATACATTGTTGTACACATTACACATGATATCAATACTTTTATACATCATGCAATGAACACGCTCACATAATTTTCAAAAATACAACAAATGTGTCAATATTGTGTCTCTTCTTTGGCAGTCTTATTCAAAAAAAAGTGAAGTTCCCCTATGGAACTTCACTTTTAACTTACCGCTTTTTCACGAGCTACTTTTTGCAATGAATGCTGAGTTGGAATGTCATGACGAATTACTAATTTTTCACTAATTGCTTGCACATATTCATCATGACTAATATATCCTTCTCGTTCCATTAATTTCAAAACGACATTTCGTCTTTCTACTGCTTTGTCATAATTTTGAGCAGGGGAATAATAAGCAGGAGCTTTCACAACAGCAGCCATCATTGCACTCTCACTTAATGTTAATTGATTTACCGTTTTGCCAAAGTATAGCTTGGATGCTTTTTCAATCCCCCATGCACCTTCTCCGTAATAAATATTGCTTACATATAATTTTAAAATCTCATCTTTAGTAAATGTTCGCTCAATTTTTTTTGTATAAAAAACTTCCTTCCATTTACGAGAAAATGTACGTTCATTAGATAAAAAAGCATTTTTGGAAAGCTGCTGTGTAATTGTACTTCCACCTTGTACAACACCACCAGCTTTTATATTTTCAATAGAAGCTCGGACAATTGCTATATAGTCTAAGCCGTTATGGTGATAAAACCTTTTATCTTCTGTCGCAATAAATGCGTGAGCCAGAGATTCTGGTACCTCTAATTTAGCAGGTACATGTAGCTTACTAATATCACTTCTTTCAATCATTACATTTCCGATAAATAATAATGTACAACTCAGTAGTAATAATAAAATAATAGCTTTATAAAGAAACTTTGTAATTGGATTGAATGAAACTTTTTGATGATAGTTGACTCTAGACAGTACTCGTTCTTTCATTATGCACACCTCTTTTCCTTACACCATATATAATCCTTACATTAAGAATACCGTTTTTTAAAACAATCTCCAATCGATTTCTCTTACACCTACCTTACAATGTTGTAAGTTATAGAATACATATTCTAGCAGAAAAAATGGTAAGCTTCTATATACATCGAAATTAAAAAACAACATCCCCCCCCTTCTTTTTAGATGGAAGAGAGAATCTGGCCATGTATAGAATCGGTCAGTGCCTTTTTTGGCCCCATACCACGTGAAAACAAAGGGAGCAAATGAGTGGAGATCCTCTTTTGTTTTCATAGCCACGACTTATATGTCGGAAAATCAAAATGGATATATATATTCAGATGAATTGCTTTAAAATCACATATCCATCCTTCTTCTATTATATCACCTGGCATATTTTTAGTTTTAGTTAGTTCCCTCCTAACATTTTTTCTACAGTATTTCTAAAAAATTAATATAACAGTCCAATTGGAACAATATAGATATAATACCAAACGAACGTTCTTATAATCAATATGTATTTACTATGTATACTTTTTATCTTATTACTTTACCTAATTTCACCGATTAAACATCATACTAGACATTTTTACTTACACAATATAAGCAAAAAAGGACGATTGATTTGATGATATCTCAAATCACTTGCCCTTTTGAAATTAATAATAGATGAAATAATCTATTATCTCCCTATCAAATCATAAGGATCTATTTTCCATGTTTCATATGGAATGAAATTCTTTGCTTTTATGGCATCAAGTGTTCTCGACTTCATATGTGGGCGTGTTATATATTTTATGTAAGCAGAAACAGCAACAATATGCTTAGGGGTTGTATATTCCATCATCCAGCTTCCAAAGAATATTAGTTTTATTTTAAAATCAATATAATTTAATTTCCAACAAGCATTTCGAGAATCCTTTTTAATCTACAAACAATCCAAAAAAAGAGGCCTTTTGTTCTAAATAACAAAAGGTCTCTTTTTTAGATATTATTCACCCAAATCAACATTGTGATAAACTTGTTGAACATCTTCTAAATCTTCTAATGCATCAATCATTTTTTCAAATTGCACTTGTGCATCTTCTGGAAGTGTTAAATCATTTTGTGCAAGCATTGTTAGCTCAGCAACTGTAAATTCAGTAATACCAGCATCCTTAAGCGCTGCTTGTACCGAATGGAACTGATCAGGTTCAGCATAAACGATAACCGCTTCCTCTTCTTCTAGAATATCACGCGCGTCTACATCTGCTTCCATTAAAATTTCAAGCACTTCATCTGCTGTTTTTCCTTCAAGCCCAATAACAGCAGTTGCATCAAACATATATGCTACGGATCCATTTACGCCCATATTACCACTATTTTTACTAAACGCAGCTCGTACATCCGCTGCAGTACGATTCACGTTATTTGTAAGTGTATCTACAATTACCATAGATCCATTTGGTCCGAATCCTTCATAACGAAGCTCGTCGTAATTTTCTTCAGAACCACCTTTTGCTTTTTCAATCGCACGATCAATGATTGTTCTTGGTACATTGTATGTTTTTGCACGTTCTAATACGACTCTCAACGTTTGATTTGATTCTGGATCTGGCTCACCTTGTTTTGCAGCCACATAAATCTCACGTCCAAATTTCGCATATATACGGCTTGTATTTGCATCTTTTGATGCTTTTTTGTCTTTAATATTATTCCATTTACGGCCCATACTGTTCCACTCTCTTTCACGTTTAAATCTACATAAAAATATTAATATGAAATACAATGTTTATTCAACACTTTTTCAAAATAAATACAAAAAGTTCATTATTGATTCGCATTACTGACATAATATAAATCAATATAATTTCGTTCATTCACCAAATTATATTATACCTTAAATTCATAATTCATTACGAATTTAACACTCAAATAACATGATTTTACAGTGTAAATACAAAAAGCCTCCTAAAATGGAAGCCTACTTTTACAACCCATTATTTTGGTTCTGAAAGGTCTCCAGATTTCGTTAATGATCTAGCAATTCCATCTCCAAATTTATTTAATACAAAGTGTGTTTCCTCATAATGCGCATGATTTGGTTCATCGAACTCTCGGACTCACTGCCGATTAAAATGCACGGTTTTAATGCGTGGTGCGAACGGTGAGAATTGCTCGTAGTGTTAACTTTTGTTCAGCTAGTACCGATAACGGAATGACTGATACTATAAGAGTTTTTCTTTGTGTTTATAGCAATACGTAAATAAGACCGCCTCTTTTACAAGAACGGTCGTACAAAAAACATTTGCTGGAGGTTGCTACAAATAGCTTAAGATATCTTCTTTAGTTATTGTGGACAAGAATTTTTACGTTTATTCGCAAAAACAGCAGGCAACTGATTAAGTCCCCCGCTACGTTCTTGCACGACACGGAAGAGAGAGCGCCCCGTTTTGAAAGAGTGAAGCCGAAGGAAAATCGGCTTGCAGATAGTATACGCAATACAAAAAAAGATTATTCAAAGAGGAGGAATTAGAATAATCTTTTTATCCTCCTTCCTTATTCTGAAATTAGCGTCCGGTCCACATATCCTGTACAATTCCGTTTTGGAATAATTCATATGGAAAATAACAATACCCTTCATCTCCCCATTCTGTCCCCCAGCTGTTTCGAATAATCACAACTTTTTTATCATCATCATACCCAACAGCACATACAGCATGTCCTGCTGGTTGTCCATCTTCTATAATTACATCATCAGTCCCTGAGATAGGTACGATTCCAGTTTTTCTTACCTCATCAGAATGATAAAAGGCATTTGTAACTAGAAAACCAAGAACTACTGGAAGTCCATGCGCCAGTGCAGATTTTAATCGTGGTAAATCTTGCACACGACTATATTGCCCAATCCGATAAAGTAATGCATCATTATCCGATTTCGAGGATGGTGTATCACGAAAATGCTCTATTTGGTAAGGGTAATCTTTCTCAGGACAGACTCCCAGCTTTTCAAGTACACTCATCCCATCTCGCAAAATAGCTCCATTATCATTTTGAATGTCTCCCTCTATTTTTCGTTCATGATAATACAGATATAAGCGCGATAATAGAACAAATGGGCGTCCCGATTGTTTTAAGAGATACTCACGTAATCCGGATACAATAGCGTTTGCTGTACAAGAACCAAGTTGACCTTGATCTACAACATCTGACATTCGCTCTCGAAGATCCACTTGAGTTGGAAGATCCTCCTCATTACTAAAAAGATAACTTTGAAACATTCTATCTCGTAAATCGATAGGGTCTTTCCTCACATTTAGGTATTTAACAATATCATTATTACTAGTAAGGCTAAGAATTGATTCTTTTGAATTCATATTTAAACATTCGTCCTTTCCTTATAGACAAAGTCATTCAATATATATCCTTAACATATACATTGGAAAATATGTATTCTATAACAGAGAGTCTTGGTTATACTTTGACTTCCTCGTATAAAAAAAACGAGTAAAGCCAACGAGAATGGTGGTCACTTACTATAATTAAACGCGGGGCTCCGTAGGATTTTCTACTTTATTACGCATATATAAAATGACGTTTTCTTTACTATGTTCCTCTGTGACGTTATACAACTTTAAATTTATACTGTCGATACCTTGCTCACGTAAATGGTTTAGGCAGATACTTCCTTACGATAAAGCCCAATCGTATGAGGCCTTAAATTACGTAACTCACAATTCTTCGTAAAAATACTTAGCGCATCCTCAAACGTTTCTACGTACGACTTTTTACTTTTGTGAACAACAAGATAATTCGCGATCATTTAACACGTTCCTTCGTCTTACCACAACTACACCTCCACACTCAGCGTAAACGATTTGCTCGCACGCTTCGAGTTAATATAGTCATCTAAGAATTCAACGTCTATAAACGCAAAAAAAGCACTCCTTACCGCAGTAAGAAGCGCTTAATATGTACGATATAATCAATCCGAAGACAAATAAAAAAGACGATTACTCGTCTTTTTGATACCGATGGTCGGGGTCGAACCGACACTCCCGAAGGAACACGATTTTGAGTCGTGCGCGTCTGCCAATTCCGCCACATCGGCATAATGAGAAAGGCGGCAACCGGATTCGAACCGGTGGTAAAGGTTTTGCAGACCTCTGCCTTACCACTTGGCTATGCCGCCATATTAAATTACTTTGGAGCGGAAGACGGGATTCGAACCCGCGACCCCAACCTTGGCAAGGTTGTATTCTACCACTGAACTACTTCCGCAAAAATGGCTGGGCTAGCTGGATTCGAACCAGCGCATGACGGAGTCAAAGTCCGTTGCCTTACCGCTTGGCTATAGCCCACCGAAGTTTTAATTCATTATATGCAAGTATTAACTACTTTATTTACAAATATTAAAAAATAAAAATGGGGCGACTGATGGGAATCGAACCCACGAATGCCGGAGCCACAATCCGGTGCGTTAACCACTTCGCCACAACCGCCATGTTGTGTTTTGGCAGGGGTAGTAGGAATTGAACCCACACTGGAGGTTTTGGAGACCTCTGTTCTACCTTTAAACTATACCCCTATATAAAATGTAAATGGTGGAGGGGGGCAGATTCGAACTGCCGAACCCGAAGGAGCGGATTTACAGTCCGCCGCGTTTAGCCACTTCGCTACCCCTCCGAAACTTACATGGTGCCGGCTAGAGGACTTGAACCCCCAACCTACTGATTACAAGTCAGTTGCTCTACCAATTGAGCTAAGCCGGCATATTTAGTTAAAATGGTGGCTCGGGACGGAATCGAACCGCCGACACGAGGATTTTCAGTCCTCTGCTCTACCGACTGAGCTACCGAGCCAGAAATAAATGGCGGTCCCGACCGGGGTCGAACCGGCGATCTCCTGCGTGACAGGCAGGCATGTTAACCACTACACCACGGGACCATTTGGTTGCGGGGACAGGATTTGAACCTGCGACCTTCGGGTTATGAGCCCGACGAGCTACCGAACTGCTCCACCCCGCGACAATACTATTCATATGTTATATATGGTGGAGGATGACGGGATCGAACCGCCGACCCCCTGCTTGTAAGGCAGGTGCTCTCCCAGCTGAGCTAATCCTCCAAAAGTGGTGACCCGTACGGGATTCGAACCCGTGTTACCGCCGTGAAAGGGCGGTGTCTTAACCACTTGACCAACGGGCCAAAAATATTATGGCGGAGAGCAAGGGATTCGAACCCTTGATACGCTTGTGACGTATACACGATTTCCAATCGTGCTCCTTCGGCCAACTCGGACAGCTCTCCAATCATGGCTCCGCAGGTAGGAATCGAACCTACGACCGATCGGTTAACAGCCGATAGCTCTACCGCTGAGCTACTGCGGAATGATATTAGCCTGGCAACGTCCTACTCTCACAGGGGCAAGGCCCCAACTACCATCGGCGCTAGAGAGCTTAACTTCCGTGTTCGGTATGGGAACGGGTGTGACCTCTCTGCCATCATTACCAGACTATATTCACTTGAGACAAACACTATTATACTTAATTGATTAAAAAAGTCAATAAGTTTTTTTATGTTCTCTCAAAACTAGATAACATTTGCTTCATATTATATGGTTAAGTCCTCGATCTATTAGTATTCGTCAGCTCCACATGTCACCATGCTTCCACCTCGAACCTATCAACCTGATCATCTTTCAGGGATCTTACTAGCTTACGCTATGGGAAATCTCATCTTGAGGGGGGCTTCATGCTTAGATGCTTTCAGCACTTATCCCTTCCGCACATAGCTACCCAGCTATGCCCTTGGCAGAACAACTGGTACACCAGCGGTGCGTCCATCCCGGTCCTCTCGTACTAAGGACAGCTCCTCTCAAATTTCCTACGCCCACGACGGATAGGGACCGAACTGTCTCACGACGTTCTGAACCCAGCTCGCGTACCGCTTTAATGGGCGAACAGCCCAACCCTTGGGACCGACTACAGCCCCAGGATGCGATGAGCCGACATCGAGGTGCCAAACCTCCCCGTCGATGTGGACTCTTGGGGGAGATAAGCCTGTTATCCCCGGGGTAGCTTTTATCCGTTGAGCGATGGCCCTTCCATGCGGAACCACCGGATCACTAAGCCCGACTTTCGTCCCTGCTCGACTTGTAGGTCTCGCAGTCAAGCTCCCTTATGCCTTTGCACTCTACGAATGATTTCCAACCATTCTGAGGGAACCTTTGGGCGCCTCCGTTACACTTTAGGAGGCGACCGCCCCAGTCAAACTGCCCACCTGACACTGTCTCCCGGGTCGATAAGACCCGTAGGTTAGAATTTCAATACAGTCAGGGCGGTATCCCACCAGCGCCTCCACCGAAGCTAGCGCTCCGGCTTCAAAGGCTCCCGCCTATCCTGTACAAACTGTACCAAAATTCAATATCAGGCTACAGTAAAGCTCCACGGGGTCTTTCCGTCCTGTCGCGGGTAACCTGCATCTTCACAGGTACTATAATTTCACCGAGTCTCTGGTTGAGACAGTGCCCAAATCGTTACACCTTTCGTGCGGGTCGGAACTTACCCGACAAGGAATTTCGCTACCTTAGGACCGTTATAGTTACGGCCGCCGTTTACTGGGGCTTCAGTTCAGAGCTTCGCTTACGCTAACCCCTCTCCTTAACCTTCCAGCACCGGGCAGGTGTCAGCCCCTATACTTCGCCTTACGGCTTCGCAGAGACCTGTGTTTTTGCTAAACAGTCGCTTGGGCCTATTCACTGCGGCTTTCCGTTAAGAAAGCACCCCTTCTCCCGAAGTTACGGGGTCATTTTGCCGAGTTCCTTAACCAGAGTTCTCTCGCACACCTTAGGATTCTCTCCTCGCCTACCTGTGTCGGTTTGCGGTACAGGCACCTTTTATCTCGCTAGAAGCTTTTCTTGGCAGCGGGGAATCAAAGACTTCGCTCCATAAGGAGCTTCCCCATCACAGCTCAGCCTTCACGATAAGCGGATTTGCCTACTTATCAGCCTAACTGCTTGGACGTGCACAACCAATCGCACGCTTCTTCTATCCTTCTGCGTCCCTCCATTGCTCAAACGATAAAGAGGTGGTACAGGAATATCAACCTGTTGTCCATCGCCTACGCCTGTCGGCCTCGGCTTAGGTCCTGACTAACCCTGAGCGGACGAGCCTTCCTCAGGAAACCTTAGGCATTCGGTGGACGGGATTCTCACCCGTCTTTCGCTACTCATACCGGCATTCTCACTTCTAAGCGCTCCACCAGTCCTTACGGTCTGACTTCACTGCCCTTAGAACGCTCCCCTACCACTGATACCATAGGTATCAATTCGCAGCTTCGGTGGTGTATTTAGCCCCGGTACATTTTCGGCGCAGAGTCACTCGACTAGTGAGCTATTACGCACTCTTTAAATGGTGGCTGCTTCTAAGCCAACATCCTAGTTGTCTAAGCAACTCCACATCCTTTTCCACTTAATACACACTTTGGGACCTTAGCTGGCGATCTGGGCTGTTTCCCTCTTGACTACGGATCTTATCACTCGCAGTCTGACTCCTAAGGATAAGTCATTGGCATTCGGAGTTTGACTGAATTCGGTAATCCGATGAGGACCCCTAGTTCAATCAGTGCTCTACCTCCAAGACTCTTACACTTAAGGCTAGCCCTAAAGCTATTTCGGGGAGAACCAGCTATCTCCAGGTTCGATTGGAATTTCTCCGCTACCCACACCTCATCCCCGCACTTTTCAACGTGCGTGGGTTCGGGCCTCCATTCAGTGTTACCTGAACTTCACCCTGGACATGGGTAGATCACCTGGTTTCGGGTCTACGACCACGTACTAAACGCCCTATTCAGACTCGCTTTCGCTACGGCTCCGCCTCTTCAGCTTAACCTCGCACGGGATCGTAACTCGCCGGTTCATTCTACAAAAGGCACGCCATCACCCATTAACGGGCTCTGACTATTTGTAGGCACACGGTTTCAGGATCTCTTTCACTCCCCTTCCGGGGTGCTTTTCACCTTTCCCTCACGGTACTGGTTCACTATCGATCACTAGGTAGTATTTAGCCTTGGGAGATGGTCCTCCCAGATTCCGACGGAATTTCACGTGTTCCGCCGTACTCAGGATACATTCAAGAGAGAACGAAGTTTCGACTACGGGGTTGTTACCCTCTATGACGAGCCTTTCCAGGCTGCTTCGTCTACCTCGTTCCTTTGTAACTCCGTATAGAATGTCCTACAACCCCAAGAGGCAAGCCTCTTGGTTTGGGCTAGATTCCGTTTCGCTCGCCGCTACTCAGGAAATCGCATTTGCTTTCTCTTCCTCCAGGTACTTAGATGTTTCAGTTCCCTGGGTCTGTCTTCCTTACCCTATGTATTCAGGTAAGGATACCATACCATTACGTATGGTGGGTTTCCCCATTCGGAAATCTTCGGATCAAAGCTTACTTACAGCTCCCCGAAGCATATCGGCGTTAGTCCCGTCCTTCATCGACTCCTAGTGTCAAGGCATCCACCGTGCGCCCTTTCTAACTTAACCAAACTAAAATTAAAAAATATGAGCTACACTGTTATCTAGTTTTCAAAGAACATACATTTATTTCTGAGAGATAGTTCTCTCAAAACTGAACAAAACGAAACACGGAAACTTATATTGATGAACAGCGTTCATCAATTCTCCATAGAAAGGAGGTGATCCAGCCGCACCTTCCGATACGGCTACCTTGTTACGACTTCACCCCAATCATCTGTCCCACCTTAGGCGGCTGGCTCCAAAAAGGTTACCCCACCGACTTCGGGTGTTACAAACTCTCGTGGTGTGACGGGCGGTGTGTACAAGGCCCGGGAACGTATTCACCGCGGCATGCTGATCCGCGATTACTAGCGATTCCAGCTTCATGTAGGCGAGTTGCAGCCTACAATCCGAACTGAGAACGGTTTTATGAGATTAGCTCCACCTCGCGGTCTTGCAGCTCTTTGTACCGTCCATTGTAGCACGTGTGTAGCCCAGGTCATAAGGGGCATGATGATTTGACGTCATCCCCACCTTCCTCCGGTTTGTCACCGGCAGTCACCTTAGAGTGCCCAACTTAATGATGGCAACTAAGATCAAGGGTTGCGCTCGTTGCGGGACTTAACCCAACATCTCACGACACGAGCTGACGACAACCATGCACCACCTGTCACTCTGCCCCCGAAGGGGAAGCCCTATCTCTAGGGTTGTCAGAGGATGTCAAGACCTGGTAAGGTTCTTCGCGTTGCTTCGAATTAAACCACATGCTCCACCGCTTGTGCGGGCCCCCGTCAATTCCTTTGAGTTTCAGCCTTGCGGCCGTACTCCCCAGGCGGAGTGCTTAATGCGTTAACTTCAGCACTAAAGGGCGGAAACCCTCTAACACTTAGCACTCATCGTTTACGGCGTGGACTACCAGGGTATCTAATCCTGTTTGCTCCCCACGCTTTCGCGCCTCAGTGTCAGTTACAGACCAGAAAGTCGCCTTCGCCACTGGTGTTCCTCCATATCTCTACGCATTTCACCGCTACACATGGAATTCCACTTTCCTCTTCTGCACTCAAGTCTCCCAGTTTCCAATGACCCTCCACGGTTGAGCCGTGGGCTTTCACATCAGACTTAAGAAACCACCTGCGCGCGCTTTACGCCCAATAATTCCGGATAACGCTTGCCACCTACGTATTACCGCGGCTGCTGGCACGTAGTTAGCCGTGGCTTTCTGGTTAGGTACCGTCAAGGTGCCAGCTTATTCAACTAGCACTTGTTCTTCCCTAACAACAGAGTTTTACGACCCGAAAGCCTTCATCACTCACGCGGCGTTGCTCCGTCAGACTTTCGTCCATTGCGGAAGATTCCCTACTGCTGCCTCCCGTAGGAGTCTGGGCCGTGTCTCAGTCCCAGTGTGGCCGATCACCCTCTCAGGTCGGCTACGCATCGTTGCCTTGGTGAGCCGTTACCTCACCAACTAGCTAATGCGACGCGGGTCCATCCATAAGTGACAGCCGAAGCCGCCTTTGAATTTCGCACCATGCGGTGCAAAATGTTATCCGGTATTAGCCCCGGTTTCCCGGAGTTATCCCAGTCTTATGGGCAGGTTACCCACGTGTTACTCACCCGTCCGCCGCTAACTTCATAAGAGCAAGCTCTTAATCCATTCGCTCGACTTGCATGTATTAGGCACGCCGCCAGCGTTCATCCTGAGCCAGGATCAAACTCTCCAATAAAGTTAGTTTGTCTAGCATCTAAAATAAAAATTGACGTTTCACGTTGTTTGTTTCGTTCAGTTTTCAAAGAACTCGTTTGTCGCTCAATGGCGACTCCCTTATGTTAACACCTTCATTTTTCCATGTCAACTAAGTTTTTTAATTTCTTTTTTTCGCTTTCTGCCGTTTCGCATCAGCGACGGTTATTAATATATCATGCAGTTTATACATGGTCAATACTTTTCATAAAAAAATTTCACATCCCGTTTATTTCTTTTTTTCATCATTTTAACAAACCCCACTTCTTTTAAATCAAAAATTCAAAATTTTATGTTATATTATTCCTATAGGAGCGTGATGGGAATGGGGATTAAATATTCGAACAAAATC
The DNA here is from genome assembly GCF_038005885.1 of Bacillus sp. FSL H8-0534. NCBI lineage: Bacteria > Bacillati > Bacillota > Bacilli > Caryophanales > Bacillaceae > Bacillus > Bacillus sp. FSL H8-0534. The sequence continues at coordinate 2,586,047 of NZ_JBBOUC010000001.1, forward strand.
AATAAAATTCGAACCTTTGCATTAAGTTTAGTATTTATCGGACTCTTCATTGCATACTTAGGCGTATTTTTTCGCGAAAATATTATTATTATGACCATTTTTATGATGGTTGGCTTTTTAGCAGTTATCGCTAGCACCGTCGTTTACTTTTGGATTGGTATGTTATCTACAAAAACCGTACAAATCATTTGCCCAAGTTGTAACAAACCTACCAAAATGCTCGGCCGAGTAGACGCATGTATGCATTGCAATCAACCCTTAACGCTTGATCGTAATTTAGAAGGAAAAGAGTTTGATGAGAGGTATAATAAAAAGAGCTATAAAGCATAAAATGGAGTTTATATAATAAAGAAAGAGGTCAACGTAACCGTTGACCTCTTTCTTTATTATATATTACGCCTTATGACATTCTGGACATACGCCATAAATCTCTAAACGATGACTATTAATAACAAAGCCGGTTGCTTTCACAGCTTCATCTTCAAGTTTTTCCAAACCTCCATAAGGAAAATCAACAATCTTACCACACTTTTCACAAATTACATGGTAATGCTGACTTGTAACATAATCAAATCTACTTGAAGCGTCTCCATAAGTTAATTCCTTAACAAGCCCAACTTCTTTAAATACACGTAAGTTATTATAAACAGTTGCAACGCTCATATTTGGAAACTTACCTTCTAACGCTTTATAAATTTCATCCGCTGTTGGGTGCGTCATAGATTCCACAAGGTACTCTAAAATAGCATGACGCTGTGGAGTAATGCGTACACCCGTATTTTTCAGCATTTCTAGCGCTTCTTTTAATTCTTCTTTGACCACCGTCATGCACCCCGATTCTATACGGATTATTATTTTATAATTCTTATAAAGAGTGTACTCCTTTTCTTGTCAATCGTCAATATTTCTACTATAACTGTGTAGTTTATTTTTCATCTAACCTTATTCTTATGTATATTTGTCCTTCCTTTATACATTTACATAGAAAAAAGTGCGAAATAATCGCACTTGGAATACTATCATCTGAGGAGGTATGCCCTACCCTCTTAATGTATGAAACATCAGCACAAGTGTATAGACATATGCCTCATAGTAATTACATCATAATAAATTCCCTTCAGTTCTTGCTTATGCAGAACCTTAATCTAAATAAGAAAGGATGTCTTCGATATGCCCTTTCACTTTTACTTTACGCCATTCTTTTACTAGTTCACCATCTTTATTAATAAGAAACGTAGATCTTTCAATTCCCATGTACTCTTTTCCGAAATTCTTTTTCAGCTTCCATACATCATATAGTTCCGCCACTTTATGATCTTCATCTACTAAAAGTAAGAATGGCAAATCATGCTTTTCAATAAATTTTAAATGTCTATTCACTGGATCTGGACTTATACCAAGTATAACCGTATCTTTTTCTTGAAATAATCCGTATGCATCTCGGAAATCACACGCTTCTGTTGTACAGCCTGGTGTCATATCTTTCGGATAAAAATATAGTGCTACATTTTTCCCGTGAAAGTCCGATAGCTTAACCTGCTCTCCGTTACTTCCTTCTAGTGTAAAATCCGGTGCCATTTCTCCTACTGCGACCATCTTTATCACTCCTTGTCTTTTCCTTCTACTATAACAAATGTTATCTCATTTTTCATTGTCTATCACTGTTCGAACTACGAATGCAAACGGCAATGTATATCCAATCAACGCTTCAATAATTGCAATCCAGCGTCCGATTCCAACAGGAGTTACATCACCATATCCAACAGATAATAAAGTAACCGCACTAAAATATAAGCATACTTCTACCAGTTGGAAAGAATGGACAGTTAAACTTTCTCCGTCTTCTCTTAAGACGGCAAATCCACTTTCCTCTAATACAACATAACTTAATCCAAATGCGATAAGCACCGTTGTGTAAATTAGAAATAATGAAGTTAGGTTATACAAGGAAAAGAAACGCTTCGAATCTGAGTATGAGCTCCATAATATTTGAATACTCCTTAACACAGCAATGGCTGAAATTAATAAAATAAGTCCCCATAACATGTCCTCCACCTCATCCTATATGTATGAGGACAAAGAACAATTTATCCCACAGTAGATGAAACTTGTATATCTGTCGTTAGTTTCCCGCACCGCGGTATTTCTTCACTCCAAAATTCCAAAGCGTGATTGCAATTGTAAAACAAATTACACCAACAAACGGTGTCGCAAACGCATAACTGTTCCATTCTGTCTTTCTAAGAAAATACGCCGCTGGATATACACCAACAAATGCAAATGGTAAGACAAACGTTAAAACAAACCGGATCACACGGTTATAAATATTTACAGGATATCGCCCATAATTCCCAATGTTATACATCAATGGCATAATAGAGCTTTTTGCATCTGACCAAAAGCCAATACTTGCAAGTGTCACAAATATCCCGCCATATACAAGGGCACCTCCAGCTACCATGAACAAGAAAAGAAAGAAATCGTACCAATAAAAGGATAATTGAAGCTGCACTGACGCATATCCCATTACAATAATCCCAGTAACTGCACCAATCAAAGACTCCAGTTCCATTCGCTCTAATATAATTTGGAATAAACTATGAATCGGTCTTGTTAAAACACGATCCATTTCTCCCTTAATAATGTATCGATCATTAAAATCCCATATATTAAAGAAAGCAGAAAAGATAGCAAATGGTACTAAGAAAAAGCCATAAATAAAAATAACTTCTTCTCGGCTCCATCCCTTTAATGCTTGTGTATGTCCGAAAACAACAAGAATAAAAATTAAGTTAACAGCTTGGAGTAGTAAATCAGATAATAATCCAACGATAAAATCGCCGCGATACTCTAGTTTAGTTTTTATATATTGGCTTGCATATTGCAAAAACAGTTTTATATACAGCATCTCATCATCCCCCTTGTACAATTAGGCGTTTTCTCGCCGTTTTCCACATCAGCACAATTGGAACAATAAGTACGACTGCCCAAATCATTTGAAATAATAAAGCCTGATACAACTTACTTCCTTGTATTCCTTCAGAGAAAATCATACTCGGAATATAACTGATTGCTTGAAATGGCAAAAACACCATCGCTTTTTGTGCCCATAGAGGATAAAAGCTAATGGGTAGTAATAAACCTGAAAATAAATCAATAACCACACGTTTTGCATACATAATTCCACTATTATTAAATAAGAAAAAAGTAAGCATGCCTGTCATTAAATTAATTTGCGTATTAATAATAAAACTGAAAACTAACGACAGAAAAAAATATAACCACGTTTGAAAATTGGTTGTAATTTGTAACGAGAATAAAAGTGTAACAATGATCATACCGGGAATAGAAAAGAATGCAAAACGGAAGATCCCCTCTCCAAGACCTTGCATAACTTTCATTCCTAAGTAGTTATATGGACGAATTAATTCAACAGCTACACGTCCCTCTTGAATTTCCATCGCAATTTCTCTGTCAATATTATTAAAATAAAAAGCGCGAGCCATCCACGCGATGGCAATGTAGGTTGTCATTTGAGAAATCGATAAACTTTCGATATTCTCTTTCCCACTGTAAATAGCTTGCCATAAAAAATAATACGCTCCGATGTTAATCGTATAAATTAAAATTCCACTATAGTAATTTGTCCGATAAGCAAGCATCATTAAAAAACGAATACGAATCATTTCAATATACTTACCCATGAATCATACCCTCTTCATAAATATTACGGATAATTTCTTCTGTCGACACTTCATTAATTTTTAAATCTTTAATTTGAAAGGCTTGGACTACTTTGGAAATAAGCATAGAAATTATAACTTCTTCATTGGGTATTTTCGCAATCCATGTATATTCTTCTTTCCCTTGTGACCAAACTACATGATTATCCGGCATTAGCATTAACAGTTGTTGATATGAAACTGGTGCTGTAAATTGAAAATGTATTTCTTTTTCTGCTCCCCACTGCGAACGAAGCTTTTCTAATGATCCATCATACATAATGTTTCCTTCATCCAGCATAATAACGCGTTCACATAACGCTTCAATATCAGTAATATCATGTGTTGTTAATAAAATTGTTGTTTTATAACGTTCATTCATTTCCTTTAAAAACTCACGGATTTTTAATTTTACGAGAACGTCTAGTCCAATCGTTGGTTCATCTAAAAATAAAAGCGGTGGATTATGAATTAACGCTGCTGCTAATTCACAACGCATTCGTTGACCAAGCGACAATTTACGCACCGGTTTATCTAGCAATGGTCCAATATCTAGTGTTTCAATGACATGCTCCATATGTTCCTTATACTGCCTATCAGATACACCATACACTTTTTTTAATAAACGAAATGATTCTTGTACCGCAATATCCCACCAAAGCTGTGAACGCTGACCAAATACAACACCAATTGTTTTCACAAACTCTTCTCGCTGTTTATGTGGATTCATGCCATTTACTGTAATTTGACCAGACGTCGGTGTTAAAATTCCGGTTAACATTTTAATTGTCGTTGATTTACCCGCACCATTCTCACCAATATAACCAACCATTTCACCTTGATTTACAGTAAACGAAACATCATTCACTGCTGGCACTATTTTATAATTACGATTTAATAAATCGCGAAACGCACCTTTTAAACCAGAGCGGCTTGAATATGCTGTAAATTCTTTACGTAATCCTTGTACTTCAATTACCGATTTCATAATCGGACCCCCTTCCTCGATACCACAACGAATAGTTTACCCAACTGCCCTTCCTATCACAAACAATACGTCTTTTTGAAAAACATGTTAGAATAATACATAGATTTTTGTAAGGAGATGAATTGTAGTGAATTTCACAAAATCAGAAGCATTACATAAGGAAGCGTTAGAACATATCGTTGGTGGTGTTAACAGTCCTTCTCGTTCTTTCAAAGCAGTTGGTGGCGGTTCACCTGTTGCAATGGAACGCGGAAAAGGTGCTTATTTTTGGGATGTAGATGGTAACAAATATATCGATTATTTAGCAGCATACGGTCCAATCATTACAGGACACGCTCATCCTCACATAACAGAAGCAATTAAAACAGCAGCTGAAAATGGTGTTTTATACGGAACACCAACAGCACTAGAAGTAAAATTTGCAAAAATGTTAAAAGAAGCAATGCCTGCTTTAGATAAAGTTCGTTTCGTAAACTCTGGTACGGAATCTGTTATGACAACAATTCGTGTGGCTCGCGCTTATACAGGTCGTACAAAAATTATGAAGTTTGCTGGTTGCTACCACGGTCATTCAGACTTAGTTCTTGTAGCAGCTGGTTCAGGTCCTTCTACTCTTGGTACTCCTGATTCAGCCGGTGTGCCCCAAAGTATCGCTCAAGAAGTTATTACCGTTCCATTTAATAACGTAGAGACATTAAAAGAAGCACTCGATAAATGGGGACATGAGGTAGCAGCTATTCTTGTAGAACCAATCGTTGGGAACTTCGGAATTGTCGAACCTAAACCTGGCTTCCTAGAAAAAGTAAATGAGCTTGTTCACGAAGCTGGCGCACTAGTTATTTATGATGAAGTAATCACAGCTTTCCGCTTTATGTACGGCGGTGCTCAAGACTTACTTGGTGTAACACCAGATTTAACAGCACTTGGTAAAATAATTGGCGGAGGTCTTCCAATCGGTGCATATGGTGGTAAAAAAGAAATTATGGAACAAGTTGCACCGCTCGGCCCTGCTTACCAAGCTGGTACAATGGCTGGAAACCCAGCATCTATGGCAGCTGGTATTGCTTGCTTAGAAGTACTGCAACAAAAAGGTGTATACGAAAAATTAGATGCACTTGGAGCAATGCTTGAAAAAGGAATTTTAGAACAAGCTGCAAAACATAGCATCGATATTACAGTAAACCGTCTAAAAGGTGCGTTAACTGTATACTTCACTACAGATACAATTGAAGATTATGACGCTGCTCAAAATACAGATGGAGAAATGTTCGGTAAGTTCTTCAAGCTTATGCTCAACGAAGGAATTAACTTAGCTCCATCTAAGTATGAAGCATGGTTCTTAACAACAGAACATACAAAAGAAGATATGGAATATACAATCGAAGCTGTCGGTAGAGCATTTGCTGCTTTAGCGAACGCATAAGAAAATACATGCTCAAAAGAAAAAAATAGAGGCCACCCTCTATTTTTTTCTTTTTTCTATTTCATAAATCACACATCAATAGTATAATTATTCATAATTATCTGTTTTATATTAAAATTCATATTAATTATTCTGTTGTTTATAAGGCAGTATACACCTTGAATAATTAGATTATTCTTAATTTTATAATAGAGGGGGGATTGACGGATGCCTAACAATACAAACAAATGGACACCGTCTTTATTTCGAAATTACGCAAATGCAGAACACGATGCGTGTGGAATCGTTTCCGTTATGGAAAAACAAAATGTTCCAACAAAAGAAAACATCGATCTTTGTATACAATCACTGATAAAAATGAATCACCGTGCTGGCTTTATTAATGGAGAAGGCGATGGTATTGGTGTTCATATCGACTTACCGAAAGCCCTTTGGAAAGAAAAATTTAAAAATAGTGGATATAATCCAGCGATTGTGGACCATCCCCACTTTATCGTTGGACATTTTTTTCTAAACAAAAAAGAAAATCCTACTCTTTTAAAGAACAGTATTCGTAATAAATTAAACAATAAAAATTTCACCGTTCTCTTCGAAAGTGATAATGTTATAAATTCTGATGCACTTGGTCCTCTTGGCAAACAAGAAGAACCGTTATTTTGGCAAATTGCTATTCTTTCAGAAACAAAAAATGAAGCCATCGACCAAGTACTATTCTCTTTAACAATTGAAATTGAAGAAAATACAGCAATTCATGTTGCTTCATTAAGCCACGACCATGTTGTATACAAAGTTCTTGGCGCTGGCGATACACTTGTTGCCTACTATGATGATTTACAACATTCACTTATTGCATCAACAATGACACTTGGACATAATCGCTATTCTACAAATACATTATCTAATTTCTTTCGCGTGCAACCATTTAGCATCCTTGGACATAATGGTGAAATTAATACAATTTCCAAGTTACGTGATCAAGCCGAAATGATCGATGTACCACTTACTGCTGGAGGCAGTGATTCTCAAGATTTAAACCGCACCTTAGAAACACTTCTCGTTCACTACAACTACAGTCTATTTGAAGCAATGGATGTATTATTTCCACCAATTATTAATGAGATTAAATTATACGAGCCACATATGCAAGATTTATATACGTATATTCGTGAAGCATGGGGACATTTCGCCCAAGGGCCGGCCGGCATTATTTCACGTTATAAAGATGAAGCTGTTTTTAGTGTAGATTCACTTGGTTTGCGACCAGTTTGGAAAGTAGAAACAGAAAGTTCCTATATCTTTTCTTCTGAACCAGGTGTCGTATCACCATCTGAATATGTAGCAGAACCAAAGTCACTTGCTCCCGGAGAAAAAGTAGGTTTGAAGTGGAATAAACAAGGTGCCCTCGTTCTCTACGAATATGAAACATACCAAGAAGAAGTATATAAACGCATGAAACAACGTATTAATTTTTCAGATTATCATTTCAACTTATCTATTCCAGCTATGGAAAAGGTCGAAGGGCTATCTAACCTCTCTCAAGTTGAAACAGAACAATATGTAGCTTTCGGCTGGGATCGCGAGCATATCCAACTTCTTGAACAGATGGCAACAAAAGGTGTTGAACCAATTCGTTCACTCGGCCATGACGCCCCTCTCGCTGCACTTGATACAGACAGACGAAACATTGCCGATTTTATAAAAGAAAGTGTTGCTGTTGTTACAAACCCAGCAATCGATCGCGACCGAGAAATTGAACACTTCTCTACACGCACAGTACTAGGAGAACGTCCTAGCTTGTTTAGTGGTGAGCAGCAAACTTTTGTTACCGAACTTTTGTCACCGATTATACTAGAAGGTCATTTAGCACAATCGATTTCAGAAGATTTAGAAATCGTTTCATATGAACAACTTGTAAATCTATTTGCAATTCATAGTACAGTTTACAAGTTATCTGTTTCCTTTCCAGCATCAGAAACTTTACAAGATGCATTAAATCGAATTAGTGCCGAAGCTACAGCAGCTATTAAAAAAGGTGCTTCTCTCTTATTGCTTGATGATGCAAAAGCTCATCAAAATGAACACTTATGGATCGATCCACATTTGATTACAGCTAAAATACATCAAGAACTAACTGAGCACAAATTACGCCGAAAATGCTCCATTGTTATAAGATCCGGCGCTCTCCGTTCTTTACACGATATTGTTACACTGTACGGACTAGGTGCAGATGTTATTAATCCATATTTAATGTTCGCAACCGTAAATGATGGGACAACGATACCAATTTCTAATTTATATAAAGCGCTAAACAAAGGTCTTGAAAAAGTCATTTCAACTATCGGTATCCATGAACTGCGTGGTTACGGCCGTCTCTTCTCTTCAATTGGTTTACACGAAGAAATTGCAAACATACTACAAATTACAAACTTTTTAGGATCACGTACTGTAGCATTTTCACTTGAATCTTTAGCAGAAGACGCTAAAGTCCGGGCACTTGATTATAACAACCCAAAAGTTAGAATGCGAAAAACGTTTCATATATTCCCTCGTATTTGGAAAGCAATTGGTGATGTGGCAAAAGGGAATGCTTACGATAATTATCGGGAGAAATTAACTGAGGTAGAAGATAAGAATCCGATTGCAATTCGTCACCTTGTCCAAATGAAAGAAGCAGAGCAACCAGTGCCGACTGAGCATGTTTCAATTGGCGTAAAAAATCATGACTTGCCGTTTATTATTAGTTCGATGTCATTTGGATCCCAAAATGAAATTGCATTCCGCGCTTATGCAGAGGCGGCAGACCGTCTCAATATGATTAGTTTAAACGGTGAAGGCGGAGAAATTAAAGATATGATTGGTAAATACCCACATACACGCGGCCAACAAATTGCATCAGGACGTTTTGGGGTGAATGCCGAACTGTTAAATTCATCAAATTTAATTGAAATCAAAATTGGTCAAGGAGCAAAACCTGGTGAAGGGGGACATTTGCCTGGATCAAAGGTAACTTCTAAAATTGCAGAAGCTCGTAATGCAACAATTGGTTCGGACTTGATTTCTCCTTCCAATAACCATGATATTTACTCGATTGAAGACTTAGCACAAATTATTACTGAAATTAAAACAGCCAATCAACTTGCAAGAGTCGCGGTCAAAGTTCCAGTTGTCCCTAATATCGGAACGATCGCTGTAGGAATTGCAAAAGCTGGTGCTGATTTTATTAATATTAGCGGCTTTGATGGTGGAACAGGTGCCGCTCGTATTCATGCACTGCAACATGTAGGCCTTCCAGTTGAAATCGGAGTAAAAGCTGCACACAACGCTCTATTAGAAGCAAATATGAGACACAACGTAGAGATTTGGGCAGATGGTGGTATCCGCAGTGTAAATGATGCACTTAAAATTATGCTTCTTGGTGCAAACCGTATTGGATTCGGTACTTTATCCATGATTGCAATCGGTTGTACAACGTGCCGGGGCTGTCACTTAGATACGTGTCATGTTGGTATTGCAACACAAATCGAATCCGAAGCGCAGGCAAAAGAACATGGACTACGTCGCTTCGTTCCGCGGCAATTTGAAAATGCTGTAGAAGGTTTATTGCACCTATTTACTACTTTCGGAACAGAACTTAAACGTTTAACCGGTGGACTCGGTTATACGAACTTACAAGAAATTGTTGGTCGCTCTGATTTGCTAGAACAAACGCGAGGCACAGAACTATTAGATTTACAAAATTTATTACAAACATTAGACAGTACATCCTACATGATAACAGGAGCAGCCCAGCAACAACATTATGCAACAACTGATTCTTTCCAATCAAAAGAGCTAGTTGGTGTTGGTGTGGATCAACGCGTAATGGGTGGTCTTGAATCATGCTACCGAGTCCGCAGTAAATTATATGACAACAATACACTGGAACCAATTACACTAAAATACACAAATGGCTCCGTTCCCGGAAACGGATTAGGTGCCTACAATAGTGAAAACTTATTTATTCACGTCAATGGTGGTGCACAAGATGGTATCGGAAAAACCTCATTTGGCGGTGGCATTTATATCACAAAAGCAAGAGGAAAAGATGGAACATACTATAACGGTTCTGTCGGAAAAGGATTCGGGTATGGTGCACAAAAAGGAACTTTATATGTGCAAGGTAACGCTGATGCACGTGCTGGCATCCGCTTATCTGGAGCAGATATGATCATCGGGGGAAGAATCACAAAACCACTTCGAGAAAAAGAACACGGGAATCTCGGTGTTCATGCAAATATTAAAGGCTTTGCTTTTGAATATATGACAAACGGTCGCGCACTCGTTCTTGGTGATCCTGGCCCATGGATTTGTGCAGGTATGACTGGTGGTGTCGTTTATTTACGCCATCAACCTAAACTTGGTTTAACAGAAGCTGCTTTGCGAAGAAGAATTGCAAAAGGAGCGAATGTAACATTACGTGAACTTAGCAAAAACGGGGAATCAGACATCACAGAATTATTATTAGACTACGTTCGTGTATTAAAGGAGCATGAACAATATGAAGAAGCTGCTCTCTTAACCCCATTATTAGAGGACATTCAGTCTCACTTTTATGAAGTCATTCCGAAAAAAGAGCAAGCAGATCCATCTATTTCGACTGAATAATTTCCATTTGCTTAAAATTGACTAAGTGAGCATCACATAGTAATCTATAATAACAATTTGAAAACCTGCTGAAATTCAGCAGGTTTTTTCACTAAAAAAGAAGGATAAAGAGAGCCGAGCAGTTCGAGGCACGGAAGCCAGGAGGATACGGAGTGTAGCTTATACTACATGAGTACCGGACTGGCGACGTAACGAAGAATCGCGACAGCTATCTTTACCGGACTTTTTGAACATCACTAAAATATCACTTGCTAACATATTGTAATGAATGTATAGTATCATGTTGTACATTCATTATGACAAGAGAGAAAGGATATTAAAAAGGGTATGAAACTTGGTGCTCGCATTTTAAAAACGGGTATTGCCATTACATTAGCTTTATTTGCTTGTACTCTGCTCCAATTACCGAGTCCAGTATTTGCGGGGATTTCAGCAATTTTTGCTGTACAGCCATCTGTATATCGCTCGTATTTGACAGCACTCGAACAAATCCAAGCAAACGTAATTGGTGCAGTATTCGCTATCGGATTTGCATTTGCTTTTGGACACAATCCTTTTATTATTGGATTAACTTGTATATTAGTTATTGCTCTTACACTACAATTACGTTTAGAAAATACAATATCAATTGCTTTAGTGACGGTTATTGCGATTATGGAATATCAAGGAGCAAACTTCTTTGACTTCGCTCTGCTTCGCTTTGCAACCATTATGGTCGGTATTGTCGCGGCTTCACTTGTAAATTTAATGTTTATGCCGCCAAAATACGAAACAAAACTATATCATCGTATCGTTGATAACACCGAAGAAATTGTGAAATGGATTCGTATGAACAGCAGACAAGCTTCTGATTTTACAACACTAAAAACAGATATTGATCGTATGAAAGAAAAAATGATTAAATTAAATCATTACTACTTACTTTACAAAGAAGAAAGAAGCTATACGAAAAAAGTACAATTTGCAAAAATTCGTAAGCTCGTCTTATTTAGACAAATGTTAGCAACAACGAGTCGTGCATTAAGTACATTAAAAGCATTACATCGCACTGAAAACGAATTACGATATATGCCTGAACCATTTCAAGAATCCATTCAAAATGAATTAGATTCATTAACACACTATCATGAACAAGTTTTGTTAAAATTTATTGGCAAAGCGAAAAAACAACAGTCTGTTGAGATGCTTGATGAAGTAGAAACTGGTAAGCAGGAATTAATCGATATATTTATGGACTATCAAAATAAAGATAATGAAGAATCATATAAAATATGGTTACATCTCTTCCCTCTTATTTCTTCAATTATTAATTACAGTGAAGAAGTTGAACATTTAGATTTACTTGTAGATAGTTTTTATACGTATCACAAACCCGAAGACGAACTACAAATTGATGAAAAAAAAGAAGATGAATGAAAAAACAGCCCCTTTACGCCAAAGGGGCTTTTTCTTCTATATGTTGAATTTGATATAAATCATAATAAAATCCTCGTTTTTGCATTAATTGTTCATGAGAACCCTTTTCTTTTATTTCACCATCTTCGATATATATGATCGTATCCACATGTGTAATAGTTGCCAATCTATGAGCAATGATTATTGTTGTACGGTCCGCAGCTAATGTTTGAAGAGCCTCTTGAATATGTCTTTCGTTCTCTAAGTCTAAAGCCGATGTTGCTTCGTCTAATATAAGTAAAGAAGGATTTTTCAAGAAGACACGTGCAATCGCTACACGCTGTCTTTGTCCACCAGACAACTTTACGCCTCTTTCTCCCACAACTGTATCGTATCCATCTGGTAGATTCATAATAAAATTATGAATCTGCGCTGCTTTTGCAGCCGCAATAACTTCCTCTTTCGTTGCTTTCGGGTTTCCATATAAAATATTAGATTGAATCGTATCACTAAATAACAGATTATCTTGCAAGACAATACCGATATGACTACGTAAATTTCTTACATTATACTCTCTCACATTCACACCATCTACATAAATCGCACCGCTAGAAACATCATAAAATCTTGGAATTAAACTAGCTAAGGATGACTTTCCACCTCCACTCGCTCCAACGAGGGCAATTTTTTCTCCAGAACGAATTGAGAAAGAAAGGTCATGTAGTACATCTTTTTCATCAGTATTATACCGAAAGGAAACTTGATCAAATACAATTTCACCAGAAAGCTTTTTTGCTTCAATTGCATTTGGAGTATTTACAATATCATACTTTTCATCTAACAGTTCAAACACTCGATCCATTGATGCAAATGATTGTGTGAGTGTTGTAGAAGAGTTAACAAGGCGGCGTAATGGACTATATAAACTATCCATATAGCCAACAAAAGCAACCATCGTTCCAAGTGTTAAAGAGCCTTGAATCACTTCATATGCCGCAAACGCAATAACGAGTAACGGTCCTAAATCCGTTAACGTATTCACTGTAGAAAATGTCCGTGCTGTCCAGCTTGTATGTGTTAATGCCTTTGTTAAAAAATCATTATTTTTCTTTTCAAACTGCCCTTTTTCATACTCTTCTAATGCAAAACTACGCGTCACTTGCATCCCTTGGATACGCTCATGTAAATAACCTTGCATCGTTGCCAATGCTTGTGAACGCTCTCTCGTTAATTTACGAAGACGCCCGAAAAAATATTTCACTGCAACTGCATAAATCGGCAAAATTAACAATGCAACAAGCGTTAATTTTATATTCATAGAAAACATAACTACAATTGCAATAAAAATTGTAGCTGTATCAAGCCAGACATTCATAAGTCCTGTAATAACAAAATCCTTCGTCTGCTCTACATCATGGATTACACGCGAAATAATTTCACCTGTTTTTGTATTTGAATAGTAGCGTAAACTTAACTTTTGTAGATGACCAAAAATATGTTTTCGTAAGTCGTAAAGTACTGTATTACCAATACGCTGTGCAAAATATTGACGATAATATTCAACAGGTGGTCTCAGTACACCAAAAATAAAAAAGGCAATCCCGATTGCTGTTATCAATTGTGATGTTTTTTCCTGAAGTGATCCACCACCTTGAATGACATCATCAATAATATACTTTAATAACCACGGCATAATAAGCGGAATACCAAACTTAATGAGTCCAATAATAATTGTAATTGTAATAAGCCATCGATATGGTTTTACAAATTGTAAGTATCGATTTATTCCTCTCATATGATCCCCCCTTAATAGGACAAACCTGCCGGGAAAACCCCTGCAGGTTTGTTCTAATCTCTATACATTAAATATCGTTCATACCACATATCTACAAAATCTGGCGCGAATGGTCCTTTTCTTTGATGAATCCACTGCGTTAAATACTCTACATTTCTTTTTAGAATCGTATCAATTACTGGAGGATAATTCATCATCTGACTATGCTTTTCATACTCATCTTCATCTAAAAGTGTATATGTCATATCTGGATATACCTTAATATCCAAATCATAATCAATATACTTTAATGCTTCAAAGTCATATGCAAATGGAGAGCTTAAATTACAATAATAATACACTCCCTCTTCTCTTAACATACCGATTACATTAAACCAATAATTTGAATGAAAATAACAAATTGCAGGCTCACGCGTAATCCATGTTCGACCATCTGATTCGGTTACTACAGTCCGATCATTTGCACCAATTACAAGACTTTGTGTCCCTTTTAAAATTGTAGTTTCTTCCCACATTCTATGAATGAAACCATTATGTTTATAACTATGTATTTGTATTTTTTCTCCTTCTTTGGGAAATCCCATACGTTCTCCCTTCTTTCACTGTGAATGCTCTTCTAAAGTTGTCCCAACTAGTATCGTTCCTTTTAAAAACGTATTGAGCCGAATTCACTTTTTTTCTATTATAACTTTTTTGTCAAAATTTTAAAACTAAACCGACACAATCCAGCTTTCGTAAAACCTTATTACTCTCCATTGACAAATCCTGATGCGACAAAAAGCCCTTTTTCATAAATTAAGAAAGGGCTTTTCCAACTAAAGCATCCGGATACATCACTTCTTTAGTTAGAAATTATTTTTTCAGTTTCAAAAGAGTGAATCACTTCATTTGTTTGTTGCTCAAATTTTTCATGCAAAAGCTTCAATGCTTGTTCCGTTTTGTGTATTTCTTGACGAATAAAATGCAACTCTTTTTTATCATCTTTTTCTTGTTCACTTGTTTCGATCTGTTGGTACTTCTCTAAATGCGCTTGTAATTTCAACAACTCATCCATTGTTTGCAATTGTTCTCCTACCAACTTATCAAATGAATTCATTATTTACCCCCTGTTTTTAATAAATTCCAACATCTATTCATACAGGATACATCGCTACTAAATATTTTCTAATGTCCTATCTCCTTCTCCTTTGACTACATTTGTTGACTTATTAGAAGTTATGTCGGCTCCCTCAACAAAATTCTTAAAGCAATCGACCTTAAACTATCACTAGTAATTTTCCCCCTGTCATAATCACATTACCAAACAAAGAAAACACTTCTCTTGAATCGAGAAGTGTTTTTCTTTGTTATTGATTCGTGCTAGAAGATTGTGATTTTTTTGCTGCTGATTGTGCATTTTGTTGTTTCACTGCTTGCACATCTGTGTCAGTTGCAAACTCTGTGCCGTAGCTAGCATTTGCACTTTGAACACCAGCGCTAGAAGCCTGTGCTTTTTTCGCTTCTGATTGTGCATTTTGTTGTTTTACTGCTTGTACATTTGTCTCAGTTGCAAACTCTGTACCATAGCTAGCATTTGTACTTTGAATGCTAGCACCAGAAGTTGCTTTGTTATAAGCTTGTTGTTTTTTACTCATCTTTCTCACCTCCACAATCAATAATGTAACCAACCCTTTCAAAAGATATCCGCAATTTTATTTTTTAATTTACGCATACATCTCCCTAGGCTCATTCAAACTACATATGATGGAGGTGTACACATGTACATTGGACGCGATATGACAGAACTATCTATGATTTCGAAAGAAGAATGGAAACAAGATGAATTAGCTTATTTTCACCATTCCTTGCAACAAATCATGCCTTATTTAAACGTAGAAGGCCAAACGATTTACAAAGAAATTATAAAAGAGATCGAATCTCGAGGTGGTCTTCAAAGAAGCGACGCGGATTGGACGCACAGTACAAAAGTTTCTTATGACTAAAAACGTGTTCCCTAATTTGGGAACACGCTCCATCTCCAACCTTTTTTACCTGTTGTAAAGGACCAAACTGGTGAAGTCACTTGACCACCATATCGGTCTTCGACTTTTATATACCATTGATACGTCGTATTTTCCTTTAAATTCTCCCATTTTACCTTTGCGTTGCGCCAATTCGCCACAAAATTATCTTTACCGATTACTTCATTCGTGTACACGTTTACTTCTACATAGTCTGTTGCGACTTGTTTTATCGCAGGTTTTAAATCAATGTCTAATTCAAATTCATCTTTTCCTGGATACTCTTCTGGTTTATAAAAATTATACTCATTTAAATATGGGGAGTACGTTTTGACATACATTTTGTTCGCAGTTGTATCAAATTGTAAAAGTCGCATATATCCTTGTCCACCCTCTGGACCACCTTGATAATCCGCCAGCATTTGATATACTTTACGATCTACGATGCCGTCCCCATTATCATCAATTTCATCAACTAATGTCTCACTATCATGATAATGTCCACTCAACACAGCTAACACATTCTTATTCGGTTTAACTACTTCATTAAAAATTTTGTCACCAATCGGACTACGATTGCCTGATACAAGTAAATATTCATGGAATGATAAAATCGCTTTTCGATTCGGATATTTCTGCAATACTTCCTTCATCCATTGAATATCTTCATCTGTAACGCCCCATCCCATATACAGCATAATAAAATCGTTGCCTTTTACTGAAATCAAATCATAATGTCCGCGGTTATCCTTATAACTTTCGCCATAAAATGGCTTATCTTTAAAACGCCAATCCCCAAAATATTTCGAGTATGCTGTATAGTCTTCATCTTTATGATTTACATCATGATTCCCGGCCAACACACCATACGGTACTTTCGCATTCTCAAGTACTTTCATATATTCATCTGCGCGCTGCCATTGAAATTCTTGATATGACTTATCAACAAGATCCCCTGTATGGAATACATATTTAATATTTAATGGATCTTTTTGTGCAGCAATCCAGTCAACCTGGCTTTTGTAAATATAGGGATAACTTTCAGAGTAATACTGTGTATCCGACATCCATACAAATGTGTAATCAAACTTATTTGGTGAACTTGGAATTTGGTCTTGCACAATTACACTTACTTTTTGATCTTTTACATATTCTTTCGCTAATACAGCACCTTTTAATTCAAAGTCCTTATCCCCAGCAATTTTTGATGTAAGTTCTGTCCACTTATTTGTCATGTAGTTCCAAGCATACATCGTAACTTTTCTTCCTTCTAGAGAATGTCCATACCATTTTACTTCTACCGTATCATCGTTTTTCACATCATCAGCAACCGTTACATCAAAACGATGATATGGAAATTTCTCTGTTGATTCCGTTATATAATATTTCCCATCTTTTTTACTAACTTTACTTAGCTGATCTTGGTCAAAACTTTTCTCACCATTCACAGCAAAAGCTTGTGGTGGTTCTTGTTCTATCGAATTTTCGGTAATTTTCATACGATCCGTTTCATTCGGCTTATACGTATACCCTTTATAAAATATTGCCTTCATTGCGTCATTTGTTGGATCAGTTACTTTTGCTTCAAGTGTCGGATTCGTGCTCACATTTTTTTCTCCATCTTTAGGTGCAATTGGAGTAGGATCTGTTGGATTTTCTGCCCAAGTTTCAAACATAATTGTCTTTTCTTCACGATTTCCTACCTGATCCTCAGCCTCTACATGTAACTCATGCTTTCCTGCTGCTAATTGTGCAGATGATGTTTCATATGGAGTTACAATTTCCTTACCATCCAATATAACTTTTTTACTTTTCACTCCTGCTATATCATCTGTAACTGTTACATCAATTGGAATTTTCCCTTTATATTTTTTCTCGTTCTGTACCGTAGTTGAAATCTTTGGTGGTGTATTATCAACTTTTACATTTGCAACGACTTCTTTATTCACACCATCTTGCACTGCAATTCGATGCTTTCCATCCTTCACTTGTTTTGTATCCCATAAATATGCATTCGAAATAAACTTTTCTTCTGGAACTTGGAATCCAAACGTAAATACTGGTGTTGATGTATCTCCATCACCAATTGATAACTCCTGATTTGGATTTGCAAAATTCGGATCATATAAAGTCGTTCCATCCGCTAATACAAGGCGAACATTTTTTAAATAAAAATCATCTTTATTCTCTTCAACTCGATTGTCAAATGGTGACGTCTTTGTGCCAGATCGAATATCAATTTTGAACGGCTCATTATATTTAATTTTTGATTGATCAATTTTTACAGTTAATGTGACATAATCACTATACGTATCATCAAATATACGTAATACCTCATTTTCAATTGTGACTGCGTTTTTAAAATACAAGTCAGTTTGCTTCACATCGAAAGCAAAATAAGCCGGCTTCTCTAACGAACGATATGTGTTCGTCTCAACTTTCTTTCCGTCCACTAAAAGAGCAAGTCGTTCAGCCCCAACCGACGAAGAGGTTCCTTTTAATAAAACTTGATTTGCAACCACTTCATCATCTTTTACATTAAGACGAAGAGGTCCTTTATCTTTCTCTCCAGCTATTTGCACTGAATACATATCACTTTTTACTACATTGAAGCCATCAGAAGCTTCCAAGTAATATGTCACTTTCTCTTTTCCAATTAATTCAGGTGAATAAATCGTATAATGATATTTTTTATCTACACGATCCTCTACTAAATTTTCAGCTTTATATTCTGCATTCGGATTCGTTTTGTAATATAATTTTACACTCTTAACTCGTTCGTTATCAAGAACGGAAAAACTCAGTTTATGATCTTGAAATTCAGAAACTAGTCCTTCTGCTGCTTTATGTGAAATCGTCGGCGCAATCGTATCCTCTTTCAAAGCAACTCGTTCAGCTGGTACTTGTCCTTCGAATATAGTTCCAGGAGATGCATTATGTTCTGCACTACTAATCTTTTGCATAATTTGCGAGCCATCTTGAGGATAGCGATATAAAATTCCCTTATTAGCTTTCACATCAGCTTGGTTTGCTTGATCATTGTAGTAAGCAGATGCAATTTCTGTCCCCGTCTTTGTTGCAACGACAATACCACGTGCACTTCCATTCGCCATTCCATTTGAATATATTCTAACAATATTTTTATTTTCTACTAAGTTCACACCAAATTGTTTATTAAAGTCAGCAACGGTTTTCTCATTGTTTTCACCATTTATAATCCAAAATACGAGAGACTGCCCTGATGGAATTACAACATCATCTGGAGTAGATCCCCAAATGAGATCACCTTCTGGTCCTTCAGATGGATAACGATATCGAATTGTATAATCCTTAAAATTAAGATCTTGTGTGCTATTGTTATACACTTCAATAAATTCATATCCATCTGCTTTCCCAACATTCGTCGTGTCCGGCGTCACTTCGGTAATCAACAACGGCGGTACGCTTTGTGGTTCTATTTTTTTATGCTCTATTTTTGTTTCATAAGATTTTTCAATTGTTTCTTGATTCCCTTGCACGACAATTTTATAGAATAATGAATTTCCCCATAGCTCTTTTTGAGGAATTGTCACCTTATAAATATCGCTATTTCCTTCTTTATTCATCTGCAATTTTTTGTGTGCTAACTTGCCATCTTGGGTATATAAAACTGCTACATTCTCTCCTCCCTTAATCGTTGCAGTGATAGTTAAATCTTCTGTTACTATATGAGCAGGTAATGCCGTATGCTCAATCGCAACGCCTACTTGATCTGATTGCTTTACTGGCTCTAGCGGTACTTGAAATGGTATTTGCACACCAGGTGTTCCTTTTTCAAACCAACCTACTTTTTGCATTTCAGTACTTTCGGTTTTGTATGCATACGCCATACTCTGACCAACTTTTACATCCTCTTTCCCATATGTTGCAGATGATAAAACTGTTCCGTACTGATCAGCAAATTGAATGGTTCTCCCAGCGCTATTAGACATTCCATCCACTTTAAGTGGAAGAACTTGTTCTTCGGTTATATTCCCGCCGTATGCTTGAATAAAGTCTTGTTTTGATAATGCTGCGTTTCCTTCATTTTTAATCCAAAACACTTTCGTTCCTTTTGATGGAATTGTTGCATTTTCTGTAAAATTCCAATCTTCACTTCCAGTTTCTGAATACTTATAAATAAGTTTATAATCTTTCAACTGTATTGCTTCACTATAATTATTGTATATTTCTATAAACTCATATCCATCTTTCCCGTTCCCATTTATCGTATCTGGCATTAGTTCAGTAATCATAACTGCCCTATTCTTTGTATAATCCTCTACATGACGTTCAACAGTACTTACATATTGTTCTTTTTCTGGAAAGGTAATAATCTTTCCATCCTGTTCAATTTCAAACCAATATGTAAGCGTATCAGACCAAACATCTAGCTTTGGAACAACAGTAGAATACAAATTATTCTCACCTTTGTTCATTTCCAGTTTTTTCACTACCAAACCGGACGCACTACGATATACAAGGTTTATTTTTGCCTTATCGTATACACTTGCTAACTGAAGTTCAATCGGTAAATCTTCATGTGCATTAATTTTCATTTTAGGTACATGCGCTGTTTCTTGTAATGACTTTTCTTTTTGATTATTATCTTTTTGTGCAGGCTGCTTTTCTATCGTTTCTTTGGAGTTTGGTTGTGCAGGCTCTAGTTGTTTGGAGTCTGGCTGGACTGCCTCTTTTTGTGTGGGTTCTGTAGGTGGATTTTCTTTTTTATGCGATTGGAATACAGTGTAAGTCCCAGGTGATGGTATTTCATTTTTCATTTCTTTCTTTGTTTCATTCCAAAAAGAATGAATGGATACATCTTTATTCTCTTTTCTTGTTTCAATGACATCTACCGTTTCATTTTTTTCAGTCGTTACTTCAATCCTAATTTGTTTATCTCTTAAATCCTCAGTAGCAAATAAAACTTGTTCTTCTTTTATTTCCGTCTTATAGCGCTCATTAATCTCATTAACTGTTTTATTTCCAAATACGATTAACTTCGTTTCTTTTGATTGTACAGATTGCTTTTCATTTTCATCTTTAAGTTTTAGCACTTTTCCATTGACCTTCAGTTGAACATTCTTCATATCCATAACTTTCGCTGATGGGTTATACAATTCGATATAGCTCAGATCATCCGTATAATGCACTTCTGAAATGAGAGTGTGCTGATTTTGTTCCTTCTCCTCAGCAAAAGTAACATGGCCTAGCCCAGTTAACGTTTGAAGTAAGAAAGTCGCTACAACTGCTGAACTGATTACTTTTTTAAGCATTTCCTATCCCCCTTTAAATTTTTCATTACAACTTTCATTGTATTTGTCATTTGTTAAGGGAATATGAAATATTTGTAAGTAATTATTATGTTTATGTCGAAAAAACTTCAACCATTAAGGCTGAAGTTTTTTAACACATTCTTCATAAATCATACGATGCGATTTAGAAAAAGGTAATTTTTCAAATTCTTCTTTAGATACAACTTTTAATGTATCTGTTTCTTTAATAGCACTTGTTACCTTCCCATAAAATACAAATACATCCCATGTCCGATGAGTAAAAGTATGTTGCACATTCATTGCATACTCATCGATAGAAATAGAAATGGAAAAGTTCTCTTTCATATAATCAGTAAGCTGTTGTTTCTGATTTCGAATCCCTTCGCTAATTTCAACATTTGGGAATTCCCACATATTTGCAAGTAATCCTGTACTCGGTCTTTTGTTAATTACATAATTTCCATCTTCTGTTTGCAGCACACCCGCAACAAGTGGCACCATTTTAGGAGCTTTCGCCTTACTTTTGACTGGTAACTCTTTCTGTACACCTTCTGCATAACCACGACAGTGTTCCCGAACTGGACAAAGTAAACAAGCTGGATTTTTCGGAATACAAATGAGCGCACCTAGCTCCATTAAGCCTTGATTAAAATAAGATGGATTTTCCTTTGAAATGATTTCACGTACAATCTCTTCAAATACTTTTCGCGTCTTAGGTTTCGCAATATCATCCCAAACCGATAATATACGGGATAAAACACGCATTACATTTCCATCTACAGCTGGCTCTGGTATACCGTATGCAATACTTAAAATTGCACCTTTTGTGTATGGACCAACACCTTTTAATTTTTCAATTTTTTTCACATCACTTGGTACTTTCCCACCATATACTTCTTTTACTTCCTTCACCGCTGCATGTAAATTCCGCGCTCTAGAATAATAACCGAGGCCTTCCCATGCTTTTAATACCTCTTCATCATCTGCCGATGCCAACGCTTCTAACGTTGGGAACTTTCCCATGAAATTTGCGTAATATGGTTTTACAGCTTCCACTCTTGTTTGCTGCAACATAATTTCAGAAACCCAAACGCGATACGGATCTTTATTTTTACGCCAAGGTAAATCACGCTGTTCTTTTTCAAACCAACTAATTAAATCATGTTGAAACTTCTCTATGTTAAAATCATCTAATATTTCAAGTGCCAAACTTGATCCCCCTCATTTTTTGCATATACGTACTATTATAAAGATTTTAGGAAAAAATTTAAGTAAGATGATATAGGAAATAGAAGGCAAATGCCTTGAGATATCGAATAAAAAGAGTTACATTAATAAAAAACGGAGGTGTATTTTCATGGACACGGCCACTCACCTTGTTATGGGCGTCACATTAGGTGGTTTAGCAACGTTAGATCCAGCCATTAGCCAGAGTGATTTCGGACCACAAGCTGTTATGCTTGCAACGATCGCTGGCTCCAATATTCCTGATATTGATACCGTCTTAAAATTACGTAATAATGCAAAATATATACGAAACCATCGCGGGGTTACTCATTCCATTCCTGCTGTTATTCTCTGGTCTTTCCTTATAAGCGGAATTTCCTTTGCCTTCTTTACAGAAGCTCCCTATTTTCATCTACTACTTTGGTCATTTATCGCCGTCTTTCTTCACGTGTTTGTTGATATTTTTAACGCCTATGGTACACAAGCGTTGAGGCCTTTTACAAAAAGGTGGGTTGCATTAGGTGTAATTAATACATTTGATGCTGTTATTTTCTTTATCCATATACTCGCTATCGCTTGTATGGTTGTTGGCTCCCATAAAGGATATACTGCTTTAGCTGCATATATATTAATGTTTGTCTACTATGTCGGTCGAATTGTAATGAGACAAAATGTAAAAAGTGTAGTTTACAAACGATTTGAAGATGTAGAGGAAGTCATTATTTCTCCTTCTTATCGCTTTTATCACTATCATTTAGCTATTGTAACAAAAAAACACTATTATGTTGCGCGTTGGCACCGCGGCCATATTATGGTGCATGATCAATTTGATCGTATTCCACTTCCAGATAATAAAATTATGCGAGCTGCACAAAAAGATGAAAACATTTCTGCTTTTTTATCTTTTTCACCCGTATACCGCTGGGATATTTTTGATTACGACAACTATTATGAAGTGCGTTTTATCGATTTACGGTACCGTAGTAAAGACTATTACCCATTCGTTGCAATTGTCCAACTGGATCAAAATTTAAATATTATTAGTTCCTATACTGGATGGATTTTTAGTGAAGAAAAGCTTCGTAAAAAATTGGAATTGATTCCGCATTAAAAAAAGCGACCAACTTCGGTCGCTTTTTTTAATGCTTTAAATGATCATCTTGATTAATTAAATGACTATATTTCGGATTATTCGTGCGGATTTCATGAAGGCGTTCACCATGGTTATTAATCCATGTTCTTACAATTTGTTCCGTCATTTCTTCACCTTGATAACGACCAGACTTTGCATACGTTACTTGGAAGTCCTCCCATAATAACTCAATCCATGCACGAGCCTGAGAATAAGACAGAAAGCTATTTTTTTCAAGTAATTCTTTTGTTAATACTTCATACTTATCATTCATTATTTATTTCTCCTTTTATTAATTTCGTACTTTATTTCCAAACCTCATTACCACATCAAAATTATAAATGAACAAAAGGATACACGCATTCATGAACTTCTTCCATCGCCAGCAGAAGTTTCATTTTATGTTCAAGCATAATTTTCTCTATTTTGCACATTCTATTAATGATACTTCTTAGTAAGTATCATTTAATAATGAGGGGGCGTTCTTCTTGGGTAGACAAGCCGAATTTTGGTCTGAATCAAAAAACAACAGCAAAATCGATGGTCCAACGAAAGCAAAAGCTCGTTTTGCTTCGAAAAGACCTAACGGCACAATTAACACGCACCCACAGGAACGTATGCGTGCCGCAAATCATCAGGAAGAGTAAAAACAATAGTCCGTTCTAAAGAGTTATTGCAATTAACTTCCTACATGAGGTGATAAAGATGAGCTACCGTAATCATTTAGATCGTCGTTCTGAATTATTCAACCCTACCTGGGCACGTCCGAAACATGCAAAAGCGCAAGTAAATGGACAGACGCAGCAAAACCAGTCTCTCATTATTTTGGCGAATGAGATGAGAAAACGCCAAATTTAATTGCCTATCTCCTTTAACAACTACGAAAAATGAAAACCAGAGCAGCCAAGGCTCTCTGGTTTTTTATTTCTCTTGTAATAGCGAAATAGGAATACCAATTTCCTCTGTCTCATTTTGTTTATGTCCCCAAGCAAATACTCCATTGAAATACGTAATCGTAAAGAAGACACCCGGTTCTTCTATAAGTTCATACGTTTCACCAATCTGAAATGCGTTTATATCTGTCATATAAGCACGAGCCATTGCCATTTTTCTCATTAATACGTCAAACTCATTTACTATACCAAGCTGCTCTGCTTTCACAGCCTGTTCTTTTAAAATGCCAATTTCCTCTCTTAACTCATGTGGTGTCATATCACTATAACGTTTTGGCATATTCATCATATTCTCTCATCCCTCTTCACGTTTCATTTGTAAAAATATCTCTATCTCATCAATAGAAAATCCTTTTCGATATAACGCTTGTTTCATCTTATTTTCATATGTCCATCCATCATGCTTTTTATGCTTCTCATGATACTTACTTCCATGATATAACAATGCAGCTTGTTGCTGCGTATCATCCTTTTCCTCTTTTAATTCTTCTAGACAAATTTGAATTACATCTCGATTATATCCTTTACGGACTAACATTTCTTCTAGCTTTTGTTTCATTTGTAAAAAAGAATGCTTTTGATAGGACTTTTTCTTTTTTTCTACAAGCTCAAAGGCATTTTCAATTTGCTTCTCTTTCGGATACTCTTGTAAACTATGAGTAATAATTATATCTTGGACACCTTTACTAAAAAGTTCCCGTCTAATAATTGTCGGTCCTTTTTGGTTCACGTTACTATGCGTTCGCACATACGAAATGGCATACTCTTTATCATTAATATAGTGATCATGTAATAATTTCGAAATAACTTCAGAGATGACGGCTTGTCCAATTTCTTTTTTTCGTAAGTATTCTTCTACTTCCTGTTTCGTCCGCATTTGATAGGATAAATAAGAAATTGCTTGCAAATATGCTTTTTGTACTTCTTCATTGTATAAAATATTTGCTAACTCTACTTCATCGATTTCTAAACCCTTTTGCAAACCGTGCTTGATTAAGGTTACTTGATTCACACTAAATCCGTATTCTTCACCTTGTCCTTTATCAATATAAATATTAAATCGTTCTTTCGTTCGTTTTTGTACTTCTATTTTTGTAATGACAGCCATATTCTTCACCCCGCTACTATTTTAACATAGTTGCAGAACAATTTTGCTTTTCATGAATATATATAATGAGGAGGAAGTTCAGTTGAAAATTGCAATTTCTGGGGGCACTGGTTTTATCGGTAAAGCATTAGCTACTTTTTTAAGCCTAAAAGGGTACACCATTTACATTCTTACCCGAGAAAAAAAAGAGACACCTTTCAACTCTAACATTCACTACGTCCAATGGGATAAATGCTCACCTAAATTCCCTCTCACCTCTATCGATGTTGTTGTTAATCTAGCTGGAGAATCTATTAATAACGGTCGATGGACAAAGAAGCAGAAAGAAAACATTATAACGAGTCGTCTTCATACAACAAATAGTCTCATCAAACAATTACAAACATCACCAAATAAGCCCCATACTTTTATTAACGCTAGCGCAATTGGCTATTACGGTACATCTGAAACAAAAATTTTTACAGAACAGAACAAAGAACATGGCAGTGACTTTTTAGCAACTACAGTAAAACTATGGGAAGAAGCCGCCTCTCATGCAACTTCTCTCGGAATTCGAACCGTCTATACACGCTTTGGAATTGTTTTAGGAAAAGAGGGTGGTGCCCTTCCTAAAATGTTGCTTCCCTACAAATTATTTATTGGTGGCACAATCGGTTCAGGTAATCAGTGGCTGTCTTGGATTCATCTAGATGATGTCATCCGCATGATTGATTTTGCAATAGACACAAAAGAAATAGAAGGCCCTCTTAACATTACAGCACCAAATCCTACAACAATGAAAGAGTTTGGAAAGACACTTTCATTTATCATGCATCGCCCACATTGGCTTCCCGTTCCAGCATTTGCACTACATGCTTTACTTGGAGAAATGAGTATGCTTGTGCTACAAGGACAACATGTATTGCCTAACAAAGCAATACAGCACGGATACCAATATTCTTTTCCTACATTAAACCCTGCATTACAAAATATTATATTGCATACACTGTAGTACTTCTGAAATAAACCCATTAAAATTGTTCTATTTACTAATTTAAAGGTTATTAGCCAATGGAAATGAGGTATCTATGAAAACGCTATTTAAGCAGGCCATTGTATATCCCATTACTTCTTCCAAATTTCAAGGAGATGTATTGGTTAAACACAATCAAATCGCTGCGATAAAACCACATATTGAGCCCACTCAAGATATGACTGTTATTGATGCAAGAGCCCTTCACCTTTTACCAGGATTTATCGATGTGCATACTCATCTCGGCTTATACGATGAAGGGACTGGATGGGCTGGAAATGATGCCAATGAAACATCTGAAGTATTAACACCACATATTCGTTCTTTAGATGGTATCCATCCTTTTGATATTGCTTTTCAAGATGCGGTTCAAAATGGGGTTACAACTGCCCACGTTATGCCTGGAAGTCAAAATATTATTGGCGGGACAACATGTGTGATTAAAACTGCCGGAACTTGTATCGATCATATGATTATTCAAGAACCTGCTGGATTAAAAATTGCATTTGGAGAAAATCCAAAACGAGTTCATAGTAATGGCACAAAAGAATCGATTACTCGTATGGGGATTATGGGATTGCTTCGTGAATCTTTTTACGAAGCACAACATTATGGAAACGAAGCAGATTTTCGAATGCTCCCTATTCTAAAAGCTTTGCACCGAGAAATTCCAGTACGTATTCATGCTCATCGGGCAGATGACATTCTTTCCTCTCTTCGCTTTGCAAAAGAATTCAATCTTGATTTACGTATTGAACACTGCACAGAAGGACATTTTATTGTAAAAGAACTTGCCAATCAAAATTTAAAAATATCTGTTGGTCCGACATTAACACGCCGATCAAAAATTGAACTAAAAAATAAATCATGGGATACTTACCATACTTTATCAAAGCATGGGATAGAAGTTTCGATTACAACAGATCATCCCTATACTCCCATTCAATATTTAAATGTTTGTGCAGCCATCGCTGTCAGGGAAGGATTAGATGAAAAAATTGCATTAGAAGGAGTTACAATCATTCCCGCTCGAAACTTACGTTTAGAGAAAAGAATTGGAAGTATTGAAGTTGGAAAAGATGCCGATCTTGTATTATGGACACATCACCCATTTCATTACTTAGCCAAGCCCGTACTAACTATGATTGATGGAAAAATAATTTACAAAAAAAATAAAAAAAACTAGTTTATTTTTTTGACTAGATAAAGTATTATACGATTATAAACTGAATGAAACCATAATCAATTTGTGTCGTGATTTTTCATTTCAAATTGATGAATGGGGAAGGCAAATGGTGCGCCACCAGCGTTATAGACTGGTTCTAGTGGGTTCGATTCCCACCCCGAAATTTTTTAAAGGTTGATATAAAAATTTCGAGGGTGGGGTGTTTTTTCGTCATGCTACCCTCATATGAGGAGGAGTTAGTATGTTAAAAAAACGCGACTTACACGACAGCCACGTTCTATATGATTTAATGGTGGATCCTGCTGTCTTCCCTTTTGTGCGTCAAAAAGCTTATTCATACGAAGAGTTTTTATTTTTAACAAAGCAAACAATAGAAGCAGAAGAGCGTGGTGAATTAATTTCACGCACAATTTTAGATGAATGGGGAACCCCTATCGGCACGATTACTTTATTTGATGTGCAAGAAAAAGCTGGTTTTCTTGGTACATGGCTTGGAAAACCGTATCATGGCCAGGGGTATAATAAATTAGCAAAAGATGCTTTTTTCAGCGAGCTTTTCTATGAGTTAGATATTGAAATAATCTTTATGCGTATTCGCAAAGTAAATATTCGTTCGATGAAAGCAGCTGAAAAACTACCATATGTAAACCTAGCAAACGAAACTAGAAAAGCTGTTTATGATCAAATTAACGCAATCGAAGAAGTATATAACTTATATGAAATTCCAAAAGATCAATATACTCTTTCTACAATGCGTGATACTACATTCCAAGATACTCATCATTTAAAAGAAGCGTAGTATGTCACTAATTATAAAGTGAAACTTTAATCAGTGGGGAACTTATCCCCCACCTATTTTGTGAGGGCCTTACTGCCCGCGAATAGCGGGATAAAATGAATATACTTGTTTATTGTGTATACCTCTTTATGTCATTGGAAATGATAGATAATAACTTTATGACACGAGGTGATCTGTAATGGATAGAAAGAAACGTGAAAAAGCAAGAAATACATTAAATAGTACACAAGAGGTTCTTTATCAACGAGAGTTTCGAAGAGCAGATCGTGCAGCGGGATATCGCCCTAAAGGTGTATAATTATAAAGTGAAATTTTAATCAATGGGTGCTTTATCCTTCACTGATTATCAGCCCTCACCAATCGGGCTTTTACGGGCACTTGATCACTTAACTTCTTTGCTTTCGTCAAAATTTGAGATGAAATTTTACTGCCCACAAATAGTGGGATAAAGTGAAACTTGAGGTAATTTTTTTACCCTCTCCTACCCTTTACTTTTTGGATGACAAAGTAAAGATTTACCCCTTATATTATAAGGGGTATTTTTTGTGGAAAACTTTATCCACAAAATTAATAGAATTGTGTATAAATTTATCAATTCTTTTGGATTATTATAAACTTAATCACAAATATCATGTTTATTTTGTGGATATTTTTTCTGAAAATTGTGGACAATGTGGATATCGTTGTTAATATTCCGACTTTACCGTCTATTGAAACCGCATTCTCTTGTGGATAACATATAACGAATATATAAAAACATACAACTTTATCGAGGGGAACTGTTTTGGCTAGGGCAGTTATACCTTGTGACTAACTTTAACTTTTATACTGAATTCCTACAAAACAACAAAGAAACCCTCTTTCCAAATACAAAGAGGGTTTCATATTACGTAAAAGATTGAGCAAGAGCTGGCGACTTAATCGGCATATGATTAGATTGCACATGGTTCTCTTCTAAAATTGCATCTACAATGTGGCAAGCTGGCTCTGGACGATAGATACTTCCCATCGCTTCTTTCATTTGTAAGAGCTTCCTATCATCTTCTAATAGTGCCTTTGTTTTCGCAAAAATGTCCTCATCTTCACGAATTACAAGTGCAGCTCCTTTTTTTTCAAAATATATTGCATTTTCATTTTCTTGTCCCGGTACTGGTTTATATAAAATGACAGGTACTTGTAAAGCTGCCGCTTCGCTTAATGTAATGCCCCCTGGCTTTGTAATCATACAAGAGGTAATACGGAATAACTCATCGATATTCTCTACATAACCAAATACTGTTAATGCCTCAGGCTTTTGTTCCTTAAGCCCTAATAACTCTTGTTTTAAGGCTTCATTTTTCCCACAGACAACAGCTATTTGAAGATTAGGAACTGTCATAAATGATTGACATAATTCTTTTACATTTCCTAATACACCATGGGCACCTGCTACAATAAGTAAAATCTTTTTCTCACGAGATAAGTGATATTTACTATATAGGATTTCCGGGTTAATAGTTAATTCAAAGTTTTTACGAATTGGAATCCCAGTTTCTACAATTTGCTCTGAAGGTACACCAATTTCAACCATTACTTTTTTCACATGATCTGTCGCTACAAAATAACGATCTACTTCACGATGAATCCATATTTTGTGTAAACAAAAATCTGTTAACACATTATAAACAGGAATTGAGAAACCTGTTTGTTTTTTCAATTCCGGTACTGCAATAATTGGAAATGTATTAATAACAATGTCTGGTTTTTCTGCATGTAATAATGCTTTTAAGCGTTTTCTCCCAAAATTCGCATACCACGATGCAATTTTCTTATCGTAAATCTTTTCTACACCATAATAAAATAAGCGATATAGCTCTTTACCTATTGTATAACTTTTCAAGTATAAATATTTTGTAATATCCGTTATGACTGGATGTGACTCTCCAAATAGGTCACACACAATCACATCCTCAATTCCTTTTTGACGAAATGTTTGTGCTAATGTTTTTGCTACTTGCACATGACCGTTACCGTAATGTGCAGTTAATATTAAAACCTTGGGGTTTTTTATCAAACAAATCCACTCCTAGCTTTTTCGCTTTCCCATATTGCATATACGACAATAGGAAAAACATTTTCCTAAAAAAAATTACATGTTTGGATTCCAACACTTTCATGTTAGCTATGTACCTGTCGTGGATATGCAAAGCATATAAGATTGACCCCTTAATCCTATCTGTGCTCATATCTTTACATTATACTTTCCTATCAGAGCTTTCGCAATAACTTACAAATGATCATATTCCATGATACTCACCCTGCTACTTCTTAATTCTTGTTACTATTTGGTTTTCCCTTTACAATTATGTAAATTTATCCTCTTATTTCTTTACAAAAATATGGATATTCCACTTTCAGTATACTCTTTTCTATAGATATACTCTAGATTTTATTAAAAGAAAGCAAAAAGTCTAATCCAAATGGATTAGACTGCTTGTAAAATATTTTTTGCCTTTTGAACATTTTTTTCTGTTGGAGGTTCTACCCCTTCAAGAGGATACTTATGTCCAAGTGCTTCCCATTTATATACACCAAGCTTGTGATATGGTAAGACTTCAACTTTCTTTACATTAGAAAGACTTTGAATGAAGCTAGATAATCTCTGCAAATCTTCTTCACTATCAGTAACACCTGGAACTAATACGTGTCTTACCCAAATTGGTTTTTGTTTATCAGATAAATAACGAGCAAATTGTAGAATGTGTTCATTCGTTTTACCAGTTAATTTACGGTGCTTTTTAGGATCGATATGTTTTAAATCTAATAATACTAAATCTGTATAGTCCATTAAAATATTTAATTTTCTTTGGAACTCTGGCTCTTCAGAATAGCAGCCTCCAGAAGAATCGATTGTTGTATGAATTCCAATTTCTTTGCATTTCTTAAATAGCTCAATTAAAAAGTCTAACTGCAGTAATGGTTCCCCACCGCTCACAGTAATGCCACCACCGGAAGCTTCAATAAAAGGAAGGTAACATGTAACATCCTGCATCACTTCTTCAACTGTTATTTCTTTTCCTTTACCGATTTCCCACGTATCAGCATTATGACAATATTGGCAGCGTAATAGACACCCCTGTGTAAATATGACATAACGAATTCCTGGGCCATCAACAGTACCACAAGACTCTACAGAATGAATTCTTCCTTTTACCATGTTAACTTCCTCCTTTATTGAAACAGCCTCCCTCTGCTTTTATTACAACAGAGGGAAACTTTTTACTTACATACTTTCATGCATTGTACGGTTAATTACATCGATTTGTTGTTCACGAGTTAATTTAATGAAGTTAACTGCGTAACCAGATACACGAATTGTTAATTGTGGATATTTTTCAGGATGTTCCATTGCATCCATTAATGTTTCACGGTTAAATACGTTAATGTTTAAGTGATGTCCTTCTTTCACTGCATATCCATCAAGCATAGATACTAAGTTTTTAACTTGTACATCATCTTCTTTACCAAGTGCTTTTGGAATAATTGAGAATGTATTAGAAATACCATCTTGCGCATCTTCATAAGGTAATTTTGCAACAGATAATAGTGACGCTAGTGCACCTTTTGTATCACGTCCATGCATAGGGTTTGCACCTGGTGCAAATGGCTCACCAGTACGACGACCGTCTGGAGTGTTACCAGTTTTCTTACCATATACAACGTTAGATGTAATAGTTAAGATTGACATTGTATGAACAGAGTTACGGTATGTTTTATGTTTACGAAGCTTGTTCATAAATGTTTTCACAAGGTTTACTGCAATTTCATCTACACGGTCATCGTTGTTACCGTATTTAGGGAAATCACCTTCAATTTCAAAGTCAACTGCAATGCCATTTTCATCACGAATTGGTTTTACTTTCGCATATTTAATTGCACTTAAAGAATCAGCTACTACAGATAAGCCAGCGATACCCGTTGCCATTGTACGAAGAACATTTGTATCATGAAGTGCCATTTCAATACGTTCATAGCTATATTTATCGTGCATATAATGGATAACATTTAATGTGTTTAAATATAAACCAGCTAACCATTCCATTGTCATATCGAATTTGCGCATAACTTCTTCGTAATTTAATACTTCAGAAGTGATAGGTGCAAATTCAGGTCCAATTTGTTCTTTTGATTTTTCATCTTTACCGCCATTAATTGCATATAATAGTGTCTTAGCTAAGTTTGCACGAGCTCCGAAGAACTGCATTTGCTTACCTATTCTCATTGCAGACACACAACAAGCAATACCGTAATCATCGCCATACTCTGGGCGCATAATGTCATCATTTTCATATTGAATTGCAGATGTTTTAATAGACATTTTCGCACAGTAGTTTTTAAAGTTCTGTGGTAATTGTTTAGACCAAAGAACTGTTAAGTTTGGCTCTGGAGCTGGTCCTAAGTTATCTAATGTGTGCAAGAAACGGAATGAGTTTTTCGTTACTAATGGACGACCATCAAGTGCAATACCACCGATAGATTCTGTTACCCAAGTTGGGTCACCAGAGAATAATTCATTATAATCAGGTGTTCTCGCAAATTTCACAAGACGTAATTTCATAATGAAATGATCGACAATTTCTTGTGCCGCTTCTTCAGTTAATGTACCATTTTCAATATCTCTTTCGATGAAGATATCTAAGAATGTAGAAGTACGTCCAAGGCTCATTGCTGCCCCGTTTTGTTCTTTAATCGCTGCAAGGTAAGCGAAGTATAACCATTGGAATGCTTCTTGTGCATTTGTTGCTGGTTTAGAAATATCAAAACCATGAGAAGCAGCCATTTGTTTTAACTCTTGAAGTGCACGCATTTGCTCGGATAACTCTTCACGTAAACGCATTGTATCTTCGCTCATTACACCGCCGGTTAAATTTAAGTCTTCTTTTTTCGCTTCGATTAAACGATCAACACCGTATAATGCCACGCGGCGATAGTCACCAATAATACGTCCTCGACCATATGCATCTGGAAGACCTGTAATAACACCTGATTTACGAGCTAATCTCATTTCTGGAGTATAAGCATCAAATACACCTTGGTTATGCGTTTTGCGCCAATCTCTGAAAATACGACTAAGTTCTTTATCCATTTCGTATCCATAAGCTTCACAAGCTTGTTCTGCCATACGAATACCACCATAAGGTTGTAATGAACGCTTAAATGGCTTGTCAGTTTGGAAACCAACTACTTTTTCAATATCTTTATTTAAATATCCAGGACCGTGAGATGTAATAGAAGAAACAATGCTTGTATCCATATCAAGAACGCCACCATTTTCACGTTCTTGTGTTGTTAACTCCATTACTTGATCCCAAAGTTGTTTCGTTGCTTCTGTTGCTCCCGCTAAGAAGGCTTCGTCACCTTCATAAATGTTTACATTATTTAAAATGAAGTCGCGGACATCAATCTCTGCTTTCCACTTTTCACCTTTAAAGTTTGTCCATGCATTTTTTACATTTTCTAATACTTGAGTCATCCTAATCTCCTCCATTTTTTGATTAGTACAGGACTAAGATTTTTTATATAACAGCTTACACATTTAGAATACTACTTTTTTTGAAAAAGTGAATGAGATAGTTGTGACACGTTTGTGAAATATTGAACAAACCACTATACACATAGTGTTAACTTCATTTAAAACTCTTTTAAATTAACTCTTTCCTTAATTGTATTTTTTTGGTATTCTTATGAACGAATCCTATTCTGTAGTATAAAGGGTCATACCCATTTTAAACTGTAATACCCTTACCTCCTATTCTGTTATAGTTTCTTTAGAACAGAATAGAAAGAAGTGTACCTGTTTGGTACACTTCTTTTCATGATTAATTGGAAATATATTTTACATATTTCGAATTTGCACTAATCCATTCGTTCGTCCCCACACAATATAAAGTGAAACTTTAATCAGTGAGGGTTTTCTCCATCCTCCACTGATTATTAGCCCTCACCAATCGGGCTTTTACGGACAGTTCATCTCCCACCTAACTTCTTTGCTTTCGCTGAATTTTGAGGTGGGAGTGTTACTGTCCGTTAATGCGGGATAAATCATTTTCTTCTCCATATATTTTGAGCAGCTGTTGCATTTGGATTTCCGGTATCATGAGCAACAACAAATGTAACTTGATCCATTTGTAATCCAGAACGTCTTTTACTTGGGACGGGCAAATACTGCGGGGGAATTGCATACTTAATTTCTAATACCTCCTCTTTTGGTTTTTGCTACATATAAGCTTGAACATAGAGAAATGGCAGAACTTATTTAAAATAAAAATAGCTGTTGGGACACTCCCAACAGCTATTTTTATCACTCACAGCCATCTATGTTACATGTCATTCCTTCTGACAAAGTTGTAGTTTCTTTTTTCAATTCTTGTTCAATCACTGCTTCTAACGTTTTTTTATCTCGGACACCTTGGACAACGCTATTACCAATAATAAATGTTGGTACAGCTTGTACGCCCTGTTCATAATATGCATGATGTACTGCTTTTTCATGAGCTGCTTTATATGTGTGATTTTCTAAAGCAGCTCGAAATGCTTCTTGATTCAATCCGACTTCTCCAGCAATTTCTACTAGCACTTCAATTTCGCCGATATTTCGTTCTTCTTGGAAAAATGCTGTGAATACACGGTGCTGATACTCATTTCCTTTTCCATGTTCTTTCGCAAATTGATATCCTTCAAAAGCTGTATGTGTATATGGATGCGGTGAAAGTCGGGGCAGTTTCATATCAACACCCATTTGCTCTGCCCATGGCATAATTGTGCTTTGAAACATCCCTAATTTATCTGGCTCATTCCATGGATCAATTCGCTCCGCTGGATATGGTCGTAATTCAAACGGCATCCATTCTACTTCTACATCTTTTCCTTGAATTGCTTCTTGCAGTGGCTTTTCACCTAAAAAACAAAATGGACAAACGTAATCCGAATAGACTTTTATTTTTAACGTCATGATTAATTTCCCCTTTACGATCGAGTTGAAACAATTATAGTTACAACGAAGTTTAATTGTCAACTCTTATACTTTTCCAATAAAAGAGGCATCCTACTACGATGTCTTCTAATTTTTAAAGGTTATAATTGTTGTTACCGCATAGTATACCGCTTTTTCAAAATCCGCATGTTCAGATACCGATATCGAAACAAGTGACCCACCACTTGCTGAAAAATATTGAACTGCTTCTAGTGGAATGCCGTCTTCTTTTACATCAATTCTCAACTTACATGAAAAAAAGACTACCTCAAAAGATAGTCTCTTACACTTCAATATGCTGCAACATCGTATAAATATCATTATTAACCGTACCAAATGATTTAATGTTATTTTGAATATTAGATAATAAAATAACATACGCATTACCACTTCTACTAAATCCATTTAAACAATTCCATCCCGGCATTACACCGTGATTAGAGTAACTTCCCGGATTTACATACCATCCAAATCCATAATCTTTTTTAAATGCTGTAAACATTTGATTGTAGCTTTCTTTGGATATTAGCTTCCCAGAAAATAGCGCTTCGTTAAATAAGTATAAATCATTTGCACTCGTATATATGTCGCCATTTCCATATAATTGTGACATGCTCGGGATAGCAGGTACTGTCATATTATTATTTACAATCTTGTAACCAGTAGAAGGATACTTTGTTTTCTCTAATTCAGTACCAAAACCCGAATTTTTCATGCCTACAACATCAAAAATATGTTGTTTAATATATTCTTCTAATGGTTGTCCACTAACTTTCTCAACAATGTAACCAAGTATTGAATAATTGGAATCCGAATACTTCCATTTTTCACCTGGATTAAATAAACGTTTTTGTTGTCCAATTCGCTTCAACAATTCCTCATGAGAAATATCATCTGCTCCTGCCTCATATTCAGGAATTCCAGATGTATGTGTCAATAGATGAACTAATTTAACTTCGCTACCTCTTGGAAAACTAGGAATATATTTCGCTATTGTATCCTCTGTTTGAAGTTTATTTTGATCTTTTAACTGCATAATCGCTGTCGCTACGAATGCCTTTGAAATTGAGCCAATATAAAATGTTGTTTCTGAATTATTTAGTATTTTTTTCGCCTGATTTGCCAGCCCGTACCCTTTATTCAAAAGTACTTTTCCATTTTTCACAACAACTGCTGTTCCACTAAAATTTTTGCTCTTTAAATACTCATCTAATTGGGCATTCTCGTTAATTTCTTGTGGTGGTCCTTGGACAGGTTGTTCCACTTCCTTATTAGCTTGCTGTGGCACTTCCGGAGGTTGTTCTGCTTGTTTTTGTACCGTTTCTTTCTTTACTTCCTTAGTTGCTTTTAACGCATTCTCTTTCTTATTATGTGGAGTAATTTTTGTAAACGCAAAATATACAAGCGAAAACAATACAATGAGAATGACCGTTCTTTTTATGTATGTAACCGGTCGACGAGCTTTCACACTGACACTATCCTTTTCTTCATTCATGGTTCTTTTTTTCCCCTTATTTACCAATAATTTAATCCATTCATAAAAAAGATACCCTCTAATTTCTCCTAACTAATGGAAGTTTTGTTTTATACCATCCCTACTTTATCATGTGACGAACGTATTACCAACAAATATGCACAAAAAAAGAAAAAGAAAATTCCAAAAAGTAAGATTCCCGATAATATTTCTATAAAAAAAGAGGATGCCCTCAAAAAGATCAACTTTATCGACCTTTTTGAACATCCTCTTTTACAATTATTTATACATGTTTTTTCATATCATCAGCTACAGATTCAACGTTTGTACCTACGATAACCTGCACGCTTGTATTACTTAATTTCATAACACCTTTTGCACCTGCACGTTTTAATGCTGGCTCATTTACTAAGTTTGCATCTTTGACTTGTAGGCGTAAACGAGTCGCACAGTTATCAATAACGGTTAAGTTGTCTTTTCCGCCTAATGCTGCTACGTAAGTTTCACCGATAGATCCTGCAACTGGTACTTCATCTTCATCTTCTTCTACTAACTCCTCATCATCTTCACGACCTGGAGTTTTTAAGTTAAATTTCTTAATTAAGAAATAGAATACCGCAAAGTAAATTGCTGCATAAATCAAACCAATTCCCGCTAATAATAACGGTTTTGTTGCAATACCTAAGTTTAAGAAATAATCAATCGCACCGGCACTAAATGAGAAACCATCGTGAATACCAAGTTTTGTTGTTACAAATAACGAAATACCTGTTAATACAGCATGAATACCATATAATACTGGAGATAAGAACATGAATGAGAATTCAATTGGTTCTGTAATACCAGTTAAGAATGATGTTAAAGCAAGACCAGCTAACATTCCTGTAACCATTTTACGTTTTTCTGGTTTAGCAGCTGCAATCATTGCGAAACATGCTGCTGGTAAACCGAACATCATAATTGGGAAGAACCCAGTCATAAACATACCTGCTGATGGATCTTGCGCAAAGAAGCGTGCGATATCACCATGAACAATATCGCCTGCTGCATTTGTAAAATCACCAAGTACAAACCAGAAATATGTGTTCATTACATGGTGTAAACCAATTGGAATTAATAGACGATTTAATAAACCGAATAGACCAGCTCCGATTGCATCTAAGTTTACAATACCGTGTGCTACTGCATCAATACCGCTTTGAATTGTTGGCCAAATTTGACCGAATACTAATCCTAAAAGAAGCATGACAACAGAAGTAATAATTGGCACGAATCGTTTTCCTGCAAAGAATCCTAACCATTCTGGTAATTTAATCTTATGGAATTTGTTATATAATAAGCCAGCGACAACCCCTGCAATAATACCACCAAGTATAGCCATATTTATCTTCGGTGTTAAAGCCGATGCTTTTGAAACTTTTGTCATTGTATCTGCTAACTTACTTGGATCAACTGAACCGAGTAAGTCTTGAACACTTTTTAATTTATCATTTAATTCTGCTGTTGAATAACTAACACTTAAAGTATTAGTTGTATTCTTCATAACTAGATAACCAATCGCACCTGCAAGACCTGCGGCACCACTACCATCAACAGATAAACCGATTGCAACACCAATTGCAAAAATAAGTGCTAAGTTATCAAAAATTGCTGCACCGGCCTGTGCCATAACAGGAATATCAAATACGTCTGGTTGACCTAAACGAAGCAATAATCCTGCTGCTGGTAACACTGCGATTGGAAGCATTAACGCTTTACCAATACGTTGTAGAAACTGCAACATTGTAATTCCCCCTATTCAATTTATGAAATCGTTATCATTATAATTGCACCTTAGAAAACGCTTTCTATTACATAATCATAATAACATATAGTTGTATAGATGTGTAGCTTTTATTTATGAACTTTTTATGGATATATTCCCCATTTTCAAACTGTTATATAAAAGGGGGATTTTCCTTTTATTACCGACTAAAATGAAAGATAAGGCAACTATACAGCCATTTTGATTTTCCAACATATAAGCCACGGCTATGAAGAACAAAAGGTGACCTGCCCTCGTTTTCTCTCTTTGTTTTACTTGGCATGGGGCAGGAAGAAGATCTGACCACTTCTATGCATGGCCAGATCCTCTCTCCCAACTAAAAAAGGGTTTATATTGTTTTCAATTTTTATTCAAATAGAAGTTTCATTTTATCATTCCACTTTTTCATGTTATTATTTATTTCCAAGTTTATAGGGAACAGTAAACTTAGTGAAACAGGAACAGGAGCGTTGGTATTATGCAGTGCATCGAGATAAATAACTTGCAACAGCTGTTAGAACAAGTAAAGCCATATACAAAAAAAGGTAAACTTGCTACTTATATCCCCGAACTAGGAAATGCAAATCCAGACGATTTAGGGATCGCTATCTACCATAAAGAGACAGAATATATCCATGCTGGTAACTCACAAACACTCTTCACCCTTCAAAGCATTTCAAAAGTAATTACACTTGCTCTTGCTCTTCTAGATCGCGGTGAAGAATATGTATTCTCTAAAGTTGGAATGGAGCCCACTGGTGACCCATTCAATTCTATTATTAAGCTAGAAACAACTAGCCCTTCTAAACCTCTTAATCCAATGATTAACGCTGGTGCGCTAGCTATTACAAGTATGCTTACAGGAGATAGTAACGAAGAGAAGATGGAACGAATTCTCCGCTTCGTACGTGATATTACAGACAATCCTACAATTAACTACTCTTCAAAAGTAGCCATCTCTGAACTAGAAACTGCTTACTTAAATCGTTCTCTTTGCTACTATATGAAGCAAAATGGCATCATTGATGGCAATATCGAGGAATTAATGGATTTATACACACGTCAATGTGCTATTGAAGTAAACTGTATTGATTTAGCACGTATTGGTTTAATCTTCGCAATGGATGGCTACGATCCATATAAGAAAAAACAAATTATTCCAAGACATATCACAAAAATTTGCAAAACATTTATGGTAACATGTGGCATGTACAACGAATCTGGTGAATTTGCAATCCGCGTTGGTATTCCCGCAAAAAGTGGGGTAGCCGGTGGTATTTTTGGCTGCGTAAAAGGCGAAATGGGAATCGGTATTTTTGGACCAGCTCTAGATGCAAATGGAAATAGTATCGCTGGATTTAAAATATTAGAGTTACTCTCCGCTCAGGAAGGTTGGAGTATTTTTTAAAAAGGTTTCTTAATGACAGTTTTCCTCATTACCTATAATTCAATTTCAAATTCCAACAAATAAAAAAGTTATCCTGCCCCCACTTAAATAGGATAACTTTTTTTATTATGCATATTTGTTCCCCCCTCCCGAATAATATAGTACAACCTAACGCTATACGGTGGAGGTGTAAAAGAAATGAAACTTATTTTTCAAATGGAGGAACAGCCTGTCCTAGAAAAAACCATCCTTCTTTTTATACTCAGTATTGTAGAAAGCCTAAAATTAAAAGTTGTTTCCCCCGATGAGGCTTATCGATACATATTCAATTTAGAAGTATTGGAATTATTAATGGATCGAAATATTGATGATCAAGTACTAGAGCTTATTCATTTTGGAATGGGGCTTGAAGACATTCATCATGTCCTTCCCGAAGAACTTGAACCAAGTATTGAGGAATTAAAATGGCGTTGCATTCAAGTTCTAGGTGAATATGGCATGTATGAAGAATCACAGCAATTAATTGAGGACATCCGCTAAAAAAGCACCTATATAGGTGCTTTAATGTTTTTTTAAACTATTTTTGTACGTTTCAATATTAACTGGTAATTCTTCCTCTTCTAACGTATGCTCATTTACATCCTTATGAATGAATGCTCCTTTAGGCGGCTGATGATCATGACCTTTTTTCTTATGATCAAATGCTTTACCACGTCCCATACTCATCCCCCTTTCTTTAAAAGAAATCAATGTTAGTATGAAGAAAAACACGTCGATATATGCAGTACTTTGTTGTATTTCCAAGGAAATATTCGAATATTGTTTTCCAATCTGCTCTCACATCAATTGATCGATTCCGATAAGAATTAGTAAAATGCCCGCAATAATTGTTGCCCATTTTCCTAAGTATTCCGCTAAAAATCTCTTCCCTATATAGGAAAAACCGCTAATACAAATGAAACTAAATGTACCTGAGATAATTGCAGTCCACCAAAGATTCAAGTTGGTTACTCCCGCATCAAATCCCCCTGCAAGATTATTAATTGATAATGCAACACCTAATACCAATGCTTCAGAAAAACTGATTGTTTTAGATCTATCAAAATCAGCATTCTCAGGATTACGTAATATTCCCATCACGCTTCCATCTTTCTCTGATACCTCCCCTTGCTTACTAAGTAAGGGTTGACATAAAACAAATACCCCAATTATCCCGAGTACAAGTGCACCAATTAAATTTGCGATAAAATCTGAAATAAACAATGAAATCCAACTTCCAAAAAAGCCAGCCAATAGAGCAAACAAGAAACCAAAAAAGGCGATGATAAAATTATTAAATCCAGAAATTCGAATCTTGCGAATCCCATACGCAATACCTACACCTGCATTATCTAAATTAGAAGCAATTCCAATCAAAAAAATTGAAAATAAACTGGCTGTACTCATCAACATTCACTCCTTCTGTTCACTTTTCATTGCATATTATGCAAATGTTGAGCAACTGTGCCTGTCAGCTTCATATACTTGTAATAAAAAGCTCCACATTTTTTCAACACCTTAGAAAAAAAAGGAGTGCCAAAACTATGTCTACTCAAAATCCAAATGATAAACTTGGTACCTTATTAAAAAAATTATTAAAAGAACGTGCCTTATCTATGCGCCAATTAGGAACACTTACAAACATTGATCCTTCCACAATTTCAAGAATTATAAATGGTAAACAACAAGCAAAACAAAAACACCTGCAAAAATTTGCAGAATGTCTGCAAATTCCACCGCAAGTGTTATATGATGCAATCTATACAGATTCCCCTCATACAAAAAAAGAAAAAACAGATATGTACACATCACTTGATGCAATTCAACAAACATTACAATCCTCCAACTTATTTGATTATGAGTACACAACAACTCGTGTGAAACAGGAACTTGAAAATTATGAAAGATATGCACAAACAACAGAAGGTCAGAGACGCATTCATGAGAGTTTCTCAACAAAACTAGAGCAAATTGATAGTACAGGTCCTTTCATTGAGCAATTAACAGATATGTATCATCAATTTTGCAAAGAGTCCACTCCTCTCAATGAGCGTGCTATCATTGGAAGTGCCCTACTGTACTTTGTTTTATCAACAGACATTATTCCAGATTATATATTTCCAATTGGCTATTTGGATGATGCAATTGCAGTTGAGTTAGCAAAAGAGAAATTGGCTGATATAAAGAAGAAAACTTAGAGGCTGCTCAAGAAAAATGGAACTATTTCGGAATTCTAATTTGACTAGCTTCTGAAATAGTTCCATCCTAAAAAATCGTACAAACATCAAAGTTTGTACGATTACACGACAGGTACTTTTCATATTACATGATGTATCTTATCCTTTTATTAGGAAAACCTTAATTTTTTCTTATTTTTGTGTATGACACCATTCATAGATAAAAGCGGTAATCACTTTCGTAAACTCAATCAACTGCTGAACTTCAACTTCTTCATTTTATCCATAACTTAAGATGAAACTTTTCTTACTCTTTCACAAATCAGAATTTCACCACACGAATTGGGAAATTTTATGTTATAATTTAATTATAAATTTATAAAAAGGGGCTAAGTTGATGATAAAAGATAAACGACTGAAACGCTTATATTATCTGTACCTTTTCCCTGCAATCCTATGCATGATGTTTTTTCTCAACAGCGACATGAATAGCCTTCCTTATGCACAGCTACTCGGGACAGTTAGCGGTTGTATCGCAGCGATTATGCTTGCTGCTTTTTGGACTGTTAAACTACAAATCAAAAAAGATCAATCCTCTTAGTCTACATGTATTTTATAAAAAACGAGCTATCTGGTAGATTAGCTCGTTTTTTTGATTTTCATTTCAATACTAATGATATCCTGTCATTCTCTACATATAACATAAAGCTGTGATTATGTACCTACGGTTGATTTTTTTATAACACTATTACTCATCTACATAAAAATCAAACCTAAAATTCCATCATAAACTTTTTACTTCTACTGTGTCCTTCTTTTCAATGTGTTCCATTGATTTTTTCTTATTTTTTGTAACACGGTAAAACAGTAAACAAACAATCATAAATGGAACACCACAATACAATGCCATACGTTGATCTGGAATAAAAGCCATGCCCACAATTACAGTCATATTTAATCCGAAACAAAGAAGCGGCACAAACGGATACAACGGCGTTTTAAATTTCAAATCCTTAATATCCCCGCCTTGCTTTACGTACATTCTTCTACTAAGAAAATTTGATAAACCAATCGATGCCCAGACTAGTATTCCACCGAATCCTGCAATAGAAAGAAGCCATAAATAAACTGTATCCTCTGCATATATACCAGATAATAAAGAAAGACAACCAAAAATTGTACTTGTAAGTAATGCATAAATAGGAACACCGTTTTTAGATAACTTCCCAAAAATTGGACTAATCATCCCTTGCTTCGACATAGACCAAAGCATACGAGAAGTTGCATATAAGCCCGAATTTGCTACCGATAACACCGCTGTAATAATAACAAAGTTCATAATATCTGCGGCATACGGAATCCCAATTTTATCAAATACAACTACGAATGGACTTTCTACTAATCCCGCTTTTTCCCATGGGAATAACCCAGCGAGTATGAACATAGAAAGTATAAAGAAAATGAATATACGCCAAGCTGTATTTCTAATTGCTTTCGGAATGGTTTTCTCCGGGTTTTCACTCTCACCGGCCGTAATCCCAACAATCTCGGTCCCCTGAAAGGAGAAATTAACGGCAATCATGGTAATTAGAATCGCTTTCAGTCCATTCGGGAACAGTCCCCCGTGATCAGTAAAGTTTGAAAGCATCGGTGCTGCGTCATTTCCTTTCATATGTAAAAATCCAAACATCGCTGCCCCGCCTAAAATAATAAATGCAATAATTGTAATTACTTTAATGCCGGCAATCCAAAACTCAACCTCTGCAAAACTCCGTGAGGATAATGCATTAATCGAAAAAAGAAGGACTGCAAACACGACGCACCATATCCAAGATGGTACATGCGGAAACCAGCGCTTCATTAAAATACTTACTGCAATCAACTCAATCCCTATCGTAGCAGCCCAGTTTAACCATGACATCCAACCAACTACATAACCTACCGCAGGCGAAATATACTTTGTAGCATACATTTGATAAGATCCTGCATTCGGCATAGCAACAGCTAACTCTCCAAGACAAAGCATCGTTAAATACATAACAAAGCTCCCAACAAGATACGCTACAATCGCACCGCCTGGCCCTGCTTCATGAATTGTATAACCTGATCCTAAGAAAAGACCTGTGCCAATAACCCCTCCAAGTGCAATCATAAATATGTGTCGACTTTTTAGCTCTCGCTTTAACTCCTGATTTTGCTTTTCCATATGAGCCCCCCTAGCAGAAATGTAA
The DNA here is from genome assembly GCF_038005885.1 of Bacillus sp. FSL H8-0534. NCBI lineage: Bacteria > Bacillati > Bacillota > Bacilli > Caryophanales > Bacillaceae > Bacillus > Bacillus sp. FSL H8-0534. Next base: position 2,630,849 of record NZ_JBBOUC010000001.1, read on the forward strand.
ACGCTTTAAAAAATAATATAAAAAAATAAAGTGCATACTCATGATTACGATAGAATTGTAACAAGAGGGAGATTTTTCAAAAGAAAATCTCCCAATCCAAGGAAATACCTATCATACGATAAATAGTTGCTACTAAAATTTTTTATAATTTTCCACAATTGTTTAAAAGATCCTTAGAAAACGGTACATCATCCAGAAGGACTATATTAATCACTTCCTGTAATCAATAAATCATCCCTGACTGTTATTAATAATGTTTTCTCCGTGATAACTTGTCCTTCTTCTACTTCTAGCAATTCCACATAACCGCTGATTCCCACTTTAACTTCTACTTTCCGTTCATCCATCGTTTCAATTAAAGCTAATTTCTCCCACTCATATACGTAGGAACTTTCATTAATAAATAATTTTGCAACTCTGCCATAGCAAGGGCTGTACACGTTTTCTATTACTGTTTTCATCTTTTAAACCCCTCTTTCTTATTAAGTGCGCATGTAACTCTTTTCCCCCACCTCCAAATTTATAAGATTCAACTACTATTCATGCAAGATATATACCAACCTAATTTCTTACTTAGGATTAAGAGATAGTACTGAAAAAATCTGAATTCCACGCAATATCTTTCTTCTCTTTTAAAGATTTTTCACCTTAAACATGCAAATTTTTTTTGCATACTCGCAAAAATTTTATTAAAATTAAGAAAAATCAGTCTTCATAGGGTATAACAAGGAGAAGATGAAACATGTATACAGAAGAAATCAATTTCAAAAAATTAGTTAAAATGAATATGCTATATGAAACTTTACTGAATGAAATTGATATTGGCATTCATATGATTAACGAAGAAGGTAAGACGATCATTTATAACCGCAAAATGATGGCGATTGAATCGATGGATCATAAAGATGTACTATATAAAAATCTTTTAGAAGTATTTGCTTTTGAAGAAAACCAGAATAGTACTCTTATAGAGGCATTAACACTTGGAAAAGCAAAGAAAAATATAAAACAGACTTATTTTAATAATAGGGGGCAAGAGATTACAACGATTAATGACACCTTCCCTATAGTGAAGAATGGAAAAATCAAGGGCGCTGTTGAAATCGTAAAAGAATTTCCTCCATTAAGGCAAACGAGTAAAGGGCGCGCGATTCGAGGGCATCATACGAAATTTACCTTCAATCATATAATAGGTAATTCAGGCGCGATTCAATCGGTTATTACAGAAGCAAAAAAAGTAACGCGTACCTCTTCCTCTATACTGATTGTGGGAGAAACAGGAACTGGAAAAGAACTATTTGCACAAAGTATTCATAATAAAAGTCAACGTGCTGGAAAACCTTTTATCTCACAAAATTGTGCTGCCATTCCTGAAACTTTAATGGAAAGCTTATTATTCGGTACGAATAAAGGAGCGTTTACAGGCGCAATCGATAAACCAGGCTTATTTGAAGAAGCACATGGTGGAACTTTATTGTTAGATGAAATTAACTCGCTAAGCCCTGCACTTCAGGCTAAATTATTGCGGGCAATACAAGATAAAACAATACGAAGAATCGGCGGATCACAAGAAAAAGAAGTCGACGTTCGAATCATAGCTACCATTAATGAAGATCCGATTGAAGCTATCACGCATAATCGCCTGCGAAAAGATTTATATTACAGACTAAGCGTCGTTACTTTATTTCTCCCACCTTTAAGACAGCGGAAAGAAGACATCTTACCGCTTCTTCATAGCTTTATTGAAAAATATAATATGCAGTTTGGTTTACGAGTACAAGGTGTGGATGACAGCGTAATAAATTTCTTCTATAAACACGATTGGCCCGGCAATATACGCGAATTAGAGCACATAATTGAAGGGGCTATGAACTTAATTGAAGATGAGGACGTTATTACAACATCCCATATCCCAGCTCGTTTTTATGAGCTAACAAAAAACGAATCCCCTATTCAACCTCCTCTAGCTAGATGGGAAACAGATAAATTAGATCATACATCGAAAACTTTAAAGAACACAATAAAAGAAATGGAAAGAGAATATATTATTCAAATGCTTAAAGAACATAATGGAAATATCTCGCAAGCCGCAAAATACTTAGGATTAAGTAGACAAAACTTGCAATATCGATTAAAAAAGTATGGGCTAAATACGTAATCATAGAATGTTCTATAAGCATAAAAAATAAAGGCCGTTCCGAAAGGACGGTCTTTATTTTTCCCTAAAAATCAACCTTCTCCAAATACAATCCACTCGCATCCGCAAGACAATTAATTTGATTTCGTTGTTTCGCTTCTAAAATTTGTGGGATCACTTCAGCATCTAACTGACCTAATCCAACTTCTACTAATGCTCCAACGATTTTTCTCACCATATTGTGAAGAAATCCATTTCCGTTCACTCTAATTTGGATGAAACCTTCACTTTCCACGACATCGAGCATATATATTTCACGAACCATAGATTTCTTTTTAGATTTAGCATTAGAAAAAGCAGTAAAATCATGTGAACCAATTAAATATTGCGCTGCTTTTTGCATGTTTTCAATATTTAACTTTTTCCCAACATGCATGCTGTATTTACGCATAAATGGATTTGTATGTTCCTCATTCCAAATTTTATATAAATACGTTTTCGCTTTTGAGTTGTAGCGAGCGTGGAAGCGTTCTGAGATTAACTCTACATCAGTAATACTAATATCGTTTGGTAAGTATTGATTTAAATACTTTTTAACTTTAAGTTCTGGTAAATTCTCATCAATCTTAAAATTAGCTACTTGGTGAAGAGCATGTACACCAGCATCTGTTCTGCTGCAGCCAATAATTTCGATTTCTCTTCCGGTCATTTCTGATAATACACTTTCGATTTTCCCTTGAATCGTATTATCATTATTTCCAAGACGTTGCCAACCTTTATAGCGGCCTCCGTCATATTGAATTGTTAATTTGTAGTTGTTCATTGTTTTCTGCTATTAAAAACATAGACATTTTCCTATTCATGTTTTTATTAACAGACTCACCGCCTTTCTTTTTCCGTTACATAAAACAAAAATTTTAAGCATTCTATGATGTTTTTCGTAATCTTCTTTTCATAGTAACACAAGACAGCTGATTAGGCGTCTACTTCTGCCAATGTATTATGCGCATAGACCACACATATTAAATCAATAATGTATAATCTCCCTTTTCTAGTTCACGGGCGCCACCCATGTTCCTGCAAGAACTTCTGTAGCTCTTCTTCAGACGGTACGTTTTTCTCCCATTCTTCACAATCATTTAGAAATTTCTCAGTATCATGGGCAACAGACGGTTCCTTCTTCCGAAACCTCACTGCTGCTTCCTCTACTTCACTAAGCCTCGTATATCCTTTTTCATGCCAGTCCCGTAAAATGCCCTTCACATAAGCAAGCGTCCGCTTGTTATTTTCATAGGCAATCTGGAGTGCTTTCAATACAAGTTCATCTGACAGATCATCCATCCACGCATTCAGTTCCTCCATCGTATGCGGTGACAAGCTGTCAAAGTTTTGTTCATAAAACGTGAATACATTACCTCCCGAATCAATTTCCCCATCTGTTTCACAGCTTTCGGCATCATCTTGAGGAACAGCTTGAGACTCTTCAACCGGCATGCCAAAATGCTCCAATAACAGCGGAATGCTCAGCCCTTCCTCCAAACATTTTTGAAGAAACATATGTAAAAACTTTTTGCTTTTCACAGTCTTTAGCTCACGCAAAACACATTTCTCGATGTTCGTGTTCGTAACTAGGTTATAGCGCACCCAGTTCTGGATGTATAGCTCCTTCGTTTCTGCATCATATAATATTTTTCCATAGTCAATGAACCGCTGCAGTAGCTTCTCAGCAGTCTCCCGGTTATAACCTGTTTCCATCTCCGCCAAACGCTTCGGTAACGGATAAATGCCGCATTGCGTCGTTTTAGAGCATGTCAGCAAGTATATGTAAAAGTATCGTTCCTCCGGCGTTAAGTCCAATACAAAATCATCCTGCCAAAAATTCACCTGTACATTCCGGTATACTGCCATATTGATTCCTCCCATCTTTTGCGGCACATAGGAAATTGCCGTTTCCTTAATAGATATAAGGACGAATGAGGAAATTTGGCAATTTGATTTTTAAAAAATGACTAATACGGTTTTATTTCTTTTAGGATGATTCTTGTAGTAGTAGTTTTTTTTTGTTTTTGTAATGATTTATTACTTGTAAGGGGCTTGGGATGGGCTTGCAAGGGCATTGTAAGGGACTATTCATTGTGAATCAAAAGAATTTAGCTATCCTTTTGATATCTCACTCTATTAAAAAAATACAAATTCAACCAATTCAATGCGATAAAATCTAGTCAAAAATAATGAAATTTTAAGAATAATAAGGTACACTAGTCAATGGTTTTAGTTTAAAATCGGTTGACGTTGATGTATACGGAGGAATAGTTTATGAACAACAACACAATAAATGAATCAGTTGAAGAAGTTGATAGAAAACGAGTAAACTCAAGCAAGCGTTTTAAAAATTGGAAGTTTATCACAGCAGGTGGCGTCGTTACAATTGCACTTCTAATTGGGGGAATGAGTTATTATCAGGCAACTCGTTTCAATTCACAGGTTACGATTAATGACACAAAAGTCGGCGGTCTGACTGCTGATCAGGCACTAAAGAAATTAAAAACATCTGGATTAGAAAACAAAGTCTATGTCGGCCAACAACAAATTTTAGATGAAAAAGATACGCAAACGGAACTTACGGAAGAAGATTTGCCTAAAGTTAAGAAACTATTAAAAGGCCAGTGGACATTTTTCCCTTCCTCAAAGGAAAAGGATTATTCGTTGCTACCAGAAAAGGCGGATCAGTATCGAAGCGAAACGATGAAAAAACTTGTAGAAGAAAAACTCATATCTATGAATAAAAGTTTAAAAGCGCCTCAAGATGCTATGGCGAAGCTCGAACAGGGCAAAGTTGTTATCTCAAAAAGCATTGACGGAAAACAGTATGATGTTGCTAGTCTATTAAAGGATTACGACAAGCAGAAATATAAAAGTGAAATCCATCTGAATCCTGTATACATACAGCCTATTAAGGAAAACGATTCGATTGTCAAAAAAGAAGAACAAGCGCTACAGGATCTTCTTCAACAAACCATTGATTATAAGGTACAAAATGAAGTTTACTCTTTAAAAGCTAAAGATTTAATTCAAAATGCCTCTATGTCAAAGGATATGAAAGTTACAATCGACGCGAGCGACATTAAGAACAAGATTGCTGAAATTAATAATTCTAAATCAACATTAAATAAAGACTTCGCATTTAAAACCCATTCTGGTTCGGTCATATCAGTAAAAGGACAAGGCTATGGCTGGGCAATACATATTGAAAAAGAAGCAAAACGAATCCAAGAAGCCTTCGAAAAAGGGGAAAAATCGCTTTCCGCTTCTAATATTTACGGAAATGGCTGGAATAATGAAGGCATCGGTTATGAAACAACAGCGAATAATGGCATTGGAGACACGTATGCGGAAGTGTCTATTGCAGAACAGCAAATTTGGATTTACAAAAATGGAAAATTGGAAGTCACAACGAATGTAGTAACTGGTAAACATAGCACGAGTGAAGATACATCACCAGGTGTGTGGTATGTACTCTATAAACGATCACCGTACACACTCAAAGGTAGCGCAGTAGGTAAACCCGATTATTCCGTTAATGTAGATTACTGGGCTCCGTTCACAAATGGCGGACAAGGATTCCACGATGCCGGCTGGCGGACAAACTGGGCCAATAATGCCTATTTAACGGGAGGATCGGGCGGATGTGTTAACCTTCCTCCTAGTGTTGCGAAAACTGTGTATGATAATCTCAGCACTTATGAACCGGTTGTCGTGTACTAGCGAATAGCAGTATCTCAAGTATTTTCTTTATAAAAACAAAGAAGCAGGAAATCCTAAGTGATTTTCTGCTTCTTTGTTTTTATTATTTATGCTCCGCATTTCTCCTGTGCAGGGTGGAAAACAGTTGTATACTTATATTCAACTGCCATAAAGACCCATTTGCTTATGGTATTGTTCACTGTTGCACCTGCAACGGAGGCCATTTTATTTATTCACCTTTAGTACTAACTCTAACTATTTTTCAACTTCCTTTATATATTCCCATGTTTCTCCTTTATCTTTTGATTGATAAAGTGCGCTACTATCACCATTATAATCTCCATCTGCTCCTTGTCCAACTAACATATTAAAAACTCCATCTTTCTCATAAGGCATACCAGGAGAATCAAAAGGACTTATTATAGACTGTGTATGATCTAATTTCACTTCATGAGGTGTATAATTTATCTTTTTAAAAGATACGCCCCCATCATCTGTACGATATAGCTCTCCGTTAGTACCAGAAGGACGGATTGCTCCTAAAAATCCAAGTTTATCATTTATGAAAGTTATTCCTGATACACTACCAATTCCTCCGATGAATGGGTCTGTATTTATAACCTCCCATGTTTTACCTCCATCAATAGTCTTGCTTAGTGAATAAAAAGCACTACCTAATGCTTTTTCTGTCATATTTAGTTTATAACCAACTTCTTTTGATAGGAAAAACTGTTCCTTGCTATTAGTTAAATCTTGTTGCTTCTCTTTAGAACTCTTTTGATTTGGTTTAGTATTTAGTTTACTCCAATTCGGGTCACCTATTAAGTTATATCTAGCAGGTACTAACTCTTTCTCTTTTCCAGGGACAAATATAGATACAGTATATCCAATGATTTCAGAAGTTGCTTCTTCAAGTTTATGCTCCTTACCATCCTCATTAATATTAATAATTCCCTCCGTATTGTACCCCCAATTCCTTTTCCCGTAATAAATCAATCCATACTTACCTTCATTCCACTTACTAACTGTTCGCTTAACTGGAATAGCCTTAACCGTTTTAATTAAAGGTTCTACTAGCTTATCATCATCATAATCAGGATTTGCATATCCATTTCGTATTATAGTAATGTCTTGTGACTTTTTTTTATTATAAGTTATTAAGTAAGTTTCCTCTTTTCCATCAGCATTTTTCCCATAAACAAATGTATCAAACGCTGTGATTGTTCCATCTGAATGAAATGTAAGATCAAAATCAGTTGCCATATATAATTTCTTTGGCAAAGTATATTTTTTATTTATGTCTTCAAAAATACCTTCTACCCCATATTCATATATATTATTATGTTTAAATTTAACTGACCTTTCATGTTTTAACCTTTCTATAAACCATGCAAGCTTGCCTCCATAATTTGTTGCACTTTTATAAATCTGTACTCCATAAAATGATGTGATTACCACAATAATGATAATAGAAATATATTTCCATGCAGTTAAATTAGTTAATTTTTTAGATTCATATTCTCTATCTTTTATCATTTTCATTGTAGTAAATGTAATTATAGATATAAAAAATACTATACATAATAATAAAATATAAATATTATAATTCATTCTTCCATACGTACAGAATGAAGCTAACTCATAACAAAAAATCCAGTATCCAATTATTAATATTGGATTTGTTAATAATGATATAAGTATCCTTTTTGCATTTTGCTTAAGTATAAAAATCACTCCTAATTAAATTGATTATATTTATCTATATTGAGTATACTTTGTTTTACCAAATATTTGTATAATCCTTTAATCATCATATTATTTACTTACATACGAATTAAAGTTAAAGTAATCGGAATTTATATAGGAATTACAAACAAATAAAAAAGCACTCCATCATGCAAAGATCAGTGCTAATTTCTATTAACATTATTCCAATAGACGTAAACCAAAAATTCACTGTACTCATATCGCAGATGCATTCGCTCAAATAAGTGTTCTAAGGCTGTTTAGTGATGACAAACAAAGCATTACATCAGGTTTTCATCTAAAATAAACAATTCATTTTTTAATTCAAATCACTATCCGTTACTTATGATACGATTCAGCGTAATTCATCCTGAATAAAAATTAGGCCTTATCGATTTTTCGATAAGACCTATCTCTCACTGCTACACCTTTAATTTTCTTTTCTAACAAGCCTTACCACATTTTCCACATGCGCCGTATGTGGGAACATATCAACCGGTTGTACATATTCCACTTCATAACTCTTCATTAATGCTTTCACATCACGCGCTAATGATGAAGGGTTGCAAGAAACATAAACAACTTGCTTTGGTTGTACTTTTAAAATTGTTTCAAGTAACTTATCGTCACAACCTGTACGCGGTGGATCAACCACGATTACATCTGGACGCCAGCCTTCTTTCACCCATTTTGGTAGCCATTGTTCTGCCTTTCCAGCTTCGTACTTTGTATTTGTAAATCCGTGACGTTTCGCATTTTTCTTTGCATCTTCAATCGCTTCTGGAATGACATCCATACCGCGCACTTCTGCTGCATCATTTGCTAGCCAAAGCCCAATTGTACCAACGCCACAATATGCATCAACGATTTTTTCTTTTCCTGTTAACCCAGCAGCTTTTTTCGCTTCGTTGTAAAGGACAACAGTTTGTTCTGGATTCAACTGGAAGAATGCACGTGCTGATAATTCAAATGATAAATCACCGAGTGTTTCTTGAATGACTTCTTTTCCAGCTAAGTTGAATGTTTTGTCACCGAAAATAACAGATGTTTTACGCCAGTTCACATTTTGCATAATCGATTTGACTGTTGGCATTTGTTTTTGTACTTCTGCGATAAATTGCTCTTTATTTGGTAATTCTTCTTTTGTTGTAATTAATGTGACTTGTACTTCCCCTGTTTGAACTGCAGCACGTGTCACAATTGTACGCACTAGACCTTTTTGTTTTTTCTCGTTGTAAATAGAAATGTTCAATTTTTCTAATATACGTCGTACAACTTTTGTCGCTTCGTTTGTTGCTTTATGCTGAATCATGCAGTGAGAAATATCAATTAATTGATGTGAGTTCTGTTTATATAATCCTGTAATTACTTTTTCATCTTTACGCCCTACTTGTAATTGACTTTTATTACGATAATGCCATGGGTTTCCCATACCAAGTGTTGGACGAATGTCAGCTTCCATGCTTCCGTTCATATACTTTTCAAAGGCTTGTACCACAATATCTCGCTTTTGATTCAACTGTTCTTTATAATCTAAATGCTGCAATTGACAACCACCGCATTCATCATATACTGGGCATGGTGGTTTTACGCGATGCGGTGATGCTTTACGAATTTTTTTCACTTTCGCTTCAGCAAAGCCACGCTGAATTTTCGTTGTTTCCGCAACAACTTCTTCTCCTGGTAATGCCCCTGGAATGAAAACAACTTGTCTCTTAAAATAACCAACGCCTTCTCCGTTAATCCCTAGACGCTTAATTGTCACAGGAAACGTTTGACCAACTTCCAACTTACTCTCATGTTGCTTTTGTACCATTATTACACCTCTACTCTATACTTTTCCATAAATACAACGCTGCATAACTGCAGTATGGTTCACACTCTTGTTTCATTTTTTCTAAAAATGCATCATCTGGTTTATCCTCTAATTGAAATATACCTTGAAGTGCACGCTGAATCCCAATATCTGCTTTTGGGAACATATTTTTCCGTCCGAGCCCAAACAGTAAAAAGTTTTGCACCGTCCATGCACCAATACCTCGCACTGGTAACAATTGTGCTGCTACTACTTCTTCTGTTTGTTTTTCTAGCTCCACTAAATTTAACTTACCTTCCACAATATGTTTTGCTAGTCCTACCATATATTCAGCTTTTCGTTGACTAAATTTCTGATTTCTGAGCTCTTCTATTGAAATATTCGCTACCCTTTCTGGTGTTGGGAAAAAGAAAACGCCATTCTTCTCTGTTCCATATCGCTTTACAAATTGTTCTGTAAGAGAAGTAGCAAATTTCAAATGAACTTGTTGATGAATAATACAACGAAGAAGACAAGCAAAATAATCAAACTCTAAAACAAGTGGTGTATAGGCATATGTTTCAAAAAGTGGACGTAATGATGTGTTTCTAAAATGGGTTTGTATATCTTGAAAAGATTCATTCCATTGAAAAATGGAATAGATGCGTTTCATAACCTTCTCTTGTTCACCTGTCTGACTTGAAACCCAAAATTGTGGGTTTTGAAGCGTACCAATTCCTTGTACGCGGACAACAATTTGTTCTTCATCCATAAGAAGTGGGACATAAACTATTTTCTCTTCTAATTGAACAACATTGAGTGGATCAAAAGACAAACGCCTGAGTACCTCTTCAAAATGGTACGAATCCTTTAACGTAACATGTTCGCTCCACATACGTTTCCCCATCCTTTTTACACATCATTATAGCATGAGAAAACCGTAAGCATACATGCTTACGGCTGATTGCTTTTTACTAAATCATCCAGGCTTTTAAAATGATACCCTTTCTCGCGCAAATCATCAATGATTTTCGCAAGCGCTTCTGCATTATCTTTTGATATAGCATGAAGTAATATAATGGATCCTGGATGAATCATATTCATTACATTATTATGAGCATATTGCCATCCTCTTTGCTGATCTACTTTCCAATCTAAAAATGCAAGCGACCAAAATACGTTATAATATCCCATTTCTTTCGCAAGAGCTAGCGTACGCTCACTAAAAATCCCACGCGGAGGACGTACATATTTCACTTCTTTTTGTCCGGTTACTTTTTTAATTTCATCCGTTACACTTTGTAATTCTTCACGAAGTTTCTCATCATTTACAGTTGTAAAATCAGGATGGCTTCGAGAGTGGTTTCCAATAATGTGACCTTCATTTTTCATTCTTAATAATAACTCTTTTTGCGTCTTTATATAATGACCCGTTACAAAAAATGTTGCTGGCACTTTCTTTTCTTTTAGTACATCCAAAATTTTTCCAGTATATCCATTTTCATATCCATTATCAAATGTTAAATATATATCTTTTTTCTTCGGGTCTCCTAAATAAAAACCACCATTACCCCGGAGTAGGTCAGTAAATTTTTCCCCTGCATCTGGCGGGATCTCATTTTTTGCTCGCGGAATCCCCCAGTGATTTGGTGCGTTCGTATACGCGAAAGCAGAAACTGGAACAAGTGTCATTATAATTGAAAAAATGAGACCTATATATAACCATCTATGCTTCATAAATAGTCTCCTTTCCATATATCATCGTACCTGTAGTTTCTGTTTTCAATATTCCTTTCATTCTAAACAAGTTTTTCTATATGTACCAAAAAATGCACCTCGAATGATTCGAGATGCATTTTTCCACTTACTTAAATACCGGTTCTTTAAAGCTTGCTAATTTTTCAAATGATGTTTTATCTACATCTGCGTGTAGGCTATTACCATGAGAGTCCATTGTTACAACAGCTTTAAAGCCATCAATACGTAGGTGCCACATTGCTTCTGGAATACCAAATTGTAAGAAGTCGACATCTTTCACTTCTTTAATACATTCTGCATAATACTGCGCAGCACCACCGATTGCATTTAAATATACACCACCATGTTCTGCTAGTGCCGCTAATGTTTTTTCTCCCATGCCGCCTTTACCGATGACAGCACGAATACCAAACTTCTTCATAATGTCGCCTTGATATGGCTCTTCACGAATACTTGTCGTTGGACCTGCCGCTTTAATTTTCCAATTGTCATTTTCATCTTTCACTACAACTGGACCACAGTGATAAATGATTTGTCCATTTAAATCTACCGGGCAATCGTTATCCATTAAATGCTTATGAATTGCATCACGACCTGTGTACATCATCCCGTTAATGGTAACGACATCTCCAACGCGAAGTTCACGAATTTGCTCCTCTGTAATTGGTGCCTGCAGTACAATTTCACGCTGCTCACTTTTTGCGTGCTCCACTTCTTGTTGAAGTGTATTTTCACCTTCTTGATATAACCAATCGATAATCTCACCTGTTTCAGGATGAATTGTTACACCAAGGCGACGATACGCCCAACAATTATATGCAACAGACACATAGAAACTAGCTGGCAGACGATTGTATACTCCAATTTTACAACCAAGTAAGGTTGTTTCTCCACCAAATCCCATCGTACCAATGCCAAGCTTGTTCGCATTCTCTAATACGTATTCTTCAAGCTTCTGTAATTCAGGAATTGGATTCACATCATCTAATGTGCGAAATAGTTGGTTTTTTGCCAACTCATAACCTGACGTACGGTCTCCCCCGATACCAACACCGATTACTCCTGCACTACACCCTTGTCCTTGTGCTTGATATACCGCATGAAGAAGGCATTTGCGAATCCCTTCTAAATCACGACCTGCTCGTCCAAGTCCTTCTAATTCACAAGGTAAGCTATACTGAATATTTTTATTTTCACAGCCGCCTCCTTTTAAAATTAAACGAGCATCAATATAATCTTTCTCCCACTGCTCAAACTTAATCACAGGTGTACCTGGTCCTAAGTTATTACCGCTATTATCTCCGAAAAGAGAATCAACAGAATTCGGACGAAGTTTCCCGTCCTGTGTCGCCCGCTCAAGCGCACTGTAAATTGCTTCTTTCATTTGTAATTGATTTACGCCAACTGGTGTATAAATTTTGAAGGTTGGCATCCCTGTATCTTGGCAAATTGGAGAGATGTTTTCATCTGCCATTTTAATATTATTTGTAATGGTGCCAAGCGCCATTGCAGAACGAGTCCCTGCATTTTCTCGTTCTTTTGCTCGTTGAATTGCACGACGAACATCTTTCGGTAAATTCGTTGATGTTTCAACAATCAGTTGATACATACTTTCTTGAAGCTTTTCCATTGTTACTTCCCCCTCAATTGTGAACGCTACCAAAACGCTACGAGATGAAATTTTCACCCTTAAGTCTCTAGAGTCTTTGTTTTTATTTTATGACTCTTAAGATCAAACGAAATTTTTCACAACTTGATTATACCCTTTTTTCCATATTCCTTCTATTTAATCGGGCAGGAAATCTATATATTTTCTAATAAAACAGCGCATTTACAGAAAACGGCTACCAATATATAATTGGTAGCCGTTTTATATTATTCGTCTTTTTTAAATTGCTCACATTTCAGTTCTAATTCATCTAACATCGCAAGAAGACGATCTACATCTTCTAATTCTACCTCTTCTGGTTCAATTGTATCAATTACTTCGATGAACATATTTAAACGTTCTTTTAAATATACTAATTGTGAATCTTTATCTTGAATTGCTTTTCCCACAAAGGCACTCTCCTTTTTATTCGAGTTACTCTTATTATACCGCAAAAATGATTATCACGAACATGAATTTTCATCATTTTTGCCACAATACTTGATTACATACAAGCAGACATTTAAATTACTTCCTCCATCACTTGAAGTGAAATCAACAGATGAAGAATTTTTGTTACAAAAAGTTTCACTTTATAAAACGTCCATATTCTTCTATTATAGAGGATGGACAAATTGTTATTTCAACAGTCAAAGGAGTATTTCAGATGAGTATATCACAAACAATGAAGCCGATTACTCCTTCTTACGATCCATGGGAAGCGTATATGGACCTTGAAGAGTACGGCAAACTACTATTAACAAACGTTGAATTTACAACGACAACGTTATGCAATATGCGCTGTGAGCATTGTGCTGTTGGTTATACATTACAGCCAAAAGATCCAAATCCGCTTCCAATGGAACTTTTATTAAAACGATTAGATGAGATTCCTCATTTACGTTCTTTAAGTATTACGGGCGGAGAACCAATGCTCTCAAAAAAATCCGTCGACAACTATGTAACACCACTCTTAAAATATGCCCATGAACGAGGCGTTCGCACTCAAATCAACTCAAACTTAACTATAGATTTAGCCCGTTATGAACAAATTATTCCTTATTTAGATGTGTTGCATATTTCACATAACTGGGGAACAATTGATGATTTCGTTGAAGGTGGATTTGCAATGATGGAGCGCAAACCTACTTATGAACAACGTGCTAAACTATTTGAACGAATGATTACAAATAGTAAAGCTTTATCAGATGCAGGTGTTCTCGTGTCAGCAGAAACAATGTTAAATAAACGTACCCTACCACATATTGAACACATTCATCGTCAAATCGTCGAAGAAATGGGCTGTAAGCGCCATGAAGTACACCCTATGTACCCAAGTGATTTTGCTAGCAACCTTGAAATTTTAACAAAAGATGAAATTCGAAGTGCAATCGAGCATTTATTAGATATTCGTGATGAAAATATATGGATGTTATTTGGCACACTACCTTTCTACGCATGTAGTAATGATGAACGTGACTTAGCTACATTAAGAAAATTACATTTAAGCAAAAACGTGACGGTTCGTAACGATCCAGATGGGCGTTCTCGCTTAAATGTAAATATTTTTGATGGCAACATTATCGTAACAGACTTTGGTGATATTCCACTGCTTGGTAACATTCAAACAAACACATTACAAGAAGCCTACGACAGATGGTGTAGTTCGAAAACAGCGAAATCATTAAGTTGTCACTGCCCTGCTGTAAAATGCCTTGGGCCAAATATTCTTGTGAAAAACAGCTATTATCCAACCGAGGATTTCTTAACAAAAGAAACAAATATTACACTGTAGCAAAAAAAACGTCAGCATATTTAGCTGACGTTTTTTTGCTATTGTGGATAAGGCGAAGAAATAAATTTAAAGGATACATAATCTTGTATAGGAATAGATGCCCCAATTCCTTGTGAAGTAATATTTTTAATGACAAGCCTCTTCTGATTTCCTTTTAAAACAAGATATACTTCTCCAAATGTAACTTTTCCTTTTTCATTTACCGCTGGTGTATATGCATATAAATACCCAAGTTGTTTTGGACTGATATTATATACACGCTCATTTCCAGTACCATAACCAATTGTTGTTTTAAAAGAAAGAGGAAGCTGCACCTTCTCCATCGCCTTTAAAAGAATCATCTTTTTCACATCATCTGTATCTTTAATATAGGCTGTTAAACCACCTTCTACCGTTTTTTGCGATTCTTGTTTGTACCGAAGCGGATATAACCGCTCCACACCACGGTTATCATATACATTACGATTTACTTGCTTATATTCCCAATTTATCGCTGTATCTGTTGATTCATAATTTAACGGCCATTGACCTAAATAAATTTTCGCCCTATATCCAACTGCAAGAGGTGCATTTGAAATCGAAGTTTCATTAAACAACCGAATTAAATCTGGGTTTTCGATTCGAATGGTCGATGTTTTCAGTAATTCTTTCGCTAGTTCACTTGGCTGCAAACGCGGTAAATCTTGCGCTTCATTTGGATACGTATTGTCCTTTGAAATATTCAAAACAGATGAAGGCATCTTTACGTTTATTGTTGTCTTTGCAGAGCTACTATAAGGAAATAATAAAATAAACGAGACCATAGTTGAAAGACATATGCTGTACACTCGTTTCACCTACTTTACCCCTTCCTAATTTAAGAGTGTATAAATCATTTAAATAGCTATTAAATACAAATTGAAAAACCGACATAAAACCTTTCTTTTTAGGTGGGATAGAGCATCTGGTCATGCATAAAAGCGGTCAGATCCTCTTCCTGCCCCCATGCCAAGTGAAAACAAAGAGAGAAAACAAGTGCATGTCACCTTTTGTTCTTCGTAGCAGCGACTTATATGCCTGCAAATCAAAATGGATTTATATATTAACTATCTCTATTATTTTCTCTCCGTAATATTGTTATCCCAATTTTTTATAACAAGTAAAAGCCAATTCCCATAATGAAATAAGCGGCTAATAATGTTCCTCCTTCAAACCAGTTCGTATCTCCATCATTTGAAATTGCAATTGTTAAAAAGACCGCTGTAATCATGGACACAAGTTCCGGCATTGTAAATACAAGGGGCATTTTTACCGTAAAAAACATCGAAAGTATGATGAGAACAGGGGCAACGAACATGGCAACCTGCAAGGTTGAACCGACTGCAATTTCAACTGCAATATTCACTTTATTTTTATAAGCCATAATAATTGCAGAGGCATGCTCCGCGGCGTTACCAACAATCGCAACAATGATAACCCCGATAAATAATTCCGACCATCCAAATGATTTTGCTACCGTTTCAAATGTATGAACAAGCGCCTCGGATACATAAGCAACAGCCGCTGTTGCAATCGCTAAAATAAGTAATGCTTTCCCTTTTGACCATTCAGGCTCTTCCTCATGTTCTACTTCATCGCTTTTATGCTGATACACACCACGATGCGTAACCAGTTTAAAGAATAGTGCGGCTAAATACATGACAATCATGATGATTGAAACCCCAATACTTAATTGATATGTTTTGTCTATACTCATCTTCATTGAAAAAACTTCTGGAATAACAAATGCTACAACAACTGCAAATATTAGTAAGGCCGAATTATGCCTTGCATCATAAACATTAAAACTTTGTCTTTTATACTTGAGCCCTCCTACAAAAAAAGAAAGACCTCCAACTAACAATAAATTGCCAAGAACGGAACCAGTTAGTGAAGCAAGTACGACTTCAGTTAGCCCTGCTTGTAATGCAAAAACTGAAATGATAAGTTCAACCGCATTCCCGAAGGTTGCATTTAATAGCCCACCAATTCTTGGTCCAGAGACAATAGCTAAACTTTCTGTCGCTCTTCCCATAAAAGCAGCGAGAGCAATAATTGTAATGCAATACACAGCAAACATAATTGTTTGTGGCCAATGCAACGTATTTCCAAGAATAGAAAGCGGTACACCAGCAAGTGCAAGTATTAAGAAAATTTTATTAAACATATTTTCCATCCTTTCATCGTATGTATTTCCCCCACTATTATCATTATTCTTCTCCTAACTTGTCCCATTTCATCACAAATACGTTTAAAAAATACGATTGAAGAAAAAAGTATGAAAGAGTGTAAAAAATTTTAAGCAACAAGTTTCCGCAGAATGAAATTACGGATAACAGAAAGGGGCTCAAAAAATGAATTTAAAAGAAAAAATTGCAACTATTATTGAAGGACAAAGAACAGGTGTATTAGCTACCGTGCGTGAAAATAAGCCACATAGCTGTTTTATGATGTTTTTTCATGAAGACTTTGTATTATATGTCGCAACAGATCGTAATTCCAAAAAGGTAGTAGATATCGAACAAAATTCAAATGTACACGTGCTACTCGGAAGAGAAGGGAAGAAATGGGATGAAGATTATATCGAAGTAGAAGGCACCGCTTCAATTGAAGAAGAGCAAACATTAAAAAATAAATTTTGGAACAACAACTTAAAACGCTGGTTACTCGGCCCTGAAGATCCTAACTATGTACTTATAAAGATCAATCCAAATACAATTTACTACATCGATAGTGCTGGTACGACTCAACCAGAGTTTTTACGACTGTAATTCAAAAACAAGCCCTTTAAAAGGGCTTGTTTTGTCGAAAAGTTCTTATCAAAAAAAAGATAAAAAAGATGGAACTTTCTAAAGATTCTGTTATATAATAGTATCAACTTAAATAAACTGTATTAAAACAGATTGGGAGGAGAAACAAAATGATGAAAAGAGAAGAACGGAAAAATATGATTGAGTTTATTGAAAAGAAAAAGGGAATTGAGCGTGAAGAGCTTTTATTTATGACAGATGATGAAGTAGAACACATTTATAATGTAACGTACTTTTTATATGAAGAAATTGCAGAATAATAGATCAAAGGCCCATCTAACATCTTTATGTTAGATGGGCCTTTACTATTTTCATAGTTATATTCAAAACATCCTCTTGCTATCCGTTATACTTGAGAATGATTTTCATGTATAATAATACAAGACTGGAGGAATTTTACTATGAGTTCATGGCTATTATTCGCATTATTATCAGCAATTGCTGCAGCACTTGTATCCATTTTTGGAAAATTTGGTTTAGAAGGAATCGATGCCAATGTGGCAACAACTATCCGTTCAATCATCATGGCACTATTTATGATAGGTGTAATTATGATACAAGGTAAATTTCAAAATATTGGTGACGTTCTAATGAATAAAAAAGCACTGCTATTTATCACGTTAAGTGGTATAGCTGGTGCCTCATCATGGCTGTTTTATTTTCTCGCCTTAAAAACAGGAAAAGTTTCACAAGTTGCTCCTGTAGATAAATTAAGTGTTGTATTTTCAATTATTCTTGCAATAATTATATTAGGCGAAAAATTAAACTTCATGACTGGAATGGGTGTTGTATGTATTACAGCAGGTGTTCTCTTCATTGCTTTCAGCTAAAAACCGCTTAACTAGCGGTTTTTTTTCTTCTTATGTAGAGCCATACAATAAGTACAACTACTACTGAGATAATTAAAATCCACATTCCATAATGATGCAAACTATATTCAACAAAGCGCCACTTCTCTCCAAGTTTCCATCCAAGTCCAATAAAAACGCTAATCCAGATGAAAGCACCACCGTATGCGTATAGACAAAATCTCCAAAACGTTAAATTTGACATACCAGCAAAATATGCAGTTAAATGACGAACTCCTGGTATAAAATATCCAATCATTATTAAAAAAGGACCATATTTTTCAAACAAAACATGCGTTTTTTCAATTTGCTTTTCTTTAATTCCTATCTTTGGACCATATTTTTTTAATACAGGCAGTCCAAGTTTTAAGCCAAGTATGTAACTTAAAGTAATTCCAAGTACCGCACCAGCCATTCCACTTAAAAAAGCAGCTGTCCCTGACATAGTTCCTTTCGAAATATTATAACCAACAAACGTCAGCAAAAACTCATCTGGTATTGGCAGACCCACTATTCCACCCGCAAGAGCTATAATAATTCCCAAATACCCATAATGTGAGATTAACTCACCAATATGTTGTTCCATTTGGATGACACATCCTATGCACAATCGTTATTCCATATTGTACCCTCTCTATCTTTTAAGCAAACATGGTATACATATTCACTATACATCGTTTTTATAATGAACTCTACTCCTATTCATCTTACCTGTAATGAAACTTTTTACTACTTTTAATCTTCATTTTTCAGGACCTTAAGGTGTGAATGCATATTGTCCACGAATAGCGTGATAAATCCATACTTCACTTCATAATTATAAGAAAATCCGACTTCCCAAGCGTGATTTTTGTTACAATAAAGAAAAGTTACATTTAGCATCGGTTTGACTCTCAAGAAAAATGATATAGGCAGTAAACATATATTTAAAAAGATTACATGCATCTTCCATCCGTGTAGAGTACTATGCATCCTTTTACATAAAAATCATTTTTCTAAATTATACAGGGGGAAAAAACATGACCATAGAAAAACAATTGATTCAAAAGGTATACTATGAAACATTCTTAACTGAACAGGATTCTGTTCAGGCTCCTCAAGTACTTGGGGAAGCATATGTAAATGAAGCTGAAAATGAATTTTCCAATATCGCTAACATTCGTTTCGCACAAGGAGAAGTTAATTATCATCATAAAGATTTCGAAACAGCCATCTTCAAGTGGGAGAAAGTAAACAATGATCTCTCTCTATGGGCAAAAAAAAATATAGCAGACGCTTATTTTGAATTAGGATTGCTTTCAATGGCAGAAGAAATCTATACATCGATTCAAACAGAAGACACAACACTGACAATGGAAGTTTCATTGCAACTTCTTTCTCTGTACATCGAACAAAATCGCTTAGGACTTGCTTTTAAGGTCATTAGTGAAGCAGTTTCATTCCAACCAGACTATCCAAATATCACTGCCATTGCTCGTTCCTTTTATGAGAAACAGCAGGATTGGAACAATGCTATTGACCTTGCTGTTCAAGAAGGAATTCGAACGAAATCATTACATTGGTTTGAGATTTTAACAAGTTATGTGAATCAAGGATTCACAAAACAAATGAAACCAAAATATTTTTATGAAGCATTAAAAGTTTTATATACCGTCGATTCCATTCAATTTAAGCAACTTGTCTCATCACTTTGGAAAATCTATCAAGATGAGTCAACCTACTTATTATGGATTCAAACAATCAATCACCTTTTTTTACACGTCGAGGTAGATTCTTACGACTCATGGGATGAAATTGTTACTCTTTATCAAGACACCTACTGTGAATTAATTACAGGACAATACTTGATGCATGAACTACAGGAACTTATTCCAGACTTGTTAACAAATTGGTTTAGCTTAACAAAAGCAGAACATTCTCTATTTGTTTCCGCTGCAACGTTAGCATGGAATGAGATTTCACCTAAAAGCCTTGATACATTACTTGTAAAAAGCGCTGAAACACTCCTTTCTAGTTCAAAAACAGTTAACACAGTTGATCTAGACAAAGTTTCAAGCTTATTTGAAACTATTGTCGTATGGGCAGAAAAGAATGATGTAGACTTAGGTCATTCTTTCACATGGCTTGTTCGAGAACTTTCCGACCTAAACGTACAACAAGTTCTCGTTACAGGTACGAATGATGCTAGTAAATCATCCTTTATCAATTCTATATTAGGGGAAAGTATACTAAAAAATTCTCCTGGAGCCGCTATCATATTTAAAGATAATGCGCAAACAGAAATTACAGAACTCACGGATTTAACAATAAGAACTACTTCCAATTTGGATGAATTTTACGAAATGATGGCTGTTCCTCCAAAATCAGAATCTGAGCAGAAATGTATTGAGTTTAAATTACCATGTAGGTTTTTACGAAAAAATAAATTCTCATTTATCGTTACACCAGGTTTTGATGGAAATGGCAATAAAGAGAATACAAATCTTGAATACTTACATGCAACCGATAATCTATTATATGTTCTTAATACCTCTTCGCCTTTACTTGATGAAGAAATCGATACACTACTATACATACGAGAACAAATACCGACTTTACAAGTTCATTTTGTTTTAAATACAATCGATACAATCTTTAGTGATGAAACAGCAAATAAAATGCTAAATGAAACCGAGTCTAAAATACGTGTACATTTTCCAAATGCACGAGTATTCCCTTACTCATCTTTAGAAGAGAACAGCGGGCAACTAAGTGATTTAACAGAATCCATTACTTCAAACTTTAATAATAGAAATATAGAAACCGAACGCACGGAAAAACTATTATGGTTTATTCAAAAGACCATCACGTATCTCTTAAATGAACGCGTACAATTAGAAAATACGTTAGTAAAGTCAATCCGTTGGAATAAACACCTTTTAGTGAAATTAAATGGCTTCATTAATAACCTGACTGCTATTGAAAAAGATAAGACTCGCTCTATTACAGACTCATATCGTTTAACGAAAGATGAAATTATACATGATCTTCATGATCAAATTCCTGAATTATTGCAGAGCTGTTCCGATTTAGTTCATGAAGATAGTGACTTTAAACAAGTTCCTGAAGAATTAAATGCAGCAATGAATGAAAGAATTCAAAAACATTTACAACAAATGATATTACCTAAGTTTACTCAATCTATTCAAGAATGGATTGAAAAAGTCCATAATGAATTTATTCAAAGTCAATCTTATTTAGATGAAATGAGTGAAACATTTAATAAATTATACGAAGAAGAACGTATGAAACTACCATGCGATTTCCAACTACTTGATGATTGGCGCCGCGATGTTGCAAGGATGACAAACCGGATCAAAGTTGATGATGTGAATATTTTACTACGCTTTACACCAACACAATTTCTATTAAAAAGTGCTGGAAAGCTATTCGGTAACATGCAGAAAAATCAATCCATGCTTTACAACAAATATAAAAATTATATCGAGACCGAAGACTATACAGATGTAACAACAACTATTTCTGAACAGTTCTTCCTTCAATTTGAATTATTCGAGAGTGCATTAGAACGTGATATTATGATGTTCTTTAAAGAACCTCTTAGCATATTAAAGCAAACTGTGGAAGCTGCACATCTCGAAATAAATGAAGATGAAAATGCATTAACGAAACTAAGAACAAATCCAGAAACATATCATGATCCTTTAACACTGTTTAAATTACAGTTATTGCAGTACAAATTCATGCTAAATGAAAAAAACGATGAAGCCCCTTCTTTGAAAATAGCAACGAACGAGGCACCTACAATTTAGGTAAATACAAAAAACCAAGCAAATTGTAACAATTGCTTGGTTTTTTACTTATATTCTATTTCACATATCCCAATTAACATCATTAACCTTTGCATCAATTTTCACACGCTTAATGAATTTCTTTCTTTCATCTTCTTTATGAATTAACTTATGTACATAACGACGTTTGCTTAATACATCCCTGCATGCTTTATTATAATTAAAAATTTCCTGGCAGCGCTTATCCTCATATAAAACCTTGAACCATGTATACCGCTTCAGTTTTTCTATGTGTCGCTGCACTCTTTTCTTTTTCCGTTCTTCTCGTTCCGCTAATCTTTCTAATGCATCCTCTACCACTTCATCTAACATAAAGTCTCCAGCGACTCTTATAATACTAACAGTCCCTCTTACAATCCCTTTACCTGCATCAACACATATTTCACTTAATGCAATTGCTGCGCGACCAACTCCTACTAGAATGTGTCCAATCATATCCTCCATATTATCCCTTCTTTCTAGTTCACAATTTTCATATGATCAAACGGATAATAGATTGCAGTTAATGTGCCAAGCACTTCTGTTTTATGAATCAGTCCTAAGCCGTTACGGCTATCTCTACTCACTAAACGATTATCTCCCATGACAAAAATTTTATTTTTCGGAATCGTAATAGGACCAAAGTCTTCAGTTAAATTAATAAGAAGTTGTTTCGCTTGTTTTTTATTTTTATCTAAATAAGGTTCACTTTGCACTTGATGATTTACGTATAATTGGTCATTTTTCATCTCAATTACATCTCCTGGCAACCCAATAATTCTCTTCACATAAAAATTATCAGTCTTTACTACAATAATATCTTCACGCTCATAGGTTTCAAATCTCTTTGCTAACTTATTAATAATTACTTTATCCCCATCTTGCAATGTTGGCCTCATAGATGCTCCCTGCACAGTTGTTGGAAAAAACACAAAAATTTTCACTAAAAAAAACAACAAACACGCAATAGCTAGTATTTCAAAAAGCTCACGAAAGCGACTTTTCTTTTTCATTTTCCATCTCTCATTCCTCTCCCTTTGTTACATTTATTATAGATAGTTTCTATTATTAATTTCCACAAAATTCCGAAAGAATAAGATAAAACCTATAAAATTTTATAAATCTGAATAATATTCTTAAATGTAAGATATACTAGATTGGTCTTTTTATAAATTAATACATATACTCCAAGGAGGATTCATTTTTTAAGGAACGAAAATACTGGACAAATTAAACAGGCAAAACTAGGTTTTAGTTGGACTGTCTTTTTCTTCGGATTTTTCCCTGCTATATTCCGTGGGGATTGGAAATGGTTTTTAATTATCTTAATTGCAAGTGCTTTTACATTCGGATTTTCTAATTTAGTTTTCTGCTTTATTTATAACAAAATATACATTAATGAGCTATTATCTCAAGGTTATAAAGCGGCTGACGAATATAGTCTTTCCGCTTTACAGCAAAAGAACATCGTAGCATAATATATAATCAAAAAAGAGGATATCCCAAAAGTAGCTCAATAGCTACTTTTAGAGATATCCTCTTTTATATTCCAACATATACAATACACATCTGTGCAGCAACATATGTTACCCAGATCCAAAGTGGATCATACTTTACTTTGCGACCACCAATATCCGTTACACCAATAATAAAATCAGAAATCACAAATAACAATCCACCAAGCGCTGGAATCCACCACATTCCGTTGTCTGCATAGTATAATGCAAATGCAAAACACGCCATTCCTCCAACCCATAAACCATATACGAGCGCACCAATTGTAAACAGCCTATCTTGTTTTTGATTGCGAATAAAAAAGAACCAACCAATTATTAAAAATAAACCGTATGCTACTACTCCAATCCAGAACCCATTCCATGAGATACCCGTTTGCAAAAATGCTGTTACATAAAAACAATGTGCAATTGCAAAGGTAACCATACCGCCGATTAACCGATGTCCAAATGGAATGATCCCTGCCATAAATAAATCACCAAGCGTAGATAAAGTCATACCAATTGCAGCCCACTGACGATACTCTACAGATGGATCTTGTAACCAAATCCAGATCGCACCACCAGTTAAAGAAAAACTAAGAATAAGACGAATCAATAATGGTAAAGGCTCATTTTCTCCCGTTTGCTTTGTCTGTGCTATTGCATAAACCGCACCTACAACAAATACAATGACCTGTCCAATTAATAATATATAAATTTCATTCATAACATGTTCTCCTCAATAAATGGATATTAATATTTCTTCGTGATATAACCTATCTTCTCCTGTTTTTATCATATAAAATTTCAAAAAAAGAGGAACACTCCTATCCTTTTTTCTAAAACTAAAAAAAATTAATCCTACTCTTTTTATGCCGCTTGTTTCTCTTGCTCCGTTTTTTGCATATTTGGTGTCCGATTTACTACGATAATACCCGCTGCTACACATGCTAATCCAAATAAAACAAATGAATGAATTGCTTCCCCTAAAATCATGCTGGATAATAAGACTCCAAATACTGGTATAAAGAACATATACATCGATACTTTTCCGACCTTGTTATACTTCATAACTGTATTCCATATACAGAACCCCGCCGCTGATAAGAAGGATAAATAAAGTAACATAGATAGTGCTTTCATATTGAATACAAAAGGCATAAATCCAACTTGAAAAATACCAATACATAATAATCCGATAGATCCAAAAATCATCTGATAGGCTGTCATGTACCCAACATCTAATGTTTTACTTCCTTCTTTTGCCAATATATTTCCATATGAATACATCATCGCGGCCCCAAGAAGCAATAATTCACCAATTCCAAAATGAAACGCCATACTTCCATCACTTGGAACATTCACAAGAATCACACCACAAAAACCGATAGACACGCCAATTACTTTTCGAATATTTAATGCATCATCTTTATACAAAAAATGCGCAATTAAAATTTGAAAAAAAGATGATGTGCCAGAAATAATAGCACCTTCAATTCCAGAACTGTAACTCATACCAATATAAAAGCATACATATTGTAGAAATGTTTGAAATAAACCAATTTGCACTAATTGCTTCCCTGTTTCTTTTTTGAAATGCATATCTTTTCCTATTGCTTTAAAAAAGAATAAGAGCATCACACCAGATAAGAAAAAGCGATAACCAGCAAATAATATTTGCTCGCCAACTTCATGTGGCTGAATTCCGAGTTCAGCATAACTTAATTTAATAAAAGGAAATGCGCTTCCCCATAGAAATGTCGCTGCTAGCGCTGCAGCAAACACACCAATTGGATGGGTAAAAAATTTCTCTGTCTTCACTTATCGTCTTCCTTTCCGACCTTTTTACGAACAATATTCATATATACCAAAGGAAACGCAAAAAAACAAGTTTTTCAATTTGATATATAAACAAAAACATATTCTCAAGTAAAAACATATGATATAATATAGAATAATTACAAAATAATAACTGATAAAATTTTTCAATAGAAATGCTGCTATCCGTATGGATGGCAGCTTTCGTCGTTTTATGGGGATTTCGATTTTGATTCTTTTTCTCAATAAGAATTTGGAAGGAGCGAGTAATAATGAACTCAGAAGTAAAAGCATTACCATCAAAAAAGAATATGTCTAACCCATCCTGGATTCAATCATTCCAAAAGCATTATGAACTTATCTTTGCAATCCTATCTGGTGTTTTCATTTTATCCGGTTGGTTATTCACAAAAAACGAAGCAACAACTGCTGGGATAGTTTTTTATATCCTCGCTTATATAATTGGAGGATATGCGAAAGCGAAAGAAGGCATCGAAGATACAATAGAAGAAAAAGAATTGAATGTAGAAATGTTAATGCTCTTCGCTGCCATTGGTGCCGCTATTATCGGATACTGGGCAGAAGGTGCCATCTTAATATTTATCTTTGCACTAAGCGGTGCAATGGAAGCTTATACATTAAGTAAAAGCCAAAAAGAAATTTCAGCACTGCTAGAATTACAACCTGAAGAAGCCTTGCTCATTTCACATGGAACAGAAGAACGTATTCCAGTAGCTCAGTTAGAAATTGATGACATCATTTTAATTAAGCCAGGTGAACGCGTACCTGCAGATGGTACAATTCATAGCGGTGAAACAAATATCGATGAAGCGGCTATCACTGGGGAGCCTATCCCAAATGAGAAAAAATTTGGTGATGAAGTATTCGCTGGAACCGTGAACCTACGCGGGGCTATTGAAGTTAAAATTACAAAAAGAAGCGACCAAACATTGTTTCAAAAAATTATCCGTCTCGTTCAAAACGCGCAAAGTGAAAAATCACCATCGCAACTTTTTATCGAAAAATTTGAAGGAACATATGTAAAAGGTGTACTTATCATCGTTGCTCTAATGATGTTTGTTCCTCATTTCCTACTAGATTGGAGCTGGAACGAAACATTTTATCGTGCCATGATTTTACTCGTTGTTGCTTCTCCATGTGCGCTTGTCGCATCGATTACACCAGCGACATTATCTGCTATTTCTAACGGCGCACGAAGCGGTATTTTATTTAAAGGTGGTATTCATTTAGAACGCCTTGCCTCAGTGAAGGCAATTGCCTTTGATAAAACAGGAACATTAACTCAAGGAAAACCGACTGTAACAGATGTTTACGTACGTGATGAAATAACAGAAAAAGATGTGTTGTATATTACAGCTTCTATCGAAAGTCATTCCACACACCCACTCGCAGAAGCTATCGTCAAGTACGCAAAACATGCATATGACATTACATTAACGAAACCCGAAAGTGTAGAAGATGTCACTGGATTTGGCTTAAAAGGAATGTTAGAAAATACAGCTTATAAGATTGGAAAGGCCGATTTTATTGGCGAAGAAACAAAAACTTTTCACAATGGTATCGCTACGACACTCGAACAAGAAGGAAAAACTGTTGTCTATATTAGTAATGAAAAAGGAATTCTTGGGCTTATTGCTTTAAAAGATACACTTCGCCAGGAAACAATTGCTGCTATTCGTGATTTACAAAGCATTGGTGTTGAAGCTATCATGATCACTGGTGATAACGAACAGACGGCTAAAGCAATTGCGACTGAAAGCAACATAAAAGAATACTACGCATCATGCTTACCAGAAACAAAAGTAGAAACGGTGAAGCAACTAAAAGAAAAATACGGTACAGTGGCAATGGTTGGCGACGGTATTAACGATGCTCCTGCACTCGCTACAGCAAGTATTGGCGTTGCTATGGGCGAAGGGACAGATGTTGCCTTAGAAACAGCAGATGTCGTTCTAATGAAAAATGAACTCTCTCGCCTTGCACAGGCCATTCGTTTATCAAAACGAATGAACCGCATTGTAAAACAAAATGTTATTTTTTCATTAGCAGTAATCGCAATGCTCATTTGCTCTAATTTCCTACAATTTTTAGCTCTTCCATTTGGCGTTATTGGTCACGAAGGAAGTACAATCCTTGTAATTTTAAACGGCTTACGTTTATTAAAAGGAAATAACTAAACGGGTCCCCAGAGGGAACCCGTTTTTTTAATGATAGCTATTATGTCCATTAGCACTGCTACTCGTTTTATGTTTTGGATGTGAGCTACTATTTTTTTTACCTTGGTTTTTGTTATTATGATTTTTTTTATTATTACTCATTTTGAATCCCCCCTGTTCCTCTTTATTATGGAACAGAAAATTATTTTTCATCACGGGAATTATTGTCACTTGTTCGATAAAAATGTAGTAATCCATTAATTTCTCCGCCAAGTAAAATGACCCAAGCCGTTAAATAGAACCATAACATTAAAATGATAATACCACCAAGACCACCGTATGTATTCGCATAATTTGCAAATTTATCCACGTAATAGGCAAATGAGTACGATACCACAATCCACCCAACCGTTGCAAATAATGCCCCTGATATAACTTCTCTTCTCTTTAACTTTCGATCAGGTGCAAATGTGTATAAAAAGCTAAATAAGGCAAATAACACTAAGAAACTGGCCACTAGCCGTATAATACTCCATACGAAAGAAAAGCTTTCTGATAAACCAAGCGCTTTAAAAACAGCTGCACCAATTACTTGTCCAAATACAGGAACAATTAACGCGAAGACAATCATAAAAATCATTGCTAGTGTAAGCACAATAGACAAAGCTCTCGTCGCGATAAAAGAGCGCGTTTCCTTTACATCATAGGCTCGGTTAAATGCATTCATAACTGCATTTACACCATTTGATGCAAACCATAACGTTGATAATAAACCAAACGATAATAAACCACCATTTTGTTCATTTACAACTTTATCTACGTTCACTTCAATTAAGTTCATTGCATCTTCTGGCACATAAGCCTCTAATAAACTGAGCACATCCTCTGTTTGAATTGGAATAAATCCAAGAAGCGTAATTAAAAAAACAAGTCCAGGAAAAATAGCAAGCAAGAAGAAATAAGCGAGCTGTGCTGCTAGGCCCGCTACGTCATCTCGCATCGTTCGGTCATATAGATCTTTCCCAAACGAATAGACACGATTTCCCCTTGCTTTCTCTAGAATTTTTTTCATATTTCTCTAAACGCTTTTCTTCTCTTCTTTATCTTGCTTTAACTCAATGTATGCTTCTGTTTTTTTTTCTTCTGCATTAGAGTCCTTCATAAATAATTCACGCGCTTCTTTCATTCCACCATCTTCAGCTACTACCGGTTCTTCTTCTACTTTTAATTCTTCTACTTTTGGAGACACAGCTTGAATTTCAATTGTTTCTGGCTTTTCCTCTCGTTCAATCTTTTTCTTACTAAAGATTTCTTTTGTTTCCTTTAACGTGCCAACAACAGCTGGCGTTAGCTTCTTTATTTCCGCTACCTTCGCCTTTACTACATTAAAATCTGCAAGTTCGCGTCCTTTATCTGTAACAGTTTGCACTTTTTCTTTTATCTTTGCATTCTCGCCAATTTCAATCATTTTTGATTTTGCTTTTTCTGCTGTATTTTTCACTTTTTCACGATTTTCTTTCTTAAGCATAGAAACAGCTACACCTGCTGCTACCCCAATTGCAATGTTTCGAGCTATATTATTCTTCTTTGCCATATTCCTTCACCCTTTCATTTCTTATGTTAGAAAGTATTTCTTTCTAAGCTTTCTCATATTCCTTGCTCATTTCGAATGAATGCTAACAATTTTGCACACCCTTCTGTTACAAGGTCATATACTTCTTGAAAGTTCCCTGTAAAATAAGGGTCAGGAACATCCGTCCAGCCACCGTCTGGAACAAAATCAGACAGTCTACCAATATAGCCTCCAGCTTTACCTAAACTTTCTAAATCCGCTATATTCTTGTTGTCCATGGCAATAATATAATCAAACTTTGTTAAGTCTTCTTTTTCTACTTGACGTGCTTTAATTCCTTCAAAAGAGACTTCATTTTCTTTTAAAACTTTTTGTGTTCCTTCATGAGGTGGATGACCAATATGCCAATCGCCTGTTCCAGCAGAATCAAGTTGAATTTTATCTTCTAATCCTTCTTGCACGACAAGATCACGAAAAATCGCTTCTGCCATCGGTGAACGACAAATGTTCCCAAGACAAACAAACAATACTTGAATCATATTTGTTTCTTCCCTTCTTGGTGCATTTCTTATATATACATATAGTATAAACAACCAATTATTAATTATAAAGGAAATCCCTACTAATTTAATAGGGTTGAAAAGTTTCATTAACGAAAATGATAAAAAATGTTAAGATATCTTTATGTTATTTCAAAGGGGGACACTTCGGTGGATTTATCCGTAAAATCGCAAGAAAATGTTGAATATATGGTAGAAGCTATTAAAGAAAAGTTACGCATGGTAAACGCAGGAGCAATGAGAGCTGAAAGCTTTAACCAAGAAATGTACGAAGATTTACGAGATATTTACGACCATGTAATGAAACGTGAAACATTCAGCATTAGTGAAATGCAGGCTATTACTGAAGAATTAGGTACGCTAATTAAAAAATAATGAAAAGTCCCTTATACAAAGGGACTTTTTTATTTCCGACAAATTAATGACACCCTTCCACTTTTCTACATCTATTTTCCAAATACTGTACAATAAAAGGAGAACTTCACCATAGACCTTCCCTTTCACCAAACTCTTTTTTTAATATTTATCTTATTACCATTGCTAACTGCTTTTACCGGAGGTGTTTATCTATGAGCAATTGGTACAGTAAAACGAAAGATCAAGCAATACTTGCACTTGAAACAAATGAACAACATGGTCTAACAGACGAAATGGTGCAAATTCGATTAAAAAAATATGGACGAAACGAACTCACTACAAAACAAAAACGGACTTTATGGCAACGTATTTTTTCTCAAATTAATGATGTTCTCGTCTATGTTCTTTTAATTGCCGCTCTTATTTCTGCCTTTGTTGGTGAGTGGGCCGATGCGAGCATTATTGCTCTCGTTGTTGTCTTAAATGCTGTAATTGGTGTCATTCAAGAATCGAAAGCAGAACAAGCTTTAGAAGCATTAAAAAAGATGGCAACGCCAAAAGCAATTGTAAAACGGGATGGTGAACTAAAAGAAATTCCGTCCGAAGATGTTGTTCCAGGAGATATCGTTATGCTTGATGCTGGACGTTATATTCCGTGTGACTTACGGCTTATTGAAACCGCCAATTTAAAAATTGAGGAATCTGCTTTAACAGGCGAATCTGTTCCTGTGGATAAAGATTCACTTTACCATCCTTCTCTTCAAAATGAAGAACAAATACCACTCGGTGATCAAAAAAATATGGCTTTTATGTCGACCCTTGTTACATACGGCCGAGGTGTTGGTGTTGCTGTTGAAACAGGAATGAAGTCTCAAATTGGAAAAATCGCTACTCTCTTGCATGAAGCGGATGATGATGCAACACCACTTCAAAAAAGCTTAGCTCAAGTCGGGAAATATTTAGGTTTTGTAGCAGTTGCAATCTGTATCACCATGTTCTTCATCGGATATTTCCAAGGCCGAGACACGTTAGAAATGTTCATGACTGCCATTAGCTTAGCGGTTGCAGCAATTCCCGAAGGATTACCAGCTATTGTTTCCATTGTTCTTGCAATTGGTGTGCAACGTATGATTAAACAAAACGTTATTATTCGCAAGCTTCCAGCCGTAGAAGCACTCGGTTCTGTTACAATTATTTGTTCAGATAAAACAGGAACATTAACACAAAATAAAATGACAGTTACTCATTTCTATAGTGACCGTACATACGATAAACTAAAAAATTTAAATATAAACAATGATGCTCAGCGCTTATTATTAGAAAATATGATTTTATGCAACGATGCATCTTATAAGGCTGAATCACAAACTGGCGATCCAACAGAAATTGCTCTTCTTGTTGCTGGCAGCATCTTTCATCTTCAAAAAGACACTTTAGAAGATCAACATAGACGCGTGAACGAATTACCATTTGACTCCGAACGTAAAATGATGACAACATTGCATGAGTACAATGAAAACTATTACAGCATGACAAAAGGAGCAATTGATAAACTCTTACCTCGTTGTAAACATATCTTTATAAATGGTAAGACGGAGGTCTTAACCGAAGCAATTGAAGAACAAATATTAGAAGCTGCTCAAATGATGTCTCAAAAAGCTTTACGAGTACTATCATTTGCTTTCAAACAGTATGACACAAAAAACGTTAACACCAATCACATGGAAGAAAATCTTATATTCATCGGACTTGTCGGCATGATTGATCCACCGCGAACAGAAGTAAAAGCATCTATTGCAGAATGTAAAAACGCGGGAATTCGTACTGTTATGATTACAGGAGATCATAAAGATACCGCTTTTGCTATTGCAAAAGAACTTGGTATTGCTGAAAAAGAATCCGAAGTCATGATTGGAACGGAATTAGATCGTATTTCAGACGAAAAACTAACAAATGAAATTAATCATTTAAACGTCTTTGCACGCGTTTCTCCTGAACATAAAGTTAAAATTGTGAAGGCACTACGCGCAAAAGGAAATATTGTTTCTATGACTGGAGATGGTGTCAATGATGCACCATCTTTAAAACAAGCTGATATCGGAGTCGCAATGGGGATTACAGGAACAGATGTTGCTAAAGGTGCGGCTGACATGGTTTTAACAGATGATAACTTCTCATCTATTGTAAAAGCTGTTGAGGAAGGAAGAAATATTTATCGCAACATTAAAAAATCGATTCTTTTCTTACTCTCTTGCAACTTTGGAGAGATTATTGCACTCTTCTTAGCTATTTTACTCGGCTGGGCTACCCCACTTCGTCCGATTCACATTTTGTGGGTGAATTTAATTACAGATACACTCCCAGCTCTATCACTAGGTGTTGACCCAGAAGATCCGGATGTGATGAAAGAAAAGCCGCGTGATGCAAAAGAAAGCTTGTTTCATGGTAGCGTTCCTTTTCTTATTTTAAACGGGATTATAATTGGGTTCATCACGTTAATCGCCTTTATTGTTGGGGCAAAATTATATACAGGAGATACAAATATCTTCCCTCTTTTCCCATCTCAAATTGATGATGATGCTTTATTACATGCCCAAACGATGGCGTTTGTCGTACTCAGTTTTTCACAGCTTGTTCATTCATTCAATTTACGATCAAGTACAAAATCAATCTTTTCGATCGGAGTATTCACAAATAAATACTTAGTTTTCTCCCTACTTATTGGTGTACTTATGCAAGTATGCATTATCTCCATTCCACCGATTGCTAATATATTTGGCGTACATGCTTTAACTTTAAAAGATTGGGGATTTGTTATATTACTAAGTATTATTCCACTTGTTATAAACGAAATGATAAAAGTGTTTAAGAAAAATTAAAAGGCAATGAGGGAGCTCCTCATTGCCTTTTTACATTACCCTTGTAATTCTTTTTTTATATTCTCTGTAAGTTCCGCCATACGCTTGCGGCTTTCTTCACGTTCACGTTTGTTTTGTTCTTCAATTTGCTGTGTTTCTTGCATACCTCTTGAAATAATATTCCATGTTTCTTCAAGTGTTTCCATTTTAATACTAGAAGAACCAGAAATTCTTGCTACCTCTACACTTTGCGTTGCAATGTTTTGTGCATTTTTCTTAAGTAGTTCATTGGTACGACGGTCAAGCTCAGCCATAGAATCCGCAACAAGCTTTTGACGTTTTGCATTCACAGCCTGAATAATTCCATTTTTAAAAATAGGAATTGTTGTAATAAACGCTGTATTAATTTTACCGATTAATTTGTTATTACCACGCTGAATCATACGAATTTGTGGTGCTGTTAATAACGCAACCATACGAGCCTTCTCTAAATCATCAATGCGTTGCTCTAAAATTTCGACAGAGTTTCTTAAAGATTCTAATTCAATACCTGCCAATTGATCATTGTTACGAACGCGTTCTTCATACATTGGAACTAGTTCTGTATTTAGACGCTCTAATAACATTTCTCCTGCTACTACATATTTCTCTAAGTCTAAATAATATTTTAAGTTTTGTTCATATAAGCCATCTAACGTACCAATTGATTTTTTCATTTCATCTTGGTATTTCGTAATTTCCACGTACACTTTGTCCATTTCACGGCCCATCGTTTGATACTTACTAAAGATTTGTTCAATCATTTTATCCGCTTTTTTAAACATACGAGAGAAAAAGCCACTTTTCTCTTCCGCGAAATCTTTACTATCAAATCTGTCCATAATTTTACCAAGCTGTTTTAAAAGTTCACCGGAATCCTCTATCTTGGATAAAGACATCGTATGTAAAATTTGATCTGCAAAACGTGAAATCTCCATAGAAGGTTCTTTACCAAGTTCAATTAATTCCAGTTGATCTTTAATATCAACAGCATTATAAATACGTTGAACTTCAGCATCTTGTCTAAGCTGTAAACGAACATCTTGTGCAA
This sequence comes from Bacillus sp. FSL H8-0534, assembly GCF_038005885.1. Taxonomy (NCBI): domain Bacteria; kingdom Bacillati; phylum Bacillota; class Bacilli; order Caryophanales; family Bacillaceae; genus Bacillus; species Bacillus sp. FSL H8-0534. Next base: position 2,664,907 of record NZ_JBBOUC010000001.1, read on the forward strand.
TTTGCTCATTCAATTCTGTTTTTGAATCTAGTACGACTGGATTATTCATGTATGATTCTCCCTTTCCTTATAAAAATGGACGAAATAGTCCTTTAATTGTTTGAGATAAGTTCTTGTAGGCTGATGAACCATGAAATTCAAGATCGAAATTCACTTCTTCGAGCCAATGCGAATCAAACGCTCCCGCTTCAATATACTGCTCAATATCATTTCGACCGCTTGGATTAAAATGTAGTACATCAATTCCAATTTGATTTAAAAACAACAACAAGACAGCATCAGAACGAGTTAATTCCCCACTCTTTTCATTATTAAATATAACAATTTTCGGTACTTCTTGCGAATAATCAAATTTCTCAAGTAACTCTAAAATATGAGGTGGAATTTGGGAAAGCTGTGCAAAAACATACAGTGCTACCTCTTGTTTTGTCTCTTTTCCAACTGGTTTACAAAGTTCACTTTCACACGTATGAATAATAGCTTCTGCAATCCCATGTTGCAGCCCTTCAGGTAAACGCTTATGTGGCCACCAATGACTATTCATAATTTGATCGGGATGCAGATTTCCAGCACGGTCTAACGCATCACGATAATGAAATTGAAAATTCGCTTTTTGTTCTTTTGTAAATGGGAATGTATTAATTAATAAGCTGTTATCAAACGATGTGACAGCTTTCAATCGCTGAAAATATTCTTTATCATTTTTTGAAACACCTGACACTTTCGCAAATAAAGACGGAATATAAATATGTTTATTTTCCACAAAGAATGTCGGGCGTATAAATGCTTTTTCTTTCGTAATTATAAAGAGTTCATCGTATGTTGTCTTCAGCGTACGTGCTACAGGCGTGTACGTACGAAATTGCCACGGTTTGTATAATAATGAATTATCATGATGAAGCACTTTTTCAATTTCTTTCGATGCTTGATAAGCTACCGTTGCAACACGCTCACGACGCCGATCAGGGAATGGCTCTAATGAAACGCGACCTGGATGAGAAACGACAAAAGTCCTATCTTCATCATCAATGCTTTCAAAACCATCTTTTCCTTCTGGATGATAATAGAGAACATCACATCCGAGCATAATAAGAAAATATAAGAAATAGATCTGACTCTCTTTCGCATCACCGTACCAGACGATACGCGGCATTTGTTTCTTATAATTAATTGCAGAAAACCATTTCGCTACGTAATTTTCGCTTAATTTAATTATATCAATTAAGAAACGGCGAAATCCTTCTGTTTTTAAAGATTGATTATGCTGTTTCTCATACAATTTCAATACAGTGATAAATGCTGTATGTATATAGTGTTGTAAATCTGGATTATCCACTTTTGGTAACAATTGCTTTCCTGATAAATGTGCAACAAGACGGTTTACAGTAAGTCCATTTGGCGCTTCTTGATGTAATGTAAATACTTCTTGAATTTGGCGGAGCTTCTCAGAATCGATTACTTTATTTAAATTCTGTTCGTGTAGTACAGTAATTCCTTTTGCTTCGCTATAATCAAATAGTTCATTAAAATATTCATCTACATCGTTTGGGACACCAAGAATACGACAAGCTATATAGCTAAATTTCATCTCATTCTCTGTTAATTCATATTGTGGGCGTTTTTCTAAAATCATTTCGAATTGTTTTAAGTCAGCTTCTTCTTTTAATGCATATGGATGAAGTGTAAAACGCGAAAACACGACAGTTCACCTCCAGAAACATTTACTTTTTTAAAGAAATAATATCTTATCTTTTTATTATAAACTATTTTAAGTTATAAAAAATGGGCGCTCGCATAACGAGCAAACCCATTTCAATTATTTATCTTCTTTCTTAGTAGCTGCAATCTCTTCTCGGGCTTGTCCAGAATTTCGCATATAATGCAAAATAAATGTTGCACCAAATGCGATAACTAAAATCATAAAGAATAGCCAGTGTGGCACTTCAATATGAATAACAGATAGTAACATCTTCGCTGCAATAATTAAAATTAAAATATACGCCGTTGATTCAAGCTCTGGAATACGTTCTAGTAATCTTAAGAATACACCTGCAATACCACGCATCATTAAAATACCAAGCATTCCGCCCAGAAGCAGAATCCATACTTCATTGGATACACCAAACGCTGCAAGAACGCTATCTACTGAAAATGCAATATCCATTAATTCAACCATGACAACTGTTCCCCAGAATACACCAAACATTCTAAAAAGAATACTATTTTGGTTCAGGCCATGTTCTTCTTCTTCACTATTTTCTTTTCGTTTATCAATGAAATATTTAATAGAAAGCCATGCAAGGTACAATGCTCCTAATACTTTTACCCACCATAATTTAATTAAGAACATACCGATTCCAATTGCAATAAAACGGAATGCATATGCACCAATTAACCCATAAAATAATGCCTTTTTGCGTTTTTCTTCTGGTAAATGTTTTACCATTACCGCTAACACAAGGGCGTTATCGGCAGATAGTAAGCCTTCAAGTACAACAAGTGTACCAATTAATCCCCAAGATACAGGATCTTGTAATACTTTAATCCACATGTCCAAGTCAAAAAATTGGGCATACGTATCAAGGATTCCTTGTAAAATGCTCATCTTACTGTTTTCCCCTATTCTTTGCTAGATTTATAGAAAGGTCAAAAAAAGGAAACGAAGTTCGTTTCCTTCTTATGCATCCAAGCCATACGCTCTTACAAGCGCACCTAATCCGCCTTGGAATCCACTTCCTACTGCATTAAACTTCCACTGTCCATTATGACGGTATAATTCACAAAAGACAACTGCTGTTTCAATGGAGAAATCTTCTCCTAAATCAAAACGAAGAACTTCTTCATTTGTCTCTTCATTTGCTAAACGAACAAATGCATTTGCAACTTGTCCAAAGTTTTGATTGCGACCTTCCGCATCATAAATCGTAACTGTAATTGCAATTTTATGAACACCTGCTGGAACTTTAGTTAAATCCACAACAAGTTGCTCATCATCGCCTTCGCCTTCACCTGTACGGTTGTCACCTGTATGTAAAACTGATTCACAAGGAGATTGTAAGTTGTTATAGAAAATAAAATCTGTTTCTTTCGTACATTTTCCATTCGCATCTAATAAAAAAGCTGATGCGTCTAAATCATAATCAGATCCGCCATCATATGATTTAATATCCCAACCAAGGCCGATAACTGCTTTTGTAAGACCTGGACTTGTCTTACCTAAATCAATCTTCTGTCCTTTTTGTAATTGAATAACCATTTATATTCACCTCTTATACTATGATTCTAAAAAGTATATACACGAGTAAAGTATATGTTCACTCATATATATCCATTTTGATGTTTCAACATTTAAGTTGCTGCTGTGAAAAAACAAAAGTGACCTGCACTTTCTTTTCATTTGGCATGAGGCAGGAAGAGAATCTGACCGCTTCTATTCATGGCCGGATGCTCTCTCCCACCTAAAAAGAAAGCTTTTATGCCGGTTTTTCAATTTGTATTTATATATTTTTCTTATTACTCTACATCTAAACCAAAGTTGCTACACAAAGCACCTAATCCGCCTTGGAATCCACTTCCAATTGCATTAAACTTCCAATCCCCAGCATGACGATATAACTCACCGACTACTACTGCTGTTTCAATAGAGAAGTCCTCACCAAGATCATAACGAATTAGCTCTGCACCTTTTTCTTCATCTACAATACGTACGAAAGAATTAGATACTTGTCCGAAGTTTTGGCTACGGCTTTCTCCGTCATAAATTGTAATTGTAAAACAAATACGCTCAATATGAGCAGGAACATTCTTTAAATCTACTTTAATTGTTTCATCATCGCCTTCGCCTTCGCCAGTACGATTATCTCCTAGATGCTCTACAGAACCGTTTGCTCCCTTTGGATTATTATAAAAAACAAAGTCTTCTGAGCCTGATACTTTTCCGTTTGCACCTACTAAGAAAATACTAACGTCTAAATCAAAATCATTTTGTCCATCATAGCGGTTTGTATCCCAGCCAAGACCTACAAGAACGTTAGAAAGACCTGGATTTGTTTTTGTTAAATCTACTTTCTGTCCTTTTTTTAACGAAATCGATGCCATATATTATTCCTCCTTAAATTGTATTACTGATAACGTGATACAATCTCACTTAAATTCTTATCTTGTGTACCTTCTCCAACTGCAGAAAACTTCCATTCATTCCCATCGCGATACATTTCGCCTGCAACTAACGTTGTTTTCCCGCCGTAATTTTCCGATAAATTATAACGCGCTAATTCTTCACGTGTTTGCGGATTTTGAATACGAATATATGCGTTCTGAATCATGCCAAAATCTTGGCGACGATTCACGCAATCATAAATATTTACAACAAATACTAAACGATTAATACGACTCGGAACTTTATGTAATTCCACGAAAATTGTTTCATCATCGCCAGAACCTTCACCTGTTAAATTATCACCTGAATGAATAATACTTCCACAAGCAGAGAGTTTATTTCCAAAATAAACAAGATCATTTTTATTTAAAAAACGATCATTTTCTAGCATAATCACAGATGCATCACAATCGATGTTTGGTTTACTTCCAAATAACGAAGATAGAAATCCACCTGATTGTCCAATTGGATCCCATCCTAAGCCAACCTGTAATTTTGCTACTCCTGGTTGTCCCTTCGTTAAATCAATCTTCTGTCCTTTTTCTAAAATAATAGGCATGAAGTTTCTTCCTTTCTACAAGGTATTTTCCAAATGGGAAAATATTGTATTCTCCTCTTATATTGTAGCATCATTTGTCAATTGAAAAAAAGAATAAATTTTCAATTATATGAAAATATCTGTATCATTTATTCATAGGGATGTAATAAGTGGTAAATTGAACCAATCATTCCCGCATGATTGCGATTTTGCGCTAAACTAATCTCACATGTATTATAAATTTCTTGATGCAAATATTTCTGTACTTCTTCTTTCACTTCATCTAATAACTTAGTACCTCTTGCCGTAATACCACCACCAATAATAATCGTTTGTGGATCTTTAGCATTTAACGCTTCATTTGTACACGCAGATTCTTTACCAAAAGTTCAAGAAATAGGACAAGGTGCGAAAATTATGCATAGTCTAGATTCAACTTATAATGCTGAAGCAAATATAAAAAATTCAATAAAAGTTTCATTCATTGATGATCCAAATACTGATAAAAAATATGCTATCGTTTTTACAGAAGGAAGTAATATTGCTTCGAATTTTTCGCGTGGTACTGGCACATATTCAGCTCAGATTTTCTGGCCATCCGCTTTTAAAACAGGGTTAGAAATTACAAGTAATGACAATGCAAAATTTTATAAAGTTTCACCTAAAAATGAAATTGAATCAAAAACAGTATCTTCTACAGTTTCATACAATGTAGGTGGGAGCTTAGAGGTTAAACCAGAAGGTCCCTCATCTTCCGTATCAGCTGGTGCATCTTGGTCCAATACTATATCATATGAATAACCAAATTATAAAACGTTTTTAACAAATAACACAGATAAAAAAGTAGATTGGAATGTAGAATTTAATCAATTTTATAATAAAGGATATGGACCTTATAATAGAGATTCAAATGGTTATTATGGTAATGAATTATTTATGAGCTCACGTACCGATCCACTCATTAATGCAGAAGATAATTTTTCATCAGACAGTGAACTTCCATCTCTAGTAAGATTTGGTTTCCAACCAAGTACAATGGCAATCATAATTGCAGATAAAAATGCAACTTCAACAGATTTATCCGTAAAACATGCTAGAGAACGAGATGTGTATACATTATCCTATGAATATTTAAAAGGTTGGATAGGATCAAATAGCAAAACCTATAAGCATCCTCACGACAAGTTTGGAACTATAGATAATTATAAAATTGATTGGCAAAATAATAAAATTATTCACCAAAGTTCTAGTCTACAAACATGGAATTAACAACAAATTCTTATCTATAATAGTTAAACCTATTCCAATACTGGAATAGGTTTTTTACTTAATATTTGAATGTGAACTTTTAAATATTAGTTTACTTTCAGTGATAGGAGTAGCACCATATGCCCATCAACCTAATATTTTGGAGTACCCCAAAACAAAAATTTCACCTCATTACAATTGTCTATGAGAATTCAGTTCATTTTTTTGTTTTAGGGAACAATTAATTTCTAATACATGTCTTAATGCGAAAATGTGATATTTCGTTACCTCCCTATATGCAATATTGCATATAAGAATGTATTGATAAAAATGTAAGCGCTTACTATAATAAAAGCATAAAGATAAATCACATCTTAGCATCAACAACAGAGGAGGAAATCATATGACAATCGCAATGGCAGTTTTAAAATTTGTAGGTGGAATCATTCCATTTGTACAAGAACTTTTAAAAGCAGTAATGTAAGTTCATTATTCAACAATTATTTATAAAAATTATCATACCTTAATACGAAAAAAGAGGAGGAAATCATATGGCAATCGCAATGGCAGTTTTATCATTCTTAGGTGGAGTACTTCCATTAGTAACAGAACTTTTAAAAGCAGTAATGTAAATTCATTATTCCGCAATTATTTATAAAAATTATCATACCTTAATACGAAAAAAGAGGAGGAAATCATATGGCAATCGCAATGGCAGTTTTAAAATTTGTAGGTGGAATCATTCCATTTGTACAAGAACTTTTAAAAGCAGTAATGTAAGTTCATTATTCCGCAATTATTTATAAAAATTATCATACCTTAATACGAAAAAAGAGGAGGAAATCATATGGCAATCGCAATGGCGGTTTTAAAATTTGTAGGTGGAGCACTTCCATTAGTTCAAGAACTTTTAAAAGCATTTATGTAAGTTCATTATTTAACAATTATTTATAAAAATCATCATATCTTAATACGAAAAAAGAGGAGGAAATCATATGACAATCGCAATGGCAGTTTTATCATTCTTAGGTGGAATCATCCCATTAGTAGGAGAGCTTTTAAAAGCAGTAATGTAAGTTCATTATTTAGCAATTATTTATAAAAATTATCATACAAATGATCTGTATATCAAAGATGAATTGATGTGCAGATCATTTGTGTGAGCAAAGTCCCTTTAGCATTATGAAGGGACTTTTTTAAATTTCTACATACTTGAGGTACCGTCACATCAACATCAAGTTAAAGCATTTTTAAAACATTAAAAAGTGCTTTTTATTTATTATAAATATGAAAGTAAACTTTTGAATATTAGTTTACTTTCATAGGTTCTCTCTGTTTATTAAAAAACACAATTGGTTATACAACATAAATTGCATGGCCAATTGTGTTTTTATGGAAATTACAACATTTCTTATTTCAAACCGAAATTACGTGATAATTCTTCATCATGAGAAGCAACAGCATCTGCAGTTTTAGTAAGTTGAACATCAATCTCATGTAATAATTGTGAGAAGCTTTCTACTTTTGGTCTTAGATCGTTGAATTGTCGATCAAAACCATCAAAAGCACGACCTTCCCATTCTCCACGTAATTCATTTTGTAATCCTTGTAATTTTCCAAGAATATCTTTAATTTCATCAGAGCTTCGTCCGTATAGTTTAGCTTTTGATTTTAGCTCCGTAGGACTCATACGAATTTGTCCAGCCATTTTAATCTCTCCTTTAGTATATAATGAGTAAAATGTATATTTTGGTTAATTTTACTAAATACATTATAAAGCATTGTTAGAAACTTTCAAATATTTTATTTTTCTATAATAAAAAACAAGAGTAATCGCAAAGACTACTCTTGTTTCTTTTCCTTCTCTTCTTTTTCAATTTCGGATACAGACTTTGCTGGTTTTTTCATGTAGTTATCATATAATTCTCCAGAACATCCAAAATCATTTTCAAAGTCCTTCGTATTACTGATACCAGCATCAAATCGTAATTCTTTATTACCATTTATATATCCCTTTACATGAGGAACTCCCATTGGACTCACCTTATGTTCTGTGAACTTAATAGATTTGACATCGTTAATATTATAACGAATATACTTTTCCACCCGTGCTTCTTGCAATTTCCAAAAATTTACTTCTTTTTCTTTTTCTAGTTCTTTTTGTTTTAAGTATTCCATAGTAAAATATCCTCCTGCTATGAGCACCACAGCAGATACAAACCAGATGATTATTTTCTTCATAGAAAACCACCTTATAAAAAACTTACCCAAGCATTCTTCTTAAAATGGGATACAAAAGACAAGAGTAATCGTAAAGACTACTCTTGTTTTTTTCCCTTCTCTTCTTTTTCAATTTCGGATACTGATTTTTCAGGTTTTTTTATTAGTTTTCCACGTTCTCCAGAACGATCAAATTGATCTTCGAAATTTTCTGTAGTACTAATACGAGCTACAAAATCTAATTGTTGGTCATTATTTATATACCCTTTTAGTCTAGGAATTCCCATAGGGCTAGTTTCGTGTTCTGTAAATGTAATAGATTTTACATCTTTAACATTATAACGAATATATTTTTCAACTCTCGCCTCTTGTGCTTTCCAAAACTTTTCCTCTTTTTCTTTTTGTTTTAAGTATTCCATTGTAAAATACCCTCCTGCTATGAGCACCACAGCAGATACAAACCAGATGATTATTTTCTTCATAGAAAACCACCTTATAAAAAACTCACCAATGCATTCTTCTTAAAATGGAATACAGAAAACAAGAGTAGTGCAAAGACTACTCTTGTTTCTTTTCCTTCTCTTCTTTTTCAATTTCAGATACCGATTTTGCTGGTTTTTTTATTAGTTTTCCAAGTTCTCCAGAACGTGTGAAATCATCTTCGAAATTTTCTGTAGTACTAATATAAGCTATAAAATCTAATTTTTCATTATTGTTTATATAACCTTTTAATCTGGGAACACCCATTGGACTTACACTGTGTTCTTTAAATGTAATCGATTTTACATCTTGAATATTGTAATGAATATACTTTTCTACTCGTGCCTTTTGTGCCTTCCAAAACTTTTCTTCTTTTTCTTTTTGTTTTAAGTATTCCATAGTAAAATATCCTCCTGCTATAATACAAATAATGGATAAAATAATTACCAATTTCTTTTTCATTTAAAATCCCCTTGTATTTGAATATAGTTAAAATATACCATGAAATGAGTTGGAACATATGAGTGAATTTAAAAAGAACACAATTGCGACAGATGAAGATTATTTCAAATTATCAGATCATGTTTATGATGACGAAGTTTTAGAAAAAGGTAAAGAAATAGAAGGTATTGATGGGAAAACATGGAAAGTCATAGAATCAATTGATGCAGATTGTCTACAAGTAAAAAATGGATTACAAGCTATCGCAGTAGTACCAGCAGACAAATATGATGAAAATGCAACACATTATGATGATATAATCCTAGCATTTCGTGGAACAGAGCCTAAGCAATTAGCAGATTTCGTGACAGATATTGATCAGATTTCGTTCGGAATTAAAACACATTCTAAAGTAATTACTCCAAGTAACAGTCAAACAATAAAACCTGATTCTGCAACATCATTTGATACTGGATTGAAATGGGCAAAAAATGACATCGTAGAAAAATATCACCCTTCTTCTCTTCATACTACTGGACATAGTAAAGGTGGTGCAGAAGCGGACCTTATCGCTGCAGAATTAGATTGTTATGCAACTACATGGGCTGCACCGAATCCCTATCGTTTACTAAGTCCTGAAGCAAAAAAACGAGTAGATGAAGGGAAAATGGAAAATAAAGCAACTGATTATACACATGAGAATGACCCGATTGGTAACCACACTCAATTCGGTGCACCTCTAATTGGTAAGCAATACACAACGAGACAGAACGATACAAAAGAAGGATTTCTTACACGTTTAACTATGGACGGGCACGGCAGAGATACATATAGGGGATCCTTTCATTCAAATGGAAGTCCCATATTAAAATTAGAACCTGAAGATATTATAAGACAAGCAAAAAAAATTCAAACGCTCAGCAATCGATTATCAGATATCGCAAAAAATATAGAAGAGTTTCAAAGAAAAGAAGCTGAAGCAGTTCAAAAGTTAAAAAGTCAATTAAAACATGAAACAGGGTCAGGTGGAAGATATCATTTATTAGAAGAACACGAAGTAGATGAAGCCATCTCACAAATTGCTAAAATTAGAAAAGGTGGAAATGACTATTTTCATGACGCAAACATAGCCGAAGAATTAATCCATATTTTAAGAAAAGAACAAAAAAGTTTAAGCCAATTCGGAGATGAAATTAGTGATGCAGCAAATTCACTAAGAGATAAAGACAACCAATTAGCAGGAAATTTTCAGATTAAATAAGGGGATAATTATATGATGGATTTTATGGGAGAAATTAAAAAGATAGAAAAACAAATCGAAAATGCTGCAGGAGCCGCAGGAGATTTAGCAAATCAGGTTGTTGATGAATTACAAGCTGCTAAAAAACAAATTGAAAGAGAAATGCAGCGTATGATGTTAAAAACAGAGGTAGGGTTTAAATCAATAGATATTATAAAAGAAGATACATATGCTCTTCAAAAAAACATAGGGGTATTTCACGATTTACAAACAAGTATAAGAGATATAGCAGCAGAACTAGAGAAAAGTTTCGAAAGTAAAACTGGTAGTGAAATAAATGAAACATTAAAAAAATATGAAAAACAAATTAACAACAAAATTTTTAATGAACATGTTCACTTGGCAAACAGTTGCGGAAAAAAATAAGAGAAGTAGAAAAAACTAAAAAATCGCTATTATTATATTAATTTATACACATAAAAAAGTCCTCTTATATAGGACTTTTTTTCTTATTTCGAAAGTAAACTTTTAAATATTTATTTACATTCATTTCCCTTGATTTTATTGACTTTATCGCAACTTACCCATTTTCCTCAAAAATGACTAGAAAAGTATATATTCAAAACACTGTAAATAAAGAGGTGTAAAATCCATAAACAAAAAAACACATCTCATTGATGTTCAATCCATACCAAGATCACAAATTACCTTAAAATACATTGTCATTAATAAAGAAAAGAAAGATAATATACTTTATACTTTTTCCATCTAATACTATTAACTTTATAAAACAAAATATTATAAATGAAAAAATTAATAACAGGAGAACATGCATGGAGACAAAATTACAGCAAATTAAAATATCCTGGAAAGAATTTATTTTAGGAACATTGTTAGTCAACTTTATAGCAATAATAATTATAGGTATTCCATTAAAAATGACCAGTTCATTAAATTTCATTCAACAAAAATTTAACAATGATAGTCTTATAATTGTACAAGATTTTATATTTGATATTTTTTATTTATTTATATTGATTCTGTTTATATTAAAATATACACCTTTTCAAAAAATAATTATATCTGTATGCAATATCAAACCTTTATATTCATCTCAAACATATCTATATATTTTATTAGTATATATAATCGATACTTTTATCGATAAAATAACAAATTTATATTCTTATTCTGCTGAAATCCAAGCTGAACATTTAGGAATAGAAAATTTATATGAGCAATCATTCACTATTAATATAATTGCTATCCTATCAATTGCATTAATAGGACCAATTCAAGAAGAAATTATATATCGTGGGATTATACTTAAATTTTTTGAAACAAAATATTCTTTTCTAGCTGGATTAATCCTATCTAGTTTACTATTTGGAATTGCTCATAACTACGATATCGCATTTATTATTTCTGCAACAGTAACGGGAATCATGTATTCATTACTCTACAAAAAAACAAATTCCATTTTCCCTTGCATAATAGCTCATATTACTTACAATCTTTCTACATTTTTATAGATTATACTAAATATTATGTAAGTGGCTGTACGAAATGCTTTGAATCCTAACATCGTGGAACAAGATCATCGCTTGCATACATGACGTTCATGCCTTGTGCCTTATCACCTAAGTTTCCGCCATCGTTCCTTTTCGATATTGTTCTATTGGTTCATAGGAAACAATAGAAATAATTAAAACAAAATAACTCCATCCCCAAAATACATACTGTAAATTTAAACAAACATATAAATAGACCTTTATCTCAAATTTTATAAGTTCGAGATAAAGGTCTATTTTAAAACTTACATAATTAATACGCCTTGCCCCAATACACCATATGCTCTGCTTTCTTCCCACAGCATACACATTCTTGTACTAATTCTTCTTGCTCAAATGGTATACAACGCGATGATACTCCTGCTTCTTCTTTTAATTTTTCTTCACAAGCCAGCTCACCACACCACATTGCCTTAATAAACCCTTGCTTTTCATCAGCCGCTTGCTTCATTTCCTCAAAGGCTGTAACACTATATGTGTTTTCATCGCGAAATGCCTTTGCTTTATTAAATAGAGAATCGTGAATCTCATCAAGTAATGATGTGATACGCTCTTCTAATTGATCCATTGATACGAACTCTTTTTCCTTCGTATCGCGTCTGACAAGTACCACTTGATTCTTCTCTATATCTTTTGGACCAACTTCTAATCGAATTGGAACACCCTTCATTTCATACTCGTTAAATTTCCAACCTGGCGTTTTATTACTAGCATCTATTTTTACGCGCGCAACTTTTTGAATACGTCCTTGTAGCTGGGTTGCCTTTTCTAACACACCTTCTTTATGCTGAGCAATTGGTACAATAACAACTTGTACTGGTGCTACTTTTGGCGGCATCACTAGCCCGTTATTATCACTATGAACCATAATAAGTCCACCAATCATTCTTGTTGATACGCCCCAAGATGTTTGATGTACATATTGCCATTTTCCATTACGATCTAAAAATTTAATATCAAACGCTTCAGAGAAATTAGTCCCAAAGTTATGAGATGTTCCTGTTTGAAGCGCTTTTCCATCATGCATTAAACTTTCAATCGTATATGTTGCTTTCGCCCCTGCAAATTTTTCTTTTTCCGTTTTCTGTCCTTTAATTACTGGAATTGCTAAGTAATCTTCACAGAAAGAGGCATACAGGTTTAAAATGTTTAACGTTTCTTCTTGAGATTCTTCTGCCGTTTCATGAATTGTATGACCTTCTTGCCATAAAAACTCAGTTGTACGAAGAAATGGTCTCGTCGTTTTTTCCCAACGGACAACCGAACACCACTGATTATATAATTTAGGTAAATCATTATAAGACTGGACAATTTTTGAAAAATGCTCACAAAATAAAGTTTCAGATGTTGGACGAACGCAGAGTCGTTCCGCTAACTTCTCGTCTCCTCCATGTGTAACCCATGCTACTTCAGGTGCAAATCCTTCCACATGATCCTTCTCTTTTTGTAGTAAGCTCTCTGGAATAAACATTGGCATATACACATTTTCATGACCGGATTCTTTTAGTTTCCCATCCATCACTTTCTGCATATTTTCCCATAACGCGTATCCATACGGACGTAAAATCATACATCCTTTTACACTTGAATAATCAACTAACTCAGCTTTTTTCACAATATCGGTATACCACTGCGCAAAGTCTTCTTCCATTTTTGTAATAGCTTGAACTTGTTCTTTTGCCATATTCTTTTCCTCCTTTAGAAAATAAAAAAAGCCCGTGTCCCCTAAATAGGGACCGAGCTTTTGCCGGCGTTACCACCCTGATTCATGCACAAATAAATTGTACATGCTCTCTTTTTGATAACGGGAACTTCCCGCTGCATATGCAGAACGCAAAGGTAGGTTCCATATCGCCTTTTTAAGAATCTTCCAGCCAAATGGATTCTCTCTCTAGAAAAAAGGTGGGACATGTACTAATCCTTTTTCATCGTTATAACGAAATAAATTTGTTGAATATCATAATATAAATTCTATTTTAAAACAATAGCTAATTTTCTTATTTTTATATATTCTTTTCGTTTTTTTCTGTTTTATACTGAATTTACACATAATTTTTCCGAAAGAGTTTTACAAATTGATGAGTAATCATACCGATGATTGTTCCCACTAAAACAAAGAAACATGCAATACCATAACCCATTCCATCCCATCCTCCAATAGCGAAGATAGTAAAAGGAAAGAAAGCTAAACAAAGGAGAATTAAAATAAGTGCAAATATAATATCAAACGGTCTCTTTGGAAATTGCTTCTTTAATAAAAATGAAACAGCAAATACAATGAGAATTGTTACAGCTCCAATTATAAAAAACACTTCAAATCCATTCATTCCATATCCTCCTTCCATCAATTTCCCTATAATTATTATATGTTTTAAAATTCAAAAAATAAACAATAAACCTTCCTCATGGATGATTTTTTATAATCAGATATTAATAGTGATATACAATAATAAGTATCATAAAATTTGCAGGGATCTACTAAATGTCCCTTATCAATTTTTTATTTTCGCCCTAAGCAATTTTACAATTTGATGAAGTAACATTCCAACAACTGTTCCAATTAGTATAAAGAAACATAAGAAACCATATGCCATACCTTCAAATCCACCAATAAAAAATAACGTGATTAGAAAACAAATTAGACAAATTATAATGATAATAAGACCAAACGTAATATCAAATGAGCGATTCGGAAAGCTTTTTCGTAACATGAACGACACAAAGAAAACAACAATTACTGTTAGGATACTAATTATTAAAAAGGTTTCCATCTTTCTTCCCCCTTGATTTCTTCTTACGCACATTATACTCTTATCAGTCTGAATATATAAAAAATACTTTCTTCTCCGAAAGATATTTTTATTACTAGGTATTAATAGTAATATATAATAATAGGTTATATAACAGGAGGTATACACAATGGGCAAGCCATTAACAAATCATGTAATTGTTTTATCTTTTGACTGTTTATCAGCTTTAGATTTTCCTATATTACAAGAACTTCCTCATTTTCGGTCTTTAATAGAACAAGGTGCAATTGCAAAAAAAGTAGAAGCTATTTATCCTTCTGTAACATATCCAAGTCACGCCACTATTGTAACTGGTAACTATCCTAACAAACATGGTGTTGTAAGCAATACATTACTTCAGCCTGGCAGGGAATCACCAGATTGGCATTGGTACCGCCGTTCTATTAAAGGAACGACATTATATGACGAGGCACGAAAAGCGAATTTAACAACAGCTGCACTTCTATGGCCTGTTACAGGAAGAGCAAAAATTGACTACAACTTACCTGAAATTTTTCCAAACAGACCGTGGCAAAATCAAGTTCTTGTTTCATTATTTAGTGGAAGCCCGTTGTATCAGCTAGATTTAAATCGTCGTTTTGGCCATATTAGAAAAGGGTTGTCACAGCCCGAACTTGATGATTTTGTCCTCGCCTCAGCCGTACATACCATACAAACAAAAAAACCGAACGTCATGTTTGTTCACTTTACAGATTTAGATACACAAAGGCATTATCATGGATTTTCTTCTACAGAGACAACAGCTGCTATTCAGCGGCACGATGAGAGACTGGGGAAGATTATCAAAGCATTAAAAGTAACTGGTATATACGAAGCAAGTACAATTATTGCCCTCGGTGATCATAGCGCTCTAAGTGAGAATAAGGCTATTCAATTAAATGTTCTTTTCCATCAAAAAGGACTCATTTCAGTAAATCAAGATGGCAAATTAACAAACTGGAAAGCTTATTGCCAAAGCTGTGATGGCTCTGCTTATGTACATGTAAAGGATAAAAATGATATCCAAACTATACAAGTTGTCCAACACCTTCTTGAAGAACTCCTTCAAGATAAACAAAATGGAATCGAATTTATCCTTCATGATGAAGGCGCAAAAGAGCGCGGTGCTGATGGAAACTGCCTTTTTATGCTTGAAGCAAGAGAAGGCTATTACTTCACCGAAAACTACACAGGAGAGTTTATAAAAGAAATCTCGGAAAAAGATGTAACTCCCAGTAAAAAATACACGTTCGGTACGCATGGCTATTCTCCAACAAAACCAAACTATGAGACCATCTTCATCGCCGCTGGAAAAGGCATTCGCCAAGGTGCAATTATTCCTTATATGCGTCTCATTGACGAAGGACCGACCATTGCACGGTTGCTCGGATTATACCTTGGTGAAACTGACGGAACTATAATAGAGGATTTACTTCAATTGTAAAGAAATGTGTATCTATGTAAAAAATACGTAAAACTTACCTCTGTTTCTCTTTTTCCTATTTCTATTTTTGTACACTAATGTTAGAACGACTATAAGGAGGAACATTCTATGAAAAAAATGTCCAGACAAGAAAAAAGCTGGATATTGTATGACTGGGCCAACTCGGTATACTCGCTCGTCATTACAACTGCACTATTTCCTATTTATTTCAAAGCTGCTGCAAAAGAAGCAGGTCTATCTGGAGCAACTTCAACAGCTTATTGGGGATATGCAAATTCTCTCTCAACACTTTTAATTTCTATTCTCGCTCCTATTCTCGGTACAATTGCCGATTATAAAGGCTTTAAAAAACGCTTTTTCACATTCTTTTTTGGACTCGGTATTATATTTACAAGTATGCTAGCTGTTGTTCCAACATCACAGTGGTATTTACTACTAGGCTGCTATATGCTCGCTTTAGTTGGATTTGCTGGAGCAAACATTTTCTATGATGCATTTTTAGTAGATATCACAACAGAAGATCGAATGACCCGAATTTCAACTCGTGGTTTTGCATTAGGCTATATCGGAAGTACAATTCCATTTATTGGATGCCTCACTCTAATTATCCTTGCCCAAAAAGGAACAATCCCATTATCAGTTGGTATCGCCAGTCAAATTTCCTTTGCAATTACAGCTCTTTGGTGGGGATTATTTACGATTCCGATGCTCAAAAATGTGGAACAAACGCATTATATTGAAAGGCATCCAAAACCGATCACAATGAGTTTTAAGCGCCTAGCTAATACATTTAAAAATATCCGTCAATATCGCACTGTATTTTTGTTCTTGCTTGCTTATTTCTTCTACATTGATGGCGTCGATACAATTATTACAATGTCCACAGCTTATGGCACAGACCTTGGTATTAGTGCGACAAACTTACTTATTATTTTATTTGTAACACAAATTGTCGCTTGTCCATTCGCCTTGGTGTATGGGAAACTATCTGAAACGTTCAAAGACAAGAAAATGCTTTATGTCGGTGTTATTATTTATATCATTATTTGTGCATACGCTTATTTCTTAAAAACAACACTCGACTTTTGGATTTTAGCAATGCTTGTCGCAACTTCTCAAGGCGGAATTCAAGCGCTCAGCCGCTCATATTTTGCAAAGTTGGTACCGAAAGAATCTGCAAATGAATTCTTCGGATTCTATAATATTTTCGGTAAGTTCGCAGCTATTATGGGACCCGTATTAGTCGGTGTAACAACTCAGCTAACAGGAAGAACAAATGCTGGTGTACTAAGCATTATCGTTTTATTTATAATCGGCGGATTCATACTAACACGAGTACCAGAAAATGCGACTTCTGTTACACCACCTGCTCCAAAATCGGAAACACTATAATAGAAAATGTCCCTTTCTGCATGCAGAAAGGGACATTTTCTATTATTCTATCGACACCTTCCACTACCATATATATCTATTTTAATTTCCCGATATCTAAGTCGTGGTTATGAAAAAAAAAGAAGTTCTCCACTCGTTTTCTCCTTCTGTTTTCACATGGCATGGGGTAAAAAAGACACCGACCGCTCCTACCCATGGGCGGATGCTCTCTCCCACCTAAAAGGAATAGTTTTATGTCGGTCTTTCAATCCGTATTTATATAAAAACTCTACTGCTTATACAAAAATAATTTATCAACCGTTGTCCCTAATACTTCAGCTAAACGAAATGCCAGAGCTAAACTTGGATCATATTTATTATTTTCAATTGCATTTATCGTCTGTCTCGATACTTTACATTTATCAGCTAATGCACCTTGTGAAATATGATTTTCAGTGCGCAATGCGTAAATTTGGTTTTTCACATCTTTTCTCCTAGCCTGTAAAATTATTTTTACAATATCAGTATATATTTGGTACATATAGTTGTCAAAAAATCCCCATATAAAGTGAAACTTTAATCAGTGGGGGTCTTACTGTCCGTTAATGCGGGATAAAAAAGGAGCATGAATCGCTCCTGTTCTAGTAGAATTCCTACACCAAAGAATCCGTAACCCCCTTTTGATTTGCATCCTCTTTTTTATTTCTAACTTCTTCATTTATTCTCATACGTAAAATTGGTAAAATCGCGAGTAAAATAAGTGACATCGCTATACAAAATACAATAATAAGTGAAGTCGCTTCTTTTAATCCCCCAGCTAGTGAATTTCCAATTAACATAGTTCCCATAAAAAGCGGTAAAATTGTACCATTTACACGTCCTACCATATTCTCCGGTACAAGCTGAATCATAAGTGTTCCAACCACAATGTTCACACAAGCTAAGCAAATTCCCGTTCCAAACCGCATCAAACTAGTAATCCAAAATGATGTAGACAGTCCTTCTACAAGAAAAGACATAGCCAAAACACCCATACCAAACACAAACATTTTTTTCGGATTCACTTTTGAAGCAAAGACTGCTGCAACGACGCCTCCAATGAGCATACCTATTCCATCAGCAGCTGCTAAATATTGAACAGCCTCCTTCTCCATTCCCAATCGTTCAATAACAAGAAATATTTCTAATGGATTTGTTAATCCTACTGCTAATCCAATAATTGCGAAAGTAATTGTAATCATACATAAATTTTTTGTTTGAAGGACATACCTCCATCCCTCTTTTATATCATTCCATAATGAAATACCCTCAGTTTTCTCTTTTTCTATCCATCTTGGTAAAAACGGAAGAGTAATAGCCGATAACACAAACAATCCAATTAAGCTATATAGTGAAATAAACAACCCAAGCTGTGTATAAACAATCGATCCTACAACTGGCCCAAAAATCATAAATAGTGACTGTAGCGTTTGGTTTATTGCAATTGCATTTGCAACATGTTTTTCTTCTACGTAGCGTTTAAATATTCGTGACGATGAAGGCTGAGAAAATTGTCCAACAACCGCTGAAACAAGCGCTGCAAAAAATATAGCCTGCCAATAATCCATTTTTAACAAGAACACAATTCCAATAATAGATACCATACTCAGCATATCCCCTACTACCATCGTTCGTTTCGGATTCCAACGATCTGCTAACGCACCACCAATGAATGAAAAAACAAAAATGGGTGCGTATTCCATAACCGATAATAATGAAACTGAAACGGGATCATTATTTGTTCGCTCCATAACGAAATACAAAAGTGCCATATTTCGAATCCAAATTGCAAACTGCTGTAAAATATCAGACGCCATAACAAGCATAAATGCTCGATTTTTAAATAAAGATTTCATACTATCTCCCCTTTATAAACCGACCGTCCAGTCTAATTTAGTATGAAAGAAAAGCTGCTGATTTAAGATTCAGCTGCCATTCCTTGTAGCAGTACATCTATTGCCTTCTTGTAAATGCGTTTCATTTCTGTAGAGTCTAGCTCATAGTAAAGTACCCCAAGCCCTGATAATAAGCCATTTACAATGTACATAAGATCCCTGGTATCTCCTTGACGGAATTCTCCAGATTTTATACCTTCTTCAATTAATTTTTCAAAAACACCATATGATGCCCTTGCTAAAACCAGCATTTCATCCAGAGTTTCTTTGCTCACAATTTGACTTGTAGAAAACTCTTCCACGGCACTAAAAATAGGCTGTTGTATATCTTCCACGTGGTACTCTGCAAGCCCATATAATTTTTCGGTACTCGTATGATAATGCTTTTCTTTTTCATTCCACTTTTCAAGCCAATCATACGTATGTTGTTTTACTACAAATAAAAATAATTCTTCCTTGCTTTTAAAATGATAATAAATGCTACCTTTACTACGTTCAGTAATTTCACAAATATCTTCCATAGATGTTGCAGCGTATCCTTTTTGTGAAAATAACTCTTCCGCTTGGTACGCTATTTCTTTTTTTATCTCTTCTGCACTCTTCCTCATGTTCACACCTCACCAAACCGACCGTTCAGTCTAATATTAACAAATATAAACCCTCTTTTACAAGAGGGCATATTCCTTATTTAGGAAAAAGTATTCTCAAACCATGTTCGAAGTGTATGAATAGCTCCAACCTTCAAACCAAGTTTAACAATAAATACTCCCCCTGCAACTAATAAAAATAAAGCTACCTTCCCTTTATTTTTAACTTTCGGCTTCTTCTCCATGTTCATTCCCCTTATAACATCATATATTCCTTATTTATTAATACATTGCATTTAAACAAACGTTTGTTTAGCTGATTCTATACGGATTCAAGTCAACTAATCAAACGTTTGTTTAAAAAGAAGTACGCCCATAAAGAGCGTATTTTTTTAATCTCCACCGCCGCCACAGCTACCGCCATCACCACCTGAAAAACCGCTATCTCCTCCAAACGAACTTCCACAATCATGTGAATTATCGCTATCAGATCCTGCAAAGAAAAATGGTGTAGAAGTAGCCGTAGTGGATGTACTATCACCAGTACCTGATTTATAAAGATTTACTTTCCGTTTATTCGATCTAATTGATTTTACAATCATTCCAATTAAAACTAAAAACAATAATACCGCTATTACAAATCCCATATGAAATCCCCCTTTCATTTTCCGAACATTTGTAATCTTCATTCTATATCCCCTAAGGAAATAAATCGTGACTCACAAAGTATTTCTTTTCCTTGATGAAATAATAAAACTGTTGGTGCTGTAAATACTAAATACTTCGCTGAAATTTCTTTCATATCCTCCAACGAAACGACAATATTTTCCACATTTTTATAATGCTTTAACAAACGATTTACCTTCTCTAACATCACATCACGCCACAATTTCCGGTTTTTATGAATAAAAGTAATCATCCTTGTTCTTCAATATATGCTATTAATTCTTCTATTACATATTTTTACTATTATTTTACACGAAAAATTCAAATGATACCACGATATGGTATCTAAAAAAATTAGGTCTCAATTTTATTTATACCTATATTCCAAAAAATAAAAAAGTGCGGTACCTCTTATATTAGAGCTACCGCACTTTTTCAATCTTTCTTTAATTTTCTCGCAATCCCGTTCCCTAGAGATTGTAATCCTTGAACAAGAATAATTAGGATAAAGACTGTTGCATACATCACTTCTGGCTCATAACGCAAATGACCGAATCGATATGCTAAATCTCCAAGACCACCTGCTCCTACAAGTCCAGCCATCGCAGTTGCACCGATTAATCCAATCGTTGCGATGGTCAAGCCGAGCACAAGCGATGGACGCGCTTCTCTAACCATAACGTGCCAAATAATTTTTATAGTAGAAACTCCCATTGCTTGATACGCCTCAATTACACCACGATCCACTTCTAGTAAAGCTGTTTCCATTAAACGTGCAATATAAGGAGCTGTAAATACAACAAGCGGTACAATCACACCTTTCACACCAATTGAAGTTCCCATAAGCAGTTTTGTAAACGGTAGAATGAAGAATAATAGAATAATAAATGGAATAGAACGAATGACATTAATAATTGTATTAAAAATAGGGTATACGATTTTATTCTCTAGTTGACCACCAGGCCTTGTTAAAACAAGTGTTACTCCTAGTGGCAATGCAATAATAATTGATATAAGTAGTGAAATTGATGTCATTTGAAACGTTTGAATCGTTGCTTCCCATATCACGTTACTCCATTCATCCAAAAAGGACTTGTTTCCCATACTCTTTCCTACCTCCTTCTACGATGATTCCTTGTTCCTGTAAAAATACTAAAGCTCTATGTACCTCGTTTTCTTCACCTTGCATATGAACAACGAGTTTACCGTACGCTTCATGCTTTAATTGTGTAATATTACCAGATAAAATATTGGGATACACTTGGAATCGTTTTGTAGCAACAGCCAATGCTGGTTCTCCTGAAGAGTTCCCTATAAACGAAAGTGTTACAATCTCCCCAGTGTTTTTTAGCTCTTTCTGTACTTCTTCCGGAATTTTAGCTGCAAAAGCGCTGTTTACAAATTTTTTCGTGGTTACATGTTGCGGATTTGTAAAAATATCCTTTACTGTGCCACTCTCAACCACAGCCCCATTCTCCATTACAGCAACTCGATCACATATACGCTGAATTACATTCATTTCGTGTGTAATTAGCAAAATCGTAATACCTATTTTCTCATTGATCTCTAGTAGCAAATCTAAAATAGAATCTGTTGTTTCTGGGTCTAATGCACTTGTCGCTTCATCACTTAGCAAAATTTCTGGTTCATAGGATAGTGCACGCGCAATCGCAACACGCTGTTTTTGACCACCAGAAAGCTCACTTGGATATGCATCTTTTCTATCAAAAAGGTCAACAATACTTAAATATTTTTCTACTCTTTTTTCAATTTCAGTTTTTGGAATCCCAGCTAGACGTAAAGGTAATGCAATATTTTCATAAACATTGACTGTTTTTAATAAGTTAAATCCTTGAAAAATCATCCCGATTTTTTGTCTCGCTTGCGCTAACTCTTTTGTAGATAAAGTTGTTAAATCTTTTTCATTTACAATTATATTTCCTGTTGTTGGTTTTTCTAATAAATTTACACAACGGATTAATGTACTTTTACCAGCGCCACTATATCCGATGATTCCAAATACTTCTCCTTTCTCTACTTTAAGAGAAATTGGTTTAAGAGCTTCAACCTTACCTTTTTTTGTTGTAAATACTTTGGATACATTTTTCAGTTCAATCATTATAGTCAGCTCCTACCAAGATGGCAAAACAGAACCATCGAATTTTTTCTCAATAAACTCTTTAACTTCTTTAGATTGATACGCTTTCTTTAATTTTTTTACAGCTGCATCATCCTTATTTCCCGTACGAACAACCACCCAGTTTACATATGGTGAATCTTTTCCTTCACGGAAAATAGAATCTTTAGCTGGATTTAGTTTTGCACCTAATGCAAAATTCGTATTAATCGCCGCTGCTTTCACTTCATCTAGCTGCGTTGGTAATTGTGACGCCTCTAATTCAACAATTTTCAAATTCTTCGGATTCTCAATCACATCTTTTACAGTTGCTTTCTCGGTTGCTTTTGGATCAACCTTTAAAACACCTGCTTTTTCAAATAATTTTAATGCCCGAAGTTCATTCGTTGGATCATTGGGTAAAGCAATTGCATCTCCATCTTTTAACTCTTTTACATCTTTCAGTTTTTTAGAATATACTCCCATTGGGAACGTTACCGTTGAAAATACTTCTGTCAATTTCATATTGCGTTCTGCTTTAAATACATCTAAATAGGATTTCGTTTGATAGCTATTCACATCAATGTCTTTTTCGTCTAACGATACATTTGGTGCTACATAATCATTAAATACCTTTAAATCAACTTGTAGACCATCTTTTGCCGCCACTTCTTTTACTTTTTCAAAAATCTGCTCATGTGGTCCACCTGTTACACCAACTGTAATCTTTTTCTCATCTAGCGCTTTTGCTTCCTTCCCCGAATCAGCACTACATGCGCCTAATAACAATACTGTTCCACTTACAATACTTAACAACAACTTTTTCATATACAATTCCCCCTTATATATATCTGTTCTTAAACAAAAAACACCTCTCAAATAAGAGAGGTGTCGAATAGACAAAATAGGCTCCTCTCTTATCTTCCAAAACGAAAATCGTTTTGCAGGAATTAGCACCTTAGCTTATAATTCATAAGCTCGGTTGCCGGGCATCATAGGGCCAGTCCCTCCGCCTCTCTGGATAAGAGTATTTGTATTAAATTTTTCAAAAACTATGGTACTAATAGTAAATCTCACAAAAAATTTTGTCAATAGGATTTTTCTGAATATAATTTATTTACGAATAATTGATTTCTTTCTTCTAATTATCTATTTGGTAGTCTCTAGACGTAATGGGCAATAGCTATGTACAAAGTATCCCTATCGTTAATATACTAGAACAGCAAATACTTTATATAAACAAACGAAAAGAGGTTATACTGTATGCAAGATAAACATGCTATACAAACCCTACTATTATCTCAGATAGAAAAACTCTCTCAATCCTTTCATTACGATTTTTTATATGAAGAGGCACAACAAGGAACACTATGCCAAATACTTTTACGAGATGATAACGGCTCCATCGTAGCAACGCCACTTAGTTTTCATATGTTGATAAACGAAGTTGCTGGTAAAGGAGAACTTATTTTTTATAACGAACATGGTGAATTTCATCGACAAAAATTTGATATTTATACGGAAGAAAGTATTGTTAAATTACTATTATTCATTCAAGAACGACTACAAGTAAATCAATAAATAATATGAAAGCAGCTACGTAACATGTAGCTGCTTTCATATTATTTATACTAAAATATTTTATGCCTTGCCCATTACACTCCTAAATAAACGGCTCTCTTATTTTTTAGTAACGTTCATTTCCTCCAGATTCCAAACTCTCGTCACCCAAGATTCATAAAAAGAAGGTTCATGAGAAACGAGTAAAATTGTCCCTTGATAGTGTTCTAAAGCTTCTCTCAATGCCTCTTTCGCCTGTACATCTAAATGATTCGTCGGCTCATCTAGAATTAAAACATTACTCCGCATTAACATAAGTTCACATAAACGTACCTTCGTTTGTTCTCCACCACTTAAAGAGCATAGAGATTGCCGAATGTGATCGGCCTTCAAACCACATCTTGCTAGGGATTGCCGAATTTCTTTTTGCGTCATATCCGGACGCCCTGACCATACTTGCTCAAGTGGTGTAACTTCTACCCTAAATTCTTCTTGAGCAAAATATGCAGGTTGTACCCGCTCTCCAATATGAACTCTCCCGCTTAATGGTTCTAATTGTCCTAACAACGTTTTTAGCATTGTTGTTTTTCCAATTCCATTATGACCAACAATTGCAATCTTTTCGCCCCTTTTCACTTGTAAATTAAGGGATGGAAACAATGGTTCCACGTAACCAATTTGAATTTGCTGTGCTTGTAATATGCGGCTCACAGGCTCAGTGTGAATCTGAAAATGAAAACGCGACCGTGGTACATCGTTATGTTTTCCAATTTTTTTCATTTTCTCCAATACCTTTTCACGGCTTTTTGCCTGCTTTGCTTTTCGAATTTTATTTTTTTGAATAAAACTCTCTAAATTTGCAATTTCCTTTTGTTGTCTCGTATAAGCCACTTGCAATTGCTGCTTCTGCAAGCGATAACTTTCTAAAAATCTTTCATAATTCCCCGTATAGCGCTTTATTGTTTGCCCTTCTAAATGATAAATAACATTCGTAATATTGTTTAAAAATGATTCATCATGTGACACAACAATATAGGCATGCTCATACGCTTGTAAATACGCCCTTAGCCAATCTATATGAACTGTATCTAAATAGTTTGTTGGTTCATCTAATAGTAAAACATGTGGCTTCTCTAAAAGAAGCTTCCCAAGTAATAACTTTGTACGCTGGCCACCACTTAATTTTGAAACATCTTTTTTCATCCCTAAGTCTAACAATCCTAAACCAGCTGCTACTTCTTCTATTTTCGTATGAACTTGATAAAAATCTGAACCCTCTAGTATATTTTGTAATTCCCCATAGTGTACTAATAACTTATCTAAGTCTGTTTCCTTTGCCATCTTTTCAGCAATGACTATCATTTCACGTTCAATCGCATACAAATGAGAAAATGCACTTTGTAAATATTCCTCAATTGTTGTTCCTTCTTGTAAATCAATATGCTGCTCTAAAAACCCCGCCTTTACATGCGGAAACCATTCAATCATTCCCCCATCAGGCAAAACTTCTCCTATTAAAAGCCGAAGCAATGTTGACTTTCCTGCACCATTACTTCCGACAAGCCCCGCATGTTCACCTTGTAATAATCGAAAACAAGCATTATATAAAATGGTTTTATCTCCATACGTATGTGTAAGATTTTCTACTGTTAATACGCTCATTTTTGTTCTCTCCTTTTCTTTATAACTAACAAGCCAAATAGGGAGAACTGCAAAATAAAGATCTTATTTAATTGTATATATGAAAAATGGGTAAGGTGAACACACCTTACCCATTACACATTACTATCGTAAAAAAGGATTAAGGTTCTTTACCTGCTGTCTTCAATTTGGCTTAAACTTTAAAAATGGGCAGACTTCTCCCATATCAAGCTAAAACCATTTGAAGAACAGTTGATAAAGTCATCTTATCCTTTCACTCCTTTATAAATCATTATTGTCTTATAATAAGCATGCACCATGCTCTTATATTTTATTCGTTATGAATCTTTTGGTTCCTCTTTTTCTTTAAAAATTTCTTTGGACATTTTCTCCATTGCATACAGACTTGTAAAATCTAAAATGAGTAAATCCACTCTTTGTTCAATCATTTAACCCATTGTTCCTCCCTCTAAAACAAAAAGCTTCTTAACAGTCACAAAAACTGTTAAGAAACTTTCATTACTTCCGCATATAAGGAGACAATATCCCTAAAATCTCGGCCTTATCTTCTTTTAACTCAAGAGATGTTAACATTTCCATCGTTCGAGGACGTGGTAAGTTAACCTTTACTTCACCTACAATCGTAGCTGGCCTTTGTGACATAATGAATACACGATCAGATAATAGAATCGCTTCATCTAAGTCATGGGTTACCATCACGATTGTTTGCTTCTCTTGATGCCATGAATCTAAAAGCCAACGATGCACTTCCATTTTTGTAAATGCATCTAACTTACCAAAGGGTTCATCAAGCAGCATAATCGGCTTTTCGCATAAATAGGTACGAAGGAAACTAATACGCTGACGCATACCACCGGATAATGCATCTGGATAATGATTTGCGTATTCAGCTAGACCAAATTGTTGCAAGGCTTCCATTCCTTCTGTAAGTCTCTCTTTCTTTGGCTTCCCATCAATTTCTAATGGAAGAACAATATTTTGTAGTGCTGAACGCCACGGGAGCAACAAATCTTGTTGCGGCATATAACTTACACTATCCTGTTTTTGAACAAGGGTATCGTTATAGATTACCTCACCACTAGTTGCCTCTTCAACACTCGCAATCAGATTTAATAACGTACTTTTTCCGCAACCACTTGGGCCTACAAACGAGACAAACTCACCTTCTTGTATAGAAGCACTAATCTTTTCTAGTACATTTTTCCCATCAAATGCTTTCACAACATCTTTTATTTGTAATCCGTTCATTTTTCACTTGGAAGGAACTCGTTTGTAAAGGCATCTTTTACATCAATTTTCTTTTTAATAACTTTGTTATCGTGTAAGAAATTCATATAATTCGTCCAAACTTCTTCCTTCTGTACTCCCCACGCTTTCGCATCGTCTTGATACTTCGTACTTAACCATTTTTGGCTCTCTTGTACTAACTCTTTATTAATGTCCGGTACATTTTTAATTAAAATATCAGCCGCTTCTTTTGGCTCTTTAATTGCAAAGTTATATCCTTCTGCCGTTGCGTTCATGAATTTTTTCACAAAATCTTTATCTTGCTTTGTATGCTTTTCACTTGTAATAATGACAGGACTATAGAAATCTAACGCTGGATCTAAATCTTTTACCATGATCGTATTTAATTCTTTTCCTTGTCGTTTTGCTTCAATGCCATCCCAGCCATAATAAATCCATTCAAAGTCTGCATCGCGGCCAATTGATTTAAAGAAATCTGTTTGTCCAAGAACAACCTTTTCTACTTTACTAAAATCAGCTTGATGCTTATCCATAATTGTTTTTAACGTCGCTTCTTCTGCTGGTGCACCCCAACCGCCGTAGCGCTTACCTTCAAACCCTTTCGGAGAGGTAATATTATCTTTTTTCAGTGATGCAAATGCAGATGTATTATGTTGAATAATTGCTCCAATTGAAACAACCGGTATTCCTTCAACACGAGCTGATGTTACGTTTTCTTGATAACTTACACCGAAATCAGCTTTTCCTGATGCAATCATTTGCTCTGCCGATACGTTATCACCCGGCTGAATGATTTCTACGTCTAAACCTTGTTTTTTATAGTAGTCTTTCGTCTTTGCTACATATAAACCAGTATGGTTTGTATTCGGGAACCAGTCTAAAACAACTTTTACTTTCTTTTCTTTATCTGCGCTCTCTTCTTTCTTCGCCGCATTACAGCCAACAACACCAGCTGCAAGTATTGCAGCTAGCATCACTTTTAAGCCTTTTTTCATTTTCTGTCGTCCTTTCTGTATATCCATGGTGCTGTTAGTCTTGCCATAAATTCTACGATAAAATACAAGAGCAATGTCACCATGACAATAATTGCTGCAATACCAAATACACGAGCTGTTAAAAAGGATTTTGTTGCACGAGTAAGCATAACACCTAATCCCTCGCTCGCACCAAGCCACTCCCCGATAATTGCTCCCATCACGCTATATGTAACCGCAATTTTTAATCCAGAGAAAAAATATGGAAGCACGGCAGGGAATTTTACCTTCTGATAGATTTGCCATTTTGTCGCACGCATTGTTTGCAGCAACTTGAGCATGTTTTTATCTACTGTTTGAAAACCTTCTAAAATACTAAGAGCAATTGGAAAGAAACAAACAAGAATAACGACCATCACCTTTGGGAGCATTCCATATCCAAACCAAATAATAAATAGAGGGGCTAGTACGACAATCGGAATGGTTTGTGAAATAACGAGTAACGGATTAATTAACACACGAAATAACGGAATCACATCCATAATAATTGCAATACTCGTTCCAAGTAAAATCGCAAAGAATAATCCGATGATAACTTCTTGTAGTGTTTGCATTGTATTTGGCAACAATAAATCTTTCATTCCAATGAGTTCCTGTACAATAGTAGAAGGCTTGGGTAAAATCCACGGTTCAATTCGAAATAATGAAACAGATCCTTCCCATATAGAAATGAGAAGGATTAGCCAAATCATTGTAATTGTTATGTTAGATCGTTTCTGGTTTTTCATATTCATCACGGTACTTCCAAACTTTCTCATCAATCGTTACACCTGTACTTGGACGATAATGAATTTTAATAGAAGTAATAACCTCTTCTGCTCCAGCATCAACACAAGCTTGTTGTGCACGCTTAATGACATCAAGAAGCACGTCTAATTCTCCTTCTAGTGTTGTTTCCATCGCACCTACTTCATAACGAACACCCGATTGTTGTACGACTTCAATTGCTTTATCAACAACGGCATACACATCTTTCGTTTTTGCTTGTGGTACGACTGAAAATGAAATTGTAACTTGTTGTGACATCCGAAAATCCCCCTTGCAAAATATGTTCTGTAAAAAGAAAAGGCTTTCCTACAAAATACGTAGGAAAGCCTTGTATGCAAGTTATTATACAATAACATCTGCTTACATCACTTTAAGTAACTCCCTACGCTGGCATTATCCAGATCAGGTTGAGGGTCGATGCTTACTTACATCCTCTCAGCCAATTGGCTCCCCGGTCTTAATTCGTTTTCATTGTAGCATGATTTATTTTTTCAAACAAACAAATCTACATTTTTTCATAATATGATACCGCTCATAATCTATTGTTCATATATTTTATACTATATTTTCAAAGAAGCTGGTGCCTCAAAACTTGGTAAATGGCATTTTTGGCTCTTACATATCGGACTACCGATTATAATGATTGCACTTGCTCTTGAGATTTATGGCTACCATGCAGCTATACCTTTTGTTGCTGGTGGAAGTATTCTTGTTGTTCTTGCTATTATCATTTTTGCTATTAATATTTTCACACAAATTAAAGAATCTCTAAAATAAGTCTATTTCATAAGAAAAAAGCAGAAACAGATGAATTCGTTTCTGCTTTTTTCTTTGCAACACATTCACTATACGTCCATTATTTCTTATTTATATATTAAATTAAAGTAATTGTTTTTCCAAAATAATGTCACAAAATATAGTGAATGTTACATTTTATGTGTTATATAATAAAAAGGTTGATTTAACAGGTCTTTATTTGAATAATTTAATAATTATCATTCAAATTAAATTATTCAAAAATATCTTACCATATAAATTTTGGAGGTAGTTTATCATGTTTTGGCTACAATTTCTTACCTTATTACTCTGCATTTTTATCGGTGCACGCCTTGGTGGAGTTGGACTAGGGGTAATGGGTGGCGTTGGTATGGCAATACTTGTATTCGTATTCCATTTACAACCTACAGCTCCTCCTATTGACGTTATGCTGATGATTTTAGCAGTCATTACAGCTGCAGGTGCCTTACAAGCTGCAGGTGGAATGGATTACCTTGTTCATCTTGCAGAAAAAGCACTTCGTAAAAACCCGAAGCGCATTACATTTTTCGCACCTATTGTGACATATTTATTTACATTGTGCGCTGGAACTGGACATGTTGCCTATTCCGTACTTCCCGTTATTGCAGAGGTATCACGTGAATCAGGAATTAGACCTGAACGCCCGATGTCAATTGCCGTAATCGCTTCGCAACAAGCAATTACAGCAAGTCCAATCTCTGCTGCAACTGTGGCCCTGTTAGCAATGCTAGCTGATTATAAAATTACATTGTTAGATATTTTAAAAGTAAGTATTCCTTCTACTTTCATCGCTTGTATGCTAGCTGCTTTCGTTGCCAGCAAAATGGGTAAAGAGTTAAATGAAGACCCTGAATACTTGAAACGATTAAAAGAAGGAATGATTCCTAAACTTGAAGAAAAGAAAGAATTTATCGGTGCAAAGGGCGCCAAATTATCTGTTGTTCTCTTCTTATTTGCAACTATTTTTGTTGTTCTTCTTGGTTCATTCGAAGCACTTCGTCCAGGATGGATGATAGACGGAAAATTAGTTCGGCTTTCAATGCCAAACACAATTGAAATGGTAATGTTAACAATTGCTGCTCTTATTATTATCTTCTGTAAGCCAAATGTAGAAAGCATTGTATCTGGAAATGTCTTCAAAGCTGGTGCTACAGCCGTTGTTGCAATCTTCGGTATCGCTTGGATGGGAGACACATTCTTTAACGGAAACTTAAGTACGATTCAAGGATCGATTCAACACTTAGTAACAAGCGCACCATGGTTATTCGCTATTGCATTATTTATTCTATCTATTTTACTGTATAGCCAGGCAGCAACAGTACGTGCGTTAGTGCCACTCGGATTATCACTTGGTATTTCACCAGCACTTCTTATTGCGATGTTCCCTGCAGTAAACGGATATTTCTTCATTCCGAACTACGGAACAATTGTTGCTGCGATCAACTTTGACCGTACAGGAACAACACGTATTGGTAAATATGTATTAAATCATAGCTTTATGATTCCTGGTCTGGTCGCAACATTTGCTTCCATTGGAATTGGGATGCTACTAATTTCAATTATGTTTTAATATATAAAAAGCACAAACTTTTTCTGAATAAAGTTTGTGCTTTTTTCATTTAATCAAACGTTTGTTTAAATTCTTTATTCAATAACCTCTACATTATATCCTTTCTTCTCTATCGCGCTTAGCACTTCTTCAATATGATTTTTATTTTTCGTTTCTAATGATAAATGGAGCTGCGCATACCCAGGAAACACCTTTGTTCCAATTCTCTCTAAATGAATATGTAATACGTTCGCTTCAAAATTTGTCACAATTTCAAGTAAGTGTTGCAAATGTCCTGGTTTATCCTTAATTGTTGTCGCAATGTGAACAAATCGACCAGCTTCAACCATTCCATGTTCAATAATACGAGTGATAAAGTTTACGTCGACATTCCCTCCACTTAAAACTGACACAACCTTTTTTTCCTTCACAGGTACTTTTTGATATAGTAGCGCCGCTAATGAACTAGCACCGGACCCCTCTACTAATAATTTATTGCGTTCAAGTAGCATTAGCATCGTTCGTGCAATTTCCATTTCATCCACACAAAAAATATCATCTACGTAGCGCTCTACAAGCTGAAAAGTAAGCTCACCTGGTCTTTTTACCGCGATTCCATCTGCCATAGTCGGCGAAGATTCTACTGTAATTACCTTCTTTTCTTCAAAGGATTGCTTCATACCTGGACAAGCAAGCGCTTGTACACCATATATTTTTACCGATGGCTTCTGTTCTTTAATCGCCATCGCTATACCTGCAATTAAACCTCCGCCTCCAACAGGACAGATTACTGCATCTATATCATCAAACTGCTGCATAATTTCTAATCCAACTGTACCTTGACCAGCAATGACAGCCTCATCATCAAACGGGTGAACAAACTTCGCTCCCGTTTGTTCTTTTAAATCAAGTGCGTAAGCTAAAGCATCGTCAAATACATCACCTTGCAACTCTACATGTGCACCATATCGCTTAGTCGCAAGCACTTTACTAAGCGGGGCACCTTTTGGCATCACAATCGTACAAGGAATACCGAGCATATTACTAGAATAGGCAACTCCTTGTGCATGATTTCCAGCAGACGCTGCAACAACCCCATTTTCTAATTCACCTTTATCAAGAGAAACCATCTTATTATAAGAACCACGTACTTTAAAAGAACCCGTCTTTTGTAAATTTTCGAGTTTCAAATATACTTCATTATGCGATAGTTCACTAAATGTACTTGAATAATCTAGTGGTGTCATATGGACAATGCCTTTCATTTTCTCATGAGCAGCTATAATATCTTGTAAAGAAATCATATGTTCCCCTCCGAAACGATATATGTTCATACATATTAGTTTGAGCCGCACACTTTGTTTTATACGACAAAAAACCATTTTTTCAGATTAGAAATGGTTCTTCCCATATATCAACAATTTTCACTATTTATCCCGCTATTCGCGGGCAGTAAGACCCCCACCTCAAGATTCAGAGAGAAACGAGGAAGATAGGTGGGAGATTAACTGACCGTAAAATCCCAATTGGTGAGGGATGATAATCAGTATGGGATGAAGAACCCCCCACTAATTAAAGTTTCACTTTATCATTAAAAATACCTGTCAGTAAAGACGTACTTTCATAAGGCGAATCTGCTAAACTAATTGCAGAAATAACAGAAACGCCATCAGCCCCTGCCTCTATAACAGAAGCAGCATTTTTAACTGTAATTCCTCCAATACCAACAATCGGAACTGTAATCCCTGCCTCTCTAAAATGACGCAACCCTTTCGTTCCTTGCACCGCTTTTGTATCTTTCTTCGTACTCGTCGGAAAAATAGGTCCTACTCCTAAATAATCCGCCCCATTTGCAATGGCAAAGCGTGCTTCTTCTATCGTATGGGCAGATACCCCAACAATTTTATCTCCCATTTTTTCACGAACGAATGTAATTCCTTCATCATCTTGTCCAACATGAATACCATCTGCATCTAATTCAATTGCTAAGTCTACATCATCATTCACAATAAATGGAACATTATATTCTTTACAAAGTGCTTGTAACTGCTTTGCAAAATGGACTCGTTCTTTTCCAGTTAAAGCTCCTTCACCCTTTTCACGAAATTGAAAAAGGGTCACTCCACCATCTAGCGCTTCTTTCATTACTCGTAATGGATCCTTTTGGCAATTGTTACTACCCATAATAAAATACACTTGCAATAATTTGGACATTTGCTGTTGATTAATGCGCGCCATTTCCCTCATCCTTTCTTACTGCACTTCTTGGATATTTCCATATTGTTCAATATCATCCACAGTAATGTTTGCTAGCTGATTCAAAAATTCGATTTGGAAACTGCCCGGTCCTAGCTCCACGGTTTTTGCAGCAGCGATTTCTGCTGCTACCCCATAAAACGTTAATGCAGCAACTGCTGCTTTCACATAATCTTTTTCAACCGCTGCAAATGCTCCCATTACAGAAGTTAACAAACATCCCGTCCCTGTAACTTTCGTTAAGATTGGATGGCCGTTACGAATGATAAAAGTTCGCTCACCATTTGTTACAACATCTTCTTTTCCGGTAATAACCGCGACTGTATCTAGTTCATCTGCTGCTTGTTTCGCAATTCCTACAACATCTCCATTTCCAGCACCAACATCAACACCTTTAATTTCCCATTTTTCATTGATAACATTAGCAATTTCCGCTGCATTCCCGCGAATCATTGCTAATTTCACTTCACTTGGAATATGTCTTGCTACTTCAGTTCGGTAAGAAGTAGCTCCAGCACCAACTGGATCAAATAATATTGGTACATGATGTGTATTCGCAGACTTTCCAGCAATTAGCATTGCTTCTACTTCTTCAGGGCGAAGCGTACCCATATTTAAAACAAGTGCTCCTGCAATGCTAGCCATTTCAGCCACTTCTTCTTTTGCATACGCCATAACTGGTGATGCTCCTACTGCAAGTAAACCATTGGCCGTAAAATTTGTCACAACAACATTTGTAATATTATGCACAAGTGGATTAGACTCTCTTACTACTTCCACTACTTTTGCAATTTCTTTTATATTCATTCTTTTCATCTCCTAATTTAGTAATGGGAGATACACAAAAAGACACTTCGCGTATGCAAAGTGCCTGAATATGTGCTTTTACACTCTCCCTACGCTGGCATTATCCAACAGGTTCAAATGGTCAACGACAGATTAGCCGTACTCTCAGTTTGCTTCCGCAAACTCCCATGTGTTTTCTTATTCATCTAATTCAGAGTCTACTCTTATTCTCTTAAAATAACAAGTTACAAGTTTTTGTCATCTTAATATGTAAGTACAAATTGAAAAAACGATAAAAACCCTTTTTTTAGGTGGGAGAGACCATCCGGCCATGCATAGAAGCGGTCAGGTCCTCTTTTAGCCCCATGCCAAGTTCAAACAAAATGAGAGCGGGTCACTTTTTGTTCTTCGGAGCAGCGACTTATATATTGAAAAATCAAAATGGATTTATATATATAAAATAGTGATAGGACATTAAAATCCCTACCACTATCTTTCATATTATTTTAAGCCTTTAGATACTTCTTTCACCATTTCTGATACAGACTCAAGTCCGCCACCAGATAGGTACCAGTAGTTTGCATCTAAATAGATTACATTGTTATTTTTCGCAGCATTTGTTTTGTTAACAAGTTCATTTTCAACTACTTGTTTCGCAGAAGATTTACCACCAGTAACAACACCGCTATCGATTACGAATAAGTAATCAGGGTTCTTTTCGAGAATATATTCAAATGACACGTTATTACCATGAGTAGATGCTTGAATCTCTTTATCCGCAGGAATTACTCCAAACACATCGTGGATAATACCAAAACGAGATTCCGGACCATACGCACTTACTTTACCGTCATTTGCTTTAATAACTAAACCTTTTTTGTCACTTTTCGTAGCTTTTTCATTTAATGCTTTTACATCCTTTTCAACTGCTGCAATTTCTTTTTTCGCTTTATCTTCTTTTCCAAAGATTTTTGCTAACATTTCTGTGTTGTCTTTAAATGATTTCATATAATCTTTAGTATCTTGTTCTACATAAATTGTTGGAGCAATTTTTGAGAATTCTTTATATGAATCAGCTTGTCTTGCAGAAATAATAATTAAATCTGGTGCAATTTCGTTAATTTTTTCAAAATCTGGCTCTTTTAAACCACCAACGTTTGTATACTTTTTATCTTTATATTTAGAAAGGTACTCTGGTGTATTCTTTTGTGGTACACCAGTTACTTCAACACCTAATTTATCTAATGTATCTAAGGAACCAAAGTCAAATACGACAACTTTTTTCGGGTTAGTTTTAACTTTCGTTTCTCCTAATTTGTGCTTAATCGTCATCTCTTTTGATTTACTTTCACTCGCTTCTGTCTTCTTCTCAGAAGAAGCGTTATTGCTACATGCTACCGCGACGATAGCAAGTATGAAAGTTAATAGTAGCATCGCTAATTTCTTCACTTCAATCACCTCTATAAATTTTTTAAAATTATTTAAATCGATAGCAAGCTAGTACTATCAAAATAACTTCCTCTTATGAAAAATAAATACAAATATTATTTCCCGCTATTTCTTCAATATGAATATCCATGTCATAAATATCCTTCAAAACAATCGGGTCAATGATTTCATTTGTTGCTCCCTCTTTCATTACTTTTCCATCTTTTAAAGCAACGATATAATCAGAGTAACAAGAAGCAAAGTTAATATCATGGATTACAATTACAACTGTTTTACCCAGTTCTTCAACTAAGCGTCTTAGCACTTTCATAATTTGTACGGAATGCTTCATATCTAAGTTGTTCAATGGCTCATCTAGCAAAATATATTCTGTATTTTGAGCAATAACCATAGCGATATATGCCCTTTGCCGCTGCCCACCACTAAGCTGATCTAAGTACTTATATTGAATATCTTCAAGCTCCATATAGTTAATGGCTTCCTCGATATGATTCCAATCTTCTTCGGACAGATTTCCTTGTGAATACGGAAATCTCCCAAAACTAACTAATTCCCGAATCGTAAGTCTTAAATTGATATGATTCGTTTGCTTTAAAATAGAGACTTTTTTGGCAAGCTCATTACTCTTCCATTCGCCAATTTCTTTATCCTCTATATAGATTTCACCAGCATCTTTTTGTAACAGCCTACTCATCATAGAAAGAACCGTACTTTTTCCAGCTCCATTCGGTCCGATAAAAGATGTGATTTTACCTTTTTCTATTTTAATAGAAACATCTTCAACAACATTGTTATTTCCATATTGCTTTGATATATTTCTTACTTCTACCATGCCTTGCTCTCCTTTAATAGAAGATAGATGAAGTATACTCCACCAACAAAATTCACAATAACGCTTAAAGTTGTATTAAATTCAAACAACCTTTCAACAATTAATTGTCCCCCTACTAGGGCAATAATACTAATAAAGATAGAACCTGCTATTAAATATTTGTGCCTGTATGTACGTAAACATTCACGCGCAACGTTTACTACAAGTAATCCTAAAAATGTAATTGGTCCAACTAACGCTGTAGAAATAGAAACTAGAATTGCAATTACAATTAAAAGCTTTTTCACAACTTTATCGTAATCTACACCTAAATTAATAGCCTCTTCTCTTCCTAGCGATAGTACATCTAATAACTTCAGTTCTTTATATACGTAAGCGAGAACTAATAGAATCCCAATGATAGACGTTACAAGTAACTCTGTTCTCACGTTATTTACACTTGCAAACATTTTCCCTTGTACAATTTGAAACTCATTTGGATCAATGAGTACTTGCATAAAAGAGGATAAACTTTGAAAGAACGTTCCAAATATTAATCCAATTAACAATAAGAAATAAATATTGCTTCCTTCTCTCTTAAAGAGAAATTTATAAAGAAACAGTGAAAAAATAACCATTAAGCTTACTGATACAAGAAAATTAACATTTGTATTCATCATTGTGATATGTTTTGAACCGAATACAAACACTACAAATGTTTGCATAAACATATAAAGTGAATCTAGACCGATAATGCTTGGTGTTAAAATACGGTTGTTACTAATTGTTTGAAAAATCATAGACGAAAACGCAATTGCTCCGCCCGTTATAACCATTGCCAACAATTTCTTACCTCTTCTTGGCAATGCATAATCTAATGTATTCATATTTAAGTTAATAAATAAAAATATCCCCATGGCTACAACTGATGCAATGGCAAGCACTGCCAACATTTTTTTATGACTTGTTTGTTTTCTATGCTGCATATGCGTTTCTCCTCATCAATAAATAAAGGAAGATTCCGCTTCCAATTACTGCCACTGTAAGGCCAATAGAAATCTCGTACGGATAAATAACGACGCGGCCAAGTATATCGCAAGCAAGTACAAAGACCGCTCCTAGTAAAGCAGTATGAGGTAAACTATTCTTTAAATTATCTCCACGATAAATAGAAACAATATTCGGAATAATAAGCCCTAGAAATGGAATCATACCAACAGTCAAAACAACTAATGCGGAGATTAAAGAAACGATAATTAGCCCGATATTTAGCACTCGGTTGTAATTCATCCCTAAGTTGGCCGCAAAATCTTCACCCATTCCAGCAACTGTAAATCGATTTGCATATAAGAAGGCGATAATGACAAGTGGGATACTTAAATATAAAATTTCATATCTTCCTTTCATCACCATTGAAAAATCCCCTTGTAGCCATGCAGAAATGTTCTGAATTAGGTCGTATTTATAAGCAAAGAATGTCGTTATAGAGCTGATAATGTTCCCAAACATAATTCCCACAAGCGGGATAAAAATCGCATCCTTAAACTTAATTCTCTTCAAAATTTGCATAAATAAAAATGTACCAGCTAATGCAAAGACAAATGCAACAAACATTTTTTCAAGCGGGCTCGCTGTCGTGAATAGCATCAATGAAACTAAAACCCCTAGCTTTGCACTATCCATTGTCCCCGCAGTTGTCGGGGATACAAATTTATTTCTGCTAAGTTGCTGCATAATTAAACCACTTATACTTAAGCTAACACCAGCAACAATAATACTGATTAGACGTGGTAATCTACTAATAAATACAATTTGCATTTTTTCTTGATTCCAGTGCAAAATATCTGCTAGATTAACCTCTTTTACACCGATAAAAATAGACACAATTGATAAAACAATAAGCATGATAAACAAATATCTCTTTTTCATAATTTCTTCATGGTGCAGATTATGTTCTGTCGCCATCATTTGATTTCATACAGATTATAATCCTATCATTTTATCCCCCTTTGTCTATTTATAAGATAATAGAAAAGAAAATGATTCTCTTTATCAATTAAAGGTATACTTTATACTTTCAATCTGACGTTTTGGCAATAATCAGATTACCAACTTAATGATAATGAAATTCATTAACAATGTCAATGAATTCCATTATTGTTTATATCGCTTTTTTATTCATATTAGGAAACTTATTATATCTATAGAATTAATAAAAAGCCCAACTTCCCTTTGAGATAAGAAAAATTGCACTTTCTTCTTTTTCTTTTGAACCAAATTTCAATTTTGCCAAAACTTCCGCTAACGCAGGATTACGCGGCTCATCATCTTGATTTTATTGTTTCATATACTTCGCAACATCGCGTTTTGATCTTTTCCGCCTTGTGAAATAATGGTTTGTCCTTTTAAAAAAGGACAAAGATATCCTACTATTTTGTTATATCCGAAATACTAAAATTTTCACCCTCTTAACTAGTCAAAGATATAGAGTATTTAATTCATAACAAAAGGTTAGAATCTTCGGCATAACTGAATCCACAAAGGATGTATGCTATATTTAACTTACGGAAACTTGAAAGGATGTTTTAAATATGGCAAAAAGTGTTGTAATTGCTGAAAAACCTTCTGTTGCACGTGATATTGCGCGTGTATTGAAGTGTGATAAAAAAGGAAATGGTTATCTTGAAGGTAATAAATATATCGTTACTTGGGCTTTAGGGCATCTTGTTACATTAGCAGACCCAGAAAGCTATGATGTGAAATACAAAAAGTGGAATTTAGAAGATCTGCCAATGCTACCTGAACGTTTGAAATTGACAGTGATTAAGCAAACTGGCAAACAGTTTAATGCCGTTAAAAGTCAACTGATTAGAAAAGATGTTACTGAAATAATAGTGGCTACAGACGCAGGAAGAGAGGGAGAATTAGTCGCGCGTTGGATTATTGATAAAGTTAAAATTAATAAACCTATCAAGCGTCTATGGATTTCATCTGTTACCGATAAAGCAATCAAAGATGGCTTCGCAAACTTAAAGCCAGGTAAAGCATATGAAAATTTATACGCTTCAGCTGTCGCACGTTCGGAGGCTGACTGGTATATCGGGCTTAATGCAACACGTGCATTAACTACTCGATTTAATGCTCAACTAAACTGTGGTCGTGTACAAACACCTACTGTGGCTATCATTGCAGGTCGTGAAGACGAAATTAAAAACTTTAAAGCTCAAACATACTACGGAATTGAAGCTCAAACAACAGATAAGTTAAAGCTAACTTGGCAAGATGGGAAAGGCAATGGTCGTAGTTTTGATAAAGCGAAAATCGATACGATTGTGAAAAAACTCGATAAACAAAATGCCACTGTCACGGAAATTGAGAAAAAGCAGAAAAAATCATTCGCTCCTGGTCTTTATGATTTAACTGAGCTACAACGTGATGCGAATAAAATCTTTGGTTACTCTGCAAAAGAAACATTAAACATTATGCAAAAATTATATGAGCAACATAAAGTACTCACTTACCCTCGTACAGATTCGCGCTATATTTCATCTGATATCGTCGGAACACTTCCAGAGCGTCTAAAAGCGTGTGGAGTAGGAGAATACCGTCCTTTAGCTCAT
Source organism: Bacillus sp. FSL H8-0534 (assembly GCF_038005885.1). Lineage (NCBI taxonomy): Bacteria > Bacillati > Bacillota > Bacilli > Caryophanales > Bacillaceae > Bacillus > Bacillus sp. FSL H8-0534. The sequence goes on from NZ_JBBOUC010000001.1 coordinate 2,705,252, forward strand.
AAAATTTTAAATAAGCCTATAAAATCCACTAAAGCATTTGTTGATGATAGTAAAGTAAGCGATCATCACGCAATCATCCCAACGGAAAGCTATGTGAATTTCTCAGCTTTCACAGATAAAGAACGCAAAATTTATGATTTAGTGGTAAAACGTTTCTTAGCAGTTTTATTCCCAGCCTTTGAATATGAACAACTAACATTACGCACGAAAATTGGTGATGAAACGTTTGTTGCACGTGGCAAAACGATTTTACATTCTGGTTGGAAAGAAGTATATGAAAACCGCTTTGAAGATGACGATGCAGTTGAAGATTTAAAAGAGCAAATTTTACCTCGCATTGAAAAAGGCGATACATTAAGCGTAAAACTAATTGCTCAAACATCAGGTCAAACAAAACCACCTGCACGCTTTAATGAAGCAACGTTACTTTCAGCAATGGAAAACCCTACAAAATACATGGATACGCAAAATAAACAACTTGCTGATACGCTAAAATCAACTGGTGGATTAGGTACTGTGGCTACACGAGCTGACATTATTGACAAACTATTTAATTCATTCTTGATTGAAAAACGTGGTAAAGATATTCACATTACATCAAAAGGTCGTCAGTTACTTGATTTAGTACCGGAAGAACTAAAATCTCCTACACTAACTGCTGAATGGGAACAAAAACTTGAAGCTATCGCAAAAGGTAAATTAAAAAAAGAAATTTTCATTTCCGAGATGAAAAACTATACAAAAGAAATCGTTGCTGAAATTAAATCAAGCGATAAAAAGTATAAGCATGAAAACATTTCAACAAAAACTTGTCCAGACTGTGGAAAACCGATGCTTGAAGTAAACGGCAAAAAAGGTAAAATGCTTGTATGCCAAGACCGCGAATGTGGTCATCGTAAAAATGTATCCCGTACGACAAATGCAAGATGCCCTCAATGTAAGAAAAAACTAGAACTTCGCGGTGAAGGAGATGGGCAAATCTTCGCATGTAAATGTGGATATCGCGAGAAGCTTTCTACATTCCAAGAGCGCCGCAAGAAAGAATCAGGAAATAAAGCAGATAAACGCTACGTGCAAAAATATATGAAGCAGCAACAAAAAGAAGAAGAAGAGCCATTAAATAACGCACTAGCAGAAGCATTAAAAAAGTTAAAATTTGAATAAAAAAAGTTCCTACCGCTCTCGGTAGGAACTTTTTTTAATGAATAATTTTACTTCCTTTTGCATTCTCAACAAATTTCTCACTCGACTTGTTAATCGGTGTTTTCAGTACCAATGCAAGTACAAGCATGATTACCACAAAGACACTTAACACGAGAAGATCTCTTATCACAATATCCCAAAGCATTCCGCCCACTGTTTCACGAATCACGCTAATTGCATATGTGAACGGTAAGAACGGATATATCGATTGGAAGAATTTTGGAAGCATTTGAATTGGGAATGTTCCGCCTGATCCAGCTACTTGTAGTACGAGTAAAATGATTGCCATCGATTTCCCAATGTTTCCGAAAACAGAAACGAGTGAATACACGATACAAACAAAGACTCCACCAATGAATAAACTGAATAGAACAAACCAAAACTTATCAACTACATACGTACCAAGTAAGAAAATATCTCCCATCGATACGATAAACGCCTGTGCAAGACCTATCGTTAAGAATGTTAAAAAGCGTCCGAAGTAAATCTCATGACTCTTATAATTTGCCCCTGGCTCATGTACTTCTACTGTTAATAATGAAACCATTAAAAGTGCCCCTACCCATAATGCAAGCACTGTATAGAATGGTGACATCCCCGAACCGTAGTTTGGCATCGCAAATAATTTATTTTCTTTTAATTTTACTGGATTTGCAAAGTAATCACTTTGCTGTTCAACATCATTTTTCAATAACTTGATGATATCTTTTATATCTTCTTCCGATTCAAATTTACGAATTTTATCTGCTAATTCTTTAATCTTTTTCTCAGTAGCCGGCATTTCTGCTTTAATATCTTCAACTTTCTTCGTACCTTCTACTAAGCCTTTTGATGAATCTTCAAGCAGTTTTTTAACATCTGGAAGCTTTTTATCTGCGTCGTTTAAAAGCTTAGATGTATTTTTTGACATCTCTTTTGTACGTGCGATTGCTGCGTTAAAGCTTGGAACGATTTCTGAATCGTATCTTGCTAAGAAATCATCCAATTGTGCTGAACCGTTTTTCGATGCTTCATTAATGCTTTCAATTACATCTTTTGTAGGCTGTTGCCCATTATTAATGAGTGTGATTGCTTTATTCGTTGCATCACTACCCTTTTGCATGATATCTTTCGCTTTATTTAATTTTGCAATTCCGTTATCAAGATTTTTATCACTGTTTACATCAGCTAAAACCTTATTTGCACTCTCTAAAACAGGAATCATATCATCAATCATGCTAATACCTGCTTGGAATTGGCCATTTACACTATTTAAAGCGACTTTTGTTGAATCTAAACCGTTAATACCTTTATTTTGCAGGTCTTCCATTGCTTTTTGAGCATCAGATTTAGCATTCTCAATACCATCTCTTACTTTATTATATTCAGTCTTTGCTTTCTCATAATCCTCATTTATCTTGTTTTCTGTTTGTTCTTTAAACTGAACTGCTTTTTTGTAATCTGCTACAAACGTTTCATTATAATCTTTTTCAGCTTGATTAATTAAATCATTTGTTGCATTTAATTTTTGATTAACAGCATCTCTCACATCTTGTTTTACTTCTTGACCTGTACTAATTAACTCTCCAACATGTTTAATTCTATTATCTACATCCTGCAGAGATTGTTTAAGAATAGTTAAATGCTCACCCCTATCTCCAAAGACTTTTTGACCAGAATCCGTTGATGCATTCTTTTGAAGTTCAGTAAAGAAATCAATTAAATACGATACATCACTTATTCGTCCTTCGATATGTTTAGAAGCATCAGCTACATTTTTCTGGGCTACAGATGGATCAACATCTTTATTCTGCAATCCATTCATAACACCTTGTGCATATGCAGTTCCTGTACGAGCTGAGTTCAACACAGTGTTCACAGTTTGATTAATGTTTCTCGCAATATTTTTATATCCTTCATCATTAAACTGTGGAAGTCCAGAAAGTGATGGAAATTCAGGCAGTGGAGGTATCTTAGATATATCAGGAAGGTTCAAATCGACTCCTGGATTCATTAAGAAATTAGTAAAGGCTGTTGCCTTATCCATGCCATCTTTCACCACAGTTAAGTCGTTCCGTATCGCTCCAGGAGCATCTTTTAATCTTTGGTCATTGTTTGCAAAGAACTTATCTAAGTTCCCCAGCGTTTCCTGTCCATCATTAATCACACTTTCCACAACCGGTAAATCCTCTTGTGCAACTTTCACAAGATCTTGTGCTCTAGTCGCATCATCTAATGCTGTATTCACAAGTGTATACATTTCCGGGAACTGTGCTTCTAGCTTAAACACAAGATCTTTTACTTTTTCAATACTTGGTAAGTTTGTTTCTAAATCGATTCCAAGGTCATTGAAGATTTCAAAGATCTCACCGTTTGCTGTTTTAACGAAGTTTTTACTGATTTCTTCTGTTATACCTGATGCACCTTTCGCTGTAATTTTCGGTGCAATGGCATTGACCTTTTCATTCACAAAATAATCAAGTTCTGGCTTTTGCGGATTATCGCTAATTACCGTCGCAATTTTTTCAGAGAAATCTTTCGGGATCGTAATACTTGCATAATAATCCCCGTGTTCTACTCCATAAATTGCTTGCTTTTCATCAACGAATTTCCATCCCATATTTTTATTCTTTTTGAGCGAATCTACAATTTCATTCCCGATGTTAATATCTTTTCCCCGTAAATTTGATCCAGCATCTTGGTTGGAAACTGCAATTGGAACATCTTTCGTGTTCCCATATGGATCCCAGGAAGCTTTAATGTTAAACCATGCATATAACGATGGCAAAATCATAAGTCCTAATACAATTACAATCGCAGCCCAATGTTTGGCTACATTCCGTAAGTCTGTCGTATAAATACGCCATATCTGTTTCATATAAGCTATCACCTAATTATATATTTTTCCTTCTTTAGAAAATGATGCATGCATTTTGCAATTATATCATTTTCCTCATCGTGGATTAAACGAAAATGTACTATTTTTTCCAAACGAAACACTTCACTTACTTCATTATATAACGAAGTCGATAAAGTATTCATACAAAATGACCAAATCGGTTTTACATTCAGTAATAACAAATATATAGGAAATGTCATAAAAAATACAAGTATTTTATCTTGGAAATACTTGTATTCACAAAAAAAATCCTCATAGCGCTTACATTGCTATGAGGATTTCTTCTATTATTATATATCCAATTGAACTTCTACTCCGAAATGATCTGAAATAATATTTCGATTTATACCATTGAAAATGACCTTTGAAGAAATAACTGTTTTTGGTTTGTTACTTAAAATAAGATCAATTCGTAAATTTTGCTTATTTTCATCCCAACCAGCAATTTTTCCTTGTACAGTTGTTCCTTCATCTTTTTTAAAAGCTAGTTCATATGTGTCATAAAGCCCTTTTTGCATGAGATAATCGTATCCTTCTCCTTGTAAACGAGCATTATTATTAAAATCGCCCATTAAAATTGAAAGTTCGTTTTCATTCACATGCTGCGTTAAACAATCCACTTGGCCTTGAAACGTTTCTTCCTCATCATTCCACCACCCAAGGTGACATGAATAAAACGTCATATTCTTTCCTTTATAAGAAACTGTTGCACTTACAATTTTACGTGCTTTCCAATAAGAAGTATCCTTACTTTCTGATACAAAGAAAGAATCTTGTTTCACAATAGGATGTTTCGTTATGATAGCTGAACCTTCTTCATATATGTCATAACCAATATGCGAGTAATCCCAAACAATATTGTAATTTCCTGAACCCAACTTCTCAAGCTCTGCAAGTAATACAAGGCCAAAGTTATCCTTTTTCTTATTACCGCATACATTTTGAGCTTTTATAGACTGACTAACCTCTTGCAAGGCAATAACATCGTAACCTTCCTCTTGAATCGTTTTAGCAAGATGTCTTATTTTTTCTATTTGATTCTCTTCTTGCCAAGAGTGGCAGTTTAAAGTGAGTAATTTCATTTATTATGCACCTAACATATCTTGGATGTCTGATTTCAACACATCAGCTTTCGGACCATATACTGCTTGAACACCTTTGTCTTTTACAATGAGACCTAAAGCACCGTTTTGCTTCCATTGTGCCTCTGGTGCAACAGCTTCTAAATTTTTCACTGTTACACGTAAACGTGTCATACAAGCATCTACATCCGCAATATTATCTTTTCCACCTAAAAGTTCAATAACCTTTGTTGCTAATGAACCCTCTTTTACATTCGTTGTGCCTTCTTCTGATTCATCTTCATTATCAATATAGTTCCCTGCACGACCTGGCGTTGGTAAATTGAATTTTTTAATTAAGAAATTGAATAATGTAAAGTTTAAACCGAAGAATACCGCTGACACAACAACAAAGTTAATTAAATCTCTTGTTAACCCCGCATTTATCATCATTGGTGTACGTGTAATTAACTCAATAAATCCAAATGCATGAACACGTAAGTTAATTAAATCCGCTAATGCAAATGCAAGTCCTGTTGTAATCGCGTATACAATATATAATACTGGTGCAATAAACATGAACATGAATTCAATTGGTTCCGTTACACCTGTTAAAAATACTGCTAATGCTGCAGATAAGAACATTGGTTTATATTTTGCACGTTTATCTTTATCGACATTACGGAACATCGCAAATGCAATACCAATTAATGATGCAGTTGAACCAATAACTTGCCCAACTTTGAAACGAGCTGGAACAACATTATTTAATAAATCGTTATATGCTTTTGTATCCCCATTCGCTAACAAGTTATTTAAATCAGTAATCCATGCAAGCCATAATGGGTCTTGTCCCGCAACAACCTGACCAACTTTTGCTCCAGTTAACATCGTGTATGTTCCACCAAGCTCCGTATAGTTCATAGGAATCGTTAACATATGATGTAATCCGAACGGTAATAGTAAACGCTCTAATGTCCCGTATACAAATGGTGCAACAATTGGTGCACTATCTTTAGATGCTGCGATCCAGCGACCAAACTCATTTAATCCGCTTTGGATAAATGGCCATAAAAGTGATAAAGCAATCGCAGTAACTGTAGACCATACAATTACAACAAATGGTACAAATCGTTTTCCGTTAAAGAACGCTAATGCTTGTGGTAATTTATTATAGTTATAGTATTTATTATATAAGGTAGCTCCTAAGAACCCTGTAATAATCCCTACGAATACTCCCATGTTCAATGCTGGTGCACCAAGTACAGAAGTGAAATAATCCTTTACAAGTAAATCTCCTGCTAATAATGAAGAAACTTTCGCTTTTGAATCCGTTAACATTTCAGCGTTAACACCAAATATAGCTCCCGTAATTCGGTTCGTTAAGACGAATGCTAACAGTGCTGCGAATGCACCACCTGCCCGGTCTTTCGCCCAAGACCCCCCAATTGCTACTGCAAATAAAATATGCAAGTTTGTAATAATTGCCCAACCGATGTCTTCCATTACTCTAGCAATTGTATGTACTGCATTTACATCCCCAGCAGACATACCAATTAGCTTACCGATGGAAATCATTAAGCCAGCAGCTGGCATAACAGCTACAACAACTAGCAATGCTTTCCCGAACTTCTGCCAAAAATCAAAAGACGTAATTTTCATCTGTTTTTTCCTCCTCTTTATTTATAAAATCCCTAATAATATAGATAATAATTTCTTTTTGCTTACGAAAACGATACCTTTTTTAACGCAAACGTTTTCATAAATCTATTTTAATAAAAGCGTTTTCATATTGCAATATAAATTTATTATTTTTCATAAAAAAAGATGCTACGAGAGCATCTTTTTTTATTAAGAAATACGATAAACCCTTGTTTCATAAGGTTTTAAAGTAATTGTAGTACATTTATTATGTTCCGCTACTTCATAGTTATTTAAAAGCAAACGTTTGCGTTCTAAAGAGAATGTATCCTCATTATACACAGCATTTTCTTTAGATATATTACTAATCACAACAACTTTTGCATCATTTAACGTACGCGTATACGCATAAACCTGCGGATCATTCTCTAAAATCAAATCATATGTGCCATAATTAAATACATCATGCTCTTTTTTTAGTGCAATCATCTTTTTATAGAAATTAAAAATAGAACTAGCCTCTACTTGCTGCTTTTGAACATTAATTTCTTTATAATTTGGATTCATTCCAAACCACGGTTTCCCTGTTGTAAAACCAGCGTTTTCTTCATCATTCCATTGCATTGGTGTACGTGAATTATCACGACAAGATGCCCAAATAATTTCCATCATTTCTTGATGTGATACGCCTTCTGCAATTTTCTCGCGATATAAATTCTTAATTGCTACGTCATCATAATCTTCAATATTTCGGAATTGAACATTTGTCATACCAATTTCTTGTCCTTGATAAATAAACGGTGTTCCGTGCATAAAGAAGTACATTGCTCCTAAAGCTGTTGCACTTTCACGCCAATACTGTTTATCATCTCCCCACGTAGAAACAATCCGTGGTTTATCATGATTTTCAATATACAACGCATTCCATCCCTTATTTTCTAAACCTTTTTGCCACTTCGTTAACACCTTTTTCAGTTCCACAACATCAAGTTCCTTTTTCTTTTCTGCATCCCATAAACTTAAATGCTCAAACTGAAATACCATATTAAATTTACCGTTTTCTTCTCCAACCCACAGATCAGCATCTTCAACTTTGACACCATTGGCTTCTCCAACAGTCATAATATCGTATTTTGAAAATGTATTCTCCTTCAACTCTTCTAAAAGTGGTTGAATTCCATTTACATTCATATGTTTATCAAAAGAAGGCACATACTTTAATCCTTTTGGATTTGGCATGTCTTTTAGGCCTTCTTCTTTTTTGATATGACTGATTGCATCTACACGGAAACCATCAATTCCTTTATTTAGCCACCAGTTTACAGTATCATATAAAACTTCACGGACCTGTGCATTCTCCCAGTTTAAATCTGGTTGTTTACGTGAGAATATGTGTAAGAAATATTGATCTGTTACTTCATCATATTCCCAAGCAGAACCGCTAAAGATACTTTCCCAATTATTTGGCTCTTCTCCATCCTTACCATCGCGCCAAATATACCAATCACGTTTTGGATTATCTTTAGACGAACGCGATTCAATAAACCAAGGATGTTCATCACTCGTGTGATTAATAACTAAATCAATAATGAGCTTCATACCACGTTTATGCACTTCATCTAGTAATTCATCAAAATCAGCCATTGTACCAAATTCATCCATAATGTCTTGATAGTCACTAATATCATAACCATTATCATCATTCGGTGATTTATACATTGGACAAATCCAAATTACATCGATACCTAAATCCTTTAAATAATCAAGTTTTGTAATAATACCTTGTAAATCTCCAATACCATCACCATTGGAATCCATAAAGCTACGTGGATAAATTTGATAAGCGACAGCTTCTTTCCACCATGTTTTATTCATAATAATTCTCTCCTTTTGCATCCATCTTAAAAATTTATGCAAACGTTTTCGTAACACTATCATAACAAAATATAGAGAGTTTGCAATGAGAAATTTCATCTTATTACTAAATATCTACTTTTCTTTAAGAAACAATACTCCATTTCATTAACCTTACATATTTTTATGGTGTACATACTTGGTGGGAATTTCTCACTCCCCTTTATCATTAATAAAGTGAAACTTTAATCAGTGGGGGATTCTTCATCCCCCACTGATTATTAGCCCTCACCAATCGGGCTTTTACGGACAGTTGGTTCCCTGAATTTTGATGTATGGGTCTTAATTACAAATAAAAAATCATCCAATTTATGCCCGATTATTCGCAACATTTTGGATGACTAAAGTTTACTTTTCTTTTTCATTTCTAATTCTTTCTCCTAATAACAAACCTCATTTTCATAAACTAATTATCTGTCTTATGATTTTTATTTAATGACCGCAATTTAATATTTGGTGCTTTATTTTTCACTACGACGTCATCATAAACAACTGGAACTTGAAACTCAAATTGCTTTGTTTCATGTCGCTGTAGGTAAATAGGTGTTGGTACCTGATAACTCTTTAATTTTTGATTTGCATCTTGATATAAAACAAGTTGTAATGCTTGTGAATGATTGCGATAATTTTTTAAAGTGACGACGCAATTTTGTTCAAAATTATCCCCCTTTTTCTCCATCGTACATTGGCTATCCTCTTTTTTGTATTCAATTGCCTCTAGTCCTTTTTTCCCTGTGTAATGCCATGTTTTATCAAGAGTTTGAAGTATTTCATTTAAAGTAAATGGCATTATGATAATCAAGACACTCATACACACTACTTTTATGTTATTTAGCTTTTTTAACCAATTAGAATCCTTCTTTTCTAACCACTTTATAAGAAATAGAAAAGAAATTGCTTGTAATGCAAAAGAACAAATCCAGATATTCGAAATCTTATACCCCATATAAATATATGTATCTACTGGAATCCCGTATGCGTGAAATAATTTTTCTCCAATTAATTCATTATCATTTGGCATTTTTATTAATAGTAATACTCCGACACTGTAAAAAATGGCTACTAATCGATCATATTCAATCCGAATCATTCTTTCTCCCTTCTCCTTTGTTTTTTATTATCGATTTTAGCTAACATTATCGGAATATACAATCTTTTTATAGGGAATAACATAAAAAAGTTCCTTATAAATATATAAAGAACTCTATTAATATACAATATGAAGTTTTCACATCGAAATTTCCTCAAAGTACGTTGGATTATGTATAGTAATTTTTTTACCTAGAACCGTAACAATACTATCATTTTTCAATTGTTTTAATACACCGCTAACAGTCTCTCGAGATGTTCCAGATATCTTTGAAATTTCAATTGTTGTAAGTGGACATGCGATTACAATTTCCTCACCATCTTGTTCTCCTAAATCATTCATTAAATAATTTAATGTCTGGATAACACGATCTTGTGCATTTGGGATTGTAATATTTTGCACCCGATTTTCGTTAATTTTTAATATAGAGGATAACTGCTGAACAACGTACATTAGCTGTGTCCGACTTGCTTTTACCATATCTTCAAAAATCACTGTAGGAATATAGTAAACATCCACATCTGTCATTGCCTCCGCTGTATAATTATATGCATTGTCTGTAAACATACCACCATAAGGAAAAATAGAAAGTCGCTTTACATAGTCTTCATATAATAAATTCCCGTTTTGATTTACTCGCTCTAACTTTACAAAACCATCTAGCATAAAATAAATTCTTTCTCTTGAATCACCTTCTAAAAATAAAAACTGACCTTTCTTATAAGTTCGCCAATAAACAAACTCTGATAGGCTTTTTAATTTTGTATCTGTTACATGAGAAAATAATTCAAACTGCTTCAAGTCTTTAACTACGTTCCGTCTGTTCATAAAATTCCTTCTCTCTTGCTATATATCGGAGTGAAACATCGAGAAAGCGTATTCAATTTTATTTTATCACACTTAACCTACACAGCTTTTTCTTATCATGAATACTTTATGAACATTTTTCCTAAAAATTAACAAACAAAAAGAATGAAGTTACTAACCCCATTCTTTTTGAAATTACTAGTAATAGAAGAGCTATGTTTATACACAAGCATATACGTCCTGCTTAGAAATAATCGTACCAGCTTTTTCTTCTAATGCTTCATATACTTTTTCTAATGAAGTAATAATTGTTTTTCGCTTTGGATCTGCATTTGCAAAACTAATAGCAGCTTCAATTTTTGGAAGCATACTACCTGCTGCAAATTGTTTCTCCTGTATATACCCTTCTAATTCATCGACTGTAACAGCCTCTAATCTCTTTTGATTAGGCTGATTAAAATGCACATAAACATAATCAACTGCCGTTAAAATCACAAGTGTATCAGCATCTACTAGTTCTGCTAACTTTTGAGCTGCAAAGTCCTTATCAATGACAGCTTCAGTACCTTTTAACCCTTCCTCAGACTCAATAACGGGGATTCCTCCACCTCCAACAGCAATGACTATATTTCCACCTTCAACTAATGAATTGATTACTTTATGCTCGTGAATACTCACAGGCTTTGGTGACGGCACAACGCGTCTCCATCCTCTTCCTGCATCCTCTTTAAATACAGCTTTTGTTTCTTCCATTAACTTTCTTGCTTCTTCTTCTGTATAGAAAGGCCCAATTGGTTTTGTTGGATTTCGGAATGCCTCATCCTTTTCATCCACGACAACACGTGTTATAACCGTGGCTACTTCTTTTTTTATTTTACGCTTTTTCAAAGCCTTCTCAATTGCATTTTCCATCCAATATCCGATCATCCCTTGGCTCATTGCACCACAAGTATCTAACGGCATTGCCGGTGTTTTTTCCGTATCTGCTGCTTTTTGTTGCAATAAAATATTACCTACTTGCGGGCCATTTCCATGTGCAATAACAATATCAACGTTATTTTCCATAATTTTAACAAGTTGTTCTGCTGTTCTTTCTAATGCTTCTTGCTGCGCCTCGGCAGTGGCATTTCCAGATTGTATAGCATTTCCCCCTAGTGCAACTACGATTTTTCTTCGTTTCATATTTCAACCCTCCAATTGATTTCATTTTCACAAAATTTTATAAAGTGATACTCCCTGTAATTAATCCGTAAATCGCAAAAAATGCTAAGGCACCAATAGCTACAGAGGATGCCAGTTCCACACGAGTAAATATTTGTTTTGGATTCGTTTGCTTTTGAACATTGTAAAAGATGAAAATACCAGGTGCATATAATGTCATTGTTAGTAATAAGTAATCTAAGCCAGCTGCATACACTAACCAAATTCCATAAATACTTGCTACCAAACCAATGATTATATTTTTTGTTCGATCTTTTTCTTTAGATTGTAAACTGTGCTTAAATTGATAGAATGCTGAAAAAGCATACGGAATTAAAATAGCAGAGGACGCGAGAGAAAATGCAAAATTATATGCTTGATCTGAAACAACAAATGTTAATAAGAAAACTTGAATTAAACCATTTGTTATCCATAATGAATTTATAGGAGCTTTGTTTTTGTTTTCTTTCGCAAACCACTTTGGAAACACTCCGTCTTTAGCAGCTAAATACGGAATTTCAGATGCGAGTAGCGTCCATCCTAACCAAGCACCTAATACAGAAATGACTAAACCTAAGTTAATAAAAATAGCGCCCCATTTCCCGACAACGCTTTCAAATAAATACGCCATAGATGGATTTTTCAAATTAGCAACATCAGCTTGTTGCATAAGACCAAGAGATAGTAATGTAAGTAGGATATAAATGATGAGTGTACCAATTAATCCGATGACTGTTGCTTTCCCCACATCGCTTCGGCTTTTCGCACGACTTGATAAGACAACAGCTCCTTCTACACCAATAAATACCCAAAGAGTTACAAGCATTGTGCTCTTAACTTGACTACCTACTGCTCCCCAAGAAAAGGAACCAGCTTGTCCCCAAAAACCATCTAAGAAAATATCAATATGGAAGGCGAAAATTCCTACAACAATAAAGACAAATACAGGCACTAATTTTGCAATTGTTGTTACTAAATTTACAAGTGCTGCTGATTGTACCCCACGTAAAATTAGCATGTGAACACACCATAGCAATATACTCGCTCCAATAATCGAAGCTACATTTTGTCCACCTTCAAAAACTGGGAAGAAATAACCTAATGAAGAGAATAATAATGTACCGTAAGCTACATTACCAAGCCAAGCAGATAGCCAATATCCCCAGGCACTATTAAATCCCATAAAATTACCAAATCCTGCTTTTGCATAACTAAAAATACCACCATCTAAATCTGGTCTTTTTACAGTTAAATTTTGAAATGATAATCCAAGAGCAATCATCCCAATCCCTGTTATAACCCATCCGATAATAATGGCTCCCGCACCAGCGCCTTTTGCCATATCACTTGCTAAGTTAAATGCTCCACCGCCTATCATGGAACCAACGACAAGAGCTGTTAAAGTAAATAGTCCTAGTTTCTTTTCTTCACCCATTACACTCACCTCTCTTTAATTGCAATAAGAAGAAAACAACAATAGTGAATGATAGTGTCTAAAGGAGGAGAAAGAAGGAAGATTACCTTCCTTCTTTACTCCATATTTCCTAAAGTAGCTGCCATAACCGCTTTAATTGTATGCATTCTATTTTCTGCTTGATCAAATACTTTTGAATGCTTACTACGGAAGACTTCGTCACTTACTTCCATTTCTTTTATTCCATATTTTTCATAAATCTCTTCTCCGTACATTGTTTCCACATCATGAAATGCAGGTAAACAATGTAAGAACATCACATTTTCATTTCCAGTTGCTTTAATCATTTGCATATTTACTTGATAAGGCGTCAATAATTCAATTCGTTCAGCAAACTTATCTTCTTCCCCCATAGATACCCATACATCTGTATAAATTACATCCGCATCTGCAACAGCCTCTTGAACATTACTTGTTACCATTACTCGATCATTATATTTTTTTGCTAAATCAATAACTTCTTGTGCTGGCCATAATGATTCTGGTGTACAAATACGGACTTCCATTCCAACAATTGCACCGCCGACTAATAAGCTATTTGCTACATTGTTCCGCCCGTCCCCAACATAAACGAGCTTAACGTCTTTTAAACGTCCCACATGTTCTTTTATTGTTAATAAATCTGCAAGTGTTTGTGTTGGATGCCACATATCTGTTAAGCCATTCCATACTGGCACACCAGAATTGTTTGCTAAAGATTCTACTGTCGCATGATCGAAACCACGGAATTCAATCCCATCAAACATACGCCCTAAAACTTTTGCTGTATCTTCAACAGATTCTTTTTTTCCGAGCTGAATATCACCTTTACCTAAGTATTCAGGGTTGGCACCTAAATCTGTACAAGCTACGGTAAATGCACACCGTGTACGAGTTGAAGTTTTTTCGAATAAGAGTGCAACATTTTTACCTTCTAAATAACGATGCGGAATACCATTTTTCTTTTTCTCTTTTAATTCTGCTGCTAAATCTAGAAAGTATAATAATTCTTCTTCCGTAAAATCTTTTTCAGCAAGAAAACTTCTTCCTTTTAAGTTTGGTTTAGTCATCAACATGATTCATCCCTACTTTCTCCGTTTTTTATACTAAATATCTTTTCGAACAATCGGCATACTCATGCAACGTGGACCCCCACGACCGCGAGATAATTCCGAGCTGAGTACTTCAATAACTTCTATACCATGCTCACGTAATAAAGCATTAGATACATAGTTGCGATCATATGTAACAACTACTCCTGGCGCAATCGCCAATGTATTAGATCCATCGTTCCATTGTTCACGAGCAGAAGCGATCACATCTCCTCCTCCGCAAGGGATAAGTACTAATTCACTTAAACCTAATACTTCTTTTAAAGCTTCAGTTAAAGATGTACGATGGGTAATTTTAAGAGTTTCTTCATCCTTTCCTTTTTCTAATATATATATATTCATATTTCCTTTTGGTCCTTGAATAGCTGGGTGAATTGTAAATTTGTCATAATCGACCATTGTAAACACTGTATCTAAGTGCATAAAAGCACGACATTTTGGAATTTCTATTGCTAGCACTTTTTTAATTTTATTTTGGCGACTAAATAAGTTTTTAGCTAAACGCTCAATTGCTTTAGCTGAAGTACGAGCAGATACCCCAATTGCAATTGTTTCCTCATTTAAAATCAGTTCGTCGCCACCTTCAATCGGAAATTTATAATCACGATCTAACCAAACTGGCACATCATGACTTGCAAATCGTGGATGATGTTTAATGATATATTCCATAAACAATGATTCACGTCTCCGTGCCGGTTCTCTCATTTTGTTAATTGTTAAACCGTCACCTATACTAGCTGCTGGATCACGAGTAAAATATAAATTTGGCATTGGATCTAAATAAAATGGATAATGATCTTCCATTAATTCATACAGATGCGTTTTTTTACTAGTTTCAATTTCGTTTTTCCGCACGCCACCCATAATTTTTTGAATCAATTCTTCATTTGAAAAGGAAAGTAAATATTCTTTTAAAGTTTGATGTGCAACATTTACGTCAGTCTGTCCTTCTTTTAAAATACGATCAACAAATTCTTCACGAAGTTTTTTATCAACTAACGCCTCAGCTGCTAGTTTTTCTAAATAAAGAACTTCAACACCCCGATTGCGTAATGTTTGTGCAAAATAATCATGTTCTTTTTGAATAATTGGTAAATATGGGATATCGTCAAATAATAATTGTTGCAAATAATCTGGCGTTAAATTTTCCACTTCTTTACCAGGACGTTTTAATAAAACCGTTTGTAATTCCCCAATTTCTGAAGTAACATGTATCGGATGTTTCATTTGTTGTACCTCCTTTTAAATTTGTTTGATGTCTACAAATACATAATAAACGGTACGTACTTCCTTCTTTGTGAAAGCGCTAACATTTCCAAGTGGAATATTTCACAGTTTATTTTTTAAAATAATATATATTTGTATTTTTATAAGGTTTTTTGCTCCATATTTTGCAAAACAGCTATATATTACGTATATATAATGAATAACCCTTTACTAATTCATATTAAAATTTCAAAAAAAGATCCTATTTCTAATAAAAATTAGAAATAGGATCTTCACTTACATAATCAATTTCAATCTTTCTTCTAGAACCTTCCTATCCGATTGTGATCGAGAAATCACAAGGCACGTATCATTTCCACATATACATCCTACTTTTTCTTTCCAATCTAAAGAATCCAATAATACACCAATAACATGGGCATTTCCCGGTAATGTTTTAATAATTGTTAATTGCTCTACACAATCAATTTTCACAACAACTTCTTTTATTTTTTTCTTTAATTTCATATCCGTTTGTAAACTGTCTTCTGAAAAAATCTTATATATTGTTAATCCACTTGCAGAGGTTACCTTTATTAAATTTAATTCACGAATATCTCGTGAAATCGTTGCTTGTGTAACTACTACACCATGTTCTTCTAACAATTCTACTAATTTCTCTTGTGTATCTATTTCACACTCTCTTATCAATTGTTTGATTAGCCGTTGTCTTTTCTCCTTTTTCATAAAAGACATCCTTTCGAATATTATAACTTTATTATATCTTGCTATAATTTCCATTCGAAAGAGATAAAGGTAAATGTTGCGGAAACGTTCATAGTTTATAATTATCCCTCTTATATGATTTCATCCTGGACTATGTCCTGCACGTACTTGAGAAAGGGGACTTCTGTTGGAGTACTGCTAAAAATTTCTATAGTATCTAGTATGGCAACACTAAATACATACTGCTGAATGCACATCCATATATTTCTAATTTTAATTAAATTTCCCAGAAAAATATACTAACATTTTAATCAGCCTATTCATTCTTCATATACATACTATTTATAATTCAAACACTCTTAAACAAGCTTTCTCATACAATAATAAGAACCAATCTCATATAGAAAGGAACAATATAATGAAAAAAACAAAATTAACAGGGCGCATTGTAACTCCAGAAGATCCTGAATATGATGTAGCTCGCATAAACTTAAATTTAAGTCTTCCAAAGCTCCCCTGCATAATTGTCTTCTGTCAAAATACTCAAGATGTATGCAATGCCTTGAAGTGGGCACGTGAACGTCATATACCATTTCGTGTACGAAGTGGTCGCCATAACTATGAAAACTTTTCCCTTGTGAATCGTGGACTTATTATTGATGTAAGTGAAATGAATCGAATTATAGTCCAGCAGGACAGCTTAACAGCAACCATTGAGGCTGGAGCAGACCTTGGTGCTGTTTATAAAGAGCTGTGGAAATATGGCGTCACATTACCAGCTGGCACCAGCGCCAGCGTTGGAATTGTTGGATTAACACTTGGTGGTGGCATTGGTATGTTATCACGCTTATTTGGATTAACTTGTGATCAACTATTAGAAATAGACATGGTGCAAGCAGTTGGTAAAAAAGGGGCAAGATTTATTCGTGCCAGCGAAAGAGAAAACGCTGATTTATTTTGGGCATGCTGCGGCGGTGGCGGTGGGAACTTCGGAATTGTTACATCTTTAACATTTCGTGTTCACCCCATTCAAAACGTCTCGATTTTTTCACTCACTTGGGAATGGAAAAACTTTATTACCGCATTTCAAGCTTGGCAAAACTGGGCACCTTATATAGATGAGCGTCTTACTTCATCTATTGAATTATTTTCTAAACAGAGAAATAAAATTGAAGTAAAAGGAGAATTTGTTGGTCATCCTTCGGAACTCCTCGATTTACTGGCACCTGTATTACAAGCTGGAACTCCTTCTCTGTTCATAGAAGAAGTTCCTTATATACAAGCAGTTGAATTCTTTAATAGTGGTAACATCCCAGAAAAATTCAAACGTTCTGGTTCTTATGTATATAAGGCAATTCCGCTTAAAGGGATTCAAGTTCTAAAGCATTTTCTTAGTCATGCTCCAAATTCTTCAGCGAGCGTTTGGCATCAATCACTCGTAGGAGCTGTAGAAGACATTGCTCCAAGTGAAACAGCTTATTTCCATCGAAAAGCAATTATTGCTCAAGAATACCTTACATCTTGGAAATGCGACAATGAGGAACAACAAAATATACGTTGGATTAAAGATTTACGAAATGCTATGGCACCTTATACATTAGGTGATTATGTCAATTGGCCTGATATTGATATTACAGATTGGCAAAACACTTACTATGGCACAAACTTTACAAGGTTACGTAAAGTAAAAACAGTATATGACCCTTGTAATGTTTTTCGATTCCCACAAAGCATCCCTCCCTTCCATAAATAAAATATAAATTTCTCTCACTTTTTTATTTTCTTCAAAGCCTCTTTTTATCACCTTACTAACCGAATCATCTTCCTAATTTCACGTCCTCTAGACAATGTTTTTCGCAAAAAATAAAGGGTTTTGGCACTTTATGACTAATAACAAAAATAAGGGGAAACATTTGTAAAATACAAATTTGACTGGGGGATTGGTATGATTCAAGTTCAAAATCTAGTAAAGTCATTTGGTTCATTAGACGTTTTAAAAGGGATCAATTTAGAAGTAAAAGAAAAAGAAGTTGTTGTTTTAATTGGCGCGAGCGGCTCAGGAAAAAGCACTTTACTTCGTTGTCTCAACTTTTTAGAAATGTACGATGAAGGGGAAATTCACTTACAAGGGAAACGAATTAATCCTAAAAGTACAAACTTAAACAAAGTCCGCGAAAATGTTGGAATGGTATTTCAACATTTTAACCTCTTTCCACATATGACCTCATTAGAAAACATCATAGAAGCACCTATTCATGTAAAAAAAATGGACAAAACAAAAGCGAAAGAAATTGGAACCGACCTATTACAAAAGGTTGGATTACAAGACAAAGCAAACGTGACACCTCACCTTTTATCTGGTGGACAAAAACAACGTGTTGCGATCGCACGCGCACTTGCAATGAATCCTAAAATCATGCTATTTGATGAACCTACATCTGCTCTTGATCCTGAACTTGTTGGAGAAGTACTCCAAGTTATGAAAGAGCTTGCTGGTGAAGGAATGACAATGGTAATCGTCACCCATGAAATGAACTTTGCACGGGATGTAGCAGATCGCGTCATTTTTATGGATAATGGACAAATTGTAGAGGATGCACCACCAGAACAATTTTTTTCAGCACCGTCAAATGAGAGAGCAAAACAGTTTTTACGAAACATTTTATAGAGAGGGACTTCTCTCCCCACGAATACTTAAACCATTAAAACTCATACGGGTGGCCTAATTGCCCCACCCATGGAAACTTTCCATAGCAATTAAGATACGGCTGTTTACCCCGTATGTGCAGGATGAATATATAGGAGGGGTTTTGATGAGAAAGAAAATACTTACTGCTTTTGCAGCAATTACACTATGTGTATCCTTCGTCCTTGGAGCCTGTAGTAAGGAAACTTCAACAAATGAAGGGAAAGAGTTTCGCTACGCAATGAGCGGCTTATATAAACCTTTTAATTTCAAAGAAAATGACGGAAAACTAGTTGGTTTTGATGTCGAAATTGGTGAGGCACTCGCAAAAAAAATGGGAATGAAGCCTGTTCCAGTTACAAATCCTTGGGAAACATTGATTCAAGGTCTAAAAGCAAAAAAATATGACGTCATATTAGGAAGTATGGCAATTACAGAAGACCGCCTAAAAGCCGTTAATTTTACGAATCCATACTATCGCTCTGGTGCACAAATTTTCGTAGCTAAAAAGAACAATTCCATTTCTTCAGTAGAAGACTTAAAAGGAAAAAAAATCGGTGTTGTAAAAGCTAGTACATTTAAAAAACTTGTGGAAAAACATACAGATCAAATCACAGAATACGACAGTGACATTACAGCTCTTATGGATTTGGAACCAGGCCGAGTAGATGCTGTTATTACGGATCAAATGGTTGGTCTTCGTATGATAAAAGAAGGAAAATCAAATATAAAAGAAGCTGGAAAACCATTAAATCTTGAGGAAATGGGAATTGCAATTCGCAAGGATGATAAAGAGATGGTGAAGAAAGTAAACAAAGCATTAGAGGAAATTATTAAAGATGGCACATATGAAAAAATCAGTAAAAAATGGTTTGGAAAAAATATTCTTGGAGAAGAGGAAAAGACAAAATAAAATGATTTACCCTTCTAAAAAACAAATCATTTTTAATCCATAAGCGATGCCCCACCTCAGCCGTGGGGTATTTGCATCTATTTCCTAAAATAAATTCTATATTGAGGTGACGTTGATGATTGAAATTTTCATATCTACATATCCAACATTTCTAAAAGCAATTGTCATGACTTTACAATTAACATTAACTTCATTATTACTTGGTTCATTAATCGGACTTCTATTCGCCTTTTTTCGTATTTCCAATAATAAAATTTTAAATAGTATTGCACACATATATATTGCTGTTATCCGAGGCACACCATTAATCGTTCAAATCATGATTCTTTATTTCGGCATTACGTCTATTATCGTTCTGTCTCCATTTTGGGCTGGTGCCATTGCTTTAGCAATTCATAACGGTGCATATATTACAGAAATTTTCCGTGGCTCCATTCAATCGGTCGATCGCGGCCAATTAGAAGCGGCTCGTTCTTTAGGAATGTCCTATCCACTCGCTATGCGCCGTATCATTTTACCACAAGCATTTCGATTATCAATCCCTCCGCTCGGAAACCAATTTGTCATTGGATTAAAAGATTCTTCCCTTGTCGCATACGTAGGAATGTCTGAGCTTTGGGGATCCGGTTTATCTATAGCTGCTGGAAACTTTAAGCAACTTGAAACATACATTGTTGTTAGTGCCTATTATCTTGTACTCGTCCTTTTGTTTACTTACCTCGTAAATCTCTTAGAGAAAAAACTTCAGCGTAAACAAAGTAATTCTATACAAGTAAATAAAGAGAAAGAAAAAGCAGTCTCTTTATAGGAAGAATTGTAGCAACCCTTTCATCTATTAGATTGAAAAAGGAATCAATGAAAAGTTACTATTACATGCAAAAAAACAACCAAAATACAAACTAAAAAAAGCAAGCTACTTTTTAGGTAGCTTGCTTTTATAGTTAAAGGGTTCTAAATAATCTATTCCAGAATCATGGATTCACTTTTTTGATAGTTTCCTGTTCTTCTATATGCTCCTCACGATATGCAATATTATCAGGGTCTAACCCATTCCCTAAAGAACCATAGAAATGTTCCCTATGAGGATCAACTAATTCACTGCCTTGATAATATACGCGAGGTGTGTTCCAAAGTGCTGCCATTGCTTTCGTCATCGGCATTTCATGATAACGCTCCGGCCACATTTCTTTAATTTTTTCTTTTACTAATGGGTAATACTTAGAACTCATAGCAGGGAACAAATGATGTTCCGTATGATATGAGAAGTTAAAATGCAAAACATCAACCCAGCGCGGCACTGTTACAGATAAACAGTTAGCTAATGGATCATTTACAGGAACAATTGGATTTAAACGGTGATTTGTTGCAATATAGCCCATTACAATAAAGTTTGCAATGAGTAATGGAATCACATAAGCAAACAACCACTTCGTAGGCCCCATAATAAATAGCAAACTAATCCAAACCGTCCATGGCAAAAGAAGTTGAAGCCATACAGACTTCTGATTCGATGACTTAAATTCTTTTATAAAATGAAAGAACATACGAGTTGAATGTATTGTAAATTGAATTGTTAGTGACAGAAAACTGAAGAAAGAACGCACATGCAAGGGCATACGATACACCCATCTTAAAAATTTACTCTTCTTCATCTTTTCAAGTGTTGGCCACGCATCAGGGTCATGTTCTTCATGCTGTGTATGAACATGGTGCGTCGCATTGTGCCATTTTCTCCACAATTTCGGTCCTGTAGATAATGGCATAAATGCAATTGCCCCTAAAAAATCACGAAGCCATGCTTTTCTTACAACTGTTCCGTGCAAGATTTCATGTCCTAAAAATCCAAGTGAAGCAAAACATAACCCTAGAACAATTGCAATTCCAAGATTTGCCCACACATTCAAATCGAATAAACCAATCGCTATTAACCCAGCTACCGCCACAAGTAAATAAGCCAGTCCACCAAACAAACGAGTTGGAACTGGTTTAAATGCTTTTTTTGGCAAATGCGGCGATACACGTGCTGCATACCATCCAAACGTATGAAGCTCCTTCATCCTTTTGCCCCTTTCTTATGCCGCGCTTACGCAACTTGCATAAATCAATTCTTGTTTCCAGATTGATAATACTAGTTAATTACAAAAAGCATTTATAATAAGTAAATCATACTCACTCTATCGTCACTCATTTTCGCTTTTATTATCAATGAAAAACATTTCTCTTTTTACTCTTTATCAACCTTTCCACATGATGAATCATATCAATAGACTTTCCATATTGTCAATAACTTTTATGACCTAGTAATAAAATGTGGTTATATTTTTATAATAATATTTTATTTCACCAAAGGAAAAGCATAGGTTTTATAAGCTTTTATCCATTATATATATAAATACTTTCACATATAAGAAAGTCTGCTTCACTCAAGAAAAGCTTATATATGAACATCAATAATTCTTTATAGAATCGACTGTCATTTAAAATAACCTTATAAAGGAATACTCATTTTTATTATATTAGAATAATATTTATGTTTTGTAAATATTTAAAACTTATTCTCAATTTCTTCTGTTCACTGTACAGTATCTCCTTCTCCTAGATTGAAAATAAGCTACATGAATTTTATATAAATTGGAAAAAATAAGTAGTAAATTATTTTAAAACAGGAGGGACATACGATGACAAACAATTCATTTCCCAAATTTCCAGAACCGTACTGGCGCGATTCTACTTCATTCCCTATTTTCCCCAAGCTATCAGAAAATATAAAAGCAGAAGTTGCAATTATTGGTGCTGGAATTACAGGCATCACAACTGCTTATTTACTTGCAAAAGAGGGCATGAAAGTTGTTTTAATCGATTCCGGAAATATTTTAAATGGAACGACAGGCCATACGACTGCAAAAATCACAGCACAACACGATCTCATTTATGATGAGCTCATTGATCATTTTGGAGCTGATCAAGCGCGCCTATACTATGAGGCAAACGAAAAAGCATTGCAATTTATAAAAGAAACAGTCCGAACAAATAACATTGATTGTGACTTTACTGAAGAGGACGCCTACTTATATACAACTTGCAATGACGGATTACGGAAATTAACAAAAGAATATGAAGCTTATAAAAAACTAAATATTCCTTGTGACTATGTAGAGTCCATTCCACTTCCTATCTCAGTTCAGGGAGCACTTGTTATGAAAAAACAAGCACAGTTCCATCCTCTTCATTATTTAAAGAACCTTGTTGAACAGTTTATTGAAGCAGGCGGAACAATCTATGAGCAAACCACTGCAATCGATATCGAGAAAGGATTCTATCCGCAAATCATTACAAAAGATGGCCATCGTATTACATGTGGATATGTCGTCTCCTGTTCTCATTTTCCTTTCTATGATGCAAATAGCTTTTTCTTCGCAAGAATGTATGCAGAACGTTCCTACGTTCTAGCTATAAAAGCAAAAAAAGATTATCCCGGAGGCATGTATTTAAGCATAGACACTCCTACACGCTCCTTACGTTACACAACAGTAAATGGAGAAAAAATTATTCTTGTTGGGGGTGAAAGTCATAAAACAGGACAAGGAATCAATACAATGCTTCATTATGAAGCATTGCACTCTTTCGCAGAAGAAACATTTGGAATAGATGCAATCCCTTACAGATGGTCAGCACAAGACTTAATTACCCTAGATAAACTACCTTACATCGGCCATATTAATGAAAATAATCCAAATATATTCGTTGCAACAGGTTATCGAAAATGGGGGATGACAACAGGAACTGCTGCAGCTCAACTACTAAAGGACTCTATTACAAAAATAGATAACCCGTATAAAGAACTCTTTGCCCCATCACGATTCCATGCAGATCCAGATATAAAAACATTTGTTTCTCAAAACCTTGATGTAGCAAAACATTTGATCGAAGGCAAGTTAGAATTTGCTCTGCGTAAACCAGAAGATCTTGAAAATGGTGAAGGTGCCGTTGTAAGAGTACATGGAAAACGTGCAGGCGCTTATAAAGACAACGAAGGAAAATTGCATATTGTTGATACGACCTGTACACACCTTGGCTGTGAAGTAGAATGGAATAGCGGGGATTGTACGTGGGATTGTCCTTGTCATGGATCACGCTTTTCAATTGAAGGAGATGTAATTGAGGGGCCGGCAGATAAGCCGTTAAAACGGGTTGATGGAGAATAAAGTTAACTAAAACAAACAGAGCACCAATCTACTGGTGCTCTTTCTCAAATAACATATCCCGAAACAAGCCATTCAACCTCTCAACCTCAATGCCCTTTCCCTTTTCAATACCTTTCACATACTCTTGATAATACTTTATCTGCCCCTCTAAAAATTCATTTAATACGATAATCTTCGGACCAGCGTCTAACTCAACACCATCCTTTTTCTTTAGAAGTAAATCTTCAATTTCATCAAAAAGCTCTTGTTCTAGCGACAATTCAGTAATGAATCGTTCAAATTCTACAGGCGGCAATGTCCCTTTCTCTTCTAACCATTTGCAAGCTAAAATAGGACGCAATACATAGAAGTACTTTTTCAACTTCACGCTCTCTCCTTGTAGAAATTCACGATAGTTTTTTGAAGCCATATGTAAGTAGTGATACATCGTTGCTTTAGGATCAAAATCATTTTCGCTCATTTTCTGTAGACGCTCTGGAAGATCAGAGTTCTTAGAATAAAAGATTGGAGAACGGATCCATTCTAATAGTGCTGGATTTGATTTTGCAAATAACTGCAGAGCTTTTCTAATATCCCAACCGCTTATGTCTAAAGCATCACTAATTGGATACTCAATCACATCACGTTTTTCATTAATAGATAAATACCAGTCTACTGAATGAATGTATACAAATCTAACATCATAATCACTATCTTTCGACTGAAATCCCCATGCACGACTTCCAGATTCGACAGCAAATAAAATTTTCACATTGTTCTCTTTTTCAATTTTCTGTAATTCTAATTGAATTTTATCCCTCATATATATCATCCTCATTTTCTGATCATTTCCCTGGAAATTCGACAAATATAATCTACTTATTATTGGCGTGCCATTCTACTTTTAACATCAATATCTCAGTAACTCTATAGTATGTATCATAACTAAATTTAAAAGGAAGCTGCTAGGCCTTCCCTGGCAGCTCTATAAACATTTCATTTTTGTTGCTCGCTAACAAGCTTTGCAATTCGCTCAAACTCACCCTGAATTTCATTTTTATACATATCTACTTTTGTAAAATCCATCGCAGCAATATAAATCCGTTCTAATTTATCTCGAACTGCTTTTGCCTTCGCTAAGAACGACATTGCTTCACTCATTTTTGTTTTGTATTGAATGGAAACATCCCGAATTTCTGTTGCATATTTTTCATCCGTTCCTGGCGTAACGATGAGATCATACATATCAATAATCTCATCACCTTCTCGCTCTGGAAAATATTCATGTGGCGCGGTGCTGTCAAAGATCGCAAAACCTAATTCTCTTACAATAATCATATCTAGGCTATTTGGATCAAAGCCGCAATGATATACTTCAACTTCAAACCCTTTCTCTTCCGCTGCCTCAGCTAATTTTTTTAGCATCGTTGATTTTCCTGAACCCGGGCGTCCTTTTATAAAATAACGATGCGGGATATCTTCTGTTAAATTTGGAACGAAATCAACCGCCCCTTTTGGTGTTGCTGCCCCTAAGAAACGGTGCTTTACCACCGCTTGTTTTCCTTTGTTATCTGCAAATAACTTTTGTATAAGCTGCTTTGTTAATTCATTCGCTTTTTGAAAATCAATATTATCAATATAAATTCTCTCCCAATCATCATGTATAGCTAACGCCTCTTTAAAACAAGCATACGCTGATTGAAATGCATCGCTCGCTTCAGAAATATAATGTGTAATTTCACCTTTATGTTTTCGTAATTTCTCTGAATCCCATGCAACTCCTAAGTTCACGTATTCCTCTACAACTCCAGGTATTTTTGGCTCAATGACATGTGGTGCTGTTCCATCTACAATTCCTACTTTTAATTTTGGAATAATAACACCATCGATGGATTTATTATCAGAAGAACAATGTAACAGTTCAATATCATATCCTCTTCCAACCCACTCACGCCCAATTGCTTTCATCAATGAGGATTTCCCTGTCCCTGGACCACCTTTCAAAATGAAAAGTCTTTCCAATCCCCTTACATTTTCCTCATATAAACTATAAAAACCTCTCGCGGTATTTCCTCCAGCATAATAATTTAAAATTTTCCCTGTCACTGCCCTCACTCCTTTATAGCAGTCTACTTACATAAATTACAATATGCACGACGCTTCAATTGGGTGAATACCTATTTTTTATTCTTGCAACAAAAAAGCAGAGATCATCATTGACCTCTGCTTCGATATTTTCGATTTAAATTAAGAAAAAACTGTTCAATCCGAGGACGAACCCATGCAAAATAATCTTTATCTTTCTTTTTCTTACAAATAATTTCTTTTCCATCAACCATTCCTACAAGCTCTAGTTCTAACAATTGCCTCGTAAATTCTAGAATATTCACTTCTTCTTTTGGATACTCTTCCTTTAGCTTTTCTTCAATTTCTCCCAATAAAAATCCGTCACGCATCATTGCAAGTGCATCAATCCAAAGTGGCGGCATTTCATATTTTTCTCCTGTAATTGTATCCTTTACAATATAATTCTTTTGATCTTTTCGAAATTGAATAGTGTGTAAACATACGGTCGAATTTAATGTTAGTTCCATCGTACCACCTCTGTCATAATATCAGCATAGAAAAAAGGATGCATGTGCACCCCTCTTTTTTAATTCACATAAAACCCAATTCAATATAAACATTCATACAAGTAAAAACTACAAACCGGTACATGAATAATAAAACTACATGTCGATATTTTCCTCCATTATAAACTAAGTTTTTTATAAAAAAAAGCATTCTTGAAGCTTTTTATAAAATGTTTATATTTACACAACAAGAGCACTTTTCTGAAAAGTACTCTTGTCTTTAAATTCTATATAGTTGGCAATGTCACTTCTACTTTTGTCCCTGTGCCAATGTTACTTTTGAATTGAATCATCCCTTGATGCTCTTCAATAATTTTATTTGTAATGATTAAACCAAGACCAGTTCCATTTTCCTTTGTCGTATAAACAGACTTTCCAAGTCTCTCTATTCTTTCGCTATCCATACCGCATCTCTCATCTTGAATGCAAATAAACAATTTTTCTTCTATCGTTTTATAGGCAGAAATTCTCAAATCTCCCCATACATCATCGATTCAATCCCATTTTTCACAAGATTTAATAAGACTTGCTTTAATTGCTTTTCATCACCCTTTATATCAGGTAAAGCCTCATCTACTTGTATATGTATTTTTACAGCGTACTGCATTGCATAACTTTCCATCAGATGAACAACATATAACAGAACTTTTTGCATATCACACAATTGATACATTGTTGGTTTCAGCTTTCCAAATAACATTCACTCACTAACAAATCCATCAATTCTCTCAATTTCCTGTAGCATAATATCATAACTAGCATTATCAGCTAGATTGCGCTCTTTTTGAATTTGAGTAAAGCCCTTTAAAGTCATTTCTATCTAACTTTTACGTCATGTGAAATTTCTAGTAGTATTATCCTATATAAAATGGCTATACTATTTTTATTCTAACTTCCTTTCATACCATAACACTAAAAGAGGGAGTGAACAAACTCCCCCTGTTAACAATTACACAAAATGAAACCTTAATCAGTGGAAGCCTCATTCCACACTGATTATTAGTCCTCACCAATCTTGTTTTTACAGTCAGTTGATCCACCACCTAACCTCTTCGCTTTCGCTGAACTTTGAGGTGGAGGTCTTACTGCCCACAAATGGCGGGATAAATTATATCCACTTCACCCGCTCATGAAGCAATCCATCCGTAAATGAATTATCACTCATCACAAAATCTTTCATATAAACATGTAAATATTCACCATACTTACTTTTTGTATTAAGTAATAATTCCTCAACATAATACACACCTGGTGAAAATATATCTAGCAGTAAACTGGACAAACCAGCATAGATTCCGCAACCAACTTGAAAATAAGTCGCGTTTGTCTTATATTTCTGGAAAACTTCACTACTATTCATTACATTGTACATATATTTTTCATTGTCTTCATAGACAAGTAACACACCAACTAAATCTTCTCCTGCTATTTCTTCCTCTGCTGGATTAAAAACTTTTCGATTCCAATTTCATAATTTATCCACATCATCTAGATTTTTTCGAATTAAATCTGTTGTATATTCATTAATACGATAAAGAAAACCCACTTCCATATCAAATGTTTTACCAAGAATCAGAACTTCTTCATGTGGCATTAGGCAACCATGAAACTCTTTCTCTCCTAATCTCACTTTATATTCCGAAGCATATACATCCTCATAAAAATAGATGGGCCGATGATGACTCACATACATTGGATAACTTAATATTGCTTCATCAAGAAAACGTTCTACCGCCCATGAAGCATAAAGTGTATTAGGTTTTATAAGACTTTGGTCTGCAAAGAAAGAATAATCATGCTCTATAATATAACACGCACGTGGTTTTTTTCCCGGTTGTTCTTTCATAAGCTGTACAACCATCCATTGAACAACACCAGGATTCATTCCCGATCCTATGATAGCTCTTGTATTTGTAAAATTATTTTTTTCCTTTTCAAATCTCGTATAACGTTCTGTAAGCTGAAACCCCTTTAAGCTATCATCCTGATCCACCTGCTCATTCTCCAAAGCTGAATTTACATACGAAATACCTAATTCATTACAACAACTAAGTATACGAATCGTATCTGCTCCGGAAACGTCGATAACTACACCAGCATCCGTTTTCCGTAAATGCTGTTTAAACAGTATTGTATTTTGAAGATCCATTTCATGAAGAAAGAATTTCCCCTTTAAATTCGGAAATAATTCGTCATAATAGCTTTTTTCCTTTTGCTTTATATCAACGAGATGAAACTTTAAATCTTTTATCATAGAATAGATGGGATCATTTATATTCGCCACAGTTTGATTTAAAACTGCCAATACTGCTTTAGCGCCTCCTCCCCCACTACCAAGTAATGTAATTGAAAAAGAATGTCTAAGCTGACTCACCCTGAAAACCACTTTAATATTTAGTTAGATAATACATAATCTATTCAATTTTGAAAGGATAGCTTGGACATAATAAACATGCTCGTACACATTTTTTATTATAAAAATATACCTTTCTCTCTTACTAATCCATGATTAAATAAATTAAATATTTAATCAGTGAGGAGATGTCTTCATCCCTCACTGATAGTTAGCCCTCACCAATCGGGCTTTTACGGGATAAAAATAGACTCGACCTTTTCTTTTACACACATAAAAGAAAAAGCAAGCCTTCTTAACAAGCTTACGGAAAATGAACCGATTTTACATGTTGAATATTTAAATATACTTTTTCATCACGCGCCTTGATCAATTCAATATGACCATCTTCAATTTTCGTCATCTTCCCAATTTTATTTGAATGTTCGCCTAAATCAAACACCATAATTTTCCTTGCCATTTTGATTAGTTGTTCTTCAAATGTTCTAGCTAGTGTAATATTTAATGGATTAACTGAAAGCTCATTTTTATTGAGGGAATACGGAATTTGATTTTCTTGATAGGGGATTAACCATTTTAGATGTTTTAAAGAAATATATACTGTTTTGTACACAGGGCTATAGAATACTAAATAATCATTCATAACACTTGCAACATAACCATGAATAGGATAACCACCAGCTACATAAATCTCCGTAAAAATCCCTTTAGATGTGCTCAGTACTTTTCGAAGGGAAATTGACGGTGATTCTCTTTTAATAACAGAATCTGTTTCTGGCTTGTGTATTTCGGTCACAAGACTCGCCAAAAATTTATAATATTGAATATGATATAAGGAAATATAGATGTAGTCTTTCCCATCATAAATAACAACAATATCATTGCCTACATCAATTAATAATCCTTTAAACCTTTTCTCGCCAATTAATTTAACATAGATATATTCTCCAATATTTTTGCTTAGTTCGTTCACCTGTATCCTCCTTTCTCCAAAGCTTAACTTCCTCTTTATCTCTCATTCACATGTAGCTAAAAAAGAATAATAGGGGGCTAAAACATGTATGCAAAGTGACACAATGCTCTCTTTCTATCTGTATGAATAGTAGAGGAGGGCATTTAGACTATAGTAAAATAATAGCAATTGAACAAAAAACATTCGCCACTACCTATTCCATACTGCCCCCTCTTATTTATCAAACATTACTCTTCTTCATCTTTATTAGTTTTAACGATTTGATTTACGTTTTTAATGTGAAAGTTAATAACGTAAATTACCTCATCACGGTTCACTAATGTAACGTATTCTTCATTTACATCACTTAATAAACCTTCTACGCTTTCTGGTCCACCGCGATTAATTTTGACCCATTTATACTTAAGACTACCTAGTATCTCTTGAAACGTTGCACCATCCGCATAGGATTGCTCAATAAAATAAGGATTTAACCCTATCTCTTTTGCCTTTTTTACAACACCCTTTACATGCTTCTGTTGATAATAAATGACCTCTCCTGTATTTCCTTGAAGAACGAGATAATCATCACCTACTGCCAGCAACACACCTGTACGGCTTTCTGGTCCACCAAGGTTTACTTTTACACCTTGATAAACCAAGCTTTTTATTTGATTTTCAGGAAATATATTTTCCAATTTCATCCCTCCTTCCCCTCTTTTGTTATTATTTGGATCGATTATATCGACTTGATTGTCTTGTTGCTCTTGCTCTTGAATATTGAACATATGCTGTCTGATCGGATTTTTGGTTATTTGACTGATAATCATCTTCTTCTAGTGCTTGCAGACCATAATTCATACTTTTAATATGGAAATGTGGAATCTGTACAACTTCCTCTTTTACAATTAATGTCACATATTCAGAAGAAACATCTTGTAGAATTCCTTCAATCTTTTCTGGACCGCCGCGGTTAATTTTCACCCAACGATACTTTAAATTTTGAAGTAAGCCTTGAAAATCTTCACCTTGTGCAAATGTTGGTAAAACTCCAATGTCTGCAGCAACATCTTTCGCATTTTTTGTAATACTTTTTAGATGTTGAAACTGATAATAGTAAAACGTTCTGTTTTCACTCAATAAAATAAAATGATCCGAATACACTGCGACCACTGTACCTTTTTGAGACTCTGGTCCACCTCGATTCACTCTAACACTCTCTCCAATCAATCCATACAGCAAATCACTACTAATCGTGCTCATGAGAAAACCCCTTTCATTGTTTTATAAGTCGTTTGCACTGATAGTATATGTATCTGTACAGGTTACGTTCTCTATGATTGTCCCATTATATAAAAATATGTTTTTAACACGGGGGTACATCTATCCAATATGTATATCTCTGATGTACAAAAGACCAGCACGGCTTCTATCAATACCCAGCATGTCATTAGCCGCCATTTATGCACACAATTTTACTATTTCATCATAAAAAAATACCGTTTCAAGATACTTATCCTACAGATCTTGAAACAGTATTTATAAAGTGAAACTTTACTTAGTGGAGGATTTTTCATCCTCCACTAGTATTAGCCCTCACCAATCGGGCTTTTACGGGCAGTTTATTCTCCACCTAGCTTCTTTACTTTTGTTGAAATTAAAGTGGGAATATTACTGCCCACAAATAGCAGGATAAAAATGATTCTGTATCATTTTTCATAGAGTACTACGCTATAGGCCCATGAGTTTTAATCTTCGTCTTTTACATCCATATCCTCTGGAATTGGCTCATTTAATATTTCTTCTACTAACTGTTTATATTTTTCCATTTGCTCTAAATGCGTATTGAACTGTTCTTTATTCAGCAAATATTGCTCACCGTCATACACGGCTCGAATTCGTTTTTGCTGAACCAATTCTTCAATGTAAGATTCCGGAATATTTAAATATTCTGCTGCTTCTTTTACCGTTATATACAATCGTTTCATTCCCTTATTATTTTTTTATGTCTACATTATTATAAAAGATTTTTATAAATAAAATAAAAAGATTTTGTAAATACAAATCAAAAAGCAGGTAGATGCATTCCATATATTGTATAATAATATAGTAAGTATTAAAAAAATATAGATGGCATTTATCCATTTACACAAAGGAGAGTTAAACATATGGCTACTCGTCACATCATTACAATGTTAGAGCAATCATTACAAACTGAAACAATAAATACTGCTTCTCAGCTTTCTAAAGCTTTACCAAAAAGAATCATTGAGCAAACAAAGGCTGCAAATGAAAGCGTAAACTATAATACAATTGGAGAATGGTATAAACATCATTTTATATTTCAACAAGATGATTTCCTTTGGGCTAAATATGCTTACTATGATGCATACTGTGAAGCGTTACAAAACCAGGGACATCTTACAAAACGTGTACGTCACATACTAGAATCTATGGCTAGAAAACACGGGAAACAATATATTGCCTCTGTGCAAAATAAGCAGTTTCCTGATCAGTACGCACAAGGAACAGCATAATTTTCCTTGTCTATAAAAAATATGAACCACAAAAAAAAGATTTACAAATCCAACGTTCACGTCTTTTACATGTATTCTCTTCTCAAAATACATGTAAAAGACGTGAACTGAAGAAACCAATGTAATACAAATGATAAAAAACATAGTAATTATATAAACACCCAGCCTACTTCCTTACTTAATAAAGATTAGGAAAGTAACTGGGTGTTTATCTATTAAAAAGATATTTATTTCAAATCTCTCATAATTCATTTACATATTCTTCTCTATTTATTTCTTTCCACTCTTTAAACTTCTCAACACGACCCATTATTTCATCATTTGCTTAATAATTTCTCGGTTACGCTGCTTGAAAACATCATTATGGGAAGAAACCATTCCATATTCACTCGCATCTGGTTGAATAAATTGTTTTGCTTTATTTACAGCATTTCCAGCATCTTGGAAAGCACCCGCAATTAAATGCAATTTCCCTTCATGCTTTAAAATATCTCCAGCAGCATATAGCCCTTCTATTGAAGATTCACTGTTCGCACTCCCGGCAATAAAATAATTATCAACGATTTCAACATTTAGTTCACTATTTTCCAATAATGTTATATCACGTTCATACCCATGATTAATAATGACTTCGTCAATAGGTAAATGAGAAACTTCACCTGTTTCATGATTCGTTAACTCAATATATTCAATTGCTTCGTGATTATCATCAGCCATCAACTTTGTAATCGACGTATTAAAGAGACAATCTACCGAACTATTCATAAGCTGAGTAACTTGTGCTTCATGACCAGCTAAGGCATCTTTTCTATATGTTAAATAAACCTTTTTCGCAATGGGCTCTAATTCATTTGCCCAATCGATCGCTGAGTTTCCTCCACCTGAAATAATTACAGTCTTATCTTTAAAACCCTTTAAAGATTTGACCGTATAATTTAAATTTGATACTTCAAACCTCTCTGCACCTTCAATTGCTAACTTTTGTGGTTTTAATATTCCACTTCCAGTAGCTACAATAACTGTTTTTGAAAAGTGCTTTTGACCAGAGAAAGTTGTTAGCACAAAAACTCCCTCTTCATTCCGATTGATTGACTCTACCTTTTCATTCAACACTACTTCCGGATGAAATGTTAACCCTTGCTCCACAAGCTGCTCAATTAACTGCGCTCCAGTAACTGGTGGCAATCCCCCGATATCCCAAATCATTTTCTCAGGATAAACATGTACTTTCCCACCTAACTGTGGTTGAAATTCAATTATTTTTGTTTTCATTTCCCTAAGCCCACTATAAAACGCTGAGTAAAGCCCTGCTGGACCTCCTCCAATCACGGTCACATCAAATAATTCTTCTGGATTCATTTATGTTCACTCCCAGGTATCAAATATAATTGATTATCATTCTCAATAAAATATAACCTTTTCCCTTCAGGTTTTCAATCAAAATAACTATTGACAATAGAAAAATATAAAATTATATTATTAAAGAATCGATATTGATAATCATTATCATTTTGTAAACTATTAACAAATTTGTAGGGAAAATAGCGGCTCGTTTATTTATAGATCCCTCAAGTATTTTATTATAGTAAATCTCAATATCAAGATTTATAAGATTCCTTAACTACTAAGTGCAAGACATCTATCCCGTTAGAAAGCTATATACTACATACAATTTTATAAAAAGGAGAAAGAAAAAATGAAAAAGTTATTCATTTCACTTACAGTTCTATTCGTACTCGTTATGAGTGCTTGTAGCAACGGTTCGACAGATAAGAAAAACGATTCAAATGCAAAGGGAAGCAAATCAGAAACAATTACATATCAATCTGAGAATGGTAAAGTTGAAGTTCCTGCAAATCCCAAACGCGTTGTTGTACTATCATCATTCGCAGGTAACGTAATATCTTTAGGTGTAAACCTTGTTGGTGTAGATTCATGGTCTAAAATGAATCCGCGTTTTGAAAAAAAATTGAAAGATGTTACAGAAGTATCTGATGAAAATGTTGAAAAAATTATCGAATTAAATCCAGATTTAATCATTGGTTTATCAAACATTAAAAATATCGATAAGTTAAAAAAAATCGCTCCTACTGTAACATTCACATATGGGAAAGTTGACTACTTAACACAACATTTAGAAATCGGTAAACTACTAAATAAAGAAAAAGAAGCAAAAGCTTGGGTTGATGATTTCAAAAAACGTGCGCAAGCCGCTGGAAAAGATATTAAAACAAAAATTGGTGAAGATACAACCGTTTCTGTTATTGAAAACTTCGACAAACAAATCTATGTATTCGGCGATAACTGGGGCCGTGGAACAGAAATCCTGTATCAAGAAATGAAATTAAAAATGCCGGAAAAAGTAAAAGAAAAAGCGCTAAAAGATGGCTACTATGCATTATCTGCTGAAGTTCTACCTGAGTATGCTGGGGATTACTTAATTATAAGTAAAAACAACGATACGAATAATTCATTCCAAGAAACAGAATCGTACAAAAACATTCCAGCTGTTAAAAACAATAAAGCATTTGAAGTAAACGCGAAAGAATTCTATTTTAATGATCCAATCACATTAGATTTCCAACTAGATTTCTTCAAGAAAAGCTTTCTTGGTAAATAACACAACAATGAGGAATTCTTATTTAAAGAATTCCTCTTCCTTTATTCTATGAAAAGAAAAGATGTGAAACTAATGACAAAAGACAATCTACGTTCCACTTCCTTTGTATACAAGCTCATTTTAGGAATCATTGTGTTCTTTATTATATTTATGGTTGCCATGGTATTTGGCGCAGCAGATACCTCTATAAAGGATGTATGGATAGCGCTGACTTCTAACGTTAATGGAGAAAAGTTCTCCATTATCCGTGAACTTCGCTTCCCACGTGAAATTGCAGCCATTTTTGTTGGAGCTGGGCTCGCTGTTTCTGGTGCGATTATGCAAGGTATAACGCGAAATCCACTCGCTGATCCAGGATTACTCGGGCTAACTGGTGGTGCCAACGCTGCCTTGGCAATTACACTTGCCCTTATTCCTTCTGTAAACTATTTTTATATAATGATTGCTTGTTTTATCGGTGCTGCTATCGGCGCCATTATGGTCTTCGGAATTGGTATGATGAAAAAAGGCGGGCTTTCTCCTCTTCGTATTGTACTTGCTGGCGCCGCGGTTTCAGCATTTTTAGTCGCGATTTCAGAAGGAATCGGGATTTATTTTAAAATCTCACAAGATGTATCCATGTGGACTGCCGGAGGCGTAATCGGAACATCATGGAGCCAATTACAGGTCATTGTTCCAGTTATTTCAATCAGTATATTCATTGCAATCTTATTTTCAAAGAAATTGACGATTCTTAGCTTAAGCGAAGAAGTAGCAATAGGACTCGGTCAAAAAATCATCGTCATTAAAATCATTCTTTTTATCGTTATCATTTTACTTGCCGGTGCTTCTGTTGCACTTGTTGGAAATATGGCATTTATCGGTTTAATGGTACCTCATATGGTCCGCCCTATTGTCGGACCAGACTATCGATTTGTGCTACCGATGTCTGCCATTGCTGGTGCTTCTTTTATGCTATTAGCTGACACACTTGGACGCACAATCAACGCTCCATATGAAACACCAATAGCGGCCATTATCGCAATTGTAGGTTTACCATTCTTCCTATTCATCGTACGTAAAGGAGGAAGGTCGTTCTCATGATTCAACAATCTAAAAAACAACGAGTAATCGTACTTGCCTTACTCCTGCTTATTGCAGCAACCATTACAATTGGAATGGGCCTAGGAGCAGCTTCATTGTCCTATGATAGACTGCTACCTACACTTTTGGGCCAAGGTACATTTAAAGAAGAATTTATTTTATTTTCTCTTCGATTACCACGAATTGTGATTACACTATTAGCTGGTATGGCACTTGCCTTATCAGGAGCTATACTACAAGGTATAACGCGTAATGATCTAGCCGAGCCTGGTATTATCGGTATTAACTCAGGGGCAGGCGTTGCAATTGCCCTTTTCTTTTTATATTTTCCAATAGACGCAGGCTCATTTGTTTACTTGCTACCAATCGTTGGATTTATCGGTGCCTTTATTACAGCCTGTCTCATCTATGGATTTTCATACAGTAAAACTGCTGGGCTTCAACCGATAAGACTGACATTAACAGGAATTGGATTTACGTTCGCTCTTTCCGGAACGATGATTGTACTTATTTCATCTGCTGAACGTGCAAAAGTAGACTTTATCGCAAAATGGATTGCCGGAAACATTTGGGGAGATGACTGGGTTTTTGTTTTCGCACTCCTTCCATGGCTAGCTGTACTCATTCCATTTACTTTCTATAAAGCAAACCGATTAAATCTCCTTGCATTAAATGAGCATGTAGCAATTGGTGTTGGTGTCGCACTCGAAAAAGAACGCCGCTCACTCCTTATAGCAGCCGTTGCATTAGCAGCTTCTGCCGTTTCAGTCACAGGGGGAATTGCCTTTATCGGACTTATGGCTCCTCACATCGCAAAATCTTTAGTCGGGCCGAGGCATCAATTATTTCTTCCTGTTGCCATTTTAATCGGGGGATGGCTATTGTTACTTGCAGATACAATTGGTCGTCATATTGTAGAGCCAAGTGGAATTCCAGCGGGGATTATGGTCGCTTTGATTGGTGCTCCTTATTTTATGTATTTGTTACTTAAGAAATAAAAATAAAATCCCTTGAGAATCGATTTGTTCTCGAGGGATTTTTTCTATTTACTAATTCTAGTGTTGCCCATACCCATCAAACTTCTTCGCCAATCTTGCCATCTCTTCCTCTGGCAACAATTTTGGCTCTCCAATGCACTTCGTTTGATAATAAATTTGCGCGCAAAATTCAATTTCCTCCGCAACAGTAAACGCCATTTTTATATTGTTCCCACCGGCCATTAAGCCGTGATTAGCAAGTAAAACCGCACGGCGATCAATCATTCCTTCAAAAGCCGCTTCTGCTAGTTCCTTTGTTCCGAATGTTTCATACGGCGCACAACGTACATTCGGCCCTGCGAAAGCAATCAGATAAGATACCGCAGGAAGTTCCCATCCTAATGATGCTATTGTTTTTGCGTAAGGGGAGTGCGTGTGAACAAGTGCGTTGATGTCCTCACGCTTTCTATAATAAATAAGATGCATATCTAGTTCACTAGAAGGCTTTCTATCCCCTTCCACAATTTCACCATCTAAATTCAATATAGCTACATCTTCAGGCACTGTTTCAAAATAATCTAAACCACTTGGACTTATTGCAATAAGACCTTGTTCACGATTAAAAATACTAATATTACCGCCAGTCCCCTTTGTTAATCCGCTAGCGATCATTTTCTTTCCATACGCTACAATCTCTTCTCTTTCTTTTTGTAGTAACATATATATACATCCCCCTTGGTGTGAACTCTGTGACGACTAGTTTGCTAGAATAATGGGTGTACCATATTCTTTATAGCTGTTAATACATTCTTGCTGCAGTGGTGTCAACGGTATGAGCTCATCTGTGATAATTTTTGTAATACCCTGTTTATCACAAACCTTATAGAAAGCAACATTTCCGAGCTTCGTATGATCTGCTAAAACAATGACTTCACTCGATTTGCTAAGCATTGCTTGCT
Organism: Bacillus sp. FSL H8-0534; assembly: GCF_038005885.1. Classification (NCBI taxonomy): domain Bacteria; kingdom Bacillati; phylum Bacillota; class Bacilli; order Caryophanales; family Bacillaceae; genus Bacillus; species Bacillus sp. FSL H8-0534. Next base: position 2,743,440 of record NZ_JBBOUC010000001.1, read on the forward strand.
TCGCTTCTCCTTCATCAATAGCTGTATCTGTTAAGCCTTCATGAAAACTAAGTGCTTTACTTGAAATAAAAGCTTTATCAATATAAATTGTCTCTAGATACTGTTTCAAAGAAGCTCCCATAACAGATAATGATTTCCCACGTAAAAAGCCACCGAGTACAATGACAACAATCTCTGGCACATCTGCTAGTTCAATCGCAATGCTCAGGTTATTTGTCACAACCGTTACATCTTTGCGATCCTTAATAAGTTTACTTACCTCAAGGGCTGTTGTACTCGCATCAAACGCAACGACATCACCATCTTCAATTAACCTAGCAGCTTCACGTGCGATTGCTAACTTCTCTCTCTTATTACTATTTAGACGCTCTTCCATCGAATATTCATATACCCGCTTTGTTTTTAGTTTTACACCACCGTACATCCGAATGACTTTGCCGTCTTTTTCAAGCTTCTCTAAATCTCTTCTTATTGTCATTAATGATACTTGAAATGCATCGCTTAAATATGAAACTTCCACGTGCTCCCTTTGTTCAAGTATCTCAATGATTTTATTTCTTCTCTCTACCGGTGAATTAGACATGATAATCGGTCCTCTTTTTCGTTATTTTCTTATATGTCTAATATACATAAGCAATTTTCTATATAAACCCATCTTGATTTTTCAACATATAAGTCGCTACTACGAAGAACAAAAGATGATCGCTACTTGTTTTCTCTCTGTTTTCACTTGGCATGAGGCAGGAGAGGACCTGACCGCTTCTATGCATGGACAGGCGCTCTCTCCCATCTAAAAAGAAAGGTTTTATATCAGTTTTTCAATTTGTACTTATATATTTCATAATTACTAAAATAACTTTCTTAAATTCTCGGTAAATGGAGCCCTAACAATTCCCTTTTCCGTAATAATTGCTGTTACATTCTCATGCGGCGTTACATCAAACGCTGGATTATATACTTTACTTTCTTTTGGAGCTGAATATTTCCCAAAGCGGTTAATCACTTCAGAAGCATCACGCTCCTCGATCGGAATCTCCTTACCTGTTGGTGTTTTTACATCAATTGTCGGAGTCGGTGCTGCAACATAAAATGGAATGTTATAATATTTCGCTAAAATGGATACACCAAGCGTTCCAATTTTATTTGCCACATCACCGTTTGCCGCTACACGATCGCAGCCAACAATAACTGCATCAATTTTCCCTTGTGACATAACCATTGCCGCCATATTATCCGTAATGACTGTTACATCAATCCCAGCTCGCTGCAGTTCTAGTGCCGTTAACGTAGATCCTTGTAATCTAGGACGTGTCTCATCAGAATAAATCTTTAAATCCCATCCCTTTTCTTTCGCTAGGTACATCGGCGCTGTTGCAGTACCATATTTCGTTGTTGCTAAAGCACCTGCATTACAATGCGTTAGTACACCCATGCCATCTTGGAACAATGTTAATGCATATTCCCCAATTTGGCGGTTAATCTCTTCATCTTCTTTATGAATTCCTTTTGCTTCCTCTAATAACCTATTTTTCAAATCAGCGATAGATAAATGGGAATGTTCTTTTGCCGCATTTTCCATTCTCTCAAGTGCCCAAAATAAGTTCACCGCTGTCGGTCGAGATGTCGCTAAGTACGTGCAGACTCTATTTACTTCTTCTATAAATGACTCCACTGAATCTTCGGATGCCTCTTTTACGCCTAAATACACACCGTAAGCTGCTGAAACACCAATCGCCGGTGCCCCGCGTACTTTCATTACTTGAATGGCATCCCATACACCCTCAGCTGTTGTAAAAGATTCATAGACTACCTCATTCGGTAATAGAGTTTGATCTAATAAAACTAAAGCATCATCTTTCCACTGAATTGGTATTAATTGCTCTGTCATCATCTTCTCTCCTTACTTTGCACTATGGACAGACTGCTCTTTTAACGTTTGTAAAAAACTAGCGCCTGTTTTATATTCATTTGCTCGTAAAATAAACTTCTTCGCTGCCTGTAAACAAATCCGTTCTGCTCCCGCCCGAGCTTCATCACTTGAAATCGATGTAATATCTTTCACCTTTGCTAATCCAACAATGCGGCGAATCAACTCTAAACCCGTCACAGCCGCTGTATCCACTAACACAGATTGTAAATACCAACGATCAAAGCCAGTTTCCTTTGCCATAATCTCTGTTACATGCGTGCTCCACGCTTCTAAAAACTTCTTCTTAAACAAGTCGATTACATCTATAATCGTAGACTCCAGCCAACTCATATAGGTATCTTTTTCCACTCCATCAACCATCGCTACATCTGCATTCACCCAAGCAAATATTAAATTTGCCATCACATTCCCAACGTCATATCCCATCGGGCCATAGAAAGCAAATTCTGGATCAATGACCTTTGTAGAATCCTTTCGTACAAACACAGAGCCAGTATGTAAATCACCATGAAGTAGTGCCTGCGCATTCGTCATAAACGAAAACTTAAGCTTCGCTACTTCCATACGAAGTGCTTCATCTCCATATATATGCTCCCGAATCCAACCTTCATTTATCGAAAACAACTCATTGCGCTTGTTATGATCTGTAAATGGCTCCGAGTACACAAGATCCTCTGTAATCTCACATAACTCTGGATTGATATAATTCTTCACAAGTTCCTTTTTCTCTTTATGATTCATCACTACATCAGATGTTAATAAAAGTGTGTTTACCATGAAAGTAGTTAAATCATCCGCAAGCTTTGGAAACATTTGATGGTTAATCAGTGCCGTCCGTAAAATCGTATGGTCTGATAAATCTTCCATCACACAGCAATTCATCATACTATCAAATAAATACACATCTGGTACAAGCCCAGATGCCAGCTTCCCCTCTAACTGTAAAACGTTTGACTCAATGCGAATTCGATTCGTAGACAACTTAAACTCATCTGAAATACGCGCCGTATCTCCGGCTTGCTTCACAATGACAGAAGTTCCTTTCTCCTTATCCCAAACACGAAACACATAATTTAAATTGCCATCCCCAATTTCCTTGCACTGCAAATCTTTTGCGTTTTCAAACATTGGTAACTTCTCTTTCACATACTCAATAACATTACTAGCTTCCATTAAAAAATACTCTGCGAACTTAGACATGGTTTCTCCCTCCACACTAAATGTAAGCGTTTTCTAAAAGCCATAAAAATAATAGATTGAAAGTATTTTTTCAATCTATGTTATATGTTCTTTTTGTATCATATTTTGTTTGAAACGAACATCTAGTTTTTATTATAGCTTGTTGGGGATGGGAGTCAATGTTTTCCTATATGAAAACGAGAAGCTACTGTTGTATTTTAAGAGCTTCTTGCTTCCTTTTTATTTAATACGCTTTAACCCCTATCCATCTTACATAATGAGCAAAGTTCAAACATCCTGTACTCCATTGTGTTTTATTTATGGTACAGTTCACCGTATTTAATTCTAAATACTCACTGACATTTACTATTTATCTTTTTACTCCTTCTAGCTTCTCAATCCATAAACCAAAAACCTCTCGTTCCCATTCCGCTCATACACCCCAGGCAATCTAACTTCCTCTTTCAATTCAAATGCCGTTTGATTCTCTAAGAAAAAGATATAATCTTCCGATGGATAATATAAAATAATCTCTATTTCTCTCTCTACTTCCTCCACCGAAAGCAATATATTATTGATTACATTCATAAACACTTGCACTGAAAATGGATTAAAGAAATAAAATCGATTGTCACGCGGATCAATCTCATATTCTTGCGCTAAGCAACATTGAAATTGAATTTTATCTTTACTATTTCTCGATTTCTTCGCATAACGTTCTAAATTTTCCATTGCTTCTTTGTAGAACATCTCGTTCATTTCTATTCCAACAGCTGACGCACCACATGCATGATGAATATAGAAATTCAGCCGGCCTTTTCCGCATCCAAAATCAACAATCCGATCACTGCTTTTCATTTCATATTGATCTAATAATATTTCTAGCCCGCTATATGGCGTTGGTTCATAGCGATGATAATGCAGGGACTTATTGAATCCCTTTTGCTCTCCTACTGTTTTTATATTTAATATCGCATCATAATATTGTTCGTTCATTGATTTTCTCCTATTAAGAAATAATACTTTTTATTATACAACATAGAAAAAAAGCCTGATAAAATCAGGCTTTTACTTTAAACCAATATTATTTTAAAGCTTCCAACACAGTTTGCTTCATTATCTCTACTCCATCGATTATACAAGCGTGATCAAACTTCATATAAGGGTGGTGTAACCCGGGCTTTAAATTTGCCCCTAATCCTAACATAACAGCTTTTAAATGCGGCCTTTTGACCGTATAGTAATGAAAATCATCACTTCCTGTAGTAAAAAGTGGCGGTGTGCATCCGTCTTCTCCGTATATTTCAAGAATTCCTTTCCGCATGAGTTGTTCTGCCTCTTCCGATACCTCTGCCCCAGGTGCAATATCAACCCATTCGTAAGAAATCTTCGTTCCCATTGATTCAGCTGATTGAATGACATGTTCTATCTTGTTCGTTAACTCTTCTAGCAATACATTGCTCTCCGCCCTTACATCTAAACCGAATTGCCCATTTCCTGGAATGATATTTAAATTATCTCCACCAGCTTGGCATTTCGTCATTTTGACAGAGTATGATTTTTGCGGTGAGAGCCAGATGTTTTTTAATCCGATATTAATCATAGAAATAACATCAATTGCGTTCACACCTTGATGTGGTCGTGCCCCATGCGCATCATCCCCGTGTATATTCGCTTCTAAAAATCCCGCTGCCCCATGCCAAATAGATGGTGCTGCTTTTTTTAAAGGTAATTCTTCAATTGGTCGTAAATGAACACCAAATAAGAAATCAGCGTCATCCACCGCTCCCTTCTCCACCATCTTTAAAGCACCATTTCCTTTTTCTTCTGCAGGCTGGAAAATAAATCGGACAGTTCCTTTTTGCCAATGCTCATTTTTCAACTGCAAAATAAGTCCCATCGCAATCGTCATATGAGCATCGTGACCACAAGAATGATTTGCTTTAAATTTCCCATCTACTTCTTGCCATAATGCATCCATATCAGCACGAATGGCGATAACTGGTTTCCCGTTCCCCATTTCAGCTATAACTCCAGGGCAATCATCAAATACTTTATATAAAACTCCTTCTTCTTCTAGAAATTTCGTAATATAGGCCGTTGTATTATATTCTTTCCAACTTATTTCAGGATTCTCGTGTAAATGCTGAAAAATTTCGTTTAAACGATCTTGAAGCTCTACTGTTTTCACTTTCCCTTTCTCCTTCCTAAATTCGAAGCAGTTTTCTCATTTATAAAAATCCTATTTTGAAAAACATATTGAATATTCACGCAAATGTCAAGAGATTGTCCCTTCATTTCTTTTGAAATATAATAAGGTAATTAAGATCAGAATTCTGAAAATTCTTTTAAAAATTTACTCATCATTAGTCTAATTAAGAATATATGCAACTTTAAATTTATGATACAAAGGACGTGGATTATACAATGAAAATTACAGCAATTCACCTTTATGCAATCCGTTTACCACTTCGTGATCCATTTATTATCAGCTACGGCACTTACAATGATATGCCTTCTATTATTATAAAAATTGAAACAGATGAAGGTATTGTCGGTTACGGTGAAGGAGTAGCCGATGATCACGTTACAGGCGAAACATGGGAAAGTACCTTTCAAGTTTTAAAACATACATTAGCTCCTGCCTTGCTAGGTGTGAATCCAATGAATATCGAGAAGATACATGACATCATGAATCAAACTATTTATAGTGTTCCTACCGCAAAAGCTGCGATTGATATTGCTTGCTTTGATTTAATTGGGAAAAAGTTAGATCAGCCTGTTTATCAATTGATTGGTGGCCGTTACCATGAAGTGTTTCCAATTACTCATGTTTTAAGTATCGCCTCCCCAGAAGCTATGGCAAAAGAAGCTGCTTCCATGATCAATAAAGGCTATCGCTCTTTTAAAATGAAAGTCGGAACAGATGTCCAAAAAGATGTTGAGAGAATTGAAGCTGTACGTGAACGAGTAGGGAATGATATCGCAATTCGCGTGGATGTAAACCAAGGCTGGAAAAATAGCGCTACTACGTTAACTGCATTACGCTCACTCGGACACTTGAACATTGATTGGATTGAACAACCAGTTATAGCTGACGATATTAATGCAATGGCCTATATTCGCTCAAAAACAGACCTTCCACTTATGATTGACGAAGGACTAAAAAGTTCCCGTGAAATGCGCCAAATTATTCAAATGCAGGCCGCTGATAAAGTGAATATTAAATTAATGAAATGTGGCGGTATATACCCCGCTGTGAAACTCGCTCATCAAGCTGAAATGGCCGGAATTGAATGCCAAGTTGGCTCCATGGTTGAATCATCTGTTGCATCTTCTGCTGGATTCCATGTTGCTTTTTCGAAAAAAATCATCACAAGCGTTGAACTAACAGGACCGTTAAAGTTCACGAAAGATATTGGAGATTTATATTACGACATACCATTTATTCGTCTAAACGAAAAGCCAGGATTAGGCGTCGATGTCAATGAAGATATACTAAATGAATTAACCGTTTTTCAAGACGTTGTTCGCTAAAGGAGGACCACCACATGAACATTCTTTATGAAGGAACATTAAAACAAAACGAACAAAGATTCAAGGTCGCACCATTATCTTTCGATCACATCCAGCAAATTTTATCCTTACAAAATGTTGTAATTGAAACATTAGAAAATACAGATAGCTTGCAACCTCTTACGTTAGAAGAATATCAATATATATTAAACGGAAACGGCTTAATAATTGGTGCATTTGTAGATCAAGAGCTGATTGCGTTTCGTGCACTCTTAGTCCCACCTATTGATGACGAACATTTAGGGTTTGATATTGGTTTAACTGAGGATGATTTAGACCGTGTTATTTACCAAGAAATCTCAAATGTTCATCCAAAGTGCCGTGGAAACGGCATGCAGAAAATATTAGCAACAGTGATTATGGAACAATTAACACAAACAGACAGCAAATACGATTACGTTTGTTGTACAGTTGCGCCATTTAATATTCCGAGTTTGAAAGATAAGTTTGCGCAAGGGATGGAGATTGCTGCGCTGAAGGAGAAGTATGGCGGGAGTATGCGGTATGTATTTGTGAAGGAATTGCGCAAGGATAAAGAAAGAGATTGGACGGATGTTAAGAACATTTCGATGAGTGATGCTAGCGAACAGCAGGCATTACTTTCAGAGGGTTATCGTGGATATGAGATGGAGAAAGTGGATGAGGCTTTCATTGTGAAATTTGGACGATAATATATATACAAAAAGAACCCTAATTCATTAGGGTTCTACTTTATTTCAAGCCACATATCCAAAGTAATAACTAAACCGTCATTTTCCAACTTGATAACGCTAACCAGTTTTCCATCTCCTTATAATCAGGCATTATCTTCCCAACAAGACGCCAAAAAGATCGATCATGATTTAAATGGACCATATGGCACATTTCATGAACAACTACATAGTCAATCACCCTCTGAGGTGCCATTGCTAGCTTCCAATTAAACGTTAACTGTAGATTTGAATCACAAGTTCCCCATGTACGGTTACTATCTGAAATACGGATTAAACGCGGCTTTGTTTTAAAGTTACTTTGATACGATTTAATACTCTTCTCTACTAACGCTTTACACTGTTTATAATAAAATCGTTTTAAAGCTTGTTGTATTTTCTCATTCTTAAGCTCTTTCACATAAATATGCAGCTTATCTCCTTCAAACACTGCATTATCTTGCTCAATACTTGTATCTTGAGAAATCTGTATCGGGTACGTGTTTCCTAAATACAGAAAGCCCTCTCCTTGATCATAAGCCTTTTCCTGTGACCCAAGCACTCTCTCCTGCATTTCCTTACGTGTTTTCTGAATCCAATCCCATTTCTCCTCTAACAACTGGATTATATATTCAACAGGCGTCCCTTTCGGAGCTTGCACCTCAACATTTCCGTAAGAATCTACATAAAGACGTACTGATTTTTTCTTCTTGCAATTTATATGAAAATTGATTGTCTCACCTAAATATGTATGTATCATTTCATCACCTAGCGTATTTGTTCTTGTTATTTTTACAAATAAAAAAGAGTAGGCTACAAACTCCCTACTCTATCTATTATATCATTTACTGCTTTATCATAAATGCTACAATACTGATCCCTTATCCTCTATATTTAACAGCTAGTCCCTTTAAGAAATTCCTTGCGTATCTATCGCCGCACTCTTTGTAATTTTTATGACCTTCTTTTCTTAATAGAGCGCTTAATTCTCCTTTTGTTACGATGACTCCTACGTCTTCTAATATATCAAGCATATCTTCACTTGTTAATGATAGTGCTATCTTCAATTTTTTTAGAACGAGATTATTAACACTTCCATTACTCTTTAAAGACATCGCTTGTCTATCCGATTGCCCTGGTTTTGGATCTTGTTTTCCTCTTTTAAAAGTAATCAAACCATTCAAAAACGACTCTAACATAACATTATTGCATTTTATTTCGTAATCATTTTCAACTACATCACTATCATCGTCAACTTCATCATAGTAACTGTTTTTTAATTTTGTCAGCATCTTTCGCACTTCTTCTTTTGTTACTTCAACGCCACCAAGTTTAAACATCTCCACCATATCTATATCTTTTATATCCAGAGCATATCTTACTCTAATTAAAATATCATTATTGCTTATAGCCATTGTTTGTCCTCCTAAAATGTTGGTTATTTATCCAGCAGTCAAAGCGTATCCTCTAACATGCTTTAAACTATCATGTTTAATATAACTTTTTAGTTAATGTCCGCTAAATTAATACTTTAACACTTTACAGACATGTTTTATAGTCTTACCCAAATTAATACTTGTGAAGGTCATACTAAAAAACTCAAGAGGACCTTGAGTCTGAGGAAAGATTCAAATGATTTTTTGATTTATTCTCTTCTCCTTCCTTGCGCCTATAGATCTGGTCTATATTTATTAAACCCTGAGGTACGCTTATAAGACTCTTTCCACCGTTGCGTTAACGAAAAGAAAAAGCAGTGCTTTGATCTCTCAAAAACACTGCTCATTTTCTGCTTTAAATTTATTTTAAACTCAACCAAGCCACACACTCCACATATGCAGAGTGTATGTGGCAACACAAGGGTGCTGGTGGGTTTATTACATTCTTAAGACCTTTTTCTTTCAGAAAACAGACTTTATCAAACAAAAGTTGTCGGCTGCAAGGGAACTTGAAACTGAATAAAATAAGCACACGTGAGTTGATGTGAATCATTTTCCCTCTAACTTTTTGAGAGTTACACTATTTCACTGTCCTCTGTCCCATCAACACTCTTTTCAAATTTATCAAGCAATGCACGCACTTCATCTGTTGATTTCGTGCTCATCAATTGATTTCTTAATTCAGCAGCTCCATGGAATCCTTTGACATAAATTTTGAAAAAGCGATGAAGCCCTGTGATTGAACGTGGCAGTACTTCTGCATATTGATCTTGAAGATCAAGCTGCAGTCTTAAAAGATCAAGGTATTCTTTACTGCTATGCTCTTTCGGCTCTTTTTCAAAAGCAAAAGGATTTTTAAAGATACCTCGTCCGATCATAACGCCATCAATACCATATTTTTCAGCAAGCTGTAGCCCAGTTTGACGGTCAGGAATGTCTCCATTGATTGTTAGTAGCGTATTTGGTGCGATACGGTCACGTAATTTTTTGATTTCGGGAATTAGCTCCCAATGCGCATCTACTTGGCTCATTTCTTCTCTTGTACGTAAATGAATAGAAAGGTTCGCAATATCCTGTTTTAAAATATGCGTTAACCACTCCTCCCACTCATTTAGCTCCTTAAAGCCAAGTCGTGTTTTCACGCTGACAGGCAGTCCGCCCGCTTTTGCTGCTTGAATAAGTTCTGCGGCAACGTCTGGACGCAGAATAAGGCCACTACCTTTTCCTCTTGATGCCACATTCGGTACAGGGCAGCCCATATTAATATCGATGCCTTTAAATCCTAGCTCTGCCATGCCAATACTCATTTGACGGAAATATTCGGGATTATCCCCCCAAATATGTGCCACCATTGGCTGTTCATCTTCTGTAAAAATCAAACGGCCACGCACACTTTTCATACCCTCTGGATGACAATAGCTATCCGAGTTTGTAAACTCTGTGAAAAATACATCCGGTCGACCAGCTTCACTTACTACGTGACGAAAAACAACATCTGTCACATCTTCCATTGGTGCAAGTACAAAAAATGGTCGTGGTAAATCACGCCAAAAATTATCTATCATTTCAAACTCAAATCCTCTCACTATGGATACAACTTCAAACTCTCGGTCAAAAAATATAAAGCCAAATGTTCCACTTCTTTTACACTTATATCATGCTTAATAACTTATTATCAAACACAAGTACATTTGGACATTTATAATTTGTGAAAAACTATCGTGAAAATCGGCAATGTTTATTTTAACTAAAGTCGGTCCTGAATGGTATTTTTATAAACAAAAAAGCAGATGGTATAGATTTTTTCTATATCAACTGCTTTTCTATTATACCAACTCCAACCAAGCCACACACTCCACATGCGTAGTATGCGGGAACATATCCACAGGCTGTACTTCCTGCGTCTTATATCCGCCTTCTTCTAATACTTTTAAGTCACGTGCTAGTGTTGCTGGATTACATGATACATATACAACGCGTTTTGGCTTCATATCGATGATCGTGTTTAATAGTGCCTCATCGCAACCTTTACGCGGCGGATCGACGACGATTGTATCAGCAATTACGCCTTCTTTATACCAGTTTGGAATGACTACCTCTGCTTCTCCTACTGCAAATTCAGCGTTTGTCATGTTGTTTAATGCAGCATTTCGATTTGCGTCTTCAATTGCTTCTGGGACGATTTCAACGCCGTATACTTTTTTCGCTTTTTGCGCTAGGAATAGCGAGATTGATCCGATTCCGCAGTATGCGTCGATTACTGTTTCATTTCCATCTAATTTTGCATATTCTAATGCTTTGTCATATAGCACTTTCGTTTGTTCTGGGTTTACTTGATAGAAAGAACGTGCTGAGATAGCAAATTTAATATCACCGATAAAATCATAAATATATTCTGATCCATATAGGACTGTTGTTGTGTCTCCGAAAATTACGTTTGTACGTTTCGTGTTTACGTTTTGAACAATTGATTTTACATTTGGGAACTTCGCTGTAATTTCTTCGATGATCGCCTTTTTGTTTGGAAGCTCTGCCGTACGTGTAATGAAGACAAGCATAATTTCCCCTGTTACTTGTCCGTACCTAGCCATTACGTGGCGAAGTGTTCCTTTATGACGTTCTTCGTTGTACGCTGTGATGCCATGCTTTTCACAAATACGTTTTACTTCTTGAATTAATGCATCATTTTCTTCTGCTTGAATTAAGCATGTTTCCATATTAATGATGTCATGTGTTCCTTGGCGATAAAAACCAGCTACAAGCCCGCCTTCACGTTCTCCAATCGGTACTTGTGCTTTGTTTCGATAAACCCACGGATTCTCCATACCAAGAACAGGATGAACTGGTACGTCGTGCAGTCCACCGATGCGCTGCATTACGTCACGCACTTGTTTTTCTTTCGCCTTTAGTTGTCCTTCATATGTTAAGTGCTGAAGCTGACAACCGCCGCATTGGTTGTAAACTGGGCATTCTGCATCTTTACGATATGGACTTTCTGTATGAAGCTTCATTAAACGGCCAAATGCGAAGTTCTTCTTTACTTTAATAATTTTAATTTGTGCTTCTTCACCTGGTAACCCGTTTTTTACGAAAATAGGATATCCTTTCACTTTCGCAACACCGGCACCATCATGTGTTAAATCTTCAAATACTACATCTATAAACTCGTTCTTTTCAACTGGTGGCGTCATTTTATTACTCATTTTCCGACCTCTCTTTTTCATAACACTGCGTTACATTTTACCATACTCATATGCTCTTTATCCATTGGAAGAAAAAAAGCTATTGACGAATTTTGTTGACTAATGTTACGCTACTAATAATTTAATACGGACGATGTTCCCTCATATATACTTGATAATATGGATCGAGAGTTTCTACCCGGCAACCGAAAATTGCTGGACTATGGGGAAAACTAATGAATATTAGCTTGTTTGTGTATACAAAGACTCATATTGATTAGCTTTCTCTCATAGATGAAAGTGAATCCATATGGGTCTTTTTTTATTTTTTACTTTTCTAAAAGGTCAGACATCTTACGTATGACATGAAACCTCTCCTATTTTAATTATATATATTCATTTTGACTTTTCAGTATATCGGTTAGCTATGAAGAATAAAAAGTGGCCCGCTCTTGTTTTCTCTTTTTGGTTTCACTTGGCACGGGGCTAAAAAAGGCTCTGACCGCTTCTATGCTTGATCAGATCCTCTCTTACATCTAAAAAGAAAGGGTTTTTATGTCGGTTTTTCAAATTGTATTTATATAGTTATATAATGAGCGTTTTATGTAAAAACTTTATACGAACTTCTGAAAGGGGCAACTACATGCAATATGTAATGAGCGTTATCGGCATTCTTGTCGTGTTAGGTTTATGTTTTGCTTTGTCAAACAACAAAAGTAAAATCAACTTCCGTGCAATTGCTATTATGATTGGTTTCCAAATTTTAATTGGTTGGTTTATGTTTGGCACAAAAATTGGTCAACAGATCATCATTTTAATTAGTAAGGTTTTCAACAAACTAATTAAACTTGGTACGACAGGTGTCGATTTTCTCTTTAATGGAATTCAAAGAGACTTTGTCTTTTTCTTAAATGTATTATTAATTATTGTCTTTTTCTCAGCACTACTTTCTATTTTCAGTTATTTAGGTGTTTTACCATTCATCGTTCGAATTGTCGGCGGTGCAATTTCCAAAATTACTGGTTTACCACGCGTTGAATCATTCCATGCGGTAAACTCTGTATTCTTTGGTTCAAGCGAAGCATTAATCGTTATTAAAAATGACCTACAGCATTTTAATAAAAACCGTATGTTCATCATTTGCTGTTCAGCAATGAGCTCCGTTTCAGCTTCTGTTACAGCATCATACGTAATGATGCTAGATGCGAAATACGTACTAGCAGCGTTGCCACTGAATTTATTCTCTAGCTTAATTGTTTGTTCTTTATTAACACCAGTTGATACAAAGAAAGAAGAAGAAACAGTTCAGAAATTCGATAGAAGTCTATTTGGAGACAGCTTTATCGGTGCAATGATTAACGGTGCATTAGATGGTTTAAAAGTAGCCGGTATCGTTGCTGCTTTAATGATCGCCTTTATCGGTGTGATGGAAGTTGTAAACTATGTAATTAGCGCAGCTTCAGGCGCAATGGGCCATGCGATTACACTGCAACAAATCTTCGGTTACATTCTTGCACCATTTGCATTCCTAATGGGTATTCCAGCTCACGATATTATCCCAGCTGGCGGAATCATGGGAACAAAAATTGTTTTAAATGAATTTGTGGCTATTCTTGATTTAAAAGAAGTTGCAAAAACATTATCTCCACGTACAGTTGGAATCGTTACTGTATTCTTAATTAGCTTCGCAAGTATTAGCCAAATCGGTGCGATCGTTGGTACAATTCGTGCCCTTTCCGAAAAACAAGGAAGTATCGTATCTAAGTTTGGTTGGAAAATGCTATTTGCATCAACACTTGCTTCTATTTTATCCGCTACGATTGCTGGATTATTTATTTAACAATGAATTACCCTATCCTTCCTTTCATTTTGGAATGTTGGGGTGATTTTTTTATGAGCGAAGGTCACCAATCTGCAAATGAAATGTAATCATATGCAATATTGCATACATTTTTCAATACGATTTTTCTTTTTTATATTAAGAAATATATATATACTAGTATTGGCCAGAAGATGTATTCTGTCTGTTTACAGTGAAAGAAATATCCAACAACAAAAACCCAAAAGTAAAAAAAGCGTTTTTAAAGATACCTCCGAAATTAGCTATTTTTCGGAGGTATCTTTTTTCATAAGGCAATCTATAACTACAATTGTTTTTATTTACAAAATTTTACATAAGACAAATCCCATGCAATTGAACTGCATTTTTGTCGAATTCTCCCAAAAGAGATATTCCCCTCTATATTTCATAGTGATATGATAGACAAGGGTATGATTCAAATAGAAATATTTGAATCAATAATCTCTTATAACAAGACAAATAGAGAAATTATTACATATAAGAGACAAAACTAAAAACACAATAGAAGGATGATATTATGAAGAAATATGCATGTATCGCTTTGCTTTCTTCTGCTATTCTCGTAGGTTGTAACACTAGCACTACTAGTGAAAAACAGACAAAAGAAGCAACTTACAAGAGCCAAAAGGAAACGAAAGAAGTACAAGCCAAAGCAGTAGAAATACCTGTAACTCAAGGACTCATTTCATGGGATCCATTTGAATACAATGCAAAGAATACGACACTTTATACAAAGAACTTAAGAGATTCATTTAAGGAAGTGCGTTACAATATTTGGCGTACAGCTGATGGACCTACAAGTAAACAAACCTTTGTATCACAAGAAAAAGCGCGTGATTTTGCTCTCCCATTTCATTTACAATCATTTCATTTAAAACGTGGAGAATTTCAAATTGAAACAGTGGGATTAAAAAATGACAACACTGAAGTTCCTCTAGTGAAATCTACGATTACATTCCAGCAATATGCACCTTTCCTTATGTACCATGCTATTGAAAAATATCCTGGACCAGGTGATGGCGATTTAGGTTTATATGTACCACCAGAACAATTTGAAAAACATATGCAATATTTAAAAGATAACGGTTATACAATGTTAACGTTTGAACGTTGGGGCGAGGTAAATCGTGTCAATAAACCTGTCTTTGTGACAATGGATGATGGCCGAAAAAATAATATGAACGCTCTTCATATTTTGCAAAAATTAAAAGATGATAAATTCCAACCAGCAGCAACCGAATTCCTCGTTTCAAGTACTATTGATACACCAAATCGTCTTACGACAGATGATATAAAACAAATGCTTGATTCGGGTATTTTTTCCATTCAATCTCATACTGCTAATCATGCAATGATGGCTTATACAAGTAATTATGATGAAGAATTACGTGTATCTAAAGAAAAAATTGAAAATCTTACAGGCAAAAAAGTGATCGCCCTTGCCTATCCAGTAGGTTCTTATAATGACCCAGCTGTGGAAGAAACAAAGAAACATTATGAATTTGCGGTAACTACCGATCATGGAACTCATATTACAAAAGGCACACCAAATGAACAATACTTAATTAAGCGACATTTTGTTGGCCCTAATACAACAATGGCGCAGTTTACATCACTTGTGAAAGAAAAATATTAATCGTTTTTTAGGCTGCTTTCATGAAAAAGTAGCCTTTTCTTTTATTTATTTTTCCAACTTTAAAATTAGCTTAAATTTTAGCCTTGAACATTTAGCTCCACTTTTATAAATGTTATAATTTGTAAAAAGATTAATGGAGGTACAAATGAAATTACATGCTCTTTTTGATTTCCTACATTTATTATTTTTCAGCATAAAAAGTCATTATGTTCTCGGCATCCCTAGTTATGTATTTTTAATTCCTTTCATTTTTGTTGTTGGCTACATGATCATAACGCTGAACAAGCCTGCAAAAAGAAAAAGACTTCGAAGTAGAGAAACATCTTAACTATTTGTTTCTTTGAACTACCATCACTTTACTATAACGATATAAAGTGAAACTTTAATCAGCCCGACCTCTTCATTTCTCTCTGAATCTTAAGGTGAGGGTCTTACTGCCCGTTCATGCGGGGAAAAAGTGAATACACAATAGAAGGTGATCGTTATGAAAAAATATGCAGCTATTGCTTTATGTACATCTGCCATTCTAGCAGGGTGTAATTCTAACAATACAAATAATGAACCTAAAAAAGAGAAAACGGTTCAAGAACAGCCAAAAAAGCAAGTAGAAAAAGTGCAACCACAGGGTACAATATCTTGGAGTTCTATTACACATGAATCCACAAATACAGCTATCCATATAACGGATTTAAAAGATTCTTTAACCGAGGTACAATATAAAATTTGGCGAACTGCTGATGGAAAAGAAAGCGCAAAATTATTTTCATCCAAAGATAAAAACAAACAGTTTGCAATTCCTTTTGATATTAAAGAATTTGACGGCAAACGTGGTGAATATCAAATTGAAGCATCTGGTTTAAAAGAAGGTGGAAAAAGTATTCTGCTCACAACATCCACCATCACGTTTCAGCAGCATGTTCCTGTCTTAATGTATCACGCGATTGAGGATTATTATGGTCAAGGAATAAAAGGCTTATTTGTCTCACCTGCGAACTTCGAAGCGCAAATGAAATATTTAAAAGAAAACAGCTATACATTATTAACGTTCGAACGTTGGAATGATATTAATAAAGTAAATAAACCAATTCTTGTTACGTTTGATGATGGTATGAAAAATAATATGAATGCATTTCATATTCTACAAAAGTTAAAAGACGATACATTTAAGCCGACAGCAACCGAATATATGATTGTTGATAACATCGATGCAGAAGGCTCCTTATCCACCGCGGATATAAAAGAGATGGTTGATTCGGGTATTTTCTCTGTCCAATCTCATACAGCAACACATGCTGATTTACCGAAAATCACAAACTATGAGGGAGAGTTAAAGGGTTCAAAAGAAAAGCTTGAAAAGATCACTGGTAAACCTGTCATTGCAATTGCATACCCGTTTGGTCATGTAAATGATAAAGTTGTAGAAGAAACAAAGAAATATTATCAATTTGCGACAACGACAAAACCAGGACAGTTCATTACAAAAGGTGAGCCAGATGAACTGTTAAAAATGAAACGCGTTCGTATGCACAACACTACTACAGTTGAACAGTTTGCTACTTCTATTAAATAAACTTGGGTTTACTACCCATAAATAATCGAGTAAGAATAAAAATTATTATAACTAGAAAAATGAGTACGATACTTTTCATATCGCACTCATTTTTTTAATAACTCTTAACAATATGGGATAATTTCAATAAGGAAATCGTTTACTACTATTAAATTTTTATAAACTTACCATTGAATTTAGTAAAAGAAAAGCCATTAAATTTTTCGTTATAGATTGCTTTATGATCTTTCAGAATTCCAATCGCTACTGCTTCCCCGAGCTTTAAGCCTTCTATCGTGTCAGAACGCCAATGAACACCAGCTGTACCACGGCCAAGCCCAATATTGGTAGCAAGCTTATTCAATTCCCCTCCGACTTTCAAAGGTTGTCCTGAATAAGAGAGCAAAGAAAGACCATCAGAACTCGCTACAACTGGTTTTGGAATGACAAACGATTCATTAAAAAAGGCTTTCAATACAGTGACACCAGCTCCCATAAGAGTTGCATGTCCCGCAGGGTATGCAGGATGAGTCGGACAGCCTTCAGGATACGCTAACGGGAGTAAATACGTTCCAAACTTGCTAAATACTTCGGAAATAACTTGCGAATTTAATAATTCTGGATGAATCGGATAATGAGTATCACCTGTTAGCTGATTATGAACACGCCCTCCAAACTCTTCAGGGCGGATTCTGCGATGAACTAAAAACTTTTGACACCATGCCGCTTCAAGTGCTGCCTTTGCCGTCTTACCCACTAAATCCAAAATATGAGGGGCACCGAAGGTAACAAAACCATTCTGAGTTTTTGAATGTAAGTAGGGGTTATTGGATGATAATGCTCCTTTTCCAAAGCTAAGTAATATCAAACACGCAGAAAGACAAGCTTGGTAGGAAAAATCTTGATGAACAAATTCAGCTAGGTCACGACCATTACGAATATAACGAGTGACTGTATCAAATATAATTTCCTTCGGAGATAAACCATTTTGGATATCCAGCCATTCTTGGTAAGCAGTCATATAATCTTTATCAGATACAGTAGTACGATATTTTTGAATCATTGTTGTAGCTCCATAGGGAACATCTTGCCATAAAAATTGAGAAATATAAGGTCCTATCAGACCACCAGGTATTCCACCACGAAACAAAGTCTCTGTAGTAACGCTACCATTAACTTTAGGTCCACGGAAATCCGACAAACTTGATAATTCAGAAGCCGCTGCTAAAGTAAGAGAATTACTATTATATTCAGCAAAAGGCACATCACGTGTCAATGCCTGCCAGTATAGTTCAGTCATTTCACTTGCTTCCCAGGCACTACTAAAAGCTGGAGGTACCGCGATACTTAAATGGTGAGAATCCGGTCCTTCTAGCCCATAAGCATAAGCTGCTTGTGGATTGGCAAGCTTCACTACACCACCAAGCGTTAAACATTCAAAAGCATCTGGCTTTCCCTTCTTAAGTGCCTCAATCCATTTTTTATAAGCATAAATATCAACTTCCCCTAAAGAATTATGTGGTAAAGCCTTGGAGAAGCTAGCAATTTTATTATCAAACAATTTTTCATCTCCGTTACAGAATTGAACTGGAAGAGGAATACCTTTTTGATAATCTGCAGCTTGAAAACGAACTCGGAATGCCTTATCACAACGCTCATATGGGGACATAGGTCCTATCTCACAATTCTTTTCTATATATGGATAACAATCTTTTCTATTTCGATTCGGATTTCGTCCCATTTTATCAACCTTTCACACTACATATTCATAACCATTTTCTTTCAAATCTTATTTAATATATGTTTATGCTTGTTTACCTGATTATTCTACTCAATCAATTGCCCATTTTCTCACAACACATCGTCAAAATACGAAATTAAGATTAATATAATTGAGGCACCGTTTATATTTTTTAAATTTTCTTGTATTATGTATATAAGAAATCTTTTGAATAAAGGGGATTATACCTATGTCATTTGAACAATCATTAGAAAAGTATGCTGCTCTTGCAGTAAATGTCGGTGTTAATATTCAGCCTGGACAAACATTATCTATTAATGCGCCACTTGAGGCAGCTCCATTTGTCCGTCTTATTACAGAAAAAGCATATAAATCAGGCGCAAAGCATGTATATGTAGATTGGAACGATGAGGTATTAACACGTTTAAAATTTGATTTAGCTCCTGAAGAAGCATTCTCAGAATTCCCTGCTTGGAAGGCACATGCACGTGAAGAATTGGCAAAAGAAGGCGCTGCATTTATGTCTATCTATGCAGAAAATCCAGATTTATTAAAAGGTGTAGATGCAAAACGAATTGCAAGTGCTCATAAGGTTGCTGGAGAAGCAATGAAGGTATACCGTGATTATGTACAAGCAGATAAAGTAAGCTGGTGCGTAATCTCTGTTCCTACGAGAGAATGGGCTGCAAAAGTATTCCCTGATGTAGCACCAGAAGAGCAACAAGAAAAGCTATGGGATGCAATTTTCCAAGCAACTCGTGCAGATTTAGAAAATCCTATTGAAGCATGGAAAGAACATGATGAAACATTACATACAAAAGTAGACTACTTAAACGAAAAACATTATAAAGCTCTTCACTATACAGGTCCTGGAACAGATTTAACAATTGAACTTCCAGAAAAACATGTATGGGCTGGCGCTGGTAGCTTAAATGAAAAGAATATACCATTTATGGCTAACATTCCGACAGAAGAAGTCTTTACTATGCCATTAAAAACAGGTGTAAACGGTCAAGTATCGAGCACAAAACCATTAGTATTTGCAGGTAACATCATCGATAACTTTACACTAACATTCGAAAATGGTCGCATTGTTGACTACAAAGCTGATGTTGGCGAAGAAGCACTAAAACATTTAGTAGAAACAGATGAAGGCTCTCACTTCTTAGGAGAAGTCGCATTAGTACCTCATGATTCACCGATTTCTAATACAAACATTTTATTCTATAATACGCTATTTGATGAAAATGCATCTTGCCATTTAGCAATTGGGAATGCTTATGCATTTAACTTAGATGGTGGTAAAACGATGACAAAAGAAGAGCTTGCAGAAAATGGAGCAAACTCTAGTATTACACACGAAGACTTTATGATTGGTTCAGCAGAGCTTGATATTGATGGTATTACAGCTGACGGAACACATGAACCAATTTTCCGTAAAGGTAACTGGGCATTCTAAGAATACAAATTATTTAATGAAAAGAGCCATTTTCCTAGAAAAAGGCTCTTTTCACTTTTTAGTATACTGCCTTAATATAATCAATGTATAAAGTTTTGTTATTATAATATTCAAAATAAAAGGAGGAGTTTTCATGCCAACAGCAATTGCGATTTTAACATTCGTTGGTAAAGTGATTCCATTAGTAACAGATCTATTGAAAGCACTCATGTAAACTTATTCTTTTATATTAATTTATCCTCACATAATAAAAAGGTTGTTTTCATTTTAGAAAACAACCTTTTTTTACTTTATTATAGTCCTAAAGAAATGTATTTAATTTCTAAATATTCGTCAATTCCAAAATGACCCCCTTCACGACCAATACCACTTTCTTTATATCCGCCAAACGGAGCTTGTGCAACTGATGGAAGGCCATCATTTAAACCGATAATGCCATATTCTAATGCTTCACTAATTTGAAATGCTTGACTAATATCTTTTGTAAATACATATGCAGCTAAACCATACGGAGTATTATTAGCTCGTTCAATTACTTCTTCAACCGTTTCAAATTTTGCAACAGGCGCAACTGGTCCAAATGTTTCCTCATTCATACATAACATTGTATCGTTTGCTCCTCCAATTACAGTTGGTTCAATAAAGTAACCATTTAATTCTGCAATTGTTTGTCCTCCATAAAGGATTTCGCCGCCTTTTTGGATAGCATCTTCTATATGTTCCTTTACTTTTTCTACTGCATTCGCATCAATAAGCGGCCCTACAGTCGTACCTTCTCCAAATCCATCTCCTACCTTAAGCTGACCTACTGCTTTTTGAAACTTCTCTGCAAATTCTCCATATACCGCTTCTTGTACAAATACGCGATTTGTACATATGCATGTTTGACCAGCATTACGGAATTTCGAACCAATTACCGCTTCTACGGCTTTATCTAAATCCGCATCATTCATCACAATAAACGGAGCATGCCCCCCTAATTCAAGTGACACTTTTTTCATTGTTTTCGCTGCACCACACATTAATTCTTTTCCGATTTCAGTTGATCCCGTAAACGAAACCTTTCTCACACGTCCATCATTCATCCACGTATCAGCGATAGCCTTTGCACTACCTGTTACAATGTTTAAAACGCCCTTTGGAATATCAGCCTCATGTGCAAGTTCAGCTAATTTTAATGCTGTTAACGGCGTTTGACTTGCAGGCTTTACAACTGCTGTGCAACCTGCTGCAAGCGCTGGAGCTACTTTTCTTGTAATCATAGCAGCTGGAAAATTCCACGGTGTAATTGCTGCAATAACACCAACAGGCTGTTTTATTACTAAGATGCGTTTATCTGGATGAGAAGCTGGAATCATCTCACCATATACTCGCTTTCCTTCTTCTGCATACCATTCTACAAAACTATTCGCATAATTCACTTCACCAAGTGCTTCTGCAAATGGCTTCCCTTGCTCTTTCGTCATAATTGCTGCGATTTCTTCTTTATTTTCATCAATTAGTGCAAACCACTTTTTTAATTTTTGCGCACGGTCAGCTGCAGTTAATTTTGACCAAGATTTAAAAGCTTCATGTGCAGCATCTACCGCTTGCTTCGCCTCAATGACTCCGCCTTTTGGAACAGTTGCAAATACTTCCTGCGTCGCAGGATTATTAATTTCAATTTGTTCCTGTAGCCCGATCCATTCCCCATTTATATACATTGCTTTCTGTTCTAAATTTATATAAGTCGCTTTCTTATCCAACGTTTTCTTCCTCCTTTATATTCACTTCATTTTCTTCTATATTTCTATCATACTTTCAAAAAAGCATTCGAACAAAGAAATAGCCTTCACTCGTTTTCTCTCTTTATTTTCACTTGGAATGGGACAGTTTCTATGCATGGACGGATGCTCTCTCCCCCCTAAAAAGAAAGGTTCTATATCATTTTTTCAATTTGTATTTATATAAATTCCTCTCCTATAAACCTCTTAATTTTCCTCGTCGCTGCAGACTGGCTTATTTTCAAAAACTCTGCTACTTTATAGCTTGATCCATATGTTTTATACGCTTTAAGGATAATATTCCGTTCTACTTCTTCCAACATTTTATAGAGGCTTTGACCGGACTGTTCAACTGTTGATCCATGCATAGATAATGGTAAGTCTTCAATCGTTACAATGTTATCTGCAGTAATGACAATTCTTTCAATCACATTTTCTATTTCTCTATTATTCCCTTCCCAAGGGTACCCTACAAACATTTGTAAAGTACTAGGGGCCAATTTTACATCACGTCCATACTTCTCGTTAAAGTGATGTAAGTAATGATAGACTAAAGGTAAAATATCTTCCGTTCTTTCACGAAGTGGAGGGATATGAATCGGTATTACATTTAAACGATAGTATAAATCTTTTCGGAAAGTACCTTGTTTCACCATTTCAGCCAAATCTCTATTCGTAGCTGCTACAATACGAACATCTACTTTTTTTAGTTCCCTACCTCCTACTGAGCGGAATGTTTTTTCTTGTAATACTTGTAACAGTTTCGCCTGAATTTCAAGTGGCATTTCACCAATCTCGTCTAAGAAAAGAGTTCCTTTATGAACTAGCTCTAAAATCCCTTTTTTTCCTTCGCGGTTTGCACCTGTAAATGAACCACCTGAATAGCCAAACAGTTCCGATTCGATTAAATTTGTCGGCAATGCCGCACAATTAATTTCATAAAACATTTCATTTTTACGATGACTCACTTCATGCAAATGACGCACTAATCTACTTTTCCCTACACCAGTCTCGCCTAAAATAAGAACCGTACTATCTACCACAGAAACTTTTTTGATTGTTGTAACTATTTTTTGCATAGCTACACTTTTAAAAATAAGCCCCTCATATTCATACGTTTCTCTTAACTCTTTTTTATATGTCTTTAACTGATTATCCATCTCTTCGACCTTTTTTCGTAATTGGTAGAGTTCAGTGAGATCACGAGAATAACTAATTACCCTTCGCAAATTCCCTTGTTCATCAAACACAGGCCTTGTACGAACGTGTAAATACTCTCCTGATTTTGTTGTCTGAACAAGTTCAATTGGCTTTTTCTTCTCAATTACTTCTAATGTTGCAGATGGATAAAAGATCCCTTCTTTTTGTAGTTCTTTTACATGCTTACCTACTAACTCCTCAGCAGATAATTGATAGTGTCTTTCGCATGTACTATTTACACGGACAACAGTTCCTTCCTCATCCGTAACAAAAATCTCATCAAATGCATATTCAAATACATCTTTTAAATCCATAAATGCTCGTTCCTTTTCTGCAACCATTCCAGCCACTCCTCAAATTCAAGTACATTGCTTCACTTTATTATCTCTTACATTTCATTATAAAATGAAACCTACATTTAAGGGAATTTTCTGTATATTCAACAAAGCAAACTAGAATGGTCACAAATATGTTATATATATATCCATTTTGATTTTCCGACATATAAGGCGCTACTATAAAGAACAAACGGTAATCTATGGTCGTTTCCTCTCTTTGCTCTAACTTTGCATGAGGCTGGAAGAGAGTCTGACCACTTCTATGCATGGACGGATGCTCTCTCCACCTAAAAAAAGAAAGGTTTTATGCCGTTTTTTCAATTTGCATTCTATTATTTACACACGAGCTATATCCGCTTGCTCATAACAAGCTTGCAGGGAATCTTCAATAATTGTAAGCCCCTCTTCTAGCTGCTCATCTGTAATGACAAGTGGCATTAATACACGAACTACATTCCCATACGTTCCAGCAGATAATAAGAGCAATCCACGTCTATTTGCTTCAGCGCATAAATTTGCTGTTAATGCTTTATCCGCTTCTTTCGTTGTACGATCTTTAACAAGTTCGAACGCACACATTGCTCCTAAGCCACGCACATCACCAATACAATTATATTTTTTCTTCATTGCTTCAAATCGATCCATCACAACTTTTCCTACATGTACAGCTCGATCATTTAATTTTTCTTTCTCTATAATATCCAAAACAGCTAATGCCGCAGCGCAGCCTAATGGACTTCCAGCGTATGTTCCACCAAGTTCCCCTGGTGCTGATTCATTCATAACTTCTTTTCGGCCAATAACGCCACTAATCGGTACTCCTGCCCCTAATGATTTTGAAACAGTAATTAAATCTGGAACTACATCATAATGATCAATTGCAAAGTATTTTCCTGTACGGCTAAATCCTGTTTGAATTTCATCAGCTACAAATAAAATACCATGTTCAGAGCAAAGACGACGTACTTCTTGTACAAACTTTTTACTTGGAATGATAAAACCACCTTCACCTTGGACTGGTTCCATCACAACAGCTGCTATACTTTCTGGTGCAACTTCTGATATTAAAAAATTCTTAAATTCTTCAATAATGAAGTTATCGTATTGTTCGTCTGTTAAACCTTCTGGACGACGGTATTCATATGGAAATGGTGCTTTATATACTTCCGGTGCAAATGGACCAAATCCGAATTTATATGGCTTTACTTTACTTGTCATCGTCATTGTCATCAATGTACGACCATGAAACCCTTTTGAAAACGCAATAATGCCAGGTCTTTTCGTATATTTACGAGCAATTTTCACAGCATTTTCAACTGCTTCAGCACCGCTATTTAAAAATAATACTTGTTTTTCAAATTTTCCAGGAGCTAATGCAGCAAGCTTCTCTGCTAATTCAATATATGGCTCATACATCATTACATTAAATCCAGTATGAATATATTGATCTACTTGTTTATGAAGCGCCTCTTTCACAGCAGGGTGACAATGTCCTACGTTAATCGTTCCAATTGCTCCTGCAAAATCGATAAATTGATTTCCATCTACATCTGTTACAAGCGCACCATCGGCTGACTGTACGAATGTTGAAATCCCATTACTCACGCCCCTTGGTACGATATTTTGACGGCGTTCTAATAAAGAAGCTGCCTTTGGTCCTGGAATTTGTTCATTTACTTTAGCGAATTTTGTATTCATCGTTTCTCCCATCCTTTTCTATGCTATGATTTTCTTTTTCTATATTGCAAGATGTATGCCAATTTACAAATGTAGTGTTGTTCTAACATTCCTAGTATTTCGACATAAAAAATAAGTCTATAAAGACTTGTTATGAGTCTCTATAGACTTATTTTATTTATACATTAGACTTCCTTTGTTCCCAAATAAATTCACCCGAGCTAGAAATAAGATCCCCTACAGAATCTAGTACAACATCGGCAAGTGGTGCTAATGTTTGTCGATCCCCCGTCCCAGAAAGAACACCAATTGCATAACAACCGCCACTATTTTTCGCTAAATGTAAATCGGTCGGTGTATCGCCAACTACCGCTACTTCCGATGAATCCAAGCTAAACTTCTCGCAAAATGCTTCTACAATTTGTTTATCTGGTTTTTGTGCCGGAAATGTATCTGCAGTTACAATACAATCAAAGAAAGATTCCAATCGATACTGCTTTAAAAATAATTCTGTCGGTGCAAAATCATCAGCTGTCACCACTCCTAAAATGAAACCTTTATCTTTCAATGTTTGTAAAACCCTTGGTAAATCTGCTGTCATTCTCATATGTGAACGATGTTCGTACATAAGAGTAAATAGTTTTCCACTTATCCAGTGATGCATATCACTCTTTTTAACAGACGGTATATACTTACAACAAATTTTCGCTATATCGAGGCTTGTTCCTGCTGCTAATACACTACTTGGATGAACAAACGCCCCTTTAACACCAATTTCTTCCAAAATAGTCAACTGTAATGATTGAGGTAATTGATGTAGTTCTATAAGTTCAGCTACAAGTTCTTCTGCAACTTTAATCCAAATCGAATGAAAATCCATTAATGTTCCATCTTTATCAAAGAGTATTGCCTTTATCTTCTCCATAACACACCCTACCTTTCTGCCCTTCTCACATTCAGTGTAGCAAGTAAATGTGGATATAAGATGAACGCATTGTAAAAATACATTGAAAATCAAACCAACTCCCAATTTACAAAAGGAATTAATGACACGATTCCATCGACACATTCCTATATATATAAATAAAAAAGGATACCTTTATAAGGTATCCTCTTTATGTTCTGGAACAAATAGTTCAAGACAATGATATATATTTTCAAATTCCATTGGCGCATCTCCGCCATATTCACCATCTAAATTAATCATTAATTTATCCGGCGAATGAACCTTAATACGATTTGCCTGCGTATATAAAACTTTTGGATTATTAATATGCTCACCGCGCTGTGCTTGTGTTGCTGCTTTAATCAAATCAGCAATAGAACCCTTCTTCAGCACTAATAAGTCAAATAAACCATCGTTAATAGATGCATATGGTGCAACCTTTTCAAAACCACCAACTGAACGGGTATTCGTAATTAAAAACATCGTAATCTCTTCTTGCAATAGCTTTCCATCATACTCGATTTCAACGTATGTTGGATGTAATGACGGCAGCATTTCGATACCTTTTAAATAATAGGCAAGCTGTCCTAGTACTGTTTTCAGCTTACTTGGTACTTCGTATGTTAATTCTGTAATACGTCCGCCGCCAGCAATGTTAATAAAATATGTATCGTTCGCTCTACCAAGGTCTAATGGAACAGTCTTACCTTCACAAATAATATCTGCCGCCTCTTCAATAGAACGCGGTACACCGATTGCACGTGCAAAATCATTTGTTGTCCCAACTGGAATGATTCCGAATTTCGGACGATATTCATTCCCTACTAAACCATTCACCACTTCATTTAACGTCCCGTCACCACCAGCTGCAATGACAACATCAAATTTACGATTTGCCGCTTGCCTCGCTGCCACAGTCGCATCTCCAGGACCCGTTGTCGCATGACAAGATGTTTCATATCCAGCTTGTTCTAATTTTTGTAATACTTCTGGTAAGTTCTTTTTAATTAACTCACGGCCAGAAGTAGGGTTATAAATTATTCTTGCTCGCTTCATCATTCATTAGCACAGGAAATTTCTCATTCACCATTCACAGAAAAAGAATATACCGAATCTTTATTCAGCGTTCCTATGCCTACCTCCTCTCATCTCCATATCCTTCCTTTAGCCCATTTAAAAGGACAAATAAGGACCCAGGTTCATACCGCTTTACATCAGCAAAATATAAAGAACAACCTACTAATGAAAGCTTTGCTTTATTGAACTAAGTAATATATATCATTTCACCATTCATAGTACTTTCTGTTTCTTACATACAAAACAGGGGATAACAATTATCTATTATTTCACGAGATGAAAAAACTCTCTATGTCTAGATTTATCATTATTCCCACCTTTTTGCAACTATCATACCATAGTTGCTATACAAACATTTTCTCACTTTTGTCAGTTAATCAAACGTTTGTTTAAATAATTTCTTAATTTAAACAAACGTTTGATTAACTCAGAAAAAACACCCAAATATGGGTGCTTTCTCTGATTAATCTTTACTATTTGATAACCGCTTAACTTCATAAGCTAGGCTATCCAGTTCCACTTTTCTTTATTATCGCTTGTTGATTTCTTCTAACAAGATTTTATTAACAAGTGGTGGGTTTGCTTGTCCTTTTGTCGCCTTCATAATTTGACCCACTAAGAAGCCAATTGCACGGTCTTTACCGTTTTTAAAGTCTTCAATAGATTGTTCGTTATTATCAAGAATTTCTGTTACGACCTTACGAAGTGTACCTTCGTCAGAAATTTGAACAAGACCTTTTGCTTTAACGATTTCTTCTGGGTCTCCACCTTTTTCAATTAATTCGTTAAATACTTTTTTCGCAATTTTAGATGAAATTGTACCTTTTTCAATTAATTGAACCATTTTAGATAGACCAGCTGGCGTTAATGCTACGTCTTTTAATTCTTTTTGTTGTTTATTTAAGTATGCAAGTACTTCACCCATTAACCAGTTTGATGTTAATTTCGCGTCTGCACCGTCTACAATTGTTGCTTCAAAGAAATCAGACATCTCTTTTGTTAATGTTAATACGTGTGCATCATAAGCTGGTAAACCAAGTTCTTCAACATAGCGTACTTTACGAGCATCTGGAAGTTCTGGAATAGAAGCGCGAACGCGTTCTTTCCACTCATCATCGATGTAAAGTTCAACTAAGTCTGGCTCTGGGAAGTAACGGTAATCGTCAGATCCTTCTTTTACACGCATTAAGATTGTTTTCTTTGTTGCTTCATCATAACGACGTGTTTCTTGTTGAATGATGCCACCAGATAATAATTCTTTTTCTTGGCGTACTTGTTCATGCTCAAGACCTTTTTGTACATAAGTGAAAGAGTTTAAGTTTTTCAGCTCTGCTTTTGTACCGAACTTCTCTTGTCCTACTGGACGAAGGGAAATGTTCGCATCACAGCGAAGAGACCCCTCTTCCATCTTACAGTCAGATACACCTGTATATTGAATGATAGATTTTAATTTTTCTAAGTATGCATATGCTTCTTCTGGCGTACGCATATCTGGCTCAGATACGATTTCGATTAATGGCATACCTTGACGATTATAATCCACTAATGAACCTTCACTTGTATGCGTTGATTTACCTGCATCTTCTTCTAGGTGAAGACGTGTAATACCGATGCGTTTCTTTTTGCCATCTACTTCAATTTCAATCCAACCATTTTCCCCAATTGGTTTATCATATTGAGAAATTTGGTATGCTTTCGGATTATCTGGATAGAAATAGTTTTTACGATCAAACTTTGTTTCTGTTGCGATTTCACAGTTTAATGCCATTGCAGCTTTCATTGCAAAGTTAACTGCTTCTTTATTTAGAGTTGGAAGCACCCCAGGATATCCTAAGTCAATTACACTTGTTTGTGTATTTGGATCCGCTCCGAATTCTGTTGGACTCGCAGAGAAAATTTTCGAATTCGTTTTTAACTCAACGTGAACCTCTAAACCGATAATTGTTTCTAAATTCATCTATGCTCGCCTCCTACAGACTTGCTTTTTTTGTATGATAATCTGTTGCTTGCTCAAACGCATGTGCAACGCGATAAATTGTTGCTTCATCGAAGTGTTTACCGATAATTTGTAAACCAAGTGGCATGTTGTTCGCACCGAATCCACATGGAACAGAAATCGCCGGAACACCTGCTAAGTTCACTGGAATTGTTAAAATGTCGTTTGCGTACATTGTCATTGGATCATCTACTTTTTCGCCTACTTTGAATGCTGGAGTTGGCGTTGTTGGTCCAATAATAACGTCATAGTTAGCAAATACATTTTCAAAGTCATTTTTAATTAATGTACGTACTTGTTGTGCTTTTTTGTAATATGCATCATAGTAACCAGAGCTAAGCGCAAATGTACCGAGCATGATACGACGTTTCACTTCATCACCGAAGCCTTCGCTACGCGTGTTTTTGTAAAGGTCCATTAAGTTACTCACATTGTCAGAACGCACGCCATAGCGTACGCCATCAAAGCGTGAAAGGTTAGCAGACGCCTCTGAAGAAGAAATTAAGTAATACGTTGCTAAAGCATATTTAGAGTGCGGAAGAGATACTTCTTCCCAAGTTGCCCCCATACCTTCTAATACTTTTAACGCAGCTAGTACTGACTCACGAGCTTCTTCGCCAACACCTTCTCCTAAGTATTCTTTTGGTACAGCGATACGTAAACCTTTTACATCACCTGTTAAACCAGCTAAGTAGTTGCCAACTTCAACATTTGCAGAAGTTGTATCCATGCGGTCAACACCCGAAATCGCTTGTAATAGGTATGCATTGTCTTCTACTGTACGTGTAATTGGTCCGATTTGGTCAAGAGAAGATGCAAATGCAACTAAACCAAAGCGAGATACACGTCCGTAAGTTGGTTTTAAACCAACAACACCGCAATATGCAGCTGGTTGACGGATTGAACCACCCGTATCAGAACCTAAAGAGAATAATACTTCTCCTGCCGCTACTGCCGCTGCAGAACCACCACTAGATCCGCCCGGAACATAATCTAAATTCCATGGGTTTTTCGTAGCATAGAAACCAGAGTTTTCATTTGAAGACCCCATTGCAAACTCGTCCATGTTTAATTTACCGATTGTAATTGTGTCAGCAGCTTTCAGCTTTTGCACAACTGTCGCATCATAAATTGGATCAAAGTTTGCTAATATTTTGCTCGCACAAGTTGTACGAAGGCCGTTTGTTACAATGTTGTCTTTCACACCGATTGGCATACCGAATAGTAAACCGTTATCTTCAGCACCAATTTTTGCATCTAATTCCTTCGCTTTCGCGCGTGCATTTTCTTCATCTAATGTAAGAAAAGCTTTTACGTTATCTTCTACATCCGCAATACGTTTGTATGATTCTTCTACTAAATCCGTAACGGAAATTTCTTTGTTGTTTAACTTCTTATGTAACTCTGATACAGAATGATCAAATAATGACATCGAAATTCCCCTCCTCTATTCTAATACTGCTGGAACACGGATTTGATTATCTTTGTGATCCGGTGCATTTTTTAATACTTCTTCAACTGGTAAACCTTTTTCTGGTACATCTTCACGCATAATATTTTTCATATCTAATACATGAGTTGTTGGTTTAACACCTGTTGTATCTAATTCATTTAACTGCTCTGCAAATGTAACAATTGCATCGAGTTGCTTTTGAAATTTTTCTGCTTCTTGATCTGTAATTGCAAGACGTGCTAAATGCGCTACATGCTTTACATTCTCAACGGAAATTCTTGACACGGCTAGGCCACCTCCATAATATATCGTTCAATCTACAATACTATTGATGATACCAAATTTTCAGTACTTCAAGCAAGTCAACACACGGTACTTACAGCATTTTTACATAAAAAAAGAAAGGCTTCTGCCTTTCCTCTCAATTTATTCTTTATCTAGTGGTTCTTTTTTCGGTAAACGCTCGTTATCTTCTTCATTATCACGAATTGTTTTTTGCAGTACAAAACAGGACATTGTTAAAAATAATGTACCTATTAAATAGTATCCTTTTACGCTAAGTGTTTCATCTAATGTATAAATACCAATTAACATACCAGAAAGCGC
Organism: Bacillus sp. FSL H8-0534; assembly: GCF_038005885.1. Classification (NCBI taxonomy): domain Bacteria; kingdom Bacillati; phylum Bacillota; class Bacilli; order Caryophanales; family Bacillaceae; genus Bacillus; species Bacillus sp. FSL H8-0534. The sequence goes on from NZ_JBBOUC010000001.1 coordinate 2,774,734, forward strand.
ACAAACAAATGAAGTCCATGCTAAAAATGTGAACGCTTGGGTATTTCTTCTCCTCATGGTTCTCCCCCTTGTAGCTGTACCTCCATAATAGATAAGTATATTACTATTATGGATTTTTATGTGAAATATGTTTATCTACTTATTACTCTATTGCATACATTTTCTAATATAAAATTTATTTTTTATCTAATCTGAAAAAACAAATCATAATTGTTTGACATTTATTTCAAACATACATACAATAGAAATAAATATTACGAATCTCGAAATGTACGGGAGTGGAAATAATTGTTGCAATATGAACATTTTTTAGATTTACTGCTAGATAATGCCAAGAAGCTTTTCTACCCTGAAGAATGGGTGAGCCTTGATTTATCACTTTCTAAAACAGAAGTATTCTGTCTGTTATGGATGGAGCGAAATACAGATATTACAATGACGAAAATCACGGAGCTTCTCGATATTCCAATGAGCACAACGACAGGTGTCGTTAATCGACTTGTGAAAAAAGGATATATTGAGCGCTATCGGAATGAAAATGATCGACGCATTGTACTAATTCGCTTAACAGAAACTGGCGTACAACTCGTTCAAGAAGTAAAACACAATGCGGCTTATTACTTTAACCTTGTGACAGAAGCATTATCAGAAGAAGAAAAAGCATTTTTACTACAAATCTTCCAAAAGATTATGAATCACATCGCTACGTCACAACAAAAGCAAGTCGAAAAGCTTCCTACACCTAAGATGAAGAACATCCCGATTGAATAAGGCCCTTTATGGGTTTTTATTCAAACATATATTTCGACACTCGTAATATTCGACAACCGAAGCAAAGGGGATATAAATATGAGAATTATTTTGTATACAGGTAAAGGCGGCGTAGGAAAAACTAGCATTTCAGCAGCAACAGCACTTCAAAGTGCAAAACAAGGATTAAAAACATTAGTAATGAGCACTGATCCAGCTCATAGCTTAGGAGATTCCTTTGGCATAAAATTATCTTCTGAGCCACTAGAAATTCGTGAAAATTTATGGGCACAAGAAATCAATACAATTTATGAAATGGAAAAAGGCTGGGGGAAATTACAAAAGTATATTACATTGCTATTCACATCAAAAGCTGCTGACGATATTACAACAGAGGAATTAACGATGTTTCCTGGCATGGAGGACTTAATTAGTTTACTTCGTGTACTCGATTACTATAAACAGAAAACATATGATGTCATCATTATTGATTGCGCACCAACCGGAGAAACTCTCGCCATGCTAAGCTTTCCTGATATGCTCGGCTGGTGGATGGAAAAACTCTTTCCGATTAAAAGAAAAGTTTTAAAAGTTGTCCGACCTGTTGCACAACCACTTCTAGGAGTCCCACTTCCTACTGATGATATTATGGATGAATTAACAAATACACTTGAACACCTTGGAGAAATGCGGGATATTTTATCTAACCGTGAAGTGACAAGTATTCGCGTTGTTGTAAATCCAGAAAAAATGGTTATTAAAGAAGCGCAGCGTAGCTTCACCTATTTGAATTTATATGATTATAACGTGGATGCGATCATGATTAACCGCGTCATCCCTAATACCGTTACCGACTCCTACTTCCAAGCATGGAAAGACGCGCAGAAAAAATATAAAGCATTAATTCAAGATAGCTTCCAACCACTTCCTATTTATGAAGCTCCAATGTTTGAACAAGAAGTAATTGGATTACCTATGTTAGAGCGTGTAGGAGATGCTCTATTCAAAGATGATGTAGAACCAACCGCTGTAAAATTCAACGGGCGTACACAATATGTAAAAAAAGATGGTGATGAATATATTTTTGTTCTCTCTATTCCATTCTCAGATAAAAGTGAACTCGCTTTAAATCAAAAAGGTGATGAACTCATCATTCGCGCCGGCTCTGTCAAACGAAACATTACTTTACCAAAAACATTAACGCACTTATCTGTTCAGGGCGCAAAATTTGAAGGGGATGTGCTAATCATTCGATTTGGAGGCGTTGTTCATGCATGAGGATTTGCTAAGAACAGTCATTCAAACAAAATTAAAGCTTGGGATGTGTATCATCAATGAATTACCTACTCCTATCGGACAGCAAGCTAAAAAGATGATTCATATTTTGCAAGAAGAGCTTTCCGCTTGTATACAGGAAGAAAAACAGCCTGCAGAAGTAAACTTAAAAAGCATTACGATTGAATAACTATAAGAGCATAGGGGGCCCCTTTCCTTGCGGGCTTTCTATTTCTTTACCTGGGGATGATTTATTTGATTAAAACACCTAAAATTAAACATATATCTACCAATATTATTGTTTGGTTTATTCCCTTATTATTTTTCATTCATAACCTTGAAGAATCTATTAAAATACCTCAGTATCTTGCCAATCAATTCTCAATTCATTTCATAAGCAATAAGCAGTTTGTAATAGCGATTTGTATATTAACGACCATTGTTCTACTCTTCATTACCCTATACCAAATTCATATTATATCGTCTGTTTACTGGATTATTTTCATACAAGGAGCTATTTTCTTTAACGCTGTTCAACATATTGTTTTATTTTTCGTTTATCGCTCTTACAATCCTGGGGCAATATCAGCATTTATAATTGTACTGTTTTCCCTCTATGCATTCTCACTAGTAAAATTATTAATCAATAAAAAGAAACTGGCTCTCACACTATTTTTTAGTTTACTCTCCTATCCTATTATGATCTGGATCACCTTATTTTCAGCTAGCTTCCTTACTTAATCAAATTAAAAAACTAGGAAAACTCCTGGCCTTTTCACTCTACCTAACAGACATTGAATTTTTTATTACACAGAATTGGAAGGTACAAAATTAGGGTATCGTCTGTTAGGTATGATATATGTTGAACGAGCTAACAGCGAAGGGGTTCCTACTGGTTAGTTCGTTAAACCCGATATTATTTTACGATTTTTTTAAGTTTTTACACGCTGTAACAATTTGAAACAGAGCCTTGAAATCAAATAAAAAGTGCTCTTCTTCATATCTGTAATAAAAATAAGAAGAAGAGCACTTATATACTCATTCACATCTCCTCATCTTCCAAGCCTTTAAGAGCTTGCTTGGAATTAGCACGGTATTAAGAAACCCGTTGCTGAGGTATCGCAGGGCCAGTCCCTCCACCTCTCTGGATAAGAGTGTATCGATTTAATTGTCACTTAATTACGTCTTACTATAAAACTCTGAAAAGCGAGGGTCAATATAAAAACCCTAAAATATACTAGTTATCTTTTTATTAAAATTTTTAAATGAAATAAGAAAGTCTTTCTAAAAGGAAAATCTCCTCTGTTAATTGAATAACATTACATGAATACGAAATAAAAACGGAGGACGATCGATTATATGAAAACAGCCCTTTTACTCGTTGATATTCAAAATGATTATTTTCCAAATGGTAAAATGGAACTACGTGGCACCATGGAAGCTAGCGAGTATGCAAGTCAACTACTTCGGCATTTTCGAGAAATGAATCAACCTATTTTTCATATCCAACATGTATCTATTCAAGAAAATGCTACTTTTTTTCTCCCTAACACAGAAGGAGTCCACATTCATGAAAATGTTCGCCCCCTAAAAAATGAAACTGTTATTCTCAAACACTATCCAAATGGTTTTCGGGAAACGGACCTATTAGAGCAATTGCAAAACTTAGAAATTGAACATGTTATTATATGCGGGATGATGACTCATATGTGTATTGATGCTACAGTAAGAGCTGCTTTTGATTTCGGTTTTCGTTGTACTGTTGTACATGATGCATGCGCAACAAAAGATCTCATCTTTAAAAACGCTACGATTCCTGCCGTTTATATCCATAATACAATTTTAGCAAGTTTGAATGACGTATATGCAGATGTCATGAGTACAGAAGAATTCTTCAGTTTTAGAAACTCCATCTGAAACAAAAATCATGTCTCTCACAGACAGAGACATGATTTTTTATGCTGTTATTCAAAGGTTACCGTAACTTGAAATCTCCCGAACTTGTTTTTACTTTCACCTTATTTTCCCCTGTACCTTTTACTCCAACCAACTGATTTTTTGATTTCTCTTCATATAGCAGACCAGCAACATTTATATCCGCTTTACCTGAACTTCCATCAAACTCAACTCTTAAAGATTCAGGAAATGTATCAAATTGCATCTTAACATCACCGCTTGATGTATTACACTCTACTTCTCCCCGCAAACTACGATCATTATATTCAATATCACCCGATGATGTATTAGCTGCTAATTCTTTAGAATGTAAACCTTCTACTCTAATTTTTCCGCTACGTGTGTTCAATTTTGCTACTTCGATTTCACTTTTATCTGTCTTAATCTTTCCACTAGATGTTTTAGCTGTTAATTTTTCATTTACCTTAGAATGTGATAATGATACATCCCCAGAAGAAGTATTTATCTCCGCTACCTTTGTTTCAATTTCTTTTGCAACAAAATCTCCTGATGATGTGGTTACTTTGACAGTGTCATATATTTTCTTTGGAACTTTAACTTGTAAATTTACATCTGCGGCAGTTCCAATTCCCCATCCAACATAATTCTGATTTTTACTAAATTTAATATTTAATCTATTGTTTTCTTTTTTTACATCAAATTTATATTCATCTACTAGCTCTTTGCTTATTTCTCCATCCAGTAACACTTCGATATCTTTTGAATCAACTGTAATAATTTCAACATCTGCGGCAGAAGTCTTTATTTCAATTTCATCAATTTTTTCAACAGCCACCGTTTCTTTTTTATGAATTTCAGTTTTATTAAAAGCTACACCGAAAACAGTCATTGCCCCAACACCAATGCCCCCAATAACTAACAACGATAATGCGATAAGAACAATCTTTTTCATAAAATAACACTTCCTTCGTCGTATTTCTTTCTATAAAATCGTTAAAAATTAAATTCCATACATCCCTGTTCATATAGCTTTTATTATTCAGTACCATATATTATATAGTACTGTTCAATAGCTACTTATTTTTCTCCCAATCTTTCATGTTTCATTTTATCATTTACCATAATTTGTTACAATGTTTTTTCTGAAAAATACAAAAACACTACTTTCAGTGAGCAAAACCGAAAGTAGTGTCCTCTTGTCTAACCATAGATTTTCTTTCAAATTGTATTATACAGGAAATTCAAAAAATTAATACAGAAGAATATGACGAATGGATCAATTTTTCTGGTGCTTTTGTTTCTTTTCACTCTTTTATATTGTATTTAAGCAAGGTAGCAGTTTTCCAATCAGAATCTTTCTTACATGAAAAAGGCCTTCCCTATTACAGGAAGGCCTTTTCATCTATTTCTTATAAAGTTTCAGAAGTAGTTTTTCCTTGCATGTGAAGTGCGATATAGTCAGGTCCACCAGCTTTAGAGTCTGTACCAGACATGTTAAAACCACCAAATGGTTGGTAACCTACGATTGCACCAGTACATCCACGGTTGAAGTATAAATTACCAACGTGGAAGTCTTCACGTGCTTTTTCGATATGTTCACGGTTATTAGAAACAACAGCTCCTGTTAAACCGTATTCTGTATTATTTGCAATTGCAAGCGCATGATCAAAGTCTTTCGCTTTACAGAATGCTACTACTGGCCCGAAGATTTCTTCTTTCATTAAACGAGCGTCTTCTGCAACGTCAGCAACGATTGTTGGTTGGATGAACCAGCCTTTAGAGTCGTCTCCTTCGCCACCTGCTACTACTTTACCTTCTTCTTTACCAATTGCAACATAGCTCATTACTTTATCAAATGCAGCTTGGTCATTAACTGGTCCCATGTTCATGTCTTTTTCAGCTGGGTTACCTACAGTTAATTCTTTCGTTAATTCAACAGCACGGTTTAATACATGATCGTATACATCTTCATGGATTACTGCACGAGAACAAGCAGAACATTTTTGTCCTGAGAATCCAAATGCAGATGCAACGATAGACTTAGCAGCTAATTCAAGATCTGCTTCTTTATCAACAACGATTGTATCTTTACCGCCCATTTCAGCGATAACACGTTTTAACCAAATTTGGCCTGGATTTACTTTTGCTGCGCGTTCGTAAATACGAATACCTACATCGCGTGATCCAGTGAAGCTAATGAAACGTGTACGAGGGTGGTCTACTAAGTAGTCACCAACTTCAGATCCGCTACCAGGGATGAAGTTTACAACGCCTGCTGGTAAGCCTGCTTCTTCTAATACTTCCATAAATTTCGCTGCCACTACAGGTGTTGTACTAGCTGGTTTTAGTAATACTGTGTTACCAGAAACTACTGCAGCTGTTGTCATACCTGCCATAATTGCGAATGGGAAGTTCCAAGGAGAAATGATAACACCTACTCCTAATGGAATGTAAGAGAAACGATTATATTCAATTGGACGGCTTTCTACTGGAATACCGTCTTTTAATTTTAACATTTGACGACCATAATATTCCATAAAGTCGATTGCTTCTGCTGTATCAGCATCTGCCTCATTCCATGGTTTACCTGCTTCTTTTACAAGAATAGCAGAAAACTCATGCTTTCTACGACGAACAATTGCTGCAGCACGGAATAAAATGTCTGCACGCATTTCTGGTTTTGACTTTCTCCAAGTTTGGAATGTTTCATCCGCCACTTGCATTGCTTTTTCAGCTAATTCACGGCTTGCTTTTGAAACACTGCCCACAACTTCTTCTTTATTTGCAGGGTTTACAGAAACGATTTTCTCGTCTGTAGTGATCTTTTCTCCCCCGATAATTAATGGATAGTCTTGTCCAAGATAAGATTCTACTTTCTTTAAACCTTCTTCAAACGCTAACTTGTTAGCCTCTACTGAAAAATCTGTAAATGGCTCATGCTTGTATGCTACTACCATTCTTTTTAGCCTCCCCTTAGAAAAACGTTTACATTTTACAACATTATTCTACACGATAATTTAGATTTATTCAAATATTCCTAGACTTATATTTTAAAAATTAATAAATTTTTAAAATATAATAAAAAAGAAAAGCTTCATACGTTATGTATGAAGCTAAATAATATGAACATATTCCAAAACATTTTTCCCAATTAATAAAATTGTCACCAATAAAAATAAAGTGCGCACATATCCAACACCTTTTTGTACTGCAAACTTTGATCCTAGATAAGCCCCTAAAATCATTGATAACCCCATAATAATACCGTATTCAAAATGAATGACATCTAAAAATAGAAATGTGATTAAAGATACAATGTTACTAACGAAATTCAAAAGTTTTCCAGATGCAGCAGCTTGAATAAAGTCCAAACCAATTAATAAAAATGCAAAAATTAAAAATGAACCTGTCCCGGGACCAAAAAATCCATCATAAAATCCTAAACTTAAAATAACAAAGAAAAACATTAATGCTTTTCCTTTCGTCATCTTTTTATAAGTGGACACACTTCCCCAATCTTTTTTTACAATAATATAAATTGCAATAAATACCAACATAACAAGTACAAGTGGCCGTAAAATATCAGGTGGAATAAATTTCACAACTAAAGCTCCAGCTATCGCACCCACAATAGTTAATGGGATTAATTTTCCTACTATACGAAAATTAACCTTTCCTGAACGAATAAAATAAATAGCACTTGTAAAAGTCCCCATCGTTGCAGCCAGCTTATTTGTTGCAATTGCCGATGCAGGCGATAAGCCCACAAACATAAGTGCTGGAAGTGAAATGAGCCCTCCTCCTCCAACAACTGAATCAATAAATGCAGCCAAAAAACCAAAAGCAACGAGTAATACAATAATCTGTAAGCTTAACTCATCCATGTCTTTTCTCCTTACCCCTTTTTGTTCACAACATTAGAAATTATAACAAAATTACAGAAGAAAAAAAGCCGTTCCAGAAAGGAACAGCTTTTTTCTTAATCTAAAATTTTCACAAATGGTTCATCCTGCTTCGCCTCACGAATAATAATCGCTTCTGGTCGTTCAACAGATTTAATTGTCACCTGTACTTTCACATAATTCGGGAAGTATTGCATAACTTGTCCAGCAACAAATTGTGTAAATCCAATCACTTCTGCTTTTCCATTAAACTGAACAGGGATTTCAAGTTTCATTTCTTTTAATTGATCATCTTTATAAAATCCTGTACCAACAATAGCTGTGTAGTCACCTTTGAAAAACTCACTCAGTTTTGCTTTAAAGTTTTCTACAATTGCGTAATCTTCACGCACATCCGTTTTAGCTGATTCAGAAGGGAACAAGTAATATTTTTCATTAATTGCTTTCCAATCTCCTACTTTGTCACTGCCTTTATCTATTTGAGCATAAGATACAAATTTTCCTGGTACAAGTGTCGATTTTGATCCTTGGCGATAAATCGCAAATGTAATGGGAACATTTTTTAATTTTGGATCTTTCTTTTGCAATAATGTTAAAATTTCTTGTGCCATAGACTTACCTTGATCTAACATTTCTTTTTCTGAAATTTCCACCTCACGTGGATACCCATGTTCCTCAGTATAATAATGAACCGAATTCATTGCTAAACCAATAACAACTCCACCAAGTTCAACTTCTTTTTCACCTTTTCGTACATAATAATCGTGCTCTAAAATATTAGAAAGATACATTGGTGTTTTTTTGTTTCGAACCTCTAATGATTCTGAACCTTCTTGTAACGCCGGATTTAATCCAATATTAGGGAATTTCACTGCATCTTTTTTCAGTTTCTCTTCTAACTCTTTTTGCTCCGCATCTGTACGCTTTCTCTTTACAAGCATTTGAACCGTTTCTTTATCTAAAGAGCTACCACCTTTGAATAAATAATCCTTCGTACTAAACGATTCTTTCGCAATACGCATTAGTCCTGTTTCAAATTCATCTATATCCAGACGGCTATTTAATCCTTGTACAACTAAGCCACGTGCAGAACCTGGATCAAATGGCACCGTTGTTTTGTAATAATCCTCAGAAATAGAATATTTCGGAACAATCGCTTGTTCTTTTGATTTACCCGATTTTTCAACAACTTTTTCTTCTTTTTTTATACCTGTACTACATCCACTTAGAAGTAGACCTAGGCTTAATACCGCTAATGCTATTTTTTTCATGGTAAGTTTGCACCTCTTACTTATTCAGCTCTTGTAAGAACCTCTCTTCATTCCAAACCTCAATATTATGTTTCTCTGCTTGTGCTAATTTTGACCCTGCCGCTTCACCAGCAACGACTAAATCAGTACTTTTACTTACACTACCTGTTACTTTTCCACCTAGCTCTTCAATCTTTTTCTTCGCTTCGCTACGCCCCATAACTTCTAGTTTCCCTGTTAGAACGATTGTTTTTCCAGCGAAGTAAGATGCAATATTTTGTAAATCAGCACGTTTTATGCCTTTGTAGGTCATGTTAACACCGTACTCTTTAAATTGTTGTAATAATTCTAACACGTCTTCATTATCAAAGTACGTTACAATTGATTGGGCCATTTTCTCGCCAATTTCATTAATCTCTTTTAACTCTTCTTCTGTTGCTTTCACAAGATGATCCATCGTTTCAAAATGCTCAGCTAACGTGCGAGCAGCTTTTGCACCGACATGACGAATACCAAGTCCAAATAATAGACGCTCCAACGAATTTTCCTTAGAAGTTTCAATTGCTTGTACTAATTTAGATGCTGATTTCTCACCAAAACGCTCTAATTGTAACAATTGCTCTTGCGTTAATGGATACAAATCTGCGAATGTCCGAATATAATCTGCTTCAAAGAGCTGTGTAATAACACGCTCTCCAAGCCCATCAATATTCATTGCATTTCTTGAAACAAAATGAATCAATCCTTCACGAATTTGCGCTGGACATGCTGGATTAATACAACGCAAAGCTACCTCTTCTTCTAAACGAACCAGTTCACTGTCACAAGCCGGACAATGCGTTGGCATATGATACTCTTCTTCTTCACCAGTACGTTTATCGAAAATAACATTAACTACTTCTGGAATAATGTCTCCAGCCTTTTTCACAATAACGTAGTCACCAATTCGAATATCTTTTTCACGAATTAGATCCTCGTTATGTAGAGATGCACGGCGGACAATTGTTCCTGCCACTCGAACTGGCTCTAGTTCTGCCGTCGGTGTCACAACCCCTGTGCGTCCCACGCTCAGTTCAATACCTGTTAATCTCGTTACAACTTCTTCTGCCGGAAACTTATAAGCAATTGCCCAGCGTGGACTCTTTGCTGTTGTTCCTAAACTATCTTGCAAGGCCACATCATCTACTTTAATTACGATTCCATCAATCTCATAATTAAGATTCGGGCGCTTTTCCTGCCATTCTTCTACATAAGCGATTACATCTTCAATTGTTTCACATGTGCGGCGATTTGGATTCGTTTTAAACCCAAGCTCGCCTAAGAAGTTTAATGATTCGCTATGTGATGCAATCGTCTTTTCTTTCACATCAGCAAGGCCGTACACAAACATTGACAAATTACGCTTCGCAGCAATTTTTGGATCAAGCTGGCGAAGTGATCCTGCTGCTGCATTACGTGGATTTGCAAAAACTGCCTCGCCATTTTGTTCTTTCTCTTCGTTTAATTTTACAAATGAACGCTTTGGCATATATGCTTCACCGCGCGCTTCTAATGTTACTTCTTCTTTCAAACGAAGAGGGATCGCTTTAATTGTTTTTAAATTTTGCGTAATATCTTCACCAGTTACGCCATCGCCACGTGTTGCGCCTTGAACGAAGCGTCCTTTTTCATAATGAAGGGAAACAGCAAGACCGTCAATTTTTAGTTCACATATATATCTTACATTTGAATCATCAATTCCTTGACGTACTCTGCGATCAAAATCACGTAAATCTCCTTCATTAAAGGCATTTCCTAAACTTAACATCGGCGATTTGTGCGTTACTTTTTCAAATATATCAAGCACTGCTCCCCCAACTCGAACGGTGGGAGAATCTTCTATTAAAAATTCTGGGTTCTCTGCTTCTAATTTTATAAGCTCCTGCATATCACGGTCGTATTCCGCATCAGAAACAGAAGGATTGTCTAATACGTGATATTGATAGTTGAATGCATTTAACATATCACGAAGTTCTTCTATACGCTGCTTTGCCTCTTCTTTTGACATATCCTTACTCCTTTCTATTGTTTCGTTACAGGTGCAAATTTTGCTAATAAGCGTTTAATGCCAATTGGACTTGGAAATGCAATATCTAATTCTTTTGCATCTCCTTCACCTTTCACACTTACAACTGTACCAACACCCCATTTTTGATGGGACGCTTTATCACCTACAGCCCAGCCAATTTGCTCTCCTCCTGTCGTTTTCACAGTTGGACGCACAAATGCAGAGCGGGAACGTGTTGTCGTTGTTGCCCCAGCCGATCTTCCTTTTGCACTAAATGTCTCACGCTTTGGCGCTGTTTCATTTAATGGTTCTAGCAACTCCGTAGGAATTTCTGAAATAAATCGAGATGCTGCATTCATATTTGTTCTACCGAATAACGTACGCATTTGGGCATTTGATAAATATAACTCTTCTTCCGCACGAGTAATACCTACATAAGCAAGACGGCGTTCCTCTTGCATTTCATCTTCTTCCATAAGAGAGCGAGTATGCGGGAACACTCCTTCTTCTAGTCCAATAATAAAGACAACTGGGAATTCAAGTCCCTTTGCCGAGTGCATCGTCATTAAAATAACTTCTTCACCCGCAGCTGGATCCTCATCCACGCGATCAATATCTGCTACAAGTGCCAAATCTGTTAAGAAAGCAACAAGACTCTTATCTTCACTTTGCGATTCAAATGTCTGTGTAACAGATAAAAACTCATCTAAGTTTTCAAGTCGTCCTTCTGCTTCTAAAGAACGTTCATTCTTTAGCATATCGCGGTAACCCGTTTTCTCAATCACTTCTTCTACTAGTTCTGTAACAGATAAGTATTCTTGCATGTTTACCCAGTTGTGTAATTGACTTGCAAATTCTTTTACTGCTTTTGTGATTTTTGCACTTACTCCGACATGTTCAATTTCATCCATTACAGCCGTTAATGAAATCCCATTTTGCACGCCGTAGTTAATAATTTTATCGATAGACGTGGCACCGATTCCTCGCTTCGGCATGTTAATAATACGTGCGAAGCTAATCTCATCATCTGGATTTGCAATTAAACGTAAGTATGCCAAAATATCTTTAATCTCTTTACGATCATAGAACTTAATGCCGCCGACAATTTTATATGGAATATTAGACTTTAAGAAAATCTCCTCGACCATACGAGACTGGGCGTTCGTACGATACAGAACCGCAAAATCTGTATATTTTCGATTTCCCATTTGAATTTCATCGCGAATTTTTTTTGCAACAAAATATGCTTCATCCTTTTCCGTTGCAGCACGGTAATACGAAATCTTACTTCCAATTTGATTGTCTGTCCATAATTTTTTCGGTTTACGATTTGAATTATTTTCAATTACAGCATTAGCCGCATTTAAAATATTTTGTGATGAACGGTAGTTTTGCTCTAACAAGATAACCTGTGCATTTTCGTAGTCTTTTTCAAATGACAAAATGTTAGAAATGTCCGCCCCACGCCAACGATAAATGGACTGGTCAGAATCACCAACAACACAAAGGTTTTTAAAGCGAGCAGCTAATTTATTTACAAGAATGTATTGGGCTCTATTCGTATCTTGGTACTCATCCACATGAATATATTGGAACTTACGCTGATAGAATTCCAATACTTCTGGAACACGTTCAAATAAATGGATCGTCGTCATAATTAAATCATCAAAATCTAATGAGTTATTTTTCAAAAGACGTTTTTGATATTCTGTATATACATCGCTTGTTAATTTTTCAAATGGATCCGCAATTGAAATTTGCTTTGCATATTTATCAGCAGATAACAATTCATTCTTTGCATTACTAATACCAGATAAAATAGAACGTGGATCGAATTTTTTCGGATCAATATTACGCTCTTTCATAATCTTTTTTACAACCGTAAGTTGATCACTTGCATCTAAAATCGTAAAGTTACGATTAATTCCGATACGATCAATGTCACGTCGTAAAATACGTACGCACATTGAGTGGAACGTAGAAATCCAAATATCTTCCGCTTCCGGGCCAACAAGCTTATCGATACGTTCACGCATTTCACGAGCCGCTTTATTTGTAAAAGTAATTGCTAATACATTCCAAGGTGCTACACCTTTTTCACCAAGTAAGTATGCGATGCGATGTGTTAGCACACGCGTCTTACCACTACCAGCACCTGCCATTAATAGAAGTGGTCCGTTTGTTGTTTGCACTGCCTTTTGTTGCTGAGGATTTAAACCATTTAATAATTTATCAGTTATACTCATATGTGCCTGCACCTACTCTCCTTTTACAGCTTTTACTGTTTGTAAAGCTGCCTTTATATCATCATAAATTACATTTCCTACAACGACTGTATCAGCGTACTGTGCCATTTCTTTTGCTTCTTTCGCACTTGAAATTCCACCGCCGTAATACAACTTTGCTTGTTGTAATTCTGCTTTTACATTTTTAACGAGTTCAATATCTCCGTAAGTACCACTATATTCTAAGTAAAAAATCGGCAACTTCAGAAGCTTGTCTGCCATACGTGCATATGCAATCACATCATCTTCTGTTAAATCACATTTCGCCTCTGTAAGCTGAGCTACTTTTGCTTCTGGATTTAAAACACAATATCCTTCCATGAAAATTTCATCCCAGTTCATAATATCCCCGAATTCTTTCAATGCCTCATGATGAATTCCCGTTATCCATTCCACTTTTGAGCTGTTTAAAACACTTGGAATGTAATAAAAATCAAACCCTGGTGTAAGAGCTTCAAGATCAGAAACCTCTAACACACAAGGAACTGCATATCTACGAATGCTTACTAGCATGTGTAATACATTATCAATTGTTACCCCGTCACTTCCGCCTACAATCACTGCGTCTGTTCCAGATTCACAAATCATTTCTAAATGTTCATCGCTTAATTCCTTATTCGGATCAAGCTTAAATACATGTTTCCACTGTGAAATATCGTACATGAAAACACCCTTTCTTTTGTCTAGTCCTCTTTATGCATTCTTACATTATAACAAAAAAAGACACCTATACACACGTCCAATCCAACATCTTTTTCACCGTCAAATGTTGGATTACATATCGCGAAACTTACGTGGGATAATAACAACTGAAATAGTGTTTGCTATTTCTAAGCTGATGAAGAAGGAGTGTTTTCTTTGATGAAGCAAAACATCGGCATAATGAATGCTCTAATCCGAATTACACTCGGTTTAGTTGTACTAAGTTGCAGCACAGCTAAACTCACACGTAAACCATGGTGCACTTGGTCAAAGGTTTTGCTGTGGCTTGGTGCAATGAAAATTGCAGAAGGAATCTTGCGTTTCTGTCCTATTACTGAAGCATGTAAATTTGGAAAATATATAAACATGGGTGCCTTAAAAATACCTAGCATGGATTTTAATAAAAAAGGACATGCTAAACAAGAAGAAGTAAGTCACACTTCCAGTCCTGACAAACCAGGATCAAAAGGAAGTTATGATGCTTCTGACAAAGAGATTGAGTCAGCGATTGAAGAAGCAATCCTGGCGAAACCGCTTTGAATCATTTGTCACGATGCAAGATGCTCTCAAAGAGACTTGGCTGCTGCAGTGGGCGGCTAAGTCTTCTTTATTTTATCACAAAACAGAACTAATGTTCTTTTTGTTTTATTTCCCCTAAGAGATTCCACTAAAAAAAGAGCGGATTTTTTCGCTCTTTACTTTCCTTGTGTTTGAATGAATTCTTTCTCTTGCTCTGGATTTGTTAATTTGTAGGCTTTACCAGTGTTACCGCCTTGTATTTCCCAAAAAAATTATGCTCCTCAACCGCTTGAGTGAAATCACCTTTCTCCCATCTATCTAAGATTTCAACGTATTGTGGCTTGTATTGCAGAAGATCGCTTTTTTCAACCAGTTCTCGCACCTTTTTTAATGTTCTTCGAATTCATTTCAATAAATCCTCGCCTTTCGGAGGCTAATACTTTTTGATGAGTCATTTTGTGCATTGAATCAATTACAACACCCTCAGAATTTAATAAAGTGAAACTTTAATCAGTGGAGGTTTTCTTCATCCCCCACTGATTATTAGCCCGTACCAATCGAGCTTTTACGGGCAGCCCGACCCCCATCTAATCTCTTTGCTTTTACTGGATTCTGAGGTGGAGGTCTTACTGCCCGTTAATGCGGGATAAATAACTGTAGCTATATATTAATTTGAGATGTATCGCGCCGCACACCTAAAAAACTAATTTCCCACTCTTCTAAGAAAGATTTTTATTATTTTCAGAAAATAAGATTTTCCTCCCTTGCATTCGATGATATAAAAGTGATATCATTTTTATATCAGAAGGAGGCGATTAGTATGAGAGAAAAACAAGTGTTTTATGTAAATGGTTTTCTAGGTATTATTGGTCTTTTAGCTTTAGCCGGTATCGGTGTATTTTGCCTCGTACAAGAAATATTTGTAGTAGCTGTACTTTGTCTAATTTTAGCTGCTATTCTTGCCACCGGTATTGGGATTGTCCAACCAAATCAAGCAAAAGTAATTACGTTTTTTGGGAACTATTTAGGAACAATCCGTCAAAATGGATTATTTTTAACAATTCCATTCGCACTTCGTCAAACTGTTTCTCTTCGCGTTGAAAACTTTAATAGTAAAAAACTAAAGGTAAATGATGTAGATGGGAACCCGATTGAAATTGCAGCTGTTGTCGTTTATAAAGTTGTCGATTCAGCAAAAGCGATTTTTGGGGTTGAACATTATGATGAATTCGTAGAAATTCAAAGCGAAACAGCAATTCGCCATGTTGCAACGAAATATCCGTATGATAATTTTCAAGATGACAATTGCATCACACTACGTGGAAATGCCGAAGAAATCTCTGAGGAACTAAGACGTGAATTAGAAGCCCGCTTAGATATTGCTGGTGTAGAGGTACTAGAAACTCGTTTAACACATTTAGCTTATGCAACAGAAATTGCTCATGCAATGCTTCAGCGTCAACAAGCGAAAGCTGTTTTAGCAGCACGAAAAGAGATTGTCGAAGGTGCTGTAAAAATGGCGAAAGATTCCATTCATATGTTAGATGAAGAAGGCGTACTCGATTTAGATGACGAGCGTAAAGCGAACATGGTTAACAACTTATTGGTTGCCATCGTTTCAGATAAAGGTGCACAGCCAGTGATTAACACAGGAAGTCTATATTAAAGGTTGTAGGTAATTATGGCCAAAAAGAAAAGCTTTCCATTACGTATTGATCCTGAATTACACGCAGTCATCGAAAAATGGGCAAATGATGAATTTCGTAGCGTTAACGCTCACATCGAGTATTTACTTCGAGAAATGGCAAAGCAAAAAGGAAAACTAAAAAAAGAGAAAGAGTCTTAAGTTTATATTCAGTGGTTCTCTTTCCTACACAAAAAAAGCAACTAAATTTAGTTGCTTTTTCTAATTATTAAAAATAAAATCACCAATAAACTTTATGATTTCCATATAACACTGATTATGGAATACAGGCTTTATAACAGATACAACAATAATACGAGAAACAGACTTAAAAAAATAAAAACTTTCCACTTATACGATTATTAAAAAACAACCTAAACATTTAGGATTCTTTCCCTTTTTCGAATGTAAAATTCATTATATTTTTTTATATTCCTATCCTAATAAACACTGACCTCATCTCAATTTTACTGATATTCTCAACAACAACAACAGTATACATTCAGGCCATTTCTTTATCTCTTTTCTTTATTATAGCTGACTACAATCTCATAATATTCATCAAGGTCAATAGCATAAGCTTTTAATTCTTTTCATACTAGCCTTCCTTAGTTCACATAACGGGCGGTTTCAGTAGCTAGTTTGCCTAATTTAAAAGGAGAATAAGCTCTTTTATTCTCTTTAAGCATAGCATGTAAAAGAATATGAATTTATAAAAAGTAGGTGAAAACATGACATTAGATTCTCAACGTATTATAGGTTTCCCTGGTATGGGTATGGGTGGTTTCTCTGGTATGGGCATGGGCGGTTTCCCCGGTATGGGCATGGGCGGTTTCCCCGGTATGGGCATGGGCGGTTTCCCCGGTATGGGCATGGGCGGTTTCCCCGGTATGGGCATGGGCGGTTTCCCTGGTATGGGCATGGGCGGTTTCCCCGGTATGGGCATGAGCGGTTTCCCTGGTATGGGCATGGGCGGTTTCCCCGGTATGGGCATGGGCGGTTTCCCTGGTATGGGCATGGGCGGTTTCCCCGGTATGGGCATGGGCGGTTTCCCTGGCATGGGCGGTTTCCCTGGTATGGGTATGCGTGATTTCCCTGAAATGGGTATACCAGTATACTATTGATTTCTAATACTTTATAGCAAAAACAGATGACAATAGGTAAAACCCTCGCTTCAACCCATTAGGATCCTCTTACCTATTGCATCTATTAACTTGTACCAGTTTTTTCATAATGTTTATCAACAAATCAAATATAAAAAGACACTGAATAGTAAGCGTCAAATATTCCCCACCTACAATTTATAAATAAACCATGAGATAATCAAGCACTTCCACTTATTGGCGCTACGCTTACTTTAGTTATTTCTATTTTTCTATTGTTGATTGGCGAATTAAAATGCAAACAGATTGTAACTCCTTGAAACATTCAACATACAATATAATTTTTCCTATCTTTCTATCTAACTATATATGATGACAATCCAACCATACAAAAATGCACCCGCTAACTGCGGATGCGTAATATGAATAGAAATGAGATTCATATATTCTATTGTCTTAAAAATCAATTTAGAGGTTGTTTCACAAATCATCTCGGCTAAAGTCACACTCTTTTAACGGGACAACCTTCGTCTTTTTAATAAACTTATAACCTAACTAAAGAATAATAAACACCGGTACACTAATATACGATACAAGCATTCCATACCAGTTAATCGCCCCTCCAGAAACCACTTCACTTCCTTGTCCAATAATAACAATGATACATAATACTAACGTAAACAACGGACCAAAGGGATACCATTTCGCCTTAAATGTTAGTTCATTTAAGCTTCTCCCTTGTGCCACGTATGCTCTACGAAATCTATAATGACAGATTGCGATTCCAATCCATGTTAAAAACCCCGTTAACCCCGTCATATTAAGCAGCCATATATAAACAACGCCATCGCCAATGAATGATGATAAAAAGACAAGTAATCCAAAAATAATATTGGCATACAAAGCATAGGTAGGGACCCCTCTTCTATTTACCTTACGCAAAATTTTAGGCGCTTTTCCTTCTTGTGCAAGAGCCCAAAGCATGCGAGTAGAAGCATACATAGAAGAATTACAAGCTGAAAGCACAGAGGTTAAAATGACAGCATTCATTAATGATGCCGCAAATGCAAGTCCAGCTTTTTGAAAAACTAAAGTAAATGGGCTAATAGAAATATGATCCACATCCGATTTAAGAAGACTCGGGTCTGTATATGGAATAATAATCCCTATTACGGCTATAGCCAACACATAAAAAATTAACACCCTCCAAAAAACACTACGAATTGCCCGAGGAACATTCCGCTCTGGATCCTCACTTTCACCAGAAGCAATACCAACCATTTCTGTACCTTGAAAGGAGAAACCTGCAATCATAAAAACACCAACTATAGCCAAAAATCCTCCTTTGAAAGGAGCCTCACCTATCGTAAGATTATGAAACCCTACTGCCGGGCTAAAGAATATACCAAGTATCATGAAAATACCGATCACTAAAAATAGAATAATTGTAACGACCTTAATACCAGCAAACCAAAACTCCGATTCACCATACCCTCTAACAGACAGTACATTTAATAAAAATATAAGTGCCAAAAAAAGCATCCCCCATAGAACATCCGAGGATTCTGGCAACCAATATTTCATAACCAACGCACCTGCTGCCAACTCAGCCGGAATGGTTGTAGCCCAGCTTAACCAATAATTCCAACCAAGTGTAAATCCAAATGCCGGATCAACAAACCGAGTTCCGTATGTTTCAAATGAACCTGACGTTGGAAGATATGTTGCCATCTCACCAAGACTTGTCATTAAAAAATAAACCATACACCCAATAGCAAGGTACGCAACAAATGCCCCTCCTGGTCCCGCTTGACTAATCGTAGCACCGCTTGCAACAAATAATCCCGTACCAATTGCACCACCAATTGCAATCATAGATATATGTCGTGGCCTTAAGCCACGATTCAACTTCCCATCTATAGTAGATGGTGTTCCAATATTTGATTTTGTCTCTAAATTATCCATCGTCTCACCTCTCTCTTTGCAACGTTCCTAAAAAATAACCGATTCACTCTATGCAAAATCAAGTGATTCGTTTCAAAATATACAATGTCCCCTCTTTTTTATTCTGAACATTCTGACTATTTAACCTATAATAATAGAATTACAATGCTATAGAACGAAAGGCAATCAAAAACAATTCTGATTGCCTTCCCATTTTCTTCAAATCAATTCTAGTAACTGCACCTTCTTCTGATACGCTCTCCATGTAATACACCATTTTTTCGGATTATCGAGAAAATCCTGTTCATCTAATTTGTGAATCGTACTATTTTGCGGAGCGTTTTGAATGACTTTGGGATTTTCATAGGCTTCCTTAGAAATTTGTTCAAGGGCTGCTATATACTCATCTAAGTCAGTCTTAGAATAGCTCTCAGTCGGTTCAAGCGTGAACGGCTGGGGTACGATATATGGATGGTGACTCGTCCAGTAGTGTAAACCGAAATCTGTCATTCTTCTTTGAACATCTTCTGTCGTAATACCCGTTGCATTTTTCATCTCTTCCCAGCTATAGCGAACTTGCTCAAGGCGCTGTCCTTTTACATATGGAGCACTTGCACCACGAATCTTTTGTACTTTGTGATACATATAATTGTTATTTAATACAGCTGTTTTCGCCACTTCTTTTAATCCTTCTGGACCAAGGGCACGAATCCATGCATAAGACCTGAGAATTGTTTGTGCTACCCCATGAAAAGCGCGCACTTTTCCAATGGAATGTTTCAGATCATTGTTTAAATAATATTTTCCTTCATCGCATTCCACAATTGGTCCAGGTAAATATTCTTTTAGCTCTTTGCTCACTCCAAGTGCACCTGTTGCTGGTCCGCCACACATATGCGGAGCTGCAAATGTTTTGTGAAGATTAAAGAAACACATATCAAATCCTGCTTCTTTCGCCCGAGTAACCCCAAGAAGGCCATTTGCATTTGCTTGATCGTAGTAACAAATCCCACCAGCTTCATGAACAACCCTCGTAAACTCTTTAATCTTCGAATTAAAAATCCCTGTATCTTCAGGATTCGCTACAACAAATCCTGCTGTTCTTTCTGAAACAACAGCTTTTAACTTTTCAAGATCAGGAAATCCATCTTTATCGGGATGAAGCGTAATGATTTTAAAGCCTTTAACAGCTGCTGTAGCCGCTTGTGAAGGATGAGAAAAAATGGTTGTAATAATTTCGTTCCGTTTTTCTCCTTCTCCGCGAGATTCATGATATTTTCTTACAATAGAAGCCATAGCAAATAATGCTTGCGTACCACCACTTGGCTGAAATGAAAAATGATCCATACCAGATATTTCTCTCATACAAAGATCCAATTTATATATAATCTCTAGCATTCCTTGGACCGTACTTTCATCTTGAAGAGGATGCAGTTCCATTATTTTAGGATTTCGTACTAATAATTCATTAATTTTTGGGATATATTTCATCGTACAAGTCCCTTGCCCAATTTCAACGTTAAAATCGGATCCTAACGTCTCTTGTGAAAGTCTCACATAATGCCTTAACACACGCGCCTGACCGATTTCTGGAAGCCTCGCTCTTTCTTTTCTATACATAGAATGAGGAATCTTTGAAACTCCATCTCCAACTTCCTGCACAATCGTTTGATCCGCTGTCGGAACTTCTACTCCTCTTTCTCCTCGCTGATGAAGTTCAAAAATAATTGGTTCATTCCATTTTGCTTGATGAAAGTCACGAACTTTACTATCCCTTTTAATTTTCTTCATGAGTTCATTCTCCTTTCTGTTCATTTATTTTAATTCGTCACAATTTCTTGAAGGGCGGCAATTAACTGATCCAAATCTTCCTTCGTATGGACTTCTGTAACGCAATATAAAGCGCATTGACCAAATATAGGAAACTCTTTCGAAATATCCTTTCCTCCAAATACCTGTTTTTCTAGTAATTTCTTATTTATGATTTCGACTGATAAACCCGTCTCATTAAAATCGACAAGAAACTCTTTAAAAAATGGAGAACTTAATCTTGAACCTCTCACCCCAGGGATTTTGTTCAATTGTTTTACTGCATATTGACTATTTTGCATAATAGTTTGACCTAATTCATACATGCCATTCGGTCCAAGTAACGATAAATAAACCCCAGCTGTAATTCCCCATAACGCAGTTTGTGTACCAACTGATTCTTTTCCTTTTTCACGAAGGGCAAAAGATGTCCGATCATAAGCCACATCGCCAAAGCCATACTCCCCTTCTTTTACTGTTGGCACAATTCCAAATAGACGTGAAGGATATTCATTAATAAACTTTTCTTCATCCCTTGTAGCAATAAATCCCGCTTGTCCTCCACTATAGTTCATGTGCATACCAAGTGGCTGCAAATCACCACAAACAATATCCGCTTGATAGTGACTTGGCGGCGCCAACACTCCAAGTGAAATTGGATCAACACCAACTACTACTAGTGCATCATTCTGCTTCGCAATTTCCGCAATTTCCATACCTTGTGATTCAATAAACCCTAAATAGGAAGGATTTTCAAAATAAATGGCTGCCACATTAGAAGAAATCTTATTCTTTAAATCTTCTAAATCTAGAAGACCATTCTCAGCATCATAACTAACAAAAACAAATTCAAGATCTGGGGAGCCATAATTTTGAATAATTTTCATTCTTTCAGGTGATACGGTTTGCGCTACTAATACCTCTGTTCTTTTTGTAATACGAGCAGCCATTCGAATCGCTGTAGCTGCTGCTTGCCCCCAATCAAACGTCGGTACATTTACAACATCCATATCAACAAGTTCAGCTACTAGACTTTGATATTCAAATAACGCTTGGAATCTACCATGATCCTCGTAAGGTTCACCGGCATATGCCGTCAGAAATTCCGATCTTTGATTCACTTCATCGCAAACTGCTGGTACAAAATGCTGCCAGCAACCTGCTCCTAGAAAATTTAGATATTCACTTGTACTCGTGTTCTTACACAATATCCCTTCAATGTGGCGACGCAACTCGTATTCTGTAAGCGCCTTTGGTATGTTCATTTCCTCTTTCAACTTTAGTTCATCCGGTATACAAGCGTATAATTCCATCACTGATTCAGCGCCTATTTCTTTTAACATCTCTTCCTTTACTTCAGGTACCATATTTGGAATGTAAGGATGTACCTTTTTCGTCATCTTAATACCCCCTTATTAAAATTCTTTCAATTATGCTAAACCTCCACCATCAACAACAAGTTCCGTTCCTGTCACCCAAGATGACAAATCGCTAGCTAAAAATAAAACACCTTTTGCGATATCACGAGGCGTACCAATTCTTGATAGAGGTCGATCTGTTGCTGACTCTTTCAAAAATGTTCCCTCTTCCACATTTAATTGCTTCGCCTCGTCACGTAGTAACTGTGTATCTGTATCACCAGGACATATACAATTCACTCGAATATTTTGCGGACCATGATCAATTGCCATCGCCTTCGTTAAGTTCACAACACCGGCCTTTGCAGCACAATAAGCAGCTGCTTTATCGCCTCCTTTTAGCCCCCATCCGGAACCTGTATTGATAATACTCCCACCTTGCTTTTCAGCCATAATTGGAATGATATATTTAGATAATAGGTATACACCTTTTAATGAAACATTAATAACTGAATCCCACTCCCTTTCCTCTAATTCAACAACTGTTTTTCTTCTAATAATTCCCGCATTGTTAAACAACACATCTACACTTCCATATACCTGCCTAATATGTTCGCTAACATTCTTACAATCTAATTCACTTGTTACATCGCACTTCAAAAACTCTACTCGCTGTCCCTCATCTCGTAAACTCTGTGCAGCTTGCATACCCTTTTCTTCATCAATATCTAAAAGAATAACGGCAGCCCCTACTTCAGCAAAAATTGTTGCAGTCGCATACCCAATTCCTGATGCCGCCCCAGTTACAACCGCCACTTTATCCTTTAATTGAAAATAATCTCTTTCCATAAAAAAGCCCCCTTTATTTACATCTACTTTTTATTAAGCAAAAATCATGCCAATGTTATTGCATAGAAAATCCTTATCATAGCAAGCAATCTTAATACGATTGTTTGACATTTTTGACAAACGTTTGACACTTTTTCATTTTTCAGAATTATCATACAATGGTTGTATAATAGAAAGGAGGTTCTAAATTGTCTACAATCACAGCAATCACAAAAATTATTCATACCTTTTCCGAACTCTTACAAATAGAAATCGCCTATTTCAACCATGAAGGGCTATTAGTTTCTTCAACGGAAGAATATAAAAAGAAAAAAGGAGAACGTGTCTACCTCCCATTTTTCCAAAAACTATACGAGCATCCCATTACCTTTGTACATAAGCCAGGACATATGAATATGTGTCATGGTTGTCACTTTCAAAAGAGCTGTCCATCAACTGCAGAAATTATACAAAACATGATTCAAAATGAACGCCACTACGGTTATCTTTCATTCGTTAGTTTTTCAAAAAATAAACAACAGAAGTTAATCGACCAGCAAAAAGAATTTATCTATTGGATGGAAAAATTAAAAGGGATTATTACTGCTATCATTCATGAAACCAATTATTCCACTCCCACAATGGGCACGAAATTAAAACAAACTGAATATATCCTTGGGAACAGCCATACATTGCAAAACATAAAAGAAATCTTAAAAAATATGAAAAGTAGTACTTCCTCTATTGTTATTACTGGAGAAACAGGGACGGGAAAAAGCTTAATGGCAAAACTTATTCATGAACAGAGCATGTTCCAAAGAGGAGATTTCATTGAAATAAATTGTGCTAGTATTCCTGAATCTTTATTCGAAAGTGAACTCTTTGGCTATGAGGAAGGTGCATTTACGGGAGCAAGGAAAAAAGGAAAACCAGGTTACTTTGAAATGGCCGATCGAGGAACACTATTTTTAGATGAAATTGCCGATCTCCCTCTCCATTTACAACCAAAACTATTGAAAGTACTGCAAGATGGTGTTGTACAAAGAATTGGTGGAACACTTCCTAAAAAAGTGAATATCCGGATTATCGCTGCATCTAATCAATCATTAGAAAAATTGATGGAATCTAAACAATTCCGTTCCGATCTTTACTACAGACTAAATGTTATTCCTATCCATTTACCACCATTAAGAGAAAGAAAAGAAGACTTAAAAAAACTAGTTCCCTTCTTAATTGAAAAATTACAAACAAGAACAGGAAAATTCATTCAAACTTATACAGATGATTTTTTAGAAAAGTTAAAGCAATATCACTGGCCTGGGAACATTCGTGAACTAGAGAACATTTTAGAATACAGTATGAATATGGAAAAGAGTAGCCAATTAACCCAATCATCCTTACCGGGATTCCTACAACATAATATAACTCAACCACAGTCACCTTCAAAAGAATGCAGTACATTAAAAGAGGCCGAAAAAGAGAGTATTATTAAAAAGCTTCATTATTATGGATATGATTATGAAGGAAAAAAACAGGCTGCTGCTGATTTAGGAATTAGTGTTCGAACATTATACAGGAAGATGGAGAAGCTTGGGATTTCAGGATCAACTAGATAATATACTACTTTAATTATTAGGACTTGCTTTCTGCATACAAAATAAAGCAAACCACTTTTTATGTTTTGAACGAAAGTAAATACTAAACAAAAAAAGAAGCTAACATAAAACATGTTAGCTTCTAGCAATCTACCTTTGCAATTGCGCGGTATCCTATATCATTTCGATAAAATAACCCATCACTCTTAATTTTCGCGATTTCTTTATATACTTTATCTTTCGCTTCTTGTAAGTCTTTTGCTTTACAAGCAACAAATAGTACACGACCACCGTTTGTTACGAAATCTCCACGCTTCATAGCTGTACCTGCATGAAAAACAATTGCATCTTCTAATGTATCTAATCCGCGAATAATAGCGCCTTTTTCATATACTTCAGGATATCCTTTTGAAGCAAGTACTACACCAATAACCGCTTCTTCAGACCATTTAAGTACTAATTTTTCTCCATCTAAAACGCTATTACATACATCAACTAAATCATTGTCTAAACGAGGCAGTACAACTTCTGTTTCCGGATCTCCAAAACGAGCATTAAACTCAATTACTTTTGGGCCTTCGTTTGTTAAAATAAGACCTGCATATAAAATGCCTGTAAATGAACGGCCTTCTTTGATCATCGCTTGAGCGGTTGGATGTAAAACCGTTTCAATCGCTACTTCAACCGCTGATTCTGGAATTTGTGGTACTGGAGAATATGCACCCATTCCTCCTGTATTCGGTCCTTTATCACCATCAAAAGCGCGTTTATGATCTTGTGCAATTACCATTGGATAAACAGTTGTTCCATTTACGAATGCCATTAAAGAGAATTCCTGTCCATCTAAAAACTCTTCAATAACAACCTTTTTACTTGCTTCACCAAATTTCACATCTTGCAGCATTTCTTTTACAGCTTGTAATGCCTCTTCTAACGTCATTGCCACTGTTACACCTTTACCAGCTGCTAAACCGTCCGCTTTAATAACAATTGGTGCACCAATTTTTCGAATATACGCTACTGCTTCCTCATAGTTCGTGAACGTTTCATATGCTGCTGTTGGAATATCGTACTTTTTCATCAATTCTTTTGTAAAAGCTTTACTGCCCTCAATCACAGCCGCTGCTTTATTCGGACCAAAAACACGAAGTCCTTCTGCCTCAAAACGATCGACAATCCCATTCATAAGCGGAATTTCGGGACCGACGAATGTTAAACCTATATTGTTCTCTTTCGCAAACAGAACAAGTGCATCAAAATCATTTTCATCAATAGCAACTGGCGTTGCCACGTCTCTCATACCTTCATTTCCTGGTGCTACATATACCTTTTCCACTTGCTCAGACTGTGCAAACTTCCAAGCTAAAGCATGCTCACGTCCACCGCGGCCAATTACTAAAACATTCATATGTCATCCTCCAATATTCAAATAAGTACAAACCAGGAGCAATGCCCCTAGTTTGTTTCTATTCGTTCATGTTCAAAAAGAAGGTTATCTTGGCCGGACTTTTTAAACTTCCCCTATTAATGTTTGAAATGACGTACGCCAGTGAACACCATAGTAATGCCAAACTCATCAGCTTTTTTAATAGAATCTTCATCACGAATCGATCCGCCTGGTTGAATGATTGCTGTAATCCCTGCTTTAGCAGCCTCTTCTACTGTATCTGGCATTGGGAAAAATGCATCAGATGCAAGCGCACTACCTTGTGCTTTATCAGCAGCTTGTGTAATAGCAATTTTCGCTGAGCCAACGCGGTTCATTTGTCCAGCTCCAACTCCAATTGTCATATTATCTTTTGCTAAAACAATTGCATTTGATTTTACGTGTTTGACAACTTTCCAAGCTAGTTTTAAATCGGCCCATTCTTGCTCTGTTGGTTCACGTTTTGTTGGAACTGTAATTGCATCTTCATCTAGCGCTAGCGTATCTTCTTCTTGAACAAGAAGGCCACCTTGTACAGAAGTTAATTTTTTACTTGCATTTACTGCTTTTTCAATATTTACAGTTAAAAGGCGTAAGTTTTTCTTACTTTGCAACACTTCTAATGCTTCCTCTGAGAAGGAAGGTGCAATAATAATTTCTAAGAAAATTTCATGTAATTTTTCTGCTGTAGCTTTATCAATTTCACGGTTCGCTGCAATAATGCCGCCAAAGATTGATACTGGATCTGCTTCGTAAGCACGTGTATATGCTTCATGAATATCAGTACCAACACCAACTCCGCATGGATTCATATGTTTTACTGCTACCACTGCTGGTTCTGTAAATTCTTTCACGATGCTAAGCGCTGCATCTGCGTCATTGATATTGTTGTAAGATAGCTCTTTTCCATGTAACTGCTCTGCATATGCAACAGAAGAAGTTGCTGCAAATGGTGCTTTATAGAATGTTGCTTTTTGATGTGGGTTTTCTCCGTAACGTAAATCTTGGTTTTTCTCGAATGTTACCGTTAATGTTTCTGGACTTTCTTCTCCCATTTGTTCAGTTAAATAGTTTGAAATTAATGCATCATATGCCGCTGTATGGCGGAATACTTTTGCTGCTAATTTACGTTTTGTTTCGTCTGTAACTTCACCGTTTTCTTTTAACTCAGCTAGTACAACATCATAATCTGTTGGATCAACGATTACTGATACAAATTTATGATTTTTCGCAGCTGAACGAATCATTGTTGGACCACCGATATCAATATTTTCAATTGCATCAGCAAATGTCACATCAGGTTTAGCAACTGTTTCTTTAAATGGGTATAAGTTTACAACAACAAAGTCGATTGGCTGAATGCCTAATTCATTCATCTGCGCCACATGCGTTTCATTATCACGTACTGCAAGTAAACCACCATGGATGTTTGGATGTAATGTTTTTACACGTCCGTCCATAATTTCTGGGAAACCTGTTACTTCAGAAATCCCGATGACTTGTAAGCCGTTTTCTTCTAATAATCTTTTCGTTCCGCCTGTTGAAATAACTTCAATCCCTTGTTCAAGTAATCCTTTAACAAATTCTACAACCCCTGTTTTATTCGAAACACTTACTAATGCACGCTTTTTCATTTATCCTTCACCCCTAGTTGAATGTTATTTAACAGTTGGCTCTTCTATAAATTGAACGATTTCGTTCACCGTATCTACGTACAATCTATGTTCAACTTGCTGAATTTTCTTTTGTAAACTCTCTCTCGTATCCGTTTCAGAAACTGTTACTGCTTCTTGTGCGATAATTGGTCCTGTATCCATCCCTGCATCTACATAATGAATTGTCACACCAGTTACTTTCACACCCGCTTCTAATGCTTGACCAACAGCATCTTTCCCTGGAAAACTCGGTAATAATGATGGATGAATGTTAATGATTTTCCCACCATAGGCTTCTAATAATGTTGACCCGATAAGACGCATATATCCTGCCAAAATAACACAATCAATCTCGTATTCTCGCAGTTTTTTTAATATCTCATTTTCAAATGCTTCTTTTGATTCATATTCTTTCGCTGAAAAAGCAAAGCATGGAACATGATGATAATACGCTCGTCCGATAACACGTGCCTCAGGTTGATCACATACTAGCAAACTAATTTCAGCATGTAATCTTTTTTCTTCCACTGCATTAATTAGTGCTTGGAAGTTAGAGCCGCTTCCAGAGGCAAAGACTGCCAATCTACTCATAGTTCTGCGCCTCCATTAAAAGTAACACCTGATCCTTTTACAGTACGTCCAATAATATGTGCTTTTTCTCCTTGTTCTGCAAGAAGTTGAACAACAGCTTTTGCATCTTCTTCTTTTACTGCAACTACCATACCAATACCCATGTTAAAAATATTGAACATTTCTTTTTCTTCTAATTTTCCAACCTCTTGAAGCAAGCTAAAAATCGGTTGAATTTGCCAAGAACCTAGTTCAATTTCTGCACCGATTCCTTCCGGCAACATACGTGGAATATTTTCAATAAAGCCGCCACCTGTAATATGTGCCATGCCATACACTTCATACTTTTTCAATAGTTCTAAAATAGGTTTGACATAAATTTTCGTTGGTTTTAATAGTTCTTCACCAAGAGGTAGTTCTAAGCGACCCTGTATACGATCTAAAGATAGCTGTCCGTCTTCCAATAACACTTTTCGTACTAAAGAATACCCGTTACTATGAATACCACTAGATGCTAAACCAATTAATACATGACCAGCTTCAATAGACTGACCTGTTACAATTTTCTTTTTATCAACAATTCCAACAGTAAAACCAGCTAAGTCATACTCTTCAGTGGAATACATACCTGGCATCTCAGCTGTCTCTCCACCAATTAATGCACAACCCGCTTGGCGACAACCTTCTGATATACCTTTGACGATGTTTTCAATTTTACTAGGTTCTGCTTTACCGCAAGCAATGTAATCAAGGAAGAAAAGCGGTTCTGCCCCTTGGACAACAATATCATTTACACACATCGCTACTGCATCAATACCAATTGTGTCATGTTTATCCATCATAAAAGCGAGCATTAATTTTGTACCCACGCCGTCTGTTCCAGATACTAATACAGGTTCTTCTAATGCAAATTTTGATAGATCAAACATACCTCCAAAACCGCCAAGACCGCCTAGTACTTCTTTTCTCATTGTTGTTTGTACGTGTTTTTTCATGCGAGATACCGCTTCATATCCAGCTTCAATATCTACTCCTGCTTGCTTATATGCATTCGCCATCGTTTTTTACACCTCGTCTTTTAATTTCTCCCACCCAAGCGGGCACTCTCTTTATAGAGTATGTTTTAGGAAAAAGCTAGCTTCTACTTAAAATGAAGTAGAAGCTTCTCGCCTTTTTATTTCATACTTTCTAAAAGCTCTTGCTCATAATCATAAAGAGCTGTTGGATAATCTCCATTAAAGTAAGCCATACATAAGCCGCCGTATTTCCCTTCATATGGACGTCCAATTGCATCTACTAAGCCATCTTCACTTAAAAATGTTAAAGAATCTGCACCGATGATTTGACGTATTTCTTCTACAGAGTTATTTGCTGCAATTAATTCTTTTCTCGTTTGAATATCAATTCCATAGAAACATGGATACTTAAGTGGCGGAGAAGCAATTCTCACATGTACTTCTGTCGCTCCTGCCTCACGAAGCATGCGCACAATACGTTTACTTGTTGTTCCTCGTACAATGGAATCGTCAATCATTACAACACGCTTTCCTTCAACCACGCCTCGTACTGCTGAAAGCTTCATTTTTACCCCTTGCTCACGCAATTCTTGAGAAGGTTGGATAAAGGTACGACCAACGTAACGATTTTTAATTAATCCTAATTCGTATGGAATTCCTGTTGCTTCTGCATAACCGATCGCTGCCGAAATACTAGAGTCTGGAACACCTGTTACAACATCTGCTTCAATTGGAGCTTCCATCGCTAAACGTTTTCCCATATTTTTACGTGCTGCATGAACGTTAATGCCAGCAATATTAGAATCTGGACGAGCAAAGTAAATGTATTCCATACTACAAATTGCATGATCTACTTCGTTTGTAAAACGATCTACTTGAATACCCTCGTCATTAATGATAAGTAGTTCTCCAGGTTCTACATCACGAATGTATGTTGCACCAACTACATCAAAAGCACATGTTTCAGATGCTACGACATACGCATCCCCCATTTTCCCAATTGAAAGTGGTCGGAATCCATTCGGATCTAGTGCAACAATCATTTCGTTTCCTGTTAGTAAAAGATACGCAAATGCGCCTTTTACTTTGTTCAATGCATCTTTTACGCTCTCGATTAGTGAACCTTTTGTATTACGTTTAATTAAATGAAGCAGTACTTCTGTATCTGAACTTGTTTGAAAAATACTTCCTTCTGCCTCTAATTCACGGCGAAGCATTTTTGCGTTAATTAAATTTCCGTTGTGAGCTAACGCCATACTATGATCAGAGAAACGGAATAGTAATGGTTGCACATTTGCTACTTCACTTCCGCCTGCTGTCGCATAGCGCACGTGTCCAATTGCTGATTTTCCATTTAAGCCTTCTAGTTCACCTCTTGAAAACACTTCTGATACTAAACCTAACCCCTTATGGCCAACAATTTTCTCCCCGTTATTGACAACAATGCCCGCGCCTTCTTGCCCACGGTGCTGCAAACTATGCAATCCGTAGTACGTAACTTGTGCTGCATTTTCATGCCCCCAAATTCCGAAAACGCCACATTCTTCATTTAACCCCTTTATTTCAGCAAGCATGGGATTGCCCCTTTCCAAGCCTTTCTCATTTCATCAACATTTGCTATAAGTAATACTTCATTTTCTTCATTATGAATTGTTACTTCATTTGTATTTGTGACTTCTCCAACTTGAATTGCTTCTACTGATTTCTCAAACGCTTCTTGTTGTTCACGTTTTACTGTTACGACAAAGCGTGATTGTGATTCCGAGAATAATGCCGCTGTTGCTTCCCCATCTAATTTCACAGTAGCACCTAAGTGTTTCGCACCAATTGCACTTTCAGCAATCGCAACTGCTAATCCTCCTTCTGCAACGTCATGTGCAGATTGAACAAGTCCCGCTTGAATAGCTTCTAGTAATTGTTTTTGGCGTTTTAATTCTACTTCTAAATCGATGCTTGGTGATTGACCAAAGATTTTACCGTATACCATCTTTTGCAATTCACTTCCACCAAACTCAGCTTTTGTTTCACCAATTACATAAATAAGATCGCCAGCTTGCTTAAACTCTTGTGTTGTTACATGTTTTAAGTCATGAACAAGACCTACCATACCAACAGTCGGTGTTGGATATACAGCTTCACCGCTACGTTCATTGTACATTGATACGTTTCCGCCGATAACTGGAGTTTGTAATGTGCGACAAGCTTCACTCATACCATCTACTGACTTCTCAATTTGCCAGAAAATCTCTGGTTTTTCTGGGTTACCAAAGTTCAAGCAATCTGTAATTGCAAGTGGTTCTCCACCAGAACATACGATATTACGTGCAGCTTCTGCTACTGCAATTTTACCGCCCATTTCAGGATCTAAGTAAATGTAGCGAGAGTTACAGTCTGTTGTCATTGCTAATGCTTTCTCTGTACCACGTACACGTACAACTGCCGCATCTGATCCTGGTGTAACAACTGTGCTTGTGCGCACTTGATAATCGTACTGATCATATACCCACTCTTTACTTGCAATCGTTGGTTGTTGTAATAGAGCTAGTAATGTCCCTTTATAGTTATCTACTTTTGGTGTTTCCATCTTCATTTCTTGGAACTCTTTAAAGTACGCTGCT
This sequence comes from Bacillus sp. FSL H8-0534, assembly GCF_038005885.1. Lineage (NCBI taxonomy): Bacteria > Bacillati > Bacillota > Bacilli > Caryophanales > Bacillaceae > Bacillus > Bacillus sp. FSL H8-0534. Next base: position 2,806,987 of record NZ_JBBOUC010000001.1, read on the forward strand.
TCTTTTGAAGGCTTATGATAAATTGGTGCTTCTTCTGCTAATGCATCTGCTGGAACTTCCGCTACCATTTCACCTTTATGGAATAATCGAAGCATTTTATCTTCAGTTACTTTCCCCATCGTAACTGCCGCAAGTCCGTACTTTTCAAATAAATCTACAATTTCTTGTTCTCTACCTTTTTTTACCACAATCAACATACGTTCTTGTGATTCAGATAACATCATTTCATATGGTGTCATACCTGTTTCACGTTGTGGTACATCGTCTAAGTACATTTCAATACCCATTCCTGCTTTACTTGCCATTTCTGCAGAAGATGATGTTAAACCGGCAGCTCCCATATCTTGAATTCCGACAAGAGCATCAGATTGGATCAGCTCTAGGCATGCTTCAATAAGAAGTTTCTCCATAAATGGATCGCCTACTTGTACTGCTGGACGTTTTGCTTCTGAACTCTCAGATAGTTCTTCCGATGCGAAAGTTGCACCGTGAATACCGTCGCGTCCTGTTGAAGCACCTACGTACATAACCGTATTACCAGCACCGTGCGCTTGCCCTTTTTTAATATCTTCATGATTAATTAAACCAACGCACATTGCATTTACAAGCGGGTTGCCTTCATAACATGGATCAAACTGTACTTCTCCGCCCACAGTTGGAATACCGATGCAGTTACCATATCCTGCAATCCCTGCAACTACTTCTTCAAATAAATATTTTACGCGTGGTGATTGTAGTTCACCGAAGCGAAGTGAGTTTAATAATGCTACTGGACGTGCTCCCATAGAGAATACATCGCGAATAATACCACCAACACCCGTTGCCGCGCCTTGATATGGCTCAATTGCTGAAGGGTGATTATGACTTTCCATTTTAAATACAACCGCTTGGTTATCACCGATATCTACAATCCCTGCACCTTCTCCAGGTCCTTGTAGTACACGCTCTCCTGTTGTTGGAAACTTACGAAGAACTGGTTTTGAGTTTTTATAACTACAGTGCTCTGACCACATAACAGAGAAAAGACCTGTTTCTGTGTAGTTCGGCAAACGACCTAAAATCTTTTCAACCATGGCAAACTCTTCGTCTGTTAGCCCCATTTCCGCATATATACGTTCTTCTTTAATTTGTGTTGGATTTGGTTCAAGCATTAACGACATATGTTTCCCTCCAATGTTTCAAAATAGATTGAAAGACTTTTAAACCTTCAGCGCCGCCAAGCAATTCACTCACAGCACGCTCTGGATGTGGCATCATGCCAAGTACATTTCCTTTTTCATTTACAATACCTGCAATATCTGAAACGCTTCCGTTTGGATTGTCTACATAACGGAATGCAATTTGGTTCTTTTCTTCTAATTCTTTAAGAGTTGCTTCATCGCAGTAGTAATTTCCTTCGCCATGTGCGATTGGAATATCGATTACTTCACCCTGTTTATATTGCGACGTAAACATTGTTTCATTATTTTCCACACGTAACTGAACTGTACGGCACATAAACTTCAAGTTTTCATTTCGCATTAATGCACCTGGTAGTAATCCTGATTCAACTAAAATTTGGAATCCATTACATACACCTAAAATCGGCTTTCCTTGCTCAGCAGCTTTTTGCACTGCCTTCATTGCATTTGCAAAGCGAGAAATGGCACCACAGCGAAGATAATCACCGTAAGAGAATCCACCTGGTAAAAGAATTGCATCATACTCATCTAAATTCTCTGCATCATGCCAAACGTAGTCTACCTCTTCACCAAGCTCATCCTTAATTGCATGAAACATATCAACATCACAGTTCGAACCTGGAAAAACGATTACGGCAAATTTCACTGTGCGACAACCTCCTCAACTTCGTAACGGAAATCTTCCATTACAACGTTCGCTAATAGTTTTTCACACATTTCTTTTACCTTGCTATCCAGATCAGTTACTGATTTATCGATTGTTAACTCCATATATTTACCAATGCGGACATCTTGTACTTCTGTAAAGGAAAGACTGTGAAGAGCACCTTTCACTGCTGTTCCTTGTGGATCTAATACGCTCTCTCTTAATGTTACATATACCTTAACTTTATACATGTGAAGCTCCCCCTAAACGTTTTAAAATTTCTTCATATGCCTCTGTTAAATTGCCTAAATCACGGCGGAATACATCTTTATCAAATTTCTCATTGCTCTCTTCATCCCATAAACGGCAAGTATCTGGTGAAATTTCATCTGCTAATACGATTTCGCCTTCTTCTGTTACACCAAACTCTAATTTAAAATCTACTAATCTTACACGACAGCTTGCGAAGTGCTCAATCAATACTTGATTGATTTGTAGAGCTTTTTCTCTTAATGTACTTACTTGCTCTGGCGTTGCAACGTTTAATACGCGAATATGATCTTCTGTTACAAGCGGATCTCCTAAATCATCATCTTTGTAGTAAAATTCTACGATTGGTGCTGCAAGTACAGTTCCTTCTTCCATTCCTAATCGTTTTGAAAGACTTCCTGCAATTACGTTTCTTGTGACAACCTCTAATGGAATAATACTTACTTTTTTCACAAGCTGTTCTGTATCTGACAGCTTCTCAACAAAATGTGTTTTAATTCCCACTTCTTGTAACTTTCTGAATAAAAGAGTTGTAATCTCATTGTTCAGACGACCTTTTCCTGTAATTGTCGCTTTTTTCTCCCCATTGAAAGCAGTAGCACTATCTTTGTACTCTACCCAAACCATATCTGCTGCTTCTGTACGATAAATTCTTTTTGCCTTACCTTCATACAGCAATTCTAGCTTTTGCATTTCGCAAGCCCCCTGTAGTTTGAAAAATATGAATAATTTTTTTATAAAGAATGGCACAGAATGACTCTATTCTGTGCCATATAAAATTATCAGTTTAATCCAAGACGTTCAAAGATTGTATCAACGTGTTGTAAGTGATGCTCGTAGTTAAAGCATTCGTTGATTTCTTCTTGTGTTAATTTGCTTGTAATACGCTCATCTGCTTCTACAAGCTCCTTAAATTGTACTTGTGTCTCCCAAGCTTCCATCGCTTTAGGCTGTACGATATCGTAAGCTTCTTCACGTACCATACCTTTGTCGATTAGTGTAAGCATTACACGTTGAGAGTAAATTAAACCGTATGTTCTTTGCATATTGCGCTTCATGTTCTCTGGGAATACCGTTAAGTTTTTCACGATATTACCAAAGCGATTTAACATGTAGTTTAATGCGATTGTTGCATCTGGTAAGATAATACGTTCCGCAGAAGAATGTGAAATATCACGTTCATGCCATAATGGAACATTCTCGTAAGATGTCATCATATAACCACGGATAACACGAGCTAAACCAGTCATATTTTCAGAACCGATTGGATTTCGTTTATGTGGCATTGCAGAAGAACCTTTTTGTCCTTTCGCAAATGACTCTTCCACTTCACGTGTTTCACTCTTTTGTAAACCACGAATTTCGACTGCCATTTTCTCAATAGATGTTGCGATTAATGCAAGTGTTGACATGTAATGTGCATGACGATCACGTTGCAATGTTTGTGTTGAAATCGGAGCTGCTTCTAACCCTAAGTTTTCACAAACATATTTTTCTACGAATGGATTAATGTTCGCGTATGTACCAACTGCACCAGACAATTTACCAACGCGAACTGTATCAGCTGCTTGTTTGAAACGTTCTAAGTTACGTTTCATTTCTTCATACCAAAGACCAAGTTTTAAACCAAATGTTGTTGGTTCTGCATGAACACCGTGTGTTCTTCCCATCATAATTGTGTACTTATGCTCTTTTGCTTTGTTAGCTAAAATAGTAATGAAATTTTCTAAGTCGTTTAGTAGAATTTCATTTGCTTGTTTTAAGATATAAGATAAAGCTGTATCTACTACGTCTGTAGATGTTAAACCGTAATGTACCCATTTGCGTTCTTCACCTAATGCTGGTGTTTCTGATACAGCACGAGTGAAAGCAACTACATCATGACGTGTTTCTTTTTCAATCTCATAAATACGCTCCATATCGAATGATGCATGTTCACGAATTTTTTTCACATCTTCTTTTGGGATATCACCAAGTTCGGCCCATGCTTCACATGCTAAAATCTCAACTTCTAACCACGCTTTAAATTTGTTCTCTTCCGTCCAAATCGCACCCATTTCAGGGCGTGTATAACGACTAATCATCTTTTTCCCTCCAAAAGTTGTTCTTGATGGTCCCAAATATGCAATTCTTGCGCTTTGTCTAAAGCATCTTCAACATTTTCATTTAAAATATTTACATGCCCCATTTTACGCTGCAGCTTTGCTTCTTCTTTTCCATACAAGTGTAAATAGCACCCGGTTAATCTATTCACTTGCTTTAGGACCCCTTCTATATGTTCGCCTAAAATGTTTACCATGACAACTGGTTTTAACAAATTTGTTTCTCCTAGAGGTAAATTACAGATTGCTCGAATATGTTGCCCAAATTGACTCGTTTCGCATGCATCAATTGTATAATGTCCTGAATTGTGAGGTCTTGGTGCTAATTCATTAATATAAATCTCATCATCTGCCGTAGCAAACATCTCTACCGCTAGTGTTCCCACAAGCTGCAGTTCATCCGCTAGTACCTGTGCATATTCAATTCCTTTTTGTGAAAGCTCTTCTGTAATACGAGCTGGTACGATGGATTCATGTAAGATGTTATTAACGTGAATATTTTCAGCTACTGGAAATACCTTCGTTTCACCACTTACGCTACGAGTTACAATAACTGATATTTCTTTTTCAAATGGCACCCATTTTTCAAGAATACATTCAGCTTGACTGGCAAGCTCCCATGCTCTTACAACATCCGTCTCACTTCTTAAAACAACTTGCCCTTTTCCGTCATATCCTCCTGTTGTTGTTTTTAACACACAAGGAAAGGAAAGTTCCGTAATTGCTTCTAAAAGTTCATCTTGCTTCTTCACAAGTCTATATGGTGCTACTGGTAAACCAGCCTTTACGATTGCATTCTTTTCTGTAAAACGATTTTGCGTTTTGTTTAATAACTGACTGCCTTGTGGTAAATACGCATGTTTTTCAAGCCATTGTAAACATCTATAATCAATATTCTCAAATTCATATGTGACAACATCGCTTATTTCCGCTAAATGCTGAATCGCTTTCAAATCATCATAAGATGCAACAATTTCAATATCAGCAACTTGTGCACATGGTGAATGCTTTGCCGGATCTAGTACAGCAATTTTATAACCCATTTCCTTCGCTGCTAGCGCCATCATTCTTCCAAGCTGGCCACCACCAATAATGCCAATTGTTTTTCCCGGTAAAATGATTCTTGTCATACCAACTCACTACCTTCACGCACATTTTTCTCAATTGCTTCTCGTCTCAGTTCTAATGCATCATGTATGTCATCATGAAATGATCCAAGTATTTGTGCAGCAAGTAGTCCTGCGTTTGTTGAACCAGCCTTACCAATCGCAACAGTCGCAACTGGAACCCCTCCTGGCATTTGAACGATAGACAGTAAAGAATCTAAACCATTTAACGCTTTTGATTGAACAGGAACACCGATTACAGGAAGATTTGTCTTCGCCGCAACCATCCCTGGTAAATGAGCGGCTCCTCCAGCTCCAGCAATAATAACTTTTAACCCACGTTCACGAGCTGTTTCTGCATATTCAAACATATAATCTGGAGTCCGATGAGCGGATACAACTTTCTTCTCATACGGAATGTGTAATTCATCTAAAATGTCACAAGCATATTTCATTGTTTCCCAGTCTGACGTGCTTCCCATTATGATTCCAACTAGTGATTTCATATTAGAATCCCCCCGATTCAAATAAAAAAAGCCTGAAATAGAACAGTTTCTCTTTTACTATGAGAGAAAGCGCTCTACTCAGGCATACGTATCCCTTGTGAATAGAAAAATACCGAGTGACTTTCCCCCATAGTCTAACGAATAACGGTCGTTAGGTAGAGACTTGCAGGCCATATCCCCGCGATTATATGAGGTGCGATATAATATTGTTTCTATGGATATATTAACAACATTTCATAAGCCATGTCAACAAATAATCGAATGTTTTTTTATTAGTTATTGATATCGTTCGTGTTTTAGTTATATTCAAAAGAAGAAGTGAAAATATATGCAAGTGGGAAAGGGAATTAGGATAGGCGTATAAGATGCAATCATATGAAGATCTAGCCGTGTAGCGATAAAATACCTTAACCAGGATTTAATTGAATTTCATTTTCTAAATTTATCACAATAACAGTTATTTATTTTCAAATTCATACCATGTATAACCTTAGCATAAGAAGAAGTAATCAAATTAAGGTTTAAGTAATATCATTTTTTGTATATTTAAGTGAAGCTCATGATACTATTACTATAAGTTCACACTAATTTATAGGTGGATTAATTATGCAGAACCTTAATATATGATCATATTTGTTTTTTTTCATCGCAGTAACTGGTGCAATTATTGAATCTTCCTTTATAACATCTCACTTTTTCTACTATCATTACTTCAAACCTATACTGCTTATAGAAATAATTAGTCCCATTATCGGAACTATTCTAGGTTCGTTCGGAAAACCTGGAAAACCAAAACAAATCACTATTATTTTAAACAGCCTCTTCTTTTTTCTTTTTTAGCATTACTAAATTTATGGATTACTACATTTGGCAAATAAAAATGTATACAAAAAAACCTAAGTCGAAACGACTTAGGTTTTTGCTTGGCGACGTCCTACTCTCACAGGGACAAGGTCCCAACTACCATCGGCGCTAGAGAGCTTAACTTCCGTGTTCGGTATGGGAACGGGTGTGACCTCTCTGCCATCATCACCAAACTATTGAAGGTATATTCCTTCAAAACTAGATAACATTTGCTTCATATTATATGGTTAAGTCCTCGATCTATTAGTATTCGTCAGCTCCACATGTCACCATGCTTCCACCTCGAACCTATCAACCTGATCATCTTTCAGGGATCTTACTAGCTTACGCTATGGGAAATCTCATCTTGAGGGGGGCTTCATGCTTAGATGCTTTCAGCACTTATCCCTTCCGCACATAGCTACCCAGCTATGCCCTTGGCAGAACAACTGGTACACCAGCGGTGCGTCCATCCCGGTCCTCTCGTACTAAGGACAGCTCCTCTCAAATTTCCTACGCCCACGACGGATAGGGACCGAACTGTCTCACGACGTTCTGAACCCAGCTCGCGTACCGCTTTAATGGGCGAACAGCCCAACCCTTGGGACCGACTACAGCCCCAGGATGCGATGAGCCGACATCGAGGTGCCAAACCTCCCCGTCGATGTGGACTCTTGGGGGAGATAAGCCTGTTATCCCCGGGGTAGCTTTTATCCGTTGAGCGATGGCCCTTCCATGCGGAACCACCGGATCACTAAGCCCGACTTTCGTCCCTGCTCGACTTGTAGGTCTCGCAGTCAAGCTCCCTTATGCCTTTGCACTCTACGAATGATTTCCAACCATTCTGAGGGAACCTTTGGGCGCCTCCGTTACACTTTAGGAGGCGACCGCCCCAGTCAAACTGCCCACCTGACACTGTCTCCCGGGTCGATAAGACCCGTAGGTTAGAATTTCAATACAGTCAGGGCGGTATCCCACCAGCGCCTCCACCGAAGCTAGCGCTCCGGCTTCAAAGGCTCCCGCCTATCCTGTACAAACTGTACCAAAATTCAATATCAGGCTACAGTAAAGCTCCACGGGGTCTTTCCGTCCTGTCGCGGGTAACCTGCATCTTCACAGGTACTATAATTTCACCGAGTCTCTGGTTGAGACAGTGCCCAAATCGTTACACCTTTCGTGCGGGTCGGAACTTACCCGACAAGGAATTTCGCTACCTTAGGACCGTTATAGTTACGGCCGCCGTTTACTGGGGCTTCAGTTCAGAGCTTCGCTTACGCTAACCCCTCTCCTTAACCTTCCAGCACCGGGCAGGTGTCAGCCCCTATACTTCGCCTTACGGCTTCGCAGAGACCTGTGTTTTTGCTAAACAGTCGCTTGGGCCTATTCACTGCGGCTTTCCGTTAAGAAAGCACCCCTTCTCCCGAAGTTACGGGGTCATTTTGCCGAGTTCCTTAACCAGAGTTCTCTCGCACACCTTAGGATTCTCTCCTCGCCTACCTGTGTCGGTTTGCGGTACAGGCACCTTTTATCTCGCTAGAAGCTTTTCTTGGCAGCGGGGAATCAAAGACTTCGCTCCATAAGGAGCTTCCCCATCACAGCTCAGCCTTCACGATAAGCGGATTTGCCTACTTATCAGCCTAACTGCTTGGACGTGCACAACCAATCGCACGCTTCTTCTATCCTTCTGCGTCCCTCCATTGCTCAAACGATAAAGAGGTGGTACAGGAATATCAACCTGTTGTCCATCGCCTACGCCTGTCGGCCTCGGCTTAGGTCCTGACTAACCCTGAGCGGACGAGCCTTCCTCAGGAAACCTTAGGCATTCGGTGGACGGGATTCTCACCCGTCTTTCGCTACTCATACCGGCATTCTCACTTCTAAGCGCTCCACCAGTCCTTACGGTCTGACTTCACTGCCCTTAGAACGCTCCCCTACCACTGATACCATAGGTATCAATTCGCAGCTTCGGTGGTGTATTTAGCCCCGGTACATTTTCGGCGCAGAGTCACTCGACTAGTGAGCTATTACGCACTCTTTAAATGGTGGCTGCTTCTAAGCCAACATCCTAGTTGTCTAAGCAACTCCACATCCTTTTCCACTTAATACACACTTTGGGACCTTAGCTGGCGATCTGGGCTGTTTCCCTCTTGACTACGGATCTTATCACTCGCAGTCTGACTCCTAAGGATAAGTCATTGGCATTCGGAGTTTGACTGAATTCGGTAATCCGATGAGGACCCCTAGTTCAATCAGTGCTCTACCTCCAAGACTCTTACACTTAAGGCTAGCCCTAAAGCTATTTCGGGGAGAACCAGCTATCTCCAGGTTCGATTGGAATTTCTCCGCTACCCACACCTCATCCCCGCACTTTTCAACGTGCGTGGGTTCGGGCCTCCATTCAGTGTTACCTGAACTTCACCCTGGACATGGGTAGATCACCTGGTTTCGGGTCTACGACCACGTACTAAACGCCCTATTCAGACTCGCTTTCGCTACGGCTCCGCCTCTTCAGCTTAACCTCGCACGGGATCGTAACTCGCCGGTTCATTCTACAAAAGGCACGCCATCACCCATTAACGGGCTCTGACTATTTGTAGGCACACGGTTTCAGGATCTCTTTCACTCCCCTTCCGGGGTGCTTTTCACCTTTCCCTCACGGTACTGGTTCACTATCGATCACTAGGTAGTATTTAGCCTTGGGAGATGGTCCTCCCAGATTCCGACGGAATTTCACGTGTTCCGCCGTACTCAGGATACATTCAAGAGAGAACGAAGTTTCGACTACGGGGTTGTTACCCTCTGTGACGAGCCTTTCCAGGCTGCTTCGTCTACCTCGTTCCTTTGTAACTCCGTATAGAATGTCCTACAACCCCAAGAGGCAAGCCTCTTGGTTTGGGCTAGATTCCGTTTCGCTCGCCGCTACTCAGGAAATCGCATTTGCTTTCTCTTCCTCCAGGTACTTAGATGTTTCAGTTCCCTGGGTCTGTCTTCCTTACCCTATGTATTCAGGTAAGGATACCATACCATTACGTATGGTGGGTTTCCCCATTCGGAAATCTTCGGATCAAAGCTTACTTACAGCTCCCCGAAGCATATCGGCGTTAGTCCCGTCCTTCATCGACTCCTAGTGTCAAGGCATCCACCGTGCGCCCTTTCTAACTTAACCAAACTAAAATTAAAAAATATGAGCTACACTGTTATCTAGTTTTCAAAGAACATACATTTATTTCTGAGAGATAGTTCTCTCAAAACTGAACAAAACGAAACACGGAAACTTATATTGATGAACAGCGTTCATCAATTCTCCATAGAAAGGAGGTGATCCAGCCGCACCTTCCGATACGGCTACCTTGTTACGACTTCACCCCAATCATCTGTCCCACCTTAGGCGGCTGGCTCCAAAAAGGTTACCCCACCGACTTCGGGTGTTACAAACTCTCGTGGTGTGACGGGCGGTGTGTACAAGGCCCGGGAACGTATTCACCGCGGCATGCTGATCCGCGATTACTAGCGATTCCAGCTTCATGTAGGCGAGTTGCAGCCTACAATCCGAACTGAGAACGGTTTTATGAGATTAGCTCCACCTCGCGGTCTTGCAGCTCTTTGTACCGTCCATTGTAGCACGTGTGTAGCCCAGGTCATAAGGGGCATGATGATTTGACGTCATCCCCACCTTCCTCCGGTTTGTCACCGGCAGTCACCTTAGAGTGCCCAACTTAATGATGGCAACTAAGATCAAGGGTTGCGCTCGTTGCGGGACTTAACCCAACATCTCACGACACGAGCTGACGACAACCATGCACCACCTGTCACTCTGCCCCCGAAGGGGAAGCCCTATCTCTAGGGTTGTCAGAGGATGTCAAGACCTGGTAAGGTTCTTCGCGTTGCTTCGAATTAAACCACATGCTCCACCGCTTGTGCGGGCCCCCGTCAATTCCTTTGAGTTTCAGCCTTGCGGCCGTACTCCCCAGGCGGAGTGCTTAATGCGTTAACTTCAGCACTAAAGGGCGGAAACCCTCTAACACTTAGCACTCATCGTTTACGGCGTGGACTACCAGGGTATCTAATCCTGTTTGCTCCCCACGCTTTCGCGCCTCAGTGTCAGTTACAGACCAGAAAGTCGCCTTCGCCACTGGTGTTCCTCCATATCTCTACGCATTTCACCGCTACACATGGAATTCCACTTTCCTCTTCTGCACTCAAGTCTCCCAGTTTCCAATGACCCTCCACGGTTGAGCCGTGGGCTTTCACATCAGACTTAAGAAACCACCTGCGCGCGCTTTACGCCCAATAATTCCGGATAACGCTTGCCACCTACGTATTACCGCGGCTGCTGGCACGTAGTTAGCCGTGGCTTTCTGGTTAGGTACCGTCAAGGTGCCAGCTTATTCAACTAGCACTTGTTCTTCCCTAACAACAGAGTTTTACGACCCGAAAGCCTTCATCACTCACGCGGCGTTGCTCCGTCAGACTTTCGTCCATTGCGGAAGATTCCCTACTGCTGCCTCCCGTAGGAGTCTGGGCCGTGTCTCAGTCCCAGTGTGGCCGATCACCCTCTCAGGTCGGCTACGCATCGTTGCCTTGGTGAGCCGTTACCTCACCAACTAGCTAATGCGACGCGGGTCCATCCATAAGTGACAGCCGAAGCCGCCTTTGAATTTCGCACCATGCGGTGCAAAATGTTATCCGGTATTAGCCCCGGTTTCCCGGAGTTATCCCAGTCTTATGGGCAGGTTACCCACGTGTTACTCACCCGTCCGCCGCTAACTTCATAAGAGCAAGCTCTTAATCCATTCGCTCGACTTGCATGTATTAGGCACGCCGCCAGCGTTCATCCTGAGCCAGGATCAAACTCTCCAATAAAGTTAGTTTGTCTAGCATCTAAAATAAAAATTGACGTTTCACGTTGTTTGTTTCGTTCAGTTTTCAAAGAACTTGCTTGCCGCTCATTTGCGACTTCCTTATATTAACACTTTCATGTTTCAATGTCAATTAAGTTTTTTATTTCGTTTGTCGTGTTTTGCTTTGTTGCTATCAGCGACTCATATAATATTACACCTCTATATAATAATAGTCAATGTTTTTTTACATAAAAAGTTTTTTCTATATATAAGCAAACACAAATCATTAACCTTCTGTTCATACTCCCTTTTTCTATTTCCCATAGACCTAACCTTTCCAAAAGAGAAGAGCCTAAAAGCACTTAATTCCTCCCTACTCCACATTATGAGCACTGACTCAATGAGCCCTATTTTCATAGAAAGCACTTCTTCCCTAGTTATCCTGTACGCTCCCCTAGATCAATTATAAAAAGGGCGTGCCATTCGATGAATCACACACCTCTTTTTATGTTCTTGCATTAATGTATTTTATACTTTCTATCTTCCTTAGTCTGTCGATCTACGGATTTCATTAGAACACGCAACTTATCTTGATCCGCCCAGATAACTCCAAATAAAACTAGACATCCTCCTATTAATATCTTCCATGTTAAAGATTCATTTAATAGAATAACCGAAGCAATAATACTTATAGGTGGTAAAGCATTTAGATACAACCCACTTACTGATGCCGAAACCCTTTCTAGCGCCTTATTCCAAAACCAATAAGCTAGGATTGTTGCACAAACAACAAGGTATGTAAAACTAAGCCCTGTCTTCCATGTGTCTATCTGAGGTAGAACATAATAAAAAGTTTCGATAACTGCAAAAGGGAATAGAATCATTGCCCCTATGATTAATGTTAATGTTGTAAATACTTCATTTGATAGATTCTTTTCTTGTTTTGGCCTTTTTAATAATATTGTATAGAAAGCAAATAAAAAAGTACTTAATAAAATAAGTATATCCCCAATTAGAGAGGCACTTTGATCATTATTACCAGATGGAATAGTAATACATACTACCCCTATAAAACCTAATATAATTCCAATCCAATAGTTTAACTGAATCTTTTCTTTTAAAAACAGTGCCGAGAAAATAATTGTAACTAATGGTAAAGCGGCATCAATGATACTAACATGCAATCCACTTGTTAAAGAAATCCCATACGAAGTAAACATAAAGTATCCTGCCACGCCAATAAAAGATAATACGCTTATCCTTTTCCACGGAACATCCCTATTAACAATACTTTTTCGTAGCTGCTGAAAAGAAAACAATAAGGTGAATGGTTGAATTGACTCTAGCGCCCATTTTGTCGGAGCAATTGCTATTCCCCATAGTATAACCGCTACTAGTAACATACTTATCTCTTTCATAAACCCCCACACCCATTCAAAAAGATATATTATGTATTATATCTTTTTAGTGGTTTTCCTTGTTAAATATATTTGTAATTTCAATTAGTAATAAGCTGTAAAGAAACCACTAAACCCTTTTCATACATATTGTTTCATTAACGTCTATTTTCCCTTCCATAGATAACTGATTTATTAAGTATTGTTTTCTGAATCGACAAGACATTTAGCAAGACTTTCAATAGTATGTAAAAACACAAAAAAGACGAGTCATTCTGACTCGTCTAAAGTTGCTTGGCGACGTCCTACTCTCACAGGGACAAGGTCCCAACTACCATCGGCGCTAGAGAGCTTAACTTCCGTGTTCGGTATGGGAACGGGTGTGACCTCTCTGCCATCATCACCAAACTATTGAAGGTATATTCCTTCAAAACTAGATAACATTTGCTTCATATTATATGGTTAAGTCCTCGATCTATTAGTATTCGTCAGCTCCACATGTCACCATGCTTCCACCTCGAACCTATCAACCTGATCATCTTTCAGGGATCTTACTAGCTTACGCTATGGGAAATCTCATCTTGAGGGGGGCTTCATGCTTAGATGCTTTCAGCACTTATCCCTTCCGCACATAGCTACCCAGCTATGCCCTTGGCAGAACAACTGGTACACCAGCGGTGCGTCCATCCCGGTCCTCTCGTACTAAGGACAGCTCCTCTCAAATTTCCTACGCCCACGACGGATAGGGACCGAACTGTCTCACGACGTTCTGAACCCAGCTCGCGTACCGCTTTAATGGGCGAACAGCCCAACCCTTGGGACCGACTACAGCCCCAGGATGCGATGAGCCGACATCGAGGTGCCAAACCTCCCCGTCGATGTGGACTCTTGGGGGAGATAAGCCTGTTATCCCCGGGGTAGCTTTTATCCGTTGAGCGATGGCCCTTCCATGCGGAACCACCGGATCACTAAGCCCGACTTTCGTCCCTGCTCGACTTGTAGGTCTCGCAGTCAAGCTCCCTTATGCCTTTGCACTCTACGAATGATTTCCAACCATTCTGAGGGAACCTTTGGGCGCCTCCGTTACACTTTAGGAGGCGACCGCCCCAGTCAAACTGCCCACCTGACACTGTCTCCCGGGTCGATAAGACCCGTAGGTTAGAATTTCAATACAGTCAGGGCGGTATCCCACCAGCGCCTCCACCGAAGCTAGCGCTCCGGCTTCAAAGGCTCCCGCCTATCCTGTACAAACTGTACCAAAATTCAATATCAGGCTACAGTAAAGCTCCACGGGGTCTTTCCGTCCTGTCGCGGGTAACCTGCATCTTCACAGGTACTATAATTTCACCGAGTCTCTGGTTGAGACAGTGCCCAAATCGTTACACCTTTCGTGCGGGTCGGAACTTACCCGACAAGGAATTTCGCTACCTTAGGACCGTTATAGTTACGGCCGCCGTTTACTGGGGCTTCAGTTCAGAGCTTCGCTTACGCTAACCCCTCTCCTTAACCTTCCAGCACCGGGCAGGTGTCAGCCCCTATACTTCGCCTTACGGCTTCGCAGAGACCTGTGTTTTTGCTAAACAGTCGCTTGGGCCTATTCACTGCGGCTTTCCGTTAAGAAAGCACCCCTTCTCCCGAAGTTACGGGGTCATTTTGCCGAGTTCCTTAACCAGAGTTCTCTCGCACACCTTAGGATTCTCTCCTCGCCTACCTGTGTCGGTTTGCGGTACAGGCACCTTTTATCTCGCTAGAAGCTTTTCTTGGCAGCGGGGAATCAAAGACTTCGCTCCATAAGGAGCTTCCCCATCACAGCTCAGCCTTCACGATAAGCGGATTTGCCTACTTATCAGCCTAACTGCTTGGACGTGCACAACCAATCGCACGCTTCTTCTATCCTTCTGCGTCCCTCCATTGCTCAAACGATAAAGAGGTGGTACAGGAATATCAACCTGTTGTCCATCGCCTACGCCTGTCGGCCTCGGCTTAGGTCCTGACTAACCCTGAGCGGACGAGCCTTCCTCAGGAAACCTTAGGCATTCGGTGGACGGGATTCTCACCCGTCTTTCGCTACTCATACCGGCATTCTCACTTCTAAGCGCTCCACCAGTCCTTACGGTCTGACTTCACTGCCCTTAGAACGCTCCCCTACCACTGATACCATAGGTATCAATTCGCAGCTTCGGTGGTGTATTTAGCCCCGGTACATTTTCGGCGCAGAGTCACTCGACTAGTGAGCTATTACGCACTCTTTAAATGGTGGCTGCTTCTAAGCCAACATCCTAGTTGTCTAAGCAACTCCACATCCTTTTCCACTTAATACACACTTTGGGACCTTAGCTGGCGATCTGGGCTGTTTCCCTCTTGACTACGGATCTTATCACTCGCAGTCTGACTCCTAAGGATAAGTCATTGGCATTCGGAGTTTGACTGAATTCGGTAATCCGATGAGGACCCCTAGTTCAATCAGTGCTCTACCTCCAAGACTCTTACACTTAAGGCTAGCCCTAAAGCTATTTCGGGGAGAACCAGCTATCTCCAGGTTCGATTGGAATTTCTCCGCTACCCACACCTCATCCCCGCACTTTTCAACGTGCGTGGGTTCGGGCCTCCATTCAGTGTTACCTGAACTTCACCCTGGACATGGGTAGATCACCTGGTTTCGGGTCTACGACCACGTACTAAACGCCCTATTCAGACTCGCTTTCGCTACGGCTCCGCCTCTTCAGCTTAACCTCGCACGGGATCGTAACTCGCCGGTTCATTCTACAAAAGGCACGCCATCACCCATTAACGGGCTCTGACTATTTGTAGGCACACGGTTTCAGGATCTCTTTCACTCCCCTTCCGGGGTGCTTTTCACCTTTCCCTCACGGTACTGGTTCACTATCGATCACTAGGTAGTATTTAGCCTTGGGAGATGGTCCTCCCAGATTCCGACGGAATTTCACGTGTTCCGCCGTACTCAGGATACATTCAAGAGAGAACGAAGTTTCGACTACGGGGTTGTTACCCTCTATGACGAGCCTTTCCAGGCTGCTTCGTCTACCTCGTTCCTTTGTAACTCCGTATAGAATGTCCTACAACCCCAAGAGGCAAGCCTCTTGGTTTGGGCTAGATTCCGTTTCGCTCGCCGCTACTCAGGAAATCGCATTTGCTTTCTCTTCCTCCAGGTACTTAGATGTTTCAGTTCCCTGGGTCTGTCTTCCTTACCCTATGTATTCAGGTAAGGATACCATACCATTACGTATGGTGGGTTTCCCCATTCGGAAATCTTCGGATCAAAGCTTACTTACAGCTCCCCGAAGCATATCGGCGTTAGTCCCGTCCTTCATCGACTCCTAGTGTCAAGGCATCCACCGTGCGCCCTTTCTAACTTAACCAAACTAAAATTAAAAAATATGAGCTACACTGTTATCTAGTTTTCAAAGAACATACATTTATTTCTGAGAGATAGTTCTCTCAAAACTGAACAAAACGAAACACGGAAACTTATATTGATGAACAGCGTTCATCAATTCTCCATAGAAAGGAGGTGATCCAGCCGCACCTTCCGATACGGCTACCTTGTTACGACTTCACCCCAATCATCTGTCCCACCTTAGGCGGCTGGCTCCAAAAAGGTTACCCCACCGACTTCGGGTGTTACAAACTCTCGTGGTGTGACGGGCGGTGTGTACAAGGCCCGGGAACGTATTCACCGCGGCATGCTGATCCGCGATTACTAGCGATTCCAGCTTCATGTAGGCGAGTTGCAGCCTACAATCCGAACTGAGAACGGTTTTATGAGATTAGCTCCACCTCGCGGTCTTGCAGCTCTTTGTACCGTCCATTGTAGCACGTGTGTAGCCCAGGTCATAAGGGGCATGATGATTTGACGTCATCCCCACCTTCCTCCGGTTTGTCACCGGCAGTCACCTTAGAGTGCCCAACTTAATGATGGCAACTAAGATCAAGGGTTGCGCTCGTTGCGGGACTTAACCCAACATCTCACGACACGAGCTGACGACAACCATGCACCACCTGTCACTCTGCCCCCGAAGGGGAAGCCCTATCTCTAGGGTTGTCAGAGGATGTCAAGACCTGGTAAGGTTCTTCGCGTTGCTTCGAATTAAACCACATGCTCCACCGCTTGTGCGGGCCCCCGTCAATTCCTTTGAGTTTCAGCCTTGCGGCCGTACTCCCCAGGCGGAGTGCTTAATGCGTTAACTTCAGCACTAAAGGGCGGAAACCCTCTAACACTTAGCACTCATCGTTTACGGCGTGGACTACCAGGGTATCTAATCCTGTTTGCTCCCCACGCTTTCGCGCCTCAGTGTCAGTTACAGACCAGAAAGTCGCCTTCGCCACTGGTGTTCCTCCATATCTCTACGCATTTCACCGCTACACATGGAATTCCACTTTCCTCTTCTGCACTCAAGTCTCCCAGTTTCCAATGACCCTCCACGGTTGAGCCGTGGGCTTTCACATCAGACTTAAGAAACCACCTGCGCGCGCTTTACGCCCAATAATTCCGGATAACGCTTGCCACCTACGTATTACCGCGGCTGCTGGCACGTAGTTAGCCGTGGCTTTCTGGTTAGGTACCGTCAAGGTGCCAGCTTATTCAACTAGCACTTGTTCTTCCCTAACAACAGAGTTTTACGACCCGAAAGCCTTCATCACTCACGCGGCGTTGCTCCGTCAGACTTTCGTCCATTGCGGAAGATTCCCTACTGCTGCCTCCCGTAGGAGTCTGGGCCGTGTCTCAGTCCCAGTGTGGCCGATCACCCTCTCAGGTCGGCTACGCATCGTTGCCTTGGTGAGCCGTTACCTCACCAACTAGCTAATGCGACGCGGGTCCATCCATAAGTGACAGCCGAAGCCGCCTTTGAATTTCGCACCATGCGGTGCAAAATGTTATCCGGTATTAGCCCCGGTTTCCCGGAGTTATCCCAGTCTTATGGGCAGGTTACCCACGTGTTACTCACCCGTCCGCCGCTAACTTCATAAGAGCAAGCTCTTAATCCATTCGCTCGACTTGCATGTATTAGGCACGCCGCCAGCGTTCATCCTGAGCCAGGATCAAACTCTCCAATAAAGTTAGTTTGTCTAGCATCTAAAATAAAAATTGACGTTTCACGTTGTTTGTTTCGTTCAGTTTTCAAAGAACTTGTTTGCCGCTCATTTGCGACTTCCTTATATTAACACTTTCATGTTTCAATGTCAACTAAGTTTTTTATTTCGTTTGTCGCGTTTTGCTTTGTTGCTATCAGCGACTCGTATAACATTACACCTCTATATAGTAATAGTCAATAGATTTTCAAAACTTTTTTTGATAGATTTATTTCTTCTTTATGTAGCATTGAGTATCTCCCACCTTCTTTCCACTTAGTTTCTCCCAGCTATAAATCTTTAGTAGATTATCATACATTTGCATTTCTCTATTTGATTCTATACTTACAACCTTATTTTAACAATTCATAGTATATAATGAGATAGCTATTGTATTTTTCATTATCGAAAACAAAATACAAAACTCTATTATAAGCAGGTGAAACTATGGAAGATATCCGTGTACTTATAGCAGACGATGAAAAAGAAATACGAGATTTATTAAAAAAATATCTAGAACGAGAATTATATACAGTTGATATCGCTATAAATGGTGAAGAAGCTCTTCACTTATTTAATCAAAATAAATATAACCTCATCATACTAGATCTTATGATGCCTAAAGTTGATGGTATCGAAGTATGTAGAAGACTTAGGAATAAAACAAATATCCCCATATTAATGCTCACTGCTAAAGATCAAGAAGTAGATAAAATTTTAGGCTTAAGCATAGGGGCAGACGATTATATTACAAAGCCTTTTAGTATTAATGAAGTGGTTGCTAGAATAAAAGCTCTTATGAGGCGTTTTTTAGTATTAGGGAGTAACGCTAGCGTACAAGAAAAAACACTCTTAACATTCAAAGGACTAACAATTGATGTAAACAAGTACATAGTTAACGTAGATGGCAAAGAAATATCTTTAACTGGAAAAGAACTTGAACTATTAAAGTTCTTCGCCTCAAATCCTGAACAAGTTTTTACAAAGACGCAACTCTTCCGCAATGTTTGGGATAGTAATTATATAGAAGATGATAATACCGTCATGGTACACATTAGAAAACTGAGAAAAAAAATAGAAGTTGATCCTTCAAACCCCAAACTCATTCAAACTGTATGGGGTATTGGTTATAAATTTGTAGGTGAGAAAAATGAAGAATGATAAAGTTCTCTATCTTATTCTATTGCAGTTTATCATCATCACCGGACTTCTATTTATAGATATTGTTCACACATTAAAATTAATTTTATTCATTATCCTTATGGTTATAACAGGAAGTCTTTTCTTTACAAGACTTCATTTTATTCAAACTCGGAAGTCCATGGCTACGAAATTAAAACGCGCCATTAATGGTAATTTACATACACGACTATATACAAATAACGACCATTCACTAGCTGACGTCATTTTTTCTATAAATGAATTAATAACCGAGCTAGAAAAAGTACAAGTTGAGGCCAAAAGGTCTCAAAAGGCTAGGAAGCAACTTCTATCCAGCATCTCACATGATATACGAACACCTCTTACTTCTATTATTGGATATATTGACGCATTAAAAGATGGTATAGCTGCTTCAGAGGAAGAAAAACTGGAGTATCTTGAAATAATCTCAAATAAAGCAAATAGCTTAAAACAATTAGTTGATGAAATATTCAATATGGCAAAGCTTGATGCAGATGAATTTCCATTAAAGGAAGAACAACTTGATTTTTCAGAGATTACTAGAGAATCGCTAATCGAGTTTTTACCTGAACTATCAAAACATAGTATTGAGTTACAAATTAATATTCCAGAAGAACCTTGCATAATTACAGCAGATTCTTTTAGTCTTATTCGAGTTATAAGTAACCTCCTAAAGAATGCTATACATTACGGACACTCTGGAAAAATAGTAGGAATCGAACTTTTAGAAACGACTAACGACTATCAGCTACTCATTTGGGATAAAGGCCCTGGCATTTCAACAGATGATCTAGAGAACGTATTTGAGAGAATGTACCAAATTGATCAATCAAGGAACCCTTCTCATGGCGGGAGCGGTCTAGGGCTTGCTATTGCAAAAGCTCTCGTAGAAAAAAACGGCGGTCAAATATGGGTAGAAAGTATTCCATGGAAAAAAACCACCTTTGGCTTTTCCATCCCAAAACAAACCGTTTTTAAGAAACAGTTAAGAAATGATTAAGGAGCAGTTAAATCCTCCTTCTTATTATGTACTTAAGAGATTATAGAAAGTAGGTGTTCAACATAAATACAATCATAAAAACAATAAACTTAACTAAAATTTATGGCAAGCAAAAATCAGTAGATAATGTAAATATAAATGTAAATCAAGGAGAGATTTACGGCTTCATTGGCCGGAACGGTGCAGGTAAAACAACAACAATTCGAATGCTGCTCGGTCTTATAAAACCTACAAGTGGAAAAATCGAAATATTCGGGGAAGATTTTTTTCAACACCAAAAAGAAATTTTAAGGAGAATCGGTTCTATCGTTGAGGTTCCGGGGTTCTATGAAAACTTAACTGCAAAAGAGAACCTATTAATTAATGCAAAAATAATCGGTGTTCATAAAAAGAATGCGATTGAAGAGGCATTAGAAATTGTAGGGCTAGAGCATGAAACGAAAAAGCTAGTGGGAAAATATTCATTAGGAATGAAACAGCGACTAGGGATAGCGAGAACTCTACTCCATTATCCAGAATTATTAATATTAGATGAACCGACAAATGGCTTAGATCCAATTGGTATTAAAGAAATGCGAAAGCTTATTAAATCTTTGGCACAAGAAAGAAATATAACGATATTAATTTCTAGCCATATTTTAGCCGAAGTCGAACAACTAGTAGATCGTATGGGGATTATTCATGAAGGGAAGTTATTAGAAGAGACTTCTCTTGATGCACTTCGAAGAACAAACCGTAAATACTTAGAATTTCAAGTCAATAATGATAATAAAGCTGCGATGCTTTTAGAAAAACAATTTCATATTTTTGATTACGAAGTACATGATGAAGGGAATATTCGCGTTTATTCTCATTTCGGTCAACAAGGACAGATTAACAGAACATTCGTTCGAAATGATATCGAAGTATTAAAAATTATGATGAGCGAAGACAAATTAGAGGATTATTTCACCAAATTGGTTGGAGGTGGGACAATTGGTTAATCTACTATATACGGAACTATTAAAATTGAAACGTTCTAACATGTTCTTAATTAGTATTATTGGAGCGGCGGTAGCACCTTTTATGGTAGTTGTATTATCTTATATACACATGCACACAAAACATCCTAATCCGATTATTGTATTTTCTCAACTGTTCTCTGAAGTAAATCTATATACTACTGTAGTACTAGGAGTCCCCCTATATGGAGTTGTTATCGCTTATTTGTTTAGCCGTGAATATACAGAAGATACTTTAAAGAACCTATTAACCATCCCTGTATCACGTATTAACTTTATTATAAGTAAATTTATTCTCCTATTCTTTTGGATTGTGATGTTAACTCTAGTTGCTTGGGGATTAACATTATTACTAGGGCTCTTAGGAAACTTTTCTGGATTCAGTAGCTCATTGCTTTTCCAATCTCTTATACAGTTTCTGATGTGCGGTGGATTTCTCTTTATTTTATCGACTCCTATTGTACTGCTAACTCTTATAATGAAAACTTACGTTCCCCCTATTGTATTAACGATCATTATAACGCTGATAAATCTTATGTCTATAAACTCAGAACATAAAGATCTATTCCCTTGGGCAGCTACACTTGATATAGCAAACAATACATTACAACCGACATATCCTCCAGAATATTCCTATATCGCGATCACTGCTACATCCATTATCGGTTTTATTGCAACAGTATTCTATTTTAAAAAAGTCGATATTCATTAATTTGAGTAGATAAAACAAAAAATTCCACTAAAATTTGTTCCCACATCTCTATTTATTCCTTTCTCATATTTTTGAGGTGTGGGTTACTTTCCAATTATGCAGATTTAAAACACTTTCTATAATGATTACAGCAACTCTATCATCCATTATTGCCTACAGATAGGAGCTATTAAAAATGAATAAAAAGCAAAGAAAACTTTACCATTACCTGTCTATTAGTTTTTTAATACTAATCTTCCTTATCCCATTAGCACACATTAGCTTTGCTGAAAGTGAACAAACTAACGAACAACGTATACAACAAATTGATCAATTTATTAAAGAGCAACAAGAACTGAGTCAAATACCAGGAATATCGGTAGTGATTGTTGAAAAAGGAAAAACTGTTTATCAAAAAGGATTTGGGTATGCAGATTTAAAAACAAAAAAGCCTGTGAATGAGGATACCTTATTCGAGTTAGCTTCAACAAGTAAAGCCTTTACAGGTTTAGCTATTTTGCAACTAGAAAAAGAAGGCCTACTAAAGCAGGCAGATGATATCACAAAGTTTTTACCATGGTTACAATTAACTTATAATGATAAGCCAGTAAAAATCAATTTAAATCATCTGCTCTATCATACTAGCGGGATACCTTCTACCACGATTAGCTCTATTCCTATAAGTTCAGCCAATGATGCACTGGAAACAACAATCAAAACTCTAAAACAAACAAAATTAAATCATAAGCCTGGAAGTTCTTTTGAATACGCAACTATTAATTACGATATTTTAGGACTTGTAATTGAAAAAGTAACAAAGAAGCCATATGAAGTTTATATAAAGCAGAACATCCTAGATCAAATTGGAATGAAAAATTCATTAGTAGGTTACTTACAAGGACACCCTAACGAGATGGCTACCGGATATAAATTAAGATTTATGAGACCATATCCATATGAACAACCTATCTATCGCGGTAATACACCTGCAGGTTATATTATTAGTAATACAAATGATTTAGCAAAATGGATGAATCTCCAGTTAGGAATTGAAATAAACAATTCTATTCATACACAACTCATTTCAGATTCACACATACCGGATAAAACAGTGCAACCAATTAAAAATAATGATTATTATGCTAGCGGCTGGATTGTTAGACAAGAAGACACAAAGTCCATACTTCATTCGGGGGAAAATCCGAATTTTTCATCCTTTATTATTATGCAACCGAATAAACAAACAGGTGTAGCAGTGTTATCTAATATGAAAAGTGCAGTTACAACATCAATTGGTCAAGGAGTTATAGATCTCTGGAATGGAAAAAACATTTCTGATACAAAACAAATAGATAGCTTTCAAAAAATAGATAAAGTAGCAACCATAATATTCATTGTGACAGCGTGCTTAAGTATATTATTTATAATTTTAACCATAAGACTTATAAGAAGGTTATTACAAAAACGCCGAAATTGGACTTTATTAAACAAAAAGAAATTCATATTATTTCTCATAAATATATGTGTCGTTGCAGGGGGACTACTATTCTTTTTAAAACTCCCCAAAATACTACTTGGAGCACCTTGGTCGTTTATTACAGTATGGGCTCCCGTTACAGTTACACTAACAATGTATAGCTTTATAACAGTTATAATTTTATATTCTATCTATACAACTTTAAAGTTTTTTACTAAAAAAGAAATGAATAGATTTATTTCTTAACATTGTATTTCATAGATAGCTTTTCATTAATATTTTGTATAGGAGTGAAATTATGAGCGATACAATTATTGCCTTCATACTCGGTATTGTAGAAGGACTAGCAGAATTCCTACCTATTTCTTCTACTGGGCATCTTATACTAGTAGGACACTTATTAGGTTTTGAAGGAGAAAGAGCAAAAACATTTGAGATTGTCATACAATTAGGAGCAATTTTAGCTATTGCTGTTTTATATCACAAACGCCTTGTTTCCTTATGTAACATTAAGCCTCTCTTGCAGAAAGAGAAAAAATTCAATGCACTACATGTTTTCCTAGGTGTATTCCCAGCTGTAGTTGCTGGCTTACTATTACATGATGTAATCAAAACATACTTATTTCAGCCATATACTGTCGTTATCGGACTTGTAGCAGGAGCTATTCTTATGATTTTTGCAGAAGTTAAAAAACCTGAAGCTACCTCTTATTCATTAGATGATTTAACATATCGTCAAGCATTAACAATTGGATTATTTCAATGTTTAGCGGTATATCCTGGTTTTTCAAGAGCTGGATCCACAATGTCTGGAGGATTGTTAGCAAAAGTAAATTATAACGCTGCATCAGAATTTTCTTTTCTTATCGCTCTTCCTGTCATGGTTGGTGCAACAGGTCTAGACTTATTAAAAAGTTGGGAACATTTAAGTATAGATGATATTCCAATGTTTGCAGTAGGATTTATTACTTCTTTTGTAGTAGCAATGTTGGCAGTAGTAACTTTTTTAAAGTTACTAGCAAAAATCGGTTTAAAGCCATTTGCCTATTACCGCATTTTGTTAGCCATTGTGTTCACTCTCTTCGTATTGCTCTAACTATAGAAAGATCACCTATAAAAAGACAACAACTAACCGATATTCCTATGGAAGAATCGGTTAGTTGCAATTATACCACCCTAACAGACGTACCTTCTTCATTTTGACGAAAAGATACGTTAAACAAGCTCCCCATAAAAAGCGTTGGTTTTATTACTCGAAATAAATTATCTAATCTTGAAAACTTAGGTAGTCGTTTAAAATGGCTTGACTTCTTTATTCCGAATATTCTTTAATATTATTATAGAGGTTTATAGGAAAGATAGATGAGCAGAACCTTATGGCAATGAATTATGTATTAGACTATATAATAGAGAAATAGGTGAATGATACAAATGAACCAATTAGCACAAAAGTATTGGGATGAGTATTGGAAGGAAAGTGAAAAACCTCAATCTGTCAGTGCATGGCAGTTCGGAGCATCTCCTGACTATCTTGCTCAATTAGTAATTGATGGCGTGAAAACAGCAACATGCTCTGGTCATATCTTCTATGAACTAGACAATGAGCCGCTTCCTACGACAAATGATTATAGCATTATCTTAAATAGCCAGGATGAGCCTGTAGCCATTATTAAAACAATAGAAGTAACTGTAACACCAATGAATGAAGTTCCCGAAGAATTTGCCATTGCAGAAGGCGAAGGTGATCGAACTTATGACTACTGGAGAAAAGCACATATAAAATTTTTCACAGAAGAGTTACACAAATTTGGACGTGAATTTTCTGAAGACATGTTACTCGTTTGTGAGCGCTTTAAACTCATTGATATCAAAAGATAAACATAGCTACTATTCACACCCAAGCCCATCATCTATGATTCGAGAGATACATATAGATGATGGGCTTATGTTATTATCTCTAACTTGGAGAAAAGAAGCCGTATGAAGGACTGCAAAAAAATATAAACAATATTTACATATACAAAACATTTTTGCAGAGCATCTCACAAACTTGTCATTCTGTAGAGGAAGCTACACAAACTATCAATGCTTCTCCAGAACAATTCGTCAAAAATATTTGTATGATTCTGAGCAATCACTTCTAGAGTAGGTAAAGCATTACATATTGAGAGGCCACGGTTAGCCACCGAGCAAGAAGTGTTAGAACATACAGGATATCCAGTTGGTGGAGTACCTTCATTCAGAATTAAAATCTATTTTTACTGGAGGCGTTTCTCCGTACTCTTTAGTAAAAATAAAAATTGAGGATATGTTAAAAGTGAATAGAGGAAAATTATTTGCATACGGAAATAGGTATTATGTTATTAACCACAAAAAAACCTAAGTCGAAACGACTTAGGTTTTTGCTTGGCGACGTCCTACTCTCACAGGGACAAGGTCCCAACTACCATCGGCGCTAGAGAGCTTAACTTCCGTGTTCGGTATGGGAACGGGTGTGACCTCTCTGCCATCATCACCAAACTATTGAAGGTATATTCCTTCAAAACTAGATAACATTTGCTTCATATTATATGGTTAAGTCCTCGATCTATTAGTATTCGTCAGCTCCACATGTCACCATGCTTCCACCTCGAACCTATCAACCTGATCATCTTTCAGGGATCTTACTAGCTTACGCTATGGGAAATCTCATCTTGAGGGGGGCTTCATGCTTAGATGCTTTCAGCACTTATCCCTTCCGCACATAGCTACCCAGCTATGCCCTTGGCAGAACAACTGGTACACCAGCGGTGCGTCCATCCCGGTCCTCTCGTACTAAGGACAGCTCCTCTCAAATTTCCTACGCCCACGACGGATAGGGACCGAACTGTCTCACGACGTTCTGAACCCAGCTCGCGTACCGCTTTAATGGGCGAACAGCCCAACCCTTGGGACCGACTACAGCCCCAGGATGCGATGAGCCGACATCGAGGTGCCAAACCTCCCCGTCGATGTGGACTCTTGGGGGAGATAAGCCTGTTATCCCCGGGGTAGCTTTTATCCGTTGAGCGATGGCCCTTCCATGCGGAACCACCGGATCACTAAGCCCGACTTTCGTCCCTGCTCGACTTGTAGGTCTCGCAGTCAAGCTCCCTTATGCCTTTGCACTCTACGAATGATTTCCAACCATTCTGAGGGAACCTTTGGGCGCCTCCGTTACACTTTAGGAGGCGACCGCCCCAGTCAAACTGCCCACCTGACACTGTCTCCCGGGTCGATAAGACCCGTAGGTTAGAATTTCAATACAGTCAGGGCGGTATCCCACCAGCGCCTCCACCGAAGCTAGCGCTCCGGCTTCAAAGGCTCCCGCCTATCCTGTACAAACTGTACCAAAATTCAATATCAGGCTACAGTAAAGCTCCACGGGGTCTTTCCGTCCTGTCGCGGGTAACCTGCATCTTCACAGGTACTATAATTTCACCGAGTCTCTGGTTGAGACAGTGCCCAAATCGTTACACCTTTCGTGCGGGTCGGAACTTACCCGACAAGGAATTTCGCTACCTTAGGACCGTTATAGTTACGGCCGCCGTTTACTGGGGCTTCAGTTCAGAGCTTCGCTTACGCTAACCCCTCTCCTTAACCTTCCAGCACCGGGCAGGTGTCAGCCCCTATACTTCGCCTTACGGCTTCGCAGAGACCTGTGTTTTTGCTAAACAGTCGCTTGGGCCTATTCACTGCGGCTTTCCGTTAAGAAAGCACCCCTTCTCCCGAAGTTACGGGGTCATTTTGCCGAGTTCCTTAACCAGAGTTCTCTCGCACACCTTAGGATTCTCTCCTCGCCTACCTGTGTCGGTTTGCGGTACAGGCACCTTTTATCTCGCTAGAAGCTTTTCTTGGCAGCGGGGAATCAAAGACTTCGCTCCATAAGGAGCTTCCCCATCACAGCTCAGCCTTCACGATAAGCGGATTTGCCTACTTATCAGCCTAACTGCTTGGACGTGCACAACCAATCGCACGCTTCTTCTATCCTTCTGCGTCCCTCCATTGCTCAAACGATAAAGAGGTGGTACAGGAATATCAACCTGTTGTCCATCGCCTACGCCTGTCGGCCTCGGCTTAGGTCCTGACTAACCCTGAGCGGACGAGCCTTCCTCAGGAAACCTTAGGCATTCGGTGGACGGGATTCTCACCCGTCTTTCGCTACTCATACCGGCATTCTCACTTCTAAGCGCTCCACCAGTCCTTACGGTCTGACTTCACTGCCCTTAGAACGCTCCCCTACCACTGATACCATAGGTATCAATTCGCAGCTTCGGTGGTGTATTTAGCCCCGGTACATTTTCGGCGCAGAGTCACTCGACTAGTGAGCTATTACGCACTCTTTAAATGGTGGCTGCTTCTAAGCCAACATCCTAGTTGTCTAAGCAACTCCACATCCTTTTCCACTTAATACACACTTTGGGACCTTAGCTGGCGATCTGGGCTGTTTCCCTCTTGACTACGGATCTTATCACTCGCAGTCTGACTCCTAAGGATAAGTCATTGGCATTCGGAGTTTGACTGAATTCGGTAATCCGATGAGGACCCCTAGTTCAATCAGTGCTCTACCTCCAAGACTCTTACACTTAAGGCTAGCCCTAAAGCTATTTCGGGGAGAACCAGCTATCTCCAGGTTCGATTGGAATTTCTCCGCTACCCACACCTCATCCCCGCACTTTTCAACGTGCGTGGGTTCGGGCCTCCATTCAGTGTTACCTGAACTTCACCCTGGACATGGGTAGATCACCTGGTTTCGGGTCTACGACCACGTACTAAACGCCCTATTCAGACTCGCTTTCGCTACGGCTCCGCCTCTTCAGCTTAACCTCGCACGGGATCGTAACTCGCCGGTTCATTCTACAAAAGGCACGCCATCACCCATTAACGGGCTCTGACTATTTGTAGGCACACGGTTTCAGGATCTCTTTCACTCCCCTTCCGGGGTGCTTTTCACCTTTCCCTCACGGTACTGGTTCACTATCGATCACTAGGTAGTATTTAGCCTTGGGAGATGGTCCTCCCAGATTCCGACGGAATTTCACGTGTTCCGCCGTACTCAGGATACATTCAAGAGAGAACGAAGTTTCGACTACGGGGTTGTTACCCTCTATGACGAGCCTTTCCAGGCTGCTTCGTCTACCTCGTTCCTTTGTAACTCCGTATAGAATGTCCTACAACCCCAAGAGGCAAGCCTCTTGGTTTGGGCTAGATTCCGTTTCGCTCGCCGCTACTCAGGAAATCGCATTTGCTTTCTCTTCCTCCAGGTACTTAGATGTTTCAGTTCCCTGGGTCTGTCTTCCTTACCCTATGTATTCAGGTAAGGATACCATACCATTACGTATGGTGGGTTTCCCCATTCGGAAATCTTCGGATCAAAGCTTACTTACAGCTCCCCGAAGCATATCGGCGTTAGTCCCGTCCTTCATCGACTCCTAGTGTCAAGGCATCCACCGTGCGCCCTTTCTAACTTAACCAAACTAAAATTAAAAAATATGAGCTACACTGTTATCTAGTTTTCAAAGAACATACATTTATTTCTGAGAGATAGTTCTCTCAAAACTGAACAAAACGAAACACGGAAACTTATATTGATGAACAGCGTTCATCAATTCTCCATAGAAAGGAGGTGATCCAGCCGCACCTTCCGATACGGCTACCTTGTTACGACTTCACCCCAATCATCTGTCCCACCTTAGGCGGCTGGCTCCAAAAAGGTTACCCCACCGACTTCGGGTGTTACAAACTCTCGTGGTGTGACGGGCGGTGTGTACAAGGCCCGGGAACGTATTCACCGCGGCATGCTGATCCGCGATTACTAGCGATTCCAGCTTCATGTAGGCGAGTTGCAGCCTACAATCCGAACTGAGAACGGTTTTATGAGATTAGCTCCACCTCGCGGTCTTGCAGCTCTTTGTACCGTCCATTGTAGCACGTGTGTAGCCCAGGTCATAAGGGGCATGATGATTTGACGTCATCCCCACCTTCCTCCGGTTTGTCACCGGCAGTCACCTTAGAGTGCCCAACTTAATGATGGCAACTAAGATCAAGGGTTGCGCTCGTTGCGGGACTTAACCCAACATCTCACGACACGAGCTGACGACAACCATGCACCACCTGTCACTCTGCCCCCGAAGGGGAAGCCCTATCTCTAGGGTTGTCAGAGGATGTCAAGACCTGGTAAGGTTCTTCGCGTTGCTTCGAATTAAACCACATGCTCCACCGCTTGTGCGGGCCCCCGTCAATTCCTTTGAGTTTCAGCCTTGCGGCCGTACTCCCCAGGCGGAGTGCTTAATGCGTTAACTTCAGCACTAAAGGGCGGAAACCCTCTAACACTTAGCACTCATCGTTTACGGCGTGGACTACCAGGGTATCTAATCCTGTTTGCTCCCCACGCTTTCGCGCCTCAGTGTCAGTTACAGACCAGAAAGTCGCCTTCGCCACTGGTGTTCCTCCATATCTCTACGCATTTCACCGCTACACATGGAATTCCACTTTCCTCTTCTGCACTCAAGTCTCCCAGTTTCCAATGACCCTCCACGGTTGAGCCGTGGGCTTTCACATCAGACTTAAGAAACCACCTGCGCGCGCTTTACGCCCAATAATTCCGGATAACGCTTGCCACCTACGTATTACCGCGGCTGCTGGCACGTAGTTAGCCGTGGCTTTCTGGTTAGGTACCGTCAAGGTGCCAGCTTATTCAACTAGCACTTGTTCTTCCCTAACAACAGAGTTTTACGACCCGAAAGCCTTCATCACTCACGCGGCGTTGCTCCGTCAGACTTTCGTCCATTGCGGAAGATTCCCTACTGCTGCCTCCCGTAGGAGTCTGGGCCGTGTCTCAGTCCCAGTGTGGCCGATCACCCTCTCAGGTCGGCTACGCATCGTTGCCTTGGTGAGCCGTTACCTCACCAACTAGCTAATGCGACGCGGGTCCATCCATAAGTGACAGCCGAAGCCGCCTTTGAATTTCGCACCATGCGGTGCAAAATGTTATCCGGTATTAGCCCCGGTTTCCCGGAGTTATCCCAGTCTTATGGGCAGGTTACCCACGTGTTACTCACCCGTCCGCCGCTAACTTCATAAGAGCAAGCTCTTAATCCATTCGCTCGACTTGCATGTATTAGGCACGCCGCCAGCGTTCATCCTGAGCCAGGATCAAACTCTCCAATAAAGTTAGTTTGTCTAGCATCTAAAATAAAAATTGACGTTTCACGTTGTTTGTTTCGTTCAGTTTTCAAAGAACTTGTTTGTCGCTCATTTGCGACTCCCTTATGTTAACACTTTCATGTTTCAATGTCAACTAAGTTTTTTATTTCGTTTGTCGCGTTTTTCGTTGTTGCTATCGGCGACTCGTATAATATTACACCTGTATATTGAAATAGTCAATGATTTTTATATAAAAAATTGTTTTTTATCTCTTTTATAGATAAACACTCACAGATTATTAATCTTTTATTCATACACCCTTTCCATTCCTATAGACTCAGTACCTCTAAAAGAGAAAAAAGTAAAACTATTTATCCCTACTAGATATTATAAATGCGTACTCAAGGAGCCTTCATTCTATTTCAGAGTCAAAAGAATGGCAATACTTCATTAGCAATTTGTTTTTTATCAAATAATTTCACTTCAAACATCCTTGGATTATCATCCCTTTGTTCATTATTATAAATGCAGTATATAAATGTATAATTTAGTATTGTATTACACGGGTTCCCTACTCTTCCTGTATGCTCCTCTAAACCAACTAAAAAGAGGGCATGCCATTCGATGCATCCCCCCTTTCATATTCTGGCATTAATATGTTTTGTACTTCCTATCTTCTGTAGTTTGTCGATCAACGGATTTCATTAGAGTACTTAATTTACCTTTATCCGCCCAGATAACCCCAAATAAAACTAGACATCCTCCTATTAATATCTTCCATGTTAAAGATTCTTTTAATAAAATAACCGAAGCAATAATACTTATAAGTGGTAAAGCATTTAAATACAACCCACTTACTGATGCCGAAATTCTTTCTAGTGCCTTATTCCAAAACCAATAAGCTAGGATTGTTGCACAAACAACAAGGTATGTAAAACTAAGCCCTGTCTTCCATGTTTCTATTTGAGGTAGACCATAATAAAAAGTTTCGATAACTGCAAAGGGGAATAGAATGATTGCCCCTATGATTAATGTTAACGTTGTAAATACTTCGTTTGATAGATTCTTTTCTTGTTTTGGTCTTTTTAATAATATTGTATAGAAAGCAAATAAAAAAGTACTTAATAAAATAAGTATGTCCCCAACTAGAGAAGCGCTTTGATTATCATTACCAGATGGAATGGTAATACATATTACTCCTATAAAACCTAATATAATTCCAATCCAATAGTTTAACTGAATCTTTTCTTTTAAAAACAGTGCCGAGAAAATAATTGTAACTAAAGGTAAAGCAGCATCAATGATGCTAACATGTAATCCACTTGTTAAAGAAATCCCATACGAGGTAAACATAAAATATCCCGCCACACCAGTAAAAGATAATACGCTTATCCTTTTCCACGGAACATCCCTATTAACAATACTTTTTCGTAGCTGCTGAAAAAAAAACAATAGACATATCCCGCCAGCAAAGCAAAGACGAAGAAATAATAGGGTGAATGGCTGAATTGACTCTAACGCCCATTTTGTCGGAGCAATTGCTATCCCCCATAGTATAATCGCAATTAATAGCATACTTATTCCTTTAATGTTTTTCTCCCCCTTTTCATATATGTCTCTTCATACCATATGTAGACATAAAAGTCCCATTGGAATTTTTTTCTTCGATCATTCGCTTATTATGTAAAAACACAAAAAAGACGAGTCATTCTGACTCGTCTAAAGTTGCTTGGCGACGTCCTACTCTCACAGGGACAAGGTCCCAACTACCATCGGCGCTAGAGAGCTTAACTTCCGTGTTCGGTATGGGAACGGGTGTGACCTCTCTGCCATCATCACCAAACTATTGAAGGTATATTCCTTCAAAACTAGATAACATTTGCTTCATATTATATGGTTAAGTCCTCGATCTATTAGTATTCGTCAGCTCCACATGTCACCATGCTTCCACCTCGAACCTATCAACCTGATCATCTTTCAGGGATCTTACTAGCTTACGCTATGGGAAATCTCATCTTGAGGGGGGCTTCATGCTTAGATGCTTTCAGCACTTATCCCTTCCGCACATAGCTACCCAGCTATGCCCTTGGCAGAACAACTGGTACACCAGCGGTGCGTCCATCCCGGTCCTCTCGTACTAAGGACAGCTCCTCTCAAATTTCCTACGCCCACGACGGATAGGGACCGAACTGTCTCACGACGTTCTGAACCCAGCTCGCGTACCGCTTTAATGGGCGAACAGCCCAACCCTTGGGACCGACTACAGCCCCAGGATGCGATGAGCCGACATCGAGGTGCCAAACCTCCCCGTCGATGTGGACTCTTGGGGGAGATAAGCCTGTTATCCCCGGGGTAGCTTTTATCCGTTGAGCGATGGCCCTTCCATGCGGAACCACCGGATCACTAAGCCCGACTTTCGTCCCTGCTCGACTTGTAGGTCTCGCAGTCAAGCTCCCTTATGCCTTTGCACTCTACGAATGATTTCCAACCATTCTGAGGGAACCTTTGGGCGCCTCCGTTACACTTTAGGAGGCGACCGCCCCAGTCAAACTGCCCACCTGACACTGTCTCCCGGGTCGATAAGACCCGTAGGTTAGAATTTCAATACAGTCAGGGCGGTATCCCACCAGCGCCTCCACCGAAGCTAGCGCTCCGGCTTCAAAGGCTCCCGCCTATCCTGTACAAACTGTACCAAAATTCAATATCAGGCTACAGTAAAGCTCCACGGGGTCTTTCCGTCCTGTCGCGGGTAACCTGCATCTTCACAGGTACTATAATTTCACCGAGTCTCTGGTTGAGACAGTGCCCAAATCGTTACACCTTTCGTGCGGGTCGGAACTTACCCGACAAGGAATTTCGCTACCTTAGGACCGTTATAGTTACGGCCGCCGTTTACTGGGGCTTCAGTTCAGAGCTTCGCTTACGCTAACCCCTCTCCTTAACCTTCCAGCACCGGGCAGGTGTCAGCCCCTATACTTCGCCTTACGGCTTCGCAGAGACCTGTGTTTTTGCTAAACAGTCGCTTGGGCCTATTCACTGCGGCTTTCCGTTAAGAAAGCACCCCTTCTCCCGAAGTTACGGGGTCATTTTGCCGAGTTCCTTAACCAGAGTTCTCTCGCACACCTTAGGATTCTCTCCTCGCCTACCTGTGTCGGTTTGCGGTACAGGCACCTTTTATCTCGCTAGAAGCTTTTCTTGGCAGCGGGGAATCAAAGACTTCGCTCCATAAGGAGCTTCCCCATCACAGCTCAGCCTTCACGATAAGCGGATTTGCCTACTTATCAGCCTAACTGCTTGGACGTGCACAACCAATCGCACGCTTCTTCTATCCTTCTGCGTCCCTCCATTGCTCAAACGATAAAGAGGTGGTACAGGAATATCAACCTGTTGTCCATCGCCTACGCCTGTCGGCCTCGGCTTAGGTCCTGACTAACCCTGAGCGGACGAGCCTTCCTCAGGAAACCTTAGGCATTCGGTGGACGGGATTCTCACCCGTCTTTCGCTACTCATACCGGCATTCTCACTTCTAAGCGCTCCACCAGTCCTTACGGTCTGACTTCACTGCCCTTAGAACGCTCCCCTACCACTGATACCATAGGTATCAATTCGCAGCTTCGGTGGTGTATTTAGCCCCGGTACATTTTCGGCGCAGAGTCACTCGACTAGTGAGCTATTACGCACTCTTTAAATGGTGGCTGCTTCTAAGCCAACATCCTAGTTGTCTAAGCAACTCCACATCCTTTTCCACTTAATACACACTTTGGGACCTTAGCTGGCGATCTGGGCTGTTTCCCTCTTGACTACGGATCTTATCACTCGCAGTCTGACTCCTAAGGATAAGTCATTGGCATTCGGAGTTTGACTGAATTCGGTAATCCGATGAGGACCCCTAGTTCAATCAGTGCTCTACCTCCAAGACTCTTACACTTAAGGCTAGCCCTAAAGCTATTTCGGGGAGAACCAGCTATCTCCAGGTTCGATTGGAATTTCTCCGCTACCCACACCTCATCCCCGCACTTTTCAACGTGCGTGGGTTCGGGCCTCCATTCAGTGTTACCTGAACTTCACCCTGGACATGGGTAGATCACCTGGTTTCGGGTCTACGACCACGTACTAAACGCCCTATTCAGACTCGCTTTCGCTACGGCTCCGCCTCTTCAGCTTAACCTCGCACGGGATCGTAACTCGCCGGTTCATTCTACAAAAGGCACGCCATCACCCATTAACGGGCTCTGACTATTTGTAGGCACACGGTTTCAGGATCTCTTTCACTCCCCTTCCGGGGTGCTTTTCACCTTTCCCTCACGGTACTGGTTCACTATCGATCACTAGGTAGTATTTAGCCTTGGGAGATGGTCCTCCCAGATTCCGACGGAATTTCACGTGTTCCGCCGTACTCAGGATACATTCAAGAGAGAACGAAGTTTCGACTACGGGGTTGTTACCCTCTGTGACGAGCCTTTCCAGGCTGCTTCGTCTACCTCGTTCCTTTGTAACTCCGTATAGAATGTCCTACAACCCCAAGAGGCAAGCCTCTTGGTTTGGGCTAGATTCCGTTTCGCTCGCCGCTACTCAGGAAATCGCATTTGCTTTCTCTTCCTCCAGGTACTTAGATGTTTCAGTTCCCTGGGTCTGTCTTCCTTACCCTATGTATTCAGGTAAGGATACCATACCATTACGTATGGTGGGTTTCCCCATTCGGAAATCTTCGGATCAAAGCTTACTTACAGCTCCCCGAAGCATATCGGCGTTAGTCCCGTCCTTCATCGACTCCTAGTGTCAAGGCATCCACCGTGCGCCCTTTCTAACTTAACCAAACTAAAATTAAAAAATATGAGCTACACTGTTATCTAGTTTTCAAAGAACATACATTTATTTCTGAGAGATAGTTCTCTCAAAACTGAACAAAACGAAACACGGAAACTTATATTGATGAACAGCGTTCATCAATTCTCCATAGAAAGGAGGTGATCCAGCCGCACCTTCCGATACGGCTACCTTGTTACGACTTCACCCCAATCATCTGTCCCACCTTAGGCGGCTGGCTCCAAAAAGGTTACCCCACCGACTTCGGGTGTTACAAACTCTCGTGGTGTGACGGGCGGTGTGTACAAGGCCCGGGAACGTATTCACCGCGGCATGCTGATCCGCGATTACTAGCGATTCCAGCTTCATGTAGGCGAGTTGCAGCCTACAATCCGAACTGAGAACGGTTTTATGAGATTAGCTCCACCTCGCGGTCTTGCAGCTCTTTGTACCGTCCATTGTAGCACGTGTGTAGCCCAGGTCATAAGGGGCATGATGATTTGACGTCATCCCCACCTTCCTCCGGTTTGTCACCGGCAGTCACCTTAGAGTGCCCAACTTAATGATGGCAACTAAGATCAAGGGTTGCGCTCGTTGCGGGACTTAACCCAACATCTCACGACACGAGCTGACGACAACCATGCACCACCTGTCACTCTGCCCCCGAAGGGGAAGCCCTATCTCTAGGGTTGTCAGAGGATGTCAAGACCTGGTAAGGTTCTTCGCGTTGCTTCGAATTAAACCACATGCTCCACCGCTTGTGCGGGCCCCCGTCAATTCCTTTGAGTTTCAGCCTTGCGGCCGTACTCCCCAGGCGGAGTGCTTAATGCGTTAACTTCAGCACTAAAGGGCGGAAACCCTCTAACACTTAGCACTCATCGTTTACGGCGTGGACTACCAGGGTATCTAATCCTGTTTGCTCCCCACGCTTTCGCGCCTCAGTGTCAGTTACAGACCAGAAAGTCGCCTTCGCCACTGGTGTTCCTCCATATCTCTACGCATTTCACCGCTACACATGGAATTCCACTTTCCTCTTCTGCACTCAAGTCTCCCAGTTTCCAATGACCCTCCACGGTTGAGCCGTGGGCTTTCACATCAGACTTAAGAAACCACCTGCGCGCGCTTTACGCCCAATAATTCCGGATAACGCTTGCCACCTACGTATTACCGCGGCTGCTGGCACGTAGTTAGCCGTGGCTTTCTGGTTAGGTACCGTCAAGGTGCCAGCTTATTCAACTAGCACTTGTTCTTCCCTAACAACAGAGTTTTACGACCCGAAAGCCTTCATCACTCACGCGGCGTTGCTCCGTCAGACTTTCGTCCATTGCGGAAGATTCCCTACTGCTGCCTCCCGTAGGAGTCTGGGCCGTGTCTCAGTCCCAGTGTGGCCGATCACCCTCTCAGGTCGGCTACGCATCGTTGCCTTGGTGAGCCGTTACCTCACCAACTAGCTAATGCGACGCGGGTCCATCCATAAGTGACAGCCGAAGCCGCCTTTGAATTTCGCACCATGCGGTGCAAAATGTTATCCGGTATTAGCCCCGGTTTCCCGGAGTTATCCCAGTCTTATGGGCAGGTTACCCACGTGTTACTCACCCGTCCGCCGCTAACTTCATAAGAGCAAGCTCTTAATCCATTCGCTCGACTTGCATGTATTAGGCACGCCGCCAGCGTTCATCCTGAGCCAGGATCAAACTCTCCAATAAAGTTAGTTTGTCTAGCATCTAAAATAAAAATTGACGTTTCACGTTGTTTGTTTCGTTCAGTTTTCAAAGAACTTGTTTGCCGCTCATTTGCGACTCCCTTATGTTAACACTTTCGTATTTCAATGTCAACTAAGTTTTTTATTTCGTTTGTCACGTTTTGCTTTGTTGCATCGGCGACTTCTAATATATTACACACTTATCATTATAAAAGCAATACCTTTTTAAAACAAAATTCAAATTCCCCATTAAATATAGAAGATAAGACTTTAATCCGTTAGATTTCTTTATCCTCACTTAAATTTAACCATCACTTATCCACGCATAACATTTAGATAGAAAGACTCCCTATTTAAGCTACAATCAATGTATCCCCTATATATAAAGAAAGAATCTTTCACTTTTAATAGCGAAAGATTCTTTCTAAATCTATACTTATGCTGGAATGTATTTTCCAATAAATCCCCATACAGTATTCCAATATTTCTCCGAATCTATTTTTTCAGCTTCTCCATGACCTGCACCTGGCACAATCAATTTCTCTTTTTTCACCTTTGCAGCATTATACACTTCATCCAACATTTCAAAAGGAACAAATGTATCTGCATCTCCATGGATAAACAACATCGGAGTTTTACTTTTTGCAACTTGCTTGACGGCCGATCCCTCATTCAAGTCATAACCAGCACGGAGTTTTGTAATTGTATTCGCCGCATTCATAACAGGGAATTTTGGTAAATGAAATAGATCTTTTAATTGATACGTGAATTCATCTATAACAGATGAATAACCACAATCTTCAATAATAACCTTAACATTGGCAGGTAACTCTTCTCCGGAAGTCATCATAACAGTTGCGCCTCCCATAGAAATACCGAACAGAGCTATTTCCGCTTGCGGATCTTTCTTTAATACATACTGAATCCACTGCGTAACATCCTTACGATCATGCCACCCCATACCAATATAATCACCTTGACTATTGCCATGACCACGAAGATCAGGTGCTACTACACTATAACCCTTTTCATAAAAATGGCGAATGTATTTTGTCATTTCCAAGGCTCTTCCATTATATCCGTGAACCACGATTGACCATTTATGACTAGATTCCTGATTACGATATTCATAGCCAGTTAGTTTCAAGTTATCAAAAGAACGTATAGACGTCGTACTTGGTTGATGTTTTGATAAGAATTCTGTATTTTTCATTTCATCAGTGGCTACTACATTACCCGATACAGTTACAGTTTTCTTTAAATGAGGGTTTCCCTCTAAAAATTCTTTTTCTTGTTTCGCATTTAGCGCATAGTTATAAAAGTAGTTCCCAACTAGCATATACGCAATAACTAGGAGGAGTAAAACTACTATTGTAACAATACTTATTTTCTTCATTCTTTGAATCCCTTCTCTATGATGTATATTTTAAAAACACCTTATATTATATCAAATTCGAATATAACGCCCTCCTACTTCATCAAGATTTTTACTAAGCTAGAATAGTAGGTCTCCTTAAAATTTACAATCGAGAAAAAGAAGCGAATAACAAAGAAAGAACTATTCATAGTAATGCGCAAGTAACAAACTTTCCTTAACAAAATATTCACTATGAATATTTTGTTAAGGAAAGCAATATTATGTTTTAATCGCCCTATTGTATAACGAAAGAACATAACTAGTTCGACTTCTTTCTTTTCTAACGAATCCATATGCCCATTCGCTATAGTTTCCTAATATTGAATCTATTATAGATACAACATTAGGAAACTTTGAAATCCAAATACTACAGATTATTTTTAATGAATTTGAATTATAACGGAAAATATTTGAACCTTATACCCTAGAAGAGTCTATTTATTGTACTCTACCAGACGATCTATTAGATATCTATAAAAATCTTAAAGAAGACATCTTATTATATGAGAAGAACGAATTCAACAAAGCTACTTAGCATTGGAAATTTCTTTTAGAGGCTCAATAAGATTCACATACTGTGCAATATGCACATTACATTTCGAAAAATTTTATTAAAGATCTTCAATAAGCTAAAAACACAAAAAAGACGAGTCATTCTGACTCGTCTAAAGTTGCTTGGCGACGTCCTACTCTCACAGGGACAAGGTCCCAACTACCATCGGCGCTAGAGAGCTTAACTTCCGTGTTCGGTATGGGAACGGGTGTGACCTCTCTGCCATCATCACCAAACTATTGAAGGTATATTCCTTCAAAACTAGATAACATTTGCTTCATATTATATGGTTAAGTCCTCGATCTATTAGTATTCGTCAGCTCCACATGTCACCATGCTTCCACCTCGAACCTATCAACCTGATCATCTTTCAGGGATCTTACTAGCTTACGCTATGGGAAATCTCATCTTGAGGGGGGCTTCATGCTTAGATGCTTTCAGCACTTATCCCTTCCGCACATAGCTACCCAGCTATGCCCTTGGCAGAACAACTGGTACACCAGCGGTGCGTCCATCCCGGTCCTCTCGTACTAAGGACAGCTCCTCTCAAATTTCCTACGCCCACGACGGATAGGGACCGAACTGTCTCACGACGTTCTGAACCCAGCTCGCGTACCGCTTTAATGGGCGAACAGCCCAACCCTTGGGACCGACTACAGCCCCAGGATGCGATGAGCCGACATCGAGGTGCCAAACCTCCCCGTCGATGTGGACTCTTGGGGGAGATAAGCCTGTTATCCCCGGGGTAGCTTTTATCCGTTGAGCGATGGCCCTTCCATGCGGAACCACCGGATCACTAAGCCCGACTTTCGTCCCTGCTCGACTTGTAGGTCTCGCAGTCAAGCTCCCTTATGCCTTTGCACTCTACGAATGATTTCCAACCATTCTGAGGGAACCTTTGGGCGCCTCCGTTACACTTTAGGAGGCGACCGCCCCAGTCAAACTGCCCACCTGACACTGTCTCCCGGGTCGATAAGACCCGTAGGTTAGAATTTCAATACAGTCAGGGCGGTATCCCACCAGCGCCTCCACCGAAGCTAGCGCTCCGGCTTCAAAGGCTCCCGCCTATCCTGTACAAACTGTACCAAAATTCAATATCAGGCTACAGTAAAGCTCCACGGGGTCTTTCCGTCCTGTCGCGGGTAACCTGCATCTTCACAGGTACTATAATTTCACCGAGTCTCTGGTTGAGACAGTGCCCAAATCGTTACACCTTTCGTGCGGGTCGGAACTTACCCGACAAGGAATTTCGCTACCTTAGGACCGTTATAGTTACGGCCGCCGTTTACTGGGGCTTCAGTTCAGAGCTTCGCTTACGCTAACCCCTCTCCTTAACCTTCCAGCACCGGGCAGGTGTCAGCCCCTATACTTCGCCTTACGGCTTCGCAGAGACCTGTGTTTTTGCTAAACAGTCGCTTGGGCCTATTCACTGCGGCTTTCCGTTAAGAAAGCACCCCTTCTCCCGAAGTTACGGGGTCATTTTGCCGAGTTCCTTAACCAGAGTTCTCTCGCACACCTTAGGATTCTCTCCTCGCCTACCTGTGTCGGTTTGCGGTACAGGCACCTTTTATCTCGCTAGAAGCTTTTCTTGGCAGCGGGGAATCAAAGACTTCGCTCCATAAGGAGCTTCCCCATCACAGCTCAGCCTTCACGATAAGCGGATTTGCCTACTTATCAGCCTAACTGCTTGGACGTGCACAACCAATCGCACGCTTCTTCTATCCTTCTGCGTCCCTCCATTGCTCAAACGATAAAGAGGTGGTACAGGAATATCAACCTGTTGTCCATCGCCTACGCCTGTCGGCCTCGGCTTAGGTCCTGACTAACCCTGAGCGGACGAGCCTTCCTCAGGAAACCTTAGGCATTCGGTGGACGGGATTCTCACCCGTCTTTCGCTACTCATACCGGCATTCTCACTTCTAAGCGCTCCACCAGTCCTTACGGTCTGACTTCACTGCCCTTAGAACGCTCCCCTACCACTGATACCATAGGTATCAATTCGCAGCTTCGGTGGTGTATTTAGCCCCGGTACATTTTCGGCGCAGAGTCACTCGACTAGTGAGCTATTACGCACTCTTTAAATGGTGGCTGCTTCTAAGCCAACATCCTAGTTGTCTAAGCAACTCCACATCCTTTTCCACTTAATACACACTTTGGGACCTTAGCTGGCGATCTGGGCTGTTTCCCTCTTGACTACGGATCTTATCACTCGCAGTCTGACTCCTAAGGATAAGTCATTGGCATTCGGAGTTTGACTGAATTCGGTAATCCGATGAGGACCCCTAGTTCAATCAGTGCTCTACCTCCAAGACTCTTACACTTAAGGCTAGCCCTAAAGCTATTTCGGGGAGAACCAGCTATCTCCAGGTTCGATTGGAATTTCTCCGCTACCCACACCTCATCCCCGCACTTTTCAACGTGCGTGGGTTCGGGCCTCCATTCAGTGTTACCTGAACTTCACCCTGGACATGGGTAGATCACCTGGTTTCGGGTCTACGACCACGTACTAAACGCCCTATTCAGACTCGCTTTCGCTACGGCTCCGCCTCTTCAGCTTAACCTCGCACGGGATCGTAACTCGCCGGTTCATTCTACAAAAGGCACGCCATCACCCATTAACGGGCTCTGACTATTTGTAGGCACACGGTTTCAGGATCTCTTTCACTCCCCTTCCGGGGTGCTTTTCACCTTTCCCTCACGGTACTGGTTCACTATCGATCACTAGGTAGTATTTAGCCTTGGGAGATGGTCCTCCCAGATTCCGACGGAATTTCACGTGTTCCGCCGTACTCAGGATACATTCAAGAGAGAACGAAGTTTCGACTACGGGGTTGTTACCCTCTGTGACGAGCCTTTCCAGGCTGCTTCGTCTACCTCGTTCCTTTGTAACTCCGTATAGAATGTCCTACAACCCCAAGAGGCAAGCCTCTTGGTTTGGGCTAGATTCCGTTTCGCTCGCCGCTACTCAGGAAATCGCATTTGCTTTCTCTTCCTCCAGGTACTTAGATGTTTCAGTTCCCTGGGTCTGTCTTCCTTACCCTATGTATTCAGGTAAGGATACCATACCATTACGTATGGTGGGTTTCCCCATTCGGAAATCTTCGGATCAAAGCTTACTTACAGCTCCCCGAAGCATATCGGCGTTAGTCCCGTCCTTCATCGACTCCTAGTGTCAAGGCATCCACCGTGCGCCCTTTCTAACTTAACCAAACTAAAATTAAAAAATATGAGCTACACTGTTATCTAGTTTTCAAAGAACATACATTTATTTCTGAGAGATAGTTCTCTCAAAACTGAACAAAACGAAACACGGAAACTTATATTGATGAACAGCGTTCATCAATTCTCCATAGAAAGGAGGTGATCCAGCCGCACCTTCCGATACGGCTACCTTGTTACGACTTCACCCCAATCATCTGTCCCACCTTAGGCGGCTGGCTCCAAAAAGGTTACCCCACCGACTTCGGGTGTTACAAACTCTCGTGGTGTGACGGGCGGTGTGTACAAGGCCCGGGAACGTATTCACCGCGGCATGCTGATCCGCGATTACTAGCGATTCCAGCTTCATGTAGGCGAGTTGCAGCCTACAATCCGAACTGAGAACGGTTTTATGAGATTAGCTCCACCTCGCGGTCTTGCAGCTCTTTGTACCGTCCATTGTAGCACGTGTGTAGCCCAGGTCATAAGGGGCATGATGATTTGACGTCATCCCCACCTTCCTCCGGTTTGTCACCGGCAGTCACCTTAGAGTGCCCAACTTAATGATGGCAACTAAGATCAAGGGTTGCGCTCGTTGCGGGACTTAACCCAACATCTCACGACACGAGCTGACGACAACCATGCACCACCTGTCACTCTGCCCCCGAAGGGGAAGCCCTATCTCTAGGGTTGTCAGAGGATGTCAAGACCTGGTAAGGTTCTTCGCGTTGCTTCGAATTAAACCACATGCTCCACCGCTTGTGCGGGCCCCCGTCAATTCCTTTGAGTTTCAGCCTTGCGGCCGTACTCCCCAGGCGGAGTGCTTAATGCGTTAACTTCAGCACTAAAGGGCGGAAACCCTCTAACACTTAGCACTCATCGTTTACGGCGTGGACTACCAGGGTATCTAATCCTGTTTGCTCCCCACGCTTTCGCGCCTCAGTGTCAGTTACAGACCAGAAAGTCGCCTTCGCCACTGGTGTTCCTCCATATCTCTACGCATTTCACCGCTACACATGGAATTCCACTTTCCTCTTCTGCACTCAAGTCTCCCAGTTTCCAATGACCCTCCACGGTTGAGCCGTGGGCTTTCACATCAGACTTAAGAAACCACCTGCGCGCGCTTTACGCCCAATAATTCCGGATAACGCTTGCCACCTACGTATTACCGCGGCTGCTGGCACGTAGTTAGCCGTGGCTTTCTGGTTAGGTACCGTCAAGGTGCCAGCTTATTCAACTAGCACTTGTTCTTCCCTAACAACAGAGTTTTACGACCCGAAAGCCTTCATCACTCACGCGGCGTTGCTCCGTCAGACTTTCGTCCATTGCGGAAGATTCCCTACTGCTGCCTCCCGTAGGAGTCTGGGCCGTGTCTCAGTCCCAGTGTGGCCGATCACCCTCTCAGGTCGGCTACGCATCGTTGCCTTGGTGAGCCGTTACCTCACCAACTAGCTAATGCGACGCGGGTCCATCCATAA
The DNA here is from genome assembly GCF_038005885.1 of Bacillus sp. FSL H8-0534. Taxonomy (NCBI): domain Bacteria; kingdom Bacillati; phylum Bacillota; class Bacilli; order Caryophanales; family Bacillaceae; genus Bacillus; species Bacillus sp. FSL H8-0534. The sequence goes on from NZ_JBBOUC010000001.1 coordinate 2,850,639, forward strand.
GTGACAGCCGAAGCCGCCTTTGAATTTCGCACCATGCGGTGCAAAATGTTATCCGGTATTAGCCCCGGTTTCCCGGAGTTATCCCAGTCTTATGGGCAGGTTACCCACGTGTTACTCACCCGTCCGCCGCTAACTTCATAAGAGCAAGCTCTTAATCCATTCGCTCGACTTGCATGTATTAGGCACGCCGCCAGCGTTCATCCTGAGCCAGGATCAAACTCTCCAATAAAGTTAGTTTGTCTAGCATCTAAAATAAAAATTGACGTTTCACGTTGTTTGTTTCGTTCAGTTTTCAAAGAACTTGTTTGCCGCTCATTCGCGACTCCCTTATGTTAACACTTTCATGTTTCAATGCCAACTATTTTTTTATTTCATTTGTCGCGTTTTGCGTTGTTGCTATCGGCGACTCATATAATATTACACTTCATTTATATAAACGTCAATATGTTTTTCTAAAAAAATATAAAGAAGGCTTATTCCTTATAAACAAGCCTTCCTCTTCCATAACTCTCTCTTTATTTACTTTTCTTCTATAATTGGTAGTGAAACGATAAACTGAATAATTCCATCCTCATATTCTGCTCGAATTTCTCCCCCTTGTAATTCAACAATACTTTTAGCGATTGCTAATCCGAGTCCCGATCCTTCCGTTACTCTACTTCTAGATTGATCTTTCTTATAGAAGCGTTCAAACAAGTTCCCTAACTCTTCCTTTGTAAACTCTTCACTATGGTTCGCAACCGTAATTTGTATATTCCGGCGTTGTCTTTGAAGGGAAACCTTAATCTCTCCATCATCTTTACTATATTTAATAGCATTCATTAATAGATTCTCAAATACACGGACCATCTTCTCTGAATCAATCGCAGCATACACACGTTCTTTAGGAAACTGCTTCACGAGTATAAGTCCTTCTTCTTCAGCCTGTGGTACTAGCTCTTCTATTAATTGCCCCAGAAGTTCGGTTATACACACTTCTTGCTTTTCTAATACCATCTTTTCATTTGTTAACTTTGTATACTCAAATAAATCTTCTATTAAATTCTTTAACTGCTCAGATTTCGAGAAAGCAATTCTCACATATTCATTGTGCTGTTCTTTACTTTCATATTTTGAATCCTGTAATAAACGCAAATAACCCATAATAGATGTAAGTGGCGTTCGCAAGTCATGAGATACATTTGTAATCAATTCATTCTTTTGCTTCTCTATTCTTCTTTCTTTTTCTATGTTGGAAAATAACTCTTTTGCCATCTGATTCATATTCACAGCTAGCAAACTTAATTCATCTTGCCCCTTCTGCGGAATTCTATATTGCAGGTTACCTTTTGCGATTTCTTTTACACCTTCCGCCATTGCCTCAACTTGCCTCATCTTTCTTTTAGTTATATAAAAGAAAGAAAATAAAAAAATAACAAAGCCAATCAAAAATGGAAACGGCCCATCATTCTGTACTACTCTAATATTCCCTTCCGGTATACCGCTTGCGATCATATACATATTTTTCTCTTGAATTGTTAAAGGATAAAAAGTCGTAAATTCTTTACGCTCTCTTTCGATTTCATTATCTATTACATTTTTTTGATATTCATATTGAGAGCGATTTATTTTGAAACTCATTATATTACGAATAGTACTATGAAGATTAACTTGTTCTTCCTGAGCATCTTTTGTCTTATATATAACTTTTCCATTCTCATCTACAATTAACACTTTTAATTCACCTTGATACTCCGGACGTTCAAAAACTTCTTGGACGTTAACATCAGCACCTTCTCTTGTAATAACCTCGGCAAGTCTTTCAGCAGTTGCATCAATTCCTCGCATACCAGATGAATAATCAATTACAGAGTATGTATTTATTCCTTGAAAAAACGGAGATGATGTCCACACTCCTATTACACCCAACAAAATACAGAAAGCAAACGTAGTTATCAGTTGTACACGTAAACTCTTTTGTACTCCCCTTATTACTTTATATATTATTTTTTTAAAAGTTCGATTCATCCAACCAATCGGCCTAAATATGCTTTTAATTATCTTTCTCAATCTTATATCCCACTCCCCATACTGTTTTTATATATATTGGCTTTCTCGGATTCTCTTCTGTCTTCTCACGTATTTTTCGAATATGCACCATGACAGTATTATCAGATTGGAAAGATCGTTCATTCCAAACCTTTTCATAAATTTGTTCTGCACTAAAGACCATCTCTGGATTACGAGCTAATAACTCCAAAATCGAAAATTCCCTCGGAGTTAGTTTCACTTCTTCATTTTCTACAACAACTTTGTGGGTTGAGACGTTTATTTTCATATTCCCGATTTCAATTTCATTTTCATTTTGGACAACAAATCCATTCATTTTCATATATCGACGAAGCTGCGATTTTATTCTCGCCATCAGTTCTAACGGATTGAAAGGTTTCGTTACATAATCGTCCGCTCCTGTTGTTAGCCCTAAAATTTTATCCATATCTTGCGTTTTCGCAGACAACATAATAATTGGCATCTCTTTCGCTTCTCTTATTTTCATACACATATGGATACCATCAATTTTCGGCATCATAATATCCAATACAACTAAATGCACTTCATTTTTCTCTAATATATATAAACCCTCTGCTCCATCCTCTGCCTGTAGCACCTTATATCCTTCATTCTTTAAATAAATCGTAATTAAATCCCGAATTTCTTTTTCATCATCTACAACAAGTATTGTTTCGTGTCCCACAATATCTCCCCCATAGCTTTTTCATTCCCTAACTTCTATTATAAGAAAACTTCTGAAGAAAAACGGAACGAAATCCTTAAGATTTTCTGAAGACGCAAAAAAGGTCTAGACTCCCCTTAGTCCAGACCTTTCAAAAACCCCTTTATTTACGAACGTAGATGAAATATAGTACGAATAAAACTCCCATTACATACATAATTGGATGAATTTCTTTACGACGACCACTTACAACCATTGTAATTGGATAGAAGATAAATCCAATTGCTATTCCTGTTGCAATACTATACGTAAGTGGCATAGAAATAATCGTAAAGAATGCTGGTACTGCAATCTCGAATTTCTTCCAATCAATTTCTCCTAGAGACGAAACCATCAAAATCCCTACAATAATTAAAGCCGGTGCCGTTACAGACGCTGTCACAACACTTAATAATGGTGAAAAGAAAAGTGCTAACAAGAAAAATCCGGCTGTTACAACTGCTGTAAATCCTGAACGCCCTCCTGCTGCTACCCCTGCAGACGATTCAATGTAAGACGTTGTCGTAGATGTCCCAAGAATCGCACCAATTACAGTGGCAATTGCATCTGCAAATAATGCTTTTCCCGCACGTGGTAATTTATTGTTCTTCATTAACCCAGCTTGATTCGCAACTGCTACAAGTGTACCCGCTGTATCAAAGAAATCAATGAAGAAGAACGTTATAATAACAATTCCCATTTGAACAGTAAAGATATCTCCGAAGTGCTGGAACGCCACACCGAACGTAGGTTCTAAACTAGGAATTGCACCAACGACAGCTTTTGGTGTATCAATTAATCCTGTTGCTACTCCAAGGATTGCTGTAAGAATCATTCCGTAGAAAACAGCACCGTTTATTTTTTTAATCATTAGAATGATTGTAATCACTACACCGAAAATCGCAAGTAATGTTGTGCCCTTTGTTAAATCCCCCAATCCAACAAGAACCGCATCATTCTTCACAATAATTCCTGCATTTTGAAAACCAAGAAAGGCGATAAACAAACCAATTCCTGCTGCTACTGCAAACTTCAACTCTAATGGAATGGCATTAATAATTTTTTCGCGAATACCAGAAGCAGTAAGAATAATAAAGATAATACCTGACATTAAAGTTCCGGCAATCGCTGTTTGCCACGGAATCCCCATCGTTAACACCGCTGTATAAGCAAAGAATGCATTGATTCCCATTCCTGGCGCTAAGGCAATTGGATATTTTGCGAAAATCCCCATAATCAGTGACCCAATTGCAGCCGCTAATGCAGTGGCAACAAAGACCGCTCCCGGATCCATTCCTGTTCCTGCTGGTAACCCTTTAATGTTTCCCAGTGACAGTGTAGCAGGATTGACAAATAATACATAAGCCATAGATAAAAATGTCGTTAACCCTGCAATGAACTCTGTTTTATAATTTGTACCGAGCTCATCGAACTGAAAATAACGTTTCATTCTACGTTTCCCCCGTTATATGATTACTCGTCGTAACCCTCCCTAGCCCTCTTTTATTTATAAAAATAAAAAAGGCTTCCATTGCATATACATGGAAGCGTTCTGTAAATAAAGGCAGATTTCCCCTTACCTTTATAAAAACGCCTCGTAGTCAAGCCATTTACGGTAGCTAGGTAGAAACTTTCGGGCCATATCCCCGATATTATACGACGGCTGTAATATTCATTTTTTCGTATCAATTACATACTCATATTAACTCACATATAGGTGTATGTCAATTTAAAAACGAACATTTTTATAAGATTTTTGTTTTTCGTTCGTATAAACAACAAAAAAAGACCCATCTATGCATAAAATCATAGATGGGTCTTCTTTTAAACGAATAAACCTATTCTATTCCCACTCAATTGTTGCTGGTGGCTTACTCGTTACATCATACACGATACGGTTAACGTGTTTTACTTCGTTTACGATACGTACAGAGATTTTCTCTAATACATCCCAAGGGATACGTGCCCAATCTGCTGTCATACCATCGATTGATGTTACTGCACGGATACCTACTGTGTAATCATAAGTACGCTCGTCACCCATAACACCTACGCTACGCATGCCAGGAAGTGCAGTGAAGTATTGCCAAATTTCACGATCTAAGCCAGCTTTTTGGATTTCCTCACGTAAAATCGCATCGGATTCACGAACGATTTCTAATTTTTCTTCTGTGATTTCGCCTAATACACGGATACCAAGTCCTGGACCCGGGAACGGTTGACGCCATACGATTTCATCAGGAATTCCTAGTTCTGATCCTAATACACGTACTTCATCCTTAAATAGAGTGTTTAAAGGCTCAATTAATTTGAACTGCATATCTTCTGGAAGTCCACCAACGTTATGGTGAGATTTAATTGTTTGTGCAGTTGCTGTACCACTTTCAACAATATCTGTGTACAGTGTACCTTGTGCTAAGAAGTCCATTCCTTCTAATCTAGAAGCTTCATCATCAAATACGTAAATAAATTCATTACCAATGATTTTGCGTTTTTGTTCTGGATCTTCTACACCTTTTAACTTGTTCATGAAGCGTTCTTTTGCATCCACTTTAATAACGTTCATGTGGAAGCCTTCGCTAAATGTTTTCATAACACCTTCCGCTTCACCTTTACGAAGTAAACCATGGTCAACGAAAATACATGTTAATTGGTCACCGATTGCTTTATGGATTAATACTGCTACAACAGAAGAGTCTACACCGCCACTAAGTGCGCATAGTACTTTTTTATCGCCAACAGTTTCACGGATTTTTTCTAATTCTACTTCAATAAAGTTCTCCATGTTCCAACCTTCAGAACAGCCACATACGCCGAATACGAAGTTTTTGATTAAATCATTACCGTGCTCAGAATGACGTACTTCTGGATGGAATTGTACACCGTATAAGTTTTTTGCTTCATTGCTCATACCAGCAATTGGACAAGACTCACTTGTTGCATCTACTACGAATCCTTCTGGTAAACCAGTTACTAAGTCACCATGACTCATCCATACAACTTGCTCTTCTGGAAGGTTCGCATATAATTTTGATCCGTTCTCTACTTTAAGAACTGCTTTTCCGTACTCACGATGGTTCGCACGTTCTACTTTTCCACCAAAGTGTTTTGTCATAAGCTGCATACCGTAACAAATACCGAAAATCGGTAATCCTAATTCAAAGATTTTTTCATCACAGTGGAATGCATTTTCACCATATACACTATTCGGTCCACCAGAGAAAATAATCCCTTTTGGATTCATTGCTTTAATTTCTTCTGCAGTAATTGTATGTGGATGAAGTTCACTGTATACACCGAACTCACGAATTCGACGTGCAATTAACTGATTGTACTGACTCCCAAAATCTAAAACGATAATTGTATCGTGCTGTTTCTTCAAAATAATCACCCCAACGTTAGTTCTGTATATAAATATTTTCACCAATTTGGCAAAAAGCATTACCAATATAATAAAAAAAGCCAGTCCTCCGCCCTCAGTCTCATAACAAAGAAAAGGCAGAGGTCTGGCTTTATAAAGATAGTATCCCGCTCTTTATAAATATAAGACACACTGCCTTCATAGTCAGGTTGTTTACGGTAACCCGGTAGAGACTCTCAAACCATATCATTGAGGATATATGAAGGATTGTTTTATATTATCTTCCTAGATTCTAACAATGAAGTATCAATACGGTCAAGAGAGAAAGCGACAAAATTCTACAGAAATTATTTTCTTTATCCCAAGAAACCTTTATTTCTATATTTTTTTGTCCCATAACAAAAAACATTCACCCCTATATAGAGATGAATGTTTCTTTGGCGAATGAAATTACATCATTCCGCCCATACCGCCCATGCCCATGCCGCCCATGTCAGGCATTGCTGGTGCATTTGGTTCTGGCTTGTCAGCAACTACAGCTTCAGTTGTTAAGAACATAGCTGCAACAGATGCCGCGTTTTGAAGTGCAGAACGAGTTACTTTTGCTGGGTCTACGATACCAGACTCAAGCATGTTTACCCATTCGCCAGTTGCTGCGTTGAAACCAACGCCTACTTTTTCGCCTTTTAAGCGTTCTACAACAACGGATCCTTCTAGACCAGCGTTGATTGCGATTTGACGAACTGGCTCTTCTAATGCACGAAGTACAATGTTGATACCTGTTGCTTCGTCACCTTCAGCTGAAATAGAAGCTACTTTAGTGTATACGTTCATAAGTGAAGTACCACCACCTGCAACAATACCTTCTTCTACTGCTGCACGAGTTGAGTTAAGTGCATCTTCAATGCGAAGTTTGCGCTCTTTTAACTCAGTTTCAGTTGCTGCACCTACTTTAATTACTGCTACGCCTCCTGCAAGTTTAGCAAGACGCTCTTGTAATTTTTCACGATCGAATTCAGAAGTTGTTTCTTCTAATTGTGCACGGATTTGACCGATGCGAGCTTCGATTTGTTCTGTGTTACCTACACCTTCAACTACAGTTGTGTTTTCTTTCGTTACAACAACTTTGCCAGCGCGTCCTAAAGATGCAACTGTAGCTGATTTTAAGTCGCGTCCTAATTCTTCAGTGATCACTTCACCGCCAGTTAAGATCGCGATATCTTCTAGCATTGCTTTACGACGGTCACCAAATCCAGGAGCTTTAACAGCTACTACATTGAATGTACCACGAAGTTTGTTCACTACTAATGTAGCTAATGCTTCACCTTCTACATCTTCTGCAATGATAAGAAGTGGTTTACCTTGTTGTACCACTTGCTCTAACACTGGTAAGATTTCTTGAATGTTAGAAATCTTTTTGTCAGTGATTAAGATATATGGGTTATCAAGTACTGCTTCCATTTTGTCAGAATCAGTAATCATGTAAGGAGATGCATATCCACGATCAAATTGCATACCTTCTACTACATCTAATTCTGTTGTGAATCCTTTAGATTCTTCTAAAGTAATAACGCCGTCGTTACCAACGCGCTCCATTGCTTCTGCAATTAATTGACCTACTTCTTCGTCAGCTGATGAAATAGCAGCTACTTGTGCGATAGAAGATTTACCTTCGATTGGTTTAGAAATTATTTTTAATTCTTCAATTGCTGTAACAACCGCTTTTTCGATACCTTTACGAAGACCCATTGGGTTCGCGCCAGCTGTTACGTTTTTTAAACCTTCACGAATCATAGCTTGTGCTAATACAGTTGCAGTTGTTGTTCCGTCACCAGCTACGTCATTTGTTTTGCTAGCAACTTCTGCTACTAATTTTGCACCCATGTTTTCGAAAGCATCTTCTAATTCGATTTCTTTCGCAATTGTTACACCATCATTTGTAATAAGTGGTGAACCGAATTTTTTCTCAAGTACAACGTTACGACCTTTTGGTCCAAGCGTTACTTTTACTGCATTTGCAAGAGTGTCGACACCGCGAAGCATCGAACGACGTGCTTCTTCACTAAATTTAATATCTTTTGCCATAATAATTGACCCCCTTGGATTTTTAAAATGTATATAATTAACCGATAATTGCTAAAATGTCACTTTCACGTAAAATCAAGTAGTCTGTACCTTCATATTTCACTTCAGTACCTGCATATTTTGAGAAGATGATAAGATCACCTGCTGCTACCTCTAAAGCAACACGCTCACCATTTTCAAGCACTCGACCAGTACCTACTGCAATAACTTTACCCTCTTGTGGTTTTTCTTTTGCAGTGTCTGGTAATACAATACCACTTGCTGTTTTTTCTTCTGCTTGAACAAGCTCAATTACAACGCGATCACCTAATGGCTTTAGCATGAACAATAACCTCCTCATTTTTCTATGTAAATTTTCTTTATTAGCACTCAACGACCTCGAGTGCTAACACACTTATAATAATAAATAATCTAATTTTCTTTTGCAAGTAAAAAAATCATAATTTTTTCGCAAATTGCTATATAAACTTTTTTTATATAACTTCCTAAGAAAAATCATTCTGTTATCGCTGCAACCATTCTCGCGAAAGCCTTATATATATGAATCAGCGTTTTCACTTATCGTATGTTACAATATGGAAGATGCCATAAGTTGTTTTCTCTATAGGTACAGCTTTTTCCTGTCTCCTATTTCATTTTCAAAGAAAGATTTACAAAAAAATAATAATATGAATGGTTATTACGTATCCCCGGCTGGATGTTTACATGTTATCCCGCCTTATCTCATAAACTAGAGTTAGAAAGGATGGTTAACCAATTTGAAAAAACAATATTGGTGGATTATAGTTACATACATTCTTATGCAATTATCAGGTATTGTTGGATTACCGCTTCTTTTGAAAACCGGACTATATGATAATAGGGGGTTCACCAGAGAAGAAAAAATGCAGCTACTGACTGGTCACTGGGCAATTATTAGCTTTTTCATTGCATTATGTATTGTACTTTTACTACTTCGAACAGATATTCGTGAAAGTCGTTTCGATACAAAACGCGCCAGTATTCCTGCCACAATCGGTTGGATCTTTATCGGTTTCTTTTTAGCTTTCTTTTCTCAAACAATTGCAGGCACAATCGAAATGCGTTTATTGGGCATTAAACCTGGATCTGAGAACACAGCTCGCTTGATGGAAATAGCACGGACCACCCCATGGTTCCTTATTGTTATATCAATAATAGGGCCTATTTTAGAGGAAATTGTCTTTAGAAAAATTTTATTTGGTACATTGTATAAGAAATTCAACTTCTTTATCGCTGCTATTATTAGCTCACTTGTATTTGCAGCAATTCACTTTGATTTTACACACTTATTGGTATACACTTCCATGGGGCTTGTATTCGCCTTTTTATATGTAAAAACAAAGCGAATTATCGTTCCTATTATGGCACATGTTGCGATGAATACATTAGTTGCAATAGCCCAAGTACTGGTAAGTAACGAACAAATACAAGAAATGATTAAAGAAGCAGAAAAAATGCAAGGATTTATCGGAGGATTTTAAATATGAGGAACTCACCATTGTTCATGGCAGCACTGTATTTCCTTCTTGGTTGTGTCTTTACACGTTTCGCAATTACGAACGTTACAGATACAATTTGGAACTTTGGGACACTGCTGTTTGCTGCTATGGCAACAATTGATTTTAATTTGGCACTTCGACTTATCTTAGTCAAATTTACAAAGAAAAAGCAACAATAAAACGCAGAGGGATTTCCTCTGCGTTTTATTGTGGATAATTTTTCAAAAAATAAACGAGTGTTTGTAATTCTACAGCTAAATCAATATGGTGAATTCTTATATTTTCTGAAACATTTAATCGTGCTGGTGTAAAATTTAAAATTCCGTGTATATTTGTTTCGGCCAATCGATCTGCTACAGCCTGTGCAACAGTAGCAGGTACTGTTAATATTGCCACTTGTATATCATTTGTTAAACGCTCTTCTAATTCATCTAAATGATATACAGGAATTCCTCCGATTTCTTTTCCAACTTTCTCCTCATTGACATCAAATGCCATTTCAATCTTTGTATTATTATTTTTGGTGAAATTGTAATGTAAGAAAGCGGTCCCTAAATTACCCACTCCAATAAGTGCTACACGTGTTATATCATCTTGATCAAGCGTTTCTCGGAAGAATGATAGTAAATAATTCACATTATATCCATATCCCTTTTTCCCTAACGCTCCAAAATATGAAAAATCTCTCCGAATTGTTGCTGAATCTACCTTTACAGCTTCACTCAATTCAGCCGATGAAACACGCTGCTTACCAGAAAGAGATAAGTTTTGGATAAATCGATAGTATAGAGGCAATCGTTTGGCAGTGGCCTGTGGAATCTTTTGTTGATCCATATAACCTCTCCTCTCTTCCTATCTTTGTTCACAGATTTAAAACAAATACAGAAGTTTAGCACTTATGACTTTCCTTGTATAATAGAGAGAAGACTTCTCTCTTATTTTAAACTATACACTATTTTTAGTATGATTGAGAAATATAAACATGGCAAAGTTAAGAAATTATTTGAGGTGAAAACATTGATTTTATTACAAGTGAATGGGCTTTCAAAATTATACGGTGCTGAAACAATTCTTGCAAACATTAAATTGGAAGTTCAAACAAAAGATCGCATTGCACTAGTTGGTCGAAATGGTGCTGGAAAATCTACATTATTAAAAATAATTGCCGGTGAATTATCTCACGATGGTGGAGAAATTATAAAACCAAAAGATGTTTCAATTGGATACTTGGCCCAAAATACTGGTTTAGAAACTTCTTTAACAATTTGGGATGAAATGCTTACTGTCTTTACTCATCTGCAGCAAATGGAAAAGAAGCTTCGAAGGTTAGAGCTAGACATGGGTAAGGAAGAGAACTTTTCAAATGCTGCTACGTACGAAAAATTACTCGCTGATTATGATCAATTACAGTTAGACTACAAGGATCAAGGTGGTTATCAATATGAAGCTGATATTCGCTCCATTTTAAGTGGACTTGGTTTTCCGGTTGAAACACACCAAACAACGATTTCTACGTTAAGTGGTGGACAGAAAACAAGACTTGCTCTTGGGAAACTACTGCTAACAAAACCAGACTTACTCATCTTGGACGAACCAACAAACCATTTAGATATCGATACATTAACATGGCTTGAACAATACTTACAAGGCTATCCTGGAGCTATTTTAATCGTTTCCCACGATCGCTACTTTTTAGACAAGCTTGTTACACAAGTATATGAAATTTCTAATAAAGAAAGCAGACGATATGTTGGTAACTACAGTAAATATTTAGATTTAAAAGCTGCACTACATGAGCAGGAAATGAAGCGTTATGAGAAACAACAAGAGGAAATTGCTAAACTAGAAGACTTTGTCCAAAAGAACATTGCCCGTGCATCTACAACAAAGCGTGCACAAAGTCGTCGGAAGCAGTTAGACAGAATGGAATTACTAACTAGACCATTAGGTGATTCTAAATCAGCATCCTTCCACTTTGATATCGAAAAACAAAGCGGAAACGATGTATTACAAATAAAGGATGTTTCAATTGGATATGACAAAGAACCGATTATTGAACATGTAAATATGCGCTTAACCCGCGGTGATAGTGTCGCACTAGTTGGTCCAAATGGTATTGGGAAATCTACATTATTAAAATCAATTGTGAATAAATTAAAGACGTTAGGCGGTGAAGTTTCTTTCGGTTCAAATGTATCTATTGGATATTATGATCAAGAACAGGCAAACTTAACATCATCTAAGCGTGTTTTAAACGAACTATGGGATGATTATCCGCTAGAGCCAGAAAAAGAAATTCGCACGATACTCGGTAACTTTTTATTCACAGGGGACGATGTATTAAAGCCAGTATCTTCCTTAAGTGGTGGTCAAAAAGCACGATTAGCTCTAGCAAAATTGATGATGCAAAAATCTAATTTACTGATTCTCGATGAGCCAACAAACCATCTCGATTTAAATAGTAAAGAGATTTTAGAAAATGCCTTAATTGATTATCCTGGGACTCTTTTATTCGTTTCCCATGATCGCTATTTCATTAACCGTGTCACAACTACAGTTGTTGAGTTATCAACAGGTGGTGCACAAGAATATTTAGGTGACTATGACTACTATATTGAAAAGAAAAATGAAATGATTGAACGTGCGGAATTTGAACAACAAGAAGAGGATGCAACAGTCCAAAAAACTATCGCTCAAGAAAAATTAAATTACCTTGAAGAAAAAGAACGTAAGAAGTCAGAACGCCAACGCATCCGAAAGATTGAAGAAATTGAACAAAACATTGCAAATTTAGAAGAAGAAATTGAACAATTAGAAGAGGAGCTTTGTCTACCTGAAGTATATGCTGACTACGAACGAGCTAGTGAGATTACAACAGCAAAGCAAACAAAACAAGAAAAATTAGAGCAGTTTATGGCGGAATGGGAAGAGTTACACGTATAACCCTTATATATTTATATGATAAAAACAAGGTAGTTGAAAGCCATTCAACTACCTTGTTTATTTTTCAATACAAAAGATTATGGTCGAAGGTCTGACCTCAATAGTGTTATCCACAACCTTATGCACATATCCACCTTTATCATATAAACACAAAAATAACTTTTCCACATTATCCACAAATCACAAAAAAATTATGCACATTTAATATTCACAATAAAACCCATATTATCAACAGATAATATGGGTTTTATCCACAAGTTGTGGTTAATTATGTGTATAACTATGCTTCAATATCTAATCCTGGATTTGCATTTAAAGCCAATGTTGCACGTTTTCCTTGCTCATATGCAATAGTTCCTGCTGCTGCAATCATTGCTGCATTATCTGTGCATAAAGATAACGGTGGAATAATGAGCTCGATTTCTTCTTTTTTTGCAAACTCTTCCTCTAAACGTGCACGAAGTCCTTTATTCGCTGCAACGCCACCAGCGAGAAGCACCTGTTTTACATCATACGCTTCTGCAGCACGTGCTGCTTTTGTTACTAGTACATCTATTACACTCGCTTGGAAGCTAGCTGCTAAATCTTCTGGTGCGATTTCTTCTCCACGTTGTTTTGCGTTATGCACAGTGTTGATAACTGCTGATTTCAGTCCACTAAAGCTAAAATCATACGAATCTGGTTCTAACCATGCACGTGGTAAATCAATCGTTGGTTGTCCTTCATGAGCAAGACGGTCAATATGAGGACCACCTGGATATGGCATAGATAGTGTACGTGCAACTTTATCATATGCTTCTCCTGCCGCATCATCTCTCGTTTCGCCAATTACTTCAAACGAACCATGCTCTTTCATATAAACAAGCTCTGTATGCCCGCCAGACACAACAAGTGACAACAAAGGGAATTGTAGTTCTTTTACTAAGCGATTCGCGTAAATATGCCCAGCAATATGATGAACACCAACAAGAGGAATATTATGAGCAAAGGCAACTGCTTTAGCTGCATTTACACCAATTAAAAGTGCCCCTACTAAACCTGGCCCTTCCGTCACAGCAATTGCATCAATATCTTCAAATGTAATGTTCGCTTCCTTTAATGCTTCTTCTAATACAACTGTAATTTGTTCTACATGATGACGAGATGCAATTTCCGGCACAACTCCGCCAAAACGCTTATGGCTCTCAATCTGTGAAGCAACAATATTTGCCACTATTTCTGTTCCATTTTTAACAACCGCTACAGCCGTTTCATCACAGCTCGTTTCAATACCAAGTATAATCGTATTTTTTTCCATTATATATTCACCCACATTACAAGACCATCTTCATAATTGTCTGTATAGTATCGTTTACGAATCCCACCATTTTGGAATCCATACTTTCGGTATAACTGCTTCGCTACTTCATTTGACACTCGTACTTCAAGTGTCATCGTTTTTGCTCCCATTTCTTTTGCCTGATCCATTACTTCTTTCAGCAAAGCATCTCCAAGTTTTTGACCGCGATATTCTGGCAAAATGGCTATGTTCGTAATATGTGATTCATCAATAATAATCCACAATCCACAGTATCCAATTACCACACCATCTTTTTCAATTACGACATAATGTGCATATTCATTCATCGTCAATTCACGATAAAATGCATCAGCAGTCCAAGGAGTTGGGAATGACGCTTCTTCAATTACTACAATTTGAGCAATATCATCAGTCGTCATCTTTCTAAATGTAATATCCATTTTGATAACCCCTATTTTTTTTGACTTTCTAGCCATTTTGCTTCTGCTTCTGCTAAACGGAGGTAGCTCGGAACAAATGTATGCACACTTTGCTCCTCTTTTTGTAATCCTAAAAATGCTAGCTCACTTGGTCTTGGGTTGTTCTTTGTAAAAGAAGCAAACACAGCTCGATCTCCTAAATATTCTACAATCGTTTCTTTATGTTGTTCTACATCATTGCCGATAAATAAAACAGGTTGCCCCTTATCTTTTAACATCTGTAACCAATCAATAATAAGAATAATTCGATCCTCTTCTACAGAAGATAACTGCTCTTCTTTATATGTATACAAGCCCGTATAAATTTGTCCGCGACGTCCATCAAACAATGGACAAATAACCCCTTGGAAATTCGCTCCATTCGCAGCCACTACTTCTAAGCTAGACACACCGACAATCGGTATTTGCAACGACCAAGCTAATGTTTTTGCAACAGTCACACCAATTCGAACTCCTGTATAAGATCCAGGACCAGCCGCTACGATGATTTTGTCTAGCTCTTTCGGCTTTATATTACATTCCTTCAGAAGTTGTTCTACAGCCGGCATAAGGCGTACAGAATGATTTTTGGTTAAATTCGTAATGATTTCTCCGACAACAGTATTTCCATCAATAAGAGAAATCCCCATTACATAATTTGAAGTATCAATTGCTAGTACTTTCATCTTGTAATAGCTCCTCACATAATCTAATATAGCGTTCACCACTTGGCTCTAACACAATTTTTCTTGTATCATCACCTGTATGGAACAAGCTTATTTTTAATTTCTCATTTGGCAGAAAAGATTCAATTAAATGAGCCCATTCTACTACTGTTATACCTTCACCATAAAAATACTCATCAAACCCTAAATCTTCTTCACTTTCCGCTAAACGATACACGTCCATATGATATAGCGGTAATCTCCCTTTGTACTCTTTAATAATATTGAATGTCGGACTATTTACAACTCGTTTCACACCAAGGCCTTTTGCAAGACCTTTCGTAAACGTTGTCTTGCCAGCACCAAGATCGCCTTCTAAAACAAGTACATCTTGTTCCCTAACAAGTTGTCCTAGCCTTTCTGATAAGTTCTGTGTCTCTTCAGAAGAAGTTGTCGTTATTTCATATTTATTCAAAGGTTTCACCTACCTTACTCACAATATTCTCTGCTCTTTATTATACAGATTTTTTCACTTTGTTTCATTTTGAACATATAAAAAAGACCTTAGGAGTTGTCCTAAGGGTAAGATTGACTGTCTTTATAAGTTTTCTTAAAAATAAATAAAAAAATACGAAACAAGTTGTTTCGTTCTTTTCTTTGTATAAATGGCGGTCCCGACCGGGGTCGAACCGGCGATCTCCTGCGTGACAGGCAGGCATGTTAACCACTACACCACGGGACCATTGGTTGCGGGGACAGGATTTGAACCTGCGACCTTCGGGTTATGAGCCCGACGAGCTACCGGACTGCTCCACCCCGCGACGATATAAAAGCCTGGCAACGTCCTACTCTCACAGGGACAAGGTCCCAACTACCATCGGCGCTAGAGAGCTTAACTTCCGTGTTCGGTATGGGAACGGGTGTGACCTCTCTGCCATCATTACCAGACTTATGAAGGTATATTCCTTCAAAACTAGATAACATTTGCTTCATATTATATGGTTAAGTCCTCGATCTATTAGTATTCGTCAGCTCCACATGTCACCATGCTTCCACCTCGAACCTATCAACCTGATCATCTTTCAGGGATCTTACTAGCTTACGCTATGGGAAATCTCATCTTGAGGGGGGCTTCATGCTTAGATGCTTTCAGCACTTATCCCTTCCGCACATAGCTACCCAGCTATGCCCTTGGCAGAACAACTGGTACACCAGCGGTGCGTCCATCCCGGTCCTCTCGTACTAAGGACAGCTCCTCTCAAATTTCCTACGCCCACGACGGATAGGGACCGAACTGTCTCACGACGTTCTGAACCCAGCTCGCGTACCGCTTTAATGGGCGAACAGCCCAACCCTTGGGACCGACTACAGCCCCAGGATGCGATGAGCCGACATCGAGGTGCCAAACCTCCCCGTCGATGTGGACTCTTGGGGGAGATAAGCCTGTTATCCCCGGGGTAGCTTTTATCCGTTGAGCGATGGCCCTTCCATGCGGAACCACCGGATCACTAAGCCCGACTTTCGTCCCTGCTCGACTTGTAGGTCTCGCAGTCAAGCTCCCTTATGCCTTTGCACTCTACGAATGATTTCCAACCATTCTGAGGGAACCTTTGGGCGCCTCCGTTACACTTTAGGAGGCGACCGCCCCAGTCAAACTGCCCACCTGACACTGTCTCCCGGGTCGATAAGACCCGTAGGTTAGAATTTCAATACAGTCAGGGCGGTATCCCACCAGCGCCTCCACCGAAGCTAGCGCTCCGGCTTCAAAGGCTCCCGCCTATCCTGTACAAACTGTACCAAAATTCAATATCAGGCTACAGTAAAGCTCCACGGGGTCTTTCCGTCCTGTCGCGGGTAACCTGCATCTTCACAGGTACTATAATTTCACCGAGTCTCTGGTTGAGACAGTGCCCAAATCGTTACACCTTTCGTGCGGGTCGGAACTTACCCGACAAGGAATTTCGCTACCTTAGGACCGTTATAGTTACGGCCGCCGTTTACTGGGGCTTCAGTTCAGAGCTTCGCTTACGCTAACCCCTCTCCTTAACCTTCCAGCACCGGGCAGGTGTCAGCCCCTATACTTCGCCTTACGGCTTCGCAGAGACCTGTGTTTTTGCTAAACAGTCGCTTGGGCCTATTCACTGCGGCTTTCCGTTAAGAAAGCACCCCTTCTCCCGAAGTTACGGGGTCATTTTGCCGAGTTCCTTAACCAGAGTTCTCTCGCACACCTTAGGATTCTCTCCTCGCCTACCTGTGTCGGTTTGCGGTACAGGCACCTTTTATCTCGCTAGAAGCTTTTCTTGGCAGCGGGGAATCAAAGACTTCGCTCCATAAGG
This sequence comes from Bacillus sp. FSL H8-0534, assembly GCF_038005885.1. Taxonomy (NCBI): domain Bacteria; kingdom Bacillati; phylum Bacillota; class Bacilli; order Caryophanales; family Bacillaceae; genus Bacillus; species Bacillus sp. FSL H8-0534. The sequence continues at coordinate 2,868,059 of NZ_JBBOUC010000001.1, forward strand.
AGCTTCCCCATCACAGCTCAGCCTTCACGATAAGCGGATTTGCCTACTTATCAGCCTAACTGCTTGGACGTGCACAACCAATCGCACGCTTCTTCTATCCTTCTGCGTCCCTCCATTGCTCAAACGATAAAGAGGTGGTACAGGAATATCAACCTGTTGTCCATCGCCTACGCCTGTCGGCCTCGGCTTAGGTCCTGACTAACCCTGAGCGGACGAGCCTTCCTCAGGAAACCTTAGGCATTCGGTGGACGGGATTCTCACCCGTCTTTCGCTACTCATACCGGCATTCTCACTTCTAAGCGCTCCACCAGTCCTTACGGTCTGACTTCACTGCCCTTAGAACGCTCCCCTACCACTGATACCATAGGTATCAATTCGCAGCTTCGGTGGTGTATTTAGCCCCGGTACATTTTCGGCGCAGAGTCACTCGACTAGTGAGCTATTACGCACTCTTTAAATGGTGGCTGCTTCTAAGCCAACATCCTAGTTGTCTAAGCAACTCCACATCCTTTTCCACTTAATACACACTTTGGGACCTTAGCTGGCGATCTGGGCTGTTTCCCTCTTGACTACGGATCTTATCACTCGCAGTCTGACTCCTAAGGATAAGTCATTGGCATTCGGAGTTTGACTGAATTCGGTAATCCGATGAGGACCCCTAGTTCAATCAGTGCTCTACCTCCAAGACTCTTACACTTAAGGCTAGCCCTAAAGCTATTTCGGGGAGAACCAGCTATCTCCAGGTTCGATTGGAATTTCTCCGCTACCCACACCTCATCCCCGCACTTTTCAACGTGCGTGGGTTCGGGCCTCCATTCAGTGTTACCTGAACTTCACCCTGGACATGGGTAGATCACCTGGTTTCGGGTCTACGACCACGTACTAAACGCCCTATTCAGACTCGCTTTCGCTACGGCTCCGCCTCTTCAGCTTAACCTCGCACGGGATCGTAACTCGCCGGTTCATTCTACAAAAGGCACGCCATCACCCATTAACGGGCTCTGACTATTTGTAGGCACACGGTTTCAGGATCTCTTTCACTCCCCTTCCGGGGTGCTTTTCACCTTTCCCTCACGGTACTGGTTCACTATCGATCACTAGGTAGTATTTAGCCTTGGGAGATGGTCCTCCCAGATTCCGACGGAATTTCACGTGTTCCGCCGTACTCAGGATACATTCAAGAGAGAACGAAGTTTCGACTACGGGGTTGTTACCCTCTATGACGAGCCTTTCCAGGCTGCTTCGTCTACCTCGTTCCTTTGTAACTCCGTATAGAATGTCCTACAACCCCAAGAGGCAAGCCTCTTGGTTTGGGCTAGATTCCGTTTCGCTCGCCGCTACTCAGGAAATCGCATTTGCTTTCTCTTCCTCCAGGTACTTAGATGTTTCAGTTCCCTGGGTCTGTCTTCCTTACCCTATGTATTCAGGTAAGGATACCATACCATTACGTATGGTGGGTTTCCCCATTCGGAAATCTTCGGATCAAAGCTTACTTACAGCTCCCCGAAGCATATCGGCGTTAGTCCCGTCCTTCATCGACTCCTAGTGTCAAGGCATCCACCGTGCGCCCTTTCTAACTTAACCAAACTAAAATTAAAAAATATGAGCTACACTGTTATCTAGTTTTCAAAGAACATACATTTATTTCTGAGAGATAGTTCTCTCAAAACTGAACAAAACGAAACACGGAAACTTATATTGATGAACAGCGTTCATCAATTCTCCATAGAAAGGAGGTGATCCAGCCGCACCTTCCGATACGGCTACCTTGTTACGACTTCACCCCAATCATCTGTCCCACCTTAGGCGGCTGGCTCCAAAAAGGTTACCCCACCGACTTCGGGTGTTACAAACTCTCGTGGTGTGACGGGCGGTGTGTACAAGGCCCGGGAACGTATTCACCGCGGCATGCTGATCCGCGATTACTAGCGATTCCAGCTTCATGTAGGCGAGTTGCAGCCTACAATCCGAACTGAGAACGGTTTTATGAGATTAGCTCCACCTCGCGGTCTTGCAGCTCTTTGTACCGTCCATTGTAGCACGTGTGTAGCCCAGGTCATAAGGGGCATGATGATTTGACGTCATCCCCACCTTCCTCCGGTTTGTCACCGGCAGTCACCTTAGAGTGCCCAACTTAATGATGGCAACTAAGATCAAGGGTTGCGCTCGTTGCGGGACTTAACCCAACATCTCACGACACGAGCTGACGACAACCATGCACCACCTGTCACTCTGCCCCCGAAGGGGAAGCCCTATCTCTAGGGTTGTCAGAGGATGTCAAGACCTGGTAAGGTTCTTCGCGTTGCTTCGAATTAAACCACATGCTCCACCGCTTGTGCGGGCCCCCGTCAATTCCTTTGAGTTTCAGCCTTGCGGCCGTACTCCCCAGGCGGAGTGCTTAATGCGTTAACTTCAGCACTAAAGGGCGGAAACCCTCTAACACTTAGCACTCATCGTTTACGGCGTGGACTACCAGGGTATCTAATCCTGTTTGCTCCCCACGCTTTCGCGCCTCAGTGTCAGTTACAGACCAGAAAGTCGCCTTCGCCACTGGTGTTCCTCCATATCTCTACGCATTTCACCGCTACACATGGAATTCCACTTTCCTCTTCTGCACTCAAGTCTCCCAGTTTCCAATGACCCTCCACGGTTGAGCCGTGGGCTTTCACATCAGACTTAAGAAACCACCTGCGCGCGCTTTACGCCCAATAATTCCGGATAACGCTTGCCACCTACGTATTACCGCGGCTGCTGGCACGTAGTTAGCCGTGGCTTTCTGGTTAGGTACCGTCAAGGTGCCAGCTTATTCAACTAGCACTTGTTCTTCCCTAACAACAGAGTTTTACGACCCGAAAGCCTTCATCACTCACGCGGCGTTGCTCCGTCAGACTTTCGTCCATTGCGGAAGATTCCCTACTGCTGCCTCCCGTAGGAGTCTGGGCCGTGTCTCAGTCCCAGTGTGGCCGATCACCCTCTCAGGTCGGCTACGCATCGTTGCCTTGGTGAGCCGTTACCTCACCAACTAGCTAATGCGACGCGGGTCCATCCATAAGTGACAGCCGAAGCCGCCTTTGAATTTCGCACCATGCGGTGCAAAATGTTATCCGGTATTAGCCCCGGTTTCCCGGAGTTATCCCAGTCTTATGGGCAGGTTACCCACGTGTTACTCACCCGTCCGCCGCTAACTTCATAAGAGCAAGCTCTTAATCCATTCGCTCGACTTGCATGTATTAGGCACGCCGCCAGCGTTCATCCTGAGCCAGGATCAAACTCTCCAATAAAGTTAGTTTGTCTAGCATCTAAAATAAAAATTGACGTTTCACGTTGTTTGTTTCGTTCAGTTTTCAAAGAACTAAAAGCGGGTGAAGAGAATCGAACTCTCGACCAGAGCTTGGAAGGCTCTTGTTTTACCACTAAACTACACCCGCGTGGTCGGGAAGACAGGATTTGAACCTGCGACCCCCTGGTCCCAAACCAGGTGCTCTACCAAGCTGAGCCACTTCCCGTTATGGCGCGCCCGAGAGGACTCGAACCCCTAACCTTTTGATCCGTAGTCAAACGCTCTATCCAATTGAGCTACGGGCGCTTATTCATGATGTTTTGTCGTTGTTGTATTTCAGCGACTCAATTATCTTATCACACTGCATTTTCAAATGCAAGCACTTTTTTATTTTTCTTTGGTGCGGCCGAGAGGACTTGAACCTCCACGGGGTTTCCCCCACTAGGCCCTCAACCTAGCGCGTCTGCCATTCCGCCACGACCGCATATGCGGGTGAAGGGAGTCGAACCCCCACGCCAAAGGCGCCAGATCCTAAGTCTGGTGCGTCTGCCAATTCCGCCACACCCGCGGAAATAAAAAAGAATGAGCCATGAAGGACTCGAACCTTCGACCCTCTGATTAAAAGTCAGATGCTCTACCAACTGAGCTAATGGCTCGTAAATGGCTGGGCTAGCTGGATTCGAACCAGCGCATGACGGAGTCAAAGTCCGTTGCCTTACCGCTTGGCTATAGCCCATCAAAAAATATAATGTTTTTTGAGACGAAAATCATCATATCACAATAACCAATAAAAAACAACTGCTCAAAGGCAGAAGTTAAAATGGCGGTCCCGACCGGGGTCGAACCGGCGATCTCCTGCGTGACAGGCAGGCATGTTAACCACTACACCACGGGACCATTGGTTGCGGGGACAGGATTTGAACCTGCGACCTTCGGGTTATGAGCCCGACGAGCTACCGAACTGCTCCACCCCGCGACGATACTATTCATATGTTATATATGGTGGAGGATGACGGGATCGAACCGCCGACCCCCTGCTTGTAAGGCAGGTGCTCTCCCAGCTGAGCTAATCCTCCAAAAGTGGTGACCCGTACGGGATTCGAACCCGTGTTACCGCCGTGAAAGGGCGGTGTCTTAACCACTTGACCAACGGGCCAATATGAATGGCAGAGAAGAAGGGATTCGAACCCTCGCACCGCGTTAGCGATCTACTCCCTTAGCAGGGGAGCCCCTTGAGCCACTTGGGTACTTCTCTGTATGGCTCCGCAGGTAGGACTCGAACCTACGACCGATCGGTTAACAGCCGATAGCTCTACCACTGAGCTACTGCGGAATAAGAAAGACAAGTTATATCTTATAAAAGTTCATACTATAAGTCAAGTCGTTTATACAAATTCTTGTACAAACGTGACATGTTTATAATATACTGGATTGATTTTTAACTGTCAAGGTGTTTTTTATCTCTTTCAATCTACCTTTACACTTCCCGCAAACATATCTTTTTGTATTTATTTGACGCCTTCTTCTATATTGAAGAAAACATCTCATACATTCATACATATGAGTTTTAATCACCTTCTCTTCTTCGCTCATTCTCTTACAGAATCTAGGCGCACCAACCTTCTTCATTAACTGACGAAAATCTCGATCTCGATGTTGGTACCCTTTCCCCATAATATGCAAATGATAATGACACAACTCATGCTTAATAACGCCAATCAGTTCTTCTTCTCCATACACTTCATAATAACGATAGTTTAATTCTATATTATGACTTCGCAATAAATACCTCCCACCAGTTGTACGTAGTCGTTTATTGAACATTGCTTTATGTAAAAAAGCCCTACCGAAATATTGCAACGATATTTCTTCTACAAGTCTTTGAACTTCTTTTTCATTCATTTTCATTCCCCCAAAAACTAAAAATAAACTTACACTTTTCCTCTTTCTTATACATATATTAAATAGTACATATACCCATCCTCATTCAAAAGTGCAATTTCTATGAACTACCCTCTTCCTCATCTATCCATAGAACTTCGCTAACCAAACTCTTATAAGCAGTTCCCGAAATTGAGCTTTTTACTTACTTCGAATCTTATCTCAATGTATAGGGGGGCTACTTGTTAGAGCCGGATTAAACAAGGAGGGATTCTTATGCCTACGTGGCTCCGAAAACAAATGCAACGTGCATATTTCGAAAAAAACCGGTATCAAATTAAGTTACTAAATGAATGCTGGTTTTATTATAGCAAAACACATCAAAATTCCTGATAAAGTGAACGTTATATCAGTGGGGGATGAAGGCTCCCCCACTAATTCAAATTTCACTAACATCCGTTCATAAAAAAAGAGCAGTGTCATACCTGCCCTCTTCCCATTATTATTCAATAGGTAACATTGCTAAGGCAACGCGCCCTTTTTTCATATCAACATCATCTACCCAGACCTTTACAATTTGCCCGACAGACACCACATCTAACGGATGCTTCACAAACTGTTTGCTAAGTTTAGAAATATGTACTAAACCATCTTGTTTCACACCAATATCGACAAACGCACCAAAGTCAACAACATTTCGAACAGTTCCTTCTAACTCCATGCCACGCTTTAAATCTTCTAATTTGAGAATTCCCTTTTTCAAAAGTGGTTTTGGTAATTCATCACGCAGATCTCGTTCCGGACTAATTAAAGCATCTATAATATCAATTAATGTCGGCTCACCGATATTTATCTCTTGAGATAATTTAGAGAGCTCTACTCCTTCTAAACACTTTTGTAAGTGCGGTTGTCCTACATCATCAATCGATAATCCTAAACTCTTTAATAGTAACTCAACATTTTTATACTGCTCTGGATGAATACTTGTTCTATCAAGTGGATTTTTACCTTCTAGTATACGTAAGAAACCAATGCATTGCTCATACGTTTTGGCGCCTAAACGTGGTATTCCCTTCAACTCTGTACGCTTTGTAAATTTCCCATCTTCTTCACGTTTTTTTACAATATTTTTCGCAACTGTTTTTGATAATCCGGAAACGTACTGCAATAGCGCTACAGAAGCTGTATTCACATTCACTCCTACTTGGTTAACGGCTGTTTCCACGACAAATGTTAATGATTCATTTAATCTCTTTTGCGATACATCATGTTGATATTGCCCTACCCCAACTGATTTCGGATCAATTTTCACAAGTTCGGCAAGCGGATCTTGCAGACGTCTTCCAATCGAAATGGCACTTCTTTCCTCAACTTGCAAATCCGGAAATTCTTCACGAGCCAAATCAGAAGCTGAATATACACTAGCACCAGCTTCATTGACAATAATATAAAATACATCTTGCGGTACTACCTGTAAGACATCTACTATAAACTCTTCCGTTTCCCTAGAAGCTGTACCATTTCCAATCGCAATCATCTGAACCTGATATTTTTCTAGAATAGAAACAACTTTTGCTTTTGCATCTTCATATTTTCGAACAGGCGGATGCGGATAAATAACATCAATATGCAGAACTTTCCCTGTATCATCTACTACTGCTAACTTACATCCTGTTCGATACGCAGGATCTACCGCTAATACCACTTTCCCTTTCATAGGTGGCTGTAATAACAAATTACGTAAGTTCTCAGAGAAAATATGAATCGCTTGTTCTTCTGCTTTTTCAGTTAATTCTTTTCGAATTTCCCTTTCAATTGATGGCTGAATTAATCTCTTATATCCGTCTTCAATTGCTAATTGTACATAATCTGCACTTTCAAAAGAAACATCATGAATTACTTTTTTATGTAAAAAACGAACAATCTCTTCTATTGGCGGGACAACAGAAGCTTTTAGGACCTCTTCTTTTTCACCACGGTTCATAGCTAATACACGATGAGGTACAATCTTTTGCAGTGGCTCTTCATAACCGTAATACATCTCATATATATTTTTTTCATCTTTTTCTTCATCTTTTACAGAGGACGCAATCATTCCTTTTTTAAAGGTAACATTTCGAATCCAGCTGCGGTACGCCGCATTATCCGATATAAGTTCTGCAATAATATCTTGTGCACCTTGAAGTGCTTCTTGAGCGGATTGTACTTCTTTCTCGGCATTAACAAATTCCTTTGCCTTACCTGTCGGATCTTCTTTTGTAAATAGAAGTAACCATTCAGCTAGTGGCTCTAGCCCCTTATCCTTCGCGATTGTTGCTTTTGTTCTTCTTTTTTCTTTATAAGGACGGTACAAATCTTCTACTTCTTGTAACTTTGTTGCAGATAAAATATGATGGTGCAGATCTTCTGTTAATTTTCCCTTTTCATTAATCAGACGAAGAACCTCTTCTTTTCGATCTTCAAGTTGCATCATATATTGCCATCTTTCTAAGATTGCACGGATTTGCACTTCATCTAAAGAACCTGTCCATTCCTTTCGGTAACGAGCAATAAATGGAACTGTATTACCTTCTTCTGTTAATTGAATAACATGACGAACTTGCTTTTCTGTAAAGCCTAATTCTTTCACTAACATTTTCATTAACGCTTGTCGATTATCTACCATTCCCATATACAACCGAAACCTCCTCTAATAAAAAAAGTTGCCCCTAAAAGAGAGCAACTTAAACTGCCGATTTAAAAATCTATTAGTCCTAAACTAATTTGTAAAGCTTCGTCTACACGACTCATCATCATCTCATCTAAATGAGTGATTTTGTCCGTTAAGCGTTGCTTATCGATTGTTCGAATCTGCTCGAGCAAGATAACAGAATCTCTCTCAAATCCGTACTTTTTTGCATCGATTTCCACATGTGTGGGCAATTTTGCTTTCTGAATCTGTGCAGTAATAGCCGCTACAATCACAGTTGGACTAAAACGATTTCCGATGTCATTTTGAATGACAAGAACCGGACGAACGCCTCCTTGCTCAGAACCAACAACTGGGGAAAGGTCTGCAAAATACACGTCGCCGCGTTTTACAATCAAAATATTACCCCCCGCTAACTAAGCGTTCTACTGTATGAGCTGCTTCATACTCTGCTAAGAAAGCTTCAGATGCAATACCAAGATTAATTTTTCCCATTTCAATGTACCCACGTCGCATTGATTCATGTTGGTAGCGTTTCTTCGTCTTATGTTGACGCAATAACAGTTGTGTTGCCTGGCAAATTAGTTCATGGCGATTCTTATTCTCTTGTTTTCCAATTCCGTCCAATTCCGTTACCACTTGCTTTGGCAACCGAACCACGATTTCAGTAGTTACACTTGATTCGGACACAAAAATACACCTCCACCGTCAACTACACACCCAAATATATATGACACCTATTGTAATAATACCATTGTATGGAGCCTGTTGCAAAGACTTCCTTATTCCTTGTTTATGTTTTCCAATTAACAAATAAAACATTCACTCTCATTTACTTTTTATCTCTTTTTAACAAGAAGTGAAGGGGAATTTCCACGAACAGGAGCCCCCATCATCATTGATAACTAGCAAGTAGGAACTATCACAAAGATGTTTGCTTATATATCATTTAAATAGTTTATTACTTTTACCACTTCCCCATGTCGTATGAATACACGTGGAACACGAAAACTAATTGTCGCGATAATCTCATAATTAATGGTATTTGAATACTCGGCAACCTCAGTTGCACTAATGTACTCATCACCTTGCTGTCCAATCAGGGTAACCTTTGTTCCAAGTGGTACTTCACAGGGAAGATGCAACATACATTGATCCATTGTAATCCGACCTACAATAGGAACTCTTTTCCCCTGAACGAGCACTTCAAATCCCTGTAGTCGTCTAAGCCAACCATCTGCATATCCAATCGGTACTGTTGCAATCCACTCTTCTGTCTTCGTCCGATATGTGACATTATAGCTAATCCTATCACCTTTAATGACTCGTTTAATATGTGCGACTGTTGTATGAAGTGAAAGAGCAGGTTCTAATTTAATTGGTAAATAAGGGCGTATTTCTACAGAAGGTGATAACCCATACATTGCAATTCCAATTCGAACTGCATTAAATGTAATTCCATCAAATCGCATAGTAGCTGCACTATTTGCCGTATGAATAAATGTTGGATTCACCCCGAATGCTTTCAACCAACTAAGTTGCTCTAAAAAAGTGTTATACTGCTTATCAAAGTAAGATGTCTCTACTTCATCTGCTGTTGCAAAATGCGTATATACCCCTTCCAACTCCAAAAAGGGGGCATCTTCTAAGCTTCGTAAGAACTCTTTTAGCTCTTTACGTTCACGAATCCCAATTCTACCCATACCACTATCGAAGTTAATATGAAACTTCATCGGGAACGGGCTATCCCAAATTTCTACTGCTTCTTCAACCCATTCCTTTTGAAAAACAGTTAGTGCTACATCATTCTCAGCAGCTACATTCACATCACGTGGCGGTGAAGGACCTATTACTAAAATTGGTGCAGTAATCCCAGCGCGCCTAAGTACTAGTGCCTCATCTAAAAAAGCAACTGCTAATCTTGTTGCTCCTGCTTCTAATGCTGTTCTTGCTACTAGAACATAGTCATGTCCATATGCGTTCGCTTTCACTACAGCAAAAATCTCGACACTTTCCGGAATGATTTCTTTAATGTGCGTTACATTATTGTAAATTTCATCCAAATTTACTTCTACCCACGTATCACGGTAAAACGATGATTTTTCCATAAAAAACACTTCCTTATATACGATATGCGAAGCTCATTCTTTTATATTCGTCTTTTTATGAAATCCATTCCTCAAGACAAGAAAAAACGTGGTGCATATACATCACCACGCCTTAAAAGTTTATCCCGCTATTCACGGGCATTAAAACCCCACCCTCAAGATTTAGAGAAAAACAAAGAAAATAGATGGGGAGTAACTGCCCGTAAAAGCCTGATTTGTGATGACTTTCCATCAATTTGGAATCCCCCACTGATGGAATTTCCACTTTATTTCACCTGCTTTTCTGCAACAGAACGAGCTACCATTAACAGCTCATCTGGTTTTAAATCTTTAGACACGAGCATATATTCCACTCCGTTATGCGACCATGTTAATGAGTCTTTCGCTAGAGCACCAATTGTAAAACCAAGATCGACTAACTCTCCACTTACACTTATTGACGCTGAAGCTTCAGCAACCTTCGCTTTTTCTTGTATCAATGTAAAGGATTTCTTATTTCCAGTGTATGTGAGTATCGCACGCTTACCACTGTCTGTCTTTAACTCTTTTTCTTCATTTAAAACCATCCCTTGCGGAGTATCACGTGGATATAAAATAGCAAATGGCTTATCTTCTTTCGCTGTTGTTTGCACATCCACTTGCGCCCTGGACATATTTTGTTTCGTATCAAATGCCCCCTTATCAAACTTTGTATCAAACTTCACTTTTGAAAAATCTACTTTCACAAGAACATTTTGATCATTATCCATCAATTTCACCGAAACAGGCGCTAAATCACTTTTATTAAATTTAATCTCTTGCTTCGGCAGCATATTTTGATGGTGATAATTCGTTTTTGTTTTAAACACATAATATTTATCCGTTTTCTCAAATGAAAGATTCTTATCATTTAAAATATCTCTTACAAGTGACTCATACAAATAAGCTTGGCTGCTATTTTGCGGCCAGTCGCTTTGAAATCGAAAACTTTTATTAAGAGCTGGCGTTAATACAAAAACACCCTCATTATTTCGTAAAATAATTTGACTTTGATCCTTTTTCGTGTTTTTTAAATTCACACGATAATAAGAAGGTTCTTTGTGCCAAACTTCCACGTTATACTCTTGTGGTTCATTCCCCGTTTTAATAGATAACTTTGCTTCAGCTTGATAACTCTTCATACTCTTAACCTTCGCTTCTAAATCTCGCACGATGTCTTCCTGTTTCTTTTCCATACAACCCGCTAACACGAAAACGGTCAATAAACCGACAATAACTAAAAATAGCCGCCTTTTCATCATTTCAGCCCCTTTGCCCCTATAAATGAATGGAAGATATTTCTTCCTTATCGCTAAATCAAATATATGAGACAAAGATGTAAAATATGCAGACTAGCGTGACGAGCTTTCTAAAACAACCTGTGCCACTGCAAATTCTCTACTATGACTGATTGATAGATGAACGATGTGCTCTGTATTTGCAATAAGAACTGGCTTACCTCTATCATCATTTTTTATTTTAATATCCAAAAAACTTACTTCTTTTCCAATACCTGTTCCAAGAGCTTTAGAATACGCTTCTTTCGCTGCAAATCTTCCCGCTACAAATTCTACAAGACGATTCCCTTTTAATTTAGAAGCAACACTACGTTCCTCCTCAGTTAAAATACGCTCCATAAATTTAAGCTTTCCATCTAGCATTTTTTCAATTCGATTTAGTTCGATAATATCAATTCCGATCCCTATAATCATTTCAAAATTCCCCTTCTTCTATTTGTCTTCCTTCATTCATATTGTAAGAATAACAGAGAATCTTTCTGATGCAAAAGGAGTGAAAATATAAAATGCCAATACCCTATATGCGAACCACCTTACAACCCGTCATTCTCTCTTTACTTTTCTTGCAACTAATCATGATGATAATAGGAGATCTTTTCTTCCCTACTTTAGCTGCTTACAATGAATATATTTCTAAGGGAGAATGGTGGCGATTTATAACTTCTCTATTTATACATGTAGACTTTCAGCACTTTCTTTCCAATAGCATTTGTCTATTTCTTCTCGGTCAATCTATCGAAAAACAACTAGGGAGTATTCGATTCCCTATTTTATTTTTTACTGCTGGCATTAGCGGCAATATTTTCTCTTATATTATTATGCCCATCGGGTATGTTCATGCCGGCGCATCAGGTGGAATTTTCGGATTACTCGGTGCACAGCTTTTTCTTTTATATAGTCGCTATCGGTCTTCTCAACCAAAAGAGTTAATTTTCTTTTCTTCAATTATATTACTATTACTTCTTTTCACATTCTTCAATCCGTCCGCTAATCCTATTAGCCATTTAACCGGACTACTAATTGGTGGTATTTGCACTCCATTTTTAGCAAAAAAAAACGATGGTGTAGAGCTTATTTAATATAAAAGCTCCCGCCATCAATCATTTCCACCTCTGATTTTGTACCAAGATCTCGTATTAATCGAAATAAAGATTCATCCTTCTTTTTCGCTTCAATCATACAATCAATTTGCGAAACGCTACCTTTGATTTTCTGTAAAAAGGATAGAAATGTATCTGCATTAATAAAGTCTGCGTGCGCTCGAGGATCATTGCCTTCTCTCGGGCTGGAAATATGCATTTTGATTGGTAATAAAGATGTTTTCCAAGTATTTACTACACGCTCCCAATCTTCATACCAATCTTCTTCATCGTTATTCATCATATGATGATGCAGGTCAAACACGACTGGAACTGCCAATTTTTCACCTAAATATAGTGTTTCTTTTAATGAAAAGGTCGTATCATCATTTTCTAACATAATCATTTCTTGAATACTTGCAGGAACATTTGACCAATTTTCAATGAAACGTTCTAACGCAAGTTCTTTATCATCATATCCACCACCAACATGTAACACAGCGCGATGACTCCGCTGTATGCCCATTCCTTTCAATAATTTCCGATGCATTTGAAGCGTCTTTATTGATTGTTTTAAAATATTTTCTTGCGGTGAATTTAGCACAACAAAGTGATCAGGATGAAAATCGATCCTCATCTTCATCCGATGCGCATACTCACCCACTTCTTTTAATTTCTCTTTTAAAGGACGAATGTAATTCCAATCCAACAATTCTTCATGGTTTGCTAGAGGAATTAACTTTGAACTAAGCCGAAAAAATGCTATATCATGTCCCTTATTATGCTTTAATAACCGTAAACAATTTTCTAAATTAGAATTAGCAATTCTTTCAAGTTTATGAATCGCCGCCTCTCGATCTTTAATACGTTGAAATTGTGCATATGTCATCGTTTGAGATGGAGATGCATTGTTTAAATGTACACTCATCGCTACATAACCAAGTCTTACAAGCATAAAGTCCCTCTTTTCTATACAACTTACTTGTAGTATGCACAATTACACAAATAAAAAAGAGGATGACCTTTTGGTCATCCTCTTTTTTATTAAGCTTGTGGCTTACGGCTATGATGTTTTCTTTCGCCGCGTCCATTTGAAGATCCTGGGCGCCCCTGACCTTCACCTTTACGACCACGGTTACGATTACCATCACGATTACCATCACGATTACCATCACGGTTACCGTCACGATTGCGACCATCACGGTTGCGATCACGATTACGACCATCTCCACCGCGTCCATCGCGACTACGGTTACGGTTACCATCACGGTATCCATTTCCGTTACCACCGCGCTTTTTAGAACCTCTTGAAACAACTGGTGGCTCTGATGTTAAAGCAATCGGTGTTGTATCTGGCTCTTTTGTCATCATTTTTAAAGCAGCTGCTACAACAGTTACAGAATCATTTTCTTCTAACATTTCTTCTGCAATACGTTTGTAGTATGCTAAGTTATCACTTTCAATTGTGCTTTGAAGTTTTTCTGCGATTAAACGTTGTTGACCTTCTAATGCTTCGTCAAGTGTCGGTGCATTCATACGGTCAATTTTGCGTTTTGTTGTCTGTTCGATATTTTTTAATTGTCCTGATTCACGTGGCGTTACAAATAGCATTGCAATACCTTTTTTACCAGCACGGCCAGTACGACCAATACGGTGAACATATGATTCTGGATCTTGTGGAATATCGAAGTTATATACGTGTGTTACACCTGAAATATCAAGACCACGCGCCGCAACGTCTGTTGCAACAAGAACTTCAATAGAACCTTCTTTAAATTTACGCAATACAGACATACGTTTCGCTTGTGTTAAATCACCATGAATACCTTCTGCTGCATAACCGCGTAAGTTTAAAGCTTCTGATAACTCATCCACACGACGCTTTGTGCGACCAAATACAATCGCAAGCTCTGGAGATTGAATATCTAATAAGCGTGTTAACACGTCAAACTTTTTCTTTTCTTGCACTTCTAAATAGAACTGCTGAATGTTTGGCATTGTTACTTCTTTTGCTTTTACTTTAATGTGTTGAGGCTCAGTCATGAAACGCTCAGCAATACGACGGATTGGGTCTGGCATTGTTGCTGAGAATAATAATGTTTGATGTGTTTCTGGCACATCTGTTAAAATTGCTTCAATATCTTCAATGAAGCCCATGTTTAACATTTCATCTGCTTCGTCAAGAACAACAGTTTCTACGTTTTGTAGACGAAGTGTTTTACGGTTAATATGATCTAAAATACGACCCGGCGTACCAACAATAATGTGTGGGTGTTTTTTTAGAGCACGAATTTGGCGGTTAATATCTTGGCCACCATAGATTGGTAAAATACGAACACGTTTATGTTTACCAATTTTGTAAAGTTCTTCTCCAACTTGGATTGCTAATTCACGCGTTGGCGCGATAACAATACCTTGAACTGATTCTTTATGTGTATCCACTTTATCTAATAGTGGTAATCCAAATGCTGCTGTTTTCCCTGTACCTGTTTGTGCTTGCCCAATAATGTCTTTACCTTGCAATGCATGTGGAATTGTTTCAGCTTGAATTGGCGTAGCCTCTTCAAAGCCCATACTTTCAACAGATTGCAGTAAAGAATCACTTAATCCTAATTCTCGAAATGTTGTCAATGTTACTTCTCCTTTTCTATCCTATACTTATCATTTAAAAAAAGGCGTTTTCCGAATTTGCGGAAAAGCCCTTTTCCTGAATGCTCACGTATATAAACGGGCGTATATTCTTCGCGAAAATACTTCTAAACGTTATTACACTTTATCAATTATAAGTTTTGTATGTGCAAAAAGCAAACCCAACTGTTACCTTATTTCATATAAAGAGCTTTTTTCTTCACTTTTATTTTTTTATTTTTTACTGTAAGCGCTTATTAGCAGTTTCCACTATTTTTGTATCTATCATCCCTATTTACACGCACCAATTATTTCAACATCGTAATAACTTCTTCCAACTTCATTCCGCGAGATGCTTTCACTAATACAACGTCTTTCACATCAACGATTGCTTGTAAATTTTTTACAAGCTCTTCTTTATTGTCATATACTTTTACACGTTCATTAGGGAAGTTAATTTTTGCTCCTTCAGCAATTTGCGCCCCAAGTCTACCGTACGTAAATACATAGGAGATTCGTGCAGGGTCAATTAACTTACCAACTTCATAATGAAATTGCACCTCTTGGTCTCCAAGCTCTAGCATATCACCAAGAACAACAATTTTTTTAGAAAATCCGTCTAAACCATTCATTAAATGAAAGGCAGCTTCCATAGCTGTTGGACTTGCATTATATGCGTCATTAATAATTGTTAACCCATTTTCTGTTTTCACAATTTCCATTCGCATACCTGTCATTTGAAGTGTTACTAAACCTTGCTTCATTTCTTCCCACGTTACACCGAAGTATTTCGCAATCGCCATTGATGCAAGTGTATTATACACATTATGTTTCCCAAGAACTGGAAGATAGAACACGACATTCTCATCCTGATTCATCTTAAAGTACGTTCCTGTCGCCTGCAACGTTACAGATGTTGGATAATAATTATTCGCCCTTGCATCACCAAATGTAATTGTCTCCGCAGCTAGGTTCATGCTCGGAACACGATTTGTTAAAAGCGGTTCATCACCATTGTATACAAATACTCCACCATCCTGTAATCCTGTAACAATTTCAAGTTTCGCCTCAGCAATCGCATCGCGAGATCCTAAATCCATCAAATGTGCTTCCCCAATATTTGTAATGATTGCAGCGTTCGGGCGAGCTAACTTAGATAAAAATTCAATTTCACCTCGACTCGACATTCCCATCTCCAATACAGCCATTTCTGTATTTTCTTCTAGGCTTAAAATAGTAAGCGGCAAACCGATATGGTTATTAAAGTTCCCCTCTGTTTTTTGAACCTTAAATTTGGTTGCAAGGAGGCTTGTCACAATATCTTTCGTAGACGTTTTACCGTTACTTCCTGTTACACCTATAACTTTTACATCTAACTGATCACGATAGCTTTTTGCTAATGTTTGCAGCGCTTCTAATGTATCTTCTACAAAAATCACTGGTATATTCACAGGAGGATTTTGCACATTTTTTTTCCAAAGCGTAGCTACAGCGCCATTTTCAATTGCTTTTTCTACAAAAGAATGACCATCAAAGCGATCACCCTGAATCGGAATGTATAAGTTTCCTGTTGTAATTTTTCTTGTATCAATAGATACACCTTGTACAGTTTCATTAACGTATTTTTCCGCTAAGCCTGCACCCATTACCATTTGCTCTACTTGTTTTAACGTTCGTTTCATCATACATACCACTCCTTACATAGAAGAAACACTATTCTCTTGAATAGTGCTTCCCCCTTTTTTGTTAGATTGTATATTTAATTTTTTGCTTTTCTTCGTGACGCTCAATTGCCAAACGAATCAATTCTTCAATTAACTTCGGATATGGCAAATCCGTGTGTTGCCATAGCAGCGGGAACATACTAAATGGCGTAAATCCTGGCATTGTATTTACTTCATTAATATATACTTCCCCATCTTTCGTTAAGAAGAAATCCGCTCTTGTTAATCCAGCACCATCTAAAGATTGGAATGCACGAATTGCATCTCTTTGAATCGCCTTTGACTCTTCTTCTGTAACTTCAGCTGGAATAATTAATGCCGTATCGCCATCAATGTATTTTGATTTATAATCATAAAACTCTTTCTTCGGTACAATCTCACCGATAACAGAACATTTTGGCTCATCATTACCTAAAACGCCAACTTCCACTTCACGACCTACAATATTTTCTTCTACGATAATTTTGCGGTCAAATTGGAACGCTTCTTCAAATGCTTTTTCTAATTCTTCACGATCTTTACATTTATTGATACCAACACTTGATCCAAGGTTCGCTGGTTTGACAAAGCATGGGTAGCCTAATACTTCTTCTACCTTTTCATAAGCTGCTTGGCAATTTTTCTCCCATACACTGCGAATGAAAGATGCATACTTCGCTTGTTTCAATCCAGCTTCAGCAAAGATATTTTTCATAACAACTTTATCCATACCAGCAGCTGATGCTAATACACCGTTACCAACGTATGGAATATTCATTAACTCTAATAATCCTTGTACTGTTCCATCTTCACCATTCGGTCCATGTAACAGCGGGAAAATAACATCAATTGCCTCTTCTTGCTTAGAAGAAGAAGGTATAATTTCTGTACTTAATGATACTGGAGAAATTGCATTTTCCTCTCCATTCATTTGCAATGCTTGCACGCTCGTTACTTCACCTTCAATGCGTTCACCACGCATCCATTGGCCTTGCTCTGTAATATAAATTGGATGAATCTCGAATTTTTCTTGATTTAATGCTTTAATAGCAGCAAGAGCTGTTTGTAATGAAACTTGATGCTCTGCTGATTTCCCACCATATAATAAACCTAATTTAATTTTCGTCAATGAAATCACCCTAACCAATTGTTTTCATTTTTCTATTTTAGCACTTTTTATAAAAATAGGCAGTTCCTATTTGAAATAAAGTAAAACTTTTCTCAATAGGAGTCTTACCGCCTTCGAATAGCGCGATAAAATGAAACTTCCATAAAGTGAAACTTTAATCAGTGGGGATTTTCTTCATCCCTCACTGATTATTAGTTGAACGAATCCGGCTTTTACGGGCAATTCCCCCCACCTAACTTCTTTACTTTTGCTGAATTTTGAGGCGGGGGTCTTACTGCCCGCAAATAGCGGGATAAATGGCAGAATGGTTTCACCAATTGCATTTTTACGAACAGCTATTGTAAATTCATATCCTTTTCTTGCACCAAATCTGTGTCATCCCTTGATCTAGTTATGTATCTAATATATATGAAGAAATGCTGTTTTTTGTGTATGTCACCTATTGATTAAGAAGATTGTTTCGCCACATTTCCCTTTTGTCTTTGTTCTACAAGGTGATCTAAAGAAATATATACAAGACCGGCTATTACACACCCCACTCCTAAAATCGTAAACAATACATGCCCAAGCGATCGATCAAGTAGTAGTCCGCCAAGAAGCGGGCCGAACGCATTCCCTGTAATCCACTGCAAACTTGCCGCCCCCATATATGTTCCACGTAAATGCTCTGGTGCCAAATTTGCAACAAATGTCATTTGTACAGGAGACATAATCATTTCACCTAGCGTATATACCGCATAGACAACAAGTAATGTTATTAAAATAACCGTACCCTCTGTTCCAAATTCACCAAACCACCTTGGAAGCCAACCGATGAATAACAGCCCGATTCCAAATAACCATGCCCCATATAACATTGTCTTTCCAACTGGTTTATCTGTTGCCCATTTTGAAATTTGGAATTGGAATAAGACAACTAACAAGCCGTTTAAAGCCATTAAATATGGATATGGGTTATTTTTCCCAAAGATTTCTTTCATTTCATTATCAAAATGAAGGGGGAGCATGCCTTCTGTTTGCGAGAAACCCATGGAAATAATAATACCAGCCAATAAATAAATCATAAGTACCTTATCTCTCAAAACAACTTTCCAAACAGATTCTGCTTCCTTTTTCGTATTCCCGTCCTCTTTCAATGCAGTTTTCGGCATCGTTTCTTGAATAAGCATTAACACAAGAAGTGCATAAAGCAGCATTGTAGAGGAAGCAATAATAAATACAAGGTTTTTCGAAAGTACAACTACAGAAGCACCCATAATCGGTCCGATTGCCGCGCCAATATTATGCCCCATTCGCAATAAACCGTATGCCTCCGTCCTCTTTTCAGGCGCTGTGACATCCGCTACCATCGCCGATGCTGCTGGATGAAATAATGAATTACTTAACCCTAAAAAAATAGACAAAATAGCATAAGGAATAAATCCTTCTATAAATAAAAAACCGAGCATCAACAATGCATTACTTGCCATCGAAAATATCATAATAGGTTTTCTACCATATATATCAGCAATTCGGCCACCTATAAGCGAACCAAAGCTTGCCGCAATAGGAGAAAGCGCCATAATAATCCCTACTTGTAATAAAGAATCTACTTTATCTTTTAAATACAATGCAAAAAATGGCATTAACATCATCATTGCAATTCCATTCAGTGTTTCTCCTATAAAACGAATCCACACATTACGGTCCATTGCTTGTAATTCACGCCATGTCTTTTTCATTTACAACACCCCTTTAATCAACCACTCCTTATCTTATATTAATTTTAGAAAAATGTAAATTTTCAAAATAAAAGATCCGTTCTATTCTATTTAGAACGGATCTTTTCCCTATAAATTCGCTGCATTCTCCTCATCTTTTTTATTACTTAAAACACTATGCTTTCGACTATATAAGAAGTAAAATGCTACACCAATCACCATCCAAATGCCGAAACTCATCCATGCGGTTCCTGATAATTGAAGCATTAAATATACACAAAAGATAACCGTTAATGCAGGTAAAACTGGTACAAGTGGCACTTTAAAAACACGTGGTAAATCTGGGTGTGTTTTTCTCATTACGATAACCGCAACTGCTACAAGAGCAAATGCCGATAATGTTCCCATATTTACAAGGTGTGCTAATACATTTAAGTCGATAAGCCCCGAAATAAGTGCTGCGATAATTCCTGTCGTCCATGTATTTAAAAACGGTGTTTTAAATTTCGGATGAACTTTCGCAAGACGCTTTGGTAATAACCCATCGCGACTCATTGCATATGAAACACGAACCTGCCCATACATCATAACTAACATTACAGTTGTAATCCCTGTAATTGCTCCTACCGAAATAACACCCGCTAAACCATCTTGTCCAATAAACTGAAGTGCGAAAGCTACAGGATCAGAAATATTCAGCTGACCATAAGGTACAATTCCTGTCAAAATAAGTGAAACAACGATATAAAGAATCGTACAAATAAGTAATGATGCTATAATACCAATTGGTAAATCGCGTTGCGGACGTTTTACCTCCTCCGCTGCCGTTGATACAGCATCAAATCCAATGAATGCAAAGAATACCGTTGCAGCCCCAGCCATTACACCATCAAGACCAAATGGCATGAACGGCGTCCAATTTTCCGGCTTTACATAATTAAAACCAGCAAAGATAAAGAGTAATACAACTGCTAGCTTAATAAAAACCATAATATTGTTTACGCGAGCACTTTCACGTACACCTCTAGATAAAAGGGCAGTCATAATTAAAATGATAATAACAGCTGGTAAATCGATAAGGCCACCCTTTCCTGTTCCAGGAGCAGAAGATAAAATGGTCGGAATATGAATCCCAAAACCTTTTAACAAAGATTGGAAATAAGCAGACCATCCATTGGCTACCGCAGATGTTGCTAATAAATATTCCAACATTAAATCCCATCCAATTAAAAATGCAAATACCTCTCCCATCGTTGCGTACGTATACGTGTAAACACTTCCCGAAACCGGAACAGAAGATGCAAATTCTGCATAACAGAATGCAGCAAAGGCACAAGCTAACGCAGCTATAGCAAATGATAAAATGATAGCTGGTCCAGAATGTTTCGCTGCCACAACACCCGTAAGAACAAAAATACCTGTCCCGACAATAGCCCCAATTCCAAGCATTGTTAAATCCAATGCTCCCAATGTTCTAGCTAATGTTTTCTGTTTACTTTCTTGCATTAGTTTTGCAATCGGCTTTTTTTGAAAAATTTGCTTCATAGCATGCACCTCTAAATTTTAATTTTCTGAAAATTTTAATTATTTCTTATTTTACTCATAACATATTTTTTAGTCAATACTTTTGTCGAAATAAGCAGAAAAACATCTCATCAGCTAGTAGAATAAAATGCAATCAACACACAGTCATTTCCATCATTTGGGTTTTTAACCATATTAAATTCGTAATTCGATATAAAAAGATAAATAATATACAAACAATACATACAACTATATCCCTATATCTTTTTATAATTATTTTTGATATTCTATAAATTGTCGATTCCAACCAAAGAAAGAGGCATAATCATTTTATGAGCATGCCTCTTTCTTTTATCTCGCTATTTACGGGCAGTGAGCCTCCCCTGATGGAAGTTTCACTTTATTTAGTATATGAACCTTCTTCAATCCAGCTATACATATACTTCTCATCTTCCGTTTCATGCGCTTGTTTCACAATACGGAGCGGACGGAACGTATCGATCATAACCGCTAATTCAATTGTTTCTTTTTTCCCTAAGCTTGCTTCTGTTTTCCCGGGATGCGGCCCATGTGGAATACCACTCGGATGGAGTGTAATTGAACCTTCTTCTACACCTTTTCTGCTCATAAAGTTCCCTTCTACATAATAAAGAACTTCATCACTATTTACGTTACTATGATAATACGGTGCTGGAATTGCTTCCGGATGATAATCATATAAACGCGGCACAAAAGAACAAATAACAAAGTTATGACCTTCAAAAGTTTGATGAACTGGCGGTGGCTGATGAATACGGCCTGTAATCGGTTCAAAATCTTCTACATTAAAGACCCAAGGATATAAATATCCATCCCATCCGACAACATCTAAAGGATGATGTCCCATAACATGTTTATGCATATAACCTCTCGACTTTGTCATGACAACAAACTCGCCTTTGTCATCATATGTCTCTAATTTTTCCGGCCCTCGAATGTCTCTTTCACAGAAAGGGCTATGTTCTAATAATTGACCATACTCATTACGATAACGACGCGGTGTTGTAATTTGGCTATTCGCTTCTACAACAAGGAACTTAGACTCTCCTTCATCTGGAATAACTCGGTAAATTGTTCCGATTGGAATCGTTACATAATCACCTTTCCGGTAATGAATCGTTCCAAACATTGTCTCAATTTTCCCAGTTCCATAATGAACGAATAACATTTCATCTCCATCACCATTACGATAAAAATAATCCATTTTTTCTGTCGGATTAACAACACCAATTAATAAATCTTCATTTCCTAATATAAAATTCCTCCCACTTAGCGCATCTCCAGTTTTTCTATTCTCTTTCGTGCGAAAATGACGATGAGCAAGCGCCACATCTTCTTCATACTGTAACTGACAAGAATGCGCTAACGCAGCATGTCCTACTTCAGTTGGCATATAATGATGATACAAAATAGATTGTGTACCAGAGAAACCTTTCGTTCCCATCACCTGTTCACGATAAAGTGATCCATCTTCTTTACGAAATTGTATATGTCGTTTATGAGGAAGCTCCCCCATGTGACGATAATACATGCCCATCACCCGCTTTCGTTTCTTTTTTCACTGTGTTACGCAATGTACCTAGTCCAGTGATCGTAAGTTCTACAACGTCACCATCTTGTAACCACTTTTCTGTACCAAGTTCTAAAATACAACCAGTGCCAACCGTGCCAGAACCAATTACATCTCCTGGATATAACGTAACATCTTGCGAAGCACGTTCTATCATTTCTGCAAACGTATAGTAAATATCTCGGAAATTCCCTTTAGACAAAAGCTCCCCGTTCACATGGGCAGTCATTTCTAAGTTATAACGTTCACCAGTGCGATAAACATCTAACTCCTCTTTTGTAACAAGATAAGCTCCTAATGAAGTAGCAAAGTCCTTTCCTTTTGCCGGACCAAGCCCTACTTTCATTTCCTCAGCTTGCAAATCTCTTGCGCTCCAGTCATTCATAATACAATAACCGAAAATATATTCTTCTGCTTGTTCACGCGAAATATTTCTTCCCTCTTTCCCAATAACACAAGCGATTTCTAACTCATAGTCAAGCTTTTGAGTTTGTTTCGGACAAGAAACTGTAACTTCTGGCCCGATGACAGCACGGTGATTTGTAAAATAAAAAACCGGAATATCATACCACTCTGGAACAACATCTAATCCACGACGTCCACGAGCCGTTTTGACATGTTGCTCAAATGCATAAAAGTCACGAATACTACCTGGGTTTGGGATGGCTGCACAAAGCTGCACATCTTCCAAAGCGTACATGCCACTTGTTGGTTTTCGAATACCATGGGCTATTTCTACATACTCATCTGCTTTCTCTAAAAAAGCAAGCATAGATGAAGGAAGAGTGCCATTACTTGCCATATTCATATCAATTACTTTGTCACCTTCCAGCCAACCAGCTCGCATCTCTCCTGAAGGAAGACGAAATGTAATCAATTTCATCAATTTTCCTCCTCACTATTTATACAAAATGAAACTTTAATCAGTGGGAGACACAGCCCCCACTGATAAGTAAATTTTTATAGATTTCCGCGTCGTTCTTGCTCTCTTTCAATTGATTCGAATAGAGCTTTAAAGTTTCCTTCTCCGAATCCCCGAGAACCTTTACGCTGAATAATTTCGATAAATAATGTTGGGCGATCTACAATTGGCTTTGTGAAAATTTGTAGCAAGTACCCTTCATCATCACGATCCACAAGAATCTTAAGCTCTTTTAGCTTATCAATTTCTTCATCGATTTTCCCAACGCGTGCTGTTAACTCTTCATAATACGTATCTGGTGTATCTAAAAATTCAACTCCGTTTGAACGAAGCGCTTCAACCGTTTTCACAATATCATTTGTCAACAATGCAAGATGCTGTACACCTGCACCGTTATAAAACTCTAAGTACTCTTGAATTTGTGATTTTCGCTTTCCATCTGCCGGTTCATTAATTGGAAACTTAATACGGCTTCCATTTGTCATAACTTTTGACATTAGCGCGGAATACTCCGTGCTAATATCATCATCATCAAAATGAATCATTTGTTTAAAGCCCATAACGTTTTCGTAATAGCTAACCCACTCTTCCATTTTTTCAACGTTACCAACAACATGGTCTACAGCAATTAAACCTGATTCGTCACTCGGAATATCAAAATCAATCTTCTCATAACCAGGCATAAATGTTCCTTTATAATTTTTACGCTCTACTAGCGTATGGATTGTATCGCCATACGTACCGATTACTGCTTTTTTTAATGTTCCTTGTTCATCTGTTAACTCTTCAGGTGGAGCAATCGCAACCGCACCTCGTTTTACAGCCTCTGAGTATGCTTTCTCAACATCATCAACAAGTAAAGCTACGTCTTTCACTCCGTCACCATGGATCTTTACAAATTCTGCAATACGGCTATCACTATTTAAAGTCCCAGACACAACAAAACGCATGTTTTTTTGCACGAGAACATAAGATACTTTTTCACGATTCCCTGTTTCTAATCCCGAATAGGCAACAATTTTAAATCCAAACGCTCTTGCAAGGTAATAACTTGATTGCTTTGCATTTCCTACATAAAATTCTAAATGATCGACATCACGTACCGGAAAGAAATCCTCCATTTGTGCAGCTAACGTATCCATAGATTTTTGTTTCATAAATTCCTCATCCCCCTGTAAATAAATTGAATGTTACATACTTAGAACCATCCGAAAACGCTTCCATCTACCAATAAAAAAATTAGTTAGCAAGCTAACAAATTTCTGACTTTTAAAGTTTTCTATCTTTTCTGTCAAATACCTCTTTTTTTCTCCCATATAAAATTCGACTTTTTTCTATTTAAAACAACATAATCAAAGCTGGTAGTATGTCTCTTTATTACCTCAAAAACAAAAAGACCCTAACATATTAAACATCTATAATACGTTAGGGCCTTTATTTTTTTAGGATAATTGTCTTAATAAGATATAGGTAATTCTGTTTCTCTATATTCATTATACTAATACATTTGTAAGGAATACAATGAGCGCTGTTAATACTGCTGCTCCACTCGCCGATACTAATAAATCCATTTTTGTTACTTGTAATACTTCTTTGTTTTCCATATTCCCCATTCTCCTTTCAGCTTTATTTTGCAATCTTCATTCTGCTCTATTACTTGTACAAAACTTCTATTATACTAATACACTTGAAAGAAATACGATGAATGCTGTTAATGCTGTTGCTGCTCCTGCTGATCCTAATAAGTCCATTTTTGTTAGTTGTAATACTTCTTTGTTTTCCATGCTTCCCATTCTCCCTTCAATTCATAACTTTATTTTTATTTGGTACTGTCCGTTCTACTGCTTGCGCAAAGTTTCTATTATACTAAAACGTTAGAAAGAAGTACGATTAATGCTGTTAGTACCGCTGCTCCACCTGCTGATCCTAAGAAATCCATTTTTGTTACTTGTAATACTTGTTTGTTTTCCATGCTTCCCATTCTCCCTTCAACTTATAACTTTCTTTTTATGTGATACGATCCGTCCTACTGCTTATACAAAATTTCTATTATACTAAAACGTTAGAAAGAAGTACGATCAATGCTGTTAATACTGCTGCTCCACCTGCTGATCCTAAGAAGTCCATTTTTGTTACTTGTAATACTTGTTCGATTTTCATATTTACTCTCTCCTTATTAATAGATATTTATATGTAATTTCCAAGAAATGATTAATTCATAGTTTTTATCTTAACGTTACATTAAATTAACTTGTGTAACGTTTGTAACATTAATGTAACATAAGTTTTTTCATACTGCAATATAAATACATAAAATTTATTACATTTTTTTTACGATATTATTAATAATTTTTTATAAACCCCTTTATACAGCGGTTTCCAACACATACACACTTGTAACATTAATGTAACATTGGGGTTGCAAATCGAAATAAAACGTAGTAGAACGATCACCTTTTCAATTTTGCTCCCTCATCATACTCTTTCGGAATCATTTTAAAGTTTGTCTCATTAACATTTCCATAAAGCCCAAGATAAGTTTATATGTTTCCTCAAGATAACTATGTATAATAAAAAACAAAGAGGTGGTCAGTTTGAAATTAATCGCACTAGATATGGATGGTACACTACTATCATCTAATCTTGAAATCTCCAAGGAAAATTTACAAGCTATTCGTGATGCTAAAGCAGCCGGTCATGTTGTAATGATTTGCTCTGGTCGTGCAAAAGAAGATGCTTTAAAACTATTGGAAGAGTATCAATTATCACTTCCAGTTGGAGCAAGCAATGGGGCAATTGTTTACGTTGATGGAAAAGTAATTAACGCACGTTGTTTACAAAATGCTAAAGTATACAAGCTTGCTAAATTACTAGAATCTGAAGGATTTCCATATAAGTTGTACACAAATAAAGGAGTTTATTCTCCTTATAATTGGAATGAAAAAGTAATGCATGCATTCGAAGAAAATAAGCATGCACTTGATGTCACAATTGAAGAACTGGAACGAATTACAGAGAAGCAAAAAAAAGCGAACTTAATTACTGATTTCCAAAAAATCGAAGATGTCGTAAATAATCCAGAGTTAGAAATCTCGAAATTCTTTATTTTGACGTTTGCCGCAGAGCATCGCTCACAACTACTAAAGTCTTTACAAGAAGATAAAGAAATTATGGTTACAGCATCAGCTCCGACAAATTTAGAAATTATGGACAAGTATGGTCATAAAGGAAATGGATTACAAGAAATGGCGTCTTATTTCAATATTCCAATTCAAGATACGATTGCCATTGGAGACAACTTTAACGATGTACCAATGCTAGAGGTAGCTGGCCTATCTGTTGCTATGGGGAATGCTGAAGAAGATGTAAAGAAATTATGTGATGTTGTTACATTAACAAATGATGAGCATGGTGTTGCTCATGCAATTGAACAGTATGTACTAAAACAACCATCCTCAAGCAAATAAAAAAGGACTCTTTCATATTTGAAAGAGCCCTTTTTCTTTTACACATGATGACAAGCAACGAGATGCCCTTCCCCAACATCACGAAATTCTGGTACAGCTTGCTTACAAATATCCGTTGCAAACGGGCAACGTGTATGAAAGCGGCAGCCTGAAGGTGGATTCGCTGGACTTGGAATATCACCTTGCAAAATAATTCGTTCTCGCTTTACAGTGGGATCAGGAATTGGTACAGCTGATAACAGCGCTTTCGTATATGGATGAAGCGGATTTGCAAACAACCTGTCACGGGGAGCTGTTTCCACAATTGTCCCTAAATACATAATTCCAATTTTTGTACATAAATGTTCGACAACACTTAAATCATGTGAAATAAATAAATAGGATAAACCTTTTTTCTCTTGTAATTCACTGAACAAGTTTATAATTTGTGCTTGAATAGATACATCTAATGCTGCAACAGGTTCATCAGCAACAATAAATTCTGGATTTAATACCATCGCCCTTGCAATAACAATACGCTGGCGTTGTCCTCCCGAAAACTCATGCGGATAACGATCAATATGATATGGTGCTAAACCACATAGTTCTAATACTTCTAACACTTTTTCACGAACATTCTCTTTCGTAGCTAAGCCATGTGCTAGCATTGGTTCACCAAGTGCTTCTCCAATTCTCATCCGTGGATTCAATGAACTAAACGGGTCTTGGAATACAAGTTGCATATTAGGACGATACTTTCGTAATTCCTCTTTCGATAACGTATGAACATCTTGCCCTTTAAATTTCACTTCACCTTCTGTTTTTTGAACGAGACGAAGAATAGTTTTACCAATTGTCGTTTTTCCACTTCCAGATTCACCTACTAGACCAAACACTTCACCTTTATTAATCGTAAAGCTTACTCCGTCTACTGCTTTTACATGCCCAATCGTTCTACCAAATACGCCGCCCTTAATCGGAAAATGCGTTTTTAAATTCTTCACTTCTAATAAAGGTTCACTCATTGCTCTGCACGCTCCTCATATAACCAGCAAGCTACTTTATGATGATCTTCATGCACTCCAAGGCCTGGCGCCTCATTCTTACATATATCCATGCAACGTTCACAGCGACCGCTAAAGTAGCAAAATTCATCTAAACCAACTAAGTTTGGAACTTGCCCCGGAATCGAATAAAGTTTATCTGTTCGTTTCCCCATTACCGGCTTTGATTTTAATAATCCTTTTGTATATGGGTGTTTAGGATTTTGGAATAGCTCCAGTACAGGTGCTTCTTCAATGACTTTGCCACCATACATTACAACAACATAATCTGCCATTTCTGCTACAACACCTAAATCATGTGTAATTAATAAAATAGATGTTTTAAATTCTTCTTTTACCTGTCTTAATAAATCTAGTATTTGTGCCTGAATTGTAACATCTAGTGCTGTTGTGGGCTCATCAGCAATTAGTAATTTAGGGTTACAACTCAGTGCAATCGCAATCATGATCCGTTGCAACATCCCACCGCTTAGCTCATGGGGATACGAATGAACAATTTCATCAGAACGTGCAATACCAACCTTACGAATTAATTCAATAGCTTTTTTATATGCTTCACTTTTACTAAGGAGCTCATGCTCTCTTAACGTCTCAACAATTTGTTCTCCAACAGTAAAAACTGGGTTAAGAGATGTCATTGGTTCTTGAAAAATCATCGCGATATCATTTCCTCTTAAACTTCGGAGTTCTTTCTCTTTCATCCCCAAAAGACTTTGGCCTTCATAAAGAATATCACCACCAACAATGCCGCCAGATTCCGCAATAAGTCCCATAATAGATAAAGCCGTTACACTTTTCCCACAACCTGATTCTCCCACTACACAAACTGTTTCACCTTCTCGTACAGAAAAGCTAACATGATTCACAGCTTTTACTGTACCTTCTTCCGTATGAAAGTGTGTTTGTAAATCTTTTAGTTCTATTACTGCTTTACTCATGATTCCTCACCTACCGCTTCATTTTTGGATCTAATGCATCACGAAGTGCATCACCAAGTAAGTTAATTGATACAACTGTTATAAAAATCGCAAAACCAGGCGGTATCCATAACCATGGACGTTTTTGGAAATCAATTAATGAGTTTGCTGCACTAATCATATTTCCCCATGATGGCGTAGGTGGAACAACCCCAAGACCTAAATAACTTAATGCTGATTCACTTAAAATAGCTCCCGCTACACCTAACGTTGCCACAACAATTAATAAAGGGAATACATTCGGAATTAAATGATGTACAATCTTCCGGTAATCCTTTAATCCTAATACATCAGCAGCTTGCATAAATGATTGTTCTCGAAGTGTTAAAATTTGTCCTCGTACCAGACGTGCAAGTCCCGGCCATCCAATCAAACTTAACATGATCATAACAACATAAAGTCGATATTCAGATGGAAGTTTCCATTCTGATAAGATAGCACCCATAATGATAAGTAATGGTAATCCCGGAATAGACATTAACACGTCTGCAATACGCATAATAATATGATCTACAATACCACGATAAAAACCAGAGATAGCTCCTAATAATGCACCGAGTATGACGGATAGTAGCATCGAAGCTAAACCAATTGTTAATGAAATCCGGCCAGCTTGCATTAATCTCGTTAAAATATCTCTTCCCAATTGATCTGTGCCAAGCCAATGTGAAAAGTTTGGTGGTTTATTAATTTGTGTTACTTGAATTGTTCCAGAAACATATGGTGAAAAAAATGGTCCAATAAAACAAAATACAAACATAAAAATCAAAGTATAAAATCCAAATAGTGCTAATTTATTTTTCTTAATTCTAGTAAATGCTTGTCGCCATGGCGAAGTCAAATTTCCTTTTCTCTTTTCTTTCTTCTTTATCGTTACAATAGTCTCCATCTTTCTCCCTCCTTACTTTAATCGAATACGCGGATCGACAATCACATAAACGATGTCTGCTAAAAAGTTTGCGATAATTGTTAGGCAAGAGAGAAACATTGTAAATGCCATTAATACCGTATAATCCCGAAAACTTAACGCTTCTAATTGAATGGTCCCAATTCCTGGCCAGTTAAAAATTTGTTCAATAATAATTGCACCAGAGAACAATCCCGGCAATTCAAACGCAAGTAATGTGATTGCTGGTAAAATCGCATTTTTTAGTGCATGTTTATAAATAACGGCTTTTTCTTTCAATCCTTTTGCACGTGCAGTACGGATATAATCCTGTCTTACGACCTCAAGCATGCTCGTTCTAAAATAACGAGTCAATGAGCCGACACCAAGGAGTGTTAAAATAAATACCGGTAAAATCATGTGCCTTAGTACTTCCAATATGTACGTAAAACCCGTCGAATTACTTCCTATATCAATCATCCCACCAATCGGTAATAAATGAAGATCAACAGCAAATACTTTAATTAAAAATAGACCGATAAAGAATGATGGGAATGACATCGCTGCAAAAACACCGATTGTTACAAGTGCGTCAAACCATGAATGTTGCTTTGTTGCTGAAATAACACCCACAATAAGTGCAATGATCCAAGTAAAAAATAAAGCTGCAACAGCAACAATAAAGGTATTCCAAATAAATTTATTAAGTAATGATGTAACAGGCTCTTGGTATTGCAGCGAGAAACCAAAATCACCATGTAGCGCATTACCTAGCCAATGAAAGTATCTTTCTATAATAGGTTTATTTAATCCATACAATTCTCTTAATTCCTGTGCACGTTCTGGCGTTAACTTTGGATTCGAATCAACATAATCTCCCGGCAGAAGAGCAAATAAGAAAAAAATAATAATAGATGTACCAAACAAAGTAGGAATCATTTGTAGAAACCTACGAATGAGATATGTTTTCACCTTTTGTCTCCCCAATCATAGTTACTTAAAAATAGAAGAACATTTTTTCAAAACAGCAAGAACTAACAACTGTATGAAAAAACGTCTTCTATTCATTAATTACTTATCTCTATTGTTCAATAGATAAAACAGGTAAGTTTGAACTAATGCTATCGTATTTTTCTGGATTAATTCCTTTTACACGTGCATTGTGTGCTGAAATACTTTTACGGTAATTTAATAAAATGACAGGGGGATCATCGCTTAATTCTTTATATAATTCTTTATAAATAGGTTTTCTTTTTTCAATATCAACTGTTTCAATACCTTTTTTAATTAATTCATCCACTTTTGGGTTACTATAACCCGCTGAATTATCTGGATGCGTAGATTCAAACTCACCTACAGGTTCACTCGGATCAGAAATGATCGATGTTGCAACAGCTGCTAAATCATAATCAAACTTTCCAACTTTCGAAACAAGTGTATTAAAGTCCATGATTTCTGGATTAAATTCCACACCTAACGCCTTATAATTCTCTTTCGCAATTGGTATAAACACCTCTTCTTGCTTTCTTCCACTTGCCGCATAATAACTCAACTTTAATTTCTGCCCGTCTTTTTCACGAATACCATCAGATCCAACTTTCCAACCAGCTTCATCTAACAATTTTTTTGCTTTCTCTACATTGTATTCGTATTGATTTATACCCTTATCATCATATGCCCATGATGTTGGTGAAATCGGTATATTCGCAACAGAAGCATTTCCTTGGAAGTATGTATCTACATATTTTTTACGATCTAATCCGTAAATAAGCGCTTGCCGTACTTTTTTATCTTTTAAGTATGGCTTCTTATTATTAAAGTAAACGAATGAGTATGAGCTCACTGTTTCAATATTGAAATTAGCAAAGCCTAAGCTCTTTAATTGTTCAATATTGTCATTATTCGCAGCAAACCCATCATAGTCCGTTTCTCCTGTTTGGAATAACTGGAAATTCGTGTCAGGTGTTGTAATTTTATAAATAAAGTTTTTAACTTTTGGCTTACCAGCATAATAATGTTCATTTGCTACAAATCTTACTTCTTGACCTGGGACATACTTTTCAAATTTATAAGGCCCTGCTGCCATTGGTTTACCATATAAATCTTTTAAATAGTTTAAGCTAGTATTTTGCTTATAATCTTTTCCATAATAAGCCTTAGATAAGACAGGTCCTCCCAAGTTTACTAACGCTTGTGAGTTTACTTTTTCCGTCGTAATTTCAATTGTTTGCGGATTAACAACTTTAATCCCTTCAATCGATGTAGCTTTTCCTTCTTTATAATCTTTTCCACCTTTAATTGCATATTGTAAAATATCTGTACCACCCTCATAAGCCTTATCATGTAGCAATGTTAATGTAAATGCTACATCATCTGCTGTTAACGGTGAACCATCACTAAATTTTAAATCTTTTCGTAAGTGAAACGTATACTTCAATTGATCAGAAGATACATCCCATTTCTCTGCAAGCTCTGGAACTGGTTTCCCTTGCTTATCTGTTGATACAAGAGACGCAAATATAACTGATGTTACGTTACCGTCCCAACCATTCTCTTGGAAATAAGGTAAGAACACACCACCAGGTTTTGAAATCCCTAAAATAAGTGTATCTTTTCTCTGCTTCGCTTTCTCAGGATTTTTTGATTTATCTGTCGCTGCAACCTTCTCTATTTTTAAATCTTTCACATCCTGCTGTTTCGTCGGCTCTGTCGAAGCCTTATCCTCTTGTCCCCCACAAGCCGATAACACAAGCGAACTACTCAGTAAAACAGAAAACACACCAGCCCATTTTTTTGTCTTTTTCTTCATTGTCCCCACCCTAACTTTTTTTAATAATTACACCTTATGAACTGCTTGCCCTATATATGCCTCCCACAGTAACATTTTATAACACATCGGAAAAGTCGGTTTTAAATGCAAAAAAATAGATGTTTAGAGGAGTGACAATCTTATTCCGACCTTTCCGCTAGACTTTATGGTTATTAGCTTATATTGTTCGTTATATTTTGTCAATTCTTTCTATTTAAACATTTCAAGATTTTTATAAAAGCTATTGCTGGATCTTTAATTTAGGTAGACTTAACAATATTCCATTACAATCATCTTCCTGTAATCCTTGTATTCTCGCATTATGTGCAGACACAACTTTACTATTATTTTTACTATGCAGAAACGATTAAAAAAATAATTCTATTATTCAGTGGACGAGCATAGAATGCTAACAAACTACCAAAAAGGGGGGCGAAAATATGGACAAACTATTCCAATATGTTCTGCACTATGTTGCATTAACACTCATGATCGTCGGGGCATTACTACTATTTCCGTTCTTCCCAAGGTTCGTCCTCTTTTTAGCATTTCTCTTTATGCTCGGAATTGCGATTGCTATTTCTATAGGGGAAGACGATACACAAAAAGAAAGCAGAGTTCAGCGGGCGAAGCTGTAGACTCTGCTTTCTTTTTTCAATCATAACGTATTCTTGTTAAACCGATTATAAAGAATACACCAGCAAATAACATAAGTATACCAATATATCCTGCTATATCTGCCAATGTCCCTCCTCTTGCAATCAATTCGGTAAACCCGCGCATTGCCCAAGTTTGAGGAACAAAGTTCGCTGCGGTTTGCATCCATTCTGGTTCTATTTCAATTGGCCAATACAGCCCACTAATCATGCAAGTTGAAATAACAACGATATTACCTAAAGCTGACTGCTGCTCCGTTGTTTTCACAATACTTGCTAATAATAGTGCTAAACCAATGACCGCTAGCAATAACACTGAGACAAGTATGATTATCCCTAGTAGATTTCCCCACTGTACATCGAACAAAACATTCGTTAATACCATTAAAGTTCCAAATTGAATCCATCCAATTAAAAAGAAGGAAAGTATATATCCCCCAAGTATTTGAGCCTTTGAAACAGGCGTTCCTAATAAACGATACCAAACGCCAAGTTGTCTTGATTTTAAAATTGTTCCTGTCGCACTTAGCATCACAATCATTACAAAAAGAATAGAAAACCCTGCTGCTCGCCCTGTTACGTTATTCAGCTTTTTCTCCCCAGGTACAATGGATTCCTTTTGAAGTGAAACTGGTTCTACCTTTTTTGTATGAATCGTTTCATACATCTTTTCCCAAGACATTCCTCCTTTTTTCTCTGAATCCCTTGCTGCCGCTACTTCTATTTCCATCTTTTTCATTGCACTTTGTAATACTTGTTCTACAGAAGCTCCTCCCGTGAAATCAGCACTTGATTGGAATTTAACCTTCTCTATCTTCCCGTCCGTCATACTCTTTTGAAATTCTTTTGGAATTGTCACAATACCTGAGGACTTCTTATTTTCGATTTTTTGTTTCGCTTCCTCATACGTTACCTTTTCTATAGAAATTAAATCACTTTTCTTTATTTCCTCATAATAGGAGTTGGATAATGTAGATCCATCTTGGTCTACTAAACTAATATTTACTTTCTCGTTTCCACTTCCACCTAAAAGTCCGCCAAAAATGAGTGTGAAAATAATCGGCATTCCGAACATGAGTGTATAGCTTTGTGGCTTAATTAAGATTTGTTTTAACTCTAACCAGCAAAGCTCCCAAACTTTCTTCATGATTTCTCCTCCTATCTCGTACGCAAACGGAAAGTTCCGATGATAACGGAAGCAATACCCGCACTAGATAAACTTAATATAACTGGAAGTAACGCATACCATGATGTACCCGACATAATGTTTAAAAAGCTTGTAAGTGCCCATTTATTCGGAGCGATGTTAGCAATTGTTTGAAGAGTATCCGGAAATGCATAGATTGGTAACATAGATCCGCCTAATATAGCTAACAACTGAATTCCAATGCCACCCATTAAATCCGCTGTTTTTTCTTCACGAATAAATGCTGCGATGAGCATAGATAAGCCAGAAACACAAATTGCATAAGCAATTCCTACTACTACAATTTGTGAAACATCTTCACCCCAATTCACATGAAATGCGTAATAAGTAGCAACTACAAATACTCCAAATTGAATACAAGCAAATAGTAATGTACCTAAAAATTTACCTAATAATATGGCAAAAGAGCTTGTCGGTGTACTTGATAATCTTGCTAATGTTTCAGTTCGTTGCTCTGTTATAATAGATTTTGCTCCTACTGTTATGTTATATAGTAAAAACATCACTAACATTGCTGCAGCATAATATTGCATCGCAGCCACTGTTTTTTTGCCGATTGTTCCTTTTTCAATCCCATCCGTATTCGAAGCCGCCACTGCTTGTAAATTAGCACTTACCTCTTTTGCAACCTGTTCTATATTTCCTGGCTGTGCCTTTGCTAAATCTGTTGCGACAGTCTTAGTAGAAACGGCAACTGTTTGCACACGCTCTGAGAAGGAACGAATAAGCGATTCAGCTATTTTTGCTTGTATATCTTTTGATGGATCAGTAATCAATTTGGGTTCTTTTAATTTTCCATCCTTTATATGTTCACTCCACTCGTTTGGGATAATCATTCCAACATCAATTTTCTGTTTTCTTAGCAGATCCTCCAGCTCTTTTTGTGAAGCTACGACCTCTACCTTCACATCATCCTTAATCTCTTTTGAATGCAATACATCTTTTTGAAATATATTTGCAAACTCATCTGTTCCTTCTTGATAATAACCAATCACCGTTTTAGGTAATCCACCACTATCTAATATGTTACTTAGTGCTGATCCTAAAATAGCCGTTAATAGAAGTGGCATAAGTAACATCATCATAAATCCACGCCGATCTATTAAACGAATTTTTAAATCTTTCCATGCAATAATAAAACTTTTCATGAGTTCCTAACCTCCTTAATCACGAAGTGAACGCCCTGTTAGCTGTAAAAAGAGAGCTTCTAAATTTGGCTCTTGTACTTCAAGCTTTAAAATTTGCACATGATTTTCTACTACGATCGAAACAACCGTACCGACAGCTTCTCCAGTCTTCAGTCCAATATCGAGTGTATTCGTATCCTCATCAATGATAATCCGTTCTACAGTGGGAATTTCTTTTACTTTCTGCAGTAACTCCTGGCTATAACGACTCAGTTGTAACTTCACCATAAAGCCATCAGCAAGACGATTACATAACTCCGTTTTCGTTCCTAGTGCAATTACCTTTCCATGATCAACAATTGCAATTCGTTCACATAAATACTCCACTTCTTCCATGTAATGGCTCGTATAAATGACCGTCATGCCTTTCTCATTTAATCCTTTTACCGTCTCTAAAATATGATTCCGTGATTGTGGATCAATCCCGACTGTCGGCTCATCCATAATTAATAACTCTGGTTCATGCATAAGTGCCGCACCAATGTTAATTCGGCGTTTCATTCCACCTGAAAATGTTTCAATTTTGTCCTTTGCGCGATCCTGTAAACCAACATATGCTAATACCTCATCTGCTCGTTTCTTTGCAATAGCTCCACTTAAACCATACATTTTCCCCCAAAAGATTAAATTTTCTTTCGCAGATAGCGTAGGATATAAAGCAATATCTTGCGGGACAATACCGATCTTCCTTTTCGCATCTAATGGATATTCTTTTACAGATTTCCCCCCAACTTTTATATCACCGCCATCATATGGAATAAGCCCACAAATCATTGATATCGTCGTCGACTTTCCTGCACCGTTTGGACCAAGCAAACCAAATGTTTCTCCTTTCTTAACTTCAAAAGATACATTCTTTACAACTTCCTTCTTTCCAAACGACTTTGTAATATGATCTACGACTAACATGCCGATTCAGCCCCTTTGCATTAATCTACAATTTCATTGTAAAAAAACATCCTCTTTCTTCCATCACCCTTAAGATAGAAATGCAAAATAAAAAAGCAGCATAATTTGCTGCTTTTTTATTTTTCTCTATGCCAAAAGTCATGTGTATGTTGTAATACCGTATCTTACTGCATATATAGCTGCTTGTGTCCGATCCCTCAGCTCCAGCTTACTGATTAAGTTAGAAACATGATTTTTTACGGTTCCCTCTGTAATAAACAATTTCTCAGCAATTTCTTTATTATTTAATCCAAGGCCTATTTCTCTTAATACATCTATTTCACGCTCTGTTAATTGTTCCACTTGCTTTGGCTGATTTTGCCCTGATATTTCCACTACTTTTGTTCTTTTTAGTTCCTTCACAATTTGCGCTGTTATATCTTGTGGCAATACCGCTCCCCCTGCATGGACCGTTAATATTGCCTGAACAATTGCATCTGTCTCCATATCTTTTAATAAGTAACCGCTCGCTCCTTGCTCTAATGCTTCAAAAATGAGTTCACTATCATTAAATGTCGTCAGCATAAGAACCTTCATATCAGGGAACCTTTCCCTTATTAAGCGAGTCCCTTCAACGCCATTTATACGAGGCATTCGAATATCCATCAAAATAATTTCAGGTTGTAATTGTTCTGCTATTCGAACTACTTCATCCCCATCATTTGCTGTTCCCACCACTTCAAGTTCTGAACGTAAATTTAATAGCATTGCTAAACCATCACGAATAAGTGACTGATCATCAACGATCATAATACGAATCATTTCGTTCCTCCTATTACCCACGTCTTTTCCTTAAGTGGAAACTCAATCTGTAATCGAAAACCCTTCTCTTTTTCACTTTCAAATCGAATGATCCCACCATGTTCTTCTACACGTTCTTTCATATTTATTAAACCAAAACCAGGACTCACTTCATTTACGCCAACACCATTATCCGTAATCAATAGCATAACTTTTTCATCTAAACACAATAAGCTAACTTTACATAAACTAGCTTTTCCATGGCGTTGTGCATTTGTTAATGACTCTTGCATAATACGCAACAAAGTAGGTTGTAATGACAATGGGATTATAATTGGATCTCCCTGTAAATGAAAGGTTACTTGTACTTTGGTTACCTTTGAAAATTCATTTAACATTCCTTTCATATTTTCTATTATGTTCCCTAGATCTCTTTCTTCCTTCAACGCACGGACTGAAGCTCTTACCTCTTGAAGGGATTTTCTAGCTAATTCATGGCATGTATGTAAAACTTCTTCTGTAGCATCTGACTTTTGCTTCCATAAAGCCTCTGCAAGCTGCAATTGAACAAGTAAGGCCGTCATATTATGACCAACTGTGTCATGAATTTCTCGGGCAATATCGTTCCTCTCCCGAACTGTAGTTAGTTCTTCTACTTCTTTCGCATAAAGCTGTAATTGTTCATGCGCTTCTTTTAGAGCTATATGTGATAACGTCAATTTTTCATATTGATCGTCGACAGTTTGGCGGGCTACTGTCAGTTTTTTAATTAAGTTCCCGGATAAAGCACTGAAGACAACGAACATAAAATTAATAGCATTACTATCAACTTCTATCTTTCCAGTATATTGATACGTATATAGTAAAATAGCAGACCAACATACAAAGAAAAAACTCACAAAAAAATATACAACTGCTTTTCGCCACGTATGAATAAATACTCCTACCGCATCAATCCCAAATATAATTAAATACAAACATGTCTCGGGAAATAAAAAGCCTAGTAGTGCTGTAACTACTCCATTTGAGAGGAATACATAAAATTCACGCCTTCTCCCTTGATGTGGTTGTATAAGTAAAACATGATTTATAACGTACATTAAACATGCAATACCAACAAATATTTGTAACCCTACTGTTTCACGTGAAACATGATTTATATATACCATGCAAATCATAACAATCGTAATGAGACGTGCATACCTTAACATAAAATTCTCCTCGCGTTTTTGAACTATTGTTTTAAATCATACCAACATGTAAAAAATCGTTTTCACAATATAACATAAAGAAAATTATACCATTTCCATCTCGAGTTAACGGATATTAATAGAAAAACAAGTCACCCCCACATCTCCTAAGAGGATGACTTGTTTTTCTTTCATCTATTCCATCATACTATCTAATCGATTATATAATTCCGCCCGTAATCGTTCTTTTTCTGTTTTTTCTTTATATAACCGTTCTAACTTTTCAACATTGCTTGTTTCTTCCATTGTGCACTCCAGCGCATATATATCTTCTTCTATATACATAAGCTTATCTTCAATTTCTTCTATACCAATAGATTCCTTCTTTTTTACATTCATTACTTTAATTTTTGGAACCTCTTGTTGTTTCACTTCTTCTTTCTCTATTCTCTCTGCCCATTTCTGACGTGCCCATGCATAGTTCCCCGCAAATTCAAACAATGTATGTTCATCGATCCAATATGTTTTTTCAAACAATTTATTTAAAAAGTAACGGTCGTGTGAAACAGCAAGAATGGTTCCATTATATTGTTCGAGAGCTTCTTCCAGCACTTCCCTTGATTCGATATCAAGATGGTTTGTAGGCTCATCTAACACAAGGAAATTTATATCTTGATACATAAGCTGTGCCAAACGTAATCTCA
Source organism: Bacillus sp. FSL H8-0534 (assembly GCF_038005885.1). Taxonomy (NCBI): domain Bacteria; kingdom Bacillati; phylum Bacillota; class Bacilli; order Caryophanales; family Bacillaceae; genus Bacillus; species Bacillus sp. FSL H8-0534. Next base: position 2,907,442 of record NZ_JBBOUC010000001.1, read on the forward strand.
TTCGTTCACCACCGCTAAGCTGATTGACCTTTTTAAAAACGGCTGGACCATAAAATAAAAAGCGAGCTAATATATGGCGAGCTTCTCCTTCAGTTACAGCTACATGCTCCCGGAATGCTTCTAATACATCATATTTTACATTCTCATATGCATGCTGCGATAAATAACCGATTTTCACACTACTACCGATTCTGATCTCCCCAGCATCTGGTTTCATTTCTTCTAATAGCAATTTTAATAATGTTGTTTTTCCTGTACCGTTACGTCCAACAATAGCTGCACGCTCTTGAAAACGCACATGTAAATTTGCTCCCTCAAATAAAATACGCTCAGCAAAATTTTTGCCAACTTCCTTCATTACAACAACATCTTTTCCGCTTCTCTCTTGTCCTTCAAACTGAAGCCCCATTTGTTTTCTTTCTAAAATTGGCTTCTTTAATTTTTCCATCCGTTCTAACGCGCGTTCCATATTTCTAGCACGTTTATGCAGTCCTTCATTCGGAGGATTCGCTTGATTCGCCCATTCTCTTAAACGTTTAATTGCTTCCTTCATTTTCTTTATCTTCTTTTGTTGTTCTTGATAAGATTGGAACTCTTGCAGTAACCTTTCTTCCTTTTCTTTCACAAACTGCGAGTAATTCGTATGATAGACATGCAGCTCTCCGTCTTCTAAATCAAAAATCTTCGTAACAACTTCATCCAAAAAATAACGATCATGTGAGATCACAACAACTGTTCCTGTATACTCTTTCAAAAATTGTTCGAGCCATTCTACTGCAAATAAATCTAAATGGTTCGTCGGTTCATCTAACAGCAGTAAATCTGGTTTCTTGAGCAGCATATAAGCAAGACTTACTTTCGTCTGCTCCCCGCCACTCAGTTCAGCAAAAATTCGAGAAAATAGCTCCGTTATTTGTAAACCATTTGCTACTTTCATGATGTTCGCTTCTATTTCATAACCACCTAAAAACGAAAATTGTTCTTGCACTGCGCCATACTTCTCCATTAACCTCTCTAAACTAGTTGGATCGTGTTCCTCCGCCATACTTTTCTCTAAATTTCGCATGTTTCTTTCTAATTCTTTCTCTTTTACAAAGGCAGCGCTTAATACATCATATACATTTGTTTCACCAGCAAACTTCGGAATTTGTGCTACATGACCAACACGTGTCCCTTTTTTCATATGAATTACTCCAGCATCTACATTCTCTATTCCTGTTAATAGCTGAAAAATTGTGGTTTTCCCGCTACCGTTTCTGCCAACTAATCCAATGCGTTCACCATTTTGTATTTCAAGCGATATATTTTCAAATATGATGTTTCCACCAAAAGATTTCGTTACATTGTTTACACTACAAATTGTCATTTTCCGTACTCCTTTCAACGTAAAAAACCATAGGGAAAGAAACTTTCCCCATGGTTTTTGGCATAGAAAAAGGAAGCCAAATAGCTCCCTTTTCACACGTTTTATAAAATGGGTGAAGAGATTTCTATCGTTCAATAACAGCTATGCAATTGCTAAAAAAGGGCATACGTATCCCGTTAGCAATCACATCATGAAAAATCGCACGACAAAAATAGATAAAATCTAAAAATTTTGCGCGTGCAGCTAAAGAACGTTTCATCTCATTCACTCCTTTCGTACGGAATTTAATACTTACTTCTTTATTATACTTCCCCATTTGATGTTTGAATAGTCATTTTTCTGAAAATAATGAATATAGACTAAACATTTCAACAAATTACATCCAATCTTACACAACTGTTATGTTCACGTAATGGAAAGCAATAGTACGAAATCGTGCCTCCTTATACAATAAAGATGTAAGCAAGAGATAAACAAAAGGAGGAAACAGTCCTGATGAAAGAAATCGTAAAAGCAGTCTTCGAGGTGTTAGTAAACGGACAAGCAGTTGTAAAAGAACTAAACCGACTATAAAAGGAGGAATAAAAATGATGAACATGGTAAAAATGATTCTCCACGCTTTAATTGATGCAAAAGCAGTTAGCCAAGAATTAAATGAACAATAAAAAGGGGAAAATGAATATGAAGAAAGCCATCTTTGCAATTGTAGGTACATTCTTTGCCTTACATGCACTGAAAAATAGAAAAAAGAAACAAAATGAAAATACTCTATATTATCCATACACATTATTACAAAAAAAATAAAAGACAAGATACCCAAGTACAAATAGGATATCTTGTCTTTTGTTTTTTTATTAAAAATTGTTATTCTACAATCTTTTTATAATATGTATGATGCTTCATTAATTCATCGTGTATACCAATTCCTGTAATACTGCCATTCTCTATTACAAAAATGGTATCTGCTTGTACTACCGTTGATAAACGATGTGCAATAACAAATGTCGTTCTACTTGGAAATATTTTTTTGGTGGATTAGCAGTCCGCCATATATCCAAAAATGATACACTCTTTTGCTCTTCCATCTTCTATCTCCTTCTTTTACCATTTCCTCCTTTTCCACTATACAGGATTTTCCTTTCCCTTTCACGAATATAGTAGACGGGAATTTCACATATATTTTTAAAGGGGTATATACGAATGGATACACAACAACTTTATTTTTTAAATGACATTGGAAAACAAAAGCCAGAAAGTATTCGCAATAAAAGCACCGCTTGTCCTTTTTGCGATAGAGAAAATCTCACTGATATTTTAGAAACTGAAGACTCCATTATTTGGTTGAAAAATAAATTTCCAACATTAAAAGATACCTTTCAAACTGTTCTAATAGAAACCGGTAATTGTCATGATCATATTGCAACATACACACCTGAACATATGCAAAAGCTACTGCATTTTTCTATAAAGCATTGGTTAGCTTTAGAAAAGAGCAACGAATTTACTTCTGTTATTTTATATAAAAATCACGGTCCATTTTCAGGCGGAAGTTTGCATCATGCACATATGCAAATTATTGGAATGAAATATGTAGACTACCGAGAAAATGTAACACCTGAACACTTTCAAGGCGTAATCGTACAAAAAGATGAGCAAATTGAACTTAATATTTCTACACGTCCAATTATCGGTTTTACTGAATTTAATATTGTCATTGAGGATATAAAATCCATTGATATAATGGCACATTATATTCAACAAACTGTGCGTTACATACTAACGGGCTTTCATAAAGGTTGTAGCAGCTATAATTTATTCTTCTATCACCTTAATGAAAAAATTATTTGTAAAGTTGTTCCTCGTTTTGTTGTTTCACCATTATATGTCGGGTATAAAATCCCTCAAGTTTCTACAAAGTTGGAAGATGTAAAACAGCAGCTGGCAAATTATTTTACAGTTTCATTATGAGAGATGAAACCAAATGAATTATATTGTTAGAAAAGAAGCTTACATTTTAAATATGTATACACTCCCAGAATACCGTGGAAATGGTTTAGCAAAAAAACTACTCGAACACTGCATAGAGGAATGTGAAGAAAACAGCGTAAAACGAATATGGCTTCATTCTTCCAAAGATGGTGAGTTGCTATATAAAAAGATGGGATTTACTTATAAAGAAAATGAAATGGAACTTTTTTTATAAAAAAATAGAGTAGGTGCTTAGCATCTACTCTTTCATTGTTCCTTTATTTCGATAGTACACGTTCTCTAGCCCAACGTTATACTTCATATTTTGATCCGTCCACTCAGGCCCTAAATTACCTGGCCAACCAGATGTATTTGCTATATATTTTAGTAACGCTAAATCTGTTAAACCTTTTTGCACACCTCTTTTATACCCTTTCATTAAATGAGGCATCGCAATCTGGGCATTTGTCCGCGGGTCCTTCAATTGCTCGTCCGTTAAGTGATCAGGAGCAAGTCCCCCACCTCGGTGTAACTGAAACAATCCAAAAGAAGTGCCATTGTCTCCAACACTTCGTGGGTTCAAACGACTTTCATGCTCGGCAATTGTAAGAGGTATCCATTCTGGAAGATTTACTTTCTTTGCTTCTTCAGTAATAATTTGTTTCATCTGTTTTGCTTCCTCTGAGTCAACATAACTTGTTTGATTCGTCAATCTTTCCATTCCTTCAGACTCTCCTTGGAAATACAAATACATTCCAAGAACAACTAAAAATCCTACAAAGAATTTTTTCACTACCTCTACCTCTTTCTCCGCTGAAATTTGTCCCCTTTCAGCCCTTCCTTACAATTACCTGCAATCTATCACCCTGTTACTCTTAAATGATATCAAACGAAGCTCTATCTTAACATCGTGCTTTAGACTGATTTTCTGAAAATCAATAGTAAAATATTATAAAAAATGTAACATCCCTATCCCACTTCTTATGTGTGTAATTTTTACCAATATCCATTTTAAATAGTTTCTACCTTTTTTGTATATAATTGTAAATTGAATTCTACACAAAGAATAGGAGACTACCTACATGAAAAGTCAAAAACTAAAGACATTTCCCCCCATAAAACCGAAACGTATTTTGATATATTTGCTCTGCAACCTTCTCTATAGAAATATTTTTTATCAAGCTAATTTCTTTTAACACACCCTCAATCATACCCGGATGCGTCATAATATTTTCTTGAAATTTCCATGGTCCATCTGTTTCCACCATCATATATTCTAGCGGATAAAACGAAACGATTTTTCTAATTTTCTCCTTCTTCATAACATCTGGCGTAATTGAAATAAAGTAGCCATTTTGAATCATCCGCTCCATCGTTTCTTTACTCCCCTTAAACCAATGAAAATGCGCACGTGATATCTCATACTGTTCCAGTAAATCACATACAATATCAGCGTCTTCATAAACTGCATGTAAAACAATCGGTAAATTGAACCTTTTTGCAAGTATTATAAATCTCTCTAATACTTTTATATAAGGGTCTAATACGATATCTTTCTTTTCTTGCCTTAAATAATAGGGCAGACCGATCTCACCTATGGCAACAAGCCGTCCTACATTTGCCTCAATTAACTTATAAATTTGTTCACATTCTTTTTGGTTAATCGGCTGTTCTGGATGAAAACCAAGTGCCGGATGTACAAATGGATGTTGTCTTGCTAAAGATAATGTTTGTTGACAAGAATGATAGTTCATTGATACCGCAATCAGTCCATCAATCTCAGTACTTCTTTTTACATCATCAATTAGTTTCATTTGCTCTTTATTCTTATATTGGTCCAAATGTATATGACTATCAATCCACTTCATCCTATCACCTCTTACATCTATTTTAATACGCCGCTTCAGATTAAGGGCAATAAAAAACAAGAAGGAATCTTCTTCTTGTTTTTTCATCTATATTATTTAACAATTAAATTTGTAATTATGTCAAAAAGTCCAACACATACGACAGCAACAGTAAAGTAGCTACAGAAATCTTTTATCGGAAACTTAACTACTTCTTTTTTTTGCATCTCATTCTTCTCCCTTCTGATTACCTTCCCTAATTTTTTATCTTTTTTTATTATGCAGAAAATATGACAAATACGCTATCGAATTAACTTACGAAAACCTTACAATATTGTAAGGTTTAAAAAAATAGCCTCATCTCATAAAGAGATAATGGCTATGCAATAGTTGGTTTTAAAACATTCATCACTATTTCAGACAGAAAGTTGTATGTTCAAACTTCCTACTTGTATTGTAATAGAATTCACAAATGGCAACTATCGAATTAACTTACATGTACCTTACAATGTTGTCATAAACAATATTACTTTTAACAATTTAGATGCAATCGGACTTGCTAGCAGTGTGGCTCTTCTTACGGATTTCATTTCTGCTGCTACAGTTATCCTAGTATAAACTTATGTCCGCTTTCTTGTTATACAGTTAAAATCCCCTAAATTCCATACTCTCTGTCTTGTTAAAACCTATTTTATATAGTAAACGTATATTTAAATACTAACACCGAAAAATTTCTTCTTTAAATGATTTATATGTAATAAAAAACACTGTAACATACTCAGTATGTTACAGTGTTTTATCTTGTCGCCAATAGCTTACTTCTCGCCTGCACAGGAATATTTTGGACCTCAATCTCTACCAACGATTCACCGTAACGTCCTTTTGCGGTAATTTTCAATGACTCACTTCGTTTTAACATGTGCTTCACTGTTTTCTTTATCGTCTGTGCCCTACCTTTTTCATCATATGCAGCAAACTCATATTCATACCATTCATCACCAATATGTTGACCGACATCATTCACAATCGTGTAATATTCTTTTGTTTTACAAAATGGATTATATTTATCAATTACTGGTCCCAGTTTTGTTGGTAGTAGTAAGATAATAACAGCTGCCAGCGCAATTCCAGTAATAATTACTCGCTTTTTCACTCTTCCCCACTCCAAGGTAAATTCCTCCTCCACACAATATGTGTAGTTTTCTATAAACTTATTTTAAAGAGAAGGACTTAATCCCGCCATTGAATCCCATTACATTTCCCTTACATTTTTGTAAGAATTCGAATGAAATTTTATATGATTTTTAACAATTTGTGAATCCTCCAAAACTGTGATAAACATCACACCCTCTACTTTCCAAAGATTCTATAATACGAGTATACAAGTTTGTTAAACATTTCACATTTAAGAGGGGAAATGAATATGAAAAAGCGTTTAGTTATGATCGGGAATGGTATGGCTGGTATACGCTGCATTGAAGAAATTTTAAAACTAGATTCAGGACTTTATGATATTACTATTTTTGGTGATGAACCTCATCCAAACTATAACCGCATTATGCTATCTCACGTCTTACAAGGAAAAACAAATATCCAAGATATTATTATGAACGAATACAGTTGGTACGAGGAAAATGATATTACGCTGTATACAAATGAAAAGGTAATAAATATTGATCGGGAAGAACAAGTCATCATTACAGAAAAGAACCGTATTGTCATATATGACAAGCTCATTATCGCAACAGGGTCCAGCGCTTTCATCTTACCTGTTGAAGGCTCACAACTTCCAGGTGTAACAGGCTTTCGTACAATTGAAGATACACAATTTATGCTGGATGCTGCTAAGCGATATAAAAAGGCTGTCGTCATTGGCGGGGGATTACTCGGTTTAGAAGCCGCACGAGGGCTTATTGACTTAGGAATGGATGTTCACGTTGTTCATTTAATGCCTTACTTAATGGAGCAACAACTCGATGCCAAAGCCGCCTCATTACTGCGTGAAGACTTAGAATCACAAGGTATGAAGTTTCTTATGGAAAAGAAAACAGTGAAAATTCTTGGTACTGACCGTGTTGAAGGTATCCAATTTGAAGATGGGGATGTTGTAACATGCGATTTAATTGTAATGGCTGTTGGGATACGTCCAAATACACATTTAGCAAAAGATGCTGGTTTAATTGTAAATCGTGGCATAGTTACAAATGACTATATGCAAACAGATGATGAATCAGTCTATGCAGTTGGTGAATGTGCAGAACATGACGGTATTGCCTATGGTCTTGTTGCCCCATTATATGAACAAGGGACCGCACTGGCAAAGCATATAACGAATTCACAAACAGATGGATATGCAGGTAGCATCGTCGGTACACAACTTAAAGTTGCAGGATGCGATTTATTCTCTGCTGGACAAATTTATGAAGATGACGTAACAAAAGCAATCTCAATCTTTAATGAGTGTACGCGTTCCTATAAAAAAGTATTAATCCGTGACAATAAAGTCGTTGGTGTTGTTTTATATGGAGACACTGCTGAAGGTACACGCCTCTTTAGCATGTTAAAAAAGGAAGAAGATATACAAGAATACACACCCGTCTCCCTTCTTCACAAAGCTGGTGAAGAAAGTGGACTTGACGTTGCCAGTATGAGTGCTAATGACACCGTTTGTGGATGTAACGGCGTGACAAAGGGAACAATCGTTCATGCTATTTTAGAACAAGATTTAACAACTTTTGAAGAAGTAAAAGGATGTACAAAAGCTGCCGGTTCATGTGGTAAATGTCGTCCAGTTGTTGAACAAATTTTATCTCATACTCTCGGGGATAGCTTCGATGCATCTGCACAATCCGTTGGTATATGTGGATGTACAACTTTATCACGTGATGAAGTTGTCACAGCGATTCATGAGAAAGGTTTAAAATCGCCAAAAGAAGTACGAAACGTCCTTGGCTTCGCACATGAAGACGGCTGTTCAAAATGCCGCCCTGCATTAAATTACTATTTACGTATGACACGCCCAGAAGAATATGCAGATGATAAATCATCCCGCTTCGTTAATGAAAGAATGAATGGCAATATTCAGCATGATGGTACATTTTCTGTTATTCCTCGTATGTACGGCGGTGTTACTACGGCAGATGATTTAATGAAAATTGCTGAAGTTGCTAAAAGATATGATGTGCCGCTTGTAAAAATAACAGGTGCAAGTCGAATCGGCTTATATGGTGTTAAGAAAGAAGATTTACCAAAAGTTTGGGCTGACCTCGATATGACTTCTGGTTATGCCTATTCGAAATCCCTTCGCAATGTAAAATCATGCGTCGGCTCTCGCTTCTGCCGCTTTGGTACAAAAGATTCATTAGGGCTTGGTATGTTACTTGAACAATCGTTAGAAATGGTAGATACACCTCACAAAATGAAAATGGGTGTAACTGGTTGTCCACGTAACTGTGCAGAAGCATTAACAAAAGACTTTGGTGTCGTTTGTGTTGAAAATGGCTTCCAACTTTATATTGGTGGCAACGGTGGTACAGAAGTGCGTGAAGCTGATTTTGTAATGATTGTCCCTACAGAAGAAGATGTACTTCGCATTGCCACAGCTTATGTACAACATTACCGTGAAACTGGTATTTACGGCGAACGAACAGCCCCTTGGGTAGAACGAATGGGATTAGCTCATATAAAAGAAGTGCTGCAAGATGAAAGCATGGTTACTATGCTAAATGAACGTTTCCAAAAAGCGCGTAACACATATGAAGAAGCTTGGGGACAAGCACTGGAAACTAGGTCATTAAAAGCCATGTATGAAGTAGAAACTGTAAAGTAAGGAGCGATCTACATGTTGCAAACTAAAGAAAAAATAAAAATAATGCATGCAGAAGACCTTCCTGTGCAAATCGGTAAGGAAGTGCGCATTAAGGATATATCCATCGCCTTATTTCGCCTTTCAAATGGTGATATTCGCGCTGTAGAAAATCGATGCTCTCATAAAAACGGACCTTTAGCCGAAGGAATTGTTTCTGGAGAATTCGTCTTCTGTCCATTGCATGACTGGAAAATTTCATTAATAACAGGTGAAGTTCAAAAGCCTGATGATGGTTGTATCCAAACATATGAAGTAGAAGTTATTGATGGTGATATTTATATATATATGTAACTTGTACAGGGAAGCCCTTTTTGGCTTCCTTTCAAGTGAAAATAGATGAGGTGTAGAGATGAACGGATACGTATATTTAGTTGGTGCAGGACCTGGTGATGAAGGACTTATTACTAAAAAAGCAATAGATTGCCTAAAACAAGCAGATGTTGTTTTATATGACCGCTTATTAAATCAAACTTTACTTCGCTATACAAAGCCAACATGCGAACTCGTCTATTGCGGAAAAATGCCAACAAATCATATTATGCGACAAGAAATGATTAACGCTCATTTAATTCAGTCTGCAAAAGAAGGTAAAACGGTCGTCCGCTTAAAAGGCGGAGATCCATCTATTTTTGGTCGCGTTGGTGAAGAAGCAGCCGCTTTAGCAGCAGAAAACATTTTATACGAGATTGTTCCAGGGATTACATCTAGTATTGCCGCTAGTGCATATGCCGGCATCCCTCTTACCCATCGTAATTACAGTAATAGTGTAACTTTGTTAACCGGTCATACAAAAGGCGCAATTAGCGACCAAGTAAATTACAGCTCCCTCTTAAACAGCGATACAATTGCTTTTTACATGGGCGTTAAAAACTTGCCGGTAATTTGCGAGAATTTATTACAAACAGGAAGAAAAAAAGATACACCAGTAGCAGTTATTGAATGGGGTACAACTGGAAAACAACGAGTTGTTACAGGTACACTCTCCACAATCGTGGATGATGTGAAAAAAGAACAGATTTCAAATCCATCGATGACAATTGTTGGTGAAGTGGTGTCCTTACGAAAACAAATTGCCTGGAAAGAACACAAGCCACTACATGGAAAAAAAGTTTTATTTGCCTCTGCAACAAACAAAACAAGTATACTAGCGCAAAAGTTACAAGCAGCGGGCGCAGAAATATATCAAATACCAACTTTCAAAAAACAAAAATATGTATTAACACCTGAGCAGATTAGTGAAATTTTTAATGCTGAACGCCTTGTTTTCTGCTCAGCTGAAAGTGTAGCAATCTTATTCCAATCATGTGCGCAGCATCAAAAAGATATTCGCTCCTTAAAAGCAACATTGCAGTATATGAATGCCACTACACAGAAGGCACTTATGCAGTATGGGCTTTTAAGCTTACCTGCAACACTTTCCAACGAAACAACTGTTTATTTAGGTCGAAACATTAATCGAATTGCCGCCATTCAGGAAAAAATAGGTGCTGGCTCTTATATCATGACACACGAATATACAATTGATCATCGTTTTGATGAAGTTCATTCACGCACACTGACTGAATTCACATGGGATAGCATTGTATTTGAAGGACGTGCTGCAATCGATACGTTTATCACAGAAGTAAACCGCCTTGGCTTCACAGATATTCTGAATTTACCATTCTCCTATATCGATGAACCAACTTTACAATATGCCAATAAAGCTGGACTTCATCACATTGATTATCAATTACAAGCTATCATCAATGAGAAAGAGGTGCTTACACAATGAAAGGCATCGTTTATATTGGACACGGTAGCAGATTACAAGAAGGCAATAAACAGTTCATTCACTTTGTTCAGTCTGTTATAAACGAGCGAAGTGAAAATATCCAAAAAATTGGATTTCTCGAACTAACAACACCGACTGTTCAAGATGCGATTGTAGAAGCAATCACTGAAGGTGCAACTGAGATTTTAATTGTCCCTGTTTTATTATTTGCAGCGGCCCATTATAAACGTGATGTTCCTTTTGAAATTGAGAAAATAAAAAAGCACTATCCACACATTACATTTTCAGTTATACCACCTTTTAGTACACATCCGCTTATGATCGAACTTGTCATAAAACGAATACGTGAAGCTATGCCAATGCCAAATAGTGAAATCTTACTTGTTGGCCGTGGTAGCAGTGATTCTCAGCCTATACATGAATTAAGACAAATTGGTGCAGCTGCCCAGCAAAGACTCTGCTTGCCGGTTTCCTGCTCCTTTTTAACAAAAGGAACACCTTCTTTTACTGATGAACTCAATGAAAAGTCATCGCACGCAAGGCATGTATATGTCATGCCTTATCTTCTCTTCACTGGGTTATTACTTCAGAAAATAAATCGGCATGCAAAAAAATATGCTAACGTTACAACTTGTAATTGTCTTCAATTTGATTCCTACATGAAATCTGCTTTATTAGAGCGAATGGAGGAATATGTACATGTATAACATTTATCCAATTATGTGTAATCTCCAAGGCAAAACGGTTGTGATCATCGGTGGTGGAAAAATTGCATATCGAAAGGCAGCTGGTTTAAAGAATACAGGAGCTCGTGTCACGATTGTGAGCCCGTATATTTGTGAAGAAATGGAGAATCTCACCTATATTACATGGAAGGAAAAAATGTTTACAGAAGAAGATATTAAAGATGCTCATCTCATCTATGCTGCAACAAATCATCATGATGTAAATATGATGGTCAAACAAGCTGCACATGATTTTCAATGGGTTAATATCGTAAGTGATGGCACAGAGTCATCCTTTCATACACCTGCAATCATTCGAAATGACGAATATGTTATAAGCATATCAACTTCTGGTAAAAATCCATCCTTTGCAAAACGAATAAAAGAAAAACTAATGAAGATCCTTCCCCAAATTATAAAATAAAAAAAGATGAACGAATCCCCTCGTTCATCTTTTTAGCTTGCTTTAAAACCACCGCCAAGTACATCTCGTACATCGTGAATAACAACAAATGCATCTTCATCTACATTACTGATTACTTGTTTTAATTTTACAAGCTCTTGCTTATTAATTACGACATATAGTACTTCTTTATTTTTTCCAGTATAACCACCGCGACCTTCTAAAACAGTAACACCCCGTGTCATATGTTTCGTAATCGTTTCACGAATTAAATCTGGTTGACTAGATATAATCGTAACTGCTGTTTTCGTATTAATTCCTTCTACAATAAAGTCGATTACTTTTGCTCCGATAAATACTGCAACGAGCGTATACATTGCTTTTTCTTGCCCAATAATGAATACCGATCCTACAATTACAACAATATCAATAAAAGACAAGATTTGTTCATCAGGCTCTACATACTTTCTCACATTCAATAATAGTTCATCCATCAATACTCCTCCAAATTCTATTCACTGTCGTAACACTTGAAAAGAATCCCTGGATTACTACATAACCGGTATAATTCAGTTATAAAGTATGAAACGCGTTTCCAGTCAAAAAAAATTCTCAAAAAAATCCGCTATGTAATGGCACATAACGGACACACCTGCTAGCTTTGCGATATCTCTAATATTTGTCATGTGCTCACCTCTTTCTTTAACGTACGAATTTCATAATCCCTTGTCAAATATTTATATCCTTACATAGATGTTCAGTTTCCTTACAAAAGTGTAATCCTCCTGTAAGCTAATTCGATAGTGACTTCCCTCTATATTTCGTACAATTAGGTCAGAAAGTAACAACAACCATTCGAAAAGGAGCGAATACGCATGATGAACAAAATAAAAATAAATAAACTCGTAAATACAATGAGTATGGTGTTATCCGCTCTTGTCGATGCAAAATCAGTTGCTCATTCATTAAATAAGTAAGGAGAGAGTATGATGAACAATATTACTTTTAACAAATTAGATTTTATCGGATTAGCTAGCGGCTCAGCTCTTCTTACAGCTTTCATTTATGCTGCTACGCTTCTATAATTTTTTGTCCCCTTTCCCCTTTATATAGATAGTAATAGAAAAGACGACCGTCTATGCCCGGTCGTCTTTTCCTATTTTTTATTTTGTTGTAATGTCTCTGTTAATTCTTCAAACATTGTATTTAATTGATCCGTCATCATTTTCATAGCCGTTTTTCGATCCACTGTCTCTCCCGCTTCAACTTGAATCGGATTACCAAAAATTAATTGTGCTCTTTTCCCCTTAATTAATTCTTTTACACTTGATGGCCCAACATAAGCTGCTGGTACTAAAGGAACATTAGAACGCATTGCAATCGTAACAGCTCCTGCTTTTAAAGAAACATCCTCTGTCGATCTCGTTCCACTTGGAAAAATCCCTACTACTTTCCCATCTTTTAATAAACGGGATGGAATTTTCAATGTACTTGGCCCTGGATTTGCGCGATCTACCGGAAAAGCATTTACATTCTTAAAGAACCAATTTGTAAATTTACTTTCAAACAGTTCCTTTTTGGCCATATAATGAATTTCCGTTGGGTACATCCCAGCTGCCAGCATTAAAACATCCATAAAACTCGTATGCGTACAAGCAATAACATACGGCCCACCTTCAGGTAATTTTTCTTTTCCTTGAACCTCCACTTTTCCAAGCGTTTTAAATATATATTTCAACAAAAATGTAATTAGCTTATACATTCGTTTCGTTCCTTTCTCAATATCCAAAGTTTAATTATATCCTTACAACAATTATAACACTAAGTTTTAGTAGTTGGTAATAAAATTAAGTGACAATTTTCAAAAATTAATTCTTACAAAGGTGTAATCTTGCTGTAAGCTAATTCGATAGTTACTCCTGGTCGTATTTCATATAATTAAGACAGAAACAAGGGCAACAACAATTCGGAAAGGAGCGGATACGCATGATGAACAAAATGAAAACAAATAGATTTGTAAATACAATGAGTATGGTGTTATCCGCTCTTGTCGATGCAAAAGCGGTTGCTACTACATTAAACAAATAAGGAGAGATAACTATGAACAACATTACTTTTAACAAATTAGACTTTATCGGACTTGCAAGCGGCGCAGCTCTTCTTACAGCATTTATTTACGCACTTGCTCAAGGTCTTGTCCTATAAACTTGTTTCCCCTAACCCCTTTATATAGAGAAAAAGCTCCTCGTCCATAGACAAGCAGCTTTTTCAATTTGTTTCATATATAATTTGACCTGTTTTACTTATATCGTACCCACCAATTGCTCGTAGTTCATTTTGAAATTCTGTCGATTGCAGTATTTCTTTTACTGCTTCAATAAGTTGTTCATTTTCTTTATTTTTTAAGATTACTAAGTCATATTGTTCTTCCATAAGTGGAATAAAATCTACATTCACAATTTGTGCTACCTTTTCTGTTCCTATGCCGACATCAGCTTTCCTATTAGCAATTTGAGAGGCAACACCAAGATGATTAGACTCTTCCCAATTATATCCTCGAATATTTGCTTTATCTACATTTTGAATTCTCACCTGTTCATCTACTAGTACACGAATTCCCGATCCTTTTTCACGATTCACAAATTGAATCGATGAACGACTCAAGTCAGCCCACTTTTGTATTCCTTTTGGATTTCCTTCTTGGACATAAAACCCAACATTTCTCGCTAATAAGTTCATCACAATACATGGCTGTCCAACTAAAATTCGTTTTACATATGGGATGTTATATTCTCCTGTATCTCCATCGAACAAATGTAAACTAACGATACTTCCTTCTCCTTGAGACATTTTAATTAAACTCATTAAACTCCCCTGATAAGCCCGGAGCATACTAGAGCCTGTTAAAAATCTTTCAAGATGTTTCGCTAGCATATCTAATGTTAACTCTTGTCCACTAATTACACAGGAAGATTCTCTATTCTTCTCCTTTAGTTTCATAGAAGCAGTTTGTACTTTCCCTGTTTTCATTTGCTTAATATATTGTTCTAAGTCCACTGCATCGATGCGCATTTGTCTACCAACTCTGTAGGAAGGTAGTTCACCCTTTTTAATTAAATCATACACTGTTAACTTTGAGACTTTTAATCGATTTGCTACTTCTTCCGTTGTGTAGGAATGATGATCCATAGACGATTCCTCACTTTCTCTTTTCATTGTAACAAAGAAAGAAAATTTCTCCTATTTTTTCAAAAAGTGATTTATTTCACATTATATTTAATTATATCTATTTATAATTAAATATAATTAGTTATAATTAATATGGTGAAAAGAAAGGGGATTATATTTATGAACAGATTTACATTACGGTACATTGGGGTATTCATGCTTTCTTTCCTTCTTATATTTAGCTCGGCTTGCACAAGTGGAGAAAAAAAAGAAAAAACGACTGCTAAAGAAGAAAAGACAGTTGAACTTACGATATCTGCAGCTGCAAGTTTACAGGATGCTTTCAAAGAAATTGAAAAACAATATAAACAGAAAGAACCAAACATAAAGCTTTCCTTTAACTTTGGTGGTTCTGGTGCACTTCAGCAGCAAATTGAACAAGGGGCTCCTGCTGATATCTTCTTCTCTGCAGCAGAAGATAAATTTCAAACGCTTGTAAAAAAAGGATTTATTAATGAAAAAGAGGGGAAAAATCTTCTTGGAAATGAACTTGTTTTAGTCGTTCCAAAGGAAAGTTCCATTAAAACATTTCAAGAGTTAAAAGAAGAAAAAGTGAAGAAACTAGCAATTGGTACACCTGAATCTGTACCAGCCGGAAAATATGCAAAAGCTTCACTTACGCATGAAAATCTATGGAATGACCTCCAAAACAAAATTGTATTTACAAAAGACGTCCGCCAAGTGTTAACATATGTAGAAACAGGAAATGTAGATGCTGGAATTGTATACAAAACAGATGCTCTCATTTCAGACAAAGTAAAAATTGCAAATGCAGCACCAACTAATTCTCATGAACCGATCCACTATCCAGCAGGGGTTATAAAAGAATCCAAGCATAAGAAAGAGGCGACTTCATTCTATGAATATTTACAGTCAAAAGAGGCACAATCTATCTTTAAAAAATATGGATTTACAATTCTATCTTAACTACCATGGCATTTGATGCACTTTGGCCGCCTATTTTTCTTTCCTTACGAGTAGCTGCACTCGCCACCATTATTGTTATGATTTTCGGCACAATTATTGGACGAGTATTAGCTCGCTCCTTGTGGCGCTATAAAGTGTTATTAGAAACCATTTTTCTATTACCGATGGTGCTCCCGCCAACTGTTATTGGGTTCTTTCTCATTATTATTTTTGGGAATAACAGCCCAGTTGGTAAGTGGATTGAATCATTATTTCAACACTCTATTATGTTTACATCATGGGCTGCTGTCATCGCTTCAACAGTCGTTTCATTCCCACTTATGTATCAATCGGCCAAGACAGGTTTTTCTATTGCAAACGAGCAAATTGAAGACGGTGCCCGTGATCTTGGGGCCAGTGAACACCAAGTCTTCTTACATGTCACATTGCCGCTTGCATTCCCCGCACTACTTAGTGGAATGATATTAAGCTTTGTACGTGCACTTGGTGAATTTGGAGCAACACTTATGTTTGCTGGTAACATTCCAGGAAAAACACAAACAATTCCTACAGCCATTTATATGGCGATTGACGCAAGTAACATGCAGCTCGCCTGGACGCTTGTTATCATAACAGTCGGTATGTCACTCCTATTCTTATTGTGCATCCAGCTAATTAATAAAAGAATTACTACTTCTTAAAGCGGCTTTCGACAAAAGCTGCTTTTTTATTTCCCGAAAAATAAATTGTTTTGTAGAATGAAACAATTTATCCTGCTGTTCGAGTGCTGTAAAACCCCATTGATTAAAGTTTCACTTTATCCCAACCTTACAAAATTGTAATCCTATTGTAAGCTAATTCGATAGTTACTATTTCCCACATTCCATATAATTAAGTTATAAAGTAAAGCCAATGGGAAGTAGATTGTCCCCCTCTCCCCATTTCTTAAAAAGAGCTAAGTAACTTTATTCCCCCCATCCCCATTTAAAAAAGACCTCAATTTGAGGTCTTTTTTTATTTTGATAAAATAAAACTTTGATTAGCTTTTGCTGACTTTTGAGATAAGGTCTTACTAAGCTTAAAAAATGAGATTAAATAACAGAATTTTATTTTTTGTAGAAATATACATTCTATTTGAATTTACTTTCTAAAATAGGTACTTTCCTGTTATTATATTTAGGTATTTGAAAAAATGAAGAAATGAAACCGCATTTATATCGTAAATTCTTCATCCTGTTTTAACAATCGGTAATCTTCCACTTTCTAAGTGGGAAATTACCAATCGTTAAAACGAAATTAAATTAAATTATATTATATTGATATAGAAAAGTGAAGGGAGTCTTGTAATGGACATTTTATTAGCGCTTCTTCCTGCAATTGCATGGGGAAACGTCTTATTAGTAAGCGTAAAAATGGGCGGCGGTGCATATAGCCAAACATTAGGTATGACAATTGGTGCCTTATTCTTTGCAACAATTATGTATATATTTACTCAACCGGCTTTAACTATGACAATCTTAATCGTCGGTTTTATTTCAGGTCTATTCTGGGCTTTAGGACAAGCAAACCAATTAAAAACTGTTGAAAAGCTAGGTGTTTCAACAACTGTAACCATTTCAACTGGGATGCAACTTGTTGCGACTTCTATCTTTGGCGTTATCGCTTTCCATGAGTGGACTACTACTACTACGATTATTATGGGAACGATTGCAATCCTTTTAATTGTAATTGGTGTTGTCTTTACTTCACTAGATGATAAAGAAAATGCACAGCCACCGGGACAACTGAAAAAAGGGCTTTTAACTTTAATTGTTTCTACTTTTGGTTACCTTGTATATGTAATTATCATTCGTTGGTACAATATCGATGGTTGGTCTGCTATTTTACCGCAAGCAGTCGGTATGTTTGTTGGTGCAGTGGTACTGACATCTAAATATAAACCGTTTAACAAATATGCAGTTCGTAACATATTATCTGGTTTACTATGGGGAACAGGAAACTTATTCTTACTTCTTTCCTTACCACGAGTTGGAGTAGCAACAAGCTTCCCATTATCTCAAACTGGCATCGTTATCTCTACATTCGGTGCGATTGTCTTCTTAGGAGAAAAGAAAACGAAACGCCAAATGGGATTTATTGCACTAGGTAGTGTCCTAATTATCGGCGGTGCTGTTTTACTTGGTATGACAAAAGCATAATTACACAATCTATTACTAAACCCTCTGAAGCATACATGCTTCAGAGGGTTTTCTATTCCTTAATCACTTTTCTTTCCAATCTATCTGTGTAATTTGATCTTTAGACATTTAAATTACCGCTATGACAAACAAAAGGGGACTTTCACTCGTTTTCTCTCTGCTTTAGCTTGGCAATCTATCCGCTTTTAAACATGACCAGATGCTCTCTTACCAACCTATCAATAGCTAAATTACTATAAAAGTTAATATGGCATATACTAATCCTTATAGCAAATTCATATAAGTCTTTTCTTTTTACAAAGATCTCTCAAAGATGTTATCGTTTTTTATACCCTATTCTAATCAGGAAGGAATAAAAGATATGCTAAAGAAACATAGAATTTTATTTATTGGTGCTGGCCGTATGGCAGAAGCAATCTTTGCTGGACTTCTCAAAACAAGTAACGAACACATTGAAAAAATTATCGTATCCAATCGGAGTAACATAGAAAAGCTTAAACAATTAGAGAAAAAATATAATACCTCCATTACGAGTGATTGGACTCAACATATCAAAACTGTTGATACCATTGTTTTGGCGATGCCACCAGCTGCACATGAACAATTATTAGCAGCGTTATCTCCTCTTCTAACCAATCAATTTGTTGTAACGGTTGCTGCCGGGATTGGTCCATCTTACTTAGAAGAAAAACTTCCTCAAGGTACACCTGTTGCCTGGATTATGCCAAATACAGCTGCGACAATTGGAAAGTCTATTTCTCTATATACAATGGGACAGTTCGTAAATGCTGAACATCAAGAAACTTTACAACTACTCTTAAAGGGGATTGGTACAGCACAGCTATGCACGGAAGAAGAAGTTCATCAGCTGACCGCTGTTACTGGAAGTGCACCTGCCTTCCTTTACCATTTTGCTGAAGGTTTAATTGAAACAACAAAAAGCTATGGAATCGATGAAGCAACAGCAAAACATCTTGTTATCCAAATGATTGCTGGTTCTGCTGCTATGCTTGAGCAAGAACAAGATCCAGCTATGCTTCGTGAACAAGTGACAACACCAGGTGGTTCAACTGCAGAAGGTTTAAAAGTTCTATATGAAAATAATTTTTCGAAGATTATTTATCAAGCAATTGAAGCAACCAATAAAAAAGCTAGAGGGAATTAATATGAAATTCACAAGCTTACACAACATTACATAACGGTGTAAACGCCTTGGTTTGGCTTAGGTGTTTTTTAAAGTTGAAGATGGCACAGAAGTAATTGATTCTGTAAAAGCAGCTATTAAAAATGGATACCGCAGCATCGATACAGCGGCAATATACAAAAATGAAGATGGCGTTGGTCCAGACCCTGATAATTTTGATTTTTAAAAACGAGAGTCACTGTGCAATTGCACAGTGCTCTTTCTTTTTATATCCCTATTTAATAGACTGAAAATTTAAACCATATTCCATTTCATTGACAGTTCATTTATCCGGGTGTAAGATTTTGAATAATCAAAGAAACAAAAAAATTAATACAAATTACTATGTTTACTCATTGTATCAAGAGAGGTGGAGGGACTGGCCCTTTGAAACCTCGGCAACAGGTTCACTTTGAATACTGTGCCACTTCCTGCAAGCATTATGCTTGAAAGATAGAATGAGGGACTTCGTTTATATACAGGCACATGCCTTGTAAACAAAAATCCCTCTTTCTCGATAAGAAAAGAGGGATTTTTTCTTTCCCTCAAAGTTGTTCATTAACTATTTTTTTAATACCCAAACAATTTAGGGAGGAATTTTACATGAAAAAGAAATTTGTACCTGCTGTCGCATCTGTTTTAGGAGCAAGTATTTTATTAACAGGATGCGGTAACTATAAAGACGATGCAAGCGGAGCAAAAGCAAAAGATAAAGCACCTGATAAACAAGTATTGAACTTAGCTGCTGGTACAGAAATCCGCACAATGGATACTGCACGCGCTACAGATACTGACTCTGGTCAAGTAATGAGAAACGTATTTGAAGGTCTATATAACCTTGGTGAAGGAAACAAACCTGTGCCTGGTGTTGCAAAGTCTCATGAAGTGAGTCCGGATAAAACAAAATATACATTCCATTTACGAGATTCCAAATGGTCAAATGGTACACCCGTAACAGCGAAGGACTTCGTCTTTGCTTGGCAACGTGCAGTTGATTCAGCAACAGCTTCTGAATATGCCTTTTTATTCTTTGATATAAAAAATGCAAAAAAGATTAATAGTAAAGAGCTTTCGGCTGATCAACTTGGTGTAAAAGCAATCGACGACCACACTTTTGAAGTTGAATTAGAGCGTCCAGTTCCATACTTCATTAGCTTAACGGCATTCCCAACATTTTTACCGATTAATGAAGAATTCTTTAAATCACAAGGTGATAAATATGCATTAGAAGATAATAAGCTTATCTATAATGGAGCCTTTACATTAAGTGATTGGAAACATGAACAAAGCTTTAAGTTTAAGAAAAATACCAACTATTGGGATAAGGATAATGTGAAACTTGAAGAAATTAATTTTAATATCGTCAAAGATCATTCAACAGCCGTTAATTTATATGAATCAAAACAAATCGATCGACTTACTTTAACATCTGATCTTGTTGATAAATATCGCAAAGATAGTAACTTTAAAGAACGACCAGATGTTGGTGTACAATTCGTACGAATGAATCAAAAAAATAAAACGTTACAAAATGTAAATATCCGCCAAGCTATCGATAAATCGATAGATAAAAAGGCATTTGTAAATGTTCTCTTAAATGATGGCTCTCTTCCTTCTTATTCTCTAGTTCCAAAAAACTTTGCAAAGGGACCAACTGGAAAAGATTTCCGTGAGGAGAATGGCAATTTAACGAAAGAAAATACAAAAGATGCTCAAAAATTCTGGAAGCAAGCAAAACAAGAATTAGGTTCTGATAAAATTTCAATTGAATTATTAACAAGCGATAATGACCTTTCGAAAAAAACTGGTGAATATTTAAAAGAACAACTAGAGAAAAATCTAGAAGGCTTAACAATTAACTTGAAGCCTCAACCACGTAAACAACAAGTCACATTATTGCTACAAGGAAATTATGATATTGCTGTTGATGGCTGGAGCCCTGATTTTGCTGACCCGATTACATTCTTAGAATTATTTACAACTGATAACTCATACAACTTAGATCACTATTCTAATAAAGAATTTGATGATTTAATCCAAAAAGCAAAAACTGATTTTGCTGGTGATGAAAAAGCACGTTGGGAAGCTTTAAAACAGGCAGAAAAAATCTTATTTAAAGATGCTGTTATCTCTCCTCTCTATCAAAATGGAACAACATACTTAGAACGTTCTTATGTAAAAGGAATAGTTGAAGTTGATTTTGCAGGACCACTTAACTTCAAATGGGCAAAGGTTGAGAATTAATCTCGCCTTATAGAAGTTAATTTTAACGAAAGCTTCGATTACAAGAGAAAAAGGGTATCCTCCAAAAGGATGCCCTTTTTCTTTATGCTTCTTTTACTAAATGCCTCTTTCCCTTTAATACAGATAATAGTCCTACAGCGATGAAAGCTAAAATTTGTGTAATAACAATTATAAATAATAGAGAGATAATATTTTCCTTTAAATTTCCACCACCAAATATTATTGTATAATAACCATTTGCAGCGTACGTTTCGGGAAATAATTTATTTCGAGCACATACATAATTACATGAAATTGGGAAAAACTTGTATGGAAGGAACGATACACTAAGGAGGAATATATTATGAGAATTTTACTTTCAGTTTTATTAGCACTTATGCTAGTACCTGCGCTAACAGGTTGTACTGCACCAAAAAAGGAAACTCCAACTTCTGATAAGAAAACAACGGACGAAGCTAAAAATGAAGCACCTCAAGATTTAAAACTTAACTTTAACGAATTTCACTTAAATGCAGACTACCAAGATACGAAGAAAGATTATGAAGCGGAGTACAAAAGTAAAGGTGCAGACAAAAAGATGGAAGGAAAGATTGAGGATCACAAGACAGATGTAAAGCTAACGAGTGACAAAGCTATTGCCAAACTAAGTCCACTTCTACAAAAGTTAACATTTGATAAAAATACACCTGATCAAGAAGTAATTGATCAAGTGGTAGACGTATTCCAACTTGATAAAGACTACCAAAAATTCGACTTAGAAGTTGTGTTCTCAGATGGAACGAAGAAAGAGTATAAGAAGGAAGTAAAATAAAGAAGTAGGCAAATGCCTACTTCTTTATTTTTTGCTTACTTTTTCGCATGTCGTAAGCTTGGCTCAGAACTAATCATATACTCTAAACCAGATACGGATAATTTTTGCAAATAAGAATCTGTCGGGAACATAATCGGAATTAAAGGATATTCTGTAAACATAATATCTTCTTCTTTCATACCTTCTTCTAACAACGCTTTTGCAGCAGTTGGATTATATTTAAAGGAATTCTCTTTTTTATTTTATACTAAGGCAAAGGACAAATAGAATGCTCTCTATGTAGAAAGGAGAGCTACGATGGATCCATTACTTATGGCAGTTATAGGATTACCATTAACAATCGTAATATTAGTTATCATAGGCTTCTATAAATTATTTATAAAAAAGAAAAATATAACTTCCTTTTATACTCCATTCGATAACATTACTGGGCAAACAATTTCAGAATTTCATGAAGAGCAAAAAGTCTTAGTAGCTGAAGATGAAGATGAAGACGGGGACGGGGACGGGAAAAAGAAAAAATAACCTTGCGCATTGCAAGGTTATTTTTGTGCTTCTTTTTGAAAGCGTTTATAGTACGTTGAAGCTGTTGAAAAATGAACTTCTATATCACGAATTAACGCCGAATCTTCATCTTTCGCTAATTTCTCTAACTTTTTCATTGCTTGTTCTGTCTCATTTAAGAAGCCAACATATAGCTCATGTTCTTGTTCTTTTGACTTCGGTACACGAATTTCTTTGCGTATATGATCGATATCCGTTAACATACTCGTGGTTACTTTCTGTACATCTTCTTTAAACTTAGGATATACTAGTGCCTTGCCCCCTTTTTCCTTCGCTTCTTCCCATAATTTTACCGCTTCATTTAACTCTTTGTTCATTTTCTCATCATACTTATTATGCAGATCACGATATACTCTCATATCTTCTTTCTGCTCTGCCGATTGTTCTACTTTTTCTTTCGGTTCTTTTGTATCCTTATTTCCATTACACCCTGCTAAAAGAAGCATTCCTCCAAGCAAGACAATACTCCACACTTTCTTCATCTCTTACTCTCCTTTTGTCTACATCTACTACTTATCTCCACTTGCTATTATAACGAGAACCATTCAAACTTTACACTTATGACCGTACTTTTATACACATATCACCATTTTTGTCACAGTATCGTCACTTTATACGCCCAGAATCTTCACAGCTCTTCTTCTGCACCTTACAAAACTGTAAGCACACATCTGGAACATAGCATGCTAGACTTACATATGAATGAAGCATCCCTACCTAAGGTTGCATTATCCATTTATTTAGAAAAAAGGAGACTAATAATATATATGTACAACAAAATGATGTTTATGGAAGAAGAACTTTCCGTTCTTATTCGTAAAAGATCACTCCATATCAAAAATACAGAAAGTCTTCGCCGCGTATTAAAGAAGAGAACCGCTCCACTTAGACTTGCCCGTTACTTAAAACAAGTGCATATAGACAAATACAACACCGCCCTAAACATATCTGATGAATCACTAACAATTGAAATCATCGGGCATGTCTATATCGGAAATTTTGCAGATATTTTAAAAGCTATTCCTCGTATACCAAAAATTGCTCCGATAATTGTAGAAAGAGCTTATAGAATTACGGACCATACAGATATTATTGACTGCGGTGAAAAAGAGGTTGATTCAAATCGATGGGTTTGGGATAAATTAGCTATTTTATACGATGCAATCATGAATAATATGTATGAGCTGCTCCAAGAAAATAACAAAAAGAGCTAATTCAAAATATACTTTGAATTAGCTCTTTTTTAGTATTCTTATGCCTCTATATCCTGCTTTTCCCGAAGTACAAACTGTCTTTCACTGCGCTTTGCCATAAAGATATAACATAAAACCGCTCCCACTTCACATAGGGCAATCACAATTCCCATAGGAAGTGCTGTGTTACTACCTCCAATCCCAACTAAAGGCGCAACAAGCGCTCCAGAAATGAACTGTAGTAGACCAAGTAAAGCTGATGCTGTTCCTGCAGCTTGTTTTTGATTTCTCATTGCTAGTGAAAAACCTGTTGCCGATACAACCCCAACACTTGATACAACAAGAAATAACGAACATAAAACACCAATCAACCCTGCTCCTAGTACAATCATAAGAAGTAAAGAAAGACCACCAACAGCTGCAATTCCGACGCCCATTACAAATAATGTTGTCTCATTTACTTTCCCCGCTAAACGTCCAGTAATTTGGCTAGCAATAATAATCCCAATACCATTAATCGCAAAGAATAAACTAAATGCTTGCGGTGATGCCCCGTATATATTTTGCAACACAAATGGAGAGCCCGAAATATAAGCAAACATTGCTGCTGACACTAAGCCTTGCGACAAAGCATACCCCATAAATAAGCGATCTTTCAGCAAATTCCCATATATCGCTAATGTTCCTGCTAAACCACCTGTTTCTCTCTCCTCAAGAGGCAATGTCTCACGCAATACAAAAATAGCGGATACTAACATAAATACACTTATCACTCCAAGAACGATAAAGACCCCGCGCCATGATGTAAACTGTAACAATTGTCCTCCAATAATCGGAGCCAAAATAGGCGCTGCTCCGTTTACTAACATAAGCAGTGAGAAAAACTTTGTCATCTCCGAACCTGCGTACATATCACGTACCATAGCACGTGATATAACAATACCTGCTGAGCCTGAAGCTCCTTGTAAGAAACGTAAAAGAACTAAACTCCAAATAGATGGTGCAACGGCACACAATAAAGAAGATGTAACATAGATAATAAGAGCAATAATAAGCGGTTTGCGCCGTCCATAAATATCACTAATTGAACCAACAAATAATTGTCCAACCGAAAGCCCTAGTAAGCAAGCTGTTAAAGTAAGCTGAGCAAGAGAAGCATTCGTTTGTAAATCATCCGTTAATTTTGGTAACGAGGGCAAGTACATATCAATGGACAATGGCCCAATTGCTGTGAGTGTCCCTAATACAAGAATCATCCATAACCTGTTTACTCTTACAGGTTTATATACATCATGATTACTTTCATTCACTTACATCATTCACCCTTTCCATTATAAAATCCGAATCGTAACAATTATAGTTACATCTCTAAAGATACGTCAAGTACATCGTACTTTCCTTTATAACGAAATGAAAAATCCTTAACTGAATACCCACATTCGACGGAGACGGATCTTCTCTATCTATGATATGTAACTTCATTCAGATTCCTAATACTAGATTTAGAAGCCCTTCATCATATTATAGTATCTCAGATAAACTCCACCTCAATATTTTTAATACATGATTTAATAACCCTGCTCCAAAGGCTAATGATTTCAATACTTCGATTTCTTCCACTAGGACAGTAATAAGTACATAACAGTTACTTTCAATATCAAAATTGGTTATTATACTAGCAAATTCGTCCTTTCTTCGGATAGTTTGATGGTATCATTTTTCCAAGAAAACGAATTTTTTTATGCATCTATTTTTGAATATGTATGAATTTTACAACACCCTCAAAATAAAAAATTGACTGTATAAGTCAACTTTTTCTAGTTTTATGCTCGTCTCTCAATCACTGTTCCTTTTCACTTCTATTTACATTCCACTTTACTAACAATTATATGAAACTACTCATATAAAGTTATTTTAACAGTAATTTATTAGACTTTTATGATATTTGTTTGTTTTTTCCTCCTCCCTTGTTACAATAGTACTTTGG
Organism: Bacillus sp. FSL H8-0534; assembly: GCF_038005885.1. Taxonomy (NCBI): domain Bacteria; kingdom Bacillati; phylum Bacillota; class Bacilli; order Caryophanales; family Bacillaceae; genus Bacillus; species Bacillus sp. FSL H8-0534. Next base: position 2,933,707 of record NZ_JBBOUC010000001.1, read on the forward strand.
TTAATATGAAACTAACAAACTACTAAAAGGAGTATTATTAAGAAATGTTAAAAAAAGCTGCATCAATTATCTTAGCATCAAGCATACTTTTTATTCCTATAAAAGGGATGGCTGAAACTGTATCAACTTACAATACAGCAATTAAAACAAATGAAACTGTAAAAAAAGGATGGTTACAAAACAATAATAATTGGTATTTCTTAAATTCAAGCGGAGTCATGCAAACAGGATGGCTTTTTGATAGCGGGGCTTGGTATTACCTAAACTCTAATGGCGCTATGAAAACAGGGTGGCTTTTCGATAAAGGAGCTTGGTATTACCTAAACTCTAATGGCGCTATGAAAACAGGGTGGCTTTTTGATAACGGAGCTTGGTATTACCTAAACTCTAATGGCGCTATGAAAACAGGGTGGCTTTTTGATAACGGAGTTTGGTATTACCTAAACTCTAATGGCGCTATGAAAACAGGGTGGCTTTTTGATAACGGAGTTTGGTATTACTTAAACTCTAATGGCACCATGAAAACAGGATGGCTTCTCGACGGTAACCAGTGGTACTACCTAAATTCAAATGGGACGATGAAAACGGGTTGGCTACAAGAAGGGAGTACATGGTACTATTTACAGCTAAATGGTGTTATGCAAACTGGATTCGCTTCTATTGACGGAACAACGTATTATTTCAATAACAGCGGTACTTGGATTCCTGAAAATAATATTACTGCTACGTCATATATAAACCTTGATTTAACATATGCTTCAAATGTTACTGGTAAAGAAATTGATGCTGACATTAAAAAGTACCAACCAGATAGCCCATTAATTGGACATGGAAACGACTTTGTTGCAGCTCAAGCTCAGTATGGTGTTAACGCACTTTATTTAGCGGCACATGCTATTTTAGAATCCGGATATGGTAAATCTGAAATCGCATATCGCAAACATAATCTATTTGGTTTGCGCGCTTATGATCAGGATCCGTTTAAATATGCAAAATATTTACCAACCTTCGGTGATAGCATTGCCTATAATGCCAATTATGTAAGAGATAAATATTTAGAGAAAAATGGATCATATTACTATGGTCCAACATTGCAAGGTATGAATGTTATGTATTCAACAGATCAAGAATGGTCTACCAAAATCGCAAAAATTATGGAGCGTATTAAACCCTTCCAAAAGCAAGATTATTTATATGCAAAAAAATTACCTAAAAACCCAAATACCTTAAATGTTGACGCACTCTCAAATAATATCCCATATAAAACATATCCACAGGGAACGAAAGCAACTGCTAAACTAGCTGCCTTCTATTACGTTGTACCCTATTCATTTGATGGAGTAATTAAAAGTCAGTCTGTTACAGAAAACAACCAAGGTACATTAGCATTAGGAACATCAGTATTCGTTCATCGCGAAGATCCCAATGGATGGGTCGAATTCTCATTTACAATAAACGGAAATAAATATTGGATATTGAAAACTAAATTAAACATGTAAACAGCACAGCCCTTTTAGACGAAAACTAAAAGGGCTGTATTTATAAAAGCTAAGAGTACATTTAAAGAGGCCAGATTTTCGATATAGTACCTGCAATAGATATATTTCCTAGTACGAAAATTATTGGTTGTTATGCTCTCCCTGAGATATTCCTTTTGGCCAGTGAAGTGGAAAATGTATTTTTTAAGAACCAAAAAGAGGAAATATAAGGTGCTCGTTTTAATCCCTTTCAAGCGTGTTGATCGACCTAACGAGGAAACATCTTGAATCTTCAACCAAGGCTGATAATCACCCTAATTCCTGACCCGCGACCTTGCATAATCCATTTTTCAATTTCAGATGTTCTTTTTCTTTTGGACATAAAAACCCCCCTTTAGATAATCGTATCTAAAGGGGTAAAGCTTCGCATCTTTTTTAAAAACGTCGCGACTTTATTTCAAACCAACAATAAATGTAGCTTTAGAATAAAGATTGATCAAATTAATACTAATAGCCTTGATAAACAAGCAAAAAGAAAGAGCGTGTTTTGAAAAAAGATTAATCAAAACACGCTCTTAATATATTTTATTGAATCATTCTTTTATAAAAAAGTTTGATCATTTCTATGATATTTCCTCCATTAAAGCGCCCTTTAATGGAGGAACATGCCAGAGGGTGTCAAACAAAGAACTAAGGCTTTGGTCAACCTTTTATAAAGCAGTCACAGTAGTAATTTTGTGACTGCCATTTTTAACTAAACGAAAATTGAAACACACTCTAATCCTTTAACTGATAGAAAACCTGTTCAATTTTGCCTCAGTACCAAGCATGACAGTGTTAAGCTCATCCCCTCGGATATCTTGTCCCCTTCTGAAATAGAGACTGCGTAAAAAATTCTTGCTGTTCACGCGAGCAATCACCTGACTCCGACTTCTCGGCAAATTGCAGCATTGCGCTAAGCCGCTAATCCAATCAGCGATTTCTTGATGTGGAAGTAACTCTTTGTCAATCATCGTATCCACGATGTTGACCAACCGCTCATCATCCTCATCGCTAAAAATGTGTCTACCATTATGAAGCATGCCAGAAATAGCGACAAGAACCTCACGCAGCAGTGCGACGCTACTCTCCTCGCACTGCACCAGCTCGACAAAAATATCCGCACCGTGAGAAGCGCTGTGAGCCCAGCCTCCTACTGAAAGGTAACCTCGCAGATCCTTCTCCTCTTTATAATAACGGAGCATTGCATGCATTAATTGCTCAATTTCCGCTTGATTGAAAAATGGATTCTGTCTGTGGCGTTGCACAATCAAAGCGATAGGCAAGGCAGAAAACGTCCTTGTAAAAACTGACTGATCATCCTCGCTGCCAATATTATAGAACAAATGGTTCTCATCAGTCAGAACAGTTAAGAGGCTACGCAACTCCTCTCCACTGAACCTATTCTCTTCCTTAATCCACATATAAAACATCGGATAAATCAGGTTATCCCGTAATTCTGGCTGAGGATCGCCAATATATTGAAGTAACAAAGGTAAGAAATCTTGATGCTGCTCACCTTCGCGTAACTGATACTTATCCTTCTCAATTCTTTGCAAATCCAGCATCAATTTGGTCCTTGTATCGCTCATTTTCCCATCCCTCTCATCATTCGTTCTATTCGGTCGATTGTTTTTTCAAATACTTTTAAACCTACGTTGTTATATTTAAAAATTTTTTGCAATCTTATTTTTACTCCCGATTCATGAGCTGTAATTAACCTTTGACTCTGCTTTAAGTCATCAATAAGAATTATTTCCGATAATATCCAAAGTGAAATCATATAAATTATCATAGTGTAATAGCTCAATTGCTTTATCTCTTTTCATTTCAAGCCTTACTGCATATGTAGTTTCTCTATTTTTTCGAAATCTGTTCTGCGGCCAGCAACAATATAATTCGAATACTCAGTTAAATAAAAGTAATTTCGTTCCAAGTCCGACAGAAATTCATGCTTTCTGTTTGTTTTTATTCCTTTTAAACGAGTTGAACGACCCTTTGAAGATACATCTTGAATCTTTAACCAAGGTTTATAATCTACTCCAATACCGACCCCTCGACCTTGTTTAACCCACTGTTCAATCTCGGATGTTCTTTTTCTTTTCGACATAAAAACACCCCTTTAGATAATCATATCTAAAGGGGTAAAACGGTGCAACTTTATTTCAAATCTACAATAAAATGTAGGATTAAAATAAAGTTTGATCAAAAGAAGGCTACAAATACTGATTTTATAATAGAAGAAACCCATCTATTTTGAAAAAAGATTAATCAAAATAGGTGGGTTTAATTTTTTAAATATTAGAGTTTTTATAAAAAAGATTGATCATTTTATAAGCTTTTAAACCAATCTTCTCCTTTAGTGTATCTTTGATGGTCGATTAAATGTACATGTAAATGTTGTGTTGAATCAATTCTTAATTTATTTTTATACATTCTTTGAAGAGAAGATTGATTCACCTTTTCAGTAGAATAATGAAAAATATGAACGTCCTTATTTTCTTCTTCAATTAAACTTCTAAACATCCCATTTATATGGCCATCATCTCCATTAAAACCATATCCAATAATAGCAATAGAATCACATTCTTTAAATTTCTCATACAGTTCAACATACCTTTGCGACATGGTAATAGATGTAAGGGGTTTAACTCCACTCTGAGTAAAAATAAACGGAACAACTATTTGCTCTGTAGGATTCACTTCACTTAAATCACTGATTATACGATTTTTATAAGGGTCATAATAATCTCGCACACCACCATTTAGATGATATATACTCACACCTTTGATATCATTCTTCTCAAAAATATCAATTATAAAGTTATTATAGTTTGTAGTCCCAACTGCATGTAGGTCAAAATCGTTTTGCATAGTAATTAAATCATGATAAAATCCTGGACCATTTTCAATTTTAGTTTCATCTATCTTTGTTTGATCCTTGATATACCGCTGAACAGTATATAAAAATACAGCAATTTTGGTGAACTTTGCCCATTGGGATTTTGGATTATATAAATATCTAAAATGACTGTCTATTAATGATTGATAGTCCAATGTTTGACAATAAATTTGTTCTAATATTGTCTTTCCTAATTCAATAAATATTTTATTGATATCCGTATTTTCATCCACTTGTTCTCTTGTTTGCTCAATTACAATTTCCATTCCAACTTGTCCGACACTAGAGTAGTTTATATTAAAAATCCCACTAATATCGTCAAATATATTTACTGTAGTGGGCGCTTTCTCAAACAATTCATCGTTCAATTGAGATACAAGGTTTTGCCCTAAAGCTCCTAAAAGCAACTCTAAAAAAGCTGTAATAATTCTTTTCAAATCATTATTAGGTTGCAATTCCAATAATTTTAAAAATGCAGAGAAATATTCCGAATCAAACAAAGAAACTTGATCAGCTAACTTTTTATTCAAAGCAATTTCTTGAGAATATAATTTATCACCGATTTCAATTTTAATTTCTTTGGAAAATATTTCACGTATAGTATCTTCATCAATATCCCAATTATTTAAAATTCCAGCAATGTTAGAATCAAAGTTTTCAAGATACTTTAGTGTACTTTGTCTACGATGCTCTAAACTTGAAGAAATGATTTCTTCAAAATTCCCTTTACCGAATACATTAATTCTTTTTGATTGGAAGTTTTCAGGCAATCATTGAGTAGCAATTTGAGACTGCAAATCAATATTAGCTAGTTGTTCTCTAAAGGCTTCTCGATCTTCTTCTTTCGAGCCTTTAAATATATCTAATGCAAATCTTCCGCCCGAAGGTAAACCATATCCTAATTCGGCACCAGCTCCAAAAAAGAAGCCTAATTTTTTCTTTTGTTCCATCCTCCTACCCCTTTGCTAAAAATTTAAATAAACATCTGTTGCATGAAGCCTTTTTTTTGTTTTTGAAGTAATTCTAGCTTTTGTTGCTGAAGTTGAATTCTTTTATCTAATACATTGAATAATTCTCCAATTTTTTGTTGTTCACTATAAATCGGAATATATATTTTTTGACTATATAATGTACCCCATTCAATATTTTTTCTACATACACTTGCACCTTCTGTAGTAGCTTTTTCAAAAAATTGCTTAGTTGAATCTTTTTTTATCCATGCATGCATAAAAGCGGCATCAACATTAACTAAACTATATACTTTATAAGCAGGTGAAATAATACCATGTTCAAATCTTTGATTTATATTACAATTTCCCAAATGTAAATTTTGAGCCGAAAGAATCATATCGTTTTTTCTAATTTTCAAATAGCCAATATTACTTGCGCCTCTAAAGTGACTGAATAATTCTGAATTTAAATACATTCCATCTATAGCACTTGATAGTAGGGTATCCTCATTCTCAATTTTAGTTTTTTCTCGTCGTTCAGTTATAATTTCTCCAAATTCCCTTTGTTCCCAATCGTCAGTGAAACCGGCAAACCGTACTTGCGGTTGTTTCTCACCCGCTTTTGGAAACATCTTTTGAAGAAACCCTTTTTTCTGTTCTTGCAGCAAATCAATTTTTTGTTGTTGGAGTTGGATTTTTTTATTGAACAAATCCATAAATTTAGAAATCTTTTTTTGTTCATTTATACTCGGTATTTTTATTTCTACGGAGCTTAAAATGCTTTGGCTGACATTAAATCTAGTGCTCCCTCCAGATTTCGAACCAATTTGATGTCTAATAAGTGGGGTTTCTAAATTTAACTTTAAAAAATAAGGCTCATACTCTGCAATTTTTTTACCTCGGATTACAAACCCGCCAAATAGACAATACTCTTTTTCATCTAAATAAACTGAGCATTTCCCTACATCTTCACGAGTTTCTGAACTTCTTAAAAATAAGATGTCTCCGTACTCTACTTTGTTATTATTTTCAGTTTTAGCATCAACTTCTACGCTTCCTTTAATATTCTCATAAACAATATGTTCATTATTAAGAATATCTAGAACGTTAATAAACTTACGACCTTTTCCATAACTATTTTTATCAGCATTAATACCATTATTAAATTCCAGCAATTCATCTAACTTAATACTTGACCATTTATCGTTAAAATTAGGGAATCGTAATTTGGGTACATTCACACCCTACACCCCCAATTCTTTGAAGTATGCAGCTAGTTCTTCATCCACTTTGGCAATTTCTTCATCGATCGCTTGCAGCTGTTTTGCGACTTCTGCTAAATCAACAGGTTCTTCTTCTTCGAACGTATCGACATAACGAGGGATGTTTAAGTTATAATCATTTTCTCTGATTTTATCTAATGTTGCTGCGTAAGCGTATTTATCAATTGTTTCGCGACTTAAATAAGTATCCACGATTTTTTCAACTTGATCGTCTGATAAATGGTTTTGGTTTTTACCTTTTTCAAACTCATTTGAAGCATCAATAAAGATCACGTTGTCATCGTGTTTACGACATTTCTTGAATACTAAAATACATGTTGGAATAGATGTACCGAAGAAAATGTTCCCTGGTAAACCGATTACCGCATCTAAATAGTTTTTCTCTTCGATTAAATATTTACGAATGACACCTTCTGCAGCACCACGGAATAGTACGCCATGTGGTAATACGACTGCGAATGTGCCATTATCATCTAAATGATGAATAAAGTGTTGGACGAATGCGAAGTCCGCTTTTGATTTGGGTGCTAGTTTTGCATAATTGCTGAAACGTTCATCATCTTGGAACTTGTCATCAGCACTCCATTTTGCGCTGTAAGGTGGATTGGCAACGATCGCTTCAAAGCGTTTATCTAGGTGCTGTGGTTCTTCTAACGTATCGGCATTTTTAATATCGAAACGTTGATATGGAATATCATGTAGTAACATATTCATACGTGCTAAGTTGTACGTTGTTGATACTTTTTCTTGACCGTAATAGTTATAAACTTTCGCTTCTTTACCTACACGTAATAGTAAGGAACCAGAACCACATGTACCATCATAAACATCTTTGATTTCTGTTTTACCAGCTGTCACGATTTTCGCTAAGATGCGTGATACTTGTTGTGGGGTATAGAACTCCCCAGCTTTTTTACCAGCGTTTGCGGCGAATTGTGAAATCATATATTCGTAAGCATCACCTAACACATCGATTTCAACATCATCTTGTAAGAATGGGATGTCTGCAATATTCACAAGTACTTTCGCAATCAGTTCAGAACGAGCTTTTACAGTACGTCCTAATTTTGATGAGTTTAAATCCATATCATCAAATAAGTTTTCGAAGTCTTCTTGGCTATCTGCACCCATTGTTGAAGATTCAATGAACTTGACACCATTTTGAAGCATTTCAATATCGAAGTTACCATTAGCCCCTAATTCGATTTCTTTTACGAATGTAGAGAATAAATATTGAGGTGTAATGACATACCCTAATTCATTTATTAAATACTCTTGTAAATCTTCACGATATTCGTCATTTTCCCAAGCTTCTACAAAGCTCAATTCATCTTCTGCAAGTAATGAATTCGCGCGTGATTCTACTTTTTCTGATAAGTAACGGTAGAAAATCAATCCTAAAATATAATCTTTAAACTCATACGCGTCCATTTGGCCACGTAAGTCATTCGCCATTGCCCATAGCTTCTTATGTAATTCAGCTTGTTGCTGGCGTTGTTTTTCACTTGTTGTCATTTTAATGACCTCCTAATTGATCGATAATCTCCACCATTTGATGGTGAAGGAGTAATTGTTCTAATCTATCTTTCTCTTTTAAAAGTGCTGTCTTTCTCTTTTTTAATTGTGCGATCTTCCCTATTACTGTTTGCTTTTCAACATTTGGGAGAACAAGCTCAATTTCTTTTACATTCGATAACTTCAGTGAAGAAATGATACTTCCTTCTGTAAATAATGCAATTTGTTTCTGAATGGAAGGATGCTCATTAAATAGCCACTCCATAAAATGAACATCTACTTTTTCAAAAAAGCTTATTTTCATAAAGTTATTCGTCAGTAATAGACCCTCAAATTGTGGAGGAAACCAAACAACCTTTTGTGTTAATGTATGCAACACAAGGCTTTCAGTATCTGTTAATACTTCTTGTTTAATCTTCTCTTTATTCACATAAATCGATCGATCTTTTTCTTGAGAAATTCGGTAATCGATTCCGAGCAAATGATTAAATTCTTTTAATGTTACCAACTGCATCTGGACACTATCTTCACTCAGATTCGATGTTTCAACTCGATTTGTGAAGACGCCTTGTGTAACATCTGCGCATTCTCTTAACTTCATTGTATGACCTCCTCTCTAAATATTATATTAAATGATATTTTAAATAATATCAAGTTGAAACGCGATTTATTTTTGATATTTTTTAAAATAACGTGAAAAAAGAGAGGTTTCCCTCTCTTTTTCCTATGCTCCATATTTTGCTACTTGCTCATGAATAAAGCTTTTAATCGCTTTAATTGCCTTGTTTTTCTTTAAAAATGACCCTGATAAACGGTCCATAATGGTACTATCTTCAATGATATTGGCATATTCATAGGTTGCCACTTGTTCTTTTAAAACAGATTGCTCTAATCCTACTTCACTTGCAAAAGTATTCATTTCTTCTTCTTGTACTTCTTCTTCATACTTTGAATATTCATCAAGAATCGATACATTTGTACCGAGCTGTGGCACAATTTTATCTAAGAAATTATGAATTAGTTCAACTTTTAAACGTAATTTTTCATCAGACGCATGATCTAATTCTTGCTTGATTAATTTAATTTCTTGATCACGTGTTTTTTCGTCATCCATTGTTAAATTCGCAATCAAATTCATAATATAGCTGACATTAATACGATCTGTATGCATTAGCTCTAACTCAAAATCAATGTCTTGTAAAATAGATTCCTTACGTGGATCTTCTTTTTTCAAGCGATCATGGATTTTGAAGTATTTACTTTTATAGTCCTCGTAAGATTGCTCAGTGATTTGCAGTTCATCTTCATCAAATTCAAAGTCAGAAAATGATTGCAAGCGTTGAAGCATTTTTGTGACATTTTTGAAGGCCACAATAAATTCACGTTGATCTTCTTCTGTTTGAAGTGCATCGACTTGTTCAGGCGATGCTGCAACTTTTTTGAGTCCTTCTAATGCTTCTTTAAATTTCGCCAGATAAGCATCGTAATTTTGCATTAAGACATCATCAACCGAATTGGTTTTAGAGAATAAGCGAATTGTATCATCGGTTTGCTCTTTCAAATTGCGGTAACAAACGACGTTTCCATAAGGTTTTGTCGCCTTTTCTACACGGTTTGTACGACTATAAGCTTGCAATAGATTGTGATACTGCAAGTTTTTATCAACATATAATGTATTGAGTGGTTTACTATCAAATCCCGTTAAGAACATATTTACGACTAATAAAATATCGATTTGTGCTTGCTTCATTTTCTTTGATACATCTGAGAAATAGCGGTCCCATGCATCAGTTGAATAATCTGTTCCAAACATTTGATTATAATCCACAATCATACGATCCAATGCTTCACGTGAATGTTCTTCTGTACCATCACTTTCTTCGTTCGCACCAAACGAATAAATCCCTGCAATTTTCAAGTTATGATTTTTCGCTTTAAATAAATCATAGTACTTAATTAACGTTTGAATCGAATCAACCGCAAAGATACCGCAATATCCTTTACTTTTCGCACGGCGATTATGATTGTCGATAATATGGTCTGCAATCATATTTAAACGTGTAGGATGGCGCAGCACCTCATCTGTATCAATACCTTCTACTTTCGTATCATCGAATTCATCTGCTTTCGATTGGAACGTGCTAATGTATTCAACTGAGAAGCCTAATACATTGCCATCACGAATCGCATCTTTAATTAAATAGTGATGTAAACATTTTTCAAATAAATCTGCTGTTGTACGACCATCCTGGCTTTTGTTTTCTTCAAAACGTGGTGTACCCGTAAATCCGAAGTATTGTGCATTTTGGAAGTGGTGATCAATATCTTTGCGCATATCACCAAACTGGCTACGATGACATTCATCAATAATAAAGACAACATGTTCTTGTTTATATGGCTCCATGATTTTTTCATAACGTGGATTTTTCACCGCATTACTCATTTTTTGAATCGTTGTGACGATGAAGCGCTTCATTGGATTTTTAATTTGTTTAATTAATTCATCTGTTTTATCTGTGCGGTCTACAGAGCCTTTTTCGAACTTGTTAAACTCTGCAGTAGTTTGACTGTCCAAATCTTGGCGATCGACAAGGAAAAATACTTTCTTAATACTTTCTTCATTTGCTAAAATTTGCCCTGCTTTGAAAGAAGTTAATGTCTTCCCTGAACCTGTAGTATGCCAAATGAAACCATTGTTATTCGTTTCATTTGCTCGTTTTACTAAGGCTTCCACTGCATATACTTGATACGGACGCATAACCATTAGAGCCTTATCAGTATCGTTAATAATCATATAACGGCTAACCATTTTCGCTAGATGGCAAGGTTGCAGAAAAGTTTTCGTAAAGTCTTGTAGATTCGTAATAATATTATTTTCTTCATCTGACCAGAAGAAAGTAAAGCCAAATTGAATATCATAATCAGAATTGGAGAAGTACTTCGTATCAACACCATTACTTACAACAAAGATTTGCAGGAAGTGATATAACCCTTGGAATGAATGGCGACGATAGCGCTGGATTTGATTAAATGCTTCTTTAAAATCTAGACCTCGACGTTTCAACTCAATTTGAACAATAGGTAACCCATTAATGAAAATCGTGACATCATAACGATTTTCATATTTACCGAACATGGTCGTCTGTGTTGTTACTTGAAATAAGTTTTTACACCATTGTTTTGTATTCATTAATTCTAAATAAAGTTCTGTTCCATCTTCACGCTCGATTAATAACTTGTCACGTAAGATTTTCGCAGATTCATAAATACTTTTATCTTCTGTTGCAACAAGCACACGCTTAAATTCTTTATCTGTTAACGGTTGCCCATTTAATTTCTTCTCATTGAACTTATTTAATTGCGCACGAAAATTGGCTAATACAGCTGCATAATCCGATAATTGAACAGCTTCATAACCTTGTTTTTGCAATTGCTCGACTAAATGATTTTCTAGTTTTGCTTCTGACTGATAACCCAATTCCACATCCCCCACATATCCACTTTTATATATTCAAAATATCTTTACCTATCAATAATCATACCATCGAAAAGAATTTCTGTATTAATATTCCATAAAGTATATTAATAAATTTGTTCTATGAGAAATTATACGATTTGTCAAACTAGCTTTTCAAATAACAATTTAGCTTTATGTATAACGCTTTTCTTACTGTGTTTAGCTTTTTTTACAACAATACCTTCTCTTTCTATCCCCATAATCAATTCCTTGGCCCAAACACCATTTTTATCCACTAAGCCCGACAACATGTCTTGAATAATCGAAGACCATTCCACACTGATAGTTGCGGACAATATCAACATAGATAAGGAACGACTTTCTCGTTCTATTTCCAAAACTTTGTACCGTCTCCCATTAAATAATTCTATACTAGCTACTATGTACTTACGATTTGTAATTCCGTCATCTAAGTAACTAAATTTTCGCTTTTCACTCCCTGTTGGTAATATACCTGTAGCTACATTAATTGCTTTAACTTCGGGATAACCTTCTAAAATTTTAAGTACGTTAATAAAATCTGATAATTCGCCTTGTGCCTGTATCTCATATAAAGATTTATTTTCTATTCCTCTTGCAAGCTGATTACCGCCAACATCAGCGGTAGATCTTCGTGCATTATCCTCAATGAAATAACGTTTTGTATTTTCATCTTCTTGTGTTCGTTGTTTATTAGAATTTCTACGAATTTTTGTTACCTTCGGAAGCTTTTCGTATTCATGAATTTGATTATCCATTTCTATTATATCAAAATCATCAGTTGTTCCCTCAGCTTCTTCATCTAATTTCATTTCAGATTCACCTATACCATCATTCTGCTTTGAATGAAATGCATATTTTTTAGCTTCGCTTGTCCTTTCATTTTGAATTATCTCTGGATGAGTAAATGAAATCTCTTTATAAGGAATCTTTTTGTTTTTAACACGCTTTATTCGAAGGATAGTTCCTCCCGCTACACTTGATTTCACAACAGCAGTAACGGTAATAGGTTGCTTGAATAACCAATCAAACTGTAGGACTCCTGTATTAATAAAGGTATAAGCGGTATTTTCGAACACTTGTCTTAGATCTGAATTTGTTAAAAGCCATACTAGCTGGAATAAGTAGGAGTCTTTCGTATACTTACGATGATATTGTGATGAAAAATCTAGATGTAGCTTATTGGGCTCGTATTGCTCAATAAAATATTGCGGAAAAGAATTCGTTTCAAATAAACGATATAATAAGAATCGATTTGGTGCTAAAATACTACGCACAACTTCAATAAGGGGCAAGATATATTTTTTATTTTGGTATGAAACAGTGAAACTACGCGAAACATCTTTATCATTTGTACCAAATATGCTCCAATCCCTTTCTGAATAGGTCACAGTGTTTGGATAAATTTTAATTTCAACTTCTTCTATACCTGACGGAGGAATACTTTGACTAATATTGCCGTTCATGTAGTAATGCTGAATAGCTAAAGCTGGCAAAGTTCCCCAATCAACTAATAATTTTTCAGTCCTATCATTTGCTCTAAAATACGCATAAATCATCGTTTTTTTATCTTGCAAAAAAGGAGAGCTAATCCAAGTTAATTGTGCTTGCTCTCCTTCATCAAATGGCCAATTATTCAGTTTAATCTGTTGTTTGCTCATCATTACTCACATCCTGTTTCTTTTTCAAATATTCTTCTAGCTTTGGTTTTATTTCATGAAAATGATGCGTTTTTACTGCTGCTATACGCTGTACTTTCCATAGTATAACTGGCTCATCCATCGTTATCATTTGGTCAATCACTTTACAACAACGACGAATTTGAAATTGCTCGACTGACTCAATTATTCCTTTTAATAATTCCTTTGTTTGCGATAGTTTATCTAAATGATGCTCCAAGTTCGCTAATATTCCTAATCGTTTGCCTATCGCTGAAACTGTTATTCGAATAGGCCTTTCTTTTGCTAATAAATCTTTATAGAGCGTTTTTATTTTTACCACATATTCTCTATCTCGTTTATCCCAGTCTATCGTTTTAGTTGGCTCTAGCTTCTTTTGATTTATAGGCAAATTCTTCATCAACCATTCTTGATCATACCGATATAAGAACATATATTGCTTTTTAAAACGGTCTCTCAAAGCTTTACGAGATAAATCAGGAAATTTTCGTATCCCTTCTATCATTTCATTTTTATATTGTTCAAGTAACGCTTTATTCTCTGTTTTTACTTGATTACTTACCAACTCATGTTCCCCTAAATACCTTTTAACTGTCTTTGAATCGACTCCTAATTCTCTCGCAATTACTCTTGTACTAAGATTGGCCTTAGACAATTGTTTAAGCTTTGACTTCCACACTTCACCAAATACTTTCACCCTTCCTATACGAAATCGATCTTCTAAAGACAGATCAGGCCCTTTTCTTGCGTAGACAAATCCACATGAACAGGTAAATGTACCAATTGGAGCTGTTGATTTAAAATCTCTTGTAACCTCAACACTAGGAATAACCAAATCTCTATAGTGTGTTGCCGCTTTATTCAAACAAGGCCAAGGCCCCGTACCAAATGGACCTCCATTAACCTTTTGATTCACAAATTCATCTACATCCTGCTCTAAAAAATATAGCATTAACAAATGCCTAAAAGGATGTACATGACGCTTTGTATTACGAGTAATCACCTTTAACCAGTTATACTCATCAGCTATATTTAGGGTACTCTCATACTTTTCTAAAAAGCCTTTAGGGAACTTACTTTTAAATGCTTGATACAATTCTTTTTGACGTACTCGATTTGAAACTGTAATTAGATTTAATTCACACAATAACGCACTGTATTTCAACTTAATATCTTCTCGTGAAAATTTATGTAACGGCAATTGCAATAATTTATATGCTTGTTTTGATAAGTAAATTGACATTTTTGCCAAAGGATCATCTTTGTAAATAGAAGATAGATCCATATTCTTTAACTCAAAACGAATGTATTCAATACGGCTAGTTGTATCTACTGGATATTTTCTCAATTGCACCTCATGGTGGGGACAGTAATCAATGCCTTGTAGCTGATGCTCTCGATGTATATATGGCTCTCCAAATTGCTCTACATCACTTTTCGTACATTCGGCACAATAATAGAGGCCAGCTTTTCTACAAATACTTCCTGCAATCATACCAAGTCTTGTATAAAGTGCTTGTCCATTACTAGAAACGTCTTGTAGAATTTCTTGCTGACGCTGCTTTGTTAAAAATATTACATAATAAGAATAAATTGTATGATTAGCTAATATAGTCTCAACAGAATAGTTAGAGCCTATATTAGCTAATATAGCAAAATGGCTACCAATCTCCACACTCGGAATCACAGAACGACTTTGAAACACTTCTTCTAACGTGTCTTTACAATCAATATTGCCACTATAAAAGTGATAACGTGCAATCGCTGAATATATTAATTCATCTGGATATGGATTAGTGAAAAATGGTAGCATTTATATGACCTCCTAAACTCCAATATTTTATTCCGCTTTTTCTATTATTGAGTTACTCCAGTATCTCAATGCAGTCATCAATACTAAACATATTAAGGTTGCTATAAATTTACCCCAAAAAGTATTCCATCCACTAACAGAATAAAATAATGTCGCAAAAGCTAATAAAGTGGAGGAATCTGTATACATTGCTACTAAAATATTATTTTTCAAAACTACTTTAGCCGCGCTTTTTATAATACTTCCTTCTAAACCAAACCATACTATTGAAAATACCGCATATAAAAATCCAACTTCTTTAATTTGTGTTATAAGAAATGTAACACCTGTGATTACAATTAAAGCTAAAAAAGCTAAAGTAACTTTAAAGTTTTTAATATCTGTTTCTTCATCTACTTTAATTGTCTTTTCCTTCATCATTACCACCTCCAAGTAAAAGTTTAAAAAAATTCTTGTAATACTTGTTTTATAAATCCTTTTGATTTCAAGAAATTATAAGGGTGTTCATTACTCTGAATTGCTTTCCCCCTTAATTCTAATAACGGTAATAATTCTATTTTATTTACATTTTTCAGGCCTTTGGCTAATTTCTTTTGCCTATCCATTGCTTCCTGAACAGCTTCAAATTTTAAAATGTTGTATTCTACATCAATAGGGCTATTTTCAATAATCTTAGTAACCAACTTCTTAATATCAGTAGCATTCAAAGCATCAAAAATTCCTAGCGAAGCAACTTCAATACTTAAACTTTCAATCGTATCTTGTCTCTTATATTGCAACGTATTTTGACGTTCTTTCATCGCCTCTTTGATTTTCCCCTCGTACTCGGTGTTTTGCTTATGATTAACCATTAACTCGTCAAGATTAATCATAATATCCTCATACTTATACATTGCTTTCAAATCATTTTTACGAATAGCATTAAGCATCGGTTGAATAATTTCCATATCCTCTTTAGCTGTTTTCTTTAGCACGCGAGAAGTAATTATTTCTTTTTCATTTGATTCATCAAACAGCGCTCGCTCCTGTGCTAGAATAAACAAATTTACAGCTACCGAAGTAATTCCTTGGCATTCTTCATAAAACGTCTTTTTAATTTCTTCAGTAAGCTCTGAACGAGTTTTTAAACATTGTAATTCCCATAACGTTTCTAAAAAGAACTCCCATTCCTCACTGTCCTCAGCCATAAGATCCCAAATAATTGCACCATCACTTGCTGCACGACGAGCTTGACGGAAGTTTCCTTTAAATAATTGTTGGGCTTTCGAGGTACCAATTAACACTGTAGGGATGCCGACTGTATTTGATAATGTAACAAAAAAGTTCAACATCTCTTCTTGATCATTTTTTGAATGTAGTAAATGCTGAATTTCATCAATAACTAACACTCCGATACCGTACATGCTTGCTAAAGAAGTCATGTGTAAAAGCATCGTTGACGTAACACGATTTAAATAACCATACTTCTCTAAATAACGAGTACCGAGTAGATCATCAATCGCCTTGAAGAATCCTTTACACATTGTAGATAAGCTACCATCATATGGACAATCGATTTTAAGCCAAACAATTTGTGTACGATTAAATGGTTGTCCTTTGTAAATTTCATGTTTAATAACTTGCGGATACATAAGTAGTAAACGCTCAATTGCTGTTGTTTTTCCAATACCTGAAATACCAATAATCGATAAACTATCTGCCGTGGAACGTATATAGTTTAATCGCTCATCAATATACTTATGTGCTTCTTCTTCATCTTCTCTTAGCTGATGTAAAACTCGAATGCGCTCTAGAAATGTTTTATCTAATGGATTACGTGCTAAATAGCCTCGGCGAATTAAAGTAGATAGGCGACGCTCTACTTCAAAATGAATCGGCAAAGGTTGAATGAAGTTCTTTACACGCTTCAACACATGATAGCGAATATTCGTTTCACTTTGTTTATCTTGCTCTGTAATACGTGGTGTTACCATAAACCGTTCTAACACATCATCTTCATCAAAGATTGGTGGGAGCACTTCGATAAAAGGATTATTGTCATACTCCAATAAAGCCTGCCCCTTGTAATTGGCTTCCTCAAAATCACCTTTAAGGACAAGATTATTCGTCTTTTCCAAACTTCTCATCTCGCTTTTTCTTTAATTTTTCCATTAGGCGAGAGCTAGACTTTTTAGATAGCTCGCTTTGTACCTTTTCTTTTGTAGAAAAATCAATTACTTCTGCTTTTTCACTAACAGCTGCTGGTGACAAATCGAACTTTTCTTGTTGTCTATTTAACTGCTTTTCTATACTTTTATTTTCTCTAATAGATGCAATCTTTTCTCTTTTGCTAGTAGATTTATTTAAAGATTGTTGTTGCTTTTTCTTTGCTTTTTTAATAATTTCATCCATCTTTGCATCTGTATTAATCGTCAGCTGTATTTGATTAGAACGTTCGATTTCTTCCAATTCACTTCGTAATTGTTGTTGGAAAATAATTTCTTCTAAGAAGTCATTGCGATATTGTTGACTTGGCTCAAGTAAAATACAAGACTCGAAGTCCACCCCATTATCATGCGGAATATAAATTTTCTCTATGTTACGTGGATCATAAACTATCTCGATACTTCTATTCTTAAGTTTTAAATACCATTGTTCTTCAATTGCTTGCTTTGAACTATATAATAGGTTCTTAAATTTAATACCAGCTCTAGAAATAGTAGCGTTTCCTCGTGGTAAAACATTTAACCTTAGAATATTTCTATCAACAGTTCTTAATCTGCCCTTACGGCTTTGAATTCCCCAGTTCCATAAATTGATTGGAGTTGGTACTAAGCCATCTGTAATCATTTCTTTTTCCATTGGATATTTATCAACGATTTTATGGTTGTGATGAAGCACCAGCGTAATAATTATTGCTGTAAATTCTTTAAGATTTAAGGTCGCATCCAAACGATAATCTCTGTCTCCACGTTCACGATATTCTTTTTGAATAGCACCTGGTGCCTTTTGTTTTACCTTTCCATTCAATGTACGGAATTTACGTTCTACAATTCCTTTTAAATCCCCTCGATAAGCAGTTGTATTTTCAATTTTGATATTTAAATTATTAATTAGATTTTCAACAGAGTAACCTTCAAACTCACCTCGATCAGCAATAATGATTTCGGGTAAATGATATGTAGGCCATTGCTCCTCAAATATTTCAATCCCATATTGTTTACAAAATTCCACTTTATCAGTGACCATATTATCTAAAGCCATCATCGCTCCGATCCATGATGGACCTTCTAAACCCACATATAATCCTGTAACGATACGAGAATACACATCGATTACGGCGTAAATAACTGGTCTACCAATGGCTTTATTTACATCCAAGGAGCTAGCTAAATAAATATCTGCGATTGTTGCATCAATTTGAAAACGCGTTCCTGGACCGTTTGTTTCAGATTTCGAATCACTTAAAATTGGTCTATGTTTAGACTCAAATTCCTTTGCGCTCTTACGGAATTGAATATCTTTTTTTGGATCCTCTAATTTCTTAAACCAATAGTAAAACTGATTATATGAAGGTATTCGACTACCATTCCAAACTTGGTATTTCACTTCGCCATTCTCTTTATAGCGATCTGAGTAGAAATCACGCAGAATAAAATGGTATACGTCTGTTAATGAATAGTTATTTGTTTTGCGATAATACTTTTTAATAGCATGTTCAAACTGCAACTTCACTTCATCAGTAATATTAATACCCGTTTGATAATCTCCACTAATATTTACTCTTCGAGGGCGTCCTGTTTTAGCATTTGTTAAAGATTTGATTTTCCCCTTACCCCCAGAATTTGCGTAGTCCGGTAACATTGCATTTTTGTTCATACCACGCTGCCAATAACGACTGAGAAGCTTTTTTACCTTCGTTTTCCCAAGTTCACTTTCCTTAACAATCTCCTGAATCTTATTTTCACGACCTTGTTTATTAAGTAATTCGCTCATATTATGAAGAATATATTTTTCAACTGTATACCAATCTTCTTCACGTTTTCGTATTTGCACTTCTGTTAATTCGTTATCTGGAATAGCTTTTGCATAAGGATCACTAATCACTAGAAGTTCACCTTGTTTAATATCTGTCTGTAAGCTACCATATAATTCTTTTTGAGGCATAGCACTTGTCGTATCAACATTAACGGTATACACGTATGATTCTTCAATATCTATTACACGTATTCTCCTAGAATCTTTTACATACTGAAGCACTTGATTAATATAGATCATCCATACTTCACCTTCTTCAACTTACTTTCATCAATTGACTTAATATCAATTGGTTCCTCTAAATTTAGTGGTTTAAGCATATCTATCACAATAATTTTCTGAGCAAGCAAATGATAAAAAAGGGTCACACCACTCCCAAAAGGCAAATGTGTATCTGTATCAAATTCACTTGTAATAATACGAATACTACATGAATCGTTTAGTAATCTTTGCATCAACGATAAAGATAAATCCTCGATGAGCTGTGAACTCATTTCTTGAAATGCATCGTAATCTCGAATATCGTAATAGTCATGAATGTAGCTAATATTCCGTGCCATTATTTTATGAATCTCTTCCTCTGTAACAATGCCCCAATCAATGTCTCGCCGCTGCCAATACTCTCGCTCGATCTCAAACTTTTCAAGTACACGTTCCTTCAGTAATTCATCCTTCATTTTGACTGTACGAGCCACTTCAAACACACCTTGTCCTTTATCTACAGTTAATAAAAAATCCGTTGTCATCACAATTGGTTCACCAGTTTTAGGATTAGTAGGATGCTTAATACCTAATTCATCTGCAATGACAATTGTTTCTTCCAACGGTAGTAAAGGAAATTGCTCACGAATATCAGCAACAAAATCCGAATGTTCAGTTAAGTAAAAGTAGTTTCGTTCTAAATCCGATAAAAATTCATGTTGCCTACTCGTTTTTATTCCTTTTAAACGAGTTGAACGACCTAGAGAGGATACATCTTGAATTTTCAGCCACGGTTTATAATTTGTACCGATACCTGAACCGCGACCTTCTTTTATCCACTTTTCAATTTCAGATGTTCTTTTTCTTTTAGACATAAAAACACCCCTTTAGATAATCATATCTAAAGGGGTAAAGCATCGCAACTTTTTTTAAAACGTCGCGACTTTATTCAAAACATCGCATCTTTTTTATAAACATCGCGACTTTATTTCAAATCCACATAAAATTATGAACCTCCCAATCTCCTACTCAACAGTAACAGATTTAGCTAAGTTACGTGGCTTATCAACATCACACTCGCGGTGAAGCGCTGCGTAGTATGAAATCAGTTGTAATGGAATAACCGCTACAAGCGGTGCTAACGCTTCATGTACAGCTGGTAATACGAAGCTGTCACCTTCCATTTCTAAGCCTTTCATTGCGATGATACACGGGTTTGCTCCGCGTGCTACTACTTCTTTTACATTGCCGCGAATTCCAAGGTTTACGTGCTCTTGTGTAGCAAGCGCGATAACTGGTGTACCTTTTTCGATTAACGCGATTGTACCGTGTTTTAATTCTCCACCAGCAAATCCTTCTGCTTGGATGTAAGAGATTTCTTTTAGCTTTAACGCACCTTCTAAACCAACATAGAAGTCTACGCTACGTCCGATGAAGAAACAGTTGCGAGTTGTCGCCAAAAATTGCTTTGCAAGTGCATCCATTTCTTCTTTTTGATTACAAAGTACTTCCATTGCATTGGCTACAAGACCTAATTCGTGTGTTAAGTCAAAATCAAGAACTTCACCTTTTGCTTTCGCAATGTCAGCTGCTAAGATTGAAAGCACTGCAAGTTGTGCTGTGTAAGCTTTCGTAGAAGCGACTGCAATTTCTGGTCCTGCATATAAAGGTAGTGTATAGTCCGCCTCACGAGAAAGCGTAGAACCTGGTACGTTTGTGATTGTCAATGCTTTATGACCCATTTCATTTGTTTGCACAAGTACTGCACGGCTATCTGCTGTTTCACCACTTTGTGAAATGTAAATGAAGAATGGTCTTTCTGTTAATAGTGGCATATTGTAAGAGAATTCACTTGCTACGTGTACTTCTACAGGTACTTTCGCAAATTTTTCGATGAATTGCTTTCCAACAAGACCAGCATGGTAACTTGTTCCACATGCAATAATATAAATACGATCGCTATCTAAAATTGCATTACGAATATCTTCATCTAATTCAATTTCGCCATCTTCATTTTGATACTTTTGAATGATATTACGGATTACAAGTGGTTGCTCATCAATTTCTTTTAACATGAAATGAGGATATGTTCCTTTTTCAATATCACTTGCATCTAATTCCGCTGTAAACGGTGCACGCTCAATCGTTTCACCTTGTAAGTTTTTAATTGTAATGCTTTCTTGTGTTACGATCACCATTTCTTTATCCATTAACTCGATAAATTGATCTGTAACTTGTAACATTGCCATTGCATCGCTTGCAACAACATTAAAGTTGTCACCAACACCTACTAATAGCGGGCTTTTGTTTTTAGCAACATAAATCATGTTTGGGTTTTCAGCATCAAGTAAGCCAATTGCATAAGAACCATGTAAAATGGATAACGTTTGACGGAATGCGTCTTCTACACTTAATCCTGTGTTGACTTGCTGTTCCATAAGCTGAACGATAATTTCTGTATCTGTTTCACTTACAAACGTCACATCTTGAAGATATTCTTTTTTCACTAATTCATAGTTTTCAATTACACCATTATGAACTAGTGTAAAGCGTTTTGACGTACTTTGATGCGGATGTGCATTGACTTTACTTGGAACACCATGTGTTGCCCAGCGTGTATGACCGATTCCCACGCTTGCAGCTACATTTTCATCCACGATTTCACGAAGTTTTGCAATACGGCCTTTTTCTTTGAATACAACAACACCGTTCTCTGCCTGTACTGCAATACCCGCTGAATCATATCCACGGTACTCTAGCTTCTCTAAGCCTTTTAATAAAATTTCTTTTGCATCTTGATCACCAATAAATCCTACGATTCCACACATGTTTAGTCGCCGTTACAAATGCTTACATTGCTTTGCGAACATGTAACGACATAGTCCGATCCCATTATTTACATATAAAAAACGGATTACATATTGCTAGCCCTGTAAGTCTGTAACGGCTTTCACCTTCCTCTCGATTGGGTTTCAGTCCGTATATACTTATACAGCCAGTATTCATCCGTTCTTTTTCCCTCATCACACTTTTATCTTTGTCCATTGAGTCACCTCAACGCTTTAAATAAAAGCTTTCGGTTGTGATGAACAACCGGGAGTCATCCGCCGAAATCTCGATAAAACTCCTCCTCGTCAACTACATAACTTGTAGCTCTGGCGCTTTCATAATTCATATATTAATTTTGAGAAAAAGAACAAGACCATCTTATAACAAACAGCATAAACCGTCAATGAAAAATTTTCATTGTCTATAAAACATATGAAAAAAGAGCACAAAACGTGCTCCTTTTTCATATGAAATTGGCGAATTATTCAGCGCCAACTTCAGCTTTCACAACTTCTACAATACGATGTACATATCCATCACAAAGTTCTTGTGTTGGTGCTTCTGCCATAACTCGAATAAGTGGCTCTGTTCCAGAAGGACGAACAAGGATACGTCCTTCTCCGTTCATTTCTTCTTCTACCACACGGATGATTTCTTTAATTTTCTCATTTTCTAATGCCAGTTTCTTATCTGTTACACGAACGTTCACCAATAATTGTGGGAACTTTGTCATTTCACCTGCAAGCTCAGACAATGGTTTCTTCGTCATTTTCATGATGTTTACAAGCTGAAGTGCACTTAACATTCCATCTCCAGTTGTAATGTAATCAAGCAAGATAATATGACCAGATTGTTCACCACCAAGGTTATAACCGCCGCGTTTCATTTCTTCCATTACATAGCGATCACCAACTGCTGTTTTATCACTTGTAATACCGTTTGCTTCAAGTGCTTTGTAGAAACCTAAGTTACTCATAACTGTTGAAACAACTGTGTTATGTTTTAATTGACCAGTTTCTTTCATGTACTTCGCACAGATGTACATAATTTGATCCCCATCAACAACGTTTCCTTTTTCATCTACTGCAATTAAACGGTCTCCATCACCATCAAAGGCAAGTCCAATATCTGCACCTTTTTCTTTTACTAATTCTGCTAAACCTTCTGGATGTGTAGAACCAACACCGTCATTAATATTCATGCCGTTTGGTGAAGTACCCATTGTAGAGATATCAGCTTCTAAATCTGCAAATAAATATGGTGCTAAAGAAGATGTTGCACCATGTGCACAATCTAAAGCAATATGTAAACCTGAGAAATCTTCTTCTACAGTTTGTTTAATGTATTGTAAGTATTTTTGTCCACCTTCGAAGTAGTCATTCACTTGTCCAAGCTCTGTTCCTGCCGGACGTGGTAATTCATCTACTTCTTTATCTAATAAAGCCTCAATCTCAGCTTCTTGCTCATCAGTTAGTTTAAACCCATCTGAACCGAAGAATTTAATTCCATTATCTTGTACTGGGTTATGAGATGCTGAAATCATAACACCTGCTTGTGCATCTAATGCTTTTGTTAAGTAAGCAACCCCAGGAGTTGAAATAACGCCAAGGCGCATAACTTCTGCTCCAGTTGATAATAATCCTGCTACTAACGCACCTTCTAGCATATGACCAGATACTCGTGTGTCACGACCAATAATCACTTTTGGACGATCTGTATCTTTTGTTAATACATACCCTCCAAAACGACCAATTTTAAACGCTAATTCAGGTGTTAATTCCTTATTCGCGACACCGCGCACACCATCTGTACCAAAATATTTACCCATTGCTATTCGCTCCTTTATTTTGCTCTTTTTGTTTTTCTGCTTCATTCTCTTTTTCAGATTCTTTGTTCTGTTCTTCTTTTGGTTTTTCTGTTGGTTTTTCTGTTGGTTTTTCTGTTGGTTTTTCTGTTTCATTCTCTTTATCTTTTTGTGAATCTGGTTGCTCCGGCTTACCTTGTACTTCTTGATCTGGTTTTTCTTTCTTTACAAGGGTTACCTTTACAGTTTTTTGTTTTGCTTCTATTGAAACATTACTAGGACCGCTAACCTGAATTGGAATATCATGCGTCCCAGAAGATATGTTTTGTAGATTAATTGATGCTGTTATTTGCGCCGCTGTTATTTTATCTACTATACTTGCTTCTCCTGAAATATCAACGCTTATCTTTCCACTTTGTGGAGAAAGTAGTTGTAAAGTGAATTCATCTGACAATCCATTTTTTTGTATAGAAATGCCATCTATTGTCTTATGCTTTACAGTTTTTTGTTTTTGCACTTCGACAGAAACCTTCACTTGACTGGGGCTTACATTGGTTACACCTTTCGGTAATAAAACAGAGGCATCGAATGTTGTAGATTCCGTAATTTTACTAAGATCTACTTCGACGCCCTCCAAGGACTTTATATTATCCAAAACATCTTTTGGGCCTGATATTGTCACTTCATTTGGTTCGATACCGATGTTTGTAACCGCTAACCCCTCTGGTAGACTTCCTCTTTTCACATAAGTTAGTGGCACAGTTTTTTCAATATTATTTGTCGCAGTTGGATTTGAAACTGGGATTGTAACATTTACTTTAGACGGTGTTGTTTGTAAGTCTAATTTCCGGCCTTCTTCATCATACAGTACAATTTCGGCTGTCTTTGTTACTGTTTTTGTTATCCCCTTCAAATCAACATACGCCCTGACAAGCGCAACTTTTGCTAGTTCCTCTTCTGTACCCATAACTTCAACAGTTCCTGGTTTGATAGTCGGTTTTTCAACCATACTTCCTTGCATTTGACTCTCATTTGAGTACTTTACTTCCACAGGAAATGACTTTTTTGCTTTCTTTTGAATCGTAACTTTAACTTTCGCCGGTTGAACTGTTGCTTTTAAATTGTTTTCCATCCCGGTATACTTTAAAGGCACATCGTATGTTCCTGTAGAATACCCACGTAAATCTAAAGATACTCCAAACTCACGTTGCGACCTTGCTGCAGTAATTACATTTTTTGGCCCTTCCAATTTTATTTTTATATACTTTGGAACACCACTTACAATATATTTATCTTCATCATAATTTACTGCTACTACAACGTTAGATACTGTCTCCGTTACATCACCTGTTGGAAAAAGTGATGCACTCGTATTCCCTGTCGTGTTTTTATCTGACAAATTCGTCGACATGTAAAGCATTAACGCCAATAGTAATGAAATTCCTTTTAAAAACCAGTGGTTCTCCATTAGCTTATCCATGACGCTTTCTCCTCCAATTCCAATTCCATAAAGATGAAGAAGTTGTCTTCACATTTCCACTAAACTCTGCTAAAAGCATCTCTTTTAACTGTTCGACTTTTAAGTCACGATGCAATTCTCCATTTTTAGTTAAAGAGATTTGGCCTGTTTCTTCTGATACAACCACTGTAATGCTATCAGTTACTTCACTAACTCCCATCGCAGCCCGGTGACGCGTTCCTAATTCTTTTGATATGAACGGGCTTTCCGATAATGGCAAATAACAAGCTGCTGCTTTAATCGTATTTCCTTGCATAATCACTGCTCCATCATGAAGCGGTGTATTAGGGATAAAGATATTAATAAGTAGTTCTGATGACACATTCGCATTTAAAGGAATCCCGGTTTCTACATAATCTCCCATTCCAGTTTCTCTAGATAATGTAATAAGCGCACCTATGCGTCGTTTCCCCATATATTCAGTTGCCTTTGCCACAGCATTCGCAACGATTTCATGCTCTTCTTCTTCCTGACCAATTCCACGGGAGAACAAACTTCCTCTTCCTAATTGTTCAAGCGCTCGTCTAAGCTCTGGTTGGAAAATAATAATTATTGCTAAAAATCCCCATGTTAAAGCTTGGTCCGTGAGCCACTGCAATGTATGCAACTCAAATAAATAACTTAATATACGAACGATAATAATAACTGTAATCCCTTTCAAAAGTTGAACAGCTTTTGTTCCTCGGATTACAAGAATTAGCTTATATATAACAAACCACACAACGGCGATATCTAATATCGTACTGAGATATTTCAAAAGGTTCATATCTCCAAAAGGCATGCTAACCCTTCCTCCTACTTATGAGCAATTTTATCCATATACTGAAATATTATTATTTTGCTCTATCTGTATGTATTTACAACAACTAGTTAATTATACCATACATGAAAGAAACGACAATTACAACGACACCCCCTTGGTGAAAATTGGTAAGATGTCGAACTTTTCTTGTAAAGCGGTATAATATAACTCATTATTATACTCTTTTTTTAAAATAAAAAAAGCAGCATTTCAGCTGCTTTTCTTACATTTATTTTAGTTTTTCACCGAATAAAGAACCCATTAAAGCTACCGCTGTTGTTGCCGTTCTATTTTTCTCATCTAAAATCGGATTTACTTCAACAAACTCAGCAGATGTAATGATATCAGCCTCCGATAACATTTCCATCGCTAAATGACTTTCACGATATGATAATCCACCAGTTACAGGTGTTCCAACTCCTGGTGCATCATGTGGATCAAGTCCATCTAAATCTAATGATAAATGAACACCATCTGTATGAGATAAATATGCAATCGTTTCTTCCATAACGGCAGTCATTCCCATACGATCAATTTCATGCATTGTAAACACTTTAATTCCTTCATTACGAATGAATTCTTTTTCACCTTCATCTAACGCGCGCGCACCGATAATAACAACGTTTTCCTTTTTAACCTTTGGATACGCTTCATATAAATTAACGAGTGAAGGATGTCCATAACCTAAACTTGCTGCAAGTGACATACCATGAATGTTTCCAGATGGTGATGTCTCTTCCGTATTTAAATCCCCATGTGCATCGTACCAAATAATACCTAAATTTTTATAGTTCTTTGCCACCCCTGCAAGTGTCCCGATAGCAATACTATGGTCACCACCTAATACAAGTGGAAAACGACCTTTTTCTATAATATGATCAACCTTACTTGCTAATTCATCACAAACATGTGCAACTTGTGTAAGGTTTCTTAATTTTGTATTTTCATCTATTTCCTGTTCTCTTTCAATACATAGGTCTCCGATATCTTCTACGTCATACCCAATATTTTGAATTCGTTCAATTACTCCTGCATAACGAATTGCACTTGGTCCCATATCAACCCCACGACGCATTTGCCCTAAGTCCATTGGAACTCCAACGATTGAAATTTCTTTCTTCATAGATAGTCTCCCCCTTTTATGCCTTCACTAAATATTTTAAATCTTTTCTATAGTCTGACTCAACTCGACATTTTTTTGTATGTATATGCACCTTATTCACCCATATCTACGTAGAAACCAATATCCTAAAGCTATTTTATGTATAAAACGAAACGCCTCCCAGGAAACCTCATTACACATGTATTCATAAATAATTGAAAGTAAAAAAACGCCTCCTATATTAGAGACGTCTTTCTGATGCTATTTTCCATACAGATGCGATATTTCGTGCGGACATTTCAATATTTTCCTTTGCTGTTATATATGCTTCCTCTAATGTCATTGGACTTGATGTGGCAGCAAACACAGCATCTATTCCTTCTTTATAAACTGAAATGTGATTAGGGAGCACGGAACCCCCAATAGCTATAACGGGTATATGAAGTTTCTTTGCCCGTCTAGCAATTCCAACTGGAGCTTTTCCATAAGCTGTTTGTACATCTATCCTTCCTTCACCTGTAAGAACTAGATCCGCTTCTTTTATATGTTCATCAAAATTTGTATAATCTAATACAATTTCAATTCCTTTTCTTAATTCCCCTTGTAGTACAGCAGCAACAGCAGCGCCTAATCCCCCCGCAGCTCCTGCACCTGCAATCTCTTCCACATCAATATGTAAATATTTTTTTAATACATGGGCATAACGCTTTAAGTTATCATCTAACTGTGCAATCATTTCTGCACTTGCTCCCTTTTGTTTTGCAAATACAAAAGATGCTCCTTTTTGTCCTGTCAAAGGATTATCTACATCACACGCCGCTTCTAGTTTTACATGTGCTAAACGAGAATCCAACTTCAATAAATCTAAAGAATCAATAGAATGTAAATTTCCACCGACAGGTTCTATTACTCGTCCATCTTTCTCTAAAAATTTTACACCTAAGGCAGAGAGCATTCCGGCACCCCCATCGTTCGTAGCACTTCCGCCAAGACCTAAAATGATGTGCTGTACGCCTTTATCCAGTGCATCTAATATAAGCTCTCCCGTTCCTTTTGTTGTTGTAATAAGAGGATTTCGCTTTTTAACTGAAACATGCTGTAATCCTGATGCTGCTGCCATTTCAATAAACGCTGTTCTTTTGTCTTGAGAAATGCCGTAAAATGCTTCTACACGCTCACCAAGTGGACCTGTTACATGAAGTGGAATAATCTTTCCCCCTGTAGCATCAACAAGGGACTGGACTGTACCTTCTCCTCCATCTCCAATCGGGACTTTTACATACTCAGCTTCAGGAAAAATTTTAGTAAATCCTTTTTCAATAGCCTTACATACCTCTATCGCTCGTAAGCTTTCTTTATATGAATCAGATGCAATAACAATTTTCAACACCGATCCCTCCATTCCCCTTATTCCAACACACTTCAATTCAAATGGTATATTTCACTCTATCTTTCTATTGTAAACGAAATGAATGGAAACTCATCCTTATTAAGCAAGATAGACAAAAAACCTTACATCAAAAGATGTAAGGTTTTTTCTAATTTATAATGGAGCCTAGCGGGATCGAACCGCTGACCTCCTGCGTGCAAGGCAGGCGCTCTCCCAGCTGAGCTAAGGCCCCGAAGTAAAAAAGCGGAAGACGGGATTCGAACCCGCGACCCCAACCTTGGCAAGGTTGTATTCTACCACTGAACTACTTCCGCGAAAATGGTGAGCCATGAAGGACTCGAACCTTCGACCCTCTGATTAAAAGTCAGATGCTCTACCAACTGAGCTAATGGCTCGTAAATGGCTGGGCTAGCTGGATTCGAACCAGCGCATGACGGAGTCAAAGTCCGTTGCCTTACCGCTTGGCTATAGCCCATTAATATTTACTAGTATGGTTGTCTTTTCAAAAAAATAAACCTTTTCAGGTTGTTTTTTTGAAAATGGTGGAGGGGGGCAGATTCGAACTGCCGAACCCGAAGGAGCGGATTTACAGTCCGCCGCGTTTAGCCACTTCGCTACCCCTCCGACATTATAAAATATATGGTGGAGGATGACGGGATCGAACCGCCGACCCCCTGCTTGTAAGGCAGGTGCTCTCCCAGCTGAGCTAATCCTCCAAAAGTGGTGACCCGTACGGGATTCGAACCCGTGTTACCGCCGTGAAAGGGCGGTGTCTTAACCACTTGACCAACGGGCCAAAAAAAATTAAAACTGTTCCCAAGCTTCCAACCGGGCTTGAACCGGTGACCTCTTCCT
Organism: Bacillus sp. FSL H8-0534; assembly: GCF_038005885.1. Lineage (NCBI taxonomy): Bacteria > Bacillati > Bacillota > Bacilli > Caryophanales > Bacillaceae > Bacillus > Bacillus sp. FSL H8-0534. The sequence continues at coordinate 2,963,381 of NZ_JBBOUC010000001.1, forward strand.
TACCATGGAAGTGCTCTACCAGCTGAGCTATGGAAGCATAATGGCTCCGCAGGTAGGACTCGAACCTACGACCGATCGGTTAACAGCCGATAGCTCTACCACTGAGCTACTGCGGAATAATATTGCCTGGCAACGTCCTACTCTCACAGGGACAAGGTCCCAACTACCATCGGCGCTAGAGAGCTTAACTTCCGTGTTCGGTATGGGAACGGGTGTGACCTCTCTGCCATCATTACCAGACTTATTTCATTTGAGACAATCATTATTATACTTGATTCATTTAAAATGTCAACAAGTTTTTTTATGTTCTCTCAAAACTAGATAACATTTGCTTCATATTATATGGTTAAGTCCTCGATCTATTAGTATTCGTCAGCTCCACATGTCACCATGCTTCCACCTCGAACCTATCAACCTGATCATCTTTCAGGGATCTTACTAGCTTACGCTATGGGAAATCTCATCTTGAGGGGGGCTTCATGCTTAGATGCTTTCAGCACTTATCCCTTCCGCACATAGCTACCCAGCTATGCCCTTGGCAGAACAACTGGTACACCAGCGGTGCGTCCATCCCGGTCCTCTCGTACTAAGGACAGCTCCTCTCAAATTTCCTACGCCCACGACGGATAGGGACCGAACTGTCTCACGACGTTCTGAACCCAGCTCGCGTACCGCTTTAATGGGCGAACAGCCCAACCCTTGGGACCGACTACAGCCCCAGGATGCGATGAGCCGACATCGAGGTGCCAAACCTCCCCGTCGATGTGGACTCTTGGGGGAGATAAGCCTGTTATCCCCGGGGTAGCTTTTATCCGTTGAGCGATGGCCCTTCCATGCGGAACCACCGGATCACTAAGCCCGACTTTCGTCCCTGCTCGACTTGTAGGTCTCGCAGTCAAGCTCCCTTATGCCTTTGCACTCTACGAATGATTTCCAACCATTCTGAGGGAACCTTTGGGCGCCTCCGTTACACTTTAGGAGGCGACCGCCCCAGTCAAACTGCCCACCTGACACTGTCTCCCGGGTCGATAAGACCCGTAGGTTAGAATTTCAATACAGTCAGGGCGGTATCCCACCAGCGCCTCCACCGAAGCTAGCGCTCCGGCTTCAAAGGCTCCCGCCTATCCTGTACAAACTGTACCAAAATTCAATATCAGGCTACAGTAAAGCTCCACGGGGTCTTTCCGTCCTGTCGCGGGTAACCTGCATCTTCACAGGTACTATAATTTCACCGAGTCTCTGGTTGAGACAGTGCCCAAATCGTTACACCTTTCGTGCGGGTCGGAACTTACCCGACAAGGAATTTCGCTACCTTAGGACCGTTATAGTTACGGCCGCCGTTTACTGGGGCTTCAGTTCAGAGCTTCGCTTACGCTAACCCCTCTCCTTAACCTTCCAGCACCGGGCAGGTGTCAGCCCCTATACTTCGCCTTACGGCTTCGCAGAGACCTGTGTTTTTGCTAAACAGTCGCTTGGGCCTATTCACTGCGGCTTTCCGTTAAGAAAGCACCCCTTCTCCCGAAGTTACGGGGTCATTTTGCCGAGTTCCTTAACCAGAGTTCTCTCGCACACCTTAGGATTCTCTCCTCGCCTACCTGTGTCGGTTTGCGGTACAGGCACCTTTTATCTCGCTAGAAGCTTTTCTTGGCAGCGGGGAATCAAAGACTTCGCTCCATAAGGAGCTTCCCCATCACAGCTCAGCCTTCACGATAAGCGGATTTGCCTACTTATCAGCCTAACTGCTTGGACGTGCACAACCAATCGCACGCTTCTTCTATCCTTCTGCGTCCCTCCATTGCTCAAACGATAAAGAGGTGGTACAGGAATATCAACCTGTTGTCCATCGCCTACGCCTGTCGGCCTCGGCTTAGGTCCTGACTAACCCTGAGCGGACGAGCCTTCCTCAGGAAACCTTAGGCATTCGGTGGACGGGATTCTCACCCGTCTTTCGCTACTCATACCGGCATTCTCACTTCTAAGCGCTCCACCAGTCCTTACGGTCTGACTTCACTGCCCTTAGAACGCTCCCCTACCACTGATACCATAGGTATCAATTCGCAGCTTCGGTGGTGTATTTAGCCCCGGTACATTTTCGGCGCAGAGTCACTCGACTAGTGAGCTATTACGCACTCTTTAAATGGTGGCTGCTTCTAAGCCAACATCCTAGTTGTCTAAGCAACTCCACATCCTTTTCCACTTAATACACACTTTGGGACCTTAGCTGGCGATCTGGGCTGTTTCCCTCTTGACTACGGATCTTATCACTCGCAGTCTGACTCCTAAGGATAAGTCATTGGCATTCGGAGTTTGACTGAATTCGGTAATCCGATGAGGACCCCTAGTTCAATCAGTGCTCTACCTCCAAGACTCTTACACTTAAGGCTAGCCCTAAAGCTATTTCGGGGAGAACCAGCTATCTCCAGGTTCGATTGGAATTTCTCCGCTACCCACACCTCATCCCCGCACTTTTCAACGTGCGTGGGTTCGGGCCTCCATTCAGTGTTACCTGAACTTCACCCTGGACATGGGTAGATCACCTGGTTTCGGGTCTACGACCACGTACTAAACGCCCTATTCAGACTCGCTTTCGCTACGGCTCCGCCTCTTCAGCTTAACCTCGCACGGGATCGTAACTCGCCGGTTCATTCTACAAAAGGCACGCCATCACCCATTAACGGGCTCTGACTATTTGTAGGCACACGGTTTCAGGATCTCTTTCACTCCCCTTCCGGGGTGCTTTTCACCTTTCCCTCACGGTACTGGTTCACTATCGATCACTAGGTAGTATTTAGCCTTGGGAGATGGTCCTCCCAGATTCCGACGGAATTTCACGTGTTCCGCCGTACTCAGGATACATTCAAGAGAGAACGAAGTTTCGACTACGGGGTTGTTACCCTCTATGACGAGCCTTTCCAGGCTGCTTCGTCTACCTCGTTCCTTTGTAACTCCGTATAGAATGTCCTACAACCCCAAGAGGCAAGCCTCTTGGTTTGGGCTAGATTCCGTTTCGCTCGCCGCTACTCAGGAAATCGCATTTGCTTTCTCTTCCTCCAGGTACTTAGATGTTTCAGTTCCCTGGGTCTGTCTTCCTTACCCTATGTATTCAGGTAAGGATACCATACCATTACGTATGGTGGGTTTCCCCATTCGGAAATCTTCGGATCAAAGCTTACTTACAGCTCCCCGAAGCATATCGGCGTTAGTCCCGTCCTTCATCGACTCCTAGTGTCAAGGCATCCACCGTGCGCCCTTTCTAACTTAACCAAACTAAAATTAAAAAATATGAGCTACACTGTTATCTAGTTTTCAAAGAACATACATTTATTTCTGAGAGATAGTTCTCTCAAAACTGAACAAAACGAAACACGGAAACTTATATTGATGAACAGCGTTCATCAATTCTCCATAGAAAGGAGGTGATCCAGCCGCACCTTCCGATACGGCTACCTTGTTACGACTTCACCCCAATCATCTGTCCCACCTTAGGCGGCTGGCTCCAAAAAGGTTACCCCACCGACTTCGGGTGTTACAAACTCTCGTGGTGTGACGGGCGGTGTGTACAAGGCCCGGGAACGTATTCACCGCGGCATGCTGATCCGCGATTACTAGCGATTCCAGCTTCATGTAGGCGAGTTGCAGCCTACAATCCGAACTGAGAACGGTTTTATGAGATTAGCTCCACCTCGCGGTCTTGCAGCTCTTTGTACCGTCCATTGTAGCACGTGTGTAGCCCAGGTCATAAGGGGCATGATGATTTGACGTCATCCCCACCTTCCTCCGGTTTGTCACCGGCAGTCACCTTAGAGTGCCCAACTTAATGATGGCAACTAAGATCAAGGGTTGCGCTCGTTGCGGGACTTAACCCAACATCTCACGACACGAGCTGACGACAACCATGCACCACCTGTCACTCTGCCCCCGAAGGGGAAGCCCTATCTCTAGGGTTGTCAGAGGATGTCAAGACCTGGTAAGGTTCTTCGCGTTGCTTCGAATTAAACCACATGCTCCACCGCTTGTGCGGGCCCCCGTCAATTCCTTTGAGTTTCAGCCTTGCGGCCGTACTCCCCAGGCGGAGTGCTTAATGCGTTAACTTCAGCACTAAAGGGCGGAAACCCTCTAACACTTAGCACTCATCGTTTACGGCGTGGACTACCAGGGTATCTAATCCTGTTTGCTCCCCACGCTTTCGCGCCTCAGTGTCAGTTACAGACCAGAAAGTCGCCTTCGCCACTGGTGTTCCTCCATATCTCTACGCATTTCACCGCTACACATGGAATTCCACTTTCCTCTTCTGCACTCAAGTCTCCCAGTTTCCAATGACCCTCCACGGTTGAGCCGTGGGCTTTCACATCAGACTTAAGAAACCACCTGCGCGCGCTTTACGCCCAATAATTCCGGATAACGCTTGCCACCTACGTATTACCGCGGCTGCTGGCACGTAGTTAGCCGTGGCTTTCTGGTTAGGTACCGTCAAGGTGCCAGCTTATTCAACTAGCACTTGTTCTTCCCTAACAACAGAGTTTTACGACCCGAAAGCCTTCATCACTCACGCGGCGTTGCTCCGTCAGACTTTCGTCCATTGCGGAAGATTCCCTACTGCTGCCTCCCGTAGGAGTCTGGGCCGTGTCTCAGTCCCAGTGTGGCCGATCACCCTCTCAGGTCGGCTACGCATCGTTGCCTTGGTGAGCCGTTACCTCACCAACTAGCTAATGCGACGCGGGTCCATCCATAAGTGACAGCCGAAGCCGCCTTTGAATTTCGCACCATGCGGTGCAAAATGTTATCCGGTATTAGCCCCGGTTTCCCGGAGTTATCCCAGTCTTATGGGCAGGTTACCCACGTGTTACTCACCCGTCCGCCGCTAACTTCATAAGAGCAAGCTCTTAATCCATTCGCTCGACTTGCATGTATTAGGCACGCCGCCAGCGTTCATCCTGAGCCAGGATCAAACTCTCCAATAAAGTTAGTTTGTCTAGCATCTAAAATAAAAATTGACGTTTCACGTTGTTTGTTTCGTTCAGTTTTCAAAGAACTTGTTTGCCGCTCATTTGCGACTTCCTTATGTTAACATCTTCGTTTTTCGATGTCAACTAAGTTTTTTAATTTCTTTTTTCGCTTTCTGCTGTTCTGCATCAGCGACGGTTATTAATTTATCATATATTAACTACTTGAGTCAACACTTTTTAATAAAAAATTCTTTTTCTTACATAACGGATGCATTCTTCTGCATTTGCTACTCTTCTAAATAAACAAAAGAGAATTTTATATCGTTCTTCCATTGTCTTTTTTACGACATCATGTATTCGCTCGTCTGCAAAATCAAATAAAAGCTCATCCAGCTCTCTCTTCAATACATATTCTATTTCTTTCTGTTCTTCTTTTGTAATCATAATCCCAAGCAAACTATCACCTCAACAATTACTCATATGCCTATATAAATACAAATTAAAAAACCCACATAAACTCTAATCTTTAGGGTGGGAGAGAACATCCGGTCATGCATAGGAGCGATCAGACCCTCTTTCCGCGCCCTATGCCAAATTAAAACAAAGAGAGAAACGAGTGCAAATCACCCTTTGTTCTTCCTAGCAGCGACTTATATGTTAGAAAATCAAAACATATATATAAAATAACGTAATATATTCATCAACTCTAATGACGAATGCATCACCACCAAAATTACAATTCATACTATATTGTCCATTATATCCATTTCCTACGATATTAATCGTTCAGTTCTCTTTTCAACTTTTTGAGCATATAAGTAACTGAAAAGGATTGGACAAAGGGGCGGAGTATTATGTTTTTCTTTTTTATAACAAGTAAACGTAAATTTAAGCACATTAGTTTAATTATTATACTGTCCTTGTTTACAGCATGGCTTCTTTTTTTTAAGACATATTCTCATCAATCGGCTTTTTCAACTGCAACTGGTCCAAAAGTCATTTACAAAGGCGATACCGCAAAAAAACAAGTTGCGTTAACATTCGATATTAGCTGGGGAGATAAAAAAGCAGTTCCTATTCTTGATACTTTAAAAGAAAGAGAAATTAAAAATGCGACTTTCTTCCTTTCTGCAGCATGGGCAGAAAGACACCCCGATATTGTCGAACGGATTATACAGGATGGTCACGAAATTGGCAGTATGGGATATAACTATACATCTTATACTTCTTTGGAGGCGAACGAAATGCGAAGAGACCTTTTACGTTCGCAAGATGTGTTTACAAAGCTTGGCATAAAACAAGTCAAGCTCTTGCGGCCTCCTAGTGGGGAATTTAATAAAACAGTTCTCAAAGTAGCAGAGTCTCTTGGATATACTGTTGTACACTGGAGTAATAATTCAAACGACTGGAAAAACCCTGGTGTAAATAAAATTGTATCAACAGTTGCTAACAATCTACGAGGTGGAGACATCGTTTTATTACACGCTTCCGATTCGGCACTTCAAACAAATAAATCTCTACCGCTGCTCCTGCAGAAATTAAAAAGCGATGGCTATGAGCAAGTATCTGTATCACAGCTTATTTCTAACACAAGCGCAAGAAGTAATGACATAAAGTGAAAATTTAATCAGTGGGAATTCTCCCCGCTGATTATTAGCCCTCACCAATCGGGCTTTTATGGACCGTTCATCTTGCACCTAACCTCTTTAATTCCGCTGAATTTTGAGGTGGAAGTGTTACTGTCCGCAAATAGCAGGATAAAAATCCCCCATACTAAAAAGGATACAGCACCCCATACGAAAGGTGCTGTATCCTTTTTCACTCGTATATTGTTAACTAACTGACTTACTTCTTTGTCCTATTAAACGATGTAATATGAGTAACTGATATGCATTACACAATAAAAGTGGTATAACCATCAAATATAACCAATCAGTATCATTAATCCGAAGCGCCGGTACCCATTCAAGGATTGTTACGACGACCATAAAGAATAAAGCCGGTATAAACGCTTTTTTATTCGTCTCTTTACTCTTTATATAGGCTACAAGTGCTCCAAATAAAAACAACATTCCTGCTACAAGAATATTATTCCCAAACGAAACATCTCCATTTGCAACGAGTACCGATCTTAAATAAACAAAATCAAAAAGTACAAATGCAATGAAAAAGAGCTGAACTGCGTTCCAAAGAGCAGACGATCGGAACATTCCTAGTCCAAAACGATGAACTGTTAAATACGCAAAAAAGCCCATTTGACTAATTACGCTAAAAATAAAACCAACGCCAAGTAACCAAAAAGAAATCATTAGAATCTCTTTACCGTCGAAATTTTGAAAAAATTTAGCGTACTTGTCCCATCCTAAAATAAAACCAATAAGGATTGTACTAATCCCCCCAAGTAGCAACGTCGTTAAAAATAGTCGTACCCATTTTCGGCTATTCACAACACATCCCCCATTATTGATATATTTCTACTTAAATTGTATCAATGACAATTTCAAAAAGCTAGCCATGAACATGTATAAATTCCTCTAAGATATTTATATTAAAAAAGAGAACTGTGTTGAAAGGAGCTCCAGCTAATGAAACGGATGCTGCTCGTTTTAGTTTCTTCACTTCTTTTTACTGTACTTGTCGCATGTGCACAAGGAAAAGAAGCGAAATCTGAATTAGATTACGATCAAACAAAAAAAATGATTGTCGATATTTTAAAAACCGATCAAGGAAAAAAAGCAATTCAAGATGTATTAACAGATGAGAAAATGAAACAAGCACTTATATTGGATGAAACTGTGGTCAAAAAAACGATTGAAGATGCGATGGTATCCGAAAAAGGGCAGCAGCTTTGGGAAAAACTATTTAAAGACCCAGAGTTTTCAGCGAAATTCGCAAAAAGTATCAGTAAAGAACAAACAGCCTTAATGAAAACTCTATTAAAAGACCCTGAATATCAAGCAGGCGTTATAGAAATCATGAAAAATCCCGAAGTAGAGAAGATGATGCTACAAACAATGAAAAGCAAAGAGTATCGTCAATATTTACAACAAGTATTAACAGAGTCCGCTGAAAGTCCACTCTTCCAAACTAAGATAATTGATATCATTAGCAAAGGTATTGAAAAAGCCGAAAAGAGCGGCGGCTCTGAAAAAAAAGAATCTGGCGGAGAAGGCGGTTCAAAAGGCGGAAGCAAAGAACAAAAATAAAACAACTCCTTGCACATAAGAAATTCCCCATCACCACATACAGGATGGGGAATTTTTCTACTTGCATAAATTTATTTTTGTTTAACTGATGTTCTATCAATAACTTGCTCCGCTATCGTCCGATAGATGACACCCGTTTTATGTGTATCCTCGTATACCGATGGCGCAAAATCTTCTTTATTCCAATCTGGTTGCTGAAGTGGGATTCGTCCTAATACATCTGTTTGTAATTCTGCGGCTAACTTATCTCCTCCGCCTTTTCCAAACACATACTCTTTCTCACCGGTTACTTTACTCTCGAAGTAAGCCATATTTTCAACAACCCCAAGAATACTATGTTCAGTACGAAGTGCCATAGCACCTGCACGAGCTGCAACAAATGCCGCTGTTGGATGAGGCGTTGTTACAATAATTTCTTTACAAGATGGTAGCATTGAGTGAACATCTAAAGCCACATCCCCTGTACCTGGCGGCAAGTCTAATACTAAATAGTCTAAATCGCCCCATTCCACCTCTGTAAAAAAGTGATTTAACATTTTACCAAGCATTGGCCCTCTCCAAATAACAGGAGCATTGTCTTCTACAAAGAAGCCCATTGAAATTACTTTTACCCCTAAGCGCTCCACTGGAATAATTTTATCGCCTCTTACGATTGGACGTTTTTCGATTCCCATCATATCAGGTACACTAAAGCCATATATATCAGCGTCAATAATACCAACTTTCTTTCCTAAACGAGCTAATGAAATCGCAAGGTTTACAGAAACAGTTGATTTACCAACTCCGCCTTTTCCACTTGCAACTGCTAAAAATGTTGTTTTAGAATGCTCTGATAATAAAGATTGACTTTCTTTCTCTTCTTGCGGTGGCGCAAACTGCGCTAGCTCTTCCTCTGTAAATTCAGCGAAACGCAAACCAACCGTTGCTGCTCCAAGTTCTTTCACAAGCTTCACAATAGTAGCCTGCAATTGCATTTGTTCAGCAGTCCCTGTTTTTACAATTGCAATTTTAACACTGACATGCTCTTTCTCAGGCTTTATATTTACCTCTTTAATTGCATTTGTTTCTTTTAATGTTTTATGTAGAAATGGATCATTAATCCCTTCAAGCGCCTCCACTACTTGCTCTTTCGTTACCATAATCAGCCCAGCCCCCTGTATGAAAAATAAAGTCATGTTAAATAAATTGGGTTTATTTATTTTCATTTCCAAAATAAATGCGTTTACATTTCCAGTATAACATATTTTCCGAAAACTTCGTTAACGAGAGGAACTCAAAAAACCCTCCTTACTCAGGAGGATTTCCTTTTTCCGTAAAATAACGTAGTATTCCCCGGTATATCGCAGCTGCAACCTTTTGCTGATACTTCTCTGAATTTAACATATATCGTTCATTTACATTCGATAAAAAACCAGCCTCAACTAAAGCACCTGGTGTTTTTGCATACTTAAGTAAATAAACACGGGAGATTGTTTTAGCTGAGCGGTTCGTATTTTCTAGGCTAGTTCGCAATTCAGCCTGTATAAACTTTGCTGCACGCTCATTTTCAATTAAAGACCGATAATAAAACGTTTGTGCTCCCTTCGAACTACTGCTAGGCAAAGCATTTAAGTGAACACTCACAAAAAAGTCTACATCCGGCTTATTAATAATCTCTACACGTTTTTTGAGATCTTCTGCTTTGCGCCTACTATATGACTTTGTGTCTTTATCAGCTAGATCATAATCTCCCTCTCGCGTTAAAATAACTAAAGCACCTTGTTCTTGCAAATAGTCTTGTACCATTTTTGTAATTTCAAGCGTAATGTCTTTTTCTACAATATCCTTACCACCAACCGCCCCTCCATCTGGTCCACCATGTCCGGCATCTAGTACAATTACTTTTCCAGATAAGGGTAAATTCCAAGCTCTCCACGATTTTGCAATTTGAAATTCTTGTTTTACCAAGAAAAACAGTACAACCGCAGCAAGCATAAAAGAGATAATTCGAATTCTCTTCATACCTTTCCTCCTCCAGCTAGTCCCTCTAATTACTTATATGGGACAAGAGGAAAGTTTATGCTTCTCTTAATGCAGCTTTAAACGATATCTTCTTTCACCCTTTTCATATCCTTCGCGCCACCATGAACTAATAAACTGTTCACAGGACTCATACAGCAACTCCTTATCGTTTGATTCTATCTCCCGCATGGTCATGCTTGTTAAAAATTGAAACAACATTTCTGTTAATTGCTGCTCCTCTTCTAAAGCTCTATATTTCACATCAAAAAAAGATTCACCATAATAGCCAAATTTGCTATATCTTGCTCCTAATAAGTACGATTCAATTCCAAGTTCAATACAATAATCCTCGTACTGTCTGTGCAGCTCTTTCATATCGAAGGCATCACGAATATTAGATCTTAATGTTTTTAATGATAGTTCGCGAAGCATCTTCCGTTCATATTTCAACTGCTTTTCTTTTTGTTTTTCTTGTAAGCTAACAATGACATTCATAGCACTTATAAACCTCCCTAATACGTATTAGTCTAAACTTCTAAAGATGAAGCATACGTAAGAAGGCAGCACTAAAATATTCCAAGCAATAATAAGGGGACTAAAAATAATTGAGGATAATTATATAAATAAAAAACAATATAAAATCTTTCTCTGCCCCCTGCCAACCAAGTTTAAACAAAAAGAACATACGAGTGCAGGTTACCTTTTGTTCTTCATAGCAGTGATTTATATTGTGAAAAATTAAAATAAATTTATCCCGTAAGCTCACGATGGGTGGAAGTTTCACTTTATATAGTTCCATTAGGCATATTGAACTCCCCCCACCTTCACTTCGTTTAGAGGAGCGGGTCTTACTGGTTGAAATAATAAAAAACCCCAGCCAATAGACTGGGGTTTGAAGTTCGCAAAAATTAACGTTTTGAGAACTGAGGTGCACGACGTGCGCCTTTAAGACCGTATTTTTTACGCTCTTTCATACGTGCGTCACGAGTTAATAGACCTGCACGTTTTAATGTTAGACGGTATTCTGGGTCAGCTTTTAATAAAGCGCGAGAGATACCGTGACGAATAGCACCAGCTTGACCAGTGTATCCACCACCATTTACGTTTACAAGTACATCGTAGTTACCTAAAGTTTCTGTTGCAACTAGAGGTTGTTTCACTACTTCACGTAATGCAGCAAATGGGATATAGTTTTCAAAATCACGACCGTTAATGATAACGCGTCCTTCGCCTGGAACTAGGCGTACGCGTGCTACTGAACTCTTACGACGTCCAGTACCATAGTATTGTACCTGTGCCAATGTAAGCCCTCCTTTAATTAATTATCCGCGAAGTTCGTAAACTTCTGGTTTTTGTGCTTGGTGTGGATGCTCAGCTCCAGCATACACATTTAATTTTTTAGACACTTGACGTCCTAAACGTCCTTTTGGAAGCATGCCTTTAATTGCAAGCTCTAACATTTGTACAGGATAGTTTGTACGCATTTCTAGAGCTGTTCTTTGTTTAAGTCCACCTGGGTGGTTAGTGTGACGGTAGTAAATTTTATCGTTTAATTTATTACCTGTTAAATGAATTTTCTCAGCGTTAATAATAATTACATGATCACCCGTGTCAACGTGTGGTGTAAATGTTGGTTTGTTTTTACCACGTAAAATGGATGCTACTTCACTAGCAAGGCGACCTAAAGTTTGACCTTCAGCGTCAACCACATACCATTTACGCTCAACTTCGTTAGCTTTTGCCATAAAAGTCGTACGCATGTGTTTCCCTCCTCGTTATCTTTTCCATAGAAAAAATCTATTGTTTATCTTAAACACGATTTCCTTCCGGGGCTAATCGTGGTTTTAGAAACAATACCATATGTTATGATATCCTTTTGAGTTTCTAATGTCAAGCAAATGTTACACCAGGATTAGTTGTTATAGTTTACCTGCCATAAATAAAGCCCATGCCCTGGCACCATCTTCCCTGCAAAACGACGATCTTGTTTTTTTAAAATCTCTGGAATGCTGTCAGGAACCATCTTTCCTTGTCCTATGCTAAGTAGTGTACCAACAATAATTCGAACCATATTATATAAAAATCCATTACCTACAAAACGAAAAATTAACTCATCATCTTGTTCCATTAAATCTATTTCATAAATTGTTCGCACTTTATCCTTTTTGTCAGTTTTTGTCGAACAAAACGAAGTGAAATCATGTGTTCCAATAAAATAAGGAATTGCTTTTCTTATAGATTCTATCTCAAGTGGATATGGATACTGGTATACGTAATTTCTACGGAATACATCAGCATTTTTAGATAATAATACACGGTAGCGATATTCTTTTCTCTCAACACCATAGCGTGCATGAAAATCTTCTGTTTTTTTCTCTACTTGCCTGACAACTATATCGTCTGGCAGCATCGTATTTAAGGCATTCATCCATTGCCATTCTTCAAGAGACAACGGTGTGTCAAAATGAATAACCTGTCCTCTTGCATGAACAGTAGAATCTGTTCGTCCTGATGCCTGAACACGAACAAGCTCTCCTTTATGCAACTTTTGCAGAGCTTTCTCTATTTCTTGTTGAACAGTACGATGCTGCGGTTGAATTTGATAACCGCAAAAATTGATGCCATCATATGCAACTGTACATTTTATTCTTTCCATTTCTCTATTCTCCATTACGATCGCACCCATGCTAGAATACATGCTAAACAAAGTAAACTTACTATCGTTAACGTATCGCTTGTTTTCCAGCGTAGCTGCCTAAATTTAGAACGTCCTTCACCACTTTGATACCCACGCGCTTCCATTGCAATCGCTAAGTCCTCAGCACGCTTAAAAGCACTAATAAAAAGCGGTACAAGCAAAGAAATAACCGCCTTTAATCGATCCTTTATCGGCCCACCAGAAAAATCAATACCACGGGATGCTTGTGCTTTCATAATTTTACTCGTCTCATCCATTAATGTTGGAATAAAACGAAGAGAAATAGACATCATCAATGCAATTTCATGAACAGGAACCTTTATACGCTTTAATGGCTTTAACAATGTTTCCATACCATCAGTAATTTCAATTGGTGTTGTTGTTAACGTTAATAATGTCGTCATTAAAATAATGACAAAGAAGCGTATAGAAATATATATCCCTTGCTCTAATCCCTTTTCATGTATCGAAAACCAACCAAGCTCAAGCAGTACATCCCCTTCTTTATTTGTAAAAATATGCAGAAAAAAGGTAAACAGAAAAATCCATAAGATTGGTTTTAAGCCCGAAAGTACATAACGAATCGGCACTTTTGCAAAAAATAAAGCAATGAGTGCATATAAAAATAAAAGTCCATATGAAATCGCATTATTTGCTAAAAAGACAACAAATACATATAAAAAGACAATCAACAGCTTCGCACGTGGATCAAGTTGATGAATGAGTGACCTACCTGGAATATATCTCCCAATAATCAACTGCTGCATGATTCATGACCACCTTTTCGTAACACCTGTACAACTTCATGAGTAAGATCCTCTAAAGATAAGGTAGCCTTCGGAATCGAAATACCAAACTTCTCTTCAATTGCACGTTTATACTTTAAAGACATTGGAAGATCCACGCCGATTTGTTCTAACTCATCTGCATGTAAAAATACTTCCTCTGCTGTTCCTTGCAAAAAGACCGTTCCTTTATGCATAACCACAATTTGATCCGCATATTTAGCAGCATCCTCCATGTTATGGGTAACAAGGATTACTGTAAGCCCCTGTTCCTTATGAAGCTTATAAAACATCTCCATAAGCTCATGCTGTCCTTTAGGATCAAGCCCTGCTGTGGGTTCATCTAATACAAGCACTTCCGGTTCCATCGCAAGTACGCCTGCTATTGCAACACGTCTCATTTGTCCACCACTTAACTCAAACGGCGAACGCGCTAATAGCTCTGGATCCAATCCTACAATCTCAATTGCATCCCTCGCCTTTTGTCTTGCCTCTTCTTCCGATACTCCGAAATTTGAGGGTCCAAAACAAATATCTTTCTCAACTGTTTCTTCAAATAACTGATGCTCTGGAAATTGAAAGACAACCCCTACTTTTTTTCGTAGCGGCTTTAATTTCTTTTCTTTCTTTTGTGAGGAAATCAAATGCTCCCCAATTTGGACCGTGCCATTTGTCGGCTGCAATAAACCATTTAAATGTTGAATCATCGTCGATTTGCCGGAACCAGTATGACCGATAATGGCATAATACCCCCCACTTGGAAACGACACGTTTACATCATAAAGCGCGCGTCTTTCAAATGGAGTTTTATATTGATAACGATGCTCTACTGTTTGGAATGTAATCTCCAAAGTTCGTTCACCAAGCTTTCCATTGTAAGATGCGTATTTTGCAGTGGAATTTCATTTCTTTTTAATAATTCTGCTATTTTCACTGAGAATGGTACATCTAATCCGATTTCCCTAAGCATATGAGAGGACTTGAAAATTTGCTCTGGCGTACCTACCTCTAATATTTCTCCCTGATTCAAAATGATAACACGGTCTGACTGTGCAGCTTCTTCCAAATCATGCGTAATCGATAACACGGTAATACCTTTTGTATCCACAAGCTTCCTCACCGTTTCAATTACTTCACGTCGTCCTTGTGGATCTAACATCGATGTTGCTTCATCCAATATTAAAATAGATGGTTGCAATGCTAGCACACCTGCAATTGCAACACGTTGCTTTTGTCCACCAGATAACGAATGAGGCTCTTCATTAAGAAACTCTTCCATTCGGACCATCTGCAGCGCTTGATTCATCCGTTCTACCATCTGTTCCCGAGGCATCCCGATATTTTCAAGACCAAATACAACATCATCCTGCACTGTGGTCCCGACAAATTGATTATCTGGATTTTGAAATACCATACCTATTTGCTTTCGAATATCCCATACCGTTTCTTCAGATAAAGTCATTGTATCATTTACAACAATCGTGCCTGATTCCGGTAAAAATAAACCATTTAATAATTTTGCAAGTGTAGACTTTCCTGAACCATTTTGTCCAATTACAGAAACCCATTCTCCCTCATATAAAGAGAATGATACGTCTTTTAGCGCATAAGAAGTTGCCCCGGGATATTGAAATGATATATTTTGCGTGCGAAGTTTCTCTTTTTTCAATGCAAGGCACCCTCTCTCATTACTTCATCAAGTTAGCCTATTTTCTATATTTAAAAAAAAAGGGCCACGACCAGTTACTTGAAAAGAACTGTCCTGCCCTTTTAATTATCATTATACTAACTCGATAATTACCATTGGTGCTGCGTCTCCGCGACGTGGACCAATTTTTGCAATACGAGTGTATCCGCCTTGACGCTCAGCATAGCGTGGAGCTACATCAGCGAATAATTTTTGAAGTGCATCTTGACCAGTCTCAGCATTAGCAACTTCATTGCGGATGAAAGATGCAGCTTGACGGCGAGCATGAAGATCTCCGCGTTTACCTAAAGTGATCATTTTTTCCACTACAGAACGAAGTTCTTTTGCACGAGTTTCTGTCGTTTGGATGCGCTCGTTGATAATTAAATCTGTAGCTAAGTCACGTAACATAGCTTTACGTTGCGCACTTGTACGGCCTAATTTTCTGTATGCCATTCGTAGTTCCCTCCTTTGTTGATGAGATTAAATCCTCAGTCGTCTTTACGTAAGCCTAAACCTAATTCCTCAAGCTTATGCTTAACTTCTTCTAAGGATTTACGTCCTAAGTTACGAACTTTCATCATATCTTCTTCTGTTTTGTTCGCAAGCTCTTGTACAGTATTAATTCCTGCACGTTTTAAGCAATTATAAGAACGAACAGAAAGATCAAGTTCTTCAATAGTCATTTCTAGAACTTTTTCTTTTTGATCTTCTTCCTTCTCGACCATAATCTCAGCATTTTGTGCTTCATCAGTTAAACCAACGAAGATATTTAAATGCTCAGTTAAGATTTTGGCACCTAAAGAGATAGCTTCTTTTGGCCCGATGCTTCCATCCGTCCATACATCAAGCGTAAGCTTATCATAATTTGCCACTTGTCCGACACGTGTCTTTTCCACTTGGTAAGTCACACGTGATACTGGAGTATAAATAGAATCAATAGGAATAACTCCTATTGGTTGATCTTCGCTTTTATTTGCATCAGCTGGCGTATACCCACGGCCACGCTTTGCAGTTAAACGCACGCGGAAATGCGCATCTTTTGCTAACGTCGCAATGTATAAATCTGGATTTAAGATTTCAACATCACTATCGTGAGTAATATCAGCAGCTGTGACAATACCTTCGCCCTGTACATCGATTTCCAACGTCTTCTCTTCTTCAGAGTAGATTTTAAGAGCTAACTTTTTCAAGTTTAAGATGATCGTCGTAACGTCCTCTACTACGCCCTCAACTGTTGAAAATTCGTGTAATACGCCATCAATTTGGATAGCAGTTACAGCGGCACCAGGGAGTGAGGATAAAAGAATACGACGTAAGGAGTTACCCAAAGTAGTACCATATCCACGCTCAAGCGGTTCAATCACGAATTTACCATATTTAGCATCTTCGTTAAGTTCAACCGTTTCGATTTTCGGTTTTTCAATTTCAATCATTAACTAAACCCTCCTTCAAAACGTCGAAACCTCGGCTAAACAAAGGAAAAAACCTCTGTCTAACCGAAAGTCCCCCTTAGGCAGTTCCCGATTGTGCACAACAAGCGATGTTTCTGTACGAAATTTCTCGATAATGCATCATATCCATTATAGACAAAAGGGAAAATTCTATACAGAAAAATTAAACACGACGACGTTTTGGCGGACGACATCCATTATGAGGAACTGGAGTAACATCTCTGATTGCTGTTACTTCTAGACCTGCAGCTTGAAGAGCACGAATTGCAGCTTCACGACCAGCACCAGGACCTTTTACAGTAACCTCTAAAGTTTTTAAACCATGCTCCATTGCAACTTTAGCAGCAGTTTCAGCAGCCATTTGCGCAGCGAATGGAGTAGATTTACGAGATCCACGGAAACCAAGTGCACCAGCACTAGACCAAGAAAGTGCGTTACCGTGAGTATCTGTAAGTGTTACGATTGTGTTGTTGAAAGTAGAACGAATATGAGCAATACCAGCTTCAATATTCTTTTTCACACGTTTTTTACGAGTGTTTGTTTTACGTGCCATTGTTAGTTCAACCTCCTTTACTTATTATTTCTTTTTATTTGCTACTGTACGACGTGGACCTTTACGCGTACGAGCATTATTTTTAGAATTTTGACCACGAACTGGTAAACCACGACGGTGACGAAGACCACGGTAAGAACCGATCTCCATTAGACGTTTAATGTTAAGAGAAACTTCACGACGAAGGTCTCCCTCAACTTTAACGCGGTCTACGATGTCACGGATACGTCCTAATTCGTCTTCCGTTAAATCACGAACTCGTGTTTCTTCAGAAACACCAGCTTCAGCAAGAATTTTTTCAGCAGTTGTGCGACCAATGCCGAATACGTAAGTTAAAGAAATAACAACGCGCTTGTCACGAGGAATATCTACACCTGCGATACGTGCCATTCCGAATGCACCTCCTTCTGATTAACCTTGTTTTTGTTTATGTTTAGGGTTTTCACAAATAACCATTACTTTTCCACGTCTACGAATAACTTTACATTTTTCGCAGATTGGTTTAACTGACGGTCTTACTTTCATGTCTCGAACCTCCTTAAAGATTACGGAGTGCTATATTATTTAAAACGGTACGTAATACGACCACGATTTAAATCGTACGGAGATAATTCTACCGTAACTTTGTCTCCTGGTAAAATCCGAATGAAGTTCATACGGATTTTACCAGAAACGTGAGCCAATACGACATGCCCATTCTCTAATTCTACTTTGAACATAGCATTTGGCAACGTTTCAAGAACGGTACCTTCGACTTCAATTACATCATCTTTAGCCATTCAATAGTTCTCCCTTCTTCAAATCAGTAACATTTTACACTGCTCTGAAATCCCGGAGAGCCAGCTACTTATAAAGTGGTAAGGATTTCGTATCCTGCTTCTGTAAGAGCAATCGTGTGCTCAAAATGTGCACACCATTTACCATCTACCGTTACCACTGTCCAGTCATCAGATAGTGTTTTTACATATCGTCTTCCTTGGTTCACCATCGGTTCGACACAGATGACCATTCCCGGCTTTAATCTAGGACCTTTATTTGGTGGACCGTAGTGCGGGATCTGAGGGTCCTCATGTAAGTCTTGCCCGATTCCGTGACCAACATACTCCCTAACGATCGAGAATCCATTATCTTCAGCATACGTTTGAACTGCATGTGAAACATTTGATAATCTCACGCCTGGTTTTATTTGTTCTAGACCAAGATACAACGATTTTTCTGTGACATCAAGTAGCTTTTGAACAGATTCAGAAATGTTTCCTACTGGATACGTCCACGCAGAATCTCCATGGTACCCATTGTATTTCGCACCAATATCGATACTGATGATATCACCTTCTTGGAGCTTGCGCTTACCTGGAATCCCATGTACAAGCTCTTCATTTACAGAAGCACAGATGCTTCCCGGAAATCCGTTGTATCCTTTAAAAGATGGCGTAGCACCATATTTTCGAATCGTCTTTTCCGCTATTTGATCGAGCTCTTTCGTTGTAATTCCTGGAGTAATATGCTTTTTCAACTCTTGATGAGTTAAAGCAACGATCTTGCCAGCTTCTCGCATGATTTCTATCTCGCGAGGAGTTTTGCAAATGATCATTACGCTAAGTCTCCAATGAGAACATCAATATCAGCAAATACCTTATTGATATCTTGCTCACCATTAATGCTTTGTAAGTAACCAAGCTCTTCATAGAAATCAAGCAAAGGTTTTGTTTGCTTAATATTTACCTCTAAACGATTCGCTACAGTTTCTTCATTGTCATCAGAGCGTTGATATAATTCGCCACCACATTTATCGCACACGTCAGCTTTTGCTGGCGGATTGAATTCTAAGTGGTAAGTCGCACCGCACTCTTTACAAATACGACGGCCTGTAAGACGTTTTAATAGCAATCCTGAATCCACATTAATGTTTAAAACATAGTCGATTTTTTTGCCAAGATCTTTCATAATCTCTTCAAGTGCAGATGCCTGTGCAACTGTTCGTGGGAAACCATCTAGTAAGAAGCCTTTTACACAGTCTTCTTGACTTAAACGTTCACGAACAATTCCGATTGTAACTTCATCTGGAACAAGCGCACCTTTATCAATAAAGGACTTTGCTTGTAAACCAAGTTCAGTTTCAGCCTTCATAGCTGCACGGAACATATCTCCTGTTGAGATGTGAGGGATGTTATACTTGGCAACAATCTGTTCGGCTTGTGTACCTTTACCAGCACCAGGAAGCCCCATTAAAATTAAGTTCATCCTTGTTCCCCCTCAATACATGAGCATGTAGGGAAGACAATTCTTCCCACTTACTCACTGCTTGATAAACCCTTTGTAATGGCGTTTTACCAGTTGGCTTTCTAGCTGCTTCATTGTTTCTAAAGCAACGCCGACAACGATTAACATACTCGTTCCACCGATCTGTGCAGATGGAGGAAGATTTCCCAATTTCGTAAAGATAACTGGAAGAATTGCAATCGCTGCTAGGAAAATAGATCCTACAAAGGTCAAACGATACAAGATTTTTGTTAGATATTGTTCTGTATTCTTACCCGGACGAATACCTGGAACATATCCACCTTGCTTGTTTAGGTTTTCTGACATTTGCTCTGGATTAACCTGAACAAATGCATAGAAGTATGCGAAGGCTACAATGAGCGCTACATATATTATCATTCCCACTGGGTGGGAATAGTTAAAGTTTGCAATAATCCACTGCGATACGTCATGTTTCGGGAAGAACTGTGCAATAGTTGGAGGTGTAATCAAGAATGAAACAGCAAAAATTACTGGAATAACACCCGCACTATTTACCTTAAGCGGTAAATGTGTGTTTTGTGCTCCAGCATGATTACCATTTCCTCCTGTTACACGCTTCGCATATTGAATTGGGATCTTTCTAACAGCTTGTTGAATGAAAATAACACCAACAACAACTGCTAACACAGCTAGTAAAATCAATACAACTTTAACAATACTCATGAACAATTGATCTCCGGCATTTTGAAACTGTTGTTGATACACTTGAGATATTACACTTGGGATCGCTGCGGCAATACCACCAAAGATCAGGATGGAAATACCATTACCTACACCTTTAGCTGTAATCTGTTCACCTAACCACATTAAAAATGCAGTACCAGCAGTCAGTACCGTAGCAATGTATAAATAAGTGCTCCAACCTGGATTCAAAATTAACTGTCCACCTACCATACCGTTAAAACCGATTGACATACCAAACCCCTGAATAAACGCAAGAACAATTGTAAAATAACGCGTGAATTGCGTTAGTTTACGACGGCCCATTTCGCCTTGCTTCGACCATTCCGAAAATTTAGGAACAACATCCATCTGCAATAATTGCACGATGATGGATGCTGTAATATACGGCATGATTCCCATCGCAAAGATGGAGAAGTTTTTCAACGCGCCACCGCCAAATGTATTTAGGATGCCTAAAGCATTTAACTGATCTTGTGCTTTCAGTACGTCTCCATTTGTAAATGGCACTGGGATAAACGTGCCAATCCTGAATACGATTAGCATCGCTAAAGTGAATAATATTTTACGTCTTATCTCAGCAACGCGCATAAAGTTGGAGATTGTACGAAACATTAGATCACCTCAACTGATCCACCAGCTGCTTCAATTGCTTCTTTAGCACTTGAAGAGAACTTGTGCGCTTTAACAGTTAATTTTTTCTCTACAGCTCCGCTTGCAAGAACTTTAACACCGTCGTTTAATTTGCTGATAACGCCAGTTTCCAGCAATAATTCAGGTGTTACTTCTGTACCATCTTCAAAACGATTTAACGTTGCTAAGTTTACGATAGTAAACTCTTTACGGTTAATGTTTGTGAAGCCGCGTTTTGGTAAACGACGGAATAATGGAGTTTGACCACCTTCGAAGCCAAGACGAACACCGCCACCAGAACGTGCGTTTTGTCCTTTATGACCTTTACCAGCAGTTTTACCGTTACCAGAACCGATACCACGACCGACACGGTTACGTACTTTACGAGAACCTTCTGCAGGTTTTAATTCATGAAGTTTCATTCCCAGGCACCTCCTTATATTAATGAGTTATCCTTAAGCTTCTTTTACAGTTACAAGGTGAGAAACTTTGTTGATCATACCAAGAATAGCAGGAGTTTCTTCCTTAACTACAGTTGAATTCAACTTTTTAAGACCTAAAGCTTCTACCGTCGCACGTTGATCTTGTGGACGACCAATTACACTACGAGTGAGGGTAATTTCTAACTTTTTCGCCATTTGTTTTCCCTCCTTCTTAACCTAGTAGCTCTTCTACAGATTTACCGCGTAATTTTGCAACATCTTCAGCGCGCTTAAGCTCGCTTAATCCGTTCACAGTAGCGCGAATCATGTTAATTGGTGTGTTAGAACCAAGAGATTTCGAAAGAATATCTTGTACACCAGCTAATTCAAGTACCGCACGAACTGGTCCACCAGCAATAACTCCAGTACCTTCAGCAGCAGGTTTTAAGAATACTTCACCAGCTCCAAAATGACCGTTGATTGTGTGTGGAATTGTTGTACCAACTAATGGTACTGTGATTAAGTTTTTCTTAGCGTCTTCGATAGCTTTGCGAATTGCGTCTGGTACCTCTTGTGCTTTACCCGTACCGAATCCAACATGACCGTTTTTATCGCCAACTACAACTAGTGCAGCAAAGCGGAAACGACGACCACCCTTAACAACTTTCGCAACACGATTTATCGTAACTACACGTTCTTCAAGTTCTAATTTACTTGGGTCAATGCGATGCATCAATTTTCCCTCCTTTGACCATTAAAATTGTAATCCAGCCTCACGAGCAGCTTCAGCTAGAGCTTTAACACGGCCATGGTATAAGTAACCACCGCGATCAAATACTACTTCTTTAACGCCTTTCTCTACAGCACGCTTAGCAACTGATTCTCCAACTTTCGTAGCAGCTTCAATATTGCTAGTACCGTTAAGAGCAAGGTCTTTATCAAGAGTAGATGCACTTACTAATGTTACACCATTTACATCATCAATAACTTGAGCGTAAATATGTTGGTTAGAACGGAACACATTTAAACGTGGACGTTCTGCAGTACCAGTAAGTTTTGCACGTACACGTGCATGTCTTTTCTTACGAGTCGCATTTTTATCAGCTTTAGTGATCATTCTTGTCACTCCTTTCTCTCACCTAACGGGTTTACTTAGCAGTTTTACCTTCTTTACGACGAACAACTTCGCCTTCGTAACGAATACCTTTGCCTTTATATGGCTCTGGAGCACGTACAGCACGGATGTTAGCAGCAAATTCGCCAACACGTTGCTTGTCGATACCTTTAATTACGATTTTAGTTGGTGCAGGTACTTCAACTTCAAGTCCTGCTTCCGGAGTCATTTCTACTGGATGAGAATAACCTACGCTTAATACAAGTTTATCACCTTGTTTTTGAGCACGGTAACCAACACCGACTAATTCAAGTCCGCGTGCGAAACCTGTAGTTACACCTTCAACCATGTTTCCGATTAAAGCACGAGTTGTACCGTGTAATGCACGGTGTTCCTTCTGTTCAGATGGACGCTCAACTGTTAGTGTATTTTCTTCAATTTTGATAGACATATCAGCATTGAAAGTACGAGTTAATTCACCTTTAGGGCCTTTTACTGTTACAGTATTGTCTTCTGCAACTGTGATAGTAACACCTGCAGGGATTTCAAGAATCTTTTTACCAATACGAGACATGTGGTCACACCTCCGTTCGTTTTAAATATATATTACCAAACGTATGCTACTACTTCTCCACCAGTTTGTAATTGACGAGCATCTTTGTCTGTCATTACTCCCTTAGATGTAGAAACAAGAGCGATACCTAATCCGTTAAGTACACGTGGTACTTCGTCAGCTTTAGCGTAAACGCGTAAGCCAGGTTTACTGATACGTTTTAATCCAGTGATTACACGTTCATTGTTTGCACCATATTTCAGGAAAATACGAAGGATACCTTGTTTGTTATCCTCGATGTATTCTACATCACGAATGAAACCTTCACGTTTTAAAAGTTCAGCGATCTCTTTTTTGATTTTAGAAGCAGGAACCTCTAATTTCTCATGACGTACCATGTTCGCATTACGGATGCGAGTAAGCATGTCTGCAATTGGATCTGTCATCACCATGTGTTTTACCTCCTTCCCATTTGTGGGTTTTACCAACTAGCTTTTTTAACACCAGGAATTTGACCTTTATATGCAAGTTCACGGAAACAAATACGGCAAAGTTTAAATTTGCGGTATACAGAATGCGGACGACCGCAGCGTTCGCAACGTGTATACTCTTGTACTTTAAACTTAGGAGTACGCTTTTGTTTCGCGATCATAGATTTTTTAGCCACGTTTTCGCCTCCTCTACTTAGCGTTGGCTTCCATTATTTTTGGAATGGCATACCGAATTGTGTTAAAAGTTCACGAGCTTCTTCATCAGTTTTCGCTGTAGTAACGATTACGATGTCCATACCGCGGACTTTACTTACTTTATCATAATCAATCTCAGGGAAAATTAGTTGCTCTTTAACACCTAATGTGTAGTTACCACGACCGTCGAATGATTTCTTAGAAACACCACGGAAATCACGCACACGTGGTAAAGAAACTGATACTAATTTGTCGAAGAACTCATACATTTGCTCACCGCGTAAAGTTACTTTTGCACCGATTGGCATACCTTCACGAAGACGGAAACCAGCGATTGATTTTTTAGCGCGAGTTACAACAGGTTTTTGACCTGCGATATGCGTTAATTCTTCTACTGCATTGTCTAAAGCTTTTGAGTTAGATACCGCGTCACCAACACCAGTGTTGATTACGATCTTTTCGATTTTCGGTACTTCCATCACAGATTTATAGTTAAACTTGCTCACTAGAGCAGGAGTAATTTCCTTTTGGAACTTCTCTTTAAGGCGATTCAATGAAGTGACCTCCTTTCTTAAGAAAATTATTTATCTAATAATTCACCAGATTTTTTTGCAATACGAACTTTTTTACCATCTTCTACTTTGAAGCCTACACGAGTAGGTTCGCCTGTTTTCGGATCTAATACCATAACATTAGAAACGTGAATAGGTGCTTCTTTCGTAATAATTCCACCTTGTGGATTTAATTGAGATGGCTTAGAGTGTTTCTTAACGATGTTAACACCCTCAACGATAACACGGTTTTGCTTTGGGAAAGCCACAAGGATAACACCTTGTTTTCCTTTGTCTTTACCAGTGATTACCTGTACTTTATCACCTTTTTTTACATGCATCTTAATTCTGCACCTCCTTAGCAAGGCAATACCTTAAATTATAGAACTTCTGGAGCTAAAGAAACGATCTTCATGAAGTTGCTATCACGTAATTCACGAGCTACTGGTCCAAAGATACGAGTACCACGTGGGCTCTTATCGTCTTTAATGATAACCGCTGCGTTTTCATCAAATTTAATATAAGAACCGTCCGGACGACGAGCTCCGCTCTTCGTACGTACCACTACTGCCTTAACAACGTCACCTTTTTTAACAACGCCACCTGGTGTTGCTTGTTTTACCGTAGCAACGATAATATCACCAATGTTAGCATATTTACGACCAGAGCCGCCTAATACCTTAATTGTTAAAAGTTCACGTGCACCAGAATTGTCAGCAACTTTCAAACGAGATTCTTGTTGGATCATGTTATGAAACCTCCCTTCGGACTAAAAATTCCGATTCGTCTATTTAGATAATAACCGCTTCTTCAACGATTTCAACTAAACGGAAACGCTTAGTAGCAGAAAGCGGGCGAGTTTCCATGATTTTTACGATATCGCCAATTTTTGCTTGGTTTTGCTCATCATGGGCTTTGTACTTTTTAGAATACTTAACACGTTTTCCGTACAAGGAATGAGTTTTGTAAGTTTCAACTAAAACTGTAATCGTTTTGTCCATTTTGTCAGACACTACACGACCAGTATAAACTTTGCGTTGGTTACGTTCGCTCACTATGCAAACCTCCCCTCAATTTATCGATTAATTCCGATCTCTCTTTCACGAACTACAGTTTTCATACGAGCGATCGCTTTACGCACTTCACGGATGCGAGTTGGATTCTCTAATTGTCCTGTAGCAAGTTGGAAGCGAAGATTAAACAACTCTTCCTTTAAAGCTTTAACTTTTGTTTCGATTTCGGCAGTGGTTAATTCACGAATATCATTAGTTTTCATTAGATTCACCACCATTTTCTTCACGTTTTACGAATTTACATTTCACTGGTAATTTGTGAGCTGCAAGACGTAATGCTTCGCGTGCTACCTCTTCAGATACACCCGCGATTTCGAACATAATTTTCCCAGGTTTTACTACTGCTACCCAGCCTTCTGGTGCCCCTTTACCGGAACCCATACGTACTTCTAGAGGTTTTGCAGTGTAAGGCTTAGAAGGGAAAATTTTAATCCATACTTTACCGCCACGTTTCATGTAACGAGTCATTGCACGACGAGCAGCTTCGATTTGACGGTTTGTAATCCATGAAGCAGCTTGTGCTTGTAAACCGAATTCACCGAAAGCAATTTCAGCTCCACCTTTTGCACGACCACGCATTTTACCACGATGCTCTCTACGATATTTTACGCGTTTAGGCATTAACATATTATTTTCCTCCTTCCTCAGAAGCTTTCTTTTTTGTAGGAAGGACTTCTCCACGGTAGATCCATACTTTTACGCCTAATTTACCGTATGTTGTATCAGCTTCAACTGCTGCATAGTCAATATCAGCGCGAAGTGTATGAAGTGGAACAGTTCCTTCACTGTAAGATTCTGCACGAGCGATATCAGCTCCGCCAAGACGACCAGAAACCTGTGTTTTAATACCTTTAGCTCCTGCACGCATAGCACGTTGAATTACTTGCTTCTGTGCACGACGGAAAGATACACGGTTTTCTAATTGACGAGCGATGTTTTCGCCTACTAATTTAGCGTTAAGATCAGCTCTCTTAACTTCTAAGATGTTGATGTGTACACGCTTGCCTGTTAATTGGTTAAGAGCTTTACGAAGTGCTTCAACTTCTGTACCACCTTTACCAATTACCATACCAGGTTTTGCAGTGTGAATTGTAACATTTACACGATTTGCTGCACGTTCGATCTCTACTTTAGCAACAGCAGAATCTTTTAAGCGTACAGTAATGTACTCACGGATTTTGATGTCTTCATGTAATAATGTAGCGTAATCTTTTTCAGCGAACCAACGAGATTCCCAGTCACGGATAACACCGACACGAAGACCAATTGGATTAACCTTCTGACCCATCGATTATCCCTCCTTCTTTTCTGATACCACAACTGTAATGTGGCTTGTGCGTTTGTTAATTTGGCTTGCACGACCCATTGCACGTGGACGGAAACGTTTCAACGTTGGACCTTCGTCAACGAAAACTGTTTCAACAACTAGGTTGTTAATGTCCATTTCGTAATTGTGCTCTGCATTTGCGATTGCAGATTTTAAAACTTTCTCTACAACTGGAGAAGCAGTTTTTGGTGTGTGGTTAAGGATAGCAATCGCTTCACCCACTTGCTTACCTCGGATTAAGTCTACAACTAAACGAACTTTACGAGGAGCAATACGAACTGTTCTCGCTACTGCTTTAGCTTGCATTGAAGTGCCTCCTCTCATTATCTTCTAGTTTTCTTATCGTCAGCAAGGTGACCTTTGTACGTACGAGTTGGTGCGAATTCACCTAACTTATGGCCAACCATATCCTCAGTGATGTACACAGGTACGTGTTTACGACCATCATATACAGCAATTGTATGACCGATGAACTGAGGGAAGATTGTTGAACGGCGAGACCAAGTTTTAACAACTTGTTTTTGCTCAGATGCAACTAATTTTTCCATTTTGCTCATTAAGTGATCATCGACAAATGGTCCTTTTTTTAAGCTACGAGCCATTGTGGTGCCTCCCTTCGTGATTGGCGTACGGTTCTAGAAATGAACCGTACTACAATCCCATTATTTTTTACGACGACGAACGATAAATTTATCAGACGCTTTATTTTTCTTACGAGTCTTGAATCCAAGAGTTGGTTTACCCCATGGAGACATTGGAGACTTACGTCCGATTGGAGAGCGTCCTTCACCACCACCGTGTGGGTGATCAACTGGGTTCATTACAGAACCACGAACTGTTGGGCGCTTACCTAACCAGCGAGAGCGACCCGCTTTACCGATTTTGATAAGTTCATGTTGTTCGTTACCTACTTGACCAACTGTAGCGCGGCAAGCAGATAATACTAAACGCACTTCACCAGAAGTTAAGCGTACAAGTACGTATTTTCCTTCTTTACCAAGTACTTGAGCAGATGTACCAGCAGAACGAACTAATTGTCCGCCACGACCAGGCTTAAGCTCGATGTTATGAACAACAGTACCTACTGGAATGTTGATTAATGGTAATGCGTTACCGATTTTAATGTCAGCTTCAGCGCCAGACATAACTTCCATACCTACTTCTAAGTTTTTAGGAGCAAGGATGTAACGTTTTTCACCGTCAACGTAGTTAATTAATGCGATATTCGCAGAGCGGTTTGGATCGTATTCGATCGTAGCAACGCGTCCTGGAATTCCATCTTTGTTACGTTTAAAGTCGATGATACGGTATTGACGCTTATGTCCGCCACCTTGGTGACGTACAGTAATTTTACCTTGGTTATTACGACCAGCCTTTTTGCTTAAAGGCGCAAGTAAAGACTTTTCCGGTCTGTCAGTCGTAATTTCAGCGAAATCATTCGTAGTCATGTTACGACGACCATTAGTAGTTGGATTATACTTTTTAATTGCCATCTCAATTTCCCTCCTTCTTTAGTAAGAATTAAACACCTTGGAAGATTTCGATTTCTTTGCTGTCAGCAGTTAGCTTAACGATTGCTTTACGACGACGGTTAGTAAAACCAGCGTGACGACCAACGCGTTTTGCTTTCGGCTTGTAGTTCATGATGTTTACTTTCTCTACATTAACACCAAAGATCGCTTCTACAGCGTCTTTAACTTCTGTTTTATTAGATTTAACGTCCACATCGAACGTGTATTTTTTTTCAGCCATCATTTCCATAGAACGTTCAGTGATAACTGGGCGCTTAATGATATCACGAGGATCTCTCATTATGCAAGCACCTCCTCTACTTTTTCCACTGCCGCTTTTGTCATGATTAGCTTATCATGATGAAGCACGTCTAAAACGTTTACGCCATCAGCAGTGATTACTGTTACTCCAGGGATATTGCGAGCAGATAACTCTACAGCTTCGTTTGCATCAGCAGTTACGATAAGAGCTTTCTTCTCTACAGTTAATCCTTTAAGTACTGCTACCATGTCTTTTGTTTTCGGTGCATTTAACACTAGGTCTTCAAGAACTACAATGTTGTTCTCAACTACTTTAGTAGCTAATGCAGATTTAATAGCTAAGCGACGAACTTTCTTAGGAAGTTTGTAAGCATAGCTTCTTGGTGTAGGTCCGAATACCGTACCACCACCACGCCATTGAGGAGAGCGGATAGAACCTTGACGAGCACGTCCAGTTCCTTTTTGACGCCATGGTTTACGACCACCACCGCGCACTTCAGAGCGAGTTTTTACTTTGTGTGTACCTTGACGTAAAGATGCACGTTGCATCATTACAGCTTCGAAAAGTACAGCTTCATTTGGTTCGATACCGAAAATAGCTTCAGCTAATTCGATTTCACCAACCTGTGAACCAGTTTGGTTATATACAGTAACTTTTGGCATTGGAATTCCTCCTTCCTATTGTGAATTATTTACTAACCTTCACAGCGCCTTGAACAACTACAAGAGATTTCTTAGCACCTGGAACGTTACCTTTTACTAGTAATAAGTTGCGCTCAGCGTCAACTTGAACGATTTCTAAGTTTTGGATTGTAACTTGGTCTCCACCCATACGTCCAGCAAGTTTTTTACCTTTGAATACACGGTTCGGAGCAACTGGGCCCATTGAACCAGGACGACGGTGATAGCGAGAACCATGAGACATAGGTCCGCGAGATTGTCCGTGGCGTTTAATAACACCTTGGAAACCTTTACCTTTAGAAATTCCTGTTACGTCAACGATTTCACCTGCAGTGAAAACTTCAACTTTTACCTCTTGACCAACCTCTAATCCGTCCACGTCTGCATCGCGGATTTCGCGAATGAAGCGCTTAGGAGTAGTAGATGCTTTAGCAGTGTGGCCTTGTTCAGGTTTGTTAGTTAACTTTTCACGTTTATCGTCAAATCCTAACTGAATTGCATTATAGCCGTCAGTTTCTGTTGTTTTCTTTTGAAGAACAACGTTTGGAGTCGCAGCGATTACTGTTACTGGGATTAACTCACCGTTTTCAGCAAATACTTGAGTCATACCGATCTTTCTTCCTAAGATTCCTTTGGTCATGAGTTACACCTCCTACATTTTTAAGTTATATAAATTATAGTTTGATTTCGATATCTACACCAGATGGTAAATCTAAACGCATTAATGAATCTACTGTTTGCGGAGTAGGACTCACGATGTCGATTAGACGTTTGTGCGTGCGCATTTCGAATTGCTCACGAGAATCTTTGTACTTATGAACAGCACGAAGAATTGTGTAAACAGTTTTTTCAGTTGGTAATGGGATCGGACCAGAAACTGTTGCCCCAGAACGCTTAGCTGTTTCTACAATTTTCTCAGCTGACTGATCAAGAATACGGTGATCGTAAGCTTTTAAACGGATACGAATTTTTTCTTTTGCCATTATTTTCCCTCCTTCGTTCGCCTATTTCTAAAATAGACCTTCTCCATGGAAATTTCCCCACACCATGCCATGGCAAAGCGGCCGGGTGTGTCAGCAACCTTCCACTTCATCGCAGTCAAAGACCAACATTGTCTATTATACAATGTTATTCGTCTAGATGCAAGCATCTTTTTGTTTGCATCTACTTTTCTCTACTTTTGCTATTATACATGGCACTTTAAAGAATTTCAAGTTTTCATCTACTCTCATTTAACTTGCAATTTTTGGTCGTTACTTTCGTTTTATATACTATAGAAGAAACTCATTCAAAAATAGAAAATGCACCTCTTTCTTCTATATAAACAAGCAATAAAAAAACTCAAGGGATTCTCCCTTGAGTTTTTAATAATCTATTTAAAGATTATTCAGCAACGATTGTAGCAACTACACCGTAACCTACTGTACGTCCACCTTCACGAATAGAGAATTTAGTTCCCTCTTCGATTGCGATTGGAGCGATAAGTTCGATAGTCATTTCGATGTTGTCACCAGGCATTACCATTTCAGTACCTTCTGGTAATTGGATGATACCAGTTACGTCAGTTGTACGGAAATAGAATTGCGGACGGTAGTTAGCGAAGAATGGAGTGTGACGTCCACCTTCTTCTTTAGATAATACGAAAACTTCAGCTTTGAATTTAGCATGAGCTTTTACAGAACCGCTTTTAGCAAGAACTTGTCCACGTTGGATGTCTTCACGAGCAACCCCACGAAGTAGAGCACCAATGTTGTCTCCAGCTTGAGCTTGGTCAAGAAGTTTACGGAACATTTCTACACCAGTTACAGTTGTAGAAGCGTTCTCTTCAGCAAGACCGATGATTTCTACTACGTCACCAACTTTAACTACTCCACGCTCTACACGTCCAGTTGCAACTGTACCACGACCTGTGATAGAGAATACATCCTCGATAGGCATTAAGAATGGTTTGTCAGTTTCACGTTCTGGAGTTGGGATGTAAGCATCAACTTCAGCCATTAATTCGATGATTTTTTCTTCCCACTCAGCTTCTCCTTGAAGAGCTTTAAGAGCAGAACCTTTAACTACAGGAATATCGTCGCCTGGGAATCCGTATTCAGATAATAGGTCGCGAACTTCCATTTCTACTAATTCTAATAATTCTTCGTCGTCTACCATGTCGCATTTGTTTAAGAATACAACGATGTAAGGAACACCTACTTGACGAGAAAGAAGGATGTGCTCACGTGTTTGAGGCATTGGGCCATCAGCAGCAGATACTACTAAGATACCGCCGTCCATTTGAGCAGCACCAGTGATCATGTTTTTAACATAGTCAGCGTGACCTGGGCAGTCAACGTGTGCATAGTGACGAGTTTCAGTTTCGTACTCAACGTGTGCAGTTGAGATTGTGATACCGCGCTCTCTTTCTTCTGGAGCAGCATCGATTTGGTCGTATCCGCGTGCTTCAGCACCACCAGCTTTTGCAAGAACTGTAGTGATCGCAGCAGTTAATGTAGTTTTACCATGGTCAACGTGGCCGATTGTACCGATGTTAACATGGGGTTTAGAACGTTCGAATTTAGCTTTAGCCATTCTAAATTCCTCCTTAGTTTATATAGGTTATTTTATATTTAGACTAGAAAGTGAAACTTAAGTCCCACTTTCTAAGCTTACATAAGTAGTTATACTTGAACAATCGATAAAAATCAATTATTCACCTTTATTTTTTTTGATAATTTCTTCTGAAACAGACTTCGGTACTTCTTCATAATGATCAAATGTCATTGAGAATGTTCCGCGTCCTTGCGTGTTAGAACGTAATGACGTTGCATAACCGAACATTTCAGAAAGTGGAACCATAGCGCGAACAACTTGTGCGTTACCGCGAGCTTCCATACCTTCTACACGTCCACGACGAGATGTTACGTCACCCATAATGTCACCCATGTACTCTTCAGGAATTACAACTTCAACTTTCATCATTGGCTCAAGAATTACTGGGCTACATTTAGAAACCGCAGCTTTAAGCGCCATAGATGCAGCGATTTTGAACGCCATCTCAGAGGAGTCAACATCATGGTAAGATCCATCAACTAATGCAGCTTTAATGTCAACTAGTGGATAACCAGCTAGTACACCATTTTTAAGTGCATCTTCAAGACCTGCTCCAACAGCTGGGATGTATTCACGTGGAACTACACCACCGACGATCTTGTTTTGGAATTCGAATCCTTTACCTTCTTCATTAGGTTCAAACTCAATCCAAACGTGACCGAATTGTCCACGACCACCAGATTGACGAGCGAACTTACCTTCAACTTTCGCAGCAGCACGGAAAGTCTCACGGTATGCTACCTGAGGAGCACCAACGTTTGCTTCCACTTTGAATTCACGACGCATACGGTCAACGATGATATCAAGGTGAAGTTCACCCATACCAGCGATGATTGTTTGGCCAGTTTCTTGGTCAGTGTGAGCACGGAATGTTGGATCTTCTTCAGAAAGCTTAGATAATGCTGTACCCATTTTATCTTGGTCAGCTTTAGATTTTGGTTCGATAGCTACAGAGATAACTGGCTCTGGGAATTCCATAGACTCAAGGATAACAAGGCTCTTCTCGTCACAAAGAGTATCACCAGTAGTAGTATCTTTTAAACCAACAGCAGCAGCGATATCACCAGCGTAAACTGTTGAAATCTCTTCACGGCTGTTAGCGTGCATTTGTAGGATACGTCCTACACGCTCACGCTTACCTTTAGTTGAGTTTTTCACGTATGATCCAGAGTTTAACACACCAGAATATACACGGAAGAACGTTAATTTACCAACATAAGGGTCAGTCATGATTTTGAATGCTAGAGCTGCGAATGGCTCTTCATCGCTAGACTTACGTTCTACAGCTTCATCTGTATCCGGAAGAGTACCTTTAATAGCAGGTACATCTAATGGAGATGGTAAGTAGTCAATAACTGCGTCTAACAGAATCTGAACACCTTTATTTTTGAATGCAGAACCACAGATTACTGGGAAGAATTCAACAGAAGTTGTAGCCTTACGGATACCAGCTTTAAGCTCTTCTACAGTAATTTCTTCACCTTCTAGGTACTTCATCATCATTTCTTCATCAAGCTCAGCTACCGCTTCAATAAGTTTTCCACGGTATTCTTCAGCTAGTTCTTTGTGCTCTTCAGGAATTTCAACACGCTCGATGTCTGTTCCTAAATCGTTACCGTACATGTAAGCACACTCTTCAACAAGGTCAATGATACCATTGAACTCGTCCTCAGCACCGATTGGTAACTGAATTGGATGTGCGTTTGCTTGTAAACGATCGTGGATTGTTCCTACAGAGTATAAGAAATCTGCACCGATCTTATCCATTTTGTTAACGAATACGATACGAGGTACGCCGTAAGTAGTAGCCTGACGCCAAACAGTTTCTGTTTGTGGTTCTACACCAGATTGTGCATCAAGTACTGCTACCGCACCATCAAGTACGCGTAAAGAACGTTCTACTTCTACTGTGAAGTCTACGTGTCCTGGAGTGTCAATGATATTTACACGGTGACCTTTCCATTGAGCTGTAGTTGCAGCAGAAGTAATTGTGATACCACGCTCTTGCTCTTGCTCCATCCAGTCCATCTGAGATGCACCTTCATGAGTTTCACCGATTTTATGAATACGTCCTGTGTAATACAGAATACGCTCAGTTGCTGTTGTTTTACCAGCATCGATGTGAGCCATGATACCAATATTACGAGTGTTTTCTAAAGAGAACTCTCTTGTCATTTGGTGTCTTGCTCCTTCCATATATGGATTGGATTATTTTATTTTAAGTAGCAAAAAAGCCACTTTATATTGTTACATATGCCAGTGTCCAGTACCCTCATTATGTAAAACGAGCGCCCAACGAAAGGGAGAGGCATTCTCCCTCTCCACACTTCCATAAGCGACAAATAAAGCGGTTTATGCATACATTTATTTTACGTTGAATCCTACCAACGGTAATGAGCAAATGCTTTGTTAGCTTCTGCCATTTTATGAGTGTCTTCACGTTTCTTAACAGATGCACCAGCGTTGTTAGCTGCATCTAAGATTTCGTAAGCTAGACGCTCTTCCATAGTTTTTTCACCACGAAGACGAGCATAGTTTACTAACCAGCGAAGACCTAAAGTTGTACGGCGTTCTGGACGAACCTCAACTGGAACTTGGTAGTTAGCACCACCAACACGACGAGCGCGTACTTCAAGAACAGGCATGATGTTCTTAAGAGCTTGCTCGAATACTTCCATAGGCTCTTTACCAGCACGTTCACGAACGATATCGAACGCGTTATAAAGAATTGTTTGAGATTTACCTTTTTTACCGTCAACCATCATTTTGTTGATTAGGCGTGTTACAAGTTTAGAATTGTACATTGGATCTGGTAACACGTCACGTTTCGCAACAGGTCCTTTACGAGGCATATTGAGTTCCTCCTTTCATTTTAAGTTTATTATTTTTTAGCAGGTTTTGGTCGCTTAGTACCATATTTAGAACGTCCTTGCATACGTTTGTCAACACCAGCTGTATCAAGCGCACCACGAACGATGTGGTAACGTACCCCTGGTAAATCCTTTACACGACCACCGCGAATTAATACTACGCTATGCTCTTGTAGGTTATGACCGATACCTGGGATGTAAGCTGTAACCTCGATACCATTTGTTAAACGTACACGAGCGTATTTACGTAACGCTGAGTTCGGTTTCTTTGGAGTCATTGTACCAACACGAGTACACACACCACGTTTTTGAGGTGCAGAGATATCAGTTGATTTTTTCTTTAAAGAGTTGAAACCTTTGTTTAACGCAGGTGATTTAGATTTCCATACTTTATCAGTACGACCATTTCTCACTAATTGGTTAATAGTAGGCATTTGATTTATCCTCCCTTCGCATGTTTGTATGACCACATATCCAGGTGGTTCATTATTAGTTGAAAACAAAGTTTTTGCAAGGAAGAGCAAATGCTCTCTCCTCACAAAAACAGTTTTAACTTATTATTCCTATTGCTGAAGCTCCCACTTGAATCCCCGAAACTTTTCCAAGTTTACGAATTGATTCAACTTTGGTTATGGGTACGTTATATTGCAATGCAGTACGAGTAATAACATGGGTTAACCGCATGTCAGCATCTTCTGCAATGACAACTTCTTTAACTGTACCATTTTTGATTGCTTCCAATGTTCGTTTATGACCAACGACTACATTTTCAGCAGTTGACACTTTTTGATAAGACATATACATATCCTCCAAAGCATCGTTCAGGAGCAACCTTGCTTATAGTAACATTTTGACTCATATAATGTCAACTAGGATTATCTGTTTTTATACAAAATTTACGACGGAAAATTTTACTGTTCCACATAAACTTCATCGTTTTCTACATTCATGTCATCTTGTGTTGTTTTCACAAGATCCACTTTGCGATAACGATTCATACCTGTTCCAGCAGGAACAAGTTTACCGATAATAACATTCTCTTTCAATCCTAGAAGTTCATCACGTTTTCCTTTAATTGCTGCATCTGTTAGAACACGAGTTGTTTCTTGGAACGATGCTGCAGATAAGAATGAATCTGTTTCTAGTGAAGCTTTTGTAATACCAAGAAGAACCGGTCTAGCCGTTGCTGGTTGTTTACCTAATAGTAACACCTTCGCATTCGCATCAGTGAACTGATGGATGTCTAGTAACGTTCCTGGTAATACATCTGTTTCACCAGCATCGCTTACGCGAACTTTACGAAGCATTTGGCGAACCATTACTTCTACGTGCTTATCACCAATTTCTACCCCTTGCATACGGTATACTTTTTGAACTTCACGTAGTAAGTATTCTTGAACTGCTGTAATATCAGTTACTTTTAATAATTCTTTCGGATCAATAGAACCTTCTGTTAACTCTTTTCCGTGACTGATAGGCTGTCCTGGAGTTACTTTCAGACGAGCACCGTAAGGAATAGCATACGTACGAGCTTCAACTTCACCCTGTACAACTACTTCTTGACGATCTTTAACATCGTTGATCGCTGCGATAACACCGTCGATTTCACTGATAACTGCCTGACCTTTCGGATTACGAGCTTCGAAGATCTCTTGAATACGAGGTAAACCTTGTGTGATATCATCCCCGGCAACCCCACCTGTATGGAACGTACGCATCGTTAACTGTGTACCTGGCTCACCGATAGATTGAGCTGCGATAATACCTACCGCCTCTCCTACTTCTACGTCTGTACCAGTTGCTAAGTTACGACCGTAACACTTCTTACATACACCATGGCGAGTATTACATGTAAACGCTGAACGAATGTTTACAGTTTCAACACCCGAATTTTCAACGATATGAGCGATATCTTCAGTAATTAATTGGTTTTCACCAACTAATACTTCACCTGTTTCAGGATGTTTTACAGTTTTTCTTGCAAAACGTCCAACAAGACGGTCATATAATGACTCAATAACTTCATTACCCTCTTTAATCGCACCAATTAGTAAACCACGATCTGTTCCACAATCATCTTCACGGACAATTACATCTTGTGCAACGTCTACAAGACGACGTGTTAAGTAACCAGAATCGGCAGTTTTAAGTGCTGTATCGGCAAGACCTTTACGCGCACCATGCGTAGAGATGAAGTACTCAAGTACTGTTAAACCTTCACGGAAACTTGATTTGATTGGAAGTTCAATGATACGACCAGATGGGTTTGCCATCAAACCACGCATACCAGCAAGCTGAGTAAAGTTCGATGCGTTACCACGGGCACCAGAATCACTCATCATGAAGATTGGATTGCGCTTATTCAAGGATTTCATCAGTTTTCCTTGGATAACATCTTTCGCATTACTCCAAATAGAGATAACACGATCGTAACGTTCTTCTTCCGTGATTAAACCGCGACGGAATTGTTTAATTACATTATCCACTTTTGCTTGTGCTTCGTGGAGAATTTCATCTTTTTCACCTAATACAAGAATATCCGCTACCCCAACTGTAATACCAGCTTTTGTAGAATATTTAAATCCTAAGTTTTTCATGCGATCAAGCATACGAGATGTTTCCGTAATTTGGAAACGTTTAAATACTTCCGCAATGATATTTCCAAGGATTTTCTTGCTAAATGGCGCCACTTCTTCACGACTAGCGATAATCTCTTTAATGTTCGCACCTTTTTCAACGAAATACTTCGCTGGTGTTTCTTTTTCAAGGTTTGAATTTGTCGGTTCGTTAATATAAGGGAACGACTTCGGTAAGATTTCGTTAAACATTAATTTACCAACTGTTGTTAATAGCAGTTTGCTCTTTTGCTCTTCAGTAAATGTTTCGTTGTTTACTGAACTTGCAGCAACTGCAACACGTGTGTGCAGATGTACATATCCATT
Source organism: Bacillus sp. FSL H8-0534 (assembly GCF_038005885.1). NCBI lineage: Bacteria > Bacillati > Bacillota > Bacilli > Caryophanales > Bacillaceae > Bacillus > Bacillus sp. FSL H8-0534. Next base: position 3,000,915 of record NZ_JBBOUC010000001.1, read on the forward strand.
TTGATATGCAAGCAATGCTTCATTTGCATCTTTGAACACCATACCTTCACCAATTGCACCCTCGCGCTCAAGTGTTAAGTAGTAGTTACCTAATACCATATCCTGAGATGGAGTAACAACTGGTTTTCCATCTTTCGGGTTCAAGATGTTTTGTGCCGCTAACATAAGAAGACGAGCTTCCGCTTGAGCTTCTGATGATAACGGAACGTGAACCGCCATTTGGTCACCATCAAAGTCCGCGTTGTATGCAGTACATACAAGTGGATGAAGACGGATTGCGCGTCCTTCTACTAATGTAGGTTCGAACGCCTGGATACCAAGACGGTGAAGCGTTGGAGCACGGTTTAGAAGTACAGGGTGTTCTTTAATCACAGATTCTAAAACATCCCAAACTTCAGGTTGTACACGCTCGATTTTACGCTTCGCACTCTTAATGTTGTGTGCTAATCCTTTTTCCACTAAATCTTTCATAACGAAAGGTTTGAACAGTTCAAGCGCCATCTCTTTCGGTAATCCACATTGATACATCTTTAAGTTCGGTCCTACAACGATTACAGAACGGCCAGAGTAGTCAACACGTTTACCTAATAAGTTTTGACGGAAACGTCCTTGTTTACCTTTAAGCATGTGAGATAGTGATTTTAATGGGCGGTTACCTGGTCCAGTAACTGGACGGCCACGACGACCATTATCGATTAATGCGTCTACAGCTTCTTGTAACATACGTTTTTCGTTTTGAACGATGATGCTTGGTGCACCTAAGTCCAATAGACGTTTTAAACGATTATTACGGTTAATTACACGACGATATAAATCATTTAAGTCAGAAGTTGCAAAACGTCCACCATCTAACTGTACCATTGGGCGTAGTTCTGGCGGGATAACTGGAAGAACATCTAAGATCATCCAAGATGGCTCATTACCAGAGTTACGGAATGCTTCTAATACTTCTAGACGTTTAATAGCACGAGTACGGCGTTGTCCTTGTGCTGTTTTTAATTCTTCTTTTAAGAAGTCTACTTCTTTATCTAAATCGATGTCTTGTAATAGCTTCTTAATTGCTTCTGCACCCATAGCAGCTTGGAATGTGCTGCCATATCGATCACGATATGCACGGTATTCTTTTTCAGAAAGTAATTGCTTCTTATCAAGTGGTGTATCTCCACTTTCTGTTACAACATAAGAAGCGAAATAAATTACTTCTTCAAGCGCGCGAGGGGACATGTCTAAGACAAGTCCCATGCGGCTCGGGATACCTTTGAAATACCAAATATGAGATACAGGAGCAGCTAATTCGATATGGCCCATACGTTCACGACGAACTTTTGCACGCGTTACTTCAACGCCACATCGATCACAAACTACACCTTTATAACGTACACGTTTATATTTTCCGCAATGACATTCCCAGTCCTTTTGTGGTCCGAAAATACGCTCACAGAACAAGCCATCTTTTTCAGGCTTTAACGTACGATAGTTAATCGTTTCTGGTTTCTTAACTTCACCGTATGACCAAGAACGAATCTTGTCAGGTGAAGCAAGTCCAATCTTCATATATTCAAAGTTATTTACATCTATCAAGGGGCCTACCTCCCTTTTAGTCTACAGGTTATCCCAATTATTCCTTAGTTGTCTCAACTTCGATATTCAATTTGTCTGCTGATTGATGATCATCATCTTCCGTATCACGCATCTCAATTTCTGTATCGTCACTAGACATCATTTTAACGTCCATACCTAAACTTTGCAGTTCTTTAATCAATACTTTGAATGATTCTGGAACGCCTGGTTCTGGAACATTTTCACCTTTAACAATTGCTTCGTACGTCTTAACACGTCCAACAACATCATCAGACTTCACTGTTAAGATTTCTTGAAGAGTATAAGCAGCACCGTAAGCTTCAAGTGCCCAAACCTCCATCTCACCGAAACGCTGTCCACCGAACTGAGCTTTACCTCCAAGAGGTTGCTGCGTTACAAGTGAGTATGGTCCAGTAGAACGAGCATGAAGTTTATCGTCAACCATGTGCGCAAGTTTGATCATGTACATGACACCAACAGATACGCGATTGTCGAATGGTTCACCAGTACGTCCATCATAAAGGATTGTTTTCGCATCATTTGCCATACCAGCTTCTTCGATTGTACCCCATACGTCTTCCTCACGAGCACCATCGAATACTGGCGTTGCAATATGGATGCCAAGGTATCTTGCTGCCATACCAAGATGAAGCTCTAATACCTGACCGATATTCATACGAGATGGTACCCCTAATGGGTTCAACATGATATCAATTGGCGTGCCATCTGGTAAGTAAGGCATATCTTCTTCTGGTAAAATGCGAGAGATAACACCTTTGTTACCATGACGACCGGCCATCTTGTCACCTTCAGAAATTTTACGTTTTTGAACGATATATGCACGTACAAGTTGGTTCACACCTGGTGGCAATTCATCGCCATCTTCACGGTTGAATACTTTTACATCTAAGATAATACCGCCACCACCATGTGGTACACGTAGTGATGTATCACGTACTTCACGCGCTTTTTCACCGAAGATTGCATGTAATAGACGTTCTTCTGCTGTTAATTCTGTTACACCTTTTGGCGTTACTTTACCAACAAGTAGATCTCCATCTTTTACTTCAGCACCGACGCGAATAATACCGCGCTCGTCAAGATTACGAAGTGCATCTTCCCCAACATTCGGGATATCACGTGTAATTTCTTCTGGTCCAAGCTTCGTATCACGAGCTTCTGATTCATATTCTTCAATATGGATAGAAGTGTACACATCATCTTTTACAAGGCGCTCACTCATGATGATTGCATCCTCGTAGTTATAACCATCCCATGTCATAAAGCCAACAAGCACGTTACGTCCAAGTGCTAGTTCACCTTTTTCCATAGAAGGACCATCCGCAAGGATTTCACCTTTTACAACTTGATCTCCAACACTTACAATTGGACGTTGATTGTAACAAGTTCCTTGGTTAGAACGAATGAATTTCAACATTTTGTAGCGATCTAAATCGCCTTTTACTTTTTGACCGTCAACTTCTACATAGCGACGTACCCAAACTTCACGTGCTTCTACGCGCTCAACAGTACCAGGATGTTTACAGATTACTGCAGCTCCTGAGTCTTTTGCTGATACGTACTCCATACCTGTACCTACAATCGGAGATTCCGGATTCATTAACGGAACCGCCTGACGTTGCATGTTCGCACCCATAAGTGCACGGTTGGAGTCATCGTTTTCTAAGAACGGAATACAAGCTGTCGCTGCGGACACTACTTGTTTTGGAGATACATCCATGTAATCGATACGTTCTTTATTTGTGACAATGTTTTCACCACGGAAACGAGCTACGATATCTTCATCAAGGAATTCTCCTTCTTCAGATAATTTCATGTTCGCTTGGGCTACAACATAGTTATCTTCTTCATCTGCTGTTAAGTAATCAACATGGCCCGTTACACGTCCAGTTTCTGGATCAACACGACGGTATGGTGTTTCAATGAAACCAAACTCATTTACTTTCGCGAATGAAGATAATGAGTTGATCAAACCGATGTTTGGTCCCTCTGGCGTTTCGATTGGACACATACGACCATAGTGAGAGTAGTGAACGTCACGTACTTCAAAGCCTGCACGCTCACGCGTTAAACCACCAGGTCCTAATGCAGATAGTCTTCGTTTGTGTGTTAACTCTGCTAATGGGTTTGTTTGGTCCATGAACTGAGATAACTGAGAACTTCCGAAGAACTCTTTAATAGATGCAATAACCGGACGAATGTTAATTAACGCTTGCGGTGTAATTGCATTTGTATCTTGAATCGACATTCTCTCACGAACAACACGTTCCATACGAGAAAGGCCGATACGGAATTGGTTTTGTAATAACTCCCCTACAGAACGAAGACGACGGTTTCCTAAATGGTCAATATCATCTGTATCCCCTACTTTGTATAGTAAGTTAAAGAAGTAGCTAATAGAAGCAAGGATATCACCTGGTGTGATGTGTTTTACGTCACGAGTGATATTTGCATTCCCAATTACATTGATAGAACGTTCACCGTCTGACTCTGGAGCATAAATCTTAATCGATTGCAGCTCAACATCGCCTTCTACCACTCCACCCATTGGTTTCGCTGTCTTGAATCCAATGTTTTTCTCTAAGTAAGGTAAAATGCGATCTAGTGTACGACGGTCTAAGATTGTTCCTTCTGCTGCTAAAATTTCTCCAGTTTCTGGATCTACTAATGTTTCAGCTAAGCGTTGGTTAAACAATCTGTTTTTAATGTGTAACTTTTTGTTGATCTTGTAACGACCTACATTTGCTAAATCGTAGCGCTTCGGATCAAAGAAGCGAGAAACAAGCAAGCTTTTCGCATTTTCTACTGTTGGTGGTTCACCTGGGCGTAGACGCTCATAAATTTCAAGCAATGCTTTTTCTGTGCTATCTGTGTTGTCTTTTTCTAGCGTATTGCTTAAGTATTCGTTATCACCTAAAAGCTCGGTGATTTCTTGATCAGAGCCAAACCCTAATGCGCGTAACAAAACAGTTACAGGAAGTTTACGCGTACGGTCGATACGCACATATACAACATCCTTAGCATCTGTTTCATACTCTAACCAAGCTCCGCGGTTTGGAATTACAGTAGCAGTAAAACCACGTTTTCCGTTTTTATCCACTTTGCCACTATAGTATACGCTTGGAGAGCGAACTAACTGGGAAACGATAACACGTTCTGCACCGTTAATTACGAATGTTCCTGTCTCTGTCATGAGTGGGAAATCTCCCATGAACACATCCTGTTCTTTTACTTCACCAGTTTCCTTATTGATTAGACGAACTTTCACACGAAGTGGTGCTGCATACGTCACATCACGCTCTTTACATTCTTCTACAGAGTATTTAGGTTCACCTAAGCTGTAGTCGATAAATTCAAGCGATAGATTTCCCGTAAAGTCTTCAATCGGAGAAATGTCTTGGAACATTTCTCGCAAACCCTCATCAAGAAACCACTGATAAGAAGAGGTTTGAATTTCGATAAGATTTGGTAACTCTAATACTTCACTAATACGGGCATAACTTCTTCGTTGGCGGTGGCGTCCGTATTGAACTAGTTGACCTGTCAACTGCTTCACCCCTCAAATCATGAGTATTATAAATGCACAAAAAAATTGTGCAAAATCACAAATAAATATAGCTAACGCCAGTAGCGCAGCTTTTTTCTCTCAAAGATAGATACGTTGAGTCTTTCTACCTGCTCAAAAAAGAAAAATGGCTTCTATAAGAAAACCATCATTCTGTTTCATCATCTGCTGATTTTACTATCTTTTCCAAGAGAAGCAAAAATATACATCGTTCTCAACGCAGAAAATCATATATTGGCATTGTATAATGTTAACATAGCCAAAAATAACCGTCAACGTTTTTTTGATTTTATGATATAATATCCTTTTTTCTTTTCTACAACTTCAACTTCAGAAAATGTTTCCTCTAGTTTTTTAAGCGCAGATGGTGCACCTTGTTTCTTTTGAATAACAATCCAAAGCTCTCCACCCGACACTAGATGAATGGCAGCTTTTTCTAAAATCTCATGCACGATATGCTTACCAGCACGAATTGGAGGATTAGATAGAATAGCAGCATACTTGCCATCTACATTTTCATAGACACTACTTTGAAAAATACGAACGTTTTCAACTTTGTTATTAGCAGCATTTTCTTTTGCAAGTCCAAGTGCCCTTTCGTTCACATCCACCATGTGAACACTACGCTCTTGAAACTCTTTCGCTAACGACAAACCGATTGGACCGTATCCACATCCCACGTCTAATACGTCACCTTTAATATCCGGCATTTGAAAAGCTTCAATTAAAAGACGAGAACCAAAGTCCACCTCGTTTTTCGAAAACACCCCATGGTCAGATAAAAAAGCAAATTGAGATCCTCGCAATGTATATTCCCATCGTTTACGATCACTTTTGCTCGAAGGGTCATTAGAAAAATAATGGTCTGCCATATGGCCACCTCTTTTCTTTACAGTTAAAAAAAAAGCCCGCATAAGAGCGAGCTTTTTTTAAGCTTCAAAAGTTAATTACTTAACTTCTACAGCAGCGCCAACTTCTTCAAGTTTAGCTTTCATTTCTTCAGCTTCTTCTTTAGAAGCGCCTTCTTTGATTGCTTTTGGTGTGTTGTCAACTAATTCTTTAGCTTCTTTTAAGCCAAGACCAGTGATTTCACGAACAACTTTGATAACTTTGATTTTTTGCGCGCCAGCACTTTCAAGTACTACGTCAAATTCAGTTTTCTCAGCAGCAGCTTCACCAGCGCCACCAACAACAGCTACAGGAGCAGCAGCAGTTACGCCGAATTCTTCCTCGATAGCTTTTACTAAGTCGTTAAGTTCTAATACAGTCATAGATTTAACTGCTTCAATGATTTGTTCTTTAGTCATTGTAAATATCCTCCCTTAGATAGGTTTGTATTGTTTTATCGATAACACGTAATTATCTTTTAAAAAATTAAGCGCCTTGCTCTTCCTTTTGATCTGCAACTGCTTTAGTAGCAAGTGCAAGGTTACGGATTGGAGCTTGAAGAACGCTAAGAAGCATAGAAAGTAAGCCTTCACGAGATGGAAGAGTAGCGATAGCTTTAACCTCATCAAGTGTTACAAGTTTACCTTCGATTACGCCCGCTTTAATTTCTAAAGCTTCATGATCTTTAGCGAAGTCGTTTAATACTTTCGCAGGAGCAACTACATCCTCGTTACTGAACGCGATTGCGTTTGGTCCTGTTAAGAATTCGTTTAACTCAGCCATTTCAACAGATTCTGCAGCACGACGAGTTAAAGAGTTTTTGTAAACTTTGAACTCAACGCCAGCTTCACGTAAGTTTTTACGTAATTCTGTTGCTTCAGCAACTGTTAAACCACGGTAGTCAACAACGATTGTAGATTTACTTTCGCGAAGTTTTTCAGCGATTTCAGTTACAACTTGTTGTTTAGTTTCGATTGCTTTGCTCATGTTATTACACCTCCTGTAGATTATATAGAAGATGTACCGACAGTGCACTAAAAAACCCCCATGCCCAATTGTAGACATGGAGGCATATAGTCACAGAAAAAATTCCGTTTCGTATATTAACACCTAGGTGGGAAATTAAGCCAAGTTGGCACCCACTGTCTACGGTACACTATTTAAATTCACAACATAAATGATTATATTAAAACTTCTTTATGAAGTCAACTTCCAATTTTTACGCGATTGTAGAAACGTCTACACGTACGCCAGGTCCCATTGTAGAAGCAACAGTTGCGTTCTTCATGTAAGTACCTTTTGCAGCAGCTGGTTTAGCTTTTAACAGCGTGTCAGCAATTGTTTTGAAGTTTTCTACTAGTTTAGCATCTTCGAAAGATACTTTACCGATTGGAACATGGATGTTACCAGCTTTATCAACGCGGTATTCAACTTTACCAGCTTTGATTTCGTTAACAGCTTTTGTTACATCGAAAGTAACTGTTCCAGTTTTAGGGTTCGGCATTAAACCTTTAGGTCCTAATACACGACCAAGTTTACCAACTTCACCCATCATGTCAGGAGTTGCTACTACTACATCGAAATCGAACCAACCTTGTTGGATTTTGCCGATGTAATCAGTATCACCTACGAAGTCAGCGCCAGCAGCTTCAGCTTCTTTTGCTTTTTCGCCTTTAGCGAATACTAATACACGTTGAACTTTACCAGTACCGTGTGGAAGAACAACTGCACCACGAATTTGTTGGTCAGCTTTCTTAGGGTCAACACCTAAACGAAATGCAGCTTCTACAGTTGCATCAAATTTAGCTGTGTTTGTTTTCTTTACTAATTCTACTGCTTCTGTTGCAGAGTAAGCAGTTGCACGATCAACAAGCTTCGCAGCTTCTACGTACTTTTTACCTCTTTTAGCCATGTTTATTTCCTCCTTGAATGTGGTTTTAGCGGAATAACCTCCCACGTTTACGCCTTCATTCCGGGAACCCCCGAGGATGTGCGCCCATCCATTTATTTAAAAACGATACTCATTTACGATAATAAAGGTTGCGAATTGGAATTCCAGACCCGCAACCTTTTTTACAAAAAAACAAATCGAATTAGTCTTCGATTACGATGCCCATACTGCGTGCAGTACCTTCAACCATACGCATTGCAGCTTCTACACTAGCAGCGTTTAGGTCAGGCATTTTAGTTTCAGCGATTTCGCGAACTTTATCACGCTTAACAGTTGCCACTTTATTACGGTTTGGTTCACCAGAACCAGACTCGATACCAGCTACTTTCTTAAGAAGAACAGCAGCAGGAGGAGTTTTAGTAATGAAAGTGAATGAACGGTCTTCGAATACCGTAATTTCAACAGGAATGATAAGACCAGCTTGGTCTGCTGTACGAGCGTTGAACTCTTTACAGAAGCCCATGATATTAACACCCGCTTGTCCTAATGCTGGACCAACTGGTGGAGCTGGGTTAGCTTTACCTGCAGGAATTTGAAGTTTTACCATTTTAATTACCTTTTTAGCCACGAGACACACCTCCTTAAGTCCGTGATGTGGTCAATTGGGCAGTGATTTGCCCTCCCACTTTTATTTTATCTGTACGATAAAATCTTTTCAAAAAACGTCTCCGTTACCGAAGACGTACTGACTTAAAAGATATTATCACTTTTTACAATTCATTTCAAGTTTCATTTTATAATTTTTCAATTTGATGGAAATCCAGCTCGACCGGTGTTTCACGACCAAACATGTCTACAAGCACTCTTACTTTTTGTTTTTCCATATCAATCTCTTCGATTGCGCCTGTATAGTTCGCGAATGGCCCTTCATTTACACGCACTGTTTCATGAAGTTCAAAGTCAAAATCAACCACTTCATTGTCCATTCCCATATGCTTCATAATGGTAACAACTTCCTCTTCTAATAAAGGAGATGGCTTTGAACCTGACCCAGAAGATCCAACAAAACCTGTTACGCCTGGTGTATTACGAACAACATACCAAGAATCATCAGTCATAATTAGTTCAACTAATACATAACCTGGGAATACTTTTCTTTTTGTTAACTTTTCTTTTCCGTTTTTCATTTCTACTTCTACTTCTTCCGGAACAACAACACGGAAAATTTTATCTTGCATTCCCATTGATTCTACACGTTTCTCTAGGTTTGCTTTTACTTTATTTTCATATCCAGAATAAGTATGGACAACATACCAACTTTTTTCCATTCATTTAGGACGAGCGTCCTTCCCTCCCTGACGTACATTTTTTTGTGCAAATGAAAAAACCCGTTCATCGGGCTTTTACACAGTTCGTATAAATAACATTATATCATGGATAAGTGCTTCTTATTCAAGAACTAACCAAGAATTAACCGAATTAAAGAAGAAATACCCATGTCAACTACTGCAAAGAAAACTGCAAAAAACACAACTGTCGCAATAACAGTAGCTGTTGAACGGAGTAATTCATCTTTCTTAGGCCAACTTACTTTTTTCATTTCGCGACCTACATCGCCGAAAAAGTTCGTCAAACGCATTTACGGGACCTCCAGTGTATTGTTTCGATTATTTATTTTGTTTCCTTATGAACTGTATGCATATTGCATGTTTTACAAAACTTCTTTATCTCAAGTCGCTCTACTGAGCTCGTATCTTTCATTGTGGAGTAGTTTCGATTCTTACACTCTTCACATGAGAGTACAACTTTTTTCCTCATTTGTTACACCAACCTTGTAACATTATGTCCCTAAAAATGTATCATACAATAAAAGACAATGTCAATGACATGCCGCTTACTACCTTACAAAAAGAAAACAGGAGAATCACTTTACCTCCTGCGACATATACTATGAGTTTAAAGTTGTATTTTCTCTCATTTCCATATATCGTTCAAGTTTTCTTTTCACACGCTGCAGGGCGTTATCAATAGACTTTACGTGTCTATTTAGCTGTTCTGAGATTTCTTGATAAGAGCGACCATCTAAGTATAAAGAAAGGACTTTCCTTTCTAAATCGCTTAATAATTCAGATATTTTTAGTTCTATGTCGGTATATTCTTCCTGGCTAATAATCATCTCTTCAGGATCAGTTACCTTTGCTTCTGAAATAACATCTAATAGCGTACGATCAGATTCCTCATCGTAAATCGGTTTGTCTAAAGAAACATATGAATTTAAAGGAATATGTTTTTGTCTCGTTGCTGTCTTAATAGCAGTAATAATTTGACGAGTAATACATAATTCAGCAAATGCTTTAAAAGAAGAGAGCTTGTCCTCTTTATAATCACGAATAGCTTTAAACAATCCAATCATACCTTCTTGAACAATATCTTCCCGATCGGCACCTACTAAAAAATACGATCTTGATTTTGCGCGAACAAAGTTCTTGTACTTGTGAATTAAATATTCAAGAGCATCAATATTACCTTTTCGAACTAACTCAACTATTGCCTCATCCTCTAAATCGCGAAACGTAACGTTGTTGGTACTTACGAAGCCTGTTTCCACTCTGATCCCTCCGACCGCTATTTATTTAGAAATATTATACAGTAAGCGCTTGAAGAGCGTCAATGGTTCAACGCTCTCCTCGCCTTAATTTTTCTAACTTTTCTGTAATATCTTTGCTAAATATCGTTCGCATAGCTGGTTGTTTATCTTTTACCTCTCGCGTTTGATGGCGCACTTGTTGTTCCACCGCCTGTACTTCTATCTCTAGTTCACGGGCTGATTTCCTAAGTGCTCCTTGCGCAAAAATAACCCACTGTTCTGTATAATCGGAAGTTGCAACATAAATTTGTGTATTAATGTTACGAAGCTCAATCGCGAGCTGTTCAATTTTTTCATCAGCAGTTTGATTTCTCCTTGTGAAAATAACTTCAACACGCGATTGCTTCATCTTCTTCTCAATACCTTGAACTGTATAAGCATCAAATACAATCATTACTCTTGTTCCTGTATACCCCTGATAATCCGCCATCTTATCAATTAGCGCGTCCCTTGATGCCTGTAAGTCTACATCCCTCAATTTTTTCAAGTCTCTCCAAGCCCCAATAACGTTATAACCGTCAACGATTAAAATATCGTCCATTTTTACTCACCAATTTGGTGACGTTTGCGATATACCTCGTACATTAGCAGACTAGCAGCTACTGAAGCATTTAAGGATGTAACTTTACCAACCATCGGTAAATGAATAAGGAAATCACACTTTTCACCAATAATACGGCTCATACCTTTCCCTTCACTACCAATTACTAACCCAATCGGCATATTGCCATCTAAGTTGCGATAATCTGTTTTCCCTTTTGCATCTGTGCCCGCAATCCAAAGACCACGTTCCTTTAACTCATCAATTGTTCGTGATAAATTTGTCACACGAGCAACTGGAATGTATTCAATTGCTCCTGTTGAAGCCTTTGCAACCGATGCCGTTAATCCAACTGCTCGGCGCTTTGGAATAATAATCCCATGCGCTCCCGTTGCATCTGCTGTACGCATAATAGATCCTAGGTTATGTGGGTCTTCAATTTCATCAAGAATTAAGAAGAACGGATCTTCGTTACGCTTAGCAGCTACCTCAAATAAATCTTCTAATTCCGCATACTGATATGCCGCAACTTGCGCAATCACCCCTTGATGATTTCCTTCAACAAGCTGATCTAATTTTTTCTTTGGTGCATGCTGTAAAATAATTTTATTCTCTTTCGCTAACGCTAATACAATTTGCACTTGTCCCTTGGCAGCACCTTCTGCAATCCAAATCTTATTAATATCTCGCCCTGATCGTAACGCTTCAATTACAGGGTTACGACCGATAATGTATTCACTACTCATGTTGATGCGCCTCCTTCTTTTACCTCTAATACATCAATTGCTTTATATACAAGCTCTTCTAATCGTTCACGATTGTTCAATAAATAATGATAGCCGAGCAATGCCTCGAAGGCCGTACTATGGCGATACGTTTGTACATCCGTATTTTTTGGAACAGTACCAGAATTCGCATTACGTCCTCTTCTTAGTACCGCTTCTTCTTCCTCTGTTAGAAATGCTGTCTCTAAAAAATGATAAACAACTTTCGCCTGCGCCTTTGCTGAAACAAAGCTTGTCCCTAAACGATGTAGTTGATTGGGACGAACTGTTCCTTTTTGAAGGAGGTGATAGCGGATATATTGTTCATATACCGCATCACCCATATAGGCTAACGCTAAGCTGTTCAATTGCTTTGCATCAATCATGCTTATCCTCTTTTCCATCTTGTACCTTGTGCTGTATCTTCTAAAATAATATTGCGCTCTTTTAAATCATCGCGAATTTGATCTGATAATGCGAAATCACGATTTTTACGAGCTTCAATACGTTTTTGAATTAACACTTCAATCTCTTCATCAAGTAATTCTTCTTTTGTTAATTCTAATCCTAAGATGCCAAATAATGTTTCAAACTGTTTTACATACGCCTCAAGCACAGCTTTTGATGTATGTTCTTCTAGTAAATATTGATTTGCATGGTTTGCTAAGTTATATAATTCTGTTACTGCGTTTGCTGTATTAAAATCATCATCCATCGCTGCTTCAAATGCAACTTGGAATTTCTTCATTTCAGCTAACCACTTCTCGTTATGATCCGTTAAATCCGTACTGCTTTCCATGCGATGTTTTAAATTACCGTATGCCGTTTTAATACGCTCTAACCCATTATTCGTATTCTGTAATAATTCTTCACTAAAGTTAATTGGGTGACGATAGTGAACCGATAGCATAAAGAAGCGAATTAATTGCGGATTATATTGCTTAATAATATCGTGAACTAAAATGAAGTTCCCTAATGATTTAGACATTTTTTCATTGTTAATATTAATATATCCATTATGCATCCAGTAACGTGCAAATGTTTTTCCAGTCAAAGCTTCTGATTGTGCAATCTCATTTTCATGATGTGGGAACGCTAAATCTTGACCACCAGCGTGAATATCGATTGTATCTCCCAAATATTTCCGTGCCATTGCAGAGCATTCAATATGCCATCCCGGACGACCTTTCCCCCAAGGGCTCTCCCAGAAGATCTCTCCTTCTTTCGCAGCTTTCCATAATGCAAAGTCAAGTGGATCTTGTTTCTTTTCTCCAACTTCAATACGTGCACCATGACGCAAATCTGCAATTGGTTGATGAGACAATTTGCCGTAGCCTTCAAATTCTTTCGTTTTGTAATAAACATCTCCTTCTGATTCATATGCATATCCTTTTTTCACAAGTTCCTCAATAAACTCAATAATGATATCCATATTTTCTGTTACACGAGGGTGAACTGTAGCGTGCTTGCAACCTAATGCAGTTACATCTTCAAAATACGCTTCAACAAAGCGATCTGCAATTGTTGGAACGTCCTCTCCTAGCTCATTTGCTGCTTTAATTAATTTATCATCTACATCCGTAAAATTAGAAACATATTGTACATCATACCCTTTATATTCTAAGTAGCGACGCACTGTATCAAATACCATAGGCGGTCTTGCATTTCCAATATGAATATAGTTGTATACTGTCGGCCCGCATACATACATCTTCACTTTATTTTCTTCTAAAGGAACAAACTCCTCTTTCTGACGCGTTAACGTATTATAAATGTGAATAGTCATTTTCATCCTTCCTTTCCACTTTTACTTCAAGTTGCTTTTTTAATTTCTCAAGCTCAGCTTCCATCACTTTCAATTTATCGAAAATTGGATCCGGAAGATCCGAATGGTTTAATTCCTGACCTACCTTTACTCCATTCTGAATTACGACACGACCAGGTATACCTACAACTGTCGAATGCGCAGGAACTTCTTTCAACACAACGGACCCTGCACCAATTTTGGAATTCTCTCCAACCGTAATGGATCCGAGTACTTTCGCACCAGTTGCAATAAGTACATTATCTTGAATTGTTGGATGCCTTTTTCCTTTTTCTTTCCCTGTACCACCTAATGTAACTCCTTGATAAATGGTTACATTGTCTCCAATTTCACATGTCTCCCCAATAACAACTCCCATACCATGGTCAATAAAAAAGCGGCGACCAATTGTGGCCCCTGGATGAATCTCGATACCAGTAAAAAAACGACTAACTTGTGAAATCCAACGCGCAATAAAGAAAAAATTTCGTTTATAAAAGGCGTGTGCAATTCGGTGTGCCCAAACTGCATGTAATCCAGAGTAAGTTAAAATGACTTCGAAATAACTTCGCGCCGCTGGATCTTGTTCAAAAACGACTTCAATATCTTCTCGAAGCCTCTTAAACATCGATGTCCCCTCCCCTTTATGGACTACTATTCCGAGTGAACTGATTCCCCCGCTATTGGTGGACAGTATTACCTCCACCTCATCATTCAGTGAAAGAAAAGAAGTTAGATTGGAGATGAATTACCCGTAAAGGTCCAATTGGTGAAGGCTAATAATTAGTGAGGAATGAAGCCCCACTGATTAAAGGTTCACTTTATCGCTAACTTCCTTGTTTGTTACCTAGTCTTTATCCATCTGTACAAAAACTGATACCCATACCTATTTACATGGTATAAAAAAGACGCCTCTGTCATATTGACAGAGGCGCCTTATAAGCGCGGTTCCACTCTGTTTAGGCTCAAATAAAGCCTCAAACTCATCCATGATAACGGTTTATACCGCTTCTGCTTACTTTGCGTCCTTATGACGTCCCGAAACTCTTCGTTGTTCAGCAGAAGACTCGAAGGGGCATTTCAAAAATCCACTTATAAACCACTTCCAGCCAAAAGGTGGTTCTCTCTGTAAAAAGCCTGATTTTCTACTTCTCCTTCTCGTCGCTTTCCCTTATTAGGTTTTTAAGTATTCTTATTATATTTCTAAATTCGTCAAATGTTAACCAATTACTTTACGAATACGATTTAAAACTTTTTCTTTTCCAAGAAGTGCAATTGCGTTTGGAAGTTCTGGGCCATGTGTTTGACCCGTAGTTGCAACACGAATTGGCATAAATAAATTTTTGCCTTTATGACCTGTTTCTTTTTGAACAGCTTTAATTGCCTTCTTAATTGCTGCTGGTTCTACTTCATCTAAAGCTTCTAATCCTGCTGCAAATGCACGAAGTACTTCAGGTACTTGTTCACCTTTTAATACTTCTTGTCCTTCTTCTTCATAGTCTACATGATCTTTGAAGAACATTTCAGAAAGCTCTACAATTTCAGCTCCAAAGCTCATTTGTTCATGGTATAAAGCAATTACACCACGAACCCAAACCTGTTCTTGTTCGCTTAAGTTTTCACTTACACGACCAGCTTTCACTAAATGCGGTAAGCTTAATGCAACAACAGCATCTAGATCTTGCTTTTTCATATATTGATTGTTCATCCATTTTAGTTTTTGAGAATCGAATAATGCAGGTGATTTTGATAAACGTGCCGCATCAAACATTTCAATAAACTCATCTTTAGAGAAGATTTCTTCCTCCCCTACTGGTGACCAACCAAGTAATGCGATAAAGTTAAAAATCGCTTCTGGAAGATATCCAAGCGCTTGATATTGTTCAATAAATTGAATAATAGATTCATCACGTTTACTTAATTTTTTACGGCTCTCATTTACGATTAATGTCATATGACCGAATTGTGGGATATCCCATCCAAATGCTTCATAAATCATCATTTGTTTCGGTGTGTTAGAGATATGGTCATCGCCACGAAGAACATGTGTGATTTCCATTAAATGATCATCTACCGCTACTGCAAAATTATAAGTTGGAATACCATCTTTTTTCACAATAACGAAATCACCAAAGTCATTTGAGTGGAAAGCAACTTCATCTTTTACGACATCCTTAAACGTGTAGTCGCGGTCAGCTGGTACACGGAAACGAATACTTGGAATGCGGCCTTCTGCTTCAAATTGCTTGATTTGTTCTTCTGTTAAATCACGGTGATTACCTGCATAACGAGGTGTTTCACCACGAGCAATTTGTCCTTCACGCTCTGCTTCTAATTCCTCTTCTGTCATGTAACATTTATAAGCTAAACCACGTTCTAGCAAATCTTCATATAACTTTTTATAAATATCTAAACGTTCTGTTTGACGATATGGTCCATATTCACCACCAACATCAACACCTTCATCCCAGTCCATACCGAGCCATTTCAAGTATTTTAATTGGCTTTCTTCACCACCAGCAACATTACGTTTTACATCAGTATCTTCAATACGAATAATAAACTTGCCATCTTGATGACGAGCAAATAAATAATTAAATAATGCCGTACGCGCATTTCCGATATGTAAGTGTCCTGTTGGACTTGGCGCATAGCGTACTCTCACTTGCTTTTCCATAATTGGTACACCTTCCATTCTTAATGTCAACACATTCTATAATTGTACACCAAAAAAATCTGATTATCCATCTTACGAATCAAAAACAACTATTTTTTCTGTAATAATACAACTGCTTGAGAAGCAATCCCTTCTTCTCTTCCTGTAAATCCTAATTTTTCAGTTGTTGTTGCCTTCACATTAATATTGCCTATAGAAGTTTCTAATAACTCACTAATACGCTTACGCATATTTTCAATATGTGGTGCCATTTTCGGCTTCTGCGCAATAATTGTACA
Source organism: Bacillus sp. FSL H8-0534 (assembly GCF_038005885.1). Taxonomy (NCBI): domain Bacteria; kingdom Bacillati; phylum Bacillota; class Bacilli; order Caryophanales; family Bacillaceae; genus Bacillus; species Bacillus sp. FSL H8-0534. Next base: position 3,017,572 of record NZ_JBBOUC010000001.1, read on the forward strand.
ATCTAAATTACCTAACTCATACCCTTGTTCACGCACAAACTCCCAAACTTTTTGCAATAACACCGCTGAATCTGCATCCTTAAAGGCAGGATCTGTATCTGGAAAATGTTTTCCGATGTCACCTGCAGCAATTGCTCCTAAACATGCATCAGCAATTGTATGTAATAGTACATCTGCATCTGAGTGACCTAACAAACCTTTTTCATGCGGAATCGTAATTCCACCGATAATTAACGGTCTACCTTCTGCAAATTCATGTACATCAAAGCCTTGTCCAATTCGAAACATTTTACATCCTCCTCAAGCTAAACTACTGAACGTTATGATTCTATATTATATCTATGCACCTATAAAGAAAAGCCCGGCAGTAACCGGGCTTTTCTTTATATTCTTTCTACTACCCCTTCTGAACACGCAAGAAACTTTCAGCAATTAATAAATCCTCTGGCGTTGTCACTTTAATATTGTAATAACTACCCTCTACTACGCCCACTTCCTTACCAATACGTTCTACAAGACTTGCATCATCTGTACCAAGGAAACATCCCTGTTTTGCACTTTGATGCGCTTCTAGTAAAAGTGGAACAGAAAATCCTTGAGGTGTTTGTACGGCTCTCAACTGAGAACGTTCAACTGTTTCAACAACTGTATTTTGTTCTACCCGTTTTACTGTGTCCTTTACAGGTACCGCGCAAATCGAAGCACCTTTCCGCTTCGCTGCAATCAATACATCACGGGTCATTTTATTCGTTACAAACGGACGTGCTCCATCATGTACAAGAACATACTCGGTTTGCTTCACATATTGAAGTGCATTATATACACTATCTTGTCTTTCAGCCCCACCTTGGATAAACTGCACACTCTTTTGAATCGGATATCTCTGTATTAACCCTTCAAAATAGGAACGTTCTTCTTCATTAATTGCCATAATAATATTTTTACATGCTTCATCTTTTTCAAAAACACGTAATGTATGCACAATAATAGGCACTTCATTAATAAGCAAAAATAATTTATTTTTACCAGCACCCATTCGCTTTCCTCGGCCCGCGGCCGGAATAATTAATGTATACATGCTAATAATCCTCTACTTATAATGCTTTTTCTAGTAATTTTCGCTTTGCAAAAATCATACGACCAGCAGATGTTTGTAGTACACTCGTAACGAGTACATCAAGTTGTGAGCCAACATATTCTCGACCATCTTCTACTACAATCATCGTACCATCATCTAAATAAGCAACACCTTGATTTTGCTCTTTTCCATCTTTGACAACATAAACGCTTAGTTCTTCACCGGGAAGTACAACTGGCTTAATTGCATTTGCTAAATCATTAATGTTTAGAACTGTTACTCCTTGTAGTTCAGAAACTTTATTTAAGTTAAAATCATTTGTGACAACAGTACCACCAGTTACTTTCGCTAATTTCACAAGCTTGCTATCCACTTCTTGAATATCTTCGAAATCGCCTTCATAAATCTCTACTGGAATTGGCATCTCTTTTTGAATACGGTTTAAAATATCTAATCCTCTACGTCCTCGATTACGCTTTAATGCATCCGAAGAATCAGCAATATGTTGCAACTCCTCTAATACAAACTGAGGAATGACAATCGTTCCTTCTAGGAATTTCGTTTGACAAATATCAGCAATACGTCCATCAATAATTACACTAGTATCAAGAATTTTCCAATGCGAAAAAGATTCCTCTACTCCTGTTTCCGTTTCAGCCTCTTCATTATCACTATTGTTATTTTTCTTCTTGCCACCGCGTTGTGGTAGTGTAAATAATCCTAACAATTCATTTCTCTTTTTAAATCCTACCTGGAATCCTAAGTAACCAAGTAGAAGTGTAAAGAAGATTTGCAATACAGTACTAATGACTGGAATTGTAAATTCACGAATTGGTATCAAAATTAAATACGCAACAATAAGACCTGAGATTAATCCTAGCGTGCCAAATAAAACATCTGTTACAGGCGCCTTTACAAGAGCTTCCTCAATATGTTTAATAAGCTGAACAATATAATCTACGAGCCAAAATGTTGTTAAAAATAAAATAATTGCACCAATAATTGCACGAACATATGAGCCCTCCAGTAACGGGATTGCACCCATGTCCAATACATTAATAACTTTCGGGATTAAATAAATCCCTAACGCTCCTCCGATTACTAAAACGAAGAGCTGTACGATCCGTTTTAACATCCAACCACCTCCTACTCATTATTAACCATTGTTTTGCTAATCAAAACGCCGAATGCAAAAGCGGACGTGTCTTTTTATAAATTGGTTTATTTACCAATATATCATATCATATACCAAAAATGTGCTAGTGTCGTTATATTATGAAATCAATGTAATATTCTTAATTGTGTCTACTCATATATAAATGCTCTTGGATTCGTTTTAAACCTTCTCGTATTTTTTTCGCCCGAACTTCTCCAATTCCTTCTACATCATCTAACTCATTAATACTTGCACGACAAACGCCTTGCAATGTTTTAAATCGATTGATCAAATTTTCAATAATAAGAGGTGGTACCCGAGAAATTTTACTTGTAATCCTATATCCTCTCGGTGTAACACTTTCCTCTAAACTCATTTGCCCTGGGTAACCAAGCAATTTCACTAAATCACTATCTTCTAAAAGCTGTGCATTTGCAAGTTCCTGTAATTTTTTTAAAATTTGATAGTGATCCTGCGTCTTTTCTTGATAGTAGTCTTTAATTAATAATGCTGCCTCTGCTTCCAAATCAGCCAACAGCTCAGTAAGCTGTAAACGAATAAGTCTACCTTCTGTTCCTAATTCATGAATATAACTTAGAATTTCATTCTTAATACGGAGTACCATCTCGACACTATGTAGGACGTGGACCACTTCAGACATCGTAACAACTTCCTCAAATTCTAGAATACCCAAGTTCGTAATACCATCATTCCATACTGCTTTATATTTTTCTAAAGTTTGAATAGCCTGATTTGCCTTTGTTAAAATAACGCCTATGTCTTTTAGTGTATAACGTAAACCTCCCTGATATAGCGTAATTACGTTACGTCTTTGTGAAATAGCAACAACAAGACTTCCTGTTTGCTTCGCTACACGTTCTGCTGTGCGATGACGCATTCCTGTTTCAATGGAATCAATAGATGACTCGGGAACTAACTGTGCATTTGCAATTAAAATTTTACTTCCCGTCTCATTTAAAATAAGAGCTCCATCCATTTTTGCTAGTTCGTATAAACTAGCGGGAGAGAATGCACAATTAATGTGAAATCCTCCATCAACAATGCTTTTAATTTGATCATTATACCCAAGGACAATTAAGCCACCTGTTTGCGCACGAAGTACATTATCTATGCCTTCTCGCAAAGGTGTCCCTGGTGCAACAAGCTGCAAAATATTAATCATACTTTTGACACGTTGCTTGTTTTCTTCCATAGCCTAGCCTCCTAATGTCAAACGAAGCGCCTCTCCTAAATTAGAAACACCAACTACTTCAATCCCCTCAGGAATTGTCCAACCCCCTAAATTTTTTTTCGGGATTATGGCACGCTGAAATCCTAATTTAGCCGCTTCTTGTACTCGTTGTTCAATTCTCGATACCCTTCTTACTTCTCCAGTTAACCCAACTTCTCCTATTACCGCATCGGTCGGGGCAGTTGACTTATCTCGAAAACTCGATGCAATACTTAAAGCCACTGCCAAATCAATTGCTGGTTCATCCAATCTCAATCCTCCAGCAACCTTTAAATACGCATCTTGGTTTTGCAATAATAAACCTGCTCTTTTTTCTAGCACTGCCATAATAAGCGATACACGATTATGATCAATCCCTGTAGCCATTCTTCGTGGATTTCCAAAACTAGTAGGAGAAATTAATGCTTGTATTTCTACTAAAACAGGCCTTGTCCCTTCCATAGAAGCAACAACTGTAGAGCCAGCAACTCCAACAGGTCTTTCTTCTAGAAAAATTTCAGAAGGATTTAATACTTCCGCAAGACCGAGTTCCTTCATTTCAAAAATACCCATCTCATTTGTAGAACCAAAGCGATTTTTAACCGCTCGCAAAATACGATATGTATGATGACGGTCTCCTTCAAAATAAAGAACCGCATCCACCATATGTTCTAACATACGCGGTCCTGCAATTGCCCCTTCTTTCGTTACATGTCCTACGATAAAAATTGGAATTCCTTTCGTTTTTGCAAGTTTCATCAGTTCCGCTGTACATTCACGTACTTGCGAAACACTACCTGGTGCTGAGGTTACTTCTGGCAAATAAATAGTTTGAATGGAATCAATGACAACAAAGGAAGGGTTCATTTCATCGATATGTGCCGCAATTCGCTGTAAATCTGTTTCCGAAACAACAAATAAGTTGCTTCCATTTACATGTAGACGATCTGCACGAAGTTTAATTTGTTTTGCTGATTCTTCACCAGATATATACAATACATCATACGAAGAATCTGCTAATTGCGATGATATTTGTAGTAGTAAGGTTGATTTTCCAATTCCAGGATCTCCTCCAATAAGTACGAGGGAACCGTCAACAATTCCTCCACCGAGTACACGATTAAATTCTTGAAATTTTGTTTCAATCCGTGCCTCTGACTTTGTTTCTACTTCTGTAAGACGCCTTGGCTTTGTTACTTCCGTTTGAATCGCATTTGCATAGTTGATGCGACGCGATGATACAACTTGTTCCATCTCTTCGACAAGCGTATTCCATTGCCCACATCCAGGGCACTTACCCATATATTTTGGTGACTGATAACCACATTCTTGACATATAAATTTCGTTTTCTTTTTAGCCATCTTGTTTTTACTTCACTTCACTTTCATCTATAAACATACATCCTTCTCGTACAAGAAAGAGGGCTATTATTTAGCCCTCCTTGTTTGTCTATACTTATTTTACCTTTTCTGCACTGCGAATGACAAATGATTCCCCTTCGGCGTCAAAGACAACTTTTTGACCTTTCTCAATTGCTCCTTTTAGAAGTTCTTCTGACAATCGATCTTCCACATGTTTTTGGATTGCTCGACGAAGTGGACGAGCACCATACTCACGATCGAATCCTTTATCAGCAATCGCTTCAATTGCTGTACTTGTTAACTCTAATTCAATCTCTTGTTCTTTTAACCGATTTACTAATTGATTAACCATAAGCGTTACAATTTCTTGAATATGTTTTTTCTCAAGCATATGGAAAACAATGATTTCATCAATACGGTTTAAGAACTCTGGACGAAATGCTTTTTTCAATTCATCCATTACTTTACCCTTCATATCTGAATAATCACGACTCTCATCTTGTACGTTAAAACCGAGATGTTTATTACGTTTTAATGCTTCGGCACCAACGTTAGATGTCATAATAACAATTGTATTTCGGAAATCAACTGTACGCCCTTTAGAGTCTGTTAAACGCCCATCTTCTAGCACTTGCAGTAAAATGTTAAATACATCTGGATGTGCCTTCTCTACTTCATCTAACAGCACGACAGAATATGGTTTGCGACGAACTTTTTCTGTTAATTGGCCGCCTTCTTCATATCCCACATATCCTGGGGGAGACCCCACTAAGCGAGAAGTAGAATGTTTCTCCATATACTCAGACATATCAATACGAATCATTGCATCTTCATCACCAAACATAGATTCTGCTAATGCACGCGCAAGCTCCGTTTTACCTACACCAGTCGGTCCTAAGAAAATAAATGAACCAATTGGGCGTTTCGGATCTTTTAAACCCGCTCTTGCGCGGCGCACTGCTTTCGCTACTGCGACAACAGCTTCATCTTGGCCAATTACACGGTCATGTAAAATGGATTCTAGATTCAATAATTTATTTGTTTCTGTTTGTGCAAGTTTAGAAACCGGAATACGCGTCCACGTAGAAACAACATTTGCAATGTCTTCTACTGTTACTTCTGAATTTTCTTTTCCTTGCTGCTCTTTCCACTGACGTTTTGTATCCTCTAATTTTTCACGTAAACGTTGTTCCATATCTCGTAAAGAAGCTGCCTTTTCAAATTCTTGGCTCTGTACGGCTGCATCCTTTTCTTTTCGAATTTCTTCAAGTTTCACTTCAAGTTCTTTTAAATCTGGTGGTGTTGTATAAGAACGTAAGCGTACTTTTGAAGCTGCTTCATCGATTAAGTCAATTGCTTTATCAGGTAAGAAACGATCTGTAATATAACGATCCGAAAGTTTTACAGCTGCTTCAATTGCATCATCTGTAATGGAAACGCGGTGATGCGCCTCGTAACGATCGCGTAACCCTCTTAAAATTTGAATCGATTCTTCTAAGCTTGGCTCGTCAACATGAATTGGTTGGAAACGTCTTTCTAGTGCTGCATCTTTTTCAATGTATTTACGATACTCATCTAATGTTGTCGCCCCAATACATTGCAATTCACCACGTGCTAATGATGGTTTCAAAATATTGGATGCGTCAATTGCACCTTCTGCACCACCTGCACCAATTAATGTATGAAGTTCATCAATAAATAGAATGATATTACCAGCTTGGCGAATTTCATCCATCACTTTCTTTAAACGATCCTCAAACTCACCACGGTATTTCGTGCCAGCAACAACTGTACCCATATCTAACGTCATAACACGCTTATCGCGTAATGTTTCTGGAACTTCATTATTTACAATTTGCTGTGCTAGACCTTCAGCAATTGCTGTTTTACCTACCCCAGGTTCTCCAATTAATACTGGGTTATTCTTAGTTCTACGGCTCAATACTTCAATAACACGTTGAATCTCTTTACTACGGCCAATAACAGGATCTAAGCGTCCTTCACGTGCAACAACTGTCAAATCTCGCGCTAAACTATCAAGCGTTGGTGTATTTGCATTTGCTGATGCACCACCTTGATGGCCTGATGTAGCTTCATTGCTTCCAAGGAGCTGCAATACTTGTTGTCTTGCTTTGTTTAAACTTACGCCTAAGTTATTTAAAACACGCGCTGCAACACCTTCACCTTCACGGATCAATCCTAGTAAAATATGTTCCGTTCCAACATAAGAATGACCTAGCTTACGTGCCTCATCCATTGATAACTCAATTACTTTTTTGGCACGCGGTGTATAATGAACAGTTTGAGACATCTCTGTTCCACGACCAATTAATGCCTCTACCTCTTTTTGTACCTTCTCTGGACTTAGCCCAAGAGCAATTAACGCTTTAGCTGCAATTCCTTCCCCTTCGCGTACAAGCCCAAGTAAAATATGTTCTGTACCAATATTATTATGCCCAATGCGAATTGCTTCTTCTTGAGATAAAGCTAATACTTTCTGTGCTCTTTCTGTAAATCTTCCAAACATCATAGAAATCGCCTCCTACTTGCGCTCAATTTTGTTCAATTCGTAGTCTTTCACGGATTAATGTCGCCCTTCGATAATCCCTTTCTTCTGGGCTTAAAGGACCTCCTGCGTATTGCTGTAAAATTCCTGGCTGAGTTAGTACCATTAACTCTGTTAAAATATTTCTTGATATATTTTTTATATAATCAAGATCAATACCTAACCGCATATCTGACAGACAAGTAGCAGCTTCTGCCGATTGAATTAATCGACTATTAGCCAGTACACCGTAAGAACGATATACTCGGTCTTCAAGTTCAATACTTGAATTTTTCATAATTAGTTCTCGAGCTACTCTCTCTTGTTGTATAAGCTGATGAACAACACTCTCTAAATCTGCTATAATATCTTCTTCTGATTTTCCTAATGTCATTTGATTAGAAACTTGAAATATATTACCTAAGGCTTCGCTACCTTCACCGTATATTCCTCTTACGACTAAACCTAATTGTTGAATTGCTTGTATAATACGATTTATCCGTTTCGTCAAAACAAGTGCTGGTAAATGCATCATTACAGAAGCTCGTAACCCCGTACCAACATTTGTGGGGCAACTGGTAATATAGCCAAGCGATTCATCAAAAGCATATTCAACTGCTTTTTCAATCCATGTATCCATTTTGTTTGCGCTTTGCAGTGCTTCTGATAATTGCAGCCCTGAGAATAAACATTGAATTCGCACATGATCTTCTTCATTAAGCATCACACTTATATGTTCACTTTCTGATAGTAGACAAGTACCAAATTCCGTTCCAGCAAGATTAGGACTAATTAAATGTTTTTCTACTAAAACTCTTCGCTGAAGCGGTTTTAGTTCATTCATTTTTAATAGTTCAAAATTCCCGAGGGATTTCACTTTCTGATTTACAAACTTCTTTTGAAATAAATTAGTAATCTGCTTAGCTTCTTCATCAGTTTGCATAATAGGGAAATGATAATCTTTTAAATTACGAGCCAAACGAATACGACTACTTAAAACAATATCAGAATCGGGGCCATCTCCCCTCATCCACGGACTAATTGCTTCATTCATAATACGATCCAGTGACATAGAACTATTCCCCCCCTCTATGCTCACTAAGCTGATTTTCAATACTTCGGATTTGATCACGCGTTTGAGCTGCTTTTTCAAATTCTTCTTTCTGTATACATTGCTTTAATTTTAATTTTAGTTCATCTAATTCTTTCTTTAGATGAATATTTCCTCCCATACGCTCGGGAATTTTTCCACAATGATTTGTATGACCACCATGAAGCCGCTTCAACATTGGCTTTAGTTGTTCCTTAAATGTCTCATAACAAGAAGCACATCCAAAGCGACCTACTTTTGCAAATTGTTTATATGTCATATTACAAGTTGAACATCGTAATACTCTTGCATCTGAAAAACTATCCTCTTGGTTTTCAAACATTGATGGTTCTCCATGTAGCAATCCAGCTAGTAAGTCATGGAAGGAAAAACTAGATTGTGGTGATTGAAAGAAAGACGTATAGCCATTTTGCTCTGCACATTGCTCACAAAGATGAACTTCCGTCTTTTGTCCGTTTATTACTTTTGTATAATGTAATGCTGCTGGTCTTATATTACAATTTTGACAAGTCATCTTATATCCCCACCTTTACAATAGGAACGATCTACCTCATGATACTTTTTATACACCACTAGATTATTTTTTTCACTGAATCTTGTCTGTAAAAAGTCCCACTATAAAATGAATTACCACTAAAAACATTTCTTAACAAAAGCTGTATTTATTTATATTTCAGTGTCCTTAACATTGCGCATAATATCCGAGCCCTAAGTTCATCTCTAGAAGGTAAATCCATTAATAATACAGATCGATCTAATACGCTCAGCATAAGTTTTGCTTCCCGATTGGTCACAATATCTTCTTCCACTAATCGTATAATGATACTTTCCGCATTCCCTTGCGCAATACTATGCTCGATCATATGAAGCATTTGATCAATAATGTCTATATCGTCATGCAATTTGACTTTGATAATGCGAATGTAACCTCCTCCGCCTCGTTTACTTTCAACTACAAATCCTCTTTCTAACGTAAAGCGAGTATTGATTACATAATTAATTTGAGACGGAACACAATCAAATCGATCCGCAACCTCATTTCTCTTAATCTCAATCACATTATTATTGCTTAAGTCAATAACTTGCTTTAGATATTGCTCAATGATATCAGATATATTTCTCATTTATCCGCCACCTTTATTGACTTTGACTATCTTTGACTTTAATTATATACGTATTAAAGAAATTTGCAACTCTTTTGCTTCCTCACTATCCTAGCCAAAATTTCTTTTCTTTAATCACTACGTTTATATTTTATACAACAGAATTAACTTCTCATTTTTATTTGTACGTATTAATACCAAATAAAAATATACAAAAAAGCACGAGTCAATTGACTCGTGCTTTAATTGCTTGGCGACGTCCTACTCTCACAGGGACAAGGTCCCAACTACCATCGGCGCTAGAGAGCTTAACTTCCGTGTTCGGTATGGGAACGGGTGTGACCTCTCTGCCATCATCACCAAACTATTGAAGGTATATTCCTTCAAAACTAGATAACATTTGCTTCATATTATATGGTTAAGTCCTCGATCTATTAGTATTCGTCAGCTCCACATGTCACCATGCTTCCACCTCGAACCTATCAACCTGATCATCTTTCAGGGATCTTACTAGCTTACGCTATGGGAAATCTCATCTTGAGGGGGGCTTCATGCTTAGATGCTTTCAGCACTTATCCCTTCCGCACATAGCTACCCAGCTATGCCCTTGGCAGAACAACTGGTACACCAGCGGTGCGTCCATCCCGGTCCTCTCGTACTAAGGACAGCTCCTCTCAAATTTCCTACGCCCACGACGGATAGGGACCGAACTGTCTCACGACGTTCTGAACCCAGCTCGCGTACCGCTTTAATGGGCGAACAGCCCAACCCTTGGGACCGACTACAGCCCCAGGATGCGATGAGCCGACATCGAGGTGCCAAACCTCCCCGTCGATGTGGACTCTTGGGGGAGATAAGCCTGTTATCCCCGGGGTAGCTTTTATCCGTTGAGCGATGGCCCTTCCATGCGGAACCACCGGATCACTAAGCCCGACTTTCGTCCCTGCTCGACTTGTAGGTCTCGCAGTCAAGCTCCCTTATGCCTTTGCACTCTACGAATGATTTCCAACCATTCTGAGGGAACCTTTGGGCGCCTCCGTTACACTTTAGGAGGCGACCGCCCCAGTCAAACTGCCCACCTGACACTGTCTCCCGGGTCGATAAGACCCGTAGGTTAGAATTTCAATACAGTCAGGGCGGTATCCCACCAGCGCCTCCACCGAAGCTAGCGCTCCGGCTTCAAAGGCTCCCGCCTATCCTGTACAAACTGTACCAAAATTCAATATCAGGCTACAGTAAAGCTCCACGGGGTCTTTCCGTCCTGTCGCGGGTAACCTGCATCTTCACAGGTACTATAATTTCACCGAGTCTCTGGTTGAGACAGTGCCCAAATCGTTACACCTTTCGTGCGGGTCGGAACTTACCCGACAAGGAATTTCGCTACCTTAGGACCGTTATAGTTACGGCCGCCGTTTACTGGGGCTTCAGTTCAGAGCTTCGCTTACGCTAACCCCTCTCCTTAACCTTCCAGCACCGGGCAGGTGTCAGCCCCTATACTTCGCCTTACGGCTTCGCAGAGACCTGTGTTTTTGCTAAACAGTCGCTTGGGCCTATTCACTGCGGCTTTCCGTTAAGAAAGCACCCCTTCTCCCGAAGTTACGGGGTCATTTTGCCGAGTTCCTTAACCAGAGTTCTCTCGCACACCTTAGGATTCTCTCCTCGCCTACCTGTGTCGGTTTGCGGTACAGGCACCTTTTATCTCGCTAGAAGCTTTTCTTGGCAGCGGGGAATCAAAGACTTCGCTCCATAAGGAGCTTCCCCATCACAGCTCAGCCTTCACGATAAGCGGATTTGCCTACTTATCAGCCTAACTGCTTGGACGTGCACAACCAATCGCACGCTTCTTCTATCCTTCTGCGTCCCTCCATTGCTCAAACGATAAAGAGGTGGTACAGGAATATCAACCTGTTGTCCATCGCCTACGCCTGTCGGCCTCGGCTTAGGTCCTGACTAACCCTGAGCGGACGAGCCTTCCTCAGGAAACCTTAGGCATTCGGTGGACGGGATTCTCACCCGTCTTTCGCTACTCATACCGGCATTCTCACTTCTAAGCGCTCCACCAGTCCTTACGGTCTGACTTCACTGCCCTTAGAACGCTCCCCTACCACTGATACCATAGGTATCAATTCGCAGCTTCGGTGGTGTATTTAGCCCCGGTACATTTTCGGCGCAGAGTCACTCGACTAGTGAGCTATTACGCACTCTTTAAATGGTGGCTGCTTCTAAGCCAACATCCTAGTTGTCTAAGCAACTCCACATCCTTTTCCACTTAATACACACTTTGGGACCTTAGCTGGCGATCTGGGCTGTTTCCCTCTTGACTACGGATCTTATCACTCGCAGTCTGACTCCTAAGGATAAGTCATTGGCATTCGGAGTTTGACTGAATTCGGTAATCCGATGAGGACCCCTAGTTCAATCAGTGCTCTACCTCCAAGACTCTTACACTTAAGGCTAGCCCTAAAGCTATTTCGGGGAGAACCAGCTATCTCCAGGTTCGATTGGAATTTCTCCGCTACCCACACCTCATCCCCGCACTTTTCAACGTGCGTGGGTTCGGGCCTCCATTCAGTGTTACCTGAACTTCACCCTGGACATGGGTAGATCACCTGGTTTCGGGTCTACGACCACGTACTAAACGCCCTATTCAGACTCGCTTTCGCTACGGCTCCGCCTCTTCAGCTTAACCTCGCACGGGATCGTAACTCGCCGGTTCATTCTACAAAAGGCACGCCATCACCCATTAACGGGCTCTGACTATTTGTAGGCACACGGTTTCAGGATCTCTTTCACTCCCCTTCCGGGGTGCTTTTCACCTTTCCCTCACGGTACTGGTTCACTATCGATCACTAGGTAGTATTTAGCCTTGGGAGATGGTCCTCCCAGATTCCGACGGAATTTCACGTGTTCCGCCGTACTCAGGATACATTCAAGAGAGAACGAAGTTTCGACTACGGGGTTGTTACCCTCTATGACGAGCCTTTCCAGGCTGCTTCGTCTACCTCGTTCCTTTGTAACTCCGTATAGAATGTCCTACAACCCCAAGAGGCAAGCCTCTTGGTTTGGGCTAGATTCCGTTTCGCTCGCCGCTACTCAGGAAATCGCATTTGCTTTCTCTTCCTCCAGGTACTTAGATGTTTCAGTTCCCTGGGTCTGTCTTCCTTACCCTATGTATTCAGGTAAGGATACCATACCATTACGTATGGTGGGTTTCCCCATTCGGAAATCTTCGGATCAAAGCTTACTTACAGCTCCCCGAAGCATATCGGCGTTAGTCCCGTCCTTCATCGACTCCTAGTGTCAAGGCATCCACCGTGCGCCCTTTCTAACTTAACCAAACTAAAATTAAAAAATATGAGCTACACTGTTATCTAGTTTTCAAAGAACATACATTTATTTCTGAGAGATAGTTCTCTCAAAACTGAACAAAACGAAACACGGAAACTTATATTGATGAACAGCGTTCATCAATTCTCCATAGAAAGGAGGTGATCCAGCCGCACCTTCCGATACGGCTACCTTGTTACGACTTCACCCCAATCATCTGTCCCACCTTAGGCGGCTGGCTCCAAAAAGGTTACCCCACCGACTTCGGGTGTTACAAACTCTCGTGGTGTGACGGGCGGTGTGTACAAGGCCCGGGAACGTATTCACCGCGGCATGCTGATCCGCGATTACTAGCGATTCCAGCTTCATGTAGGCGAGTTGCAGCCTACAATCCGAACTGAGAACGGTTTTATGAGATTAGCTCCACCTCGCGGTCTTGCAGCTCTTTGTACCGTCCATTGTAGCACGTGTGTAGCCCAGGTCATAAGGGGCATGATGATTTGACGTCATCCCCACCTTCCTCCGGTTTGTCACCGGCAGTCACCTTAGAGTGCCCAACTTAATGATGGCAACTAAGATCAAGGGTTGCGCTCGTTGCGGGACTTAACCCAACATCTCACGACACGAGCTGACGACAACCATGCACCACCTGTCACTCTGCCCCCGAAGGGGAAGCCCTATCTCTAGGGTTGTCAGAGGATGTCAAGACCTGGTAAGGTTCTTCGCGTTGCTTCGAATTAAACCACATGCTCCACCGCTTGTGCGGGCCCCCGTCAATTCCTTTGAGTTTCAGCCTTGCGGCCGTACTCCCCAGGCGGAGTGCTTAATGCGTTAACTTCAGCACTAAAGGGCGGAAACCCTCTAACACTTAGCACTCATCGTTTACGGCGTGGACTACCAGGGTATCTAATCCTGTTTGCTCCCCACGCTTTCGCGCCTCAGTGTCAGTTACAGACCAGAAAGTCGCCTTCGCCACTGGTGTTCCTCCATATCTCTACGCATTTCACCGCTACACATGGAATTCCACTTTCCTCTTCTGCACTCAAGTCTCCCAGTTTCCAATGACCCTCCACGGTTGAGCCGTGGGCTTTCACATCAGACTTAAGAAACCACCTGCGCGCGCTTTACGCCCAATAATTCCGGATAACGCTTGCCACCTACGTATTACCGCGGCTGCTGGCACGTAGTTAGCCGTGGCTTTCTGGTTAGGTACCGTCAAGGTGCCAGCTTATTCAACTAGCACTTGTTCTTCCCTAACAACAGAGTTTTACGACCCGAAAGCCTTCATCACTCACGCGGCGTTGCTCCGTCAGACTTTCGTCCATTGCGGAAGATTCCCTACTGCTGCCTCCCGTAGGAGTCTGGGCCGTGTCTCAGTCCCAGTGTGGCCGATCACCCTCTCAGGTCGGCTACGCATCGTTGCCTTGGTGAGCCGTTACCTCACCAACTAGCTAATGCGACGCGGGTCCATCCATAAGTGACAGCCGAAGCCGCCTTTGAATTTCGCACCATGCGGTGCAAAATGTTATCCGGTATTAGCCCCGGTTTCCCGGAGTTATCCCAGTCTTATGGGCAGGTTACCCACGTGTTACTCACCCGTCCGCCGCTAACTTCATAAGAGCAAGCTCTTAATCCATTCGCTCGACTTGCATGTATTAGGCACGCCGCCAGCGTTCATCCTGAGCCAGGATCAAACTCTCCAATAAAGTTAGTTTGTCTAGCATCTAAAATAAAAATTGACGTTTCACGTTGTTTGTTTCGTTCAGTTTTCAAAGAACTTTTGGTGGAGCCTAGCGGGATCGAACCGCTGACCTCCTGCGTGCAAGGCAGGCGCTCTCCCAGCTGAGCTAAGGCCCCAAAATAAGTATCGGGAAGACAGGATTTGAACCTGCGACCCCCTGGTCCCAAACCAGGTGCTCTACCAAGCTGAGCCACTTCCCGAAGGAAAAACGCGCCCGAGAGGACTCGAACCCCTAACCTTTTGATCCGTAGTCAAACGCTCTATCCAATTGAGCTACGGGCGCATATGGTGCCGAGGGCGGGGGTCGAACCCGCACGGTGGTCACCCACCGCAGGATTTTAAGTCCTGTGCGTCTGCCTGTTCCGCCACCCCGGCATATCATATTGTAAATTGGAGCGGAAGACGGGATTCGAACCCGCGACCCCAACCTTGGCAAGGTTGTATTCTACCACTGAACTACTTCCGCTCGGTATGAAATTGGTTTCGCTTATAAAGTGCGGGTGAAGGGAGTCGAACCCCCACGCCAAAGGCGCCAGATCCTAAGTCTGGTGCGTCTGCCAATTCCGCCACACCCGCGAATTATTATAAATGGTGAGCCATGAAGGACTCGAACCTTCGACCCTCTGATTAAAAGTCAGATGCTCTACCAACTGAGCTAATGGCTCGTACAAGAAAAACTGGTGCCGGCTAGAGGACTTGAACCCCCAACCTACTGATTACAAGTCAGTTGCTCTACCAATTGAGCTAAGCCGGCGTATATGGTGGAGGATGACGGGATCGAACCGCCGACCCCCTGCTTGTAAGGCAGGTGCTCTCCCAGCTGAGCTAATCCTCCATTTGCCTGGCAACGTCCTACTCTCACAGGGACAAGGTCCCAACTACCATCGGCGCTAGAGAGCTTAACTTCCGTGTTCGGTATGGGAACGGGTGTGACCTCTCTGCCATCATTACCAGACTTTTATTATTATACACATTCCTTACGGAATGTCAACAGGAATTTTAAATATATATTCCTTCAAAACTA
The DNA here is from genome assembly GCF_038005885.1 of Bacillus sp. FSL H8-0534. Lineage (NCBI taxonomy): Bacteria > Bacillati > Bacillota > Bacilli > Caryophanales > Bacillaceae > Bacillus > Bacillus sp. FSL H8-0534. The sequence continues at coordinate 3,033,250 of NZ_JBBOUC010000001.1, forward strand.
GATAACATTTGCTTCATATTATATGGTTAAGTCCTCGATCTATTAGTATTCGTCAGCTCCACATGTCACCATGCTTCCACCTCGAACCTATCAACCTGATCATCTTTCAGGGATCTTACTAGCTTACGCTATGGGAAATCTCATCTTGAGGGGGGCTTCATGCTTAGATGCTTTCAGCACTTATCCCTTCCGCACATAGCTACCCAGCTATGCCCTTGGCAGAACAACTGGTACACCAGCGGTGCGTCCATCCCGGTCCTCTCGTACTAAGGACAGCTCCTCTCAAATTTCCTACGCCCACGACGGATAGGGACCGAACTGTCTCACGACGTTCTGAACCCAGCTCGCGTACCGCTTTAATGGGCGAACAGCCCAACCCTTGGGACCGACTACAGCCCCAGGATGCGATGAGCCGACATCGAGGTGCCAAACCTCCCCGTCGATGTGGACTCTTGGGGGAGATAAGCCTGTTATCCCCGGGGTAGCTTTTATCCGTTGAGCGATGGCCCTTCCATGCGGAACCACCGGATCACTAAGCCCGACTTTCGTCCCTGCTCGACTTGTAGGTCTCGCAGTCAAGCTCCCTTATGCCTTTGCACTCTACGAATGATTTCCAACCATTCTGAGGGAACCTTTGGGCGCCTCCGTTACACTTTAGGAGGCGACCGCCCCAGTCAAACTGCCCACCTGACACTGTCTCCCGGGTCGATAAGACCCGTAGGTTAGAATTTCAATACAGTCAGGGCGGTATCCCACCAGCGCCTCCACCGAAGCTAGCGCTCCGGCTTCAAAGGCTCCCGCCTATCCTGTACAAACTGTACCAAAATTCAATATCAGGCTACAGTAAAGCTCCACGGGGTCTTTCCGTCCTGTCGCGGGTAACCTGCATCTTCACAGGTACTATAATTTCACCGAGTCTCTGGTTGAGACAGTGCCCAAATCGTTACACCTTTCGTGCGGGTCGGAACTTACCCGACAAGGAATTTCGCTACCTTAGGACCGTTATAGTTACGGCCGCCGTTTACTGGGGCTTCAGTTCAGAGCTTCGCTTACGCTAACCCCTCTCCTTAACCTTCCAGCACCGGGCAGGTGTCAGCCCCTATACTTCGCCTTACGGCTTCGCAGAGACCTGTGTTTTTGCTAAACAGTCGCTTGGGCCTATTCACTGCGGCTTTCCGTTAAGAAAGCACCCCTTCTCCCGAAGTTACGGGGTCATTTTGCCGAGTTCCTTAACCAGAGTTCTCTCGCACACCTTAGGATTCTCTCCTCGCCTACCTGTGTCGGTTTGCGGTACAGGCACCTTTTATCTCGCTAGAAGCTTTTCTTGGCAGCGGGGAATCAAAGACTTCGCTCCATAAGGAGCTTCCCCATCACAGCTCAGCCTTCACGATAAGCGGATTTGCCTACTTATCAGCCTAACTGCTTGGACGTGCACAACCAATCGCACGCTTCTTCTATCCTTCTGCGTCCCTCCATTGCTCAAACGATAAAGAGGTGGTACAGGAATATCAACCTGTTGTCCATCGCCTACGCCTGTCGGCCTCGGCTTAGGTCCTGACTAACCCTGAGCGGACGAGCCTTCCTCAGGAAACCTTAGGCATTCGGTGGACGGGATTCTCACCCGTCTTTCGCTACTCATACCGGCATTCTCACTTCTAAGCGCTCCACCAGTCCTTACGGTCTGACTTCACTGCCCTTAGAACGCTCCCCTACCACTGATACCATAGGTATCAATTCGCAGCTTCGGTGGT